>NZ_CP180409.1:0-2837546 GCF_047716755.1 Sulfurimonas iocasae
GTGAATATAGGTCAAGAAGTTCTAGAACTGCTAAAAGAAGAGATAACAGAAGTACAATATAATAGATATATTAAACAACTTACTTATGATGCTAAGAAGTCATCAAGTGATTTAGCTATTTTTTACGCTCCTAATGCTCTTATTAGTAACTGGATTAAAAGTAAATATAGTGAAAAAATTGCTCATCTCTTTGAAGTTAAGAATGGTTCTAAGGTAAGTGTAAGAATAACACTTAAGAACTCATTAGATGCAAAAGTAAAAAAACAAAAAACTGAGCAAAAACCACAGCACTCTCTACTAAACCCATCTCATACTTTTGATAACTTTATGGTTGGTGGATCTAATCAGTTTGCTTATGCCGCTGTAAAAAGTGTTAGTGAAAAAGCTGGAGAGGTATATAATCCTCTTTTTATTTATGGTGGTGTTGGTTTAGGTAAAACTCACCTTATGCAAGCTGCCGGAAACGTTTTTCAAAATCAAGGTAAAAGTGTTATATATACATCAGTTGAACAGTTTTTAAATGACTTTATTCGTCATGTAAGAAATAAAACTATGCCTTCATTTCAAGAAAAATATCGTAAATGTGATGTATTACTTATAGATGATATTCAATTTCTAAGTAATAAAGAGGGTATTCAAGAAGAATTTTTTCATACATTTGAAGCTCTTAAAGGTAGTGGTAAACAGATTATACTTACTGCTGATAAGCATCCAAAGAAAATAGGTGGTTTAGAGAAAAGACTTCAAAGTAGGTTTGAATGGGGACTAGTAGCAGATATTCAACCTCCTGAGTTAGAAACTAAAATAGCAATTATCAAGAAAAAATGTGAAATTAATAAAGTAAAACTCTCTAATGACATTATTAATTATATAGCAACTGTTATAGAGAGTAATGTTCGTGAAATAGAGGGAATTCTTTCCAAGCTTCATGCTTATTCACAACTAATGCATATTGATATTGATTTAGCATTTACTAAAAATGTATTAAAAGATCAGCTTCAAGAAAATCGTGCTAATTTAACTCTTGATATTATTACAAATAATGTAGCAAAAGATTTAAATATAAAACCAACTGAGATTCGTTCAAAAGGTAGAAGTAAGAATTTAGTTTATGCTAGAAGAATATCTATTTATTTATGTCGTGAGCTAACACAAAATACTATGCCTCAACTAGCTCAATATTTTGGGATGAAAGACCATACAGCCATAAGTCACACACTTAAAAAAATTAATGAGCTAATGAAAAATGATGAAGATTTTAAAGTTAAAATTGAAGAATTAACCAATAAAGTAACTTCAGTCTCTTAAAAATGACACATTTGATAAAAAAAAAAGATATAATCATAAAAGTGAATAGGTGTGAAAAGAGTTGACTTGGTTCATCACATCAAAAGAACTCTTAAAATAGGAAGGAAGAGGTGATATTCACATAATCACACACCCCTACTACTACATACTAAAATATTATATAATTATAGGAATTCATATGAAAATTACTGTTTCTAAATCAATCATAGAAAACATACTAGTTCATGCTCAGCCATTTTTAGAAAAAAAAGATACTTCACAAATAACTTCTCATGTTTATATAAATGTTAATGATTCTAGACTGACTATACAAGCTACTGATTATGAGATAGGTCTAGAAGTATCTACTGATAAAGTAAATGTAATATCTACAGGTAGTACTACAGCCAATGGTAAAAAATTATTAGACATTATTAGAATTTTAAAAGATGGAGAAATAAATTTAGAAATTAAAAATGAAATGTTATATATTTCACAATCTCATTCTAACTTTAAACTACCTACTTTTTCTTATAATGAATTTCCTGAATTTCCAAGCTATGAAGGAAAATCTCGTATATCAATTGAATCTCACTCTTTAATTGAATCTCTTAAAAAAATAACACCAGCTATTGACACTAATAATCCTAAATTTGAATTAAATGGTGCTCTAATAGATATAAAACAAGAGAGTATCAACTTTGCAGCTACAGACACAAGAAGATTAGCTATTGTTAATATTGAAAATAAAAGTACAAGTGAATTATCAATAATTCTTCCAAAAAAAGCTATTGTAGAAATTCAAAAACTTTTCTTTGATAATATAGAACTATATTATGATGACACTAATTTAATTATTCATTCAGAGCAATATACCTTTTTTACAAAATTAATAAATGGGAAATTTCCTGAGTATTCTAGAATTATTCCAAAAGAAGTTTCTAATACATTAATTTTACCAAAAGCAATTATGATTGATTCTATAAAACAAATAACTACAATATCTTCAGATGTTAAAATTACTTTTTTAAATAATTTTATAACTTTTGAATCATTAAGTGATGATAATATAGAAGCAAAAACAGAGATAAGTTACAATACAAATTTTACAGAAGAGTTTGTTATAGCAATCAATTCAAAATACCTTTTAGACTTTTTAAATTCTATTAATTCTTCTGAATTTAGCATAGGACTAAATGAAGGTAATTTACCTTTTTTACTAGTTGATAATAACTTTAAAACAGTAGTTATGCCTATCGTTATATAAATCTAAAGATTTTATAATTTACTTCACATTTTGTGGAGTAAATACTCCACATTTCCTATAAAAAAATTTCATAAAACTTTATTTTAGTAAAGATTGGATAGAATATCTTCAATTATGCCAAAATGGCTATATGGAGATGTTAATGGAAAATTACGGTGCTAGTAATATTAAAGTCCTTAAAGGTTTAGAAGCTGTTAGAAAAAGACCTGGAATGTATATTGGTGATACAGGTCATAGAGGTCTTCATCATTTAGTTTATGAAGTTATTGATAATTCTATAGATGAGGCAATGGCTGGTCATTGTGACACTATTAATATAATACTGACTAAAGAGGGCACTTGTAGAGTATCTGACAATGGTCGTGGTATTCCTACAGATATGCATCCAACAGAAGGAATGAGTGCTGCAACAGTTGTTTTAACAGTTCTTCACGCCGGTGGTAAGTTTGATAAAGATACTTATAAAGTCTCTGGTGGTCTTCACGGTGTTGGTGTATCTGTTGTAAATGCACTCTCAGCTGATCTAAAAATGACTATTTATAGAGAAAAAGAGATTTTTGAACAAAACTTTAAGGGGGGTATTCCTCAAGAAGCTTTAGCAATAGTTGGAAAAACTCGTAAAACTGGTACAACGATTGAATTTTCACCAGATCCGAGCATCTTTACAGAAACTATAACATTTGAATATGAGTATTTATCAAAAAGATTTAAAGAATTAGCATACCTTAATCCTTTTATAACTATTATTTTTGAAGATGAAAGAACAGATAAAAAAGAAGAATATCACTTTGAGGGTGGTATAGCTCAGTATGTTGCAGATATGAATAAAAAAGAGATAGTAGCTCAAGTTTATTCATTTACAGCAAAAATTGAAGATATAGAGTTTGATATTGCTCTTATGTATAATGACTCTTATGAAGAGAAACTTGCATCATTTGTAAATAACATCCGTACACCAAACGGTGGTACACATGAAGCTGGTTTTAGAGCTGGACTTACTCGTGTTATTTCTAATTACAACACTCAAAATGGTGCAGCAAAAGAAAAAGATGTAAAAATTTCTGGTGATGATGCAAGTGAAGGTCTTATTGCTATTGTTTCTGCTCGTGTGCCAGAGCCTCAGTTTGAGGGACAAACAAAAGGTAAACTTGGAAATACTTATGTTAGACCATTAGTTCAAAAACAGACTTATGAGCTACTTTCTAAATATTTTGAAGAAAATCCCCTAGAAGCTAAAGCAATTGTTTCAAAATCTCTTATGGCTGCTCGTGGTCGAGAGGCTGCTAAAAAAGCTCGTGAACTAACTCGTAGAAAAGATTCTATGAGTGTTGGAACACTTCCCGGTAAACTAGCTGATTGTCAAAGTAAAGATGCTAGCATTTGTGAACTTTATCTGGTGGAAGGGGATTCTGCAGGTGGTTCAGCTAAGATGGGTCGTGATCGTGTTTTTCAAGCTATTTTACCACTTAAAGGTAAGATTTTAAATGTTGAAAAAGCAAGATTAGAGAAGATTTTAAAATCTGATGAAATTACTAATATGATTACTGCAATGGGCTGTGGAATAGGTGAAGAATATAATGAAGAAAAACTTCGTTACCATAAACTTATAATCATGACCGATGCTGATGTTGATGGTTCTCACATCCAGACTCTTTTATTAACATTCTTCTTTAGACATTTCCGTGATGTTGTAGAAAAAGGTTATTTATATCTAGCTCAGCCACCACTTTACCGTTATAAAAAAGGTAAAAAAGAGATTTATTTTAAAGATGATCGTCAGATGAATGATTACCTGATTGAAAATGGTATTGAATCTTTAGATGTTAAAGGTATTGGTAACAATGACTTAGTCTCATATTTTAGAATGGTTGATCACTATAGAGGTTCACTTGTAGCATTAGAGAGAAGATATGCACTAGTTGATCTTATTCGTCATTTTATAGAAAACCCTGATTTAATAGGTTTAGATATTAAAAACATGTATATAGAAGTTGAGAAATTTTTAACTGACTCAGGAAATAATATACTAACTAAAAGCATAACTGATGATTCTATTCATATTTTTGTTCAAACAAAGGATGGTATGGAAGAGTTACTTATTAATGATGATTTATTTGAAGCTCCTCACTTTAATGAAGCAAGTTTTGTTTTTAGAAAAATTAAAGAGTGGGATATAAGTTTTGAAAAAGATATTATAAAAGTTCTTGAAGATATTAATGAGTATGCTAAAAAAGGTGCATATATTCAGCGTTATAAAGGTCTAGGTGAAATGAATCCAGATCAACTTTGGGAAACTACAATGACACCTGAAAATCGTGTTTTGCTTCAAGTAACAATTGATGATGCAGAAGTTGCATCTGATGCATTTACTCTGTTTATGGGTGATGAAGTTGAACCTCGTCGTAACTATATAGAAACTCATGCTAAAGATGTTAAACATTTAGATGTTTAACATCTAAAGAGAGGTCGGTACTCAAATGTTACTTCCAGAAATTAAAGAAAGAGAGTACCGTTTTAAATTAGCGCTTAGAATGGGACTTCCCATCTTTGCTCTTATTATTGCTTTAACTTCAAGTAAATTAATCACAGATTACCAAAGTCTAAATCCTTATTTTTATATAGAGGCTATTTTACTTATAGCATTTAGTATATATTTTATTTTTTATATTATTTATCAGAGTTTTGATACAAGAATAACAGAAGTTGTAACAAAAACTTTCACTAGAGAGTACCTTTATAAGCATCTCAAAAAAGAGATAAAAAGTAATAATGAATATACATTATTACTAATGAGTGTAGATAATTTAGCTGATATAAATAGTCGTTATGGAATGAAAAACGGGGATAAAGTTCTAAATAAATTTGCTTTAGAAATAAGTCAGTATCTTGAAAATCAAAAGTTAAATAATTTTCCTATGGGGCATATAAAAGGAGGAGACTTTGTAATTGGTCTAAATGGTACAAAAGATCAATATTCAACAATGCTTGAATTAATGTGCCTTAAGAGTGATGAATTTAAAGTAGATGATATAGAAGTTAAAATAAGTGGTGCAATAATTGATAAAACATATTCTTGTGAACTTGATTATCTAATAGAAAAGCTTTTTGAAATACAAGAGATAAATAGAAATCAAAAATTACTTTTTCAAAATGGTGAAGAAATAAGTCCACAAAAGCAAGAATTATCTATTATAAATGCTATTAAAAACAAATCATTTATTGTAATGACACAGGATGTTTTTGAAAATGATAAATGCACTATAAAAGAGTGTTTTGTAAAACTAAAAACACCTGAGTTAAAAATAATTCATCAAAAAGCTTATATGAAAGTTTTAGATAAATTGGGATTGATGGTTGAATTTGACCTGATGGTACTAGAACAAAACATAGCTAAGTGTTGTGATGAATCAAAAGAAATATTTGCTATGAATATATCTCCAAGTTCACTCAGAAATTTAGATTTTTTAACAAAAGCAAAAGAACTTATAAGAGCAAATAAAAATATAAAAAATAGACTTATATTTTTGCTAAATGAAGTACAATACTATTCACATATTAGTAAATATAACTCTACTCTAAACTCATTAAGAGATATGGGTATTTTGATTGCTATTGATAGGCTAGGTGCTATTCACACCAGCTTTTTGTATCTTAGGGATTTGGATATTGATATAGTAAGATTTGACTCATTCTATACAAAAGATATAGGGGATAAAAAATATGAAAGTATAATTGATGGCTTTAATATAATGGCACATAAAAAAGATATTAAGACATGGATTAAAATGGTTGAAACTAAGGAAATAAAAGCAAAAGCAAAAGAGTTGGGAATTGATTATTTACAAGGTAAATATTTAGCTCCTGTAGAAAAAAAATATGAAAATTAATACCAACGTACCCCAAAGGAAAGAGTATGAAATATGGCGAAAAAATAGTTAATGAGTTTGATGTAGAAAAAGATTTAGAAATCTGGCCAAATGAGCATAATAGAAATTATTTAATAAAAATGACTCTTCCAGAGTTCTCTTGTCTTTGTCCTAGAAGTGGCTATCCTGATTATGCGACTATTTATCTTGAATATACACCAGATAAGTGGGTAGTTGAACTAAAAGCAATGAAGTTATATATCAATTCATTTAGAGATAAACATGTATCCCATGAAAATAGTGCAAATGAAATATATGAAACATTAGAAAATAAAATAAAACCTAAATATATGAAGATTATAGCCGATTATAACCCTCGTGGAAATGTACATACTCTTATAGAAATAGACAGTTCTAAACAGATAAAAGAAAGGTAATTAAATGTTTTCAAAAATACTTGGAAAGATGAACAATAGCATATCTGATAATCAAGAAAACAGAGAGTTAATTGATAGAGTTTCCAAAATGAATTTAACAGATATGAGAACCTACATAAATAATAGAATAGCTGACTATCCGGTAGATGAGGAAGGTTTAATCGAAGTTCTACACAAATTATTAAAAGTTGATGAAAAAACATCTAAAAGATATATTGATATTGGTGATATGGACAGTAAAATTAAAAAAGGTTTTGATCTTGTTTTAAGCATATTGACAAATAAAAAAATCTCTGTTACTGCAATAGAGTTGGTAAATGAATTTTCAGAAAAATCAAAAGATATTATTGAAAAATATGACAAAGAAAATAAGCAGATATACTATACAAGGTTTAAAGATTCTATTGAATTAGCCATTAATAATATGAATATTAAAAATGAATTACAGAGAAAGATGGATGTTATTAGTGGTTAATCTAAATAATCACTTAACCACTTTATGGCCCCATCTCTAGAAAAAAACTCTCCATGCATCTGTGCCTCATAAGCTGAATCTAGTATTTTTGAAAATTCACTAGATGGCTTTATGCCAGATACAATTAAATCTCTTCCTAATAAAATAGCAGGTGTTTTTTTATTTATAATATTTAACTCTTTTGCTCTAGAGGCAATACTTTTTCCAAGACCGAATAAAGCTTCAGATAATATAGTCAATTCTTCTATATTTACCTTAGTAGATAGTTTATAAATATCATAGTCCTTAATCTCTTTTGAACTAATATCCAAAATAGTTTTTAGATTTTTTTTAAGTATTATAATACCGTTTAAGAGAGCTTTATCATTTGATAGCTTAGATATAAAACTTTGAATTTGAGGAGAAGTGAATTGATAACATAGAGATGATAACATTAAAACTTCGTTTGTTTTTTCGTTAGTTATTTTTAACTCTGCTATTTTGTCTATTGCATTCATAGAGCATAACCAATTCTCCTCAAATTCGAAGTTAGAAAAATATTTTAAAGTACCTAGTTTTTTTAGGAGTTTAAAACCTATAGATGGCTTCTTGGATTTAAGTAAAAGTTTCTTGATTTCTTCATAAATTCTCTCTTTTGCAAGTTCTGATAGCATATTTGTTTCTATCATTCGCTTACAAAGTAGAAATAGCTCTTCATCCATCTTTAAATCAAATCTAGCACAGAATTGAACAGCTCTTAAAACTCTTAACGGATCCTCTATAAAAGTCTCTGCATCTACCATTTTTAGGGTTTTTTCTTTTAAATCATAGATTCCATTAAATGGATCAAGTAAGATTTTAGTTGCTACATCATAGCCTATGGCATTCATAGAAAAATCTCTTCTTCTTGTGGCATCTATAAAATCGAGATTTTTTTGGATTTTTATATCAAAACCAGAGTGTCCGGATGCTATTTTTGAGTCGATTCTAGGAAGAGTAAAATCCAAAACAAAGTTGTCAATTTTTAATTTACATACACCAAAACTTTTTCCGACTCTATTGATTCTTCCAAACTCTTTTAAAATATTTTCCAATTTCTCAAAAGAAGATATATTATATACTTCAATATCTATGTCATTTGATTCAATATTTAGTAAATAGTCTCTTATAAATCCACCAATGATGATTACTCGGGCATCATTCTTTTTTAGTTTGTCAAAGATTTTATTTAAAAAATTTGGATATTCAATCATTTTTAACTCAATTATTTGATTTGTACTTTAAATATGAGATAAAGCATATTTTAATTTATTTGACTAATAAAACATAATAAATATATTATATCAATTTATATGAGTATATTTATTATAGCATCTATAGATATTTAAAGGTATATTAATAGATTTTGCGAGATATAATATTATTTTAGGTATAATCGCGAAAATTTTTCATATAAATAAGAAGTATTTATTACTTCTTTATAAAGTTTGAAAAGTATCTATGGAGAAGTATTAATGCAAAAGATTAGAAATATTGCAGTTATTGCACACGTTGACCACGGTAAAACTACACTAGTTGATGGACTGCTAGAGCAGTCAGGAACATATGGCGCTCATGAAGCACATGATGAAAGAGCTATGGATAGTAATGATTTAGAAAAAGAGCGTGGTATTACGATTCTTTCTAAAAACACAGCTATACGTTATAAAGATCACAAAATTAACATTATTGATACTCCAGGTCACGCTGACTTCGGTGGTGAAGTTGAACGTGTACTTAAGATGGTTGATGGTGTTTTGGTACTTGTTGATGCCTATGAAGGTGTTATGCCACAAACAAAGTTTGTTGTTAAAAAGATGTTAGCGTTAGGTAAAAAACCTATTGTTGTTATTAATAAAATTGACAAACCTTCTGCTGATCCAGAGCGTGTTGTTGATGAGATGTTTGACCTTTTCGCTGCAATGGGTGCAACTGATGATCAACAGGATTTTCCAGTTATCTATGCTGCTGCTCGTGATGGTATGGCTAAAATGGATATGAGTGATCCAGATGGAGACTTCACATGTATTTTTGATGCTATCTTAGAACATGTTCCTGAGCCAGAGGGTGATAGAGAGAACCATACTCAAGCACAGGTATTTACACTAGATTATGATAACTATGTTGGTAAAATCGGTATTTCTCGTATTTTCAACGGTGTTGTAAGAAAAGGTGACAATATTATGCTTGCAAAAGCTGATGGTGAATTAGTTAAGGGTAAAATTTCTAAACTTATTGGTTTCCTTGGTCTTAACCGTATGGAAATAAATGAAGCTGAAGCTGGTGATATTGTTGCGTTTGCAGGAATGGAAACAGTTGATGTTGGCGATACTATTTGTGACCCAGCTAACCCAATGCCACTCGATCCTATGCACATTGAAGAGCCGACACTAACAGTTGTTTTTGCTGTTAATGATTCTCCACTTGCAGGTAAAGAGGGTAAGCATGTAACAAGCAACAAACTTAGAGAAAGACTTGAGTTTGAAATGAATACAAATGTTGCAATGAAACTTGAAATAGTTGGTGAGGGTAAATTTAAAGTATCAGGTCGTGGTGAACTTCAAATTACTGTACTTGCTGAAAATATGCGTCGTGAAGATTTTGAGTTTAGTATCTCTCGTCCAGAAGTTATTGTTAAAGAAATCGAAGGTGTTAAATGTGAACCATTTGAGCATCTAGTAATTGATGTTCCTGAAGAATTATCTGGTGGTGTTATTGAGCGTCTTGGTAAACGTAAAGCTGAGATGAAATCAATGCTTCCAATGGGCCAAGGTTTCCAAAGAATTGAGTTTGAAATTCCAGCTCGTGCACTTATTGGTTTTCGTGGACAATTTTTAACAGACACTAAGGGTGAGGGTATTATGAATCACTCTTTCTTAGAATTCCGTCCGTTTACTGGTTCTGTTGAATCACGTTCTTACGGTGCACTTATCTCTATGACTCATGGTTCTACTTTAGCATTCTCACTGTTTGGTATTCAAGACCGTGGTGTTCTTTTCATTGGTGTTCAGACTGAAGTTTATGAAGGTATGATTATTGGTGAGCATTCACGTTCAAACGATTTAGTTGTTAACCCGATTAAAGGTAAAGCTCAATCAAATGTTCGTTCGAGCGGTGCTGATGAAGCTATTAAGCTTATTCCACCACGTGATATGTCATTAGAGCGTGCATTAGAGTGGATTGAAGATGATGAGCTTCTTGAAGTAACTCCTAAAGCTGTTCGTATTCGTAAAAGATACTTAACTGAGGCTGAGAGAAAAAGACACTCTCGTAAATAGTAACTATTTTTCTAAATTTCATAGGTATTTAAACCTATGAAAATATATTTAAAGACTAATCTTTGTCATGAAGTATTTTATCTAAGATAGCAAATACTTCATCGCTTCCTTTCTCCATCTCAGCAAATGCTGCTATTAATGCATTTGTATCAACATCTTTTTCAACTATCAAATCAAAAACCTTATGAGTACCATTATGAACTGTAGCATGTGGAGTCTCTAGTTTAGGATATGATGGGGTTTGAGAGAAGACTTCTTTGCCTTCACCTTCATAATACCATTTACCCAAACGGCAGTTATGATGATCAACAAACTTAAACTTCTCTTCTTTAGTAGTGGCAGAGTAGTATGTATTTGTTTTCCAGAGAATATGGTCTACTTTTGCCAGAGACATAAAGATGCGATCTGTTGTAAAGCTTATTGTTTTAAATGACTCTTTCATCTGCGTGGCATCATCTTCAAGAGAAGAGTTTAGTTCCGTAATAAGTTTATTTGAATCACCTATGCCGACTTGAATCTCTGTAAACTGCTCCGACATAGTATCTACATCTTGTTTCATGCTCTGTAGAGATATATTTATCTCACTAACAGCTTTATCTGTTCTATCGGCTAGTTTTCTTACTTCATCCGCAACAACAGCAAAGCCACGACCATGTTCACCTGCACGAGCAGCTTCAATAGCAGCATTTAGTGCTAGAAGATTTGTTTGGTCAGAGATGTCTTTAATTAGAGCTAGTATAGTTGTAATATCATCTGTTCTCTGTGACAATCCATGAACAGTATGCATAGAGGTGTCTGATAGTTCATTTAAGCCATCAAGAGTTGCAACAACATTGTTTGTTTTTTCACTAATCTCAGAAATACTCTCAACTAAACTATCAGTATTTCTAAGTGATTCTTTAGATGCGCTTACAGATTCGGCCATATTTCCCTGTATATCTATAAGGTTTAATCTTAGATGCTCATTTTGCATCTCCATAAGGCTGTCCGCAGTGCTTTTGGTTGGTTGTTTAGATTTAGAGTGTAGTTCATCCTCTAGTTCTCTTATACGATGATTTAAAGCAGTGTTGGCATTCTGTAGTGTTTCATTGGATTCTAGTAACTTTTTATAGTCAGCTTTTGGTACACCAGGGTTTGAAAATAATCCCATTTAATTTTCCTTTTATCACTTTTTTATAGAAATATAAATATTTTTAACTAATGATTCTATCTAAGATGTGATAAAAGAAATATTAAATAACGATAAGCATAACTTATATTATTTAATAAAGAATTATAATAAATTAAAATCTTTTTTTGTAACCATGACAATATGGCAGGGAACCTTTTTTGTTATAGTAGTTCTGATGCCCTTCATCGGCTTTGTAAAACTCTTGACTTTCCAATATTTTTGTTGCTACATCAAAACCGTTTTCTTCGAGTAATGCAATCAATTTTTTTATAGTATTTTTTTCATCTTCATTATTCACAAAAACAGCAGAGAGGTATTGGCTTCCAATATCTGGACCTTGACCATTTGTCTGCGAGGGGTCGTGAATCTCAAAAAATGTTCTGGCAATTTTTTCATAAGATATTTGGGATTTGTCATAGATGACTTCAACTGCTTCTAGATGTCCTGTACGACCGCCAACAACTTCGTAATAACCTGGATTTTTAACATGTCCACCCATAAAGCCTGAATGCACTTCTTTTACACCATCTAATTTCTCAAGATAGTATTCCACTCCCCAAAAGCAACCACCTGCAAAATATGCATAAGACATATTTTCATCTTTGGCTTCTGGTCTAGGGTCTAATTTTAACGAGATTGAGTTTACACAATGTCTAGTGTTTTTAGCGGTAAATCCTTCACCCTCAAAAACATGACCTAAATGCCCACCGCATTTAGCACAAACTATTTCAACTCTTTTGCCATCAGCATCTGGAATTCTCTTAACTGCACCAGGAATTGCATCATCAAAACTTGGCCAGCCACAGTTTGAATCAAACTTGTCACTTGATTTATAAAGAGGTGTTTCACATATCTTACATGTGTAGGTACCATTTGATTTCTCATCTGTATATTTACCAACATATGGCGCCTCTGTACCTTTGTGAATAAGCACGTATTTTTCTTCATCGCTAAGTTGTTCTATTTTACCCTTCCAGGGCTTTAAATCCATTGCATTCATAGTAGTAATTAGTAGTATGAAAGATATAAATAATTTCATACTTAACTCCTTGATTTTATTTTATAAAATGAAGGAAACCTCTATCTTTAGTCCGATAAAGGAACACGTCCCTTTATCTTCGCTTGCGCCGCTGAGGCGACTAAAGAAATATTTTGCTTTGCAAAAGTGGTTCCCTTGTTTTTGTGTATCCTTTTATTATAAAAGAAATATGATTAAACAAACTCATGGAAATAATTAATGATTCTTTCTTCAAGCCAGTATTTAGGTTTTAAAAAACTACCCTCTATAAAACCTACATGACCGCCATATGGGTAGACTTCCAGCTTAATATTTAGAGGTATTTCATCTTCCTTTGGAAGTATCTTTGGTGTGGTAAAAGGATCATCAAGAGAGTGAATAACAAGAGTGTTCGTTTTAATATGTTTTAAAAATTGTTTTGAGCTTGATTTTGTGTAGTAGTCCTGAGCAGATGCGAAGCCGTGAATAGGTGCAGTATAAGCATCGTCAAACTCCCAAAAGGTGGATAGTTTTTTCACATCTTTTTTATCTAGATTGATTAAAGATTTCATATCGTGAGTTTTATACTTTTTCTCTAGTGAATTGTTTAAATCTTTTAGGAGCAGATGCTGATAAAATTTTGAAAAACCACGGTTCATTTGATCCGAACAGATATCTAACTGCAGAGGTGCTGATATAGAAATGGCTGCAGTAATCGGGGATGCATCTGATAACTCTCCTAAGAGCTTTAGAAGAACATTCCCTCCTAGTGAATAGCCAATAGCAAAAATTTTACTTGTTGTATATTTGTCTTGCAGACTCTTTATAAACTCCATCGCATCATCAGTTTTACCGCTGTGGTAAGAGCTTGGTTTTATGTTCATAACTCCAGAAGAACTGCGAAAATGTACGACTACACTATCGTATCCATTTTTATCTAATTCTCTCATCGTCCCTAAAATATATGGAGATTTGTAGGAGCTTGTTAGACCGTGAAAGAGTAAGACAATGGGTCTGCTACTTGTTTTATCTCTTTTGTTATACCAATAACACTCTATAAAATCTCCATCGCTAAGTTCAAATCTTTCTATGTCAAAATTGTGAATAGGAATTTTCCTAAACAGAGATGAATATAGAGTCTGAATATGTCTGTTTTTTAGTAAAAATGTAGGTGTGAATAAATTGCTCATACTGAAATAATATCTAACATTTATAAAATTTATGAAAACAAAATATTCAGATGGATATAATGATAAACTTTTTAAATATTAGGGGCCGTTATGAATAGAAAAAATATATATAATCCAGACTCAACAGAGGATGTAAATGACAGAAAAGTATTCGGTGGAGACCCAACAGGTATTTTTGAATTAAATAATATAAAATATCAATGGGCATATAATCTTTGGGAGATGATGCTAAATAATACTTGGTTCCCAAAAGAAGTTGATATGACTCGTGATGTGAACGACTACAAAAACCTAACTGATAATGAAAAAACAGCTTATGATAAAGCACTTTCGCAGTTAATTTTTATGGACTCACTGCAAACAAATAATCTTATAGACAATATAAACCCTTATGTGACTTCTCCAGAAATTAATCTTATTCTTGTTCGTCAATCATTTGAAGAGGCTCTCCACTCACAATCTTATGCTGTTATGGTTGATAGCATCTCAACAAACTCTGAAGAGATTTATGATCTTTGGCGTCGTGATATGATGCTAAAGAATAAAAATGATGCGATTGCAGCTGTTTATATAGAGCTAGCAGCAAATCCAACAGAACACAACTTTGTAAAAGCATGTTTTGCAAATCAAATTTTAGAAGGAATTTACTTCTACAGTGGTTTTACATATATCTATACTCTTGCACGTTCAGGTAAGATGCTAGGCTCCGCTCAGATGATTCGTTTTATTCAAAGAGATGAAGTAACTCACCTTGTACTCTTTCAAAATCTTATCAATACTCTTAGAAAAGAGAGACCTGACCTTTTTAGCGATAAGTTAAAAGAAGAAGTTATTGCTATGTATAAAGAGGCTGTAAAACTAGAAAGCGAATGGGGTAAATATATTACTCAGGGTCAGATTTTAGGTTTAACAAACGATATAGTTGAACAATATATCAAATTCTTAGCAGACGATAGACTCAATGCTGTTGGTTTTGAAAAACTATATAATGTAGAAAATCCTATAAAATGGGTTGATGACTTTGCAAAATTTAATGATCAAAAAACTAACTTCTTTGAGGGGACAGTAACAAACTACTCAAAAGGTAGTCTTAGTTTTGATGATGACTTTTAATCATTTTTAGACATCTCGTCCTTAAGTGCTTTAAATAGTACTTTATGGGTGTAGCGACTAAAGATATATTTTTTAGCATTAAAGAGTGTATCAAGCATAATCTTCCACAGTGCTGAAAAGTTTTCATCACTTCTTATACTGCATAACTGAGTCTGTATTTGATGTTCGAGTTTTGATAGAGCCTCTGCATGATTCACATATTCTTTAATGATACTACACTCAATCCCAACTTCTTGAAACTTTTCTACAAGTCTAATAATAGAAGCTTCTTTATCTGTATAGTCATCACTGCCAATTGGCACAAGTATTCCATCGTCTAGTAGCTTATTTAATAATTTTACGTCAAAACCATAGTTCTCAATAAACTCTTTTTTTGTGTAGTGTTTTGCACCACTTGGAATATCGCTGAGTGTCTGCATCAGGGGTGCTAACATGGAGTAAGAGCTAGATAAAGATTGGTTCTTTTGTCCAAGAGCTGTTTTTATCTGCTCATTTGAGCTACCCATCTCTTGCTGCATATACTTTATATACTTTATTAGTTCAACATGTTCATCATTATATCTGTGAACATTAGATTTGATTTTTTTAGCTTCTGGCAACAAACCCTCCCTTATATAGTAGAGAATTGTAGATTTTGGTACATCCGTAAGGGCTACGAGTTCTGATATTTTATATTCCAATGATTAGTCCTATTAATACTGATATAAGAATTATACTCTATAATTTAAACGCTAAGTTATACTTAGCGTTTTTAAGACTATAATTATTAATATAAAATAGGAGAAAGTAATGGCACATATTAAACTACCGGAATTTGAAGAGATGAGTCCTGCTATTCAGAATAAAGCTAGACCTATACTTGAAAAAACAGGAAAACTTGGTGAGATATTTAAACTTTTAGCGATTGATGAGAAAGTATATTTTGCAACGGATGTAATGATTCAAAAGTATTTGCTTGATGAGACCACTCTATCTTATGACATAAAAGAGTCTATAGCACTTCTGATTTCTGTAGAAAATGGCTGTAAAATGTGTGTAGATGTACATAAGGGTATCGCTAAGATGCTAGGACTCTCAGAACAAAGAATCGAAGAGGTTCTTAAAGGTGTAGATGCGATTAACACAAGTGACGCCGAAAAAGCACTTTTAAATTTTTGTATAAGAGCTTCAAAAAAAGATAATTATAAAGTTTTAAAAGAAGAGATAGAGAAATTAAAAGATATGGGCTACAGTGATGTTCAGATAATTGAAGCAGTAGCAATCACAGGTTACTTTAACTATATAAATACTCTCTCAAATGTTTTCGCATTGGGTCAGTAATGAAGTATATATTCTTAGTAATTTTTATGTTTTTTGGAACTCTTCATGCAGGAGAGTACAAAGCGGTTTTTGACTGTAGTTCAGGGAATGCTCACTACATAAAAACTCGTATGTGGTTGATTGGGGAGACTATGAACATGATAGAAAAACGTGGAGATAAAGTAAACTTTGCCATCACTCTTCATGGATCTTGTGTTCCAATGGTTTCAAAAACTTTCGAAGATGTAGTTGATGATAATGCAATGCCAGATATTCAAAAAGCACAGGATTATCTTACGCATCTAGCAACAAAAAGAGGCGTTAAAGTTGTAGCATGCGCTATGAGTCTAAAATCTAATTCTATTGAGAAAGAAGATGTCCTTGATTTTGTTGAGATATCCCAAAATAGTTTTATAGACACCATAAAATATCAAAATGATGGTTATGCACTAATGACATTTAAGTAAATTTTTTATATTTAAAGAGGCCCAAATGGTAAGAGAAATAACAAAATATCCAACAACTCCAAGTTTAGAGTTCGGTGCTAACGTTAGGTTTTTTAATGATGAGTTATTCACATTGATTCAAGATTTAAAAGATACTATAGAAGAAAATGGGCTAGACGCACTTGCAGCATTTCAGATAGGCTCTCCTCTTAGTGTGGTTGTAGTTAAAAAAGATAAGGTGAATGGCGAAGACAGAGAGGATACCCTGGGGTGTGGGGAGTTTTTAGAGCTTATAAATCCAAGAGTTTTAAAAAGAGAAGGTAGTGTAGAGCCCATAGAGACTACTGCTTACTTTCCTGGCAAGAGTGCTAAAACAAAGAGATATAAGAAGATAACTTTGATGTATGAAGATAGAGATGCTAATCAGAGGTTTTTAGAAGCTGATGGAGAATTAGCTATAACACTTCAGAGAAAAGTGGACTACACATTTGGTTCTCACTTCAGGTTTAGATTAGATCCACAGGAGCAAAAGTTATTTGACTCAAAGCTGGAGTTTGGTACAGATGCTATCACTAAAAATGACTGCCCTACCGTCTTTAAAAGAGACAGAATACTTCAAGTCTTTAAGTTTCTTTTTGTGTTTGGAATTCTCGGGGTTATAGCTGGCTTTTTTGTGAGTGAAGAGAACTTAATGACTTTAGTGAGTGCTGAGAATTATATCATGGCATCTATGCTTGGACTTGTTGTTGTCTACTTTTTTTATGCCCAATATGAAGGAAAACAGTATAAACACTGTACTTCTTGTCAGATAGGAAATATTATAGGGACCTGCATAATCTCGCTAATAAAACTTACGGCACTATTTTTGTTGAGCTACTTTCTACTTTAAGATATAATTGTGACCTAAATTTGTTTTTGGAGAACACTATTTTAAATAATGCAAATAATAAGAGTGAGTATAAACTATGCTCACTTCTTTTTGATACAGTGACGCCTAACTATAACACTAACCTCAAAACACTACTGGATCTGATAGAAAAATCATCTCAAAACTCTCTTATCGTTGCACCCGAAGTCTGTCTTACAGGTTATGACTATGATAACTTTGAAGAAGCCCTAGAATTTGCTCACGTAGCAAACGAGGCACTAAAAAAAGCATCACACAGTAAAATAATAATACTTACTATGATGGAGAGACGTGAGAGTGAAGTGTTTAACTTTGCTAAAATCTTTCACAATGGTGAAGTAGTTTATGAAAGAGCAAAAGCAAGACTTTTTCGCTTTGGTGATGAGCATAAGTACATGAGTGAAGGAAGTGATGAGCCCATAGAGATAGTCGAAGTTGATGGCATTAAGATAGGGATACTTATATGTTTTGAACTTCGTTTTAAAGAGTTATGGCAAAAGTTAGAAGGTTGTGATGTTATAGCAGTTCCATCTTGGTGGGGAGTTTTAAGAACTGAGCACTTTGAAGTTCTTACACAAACACTTGCCATAATCAACCAGTGCTTTGTAGTGGCAAGTGATTCCTTAGATGCTGAGTGTACTAAAATGAGTGCAATTATCACACCTCATGGCGTAGTAGAGAGAAACGGGAATAAGCCTTGCTTAGAAGTGGATTATAGCAAAAAAGAAATCAGTGTTATGAGAAGATATATGGATGTGGGAATAAAATAATTTGGACAGAATAACAGCAACAAAAACAGCAAAACTGGCAAATGAGTGCCACCAGAAATTTAGTCTTAGTGATGAAGTAAAACATGCCATAGCTAACACAGACAGAGAGAAGTTTGTTCCGACAGGCTTTAAACATAATGCTTATAAATTAGATGCACTTCCTATGGGTTCAGCTCAGTGGATAAGCTCACCACTAACAGTTGCTAAGATGACTCACTATTTAGAGCCAGAAGGTGCAGACAGAGTTTTAGAAGTTGGTTGTGGTAGTGGTTATCAAGCAGCTGTTCTTTCACATCTCTTTCGCGGTGTCTTTACCATTGAGCGTATAGAGTCACTTATGCTAGAAGCAAAATCTCGTTTTAGAGAGCTTAAAATTAACAATATCCATACAAGAACAGATGATGGACAAAATGGTTGGATACAGTATGCTCCATATGATAGAATCCTCTTCTCTGCATCTACAAAAAAAGTTCCTCAAAAACTCTTTGATCAGTTGGCAGACGGTGGAATACTTGTAGCCCCTATGGAAGTTGCTAACAAACAAATTATTACTAGTTTTAAAAAAAGAGGAACATCTATCCAAGCAACCGAGCTAGAGGCTTGTGACTTTGTGCCAGTACTCGATGGAGTACAAAGGTAAAAAAATTTATAATTACAAAACATATCCACTAAAATGACTACTTTTGAAAGTTAAGCGAAGATGAGGAAGTTGTTTACTCTAATATGGAATACTTCTTTGGTACTACGCAAACAAGTAATATAGATAACCATTATAGAAAATTACAAGAAGTACTCCCTGGATTGTGTAAAGTGCTAGACATATTATCTATAGAGATATCAGTTTAAAAAGGTGATAGATGAAACAATTTTTCTTAATGTTATGTTTGGCAATAACCCTTTTATCTTCAACAGAATTTGAAGAGGCATATGAAATATATAAAAATAGAGAATTTGAAAAATCATTTATACTCTTTAGTGCTCTAGCAGAAGAGGGTGATAACGATGCTGCTTATATCTTAGGCTATATGTATGAGAAAGGAGAGGGTTGTGAAGCAAGTACAGAATTATCAGATAGATGGTATAAAATCTCTGCAAAAGGATACTATGCTCAGACAAAACATGATACTTCAAGAGATATTGATAAAGAGCAACGTAAGCTCTATCGGACCATAAGTAAATCAGAAAATACTGAGACACAAAATACGATAAGACAACTTTCACAATCACTCTATAGTTTAAAAGCTTATAAGGCAAACTACTTTTTACCTGTTAGTTATCGCTATGATGGTGATTATCCTGATACAAATGGACATGAGGCTCAAAAGGTAGAAACAGAGTTCCAACTAAGTATAAAGTTTGATTATACTGCGAACTTACTCGGATTAAATGAGATATATTCAATAGCCTACACTCAACTAGCATTTTGGCAGCTCTATTCAGAATCTGCTTATTTTAGAGAGACAAACTATAACCCCGAACTTAGTGTAAAGATACCTACTTCGGAGCTAAGCGATGCTAAGTTTGTAAAGGCTGTAAAATTATCTTTAGAGCATGAGTCAAACGGTAGAGGTGGAGTTGATGAAAGATCATGGAACTCTATAAATAATAGTTTTTACTTTCAGTATAAAGCTATTTTCTCAGAGTTAAAACTTTGGTATAGGCTACCTGATAATTATGACTACAATCCAAATCTGATAGACTACATGGGGTATGGACATTTAAAGTTTATTATACCGTACAAGAAACATCTTTTTGAGATTCTTTTTAGACATAACTTAAGTGATGCTGGAGCGATAGAGGCTAATTACAGTTATCCGATTTTTGGAAGAAAAGATTTATTTTTATATATGAAGGCTTTTAGTGGTTATGGTGAGAGTCTTATCGATTATGATAACTATATAAATAAAATTAATATAGGTTTTAGTATTTCAAGATAGTAACATCTCTCAAAAGTTATTAACTCTTTAAAAGTTAATTATTGTAAAATATCATTAACTTAACTTAGGGCGAACAAGCTATGGAAAATATGTACGGTATAAAATATTCTCAACCAGAGGTAGTTTTACTTCAAGACACAGGAATTGGTGTAGCTGAAACTGCAGCAAGAACTTGTTATGATTCATTTTCAAATAGTGAAAATGGAGTTATCAACTACATTGAAGAGAATATGCCAGATGCTGAGATGCGTGATGAGATAAATGATATAGAAGAGTCAAATCTGTTAGGTGATTTGGCTTGGACATATTTTCATCATAGCATTTTAGAACATGCTAATCTTAGCTTTTTAGTTCGTGGGACTTCAAGGGGAGTTTTACAAGAACATGCACGTCATCGTATTCAAGCCATAAGTGTTAGAAGCACTCGTTATACTATGAGTTCTATTATTAATGCCTTTGTGGCCGCACAGGGTGACAAAGAGTTCTTTATAGAGAAAATTTTAAGTTTTGATATGTTTGTAACTTGTGATAATGATTATAATAAGTTAGAAATCTCAGCAATATTTGATAAACTAGCATATCAGCAGACAAAAGTAGAAAACTTTGATGATATAGCCATAGCAAAAAGCTCACTTATTTTTTTACAAGAGTTCAAAGCTAACTCTCAAGCTATGTTTGAAGCCCTTCAAACAGGTAAAAAGAAGCGTAATGTCGGAGATGCATTTAAGCACATCATTACTGACAATGTAAAAGTAGACATGGTTGTAACTTTTAATCTTAGAAGTCTGAAAAACTACTTCACTCTTAGAGATAGCGGTGCTGCATATTTTCAGATTCGCTGGTTAGCACAAGAAATGATGAGAGTTACTCCAACAAAATATCTAAATCTTATAGTAAAAAAGAAGTAAAAAATGTATAAATATTATTTAATAGCAACTCTACTGATTTTTAGTGGATGTTCAAACATGAAGTTCAGTGCAAGTATGTGTGATCAGATAGCATCTGATCCTAATGCCATTATGCCTAAAGAGTGTAGAAACTATAACGAAGAAGATGCTCAAAAAGCTTTTGATAAAACTAAGTATAAACAAAATAGCAAAGAAGATATTGTAGAGTTTAATAAAGAGTAGCCGTGAATCCGATTAAGGTTATTTCTCTAAACTTACTGATACCACTCTTTATAACAGCTCTTTTTGCTGTGGTTATTCACTATACTCATAAGATACCTGAGATACTTTTTAACATAGTCCCGTACCTTTTTTATGGACTAAGTCTGCTTATTATTTGGGTATCTTGGCACTTTAACCGAAATAGATTTATATTTGTAATAATCCCTCTTCTCCTTGTATATATAGGCTTTGAGTATTTTAGTGCAAAAAAAGCGACCTTGCTATTTTTATATGCATCTTTGCTATTCCCCATACATCTTTTGATTTTTCTAGTTTTAAAAGAGAGAGGACTTTTTTCTTTTTGGGGTATCTTGAAGATAGCTTTTTTTGTTGTAGAGATAGGGATTGTTCTATTTCTTATCTACTATCCAAAAGAGCTTATTCAAAGTTACTTCAACATAAAACTCTTTGCTGCTAACTTTTACCCCTTAAAAGATCTCTCCGTAGCAATTGGGATTTTTGTTTTGTTTGTTATGAGTGCTTTGGTTTTGTTTGGTCGTTATCTTATGTATAGCACTACTTTTTTGAGTCTACTTATAACTTTCTACCTTAGTCTATATTTTCTAAAGACACCACACGCTACGGAAGTCTCTTTATTATCTTTTGCAATTATTATTTTTATTCTTCTTATCCGCGAATCATATAGACTAGCTTTTTATGATGAACTAACGGCTCTGCCTGGTCGTAGAGCTTTGGTAGAAGATATGGCAAAGCTTGGAAGAAAATACTCTCTAGCAATGTGCGATATAGATTTTTTTAAAAAGTTTAATGACACATATGGACACGATACAGGCGATGAGGTTTTAAAGATGGTGGCATCTAAATTTTTAGAAGTTAGCGGTGGCGGAAAAGCTTATAGATATGGAGGAGAGGAGTTTGTAATTTTGTTTCCATCTAAGGAGAGTGATGAATCATTTGTTCATGTAGATGCACTAAGAAAGAGTATAGCAACTACACCATTTAGTGTTAGAAATAAAAAAGGTACTAAAAAGATATTTATTAACGTATCAGCAGGAATAACTCAAAACAGCCAAAAAGATAAAGATCCTTTTGCTGTTATGAAAAGAGCAGACGATGCTCTATATAAAGCTAAAAAAGCTGGTAGAAACCAAGTTGTAAAAGCTTAAAACTCAAATGTTTGAGTTTTAAGTATTCTAAGTCTGGTAACTTCTTTGTTGTTTTGAATGTTGAGTTTTGCAGCTGTTTCTTTAGAGATTCTCTTAACTCCTAAAGTCAGAGTTACTTTGTCTCCAGACTTTAATGACTTTTTAAAATTTACTTCTCTTTTTGCATATACTAAAGTGTCTTTTAGTGTTTCATTTGCATTCCATGGCATAACTTCTTTGCCATCTTTACCCAGAACTCTTGTAAATATAAATGGTTCAAGAGAGATTCTTTTACCTGCTCTATCTATTGCAACTTTTAGTACGCCTTGCCTAAATGATTGTCCAAAAAGAGCGTGGTTAGACTTGTTTATAACATTTACACTAAATTCATCAGCTTTTTTATCAATCTTAAAATCAATGTATTGACCCATAGACTTATTCATGTGGTAGATGCCAGCGATGCCATGATAAGCATGTGTTTTAGTCTCATTAAGAGTTACTTTTGTTCCGCTTACTTGAGGCATATGGCACGTAATACAAGTGTTTTTATCATTTTTATCTATCATTGCATCTAGCATACTTATATCAAAACTATGATTATTGTTTGTATGTGAATGACACCCCATACAAACATTTCCACTATAGTAGTTTTCATTATTATAGTCTATCTTATGAAAAGGCGAGTTTCTTGATTCTTTAACGAGTCCAAACCATGAAGTCTTTGTTTTGTATTCTGCTTTAGCAGAACCTTTTTTGTCAGCCTGAGCAGTATAAAACTCTCTTTTTTTGTTAGTTGATACGTTAGAGTTTGAGTCTAAACCTTCTTTGACATCTTTGATAGTGTGACAGTATATACAAGAGATAGGTTCTTGCCTTTGAATCTTGTTATCTTTTAAAACACCTGTTTTCATCAGCTCACTATCACTTGGAGAGTGGCATTTGGCACACGTATAACCCTTTGGTGTTTTAGGATGTTTGTCCCACATTGCTTTATGGATAGGGTTGTTTATAGTTGAAGCCTTACGGTGAGAAGATTCATAGTACTCTTCATAGATGATTGGGTGACATTTTTGACATACCTTGCTTTCGTTAGCAAAAACTAAAGAAGAGAGAAACAGAAGCAGAGTCAGAAATAAATAGTTTTTCATAATATGACCTTGTGCGATTTTTAAAAGTCTATCATAAAGGAAATCAGAAGTTATTAATATGTATCAAGATTAATATGAGGTATAATTTCATTAATAATTTTAAAGGTAATATCCATGAGTTTAGAAAAAGAGTTAGCCAAAAGAAGTGGCGGTGTTTGTGAATTATGCGGAAGTAGTGAAGGACTGAGTGCTTTAGAAGTTACTCCTTCTGATGGAAGTGTTGATCAAGCTATATACGCATGTAGTACATGTACATCACAGATTCAAAATCCGGACTCCATGGATGAGACTCACTTTAACTGTCTAAATGATAGCATGTGGAATGAGACACCAGCTGTCCAAGTTGTATCTTATCGTCTTTTAAATGCTTTAGGTCGTCAAGACTTAGTAGATATGATGTATATGGAAGAAGATGTTAAAGCATGGGCTGATGCAGGCTTACCCGATGAAAATGTTTTAGTGTATAAAGATTCAAACGGGGTTAAACTTCAAGCCGGTGATACTGTAGTTATTACAAAAGACTTGGATGTAAAAGGTACAACATTTGTAGCTAAAAGAGGTACTGCTGTAAGAAATATAGCTCTTGTATCGGGTAACGCTGATTTGATTGAAGGACGCGTTAATGGTGTTAAAATCCAGATTCTTACAAAATTTCTGAAAAAGTCGTAGTCAATATGCTTTGCGATGAGCGCTTCCACAATATAGACAAAGATTTTAGAAATCCATTTGCAAGGGACAGAGATCGT
This sequence comes from Sulfurimonas iocasae, assembly GCF_047716755.1. GTDB lineage: Bacteria > Campylobacterota > Campylobacteria > Campylobacterales > Sulfurimonadaceae > Sulfurimonas. The sequence goes on from NZ_CP180409.1 coordinate 24,628, forward strand.
ATTATCCACTCTGGCAGTTTTAGAAAATTAGAGTACAAAACACAAGTCTTTCTAAATCAAGAGGGTGACTTTTTTCGTACTCGCCTTACACACTCTATAGAAGTCTCACAAATTGCACGCTCTATCACTTCACATCTTGGACTAAATGAGTCTTTAGCCGAAGCAATAGCTCTTGCCCATGACTTGGGACATACTCCATTTGGTCACATAGGTGGAGACAGCTTAGATGAGTGTTTGAAAGAAAAAGGCTTTAAAAATGGATTTGAGCATAACTTTCAAAGCTTTAGAGTCGTATCATCGTTAGAGAAAAGATATAAAGGCTTTGATGGACTAAATCTTACTTTTGCAACATTAGAGGGAATCCTAAAGCACTCATATCCTTATAAAAAAAGTTTTTTACCATCATGGGTAGATGAAGAGTTCAACCTAGAAACTCACCCGTCCATAGAAGCAATGGTGGTTGATCGTGCAGATGAGATAGCCTATATGAGCCATGATATAGATGATGGTATAAACTCTGGTTTAATAAATTTTGATGACCTTAAAGAGAGTGTTTTAATACAAGAAATTTTAGCCAAAGTTAAAGCTGAAGGTATTTTAGAGGATGAAGATGAAATGTTTCGTTATCGTTTTAGTTCGCATCTGATAAACCATCTTATTTATTCTCTTTTAGACTACTCAAAAGATAAAATAGATAACTCTTCTATACTTTGTGCCACACTTAAGAGTAGCTCAGATATACCAGTGGGATTTGCGCCAGAGCTAGAGACAAAAATTAAAAAGCTTAAAAAATTACTTTTGAATAAGCTATATCAGCATAAAAATATTGTTATTAAGATGTTTGCAGGTAAGCAGGCTATCAAAGGACTTTACAGTGCCTTGATGGAAGAAGAAAAGATGTTACCAAAGTTCTATTATGAGCAATTAAACACAAGAAAAAAACATAGAGTTGTAGCTGATTGCATCGCTCATATGAGTGATAGATATGCTCTAAGTTTTTATAATGAAATATATGGAAAGTTATAATTGCATAAAAAAAATCGCTCCTCAATGAGATATATACTTCTTATCACTCTCTTATTGCTTCATCCGCTTTTGGCACAAGCGAGTTCCTCAAACAAAGTAGTATCTGAGCTTGTAGAAGTAAAAGATACCTCTGGACTATCTGATACTGAGGTTCGTGAAATTGCCGAAGAAGATACGCAAGTAGAAGTAAAAACTATTGAAGAGAGAGACTCTGCGAAAAAGATAGATATATCAAATCTTCAAACTCCTTGGGAGAAGATGTCTCCAACACCAAAAAAATATGATTGGGTTCAAACAGAATCAGGAGAGTGGTTTAAAGGTGAAATAAAAGCCTTATATAATGATAAGCTAGAGTTTAATAGCGCTGAAGTTGGCATCCATACTTTTGACTTTGAAGATGTGATTAAGATAAAAAGTTACAATGTTATGGGTGTAAATATAGAAGACACAGCGGTATTTTCTGGAATTATCCGTTTTAAAGATGATAGTATTATTATTATCCAAGGTGATAAAACTTTTAAGTTTGATAGAGATGAAATAGTTTCTTTAGCCCCAAAAGGCACTTCAGAGTTTAACTACTGGAATGGAAAGGTAACTATAAATATAGATGTTCGTAAAGGTAACAAAAATCAGTATGATTATGTTGCAAAATCAACTATTAAAAGAAGAACAAGCAAGGATAATCTATATTTAGATTATCTTGGTCGAATCTCTGCTCGTGATAATGAAGAGACAGCAAACGATCATCGTCTGAACCAAAAGTATGACAGGTTTATTACACGTAGATTTTTCTGGACACCACTCTTTTCAGAGTTTTATAAAGACAAATTCCAAAATATAGAGAATCAGATTACAGCAGGTGTAGGTATTGGTTATAAACTTGCAGATAATTCGAGACTAAATTGGGATGTATCAGTCGGTCCTGCATATACATATGTTAAGTATATCTCTGTAACTAGCGGAGATAGTATTGCAACATCTCCCGCCCTGGAGCTTAGTACTAAGTTAGCATTTAAAATAAGTTCAAAAGTTGATTTTATGTATGACTGGAAAGTGACCTTGACAGATGAGAGGGCAGGTACATATAAGCATCATATGGTGGCAACTCTTGAAAATGAAATTACAGGCTGGTTAGATTTGGATATTGGTTTTGTATGGGATTATCTACAACACCCAGAAGAGACTAGCAGTGGTATCACATCAGATAGAAGTGATTACCAATTTCTTGTAGGTTTTGGTGTAGAGTTTTAATATTTTTTGTCTCTATAAACTAGAGACTTTTTCGACTAATGCTTTTGTACTGTCATTTATAACTGTGATATTCTCTTTTATATTGCTTATAGAGACTTTTGTATTTTGCATCTTCTCTATCTGTATTTTAGTTAAGTCTCTTGAACTGTATGCTTCATCTTTTATTAGTTGAGAGTTTTCTGTATCTTGAAGCCCTTTTTGATGGGTGCGTTCGATATCTGAACTTGAGATAGTAAGGCTTTCTTGCAAGATTTCTGAGATAGAAACTAGCTCAAGTGCTGATTGTGCATTTTGTTCCACACTTGTACTTGCATCTGAGATACTTTGAACTATGACATTTACACTTGCATTTATCTCCGTTAGCGATCTTTGAGTATTTTCAGCAAGCTTTCTTACTTCATCCGCAACCACGGCAAAACCACGACCATGCTCACCTGCACGAGCGGCTTCTATAGCAGCATTTAGTGCTAGAAGATTTGTTTTATCAGATATGTCAGAGATGATGTTTAGAATATTTTTAATATCTTCGGCATTTACTGTTAAAGATTTCAAATTCTCACTAAGAGCCATCTCACCTTCATGGGTATGTCTTATTTGATTTTCAAGTGTAGCCATTTTAGAAACAGATTCCCCTATTTGATTAGATACATTACTTAGACTCTCTAGAACTTCATTTGAGAAATCTAGATTATTGTCAGATTCAATGGTAATAATATCTAATTTAGAGGATACTTTTTGGGCTAGCTCTTCACCATCTTGAAAATCAACCTCTAATGTTTTTACAGAGTTTTGAAGTTGATTAAGTTTTTCGCTAATCTCATTAGATGCACCGCTAAGCTCCGTCGCTTCACTTACTTTGTCTGTAAAATCATTAATAAGCTCAACCATATGTTGGTACTCTCTGGAGAAGTTTAGTTTTAGGTCTATTCTTTTTCCAGATTTAAAGTTTGAGAGGCTGTCTATTATTTTTTTAGCCACATCAACACCATTAATCTTTTCATCTATATCATGAATAACAATAACAATGGCAATTATTATCTGAACGATTTGAGAGATTAGATTGTCTGTAAATACAAAAGCATTAACTATAAGAAGTGATATACCAATCCAGTGAACTAGTCGCATGCGAAGAAAGAGTGAACTCATAATAATTCCTAATATTAATATGCGGATATTATATCATGAAAATTTGTTAAGAAAGATATTTTATAATTAGTTTTAAAAAAAAGAATATTTTAAGTAAGATAAACTAAGCCCGAAGGCTTTAGCTTATTATAGGCGTGATTCGTAACGTCTCATCATATAAAGACGCTTAAGCATTTTCTTACGAGATGCTATTTTGAACTTCTTACGCTTTTCAGTTTCAGTCTCATGGAAACGACGAGCACGAGCTTCGGTAACTATTAAGTTACGGTCAGTCTGCTTCTTGAAACGGCGGTAAGATGCATCAAAGTTATCATCACTACGTAGTACGATACCTGGCATATCACATCACCCACTTTCTTTAAAATTTTGGAATGAAATTATAACATAATTTTTAAGAATTTTTTTTAAAACGACTAAATAGTTTTTTTCTTATCTTTAAGATACCGAGTCTTAGTCCACTATATCTCATGATTTTTGCCAGATGTTTCCATTCTGGTTTGTCGTAGCAAGGTTTTGGGCATTTTCTACAACTTGGTTTTTCGTCGTGTGGGCACTCTTGAAGTTTGACATATGAGTATTTAAGAGTCTCTTCACACCTTTTGCATAAGCAGTAGTGTATCTCTTCTTTTAGATTTTTGTTATTGTAGTTAAGTTTTATAGAGTCTGTACTTTTTTGAGCTTTGTAATGTTCACTATCACAGTAACATTGAATAAACTTTAAAACAGTCTGACTATCATAGATAAATTTTTCTTCTGTCATTTTTTTTACTTTAAATAAGTGTATCTAAAAATTATGTTACTTATCTTGACGTATGTCTGTTAAATCAGGCTCGTAAATTCTCTCTCATAGAGTGAGGTATATAAGTACCAAGCATCCTAACTGTGTTAGCAAAGTAGGACAGCTCTTCAAGTGCAAGTTTTACATTTGTTTCATCTGGATGCCCGTCTATGTCGATATGAAACTGAGAGAGAGTTAGAGTTCCACTGCCAGAATAGCTCTCTATTTTGATGATATTTACACTGTTTGTCGCAAAACCGCCAAGTACTTTGTAGAGTGATGCAGGTATATTTCTTACTTCAAAGATAATAGAAGTAATATACTTTTCATCTTTATCAAATTCAGGAATGATGTATTCTTTAGATAGAACAAGAAAACGAGTAGTGTTGTTTTTAAGATCTTGAAATTCTTCTTCTATAATTTCTAAGTCATATATCTCTGCAGCAAGACTAGATGCTATAGCAGAGTGAGTTCTGTCTTGCATATTTATGAGCTCTTGGGCCGAACCTGCTGTGTCAAACTTCGTTCTCGCTTCAAGATTGTACTTCTCTATATGATTTTTACACTGAGCAAGTGCCTGAGGGTGAGATGATACACTTTTGATATCTTCTATCTTTGTTCCATGAAGAGCGAGTAAACAATGGTTTACAGGCTGATAATACTCATCTATGATATGTAGTTTCATCTTTGGTATAAGTCTGTAAATTTCTTCAACTCTACCTGCTGTTGAGTTCTCCATAGGAATCATTGCAATATCTGCTTCATCTTCTTCAACAAGATACATAGTCTCATCAAACGATTTACATGCGATAGCTTCATACTCAGGATATTGATGATAACAGGCTAAGTGTGAGTATGCGCCTTTTACGCCTTGATAAGCAACTTTTTTTTTCATCTATTTAGTATCTCTTGCCGGTGCATTCTATAAAATCTCTCTCACTAAGGTCTTCTACAAGACTTTTAAAGTTTTTAAGACTAAAAAGTCTAAGGTCTGCACCTTTTATATTTTTAAGTTCATTTGAAAAACCATTTTTTGAGATAACAACATTAATATCAGCAGTTAGTTCAGCCTTTTCGCATTGTTCTTTTAGCTTTGTAAGTTCAGTTTTCTTTGCTTTAGAGGTAGAGTTTTTACAGATACCAGCCACAATCTTACCAGACTTTGTTTTTGCTAGTATGTCTATCTCGGTATTTCTGTCCCAGTAGCTTCCTATCTCTGTAATAGGGTCTTCTTTAAAACTTTTTTTCATAACTTCCTGAGCAAGTTTTAAAAAGACAAGCTCAGAGAACTCTTGTTGGCGGTTAGCAAAGCTCTCTTTGCTTTCCTTGTAGTCACCGTCTCTGATACCTTTAAAATAAGGAGATACAAAAGAGAACCAAAAACGCATAAACGGTGTTGTGAAGTTTAGTTTTTCATCTATATTATCTTCTGAATTTGGTGGAGACTCTAGTGAGTATTCAGCTTGTAACAAACCTCTCTCAAAAAGATTTTCCATAGCATATTCACCATCAGATCTTGAGATACGAGCTTTCTTTAGAGCAGAGTGTGTACGACGATCTCCCATAGCGATACCGCTTAGAAGAAGGTGACTATGTCTATCACTCTCAGTAATTTTTGTTATATCAGCGTGAATATATTTATAGTTATTTAAAACCTTGCTCTCTATTAGTTCTTCTAGGGGTACATCCATATCAACATTCCAACTCATTCCACCAAATACAGAAAAGTACTTTATAGCTTGTTCTATATCTGTAGGCTTATTTTGAAAGTAAAAAGATCGGAATTGTTCTAAGAGTGTTGGATGCTTTGCCATAAGAGAAGCCTTTAGTTTTATTTTTGAAATTATACAGCAATAATATGAAGATGGCTATAATTACACAATTTAAAAAACAGAGAACTGATTATGAATGAAAAAATAGAATCAATAACATTTGATATACCCTTAGAACTTTGGCAAGAGTTGGACACATTGTCTAAGGAGATAGGTAAAGATAAACAAAAGATGATGGAAGAAGCTTTAAATATGTACTTGGCTTATCAAGAGCTAAGCTTACAACAAAAACCTATGGAAGATGTGACTAATAAACCTCTAACTGCAGATGAATTTTTTGATGATTTAGATATTTAGAATTAGTCCATCCATCTTCTTGGGTCATATCCGTCGGTCGGTCTAACTACCTCTTTTCTCTCTAGCTTTTTTAGCATTGTAAAGATATCACTTCCATCAATATGGCTTTTACTTTCAGAATCTTTGACTTTTACAAAGCCAAACTTCTCAAAAAATTTCACAGTCTTAGAGTCTTGTAAGATACTTACACTAATCTGTTCAAAAACCGCACCAGCTTCTTGTAAAAGTTGACTAAGCATAGCAAAGCCAACTCCCTTGTTTCTAAACTCTGGAGTGACTGCTATATTAAGCACAGGAGTATTCGCATCCACATACCCCATAGCAGCATCTTCTGGTTTTAAAAGACGTATCCATACAGCTCCAGATATTTTATTGTCTACAAGTGAATAGAGTCCTAAATCTTTAGTCGATAGACCATAAAACCTCTCATAAACATTCAGGGCTGGAAAGTCTCTCAGAGATTTATTTGTTTCATCTAATCGCATTGCATATCGAAGCATATCCGTTGCAATCTTTTGCTCAGAAGATCTGAGAAAGTAAAGCGTAGGATTAGGCATATATATCTAGTACATGGTCTGATTCAACAGTAGGTTTCACTTCACTAGTCTGAGAGGCTTTAAAGCTTTGAGCATTAGTAAGAGTAGTATTTGTGTTCTTTACAAATTCTGAACTAGGCTCACTACTCACATCTCCTTTTTTAGAATTAGGATCAATTCTACCAACTTGAAATGGACTAGAATAAGGTGATTGAAATGTATACTGACTTACATTCATAACAACTCCTTTGATAGCATATGACAATATTATATCATATAGCTGTTTATTCTGTCCTTGTTGTTATATCTATACCTTTTTCTTTTAAAGCATAACCAATTTCAACAACTCTATTTTTGTATTTTTCTGATTCTAAGAAGCCTTCGTAAGCATCTAACTCTTTTTTTACAACTCTAGCCGCGATATTATCTATATTTAACAAAACTTCTTGGAGTTCTGATTCTAGTTCCTCTACTGTATCATTCATTAGTACTAAGTCCTTTTAGTGATTATATATTATTTTAACTTATTTAGCATCCAAGGCCAAGGTCCAAAACCACTATCAGCATTTATATGTCCGGCATTTTCTAAGATTTCCATTTTAACATTAAGTTCTTTTTTGAGTGACTTAGCTTCATCTAGTTCCATATATGGATCATTCGTAGAGCATACAAGCAAAACTTCTTTTGCGTATAGTTTTTTAGGAGCAGCTACAGGAAAAAAGTTTTTCAACTCATCTATCTGTGAGTTTAAGCTAGGAGGTGATACTAAAAATAGTTTTTCAACTTCGGCAATATTTTCTTCATTACAAAGATGAAACCATAGAATATTTGCAAGAGAGTGGCAAATAATTATAGTTGGATTGAAATTATTTAATTCTTTTAAAAGTTCTTGCTTCCAGAGATTTATATGTGGAAACTCAAAGTTTGAAAGTTTTAAAAAACTAACACATCCATAATCTCTGGCAATTTCCGCAGCTAACCAGCTTTGCCAATGTGGATTATCACTACCGCCCCATCCGTGTACAAGTAAGACTCTTTGTTTCATTTGAAAGTACCTTATTTAGTTTTTAATAGTTCAAGTAAGTTTATCTAAAATACATTCCATGTCATTTAGTTCACAAATAGTAGACAATTTTAAGTTATTAAGTATTATAATGAATTAATAAAAAATAAGCAACGAAAAGAGCTATGAAAAAATTATTTAATCTTAAAATTATTACTATGCTTGGTTGGACACTTACAGTCATTACATCTCTTATATTTGCGGCATTTAATCAGTATCAACAAAGTTTTGAGACAGCTCGTAATGTTGCTAATGCTAACTTTGATAAAGATCAAGCCTTTAGGCAGTGGGCTACTAGCCATGGTGGAGTTTATGTCCCTATAGATATGAAAAGAACACCACCAAGCCCCTATTTAAGTCACTTTCCTGAGAGAGACATTACAACAAGTGCAGGTAAAAAATTAACACTTATGAATCCGGCATATATGTTAAGACAGATGATGGAAGAGTACTCAGGACTATATGGAGTAAAAGGACATACAACAGCATTGGAAGTTTTAAACCCAAATAATGCACCTGATGTATGGGAAGAAGAAGCTCTTAAAAAGTTTAGAAAAGCTGACTCAGTCAAAGAGATACTTGAGCTTACAACTATTAAAGGTAAAGAGTATATGCGTCTTATGCGTCCTATGGAGGTTACTCCTGGATGTCTTGCTTGTCATGACCATCAGGAGTCGTACTTAAATAATAAGACGGCAGGAGGAGTTAGCGTAACTGTTCCAATGGCTGAGATATACGATTTGTCCATAACTTCTTATAAAAAAACCCTTATGATTCATCTTCTATTTTGGTTTATAGGTATGCTGTTATTTAGGTTTGTTTATAATAAAGAGAAAAAAGCTAAAGATAAACTAAAATATTTTGCCAATCATGATATTCTAACAGGTCTGCCTAATCGCCACGCTTATGTTGATAAAATAACAAATTTAATAAATAAAAATAAAGATAATTTTGCTTTAGTCTTTATGGATCTTGATAATTTTAAAACAATAAATGATTCTTTAGGACATACTCTAGGAGATTTATTGCTTCAAAAGGTGTCAAAACGTCTTCAAACTGAAATAGATGGTTATGACATGCTGTCACGTTTTGGAGGAGATGAGTTTGTATTTTTATTCTCAAACGTACAAAGTGAACTTACTATAGAACAGACAATGATGAAAATTATAAAGGTCTTAAAGGAGCCGTTTATGCTGAATAATTATGAAGTATATACTAGTGCTTCTATAGGTATTGCTATATATCCTGACGATGCGGATGATTCCGAGCTGCTTTTAAGAAATGCGGATGTTGCTATGTATGATGCAAAACAATCTGGAAGAAGCAAATACTCTTTCTTTCATACTGATATGCTAAACTTGTCTACAAACCGTCTTATGCTAGAGAGTGAACTTCATAAATCTTTACAAAATAATGAACTATTTTTACTTTTCCAGCCTCAGGTGTTATTATCGAATGAAAGAATTGTTGGTGTTGAAGCGCTTATTAGATGGAATCATCCAATAAAAGGATTGATTTCTCCTCTTGACTTTATACCAATTGCAGAAAATAGCGGCTTGATTATGCCTATAGGTGAGTGGATTATAGACCAAGCATGTGATCAGTTAGCTCTATGGAGGAATACCCATATGAGTGAAGCTACCCTCTCTATAAATATCTCAGCTAAACAGGTTTTACATCAAAATTTGTACTCATATATCGAAGCGGCTATAGTTAGGACTAAAATTGATGGAAAACTATTAGAATTAGAGATTACAGAGAGCGTTATTATGGAAAATATTAATGAGACTATAAAAATATTATCAAAACTTAAAAAACTTGGTGTTTCTATTGCCATTGATGATTTTGGAACCGGATACTCTTCTTTGAGTTATCTGAAAAAATTGCCTATTGATAAGTTGAAAATTGATAGAGAGTTTATCAAAGATATTCCAAATGATAAAGATGATATTGCTATTACAAATGCTATCATCAGTATGTCAAAATCACTATCATTAAAAATAATTGCAGAGGGACCAGAGACACAAGAACATATAGAATTCTTGAAAAATTATAAGTGTGATATTGCTCAAGGGTTTTATTACTCGAAACCTATCTCAATAATAGAAGTAGAAAAATTAGCATTGAGTATGGCAAAATAGAGATTTGTTAGTTTTCTCTTAATATTAAAACCATGCAACATATGTTATATCAATATTATTTATATTTGTGCTACAATACTTTCAAACAAATTTAAAGGGTTCCAAATGAAAAAATTAAACTTTGCAGCACTTCTTTTAGGTGCAATATTATTTCTAGGTCTAGGTGCTACTTCAGCAAGTGCAGCAGAAGATATGAAATGTGGAGCTGGTAAATGTGGAAGCTCCATGAAAAAAGATGCTTCTAAATGTGGTGCTGAGAAAAAAGCTGAACAGAAAGCTACTAAATGTGGCGGTGAGAAAAAAGATGCTTCTAAATGTGGTGCTGAGAAAAAAGCTGAACAGAAAGCTACTAAATGTGGCGGTGAGAAAAAAGATGCTTCTAAATGTGGTGCTGAGAAAAAAGCTGAAAAGAAATCTACTAAATGTGGCACTGGAAAATGTGGTTCTAAATAGTGAAAAAACTTAACTTAGTAGCACTTCTTTTAGGTGCGGTTTTATTTTTAGGTCTTAGTGCAACAAATGCAAGTGCTGCGATGAAGTGTGGTGCTGGTAAATGTGGAAGTGCGATGCTGGATAAAGGAGCAAAAAGTTGTGAAAAACTAGATTGTAAATGTGGTCCTGAATGTAAATGTGGCGACAACTGCAAATGTGGTGAAGTAAAAGCTGGTGAGAGTTGTGGTAACAAAGATTGCTCATGTGGTCCAGATTGTAAATGTGGTGATAACTGCCAATGTGGTAAGACAAAAGCCCCTATAAAGTGTGGCTCTAAATAATCAAGCGAGATCTAAAACTCTTTTTAGAGTTTTAGTCTCATTCTATCCTTTTAATACTCTAGTTTTGTGATAAGTTCTTGTGTTAAACTCATGTTTTTACTAGAGCCATCAATGGCTTTTTTTGTATCTTCAACAACTATATTCATATCATTCTTAATTGTTTGAGAATCTTGAAGTTGTCTATCTAGACATTCTAATACTACGGATACTTCTTGCATATTAGATGTAGCATTATCTCCAAGTTCAGTCAAAATATTTACAGCATCTGTAGAAATTTCTACACTATCTTCAATTCCCTTTAGCATTCCATTCTGACGCTCTATAACATCATTTGAAATTCCCATAATAATACTCATCTCCATCTGAACTTCGTTGGCAGATTTATTGGTACTTTCGGCTAATTTTCTGACTTCATCAGCAACAACCGCAAAACCTCTTCCATGCTCTCCGGCTCTTGCCGCTTCTATAGCAGCGTTTAGGGCCAATAAGTTTGTTTGATCTGCTATATCTTTAATGGAGTCAACTAAACTATTGATTCCGTTTATTTTTGAGTATAGCTCTGTAAGTTCTACTTGAAATTCATTTGTAAGTTGATGGTTTTGTTCAAGTGTATTTGAGAGTTTATTAACATATTCACTGCTTTTTGTTGTAGAGTTAAGTGTATTCTTTGCTATCTCTTTAGATTTATTTGTAATATCTTTAATCTCTATAGATTTTGCTATAAAACCATCTATGAGTTCTTTTGTTTTTTCAATGCTTCCCAAACGTTTCTTTGATGCTTCATTTACATTTTTAGCATTATTCAAAATAATATTTGCAGTATCTATTGAGTTGTCCGATAAAATATTTTCAAGTGTTTTAGCTTTTTCTTCAAGTCCTTTTAGATAATCATTTGTAACTATTGTCTCGTTATGTTTAAGTTTAATTCTGTCAAATAACATATTTTAAATCCTTTTGATTTATTTTAATTTCCAGTGAGTATTAACTCCACACTTAGGGCATTCTGGTATAATTTCTCCCTCTTTTACATGTATCTGAACTCCACAACCTTTACATTTTAAATCAGTCTCTATGATAGCTTTAGTTCCAATTTGAAACTCAACCTTCATTGCAGTAGCTGTGTAAGTTGTAACACTATATGGTACAAGATAGGTAAGAAGAAATTTCAGCATATTGATTTCTCCAAGATTTAACGACAGCATTGTCTCACCTTGATTGATAAGGTTTAGAGTTGTTCCAACTACAAGAGCTACTTTTAGAGCTCTTTTTGTAACGCCCTTAGACATTGCGATTTCACAATAAATTTTAATATGTCTCATTGTCATAGTTTAGTATTAGTCCTTAAATTTATTACGTATTTTTAAAAAAGTATCTAAGTTGTCTAAAAATAGTTTTACTAGTTGCGGATCAAAATGTTTTGCACTTTCGTTTTTAAAGAGTTCTAAAATCTTATCTAGTTCCCAAGCCTTTTTATAAACACGAGTAGATCCAAGTGCATCAAAGACATCTGCAACGGCTGTGATTCGACCATAAATGTGTATCTCATCTGCTGAGGTACCGTTTGGATATCCACTTCCATCATATTTTTCATGATGCTCATTTGCTACTATTGCGGCAGCTTGAAGGATAGGTTTATTGGAGCTTTTTAGCATATCATAGCCTAGAGATGCATGAGTTTTCATAATCTCAAATTCATCTACACTCAACTTTCTTGGAGCATTTAGTATAGCATCTGGGATACCTACTTTTCCTATATCATGCATAGGACTTGCCATATGAAGACGATCTGCTTCTTCGTAAGAGAGGCCGTATAAAAGTGCTAATTCTTTTGAGTAGAGAGCTACTCTTTTTACATGGTTTCCAGTCTCTTTTGAGCGTGTCTCACCAATCTCCCCCATAGCATATATAACTTCTCTTTGGGTTTCTTCTATGGCATCGTTTAACTCCATAACCTCTGTTACATCTGTGACATATGCCAGTAAAAAACCTTCATTTGAGACACCTTGCAGTTCTACTTGATAAAACTTCTCTTTATGCTCAAACATAAATGTTTGAAGTGCATCTTCAGAGATTATCTGAGCAAACTTCTGTATGTCTATGTCTTTTACTGAGTTTATATGGGATAGTTCATTTTGTGCCGTATTATTTTTAAAGACTACTTCGCCATCGTTTCCAAAGATAAAAACAGGAGATGGTCTATATTTTGGAAGGAGTGATAGGTAGTAATTATTTAGACTGTATTTTTCATTTATTTTAAATAGATAGTAGATAAAGCAAAATCTTTTAAATGCCGTGTAATACAAAAACATACTCATTATACCAATTAAGATAGATGTATTCATAAATGCATATATTAACATAAGCGTTGCTATTATAATCCTTGTGTTAGCTTCACTAGATTTCATATTGCAACTACGTTTGTTAAACATTAAACAGACCTTTTATTATCTTTGATTACTTTAATGGAGTATAACATAAAGAACTAAATTAATTATGTGAGATATATTATATACTCTTATACTAAAATTGTGTTAAGATACTTCATATAAACAAAGGGGACCATTATGAATATTAAAAAATTATACTTAGAATTTACTCGTTTGAGCCAAAATCTAAAATCGGTATCGTTACTTTTGGCTAGATTATTGATTGCGTATGGTTTTTATGAACCAGCGATGAATAAGTGGGCAGATATAGGCTCTGTTGCTGAGTGGTTTGGTTCTATGGGTATACCTTTTCCACTTTTAAATGCATATATGGCAGCAAGTACAGAGATTGCAGGTGTTATCTTACTAACACTTGGACTTTTAACTCGTCTTATCTCTATACCTCTTATCATAGTTATGATAGTTGCTATCATTACAGTCCACCTTCCTCATGGTTTTTCAGCAGGAGATAATGGTTTTGAAATACCACTATACTATATGATATTTTTACTCGGGTTTCTTGCACATGGAGCAGGTAAATTTTCTTTAGATAGATTGATATTTGGTGAAAAAAACTAAATAGATAGAAGTTAAAAAGAAGTAGTACATTTTGGTATAGAGTTTAAAGTTTTTAATTATGGTGGTTTTGGAGAGATTCGAACTCTCGGTAGAAAAATCTACACAACCTTTCCAAGGTTGCACCATCGGCCACTCGGACACAAAACCATATATTTGTTCTACATACGCACCAGTAGTGTACTCAGCATTTTTAAGCAATATTCTTTGAAGCTTAAATGAATTGCCCTCTCGGTCAGCTGTCCATTTGTAGGTTGTGATTTTACCTTTATCATTCTTAAAAACACACTAAACTTTCATCTTTATTTATAACTCTTGCACACATATATTTCAATTAACTTTCATAAGCTAAAGTATAGAAACTATTATGTAAAATAAATCAAATATATTCTTTTAATAATTTTAGACTTATACTCCATTGTTTTCATAGTTCACCAATATTAAGATAATATTTTATTATAATTTTCATAAAGGGTTTAAGTGTTAAGCATTGCTTCATTTTTAAAACTATTAAAAGAGTCTTTTAGAGACTTATTACCAATCATTCTTGTTATTATGTTTTTTCAATTAGCAATTATTCAAAGCATACCTGAGAATTGGTTGAGTACAGCAATCGGATTAGCTATTGTTGGTGTTGGTCTTGCTGTATTTCTTTTAGGACTTGAAGTTGGTATCTTTCCTGTTGGAGAGGGACTTGCCAGTGAGTTTGCAAGGAAAGGTTCTACAAAATGGATAGTCCTTTTTGCCTTTATGATAGGTTTTGGTACTACAGTAGCTGAACCCGCTCTTATAGTAATTGCACAAAAAGCAGCAAGTATCAGTGATGGTAGAATTGATGCTAACACTCTTAGGCTTGTTGTTGCATTTTCTGTTGGTTTTGCTATAGTTTTAGGTGTTTGGAGGATTATCAAAGGTCATCCAATTCATTACTACATCATCTCTGGATATGTTATGGTTGTAGCCGCTACAGCTTTCTCACCTCAAGAGATTGTAGGTCTTGCTTATGATTTGGGTGGTGTTACAACTTCAACTGTTACAGTTCCTTTGGTTGCTGCTCTTGGTATTGGTTTGGCATCTACTATTAAAGGCAGAAACCCTGTTTTAGATGGTTTTGGACTGATTGCTTTTGCATCTCTTACTCCTATGATATTCGTACAGTTTTATGGAATTGTTGTATATGAGTTTGTAGAAGTAAGTGCTTCTGTTGTTGCTCCTGTTATTGAAGTGACTAAAGTACCTGCCGTTTTTGACTTTAAAATGCTTGATATATTAAAGGGTCTTGTAGGTGTTGTTATAGATGTTGTTCCTATCTTGGCAGTTATTGTATTTTTTCAATATGCAATCCTTAAAAAACCTATTGATAATCTAAAAGAAGTAATTATCGGTTTTGGACTGGTTATCATCGGTTTAGACGCTTTTATAGTTGGTTTAGAGATGGGTCTATTCTCTATTGGTGAGACTATGGCTTTTGAGCTTACTCAATATGATAATAACTTCATTATCTACACGTTTGGATTTCTTATAGGTTTTTCGACAACAATGGCTGAACCATCCCTGACTGCTATTGCAAAAAAAGCAAAAGAGATAAGTGATGGTAAGGTAAACGACTTCGTTCTTCGCCTTTTTGTAGCTTTAGGTGTTGCTATCGGTATCTCTTTGGGCTCTTATCGTATTGTTGTTGGTGGAGAGATTGTTTACTACATAATGTCAGGCTACCTCTTTGTTATAGTTCTTACTTTTATGGCACCAAAATATATTATCCCTATTGCTTATGATAGTGGGGGAGTTACAACCTCCACTGTAACTGTTCCTTTAGTCGCGGCTCTCGGTCTCGGTCTTGCTACAAACATTCCTGGACGTGATCCACTTATTGACGGATTTGGTCTTATTGCATTCGCGTCACTTTTTCCGATGCTAACAGTAATGTTATACGGTATCATAACAGAGAAAATTGGTGTAAAAGGTGAGCATGAGCTTGAAGAGTTACACATGGATGAACTTCGACAAGCTATTGAACATGCTAACGATATGGGACTCTCAACTGTACAGATTCACGGCACAGGACAGAGGCACTCATACAAAATGCCTTTTTCTGCTGTTCATATTATAGTACCTAGAAAAAATCAAGACAAAGCACTTATTGCAGCTCGTGATGCAGGAGCAGGGGGAGTTACTATCATGGATGCTCACGGTATGGGTTTAACTGAGATGGATAACTTTTATAACCGTCTTCACAGTGATCCTACGGACGTAAATCTTATGTTTGTTGTTCCAACAAAAAAGGTTGACAATATTATCTTTAGCGTAATGCATAAACTTGATATTGTTGGCCGTGGAGATGGTATATCCTATTCATATCCTATCTCACATCTTAAGGGTTTAACCTTAAAAAGTAGTGACTTATAAAAGGTCACTATAGTCAAATTTAACTGGATCAATATAGTGCTTTTTACCAACAGTGATTATTCTACTATCTTTTTTAGCAGCTTTTTTAAATCTATCTTTTATCTTTTGACTTTTTTTGTCTGAATAGTTCCCGTCTTTTAGATACTTTTTTAAAGATATCAAATCAGCTGATTGTTCCCTAGAGTATTTTTCTTCAGGCTCTATCTCTGCTTCTACGAGCTCTTGGCTCTCAACAATAAACTCATCAGTAGGAGCGTTTAGTAAAAACTTAGAAGATATAGCATTTAGTATATTTTTTAGCTGTTCATCTTTATCTCTATAGATTTTTTCTATTCTAATTCTTTCTTGAATGAGAATCTGCTCTTTTTGTTCTCTTAGAGTCTTTGTCTCACCCTCTAGTTTGTCAACTTTTTGCTGAAGTCTCTCGTTTTGCTCTTCTAAAAGTTTGTAGTATCTAGAGTCTGACTCGTGAGCTACTTTAGTATTAACTCGTTTTGAAACCTGTTTGTTAGCAGGGGAAGAGACTTCCTTTAAAAGAACATACTTTATACCATCTTCCATGACACTCTCTAAAGAACCTCTTCTGATGCGATTATGAATTGCCTCTTTAGATACTCCAAGACTTAACGCTGCATCTGTTATATTCATTTTAGACATATATAACCCTTTATCTCATATTTTCAAAAACTAAAGGAGCTTCCCACTCACCTGAACGAATTTCTTGCATAACTTTTTGCAAATCATCAAGTTTTGGACCCTTAACTCTTATAGCATCACCTTCTATCTGCGCATTGACTTTAAGCTTCATTTTTTTAATTTCTGCAGTTATTTTTTTAGCTTCTTTTGATTCTATATAATCAACAACTTTAAAAGTCATCTTTCTATTGTTTCCAGATGAATCTTCCGTGCGTAGTTCTTCTAGAACTTTAGATGATAAACCTTGTTTTAAAAACTTTGAGATTACTATGTCTTTTAGAGCATCTAGCTTGCTGTCACTAGATGCAATTAAAACTAAAAGCTTCTCTTTCTCTTTATAACTAACTTCATAAGTTGTACCCTTAAAGTCATAACGATTAGCTACTTCTCTATCGACCATATTTATAGCATTCTTGAAATTTTGTATATCTATCTTTGCACTTATATCAAATGAATGTTCTTTTGCCATTACCAAGCCCTTTAAAAATAATAACAATCATTATAACATATTTATAATCTTGTTATAAAAAAGAGCTGATAAGCTCCTATATGATGCTAAAGATGCAGATAGAAACTCTATTAAGCCAGAAAGCTAGAAACTAGGACTTCCATCAAACGAAGTTCCTTGAAACGAACCACCAAAAGCATTAGCAAAGCTTGGATCACTGTATCCACTCATTACAGATTTTGAGCGTAGTTTTTCTATGTCTGACTTACTCGAGATATCTTGAGGACACACAAGCGTACACTCATTACAAAGAGTACAGTCCCAGATGCCGTTTGTTTGAATAGCATCTATTTTATCACTAGAATCTTTTTCTCTAACATCACTCACATATCTCCAAACTCTTGTTAGTGAAAAAGGTCCTATAAACTCTTCATTTACAGCATAGACAGGACAGGCACTGTAACATAATCCACAAAGAATACAGTCACTCTGAATTTCATTGATTTTTTCATTCTCCTGCGTTAGGTTTGTTGATGGGCTAAGTGAGCTTTGCCAAGCTTTTGCTTTTGCATTAAACGAGTAAGCTTTGTCCATATTTACAACTAAATCGCGAATAACAGGAGAGTTTTTCATAGGCTCTACAAGGTCACCATCTTGAATTTTATATGCACAAGCCAAGACTTCCCTACCATTTACTCTCATAGAACAGCTTCCACAAACACTGCTTCTACAGCCGCTTGTATATGTTAGTGATGCATCTTGCTTTGTTTTAATCTCATTTAAAACTTCTAAAAGAGTAACATCTTGCATCTGTACTTCATACTCAAAAACAGCTTCTGTAGCCTGTGGCTCTGTTGTGTATCTTGATACTTTGATTTTCATCATTTACTCCATAAAGTCTGCACAAAGCACACTATCTTCTTTCCAAGTTATCGTATGAGCCTTATATTTCATATCGTTCTCTTGAGGGACATCACTTCTAAAATGAGCACCTCTGCTCTCATTTCTTCTGATTGCACAGACCAAAATAATCTCACTTAGTTCAAGCATATTTCCAAACTCGATAAACTCGACTAAGTTAGTGTTATAGGTTTTCGATTTATCTTTTGGCCCCATAAAAGGAATTTCTTTTTGAATCTGAGTAATAGCATTTAAAGCAGATGTAAGAGACTTGTCATTTCTTGATATACCAGCATTAGTATAAAAAATATTTCCAATAAATGAACGTTTTTCATAAAAGTCTATCTGATTTGTAAAGTCTTTTACATCTATAACAAAGTTCTGAGCCTTTTGCGTTTGTGCAGATGAGTCTATCTCTTTATCGAAAGTTTTTACATACTCGGCCGCATTTTTTCCAGCTTCTCGTCCAAATACAACAAGCTCTAAAAGTGAATTTCCACCTAGTCTGTTTGCGCCATGAACTTTATGATTAGCACACTCACCAACTGCATAAAGACCTTTTATCTTAGTCATTGAGTTTTTATCTACCTCTATTCCACCCATAGTATAGTGAGCAACTGGTTTTATAGGAATCAAGTCATGTACAGGGTCTATATTTTCATAAAGTTTTGCAAGTTTTCTCTCTTGAGGAAGCTCTTCATCTATAAACTCTTCACCCAAATGACGAATATCTAAAAATATATTTTCGCCTTTTTGAATCTCATCGTTTATAGCACGAGCCACCTCATCGCGGGGAGCTAACTCGTTTGTAAATCTCTCACCCTTTGAGTTTAGAAGATATCCACCTGCTCCTCTGGCACTCTCAGATATTAGGATAGATGAGTTTTTAAGTGCTGTTGGATGAAACTGCACAAATTCCATATCACTTAGTCTCGCACCCGCTCTTATAGCTGCTGCAATCCCATCACCTGTTGAACCGGTTGAGTTAGTAGAGTGTTTGTCATAGATGCGAGCATAGCCACCAGTTGCGATGATTACAGATGCAGCTTCGTAAGTCTCTACTTCACCGTTTCTTATATTTAAAACGGTAACTCCACCAATGTAAGCATCTTCTTTCTCAGGTTCTTCAGTTATAAAGTTTAAAAGATATCTCTCATTTAGTATCTCTATGCCAAGACTCAGACATCTATCATAAAGAGTATGTAAGATTTTTAGTCCTGTATAGTCTTGCGCATAACAGGCACGAGGAGCAGATGCCCCGCCTAAAGTTCTTTGAGCTATCTTTGCATCTTTTGTGCGAGAGAAACATACACCTATGCTATTAAGCCACTCTACTGCATCTGGTGCACTCTCACATAGAAGTCTTACCGCTTCTTCATTTGCTATACCGTGTGCAGACTTGAGAGTATTTTTGATATGTGCTTCAACGCTGTCCTCTCCGGCATTACCTAAAGCTGCATTGATACCGCCTTGAGCCATGCTTGTCTGACTTCTTGTTGGGTACTCTTTTGTTATTACTCTAACCTTAGCTCCACTCTCATGAGCATTTATAGCAGCAACTAAACCTGCTCCACCTGCTCCAATTATTAAAACATCACTTCTCATTCATTTCCTCTGCTTTAACTTTTATAATAAAGACTGCTCCATCTCTAGTATTTTTCACCATAACGCTACCATGATGATACTCCTCTATAATCTTTTTTGTCATATAAAGACCAAGTCCTGTTCCATTTTTTTCCAATTTTGTAGAAAAATATGGGTCAAATATACTATTGATTATGCTCTTATCAATTCCACCGGCATTATCACTAATCTCTAAAAAAGAGTAGCGGCCTTTATCATAGCTAATAAGACTTATTCGTGCATTTTCAATATTTTTATTGATTAACTGCTCTTTTGCATTACTTATTATATTTAATATCACTTGCATAAATTCATTCTCATGTAATCGTAATAGTAACTCCGAATGTAGTTCAAGACTAAGCCTAATGTTATTTACATGCATATTGTCTTCCACAAGATTACACGCCTTGATGATTACATTATCCAAAAACATGACCTCTGATTTTTTATTGGGTTTATAAAAATCGCTAAAGTCTGATATTATTTGACTTAGATTTTGAGTATTTGCACCTATTTTATCTAACTTCTGATGTATAAACTCTAAAAACTCTTTTCTTTGCTTTTCATCACTCAAATCATACTTTTCAAGTTCTATCGTCATTCTAATTGCTATCTGCATTGATGATATCGAGCTAAGGGGTTGCTTCCATTGATGAGCAATCATACTAAGCATCTCACCCATTTGAGCTAAGCGGGACTGATGTAGTAAGTAGGCATCTTTTTTTACTATATCACCAACCGCATCTGCAATCTTAGACTCTAATGATTTGTTTAACTCTATAAGTTCTTCTTGAAGTTGCTCCAGCTCATTATTTTTCTTATTTAAAAGATATTGTCTATATAAAAATACAACTCCCAAGATAAACACGAAGACTAAAATGCTTTTTATGTAGTCAAAATCAGTTACATTTTCATAGTTGATTGATATCCACTCATTTAAAACTTTTTGAATATCTTTAGGTTTTAGATTTTTTGCAATTTTTTCAAATATCTCAAAGAGTATTTTGTCATCACTTCTAACACCAAAGCTAACCTTAGCACTATCTTCAAATTGTCCTGAAATTTTTAAATTTATTTTTGAATAGTGTTGTGCATAATACATCGATGCCATCATAGTATCTATATATCCATAATATTTACCACTTTGAACACCCTCAAAGCCCTCTTCTTTGGAGGAAATAATATTAAGCTTTATATTTGGATATTTTTTATGTAGAGTCTCAATATATGGGTATCCTTTAACTATTGAAAACTCTTCTTCTAAAACAGTATTAATATCTAATATATAATTTTTTCTATGATCAGTCAGAAGAACCAAAGGGTCTTTAAAATATGGTGATGTAAATTTAACGTACTCTTTTCTAGATGATGTGCTTTCAATGATTGGTAATAAATCACATTCTCCTTTTTTAGCTTTCTCTAAAGATTCTTTAAAAGAAGTAGTGTTTACAAGCTTAAAAGGAGTAGATATATATTGAGCAACTATTTTAAGTATTCCAGTCTCTAACCCACTATATGGCAAAATTGATTGTGAGACACAAATAGTTATATCTTTTTTACTTTTTAGATAATTATGTTCTTTTTGAGTGATTATGTTTGATGAACTTTCAAATGTAAACTGCTCAATATCAAGAGGTTTTTTTGAAAGTTCCATAGTTTTTACTGCATTCATTTCATATTTAAAATTTTTTATATATACATCTAAATCAACATCTTCATAAAAACCTTTCTCTTTTGCCACATAATATCCAGCAAACTGAAACTGATCTAACCGCATAAGCTCTAAAGATACCCTCTCTAAAGGCTTCTGAGCTGCAAGTACTGAAGATATAAATATTAATAACAACAAAATAGCTTTCATGTTATTAATTATACCACAAGAGCCAAAAAGTAATATCTCATAATCCTAAGAGTGCCAGCGATTATAACAAACCAAACAAACTTAAGTCTAAGAACACCGGCAACAAGTGTTAGCGGATCACCGATGACAGGTAGCCAAGTAAAAAGAAGTATAAAGTAACCGTGTTTATGTCCGTATTCTAAACTTTTTGTACCTATTTTTGAAGAGTAGAGTTTAGTTTTTGTTTTCTCGTATAGCCAGTAGCCCAGCCAGTAGTTGACAATGATGGCTAAAATATTTCCGCTTGAAGCAAAAATCATAGCATTTAAAAGGGGCATGTCATTTGTCAAAGCAGCAACAAATGCCACTTCAGATGAAAAAGGGAAAATCGTAGCTGCTAAAAAAGCAGAGAGAAATAGTGCTAATTCAGTGATTTAATATTCTCTACCACAGATGCAATAAGAGTATTTCTGGCCTCTACAGATGCCCATGCAATATGAGGAGTAATATATAGGTTTTCTTTGTTTTTAACAGAAGATAGAGGATGGTTTACAAGCATCGGTTCACGTGTTAAAACATCTAAGCCAAAAGATATATTTTTCTCATCAATTATCTTTGCAATAGCCTCTTCATTGATGATTCCGCCACGGCCAAGATTTAAAACAGTAGCTCCCTCCTTACAAGTTAACAACTGTTCATAATCTAAAAGATTGTTTGTTTTGTCATTAAGAGGTGCATGAATAGAGATGATGTCACAACTCTTTAAAAGTTCATCCAATGTTGCTCTTTGATAATCTTCAGTTCTATTTACTCCGCTAGTAGAGTAGTAAAAAACTTCAGCTCCAAAAGCAGATGCTATATTTGCAACACCGCGACCGATTGAACCAAGACCTACAATACCCCACTTTTTACCTTTAATCTCAAAAAAAGATTTTGATACATCTGTAAAAACAGAACTCTTAGTGTAAGCACCACTTTTTACATATTCATCATAATATCTAGAGTGAGTCATAAGATAAAAGAGCATTGAAAAAGTGTGTTGAATAACTGAGTCTGTAGAGTATCCAGCTACATTTTTAACTTCAATACCTCTAGTTTTAGCGGCATCCAAATCAACATTGTTCATTCCAGTAGCAGCGATGCAGATAAGTTTTAAACTTGGAGTATTAGCCATAAGCTCATCACTTATAACAACTTTGTTAGTTACTATAACGTTTGCATCTGTTATGCGTTCTTGAGCTTCGTCTAGAGATGTTGTCTGATAAACTTCAACATCTCCCAAAGAATCAAATGCGCTTAAGCCAGTGTCTCCAAAAGTAAGAGCATCTAGTAGAACAATTTTCATCTATGCATCCCTTACTTTTTTTATAAGCTCACGTGATTTTTCCAAGGCTTTTTCAACATCATCAAAAACAAGAGCAACAGCTAAACGTCTTCCCTCGTGAGCTTCTGGCTTTGAGAAAACTCTTACAAAAGAGTTATCACTAAATAAAGAATCATCCACATCTACAACAGGAGCAAAGTTATGCTTAGTTGATTTAAATGCAGCAGATGCACCATCTCCATAAAACGTAAAACCTAAAGGAAGACCAAGAACAGCTCTAAGATGCAGTGCAAACTCACTTTGAGACTGAGTAATCAGAGTTACCATCCCTGTGTCATGTGGACGAGGGCTTACTTCAGAGAAATAAACTTCATCCCCTTTGATAAAAAGTTCAACTCCAAAAAGACCGCGACCGCCAAGACCGTCTGTAATAGTCTTGGCCATATCTTGTGACTTTTGTTTTGCTACTTCACTCATCTGCATCGGCTGCCATGAAAAAACATAGTCACCATCTCTTTGCTCATGTCCAATAGGCTCACAAAAAACAGTCTCTTTGCCGTTTCTAGCAGTAAGCATTGTAATCTCATAATCAAAATCAACAAACGCTTCAACGATTAACTCGCTTGCATCTCCACGAGCCTCTTTAGCAATTTCCCAAGATTTTGAAACATCTTCTTCGCACTTTAACACACTTTGACCATGACCTGAAGAACTCATAACAGGCTTAATAACACAAGGGTAACCCATACGCTTAGAAGCTTCTCTTAAGCCATCTTCCGTTGTTACAAACTCATAAGAACCAGTTTTAAGTCCTAGAACCTCTGCTGCAAAGGTACGGATATTTTTACGGTTCATTGTTTTGCTTACCGCAGATGCATTAGGAATTACATTGTAGCCCTTATCTTCGGCTGCAAAAAGAGCATCTATAGAGATAGCCTCGATTTCAGGAAGAATATAGTCAGGTTTTTCACGCTGTATTATTTCTAAAAGAGCATCTTTATCTTGCATATTTACAACATAAGATCGATGAGCTACATGATGAGCAGGTGCATTTTGGTATCTATCTACTGCGATAACTTCAAGACCTAATCTTTGAGCTTCTATAGCTACTTCTTTACCTAGTTCACCAGAACCTAGTAACATTACTTTTTTTGAGTTTGATTTTAATGGAGCGGAGAATTGCATCTGAATAATTCCTAATGTAAAGTATTAAAAGAATTATATCGAAAAAATAATTTGTTGTTAGTACTCCCACGCGTAGCGCAGGAAGAGGAAAGTGGTTGAAGATCTATATTAGTTTTTCAAGCCAATCAGTGTCTGAAGAAGCTGATCAGAGGTCGTAATAATCTTACCATTGGCTTGATAACCTCTTTGGATAATAATTAGCTGCGTAAGAGCCCTTGAGAGGTCAACATTAGAAGCTTCAAGTGCGGCTGACTGAATAAATCCACGACCGGCAGTTGCGGCTGTTCCAATAATCGGGTCACCAGAGTTGGCAGATTGAGTATATACATTTCCACCATCTGCTGAAAGACCTTCATTATTTGTAAACTTTGCCATACCGATTTGTGCAAGACCAAAAGAACGACCATTTGAAAATGAACCTACTAAAGTACCACTTTGGTCAATTCTGATACCAACTAAGTCTCCACCAGTATAACCATCTTGAGAGATTCCAGAAGTGCTAGAGAGTGAATCAAAACTCGTCATTCCATCAAATGCATTCGCTGTACCAAAACTAAGGTTTAATTGCTGATCAGGAGCAGAACCGTTATTTCCGGAAAAAGAAATATTTGGAGGATTATAGGTTGCAAGTGAACCGTCATTATTAAAACGAACAGAACCTGATTTTTGGTTTAATGGAGCTGCTGTATCTATTGTAGCAGGAGGGGGTACGCTCACAACCATATCCCATGTACTACCAGTATTAGAATCAAGCGCAGTCTTTCTAAACTCCATTCTTACAGTATGCTTAGAACCAAGTGAGTCAAAAAGATCTATTGAGCTAGAGTGTGTAGCAGCATTAAAACTTTGTGAAAATGCTTTTCCTCCACTTGCAGCTGGAAGAACAGCGTTTAGAGCTTCCATACTTCTTGTAAAACGACTATTGTTAGTTATTCCAGGTTCACTAATAGCTGTTATTTTAAGATTAATACCATAATCATTAGCTCCGCCACCAGGATTATTAAGCTCTAGTTTACCTTGTTCATTTACAATAATATTTATATTGTTTGCATCCAATTCAATGCCATCATTATTCGCATCTCTAGCCTGTCTTTCTAATGCATATCGTAAATCAGCAATCGTTTTAAATTTCTTATCTGAACCAGGAAGAGATACTGCACCAGAAGGATCATATTGATATTTATGTGCTGTAGTAGCACTGTTAAGTTCTGTAAACCCTGTAGCCGCATCATTGCCTACAATTCGGATATTATGCGATGCAGAAGTCATTGCGTTTTCATTTGTCAAAGTCATCTGTTTAGTTTTTAAATCATATGAAGCTGAAATTCCAGTTATTGATGATTGAGCATTAATTGCTGCAGCATATTTATTACCATTAATATCTTGATTGCCTGTATTAACAGAACTTATCGTAACTATACTTCCATCGTCTAGTTTAAGCTGAAGAGCTAAATCAGCAGTAGCTGAAACTGGAGTAGCAGATGTTGTTTCTGAACTCTGAAATGAAGCCCAGATACCCTGATCTTTTTGAAGAGCATAAGATTCACCTATCTCATTAAACATAATTCCTATATCGTCAGAAGCTATAGGGTTCCCATTATCATCTACTGCAGGATAATTAGCTGGAAGTGCACCTGTTGGAACACTTGGAACACTATAAGATGGAGAAAAACTCTCCACTAATGGTCCTGAGTTAAGGTTAGCTTTTAGCACAACTTCTTTTGTTGCATTTGCAGGAGTTGTCAATCCAGGAGGGATATTTATATCTGTAATTGGAGCTGTTGAATCAACTTTTCCAGTAATAGGATCCCTTAGCCAACCCTGAGTAATAAATCCGTTATTATCAACAAAGTTTCCACCTGCATCAAATTTAAAGTCACCCGCACGAGTAAATTTGTAAGTATTACCTCCATCAGGAGAAACAATAAAAAAACCGTCTCCCTGAATAGCAACATCGGTATTTTTATCTGAATTTTCTATGGAACCCTGTGAATATATAGTTGTCTTAGAACTTACAGTAGACCCAAGTCCAACCTGAACAGGATTTTTACCACCAAGAGCACCTTGAGGAGCAGTAGCGATAGCCTTTGTTTGAGCTAAAAGATCCGAAAAATTTGCACGAGAATATTTAAAACCTACAGTATTAACATTTGCTATATTATTTGACTCAATATCCATTGCTACTTGATGAGATTGTAAACCCGATACACCGGAAAAAAGTGATTTTAACATTTTAAATCCTTTTGAATTTACTTTTTAGAAGTAAACTTTAGTTTAAATTATGTAGCACTTTTTGTGCCAACTTTATAAATTATTTTATGCGTCCATTTGGAGAGCTTTTTGCATCATCTCGTCCGCTGCACTTATAGATCTTGAGTTTGCATCATACGCTCTTTGTAGTATTATCAAGTCTGTTAATCCAGCTGGTAAGTTTACATTTGAGCTTTCAAGATTATAATTTAGAATATCTGCACCTATAACATTATTTCCGTTAATATCTTGATAAAACAATGGTTTTCCACTATTGCTACTGGAGAAAAATCTTGCTCCACTTGCACGGTCAAGTCCTTGCTCATTTCTAAAATGAAAAATAGCAATTTTTCCTACACTACTTTGCTGTCCATTTGTAAATGTTGCTATTACTTCCGCATTTTTATTGATTGTATAACCTTCTAAATCTCCGCCAACAGCTCCGTCTGTTACACTAGAAGAAGAAACATCAAAATTGTTAATAGAAACAAAACCATCAAATCCACTTCCTAGATTAATTTTTACTTCTGTTCCATTATTATCAATGCTTGTCAATGAGTTTGAAGCCAAAGAGCCATCAGTACCAAATTTCACTACACCTGTCTTAGTGTCATATATTTCTTCACCATCAAGACTTTGAGTGATTGCTGTGACATCCCACTGTGTTCCAGATGCTTCTTGTGGCACAGATTTTGTAAAAGTAAGTTTCAAATGATTTCTATTGTTATCTGCATCAACAACAGTTGCCCCGATGTTTCTAACCTCATCTGCTATACCTAGGTTACCACTAAATTTAGCATTTTGTGTGGGTTTTGTAGGGTATGATAAATTTTTTGGAAAACGAAGTTTCTCTTGAGAGTCTATTGCGCCTAGTTTAACTTCATCTACAATTTTTGTAATTTCATTATTCTCGCCAATATTTGTACCCATTGTTCCCAAAACATAATGTCCATCTTGTGTAACTAAATCATTATCTCTATCAAAAGTAAAGTTACCCGCACGAGTATAGAGCGGTTCACTCTTACCTTGAATACCGAACCAGCCATCTCCCAGTATTGCTAAATCTGTACTTTTCTCAGAAAAAACCATAGTTCCAGGGTTTCTATTCATAGAAGTAGTTTGTACCTGAACACCATATCCGATACTATTGTTATTAGTTCCAGTAGCAGTTGTATTTAGAGAGTCTTCAAACATAGAAGCAAATTCTGTATTATATGAGCGAAAACCGACAGTAGAAATATTTGACAGATTATCAGCTTTTAAATCTATTGCCGTTTGATTAGATTTTAATCCCGATAATCCAGTATAAAAAGCTTTAGTCATCATTTTGTAGGCCTTTGATTTCTAATATACTTCTGATATTTTGTCTAATGGCACATAATTAGAACCAACTTTTAGATAGGTTTTACCTTGATCAAATTTAACTGACTCTATCGGGTAAGATCCAAACTTTGTAGTTAATTGTTCCCCGGCAGGATTGCTATATGAAGCGGTTACATCATAGATGCCACTTTCAGCACTACTCCCGTCATTTAATCTACCATCCCAGTCAAAGCGATAAACACCTGCTTTATTTGGTTCTACTTCTATGGTACTGATAGTATTTCCTGCAAGATCTTTAATTTCTAAAGATCCTTTTGATACATCTTGTGGGAAATATACTTCAAAAGTAGATACATCACCCTCACTGTAAGTAATAGAACTATTACCTAAGCTTGCTGTTTTTCCAATAGCTGAAATAGTTGTGAATTGCTGTGAAGAGTTTAAAGCGCTAGCTAGGTTTTCTAATGATTTATTTGTTTTATCAGCTGCTTCAAGAGTAGCTAGTTGAGAAGTTTGTGTCAATATCTTTTCACTGTCCATTGGTTCTGTTGGATCTTGATGTTGGAGTTCTACTAAAAGTAGTTTCATAAAATCATCTTTACCTAAAGCTGTTTTATCTTTCACTGTGTCAGCTATTTTTTGCTTTGTATGTTCTAATGCTGCATTTGTGCCTGTTGCTGTAATTGCCACAATAGACTCCTTAATTTTATTTCTTAAAATGAAGGAAACCTTCATCTGTTTGTAAGTAAAAGGAAGAAGACCCTTTTACTTCACTTAGACCGCTGTGGTCACTAAAGCTAAGCGTAGTTTGCTACTACAATTTCTAATGAACTTAGAACTTCTTCATTTGCTTCTGTCTCATCAAAATAGTTATACTCTTCATTAGCTTTACGCTCATTTTGGCGATTTTGCTGCTGTTGTGCAGAGTTATTACTATTTTGTGAGCTATCATTAAAGTTTAATGTAGCATTATTTATTCCATTATTATTTAACTGTGTTCTTAGCTCATTTGCATTCATTGAGAGCGTATTTATTGCTGTATTATTTGAGCTAATATTAACATGAAGATTTTTACCTCTTTGGACTATTGTTAAGTCAACTTCACCAAGTCTCTGCGGATTTAACTGAACTTTTACCCTTGTAAAAGGAGACTTATAATCTTCTATTGCAGCTTTTACATCTTGTGAAATATACTTAATCATCTGTTTTGCTTCATTTAGTTTTACTTCGAAACTATCAGCTTTTAAAGTTGCACCAGCTTCAATTTTTGTGTTGGAGTTGCTATGTTGTTCAGTTGAAGACTCTCCATGAAGAAGTTTTTCCAAATTCTTTGTAACGTCTGTAGTTGCACTAGGAGCAATTACTTTGGCTGTTGCAACAGAAAAATCTGGAGTTAGTTTGTTGTTAGCTTCTGAAGCTTTTTCTCCACGTAGTAGTAGTTTTAATGTTTCATTAGCTTTTTCTTTTGGTGATTTATCTTCTGCTTTAAGCTGTTTTGTCGTAACAATTTGCTCTGTAGTATGTTCAGGAGAGATTTTAGCACTGACCAATGGACTTGGTTTTATAAATTCAGCTTGTTTATTTCCCTCTACTATTTTATTTTTTGATTCATCTTCATTTTGTATTTTAGTTTTATATGTTTCTAATTTATCAATTACTTTTGTCAAATTTGAACTACTATCTTCTACGTTTTTACTGTTTTTTATATTAGTTACATTTGATTTATCAACTTTAGTAAAAGGCTCCGTCGCATCTCTTAATGGAGTAGCTTTAAGTTCCAAATTTTTTGGGTCACTCTGTTTGTTTACTCTAACTTCTTCAATACTTGCTTTTACAAGATCAACACCAATTTTTTGAGCAAGATTTGTAATACCTTTAAGAGATTGTTTAATCTCTTTCATCTCTGTTTTATTGTACTCATCACCTTTTGCAAGCTTAGACTTTAAATAATCTTTAGCATCTAATATTAGAGTTTTAAACTCTCTTGAAACTGCTTCATGTGTTGATTTTGTTTTTGATGCTAAGGCATCTTTTATCTCACTTACTGAAGTCTCTTTTCCCTTTAATAGAGATATTAAAGCATCTCTTTTTTCACTATTTTTTGGAATTTTTTTTGCTTCACCTTTGTCATTTCCTAGAGCTAAGACTAATGCATCGTCTTTTATAACTGGTTTAGCCATAATGTCTTTTTCATCACTAGTGATATTTAAAACTTTACTAGTATCTTTTAGAGCAACTTTAGTATTTTGTTTTAAATCTTTTTCTTTATTGTCAAGAGCTAAAAATACGCCCTTGCCTTCAAGAGCTTTTTCACCCTTTTTATCAGCACCTTTTAATAATTCTGAAAAAGACAGAGATGATTTTTCATCTTGAGGTGTTGTATTTAGGACTGAAGATTTAGACGTTGGTTGTTTTGACTCTACTAAAATCATCATATATTCCTTAACATGTCCCAAAAAGATGGGATTTTCACATAATAAAGCATTTATTATTCCAAGAGTAGTATTTTTGTTTCAAAATAGATCATTTTTATTAAACTTTCCTATTTTATATAAGCAATATGATACAATGTGTTTGGATTATCAGAGTTAGTAATCTGAGTTTTATAAGGATTGTTATTTTGAATATAGTAGTTTTAATATTTTTACCGGTACTTTTGTTGGCTGTAAGCCCTTTTGATTCAAAAGTAAATAACTTTAATCTATCAGCTTATGAAACAACGAAAAGAACCGAAAATATTAAGGCTTCTGAAAATGAAAAATTAAAATGTAGATGGGTGTGTGATAAAAAAGTTTATAACGAGCAGAAAATATCAGAGGCGATAGAATTTTATAAAAACAATAAAAACTATTTTAAAGAGTCCAAATAACTTAAATCTTTTTTACAAAAATGTTTTACACTGTTTTGAAGAACTTCCGTCAATTCATCTGCACTTTCACCATCTACTGGATAACTTAATAAAAAAGAGTTTAAATATGTATCAAAATATTTATCAAAAAGTTTTTTAACAATATCTGCACCATACTTGTCAGTATATGGTAGAACAAAGAAGTAATCTGTTTTATGGTTAGCTATAGTATCAGAAGTCCTAAGTATTTTTTCTAAGGCTTTAGTGACTTTTTCATCATGTATACTATTCAAATCACAGTATAAAACTGTAAAACTCTCAGCACGATTTTCATCTAATCTATCAGCTATTCCTATATTTAAGCGAAGAAGTTGTTTAAAATCTTCAAATTGAAAATGAATACCAGCCATCTGTAAGTTCCTTTATCTTCGCTTGCGCCACTAAGGCGACTAAAGTTAATTATAAATCATATTGTATTAGTATATCCTAAAATCTTATAAATTATAAAACGTTATACTCGTTAGCTTCTTCACGTGTTTCAAATGCTGATCCTTTTAGTTGAACATCATCATAAATAATTCCAAAAGTTTTGAGAGGGTCAGCTTTTGTGTAACTGAGTATGATTTTTGTAGCGAGCTCTTTATCTGAATCACTTGCGTCTTTGCTAAGAAGAGAATGAGGTCCTGGAATGCCTACAGTTTTTACGTGAAAGAACTTGTCATTTTCTATATTTTGAAGATAACCGTTCTCTTCTTTGTTTCTTCCAACTACAAGTTTTGCCCCGTCACTTAGACGAAGATGACGTCCAAACTTCATAACAGGAATATCTTTTACTTCAAAATTATCATGCTTAATAAAATCAACTATCTTTTTACTAAAGTTTTCATCAGTTAAAAGACATCCTCCACCGGGAGACTCAAAATCAGCAAGACCTATTTCTTTTGCCAACTCTAATTGTCTGTCACGACTTCTGCCGGTAATACCTTCTAGTTTTTCTCTATCTACCCAACCATTTTGTTCTGCGATTGTTGGAACAAGCATTTTTGCAGACATTGGTCGAAGAAGAAGTCCATCACAGTTGCTCTCATTTAAAACTGTTTGAAGTGCATCTTTGTTTTGGCTCATAGGACGCTGACCCATAACCTCTCCACTTACTAAAAAGCTAGCACCTTCTGCTTCCATGATGCGCTTGGCAACAGCAAACATCTTAGCATGGCAATCTATACAAGGATTGAAATTTTTTCCATAACCATGTTTTGGGTCAAACAGTACATCTTGTAAAAACTCGCTCTGAATGTCGATAATTTTAAGCTCTGCACCAACTTGATCACACATGTTTTGCATATGTTCAAGTCTATCTTTTGTACTGCCAAAACCTGTATTGATGTTTACGGCCAAGACATCAATTCCTTGGTCTATTATTAACTTCATCGCTAAAGTTGAGTCTAATCCACCACTAAAAAGTGCTATTGCTTTCATTTTCTTCCTTTTAATTAGTCTTTAAAAGTCACTAATTCACCTCGTTTTAATTTTGAGATTTTTCCACGAAACTTACGAATATAAAAAGCCTTTTGCTCAAAAGACATTGTCGTTTGCATGTCTACTTTTCTTAACTCTCTCTCATAATGTTTGCTCAAAAATGGTATAAGTTCAGCTTTGAGAGATTCTTCATCTTTAAGTGATTTTATCTGATCATCAACTGCTATGGCCATAAGTGAAGGCTCATCCATTTTTCCTTGAAGTGCAAGTGAAAATTCTCTGGAGTGAAACTGCAGCAAAGATGGGTCAAGTGCATCTAGCATTTGATTAACTAATTCAGAATGCTCCAATACTGTCTTTATAAGACTAAGCTCCCACATATCTTTATGAGTATTTTTTTGCATAAGTGGAGCGTTTTTATCTATTGGTGCTTGTCCCATTCTAACTAATGATGGACTGACACCTAATCCTCCCAAACGAGACGCTAAAAATGTTTTATACTCTTCTTGAAGGAGTGGAGAGAGGCTCTTTAAGTAAGCGATGCCCTCTTGCATACATGATTCTTTAGCTTTTGGATCACGCAAATCATAAAGTGAGAGCAGTTCTTCTAAAACAAACTCTATAAATGGCTTTGCATCTCTAAACATAGTAGCTAGTTCTTCTACAGCACCTTTATGTACCATATCGGCTGGGTCTAGTCCATCGCCAAAAATAACAACACCACCATTAAATCCACTAGCACTAAGCAGTCTAGATGCTTTTAGCGCGGCTGCGCGACCTGCTTTATCGCCATCATAAGCCATAACAACTCTTGGCTCTCCTTTTCTAAGCAGAGGCAGATGCTCAGGTGTTAGAGCTGTTCCAAGTGTTGCTACAGCATTTGTAAATCCAGCTTGATGGAGCATAATGACATCAAGGTAACCCTCTGTTATAATTATCTCTTTTGTTTTATGCAGTGTTTGTTTGGCGTGATGATAAGCATATAAAAGACGGGATTTGTTAAAAAATGCTGTCTCAGGAGAGTTTACATATTTTGCTTGATGTCCCGTTATAGTTCTACCACCAAAACCAACGATTGAGCCATTTGCCGAATGAATTGGAAATGTTATACGCTCGATAAATCTAGCAAAATTTCTTCCACCGTCATAACCGACAACACCCATATCTATGGCTTCGTTCATACTAAATAGTTGAGATTTTATGTAGTTGATAGTTGCATCTGATTCAGGTGCGTAACCGATGCCAAATTTCTCAACGCTACTCTCATAGATGCCACGTTCCTTTATATAAGCTAAAGCAGATTGTTTTGAAGTAAGAAGATTTTGATACCACTCATTTAGTTTATCCATAACTTGTGAGCGTGGTTTGTTATGTTTGTTATCCGTATAACTGAGAGTAAAATTGTAGTTTTGTGCTAATTTTTCAAGTGCTTCTGGATAGTTAAGCTTTTCATATTCCATGGTAAACTTAATACTATCACCACCTGCACCACAACCAAAACAGTGGTATATCCCTTTAGAAGGGCTTACTACAAAAGATGGTGATTTTTCATCATGAAATGGGCAAGGTGCTTTATAATTCGCACCAGCTTTTTTCAGCTCCACATATGAGCCTACAACATCAACAATATCAAGGCGTGATTTTAGGGCTTCTATGGAGTCTTGAGTAATCATAATATGATTATATCAATAATATACTTATTTCTTTCATCAATGTAAGTTATAAGTTTAAAAAATTGGGTGATTAAACAGACTCAAAAGAGCCTGTTAAAGGAGGAAGAATAAAATCAGATTTATATGATTAGTATATTTCTGAACTTGGATGATTAGGCTTGCTAATTGGATTTTTTGTATCTTGTGTATCATAAGTTACAATGTTGTCAGCTTGAAGAGCACCTAATGTTAACGTGACTAATAAAATGATTGTTTTCATTTTGTTTCCTTTGGTAAGAACGCATTACGCTCTAGTATTTTTAAATCGGACAAATTTTATCCTATTTAAGATATTAGTGTATTGATATACATCAATATTCACTATTAAATTCCAAAATTCTATATAATTTATGTTGCATACTTTAATATAGAGTATAATTTCTTTAAAAAGAAACTAAATTTGAAAAATCTAATAACCCTACTGATACAAAAGACAAATCTAAAAAAAGAACATATTCAAAACATTTTAAAACTTCTTGATGAAGGCTCTACTATTCCTTTTATTGCACGTTATCGTAAAGAGATGACTGGTGGAGCGAACGATGAAGTTCTTCGTGAATTTGAAACTTTTTATCTTAGTTCTAAAAATCTTCTGGATCGTAAAGAAGAGGTTTCCCGTCTTATCGCTGAGAGGGCTACTTTGACAGAGACGATAAAACAAAGTATTTTAGATGCTGAGACACTTCGTGCTGTTGAAGATATCTACAGACCTTTTAAAGAGAAGAAGAGTTCTCGTGCTATGACTGCCATGGCAAATGGTCTTACTCCTCTTGCAAACACTCTTCAAAGTGCAAGACTCACTACTCTAGAGTTTAAGCAAGAAGCCAAGAAATTTGTAAAAGGCAAAGTAGAGTCAGCCCAAGATGCTATAAAAGGTGCTCAAGACATTTTGGCTGAAAGATATGCCGACTTGCCTCGTGAACGTGAAGCTATCCGTAACTCTATGCTACGTTTTGGAGAGTTGGAGACTAAAAAGACAAAACATTTTGATGAAAATGGAACCTTTAAAAACTTTGCAGGAAAGAGTGAAAAGATAGCTTACATTCCATCGCATCGTTATCTTGCTATTATGCGTGGAGTGAAAGAAAAAGAGTTATCTGTAAAGATAACCACTGATATAAAGCGTATAGAAGAAAATATCAAACAGTATAAGATTCCTCGTCATGCATCTAGCTCTAGTGAGTTTTTATTTGAAGCGTACAAAGACGGATTAAAGAGACTTCTTCTTCCATCATTGGAGAGAGAAGTTCATGCAGAAGTAAAAGAAAAAGCAGATGCATCCGCCATTAATGTATTTGGTAAAAACCTTAACCAGCTTCTTATGACACCACCAGTTACTAAGAGAGTTCTCTTAGGTGTAGATCCAGCTTTCGTTAGTGGGTGTAAACTAGCTGTTATAGATGAAAACTCTAACTACTTGGAGTCAGCGGTAATATATCCCACACAGCCAAAAAATGACTATGAAAACTCTAAGAAAAAGGTGCTTCAACTAACAAACAAGTATAAGATTACGGGTGTGGCCATTGGGAATGGTACAGGCTCGCGTGAGACACAAGAGTTCTTTGCAAGACTTAACCGTGAAGAAGGTGCAAATTTAAACTATACAGTAGTTTCAGAAGCAGGTGCATCTGTGTACTCTGCATCTAAGCTTGCACAGGATGAGTATCCTGATTTGGATGTGACTATTCGAGGTGCTATATCCATAGCTCAGAGACTTCGCGACCCGATGGCAACTCTGGTAAAGATAGATGCAAAATCTCTTGGTATCGGCCAGTATCAGCACGATGTCGATCAGAAACTTTTAGCTAAAAGACTTGATGATGTAACATGTGACCTTGTAAACCGGGTAGGTGTAGATATAAACTCTGCTTCTGCATCTCTACTTTCTCATGTTGCAGGCATCGGTACTAAAATAGCTCAAAATCTTATCTCATACCGTGATGAAAACGGAAATTTTACAACAAAAGATGAACTGTTAAAAGTAAAGGGTTTAGGCAAAAAAGCTTATGAGCAAGCAGCGGGATTTATCCGAATCAAGAATGGTAAAAATATTTTTGACAACTCCGGCATCCACCCTGAGAGTTATGCTATTGCAAAACAGCTAAACGGCTTAGACCTCAGTAAAATAGATGTAGATGCAAAAGCAAAAGAGTTAGGAGTTGGTAAAGAGACTCTAAAAGACATTATTAAAGAGCTTTTAAAGCCCGGATTTGATCCAAGAGAGGATTTACCTGCCATACCATTTAAAGAAGACGTAACGGACATTAAACTGCTTAAAGAGGGTAGTTTTGTCTCAGGAGTCGTTCGAAACATCGCAGATTTTGGTGCATTTGTAGATATTGGGCTAAAAAATGACGGGATGATTCATATATCAAAGATGAGTGAAAAACGTATTTCACATCCGCTCGAAGTTTTATCGCTAAACCAGTTTTTACCACAAATAGAAGTAGTCTCTGTAGATAATGAAAAAGGTAAAGTCGGACTTAGTCTTTTAAAAACTTTTTGAGCATATCGTAAAGCTGTGTCTCATTTATAGGTTTAGACAGGTACTCATCCATTCCTTCTTTTAAGAAGCGTTCTCTATCTCCCTCCATGACATTT
The DNA here is from genome assembly GCF_047716755.1 of Sulfurimonas iocasae. Lineage (GTDB taxonomy): Bacteria > Campylobacterota > Campylobacteria > Campylobacterales > Sulfurimonadaceae > Sulfurimonas. The sequence continues at coordinate 61,108 of NZ_CP180409.1, forward strand.
GCAGTAAGAGCGATGATAGGACCGCATCTGGTGCCGTGCGTCTCTTTTATGATATGCATAGATGTTATGCCATTCATATTTGGCATATTTTCATCCATTAGTATAAGCTTGTGAATATCAGGGTCATACATCTGCAGAGCTTTCTCTCCATCCCCCACTATGTCACATTCAACACCTATCTCTTCTAAAAGAAGTTCTATTAATATCTGATTTGTTTTATTGTCTTCAGCTACTAAGACTTTCCCTCTTAGATTTCTACGACATACTTCGTCTGCATCAGCTTTCAATATTTCTATAGTATTTGAAGATGTCTTTTTTAAAGGAATTCTAACAGTAAATATTGAGCCTTTACCCTCTTTGCTATCAAGTGTAAGTTCTCCATTCATTAATTCTATAAGCTTTTGTGTGATGCTAAGTCCTAAGCCAGTTCCACCATACTTTCTTGTAGTAGATCCATCAGCCTGAACAAAAGGTTTAAAAATCTTATCCTGAACATCCATAGGCATACCTATTCCGGTATCCTTTACAACTATAGAAAAGTTCTCATCTATATACTCAATATCAAGTGTTATCGTTCCACCCTCAGGAGTAAATTTTATGGCATTAGAGAGAAGATTTAGTATAATCTGACTTATTCTAAACCAGTCTCCAACAAAAATACCTTTTAAGTTATTGCTTATATATGTTTGGAAAGATATCTCTTTTTCACTAAGCAGACATTCAAACTGTTTAGAATATCCTTGGAGTTCATCATAAGCATTAAACTCATGAGGTTCAATAGTAAACTCACCTGTTTTTATTTTTGAGAGGTCTAAAATATCATTGATAAGGTTTAGTAGTTGTTTTGAACTTGTATCTATATGACCAAGATATTCTCTATGCTTTTTATCACTTATTTGTTTATTTAAAATGTTTGAAAATCCGAGTATAGCGTTTAGTGGAGTACGAAGTTCATGGGACATATTTGAAAAGAACTCTTCTTTGACCTTTTGCGCTGTTATATCGTGACGAATAGAGCTATAACCTACCAACCTTCTATTGTAGTCATAATCGGGAAGGAGAGTGCTTCTTACCCAGTAGAACTCACCAGCTTTATTTTTATTTTTTATGTCCCCTTCCCAAGGCTGACCATTTTTGATACTTTTCCACATATCTTTATACAACTCTTTTGGCATATCAGGATGACGTACTATGTTGTGTGATCGCCCAATAAGCTCTTTCTCTGAATAACCACTGATGTCACAAAACGCCTTACTTACATAAGTAATAAATCCATATAAGTCAGTATTTGAGGCTATCACATTTTGACCAAAAGATCTAACTGTTTTATTTAGCTTGTATTGCTTCTCTTTTAAATCTTCTTGACGTTTTTTCTCTGAGTTAGTAAAGTATGAGACAATTAAATATATTAAGATTGCAAGTAAAAGCCCTGACACTAGAAGCATAATATCTATATAACCTGTAAGAATATCATACCGTTCTCCTTGCTCTTGTACAGGGATGATTACTTCAATCACCCCACGAATATCACCAAGTTTCCAGTCTTTTTTCGGAGTATCAAGTCTCGTGTTATGACAGTTAACACATGATATGTCATTCATAACATCTCCTATTGCGACTCTTACAACTTCTACTCCGTCTACAATATCATCAGAAATAAGTGGCTCTTGAGTACCATGCTTTCTAAAGTAGCTTATAGATTTTTTTCCAAACGTATCAAGTAGTTTATTTTCACGATTTGCAAATGAGTAATCACTATATAGTTTAATCTGTATCCCGTCAATATTTTTGGTTATATTTTCGCTCAAGTCATGGATGAAAGTAGCTGGAAGTGGAATAGTATTTGAAGTATTTTTGTGATTTGAATCAACTTTAAGGTCTGAATACTTAAGAACTTTACTTATGATATTATTACTGTAGTATTGACGTATCTCTTTATACTGTTCTATAGTCCTGAGGGCATATTCGATCGTATCCTCACGTATACTGTTCTTATGTAAAGAAGAGGAAACCTTTGTAATAATCAAAACTTCTAGGATTGTGAGTAAGATGATAGGGAGAAAAATTTTCAACTTGAGAGTGTGTGACAATTCATCTTCCTTCTCTATCTTTAAAAATGCAAGTTTACGATAATTATAACCAAACTATTCAAGAAAATACTATTAATTATTAAAATGGACAGATAATGAAAGCTGTCATTTGGCATGATTTTTTCTTCTGATTTGTGTTAAGATAATAAAAAATTATTTAGGACTAATATGCAAAGAAGAGATTTTTTTAAATTATCACTTGTGGCATCTGCTGTTGCTCTTAGCACCACACCCGCGTCTGCAATTACAAGACAACCTATAGCTTCTCAAAGCGTCTCAGATGTTGCATTTCCTGAGAAAAGACCACTTATTACGTACTCTGATAGACCTCCTATCTTGGAGACTCCCATAGAAGTTTTTACAAAATCTATAACTCCAAATGATGAGTTTTTTGTTAGATGGCACATGCCAAACATTCCTACTCACGTCAGCATCGATACTTATCGCATCAAAGTTAGCGGTGAGGTTGAGAATCATCTATACCTCTCTCTAAGTGATCTTAAAAATGATTATGAGCAAGTTGAACTAACTGCGGTAATGCAATGCGGTGGAAACTCTCGTTCAGCATTTGTACCTACTACCAGCGGTATCCAATGGGGTAATGGAGCTATGGGTTGTGCCATGTGGAAGGGTGTAAGGCTAAAGGATGTTCTAAAAAAAGCAGGTCTTAAACAAGATGCAAACTGGATAGGTTTAAACGGTGATGACAAAGCAGCTTTTCACAAGACCCAAAGTTTTATGAGAGAATTAGCACTTCATGAGATAAAAGATGATGTAATTATCGCTTATGAGATGAACGGCGAAGAGTTGCCATATCTAAACGGTTATCCTGTTCGTCTTGTTATTCCAGGCTCATTTTCTGATAGTTGGGTAAAGATGCTAAGCAATATTACTGTTATGAAAGAGTATAAAGAGCTTTACTATATGGATAGTGCTTACCGTGTACCTGACAATGAGTGTGAGTGTGAGACACCAGATAATTATTACGAGAAGACTAAACCTATAACGACTATGGATATAAAATCTGTTATAGCTTATCCGACAAGCAAGACTAAGATAAACGTAAACTCAAATGTAACTCTAAAGGGTGTAGCTTTTGACAGCGGACATGGAATAAAAGAAGTTTTAATCTCTGTAGATGCTGGAAAAATTTGGCAAAAAGCAGAGCTTGGCAAAGAGCTCTCTTTACATGCTTTTAGAGAGTTTAAGTTTGCTTTTAAACCTAAGAGTAAAGGTGAAATGACACTTATGGCGAAGGCAGTAAATAACAGTGGAGAAGAACAACCATTTGCAAAAGATATACAGTGGAATCACGGCGGATACAAATATAACGGCATCGATAGTGTCACTATCACAGTGGTTTAGGGAGATATGATGACAAAAATATTATTAATCACCCTACTTTTAGCTTCTAATCTCTTGGCTGGGTATACAGAGGAAGTAAAACTTCCTAGCATTACCTTTAAAATGGCTAAAGATAAGAATTTCAAAGTGATGCAGAGAAACTGCCAATGGTGCCACTCGTATGGTTACATCCTAAACCAAGGAAAACAATCTCGAAAATTTTGGAACAAATCAGTTGTTAAAATGAGAGAAGTTTATAAAGCTCCTATCTCTACTAGAGATGAAAAAGCAATAACAGATTATCTTTTTAAATACTATGGTAATGGTGAACTCAACTAATATTATTAAATCTGTCTTTTGTTAAATCCTGCAGTCCCGCTTTTTGCATCTGCAGTAAAGTTTTTACTATAAGGCTTTAAGTAGGTTGGAATAGCTCTTCCTTTTAGTTTCATCATATCTTCGAGCATTACAGATGCTATAAGCTTAGGTTCGAGTTTTTTTATATCTTTTAAGTATGAAAAGAGCAGTTCTCCAAGTCTTTGAAGTGAAATCTTCCATGTAGAATCTGTTTGAGTATATATCCATGCACTAAAATTATAAAAGTTTTTAAAAACTTCTCTAGAGTCTTGCCATAATAGTGGCGCACTCTTTTTAAAGTTTCCACTATTGTATGTTAGGTCCCAAAATCTTGCAAATCTTTTCATAATCTGAATATCACTAAAACTTAGTTTTGCGTTTTTTAGGATGTCATATGGTGGTACATCACTATAGACCATACCATGTTCTAAATCATGTCTATTAATGAAGGTTCCTGAGAGCTTTTTAAGTATACCTATCTGTATCTCACAGCTACTTAAACTCACAAGCTCATTCAAATTTGCTCCAAAACTCTCAAGAGCTTCACCAGGAAGACCTACTATGAGATCAAGGTGAATGTGGGCATAAGTCTCATTTTCTAAAAATCTAATGTTCTCTTTAATCTTATCAAGTTTTAGTTGTCTTGAAATATTATTGGCAATCTCTGGATTTAGTGTCTGGATACCAATCTCTAACTGTAGTGCTCCCTCTGGAAACTGTTTTATTTTCTCTTTGATTGAAGATGGGAAATGGTCTGGGATTACTTCGAAGTGTGCAAAGTAGGGAGGCTCTTTTGTCAAAAAGAAATCTAAGATTTTGTTTGCAGTTAACATGTTAAGATTAAATGTTCTATCTACAAATTTGAAGTTTCTAGCTCCTCTTTGCCAAAGTTTTTCAAACTCTTCTAGTACTGCTTCTAAGTCAAAGGCTCTAACTTTTTCATCCATAGAGGAGAGACAAAACTCACACTCAAAAGGACAACCTCTTGATACCTCTACGTAGAGGTATCGATTTTTTATATCATCATCTGTATAGTATTCATAGGGTAAGGCAATCTCTTTTAATGATGGAAGGGCCATTTTGATGATTTTGTTCTCTATATAATTATCGTTTAGTATATCCCTACAAAGTTCATAAAAAGCGATGTCTCCCTCTCCTTGTATGATGAAATCTGCTTCGTCGAAGTTAACTCTAAAGGGTTCATGTGTGACTTCAGGTCCACCAAGAATTATTTTAGTCTGGGGAGATATCTTTTTAATTATGTGTAAAAGTTCACTAACTTCTTTTGCATTCCATATGTAAACACCGATGCCAATAATTTTTGGAGAGTCTATTAGCAGCTTTTCTGCTATTGTTTGAACGGAGTCATTGATACTAAACTCCATTATCTTTGAATCATTTTGTAGGTCTTTTAAATTTGCATATAAATATCTAAGGCCAATAGAGCTATGGGTATATCTTGAGTTTAAAGTTGTTAGTATTATCATTTTAGAATTTTATCATAAAGGGGGAGGATAAAACAGACCAAGTTGAAAAAAAAGGGGAAGTAACTTGGTCTGTTTAAAAATTTATAGGAGTCTATTTTCTCGCTTATGAAAGGGGGAAACACAATTGAGATTAGTAATTATATTAAGTATAAGTTAATGTCGAGTAAATATAAAATACTACTTCTTGGCATTGAATTCCTCTATCATATGGTCGAGTTTTGTATAAAGCTTTTTAGAAGCTTCTTCCATAGTTGTGAAATTCTCAACAATTATTCTTGGATTTTCAAACTTTAATGTTGTATCATCTTTTACAAATTCTAAGTTTTTAAATACTGAGCTGTGAACAAGAGCGTGTGGCGCGTCCATCTCTTTAAATGCTTTAGTGTGTCCAAACCTCTCTTCACCAATGCCAAGGTACCATTTACCCATACGACAGTTTTTATGGTCTGCAAAAACTGCTTTCTTATCTGCTTCTAAAACAGCTGAGTAGGCATTAGATTTAAAAATGATATGGTCAACTTTTACAAGAGTAGTAAATAGACGGTTCTGAATCTGTATAGCAGAATATGACGAGTTTTCAGCTAGAGAGTTTAGTTGTGAGAAAGTAGTTTCAAATTCATGTATAACATCATTTGAATTTTGTGCAATCTCTGAAATATTATCAGAGTTTGTTCTCATGTCGTTAGCATCTTGTTGAAGAGTCGAGATATTTATCTCAATCTCATTTGTAGCTTTTTGCGTACGTTCTGCAAGTTTACGAACTTCATCAGCAACAACGGCAAAGCCGCGTCCATGTTCACCTGCTCGGGCAGCTTCGATGGCGGCATTAAGAGCGAGTAAATTTGTTTGGTCTGCAATATCTTTAATTAGATTAACAACTTCTGAAATCTCTTTTGAACGCTGCTCAAGGCTTACAATCCCCTCATGGCTAGATGCTATAAGATCAACTAAGTTATTTAGTCTTTCACCGATTTCTACAACACTACTTAAACTTTTTGATGATTCTTCTGCAGTTTTTTGAGCAACTTCAACGATTTGAGCAGAATTTACCTGAGAAGTATTAATATCTTCTTGAATCACACTTAAACCTGAACTGACACCACCACCTAAAATACTTAGATTATGAGCAAGTTCGCCTCTGATTTTTGTCTCATAACCGCTGGCAATAGATGCAATAGCACTATTTAGAGTTTCAGATGTATTACGAAAGATTCCATGCAGTCCTGCAGGATATGTTCTTCTATACGTCTTGCCAACAGCTGCATACTCTATTGTTGTCTCTGTATCTCTCATAAATGCCTCAAGTTGATCTAATAGATCATTTAGAGCCCATGCATGAGTTGAAATTGCTGAGTTATCATCAGGTATATGTGTTATACGACCTTCTAACTTACCGGCTGCTGCATTTACAATAACTCTAAACATAGAGTTTGATAGTTCTGTTTCAGATCCTTGTGTTGAGGTAGAGGGAATAAAAAGTGAAATTATCAAAACTGCAACAATAGCTCCACTTAAAATATAATTTCCATTAATCATCCCAAATATTGCTACGCCAACAAGTGCAACAAAAAGCAAAACAGCCTGATTATTCTTGAATAGCGATAATGAGTTCATCGTAGTTAACCTTTTTCTCTTGTAAAATATCTGTTAAAACTTTAAATGAAGCATCAACACCACTCTTTTTTTCAACTTCCACCATTTTTTTATATAGAGGTATAATAATGTCGAGAGCTTTAGGATTTGGCTTTCTTCTAACAGAATAATAACCTATAGTTTTCCCACTATCATCTAGTGAAGCTGTTACATTCGCATATACCCAGTATGCATTTGAATCTTTCGTCTTATTGATAACAAAGGCAAAAACTTCTTTTTTTTTTGTATAGTATCCCATAAATAACGAAAAACAGCCTTTGGCATATCAGGATGACGTATAATATTGTGAGGCTTACCTAGTAGCTCAGCTTCAGTATACCCCGCCATATCCATAAATATCTTATTTGTATATGTTATACGTCCCTTTAAGTCCGTTTTAGAGACAATAAAATCATCTTCTTTCATTTCTTTAAGCATAAAATGTCTCCTTAATGTTGTTTTATTTTTGAAATTCTATCATATTTGTTTGTTATAATAGTTAACCCAAATAAAGGAGACTCTCTCTAAAATGCCAGTATTGTTATCCTCATTTTACTTTTTTTATTTTGCCATAGTTGGCGTTTACATAATTTTTATGCCGAAAGTTCTGTCAATGGTTGGCTACTCTGCTAGTGATATTGGAATAATTTTCGCAGCCGGACCATTGGTTAGATTTATACTTCCGTTTGCTTTTACAAGAGGCTTAAAACTTAATACAAGAAGTTTTAATATCGCTATATTTATCATTCTTTTTAGTAGTATTTCTTTTTACTTTTCCATAGATAGCTTTTACAAACTTCTCTTTTCAAATATAGGTTTTGGTATAGGTCTAAGTCTTATAATTCCTTACATAGAGGTGATCTCCTTAAAAACTATAGGAAAAGAGAGATATGGTAGAGTAAGGCTATTTGGTTCTGTAGGGTTTGTCCTTGTTGCCCTTGTTTTAGTTAAGTTTTTGAGTAGTGCTGATATCGCGCTAAACTACCTTTTAGTCTTGACCTTTTTAACTGCTATAGTAGCTTTTATAATTGCAAAAAAAACGAATTCAAATAGTGAAAAAGTACAAGAGGTAGATAACGATATTAGCCTTTTTTTAGACTGGAAACTGTGGGTAGGTCTAACTCTTATGCAAGTTAGTTTTGGAGCTTTTTACAACTTTTTTACTATCTATGAAACAGATTATGGAATAAGTATGGATATGACTATATATCTATGGAGTTTTGGTGTTATAGCTGAAATATTTATGCTTTTTTTTCAAGGCAGGCTTTTGCGCAAAAATCTTCTTTTGATTTTACAGATAACAACTTCTGTAACAGCTTTTAGATGGTTTTTAATATTTTTATTTCCTCAAAATCTTACTATACTGTTTTTCTCACAAACACTGCATGCTCTTAGTTTTGCACTCTTTCATTCAGCAGCTATTAGCTATTTGTATAATCTATACAAACATAAATCTTTAGCACAGCAGTTTTTCTCTGGAATTACTTATGGTTTAGGTGGGTTTGTTGGAGCTTTGTATGCAGGTTACGTCTATGAGTTGTTTCCTAGATACCTCTTTTTAAGCGCGGCTATTATCGCGCTTATGGCATCATGGTTTTTATATTTGTGGAGTAAAAGAGCAGATATTTTACGCGCATCTAACTAGTGATACAATGTGCTCATAACCTACTACTTATTTTCAACAATTATTCATATGTTAACATTGCCTTAATAGTTTAATGATAATATACTAGATATCTCTATAAACAGGAGTTTACAGGTATGAAAAAACATTTGTTAATTATAGTAATTTTTATATCTTCTTTATCTGCACAAGTACTAACCTTGCAAGAATGTATTGATAAAACATTTAAAAATCATCCAGATATAAAAAGTTTTATGCTTGAAGTATCTAGAAGCGAGTACAATAAAAAGGCTGTTAGTTCAGCATATTTGCCACAAGTTAATCTTCAAGCACAATATGATGTGCAACACACCTATGTTTTACCTCAAAATGGACAATTTAATACACTAGATGATCAAGGCTGGCAAGCTGAAATTTCTCTGCGACAAAAGATTTGGGATTTTTATAAAACCACCTCGAAAATAGATGTTGCACAGATAGATACTCAAATTGCAAATTTATCGGTCGATGAAGCAAAAGCTTTAATGATTTATAAGATTCAATCCTTATACGAAACAGCCCTAGTTCAAAAAGAGGCTATCTATGTTCGCCTCCAAGATACGAAAACAAAAAAAGAGCTTTACAATCAAGCACATGCATTTGTAGAACAGGGCATAAAAACAACTTCGGATGAAACACGTTTTTTATCCGCATACTATGGTGCAAAAGATGCCCTAGGAGTTGCTGAGGCTTCATACGAAAAAGCACTCTCTAGCCTTTGGCTATATATGGGAGAAAAAAGAATTACTAATGTAGAGCTTGAAACAAATATACTAAACACTACAACAATCACTACTAATGCCCAACAACTTTCAGATGAAATGTTTTATAACAATACAGAGTTAAAAATTTATGAGCAAAATATCCAAAAAAGCAACCTTTTACATAAGTCCGCTAAGGCTTCTAGTTACGGTTCAATAGATGCTGTCGCTTCATATACACATTTTGACACCTTAAATGAGTATGATGCAAGTTTAGTTGGAGTTGTGTATAATCTTCCTATCTACACAGGTGGGAACCAAAGTGCTGAGGAGCAAATGGCAAGCATCTCTACAAGCATCTCCAAAGAGTTGAAAAATTCAAAATTTTTAGCCCTTAATGAGGAACTTGAGAGTTTAATTATAGATTTAAAAAGTTACGAGAACACTATTATTGCAAAAAAATCTCAAATTGAGGCTTCCACTTCAACCAAAGAACTAGTAGATGCAAGATACAAAGAGGGTTTAGCTACATATATAGAAGTGCTTGATGCAACAGATTTGCAACTAGCTTCACAACTCGATCTTTTAGAAGCGCATTATAACCGTAGTATGGCTCAACATCGCATAAAATATCTCATAGGAAAAGAAATATGAAAACATGGATAAAATATCTTATCACCTTTTTAATTATAGCTCTTGGAGCAACGATTTTTTACCTTAAAGTCTATATACCAAAAACAACTTATCAAATAGTTTCTCCAACAAGAGGCACTATAAATGTACAAGTACATGGGGTTGGAAATGTAGATGCAAAAAATATTTATACTATCAACGCGCATGCAAATGGAAGAATCACAAACATCTTTACAGATGAGGGTTTATGGGTAAAAAAAGGTGATCTTTTAGTTGAGATAGATCCTGTTGATCTGCCAAATTTACTAGAAGAAGCAAAAGCTTCACTTCAAAAAGCGAAATATGAACTTGTAGCAGTTAAAAAAGAGTTACAAAACCTAAATGCTCAAAAAACACTCATAAAAATATCGTATAAGAGATATGAAAAACTCTATAAGCAAAAATATGCGGCGAAAGCAGAATATGATAAAGCATATGCAGACTTACAAAGTATAGAGGCACAAATAGGGGCGAGCAGGGCTAATATAAACTCAAGTAAAGCCGAAATTTTAAGAGCACAAAAAAATATTGAAGCGATTGAAATTAAACTCTCAAGACTAAAATTATACGCACCGATTGATGGATATGTACTCTCTAGAGATGCCGAAATCTCACAAACAGTTCTATCAGCGCAAGCTATTTTGAAAATAGTAGATGCTAAAACCGTATGGATAAAAGCCTATATTGATGAGCAAATAAGTGGAAAAATTAAAATTGGACAAAAGGTAGATATTACCCTGCGCTCACAAAGTAATAAAATATTTGCTGGAAAAGTACAGCGTATCTCTGCTATCAGTGATGCGGTTACGCAAGAAAGAGAGATAGCTGTTTCTTTTGACAACTTACCTATTCCTTTTTACATTAACGAGCAGGCAGAGGTGTCGATTACAATAGAGACCTTTCATGATATTTTGAGCATAGATGCATCTCTTATATCTCAAGAAAATGGAAAAGTTGGTGTTTGGATTGCAAAAAACTCTACAGCGCATTTTCAAGAACTTGAGATTGTAGCGCGTTCTCAAAATAGTGTAGGAGTAAAATCAGGAGTTGATGAAAATACAAATATTATTGTTTTAAATCCTAAGAAAAAACCTTTATCCAATGGGATGAAAATTCACTTATGATAAATCTTGCACAAAAAGATATTTCACATATTTTAGGCAAGTTCATTGTTACTGCCATAGGTGTTGGAATGTTGCTTGGAATTGTTTTGATTATGATTGGTGTTTACCGAGGAATGATGGTAGATGCTGAGATGTTACTCAAAGATATCAATGTAGATATTTGGGTAGTTCAAGAAAACACTTTAGGTCCGTTTGCCGAAGCATCTCGCGTTCATGAAGACTTAAAAGATACGCTTAAAGTTATTGATGGCATAGAGCAATCCGAGGCTTTAACTTTTCAAAACCTACAGCTATATGGACTGGCTCAACCGGTAAGAGTTACAGCGGTTGGATTTAATCCTTTTGGAGCAATCAACCCTATAAACTATGCAAATTTAATAGAAGGTCGTATGCTTAAAAAAAGTCATTACGAAGCAGTTATATCTTATGAAACCGGCTTTAAACTCCATGATAAAATTAGAATTGGGCGAGATGACTACACGATAGTTGGAGTCACAAAAGGAACTGTGTCATCTGGAGGAGATCCACTCATCTACATTAGTTTAAAAGATGCCCAGGAGTTACAGTTTAGCTATTCCAACGCAAGCATAAGAAATGACCGTGCCAGAGGAATCAACGCCAACAAAGAGATTTACATGGTAAATGGTATCGTTGCAAGAGTCAAGGCAGGTTACGACATAGATACAATAGCAAAAAAAATAAAAAAGTGGAAGCATCTAAGCGTATATACAAATGCCGAGCAAACAGATATTTTAACAAAAAATCTTGTGGAGAGAGCCTCAAAACAGATAGGGCTTTTCACTGCAATCCTTGTTGTGGTATCAACAATTATAATCGGTCTTATAATCTACACCATGACTTTAGAGAAGATAAAAGAGATTTCTATTATGAAACTTATTGGAATACCAGATAGCATGATTATAAAAATGATTGTCCAAGAGACCGTTGTTCTTGGATTTTTTGCTTTTATATTTGGAAATATATTTTCTCATCTTATATATGATAAATTTCCTAAAAGGGTAGTTTTAGAGGCACCAGATGCTCTTACTCTTTTTGCAGTAATTTTAATTGCCTCTATTATAGCTTCGTTTGTAGGTGTTCATAAGGTGATTCAGGCAGATCCGACTGTAGCGATAGGAGGTTAAGATGAGTTCACAACAGAGTATAAAAGTTGAAAACTTAACAAAAAGTTTTGGAAAAGATGAGAACTATGTTAGTGTTATCGATGGAGCTTCTTTTACTATAAATAAAGGTGAACTAGTAGCACTGGTCGCTCCAAGTGGAGCTGGAAAAACAACTCTGCTTATGATGATAGGATGTGTAATCGATCCGACATCTGGAGAAATTTGGCTTGGGGAGGAAAAAGTATATGATAACCGTTGGCTCACAAACAACTCAAGACAAATTCGACGTGAAAAAATAGGTTTTATCTTTCAAGCACATTACCTTATTCCTTTTTTAAATGTTATAGAAAATATAACCTTAGTACCTCAATCAAATAAAGTTCCAAGAGATGAAGCGAATAAACATGCGCTGGAGTTACTAAAGTATTTGGATATCTCAGAAAAAGCATATAATAAACCTTCCCAACTCTCAGGCGGTCAAAACCAAAGGGTGGCAATTGCTAGAGCTTTGGCAAATAATCCAGAGATAATCCTAGCAGATGAGCCAACTGCTGCACTAGACAGCGATCGTGCTATAAGTGTCATACAGATGCTAAAAAAAATCGCAGCCGAACAAAATGTAGCCATAGTTATGGTCACGCATGATGAACGAATGTTAAAGTATTGCGATCGTGTCATGAAAATTGAACATAAAAAGATAGTATTTCAGTGATTTAGATAAATAGGATATAATTTCATCTATGAAACTAAGAGTGCTGATATCTATATTTTTTATTATTGCTACAACTGCTACAGCTATACATGAGCTTGAGCATATAAATGGACATGATAGTTCTTCATGTCAAGTTTGTATAGTTGACAATCACTCGGTCTCTAGTGACATTGTAGACAAGTTTATAGATGTAGAACAACTCAGGTTTGAAGAAATTACTCTTGGCATCTTAATTTATAACTTTTATAAAAAAACTCACACTAACCAAAACCGCGCACCTCCACTAAAATCCTAAATACCAAAAAATAAAACAAACAACTATTACAAATATAAAAATATTATTTAGGATAATTATGAAAAAAATATTACTAGCCAGCACACTTGGTGCTACCATCGTCTTTGGTGGAGTAGACGTGCTTCCAGTTGAAAAAAGAACATTTGTTCAATCAAAATATATACCTGACATCTCTTTAGTGATGGATGCATCTTATGTGTACAGAAACGTAGCTGATGATAAAGTTGCTCACTTAGAAGTCCCGGGAGTTGCTCACGGTCTTTTAGGAAGTCATACGCACAATGGGAAAACTCACACCCCTAACAATGCTAAAAATGGTTTTAATCTAAATTATGCAGAGCTTGTACTTTCTAGCTCGGTTGATCCTTTTTTTACTATGGACGGTATTTTTCACTTTAGTGAAGATAGTGTTGAAATAGAAGAACTTTATTTTACATCAACAGCTCTTGGGAGTGGTGCTAGAGTAAAAGGTGGAAAGTTTACTTCAAACTTTGGTTACCTTAACGAACAACACCACCATACTTGGGACTTCGCAGATATGCCGCTAGTTTATGAAGCATTTTTAGGAATGCACGGTATAAATGAAACAGGTCTTCAGCTTCAATGGATAGCTCCTACTGATACTTATCTTATGATAGGTGCAGAAGTACTTCAGGGAGAGAATACTCAGATGTTTGGAAAAGATAAGATAGGTACATATACGACTCAAGCAGATGCTCCTGCACTGTTTGTTGGTTATATTAAAACATCATTTGACATAGATGACACAACTGTTTTAGCAGGACTCTCTTATGCTCAGGGAGCAACAAGACTGGACCACTCGGATGACGAAGAACAGCCTCATGTAATCAGTGGTTACTCCAAGCTTTACGGTGCGGATTTAGTTGTAAAACACTATTTTGACTCATACAGTTTTTTAAAGTTCCAAAGTGAACTACTTAGCAGAGAGATAGATGGAACTCAGTACGACCTAAATCCTGCTGATACGACAGCAGTCCAAACAAGTTTGGCTATTAACAAAAAACAGACAGGTGCTTACACTCAGCTGGTTTACGGACTTGACAAAAGCTGGCATATGGGTATAAGATATGACACTATTTTTATCAATGATATCACTTCAAATGGGGCAACAGTAGACAAAGGAAATAACTTTGATAAGTACTCTGCGATGGTTGAGTACCACACAAGCGAGTTTGCAAGATTTAGATTACAGTATAATCGTAACAACTCTTTATACGATGAATCTGGAAACAGACAAGATGTAAATACTGTGATTTTGCAAGCAAACATCTCAATCGGAGCTCATGGGGCTCATAGCTTCTAAATAGTCCGCAAAAGGAACAATAATTATGAATAAATTTTTACTATTACTACTTTTACCGCTAACACTTTTTGCTCACTTGAATATAGCTGTTAGTTATCCTTACATCGGTGCTCTTACTAAGAGCATCGGGGGTGAACACATCAAAACAGTTGTTTTAGCTAAAGGAAACTGGGATCCGCACTTTGTAGTTCCTCGTCCTTCACTAATCTCTAAGATGAGAAATGCAGACGCTCTTATCATGAACGGTGCTCAGCTAGAAATCGGTTGGTTGCCTCCGCTTATAAACAGAGCAGCAAATCCAAAAACAAAAGTTGGAGCAAAGAGTTTTTTAAACCTTTCACATCACATAGAACTTATAAATAAACCAACAAGTGTTGATCGCTCAGGTGGTGATATTCACCCAGATGGAAATCCTCACTTTCATTTAGATCCCAAAAACATTTTGCTTTTGGCAGACACTATCAAGAAATTTCTAATATCTTTAGATAGTGAACATGCTAGTGTATATGAAACGAATTATTCTGAATTTTTACAAATTTGGAAAGAAAAGATGCTTATCTGGGAGAAAAAAATGGCTCCTAAAAAAGGTATGAAAGTTATTCAGTTTCATAACAATCTAGCTTATTTTAACAAAGCTTATGGACTTGACAATATTGGTACTATTGAGCCACTGCCGGGGATTCCTCCATCATCAAGACAAGTTATCAAGACTATAAAACTCATAAAAAATGAGAAACCTTGTTGTATTTTGCATGATGTCTATCACTCTACAAAAACAGCAGAGTTTATTAGCGACAAAACTGGTGTTAAGATTATACTAATGCCTCACGATATTGGCGCACTAGAAGACATAACAGATTTAATTTCTCTTTTTGACTATCTGACAGGTGCTGTAAAATGATAGATATTTTACTAGTCCCGATAGCTCTAATTATCATCTTGGTAATGATACATGCATGGTTTGGAATGCGCATCTTGAAAAAGGGTATCATCTTTACAGATTTAGCCATCGCACAGTTTGCAGCTCTTGGTTCAGCTATTAGTCTTGGCTATTTTCATAAAGAGTACTTTTACTCTATTACTCTGTCTTTTGCTCTGTTTAGTGCTTTTTTAATAGCTGTTGCATCTCAAAGAAAGATAAAACTAGAAGCATTTATAGGACTTTTGTATGTTTTAGGTGCTAGTGGAATTATGATGGTTTTATCTCATTCAGCTGAGGGGATGGAGCATTTTAAATCTCTTTTGGCTAGCGATATACTCTTTACTCCTCGTGATGATGTTTTTAAAAGCGCCATTATCTACGCTCTTATTGCTTTAGTTTTATGGAAGGTTTATCCAAGAGTATCAGGCTTTTTGAAAGAACTGCTCTTTTTCTCACTCTTGGCTTTAACAGTTACATCTTCAGTACATCTAGCCGGTGTTTTGGTTGTTTTTGTACTTCTTATTGCTCCTGCTTTAGTTGCTACTGCCATTGAATCCAAGAGAGCGCTTCTAACTAGTTTTGGTTTTGGATGGTTTTTTGGCATAAGTGCAATTATTATCTCTTACTATTACGACCTGCCAACCGGTTATACAATAGTTTTCTTAGGTGCACTTCTTAGTTCGATAATAGTATTGTTTACTTCAAAAAAAAGATTGTAAATTAAGAGCACAATTAAAAATGATGCTTAATTAAAAAAAAGATACAATAAAACATCTAAGTTAGCAACATAGGAAGAATATGGAATTAGTTTATCTGTGGGTTGAAAAGTATAAGAACATTGAAAAGCAAGGGTTTAATTTTTCGCCTAGGTTTGAGTGTCATTATGATGAAAAGACTAATGAACTTGCTATAGATGAAAAAGAGCATATAAAAGATTTTTTTGGTAAAAATATAAATATTACTGCTATTGTTGGGGAGAATGGGAGTGGGAAGAGTACAATAACTGAAATATTAGGTTTGTTTAATTTTGGAGGGAATGTTGGAGGACATAGTTTTCTAGTCTTTAAACATAAAGATAATTTTTCATTTGTAAGATTGCATACTAAAGATAACATTTCTTTTAAAGTTATTCTTGATAATAAATTTTCTTACGATAAAAAATATGCCCCTCGTAAAATTTTTTGTACATATTTTGCAAACGAAATCAACACATTTTTGAATAATCCAAAGCTTAATTCATTAAATTCATATGCTAATTTTAATGCTTTTAATTTCTCTGAACTCCCGCTGATGGATAATAATAAGCATGACTCTATTGATAAAAAACTTAAAAATAAAATAGATTTATTTAATAAAAGATTTCTTGATATATTAAAATATGATAATAAAATATTTTATTTTATTAATGAAAAATTTGTATTTGATAGTTATAGATATGAACTACATATGTATGAGCTAGGCGCACGCTTAATACTTTCAGATAATGAAAAAGAACTATTTGATGAGGAACCAAAAGGTTTTACGTTGTTTCAATCCTCTGATGTTAATGATACTACTTCTTCAAAAAGTTATTTTTATAAATATATAATACTAAAGAGGTTATTACATAATGATAATACGATAGAACTTGATCTAAAAAAAATTGTCGATGAAATAAAAAACACTTTTAAAAAACAAGACTTTTCCATAGAAGATTATAAAAATATAAATATAATTATAGATAAATATTTTCCAAAAGATTATATATTCAATGATTTATATGACTATAAAAATATTGAAGATATTTTAGAAAACTATGAATATGTAGGGAATGAAATTTGGGTAGAAAAACAACATCACAAGATAAAGAATGATTTTGAGAGAGAGAACAACCTTTTAAAAAATTTAATTAGAGATTATAATAGAACAAATTTTTTTAACGATGAGAACAGTGAATATAATTATCTATCTCTAAGTTCTGGAGAAAGAGAATATTTAAATCTTCTAACACACTATATATATGAACTAAAATGTGTTGAGACAAGACAAAATATATTTATATTTGATGAACCTGATTCAGCATTACATCCTAACTGGCAAAAAAGATTAATAAAAGATTTTTTACATTATGCTAATAAGTTTATGCTTGATAAAGAAATCTATTTATTAATGACAAGTCATTCTCCATTTATTCTTTCAGATTTACCAAAAGAAAATGTAATCTTTTTAGAAAAAGACAAAGACACAGGGGACTGCAAAAATGCAACTAAAGATGTAACTTTAAATCCATTCGGAGCAAACATCCATACTTTACTCTCTCACGGCTTTTTTATGAAAGATGGGCTTATGGGTGAGTTTGCAAAAGGTAAAATAAATGCTATTAAAGAATTTTATGAAAAAGTGAAAAAAAGTGAAAACCCAAAAGAAGACTGTCTTGAAAAATATGCTCAAAATATAGAGAATTTTAAAAATATTCATTCAATAATAGGTGAGCCATTTTTAAAAACTATAATAGGAAATTATTTAGATGAACTGCATCTAATATTTTCAGATGATAGCACCATAATAGACAAAGAGTTACAAGAATTAGAAGCTAGACAAAGATATCTAAAAAGTCTAAAAAAATGATACACATAAACTATTCTAAGAATTTTGATAGAAATAAATATTATAAAAGTATTTCAAAAAAATATTTTATTATAAACAAAAATAAATTACTAAAAAAACACATCAAAAAGTACCATAAGAAGTCTATTACATTAGAAGAATTATTCAACTACTTCAAAACAAAAAAACTTGGAAATTTTGACACTATCTTTGACGGTATATCTTTTAAATTCTTAGCCATAGGTAACTTTAATACTTTAAAAAAAATCAAAGATAAAATCAAGACAGATAAAAGTATAAGGGAAAATGAATTTATAAAATTTCTTTTTAACTATACAGATTTACAATCAAAGAAAATCAAACCTTTTTTTGAAGATAACTTACTAATATCGACTTGTTATTATTGCAATATTGATTTTATAAACACATACAATACAAGAAATGAAAAAAAGAATAAATTTACCTTAGATCATTATTTTGATAAATATACTTATCCATATTTAGCATTATCTTTGTATAACTTAGTTCCTAGTTGTTATACTTGTAACAGTAAACTAAAAGGAATAAAAGAGTTTCATAACTTAGCTCCAAGTTCTAAAAAATATGATTTCGACGAAAAAGTTAAATTTAAAATTACGTTAGATAGTTCTTGTGAAAATCTACATATTAAAAATAAAAACAATATAAATATAAAACTAACAGAAAATTATTCAGATGAGTTTGAAAAATTTATATCTGAAATGCTTTTAAATGAAAGATATAATGTACATAACGATATAGTTTATGAGATGATAACAAAAGTGGAACTATATCCTGAGAGTAGATTAAAAGAACTCCAAAACTTAACTGGAATACCATATCAACAAATTAAAAAAGATATTTTCAACCTTATAGACAAGAATGAAGATTTATCTAACAAACCTTTTAGCAAACTAATAAAAGATATTTCAGAGGAATTAAAACTAATATGACCAACTCAAACATACTAATATACCAAAGTGAAGATGAAGAACTGCTAGAAAATCAAGTTGTTTGGAAATTCCGAACAACTGCTAAGAAGTTAAACTAAATGAATTCCCTAAGCATATTTGGAACAAGCTCTGATGCTGGCAAATCTACTCTCTCTTTTGCCATCACTTATCTTCTTCACCATCGTGGCATCTCAGTTGCACCTTTTAAGGCTCAAAATGTCTCTAATAATTCTCAGGTTACAGATGCAGGTGGTGAGATTGCAATTCCTCAGCATTTTGCCGCGGAGGCTATCTCTCTTAAGACTACTCCAGATATGAACCCAGTTTTACTAAAGTCTGGTGGAAAGTCAAAAGCTCACATGATTGTAAATGGTAAAAGTGTGGGAGATAAAGATGTTTGGTCTTACTACAGAGATATTGACACATTAAAACCTCATGTTAAACGTGCATTTTTGAGACTTCAAAAGAAATATGGCTGCATTGTAGCCGAGGGTGCAGGTAGTCCGGTTGAGCTAAACTTGATGGACAAAGACCTCTCAAATATTTTCGTTGCAGAGGAGTTTAACACCAAAATTATCTTAGTAGCTGACATACAAAGAGGCGGTGTTTTTGCATCTATCTACGGGGTTTACCACCTACTTCCAAAAAAACTTCGCAAAAATGTCATCGGTGTCATCGTAAACAAGTTTCAAGGAGACATGAGCCTTTTTGATGAGGGTGTGAAAATCATAGAGAAAAAGTTTAACATTCCTGTTCTTGGTGTTGTGCCTTTTAAGCCTTTTAACCTAGGTTTTGAAGATGGCGAATCTATTATGAACTATGTTCAAGATACAAAAGATGCAATTATCAAGGTTGGCGTTATAAAACTTCCTCACATCAGTAATTTTACGGATTTTGAGCCACTTGTTGTAGACAAAGAAATAGAACTCTCTTTCATCTCAAATGCTGGAGATATGGCAACCTGTGACTTAGTTATTCTTCCAGGAAGCAAAAGAGTTGTGGATGACTTAGAGTGGTTAAAAGTGCGTGGTTTTGAAGAGAAGCTTAAATCCGAGGAGCAAAAAGTAGTCGCCATTTGTGGTGGTTACGAGATGATGTTTGAGAAAATTCTAGACCCTCTAGGGATAGAATCAGATGCTAAAGTTACAGAAGGTTTTGGGAGACTCAAGGGTGAGATAATATTCCAGAAAAAAAAGATTGTAAAAAAAGGAAATTACAGACTGTTTAGACGCATAGTTGAGGGTTATGAGATTCATAATGGTATCGCAAATGAGAGATGCAAGGCAAAGAAAAATCTTTATGGAACTTTCATACATGGGCTTTTTGATTCTGATGAAATAAGAGAGCTTATCTTGCGTGAAATAAACCCAAACTACAAGGGTTATGACTTCAAAGAGTTCAAAGCCAAAGCCATAAAGGAGTTTGCATCTCATATTGACAAGCATATAGATATGAACAAAATCGAAAAAGAGCTAAATGACTAATATCTTAATAGCTCTTTTTTCCTACTTCCTCGACCGAATTTTTTGGGAGTTCAAGTTTATCAAGCATCCTATTGTAATTATCGGTGAGATAATCACCTTCTTTGAAAAGAAATTTTACAAAAACAGCATTCTCAGAGGTTTGTTACTTGTTTTGTTTGTTTTGAGTTTGGTTAGTTTTATATCTATTAGCATCTACCTCTATCTAGATGAGATAAATAAAACACTAAACATAATTATATCTTCATTTATAGCTTCTATGTTTCTAGCTCATAAAATGCTTTATGACTCAGTAAAAGAGGTTTTAGTTAGCCCAAACAAGAAAGAAGTTATCTCAATGTTAGTATCACGTGATACAGAAAATATGACTCAAAGCGATATCTATAAGGCTTCCATAGAAACTTACGCTGAAAACCTAAGTGATGGAGTCATAGCACCACTTTTTTACCTTTTACTATTTGGACTTCCTGGCATCATCATCTACAAAGCTATAAACACTATGGATTCAATGGTCGGCTACAGAAATGCAAAATATGAAAACTATGGAAAAGCTGCTGCTATTTTAGATGATATTGTAAATTATATTCCCGCAAGAATTACTGCTGTGCTGATTATGGTACTCTCAAAGCAAAAAGGTATTTTCTCATTTTACAAAGACGGACAAAAACATGACTCACCAAATGCAGGTCATCCAATTACAGCAATGGCTCTTGGTCTTGGTATTTCTCTTGGTGGTGATACTTACTATTTTAAAGAGTTGAAAAAGAAACCATACTTTGGAGAAGGAAAAAAAGAGATAGAAAATGAGGATGTAAAAAAAGCTTTATCTATTAGAAGTAAAATAGATATAACGGTAGCTATATCACTATTCACACTTATATTAACTCTTCAATATCTTCAATAATACACCTCATTGAAAACCAGATTAGCAAAAATAATTGTAATTAATATAAAAAATAAAAGAAAGGTAAGTGATTCTTCTGCTATAATTTTAGATTAATCTATATAATGCCCCTAAAAATCAAGACAACCTAACAGCTTAATTTATTTCCACCTGCAACTGCTACTTTATCCTACATTTTTAAGATATTCAAGATAAACATTCATAGGTTTTTGATAGTTCAAACTTGAGTGAAATCTTTTAAAATTGTATTTGTGTATATAAGCTTTAACTCCTTCTTTTAAATCTTTAATTGTTAAATAATCGTTTATGTAGATGTTGCCGTGTTTGAGGGTTCTGAAAAATCTTTCAATTACAATATTATCTATACTCCTGCCTTTTCCATTCATAGATATTTGAATATCATATTTTTTAAGCATCTGAGTATGCTCATGACTTGTATATTGGCTTCCTTGGTCAGAGTTAAATATTTTAGGCTTAGGATATTTAGCAAGAGCATCTTCAAGCACATCAGTTGCAAGTGTTGCGTCCATAGAGTTTGATATTTTATATGAAAGTATTGCTTTGGAGTGCCAGTCAATAACTGCAGCAAGATACATAAAGCCACCATTAATACGGATATAAGTAATATCACCACTCCATACTTCGTTTGGAGTTGGAACATACACTTGTTTGGTTCTGCCAGTTTGTGTCCAATATTTTTTGAGTAAATACTCATAAACTTGATGCTCTTGATTTTTAAGGCTTGTGAGTTTCTTTTTAGTTGGGTATATTGCTTGTATTCCAAGTATACCCATATATTTTAAGACTCTATGCTTGCCTATACTAAAACCATCTTCTTTGAGCTGTTCATGGATAAATCTATAACCATACTCTGAATTGTCAGTAGCAATCTCATCAATTTTATGAAGTAGCTTTATGTTTTCTTGGCTCATTGATACTGGTTGGTAATAGTAACTACTTCTACTGATACCGACAGTTAAACACTGCTCTGACACAGATATTTTATTATGCTTAGACTCAATCAGAGACTTTTTATTATCAAAGTCCAAGCTCTTTAACTTTCCCGCTGCCCACTCCGCTTTGATAGTAGCCTTACCAAGTGCTTTAGCTAACCCATCATTTTCAGCTTTTAAATCTTCTATCTCATCTCTATAAGCTTTAGTTGCACCACCAACATCAAACGCTAGCGATGCATTTTCTAAAAACTGCTTCTTCCAGTTCTGAATTGTTTTAGATGTGATCTTATACTTTGTAGCTATTTGACTAATAGTCTGTTCCTCTTTTAGAAGCTCCAAGACAATTTTAGTTTTTTGTTCTGCTGTGTAAATTTGACCTTTTTTGCGTGCCATTTTTTTATCTCCATATTTATTATTAAAATTTTAACATTTAGGAAATAAATCTTACTGATTTGCTGTCTTAGATTTTAGGGGCATTATAACCTATATAAACATAAATCTTTAGCGCAGCAGTTTTTCTCTGGAATTACTTATGGCTTAGGTGGATTTGTTGGAGCTTTGTATGCAGGTTACGTCTACGAATTGTTTCCTAGATACCTCTTTTTAAATGCGGCAATTATTGCACTAATGGCATCATGGTTTTTATATTTGTGGAGTAAAAGAGCAGATACTTTACGCGCATCTAACCAGTAATACAATCTGCCCAAAACTTACAACTTATTTTAAACAATTTTTCATATGTTAACATTGCCTTAATAATCTAATGATAATATGCTAAATATCTCTTAAGTAGGAGTTTACAGGTATGAAAAAACATTTGTTAATTATATTAATTTTTATATCCTCTTTATCTGCACAAGTACTAACCTTGCAAGAATGTATTGATAAAACATTTAAAAATCATCCAGATATAAAAAGTTTTATGCTTGAAGTCTCTAAAAGTGAACACCATCAAAAAGCTGTTAGCTCAGCGTATTTGCCACAAGTCAATCTTCAAGCACAATATGATGTGCAACACACCTATGTTTTACCTCAAAATGGACAATTTAATACACTAGATGACCAAGGCTGGCAAGCTGAAATTTCTCTGCGACAAAAGATTTGGGATTTTTATAAAACCACCTCGAAAATAGATGTTGCACAGATAGATACTAAAATCGCAAATTTATCAGTTGATGAAGCAAAAGCTTTAATGATTTATAAGATTCAATCCTTGTACGAAGTAGCCCTTGTTCAAAAAGAGGCTATCTATGTCCGCCAACAAGATATGAAAACAAAAAAAGAGCTTTACAATCAAGCACATGCATTTGTAGAGCAGGGCATAAAAACAACTTCGGATGAAACACGTTTTTTATCCGCATATTATGGTGCAAAAGATGCACTAGGAGTTGCTAAAGCTTCATATGAAAAAGCACTCTCTAGCCTTTGGCTATATATGGGAGAAAAAAGAGTTAGTAACGTAGAACTTGAAAGAAATATACTAAATACTAAAACAATCACTACTAATCTTGAAGAACTTTCAGATGATATGTTTTATAACAATACAGAGTTAAAAATTTATAAACGAACCAAATGATGTTGATCCGCTTGTCAACATGGCTATGATTCACTATCAGTTTGAGACTATCCATCCTTTTTATGATGGCAACGGAAGAACGGGAAGAATTATCAACATTTTGTATCTGATTTTAAAAGATTTGTTGGATATTCCTATTTTGTACCTTAGTCGTTACATCATTCAGAATAAGAGTGACTACTATAGACTACTTCAAGAAGTTAGAACCGAAGATGCTTTAGAAGAATGGATTTTGTATATGCTTGATGGAGTTGAGCAGACTTCTATTGAGACTATTGAACTTGTTGAAAATATATACTCACTTATGCAAAAAACTACAGATGAAGTTAAAGATAAACTTCCTAATATTTACTCTAAAGATTTAGTTGAGATTTTATTCATGCATCCGTATACTAAGATAGATTTTTTGGTAAATACTTTAGGTATAACGAGAAAAACTGCTTCAAAACATTTAAAAGAATTAGAAAATATCGGATTAATGAGCAGTATTAAAATAGGCAGAAATAAATACTTTATAAATTTAGAACTTTTTGACATACTGAAAAAGGGAATATAAATAATATTTTTACTCACATTAAAACTATATGGGTAAAAAACTAAATATTTTACCCATATTAAAAATATATGTTAAAAAAACCATAAATTTTACCCATATCAAAAAAGCACTAAACCCTCACGACCAACTATGAAGATGATAGTGTTTGTGTTCTACACCTTCGTGGTTATGTTTGTGTCTGTGGACTAACTGAGCTTTTATGAGTGTTGGCATATCTTCTAGTAGTGCTTCTACTCTGCCGTCGTAAATTATCTCGTGATTTGCTCCGATGATTATGGCTCGCTCTGCTAGTTCTTTTCCTAGAGAGATATTGTGAGTTGAGATGAGTGCTGTGACATCTAGTGAGTCCAAGAACTCCACAAGCCAGCCTGTAGTCGGTGGGTCTAAATGCGCTGTTGGTTCATCGAGCAGTAGTACTTCAGGTTCAACGCAAAGCAAGGATGCCAAAAGGACTTTTTGTTTTTGTCCACCGCTTAGTGAGAGAGGGCTTGATTTTAAAATGTTCTCTATCTCAAATTTTTTTGCGTAGTGATGCACTCTGTCATCTATGTTGTCAAACCCAAAGTGTTTAAGTCCAAAAGCTATTTCATCATAAACGCTTGGGTTAAAAAGCATGGAAGATGGGTCTTGCATCTGTAGTGAGATGCTCTTTCTAAAATCTTTTGAGTTTGTTTTTAGGTACTTTTTATTTACAAGATTTTCTTTAAAGTAGAACTCTCCACTTTTTGCATAAAGAAGTCCATTTAAAAGTTTAAGAAGTGTTGATTTTCCTGAACCATTGATGCCAAGCAGAAGTACTTTTTCGCCCTTGTCTATTTTAAAACTAACATCTTTTAAAACTTCTATCTCGTTTAGCTGAAAGTCTTGGTAGCTATAAGAGAGGTTTTTACATTCAATCATCTATTAGTCCTCTGGAGCGTAGTCCCAAGCTCTGTTCATTTGATTTGTGAAGCATTGTACCAAAAAGAGTCGTTAAAAGCGGTTGGAGTTGCTTTTTTGATATGCTCATTTTTAGTGTAGCTCCCCTACTTTTAAGCCCTTCATAGTAACTTTGCAGCATATTTTTAAGCAGTATGATTTGTGCATAAGTAAAACCATATAAAATAGCTAAAAGCTTGCTAAACTCTAGTGCTTTATGTAGGTTTATTCGTCTAACAAGAGTGAACGTTAGTAGTGTAATCGCAAAGGCTCTAAGGTTTATAAGAACAAGAGCAAAAATATCTACACTCACAAAAAAGCTGTAAACTATGTAAGATAGTGAGATGCTAAGATTAAAAAGAGCGATAACAAGAAGTGCTTTTTTAAAGATTTGAAACCTTGCTTTGCCTCCAAGTGCCATGGTTATGATGATATTAAAGAGCATTATCCATTCATTATGGACAAAACCTAAAATCATAACAGCAGTCAAATAGACAAATAACCAAGCTCTATCGCTCACTAAAAACACTCCTAAACTGAGTTCTCAAAAATTTCACACTACTTAGTGTAACCAAACCCTCAATTATGGCTATAAAAATATGTGGAACAACTACTGAGGGAAGCGTAACACTAAGCCCAAACGGAAAGTAAAGCGGAGTTGTACCATCAGATGCTACAAGTGGTTGGATGCCAAGAACAAGTGCTATTATGATTGATGGGAAAAATATACTTGCCCAGCCAGCCATAAACATAGCACCATTTTTTGAAAAAGAGGATAAAAGTTTGTGTGAATAATAAGCTGAAAAACTACCAACAAAAGCCATAGCTATGATGTTTACGGGGTATGAAGTGATGCCGCCTTCTCCAAACACAAGAGCTTGAATGAGTAAAACTAAAGAGATAGAACTAAAAGCTATCCACGGTCCAAAGAGTAGGGATATTATGGCTATTCCGCTTAGATGCATAGTAGTTCCACCCGGAAACGGAATGGCTATAAGCATCATCACAAAAGAGATGGCACTAACTCCTGCGATTAGAGGAATCTTCTCTACATCTAGCTCTATTTTTTTATATGCAAGAGCTAAAAGAGATGCGCTGATGGCTATAGCTGGTATGTATGTTTGAGGCGATATAAAGCCATCAGGTATATGCACTACTTGACCTTAAAACAAAGCAGAAAAAGTAAAAATGAATCTATAGTTTTCTTTACCCTCTGCACCTTGTTGCAAATCTTCTTCATTTAGATTTGTCCATGTCGGCAGTTTAACACCAACAGCTACAGAAGTAGTTTTATAAGAGAGCCTTGCTCCTGGAGTTAAATAAACCATCTCTCCTCCTGTAGCATTTGCTGCACTTCCGTTTTCTACATCTCGACCAAGATAAAGATAATTTGCTTCCATGTTAAAATCCAAACGCAACCTACTAGCTGGTTTTGAGTAAAGCATATAAGAGACAGCTCCATTCACACGAATCTCATCTCCAAAACGCATCTTAGAACCATCACTATATTTATTTTCCAAAAATGTATTGTATGAGGTATCTGCTACAAGTGTCCAGTCGTTTCCAAGCCATTTTGTAGCACTAACACCAAACATAAAAGAGGGTTCTCCAAAACCGGTTTGCATGCCTGCATCTATGAGTGAACCATCAGGCATTGTCTTGTTTGAATTCCCAGTCGGTAGAGTAAAACTAAACGATGCTGTAAAGTGCCAATCTTCAAGGTCATCCAAACTCTCATTTTTTGGCGTAAGTATAAAACCATCATCATACTTAAAACCTAAAACACCTTGAAACGAGACATCATGAAAATCAGATGTAGAAAAAGCATCATCCCCAGATTTTGTGTAATAAGGAACAAACATATAAGCACTAAAATAAGAGTTAAATCCATAACCCAAACCATACATGAAGTAGCTGCTTGACTCTGTTTCTCCATCTCGTGCAGAAGTATACGTTTTATATTTGGCATGATCTAATTTCATATAAGCAAGTAAAGAACCCTCTGGCAAAGTTGCGGACGAGGTTGTCTCAATCGGTGCTCCCGGACCCTCAACTCCTGATAAACTAATAGATGGAACTCCATGGTGTGCAAAAACACTTGTAGCAAGTGCTATCAATATACTAATCTTTTTCATTTTTCTTATCCTTTTTTATGTAAATTAATCCAAAAATTCCAAAAAGTATCATAATGCCAATGAGTGTTTTTACAAATGCATTGTTAGTGTTTGCATCTATCTTTGGGAGCATCTGCTCATCAACTTCTACTTCAACAATCTTTCCGTGACCATCTTCAGAAAATGCTTTTACCTTCCACTTGCCTTGTGTGTTTGGCAAAAAAGAGACTCTTGAGAGTGCATCTGTTCTGCCGACTGCAAATGGAATCTCACTACTAGGTGCATAAACTTCGTAACTCTGAAATGAAAAATCATCCTCTTTTGCAAAAGAAAAAGAGATAACTATGCTTTGCTCTTTTGAGATAGTATGCATAAGGTTATGTGAAAAAAGAAGAGTTACACACCAAAGCGATAAAAAAAGTATCTTCATTTTAAAACCTCTATATTTAGTGTAGTTGAGTATATAATCTCATCACACTTAATGCCATCGCCTTTTAGAGTGTAAGACGCTTTTATGTTTTGAAGACCTGACTTTCTGATGCGTATGTTTATGTATCCATTCTCATCACTCGCACCAATGACTCTATCGTCGTAAGCCACGCTAACACCGGCTTGCGCTTTAGCGTTAAAACTGACTAAGAGTCTTGCTTTATCGCCTACATTTATTTCTGAGAGTCCATTTCTCAGCGTTAACTCCAAACCGTTTTTAAAAAGTTCTTTTGCATCGTCACTGTAAATTCTTTTAACAGACTCAATACTTTGAAAACTTTTGATTGGCATCTTTGTTTTATCTTTAGATTGTTTTTTTGTGCCATATGGTGTTTTAGTGTAGTAAGCTTCTTTTAGCTCAACAAAAACAGCATCGCATCCACTCTTAAGCTCTTTGTTTTTAATCTCTGAAATTTTGGAATCTTTAGAACAAGAGACTCTTAAAATACTCTCTTTGTCTATTACTTTTTCATCGCCGTGTGAACTTTCTTTATCCATATGCCCATAATTAATTGCAAAAGAATCATCTATCCAAATGTCATGAGCCAATAGTGAACAAGTAAGCATTATGTAAATCATTATTTTTTTAATCATGGCAGGATTATGAGATATATATGTTAAAATCGTTCTAAAAAAAATGGTTTCTTATCTAAAAATGGAACAAAATATTTGTTTTTACTGTAATAACAGACTATATCAGCTAACTAATGGAATGGTTAAATGCTCCTCTTGTGCAAAAAAATACAGCCCATTAAAATTACAACGTGACATTGATGTATTAGACGCATTTATAGAGTCAACAACGGCAAAAGAGTGCGCAATAAAACTAAACCTTAGCTACCAAATAGTTTTTAATAGATATGAGCATATACGAAAGCTGCTTATTGAGCATTCATATGATTACTTTGAATATAAAAGAGATAAACTCGATGAGTTTGAAGAGTATATGTATATATGCAAAAGTAAGAAAAAAGATTACACCAACATCATCGAATCACAAAACTTTATAACTTTTGCGTACAAAGACAAAGTATATAATTTTCTGCTTCCTTCTTTAAAAAGGTTTCAAACTAAAGTTGATAACGGCAATTCAGAAATAGCACATGGAAATGAGTTCAAAAAATTTATGCTAACTAGCCATATCTCAAAACTCAAAACTATTGAAAACACAATTACAAAATTTTGGAGATTCTTTGAAGTTTTTATAACACCCTACAAAGGTGTAAAAAGTGAGTATTTTTTAAGTTACCTAAAAGAAGCAGAGTTTAAATTTAACTACACAAAAAAAGAGCAAAAAGAAATTTTAATCCATTTATGGAAAAACAAATAATTCAATCTAAAATGGGTAAAATGTCAAAATGAACTCACTAAGTATATTTGGAACCAGCTCAGATGCCGGAAAATCAACTCTCTCTTTTGCCATAACCTATCTTCTTCACCATCGTGGCATCTCTGTCGCTCCTTTTAAAGCTCAAAATGTCTCAAACAACTCTCAGGTTACGGATGCAGGTGGAGAGATTGCCATTCCTCAGTATTTTGCTGCACGAGCGATTGGGCTCAAGACTACTCCAGATATGAACCCTGTTTTGCTAAAATCAGGTGGAAAATCAAAAGCTCACATGATTGTAAACGGTAAGAGTGTCGGTGACAAAGATGTTTGGGATTATTACCGAGATATCAAAACTCTTCAACCTCATGTGAAAAAGGCATTTTTAAGACTTCAGAAGAAATATGACTGCATCGTAGCAGAAGGTGCGGGGAGTCCGGTTGAGCTGAACTTGATGGACAAAGACCTCTCAAATATCTTCGTTGCAGACGAGTTTAACACAAAAATCATCTTAGTAGCCGACATACAAAGAGGCGGTGTCTTTGCATCTATCTACGGAGTTTATCATCTGCTTCCAAAAAAACTGCGCAAAAATGTTATCGGTGTCATCGTAAACAAGTTTCAAGGAGATATGACTCTTTTTGATGAGGGTGTGAAAATCATAGAGAAAAAATTTAAGATTCCTGTTCTTGGGGTTATTCCTTTTAAACCTTTCAACCTTGGTTTTGAAGACAGCGAGTCGATTATGAACTATGTTCAAGATACCAGAGATGCCAAAATAAAAGTCGGGGTTATCAAGCTTCCTCACATCAGCAACTTTACCGACTTTGAACCACTTGTGGTCGATAAAGAAGTAGAGCTATCTTTCATCTCAAATGCTCTAGACATGGCGACTTGTGACTTGGTTGTTCTTCCCGGGAGTAAAAGAGTTGTGGACGATTTGGCTTGGCTGCGTGAGCGCGGCTTTGAAGAGAAGCTTAGCTCGCTTGAGACAAAAGTAGTTGCCATCTGCGGCGGTTACGAGATGATGTTTGAGAAAATCTTAGACCCTGATTTTGTTGAGTCGGATGCAGAAGTCACAGAGGGCTTTGGACGGCTAAAAGGCGATGTAACTTTTCAAAAAGAAAAGATAGTAAAAAAGGGCTCTTACAGCGTTTTTAAACACATAATCGAAGGTTATGAGATTCACAACGGCATCGCAAAGAAGAGATGCAAGTCCAAAGAAAATCTCTACGGTACTTTCATCCACGGGCTTTTTGACTCCGACGAGATAAGAGAGATGATTTTTACAGAGATAAACCCCAATTACAAAGGCTACAACTTTAAAGAGTTCAAAGCACAAGCCATAAGAGAGTATGCATCTCACATAGATGCGCACATAGATATGGACAAAATCCAAAAAGCCTTAAATGACTAATATACTCATAGCCTTTTTTGCCTACTTCATCGACAAGTTCTTTGGTGAGTTTAGGTTCATTAAACATCCCGTCATAATCATCGGCGAGATAATCACTTTCTTTGAAGATAGATTTTACAAAAACAGTGTTTTAAGAGGTTTGTTGCTTGTTTTGTTTGTTTTAGGTTTGGTTAGTTTTGTCTCTGTTGGCATCTATCTTTATCTAGCGCAGATAAACGATGCATTAAACATCATCATATCTTCATTTCTTGCATCTATGTTTCTTGCACACAAGATGCTTTACGACTCCGTAAAAGAGGTTTTAGTTAGCCAAAACAAGAAAGAGGTTATCTCAATGTTAGTATCACGTGATACAGAAAATATGACTCAAAGCGATATCTATAAGGCTTCCATAGAAACTTACGCTGAAAACCTAAGTGATGGAGTCATAGCACCACTTTTTTACCTTTTACTATTTGGACTTCCTGGCATCATCATCTACAAAGCTATAAACACTATGGATTCAATGGTCGGCTACAGAAATGCAAAATATGAAAACTATGGAAAAGCTGCTGCTATTTTAGATGATATTGTAAATTATATTCCCGCAAGAATTACTGCTGTGCTGATTATGGTACTCTCAAAGCAAAAAGGTATTTTCTCATTTTACAAAGACGGACAAAAACATGACTCACCAAATGCAGGTCATCCAATTACAGCAATGGCTCTTGGTCTTGGTATTTCTCTTGGTGGTGATACTTACTATTTTAAAGAGTTGAAAAAGAAACCATACTTTGGAGAAGGAAAAAAAGAGATAGAAAATGAGGATGTAAAAAAAGCTCTATCTATTAGAAGTAAAATAGATGTAACGGTAGCTATATCACTATTAGCACTTATATTAACTCTTCAAGCTCTTTAAAAATATCTCTCATAGAGAATTACATTACCCAAAATAATATAAGAAATAAAAGAAATAAAAGAAAGGTAAGTGATTCTTCTGCTATAATTTTAGATTAATCTATTTATCAGGAATTTGTATATGCTTAAAACAGTCAAGTCTAAAGTAATCGCCTCAATTGTTTCCTTAAGTGTTATCGGTTTTATCGGTATAACATACTATCTCTCGATGACCCTTCAGCAGCTATCCGAAAAAACAGCTAAGCAATCACTTTTTATGCTAAGTGAATCAATCTTTCAAACAATGACTGGAAGTATGATGATGGGTGACACTGTAGTTGTTCAAGATGCATATAAAGCAGCGAGAAAAATAGAAGGAATAGATAGTCTTAATATAGCAAAATCAAAAGCTGTTATAGAAGTTTACTCTCCAGATGAAGCTTTTACTAGCGATCCTATTCTTAGAGAAGTTCTAAATAGCAAAACTACTAAAGTTATAGAGACTAATAAAAACGATCATCATACTATTCGCCTTATCAAGCCTATGATTGCTGAGACAAAATGTCTAGCATGTCACTACAACATAAAAGAGGGCTATGTACTAGGTGCTATGGATTTAGTCATATCACTTGATAAAAATGATTCTGACAACGAAGCAACAGAAGCTACTCTTCTTATATTTCTAATCATTGGTGCTATTCTTTTTACCATCGGTGCAAGTGTATTTTTCACAAAAGAGATTTTTACTCCTCTATCAGACTTAAAAACTCGTATCTCTGAGCTTGTTAGCGGAGACAAAGATTTAACTAAAAGATTAGCACATAAAAATGATAATGAGTTTGGGGATGCGGCAAAAGAAGTAAATAAATTTATAGAGATGATTCAAGGCACGGTAAATGAAGTAAAATCTTTAGGTCATAAAAACACAGCTATTGCATCTGAGATTGAGCAATCTAGTCATGTTATTCGTGAGAGTACGGCTCAAGAACGTGCTATTGTTGCAACTACTACTCAAAAAAGTATCTCAATTAAAGATTTGTTAAAAGAGAATATGCAAGCATCTGAAGAGACACAAAAAAATGTTAAAGAAGCTCATGATGAACTTACAACAGCGAAAACTTCACTTGATGAACTAAGTACTGAAGTAAACTCTTTTGTTGAGATAGAAAATGAACTTTCAAGTGAACTAATAGGCCTTAAAAATGATGCCGACCAAGTTAAAGGTGTTTTAAATGTTATTAAAGACATTGCAGAACAAACAAACCTCCTTGCACTTAATGCTGCTATTGAAGCTGCCCGTGCAGGTGAACATGGACGTGGATTTGCGGTTGTTGCAGATGAAGTAAGAAAACTTGCTGAGAGAACTCAAAAATCTTTAACAGAGATAGATATCAGTGTCGGTACGATTGTTCAGTCTATCAATGATGTTAGCGATAAAATGCATCAAAATGCAAAGAATATTGAGAGCTTACTTAGCATATCAGATGAAGTAGAGCAAAAGATTAGTACAACTTCAGATGCGATAAACAACTCAACAAGAGTAGCCGATAAATCAGCAAAAGATACAGTTGAGATTTCAGCTAATATAGAAGAAATTATAGAAGATATTAGCAAAATAGATGTACTATCAACAGCTAATAATACAAGCATCTTAAGTATTGGCGATGATTTAGAAAAACTAGTATTAGTTGCTCAGTCACTTCAATCTACAATAGATGAATTTAAAAGTTAGATAATTCTATCTCTTTGCAACAAGTTCGTTGCAAAGAGCAATAAACCTTAAGTTCTTCTTCCTTTTCTATAATTTTTCCTCGTATAATTTTTCTTAAAACATGCCTGACAAATGCTGTACTTTGAGTTTGTAGGAAGTGGTGCTGCACAGATTCTACATTTTTGAACAAAACGACTTTGCTGGAGAGACTCTTCTATGTACTTATTTAAAATCCATCTTGCCTGACGTGCTTTTTGCTCATCTAAAAAGTAGTCTTTAAAACGATAGCTAAGCCACAAGTAAAGAGATATCTCTTTAACCATGTCTTCTGCTCTTAAAAGCTCATCCGTTGTTTGGGCATAGCTACCATTTAACACAGGCGGAGTGTAGATAACAGGAAGTCTTTTTTCCAGTGCCAAGATATAACTCTCAAAAGATGCAACAATGTAAGGTGACTTTAGCGTTAGAGGCGCACAAGCTAGATGATACTTCATCGCAATATCTAAGTCATAAGCATCTACAATCTGTGCGGCTTCAAGCATATCGTCCAGATTAGATGCACGAAATGGACCGTTAAACTCCATATTTTCTACAAAAAACTTTAGTATCTCATGAAGTGAGTTTTCTTCCAAGATGCTTGAAACAAGTTTAATATGTTCCAAGTTTGCCATCACTTTAAAAGGGATAGTAATCTCTTTTGCTTCTTTAAAGAAGTTCTTCTTTACAATGCGAAGAGTCTCCATATTTAAAGCTCCAACGAAGCCCTCTTCTTTCATCCCATAACGACCTGCACGACCTGAGATTTGAAGTACTTCAGATGCCAAAAGATTTCTTTGCGTTATACCGTCAAACTTCTCAGCTTTTGAAAAAAGTATGGTTTTTATAGGTAAGTTCATACCCATGGCTATGGCATCTGTAGCTATAAGAATTTGAGTCTCTTTTTCTCTAAATCTTCTAGCTTCTTCACGTCTGACTTCAGGTGAAAGATTTCCATAAACAACGCTAACACTAAAAAAGCGAGAAAATTCCTGTTTTAATCTCAAGACATCTTTTCTACTAAAAGCGATGATCGCTGTTGCTTCTTCAACCTCTTTTGGACTTGTCGGAATGTCTAAAAGAGTAAGAGGATTTTTTCTCTCAAACTCGATTATTTCTAGCTCCTCGCCAAGATACTCTGCAAGTGCAATAACTGCATTTTTAGCATTTGGTGAGCCTGTCATAATGACTTCTTTTGCCGGTGCTCCGATGATAGCATTTGCCCATGCCCAACCACGGTCACGGTCATCTAACATCTGCACTTCATCGATAACACAAACATCAACGTCTATGTCAAAGCTTAACATCTCTATGGTTGAGCTTATATGAGTAGCATCTTCGTTAATTAGTTGCTCTTCTCCTGTTATAAGAGAGGCTTCTATCCCATCGGCTTTTAGATTCTCATAACCCTCAAGCGCTAAAAGTCTAAGGGGTGCGAGATAATAACCCGTATCGGCTTGCTCTAATCTCTTCATAGCTGTATATGTTTTACCGCTGTTTGTCGGACCTATGTGAAGAGTCAGTTTTCTTCTCATTTCTCTTGCTATGGGAAAGAGATTTTTAAAATCACGAATAGTACGAGCCAAAAGTGCCTGTCTCTGCTTTTTACTAATCTCATCATGAGTATCTCTGACAAAAGTTTTTACAGTTTTTGTGGCTATCTTTGGAGTAAGGTTTAGAGTTGCTCCAAGTCTGTCTAAGAGTATAGGATAAATTTTATGGTGCAGTTCTTCTTCACTTAGATGCAAAAGTGTCGCATAGTGTTCACACTCTTTTACAAGCTCTTTGAGACTCTCTAAGAACTCTTCTTCTTGGTGTTTTTGTGCATCTTTTATGACAGCGCTAAAGTCAAGTGCTCTAGACTCCCAAATATCTTGCAGAAGTCCGTCTAACTCTATATGAAGTTCTAAAATGTAGTTATGAATTATATCTGAGTAAGGAAGTGCAAAACTATGATCTATGCGAACTAATAGTTCTTCATCATGCAGTTGTAAATCTACAACATCAAGAGCTGTTGATACAATGGATTCTAAAATATCTTCTTTTATAAGAGGGTAAGAAGTTTTAACCTTTGGCAAAGATGCGCGAAAAGCGTTAACTATCTCTTTGTGAGTTAAGTATGCATGTTTCTCGGGCAGATTTTTTATAAAAGAGTTTATTTCATCTTGTTTAGCTTTAACTATATTTTCTTTATCTTGTGAAATCTTAGCAATAATGACTTTATCTTCATTGTTTTGAATATAGTCATCACCATATGCTTTTGTGCTAAGTGTAAGTATCTTATGAAAGCTTTGTCCGTAGAGGACGTAGTGTAAAGACGCATTGAACTCTAAAGTATCATCTGTATCAAAAATACCATCAAGAGCCTTCTGCAGTTTTAGTCTTTTTTGCTCAAATCTTATATGTTTGAGTTTTGATTCGAGTTTAGCAAGGGTTATCTTTTTACTTCTTACTTCCATAAAAGCATCACTAAGTAAAGCTACTTCTTCTGGACTAGCGTCCAGCTCTTGAAGCAGCGAGTCTATCTTCTCTTCTCTATCTAGATTAGGTGCTTTTTCTCTATCTGATTTGTAAAACTTGTTATCTCTCGCAAAAAAGTTTAGTATGTCTGAGCGATAACCTGAGTCTGCTTCACTCCAAATCATACGAGCTGCTTTGAGAAGTACCTCTTTAGAGTGTTCAATATCGTAGATGCCAAGAGTAGAAAACATCTCACTAAGAGTTTCAGAACTCACTCTTTCAACCCCAACATCAAAAGGATCCCCGTCAAAATACTTTTTAATTCTCTGATTTATTTTACTGTTTTTTTTATTTTTATGTCCCATGTGAAATTGTAGCTAAAAGTTTATATCTTTAAGTAAAGAAGTGTTACATCATCTTCGAGTTTCATCGCACTCATACTACCGTTGGCACTCTCTATTAAATTTGGTTCTAGTATGAGGTTTTGAGGGGAAAATATATTTAACTCTCTGTTTTCATGTTCAACAAGCCCGTCGCTGTAAAGAAGGATGGATTCAGCTCCTTTTATATCTAGTTCGGTTACCTTTGGAACTTGAGAAAAGTTCATAAATGGTATATTATTTGCCTTGACCTCTTTAATCTTCAACCCTTTTTCTTTTATTAAAAATGGATACATTCCAGCAGATGCATAGAAGAGTTTTTTTGAATCAGAAGATATCTTAATCATCGTGTATGAGAGTTGTTCTATCTCTCCTAAAAAAGGTTTTATTGCTGGAAAGAGCTGATCTGTCAACTCTTGTAAATTAATTACTTTCTTAACAAGTTGGTTCATAATAGAGGAGACTGCAAAAACTGTCAGAGCAGGAGAGATACCATGTCCCTGACCGTCTATAATGTAGAGAAATCTTGAACCGTCTTCACCCTTGTAAAGCGAATAAAAATCACCACTTAAAATATCAGAAGGAGCATAGAGAATTTTAGATTCACTCTCATTAAAATCATTAGCGATGCCCATTTCAAGTTTTTCACGAGCAATATGCTGCTGCTGCAAATCATAACTATGAAGAGCATTTATCTCATCATTTAGCTCTTGAAGTTTTGTTATATCGTGGCGGATAGCGATATACTCAACTATATCACCTTTGGCATCTAAGATAGGAAAGATAGAGGCTTCAACAGTATATCTACTACCGTTTTTATGTACGTTAGTTATAGCACCGTTCCAAACCTGTTTAGACTTTATTGTTTCCCAAAGCTCTTTAAAAAAAGAAGCATCGATGTCTGGATTTCTTAAGATATTGTGATGTTTTCCTATAAGTTCTTTTTTGGAGTAGCCAGATATCTCTATAAACTTGCTGTTGACATATGTTATAACACCATGAATGTCTGTCTTAGAAACAATATTTGTAGCATCTACAATATGACGGTACTGATTTTTTAAAGAGCGTTCATTAACTAACATCTCATCAGTAATGCAGTACATAGTGCTGTTTTTATCTTTAGAACTCTCTTTCATTCAACTATAACTCCATCTAGGTTTGTAGTTTAATATTGAATTATAACAACTACATATATAATATCTCCATAAACACTTTTGTTATGGAGATGAAATCATGAAATATATACGTTTTTTCAATTCACTTACTATAAACGATATTGCGGTTGTTGGCGGTAAAAATGCTTCTCTTGGTGAGATGTATCAGATGCTAACACCAAAAGGGATAAATATTCCTAATGGTTTTGCTACTACAAGTGATGCTTATTGGTTACTTTTACAAGAGAACAATATTAAAGAGAAGATTGAAACTGCTTTAGATGGTCTTGATATTTCCGACACCTTAAACCTGCAAAAGCGTGGTTTGGCTGTTCGCACACTTTTACTAAATTCAAAGCTTCCAAAAACACTGGAAAATGAGGTACTTGAAGCTTATGCAATCCTCTCAAAAGAGTATCACTCAGATGCAATAGATGTAGCAGTTCGTTCTTCTGGAACGGCTGAAGATCTGCCAGATGCTTCATTCGCCGGACAACAAGAGACTTTTTTAAACATCTCCTCACCCCAAGCACTGCTCCAAAGTGTACAAAAATGCTTCGCTTCACTTTTTACCGATAGAGCTATCAGCTACAGAGAGAGCCGTGGGTTTGACCACTTTAAAGTGGCCCTGTCTGTTGGTGTACAAAAGATGGTACGAAGCGACAACTCCTCGAGCGGTATTATGTTTAGCATCGATACGGAGAGTGGTTCGGAGGATTTAATCCTTATAAACTCTATCTGGGGTTTAGGTGAAAATGTAGTTAGCGGACGAGTAAATGCCGATGAGTTTTTTGTCTTTAAACCTACTCTTAAGATGGGAATAAGTACTATTTTAAAGCACTCTTTAGGTAGTAAAAAAGAGAAAATGCTTTATACTGATAATGGCAATAATACTATAAATGTTAAAACTTCTAATAAAGAACAAAAAAGCTTCTCTATCACTGATTCTGAGGTTATAGAACTTGCAAAACAAGCACTCATCATTGAAAAGCACTACAAACGACCCATGGATATAGAGTGGGCTAAAGATGCAAACGACGGCAAACTATACATAGTCCAAGCGCGTCCTGAAACTGTGCAAAGCAAACTAAATAAAGCTTCAACCATAGAGAAGTACTCCATGAAAGTACCACAAGATGCCAAAGTGCTAACACAGGGAAGAGCCGTTGGTGAGAAGATAGGTACAGGCAGAGTAAATATTATAAACAATACCTCCGAGTTTAGCTCTTTTAATGAGGGAGATGTCTTAGTTGCAGACACGACCAACCCTGATTGGGAACCAATTATGAAAAAGGCTTCTGCTGTTGTCACTAACCGTGGAAGTCGCACCTGTCATGCAGCAATTGTTGCAAGAGAAATCGGGGTGCCTGCTGTTGTTGGATGTACTAACGCTACAGATGTTCTTGAAAATGGTGTTAGTGTGAGTGTTAGTTGCGCTCAGGGTGATGAAGGCTACATATATGAAGGAGAACTGCCTTTTGAGTGCGAAACCATAGATCTTAGTGAACTAGAACCAACTAAGACTAAACTCTATATGAATGTCGGTAATCCGGCAGAAGCATTTAACCTTTCTAAGATGCCAAACGATGGTGTTGGACTTGCTCGTATGGAGTTTATCATGAGTCACTCCATAAATGCTCATCCGATGGCACTTGTAAATATACAAAAAGGCAACGATGTCAAAGATGCAGAGACAATCTCATCCTTTATGTCCCCACATACAGATGCTAAAGAATTTTTTCTAGAAAAACTCAGCGAAGGTGTTGGAATGATTGCGGCCGCTTTTTACCCTAGAGAAGTTATTATACGAACAAGTGACTTTAAGAGTAATGAGTACCGAAATATGCTGGGTGGTCTTGATTATGAAGCGATTGAAGAAAACCCGATGATAGGATTTAGAGGTGCAAGTCGCTATTATGATGAGAGTTACCGTGAAGCTTTTGAGTGGGAGTGCCAGGCACTAAAAAGAGTAAGAGATGATATGGGGCTAACAAACATAAAAATAATGATTCCTTTTGTCAGAACTCCAGAGGAAGGTAAAAAGGTAATAAGCATTATGAATAACCAAGGTCTCATTCAAGGAGAAAATGAACTTGAAATATATGCCATGTGTGAGATTCCGGCAAATGTAATCTTGGTAGATGAGTTTTTGAAAATATTTGATGGATACTCCATCGGTTCAAACGATTTAACTCAGCTGACTTTAGGAGTAGATAGAGAGAGTGCAAAAATTGCTCACATATTTGATGAACGCAATGAAGCAGTTAAACGAATGTTAGATATGGCTATAGAAGCCTGCAAGAAAGCTGATAAGTACATCGGCATCTGTGGTCAAGCACCATCAGATTATCCTGAAATTACCGAGTTTTTAGTAAAACACGGTATCAATTCCATCTCATTGAATCCTGATTCTATTTATAAGATGCATAAGGTTGTAACAGACTTAGAAAGTAAATTAATACAATAACAAACCTTTAAGTTCAAGAGGGATAGAATATTTTAAAAAAGGATTATCTTATGTTAGTATGTGATTGTAATGATGTAGAATATGATGCTATAAAAGAAGCTGTAAAGAAATACGGGAATAACTTAGAAGCTATCATGGAAGAGACTGGTGCCGGAACTGTATGTGAATGTTGTTTGGAAGAAGATTGTGATAAGGTGGATTTACCTCTTCCTCTTGCAATTAAAAAAGCTTTAAAAGAGTTGGAATAATTTTTAAAAAAGATGTTCTTACTAGACTCGCTTATATTAAAGGCAATTAATTTTAAATGAAATATCCAAATGAATGGACACAAAAAGAGTTTTTAGAAAACAAAAAAGCCTTAGAAAAAGAGGGGATAAAAGTTATCTTGGTAGATACAATTTTAGCTCCAATAGAAAAAGCTGAAACTGTTGTTTACAATCCATTTGAACTAAACAAAGAGCCTGAGGGAAGTATTTTTGTATTTTACTGTGATAGTGGGAAAGCCACACTCAATAGATTGCAAGAGTACAAAAAAAAATTTCCTAATCACTACTGCATCTCACTCAAAGGCGGTCGTGGTTACTGGCGTAAAAATATGATGATATTAGATGCTAAATAAATACTTAGATGAGTTTATAAAGTGTCTTGATGAACAGGGATACTTTGAAGCACATGAGATACTTGAAGAGGTATGGTTTCCAAGACGTTTTGAGAATAACAATGAGATAAAACTTTTAAAAGGTTTTATAAATGCTGCTGTAAGTTTTGAGTTAGAAAAAAAAGGTAGAACTGATGCGAGCAAAAGAGTATGGAAAAACTATATAAAGTATAGACAACTCCTATATAAAGTTGACTCTGTATATTTTAATAAATATCATTTTATTGTAAGGTATATTGATAATATAAAATCTAAAATTAACTAAATAAATTAGGAATCAAAATGAAAAATCAAAATGAAAATAACATTGCAATGTTTATAGATTGTGACAATGTAAGTTCTAAATATATAGAAAGTATATTTGATGATTTATCTCAATATGGAACAGTAAATATTAGAAGAGCCTATGGAGATTGGAAAGATAAAAAACTTTACGGCTGGGAAAATATTTTACAAGATTATAATATTAAACCTATTCAGCAATTTGCTTATACAAAAGGCAAAAATGCAACCGATATAGCTATGATAATTGATATTATGGACATTCTTTATACAAAAGATCTTGAAGCTATTGTTTTAATAACTAGTGACAGTGATTTTACTCCTATTGTCACAAGAATATTATCTGATGGATTAACTGTATATGGATATGGAGAGTCAAAGACTCCTATGGCATTTGTAAATGCATGTTCACAATTTATATATGTTGAGAAATTAAGTGTTTTAGTAAATGAAGAAAGTGTTGAAAATATTGCTAAAAACAACAAGCATCACGCTGTTACTGAAGCTGTTACAAAATATGTTGGAAACAACTATGATATACGAAAAGATTATAAACTTATTAATATTCTTAAGCAAGGTGTTGAAAGAACATCGGATGAGCAGGGATGGGCAGATGTTAAAGACATGTCTATGTATATAAGAAAAAATTCTTCTTTTTCTCAAGTTAATTATGGATTTAAAAAAATGGGTGACCTTATCAAAGCATTGGATTTATTTGATATGGAATATGTAGGGGATCGAAAAACTCAACTAATGATAAGAATAAAAGACAAGCAGTAATACTAGTGTTAAAAACTCTTTAAAGCCTCTGTTAGTTTGTTATGAGCGTTAGAATCTTTGACAGCGAAGCGTAGGTGATCATTTGTCAAGAAGTCAAAACTTCCGCAAGTTCTTACTAGAATTTTATGACCTAGTAAATGTTCAAATATATCTCTTGATTTTTTTGATTTTACCATGACAAAGTTAGAGTCACTTTTGTGAATTTGTGAGAAAAGTTTTGAATCTTTCAAAATATTAAGAAGTTCTTTTTTATGCTTTTTATGAAGCTTTCTACTTTGCTGGTCAAACTTAGTGTTTTTAAGTCTTTTTTGTAAAAATTTAGCATCAAAAGCAGATAAGTTCCACATAGGTGCTTTTAATTTCTCAATATTGATTTTATTAGAGAAAATAGCACCTATCCGAACTCCACCACAACTATAGAACTTGGTAAATGATTGTATTATATATAGTTTATTGTAAGAATTGATTTGACTTCTCAAAGATTTTAGGTTTTGGAACTCTAAAAAGGATTCATCAATAACAACTCTACACTTTTGCTCTTTCCAAAGAGCAAAAAGTCTCGCTAAATCATAGTGTTTTCCATCAGGGGTTGATGGATTTACAAAGACTACAACAGAGCCTTTTTTTGGTCTTTTGTAGAGATTTTTAAAGCGGTTTATTTTAACTATTTTGCTCTTGTCTTGTACAGCTTTTTCATACTCTCCATAAAGTGGAGCGTATAAGTAAACGCTTCTTTTTTTAAAGGTTTTAAACAGTTCAAAAATAGCAGAAGTAGCACCGTTGTAAAGAGCGATTTGAGATTTTTTTACAGCGTATTTTTTTGCGATAGAGCTTTTTAAAGAGGCGTAGTTAGAGTCTGGGTATTTCACTAACATGTTATTTGTGAGTGTTATATTTATGTTTGGATGATAGCTATTTATGTTGGATGAGAAGTCTATTATCTCTTTAGATTTACATCCGATTTGTGAAGCGTATTTGTAAATATTTGCACCGTGTTTCATTTTAATAACTCTCTTGCTCTTGAAGTATTTTTGTACTCATAAACTCTTTTGAGTGCGAAGAAATTTGCAGCAAATTTCATCTTCTCTTTGATTGCTTTTTTACTTAGTTTTTTTGGTGCGTGCTGGTTATAGCTCTTTAAAAAAAGATTTATAAAGTAGTCATTGTGTTTTCTTACATCAAAACCGATAAGAGCAACTGCCACGTCATATGCAAAAGTCCCGCATGATGAGTCTATAAAGTCAATTACGCCTATATCTCTACCATTGAAGATTGTGTTGTCTTTAAAAATATCTCCATGGATAATTGCTTCATGTTTGTGAGTAAAGTTTTTTAGAAATTCAAACCTTTTGTAGTAGCCAAAGTAGTTTGCTTTTACATACTTTAGAGCTTGGGTAACTTCATCTTCTATGATTATATTTGAGTTGCATCTCTTTTTAGAAGTCTCTTTATGCATCTTTGCTAAAAATCTGCCAAGAGCCTGTATGTGGTAGTTCCTTACACTTCTTGGTTGTTTTCCTTTTAGCTTTTCATAGATGTACCAGCCACTATTTTCATCAAGGCAGGTAGGTACATTTAGCCCGACTGATTTTAAATTATTCAAGAGTCTTATATCTAAGATGATTTTATGAGGAATATCTCTCTCATATCTCTTTAAAATATAGCCATTTGTTTTAGTGTGAACTATGTAGGTTGTGTCAATAATCCCCGATGCGGTAGGAGAAATCTTTGTAAAGCCATAAGATGGAAATAGTTGGTTTAACTCACTTAGAGTTATCTCTGTTTTTACTCCCATCTGTTTATTACTATGCACTCATCAAGCGTTTTTTCTTTTTCCCACTTGAGTGTTTTTAGCTCCGGCTCTTTGTAAAACTTATCAACATATCCTAGACAGAGGTAGGCGATTAGTTGAGTGTTTTTGGGCGCATTTAGTGTTTTAAGCAGTTTGTTCTCATCTAAAATACTTACCCATCCAAGTCCAATATCCAAAGTTCTTGCCATGAGCCACATATTCTCAACAGCACATACAACACTGTATTCACCCATTTTAGACATGCTTGTCATTCCAAGAACCGGTGCATCTGAACTTTCATAAAGTACAGCAATATTTATAGGTGCCTCTTTTATGCCTTCTAGTTTTAGATTTTTGTAGAGTTCGCTATCTTTAAAAATCTCTTTTGCTTTTGTATTTTCACTCATGAAGTTCTGCTCTACCAAGTATTTAATCTTCTCATCATTTATGACTACGAATTTCCAAGGCTGTGAGTAACCGACAGAGGGAGCGCAGATTCCGGCTTCTAAGATTAGCTTGAGTTTATCATCTTCAATATCTTTATTTAAAA
Organism: Sulfurimonas iocasae; assembly: GCF_047716755.1. Classification (GTDB taxonomy): domain Bacteria; phylum Campylobacterota; class Campylobacteria; order Campylobacterales; family Sulfurimonadaceae; genus Sulfurimonas. The sequence goes on from NZ_CP180409.1 coordinate 104,996, forward strand.
AGCTGTTTCCGCGAACATCTCTTCTGCTTCTCATAATGTTTAACAGGGTTTGGGTATCATCTTTTGTAAATGTCACATTTTACTCCTGCTAATAATCAAATATATAAAAAATGGTCCGCCTATGAGTGCCGTAACTATCCCGATGGGGAGTTCACTTTGAGTCTGCAAACCTCTTGTGATTGTGTCACAAAAGACTAAGAAAAATCCACCAAAAAGAGCAGTTTTGAGGATTCGTCTGTTTACAGTAACTGGATGCAGTTTTGCAACAATATGAGGAACTATTAGCCCCACAAAACCTATGGGTCCACTGATACTAACAAGTGTTCCTATGGCAAAAGAAGAGACTATTAAAAGAGTGAGAGTCACTTTCTTTGTGTTGACTCCCCGCAGACGTGCGCTTTCATCAGAGATGCTAAGAAGCTGAAGCTCGTAACGAAATAGATAGACAGTTAAAAAGAGTACAAATGTGATGAAGCCTATACTCAGAGGATGAAGCCAACCTATGACGGAGAGCGAACCCATTGTAAAGCGCAGAAGCATATCGTTTTGCATTGTGTCGCCAAGATAAAATAGAACCATAAGTGCCGAGGTGTAAAAGAGTGAGAGAGCTATACCTAAAAGTAAAAGTGATTCGTAGTGAGAATTTTTCAAAAACTTTGCTAAGTATATAAGCAGAAGAATAGTCAGCATTGCTCCTAAAAATCCAAAGATACTTATGGCAGCGATGCCAAAAGCCAAACTTCCAAGTCCAAGCTTTATGGCAACTCCTGCACCAAGTACTGCACCGCTAGAGATTCCTAAAGTGTAGGGGGTCATAAGTGCATTTCTAAAGAGAGTTTGAAAAAGAAGACCACTAAGAGCGAGAATGCCTCCCGCAAAAAATGCAAATAATACTCGCGGAACTCTAAGGTCGAAAAATATTGAGTTTTGAAGGGTACCTGCTTTAAAAACTTCACTAATATCTAAAGATACCGCACCGATAAACGGAGATGCAAGAAGCACAAGAGAGAGTAAAAACCACACAGCAAACTTACTCATAACTAACCGCCAAATCATTGAACTCTACACCATAAAGCTCTTGTAAAACACTATCTTGAAAAAAACCATCTTCATAATAAGTAGCCTTTGAGTCTTTTATAAAAAGGGTAGGAGAGTCTATGTAAGATGCCAGATGTAAATCATGTGTGATTAAAATAACTTGATGATAATCTTTTAAGCCCTTTATGTGCTGTGCTACTTTTTTAGCATTATGCGGGTCGAGGTTTGCAGTCGGCTCATCAAGAATGATGATTTTACTCTGTTGCGCCAATGCTCCAGCTATGAGAATAAGTTGAGATTCTCCTGAACTAAGAGAGCTGATGGTATTTTTCTTTAGATGTGAGATTTTTAAAAATTCTAATGTGTTAAGTGTGATGTTTTTATCTTTTTGCGAGTAATCCATAAAATTTTTCTTATGGGCAAATCTACTAAGAAGCACAAACTCTTCAACACTTATGTATGGATCATAGACTTCGAGTTTAGCCGGAATGTAAGAGATAAGTTTTGCCCGCTCTAGTCGAGACAACTCTTTAATGTCCTCCCCATCAACACTAACACTTCCCTCATACTCTATAAGATTACAAAGAGCCTTCGCCAAAGTGCTTTTTCCAGAGCCATTAGCTCCGAGGATGCTTAGATGATTGTCTATATCTAATGAGATATTATTTAGTATGGTTTTATCACCATATTGGCATCTAAGAGAATCTAGTTTAATCATTTTTTTTCTTTTTTTCTTTTGATTTATCTTTAGGACAGTTAATACAACCAGAATGTAATATATCGTATACATATTTATCTTTATAATATTTTTTTTCTATAGCAAAAACCTTGGTAGCATTTGTGTCTTTTTGAAAAACAAAATAAAGTTTCATATTACTTGATATTGGTAAGTATTTTGTTTCTTTAGTTATTCTAAGTTCATTAATTTTTTTATTCTTAGAAAGTAAAATATCATCATAAGGGCTAATTTCTGATAAAAACTTCTTATTTAAAAATAAATTTGTTGTTGAATTTTGGTCTGTTTGAATTTTACTCCACGTTTTAATATTAGAGTTATGAAAATTGCCAAATAAGAATTCACTTAGTAAAATAATTACAGAAAAAATTACTAAAATAAATTTGCTATCATTTAGTTCTATATTACGCAAGTTTTCTGTTAAAAATAATTCACTAAGCACGATGCTAGATACAGAAGGTACTAACATTAGCCCAATTAAATAGAAAATATATTCTTTTGTATGTAAATATCCATAGGTTAGTATAATAAGCCATAGTATAAATAATGATAATTTAATAAACCAATTTTTATTTTTTTCAAAAAACAAGTAGTGAATAGAAACAAAAAAATAAGATAGAAATAATGGTAACACTGTAGAGATGAAATAGAGTAAAATATTTGATTCAAATAATTTAAAATATAAATCAACATATAATACAAATGCGCTAGATGACAATAAGATAGTTATAAATATAAATAGACTAAAGTATTTGTTTGGACTCTTTAGGATATTTTGTTTTTTTCTTATCATGTATACAGGAGACACAGCTATAATTGCTATTACGAATATAGATAACATAATAAATATAGGAATCAATAAAAGAGTAATAATTAGACTTGAATCAAATAGGTTAATTGAAAATATATATATATCAAGAATTGCTGCATATTTGAAATGAAAAATATCTGTAAAGGTTAAATAGTCTAATAGCCCAAAAAAGATAATTAAAAAAGGGATGAATATCTTGATACCCATGATATATAAATCATAAATATTTTTTACAATATTATTTTCTTCTTTTTTATGCCAAATCATCTTTTGTTCCCTTTTTTAGATTGAAGTTTTTTAATAAAGTATTAAATTCATTTTTAAGCATTAGCGTATAGCATCTCTAATGGTGTCAGTAGATATAAACATAGGCATTATATTTGTTTCTTTATCAGGTGCGCTTATTGAGACAAAGCCAAGTTTTTTATACCATTCATGTTTTTTATCCTCAGCATCTAAGTAAAGTCCTTTAGCTCCAACTTCATCGCAAGCCCGTAAAACAAGCATAAAACAATGCTTTAAAAGCCTAGAACCATAACCTCTGTTTGCATACTCTTTATCTACGCCAAGCATTATCATCCTAAAAACTGGTACTGAACTTGGCGAAGATTTTAGAGGTGTATCAAAAGCAGATTTGTCAATGCTAAAAGTTGTTATTGTATAAAAGCCGACAAATCGCTCTTGGTTATTTAAGTCAAGTAAGACATAAGCAGCAGAGTAGCCATTCTCAACTTGCTTCTTCATGGATTTTTTTACAAATTTATTTATAATACCATGTTCACAATCAAATTGTCTCAATCCATTGTAGGTTTTAGAAAAATCAAATCTCTCGATTATAACACTATCGCTCATCTAAATCATCTAGCTTCATTAAGTCTTTTAACTTTTTAGTTGCTTTTGGTGGGTTGTCAATTATGCTCATAAACTTTTTATACTCATCAGTGTTTAGTGATAAAGATTCAGAATGTTGTATGACTTCTCTAGCCTTTTGAGATGCCGCTGATATAATAAAAGCTGATAAATCAACACCCTCTAGCATCGAAGCTGTCTTTAGCATCTCTTTTAAACCAGAATTTATCTTAGTGTCAAAGCGAGAATCTTTAGTAAAACCAATATCTATTTGTGTTGCTTGCATAATTTATCCTTTACGGTTGTTATACTGTTATTATAGCATGTTTCTCGTTTTCATTATCATAAGAAACGAAAGAAGAGTAAGGAACTGAGATACTAAAGGCTTCTTCTAGGCTTATGCCTTTTAGTAGATGCAAATAAGTCTTGATAACTCCGCTGTGAGTAACTACTAAAATATTCTTTTTTTTAAGTGTTGGTAGATACTCAAAGAAGAACTTCTCGACTCTTGATATAAACTTTTCTATCTCCTCTCCACCTAGTGCATCTGTCCACTGTTTGAAGTTTACATAAGTTAGATTTGTAGTAGAAGTAATTTCTTCAAAACTCATGCCCTCGTAATCGCCCCATGATTTTTCTCTTAGCTCTTTAGTGTAGATGACCTTATCACTCTTTATAAACTGTTTTAGAGTCTCTTTAGTACGAATAAGGTCTGAGCAAAAGATAGCGTCAAAATCAGATGCCTTGAAGTGCTTTTTCAGCTCTTTGGCATCTACGTAACCTTTAGGAGATAAGCCGATATCTATCTGACCGTTATAGCATCCGATGTATTTTTCTTCTACTTCTGCGTGACGAACAAGAGTTATTTTCATGTGGCGATGCCAAGCAAGATAGCATTTAGTAAGATAAGCTCAGTTACTTCAATGCTAAAACCGTAGATATCTCCGCTAAAACCGCCGTAACGCTTTATGAAAAAAGTCTTTATAACAAACAAAACAAAAAGGCTTAGAGCAAATAGCCAAAGAGTTGAGAAGCAAAGAATACCTACATAAACAAGAGCCATAAAAACCTGAAAACCTTTTAGCTCCGCTTTTGCTAAAGTTCCCATGCCGTTTTGAGAGATGTATGGAAAAAAGTAAATGGCTAAAACAGCGTTAAAACGAGAAAGCAGAAGAACTATGGGTAGGAGATAAAAAGCATCTAACACTGCTAAAGATGAAGCTTTTAATATTAAAAAAGTAACTGTAAATATCATACCCATCCCACCAGTGTTTGGGTCTTTCATAACTTCTATGGCTCTTGTCTTTGAGACAAAAAGTCCGTCTATGGTGTCGCTAAAACCATCTAGATGCAAAGCTCCTGTTAAAATAACCCAAAGTGCAAAAATAATGATGCCAAGGTGTAAGTCTGGAATGTGTCCATCTAAAAGTGAGTGAGCACCCCACAAGATGAGACCAAGCAAGAGTCCAACTAGAGGGTAAAACAAGGCAGCGTAACCGTTGATGCCTTTGTTGAAATCGTGGATTTTAAAAAAAGGAATACTTGTCATCATTGAAACAGCGAGGGCAAAACCTTTAAAGAAATTTTTCATTTGATTCTCGTAGAGATGCCAGCGATGGTGTGGTAGACTTCATCACATCCGATTGCTATAAGCCCAGATAGTTTTCCGCTTGCATCTATGAAGTCACGTGCGAGTTTATTATCAGGGATAACTCCGCATCCAACATCATTTAGAACAAAGACTATTGTCTGCTCTAGTTCTAAAATTTGTTTAATTTCTTTTTGCATATCTTCAAAGTTAAGTCCATGGTAGAACATATTGTTTATCCACATACTAACACACTCAACTAACACAGGGTTTTTGTTAGTTTTGATGGCTTCATAAATCTTTAGCGGCTCTTCAAGAGTTACAAAGTCATCGCCTCTATTTTGTATGTGAGCATCTACGCGCTCTTTCATGCCTGCATCTACAAACTCGGTAGTTGCGAGATATGTAGGTTTAAAGAGAGAATTTTTTAGGATGTACTCCTGAGCGTTCATAGATTTACCACTTTTGATGCCACCGATAAATAGAGTTTTCATTTCTTTCCTACATTCCATATATTATTAGTTCAATAGCATCTAATAATTCTTTGTTTGTTGTAGAGTTTGCATTGGCGTAAGCAAGTGCTGCGCCTGCTCCAACGCCTTCTTTAGCCTCTCCATCATCGTATAGTTTTAGTACAGGAATCTCTGCATCTGCAAATGAAAAACTTGTATAAATAGCGTGAGGAGTGTAGCTTAGAAGTGAAAGCAAATGTTTGATGTCTGATTTGTTATCATTGGCTACCCATGAAGTAGTAGCAAGTGTTATGTTGTCACTTTTAACGCGCATTAAAACATCTTCTCTAAGAGCATCTGCTATAAGCAGACAAGAAGCCATCTGTGTTCCACCTGCTAAAACAACATGAAATCTTTTAGAAGCTTCTAGTAAAAAACCGGCACAAAAGATAAGCATGTTATCACTAACTAAAGAGAGTTTTTCAAAGTTGCTCATCTCATCATTTATAAGCAAAAGAGCCGCATCTATAGTCTTTTCTTTGATAGAATCAGGAGCCTCTAAAAAGCTAGATGAAAAATCATTTCTACAGTCGTATCCTAAAGCCAAAGCTGATGTAGCTGCTGTTGTTGTTCCGCTTGGAACACACTCAGCCAAGATAAGGTAGTTTCCCTTTAGCTCATAACTCTTTCCAGCAATCATTCCTTTTTCAAACACTGCTCTTGCATCTATGTTTGCACCAGATGCAACTGAGCCAGATGGCACAATGTTAAAGTTTTGCAGTAGAGTGTTTTGAGGAATGACATCTAAACCGAGGTTTAAAACTTCTATGGATGCGTAAGGGTTTAGGTTGTGAACTGCTCTTGTAATAATGGCAGGAGTCGGTATACCCTTTGTAGTTTCTGGAACTTCAGGCATAGAGAAAACTTTTTGAGTTGCCATAAACTCAGCATCTAGAGTAGGAGTAAGAGGAATCTTACCTGGGATTCCAGCTTGTGTGATTCCTTCTATCTCACATGTGCGAGTAACTGATGCAGCCAAAAGAAAGTCTGCTTTGCCTTCTGGAAGTCTATCTGTTTCATTTGTGAATATATTTAATGTTCGCATATTTTAATTTCCTGAATTATAGTTTTTATTCATCTCGTTTGAGAGTCTTTTGATAGTAAGGGCTACGCGGTGAGAAGGAATGTGCAGATAGTCCTCATCAACTATGGAAATATTCCCATTTCTTGAAGCGTTTGTTGGTAGGCTGTACCAGTTTTTTAGTGCTTTTTTAACATCTACATTTCCTTCTGTTGCATGTGAATGTAGGATGATAATCTGGTCTGGATTGAGTGCGATGATGTTTTCATAGTTTAAAACCGGTTGACTGGCTGAAGATGCACGGTACGCATTTGTGTTTTCGCTTAGTTCTATAATATCTTCAAAAAATATCTCATGCCCTGCGATGTAGGTAGATGAGCGTAAATCTTCACGAAGACCATAAACAATCATAACACTGTGTGGAGTTTGGTTTTTTGATGCATTTTGCACAGCATCTTCTATATCCTGTATAAGCTTACTTCCCTTTTTTGAGTCTATCTTTTTTGCTAGAACAGCTATGGATTTTTTTATACTTTTTATGGTTTTTAGATTTAACATCAAGGTTTTTATTTTAAAATATTTTAGTTTTTCTAAAGTGTTTTGGCTGAAATCTTGACCAATTACCAAAGTAGGGTAAAGTGCTAATATTCTTTCAATGTTTGGATTTCTGTAACCTCCGATGATGGGAAGTTCTAGTGCTTCTTTTGGATGCAGAGAATATGAAGAAGTCCCTACAAGGGACTCTCCTTTTTCAAGTGCAAAAACCAGCTCCGTTAGAGATGGGCTAAGAGATATGATTCTCTCATTTGCTTGAGAGTTTAGTGTAATAAAAAGAATTAATAAAAAAATTCTGATACTCATATAAACCCTTTAGTATTTTAATGTAAACCCTGCAATAGCTGTAGTTGTAAAATTTATAGGATAGATGTTGTCATCTTTAATCCATAGTCCGTTTGATTGGTTAAATATATTGTTTATTTTAGCAAAAACTTCCCAAGACTTTTTCGCATAGGTTATAGAGATATCCGTAGTCATATAAGGATCTTGTTTTTGAGAAAAGTTGTTGTTAAAGTCATTTGCTGCATAAGCTTCTGAACGGTAAATTTGAGTTAAAACTAAAGTTGTAGCCTCATTTGGAGTATATCCAAGAGTTGCTTTTACATTATGGTCTGAAACACCTGGAAGTTTGTTCCCAGAATAGTCATTAGAATTTTCCACCTCTTCATCAATAATAGCTTGAACATAGTTATAGTTAAGAACTACATTAAATTCATTTGAGATTAAAAATTTGTCACTTATATCAAGACCATATTTGTGTGATTTATCTATATTTGTGTTTCTAGAATTTGTATAAGAAGGGTCGGCATAGTAGTAAATCTCATCTTTTAAATCTATATAGTATATAGAAGCTTTAAACTTGTTAGCCTTAGTTATATGGTTATACCCAAGAGTATAGTTATGAGCTTGTGATGGTTTTACATAACCATTATAAGTACCTGTAGAAAGAGTAAAGAGTCTATCAAGAGCAGATGATTGATATGAGTGAGCGTAATTAAAAAAAACTGAGCTGTTTTTACTTAGCATTTTGTTTATACCAAGCTCAACACCATGAAGAGCTTCACTTTCATTGTCTCCGCTGTCATTATCAAATGCTGTTGTCTCATATCTGTATCCAGCTTTTAGAGTGATATCGTCTACACTAAACTGAGACATGAAAAATCCAGCTAGATTTTTCTTTGTTAAGTCAGCACCTGAAGTACTTAATTTACCATCAAAACCATCAACCCCTACTTTTATAGATAAAGCATCGCTAGCGTAATCAACAGATGCTGATAGTGATTTGTAATCATAGTTATATACATTAGAGTAAGTGATATAGTTTGATTTTTTTCTCTCTCTATTAAGAGTAGCGTTCATTGTTAAGTTATCATTTATGTAGTACTTCATCCCAGCACTTAAAACATCACTATCATACTCTTGCTCTACTGACCATGAACCTTTTTGTGATGGATCGCTATTATATTGTTCTTCAGTTAGACTACCACCATAGATGACATTGGTTCTTGCAAATGTTGCACCAAGGCTTAATTCTAATGCCTCTGTAGCTTGATAGGCTAAGTTAAAACTTCCTGTAGAGAATTTATTTTCGTTAGTATTTCCGTTTGAGTCTATATCTCTAGTTCCAGAGTCTTTTTGTGCCTCACCGCTTGCAGAGATATAGAGTTTTTCATCTTTATGCCCTAGGTAGAATGAAGAGTCTGCAACACCGTTAGTCCCTAAATAAAAGGAAACTACTTTATCGTTATTCTGTTTTGTTATGATGTTTATAACACCGGCATTTGCACCATCTCCACCAACAACGATACCGCTTGATTTTATGATTTCTATTTTTTCAATAGAAGAAGGAGGAATAGAAGAAAGCATAGCAGGAACCATATCTATATTGTTCATTCTACGACCATTAATAGTTATGACTATGTTTTCATAACCGTTGTTGCCGAAGCCTCTCATATCTAGTTTTTGATTAAATGGATTTCCATAACTTGGAGTTGCAATAACAGAAGTTTGAGAATTTAAAAACTCATAAAGATTTTGTACGTGAGCTTTTTCTATATCTTCTTGTGTGTATATCTCTACCGAATCTGTAGACTTTAACTCATCTGTTTTGATGGCAGTGGATGTGATAGTAAGTGGTTCTAAAACTACTTTTGTTGTGTCTTGTGCATGTAGAGAGCTTAAAAAAGCAACTAGGGTTAGTGATAGTTTTATATTTTTTTGCATGATTGACCTTAATCTTGTGTAAATAATTTTTTATATGTTTGAATAAGATTAGGCTGCAGGAGGTGATGCTATTTTTATAGTTAGAGGTTTTCCGCTTAGAGTTGAAGTAGATGCACACATTGCCACAATCTTTTGTTGTGATACATGGGCTTGTATTGCTGCTAGTGAGAAGTAATTCTTACCAAAACCTTTGGGTTGCATCTGTGTTATTATCTCTTAGTTAAAAATTTTTCCTAATTGTAGTCAAATACTTTTAACTTACAATAAAGACTATAATAATAAAATTAGATTGAAATAGGTACAATCTAAAAGGCACATAAAAAAACAATAGGCATATAATAATGAATAAAGAGCATCTCCAGAATTTAATTAAAAATACGAAAAAGTTAAATATCCTTTATGTTGAAGATGACAAAATAGCCAGAGATTCTACTCTAAGGTTTTTAGAAACTTTTTTTTTAAAGATAGATACTGCCTTTGATGGTGAGCATGCTTATGTAAAAAAATCTTTAAAAAAATACGACATAATCATTACAGATATCAATATGCCAAAGTTAAATGGTATAGAACTTATAAAAAAAATCCGTGAAAATGATGCTTCTACTCCTATTCTTATTCTTTCTGCCTATGATGATCGAGACTATTTTATAGAGAGTATTAAATTTGGTGTTGATGGATATATTTTAAAACCTTTAGAGTTAGAACAGTTTTATCTAATTATCTCAAAAATTGTAAAGAGGATAGAGCTTGACAAAGCTCTTTTGGAATATCAGCATAATTTGGAAAAAAAAGTAGAAGAGCAGATAAGAGACCTTAGACATAAATACTATCATGAATTTTACACAGACCTACCAAATTCTCAAAAACTTCAAGAAGATTTGTTGGAAAAAGGTTTTAATTACTTACTTCTTTTAGATATATCTCACTTCTCTACCATCAACAAAGAGTATGGAAGAGTTTTTGCAAATAATGTTTTAGTAAGAACTGCTCGTATATTAGAACATCATATACATAAAAAAGCTAGACTTTATAAGATTGAATCAGATAGATTTGTTATAGTGTTAAAAGATGCTTCTATTGAAAGTATTCATGATTACTGTAAGCAGATAGTAGCATTCTTTGATAATAAAAATGTAAAAGTTGATGAAGCTGAACTGAATATAACGTTTAATATCGGTGTTGCAAAAGTTCAAGATGACACTACAGAAACTCTTATCAACAGCGAATATGCTCTAGATAAATCTAAAAGTCTTGGAAGCAGACAATACGAGATATTTGATGAAAATATAAGCTGTTTTAAAGATGAAAAAGAGGCAATAAGATGGCTGGAGACGACAAGAACATTAATCTTAGAAGATAAAATAGAAGCATATTTTCAACCTATACAAGACACACAGACAGGTGAAATATTTAAGTATGAGGTACTAGCTCGCGGTATTATTGATGATAGAGTTATAGCTCCTATATTTTTTATACCTCCTGCAGAGAAGCTTGGACTCATCACATCGATTACTAAAATAATTATAAACAAAAGTTTCGAATTCTTCCAAGATAAGACACATCAGTTCTCTATAAATATTACAGAAAGAGATCTTCTAGAAGGTTATATGGTAGGTTTTTTAAACGAGAGAATGGCAATGTATAATATAATTCCTTCTAGGGTTACCTTCGAGATACTTGAAAATATTACTCTTATAGAAAACAACGAAAAAATTATTAAACAGCTGAATATACTTAGAGAAATGGGATTTAAGATATCAATAGATGATTTTGGAACCGAAAACTCTAACTTTAGTAGACTTTTAGAAATTAATTTGGATTTTATAAAAATAGACGGTCTTTTTATAAAAAATTTAAAAAAAGATTCTAGAAATAAGACTATTACGAAAGCTATTGTAAACCTCTCTAAGACTTTAGGTGTTAAGACTATCGCTGAGTTCGTAGAAGACGAAGAAATCTATAATATTATTAAAGAATGTGGCATTGATTATGCACAAGGATACTACATAGGTAAGCCAGAAGCTGTTTTAATTAGCTAAAGAAAACTTCTTTGGATCTAAGGTAATTTTAAATCTGGCACCTTCTTGTGTATTAAAACATTCAAGAGAGCCTAAACAGTGATTTTCAATAATTGTTTTGCTCATATACAGACCAAGACCTGTTCCACTTTTTTTATCTTTTGTTGAGAAGTAAGGGTCAAAAACCTTTTCCATTATCTCGCCATCTATTCCTCTTGCATTATCTAAAACTTCAAAGACAGCATCTGTTCCATGTTTGTATGTTTTTATTTCTATTAGTCCATGGCTGATTCCACTTTCTATAATTGCGTCTTCAGCATTTTTAATTAGATTTAAAACAACCTGCTTAAATTCATTTTCATAGACGCAAAACTCATCTTTGAAGTCATTTTGAATACTTAAAAGAATATCATCATTCTGGAGAGATATTTTTACTATTTGAATGGCGTCATCTATGATATTTTCAAATGTAGTCTTTGTGACAAGCTTGGAGTCTTTAAAAAAGTTTCTAAAATCATTTATCGTCAGACTAAGATGCTGAGAATATGCTTGGATATCTTTTATACCCGCGGCGAATGCAAGCTGATCACAATCATCAATAATCATCTTTAGCTCCAAAGCAGATGCAGTTGAAGAAATAGCAGCTAATGGTTGTTTCCATTGATGAGCAATCATGCTAAGCATCTCACCCATTTGAGCCATTTTACTCTGGTTTAACATATGCTTCTCTTTTTCCTGAGTTTGCGTAATAGCTAAAGAGATTTTTTCTTTTAGGGACTTATTTAGGCTTTCAAGCTCTTTTTTATTGGTAATGTCATGACTAATAGAGTTATATTCTATAATCTTACCATCAGCATTAAAAACAGGAGAGATAATAGCCTCTAGCCAGTAGTAACCACCATCTTTAGTAGAGTTTTTGATCTCTCCTTTCCAAACTTTATTACTATTTATAACATCCCATATTTCTTTGTAGAATTCTTTTGACATATCCTTATGTCTTATGATGTTATGTCTTTTTCCTATAAGTTCATCTTTTGAGTAACCCGATAGTTTACAAAAAAGATCACTAGCATATATAATATTTCCTTCACAATCAAGAGTAGAAGCGATAACATTTTTGTCAAAGTCTTTGAGCATGTTTTTAAGCTTATCTTGAAGTTTATCATTTGCATGTATTAACTCTTTCTCTCTTTTTATGGAAAGATAGCCTATGTATAATAATAAGAATAGAACAATTATAGAGATAATAGATTTTTTTTCTGTAATATAAGGAATATAAAAGAAAAGAATCAAAAAGACCGTAGCAACCGTAAAAATGATGGGTATAATAATTATGCTAGAGTGTATAGTTTTTAGTATAGAGTTTATATTTTTTGTCATTGCCTAACCTTAGGGGGGGGGTATTATATAGATGCAGTACTTAAAATTGTTTTATATCTGCTAGAATATATTTATGAAACTCTCTCACTTAAAACAAATAAAAAATTATTTAGAAAATTTTCAAAAAATATCAGCAATTTACAGAGTAAATGATACAATAATTAAAGTAGCTTTTGACAAAGATGATGAAGTCTACTTCGAGATGCAACGATCAAACTCTAAGATTTTTAAATGTAAATCATACGCGCGCTCAAAAGTTTATAATGCACCCTTTGATGTACTTCTCTCAAAACGATTTAACCGTGCAAATATTTTAAGTGTTGAACTTATTAACGAAGATAAGATTTTAAGATTTAAAACTTCTGTTAGTTCGGCTTACAAAGAAGAAATAACACTACTGCAGTTTGAGTTCACTGGAAAGTATACAAATGTCATCATTTTAGATGAGAATGAAATTGTACTAGAAGCTCTCCGACATGTTGATATTTTCTCTTCTTTTCGTGAAGTCAGAGTCGGACAAAAACTTTTAAATGTACCAACTGCTCCATTTATAGCAAAAGAATATCCACTTGAAGATGTAGAGAAGTTCTTACACGATGAGTATGCTAAAGATATTGAGGCAAAGCTAGAATCTCTAAAAAAGCAAAAACTCTCTTTGCTTGGTAAAAAACTAAAAAAACTTCAAAAATTATACAACTCACTTGAAGATGAGAAAAAACTCGAAGCTGAGGTAGAAATGTGTCAGCATCATGGAAATTTGGTTTTAGCAAATATTCATAATATTAAGCCATATCAAAAGAGTATAGAACTAAGAGACTATGATGGAATACCTGTAAAGATAGAATTTCATAAAGATTTTTCTACTCCTGCACAAATGGCAAATTCTCTTTTTATGCGAAGTAAAAAAGCTAAACAAAAAGTCTTGCACCTGCATATAGAAAAAGAATCGATAAGTTCTAAAATAGAGCATATTAAACTATTTATGTCTGCTGTACAAGAGGCAAAAGATATAGCAAAAATACAACTTCTTTTTCCAAAAAAGATTCAAGCAAAGAAGATAAAAACAAATGATTCTATAGAGACTTTTTGGATAGAAGGCTATAAAGTTCAGCTTGGAAAAAATGAAAAAGGCAATATAGAAGTGCTTAAAAATGCAAGAGCAAAAGATATCTGGGTACATATGAAAGATAGACCATCAGCCCATGTCATCATCACAACCGACAAGCAAAATATACCTATGAATATCATCGAAGGGGCAGGAAGATTGTGTGTTGATTTTACAATAGCTCAAAAAGATAAGTTTTTGGTCGATTATACTCCTAGACGAGAGGTGACTCTTCAAAATGGTGCGAATGTGCTTTACAACAAGTACAAAACTATCGAAATTGACACGAGGTAGGGATTTGAAGGGACTTGTTCCTTTATGAAATAAAATTAAGGAGGGTGTTATGGCAATTGGAGCGATAGGAAGCGCAATTTTTGTAAATCAGATGACAGCTAATGTATCTTCTGTTCAAAATGCTCATAATAACCGTGTAGATTTTCAAAATATGGTAGCTCAGGCAGCTGCAAATGAAAAAGAAGAAAAAGTTCTTGAAGTACGTCCAGCTGAAGAGAATCATGAAGTTGATCCTGACCGTGAACATCAAAAAAATGAGGCGGATCAAGAGACTGCTAGAAGTGAACACGAAGAGCACGAGAGCGAAGAAGAGAAAAAAGCAAGCGAGTTTCCCATATACAAACTAGATATTAAAGTCTGATTTGGTATAATCCCTTCAAAGGAAACTCATGGGATTTTTAAAAGCACTTACCTCAAGTAAAGAGAGAACAATTACTGGTCTTTCGCTGATAGCAGTCGTTTTAATTATTGGTTTTATTGATAATTTTTTTCTAATGTGGCTAGTTCTTGGTGCTGTCTATCTTGTAGCATTTAAAGAAGCCATAAAGCTTTTTGAGATAAAAAATGATTCATTAACTATTTATGCACTTGGAATCTGGCTTACTGCCGGTGTATACCCTTACGGTGATGACCTTTTTGTTTTAGCAGGTGTTGCTTATGCAAGTGCTGTGGCCTTTAACAAAGAACTTACATGGAACAACTTTTTTCCTTTTATTTACCCAACAGCAGGAATGCTGTTTATATTTACAATGTACCAAGAATACGGCGTGTTATCTCTCTTATGGCTTTTGGTTATCGTAGCGATGACTGATGTTGGAGCTTACGCGGTAGGAAAGAGTATTGGTAAAACACCTTTTTGTGAAACTAGTCCAAACAAAACCATGGAAGGTGTTGTCGGAGGTATAGTTGTTGCAACTTTCTCGGGTATGTTTGTCGGTCTTAGTATAGTTGACTTAGGTGTTTCGTTTATTATCTCTTTTATGGTTGCAACCAGTTCTATCTTTGGGGATTTGTTTGAGAGTTCTCTCAAACGAGCTGCCGGTGTAAAAGACAGTGGGGATATACTTCCAGGTCACGGTGGTGCTCTTGATAGAATAGATGGTTACCTGTTTGGTGCTATTGTTATGCTTGTACTTTTGAGAGGACTTGTCTAGAGTGGTTCTACTAGGCTCTACAGGTTCTATAGGTGTAAATACACTCGAAGTAGCTAAAAACTTAAATATAGATGTTGAAGTTTTAGTCTGCGGAAATAATATAGAACTGTTAAATAAACAGATTTTAGAGCATTCTCCTAAAGTTGTAGTCATTGCAGATGCTAATGACATACACAAAGTAAATCACTCTAATGTATTCTCAGGCTCAGATGCTATTTTACAAGTTATAAGAAACTCAGATTCTGAGCTTGTAGTCAATGCACTTGTAGGTTTCTTAGGTCTTCGTCCAACTCTCATATCTTTGGAATCTGGCAAAAAAGTAGCTCTTGCAAACAAAGAGTCTCTTGTTTCATGTGGTGGTTTTATTGATGTTAGTAAAATTCAGCCAATTGATAGTGAGCATTTTGGTCTTTGGTATCTGATGCAAGATAGACCTGTAGAAAAGATGATAATTACCGCATCTGGTGGAGCATTTCGTGACTGGGATATAGCTAAACTCCAAAACGCAACACTCGCTGATACTCAAAAACATCCAAACTGGTCGATGGGGCAGAAGATTACAATAGACAGTGCGACTATGGTAAATAAGATGTTTGAACTGCTCGAAGCTAGATGGCTTTTTGGTGAGGGCAAATATGATGCTATCATAGAAACCAAGTCACTTATACATGCCCTGATAGATTTTAAAGATGGTTCAACTACTGCACACTTTGCTCATGCATCTATGCAGCTTCCAATTGCTTATGCACTTGATGAGAAGATGAGTGAGAATATCTTAGAACATGTTGATTTGCTTAAAGTAGGCTCATTAGAGTTTCGTGAAATAACAACTGATAGATACCCTATATGGCATATTAGAGAAGAGCTTTTAAAGAATCCTGCTCGCGGTGTTGTCGTAAATGCAGCAAATGAAGTGGCGATAGAAAAATTTATAAACAAAGAGATAGGCTTTATGGATATAAGTAAGATTATTATCGAAGCTTTTGATACTTTTACTCAGATGCCTACTAATATAGATGATGTTTTTGATCTTGATGCAGAGATACGTGATAGACTAGGAAGAAAAGTATAATGACTGATCAGATAGAAAAGGCTACTAGTGGTGGGGACCTGTTAACTTGGGGCATAATGTTTGGTCTGCTTGTAGTAGCTGCTGTTGGCTTGGCTATTTGGGATAAAAACTCTCGAGAGGAACAAGGTAGATGATTCTTAGTATAGAAAGCTCATGTGATGATAGTGCAATAGCTATCACAGATATAAAAACAAAAAAACTTCTTTTTCATAAAAAGATATCTCAAGAATTGGAACACTCTGTTTATGGTGGAGTTGTCCCAGAACTCGCTGCTCGTCTTCATGCAGAGGCTCTCCCAAAGATATTAGCAGAATGTAAGCCATACTTTAAAGAGTTAAAAGCAGTAGCAGTAACATCTACCCCAGGTTTGGCTGTTACGCTTGTAGAAGGCGTTACTATGGCAAAAGCTGTTGCTGTAGGACTTGGTATTCCTCTAATAGGGGTAAATCACTTAGTTGGACATATCTACTCTCTTTTTATAGATAAGCCTACTAAGTTTCCTCTAACTGTTCTTTTAGTCTCAGGCGGACATACACAGGTGATGGAAGTGAAATCTTTAGAGCAGATAAAAACAGTAGCTAAAAGTATGGACGATAGTTTTGGTGAGAGTTTTGACAAAGTTGCTAAGATGATGGGACTTGGTTATCCTGGTGGACCGCTTATAGAGGAGTTAGCAAAAGATGGTGATAGAAAAAAGTATAACTTTACTATTCCTTTATCCCAATCTCCTTTAATTGCTTTTTCATACTCAGGACTTAAAAATGCAGTTAGGCTTGCTGTAGAAAAAAGTAGTGAAGAAGATTATAAAGATATAGCTGCTTCGTTTGAGCATATAGCAACTGCTCATATTGTTCAAAAACTAAAGAAGTACTTTAAAAATGTACGTCCTAAAACTTTTGCTATAGTGGGAGGAGCCAGTGCCAACCTTTATCTACGTTCTCAAATAGAAGAACTTTTGAAATCTCACGGTGCAGAGTTGCTTCTAAGTGAACTAAAATACTGCTCAGACAATGCAGCAATGATAGGCAGAGTAGCAGTAGAGATGTATGATAAGAAAATGTTTAGCTCTTTAGATGAGTTAAATATATCTCCTCGCAGCTCCATATAATCTTAATTGAAACTTAGCTAAAAAGACCACCAATCTAAATAAGAGTATTTTTATCCGATTTAACTTATAATTCTCCTGTCCAATTAACAAATCACTTATAAATTATAAAAGTGATTCGCTTTTTATTCATTTAAGTATGAGATAATCAGCAAGTAAAAAATAAAATTTAAAACAAAACAAAAGGAGCCAAAATGGCAACAGTAACATTCAAAAATGACATCGTGTGTAATTTAGCAGGTAACGAAATCAACGTAGGTGATACAGCACCAGTAACAACAGTAGTAAACTGTGATCCAATGCTTCAAGATGAGCAAATTGGTGGAACTGGTAAAGTTCAACTAGTAGTAGCAGTACCATCTTTAGATACAGGTGTTTGTGACGCTGAAACAAGAAGATTTAACGCAGAAGCAGCATCTTTAGAGGGTGTTGAAGTTATTACTGTTTCTATGGATTTACCATTTGCATCAGCTAGATGGTGTGGTGCAGCTGGAATTGAAAACTTAAAAGTATGTTCAGATTTCAGAAACAAAGATTTCGCTAATGCTTATGGTGTACTTTTAGCTGATGGTCCTTTAGCTGGTATCACTGCAAGAGTTATTTTTGTAATTGGTAAAGATGGAAAAGTTTCTTATAAGCAAGTTGTTCCAGAAATTACAACTGAGCCTAACTATGAAGAAGCAATCGCTGCTGCAAAAGCTGCACTTTAATTAACACTCCTGAAACCTTAGATAATTTTCGAAAGCTACTTTTCTTCCCCTTGAGTAGCTCTTGGCGCCTTTGGTGCCAAAACGAAATGAGCCGATAACTCATTTTATTCTTCCTCCTTTTTTAGGGCTTCGGCCCTTGTTTATATTATTTTAAGCTTACTACGAAAACATTCTGATATAATTATAAAAACTAAAATATTGGAGATTTTAATGAAAAAGATTTTGACAGCTTTGACGTCTGTAGCATTTTTAGCTTTAACAGCTAGTGCAGATATAGCAAGAGTTGAGATGGGTGTTGGCGCTTGGGCTCAGACTCCGAGTGGTGAGTTGAGTTACATAAACGCTGGTGCTACAGCTACTGATAAATCAGATGAGACTGAAGAAGTGCAAGCATATGTATGGGCTCTTATAAAACATCCTATACCTGTTGTTCCAAACTTAAGACTAGAATATGTAAGCCTGAAAAATACAGGTGTTGCGAATGGTACATTTAAAGAGTTTACAGTAACTGCAGGTAAAACATCATTAGAAATGACGCAGATTGATGTAATTCCTTACTATAATATACTTGATAACACATTTTGGTCAACGGTAGATATAGGTATTGACTTTAAAGTTGCAGAAATGACTTATGATGTTAAAAATGGAACTGATACAGCAACAGGGACTTATCATGACTCTGAGTCAGTTGTTATTCCACTTGCTTATGTAAGAGGAAGAGTTGAAATACCAGTTACAAATATTGGTCTTGAAGCAGATGTTAAATATATTGCATATAACACAAGTTATATGTATGATGTTCGTGCAAAAATTGACTATACTTTTGATATCTTTCCTGTAGTACAACCAGCTATTGAAGTTGGATATAGAGTACAAAAGATAAAAATAGATGATGATAGTATTGGAAAATCAGATATTAATTTAGAATTTGCAGGTTTTTATGCAGGTTTTATGCTTCGTTTCTAAAAACAGTCTATAAATTAAGAGGCTATTTAGCCTCTTAATCATATTAACGATTTCTTCCTTGTCCACTACCCATACCTTGTCCACCTCTATTACTTGCTTGATGAGTTTGAAACTCTTGAGAATCAATATTGCCATCTTTATTTGTATCTATATCGCTAAATTTAGGAGCATTATCAGCATTACGCATCATCCTACCAGTTTTAGCTTGTTCTTCCATTCGTTTTTGCTGAGTATTTTCAAACTCTTTTTGAGTTACTTTACCATTACCATCACTATCAAAGTCTGAATATGATGGCATCATATTCCCTTGCCCTGCAGCCAGAGCACCAGTAACTATTAGTGTTACAATTAACAAAGTTTTCATCTATAACTCCTTTTATTTATTGCCTATACTAAATTATACGACTATTGTATTAACGTAATCTTAACATCTAATTATGGTTTCAGAAATCACCCATATACCTTTTATCTAAAATTATTATTTCACATTCAAGAAAGATGCCAAACTCCTTGAAAACATTTTTTTGAGCTTCTTTTATGAGAGCGATAGCATCTTCAAAGATTCCACCGCCACAGTTGACTAGGAAATTTGCATGTTTACTACTAAACTCCATACCACCTACGCGTTTTGCTTTTAATCCAACAGACTCTATAAGCCTTCCGGCATAGTCGCCTTGAGGGTTTTTAAAACAACTTCCAGCACTTGGTGTGCTTGGTTGGTTTGAGCGCATCTTTTTGAAAAGTTCTACTTTCTCTTCATCAAAACCATATTCCAGAGTAAACGTAGC
The DNA here is from genome assembly GCF_047716755.1 of Sulfurimonas iocasae. Classification (GTDB taxonomy): domain Bacteria; phylum Campylobacterota; class Campylobacteria; order Campylobacterales; family Sulfurimonadaceae; genus Sulfurimonas. Next base: position 124,924 of record NZ_CP180409.1, read on the forward strand.
ATCTAAAATAGGATCTTTAATATCTGTAAATCTATACCCGAAGTCTATGTCATTTTTGTTTAAAACACCTTTTGTTGTGGAGATACTAATGAGTTTATTAAAAATTTCATACTCTTTAAGTCCAGCGTTCATATATACTAAGCCACCAAGAGTCCCTGGTAGATGCGAGACAAACTCAAAGTTTGCTATATTGTGCTTTTTACAAAATGAGGCTATTTTTCCTGATGGAGTTGCGGCTCCAATTTTAAGAGTATTGTCTTGTATTTTTATATAATCATATTTTTTTGAAAGCTTCATCAGTTTTGGAGGCTGTGTTCCCATAAGAATATTGTTACAAGAACCTATAAGATAGTAATCAGGAGTAAAATCGCTCGGATCTTCTAAAAGAGATACTTCGAGAGTATCTCCAATATGTATAGAGGAGAATTTTGAAAAGTCTATTTTTTTTGTTTTCATCACTCTATAAATTCTGGCATCATATTGAAGATGTTTGTTGCAAAATCTGTCATAGAGTTTAGCATCCAAGGCATAGTAAGAATGATAACTATAACAACACCGAGAATTTTAGGAATAAAAGAGAGTGTCATCTCATTAATCTGTGTAGTTGCCTGAAAAATACTAACTGCCAAACCTACAAACATACCTGTCAGAAGACCGGGCAGTGCTAATAAAAGAGCGATTTTAAATGTTTCAACTCCGAGGGCTATTAGTTTGGCTTCCATAAGATTAAGAGTTCCTAATCTCTTTGTACTCAGTAGGAATCATAAAATCTTCTACTTTGATTAAAGAATCATAAAAGCCATGTTTAAACCCGAGTTCAAATAGTTTATTTATAGCTTTATATTGAATGTCACTAAGGGTGATTGACTCATCATTTGCATAAAGTTCTAAGTATTTATCTAGTGTAGGAGCATCTATACGCACCAAATCTCTCTCTATAAGCATTTTAGATAGTCTGTCTTTATGGTCACGTGCCACTTGCACCGCTTTTGTTAGAGTTGCTTCATAGTCTATAGCTTTGTTTAGCGGAAGTGAACGGCGAATAGCCATACCGCCAAGAGGAAGAGGAAGCCCGTCTCCTGCTAACTCTTGCCAGATATCCCACATCTCTCTTTCAACTTCAAGTTTTTCATCATAAGTTAAGATGCTCTCATGAATCAAAACACCGGCATCTACAACGCCCTCAAGAACAGCTTGTTCAATCTCGAGAAAATTCATATAAGTGACTCTTGCATCTGGATAGGCAATGCGAAAAAGCATCGCATTTGTAGTGTGCTTTCCGCTAAGTGCAACTTTGAAGTTTCTCTTTAGCTTTGCACCTTTTTTCTTAATGAGCTTAGGCCCGTAACCTTCGCCAAAACTAACAGCAGTTCTTAAAGGTGCGTACTCTTCTTTTATATGTGGATAGAGTGCAAAACTAATAGCAACGATGTCATAAACACCATTTAGTGCATCTTCGTTTAGCGTTTGGATATCTTTAGCAATATTATCAAACAATGTATTTTTCATATCTACCCAACCAAATTTGATGGCATAATACATAAAGATATCATCAGCATCTGGGGAGTGTGCAATTAAAGTTCTTTTCATAAACTAGATTTTAACCAAATAAGGATAAAATCCCACTAATTTATATAGAAATTCTGTATAAAAGAAATTCAACAAATAATATGACAATTTGCAATGTTTTTAGATTAAAATATAAAATTGCCATACAATAAGTCTAAATTTAATATAAGTGAGCCCAAGATGGACGCAAATAAACAAAAATCATTAGACTTAGCAATGAAACAAATCGATAAAGCATTTGGTAAAGGTGCTTTAATGAGACTCGGAGATAAGGATATTGAGCCTATTCAGTCAATAAGTACTGGTTCTATTGGGCTTGACTTAGCACTTGGAATAGGTGGTGTTCCTCAAGGCAGAGTTGTTGAGATTTATGGACCTGAGAGTTCTGGTAAAACAACTTTAGCACTTCAGATAACTGCAGAGTGTCAAAAGCAGGGCGGGGTATGTGCCTTTATAGATGCTGAGCATGCTCTTGATGTTGTTTATGCTAAAAACCTAGGGGTAGATGTTGAAAACCTACTTGTTTCTCAACCGGATTATGGTGAGCAAGCCTTAGATATAGTTGAGACTATTGCAAGGAGTGGCGCGATTGATTTGATTGTTATTGACTCTGTTGCAGCATTGACACCAAAGTCTGAGATTGAAGGTGAAATGTCTGATCAAAATGTTGGTGTGCAAGCTCGTCTTATGTCAAAGGCGCTTCGTAAGCTAACGGGTGTTATCTCTAAAATGAACTGTACTGTTATCTTTATCAACCAGATTCGTATGAAAATTGGCATGATGGGATATGGTTCTCCAGAGACAACAACAGGTGGAAATGCACTAAAGTTTTATGCATCTGTTCGTATAGATGTAAGACGTATAGCTTCTCTTAAACAAGGGGAAAGCCAAATTGGTAACCGTGTTAAAGCTAAAGTTATTAAAAACAAGGTAGCACCACCATTCCGTCAGGCTGAATTTGATATAATGTTCGGAGAAGGAATCTCAAAAGAGGGTGAGCTTGTTGATTATGGTGTTAAATTGGACATTATAGACAAGAGTGGAGCTTGGTTCTCTTATGAGGAGACTAAACTTGGTCAAGGGCGTGAGAACGTTAAAGCCAAGTTCAAAGATGAGCCTGAATTGGCCAAAGAGATAGAAGAAAAAATAAAAGTAGCTATGGGCGTAAGTAATGTTATGATTATGGATACTTCAGATATAGAAGACACAGACACATAATACAAGGGAAAGTTAATGTTTATAGACAGCGTAAGTGCAATTGAAGTAATGGATTCTCGCGGAAACCCAACGGTTAAAGCGACAGTAGAGTTAAGTGATGGAACAGTTGAGAGTGCAATCGTACCTTCAGGTGCTAGTACTGGTAAACGTGAGGCTTTAGAGCTTCGTGACGGTGGTAATCGTTATATGGGTAAGGGTGTTTTGCAAGCTGTTGAAAATGTAAACTCTCAAATCTCAGATGCACTAATCGGTCAATCCCCTTTTAACCAAGCTGTAATCGATGCTACAATGAAAGAGATAGATGGAACTGAAAACTATGGTAACTTGGGTGCGAATGCTGTTCTTGGTGTTTCTATGGCTGTTGCTCGTGCTGCTGCTAAGAGTTTAGGCATGCCTCTTTATCGTTACCTTGGCGGAGCTAATGCTATGGTTATTCCAACTCCTATGCTAAACATTATCAATGGCGGTTCACACGCCGATAACTCAGTCGACTTTCAAGAGTATATGATTGTTCCGGTTGGATTTGAAGATTTTGCTGAGGGACTAAGAGCTTCTGCTGAAGTTTACCACAACTTAAAAGCTATTTTAAAAGCTAAAAAACACAACACTGCACTTGGTGATGAGGGCGGTTTTGCACCAGACCTTAGCTCAAATGAAGAGCCTATCCAAATTATTATGGAAGCTATTGAGAAAGCTGGATACAAAGCTGGTGAGCAAATAGGTATTGCTTTAGATGTAGCTGCTTCTGAAATTATTACTGATGGTGGATATAGATTAGAGTCTGAAAATCGTACTGTAACTTCTGCAGAGTTAGTAGATTACTATGTTGATTTATGTGCTAAATATCCTATTGTTTCTATCGAAGATGGTCTTAATGAAGACGATTGGGATGGTTTCAAACTGATGACTGAGAAACTCGGGAATAAGATTCAGATTGTTGGTGATGACCTTTTTGTTACAAATGCTAACATTTTAGCAAGAGGCATAAGCGAAGGAGTTGCAAACTCAATTTTAATAAAACCAAACCAAATCGGTTCAGTTTCTGAGACTATGCTTACCGTTCGTCTTGCTCAAAGAAATGGCTATACTTGTGTTATGAGTCACCGCTCAGGCGAGAGTGAAGATGCTTTCATCGCAGACTTTGCTGTGGCACTTAACTGTGGTCAAATTAAAACTGGTTCAACTGCTCGTGGTGAGAGAACTGCTAAATACAACCGTCTTTTAGAGATAGAAAATGAAGTGGTATATGGTGAGTATTTAGGTTCTACACTTTTTAACTAAGATATTCTTATGAATGAAGAAGAACTCTATGAAGATATAGACAATTCCCAAAGTATCACTCAAAGATACCTGGGACTCTCTTTGACAAAGTTCTTAAGTCTGTTATTAATCGTATTGGCACTTGGAATTTATATCGGTGTTCTTCTTTATGGAACTAACTCTTTGGAAGTTCTTTTTGGGCTTGAAGATTATGAAAATTATTTACAGAGTGAAGTTCATAGACTCAAAGGTGAAAATGCAGAGCTGCAAAGAGAGTACTTTGAGCTAAAAGAGATTTCTGCACCAGTTAGTCCCAAATCAAAATAAACTTGATATAATACATACTAAATTAATTCAGGGGTAATTTTGATTAGAGTTTTATTTATATCATTTTTTTTATTAATCACTTTAGAGGCTCGTGAAAATCCATTTTTTCCTTCAAAAGGTGAAAAAGATATACCTTACACATCAAATCAGGTAAAATTAGCAGAGCCACTAAATCGCTCATCTATAACTTTACCATCATCTGCAAGAATAATTAAAAAGGTAACTATCGAGTATGAAAATTTAGATGCTTCGATTGAAAAAAAGAGTATAGAACTTGACAATTCCATAGATTGGCATCTACCCATTTTTATATCTCAAAGCTACTCTCAAGCTGAAAAGAAAACCAACTCTCCTACAAAAAAGAAAAAGATAAAATACAAAAAGATAGCATCTGTGAAATATGCAACATTTTTCGCTTTAAATAAAACTCTTAAAATTGTAACAAATGACAAAATAATCAGAAACTTTTTACTTGTAAAACCACATAGAATAGTAATTGATTTTAAAAAAGATACAAGTTTAAAGAGTTATATAAAAGAGAATAAAGATGGTATTTTTTGTAAGGTTAGAGTTGGAAATCACTCTGGTTATTACAGAGCTGTTGTTGAACTTGATGGTCAGTATAAGTATAATATGAAAAAAGTATCTGATGGATACATATTTAATTTAAGATAGGATAATACAAGTGATAAAGTATATAACAGTGTGTATCTTTACAATACTCTTTTTTAATGGATGTTCTGCAAAAAAAATCAATGAAGGTGTTGATAGCGTAACTAGCGATATCTCAAAGGTTTTTGAAGAGGGAAGAGATAAGTCCAAAGACTAGAAGTAGTAAGATAGAACTGCTTGATAAGTCTCTTCATCTTTTCTCTTATCCAGCTTGTATCTTTCTTTATAGTCATATTTAAATTTTAGTTGAATGTTTTGGGAGAGTCTAAAACTTTGTGTTAGCTTAATTAAATTCTGCGCGTCTCCAGTGTCATAGACTCTAGCAGTGGCTTCAATGTTTGTACTCATATATTTAAATTTGTCAAAAACTAAACCAACACTTCCTCCAACTCCTGAAACAAGCTTGTCTCCATAGTAAAAAAGTGGATCGATCATTATATATGTAAAGGCTAATTCATTTCCCCAGCTATAGCCGGCTCCTAAAGTAGCTATAAAATTACTCTTATCATCTATATAGTTTTTGTCCCAGCCAAATTTTGTTCTCCAAGAAAAACTGTCGAAAAATTCACTTCTTTGAGCAAGAGATACTATTGAGATAATAGTTGCATTTTCAACTTCTATTTTTTTGTCACTATAGGAAAGTAAAATATCCATAAACTCTATCTCTGTACCTCTTAAAAACCCATAGTTACTGTCCTCTAAACTATGATATGCCGGTCTGATACCAAGAAAGTTAATGGCTTCACTCTCTCTTGAACCAAAACCAGCGGCTGCTCTCACAGCTCTATGACTATTGATTGGATTTGTAGGAGTGGAAATATTTAGTTTTTTACCTTTTCCAAGGGCAGCTCTCGCTTTTGTTATATTGTGAAACTGTTCAAGATAGAGTTGTTTGTCCATATCATTTTTGCTAAATGAATATTCTAAAAATTCTATAGATGATTCTAGAATATACATTTTTTGTTGAGTTGATATAGAGTTGTCTTGAATAATATCTTCTATACTTATCTCTGAGTTAACAAGTTTTTTTGGAATAGAGAGATTTTTCGCTTTTAAAAGAGACTCATATTTAAGTAATATTGTTCTTTTTGAAGCTCTGTAATACTTTTCTTTAATTAGATTTTCACTTAAAGAAGCATGAATGGTCTCTAGAGGAGTAACCTGATAGGTAAAATATTCTCTTAAATGTACTGATGGTCTTGCTATCTCCATAAACCATAACATATTATATGAACAGTTCTCAGTAAAGAAGTAGTAGTTGGAGTGAGTTCCGTTAAGTTCCCACATATGCTTTACCATTTTTAAGACTTCTTCTTCATTTAAGTTTAGATCATATTCCCATATATCTCTTTGTTCGGTATCGCGATACTCTTTTAGTTTTTCGTAATAAGGCAGAAGTGAATATTTACCATAATATCCTCCAAAGAGACCTTTTATAGCAAAAACAACACCATTCTCTGTGTCAGGATTTGCATTTGCAGCATAGTTAATAGCATAAGAAAGAAGTTTAGATTTATAAGCAGAATTGATGCGTAAAAAAGTATGTCCAAACATAGAAGCAGGTGAGTTGATATGTGCTGATGGAAAGACCAGTGTAGCTGATTTTGGATTTAACCTATCTAAAATTTTGTCATACTCCGTACAGGTAACTTGCGGGAAGTCTTTAATATTTAATTGATCTTTTAGCCATGATTTTCTTGCTGGAAATCTACAAGCAGTGGAATTATCATCAAACCTTTTCTCGTTTAATAGAGCTTCTAGCGTAGCGTGTAATTCATCTTTAGCATTAGTTTTTCCATTCTTTGATAAGAAAAATCTACTATCATCTACTTCACTAACTTCATTATCCATGTGAAGCAGTAGATGCCAGTATCTTTGGTTAGAAAGGTTTAAGTCATTAGCTCTATTTTGGTAAAACTGGGCAGAAGCCTGAGTTAAAGTAATGCAAAAAATGAGTGTAAAAAGTATTTTTTTTAAAATGAAGGATTCCTAAGATAGTAAGTGAATATTTAGTGAAAAATTAAACGAGAAAAACTCGTTTAATTTATTGTAATACTTATAGAGAAGTAGTAGAGATGTTGTCAAGTACATCAGCCATTTTAACACTCTTTGAAGTATAGATGCTGTTGTAGTTTGACTGAAGAGAAGCTGAGAATACAGCTGTATTTTCTACTTGTAAAAGCTCTGCTAGTGTGTCAATAGACTCGCCATGACCAACAGCGATTTCTTTTGCAAGAATATCCATGTTAGAAGCAACAAATTCCTCTGCTCTTTCGTTCATAACAAATTTAGTTTTGTTACAACCAGAAGTTCCAGAAGTAATACCGAAAGTTTGGTTACCAGACGTACCATTTGTAGTTGCTTGTAAAGCTAACATAACAGCTGAAGAGTCATCTTTAATGATCATTGAACCAAGACCACAACCAGTTTGAGAGTTAACACCAGCCATTGCTGATGTAGTTAGAGCTAAAACAGCTACTGCACTTACTAATATTTTTTTCATGTGTTACCTTTAAATTTTAAGATAGAACAATTTTAAACGATTAATACTTCAATAAAGATTAATTTAAATCTCTATCTTTCCAGATTTCGCAGAATAAGTATGATTAAGGTTAACGCAAATATTTTTAAATTCTTCATACTCTATCTTACTTAAATTTGTTTTATTAATAATACTATGAAAATTATTTCATAACAAGTTGTTATTTCTTATGAAAAACAACTTCTATAAGTTTGTATGTGTATATACTAAGAAGATAGGGTATAATTCCAATAATATGAACAAGCTAAAAGAGTATATAAATTCTCATGAACTTAGTGAGATACATCCATCAGACATTGCCAAGATATTAAAACAGCTAGATGATAAAGATTTTGCTGAGGCTATCCAACTAGTTCCAAAAGATCTTGTCGGTGATGTGGCACTTGCCCTTCCAGATAGATACTTTGATGATGTTGTAGAGTCTCTAAGCGTTGACGAGCTTTCTCATGCCGTCACTGAGCTTGAATCTGATGATCAACTAGAGTTCATGCAAGAACTAGGAGAAGTTGATAAAGGCGTCGCATCTCAGGTTTTTGATACTCTGCATGAAGATGATAGACTCGAAATAACCAAGCTTCAAACATATGATGAAGATGAAGCTGGTAGATATATGCAGTTGGAAGTCTTCACTGCTTTTAGAGATGAGATAGTACAAGATGTAATAGAACGATTTGCTGCTCTTAGAAAGGCTAATGAACTTGAAAATGTTCAAAATCTATTTATTGTAAGTAAGGATAATAAGCTTCGATATACAGTTGGTTTGGATAATTTGTTAATATTTGATTTTTCTAAAACATTAAAAGAAAATATTGCAGAAAGTGGAGATAGTTTTGAGCCAAAAAAAGCTTATGATAGAGATGAAATAAAAGATGTAGTTCACACTTTTGAAGAGTACGACCTTTCTGTTATGCCTATTATAAACGCTTATGGTATTTTAGTTGGTCGTATTACTTCAGATGATATCTACGATCTTATTATCGAACATGCAACCGAACAGATGTATAATCTTGCCGGAGTTGATGATGAAGCCGAAGAAGATGATGAGATAGTAAAAGCTGGTCGTAAACGTGCGACTTGGCTCTCTCTTAATCTCCTTACTGCAATAGCCGCATCTTTTGTAATTGCAATGTTTTCAGATGCGCTAGAGAGCATGGTAGCTCTTGCAGTTTTAATGCCAATTGTTGCTTCAATGGGTGGAAATGCTGGAACTCAAAGTCTTACGGTTGTTGTAAGACAGTTGGCTCTTGGAGATATCTCCCAAGGTGATGCAATGAGGATTATTAAAAAAGAGATAGCACTTTCTCTTGGGAATGGCATCTTCTTTGCTATAATTATGGGTTTGATTGCCGCCTTATGGTTTGATATGAGAATGCTTGGAGTGGTAATTGCACTAAGTATGATTATAAACCTTTTGATGGCTGGTTTTTTTGGTGCGACGATTCCACTTTTTTTAAAGAAAATGGATATAGACCCTGCTATAGGTAGCACGGTTATTTTAACAACAATTACAGATGTTGTAGGCTTTTTTAGTTTTTTAGGTCTAGCAACATATATACTATTATAAGGAATTTTAGAACTTAATGGATTTATTAATACTATTTTTTGTATTGTCGGTCAGTGTCTCATTTTTGTGCTCAATTTTAGAGTCAGTACTTTTGTCAGTGAACATGTCATATGTTTCTGTGCTAGAAAAAGATAAACCAAGTGTTGGATCATATTTAAGATCTCATAAACAAAATATAAACAAGTCTATAGCTTCAATTTTAATCTTAAACACTATTGCAAACACTTTAGGTGCAGCAGCAGTTGGTGCTCAGGCATCTATACTTTTTGGAAACGATGCTGTTGTATATGTTTCTATTGTCTTAACATTTGCAATTTTATTTTTATCTGAAATTATTCCAAAAACAATAGGTGCCATTTACTGGAAACAGTTAGCCCCATTGTCGGCTAGAATCATCAGAATCTTTATTTTTATTACATATCCAATTATTTTAAGCACCCTCTTTGTTACAAACAGAATATCAAAGGGTAAAGAGGACTCAAACAGCTTAACTAAAGAGGAGTTACTACACAGTATGCTTCTTAGTGAAGATGATGGTGTTATTGATGAAAAAGAGTCTGATTTTATAGAGAATATTTTAAATCTAAATAAGATTAAAGTAGGAGAAGTTTTGACTCCAAGAAGTGTTGTATTTGCACTTGATGAAAATATAACAATAAAAGAGGTCATAGAGACACAACCATCTATCTTTAAATTTTCTCGTATTCCAGTTTATAAAGGTTCTATAGAAGAGGTTATAGGAATTGTTTTGACTAAAAAGATTTTTAAGCAAGCTCTAAAAGATGACAGTGTAACTCTAGGTTCAATTAAAAAAGAGATCTTTTCTATAAATGAAAATATTCCTGTTTCAAAAGCTCTTGACCTATTTATATCTAAAAAAGATCATATGTTTTTAGTTATTGATAACTATGATCAAACAGAGGGAATCCTTACTTTAGAAGATTGTGTTGAGACTATTTTAGGTGTTGAAATAGTTGATGAGAGCGATACAACAGAAGATATGCGGGAACTTGCAAAAAGAAATATGAAACAAAAAAGACGAGAAAAAATTAACAACGAAAATTAGATAGTAATGCCGCACATTAAAAGGGGTAAGTATTGCGACATTGCTTTGAATTTAAGGGAAGTGACCGAAAGAAATTTACACTTCATGTGGACATAAAGTCCTATATTTCTCTTTCTTGATTTGTATTATAAAAGTAAAAAGTGTGAATTAAATGTGAACTAATTAAAGACCCGGAATTCTAGGTATTTTATTTAGTTTAGATAACTTACAATATGAACCCCATCCTTTTTTTAACCAATGACCTATAAAAGGAAGAGGAATCATAAAGGTTCTTTTATTATCTCTATATATAAATGAAGCACCATCTCCACTATCCATTACACATAAAATATTAATATGTTCTTGATAGCCTTTAAAGAGTGAAAGCCCTTTGTCTTTTTGCTCAATATTAAAAGCAACATTTCTAGCCATTACTTCTGCAACATGACCTTGTTTTGCTCTCCAGTCAGCTCCCTCTAAAGCTGCTATATCGCCAATTGCATAAATATTAGTGGGCATCTGAGGATTGTCAAAAACAACATTACAATAGTCATCTATCTTTATAAATCCAGCTTCATTAGTTGGTAACTCTGACTCTCTAACAACATCATGACCATTTCCTGCAGCTATGAACATTGTAAAGTCAGATGCAAGCTTTGAATCATCTTCAAATATAATAGAATCACTTTCAAAGATTTTTATTTTTTTACCAAAGTGTTGTTTTATATTTTGTTTTTCAAAAAATGCAGCCATCATTTTAAGAGCTTTTTTACCCATTCTTTTTCCAGGTTCTGGCATTGGTGCAAAAAATATTAATTCAAAATTGTCTCTTATGCCTTTTTTCTTCAAAAGATAGTGAGTGTTAAAAAGTAGTTCAAATGCAGGTCCACCACGAACAGCAGAAGTGTCTTTTGGATTTCCTCCAAAACCGAAGCAGATTTTACCGCTTCCTTTTTCTATAAGTGCATCTAATGAGTTACGGATTTTAAGAGATTGTTCTGGTGCACCACAAATAGATAGTGTATTTTCTATCCCTTTGTGCTTCATTTTTGAAGCGCCCATTGCAAGAACTACGTGATCATAATCTTTTAAAACAGTTCCACTATTTAGAGTATATGAATTCTCTTTAGCATCTATCTTTTGAAGAGCATCTACTATTAGCTTGAAGCCATGCACTTTTTGTAGTTTTTTAAGATCTATACAAACATCATCGAACTCTTGTTCTCTTGTTGGAACCCAGATGGAAGTAGGGTAGATGAAAAAGTAATCTCTTTCACTCACTAAAGTAACAGCATAATTTAATTTTCTTAAAAAAATAGCAGCTTCAAGACCAGCAAAGCCGCCACCTATAATTAAAACAGTTTTCATAATAACCTTTTGTATAAAACTTTATAATGAAAAATATTACAGCAAGTAATATTAAAAACCTATTAATTTTTTTTATTTATAAAGTAAACGGCAATAAGACTAAGAGAGCCACCAATAAGAATATGGGCATGTATAGTCTCGTCTAAGACAGCCCAGGCGATAATAAGAGAGAATATAGGCACTAAAAACATAAACGAACTTGTTTTTTGGCTACCTAGTTTTGCTGAAGCTATAAAGAAGATAGTAGTTGCTACAGTTTGTCCTAAAACTGCCAGATAAAGCATAGCTATCCAGAATTTAACTCCCTGCTCAAAAACACTCATTAAATCACTGTTAAATGCATATATAAATGAGAAAATAGTTGCTATTACAGATATATAAAAACTATAGTGTACAGGATGAATATGTTTATGAGAGTACTGAGATAGAATTGTTACTCCAGCCCAAATAATTGCACAAAGTGCGAAGTATATGTTCGAGCTGTTAAGAAACAGACTCAAATCATTTAGCTGAAGTATAATAACTCCACCTATAAGACCTATGAATAGACCTGCAAATTGAGATGCAAAAAGTTTAGTTTTAAAGATAATAGCAACAAGTAAAAATGTCATAAGTGGTGTTAGAGTTGTAATAATTACTCCTCCGTTTCCTGCAAAACCGTACTTTACTCCCAAAAAAGAGAAAATCATGAAAGATATATTTAAAATAGAGCTAGATGCTACAAACTTCGCACCTGAGCGGTTTAGAGTTAGAGGCACTTTCATAAGATAAAGAATAGGGATAAAAGATAAACTCATAAGGAAAAAACGCCAAAATATTATAATTTCGATTGAGAGATCAAAGGTGAGAATTTTAAGGGCACTCCATCCCCCACCCCATAAAAACATTGCTAAAATAAGAAGATAGATAAAGTGTGAGTTTTTCAATGATTAGTCTTTTGCAAAGATTTGCTATTTTTTTGTCATTATAGCTTAAATCATTTTACTTTTTTAGGTAATATACCCTATGAGTTATACTAAATGGTTTGACGCCCATGCTAAAAAGCATAAAGAAATTGTAGATAAGTTAGTTGAGTCTGGTTACTCAAAAGAGCGTATGCTAGAGTATTTTGATTTTGACAACATGGTAAAAAAAGAGCCAAATTTTTGCCCTCTTTATAAAGATAATAAGAAATGTCATGATATGGAAGAGTTAAACTGCTATATGTGTGCTTGTCCTAACTTTAGATTCAATGATAATGGTCTGGGAGTGTACAACGAGTTTAAAATACTTAGTAAGTGTGATATTAACAATGGTGAAGAGTTTGCAGGAAAGGGTGTTATACACCAAGACTGTTCATCATGTAGTGTCCCGCATCATAAGTCATATGTGTTAAAAAACTTCTCTCTAGATTGGCTAGAGATGATGAAAAAATGTAAAAGTAATTAAGAAGGATTCTAATGTTAAAGATTGTTCTATCTATGTTGTTGGTGGCTGTAGCACTGCTTGGGGATACTAAAGAGGCTCTTGAGGCTTTTAAGAAAAAAGATTATGATAAAGCTTTTAAACTATATGAAAAGAGTGCAAAAGCTGGTGATACAATTGCTCAAAATGCCTTAAGTTATCTTTACTTTAATGGTTTTGGTGTACAAAAAAATACAAAAGAAGGTGTTGTCTGGTTAGAAAAAGCTGCAAATGCTTCAGATGCAAGAGCTCAAAATGACTTAGGTATGATGTACTTAACAGGTCAGAATGTAAAACAAGATTCCAAGAGTGCCTTCAGATGGCTTAGCAAGGCTGCAGAAGTTAAGAACTCAAATGCCGAGTATAATCTCGCTCTTATGTATTATCGAGGTGACGGAGTGGAGCAGAATGCTACAAAAGCAGCTCAACTTTTAGAAAGCTCTGCACTTCAAGGAAATGAGCAAGCACAGCAAAATATAGGACTTGTTTATATGCAACTACTTAAGTTTGATAAAGCTGCACGATGGTTAGAGAAAAATGCAGCGCAAGGTGATGAGAGATCCTACTATCTTCTTGCAGAGATATACTGTACGAAAGAGAAGTTTAAACAAGCTAAAAAATGGGCAAAAATGTCAAAAGATAGTGGAAATAAAGATGCTGAGTTATTATGGTTAAAATATAATCTTGGTAAATATTAACTAGCTGAAGTAAATTAATCACTCTTTGTAAAATAAAATCAGAATTTAAATTCTGATTTTATACAATATTTCTGTGAGTCGAGGAGATATTAAAAAGTCTCGTTTACAATTATAATAGAAGAATTTGTCACACTTAGTCAACCTACTTTAATATTATTTTATATCCTAAGCCATATTCATTTTGTATGAGGTTTTCCGGAAGTTTTGCTCTTAGACGTTTTATAAATGATGTGACTGAATATTCAGAGAACTCTTTTTCACTCTCTCCATAAAGGTGGTAAAAAATATTTTCTGCTGAAAAAGCATGGTTCGTTTTTGAGCACAAAAGTTTAAAAAGTGTTAACTCTTTTTCTTTTAAAAAAATCTGTTTTTCAGAGTTCCATAGAGTAGAAGATGTTTTATCCCAAAATATTTCTTGACTCAGATAAATTCTCTTTTTAGAAGCTCTTAATTTATCTACAAGATTTAGTAGAACATCTTTTAACTTTTGTGAATTGATAGGCTTAATTAGATATGTGACAAGACCAAGCTCTATTGCCTGAAGAAGCTTTTCTTGCTCAGAATGAGCACTCATTATTATAATATCTGTCTCAGTGTCACGCTCCCTAATTCGTTTAATCATACTTAATCCATCAAGATTTGGCATGTTTATATCGCTTAACATAATGTCTGGTCTTTTTTCTAAGTATTGAATATAACCCTCATGACCACATTTAGCTACATATACTTTTTTAAAAAATATTTGTAAATATTCTCGTAAGTATTCTCTTAGTTCTGACTCATCTTCTACTATGAGGATTGAAATATCTTCAATTAATTCACTATTTTTCACTCTTCATCCTTATTATAAATGTTGCACCATCTTTATTATTCTTTGCACGTAATGAGCCACCCATATTATCTTCTATAATCATTTTTGCAATATGTAAACCCAAGCCTGTACCCATAGATTGATGTTTTGTTGTAAAATATGGATTGAAAATCTTTGATAAAACATCTTTATCTATGCCACCTGCATTATCGCTTATGGACAAAACTACATCTTCGCCATCTCTTTGTAAGGAGATGTCTATTTTTATCTCTTGGATGGCTCTTATCTCTTTTAAGTCATAAATATTTGATAATATAGAGATAATTACCTGCACAAACTCATTTATAAGTCCATAGATACTTAAGTTTTCTTCTTTAAGTATATTTATCTCTATCTTTTCACTCTCTTTTATGTAAGCAGAAACTTCAAGTGCTCTGTTAAGTGCATCGCAGACATCAAAGGTTGATTTCTTTTTATCTGGTTTATAGTAGTTCATAAAATCTTCGATTGTGTCTGACATATAAACAACTCTTTTCTCCATCTTTTTCAGTTTATCAGAAATTTCATTTGGAGTTAAAGTATTTGCACTATTTTTTTCTTTTAAAATTGCTACAATGGTACTGACAATTGCTAAAGGCTGACGCCATTGATGTGCTATATTGCCTATCATTTCACCTATTTCAGCTCTTTTTGACTGTTCAAAAAGATGTCTATCCTGCTCTTGTATGGTCTTTTCTTTTTCTTGTAGCTCATTGATTGTGTCTAATAATTCTCGATTATATTTATCTTCTATATATAGTCCGCAATCAAGATCTTTCATATCTTTTATAAGCTTAGTAATATATTGTTTTTTTATTATAGAGCCATGTTGTGGTGCTATAATATTTATATCCAGTTTCTCAATCTTGTTTAGGGCATAGTTAAAAATATCTTTACTCGGCATATACTCTTCGTGAAATTGTTTAGCTTTGTCAAAGTATGTGCTATCTGCATAAAATTCCCAAGACTCTTCAATGCCTCCAAAGATATCTCCGGAAAATAGTGTTTTTGTCTCTGGCTCGTAACTTACAAATGCACCAGGAGAATGACAATATGGAGTGGTTAGAAAATCAAGTCTAAGTCCATTGGAAGTTATCAATTTATTATCATGTTTATCTATCTCATAATAGTCTGAGCTTACAAGATAGTGTTTGATTAAAAGAGACATTCTTGAGTGAGTCACTATAAGCAGGTCATCTCTATCTATGAGTTTTTCTATTTCAGGTACTGCCGCTGCTAAATCCGGGTCTTGATGATGAAGTACAATGTATTTAATAGACTTGATATCAGCGATACTTTTTACTTTTCGCATAGTTTCATCAAATTCAAGCATGGATCCCGGATCAATTAAAATTGATTCATTGCCATTTTTTATGAAGTACGGGTGACACTGAAAAGGGTCGTTGTCAAGATACATTCCAACCCAATAGATATTGTGAGCAATTTCTATTGGCTGTTTGAAGTCGTGCGGTGGTTTAGGCATTTCCCTCAAACCATTTTAGTTGTTCTCTAAGTTCAACTACTCTACCTACAACTATAAGTGCAGGAGTAGGGATATCTTTGGCTTTTTCAACTATGTTCTCAAGAGTTCCGACCACAACACTTTGATCTTTTGTTGTTCCTTTTGAGATTACAGCTACCGGATAATCAGCAGACTTACCAATTTCCATAAGTTTTTTACTTATTTGAGGAAGATTATGAAAACCCATCAGAAATATAATTGTATCATCAGTTTTAAAGTTGTCCCATGGAATCTGAGATACTTTCTTGTTTGGTGATTCGTGTCCGGTTACTACTCTAAAGCTCACAGCAACTCCACGATGAGTAACGGGGATTCCTGCATAAGCTGGTGCAGAAATTGCAGAAGTAATTCCTGGAATTATTTCAAATTTTACATCCCTTTCAAGAAGATAAATAGCCTCTTCTCCACCACGACCAAATACAAATGGGTCACCACCCTTAAGACGAACTACATTTTCATGTTTTAATGCATTTTGATAAATTGTCTCGTTTATATCATCTTGAGGCATGATATGGCGACCATCCTCTTTGCCAACATATACAAATTCACAACCACTTTTTGCTTCTTCTAGAATATCAGGATTAGCTAGACGATCATAAATGATCACGTCAGCTGCTTTAATTACTCTAAGTGCTTTGAGAGTGAGTAATTCAATATCTCCAGGACCAGCACCGGTTAAATAAACTTTACCCATTATTTTTTTTCCTCATAAATAAATATACCTGACGGTTTTTTGATTTGAAATATTTCTCTGCTTAAATACCAATCTTTTGTATGAAGAACTGCAACTTTATTTGTATCATTGACCGACACATAGAGATTTGGTCTTATATTTGACCATCTAACATGCAGAACTTTTCCATCAAACTCAAAGCGTTTGATGACCTTTAAAGTCTTAGTGTCTATTATTTGAATAACCGGAAATTTTTTACCGCTAAATGTTACCGCTAAATATTTTTTATCAGGAGAAAGAGCAGTAAAAACTGGAAGACCTTCGGTTTCAATATTTTTTACAAATTTAAAGTCTGGTGTATAAACAAGAACTTTGTTATTTCCAACTGCAGGGATAAATACATATCCGCCGCCTATACTCCAAAAACCAAAATGTGGAACTTTAAGTACAGGTTTTCTGTCTTCTAATAGAATTTTTATTTTTGAGTATTTCATAGTATCTAAATTTACTACACCGAAGTAATCACTTTGAAAAAATCCAGTTATGAAATTGTTGTCTTTAATCATCGCATCAAATGGCATAACACCAACATCTTCAAACTCTTTGTGAATTACAAAGTGAGGAAGACCTTTACCGTAATTCGTATCTTTTAAAACAGTTATTTTGTCATTATCCATCTGTGAAAAAATAAGATAATCTTTATAAGTTTTGATACCAACATTTTTAGAACCTGTTTGAAATGACTGAAGAGGATTCAGGTCTCTATCTAGTATGTCTACACTTTTTTTAGCATAGTTGGCAACAGCAAGAAAGTTTTTAGTTATTGTAAATCCAATAGCACTCTCACTAGTTTTAAGCTCTTTTAGTATAACTTCTTTCTCGGGGTCAAATTTTACAACCCAACCATCACGACTTATTACATAACCATCTTTACCGTCAAACTTAACAACACCATGGTTCATGTTGTGCATCCCAGTCATATGACCTCTTGTTAACCCTTTTTCTATAACAGCCAGAGAATTACTTTCTCTCTCTACTACAAATACTTTTTCTTCAGTATTTAACATAGATAAAACTGGATTAATACCTTTAGCATTTGCACTTGCAAATACTAAAGTTACAATTGCCGTACTTAATAATAATCTTTTAAACATAATTAATCTCTCTTTCTTTTTGAGTTAAATAACATGATGGGTCTTCTGCCCATAAATCACCTGATATTGCATAGGCACGAGCACGTGAGCCACCATTACATATATCTATCTGCTCACAGCCGTCACATATGCCGCTTATTGCTCTTGGATGGACTCTAAGCTTATCTAACAGCTCGCCCTTTTGCCAAATATCCCCAAAGTCCTGCTTTATAATATTTCCAACTGTTAGTGGAAAGAAAGGGTCAGGTCTTACATCACCTTCGGAGTTAATGTTTAGTAGTTTTCTTCCGGCTGAATTTCCGCCCCAAGTTACAAGTCTTTTTCTCATAGTCTCTTTTAGTTTTGGATATCTTGATGCGAACTCATTAAGAAATAAAATAGCATCCATCTCCATATTTCCAGTTACTATCTCTATATCTCTGCCAGTCTCGTAATACTCAAACGCTTTTTTAAGGATAAACTCAACAGATTTTCTTCTCTGCTCTTTAGTTAAATCCATTTTGAGGTTATCTAAACCACGTCCGGAATATACCAGATGAGAGATGTAGATTTTTGGAATATTTTCACGTTCAGCCAAATCAAAAATATATTCTAGAGAGTTTATTGTCTCTTTTGTTATTGTAAAGCGAATACCGACTTTGGCACCTGCAGAGTTTGCAAGTTGAACAGCCTTTAGAGTCTCTCTAAAAGCGCCCTTTAATCCACGAAAGTGGTCATGAGTCGGCTCATCTCCATCGATGCTCACTCCAACATAGTTAAAGGTGTCTACAATGCGCCCTACGTTACTCTTGGTGAAGTAGAGTCCATTACTTGATAGATAAGTTATGATTCCATTTTCTTTACAAAAATCAGCTATCTCAAATAGGTCTTTTCTAGTTAGCGGCTCTCCACCTGAAAAGATGATGAACTTTACGCCATTTGCTTTCATCTCTAAAATAGTTTTTTTGATTTGTTCTGTAGTGAGCGTATCAACTTCATCTAGAGTTGATTTTGAGTAGCAGTGCATACACGAAAGGTTACATCTGTTTGTAAAGTTCCATATAGCGATAGAGCCATCTAAGATTCTCTCTTTTTTATTCTCTACCACGGAAGAGATTAGATTTGATAGTCTAAACATTATTTACCTTTATATGTAAGGATGTAGTTTGCAATTGCTTTTCTTTCATCATCACTTAGTTTGAATTCTGTCATAGCAGTTCTTTTATAGCCAAAAGCTTTATACATTGCTTTTGGGTCAATAATATAGGCTTGTATCTCTTCAAAAGAGCGTTTGTTTGCTATCTCATTAAATGGAGGCCCAAATGCAACTGCTGTTTGGTGATGACATCCCCAACAGTAGGTCTCAAAAACTTTTTTTCCATCTAAATCTTCAGAAAATAAAAGAGAAGATAAAGTAAGTATTAGTAGTAAATGTATTTTCATATTTATTCTTTCGTTTAATAAATTATTCTATCAAAAATAAGCTTGAATTACAGCTTAGAATATGCAAAAATTGTCATTTTTGTCATTTTTGTTTATTGTGCAAATTGTAAGTTGTATAGTTTATAGAATAGCAATTTATAGTAGATTTGTCGTTGATTTTAATCAATTTTATAAATTTTGATAATATTTGAAGAAGTTTAAGAAAGGTTTCTCCCCCGAAGGAGAGAAGTTAGAAGCTTACGCTCCCGGAACAGTTTGTCTATGTTCGATTGAGTAAGTAAAAGTAGGAGTTGTTAAACCATTGATATATTTAACAAATTTACCTGTTTTAGCTTCATAGATACCAATTCTTCCACAGTTCCACTCAGAAATCATAGTCCAATAACCGTGATTTGCTGGCTCAGCGTGTAAGATTCTAGGAGTAATAGCTTGACCTTTAACATCTTTAACAGTTGGAACATTCCATTTGTAAAGAGTTTTGTGCGTTACTGGATCTGTAACAGTACCTTGAGTAGTACCAACAGTAATAATTCTATCTAACTCTAAAGTTTGCTTGTTAATCAAGTGAATTTTATTCCAGTTAGCTTCACCACCAAGTACATTATCTGCCCATAGGAATGGAGTATGCTCAGATGTACCGATAAATAGTCCACCACCACCGATAGGGATTTGACGGATAACATCAAAGTGATCATCCCAGATAGTAACTTGACCTAAGTTCATGTTAACAGTAGCACCAAGTTGTTGACCTAGACCTTCATTAAACCATGAAGAACCTTGTCCTGGGTGTGGCTTAGATGAAGGACCTGTATAGATTTTAGTTACTAAAGATTTAGTTTTAAAGTCTACAACACCAACAACATCAGAACCTTGAGAAGCGATAAATAAATATCTACCAATCTCTTTACCTTCATTTAAGAAACCATCGTGAAGAATGTCACCAATATTTGGAATATCACCAACGATTGGGAAACCTGGTTTAGAATAATCTACGATATATACATGCCCACCATCTTTAAGTGCAAATGCGATATATGGACCATATGGAGTATCAAAGATACCTGCAACACGAGATGAACCGATGTCACCATTTGGTTTAATTACAGATGAAGTTGGGTAAACTTTTAATGGCTCAAGAGTCATTGCATCCATTAGAACAGCTCCACCTGGTACGTAGTTACCTGCCATTAGGTATTTACCATCTGGAGATACCGCTAGACCACGAGAATCAGAACCAACTTGACATTCAGCAATTTTTTGCTGACCCGGAGTGTTAAGGTCGAACATTGTTACTAAACCTGAACGAGAGATTGAGTAAGCATAACGAGGCTGACGCTTATTTGTAACTGTTACGTGAACAGCAAAACCAGCAGGGTGCTTAGATAAAATTTTACCTGAAGTACCATCAACAAATGCAACACGCTCTGCATCTCTTTCTGTTACGAAACAGATATCAGTATTTTTCTTAACATCTGCAGCATCTGTATATTTTTTGTAGAATTTCATTCTGTCATTTAAAGGCTTCCAGCCAGCTTTAACACTATCAAGTGTTAACACAGCCATTGTTCTACCTTTAAAGTGCTGTAGGTAATCAACCATTTTATCAGCATCGTCTTTGTTGAATGAAGCTTTGAATTCTGGCATAGCAGTACCTGCTCTACCATTTAAAATTGCTTCTGCAAGTTTATAAGAATTTTTCTTCTCAATTACAGCAGGACGTAAATCAGAACCAACACCACCTTCGTGATTTGGACCGTGACAACCTTGACACTCTTTTTCAAATACTTTTTCTACATCCATATTAGATGTTCCAGCAAATAGACCTGAACTCACTACTGCTAAAGCAGCAGCTGATATAACTAATTTATTTAATCTCATTTTATTCTTCCTCCTAAAATTTCGATAAAGCGGGCCCT
This sequence comes from Sulfurimonas iocasae, assembly GCF_047716755.1. GTDB lineage: Bacteria > Campylobacterota > Campylobacteria > Campylobacterales > Sulfurimonadaceae > Sulfurimonas. Next base: position 146,167 of record NZ_CP180409.1, read on the forward strand.
AAGGCCCGCCTACTAGTTGACTTTCTAACTTTCACTTTCTAAACGAGCTTTCTCTTGTTTATAAATCCAAAGCATTGGAAGTACAATAACAGAATGAAGAAAGATAGTTAGAGTTAATGGACCTTGGTTTAACCAAGCAAAAAAGCTTGGTACTACATCTGTCATTGGTTCAAACATAATATATCTCCTTATTTTTCGTGGACTGGGTTTTTACCAGTACTTAAGAAATCTTTTATTAAGAATAAGAAACCTGTGAATGTTACCATTCCCATTATTAGTCTCCAATCCATAGCCTGTGCAAACCACATACCACTCTGACCGTCAAAGTAACCAGCCCAAGTAGCACCCATTTGTGCACGAGAAACAAGAACTTGAACATAACCAGCAATTGTAAGTGCTACTGTCATACCCATAACACCACCAACTATTAGACTAAGTGCCCATAGAGATGATTTAGTATTTTTCATAACTTTAATACCATTTGTACCTTGAATTGCAAGATACATCATACCGATAAGAATAGTTGCATAAGCACCAAAGAACGCTAAGTGTCCGTGAGCTGATGTAAACTGTGTACCGTGTGTATAAAGGTTTACCTGTGGTAGCGTATGAAAGAATCCCCATACACCAGCACCTAAGAAGTTACCGAATGCATTCATCCAGAACCATAGGAAAGCAGGTTGATTGTTAACTACTGATACGTTACTTCCGCTAGCACTTTGTTTACCTTGTTGTTTACCCCAGTCATACATAACGTGGATGAACATTGCTACAAGTGGTAATGGCTCTAGTGCACTAAACAGTGCTCCAATTTCCCACCAGTACTCAGGTGTACCAATCCAGAAATAGTGGTGACCGATACCTAAGATACCTGAACCAAATAGCATTGCTACTTCAATCCATAACCACATTTCAACAACTTTACGGCTTGCACCAATCATAGTGATAAGACCATAAGCAGCAATCGAACCAACGAAAACTTCCCAAGTAGCCTCAACCCATAAGTGAATTACCCACCACCACCAGTACTGATCAACTGTGATATTGTCTGTAAAGAACATACCAGCTAAGTAAAGACCAGCAAAAGCGATCATATCTGCCATAAGAACTGTAACGATACCGCTGTTTTTACCTTTCATACCTGTTAACCATAGATTGGCAACAAATCCAAGAGCAACTACAACAATACCTATATCAGCCCAACGGGGAGCTTCAATATACTCTCTACCTTCATGAATAAACCAGATAGATGTTTCATCTGCCGGCCCAACTTGAATAAATAGATATACTAAAATAACTACAACAATAGCTGCTACAAATACCCAGTATAATAATTTACCAACTTTAATACCAACAGTTTCAATGCCAGTTTCATCAGGTAATAACCAATAAACTGAACCGAACATTGCAAAAACCATCCATACAATTAGTGAATTGATGTGTAACATTCTAGCAACTGAGAAATCTAATAATTCAAATAAGAAGCCCGGCATAACATACTGAATCGCCGCAACTAAACCAAATAGTAACTGTGCACCAAATATGATAGCAGCAAAAGCAAAATACCATGTCGCTAATTGTTTTGATTCACTTCCAATACCTGTTAAGTGATTACTTGCCATGAACTGCTCCTTTGATTTTTCCGAAGTTTCTTGGGAAACCATTTGTATCAATTGATGACATATGTTTCAAGAAAGCAACTAAACCTTTTGCCTCTTCGTGCGTAATACCAAGATCTGGCATCATACGAGCATGAGTTGGATAAGTAGATGGATGTTGTAAGAATTCAGCCATAGCCTCTTCTTTTGTACTTTTGCCAGTCATTGCTTGCATCGTACCATCATTTTGCCATGCTGGATCTAACCAAGCTTTAGTTAAATCTGGTGCATAATATGCTCCATTACCAAGAAGTGTATGACAGTTCATACAGTTTTTAGTTTGAGAACCAAGTTTACCTAGGTGAAGTAAAGCTGCTGCTTCGTCTTCTGAGTAATCATCTCTTCCAAAAAACTTTTCTTTTTCCCCTATCACTGGAACTTCGTGACCACGTTTAGTGCTCATTTCATAAGTGATTTTATAGTTAATAACTGTTGGTCCTGGAACCCTCTTCGTTACGCCATTTTGTAAGTCTGCATCAGTACCCATTGCTATTTGACCCGCTGTGTCAAATGTTAGCCAAATAAGTAGTACTGCTGCAAATCCTGTAATCCACGCTGCTGAACGTTGCCAGAAACGATTGTCACTCCATACAGATACTTTAGCCACTGTGACCTCCTAAAAATTGCTGCTGATATATACAACAATATATCAATGTTCATTCTCTTCGTGAACTTGATGCTGCATATAGTAGATTGCATGAGGAAGTAGAAGTAATCCTATTCCTGCAACTACTAAAGCCTTCGCTGTAAATTCACCTACATGCATTAAACTTCCCATTAAATACAAACAATAGGCAGTTAACATCCAAAATATATATGCGATAGGCATAGTCCATTTTTTTAGTAGTTTAACTTTTACAGCGGTATATATACCAACATAGAATCCTCCAAATACTAAAACAAGTGAAGAGGATACAAAGATAGGTAAGAAATCATCTAGAGCTATATCTTGTCTCATTACTACTTCTTCAATCACGATATCTCCTTTGTGTGTTAATAGTTTTTCAGAATCAGTTGTAGTTTATTCCTATTTATGTTAAAAAGAATTGATATAAATCAATTTATTAAATTAATTTTAAATTTAAGGAAAGTTTTATATTTAACGTAACTTTATGAAACAAGAGGCTAAAATATTAGTAAATATCATAATCAGATATAGTACAACAATGAAGATAAAGTCAGTGTAAATACAACAGTTGTAATAATCATAATTTTTCTTTTTAGACTTTCTCCTATATTATACTTACGTTCGAGAAACTCTCCTAATTTTAGACCTGGATAGACACCAAAGAGTATCATTGGCACAGCCATTACTAATATGATTATAATCTCTTGTGTCATTGTTCACCTTCTGTTATATAGTGCATTGAAATCTTGATATACATCAATTTTTTTTTAAGTTTCTTATTATATCATTGATTAATTAAATTTCTTTGTAAAATTTATATTTTATTAAGAAAGATTAAAAAAGGATTAAAAGATGAAAAAAATCTTATCAATAACATTAATATCAACTGTTGCCTTAATACTTTCATCTGGTTGTTCGGGTGGATCATATTCTCCAGAGCAGAAGGATGCAAAAGTTTCTAAGAATGCATTATATGTTAAGACTCATAACAATGAAAAAATTATTAATGCTATTAAGAAAGCAGGAGAAGAAACAGGTTGGAAAATAACTGAGTTTAAAAGTAATGAAGCTATAGCCGAAAAAACAGATGATGGGAAAACAGTTTCTTCATCAATTAAATTTTCTGATGGACATATAGAGTTTGAAAATGCTGACGCCACTTCTGACCTTCGTGGTGCAATAGAAGATGAGCTTAGTAAAGATTCTTCTTCACACTAAATTACTTACACTGTTCCAGATAACCCTTTAGCTTATCTGGAGTCACTCCCCCTCTTATAGGTTTACATACAAAAAGTTCTTTATTGTCTAAAAAAAAGAGTGTCGGATATGCAAATGTATATAGCATTTCAATAGGATAACTACTCTTTTGATTTTTAGTGATTAAAACTGAAACATACTCTCTGTTTATCTTATCTATGTATGGCTGATTTATAAAAGTTGTTTTTATAGTTTCAATACACTCTTTACACTCTTTTTCTATGAGTAATACCATAAGCTTTTTATTCTCTTTTAATGCCTGCTGATGGGCTTTGTCAAAGTCTCCGTACCAGCTTACATGGCTGGCTTGAAGTATTGATAATAATATTGAAATAAGTATAAAAAAACGCATTTGTCACCTCTGTATTTGAAATTCTTTTTGTATCTCTTTAAGCATCAAAACAGGAGGATTCGGAAGTTGTGGAAATGCTCTTTGCACTATACTCGTTACCCATTGAGGATAGATTCTAAAGTTGAGTTTTACAACTGCTTTTAAAGGATATTTTAGACTCGCAGCATCTGAGATATCATAAGATTCAACTCTTCTCTCTCCTGCAGGAATCCTTGTATCACTTATGAGTTTTTTATATCTCCAAAATAGAAGACCAACGGGTTTTGAATTTTCATCACCAAATACTTTCATAAAAGGTCTTGCATCTATGTCTAAATCACCGTCACTTTTAAGTTTACCACTGCTAAAAACAACATTAGAATCTCTATCTGTAATTGTAATATCAAGCCATAATTCTCTGAAATCTGATACCCCAGTTGGCAAGTGATGTCCAGCCCCAACATTTTTAACTCCAGCTAAAACTTTGCCATCTTTTATATCTACATCAATCTCTGCAGAAGTGCGAAGAAGCTGTATAGTTTGATCCTCATGTTCTTTACTTTTTAGACCAGATAAAAAGTGGTTCGATCCTGAGAAATAGTGAACTTTGATATCCTCTTTCACTTTTCCGCCTGTAGTCGATTGACCTTTGAGCGGTGCACGTTTACCATCTTTCATATATGTCATATGACAATCAATACAAGTCTTGTGTTTACTTGGGTCTTTAGGATTGTTAAAAGGCGATTTTTCCCACTCTTTAAAAGTCGAAACTATCGGTCTTTTAGAATCTTCTGGTAAAAACTCATCATGACAAGATGCACAGTAAGCACTCTTTTTATAAAGCTCTTTTGAGTAACTTTCTTTATGGACTATCGGGTTAGAGTTTATGAACTTTTCACTGAGCCATTTCTCTACACCAGAACTACTATCTTCAAAAACATATTTTTTTCTATTTTTCAAATCCAGTGTATAAGAACTGTTTCCTTTAGAATCTGTTTTTGTTATTCTGTGACAAGTCACACAAGAGACACCTTGTTCAAGTCTAGAGTTTCCGTGTGTTTTAAACTCATCTAGCAAACTTTGTGAGCCTTTCTCAAAAAGGACGCTCGGCATATTGTTTACGTCCATTCTATGTGTAGATCTTTTTTGTTTTGTAGTAACTGCACTTGGATTGTGGCATCCCATACACCACTGTCTAAACTCATCTCCCATATCTGCACCGGCTAAGTTTTCCATTACTATATAGTATGGATTTGTTCCGGTTAGATGCCTATGGTTTGAATCTGCCCATTGGTTGAAAATATCTTCGTGACATGATTTACATTTAGCAGAGTTTGTCCAGTCTTCATTGTGATATCTATCAACACCAATTTCTAGTTCTATGTTTGTTAATTTTTCACTGCTGTATGAGATACTCGGATAAGAGATGCCAACTAGTAAAGCGATAACAACAAAAGGTTTTGCATTGAAATCAATTTTCTTTCTTGCATGAAGGAAAAGAAAATATAGCAATATAAAAGAACCATATAGATGTATGTAATATGATATAACTCCTATAGTATCTCCTCCTGTGTTTCCAACAAGGAAAAGGTAAAATCCGCTTGCAACTATGAAAAATAAAAGTATCCCAAGTGTTACACCGCTTGTACTTTTGGCACGTTTTACTATCATGTACTCATAAGTATGCATATTCACATATGGCAAAAGAAGAAATATAGCTATAAATGCAGAACTCATTATATGAACTGCCTGAATTATTCTAAAATACTCCCAACTTAAGTCAAAGATGCTATATTGAAATATTCCGCTTAAAAACATCAAAATTATAAGTATTTTCATATGTATATTTTTCATACTGTATCCTTGTTTACAACTTTATAATCCACAACATCTCCTTCAAGTGATTTTAAAAATTCTACAATCTCATCAATCTGCCTATTTGTCAGATGCATACCGAGTTGGTGTTTACCCATGAGAAAGACTGCTTCTCTTATTTTGGCAACCGCTCCGTTATGAAAATATGGTGAAGTCTTCGTGACATTTCTAAGCATTGGAACTCTAAAGAGTCTTTCTCCATCTTTACCCATAAAGCCGCCCTTGTTCTCAAACGGAAAGGGGTGATACATCTTGGCATTAAAGTCAAAGTCACTGACTTCTCTCCCCTTATCCTCTTCATTAAAAGAGTTTGTCACATCAACTATACTGTTGTAGTCTCTAAGGGGAAACTTTTGTATGCTCTGTCCGCCGACTGTTACGCCCGTATGACAACCTTTGCATCCGAAGTTTAAAAAGTTTGCCAGACCTTTTTTTGCTTTTTTGCTCATTGCGTCGTTATCACCGTCTAAAAATCTGTCATAATCACTACGAGTAACTAGAGTTTTAAGATAAGCACCGATTGCTTTTTCAACATTTTCAAAACTAACCTTGTCAAATGCAAGTTTAAATTTTTTTACATACTTGGCATCTTCGAGAAGTCTTTTTTCAACTTCTTCTATTGAAAGGTTCATTTGAGTCGGGTCCTGTATAGAGAGTCCAACTTGCTTCTCTACGCTTTTAACACTTCCATCCCATGTCTGAAACTTCGCTAAAGCAACATTTAGAGTTGTAAGTGTGTTTAGATGAAAAGGATTTTCTGCTCCGCCATGTCCGACTGCAGTCTCAAATCTGTCAGTTCCGCTTTGGTCTGAGAGATGACATACAACACAGTCTGTTTTATCATTTGTTTTGGAAGTCAGCGCTTTTAAATATATGTTTTTGTCTTTTAGGTTTTTACTTAGAACGTGACAAGTTGCACAACTGATATCTTTGTCTTTAGAGAGCATCTTCTCATGGTAAAGGTCACGACCGAGATCTATCTTCTCTTTACTCATTCTATTTTCAGGTGTATCTACTAACTTTAAAAGATCGCCGTAAGTAGCAGGAGTACTAGACATATTTCTTGATAATGCGGCAGTTCTTAAAGCGTCATCATCAAACTGCTGTTTTTCTTTTGTTGGTAAGAGAAAAGATACAGAGGTTAAAAGTAATATGATAAATATAAATACATAAGTGAAAAATTTCATAATAATTTCCTATTATTTTACTATTATGTTATAGTATAGGACAAATGAAAAAAGATAGCAATAACTTTTTAGCAACAGAAGGATTTTATTTTAGCACAAAAGGAAATATTATCTATATAATAAACCTTTTGAACTAAGGAAAATCAGGAGCTAGATGCCAAAAGTTTCTTTTACTTTTATCTCAAATGCTTCATCGCTTAATGCTTTTCTCAAAGGAATAAAAGTTTCAGCTTCAGCACCGACAGGTATAAATATTTTAGAGTTCTCATCTTCAATGATATTTTTTACAGCATCTGCTATGGGTTGAGGATTTGGACCTTCATTTATAACCTTTGCAACGATTGGTACAAAGTGAGATACTAACTTTTCATATGGTGAGTCTTTAGCAGTTGTTTTAGCATTTGCAACAAGTCCATTTTTAACAAAGTTTGTACCAAAAAGTCCAGATTGAATAGAGTGAACTCTTACATTGAAAGGTAGTGTTTCAAATCTTAAAGAGTCAACTATACCTTCAACTGCATATTTTGAAGCATTGTAGTGTGCTAAAAGTGGAAGACCAATTTTACCTAAGAACGAAGAGATGTTGATAATAACTCCACTTTTTGCTTCTCTCATATACGGAAGAACCCCGCGAGTAACTTTTAAAAGACCAAATACATTTACATCAAACTGGTTAAACATCTCTTCATCAGTTCCATCTTCAACAGTTGCTAAAAGTCCGTATCCTGCATTGTTAACAAGAACGTCAATTTTACCTTCGTTTATGATTATAGTCTCTACAGCACTATTTATAGTATCTGTTTTTGTTACATCTATATAGATATTTTTAAGTGAAGAATTATTACTGATTGCATCTGCATCTCTCGTTCCTGCATATACTGTATAACCGTTATCAGATAAAAATTCTGCTGTTAGTTTTCCCATTCCAGAACTTGCACCCGTTATTAAAACTACTTTTGACATTTTGAACTCCTAAGGTTTGATTTTCTAGAGTATATATAAACCAGAAGTTACCTTCAATACTTTTTTAGCAGTAGAAGAATTTTATTTTAGCACTAGAGGAATTATTTTTTTAGTAGGTCTTTTGGATAGATGCCATAGTGCTCAAAAAAGAGTTTTGAGAAATGTCCTTGATGTTTGTAGCCGACTTCTTTGGCAATTTCACCGATGTTTAGAGACTTTTCTTTTAAAAGCAAGTTGGCTTTTTCAAGACGAAGTTTTTGTATATATCCGTAGATAGTTGTTTTATAGACTTTTTTAAAAATCTTTTTTAGACTTGTCTCATTAGTCGCACAAAGGTGAGCTAGTATCTGGATACTTGGTGGTGTAGAAAAACTGCGCAGTAAAATATCTTTAGAAGTTTTTGATATACAAATCTCATCATCGCTAAGTTCATTATCAACCATATCTAAAAGCCCAAATCTGTGAATCATAAACTCTAAAATATTATGCTCACATCTGATGCTATTCATATACGCATCTGCTTTTGTATTTAGTACTTTGTCTATTATGTGTAGACTCATAGCATCTATGGGGTGAGAGTCCACAAGCTCACATGAGATTTCATCTTGGAGTTTGTCGTAGAGATAGTTTATGACTTCGTTTGCATCTGAGCTCAAATATCTTTTTAAAATAAAGTCAGCAACAAAAAGAACAAATATCTCCACATCTGTCTCTTTTTTTATTCTAAGAGATAAATCTTGTCTTGAAGATATAAAAATATCTATGCTGTTTTCTTTAACTTCAAAACACTTCTTTTGGAGATGGTCGTCTATAGTAAAAGAACCTTTTTTGCTAACGGGTATAGCTATCATCCTGTCAAGATTTTTTACATGATAGACTTGGTCTTGAGAGGAGTTTAAAAGTATGTTAAAAAAGACTATGCCGTTTGAAATATCTACTCTTGTAACATGCTCTTTTTTTGTCTCAAGCAGTTTGGTTATTTTATAGCTGGTATTTGTTATGTTGAAGAAAAAACTATCCATTATATATTGTAATGCTCCCTGACACGTCTTTCAAAATCTTCATCGCTAAGCTCTCTTCTCATAGGGATAAACTTTTTAGCTTTATCGCCTATTGTTGCACGAGCTGGAAACTTATCGTTATTTATGACTTCTAAAATCATCTCACCTATCTCTACGGCAGAGTTACCACTGTTTATCTGCTCGACTATAACAGGCGCAAGGTTAGATACAAGAGATGAATATGCAGAGTTTTTATCAAAAGTTTTTGCATTTGTGACAAGGTTTCCTCTTGCAAAGTTAGTGTCAAAAAAGCCAGGCATGATAGAGTGAACTCTGATGTTAAACTCTTTTAGCTCATAGCGAAGAGAATCAGTAATACCCTCAACTGCATACTTACTGGAGTTGTACATAGTAAGAAGCGGAAGACCGATTTTCCCTAAAAATGAAGAGATGTTGACGATAACACCATCCTCTTTTTCTCTCATGATGGGGATGACAGCCTTACAAACTCTAAGCACACCAAATACGTTTATGTTGAACTGGGAAAGCATCTCTTCTTCAGTAACATCTTCGACTGTAGAGACAAGTCCATATCCTGCATTGTTTATAAGAACGTCTATCTGTTTATGTTCTTTGTAGATAAGGCCTGTTACTTTGTCTATACTCTCTTGGTCGGTAATATCTAAATAAATAGGAATAATATTTTTATGGTTTAAATCTTCTAGGTTCTTAATACTGCGAGTTCCAGCATATACTATGAAATCATGTTTTGATAAATACTCAGCAGTAGCTCTACCCATACCAGAACTTGCACCTGTAATAAGAACTATTTTTTTGATGCTAAACTCCTAATTCAAACTTAAGGCTAAGAGTATATCATATCGGTTAAAAAAATAAATAGATATATATCAAGGATAAACATGGATTTTTTCAAGTACATACATGCTGTTGGAACAGGACCAAAAGGTAATAGAGACCTGACTTTAGAAGAGTCTAAAGACATGATGGATCAGATTTTAAATCAGTCTATTCCCAGTGAACAATCGGCTGCATTTCTTTTAGGTTGGAGACTAAAACCTGAGACGACTACAGAGTTCCGTGGAGCTATAGAAGCTTGTGACGCTTACATAGAAAAAACTACAGTTGCTAACTCTTTAGAGCTTGGTTACCCGTTTGATGGAAAAGCAAAAAATCCTTATATATTTGCACTTGTAGCAAAAATTCTTGAAGAGTCAGGACTTAATCTTGTTGTAATCGGAGATGAGCTTACACCTGCAAAAGGCGGGATAACTATCAAAGATATCTGTACAAATATAGAACTAAGCAAAAACGCTCACTACTTTGACCGAGCAGACTTCTTTCCTAAGATGAGTGACTTAACTGAACTTCGTATGAAACTTGGACTTCGCAGCGGTTTTAACACTATAGAAAAACTTCCTCGTGTTGCTAACAGTGAGTACGCTATAACAGGTGTGTTTCATAAGCCGTATGTAAAAAAATACGTAGATATATTTTCTGACAGATATAAGAGATTTGCACTTATCCAAGGAAATGAAGGAACTCCAGAGCTGTTTAGCAAAGGTCGTCTATGGATTTCAAACGATGGTGATGTAGATGAGGTCATAGTTGACCCTGCAGACTACGGAATCAACTACACAAAATCATGGGATGCTATAACTTTAGAAGATTCTCTAAATCAGTTAAACAATCCATCAGATGAGTACATGAAGCTCGCAAAACTAAATGCTGCAGTTTATCTTTTCGTGACTGAAAATGCTTCTAGTATTGATGAGGCTTGGGAAAAACTAAACTAATAGAATATTTTAGAAACCTCTTGTTCCCAAGCAGGAGCTTGGGAACAAGAGGTTTTTTATTATTTTTTATCACACCATATTATTAAATGATCTAGCGTTAATATAGTCTTACCATCAACTAAATATCCATATTGTTCTTCTTTAAATATTTTATTTAATTTAATACACCCACTTGTATTATCAACTGGAGAAATTATGTTTTGATTTAATTTTGATATTAGTTTAGTTCTCTCCTTATCACTATATACTTCTAATATCATATTATACTTTTGATTTAATTTTACATTTGATACTGTAGGATGAGTAGCACTAGTATTTTTATCTGTTTTATTCAAATAATGAGTATATACAATATTCCTTATATTTGATGGATTAGACAATATCATTTTAGTCCATACTTTTTGATCTGAAAATGGTTTTTTAACTTTCACTTTAAAATAATAAACCAGTTGAGATCTCTTACCATTAGTATTTGCTAGCCAATATCCTGCTTTTATTGTTTTTAAATATTCGTTTTCTTCTGCTTTTGGAAAGTTTGAACTGTACCCAATATCACTTGTTTTTATACCTGATAACCATACAGGTTCTCTAATTATTGCAGCTGCTCCACCATTTGGAATACCATGCACACCAGGTATTACACATCCAGTTAAATTTAAAACAACTAGTATAGTTATCATTACATTAATTAATATCTTCATTTCCTTCCTTTATTATTAAACTAAATTATATACAAAGTAACTTTATATAATATAAATTGTATTCTATCTATATTAAGTCAGTAAACTTTCCACTATAATTACAAAAAACATATTTAAAGGCCAGAAATGGATAAGACTTCAAACCATATTAGAAACATACTTCACGGCTTTTTCCTTACTATCGGTACTACAATAGCTGAGCCTTCTACAATTTTACCTCTTATAGTTAACTACTTTGGAGGTAGCTCGATGCTGGTTGGTTTTTTTGCGGCTTTGCTTCGTGGTGGGGCTGTTGTAGTTCAGCTTTTTGCAGCATTTCAGGCACAGAGTTACTCTCTTATGATGCCTTACATCAGACGTGTTTTTATAATTAGATTTTTAGCTTGGTTTTTTATCGGTGTAGCTATCATAGTCTTTGGAGAGAACTCTCCAAACTTGACACTTTTTTCCATCGGTATAGGTCTTTTTATCTTCTCTTTTAGTGCAGGTTTTGGAGCGATATACTTTAAAGATATTATTGCCAAGATTTTTTCTCATAGATTCCGTGGAAAAACTATGGCGTATCGCCAATTTTTTAGTGGGGCAGGCGGTCTTGTCAGTGGAGCATTAGCTGGTTGGATAATACATACTTTTGAAGCACCGTATAGTTATGGATATCTCTTCATTATAAGCTCGTTCATTATGGGTTTTGGTTATCTCTCTTTTGGAACTATTGATGAGCCTGCAAAAGAGGAAGTAGCTAAGAGGGAGAACTCTTTTAAAAAGTTTCTTCATAACTCTTGGATAACTCTTAAAGAAGATAAAAACCTGCAGATACAGCTAAAGACTTTTCTACTAGCTTATGCTTACCTCATAGCTCTTCCGTTTATCATATTAGATGCACAGACGAAGATAGAACTTGACGGTGTAGCTATCGGTAGTCTTATCACTACACAGATGATAGGGGCAATGCTTAGTAATTTTTTATGGGGAAGACTTAGCGGACATGGGCTAAACAAGCTAACTGCTAACATCTCTATATCTCTGCAGATTATCGCTATCTTAATAGCGTTTAATGCATCTTCACTCTATGAATATATGGCAGTTTTCTTTATAGTTGGAGCTGCACTTGATGGAAACCGTATAGCATCTGGGAATCTTATACTTTCTATTGCACCTGCTGAGAAAAGACCTGTATATGTAGCCATCCATATTAATGTTGTTTCATTTGGGTTGTTTTTCTCAATAATAGGCGGAGTTATTTTACATTTTTTTAGTTATACGGTGCTTTATAGCACTGCAACTGCAATGCTGTTTCTGTCGTTATATTTTTCTTTTAAATTAAAAGACTAGTAAGAGCTAGATGCCAAAAAAGCTTTTTATAAAGGCTCTCTCTTTTGGTGTTTCTATAGAAATTTCTATAGTTGTATTGTTTTCTTTACTTATTAAAAGAGTATTGTTCTCAACACTAAGATGATCTTTAGCCCACTCTTGGTCAAGTTCATCTAAGCGGTGAAGAACTTCAGCTGCACTAGGTTTCTCTTTATTCTCTGGATCATTTAAATTTAAAATAGTTAAGCCACCCATTCTTTTTTCTAGTTGGTAAGGACTATGAACTTTAAATGCTTTGTATATTCTTTCATTTTTTTCCTCAGGCATAGCTCTTTTCATTGAAAGGATACCCATTATTAAAAAAGCTGATAGCAGTCCAAATATAAAGGCCTTTTTTACTAAACTCATTCCACTTTTTTCTTCGCTCATTTACTACTCCATTGTTTAATATAATCTTCTGCTTTTTTATCAAGCATCTTCATTCTATCTTTACCTTTTGGCAAAGTCTTTCTTAAATCTTTCATCTCTTTTAAAAAATCACTTATTCCCTCTGGAATAAGGTTTTGCAGATACATTCTTAGATGCTTCGCCATCGCAGGAGATGCACCGGATGTTGAAATAGCAATTGTTAAATCATCTTTTTTTACATAAGATGGAAAGATAAAGTCGCAGTAGTCAACTGAGTCCACAGAGTTACACAGACAGTTATACTGTTTTGACTCTGCAAATATCTCTGCTTGAAGAGGAATGTCATCAACTGCAACTATAACAACTGCAAAATCTTTTATATCACCACTCTTGTAAGCTCTTTGCTCAAAAGCTAGATGATTATCTTTTATGCCTTTAGCCATATCTTCACAAAGGTCAAGTGCAATTACGGAAATATCTTTTGTAAAGTCTAAAAGATGGTCTAACTTTTCATAAGCTATGTATCCACCGCCAATTATAAGTATCTTTTTATTGTCTAATTTTAGAAAAGCCGGAAAATAAGCCATGTTTCTCTTTCATATTTTTGACAACATCATAGCATAATCTGTAAAATTACAAACTTGATGTACATCAACTGATATTAATTTAAATTAGATTACAATCTTTTAACAAAATAATCAATAAAAAGAATGTAAATATGAAAGACGAAATACTATCTAGAATACAGAAAAAGTTTCCTTTAGTTGCAAGACCCTTTAAGGTGATTGCCCAAGAACTAGGTATGAGTGAAGAAGAAGTTTTAGATATTTTACAAGAGCAAAAGAAAAGTAATATTATTCGCCAAACATCTGCTATATTTGACACAAAAAGATTGGGTTATAAATCTTCTTTAGTAGCTTTTAAAGTCGCTCAAGAGAAGATAAGTGCTGCAGTTAAAATTATTAATTCGCATCCTGGTATCTCTCACAACTACGAAAGAAATCATGAGTTTAATATTTGGTTTACTCTCGGTGTTTCGCCTGATTCTAAGCTAGGTCTTGATAGAACAGTTGAGATTCTTGCAGAGCTTACAGAGGCAGATGACTACATTATGCTTCCGACTCTAAAACTTTTCAAAATTAATGTTAAACTAAACACAACTGGAAAAGATGAGAAAAAAGAAGAAGTTAAAAAAGTTGTTCATACTGAGATAAATATGACTCCTCTTCATCATGCTATCGTCCAGAAGGCTCAATATGATATAGATATGGTAAGTGAACCATTCAAAAAAATTATTGATGAGCTTGATATAGATTATGACAAATTTTTCTCAATCCTCAAAGAACTCCAAGAGGCTGGAATCATGAGAAGATTTGCATCTATACTTAACCATAGAAAAGCAGGTTTCAATGCAAACGCTATGGTTGTTTGGGATGTAGATGAGACGAACGGTGAGGAGATAGGAGCGACTGCTGCAGCATTTAGTGCTGTAAGTCACTGCTACCTTCGTCCTAAGTACGCAAATTGGCCATATAATCTATTTACTATGGTTCATGGAAAGACTAAAGAAGAAACAAACAGCATCATCGCGGAAATGGCGAACGAAATAGATGCTAAATCTCATATGCCACTTTACAGCTCAAGAGAGTTTAAAAAAGTGCGTATTGAGTACTTTACCCCGGCTATTGAAGCTTGGGAAAAACAGCACGATAAACAGGAAGCATAATGGAATTATTTTTTGAGCTAGAGATAGTATATATAGTTATAGGAATTTTTATTCTTGTTGTCACAGCCATTGTAACAACAAGAGACTTTGTACCAAAAGTAGCTTTTAGCCGTGGAATGACAATGGTGTCTATGTTCCTTGTTACTATGATTTCAATTCACTATTATATGACAACTAGTCGTATGGAGGGTGTTAAAGACATTTTTAACAACGGCGAGACAGTAATTTGTGAAAACAAGATGCGTAGAACAATCTCAAGATCAGTCCTGCTTTCTAAAGAGTTAGGCTGGAGACTTGAAGGTGATAAATTTAAAAATGATGATTATGAGAGAGACTTTCATACGTCAAGATGTATAGAATTTGACGGGATAGTACCTAAGTAGATGCTAGATGTACTAAAACGCTACTCAATGGCATTTATCTTTCTTTTTATAGTTGTGGCATTGATGTTAGCCGGGACTATGGGTGTGATGAGCTTTGGTGATAAGATGCTTAGAGATACAGGTGTTGAGATGCAAACGATGAAACCAAGAGGAGAGGATTTAAGTAAATGAGTTTGAGTATAATACTGACTATTGGAATTATTTTAAGTGTTGCTTTTCACTTTATAGGTGTTTATGCAGGGGCAAAAAAGACTGTCTGGATTATGATAGTCATTATGTGGGCAGGATCAATAAATATTGCTATGAGTGAAATAAAACCTATTGGATACAAAGATATCAAAGAGATGAAGGGTCAGTTTGCTGATACTGATATTCTTATCGAAGAAGCGGGCGATGAAGTCTCTGTATATGAAATGTTAAAGATAAAAAAAAGCTATCAAATAAATAATCCAAAGAAATGATAGATAGAAAAAGTGTTGGTATAGTTGGCTGTGGCTGGCTTGGAAATCCATTATCTAAAGAACTATCTGATACTTTTAAAGTAGAATGTTACTCTAGAGAGACTACGAGTGACGATTCTATATTCTGGCAGAGTGATACTATAATCATCGCCATAAATACAAAAGATAACTACCTCCAAACACTTCAAAAAATAGCAAAACTTTCATCTCCAATTTCAAACATTATACTGATGAGTTCTACTTCTGTATATAGAGAGTTTGACACTAACGTGGATGAGAGTGCGAATATCACAAAAAGAGGGCTTCAAAAAGAGGCTGAAGAGCTAATGCAAGGGCTTAGAGATAAGTTAGTCATACTTCGTCTTGGTGGACTTATGGGTGAAGATAGAATCTCTGGAAAGTGGAAAAGTGTTTCAATATTTTGCGATGGAGAGGTAAACTATATCCACCGTGATGATGTTATAAAGATAATTAAAAAGATTTTAGAGAGTCAAGTCGTAAACGACATTTTCAATCTTGTCGCTCCTTTGCATCCGCTTCGCTCAGAAGTACATAAAAAAAACTGTAAAATTTTTAATCTTGAACTTGGAACTTTTGAAGGAAGAACATACCGCGTTGTATCATCAGAGAAAATAATCAAAAGATTAAACTACACTTTCTTGCATCCAAATCCTCTTAAATTTTGGGAATAATGAGTTTTATGGTATAACATAGCATAAAAGGAAAATAATGGAAACACCCTTACTAATATCATTTGTTGGATATATGCTTGTTATGGTTGGAATAGGTTTTTACTTCTTCTTTAAAACCTCTGACCTTAGTGACTATATACTAGGTGGCCGTGGTTTAGGTCCTGGAGTAACGGCATTAAGCGCTGGAGCTTCAGATATGAGTGGATGGCTCTTACTGGGGCTCCCTGGTATGATGTACAGTGATGGACTAGTAGGTAGTTGGATTGCTGTAGGACTCTTAATAGGAGCCTATTTAAATTGGCACTATGTCGCTAAACCTCTTCGTGTATATACTCATCACTTAAATGATGCTATTACTATTCCCGATTATTTCTCCTCTCGTTTTAAAGATGATAAAAATTCTTTACGTGTAGTTACGGCAATTGTCATTTTACTGTTTTACACTCTCTATACATCTGCAGGTCTAGTCGGTGGTGCAAAACTTTTTGAGGCTACATTTCAACTAGATTATTCAACTGCCTTGATTATAGGAAGTTTTATTATCGTCTCTTACACATTTTTAGGAGGTTATAACGCTGTTAGCTGGACAGACTTTATTCAAGGCATCTTAATGATGTTAGCTTTAGTTATTACTCCAATTGTAGTCATTTATGAAATAGGCGGTGTTAGTGAAGCCTTAAGTTTAATCCAAATGAGTAATCAAAGTCACCTTAATATACTAAGTGGAGTTTCCTTGATTAGCATTTTATCACTTTTGGCATGGGGACTTGGATATTTTGGACAGCCACATATATTGGTACGTTTTATGTCAATTCGAGATGAAAATGAAATGGATAAAGCAAAACTTATAGGTATGAGTTGGATGGGCATCTCTATTGTTGGTTCTCTCTCAGTCGGTTTTTTTGGTTATGCTTATGTTTTATCAAGCGGTATTGACCTTCAAGATAGTGAGAAAATATTTATTACTCTTTCTCAATTAATCTTTAATCCATGGATAGCAGGTTTTTTACTTGCTGCGATATTAGCAGCGATTATGAGTACGGTAGATTCACAGTTATTAGTTTCATCTTCTGTTCTTACCCAAGATATTTATCATGCTGTAATTAGAAAAAATGCTTCAGATAAAGAGTTGGTATGGGTTGGACGTGGAACAGTTATCGTTATTGCAGTTATAGCTTGGTATATATCTACAGATAAAAACTCTAATGTTTTACAGTTAGTTTCATACGCTTGGGCAGGATTTGGTGCAGCCTTTGGTCCACTTATCATTTTTAGCCTTTATAGTAAAACGATTACAAGAGCTGGGGCAATTGCTGGAATGTTAACTGGTACTATAAGTGTAGTAGTATGGAAGCAGCTTGAAGGTGGCATCTTTGACCTTTACGAACTGCTGCCGAGTTTTATCTTTGCATCTATAGCAATTGTAATAGTCAGCAGATTTAGTGAGAGTTCTCCAGATTATGTAAAAGAAGCATTTACACAAGTGCACAAACGACTAGAAAAATAGTCTTTTTAAACTTTTATCCATACAGAGTTTAAAAATCTCATATACTATGCTCGCACAGTTTGTGTTGGTATTAGAGTATTGTACTTAGTTACTTTTAGCAAGAGTTGCAAAGTCAATTTTTTGTTCTTGTTTATCTTGAGCAGCTTTTTTATCATCTTCATAGCTACCTGTAGTAAAAATATATTCACTACTCTTTAGTGTACAGCTCTTCATTCCTGGTATACAAGGCTTCTTTACAAGTTTACACATACCTTTATAATCATGTTGACAAGTCCAGCCCATAGTGCACTTTTTTAGCGTTTTATCTTAAAATTATAGCAAATTTAATTGTTGTATTTTCTATGTTATGATTTTGTGATGAAAAACTATGTGATTATTATCTTATTGATTTTGCATCTGATAGGAAGTAGTATTTACGCAAGATCTTCCGTGCAACAAAATCATAATTATGCTGATAGGGCTAAGTGCTCAATACATGAGCATGTAGATACGCATGAACACAATCATTTCCACAATGGAAACACTCACAACCATAAACATAGTCATTCTCAAATGGTCATAAACTATGCGGACTTTTACACATTTTCTCAAAATAAAGATCTCTTTGCTCATCTCTCTTTAAAAGAATCATATTACGAAACAAGCCCTTGGATTCCAAATCCTATTTTAGAGAGACTTTTTCGTCCTCCTAGAGCATAACTTACTAACTTCAACTATTTAAATTTTTACAATTATTAAGGAACGAAATGAAAATATTTTTTCTACTCGTGGCATCTCTGCTTTTTAGTACACTCATGTATGCACATGGCATCTCAGAAGCAGATAAACAGGCAATGATAGATGGCGGAAACCTTCGCTATATCTGGCTTGGAGCCACACATATGTTAACTGGGTATGACCACTTACTATTTCTATTTGGAGTTGTCTTTTTCCTAACAACCCCAAAGGATGTTATTAAGTTTGTTAGTATATTTACAATCGGACACAGTATTACGCTAATATTTGCTACATTTATGGGTATTAATGCAAATTACTATCTTATAGATGCAGTTATTGCAATTAGTGTTATTTACAAAGCATTTGACAACAACAAAGGCTTTGTAAACTATCTTGGTGTAAAGTCTCCAAACTTATTAGTTATGGTTCTTTTATTCGGACTTATTCATGGGTTTGGACTATCAACAAGATTACAGCAGTTGCCATTAGGTGAGCAAAATGAAGATATGTTACTTAGAATCATCTCTTTCAACGTTGGTGTTGAACTAGGACAGATTATTGCTCTGATTTTTATGCTGGCAATACTTACACAGTGGAGAAAGAGAGACTCTTTTCTCAGGCTTAGTAAAGTGACAAATCACTTTTTGATGTTTGTTGGTTTTATGCTCTTACTTATGCAATTACACGGTTATCTTCATACAACAAATGAAGAGGAATTTGGGTTTAACAAGGACGCTCACAAGCATATACATATGGATATGCAAGCTAAACAAAAAGAGTATATATACGACTCACTATAAAAGGATAAAAATGAAAATATTAATAAAAACAGCACTTATCGCGGTGCTTGTAGCATCTACATCACTATTTGCGAGTTCAGAACACTCACATGCAGAACATGGACACTCTCATGAACAAAAAGTAGTTAGTGAAGATAATATAAAAGAGATAGCAAAACAAAAAGTTAATAGTCTCGTAAAACAAAAGAAGATAGCTAAGAGTTGGAAGAACACTCCTGTAGATAAGATGGAAATAAGTAAAGTCAACTACAAAAAAGATTGGGTAGTTAGTTTTAAAAATACTAAGTTAGCAAAGAAAAGCAGACAGACACTATATATATTTGTAAGCAGAAACGGCATGATAAAAGGTGCTAATTACACAGGTAAATAATCAGCAAGTCAGTCTGTAGTCTTTACAGGCTGATTTAGCTTAATAAGAAGCAACACTTCGCTATACTCTTGCTATTAATATATAACTACTTCAAGGAAAAATATGGCTGCAAATGCAACTATTCACAAAGCCTCACTAAACATCGCCAATATGGACTCTCACTACTATGCTGAGCATAACTTTACACTTGCAAAACATCCTTCGGAAAATGATTATAGATTGATGGTTCGTTTAATCACTTTTATACTAAATGCAAATGATGACTTAGTGTTTTGTAAAGGAATTTCTCAAGATGATGAGCCAGACTTATGGCAAAAAGCTTTAGATGGAGATATAAAACTTTGGATAGACCTTGGTCAACCAGATGAAAAACGTATTAAAAAAGCGTGTGGACGCTCTGATAAAGTAATCATCTATACTTACCAAGACGCAAGTGCATCTTCATGGTGGAAGCAGACAGAGAAAGTTCTTAAACGTTTTAAAAATCTATCTGTAATAAATCTAAACATAGATGGAGACTTAGAAGCTCTTGCAAAAAGAGCAATGGTTTTACAGTGTAATATAAGCGACGGTGAGCTAACACTTCTCGATGATGAGCTTAGTGTGGCTATTACAGAAGATAGATGGAAGGAAAGCTAAGCTAAAAAGTTAGTTTTGTTTCGTCCACTATTTTTTGAAAGGTATAGAGCTTGATCGGCTCTTTGTAAAATAGAGTTTATATTATCAGTCTTTTTGTTTAGTGTAAGACCGAGACTTACCGTTTTTTTACCGACAGTTTTAAAGTCATGCTCTTGTACTTGTTTGCGTATATGTTCAGCCAGAGTCATCAAAGCTTCTTTATTTACTTCTAAAGAGAGGATTATAAACTCTTCTCCTCCCCATCTTATTATTGTGTCAGATGAGCGAGTATGTCTTTTTAGGATATTTGTAAACTCTATTAAAACATCATCTCCTACCAAATGACCATATGTATCGTTAATATCTTTAAAAAAGTCAATATCAAGCATTATAAGTCCAAAAGTTCGTTTATACCTCTTAGACTTTTCTAATTCATCAGAAATTACTTTATCAAACATTACGCGGTTATAAAGCCCAGTTAGTCTATCAGTAATAGCAATTTTTTCAAGTTCTTCTTTTTTTAAAAAGATTGTTTTTTGTGATGACTCTAAAAGATATCCACCTAAGATACCAAAAGAGAGAGAAGCTATCATCCAAAAATGGTGTAAAACAAAAGCTTCTGTATTTAGAGGGTATATTGCATAGGCACTAATAGTTGCACTAACATAAATGAATAATCCACTAATAAGTGCATGAATAAATTTTAGTCCAGATACGGTAAAAACCCAAAAAATGATTAGATAAAGCTCTGTTTGGTAAGTCGTATATCCATCAAATTTTGAGATGATTATCATATTCCCTACAGAGGCTATTATAGGAGCAATGACTAGTAAAAAAGTCATTAAATAATATCGTACTCTAAAATGTGCCAGTAGAGCTATAAGAAGTAGTATAAATGGAACTAAATAAACATGCACTAGTGTTGCTAAAGGTAAAATATCAGCAGGAATAAAAGATCTTGTTATATATGAAAAGATTAAATACAGCGACGCCGTCAAAATGCTAATTGCAGATATATGCTTGAGTCTTGAGGGTCTTCTCCACTCATTGAACTTTTCTTGTAGCTTAGAGTCTTTAAAGGCAAAGAGGTTATAGGAACAAAATATATTTTTGTAATCTGTGGACATTCCTTACTTCTTTAATTATTAATATTTTATATCATTATGTATTTAAGTGTGTGTTATATTTGAAGAAAAGGTTTTAGTTTAGGTTTACAATTTTTAAAATACCATCTTCATCTTCTTCTAGTTGGAAGATTTTTTTATTCATAGTGCCATTTGTATTTAATTCAATTTCTCTTTCAGGATTATTGAGTTTATATGCAATATGATTATAACCTTTAAGAGCTTCACTAAGTATAATTTTTGCATCAAAAATATTAGAACCAGTGTTAATTAGTTTCTCTTTTAGTTTACTATAAGTTTCTTTTTTGTGTTCAATTCTTTCTTTTTGTTTTTGATAATGAACTTTCAAAACTTTACACTGTTTAAACTTTTGAATAATAGCAGGAGATATTTCTATACCTTGTTTCTGACTTTTTATGATTGCGGCTCTTATTTTGTCACATGGTTCAAGTGAGTTTTTTACTTTTACGGTAATATCTTTAAATGCCTTAATGAGAGTTTTGAGTTCATCCTCTGTTTTTTTGAAATAAGCTTGATCATCATCTTTACTTACATTAAAACCACTATCTACGGAAGTATCAAGTATAAATCTGTTTTCTTCACCTCTAATTCTTTGTATTTGAATATATTTGGATGCTTCCATGATGACATGTGAGCCTAGCATCTCTATCTCAATAGTTTTCGCTCTGATTTTACCACGCATAGCATTTTTAACAATTGCTATATCTGCAATAATTTCACCGCCTTCAAGTGTTTCTACTTCAACTCTTCTAGCAACTATTTTACCCTTATGAAGTCTTATATTTGCATTAGCACACTTTATTGAAGAGTCACCATGAGTTTGTCCATTTATTACTATATCACGTGCTTCTATCTCAGTATTTGGACCAACACTGCCTTTGATTGTGATTTTTTGAACTTTTACATGCATACCTTCTTCAATAGCATCTTCTAAAGGATCATCTTTGACTACATTAATGGAGATCTCGGAGTCTAAGTCAGAATTGATGGTGCCTGTAGTTTTAAAAGATATTTCACTAACATCAATGCTATTTGAGACATCATATTGATTTCCTTTTTTAACTAGATAGCCACTTTTTTTAGATAGGTACTTAATGTTCTCAAAACTATCTTGAACTTCGATACCGTCCTCAATAGAAAATGTTGGTTTAGCATCTAAGTTTATTGTTTCTACTTCGAGGATTTCTCCTCTGCAGTTTCTGCCATGTTTTCCCTGCTGAGGTTTTATAAACTCAAAGAGCTGCTCACCAGCTGTACAACTTAGTAAGAAACCTCTGTTTGCATAGTCAACTTTACCTTCATTATCTTCATCTCCTACTTCATTTTTCTCTTCTATATTCATATATATATCAGCGTTTACAGATTCAATGGCATCTATACCCTGAGAGACAAGTATTTTTTTATCTTCTTTAAATGTTATTGTTTTGATTTGCTTTATTACATCAACGAGACCCTTGATTGCAGCTTGATAATCTGTATCAAATAAGTAGAGCATAATACTTGATCTTAACTTTTGCTCTGCAATATAGTCTAAAAAATCCTCATAAAGGTCATCATAATAGTTTAGTATTGAACCTTTTTTGATAACGAGATAAGCAAGAGTATCATTCTCCTCAAACTCAATCTCACTAATCATTTTTTCAAAAGGATAACCCTTATAGTATGGTTTTACTGTTACGTCATATTGTTGTTCAAATTGGATGCTACTATCTCGTAAAGAGTCTTCATCTGTATATCTGTTTAGCTCGTGAGTAGGGATCTCTACAAGGTTTTTAGTTTCATCTTTGTAAGATGTCTCAACAGCATTTATATCTATGTAAAGTCTTGATATAGGTATAGAGTTCTTAGCTGCAATACGTTGCAGTTCTCTTGGCAAATCATTTGTAACTATATCTACGGTCTTTATCATATGCCAACCTCTTTCATGCAATAAAATTAATATAAAAAAATAAAATTACATTTTCATTATACTGATTGTATCAACAAAAAGCAAGATTTATAAAAATAATGTTAATTGTAAGTATGATAAATAGTGTCATTAAGTTCTAGCTGATAAAGCACAGATAAATAATTTATTATTTATCTGTGCTTAAGAAATATAGCATATAATTTCATAACGTTAACCTATACTTGACGTTATGAAATTAAAGGATAAATATGCCTCGTTCAATACCTTGGTGGCTCGGTGGAATCTCTATGACCTTGCTTTTTTACTTCACATTTTCTGTCTGGGGCGCTGATCGTCCTATTGGTGCATCTACTGGTATGTCTTACCTAGCCAACCTTATTTTTTCTCTTGAACCAGAAAATTATGAATATGCTGCGATTGTTGAGCAATCAGGTGCATGGGAAGGGGTAATGCTTATTGGTGTATTTTTTGGCGGGTTATTTATGTCTGTGTTTGTTACAAAATCATTTCATATTAGCTACATACCCACACTATGGAAAGAGAGAAAGAACAAATCAGTTAAGTCTCGTATGATATGGAGTTTTATAGCTGGATTTCTTCTAGTGTTTGGTGCTCGTTTAGCTGGAGGATGCAATGCCGGTCACATTCTTTCAGGTGGAAGCCAACTTGCTGTTAGCGGGATGATATTTGCCGTAGTAGCATTAGGTACTGGGATAATCACAGGTAGATTTTTTTACAAAAGAAAAGGGGAGTAAGAGATGCTAGATAAAATTGTAAATATGTTTGACACAGTAGCTAAAGGAGGACATGGTTCTGTTTGGCTTGTTCTATTTATAGGCTTTGTGTTTGGTGCTATTATCTTATACTCCCGTCTTGATAAGTTTGAAAAAATGGCTGGTTTTATGATCTTTGAAGATACCTTGGTGCCAAGAATGGCTATGACAACAGTTGCTCTTTCTAGTGTTGGTTTTTACTTTTTAGTGCAATCAGGTTATGCAACATTTGATGTAAAACCAACTATCTTGGGTGGACTTATTCTCGGAGCTATTCTTTTTGGTATCGGTCTTGTTATCTTAGGAAAGTGTCCATCAGCATTTTTTGTCTCAGTCTCTGAGGGACGAGTAGATGCATTTGTCGGAGTAATAGGAGGAATGTTCGGTGGACTTTTTTTTACACTAGGTTATCCTTGGATAAAAGAGCTATTAGGAGCAGATTTGGGAAAGATAAGAATTCCTGATTATTTTGATGGTTATGGTTTGATAATCACACTTACCTTAAGTGCAGTTCTCTTAACTACGGCATATCTACTTCCTACTATAGACTATAAAGATCCTGCTGATGATAGAGAAGGTAGATAATTCAAGTAGTTTGTACTATTTATTTGTATATTATTTTATATAAAATGGAATGTTCTCTTCTTGAAATTTATTAACAACCTTTTGACTTAACTGAGATTTAAATTCCATGATTTGGTGATATGGAGTTACGTACCAGATATATAATATATAGCATGGCTCAACTGCATCAGGAACTAAATGTATGCGTGGTCTAAAGTCTCTACTGCGCATATCATATCGTTTCTTTAAACTCATAAATTGTTTGGATGCTACTTCCATATAGCGTTCTGTTGCTTCAAGAGCAATTTCTTGAACTATATCTTCAACTTTTTGTGCATCTACTGAAAAAGGTATTCTAAATTCTATCAGATCGTAAATTGTTTTCATTTTATCATGTGTATAATTATATACATAGTTACTCACAAAATAGTTATTTGGTATGAATATGATGCGACCTGCTCGTTTTAACTGTACAGATGTAGTGTTATTAATACTCTCATAAAGAGTTACTTTAAATGGTGATATGTCAATAACTTCACCTATTATTGGATGTTTGTTGACATGGATAAGAATTCTATCACCTAGTTTTATAAAATTACCAAACGATAGATGAAACCAAGCAACAATACTTTGAAGATACTCTTTCATAGAAATAGTAATCGCTGCAGCAATAAAACCAACAAGTGTTGCAGCATAGATGATATTGTTAATATTAAAGATAATTATTACAAGTAATAAAAGTAGAAAAAAAGTTATATTTAAAATCTTTTTTATTTTAAAAAGCTTATCCTCATTTTCTATACGTTTTGTAATAAAGTACTTCAGTAAGTGAAAGAGCATAAATATAAAAATTATAACACCTATATTTAAAATAACCCTAGGTAATTGTGTGCTCTCATAGCTTTTTAGCTCATGTAAATAAAGTTCTTGCATATGCTTAAGTACTGCTGTTTTATTATCTAGTAGACCTTGAGCACTTTTGAAAAAATCAAGTGCCATTTGTAGTTGGTACTCTTTTGACGTATCTTTAACTTCTCTTTTGCTAGCAAGTTTAAGTTCTGCATTTAGATGCTTTAGGGCTTCGAAGTACTCTTCTTCAACAAAAGCCAATTTTTTAGTTTGTATGGCATAGTTATTTTTTTGATTGTTTAGTAAATACTCAATAAGAGTGATTTCTTTTAAGTTATCGCCTATCGTTATTTTCTCAAGCATAGAATCAAATGATTGGGGAAGTTCATCAAGGATTTTTTTCTTACTTGTTTGCAGTTTAAGAAGTTGAGTAAGTTCAAGCTTGTTTTTACCAATAGCTTTTTGTACGGTCTTTTCTAGTGATTTTATTTCATCATCAAGAGCTTGTGCTCTAAGTAGATTACTATAAATCTGAAGCCAGTTATTATTATTCTTTTCAAGATAGCTAAACTCATCTGCAAAAGAGATAGATACTAGTAATAATAAACCAGTTATGTAACCCAGCATTAATTTCATAACAGCTCCATTTTGTAATATTATACAGAGAATTATACACTAATATAATGCTATAATTTGCATTAGTATAATAGTTCTAGATGAGTAAAAATATAATGAAGATGTGTATAGAGATAAGCGAATCTACGAACTAAATAATAAAGAGAGTAAAGAGTAGTAATGGAACAGTTTTATGATATTTTAAAACAACTTATTCGAATTCCGAGTGTTGTTGGAGCTGAGCACTCTTTTTTCATGTTTGTTAAAAGAGAACTAGAAGAGCTAGGAGTGAAAGTTGAGTATTATGATGGAGTACTTGTAGCAAAAGGTGATGAGCCTACAAGTGGATATATGTCTGCTCATGCAGATAGACATGGACTTATCTGTACTGGACACAATGAATTTCAATATGCCGCATTTATTGCAAAAAATAGAGCTGATTTAACTGGTGATTCCAATTCTGAGCAACTTTTACATAGTTTTACAACAAGATTTGTTGATGAAAAAGTTCAAGCTTATGAACCTTGGTCTGGAAGTTATCTTGGTCTTGGTGTTATAAAAGATGCTTTTTTATGTGAAAGAAGAAACAATATAATCTTTAAAGTTGATGGGTTTGACTACTTGTTTCCAGGTACTCCTATAGCATTTGTAGACAAGCTTGAGATTCAAGATGATCTAATATCTGCGCAACTTGATAATGTTATATCTGTGGCGATAATAATTTATATGTATCACCTTGGTTATAAAGGTACATCTTTTTTTACAGCATCTGAGGAAGCTGGTAAAAGTTGGAGATTTTTGCTTGAATGGTTTAGAAGATTTGATATAAGTACAGATGAATTACTTGTTTTAGATACAAGCCCTTATGACACGATAGAAGATATTAACGCGCTTGACATTGTTTTAAGAAATAGAGATGCGAATGCAGTATTTAGATCAGGATTAAAAAATAAAATAAAAAATATAGCGATAGAAGAACAGATAAGATATCACTTTAAAGATGCGTATTTAAAAAATAAAATGTCCCAAACAAATACTAAAAAATCACTTGGTACTACAGAACTTGGAAGATTGATTAAGGCAACAAAAGGTCAGATTCAGGGTACGACACTTCAGTTACCTACTATCGGATATCACACTGTTAATGAAACAACGTCTATAAAAGCCGTTGAAAGCATGATTAAAGTTTTAAAAAAATTATATATCGATATCTAAATTGTTCTTTTAACTTCAAATATATCTGTTCTTCTATCTTTAAGATTCTTAACACTACCAAATTCATGCAGTTCTGTTAAGAGGTCTATGTCAACATCGGCTATTAAAACCATCTCTGTATTTGGAGTGGCTTCTGCTTTAATTCCGTTTGTAGGAAAAGCAAAATCACAAGGCGTAAATACCATAGACTGGGCAAACTGCATATCCATGTTGTGCACATTTGGCAGATTCCCAACACTTCCTGCAATTGCAACATAACACTCATTCTCAATCGCTCTAGCTTGAGAACAGTGTCTTACTCTTGAATAGCCGTTTTGGGTGTCTGTCAAGAATGGAACAAATAAAATATCCATTCCCTCCTCTGCAAGCAGTCTGCTTAGTTCTGGGAATTCAGAATCATAACAGATAAGTATTCCTATTTTTCCACAGTCTGTATCAAATGTCTTTATGCTATTGCCACCTTGCATGCCCCATACTTTTACTTCATCAGGGGTAACGTGAATCTTTTCATAACGGTCAATTGTACCGTCTCTTCTGCATAAATAACCGACATTATATAAATGTCCATCTTTTATTTCAGGCATACTACCTGATATAATATTGATATTGTAAGACATAGCGAACTCTGAAAACTTCTGAACAATATTATGAGTATGTTTTGCCAACTCTCTAATCGCTTCAGACTCTGGTAGATGATTGTTTTCAGCCATCAAAGGTGCATTGAAGAACTCTGGAAAAAGAGCAAAATCAGAGCGGTACCCTGAGACAGTATCTATAAAATACTCGGCTTGTTGCAACAACTCTTCTAGGTTTTTATAAGGACGCATTTGCCACTGTATTAAACCTAAGCGGACTATTTTTTTATTTGCACTCATTTTTTTACTAGGTTTTTCGTAATAGATGTTATCCCATTCCAGCAAAACAGCAAATTCTCCAGATTCTGTATCTCCTTCTAAATAACCCTTTAAAATTTTTGATGGGTGAAAATCATTGGATATTTGAAAATTAAGTACAGGATCGTGAATCTCTTTTCTTTTGACTTTTTCAATATATTCTTTTGGTAAAAGCTCATTTTCGTATTTGTGATAGTTTGGGATTCTTCCACCAAAAGCTATTCCCTTAAGGTTTAGTTTTTCACATAACTCTTTTCTGTAGTCATATAAACGTCTTCCTAAACGAATACCTCTAAATTTAGGTTTTACAAATACATCAATCCCGTAAAGTATATCTCCATCATTTGTATGCGTATCAAAAGTGTAATTACCAGTTATTTCTTTATATGTATGATGATGGGTAAATTCATCATATTTAACAATGATTGAAAGAGCACATCCGGCTATCTCTCCATCAATTTTTATAACTACCTGACCTTCTTGAAATTTTTCAATCAAGAATCTAATCTGATGTTCTTCCCAATAAGAATCTGCTATTGTTTTATATGATAACTGCATAGCTTTTTTTAGCTCATCATAGTCATTCATACTTAGAAATTTTAACTCTATATTTTCTTTATTTTGTATTTCCATCTTCCCCAACTATTTTTAAGGTTTTTATTGAGAATTATATCTGAATTATGTATGTAGATATATATGCATCTAAGTAGCTATTTATAAGTTTATGGTATTATAATTATTAATTTTAACTATTAAGGATGGCTTGTATGAAAAGAAAAGTTTTTATACTAATACTTATATTTAGTTCTTCTTTATTAGCTGCAGATGCTAAACAAGAGACAAAAACAGAAAAAGAAGTCCGTAAACAGATGGAAAAAGAAAAGAAGTTTGCAAAAGAGCAAACTTTTTATCAGGGGAAAGAGTATGACTTAAAAAGCTTTGAAGTAAATCCAGATGCTATTAAAGTTATACCTGATATAGATATTGACTATTCAGATGGCGATGATGTTTTAGAGATGGACTAAGTTTACTAAATAGAGACTCTCAAACATCTTTATAAGTTAATTAATAGTACAATGCTCTTGTAAATCATTATTCTCTCTTAGGCAAGTAGGACCTATTCTAGATATGTGGTGTACTTATCATTTTCATTTAAAGTTATTTCTTTTTAAAGAGATAAATCCTTCTGTTTTATGCGTTTAGCAATATTTCATAGGTTACACAAACACTCAAATACCTCAATTGTTTACAAATTAAGGTAACGAGCTCTACATGTTACTTTTCCCAATAGTGGGAAATCCCATATATATTTATGATGACTTATACTTGGATTATTTCCAAAATAGGTACATCTTTACCTACCGATAAAAGTGATACCATGAAAATAGAAATTATAACAACAGAAAATAAGGCTTTAAAAGAGACCGGATTTGGAACAATTAAAGCCTGTAACAGCGTGTTAGATTCGATTAATCTAATGGATCATAGTGCCACACTAAATGTATGCCAGACAATAGAAGATTTAAATGATGTAGTAAAAAGAAAACCTGACTTAGTTATATTGGCAGTAAAATATATTATTACACAAGATGAAGGGACTATTTGGCTCTCTGAGTTTTTTGAAAAAAATGGAATTAACTTTTCAGGATCTCAAAGAGATACTTTAATGTTTGATTCTGATAAAGTTCTAGCAAAAGAGTATTTAAAAGATAGAAGTATCTCTACTGCAAGATATTTTACTGCAATCCCAGGACAATATACACGAGATTATGACATACCTATTAACTATCCTCTATTTTTAAAACCATCAGATGCTGCAAATGGTAATGGAGTTGATGAGTTTTCTTTTGTAAATAGTTTTGCTGAATTTGAAAAAAAAGTATCATCCCTGTATGAGTTGTATGAGCTTCCTATTTTAGTAGAAGAGTACTTGGATGGACAAGAGTTTACTGTAGCTATGATAAAAACAAAAAGTGGAGATCTTTTAGTCTCATCAGTTGAAGTCATACCACCTAAAGCAAATAATGGAATTAGAATTTTGGGAGAAAAAGCAGTTGAGAGTGATCCAGAGGGGCTCAAGTTAATTAAAGATAGCATTGTGATGGAGAGAGTAAAAAAACTTGCTATTGATGTTTATATGGACTTAGGAATAAGAGATTATGCAAGAGTAGATATTAAGAGTAACAAAAGTGGACAATGCTTTTTTATTGAAGCAAATCTAGTCCCTGGCATGGCAAATGACACTAGTTATTTTCCTAAAGCATTTAAAATGGAACTTGGACTTAGTTACGAAGAAGTAATTGAGCTTATTGTAGATGAAGGGATAAGTAGAGTTCAATAGAGCTGCAACTTACTAAATATTAAAAAAAAGAGGATTATTAATGGCTAAAACTAATTACAGTTATGAAAAACGTGCACGTGAGATTGAAAAACAGAAGAAAAAAGAAGAAAAGCGTAAGAAGAAGCAAATTCAAAACGATGATGAAACACAAGAAGATGCACAAACACCTTCAGACGCTTCAAATACTTAGTCTCTTATAGAGTAACCGTTCTCATGCGTGATATGATATGGTCTGCATCATCACCTAAGTGTTGTTGAATCATTGTGTAGAGCATCTGTTCTTCTTTCATGTTATGTTGTTGCATTAATATCATAAGTGTCTCTGAGAGACCGAAGAACTTGGTTATATCATTCGACTCAACTGCACCTTGCATTTTAGATAGAAGCTCTCTCATCTGTTCATGTTCCATAACCATAACTTGTGTAGGACCTTCGCTCATTCCTGTTTTTTGTTCAAACATCACAAAAAGTACCATCTCTTCCATTTTAAAATGATTTGTCAAAGCATCTTGAAATGATTCAAACTTTGTTAAAGCCTCATCGCTTTTAGAAGCAACAGCTTCTTCCATCTGTACAAAAATCTCATCACAGTCTCTGTGTTCTTGAGTCATAAATTCTTTAATATCTGACATGGCATATCCTAATCATTTTTAATGAAATAATAACCTCTTTGTATAAAAAGCTTATTGATAGCTGTCAATGAGTTCATTTTTTATTTTTAAATTCTTTTTCGGACTTTTCCCATGTGTTTTCAAGAACTTTATATGCATCAGAAAATCCTTTTTTCATGTGTTCCCAAGCATTGTCTGAACTGGTCTTCATACTGCCATACCATTGGGCAAGTTGATTTCTTTGCTTACGAAGCGCCTTAAGATTTTCACGAGTTTTCTTGCGTGCGGCCTCATTCATTTTATCCCAGCTTGTATCAATCCTTGATTCCAATTCGTCGATACGTTTATCTAGTTTGTCTAAACCTTCTTTTGCTTTTTCAACTGCCTCATCTTTTTTATCGACAGAGTATGAACTGATGGTTTTGAGCAAATCTTGTGTTTCTTTCTTAACTTCTTTTATTGAAGTGTTAGCGGTTTGCGTTTGAGCATAGCAGAGTGGAGTAACACCAAGTATACCGATTAACATTAACTTAGAGACATATGATTTCATTTATAATCCTTTATTTATTTAAATCTTGAAGTAGCTGAATTCAAGGCATTACCTAGAGAGTCCCAGGCACTATCAATACCTGTTTTAAGATCTTCCCAAGCATCGTTACTGGCATTTTTGAGTTCGGTAAGCTTTTTGCTTGCCGTGTTCTGTATAGACTGCAATTCATCAATCTTTTTGTAATACTCAAGTTTTTTATCGGCTTGTGCATTGTCGGCTTTTGCTTTGAGTTTATCAATCTCGGCATCCAATTCGTCTAACTGTGCCTGTAATTTTTGTTCGTATGCTTCTTTCTTGCTCATAACTTTCTCCTATTTGATGTTCTATATTGTATGTAAAATAACCTTAATTGACAGTCATATCTAATGGGCTTTAAATTTCTCAAATTTTACTTAATTTTTTCTAGGATATAATGACTTATGAAAAAGAAATTTTTGCTACTTGAAGATGACCTTGCTTTAAATGAAACTATTGTTGATTATTTTGAAGGTCTTGGGTTTAGTGTTACTCCTGTATATGATGGCAATAGTGCTTTAGATGCTATCTATGAGAACAATTTTGATCTTTTACTGCTTGATGTAAATGTTCCAGATATGAATGGTTTTGAGATATTAAAAACTCTAAGAGAGCAGGGTTCTACTACTCCTGCGATTTTCATCACTTCACTAAACTCTATGATTGATTTAGAAAATGGATATGATAGTGGTTGTGATGATTACATAAGAAAACCATTTGCATTAAAAGAGTTAAAATTAAGAGTTGAGAGCATTTTAAAAAGAGATTTTTTTCATAATAAAAGTAGCAAAGTACAGATTGATACAAATATTTACTATGATACTCATAGTGATTTATTAACTATTGATAATGATGAAGTACAGCTAAATAACAAAGATGCAAAATTATTAAAACTGTTTTTACAAAATAAAGACAAGCTTGTAACTCATGAGACTATTTATTCGACTCTTTGGGAGTATGGTGAAGAGATAAGCCAAAGTGCTTTGCGAACGTATATAAAAAATCTACGAAAACAGTTAGGGAAAGAAAAAATTGTCAGTATTAAAAAGCTTGGATATAGATTTACCACAAAGTGAAAAAAAGACACTATATAGGTTCTTGTCTTTATATGTTTTTTTTACCATTGTCATTTTAGGTCTAACTGTATCCTTATACTATACCTTGCAAAAAGAGTTGGCGATTAGCCAAAGAACAATAGTCTTAGATGAGTATGCAAATGGTTTTTTAATAGCACTCGAAGAGTTGCATAATGATAAAACAGATACTTTGTTATACCCAAAAGATAAAAAGTTCAAAACTTCACTTTATGGGAAGGATTATAAACTTATATATTCAACCCTTAAGAATCCTAAAAACCTACTAACAGAAGTAACATATACAAATAATAAAAGCATAAGATATATAACGAATCCAGAAAAATACTATTTAAATACTCAATATATTATAGTAGAGATTACAGATGATAAAGAGTGGTTAAGTGAAACTATGAGAACTATTGTAATATATAGTTCTATATTTTTTATCTTTATGATAGTAGTTGGATATTTTTTACTTAAGTTGTTTTTGAAACCTATGCGGGATGCTTTACATCTACTAGATATATTTATAAAAGATACTACACATGAGTTAAATACTCCAGTCAGTACAATTATGACAAATATTGAGCTTATTGACAAAGATAGTATTAAAGACAAATTTCTTTTAAAGAGCATCAATCGCATAGATATAGGGGCAAAGACTATATCTAATATATATGATGATTTAACCTACTTAATGTTAAACAATAAAATCATATCGAATAATCAAGATATAAATTTAAAACAAATTATTCAGCAGCGAGTTGAATATTTTTCTCTTCTTACAAATATGAAAAAGATAAAAGTTGTAACTAACCTAGATGCAGATGCAGTATTAAATATTGACAATAAAAAGCTATCAAAATTAATCGATAATATTTTATCAAATGCCATTAAGTACAACAAGATAAACGGTTCAATATATATAGAGTTAGATGCAAACAGACTTAGCATCAAAGATACTGGTAAAGCCTTTTTATAAAGAATAACTTAAAAAGCAAGGAAAGTAAAAAATAGACATTAGTTTATTAACAATATTACTTCAAAGAACTATGCAAGAGCTAAAAATCTTGCAAGTTTGATTTTTTAAATACTCTTTGTTGTATTTCATTTCTAAAATTTGAGCAAAGAGTGTTTTGATAATCAAACTATAGAGTAAATTATATATTTGTCTCTATTTTGGTTAACAACTAGTACGGTAATAGCTTTAAATATTATTGCTATTATGAATGATTTAAGTACTAACTTGTGATCTTTAACTTATCACTGTTTATGACTAATTTGTAAATACACGATTTGGATTATAGGGTGTGTTGTATTTAAAAATAGAGTATATGATAGTTGCAAGTTTTCTTGAAACTGCAACAAGTCCCTCTTTTTTAGATTTGCCTTGACTTCTTTTAGTATCGTAGAGTTGCTTCATCTGTTTGTTATGTATCAGACAACTTACAGCACTAAGATATAGTGCATGCTTGACCAAAGAAGAGCCTCTTTTACTTAAGTGACCTACACTTTTAGAATTACCAGAGCTATTTTCTGTTGGAAAGAGTCCAAGATATCCTATAAACTTAGGTATAGATGGAAACCTCGTCAGGTCTCCACATTCACTAATAACAGCAGCTACAGTTTTATCACTTACTCCAGGTATGGTTTTAAGGTTATCAATAAGAGTGTTACTCTCTGGTAGCTCATCAAGTGTTGAACTATTAATGCCTTTTTTATCAAGCAAAGAGAGTATCTCAGCTTCAATAATATCTATCTCACTAAGATACATCTTTAAAAGCCTAATAGTACTTCTAATAGCTATTGCTCTTGCATCTTTAGCCTTACCTGAATAGATAGACTCTCTTGAGAGTTCTAGTAATCTTAGGGCTTTGTCTTTATTGAAGTTATTGCCTTGAATATGAGCAAATATCTTCATGATTCTATCAACGCTACTATGCTTATAGTGATATGCTGTTGGATACTTTTCAAGCAGAGCTAGACCACTTATGGTAAATGGATTTGTGAAGCTCTCAAACTCTGGAAATGTAACTGTTATTTGAGTAATGATTCTCTTCTTAACCTCTTTCATATCAGACTGAATAGAAGCACGATTTCTATAGAGTGTTCTAAGGCTCTGATACTCATCATCAGTTACATAACCTGATGAGTATTTGCCATCTTTTAAAAAGAGTGCTATAACTAAAGAGTCTATGTTGTCATTTTTTACTTTTTTCATAGTTATTTGTTCTCTATACCTTGAGGTTTGAAATGGATTGAGTAGTTTAACACTATAGCCCTTAGACTTTAAAAACTCTAAAAGGTTTTCACCATAAATACCAGTTGCTTCTATACCGATAATAAAGTCATCTTTATCTAAAGTGACACTATCTAAAATAGTAAGTAATTTTTCAAACCCTTTTAAATCATTGTTGATTTTAAAAGGCTTGTTAATAACCTTAGTTTCACTATCATCGATAACTGAAACAACATGAAAACTCTTTGCAATATCTATTCCTACGTAATACATCTCTATAATCCTTGTCGTGTAATCTTAAGTTGCCTAACAAAAAAACAAAAGTTAAATTGTTAGAATTCACAGCCTCGTTAATCTATGTGTTGTAGGTGCTAAAATAACAGCTACCCCAACAGCTTTTAATAAGTGATTAACAACTAAAGACACCAACTGGCTTAATGATGTAGTCAGTAGATATAAAATATTTTCATATCCTGCTATAAGGAAAAAAATGTTGTTTTATCTTTAGTCATAAACTGTGAAAGTTACAAGATTTGAAGTTAGTACTTCAATCTTAAAAGAGTAATACTTCTTTGCTTTAAAGTCAAAAAAACTTTAAAAAAGAACTACTTACTCATAAAAGAAATTATACGAGGTATAAAAGAAGAGCATATAAATTTAATGTTTGATAGATATGCTAGGTTTGATAAGATTGTTGGGGGTTTTGGTATTGGTTTAAATATTGTAAAAATGATCTGCCATGAGTATAACTTAGCTATAAATATAACTTCAAAATTAGATAATTGGACAGAAGTTTCTATCTCTTGGTGAATTTCACAATCATTCCACAATTGTTTTATATACTGCTCTTGTAATAAAAAATTTACTCTACTTAGGAGAACAAGATGAAAACAATTAATAAAGTGCTATTAGGTTTAGCGGTATTAGGCTCATTAACAATAGTGGCAGCAACAGATGGCGCAAGTTTATATAACAAATGTGCAGCATGTCATGGTAAAAGTGGTGAAAAAAAAGCTTTAGGTAAATCAGCGGTGATTAAAGGTTGGGAAGCTACAAAAACAATTGAAGCTTTAAACGGATACAAAGAGGGAACTTATGGTGGGGCAATGAAAGGTTTAATGAAAGGTCAAGTTAAAGCCTTAGATGATGAACAAATTGAAGCTTTAGCAAAATATATTCAAGCACAAAAATAGAAAAACAAAAACTCAACTTCAAACTAAATAAAAGGAAAACAAAATGGATAGAAGAAAATTTTTAGGCGTAGGTCTTGCAGCTTTTGCTGCAATCGTTGTGCCAGGAACAGATTTAAGAGCAATAGATTTCAGAACTACTAAGCCAAAAGCATGGGAAGTAGAGAAAACAGTTGATGGTATCAAAGCACTTTATGGTAATGCAGGGCTAAAAAAAGCTACAGGTAAGCAATTAGAATTTAAAGCTCCAAAACTAGCTGAAAATGGTGGTTCAATTCCAATTACGGTTAAATCATCACTAGACCTAGAATCAATAGCACTTTTCCAAGATGCTAACCCAAGATGTTTATCTTGTGTATTCTCAGTACCTGCAGGTGCAATCATTGATTATGATTTCAGAATCAAAATGAGACAAACTGCTGTTGTAACAATTGTTGGTAAAGAAAGAGGTACAGGTGCTCTGTATACTGCTTCTAAAGAGATAGATGTATCTATTGGTGGTTGTGGAGGTTGATATACCTCCCCTTCGACAACGAAATATAAATAAAAAATAAAAAAATAAAAAGGTAATTAAAATGGCAAAGATGAAAATTAAAGCAAAAGAAAAAAAAGGTATTGTTAAAGTAAAAGCAATGTTTACAAGTTTAATGGCTGACAAAGAAGAAGCAATTAAAAAAGGAATCAGTCCTTCATACATCAGATACGTCGTTGCTAAAGTTAACGATGTTGTAGTATATGAAGTAACTATGAGTGGTTTCATGTCTGAAAATCCACTTGTTAAGTTTAAGTTCAAAGGTAAAAAAGGTGATAAAATCACTTTTACTACAACAGATAACGAGAATAAAACGGAATCAGGCACTAAAAAAATCAAATAGAAATTTATGAGTGGTGCAGATGATTCTATTCCTTAATTCTAAGATCACAACTTGAGAAGTTAACAGCGTAACTTATCATCGGGTTTACCGGTGATAACATTCAAATTCAAATTCATTTTTTGAAAAACCTACATAAAAATCACTAAATATAGCTATATCATTTCCTTTTTCTATGCCTAGCTTTTCACTATAAGAAATAAAACTACATTGCTTGACGCATTAGTTATAATATATTATAGTGGTTATTAATTCTCAATATAGAGTATTAATATAAATATGGCTATATTAAGCTAAGCAATAAAGATGAGGAAGATATATGAGCATACCAGAAAAAACAGTTCAAGAAGTAAAAAGCATAGCTTATGAGTGGCAAAAAAAGATACAGGTTTCAAGAAAAGGTAAGGAACAGGATTTTCACGACATGATGATGAAAATGCTGAAAAATCCTATTAATAAGATATTTCTTATTGAGTTGCTTGATCAAAGTTTTCGTTCAAAAGATGGAGATAGAGTTGCTGATCAGTTAGAGCATATCTTTGCAAAATATAAAAGTACAGATTTTTTCTCTCAATTTGAACAGATTCTTATCTGGTTGTTTCGTGATGTAGGTATTTATGTGAGTTCTATATCTATACCACTTTTTATTCAGTATCTTAGAAATGACATTAGCAGTATAGTTATAAAGGGCGAAGACCCAGTTTTAGCTAAACACATGAAAGCTAGAAGAGATGAGGGAACTCGTGTAAATATCAATGTTATTGGTGAAATAGTCCTTAGTGAAGAAGAGGCACAAGCGAGAGTAGATAAATATATAAAACTTTTAAAAAATCCAGATGTTGATTATCTTTCTATAAAAATTTCAAATCTTTTTTCTCAGATAATTCCACATGCACATGAAAATAATATTACGAAAATCTCCCAACAATTAGAAAAAGTTTATCGTGCGGCTATGAAAAACACATACAAAGATAAAGATAATAAAGATAAGTATAAATTTGTAAATCTTGATATGGAAGAGTATAAAGATATTGAAATCACTATTGATTCATTTAAAAATGTTTTGCAAAAAGAAGAATTTAAAGATTTTTACTCAGGTATTGTTATTCAAAATTATCTACCAGATGCTATGATTTATATTAGAGATTTAGCAGATTGGGCTAAAAATAGAGTTCTTAATGGTGGAGCTCCTATAAAAATCCGTATTGTCAAAGGTGCAAACCAAGAGATGGAGTTAACTGAAGCATCTTTGAGAGGTTGGAATAATGTTACTTATTCATCTAAAGCCCAAAGTGATGCAAACTTTAAGATAGCAATGGATTTTTTGCTAGACCCAGAAATCGCACCCTATGTTCATACAGGTGTAGCCTCTCATAATCTATTTGACCATGCACTAGCTATGCTTTTAGCAAAAGAGAGGGCAACTGAGGCTTACTGTTCTGCTGAGATGCTAGAGGGGATGAGCGAGGCAGCCTATGAAGTGCTAAAGAAAGAGGGTTTAAATGTAATACTTTACGCTCCAACCGCTACTAAAGATACATTTACAAATGCTATTGCTTATCTTGTTCGACGATTTGATGAAAATACAGCAGATCAAAACTTTTTAAGACATAGTTTTGGTCTTGAAGTCGATACTCCAGCTTGGGATACTCTCATAAAAAGTTATGACGACGCCATTGCTTTAATACCAACGGTTGATCAAAAAGCATACAGAACGCAAGATAGGAACAAAGAGATAACTAAAAAAGATATTGATGCAAGACATTATCAATTTGAAAATGAACCAGATACCGATTTTGTTTTACCTGCAAATAGAAAATGGGCGGAAGCCATACGTGATAAATGGCAAAATATTGGAAAAGTTGGCGGTTTTAACGCTTACCCCGTTATTGGTGGTAGAATAGTTCAAAGAGATGAAAACATTATAGATGTAATAGATAAATCCTGGTATCATGAGAAAAAATTAGCCGGACATTATACACAAGCTAATGAAGACGATATGAGAGTAGCTATCGCTACTGCAAAAGAGGACCCAGATGGCTGGAGAAAACTGCACTACCTAGAGAGACAAAAAATTCTAATGGATGTGGCACATGAGTTAAGCTTGGCAAGAGCTGATTTAATTGGTGTGGCTGCTGCTGAAGTTGGAAAAGTTTTTACTGAAACAGATGTAGAAGTAAGTGAAGCTATTGACTTTGCAAATTTCTACCCTTATAGTGTAGCAAAAATGTCAGGTCTTACGGGCGTTGAAGCAACAAGTAAAGGTGTTGGCTTAGTTATAAGTCCTTGGAATTTCCCTATTGCGATTCCTGTTGGAGGAGTTGCTGCATCATTAGCCGCAGGAAATACGGTAATACTAAAACCTGCCGAAGATTCCATCCTTTGTGGATATAGACTTTGTCAATGTTTTTGGGATGCAGGGATAAGTAAAAATACACTTCAGTTTCTTCCTGCGACTGGAAGTGAAGTTGGTAAACATGTTATACCTAGTAAAGATATTAATTTTACTATATTTACAGGTGGAGAAAATACAGCCCACCGCATCATAAAATCACGTCCAGATATAAGTTTAAGTGCTGAAACAGGAGGTAAAGATGCTACCATTGTAACAGCACTTGCAGATAGAGACCAAGCTATTAAAAATGTAGTTGTATCTGCATTTCATAACTCCGGACAGAAATGTTCAGCTACTTCATTGCTAGTTTTAGAAAAAGAATTATATGAAGATAAAGATTTTAAAAAGACTTTAAAAGAGGCAGTAGAATCACTCCAAACAGGTTCAGTATGGAACTTTGCCAATCGCATAGGAACTCTGGCAAATCTACCCTCAGGAGAGCTTAAAAAATCACTTACTTATCTTGATGATGGTGAAGAGTGGCTTGTCCCTCCAACCTACGCAGATAAAGGCAACCCATATATGCTTACCCCATCAGTGAGATGGGGAACAAAAAACAATGATTTTTGTCATATGAACGAACTGTTTGGTCCAGTACTTAGTGTAATGTGTGCAGATAATCTTGAACACGCTATAGAACTAGTAAATGCAACTGGATATGGTTTAACTTCAGGTATAGAAACGCTAGATAAAAGAGAACAAGATTATTGGAGAGATAAAATTCTTGCAGGAAATCTCTATATAAACCGTGGTACAACAGGAGCTATTGTAATTCGTCAACCATTTGGTGGGATGAGAAAGTCTGCTATTGGTAGCGGCAAGAAAGCTGGTGGTTTTAACTATGTTAGCCAATTTATGAACATAGATTATAAAGAGACTAATCTTTATGAGAGTTGTTCAACACAGTTTATAGACCAGATGCGAAGCTTATTGACTCGTGATACTGTATTTAATGATGAGTGTGAGTTAGCACTTCGTCATATTTGTCACTTTGCTCATTGGCATGAAGTTGAGTTTTTAAAAGAGCATGACTATGCACACATACGAGGGGAGAGCAATATTAGTCGCTATCTTCCAGTTGAGAGCGTGCTTTTAAGAGTAGAAGAGAAAGATGAACTGGATGAGATTTTAACGACTATTATGGCTATTAAAATGATTGGCGCAAAACTTCATATCTCTATACCTAAGAAAAGCAAAAAAGCGGAATTTATCTGGTTAGAATCAAAACAAGCTTCATTTATAGGTAGAGAGGATAGTATAAACAGAGATGATGAAAATGAGCTAATCGAGATGATGCCTAAAGTTCAAAGAGTTAGATTTTTACATCCAGATAATGTAACACAAAATATCTATGAGCAAGTTGCAAGTAAAGCAATATATATAGCAAGTAGTCCTTTTGTCTCACATGGTCGCCTAGAACTAATGCACTACTTTATTGAGCAAAGTATCTCAAATAGTTATCATAGATATGGTAATTTAGGGATTCAAGGTTTAACGTTAGAAGAGCTTTAAGTCTATTTTCGTAGATAAAAATTTTAAATAAAATAAGGGAAGATTAGTGAAAAGAATAGTTATTAAAGTTGGAAGCAGCGTTTTAACGGAAACAACAAATATAGCAGAAGAGAGGATGTTACATCTGGTCTCTTTGATTGCAGAAGCTAGAAAAAAATATGAAGTTATTTTAGTCTCATCTGGTGCTGTAGCCGCTGGATATACAGCAGTTAACTTAAACAGAAGTATACCCACAAGTAAAAAGGTTTTAGCTTCTGTCGGGCAACCTATTTTAATGAGTTCTTATAAAAATATGTTTGATATTTATGAGGTCACTATTTCTCAGATACTCTTAACAGAGGAAGATTTTGATTCAAGAGTGCACACTAGAATTTTTCAAGATATTATAGACAGAACATTAAAGCATGATATTTTACCTATTGTTAACGAAAATGACATCTCAACAACTCCAGATCAACTATTTGGAGACAATGACCAACTATCTGCACATGTTGCTTACCATACAGGAGCAGATATGCTTATAATATTAAGCGATATTGATGGTTATTACGACTCTAACCCTAAGGATAATCCTAAAGCACAAATAAGAAAATTTGTAACTGAAATAAAAGAAGAAGAGTTAAATCAAAATCATACTCCAAACTCTAAATTTGCAACGGGTGGAATTGTCACAAAACTCAAAGCCGCTCAATACCTTATTGAAAAAGAGAGAGAGATGTTTCTATGTAATGGTTATGATTTAACGTGCACTAGAGAGTTCTTGATAGATGGTGTGCATAATAAAGGAACACTTTTTACTTACAAGCAAGAAAAAAAAGAACAAGAAAAAAAAGACAAAAAATGAGATTAACTTACTAGAAAAATGACAAAACTTATAGACACAAATGAAAAAATATATAGTTCTTTGTGGCTTAAGTAAAAAAACATCTATGAGGTTCAATCTCCACTTTTATATAATTTGAAATGTATTATTAAATATAAATATAGCTATAACTTTAAGTTGTTAGAAATTTCTGTAAGTATCATAAATAAGGGATTGTTTTAAAAAGTGGTGGACCCTCAGAGATTCGAACTCTGGGAGGTATAACCCTCGCTGGTTTTCAAGACCAGTGCATTCGACCAACTCTGCCAAAGATCCACGTTTTTGTATTAGAAAAGTTTTAAAAAATAAAACTGGAGGTGCCACCCAGATTTGAACTGGGGATAGCAGCTTTGCAGGCTGCGGCCTTACCACTTGGCGATGGCACCAGTTATCTTTCATTTCAATGGTGCCCGGAGCCGGACTTGAACCGGCACAGTATTGCTACCGGGGGATTTTAAGTCCCCTGCGTCTACCAATTTCGCCATCCGGGCATAATGAATGAATTCACAGTTTACAATTTTAAATGGAGCGGGAAACGAGGTTCGAACTCGCGACCCCAACCTTGGCAAGGTTGTGCTCTACCACTGAGCTATTCCCGCAATTTTTGCCACTTATTTTTTAAGTGAGCGGAATTATAGCCATTTTATTTTTGTTTGTAAAGAGTTTTCATGGGAAATATAAAAAAAAATGGTATAATCGCACTTATATTAAAAAGAACAATTATGGTACAAGGATTTTTATGAGAAGTGACATTATAAAAAAGGGCTTTGATAAAGCTCCTCACCGATCACTACTAAGAGCAACAGGTCTTAAAGATGAGGACTTTGATAAACCGTTTATCGGAATAGCAAATAGCTACATTGATATTATCCCAGGGCATTTTTTCTTACATGAGTATGGAGAAATAGTAAAAGAGGCTATTCGTGAAGCTGGTGGTGTGCCATTTGTTTTCAATACTATTGGTGTTGATGATGGGATCGCTATGGGTCACGAAGGTATGCTTTACTCTCTTCCTTCTCGTGAAATCATCGCTGACTCTATAGAAACTGTAATGAATGCTCACCAGTTAGACGCAATGATCTGTATTCCTAACTGCGACAAAATTGTTCCCGGTATGATTATAGGAGCACTTCGTGTTAACGTTCCTACTATTTTTGTTTCAGGTGGACCAATGGCAGCTGGACATAAGGCAGATGGCACGCCTATAGATCTTGCAACTGCGTTTGAAGCGGTAGGTGAACATGCTGAAGGTAAAATGACAGATGAAGAACTTTATGAAATAGAGTGTAACGCTTGTCCGTCTGGCGGAAGTTGTTCTGGAATGTTCACAGCTAACTCTATGAATACTCTTTGTGAAGCTATGGGTATAGCACTTCCTGGAAATGGAACTGTTTTAGCTATGACTCCTGAGAGAATTGCAATGGTTAAAAAAGCTGCTAAGCGCATAGTTGAGTTGGCTAAGGAAGATAATCCTGCAAAAAACAATCTTCGTAATATTTTAAATGAAA
The DNA here is from genome assembly GCF_047716755.1 of Sulfurimonas iocasae. Taxonomy (GTDB): domain Bacteria; phylum Campylobacterota; class Campylobacteria; order Campylobacterales; family Sulfurimonadaceae; genus Sulfurimonas. Next base: position 189,709 of record NZ_CP180409.1, read on the forward strand.
AAGCTGTGCATAATGCATTTGTTGTAGATATGGCAATGGGTGGAAGCTCAAATACTGTACTTCATATGTTAGCAATTGCAAAAGAAGCTGAAGTTGATTTCCCAATCGAAAAAATCAATGAAATCGCTGATAATGTAGCTCATATCGCTAAAATTTCTCCATCATTAACAACGGTTCATATGGATGATATTGACAAAGCTGGTGGTGTAAACGCAGTTATGAAAGAGGTAAGCCGTAGAGGTGGACTTCTCTATCTTGACAACCCAACTGTAACTGGAGAAACTCTTGGTGAGAGAATCAAAGATGCTAATATTTTAAACGAAGAGATTATTCATACAAATGAAAATGCTTACTCTCAAGTTGGCGGTCTCTCAATTCTTTTTGGAAACCTTGCTTTAGAAGGTGCTGTTGTAAAAACTGCAGGAATTGACCCAACTATGAGACAGTTCAAAGGACGTGCAATTTGTTTTGACTCTCAGCCAAAAGCAATAGCTGGTATTATGAGTCATAAAGTAAAAGCTGGTGATGTTGTAGTTATCCGCTATGAAGGTCCCAAAGGCGGTCCTGGTATGCAAGAAATGCTAGCTCCTACTGCCCTTATCCAAGGAATGGGACTAGGTGAGAGTGTTGCGCTTATCACAGATGGTCGTTTTAGTGGAGCTACAAAAGGTGCATCTATTGGTCACGTTTCTCCAGAGGCTGCAGAAGGTGGTCTGATAGCTCTTATAGAAGATGGTGATGAGATAGAACTTGATACTGACAAGCACTTATTGCAACTAAATGTAAGTGAAGAAATTTTGGCGAAAAGAAAAGCTGCATGGAAGCCTCATAAAAATGAAGTTAAATCTAAGTGGTTAAAAAGATATCAACTATTAGTTTCTAATGCTTCAAACGGTGCAGTATTAAAAACTGAATTATAAAAAGGAAAATTATAAGTGAACGTAATTGCTATAAAACATAATAATCAAATTATTGATTTACAAACTGCTGAAGAACTTGGGCATGAGGGTGAGCAGATTCATCTTGATAACTCAGAGGACTCTTTAGAGGTTCTTCGCCATTCAACAGCGCACCTAATGGCTCAAGCAGTAAAGTCACTCTACCCAGATGCAAAGTTTTATGTAGGACCAACTGTAAAAGAGGGTTTTTACTATGATTTTAAAACAGAGTCAGAGATAGGTGAGAGTGACCTTAAAAAAATAGAAAAGCAGATGTTATCTTTTGCTAAGAAAAAGTACCCAATTGAGAAGTACTCTATCTCTATGGATGAAGCAAAAGAGAAGTTCAAAGATGACCATTTAAAACTTGCTGTAATGGACAGAATACCTGATGACACAGTTAGCATCTATAAGCAAGGTGAGTTTGAAGACCTTTGTCGTGGACCTCACTTGCCAAATATTGGTCTAATCAGATATTTTAAACTTACTAAAATATCTGGTGCTTATCTTGGTGGAGATTCTAAAAACGAGATGCTAACTCGTATATATGGTATAGCATTTGCAGATAAAGAATCGCTTAAAGCTCATATGGAAATGTTAGCTGAAGCTGAAAAACGTGACCACAGAAAAGTTGGTGGCGAGATGAAGCTTTTTACTTTCCGTGAAGAAGTTGGAGCAGGTTTTCCTATCTGGCTGCCAGCTGGCGGAAGACTTCGTGCAAGATTAGAGAGTCTTCTTTATAAAGCGCATCGTAAACGTGGTTATGAGCCTGTTCGTGGACCTGAAATGCTAAGAAGCGATCTTTGGAAAACATCTGGGCACTACCAAAACTATGGTGAAAATATGTATTTCACGAACATAGATGATGTAGAGTTCGGTGTAAAACCAATGAACTGTGTTGGTCATATTAAAGTATATGAAGATGAGCTTCACTCTTATAGAGACCTACCTATCAAATATTTTGAGTATGGAGTAGTTCACCGCCATGAATTTACTGGTGCTCTTCACGGGCTTTTTAGAGTTCGTGAGTTTACTCAAGATGATGCCCATATTTTTTGTACATCAGATCAAATTGAAGAGCAGATTATTGAAGTTGTTGATTTTGTAGATAAAATCATGTCAACATTTGAGTTTGACTATAAAATGATGATTTCTACTAAACCTGAGAAGGCTGTTGGAAGTGACGAGGTGTGGGAAATCTCTACACAGGCACTTAAAAATGCAATGGACAAAAATAGTCTACCTTATGAAATAGATGAGGGTGGTGGAGCCTTCTACGGACCTAAGATTGATATTAAAATTACAGATGCCATCGGTCGTGAGTGGCAATGTGGAACAATCCAGTTAGATTTTAATCTTCCGGAGCGTTTTGAGCTTGAATATAATGGTGAAAATAACGATAAAATACAGCCAGTTATGATTCACAGAGCAATTTTAGGTTCTTTTGAGCGTTTTATTGGTATATTAACGGAGCATTATGCTGGAGAGTTTCCAATGTTTATCGCTCCAACGCAAGTAGCCATCGTTCCAATTGCTGATACACATCACGGTTATGCGAAGGAATTAGCGGATAAACTTATCGATATAAATGCCGATAGCGAAATTTACAACAAAAATGATTCTTTAAATAAAAGAATTAGAACAGCAGAAAAAACGAGAGTTCCTATGCTTGTTATCATAGGTGATGAAGAGGTTGAAGGTAAGACTGTTGCAATTCGTGACAGAAGAACTAGAGAACAATATAATTTAAGCGAAGATGAATTCTTGAAGCTTATACAAACTAAAATAAATGAGGTAAATTTTTGAGCAAAAAAGACCGTGTCATAATGAATGACGATATCCGTGTAGCAGAGTTAAGATGTAGTATAGATGGAGGAGAGTCACTAGGAATCATTTCTACTGATGAAGCTATGAGTAAAGCAAATGAGTTAGGTATGGATTTAGTTCTTATCGCTCCTACTGCAAAACCACCAGTTGCTAAAATCATGGACTACGGTAAATATAAATACCAAGAAGAGAAAAAACAAAAAGAGCAAAGAAAAAATCAGGTTAAAATCGTTGTAAAAGAGATTAAACTATCTGTAAAAATTGCTGAAAATGATGTTGCTTATAAAGTTAAGCATGCAAGAGAGTTCTTAGAAAAAGGATTTCATGTAAAATTCCGTGTATTTTTAAGAGGTCGTGAAATGGCACATCCTGAGGCAGGTAAAGAAGTTCTTCTTCGTGTTTGGCCAATGGTTGAAGATATAGGTGTGATGGAAAAACCACCTAAGTTTGAAGGACGCTACTTTAATATGTATGTTACTCCTCAGAAGTAGTATTATATTTTTCTGTAGTCAATTCCCTCTTCACATGTAAAGATGAGATTTTGTATAATCTCATCTTCATCAGTCTTTCCTTCCCCAAATTCATCTAAAAAACTAAGTTGAATTTTTCTCTCTTTTTGAGTATCAATTTCTTCATAACTTAATAGATGTTCAATATATAAGTCATTCATGTTTCATCCTTGAATAGAAGTGTATAAAAATAAAGTGTGAAAAAAATGTAAAAGAAATCTTAAGTAGAAAAGAAGGGTAGAGGAGAAGCTAAAATCTTATTTAGAGATTTTAGCTTTTAATTCATCTTCTTCTATAGCACCTGCTATATATTTAATAACTACTAGATTTTCTGTTTCATTTACATACCATTCAGCGATATGCTCATTTTCAAGTTTATTTAGTTTCTCTGTATCTATATCGTCTTTAGAGATAAATAGATGAGAATGTTTAGTAGGATTTTGTAATTTTAGAGTCCATAGTAACCAAATAGTAGCTAAAACAGCTACAGAGATGCCAATAGTCTCTCTATCGCTAATATTAAGCATTAGACCTGCTAGCGTACCACCTATGAAGGTAGCAAAATAAGCAACAGAGTTAGAGATGCCAAGAGCTGCACCTTTTTGGTGAACTTTTGCAAACTTAGTAATCATAGATTGAACAAGTGGCTCCATCATGTTGAATGCTATAAAGAACATTGAAACACCAACGATGAAAAGTGTGCTTGAAGCAGTAAGTCCCATAATTAAAAATGAACCTATAAATAATACGATTGAGACTAAAAAGATTTGTTTAGGTTTATTATGCTTTTCACCAAAAACTGCTGCAGGTCCCATAGCAATAAGTCCTAGAACCATAGCTGGCAAGTAAGCCATATATAGGTCACTTTTTTCCCAAGCAAAAGCATCACTTGTTAAGATAATAGGGATAAGAACAAAAGCAACAGTCATTAAACCTTTTTGCATCGCATTAATAATAATCATATTTAAAAGATTTGAATCTTTTAAGATATCAGATGTTTTAGCTTTTTTGTGGTAAATATGTTTTATTCTTGGAGGAGTTGGTACTTTAGTAAATAGAAGTATCATAGCAAATACTGATAAACCAGCTGTAATGAAGAAAAGAGTATCAACACCGTAAGAAGCTCCAATTACAGGTCCAAGACCCATAGCCGTTGCAAAACTAAGAGCAATAGTAGCTCCCATAATTGCCATTGCCTTACCTCTAACTTCTTCTTCAACTAAATCAGAAATCATTGCAGTAATAACTGAACCAATAGCTCCAGCACCTTGAAGAAAACGCCCTAGCATCAGAGTATAAATATCTGTTGCAAATCCTGCGATAAGTGAACCAATAAGAAAGATGATAAGCCCAACAAGGAGAGTTGGTTTTCTTCCTATTTTGTCACTCATTACTCCAAATGGAACTTGAAAAATAGCTTGAGTCAGAGCATAACCACCAACAATAATACCAACCAAAAGAAGATTGTCAGTCATAGATGCTGCATAAAGTGAAATAACAGGTAGAACTAAAAACAGACCTAAAAATCTAAGTGAGATTATAGCGGAGAGAGGAAAAACTTTTTTAAACATGTATTGCCTTTAAGTAGAGTGCATTACTACTTTTATTTGAGTATAATTTCGTGATTATATATAAAAGATTATTACAAACACTATAAGGAATGAAATTTGAAATTAGTTTTAGCTACATCTAATAAAGGTAAAGTAAGAGAGATACAGGCACTTTGCCAAGATTATGAAGTTATTCCATATAGCCAACTTATAAAAGAATTTGAAATTGTAGAAGATGGAGATACTTTTAAAGAAAATGCTCTTATAAAAGCGAGAGCGGTTTTTAATGCTTTGAATGATAAAGATGTAATAGTTTTAGCAGATGATAGTGGTATAAGTGTAGATATACTTGATGGTAAGCCTGGCATCTACAGTGCAAGACATGCTGGTGCAGATGCAAACGATAAAGATAATTTATATAAACTCATAGATGATATAAAAGCCAAAGGCGTAAAATCTTCACCTGCACACTATACTGCTGCAATAGCAATAGTTACAAAAAATGGTGAGTATTGTGTTCATGGTTGGATGTATGGAACTGCTTTAACAGAGACGATTGGTGAGGGTGGCTTTGGTTATGATCCTATGTTTGTTCCACTTGGATATGATAAAACACTTGGTGAGTTGGATGATGAAATTAAGAAAAAGCTTTCTCATCGTGCAAAAGCGTTAAGTCTTGCAAAGAAAATTATAAAAAGTTTTTAAGGTCCGTCCGTGGATCTTAGATCATAAATCGATAAAACATCCTTGAGCATCTTTAGTGATTTAAGAACTGTTTGTAACTAAGTTTTATAAAAACTTTAGACTTAAATTATAGAAAGAAGTTTCTAGTCTATCTATAAAACTATGTAAGTGGTCGTTGTATCTGCTTATAATATGCATAATACCTCCTATATAGTGAAAATTTCTTTGATGATCAAACATTTATAAAGTAAACGTTTAGCCGAAAAAGAAAAAAAACTTACTCCGTTGACAGATGTCAGAGCAAATATAGCAAACATTATTCCATTTTATAAAACCTAGAAAATAAGTAAGTTTTCTTTGCTAATTAATCAGCACTAAAAGTAAAACACCAAAGATAATTCTATAGACGCCAAATGCAACAAATGTAAACTTTTCTAAGAATGCCAAAAAGAGTTTTATAGTTAGGTAAGCTACAAAGAATGATACTACAAAACCAACCGCTAAAGTCATAAGATTTGCATCACTAAACTCATGATAATGCTTCAGTAAATCATAGGCTGTAACGGCGCTCATAACAGGAAAAGCAAGTAAAAAACTAAACTCAGCACTTGCTTTTCTGCTAAGACCTACTAGCAGTGCTCCGATGATTGTAGAACCAGCTCTACTTGTTCCTGGAATAAGGGCAAAAATTTGAGCAAATCCAATTATTAGAGCTTGCTTTAAGGTGACTTCTTCAACATCATCAATTAACTTTGTCTCATTTGGTATGAAAAATTTCTCAACAATTAAAAATATCACACCGCCGACTATAAACATGATAGCTACTATCTCTATACTAAAGAGTGCTTTTATCTGTGATGAGAAAATAAAACCGACAGCACCGATAGGAACAAATGCAAGAAAAACTTTAGTCCAAAGATCTATTTTTTTAAAAGTAAATTTATCTTTATAGTTGAAAATAACAGCTAAAATTGCTGCAAATTGTATGATGACTTCATAAGCTTTTGTAACATTTGTTTGGTCTATACCTAAGAATTGGCTGGCTACTATTAAGTGCCCAGTAGATGAAATAGGTAAGAACTCCGTAAAGCCTTCTATAATTCCTAAAATGATTGAATCTACTATTGTCATAAGAGCACCTTTGTTAAAGAAAAAAATAAATTTGTCATGATAGACTTATCTGGATGAAATCTTAGCATATAATAATCAAGAATTTAAGTTATTTCGATATAATACGAGGTTTTAATTTATAATATAAACTATGCAGGAACCTAAATGTTACTTTTTACACCTGGACCAACTCCAGTACCTCAAAATGTACGTAATGCTATGAGTGATGAAACTATGCATCACCGTACACCAGAATTTGAAGCAATCTTTGAAAAAACAAGAAAACATCTTTTTAATCTTTTTAATACTGATGAAGTTATTATGCTTGCATCTAGCGGAACTGGTGCTATGGAAGCGGCTGTTATAAACCTGTGTCACAACACTCTTTTGAATGTTAACTCTGGAAAGTTTGGAGAGAGATTTGGGAAAATTGCAATTGCTAATGGCTTAGGAAATGTTGAGATAAAAAATGAGTGGGACACACCTGTAAGCGTAGAAGCAATTGTTGAAGCTGTTAAATCAAACAGTAACATTGACGCTATTGCTGTACAGATTAGCGAATCAGCTGGTGGACTTCGTCACCCTGTAGAAGAACTTGCAAAGGCTGTAAAAGAGATAAATCCTGAGATTATGATTATTGCTGATGGTATCACTGCTGTTGGTGTTGAGAGAATAGATGTGACAAATATTGACTGTCTGATTGCAGGTAGTCAAAAAGCACTTATGCTTCCTCCAGGTCTTTCTATTATTGGACTTAGCAACAAGGCAATCGAGAAAATTGGAGCTGGAAAAGGTTACTACCTAAACCTTGCATCTGAGATAAAGTCTCAAAGAAAAAATACAACGGCATTTACCGCTGCTACCACTTTAATCATTGGACTTCTGGAAGTTTTAGAGACCATAGAAAAACAAGGTGGAATAGGAGTGCTTTATTGCAATACAGCTAGACGTGCCAAAGCTACAAAAGCTGCACTTGAAGCGATAGGTTTACATATCTATCCCTCTACTCCTGCAAAAAGTATGACAACTGTTGACGATAAAGATGCATCAAAAATTCGTTCAGCTTTAAAAGAGGAATATGCTGTAAATGTGGCTGGCGGGCAAGATCATCTTAAAGGCAAAATTTTTCGTATAAACCAGATGGGATTGATTGAGCCATATGAGTCTATTTGGGTTGTAAATGCAATAGAACTTATATTGCACCGTATGGGACGATTAGAATACGCTGGAATTGCTTCAAAAGTATATAACGAAACTTATTTTTTAACCGCATTAGAAAAAAAAGAGATATAGATGATATTAGAGCATGAAATTCCAAATGGTTCTAAACTTTACTTTGGTAAAAGCGCTAAAGTAAAACGCCATATTGAAAAAGTAGCTAGTGATATTTTGGATGCTGATGGATTTGAAGAGATTGTTACTCCAATATTTTCATACCATCAACACCTAAGTATCGCGAATGAAAAAGAGCTTATAAAGGTAAATGATGAGATGAACAACTCTCTATCTTTAAGAGCAGATTCTACTATAGATGTTGTTAGAATTATTCAAAAACGCCTTGGAACAAATACTGAACAAAAAAAATGGTTCTATATTCAGCCGGTACTGCGTTATCCAACTGAGGAACAGTACCAAGTTGGCGTTGAGTTTATGGGAGAGAAAAATCTATCATCTGTTATGAACTTAGCAGTTGATATTTTTGATAAACTAGAGATAAAACCTTTAATACAAATTTCAAATATAAGAATTCCTAAAATTTTAGTAAATATGTTTGGCGAGTTAACACTTGATGATTTTCGTCATCTTAATATAGAGAAATTTTTAAACTTAAAAGTTGAGTGGGTAGAAAAACTTGTATATCTTCAGCATATAGAACAGGTTGATGAACTTTTAGAAATTGTTCCCCAAGCGATTAAACAAGAGTTACTTAAAATGAAAGAACTGTGTATAGAAACCAAGTTTGATAACACAGTTTTAGCACCTATGTACTATGCAAAAATGCTTTACTATGATGAGTTGTTTTTTAGAGTAATAGATAAAAATGAAGTATATGCTAGAGGTGGAAGATATAAAAATGAGGATCTTACTTCGGTTGGATTTGCAATTTATACAGATGCACTTTGTGAAACATTAACTAAATAAGAATAGAGAGAAAGAGGAAATATGAAAGCAGATTTAATTGTAGGTATACAGTGGGGTGATGAAGGAAAAGGCAAGATAGTTGATAGACTAGCATGTGAATATGATATGGTTTGTAGAAGTCAAGGTGGTCACAATGCAGGTCATACTATTTGGGTTGATGGTGTTAAGTATGCACTTCACTTAGTTCCTTCAGGTGTTTTAAACCCCGAAGCAATCAATGTAGTTGGTAATGGTGTAGTCCTTTCTCCTGAATCAATTATCAAAGAGATGGTTCAGTTTGAAAACTTAGAAGGTCGTCTTTATATTTCAGATAAAGCGCACTTAAATCTTTACTACCACGCTTTGGTTGATCAAGCTAAAGAGAAACTAAAGGGCGATAAAGCAATTGGTACAACTGGTAAGGGAATTGGACCTGCATATGCAGATAAAATCAATCGTACCGGTTTTCGTGTTGGTGAGCTTTTAAATCCTGTAAAACTTACTGCTTCAATCCTTGAGTATTTTGAACAAAATAGACAAGTATTTGATATTTATGAAATACCTACTCCAATTGAGTCTGAACTTCTTGGAGAACTTGAAAGTTATAAAGCTAAATTAGCTCCTTTTATTACAGATACAACTCAGATGGTATGGAGAGCTCTTGATGAAAATAAGAGAATTCTTTTAGAGGGTGCTCAGGGTACACTTTTAGATATTGACCATGGAACTTATCCTTATGTAACGTCATCTGCTACAGTCTCAGCAGGTGCTTGTACAGGTCTTGGTATTAACCCTAAAGATATTGGTAAAGTTATAGGAATAGTTAAAGCTTACTGTACTCGTGTTGGTAATGGACCTTTTCCAAGTGAAGATTTCGGTGAAGACGGTAAAAGACTTGGAGAGCAAGGTCATGAGTTTGGAACAACGACTGGCCGTGCTCGCCGTTGTGGTTGGTTTGATGCAGTAGCAACGCGCCATGCTGCTCGCTTAAATGGTTGTGATGAATTAGCGCTTATGAAACTTGATGTTCTTGATGGTTTTAATGAAGTAAAACTTTGTGTAGCTTATGAATTAGATGGTAAAGAGATAGATTACATGCCATCAAACCTTGAAGATGTAAAACCAATTTACAAAACATTTAAAGGCTGGAATAACTCTGTAGGTGCAAGAACTTTTGACGCACTTCCTCAAGATGCACAAGATTTCGTAAAAACTATTGAAGAAATAAGTAAAACAAAAGTAGGTATAATTTCTACTTCTCCTGAGAGAGATGATACAATAATATTATAGATGAAATCTAAAATTGCACTAGTGCAATGGGTTTTCTGCCGAAGAAAACCTAGCGTTAGCGTAGTCAGCGGAATTACTTCCGATGGCGTTATAACATAGATGAAGGTTTCCTTCATTTTATGCAATAAAATTAAGGATTATTATGAAGACTCGTTTTAGCTCTTTAGTAAAATTAAAAAAAAATACTATGGATAAAAGCGAGCAAGTTGTTCAAAGAGCCAATGCAGACCTTAATAGCGCTGCAATAGCACTAGAAATCTCTTACCAATCAATCAAAGATATAACACCACCACAAAACGGCAGTATGAAAGATTTTATAGCCAATAGAACTCTTTTGTCTTCTGGACGTGGATTGATAGAACATAACAAAGAATGGACTAAATTTGCCAAAAATCAAGTAGAGTCAGCAAAAGAAAAACTAAAACTTGATATGATTGAGCATGAAAAGTTCAAATATTTAGAGCTTCAAGAGATCCAAAAAGAGATAAAAAAACTTAAAGTAAAAGAAGCAAAAGATTTAGATGAAGTTGCTCTAATGATTTATGCGCAAAAGGGAAAAAATTGAGAATATTTATATTATTTATGTTTACTTTCACATCTCTTATAGCTCTACAAACTAGTGATAGACTCTTTGACTGTACTCAAATATTTAAAGAAAGAAAGAGTGAGCTTCTAGTTGAACTAGAGAGAATCGATGAGCAAAAACAAGCACTAAGTTCTTTAAAAATCGCAACAGAAGAACTATTAAAAAAGAAAGAGATTAGACTTGAACAAAAAGAGGAAATAGTAGATAGAAAACTTAATGAAATTACTATAAAAGAAGAGTCAATAAAAAAAATGCTTAAAAGAAATGAAAAAGTTTTAAAAGAAATAAAAAACTTAAAAATGGATAAAATAGCTCAAACTTTTTCAAAAATGAAAGCGGGTTCAGCTGCAAGTATTTTATCAGATATGGATGCACAAGAAGCCGCTTCGATTCTAAGCTCTTTAAAACCAAAAACTGTCGGAAAAATTTTGACCAAAATGGATTCCCAAAAAGCTTCTGTCCTTACACTACTTTTAGCTAAATAACAAAGAGCATAATCAAACTCTAATCATAATTATTGTAAAATGCATAAATTATTTTAAACAAGTAGGGTCTATCAATGAAAATATCACTAAAAGCTATACCGCATATATCTAGCAGAGTTGCAATTGATTTAAACAAAAGTGGTGTTGTTACGATGACTAAAGGCCTTGAAGCTGTTGCTCATGAGGCCGAAAAGATACTCACCCAAAATGTAAAACAAGAGATGGCACTTGAAGAAAAAGCTGGTGATATCTGTGATGAAAACGAAGAAGAGATAGAGTTTCAGTTCGTAGATGAAAGACAACTTTTCTTTATGATAAAGAAAAAGCTTGCTCCTGAATTTGGAGTAATATTAAATTATGAAGAGAGATACTCAGATATTTCTCATAAGATTTTAGATGAACTTTACGAAGAAGATCTGATTCACTTTGAAGTTACAGAAAATCGTATTAAAAATATTATCTACAGTGCGATTACATCTTTTATTGCAGATGCATCTGAGATGGATGATGCAGTAATGGAAAAAATAAGATCATATAAAAAGAGATATATTCCTGGAACAGATGAGTTTGATATTTTATATGAAAAAATATATAGAGAAGAGTTAATTAAAAGAGGTATGGAGAAGTAAATGAAGGCATATGTTTATCTTGAAAATGGAACTTTTTTAGAAGCAAATAGTTTTGGCGCAAGTGATACAGTTGTAGGTGAAATAGTTTTTAATACATCTATGAGTGGTTATCAAGAGATTATGTCTGATCCATCTTATGCCGGTCAGTTTGTTACATTTACAATGCCAGAGATTGGTAATGTTGGTGTTAATGATCAAGATATGGAAAGCTCTAGTGCTCATGCTAAGGGTATGATAGTTAGAAAGTATCAAAAAAGATATTCAAACTTCAGAGCAGAGGAGTCTTTAGGGGCTTTTTTGCTTAAGTACAACATTATGGGTATCTGTGATATTGATACAAGATTTTTAACTAAGATGATAAGAGACGAAGGTGCTATGATGATGGTAGCATCTACTACTATTAGCAATAAAGATGAACTAAAGAAAATTTTAGAAGATTCTCCTCGCATTGAAGATGTTAATTATATTGAGCAAGTAAGTACAAAAACACCTTATAAGCATGAGAGTTCAACTTATTCTGGAACTCTATTTGAGTATGAAGTTGCACCAACTCCAGAAGCTAAGATTGCTGTTATCGATTTTGGTGTTAAACGTAATATCCTAAATGAAATTGTTTGTGCTGGTATCGGTGTTGAAGTTATTCCAAATGATTTTAAAGCTGAAGATTTAATAGAGAGTTATAACTCTAAGACGATTGATGGCGTATTTTTGTCAAATGGTCCAGGTGATCCACTTGTCCTAAAAAAAGAGCAAGAGCAAATCAAAAAATTAATTGCCGCTAAGGTTCCAATGTTTGGTATATGTTTAGGACATCAACTTCTTTCTATCTCTCACGGTTATGACACGTTTAAATTAAAGTTTGGTCACCATGGTGGAAATCATCCTGTTAAGAATATTAAAACAGGATTTGTAGAGATTACAGCACAAAATCACAACTATAATGTACCTGATAATATTATAGAAATTGCTAGTGTTACTCATACTAATCTTTTCGATGATACAATCGAAGGGTTAAGATACAATGACTCACCTATTTTTTCTGTTCAGCATCATCCAGAGGCAAGTCCTGGACCTAAAGAGAGTAGATATATATTTTCAGAGTTTTTATCTCTTATTAAAAGATAAAAAAAGATGCCTCTCGGTATCTCCTGATATTCACTAAACTTTCAAAATTATTTTCTTAAATAAATATAAAATTACTAAAGTAAACAAAAAACTAATAATTAAGTAAATTTGTCATGAAATAGTCATTTTTTAAGATACTTTAAACTTTTCTATGGATATAGTAGCAATGTTAATTAGTCTAGTTGATAACTATGTTATTTAATTAGGCGTAATTGCTTTGAATCTTTAAGGAGGCTATATATGGAGAATCGTCCATTAGAGTACGACTATACGGTTGCAAAGATGTTCATGTTTACAACAATTGTATTAGGAATTGTTGGTATGCTCATCGGTGTAATCTTAGCTTTTCAACTTGCTTATCCAGGGGTAAATTTATTCCTAGGTGAGGGTTTAGCTGAGTACACAAACTTTAGTCGTCTTCGTCCATTGCATACAGATGCAATAATATTTGGTTTTACACTAAGTGGTATTTTTTCTACTTGGTATTATGTTGGTCAGCGTGTTTTAAAAGTGTCAATGGCAGAGTCAGGTCTATTGATGTTTTTAGGAAAATTACACTTTTGGTTATATTTAGTAGGTGTTGCAGCAGTTGTTGTTTCATTACTTGCTGGTGTAACAACTTCAAAAGAGTATGCTGAATTTGAGTGGCCAATCGATATCGCTATTGTTATTGTATGGGTTATTTGGGGTATGGGTTTATTTGGTCTTATCGGTATTCGCCGTGAAAAGTCTCTATATATATCTATTTGGTACTATATTGCTACTTTCCTAGGTATAGCTATGCTTTATCTTTTCAACAACATGGAGATTCCTACAATATTAGGAACTGCTGCTGATGGAAGTAGTGGACATGGTGCTTGGTATCATTCAGTATCTATGTATGCTGGTACAAATGACGCACTAGTTGAGTGGTGGTATGGTCATAATGCTGTTGCATTTGGTTTTACTGTTCCTATTGTTGCTATGGTTTATTACTTTTTACCAAAAGAGTCTGGTCAAGCTATTTATTCATATAAACTATCATTACTCTCTTTCTGGGGATTAATGTTTGTATATTTATGGGCTGGTGGTCACCACTTATTATACTCAACTGTTCCAGATTGGATGCAGACTATGGGTTCAATATTCTCGGTAATTCTTATTCTTCCTTCATGGGGTTCAGCGATTAATATGCTTCTTACAATGAAGGGCGAGTGGCAACAAGTTGCAGCTTCTCCATTGATTAAATTTATGATTCTTGGTTCAACATTCTATATGTTCTCAACATTAGAAGGTCCTATTCAAGCAATTAAATCTGTTAATGCAATCGCGCACTTTACTGACTGGATTGTTGGTCATGTACATGATGGTACTCTTGGTTGGGTTGGCTTTATGATTATGGCTGCACTTTATCACATGGCTCCTCGTGTATTCAAGCGTGAGATTTACTCAAAAAGTCTTATGGCTACACAATTTTGGATTCAAACTTTAGGTGTTGTTTTATACTTCACTTCTATGTGGATCGCTGGTATTACTCAAGGTATGATGTGGCGTGCTCACGATGAATTTGGTAACTTAGCTTACTCTTTCATTGATACAGTAACTGTTCTTCACCCTTATTACACTATTCGTGGTGTTGGTGGACTATTATACTTAGTTGGTTTCTTGATGTTTGCTTATAACATTTACAAAACTATGTCTGCTCGCCCTGTTGAAGAGTCTGAGCTACAATCAGCATCGCCTATGGGCGCTTAATAGAAAGGATATAATATGTTTCATTGGTTAGAAAAACATCCGTTCTTTTTTGCGGTAGCGGTGTTCTTAACAATTGCTTTTGCAGGTTTAGTTGAAATTCTTCCAAACTTTGCGCAAGCATCTCGTCCGACAATCGGTACTGCTCCATACTCTACTTTAGAGTTAGCAGGTCGTCATGTTTATATTAAAAATAGCTGTAATGCTTGTCATTCACAGTTAGTACGCCCATTTAAATCAGAAACTGACCGTTATGGTCACTACTCTTTAAGTGGTGAGTATGCTTATGATCGTCCATTTCTATGGGGTTCTAAAAGAACTGGTCCAGATTTAATGCGTGTAGGTAACTACCGTACTACTGACTGGCACGAAAATCATATGAAAAATCCGGCTGCTGTTGTTCCAGGTTCAATTATGCCTGCATACCGTTGGATGTTTACTAATGCTACTGATATCAATACTGCTTATGCAGAACAGTTAACAATAGCACAGTTCTTTTCAGTTCCTTACAATAAGCCAGTTCCTATGAAAAATGGGTCAACTACAGTTGTTAAAATGGGTTCAAGTGTTGCAGATGCAAATGCTCTGGCTTTAGCTGAAGCAAAAGTAATTGCAGCAGACATGAAAGATCAAGACGTTAAAGATGCAGTAGCAAATGGTAAAATACCTGAAATAGTTGCTTTAATTGCATATTTAAATAGTCTTAAATAGTTAAAGGATTATAGTGGATATTGCACAATTACAGGCTTATGGTTATTTTACACTAGTACTTTTTTTAGTAATTGCACTCTATGGTTATATTTACCATTTGTATACGAAAAGAAAAGATTCTAATGGTGTTGACTATGAACAATATAGCAATATGGCACTACACGATGATATAGATGATACTCCGGTATTATCTAAATCAGACGACAAAGAGAAATAGGAGAGATATATGAATAAGCTTTATCTTGGGGGGATTATCTTTACCGCTGCTATGCTACTGTTCACTTACATGTCTGTAGTTGGTTCAGAAGGTGGTTTAAATGATGATATCGTCAATATGCTTGCAGTTGCAGGCGCGGTTGCTCTTGTAATAATTACAGTATTTGTAGTTATCAAGTATGTTCGTCAAATGCAAACTGATACTGCCGATGGTCAACTTGCTGACGAACAATGGGATGGAATTGGTGAGTATTTAAATGAGTTGCCTATGGGTTGGGCAGTATCATTTTTCTTACTTATAGTTTGGGGTATGTGGTACTTTACAATTGGTTATCCAGTAAATGCATATTCACAAATTGGTGAGTATAATGAAGACACAGCAGCTCATAATGCTAAGTTTGAAGCGCAGTATGCATCTATTACTGGTGACAGACTTATAGAAATGGGTGAGTCAGTATTTATTGCAGAATGTAAAATATGTCATGGTCTTAAGGCTGATGGTATTGATGGCAAAGCTGCAAATCTTAATCAAAGAATTGAAGCTAATGTTGTTAAATTTGCTGTAGAAAATGGTTCAAACAATCAACTGCTTGGTATGGAAATGCCTATGCCTGATCGTAATGGACTTTTCAATGCTAACACAGGTGCTTTAATTTCAGATGCTGAGATTAATGTTGTATCTGCTTATGTTGCAAATGGTATGACTGGCGCTGGCGCTGATATATTTGCTGGTACTTGTGCAGCTTGTCATGGTGAAGACGGTAAAGGTATGGAGTATGTAGCACCTAGTGTTGCAACATTTAGTCCAACACTTGTTACTAATGTTCTTAATCATGGTAAAAAAGGTGTTATCGGTAAAATGCCGGCATTTGATAGACTCAATGCTAAGCAAAAAGAAGCTGTTGGTGCATACATCACTAGCTTAAGTAAATAAGGAGTCAGGTATGAATGAAAATAGAAGCGTATTTGCTCTTGATGGAATTACTGGCATGTTGATTGCAACAGTATTGTTACTGAGTATCTTGGTTGTTCTTACAACTTTGGGCCTTGGTGTACAAAATGCTAATGCAACTAATTATTATAAAATAGAAAATGAAAAATCAATCAAAATGTTCAGTACTGAAAATGCTAAACATGTTGTTGATGTGAAGTAAGGGAGTAGATAATGGATAAGTTAATAACTTTAGGTCTTGTAGTTATGGCCGCTTATACGCTTTTCGCAGTTCTTACACCTAATCATCTTTATGTTGGTTAGGTAGTTTCATTGAAAATTTCAAGAGGGCTTGCGGCCCTCATCCTCACAATATTTTTTCAAACATCGCTTAGTGCAGAATATTTATATAAAGATGAAGTGATATTTAACCCAGCATTTAACGCCGAAGTTAATAAGCTAGGATCAGAACTTTATGAAAAGACTGGAATATCTTTAAGACTTGTTATGCTTAAAGAGTTGCCAAATAAGACAAACATAGTGGCATATGAGCAAGAGTTAATGAAAAACTTTTCTTCACCTACTGTATTGCTTACATTTTCTGAGATGAATTCTAAAGTAGATATACTTGCATATCCAACCTCTTTATATGAGTATTTTGATAAAAAACAGGTACTAAGTCCTATTTCATCACCTGTTCAGGCTTTTGTAATCGCACTGCTAAATTTAGATTTTAGTGATATGACAAGTGGCGGTACAATTTTACCACTACTTGCCGGTAAAGCAAAAAAAGGTGAGATATTAGGTAAATATTCTGCGTCAATGTTTAATGGTTATGCAGATATTGCAGAGCAGATTGCAGACTCTAAAGGCATTGTGTTAGAAAATGCCGTCGGAAATGCTAATAAAACAAGTATCCTGCTTATAAAAGTATTGTTTTACGGTTTTATAGTTTATGGTATATTTCTTTATATAAAAAGAAAACTATATATAAGAAGGCAGAAACTTGAGCAAAAGTAACGGAAAAATTTGGCCATATGCAATAGGCACATCAATAGTATTAGTTTTTGGGGCTTGCGTAGCTACAATTGTAGTTGCAAATAAACTTCCAGTTGAGAAGAGTGATACTTACATGATGGGTTATCACGAAGCAGATGCAAAAGCTAATGAGCTTATTAAAGCTCGTATAGCCTTTGATAAAAAGTACACGATATCATATGCTACAGATGGGCTTAGATTAGACGGTAGTGTTATAAAATATAAGGTTAGTGACTTAAACTCTCAGGATATAGATAACGCTAAGATAGAAGTCGTAGTTACTAGACCAAATAACCACAAGTATGACCAAAATCTAAACTCCCCAACTTATGAAAACGGTGTTTACTCTTTTTCTTCTATCAAATTACCTGTTGAAGGTAGATGGGATATTATGGCTAAAGTTAGTGTTGGTGATTTGCAAAGGTATTACAATATTAAAGCTGATACAAGAGATAAAGAGGTCTCGGAGTATTAAGCTATAATACTGCCATGGATAATACAACTATAATCTTACCATCTGCTCGTGCAATCCGTCACGAGCAACTTAAAATAGAAAATCAAACACTTTTTTTACCAAACCACATTACAATGAGTGAGTTTATCTCCAAACTCTGCATAGTAAAAGATTTCAAGATGACAGATGAAGACAGCAGAGTCTTGCTTCTGCTTGAAGCTTCGGACTTTAACTCCTTTAAAAATTTACAAATCCAGAGAAACTTTTTTACATTTACAAAAAATTCATCATATATATTTAAATTTTTTGAAGAACTAAGTGCAGAGATGTATGACATAGACATGCTCGATACATCAGATGTATACGCTGAGTATGAAGAGCATATAACAATTCTTCAAGAGTTGTATAAAAGATATGAAAAGTTGTGTAGTGAACGAAAAATTCTTGATAAAATATTTTTGCCAAAACAATATGAGTTTAATGAAGATTATGCACGTTCTCATAAAAATATAGAACTTCACGTAGTTGGGCATCTAACAAATTTTGAGTTAGAGTTACTTCAAAAATGTTGTGAATTTAGCACTCTGAATATAATATTTGATACTTCTAAATTCAACACTAAAATGCAAGATACATTTAATAAATTTTTAGGTTTTGAACTCGAAGTAGGTTACAGATATAAAGTATCTTTAAATGAAAAAGAGTTACTTGAAAAAGAGAGAGTTGAGCAAAATTTAAATATCAGTTGTGAATCATTTAGCGAAACAATGTTGCAAGTCGCATTTGTAAAGAAAAAAGTTTACGACTACATAGAGAGTGGATATGAAGCTCAAAAGATTGCGGTTATATTGCCGGATGAGAATTTTGCAACACTGTTAAAAACTTTCGATGATAAGTCTAACTTTAACTTTGCAATGGGTGAATCATTCTCTAAAACAGAGATATATGAAAAACTAAACTCTTCGTGCAAAGCTATAGAGCAACTATCACAGGAAAATAGTGCAAGACTCGGGAGAGTCGGTGATGAGATTTATAAAGAGCTGTTTAGCATCTACTATAAAAAGGTGCAAGAAGTAGAGATCATAGATTTTTTATATGGTTTTTTAGAGAGCTGCAGTGTAACTAAGGTTGAGAAAAAAATCTTTAAAGAGCAGATTTACGCTCTTAAAAACATACTACCAAGTATGAAAGATATGAGTGTAAAATCTATTATCTCACTTTTCCTGCAACGTTTAGCATCTGTAAGTATAGATGATGTTAGAGGTGGAAAAGTAACTGTTATGGGTGTCTTAGAAACGCGTGCTATAGAGTTTGACGCTGTAGTAATAGTAGACTTCAGCGATGGTAATGTTCCAAGACGAAGTGATAAAGATATGTTTTTAAATACAAACATAAGAGAGATGGCAAACCTACCAACAATGAGTGACAGAGAAAACTTGCAAAAACACTACTATGAGATGCTGATAAACTCTTCTAAAGAGGCTGCAATCTCTTTCGTGGCATCTGAGCAGAGTAGTGCATCTAGATTTTTAAAGCATCTGGGCATCAAGGCTGAAAATAAATATGAAGAACTAGACTATGCTGGGGTGCTTTTTGATAAATCAACACCAGCTGTAAAAGAAGAGAAAAAGATAGAAATGGAATACAGCTTCAAAGATGTAAAACTCTCTGCCACAAAACTAAAAACATTTTTGACATGTAAGAGAAAATATTATCATAAATATATAGAGCTTATAGATAATCATGAGATTCCAAAAGATATGCCAGCAGAATGGGAAGTCGGAACAGCTGTTCATGAAGCACTAAAAGAACTATATAGCAAGAAAAATTCATACAGTAGTTTAGATGACTTAAAAAGAGATTTAAACAATGAACTTGATGATGTTTGCGGAGCGAGTGAGTTAGACAGATATCTTATAGATATGCAAAAAAGAAGATTAGATACATTTTGTGAAAAAGAGATAGAGCGTTTTAGAGATGGCTGGCAGGTAAAAGAGTGTGAAAAATCTTTGGAGTGTTCATTTGCAGGAATGACTCTAAGAGGTGTTATAGACAGAATAGATGTTAAAGACGATGAAATCTTCGTACTTGATTATAAAACAGGTTCTTACCCTCTCTACACTACAAAGACATTCCCAGATGCTACAGACTTTCAGCTAGAGTTTTACTATCTTTTAGCATCTACACTTGGAAGAGTCACTGCATGCGGATATTACGATCTTAAAGATTCCAAGATAGTTCCTGAGGCTTTTTTAGAAGAGAAACTAGAAGTACTACAGTCAAATATAAAAGACTTGTTGATGATTGAAGATGTAAACTTTGAGAAGACCGAAGATGCTAAAAACTGCCTTTTTTGTGAGTATAAGATTATGTGTGGGAGAGAGTAATGTTTAAAAACAATCTAGCCTACGAAGCGAGTGCGGGTAGTGGTAAGACCTTTATGCTTGTTGTGCGTTATCTCTCTCTTTTGTTTAAAGGTGCTACTCCTAACAAAATCTTGGCTCTTACCTTTACAAACAAAGCAGCCTTTGAGATGCAAGAGAGAATTGTTCTTACATTAGAAGAGTTGGAGCATCGAGGCGAGTTAGATGAGATAGTAAAAGTCACGGGTTTTTCTCGTGAGCATCTACTTCAAGAGCGAAAAAGAATCTTAGATGAGTTTTTAAATTCAAACTCTAAGATTATGACTATAGATAAGTTCTTTGCTCAGATACTCCGTAAGTTTTCACTCTATGCATCTTTAATGCCAGACTTTACTACTATGAGTTCTCAGCATGAGTTGAAACTTCTTTCACGCTTTTTAAAAGAGGTTAGTGTAGCGGGTAAAAAAGATACCCTTATAACTTTATCTCTTCAATCAAACAAGAGACTAGGAGATATCTTTACTCTGCTTGATGAGTTTTACATAAAGCATCAAGAACTCTCGCATCTAAAGTTTGAAAAACAAGATTTTATACATTTTGAACAAGTTGCTATGCAAAATCTTGGGTTTTTGCGCGATATCATTAACAGATGCGAGGGTGCATCTGCGACAGTTAAAAAAGCTGTAGAAGCTGATGACTTTGAGGAACTTGCATCTAAGCCTTGGATAGGAAGAGAGAGTTTGGACTACAGAACTTTTTCAAAGTGCTTTACTCCAGATATGAACTCTTTACTTACTAGAATCCAAGAAGCAGTAAAAAACCAAAATCGAGCAAAAGAGCAAAACTTTTTTTATGCTTTGAGTGAACTCACCGGCATCTATCAAAAAGCAAAAAAAGCACTATATACAGAAGACAGCGAACTTAGTTTTAATGATGTAACAGTTTTGGTTTACCACATTTTAAAAGAGCGAATAGACAGTGAGTTTTTATACTTTAGACTTGACTCTGCTATAGAACATATACTGCTTGATGAGTTTCAAGATACGAGCATACTGCAGTATGAGATTTTAAAACCGCTTATAGATGAGATACTCTCAGGAAACGGTGTTAGTGAAGATGGAAGCTTCTTTTTTGTTGGAGATGTTAAACAGTCCATCTATAGGTTTCGTGGTGGAGTAAGTGCTCTGTTTGGAGCTGTAAAAGAAGAGTGTCATACTGAGGTAGAACCGCTTCTTACAAACTATCGCTCTCAAAGAGAGGTCATAGAGTTTGTAAACTCAACCTTTGAGGGCAAAATTAAAAACTATGCTCCGCAAATCGTAAGACCAGAAGCAGATGCGGGATATGTAGAAGTAATAAATAGTGATGAGATATTAGAGGAGACTCTAAAGCAGATTAAAAGGGTTATCTATCTTGGTGCAGACATCAATGAGGTAGCAATTCTTTGTGCTACAAATGGCGATGGCGAAGTTATAAAACAGATGCTCCAAGATGAGAACATAGAGGTTGTAACAGAAACAACTACAAAACTTATAAATCAGCGTAGCGTAAAGGCTGTTTTGGAATACTTGAAGTATCTATATTTTGAACAAGAGATATATAAACATAACTTTTTCGCTCTTATAAATCAAAAGTCAAGAGATATAGCAAAAATTGATTTGACTAAAACGAAGCTACTAAGACTTATTAAAAATGTTATAGCTGAGTATAGACTATTTAGTGATGATTTTCATCTTATACGTTTTTTAGATGTCGTAGGAAAGTACGAAGATATTGAAGCACTTTTATTTGAGTATGAGAGACTAGATGCCAGTGGTGCTGCATCTGATTTGAACGGTGTAAGAGTTTTAACTGTTCACAAATCAAAAGGTTTGGAGTATGAGCATGTGATAGTAATGGACAGACTAAAAAAAGCTCCGCCTGCCAGAGATGCAATTATCTATGAATATGATGGAATAAAACTTGAAGACGTATATCTTCGTATTAAAGGCAGAGACGCTATAGATGCTGAGTATGAAGAGGCACTTGCAAAAGAGAAGTATTTGACAAAAGAAGATTCTCTAAATGCACTATATGTGGCATTTACAAGAGCTAGAGAAAACCTGTTTGTTATACTCAAGTCAAAAGATTCAAGCTTTGATATACTAAATCTTGAACCAAAAAGCAGTGGAGAGCTTAGCTGTAAAAATACAAATGCACAGACAAAAGCACTAACGCCTTTACAAGAGATGAGATATAAAGACCTTTATTACGGAACGCAGAGTGATATTTTAAAACTAGAAGAGAGCAGTGAAGAAGATTTAAAAGCTATAAACTTTGGTTTGGCACTTCACTATATGCTTGAGATGCTTGGAAGTTTTACTTTAGAAGCCATTAGCAATGCTAAAGATATGATGCTAAACAAATACGGCTACTCTTTGCAAGATTCAGAGATAGAAGATATAGAGCGTAGAGTTGTAAGAGTGATAGAAAGTAAAGAGTTTATCTCTTTGACATCTGGAGAGTGCTATAAAGAAAAAGCACTTCGTTATAAAAATAATCTGCGCTATATAGATTTACTTATAAAACAAGATGATGGCTCATGGGCTGTAATAGACTACAAAAGTTCTATGAGTTATTCTGATAAGCATGTAGAACAAGTAAACTACTATGTAAAAGCTATTAAAGAGATAACGGGTGATGAGGTAAAAGGTTACATAGCCTACATACTTGAAGACTCCGTAGAGCTTAGTAAAGTTTAGATGCTAGGAAAGCTTATTTCATAATTAGATATAATAAACTATATATAAGAAGGGGAAAATATGAAAA
Source organism: Sulfurimonas iocasae (assembly GCF_047716755.1). Taxonomy (GTDB): domain Bacteria; phylum Campylobacterota; class Campylobacteria; order Campylobacterales; family Sulfurimonadaceae; genus Sulfurimonas. The sequence goes on from NZ_CP180409.1 coordinate 212,815, forward strand.
ATATCGTAACACTGCTTTTACTGACTTTGCTATTTGCCAACGCAGATGCTTCACAAGAAACTGATAATGAACAAGAGAGAAAGGCACAAAAGCAAGAGAGGAAAGTTGCAAATAAGAAAGCTAAACAAGCTACTGAAGCAGAAAAAGGAAAAGACAAGTGGGCAAGAAAGTCTGAAAAAAGAGAAGCTCGTAAAGTAAGAAAAGATACACAAAGAGAAAACAGACAAGAGAGATTTACTCAAAAAAAAGAAAAAAAGAAAGAAAGAAAACTTCAACAAGGCCAAAGTAGACAAGAAAAATGGAGTGAAAGTAAAAAGAGTAGAGAAGCAAGACAAAAAGTTGAATCTAAGGTATTAAACTGACTTTATTTTAAATACTTCAACTCTATTTCGTCCAAGTTGTTTAGCACTGTAAAGTGCTTCATCAGCTTCAGCAAAAATCATTGAATATTCAGAATGCTCCTCTTTTACACAGCTAATACCAATACTTGTTGTAACAACAATAGAATTAGATTCAAATTCTACAGGTTTTGTGGAGATAACTTTAAGTATTAGATTTGCAATTTTTATAGATGTCTCAAGATTAGTCTCAGGTAAAATAACTACAATTTCTTCTCCACCATATCGTCCAATAAAATCCGTTTCTCTTTGAGACTCTTTAATTCTGGAACTAATTTGTCTCAAAACTTCATCACCTGCTAAATGCCCATATGTATCATTAATATTTTTAAAATGGTCTAAGTCAATAATCATTACAGATAAGTCATGTTTATATCGTTTAGCTCTTTTAAACTCTAGAGCAAGATTTTCTTCTAAGTAGCGTCTGTTCCATAAATTAGTTAAGGAATCAGTTTTGCTGAGTACCTCTATCTCCTTAGTTCGAATTTCCACTAAATGTTCAAGACGTTCTTTTTCTTTACGAGATTGCTCTATGGCTGTAAAATAAATAAGACCAGAAGTTAATAGCGCTGAAAAAAGAGCTATAAAACTTGTGATTATTGCTGTATTAAGCAACTGGTTTTCATGCTTTACATATGTTGAAGCATCGATTAATAATCTTAGATTCGTTTTTTCATTTTTGTTATGTAGATTTGAATTAACTAATGTTACATATGTTGGTTTAGAGTTCACCATTGTTATTCCAGAATCTTTATTGTAGTTGTTCTTTAAATTCTTCCCAATTAAAGAGATGTCGCTACTAATATATATATTTTTCTCTTCATCAATAACTGAAATTTGTGTAATTGTCTTAGTTGAGGCAACATAGGCATGTAAAAAGTCATTTATATTTGTTTTCATCAATATGGCTAGGGAGTTTGTTACAGAAGCACTAATTGATTTTAGTAGATTTCGTATATCTACTTGTCTGTGAAGTAAGGCAGGATTGTTTTTTATCCCCTTTTTGAGGTTGTATTCAGATATGTCAACAGATAAGTCTACTATTCCTATAAGCTGGTTAGAAGTGTATATAGGATAGTAAATAGACATCACTTCTACATAATCACGGGTTTCAAAGAAGAAGGTGTTTAATTTTTTATCTCCTTGCATTGTTTCAATAAACCTTTTAGAGGTTAGAGTTTTTCCTATCTCTTCTTTGAACATAGAATTTCTAATACTTCCATCTGGATCAATGTATCTAAATTCGAATATTTCAAGTTTAAAAGAGATATCATCAACTAGCTTTTCAAGACTCATAGTTGATTTTATATCTTCAAATCGACCCATAGCTGATGAAACTGAGCTTGCGATATTTAAGGAATTTTCTTGCATACGTTGTAGTAATAGGTTTTTTTGGACTTTATAATTATAGTAAGAGAGGTAGGCAATACCAATTACTAATGATATTAAAATAATTGCTATTGCATGTTTTTTAATAAATGACATTATCTACTTCCTTGAGTTTGGACTAGCATTTTTATAGCTATCATATGATTTGTCTAAATCATGGTACGACTTATCCCATCGTTTAGTATGACAGCTTGTACACATCTTTTTTAGTATTTTTGGATTGTCTGTTCCAGCAAGAAAACCACCCTTTTTAAAAGTAGATTTATTTCTGATTTTGTCTTTGGCTAATTTTATATGAATATTTCCAGGACCATGACAGCCTTCACATTGAACATTTGAAAGACGAGGAGTCAATGCTTGATTTATATAGCCTGTTTTAACACCATGACCAGTCGAATGACATGTTAAGCATTGAGAATTTTCTTCGTATCCTGATTTAACAAGGCTTTTCATTGAAGAATCATGAGGATCATTTTTTCTTCCAATAAAAAACTTTCTATGACATAAACGACACTTTGAGCTACCGACATAGCGGTATTTTCCAGACCCAATGGCATCATTGTATGCTTTATCTCCAAGAGCAGATTTTAGAGGAATTTGAGGGACTGGTGATGCGAGTTCATCAATAATACGCTGATTCTCATCTGCAAATATGCTAGTTAATAGAAATAACTGTAAAATCAGAATCTGAAATATATAACTTTTACTATTGAACATGTATTCTCTTTTTAAAATTTAATAGCTTAGATTTTAACATAGTTATCTTGAATGAAGTTTATATTGACGGATATAAATATAAATTTTTCTAAATATTAGAAAGACAAAAATCAAAACTTAAAATAAACATAAATTAAGCTATCTGTAAGTTTATATAGCTATACTTCCGTCACTTAAATAAATCGAAAGGTTCTAGAATGAAATTTACACAAATTGCAACTCCAGAACAGATCGATCAAAAATGGATTTTGATTGATGCTGAAGGTAAGACATTTGGTCGTATGATTACAGAAGTAGCAACAGCTCTTCGTGGTAAGCGTAAGCCTTGTTGGACTCCGAATATTGACTGTGGTGACTACGTAGTTATCATTAACGCTTCTAAGGCTAAATTTAATGGTCTTGGTAAAATAGCAAACAAAGAATATTTTTCTCATTCAGGTTACTTCGGTAGTACTAAGAGTGTTAAAATGACTGAGCTTTTAGAGAAAAACCCTGAGAAACTATATAAATTAGCTACTCGTGGTATGCTTCCTAAAACTAAGCTTGGTGCTAAGATGCTTAAAAAATTAAAAATTTATGCAGGTGCTGAACACCCTCACACTGCACAACTAGCTAAGTAAGGATAACCACATGGCAAAAATTTATGCAACAGGTCGTCGTAAAGCGTCGATAGCAAAAGTATGGTTAACTCCAGGTACAGGTAACATCACAATTAATGGTCTCTCTTTAGACGCATGGTTAGGTGGACTTGAAGCTAAGAAACTTCGTGTTAAACAACCCTTAGTTCTTTCTAAGCAAGATACGTCAGTTGATATCGTTGCTACTACTTTAGGTGGTGGTTTTGGTGGTCAAGCTGATGCACTTCGTCATGGTATTTCTCGTGCACTAGTTGCATTTGATCCAGCGATTAAAGCTATCCTTAAACCAGAGGGTATGATGACTCGTGATTCACGTGTTGTTGAACGTAAGAAGCCAGGTAAGCGTAAAGCTCGTCGTTCTCGTCAGTTCTCTAAACGTTAATCTTTTTTATACTTTTTTATCAAGACATTTAGTCTTGGTAAAATCTCTCTAGCTTTCACAAAAAATAATCCCTTAACTTATTTTATATATAATGTCCTCAATTAATCAAAAGGTACGTCTATGAAAAAAATTATCATAGCTCTTGTTGTAGTTATTACTCTTGTAGCACTTTTACCAATAGTAGGTAATAGTGTTGCTGAGGGATTTCTAAAAACAAGAGTTTCTCTTTTAACCTCTAATGGTTTAGAGTTAAAAAATGATAAAACAGAGTCTACCTACTTGACTACAAAAAAACATTATGAATTTTTATTTTCAGATGCTTCTAAATTTATACAATATCTTAAGCAATACTCAGATTCTAAAATACCTCCATTTACAGATGCCATGATATCAGGTGTTTTAGTTGGTATAGACATAGAGTATAGTAATTTTCCACTAAGCTCTAAGGTATCAGTAGATATATATCCTTTAGCTCTTCCTGCTAATATTACGAATGAGTTAAAAAAAGAGAATCAGCCTTTTTATACTTATATAGATAAATTGCTTCAAAGTAAAGGTGTTTTATACCATATAAATTACTATATATCTAATGAACTTTTTGATGGTTATATAAAAGATATAGATGAAGAGTATCTATTTGACAATGGTACTAAGATGACTGTAAAACTTTTTAATGCTACTTATTACGGAAGTGGTCCTTTAATAGCTCCTAAAAATCTACAAACTACAATCTCTAAAATAATTATTAAGGTCGATGAGTCTACAAGTGATATGAAATTTGAGATTAATGACCTTAGCTCTGCTTCTACTTTTGAATCACAAAGTACTTTTGTATCTGGTGCTACAATGAAATCTATGTCAATTGTTGTAGATGATACAAAAAGTTCTGAATTAGAAGCTAGTGTTGATAATATCAAAGTAAATATATCTTCAAATACTCAAGGAAAAAAAGCAGAATTTCACGTAAAAAGTTCTCTTGGAGAGTTTATCTTTAACTCCAAAGATGCAAATGTTTCGGCAACAGGTTTTAATTATGACATATCTTTAAAAGGTGTTGAAAAAGATTCATATGAAGAGTTTATAAAACTTACTTCTCATGCAAATAAAAGCTCCTCGCCTGAGTTTGAGGAGAAGTTTAAGGAGACAGTTGTAAAACTGCTATCAAAAGGTTTATCACTTAATATCGCTGATATGTCTTTAAAAAAGATAACTATAGAAGATAAAATAACTATTGACGGCTTTAGCTTGATGGCAAAAATACTTTTAAAAGAAGATGCAGATTTAGCAAAGAAACTAAAATCTTCTCATCTGAGTATTAGTAAAAATTTAAATCTTGCATCAAGCATTAAGTTTTCAAAAGAGTTCTATGCTCTTATGAACAAAGAAATACCGATAACAGGCATGGCTAACTTATTAGCTAAAGAAGATGGTAATAATCTTATATTTGAAATCAAACTTAATGATGGAAAATTAAGTGTAAATGAAAAAGCATTAAATTAAGGATTTGAGAGTGAGATTATTATTACTATTTTTCTTTTCTATAAATATATTTGCCTCAACCTTGCACCTTGCAACGTCTGCAAATCCATCTAGGCTAAATCCACTTTTAGCGACTGATTCAAGTTCATCTGAGATTGCAGGATTTTTATTTAACGGACTTATTAAGTATGATAAAGACTCTTCAACGATAATTGGTGATTTGGCAGAGAATTTTTACTATGAAAGTGATACAACACTCATTTTCAAACTTCGCAAAAATGTGCTCTGGCATGACGGAGAAAAGTTTAGTGCTAAAGATGTGCTTTTTACATACAACACTCTGATTTCACCACAGGTTGTCTCACCATATAGCGCAGCTTTTAGGTTCGTTGAGAGTGTTGAAGTTGTTGATGAGTTTACTATAAAAGTAAAATATAAACAACCATATTTTAAAGCCTTAGAGACATGGATGATGGGTATTTTGCCTGAGCACATTTTAAGAGATGAAAAAAATCTGATGAACTCTACATTCAACACAGAGCCAATAGGTACCGGTGCATACAAACTTCATCAACTTGAACACTCAAAAAACATAATATTGGTAGCCTTTGATGATTACTTCGAGGGCAGGGCTAAGATAGACAGAATCTCTTTTCATGTTATAGCAGATCCGATGACACGATTTTTAATGTTAAAATCATTAGCTTTAGATATTGGTTCTATTGAACCTATGCAATTTGAGAGACAATTAAATCCTGATTTTTTTGATAAGTTTAATATTTATGAGCAGATAAGTAAATCATACACATATCTGGGATTTAATCTTAGACGTGATAAGTTTAAAAACCCCAAAGTCAGAGAGGCTTTATCTCTAGCCATAGACAGGCAAGAGATAGTTGATATTCTATTTTTTAAACATGCAAAAGTCTGTACTGGACCTTTTTTACCAGGTACTAAAGCATTCAATGAGAATGTAAAAGCACCAGAGCAAGATATAGAAAAAGCAAAAAAGCTTTTAAAAGATGCAGGGTATGATAAAAACAATCCTTTTACATTTGAGATAGTTACCTCAAATGCAAGTGCCATTAGACCATATGCTGCAGAGATTCTTCAACATCAACTAAAAAAAGCCGGTGTAGTAGTTACCCTTAGAGTGATGGAGTGGCAGGCTTTTTTAAATATGGTGGTATTTCCACATAAGTTTGATAGTGTGCTTTTAGCGTGGGGACTATCACCTACACCAGACCCATATATATTTTGGCATAGTGATAGTGATAAAAAAGCTGGATTCAACCTTGTAGGCTATAACAATCCAAAAATGGATAAGATGATTGAGCAGTCGCAAACAATTGTAGATAGAGAGAAGCTCTCCAAACTATGGCAAGAGATGTTTAAGATGATAGTTGATGATAATCCATATCTATTTTTATACATTCCAAACTCAATCACAACAGTAAATAAGAATATTAAAAATATTGAGCCGAGTATTAGCGGCATCTGGCACAACTATATAAAATGGGAGAAAGAGTAGTATGATTATACTTTTTAACTTAGACGGGACACTTATAGATTCAACAGATGCAATAGTAAGTACTTTCCATCACTCTTTTGATGTACACCACGCTAAGCATCCAGCAGATGAAGATATAATGGCTCTTATTGGTTATCCTCTGGATATTATGTATCGAGAGCTTGGTGTTGATGAGAGTGTTATTTGGGATTATGTTGATACATATAAAGATGAGTATCGAAAAATCTCCACAATAAAGACCACACTTTTACAAAATGCAAAAGAGGCTGTAACTCAGGCAAGTGAGTTTGCGGTATTGGGTATTGTTACGACAAAAACAGGAACTTACTCTAAAGTTTTGATGGAACATTTTGATTTGATGCATCACTTTGAAGTTTTGATTGGACGTGAAGATGTTGAGAAACCAAAACCAGATGCGGAGCCTATATTAAAAGCTTTAGAGATGTTAGATGCTACTAACAGAGAAATTTGGATGATAGGTGACACTAAATTAGATTTGATTTCAGCAAAAAATGCAGGGGTAAATTCAATAGGGGTTTTAAGCGGATATGATAATTGTGATATTTTAAAACAACATACAAACATTATATTTAGTGATGCATTAGAAGCTGTTGAATTTCTACAAAACAGGAAAAAAACACACATTTCCTTTACTTAGTAATAAAGTGTATTATTTCAAGCTATATTTAAGAGCAACTTCCCTAAAATACATTAACTTAGAACTGAAGATTCTTATGTATTAAAAGAAGGAGAATTTATGCTAGAAATTAGATGGCATAGTCGTGCTGGACAGGGTGCTGTTACCGGAGCAAAAGGTTTAGCAGATGTTATTTCTACAACAGGCAAGCATGTACAGGCATTTGCATTTTATGGATCTGCTAAACGTGGAGCTGCAATGACAGCATATAATCGTGTTGACGATGCAATGATTATGAATCATGAAAAGTATATGGAACCAGATTTTGTTTTTGTAATAGACCCTGCGTTAGTTTATACAAGTGATGTCACTATTAATCATAAAGAGAATACAAAATATATTATTACAACTCACCTAAGTAAGGAAGAACTTGTTAAAGCTCAACCAAAACTAGAAGGTAAGGAAGTTTATACTGTTGACTGTATCACAATTGCAAACGAAACTATTGGTCGTCCTATTCCAAATACACCAATGCTTGGTGCATTTATGAAAGTCTCAGAGATGTATGATATAGATTTTTTTAAAGAGAGTATGCAAAGAATTCTCGGAAAATTACCACAGAAGATCGTTGACGCAAACATGATTGCAATTCAACGTGCTTATGATGAAGTAAAATAAGGAGAATATGATGGCAAATAAAGGATGGGATGAATTCGAAATTGGAGCAATGCTCCGATCATTTGATGGTTCGATAGATGATATTGCAGGTACTGCTCAGGTAGACCGTGCATATTCTCCAAGTAATTCTTATACAGCAAGTGTTGCTGATTGGAGACTAGTTAAGCCAGTATTTAATAAAGATTACTGTATTGATTGTCAGTTTTGTTGGATTTATTGTCCAGATGTTTCAATCATAGCTAGAGATAAGAAGATGATTGGTGTAGATATGGACCACTGTAAAGGTTGTGGAATTTGTGTTGAGGTTTGTCCTACAAATCCTAAATCACTTTTAATGTTCCCAGAACAAGCAGAAGAAGAGGCAGAGATTGCATCATGGCCTGCAAAAGATGAGGAGAAATAGTAATGGCATTTGATAAAATGGAATTAAAAGATATTGAAGTATGGGATGGTAACTTTGCGGCTGCTCAAGCTTTAAGACAGTGTCAAATTGACGTTGTTGCTGCTTACCCAATTACTCCATCAACTCCAATTGTTGAAGGTTATGCAAAATTCTTAGCAGATAACTATGTCGAAGGTGAATTCGTAATGGTTGAATCTGAGCATGCTGCAATGAGTGGATGTATTGGTGCTGCTGCTGCTGGTGGTCGTGTTGCTACTGCAACATCTTCTCAAGGTTTTGCACTTATGGTGGAGACACTTTACCAAGCATCTGGTATGCGTTTACCAATCGTTTTAAACGTTGTTAACCGTGCTCTTGCTGCTCCACTTAATGTTAATGGTGACCACTCAGATATGTATCTTGGTCGTGATAGCGGTTGGATTCAGTTTGACGCTTACTGTCCACAAAATGCTTATGACTTAAACTTTATTGCTTTTAGAGTTTCTGAAGATCATGGTATTAGACTTCCAGCAATGGTACACCAAGATGGTTTTATGACTTCTCATACAGCTCAAGGTGTTCAAACATTAACTGATGATGCTGCTTACAACTTTGTTGGTGATTATAAACCAATGAATGACATGCTAGATTTTGAACATCCTGTAACTCACGGTGTTCAGACTGAAGAAGATTGGCATTTTGAGCATAAAGCTCGTCAACATAATGACCTTATGACAAAAGTTTTTCCTAAGATTGAAGAAGTATTTGCTGATTTTGAAAAACTTACAGGTCGTAAATATAATCTTGTAGAAGAGTATGATACAGAGGACGCTGATGTAGCTGTAGTTTGTATGGGTACTTCAGTTGAGACAGCTCGTGAAGTTGCAACTGAAATGAGAGCAAAAGGTATTAAAGCCGGTGTAATTGGTATTCGTGTTATTCGTCCTTTTCCTTTCATGCAAATAGCAGAAGCACTTAAAGATATAAAAGCTATTGCAACTCTTGACCGTTCAGCTCCTGGTGGAACTGTTGGTATGTTATTTAATGAGTTAGCTGGTTGTATGTATAACTTAGAAAAACGTCCTATGCTTAGTGGTAAAATTTATGGTCTTGGTGGTCGTGATTTAACTAAAGCACACCTAGTAGAGCTATTTACTGAGCTTCAGGCGAATGTTGATGCTGGTAAGATAACAACTCCATTACAACAATTTATCGGTGTTCGCGGACCGAAACTATCATATTTATAGGAGAATACTATGAGTGAAATGAAAAAAATTAAAAACTTAAAAGAGTTCTCAACATCAGCTGACCGCTTTGAAGGTGCAAACCTTTTATGTCCTGGTTGTGCGCACTCTATTATTGTTCGTGAAGTATTAAATGCTACGAATGATGACTTAGTACTTTCAGCATCTACAGGGTGTCTTGAAGTATGTACTGCTGTTTATCCATACACATCATGGGATGCTTCTTGGATTCACATCGGTTTTGAGAATGGTTCTACTGCTGTTGCAGGTGCTGAAGCAATGCACAAAGCACTTAAAAATAAAGGTCGTCTAAAGCAACCTGATCGAAACCCTAAATTTGTATCTTTTGCAGGTGATGGTGCTTCTTACGATATAGGTTTCCAATGGATTTCTGGTTGTATGGAACGTGGTCACAACATGATGCATGTTGTTCTTGACAATGAAGTATATGCAAACACTGGTGGTCAAAGATCATCTTCGACTCCAATCGGTTCAAGTACAACTACTGCACCAGCTGGTCGTGTTAGCTATGGTGAAAAGAAAAACAAAAAAGATATGGTATCAATTATGGCTTCTCATAATATCCCATATTCAGCTCAAGTTTCTCCAAATAAATGGAAAGACATGGTTAAGAAAATTCAACACGGTTTTTCAGTAGACGGTCCAGTATTTATTAATGCTGTATCTCCATGTACAACTGAGTGGAAATTTGATCCTAAAGATACAATGATGTTAGCTGACTTATCAACTGATTCATTGGTATTTCCATTATATGAAATTATTGACGGACATGAATTAAATATCACTTATCGTCCTAAGAATGTTGTTCCGGTTGAAGAGTATTTAGCTGCACAAGGTCGTTTTAAACACTTATTTAAAGATGAGTATAAGCACTTGATTAAAGAGTGGCAAGAGCGTGTAGACGCTAACTGGTCTTATCTACAAAGACGTGAAGAAGCAAGAGTTTAAAAACTTTTAGCTTTCATGCATCTTGCACCAAATTCCAACACGGCAGGCTACAGCCTAGCCTTAGTTGGAGTTTTGCACAATCTACATAAAATCTAAAACTTTTTAGATTAATCCACAAGCTTCAAAAAACATAACAAAAAATTCGCTACAATACATCAAATAAAATTACTAAACAGATTAAGGAATATATATTATGCCATTATTAGACTCATTTACAGTTGACCACACTATTATGCCTGCTCCTGCAGTACGACGTGCTAAAGGAATGAAAACACCAAGTGGAGACGATATTACAGTTTTTGATTTGCGTTTTGTAAAACCAAATGAAGAGATTTTATCTTCTGAAGGTATTCATACTTTAGAGCATCTTTTTGCAGGTTTTATGAGAGATCATTTAAACTCTGAGGCAGTTGAGATTATCGATCTTTCCCCAATGGGCTGCCGTACAGGTTTTTATATGTCTCTTTTAGGTTCTCCTAGTGAAGAAACTGTTGCCCAAGCATGGGAAGCTTCTATGAAAGATGTTTTAAATGTTAAAGAACAAAAAGACATTCCTGAACTTAATGTTTATCAGTGTGGAACATATAAGATGCATTCACTCTCAGATGCTAAAGATATAGCAGCAGCAGTTCTTCGTAAAGACATAGATATTATGGATAATGAAGCGCTAGCACTGGATCTATCAAAAGTAGAAGAATAGATGTACATTTTACTAGCTATGGATAGTGATGAAGTTCAAGAAGCTCGTCTAACTAAGCTTGAAGATGTAAAGATATGGGCTCAGATGCTTGTAGAAGAGGGGCAGTTGGTAGAGGTAAATCACTCTAGCGATAAAGATAGCTTTGAAAACTTAAGTGAGTGTGTAGTTGTAGCTAATGATAATGAATATATTTGGCCATTTATGGAAAAAAATATGATGGTTTTAGTCGCCCATACACAAAGAAGCATAGATGATATTGTTGAAGCATATCTATTTAAAGAGTTACACGATTTAGCTTACTAATATGAACTTAGATAAATTCTTACAATTATTCAATCCTCTTCCAGGGAATCACTACCTCCAAGTGGCTCTTTGTGAAGATGAAATAACTACAGCATTAAAATCAATGATGGATAACGTCAATGGTAAATTAAATATCGCTCTGTACAACGAAGATAATTTAAATCTTTCACAACCTTTTCGTGCAATGCCTAGAGATCATGATATGGTAATTCTAAAAGACATTTTTCATATACATCAAAACCCTAAAATGATTTTAAAATTAGCATACTTAACACTTGCAAATACTGCACATGTAATAATCATGGAGAAAAAAGGCATTATGGATGTTGAAGCTACTAAAGCTCTCCTAGAAGAGTTTGAGTTTCGTGCACCCAATGAAATTGACATAGTTGATGGATATGATTTGGTAATAGCAAAGAAGATGCATATGTGGGGTAATGGGTTATAGACTTTCTATGTATTCTATAAAATAGGAATATAAGCCAATAATACGGACTTTGTAGCGATTATTTAGATTTTTTATTAATCTTTAAAGAGTATTAAATTACATCCTAAAGTGTATAAAAAGGTGTAAAAGTATATAATTGCATATAAAGGTGGTAATTATGGCTCATAAAGGAATAACAGAAAAAATATTATCTGATGGCAGTAAAAATATTTATGTTAGATTTAAATATCAAGGTGTAACTTATCCATTAAAAAACTTTACAAAACACTTCGGATGTAAAACACCAACAAAAGCAAAAGAAAAATTAGATGCAATTAAAGTTGATATTGCAAGAGGTAGAGACCCTTTCGCTACAACCTACAATACACTAAATGAAATCTTTGAAGAAAGAGTAAGACAAAAAGTGAGAAGTGGGCAATGGACTCATAGCACTCCTACAAACTATACTTACTTTTATAACAAGCATATAAGAAAAGCTATTGGTAGCAAGAAGATAGAAAAAATTACTTATGCTCATTTGAAAAAAATGCAAGATGATATTCTTGATGTAAAAGACTCTACGAAAAACACCTTAAAAATGATTCTAAGACCAATCTTTACTGAAGAGGTTAAAAAGGGCAATATACATAGAAATATTATAGATGATTTAGAGACTTATAATATGCCAGTAAAAGAGAAGTTAGATTTAAGAACAAGTGAAAAAAATATTGACATTGCAAGAAAGCTATATAATGCAATTCCAAAGTATAATGCTTTACAAAAAACACAACAGACAGAAGTTAGAATGTTTCTATATCTTGTCTTATTAACTGCTCATCGTTTTGGAGAGCTTGTTAAACTAAAGAGAGATGATTGTTACATAGATAAAAAAATAATAATATCTCCTGCTTCAATTACAAAAACAAAAGAAGATTATAAGTTTCCAATTCCAAAAGAAGTAATTGAATATATAAAGGGCATAGAGAGCGGTTTACTCTTCCCAACTATAAAACGAGGTAGTATCTATGCAATATTTCAAAGAGTAGTGCAGAGTGCTGATATAGAGCTATATAAAGACAAAAGAATATCACTACACGATACAAGAAGACTTATGCTAACCATTATGATTAGAAATTTGAAGATAGATAGTGTACTGGCTGATAGTTGTTTAAATCACAAGCAAAGAGGAGTGATTAATCATTATCTTTCTTTTGATGATGACGACATAAAAAAAGCCTATAAAAAGTATTGGAAATTTATCAGAAAAACAAAGTAGAACTTATATAGATATTGTTTTGATATTATTTAACTTTTCAGTTATTTTATTATCCTCTTTGGGTTCATCTTTATAAATAACTTTATTTATTTTGTGTATAGATTTTTTAGTATCAGTATCAAGCTTATGCATTAATAGTACATTATCGTTCAGTTTTCGTTTTTGTTCAGCGTGTGCTGTATGCCAGAATTGATTGGCTTTTTCAAAATTTTTTTCATAAGTTGTAAATCTTTTTTCAATATCATTAATGTTGATAAGGACTGGAGTTAAATCAACCTCTTGAGTTTGAACTTTAGGTTTAGTTACTTTTTTATTCAATATATCAATTAGAATTACACTAAGTGATGTGGCTACAATTATTATTATAAATTCATTCATTTTTTTACCTCATTTGTTGTTTTATTTTTTGTAATTTTTGGTGTGCTTTTTTTGTTCTACCATTCTTTAAATCTTTAAGAGCAATAGAAATATATCTATCAAGTTTCTCATTTATATTTTGATATGCTTCAAACTCTTCTTCCAGTTTTTCAAGCTTGTAATTGTATTGCGATGTAGATTTTTTACCTTGTATCTTTTCTTGAATACTCCAACCGCTTAAACTCATTAATTTTCTGTGATATTGCTTTTTAGATATGTCTATACTTACTAAACAATCTTTGCTTCTATTGTAAAAAATACGGCTAATTAAATTATGAGTATGTGGATTACTTTTCTTATAATGGAGAACTGATGGAATGTCGCTAATTATATTTGATATATCTCTATCAGTTAATTCTAAATTATTTTCATCGCTCACATATTGAAAAAAATCCATCCATATTTTCTTATGCTTTATTACTAAATCATCAACAGAAGTCCCCTTTGGATATGAAAGTACAACAGATAAAGGTTTAGGTCTTCTACCCCGTTTATTTTGTTTATAATCATTAATAGCTGTATTCATAGATTTTAAATTATTATCAAAATTATTTAACTCTATAATATCTTGGTCTTTATGTCTTGATTTATCAAGAACATAGTTACAATAATTGTCCATCGTTTTAATTGCTTTAAGTTTGACTACATTCATTTACTACAACCTTTCACAGTAAATTATAATGTTATATTTTCAAACACACTCTTATCAACAATTTTTATGGTCAAGATAGGAGAAATAAAATAATTTCATATTCTCCTACTTGTCAAAAGGGAGCTAATCGCCCCTTTGTGCAATACCCCATCTTACTTGAACAAAAAAAAGTATTTTTTAAAATAAATTGCTTTTAAATTTTTATACTTAAAACACGGTGCTGATTTTTAGTATCAATTTTAACTATAAGGATTAAAGATAATGAGACAATTAACACCACTATAAATTTAACACAGTGTTTATGTTTAAAAAATCATATAACAAATCAGCACCACAAGCTTATTTTTCTCCATATACATATGATGAGAAAGTACGGTATTACAAAAAAGATAATGCAAAAGTAAGAGCTAAATACTACAACCTTGCGAATAAGCATAAAGATTTACATAAACTGCATATTGTGTTCACAAGTCAAATAAATGGCGATAGATATGAAATAATGGAACATATGCAGATTATAAGAAGTAGGTTTAATAAGTTACTTCTAAATTTAGGGATAAAAGACCTTTACAACTTTGAAAATATTGAACTTGGAAAAGACTATGACAATCCACACTTAGATATTCAGCTGTGGTTAAATAAAGAGGATATAAACAGGTTAAAGAAAGTATATAATAAAATCATTGATACATATAATTTAAAAAAATATAGATGTAGCTTTAATGAATATAATGAAGAAGAAGATATTGATATTTTTCATTACACGGTAAAAGAGTATGCTAAAAATTTAACAGATAAAGAAGTGTATAAATTAGGAGAAGCACGAAAGGACTATAGACGAGTATTAAAAAAACGAATAAGATTTTATAGTCATACAAGAAATGAATATAGTCAAAAGATATATAAACTACTATATAACAATTATGGATTAACATATCAAGAAGCCTATTATGTCTTAGATAATGAGATACTACAAATTAAGGAGAAAGTTAAGCTATCGCTAAATCTCAAAGTTATTCGTAAACTAAAAACCCGACATTTAGTATATATAAATAACAAGTTTATAAAAATCAATAAAATTAGAATATTTTTTATAGAAAGACTGGAGAAGTTTTCTTGGTCTTATTGGATATTTGGATTTATATAAGTTATTGTATGAATTTTTGTTGTAGATGTTATGAAAGTATGTTGAAGAAATATACAAGGGATGGTTTAACCACCCTATATATATTATTCTACTTCATTTAGTAATAAGTCCAGTGTAAGTTGAGATTGAGATTTTGTTAAGGTACCACCAATCTGTTTTTTATCTTTATTCATCCAGTATGTATTGAAAAATTCAACATATCCGTTTACATATTTAAAATTAAAAACAAGATACTTAGTATTTTTAGAAATAGCATAGTCTTGATTAAGTTCACATACTACTTTTGCAAGAGCTTTATATTTTTTATTTTCTATCTCAGACCATTCAGTAGATACACAATAAGCTGTATCATCAAATATATCTCCGATTGTAACTCTTGTTGAGTATTCGCTGTTTTTGACTGTTGATACTAACTCACTATCACAACCAGTAAATACAAATATCACCATACCTATTAGAATTGTTTTTATAATATGTATCATAACTATTCCACTCTATCTACAGAACCATCTAAATTATAGTAGGTTGTTTTTTTTGTTGTTTTATTATATATTTTTGTAAGTTTACCATCTATATTATAGCTATACATTTTTTTAACTTGCTTACCATTTTCATAATAAAATTCACGAGATAAACGATTATTGTCAAAGTTCTTTTCGCCTACTTTTTTATCATCTTTATATATTATTTCTGTTCTAAATTTATAACCTCTTCTTTTTCTTATGTTCATTTGAACACCATTCTTTTTACCATTTACAAATTTCAAGTCTTTTAGTAATAATCCATCTTCATTATATGTTTGCTCAGTAGCTTTTTTAGTAGAACCACTTGAAGTATTTGTCTTAAAAGTTAAGTGAGCTTTTATTTTTTTATTTTCAAAATATTCTTTTCTTGATGTTCTATTTCCATTTGAAAATTTTTCGTCAGATTTAAGTACACCGCTATTATAATAAAGTTTGGTAGTATCTTCTTTACCATCTATAAAAGTTGCTAAAGTAGATAATTTTCCATCTCTAAAATAACTTTTAGAAGTAACTTGTTTCCCATTTTTGAAAGTTGTTTCAGAATATAATTTTCCATCTTTTAAATATCTTTTATGAGTTCCTATTGGGGTACCATTATTATATGGTTGTTCATAAGATAATTTCCCATTTTCGTGGTACCTTTTAGTAATACCATCTTCTTTACCATCTTTAAAGTTTTGTATAATTTGATTTTGACCGTTCTTATATTTATAAACCTGATGAATTATATATTTATGATTACAATCATTACTTGATGTCGTATAAGTACGAGTATCATTTCTATTAGTCTCTTTACAGACTTTTGCATTTAATGCCATTGTCGTTACGGATGTCAGTAGTGACACGATAAGAAGTTGTTTTATCAATTTTATTCCTTGTTTTTTTATACTTACTTCTTGTGTACCACTATAGTAACTGGCACTAATAGAAGTTGCACGATGATATTACTATTTGTTACCTTACACTTAAATAAAATGTATAGGTGTTTATTAATGGAAGATATAGATTTAGAAGCTATTCATAAGAAAATTGGGGAGAATGTAGCGAGGTATAGAAAAGAAAAAGGATTGTCTCAATTAAAGCTTAGTCTTGAAATGGGGCATAGTTCTGTATCTGTAGTTTCATCGGCAGAGCAATATAATAGTTCAAAGCATTTTAATATCAATCATATATTTCAGATAGCAAAGATTTTAGATGTAGATGTGTGTAAATTATTAGAGCAAGAAGAGGTTTAATTATCTTTATTCAATAGTTCAAATTTCTCATTAATTTTAGTCAAATACTCCCGTAAGTTATCATCATCATTTTTAAGATATAAAGCTAACATACCGTTTAAAATTTATGAGGGGTTGAATTAGATATAATAAGACTAAAGATAATCCTGAACATAAAGAGATGATATGCCAGATAATAATGTTACACAAGCTACAGAATATATGGAACTGTTACATACAGTCGTGAGTAATGATTGGTTTTTATTATTTGCAGGATTAGCGAGTATTATTTCTCTTGGTATGGCATTATTTGCTGTAAGTAAAGTTATCAAGATTGATAAAAGTATCCATCAAAAACAGAGCGGAACTGGCAATATACAATCTGCTGGGGATGTACATACTAATGTTTAATAATAGTGGACAAAAGCAAGACGGAAAAGGTAATATACAAGCAAAAGGTAATGTAACTCAGACTAATATTAATTTTTTTGAAGATGATGTGAGTTTTGATTTAGTAGAGACAGAAAAAATTATAATTGAGTTGTATGAATTATCTCAAACTATTGAAACTAAAGAAGATTTCACATATGATAGAATAAAGATAGAAGATAAAAATAAGCAAAATCAAATGGAAGAATATTTTTCAGAGAAGATAGAAGAAGATATAGTTTATTTTAAAGAGATACAACAAGTTCTTTATTTAAATGATGAAGACTTTACTGATAGATTTAAATATATAATTAGAACAATAAGAGGAGCGATAATTGCTTTAGATAATAAAGCAGATTTAACTCCATCAAAAATAAATAAGATTATAGGTCAATTTTATAAACAAGATTGGGATTTTAAAAAGAAGCTAAAGGCTGAGAGATTAATACATTTTATGTATTTTTCTTGTTTTATTGGTAAAAAAGAGAGTATATAATGATTTTAGCTAATCCATTTGAAGATACTACAAAGAGTGTATTAAATAGCTCTGCGAGAATAATTGATATTATTATGAATAGAAAAATATATCAATTTGAGAAAGTGATTTCAATTGTTGAAAGTGAGTTACATATATCGTATGATAAGGCTATCTTGTCGTTAAATTTTTTATTTATGACAGGTGCATTAGAATATGATAAAGGTGAAGACATATTAAGGTTAGATAATGAAGCTTAGTAAACTATATTCTTCTGATAGTCGTTTTGAAGCAATAACCTTTAATACAGACAATATAAATGCAGTTTTGGCAACTGGTACAAAGCCACATTCTGTTGGAAAAACTACATTATTTAAACTTATTGATTATTGTCTTATAAAAAAGAGTAAACCAAAATTTCTTGAAGCAAATGTTTTTGAAGACTTTAATTTTTATCTTGAACTTGAATTAGCGGATAATAGTTATCTAACAATACGAAGAAAAGTTAAAAAGAGAACGAAGATAGCTATAAAAGTACATAATGCTAAAGAAGATTTTACTTCTTTAGAGGATAGTAATTTTGATATTATAGATGGCTATGATAAAGTAATGTCATTCTTTAAAGAGAAAATAAATTTTTCTATCAATGGCAGTAATATACCAAAATATAGAAATTACTTAAGTTATTTCCTTAGAGAGAAAGATGATTTTAGTCATCCATTTATGTTGAACAAATATAAAAAAGGTAAAGATGTAGAGTGGAAAACTATTGTTGCTTCAATGGTTGGGCTTGATGACACAATAGTTAGAACCAAATACAATATAGAAAGAGAAATTGAAAGTCTTGAGAGTGAAATAGCTTCATTAGAGAATAATAGTAATTTTAGTTTATCGGATATTGAAGTAGCCAAAGAAACACTTTTATTATTAGAAGCTGAACTTGAAGAGAAAGAAACACTATATACTAACTTTGATTTTTACTTAAAAGAACACCATATAAATAAAGAACTTGTATCTGAAGTTGAAGAGAATGTAGCAAGTTTAAATAAAGAAAGATACTCATTAGATAAAAAAAGAAAGTTAATAGAACAGTCTTTAATGAAAGAACAAGAGATTGATTTAAAGAAAGTTCAAAAGTTATTTACTGAAGTAAATATAAACCTTAGTGAAATGTTAGTTAAAAGCTATAAAGATGTTCTTGAGTTTAATGATAAGATAACTAAAGACAGAGAAATATATTTACAAGCAGAACATCAAAAAATAGTTAAAAGATTATCTGATATAGATGAAAGTTTATTAACAGAGAATACTAAAAGAAAAGAACTTTTATCTGTTTTAACTGATACTGATACATTTAGTAAGTTTAAAAAGATTGAACAAGAAATTGTAACAATAAAAACAAATATTAGCTTAGTAGAAGAAAGATATAAAAAGCTAAGAGAGTATAAATGTAAATTAAGAAGAGTTAAAATACTTAATAAAAGACGAGATAGATTAGTAATCAAACTTGACCATAGTATTAAAACTCCTGGTGATACATTGGTAACAATTAAAGATACATTCAAAAAATTATCTCGCACAGTTCTTGGAGTTGACGCAATTTTAAATATAGCACTCAACAGTAATGATAATTTAGTATTTGAAACAAAAGTTATAGATACTGCTGTTATTCTTGACAACTCTAAAGAAGAGGGAGAAGCATATTCAAGAATGTTCTGTTTTATTTTTGATGCCTCTATTGCTTTAACATATAAAAATCAGAACTTCTTTCACTTTATAGCTCACGATGGGTTATTTGATAACTTAGGTATAGAATATAAGAAAGGTATTGTTGCAGTCTTAGATTTATTAGTTGAAAATGGGCTTCAATATATCTTTACATCAATTGAAGATGAAATAGACAATGAAGAATTTTTAGCATTATGTAAAACAGAGTATTTAGCAAAAGAGCTTGCTGATACTAATACACAAAGATTATTTAAGATGGATACATTCTAAAATAATATAAATGAAGAAATATACAGAGATTATCAAAAAGCTTATCAAAGAGATTAAACGGATAGAAGTCATCTATTATAAGGTCGCTTCTGATAACTATGATATTTACAAAGAAGTAGATTTATTAAACACTACATACGGTAAACATAGATTAGATACTCATAGAGTTGATTGGAAGTATTTTAAAAATATAAAAGAGATACTTGATGAAAATAGTGATAATCCTAAAAAGGCTCTAAAACTTGTAAAGAAAGTAAAAGAGCCAATAGGTGCATTACAGCATTATGGAGATATTAACTATATAAATATTATACAAGGCATTTCTGAACGAGTTGTAGAACTCAATGCTACATTAGATGAAGAAGAGCAATTAAAAGAAGTAGTGGACTTAGAGCAAGAGATTAAAAAGCTACAAGCTAAGAAGTATATAACGACAGAGCAGTTTGCACAAATCTATAATATATCAATATCAAGACAAAGAGATTATAGAGGTAGATTAAATAATCCGTTGCCTTATCATCAAACTGTTGCTAAAGGAAAGATAACTTATGATGTTGGAGAGGTTGAAGAATGGAGACCAAATCAACATAAATAAGGCTGTTTAAGTGATTAAACTACAAACTAAGGTGTATAAAAAGGTGTCAACTATATTTTTAAACACTGTAAAATATGGAGATAAGATGAACTATAAGCATATGTGGGGTAATGGGCTGTAATATTTTATACACCTTTATAACATGGGAATAATCCCTATAATAAGGGAATTATTCAAAAAGAAGCATATGCTTTGACCCAATTTAACCCAATATTCGGGAGCGTTCATAAATCTGTACCAGCATCTAGTAGTTCTTAGAATTGTATCATACACATGTTGTTGCAAGGTATTTATTATATGTAAATTTAATTTATGCTAGAATAAATATAATGAAAAACATTACTTTATCTTTTGAAAATATTGATGAAATAGAAGACTTGATATGTTCTTCTGTTGATGACACTTCTTGCACCCTAATACAAATCTTTTGTGCGACTGCAGATTTAAATACAATTAATAAAATACAAAACTATTTCAAAAAAAACTTTCCTAAATCCGTACTGATTGGGTCAACGACCGATGGTATCATAAATGGCATGGAAGTTTATAATGCAACAAAAAATATAGCTACATTTACAATCTTTGAGCAAACAACTTTAAAGTCCGAACTTATTAAGTACGAAGACTCGCAATATAATAGTTATGAAGCAGGTCAAGCCATCGCGTCTAAGATAGTTTGTGAGAATACAAAAGTAATCATATCTTTTGCGGATGGGATTAATACAAATGGTGAAGATTATGTTAATGGTATCAGTAGTATTGCTTCTGAGGTTACTGTTACAGGTGGTTTAGCTGCGGATAACGGTAACATGCTTGAAACCTATATATTTGACAAAAAAGAGGTGACAAGTGCTGGTGCTGTAGGTGTTTCTTTAAATAGCAATAATTTAAATATATCCACAAAATACACCTTTGATTGGATGCCAGTAGGTAAAAAACTTATAGTTACAAAATCTGTAAAAAATCGTATTTATGAGATAGACGGGATGTCTGCAGTTGATGTTTATGCAAAATACTTTGGCTATGAGTTAGCAAACCAATTACCTCAGGTAGGGATAGAGTTTCCTCTTATATTTGAAAAAAATGGTGTTAGTATCGGAAGGGCTGTTTTGTTAAAGCATAATGATGGTTCTTTAACTTTTGCTGGAAATATACCTGAAGGGACCGCTGTTAATTTTGGAGTGGGAAGTCTTGAAAAAATTTTACAAAATGGTAATTATCATATTGGAAAATTATTAGATGAGATAAAGTATGAAGCGGAAGCGGTCTTTGTATATTCTTGTATGGCAAGACGAAGATTCATGAATGAAAATATGATAGAAGAACTTGAAGTACTAAAAAAAGTTGGTCATGTATCTGGCTTTTTCACTTACGGAGAATTTTTTCATAGTAATGATGCTAATCAGCTTTTAAATGAGACTATGACGCTTATAGCTCTTAGTGAAAATAAAAATAGCATACCAAAAAATATTCCCCAAATACCTAGTAAGTCACAAAATTATACTGTGAAAGTTGAACATGTCCTAGCACACTTGGCAAATACAATCTCAAAGGAACTTGAGTCATTAAATAATAATCTTGAGCAAAGAATAAAAGAGAGCTCCGACTTGATATACAAACAGGCTTACTTTGATAAGCTTACAAAACTTCCAAATAGACTTAGTTTAATACAAAGATTAGACAATAGTATCGGTAAAATGATATTCTTAATAAATATAGATGACTTTGCAACAATAAACGATTTTTATGGACATGCCGTTGGAGACAAACTCTTACAAAAGATAGCAGTACTTTTACAAGCTCTTATGAAATATGACCATACGGAAGTATTTAAACTTCCATCCGATGAATTTGCAGTCATTCTAAATGCAATCGACAATACAAAATTAAGAGAGAAAAAAATAAACGAGTATTTATTACTTATAAATCATGAAAAATATTTTATTGGTAAAGATTCTATTCATATTTCAGCAACTATCGCAAGCGCTATTTTAACAAAGAATCAGAATGGTTTGGTCAACGCGGATATGGTTTTAAAACTAGCAAAAAAATCTTCTAAAGAGTTTATGCATTTTGATGAAGACTTAAATCTAAGTAAAAAGTATGAAGAGAATATAGCTATAGTTAGTACTATTAAGTATGCAATAGCTAATGAAAAAATCATCCCATACTTTCAACCTTTACTAAATACAAAGACAGGGACAATAGATAAGTATGAAGCTCTTGTTAGGCTCGTGAAAGAAGATGGTGATGTGTTATCGCCATTATCATTCTTAGGTATTAGTAAAAAAACAAAATTATATTCGCAAATTACAGAAATTATGATTGAAAAGACATTCTTCTACTTTAGAAAAAACAACATCTCTTTTAGCATTAATTTATCATTTGATGATATATTACATAAAAAAACGAGAAGCTTTTTATTTGAAAAAATTGTTGAATATGATATAGCTTCACAATTAACGATAGAAATACTTGAAACACAGGCAAATGAAGACGAAGTTGTTATAAATGATTTTATTAAAGATATATATGCATGTGGAGCCAATATAGCTATTGATGATTTTGGAAGTGGATATGCGAATTTTCAGCATATGACTACTATTAGATCTGATTATATGAAGATTGACGGTTCTTTAATAAAAAATATTGATAAAGATGAAAATGCAAAACTTATAGTTGAAACAATTATTATATTTGCAAAAAAATTAAATAAAAAAGTGGTGGCTGAATTTGTACACTCAAAAGAAGTATACGATATCATAGCCGCTTTAGATGTAGATTATATGCAAGGGTATTACATCGGTAAGCCACTTAAAGACGTGATATGACTAATATGCCATTCATTTGTTTGTAAATAGACTGCTATAATACTTTTATGAAAAATAAAGCAGAAGTAAATGATTCAAAATTCGAAACTGAAAATGAAATTCTTAGACAAAAAGTAAAGCATTCTTTTATAGTATGTTGTTTCATAAAGTTACACATTTGGGGTAATGAGCTTTAGTGGATGAATTTAACGATGAACTACATGAGATAGTTTTAAGTGAAGATGGTTCATTTACAGCTTACTCAAAAGAGTATGATGAACATTATCACTCCACAAAAGATGGAGCGATGAAAGAGTCACTTTTAAAGCATGTGCTTCCTGCTTTTAAAATTAAAAAGAATCAAGATGAGATAAATATTTTAGATATTTGTTATGGGCTTGGTTTTAATACTCTAGCAACACTTTATCATTATAAAAAAAACTCTCTAAAATCTAAGCTAAATATTTACTCTCCTGAGTTAGATGCGAGCCTTATATCTTCACTAAAAAACTTCACATATCCTAAAGAGTTTGATGATTTCAAAAATATCATTTTAGAACTTTCTGAAAATGGTGTTTATAGTGATAATGATTTTTATATAGAGATATTTTTAGGAGATGCAAGAGAGTATGTTAAAAAATTTCAAGATAAGTTTGACATAGTCTATCAAGATGCATTTTCTCCAAGTTCTAATCCCATGCTTTGGACTTTAGAGTATTTCTCAGATATTAAAAATGCTATAAAGAACGATGGAGTACTTACTACATACTCTATTTCCTTAGCTACTAGACTTGCACTGTTTAGAAATGATTTTAAAGTTTATACAAATAGTGCAGAGGGGATAAGAATGGCGACAGTTGCATCTATGGAGGAGCTAAAAGAATTTACTTCAGTAGATATGGAGCATAAAATATCGTGCAACCCAGATGCTAAGCCTCTAAGAGATTAGTACCTAGCTGTAATAGAGTCTACATCATCCCATGTAATATTAGAGCTATTTTTAGTCTGATGTGAGATGATGTGTGAAACATATCTAGCAAACATATCAGTCTCTATATTTACTTTTGAACCTTTACGATAGTTTTTAAAAAGTGTCTCTTTCATCGTTATAGGTATGATAGTAAGTCTAAAATCATTTTCATTAACATCATTAACTGTTAGGCTTACTCCATCTATAGTGATTGAGCCTTTTGGAACGATGTAGGGAATAAATTTTTTATCAACACTTATAAAAACATCAAAAGAATTTCCACTATTTCTTATCTCTTTAATTGTTCCAATAGCATCAATATGTCCTTGAACGATATGACCTTCAAATCTATCGCCCATCATCATAGCAGGTTCAATATGAACTTCATTTTTGTAGTTTTCTAAGGCTAGGTGTTTTTGAGACTCAGGAGAAAGCTCTACACTAAATCCATCGTTAGAAAGTTTGACGACACTCAGACATGCACCATTAATTGCGATGGAGTCACCAAGTTTTGCTTTGTGTTTTGACTTTATGCTTAATTCGCTTCCTGAGAAGCTTTTAACTGTAGCAATTTCTCTGATTAAACCTGTGAACAAGGGCTTTCCTTTAAATTAAAATACAATCTTTCCATCTTCTTGCAAGCCTTTGATAATCTCTTTGGCTTTAACGTGACCTTTGTAGGCAGCTTTTCTACATAAATCAAGTGCTTTATCGTGATCTTGTTCGCATCCGAAACCTTGATCGTAGAGTTGACCTAAGTTATATAGACCTTCTGCTAAACTACCATCGGCAGCACGAGAAAAACAGATAAAGCATCTAGCTTCATCTTGAGTAACACCGTGACCTTCTTTATAAAGAACACCTAGATTATTGAAACTCTCAAGGTGACCTCTCTTAGCTCCCTCTTCATACCAAAATGCAGCCTCAGAATAGTTTTGCAGGCATCCAAGACCACGCTCTAACATAAGAGCTACTTCATACATTGCAGGAGGAACTTCTCTTGTAGCTGCTTCCATATGAAGTTCATGAGCTTTAAATTGATCGTGCCCAACTCCACCTAAGCCATTCATATATAAGATAGCTAGATTAAAAAGTGCATATGGTTGTTTTAACTCAGCCGCTTTTTCATAATATTCTAATGCATTTTTATCATCTTTTTCACATCCTTGTGAATTTTGATACATAAACCCTAGGGATGTCATAGCATCTGCATTATTTTCAGATGCAAGTTGTGTGTATAGTTCTAGTGCAGTTTTAAAGTCGCCATTATTGTAAGCTTCATGTGCTTGTTTTATCATGACTTCTCGTTTTCTGTGCGTATAGGTTGTCTATAACTTCTTTTATTAGACTTTTTTTTCATAATCTCTTTAAGAAGTTCTTCTTTTGTATTTAGATGATCTTCTCTAATTTTATGCTCATCGCTACCATCTATCTCTTCATCAAACTCAACAACTTGGGGAACATAATCTTCAAATAAATCTTTTTTATCTTTACTCATTTTGAAAAACCTTAAGTAATTCTATATATATTATGCAAATGATACTTAAAAATGATAAAATTCCGCTAAATTAAAAATAAATTTTTTTTTTCTCGCCAAATGCAAAGCTTCAATACAGAAGTATAAATAGTAGGATTTAATATATGAATTATGATGTAATAATAATTGGTGGGGGACATGCCGGTGTTGAAGCAGCTCTATCATCAGCAAGAATGGGTAATAAAACTCTTATGATTTCAATGCTTGCTGAAAATGTGGGTGCTACAAGTTGTAACCCTGCAATCGGTGGTTTAGCTAAGGGACATTTAGTCCGTGAGTTAGATGCACTTGGTGGTGAGATGGGTCTTATTACTGATGAAGCAGGAATACAATTTCGTATACTTAACCAAACAAAAGGTCCAGCTGTTCGTGGAAGTCGCGCGCAAATTGATATGGACAAATATAAGGTTATTGCTAGAAATGTAGTACTTAACACTAAAAATTTACATTTAACACAAGAAACAGTAGAGTCTTTAATTATAGAAGAAGCAACAGTTAAAGGCGTAAAAACTGATTTACTAAATGAGTATAAAGCCAAAAGAGTAATTATAACTTCAGGAACATTTTTAAATGGAATTATTCACGTAGGTGAAGTTCAAAAAAAAGGTGGACGTTATGGAGAAGAGAGAAGTGAAGGTTTAAGTGCTTCACTTAAAGATGATTGTGGCTTAAATATATCACGTCTTAAAACAGGAACTTGTGCGAGAGTAGACAGCTCAACTATTGATTTTTCTGTTATGGAAGAACAAGGTGGGGATGAACTTCCTAGTCCTTTTAGTTTTCGTACTAATAGAGATGAATTTAGAGCTACAAAAAAACAGCTTCCTTGTTTTATAGCTTATACAAATGAGATAACACATGAAATAATATCTTCAAATTTTTATAGAGCACCACTTTTTACAGGTCAGATAGCAGGAAAAAGTCCAAGATACTGCCCAAGTATAGAAGATAAAGTAAGTAAATTTGCAGATAAAGACAGACATCATCTTTTTATAGAACCACAAACTATGGATAATACAGAGTGTTACATAAACGGTTTGTCAACCTCTCTTCCACCAGAAGTACAACGCGATATGATAAAGTCGGTAAAAGGACTTGAAAATGCAAAGATAGTTCGTTATGGATACGCTATAGAGTATGACTTTGTAGATCCACGTGAACTAAAACACTCATTAGAAACGAAAAAAATCAAGCATCTCTATTTAGCAGGGCAGGTAAACGGAACTACAGGTTATGAAGAAGCAGCAGCTCAAGGTATTATGGCTGGAATCAACGCTTCTCTTTCATTGCAAGGTAAAGAGCCTTTTGTTTTAAGACGCGATGAGGCTTACATTGGTGTTTTAATAGATGATCTTGTAACAAAGGGAACAAATGAGCCTTACCGTATGTTTACATCTCGTGCAGAGTATAGACTTCTTCTTCGTGAGGAGTCAGCTGACACAAGACTTAGTTACTATGGGCATAAATTTGGACTTTTAAGTGATGAGTTTTATGAAAATGTTAAGCTAAAAAACAAACAGATAAAAGAGGGGGCTTTAGCTTTAGAAGATACAAAGTTCACTCCAAATAAAGAGTTTATAGCCTTTCTTGACTCAATGGATGAAGTTCCTATCAAAGATATCTCTACAGCTCAGCAGTTAGTAGCAAGAAAGAGTTTTGATGTCCAGAAGATGATAAAACTAATTCCTGAACTAGATCAATATAATGACTACATAAAAGAAGAGATTTTAGTAGAAGGTAAGTATGCCCGTTATATAGAAAAGCAGAGTGAAGAAATACATAGAATGAAAAAGTACCTCAAAATTGCTATACCACAAGGTTTTGATTTCAAACATGTAAGTGGTTTATCTAAAGAGATAGTTGAGAAATTAGAAGATTTTAATCCTCCTACACTCCAAGCAGCAATGCAGATAAGCGGAATAACACCGGCGGCCATAGAGATACTACATATATACATCAGAATAGCAAGTAAAAAGAAGTAATATGAAGACATACTACTATGTACACACGGGGCACCGTATAGGATTAGATAGATTTAGAAGAGCCTGTACAATTATGCGTCTTTTAAAGGATGCTGATATTACTCTTCTTTGTTCAGATTTTCGTATTGCACAGATTGCTTCTAAATTTGGTGTAGAGAAAAGTGTTGGAATTGATGTAGTTAGAAATATTCCACAAATATCACAAAATGGTGATAAAATAATATTTGATTCAGATGAAGCAAATCCTATAATGTTAGATGATATGAGAAAATATTTCTCTACTTTTATAAGAGTTAGTGATAGTAAAGATGATATAAAAGCTGATAAAGAGTTTTTAATATCACCATACTTAAATGGAACTGATATTTGTAATGTAGTTGTGATTGATGAGAAATATTTTGAAAAAGAGGAAAAAACTATAGAATTATCTTTCTTCTTTGGAGATGATGATTATGACAAACAGTTAGAACAAAACTTTGCTCTTTTAGATGGTTTAAACCCAGACTTACTTTTAGGATTTTATTACTTTTTTGATTATGAAGACATGTTGAAAGAAAAATTTAAACATAATCATGAATTTGAAGACTATGATGAGGTCATAAAAAAATCAAAAATTTTAATAACAGCATCTCCTCAAGCCGTTTTGGAAAATTTAGCATCTGGTGGAAAACCGATTTATATTCAAAGATGTGATTATCCATCAGATTTTCAAGAATTATTAAAAAAACTTAACATTCCAATTGTAAAAAACTACGAAAATAGTCAACTATTGACAATATTAGAAGGCCTTGAAAAGCATGAGTATTACAAAGTGGAACATAATAGTGATAAATTAAGTGAATTTATAAAAGAGAGCTTAATTTATAAATAATTAAAAGTAATTTAGTATATAATCAGGACTTTAAAATTCACACTGAAGTGAGCAAATATGGAAAATAATAGCCGTAGAGGTTTTATGGGGAAAGCGTTTGGTGCTGTAGCGGCAGTAGGTGCGGTAGGTTCATTGGTCGCAATGAAAAAGAGTTGGGATCCATTACCGAGTGTAAAAGCAGCTGGTTTTACAACTCTTGATATGAGCATATATGAAGAGGGTGTTATGATTACGGAGAAATGGAGAGGGAAACCTATCTTTGTTTTGAAGAAATCTGCAGCAGCTATGGAAAAAGAAAATGGTAATGCTGCAGCAGAAGCTAGAAACATTAAAGTTGGAGATTCTAACTTTATGGTAGCTATCGGTCTTTGTACTCACTTAGGATGTATTCCAGCATTTAGACCAGATAGTAACGATTTTAAATGTGCATGTCATGGTGGAGAGTTTACTGCATCTGGTTTAGTACAGGCAGTTCCACCACCAAGAGGATTTGATATACCTCCATTTAGAATTGACGGAAATAAGTTAGTTCTTGGTGAAACTGGTCCAGAATATACTAAGATGAAAGATAATGGCGTAACGCTATAAAAAGGGGAGGATAAATGGCACATTTTACAAAAGCAACAAGTGTTAAAGATTGGTTAAACCAACGATTAGCAGTTGAAAAAGTTGAAAAGGTAATGGGATCTGAATATTGGATTCCAAAAAATATTAACTTCTTGTGGGCGATGGGGATGGTTCTTGTAATCACTTTTGCTCTACTTGTAGTTTCTGGTATATTTTTATTAATGTACTATGTTCCTACGGTTGATGAAGCGTTCTACAGCGTAAATTATACTATTATGAGAGAAGTTGATTTTGGTTGGTTATGGAGACATATTCATGGTGTTGCGGCATCTGTTGTTTTCTTAGTTATCTATATCCATATGTTTACAGGTATTTATTACGGTTCTTATAAGAAGGGACGTGAGATGATTTGGATTTCAGGAATGCTTTTATTTATTGCATTTTCAACTGAAGCATTTTCAGGTTATATGTTGCCATGGGGACAAATGAGTTACTGGGCTGGTATGGTTATTACTAACCTATTTGCTGGTGGTTCTTTACATGCAGATGGACTTGTTGAGTGGATTCGTGGGGATTATGTTCCTGCACAAGCATTCTTAGGTCGTTTCTTTATGTTACACGTTCTTCTTGTTCCATTAGCGATTATGGGTCTTATTGGGCTTCACTTCGCAGCTCTTAGAATTCCACATGTTAACAATCAAGACGGTGATGAAATTGATTTTGAAGCTGAGTCTAAAAAATATTTAGATGGCGACAAGGTTGGTTCAAAAGTTATGAGATTTGCAAATGACTTTATGTCTAAAGATATGATGGTTGTTGGAGTTTACTTAGTATTTTTCTTTTATCTAGTATTTTATAATTATGGTTTCGCAATGGATCCAGTAAACTTTGACCCTGCAGATGGTCTTAAGACACCTGCGCATATTTACCCTGAGTGGTATTTCCTATGGTCATATGAGATTTTACGTCCATTCAATATAGACCTTGGCTTAGCATTATTTGGATTTGCACAAGTTATTTTTGTTTTCTTACCTTTCTTGGATAGAAGTCCAAATACATGTGCTGCAAATCGTCGTGGAAAAGCTTTTGCTATCTGGTTTTGGTTGATGCTTGCAAATATGATTGTTTTAACAGCTATGGGTAAACTACCTCCTGAAGGTGTGTTTAGTACGATTGGTCTTGTTGCTGCGGTCTTATTTATTGTTCAGTGGTTAGCACTTCCAATAATTACATCGATGGAAAAAAAGGTATAAGGATAAAGATATGAAAAATAAAGAACCATTAATATTAGCAGTCGTTATTTTCTTTACACTTGTAACTTACTATCTTGTTGAGCCATACGCTCATCATGTAATGCACAAGCAAGTAGAGAGTGAAAATTTCGCATATGCAGATTTACCTGCATTAAATAAAAAAGGTGATGCTGCAAACGGTAAAGAATTAGTAGCAAATGCTGGTTGTGCTGGCTGTCACTCAATAGAAAAAGCTGGAATGCCTGCTCCAATGGATGTAATAATGGCAGCTCAAAGCTATGGTGTTAATCCACCGGATTTAAGCAATGCTGGTGCTATTTATGATGCTAAATTCTTAGCAGACTTAATTAAAAACCCTGCACACGCTCTTAAAGTTGAGCACAAATTTGATGCAGACAAAGGTCAAATGCACCCAATGGTACCATTCTATGGTATGGGCGGAGACATAGATCAAGAAGTTGCAGATATGGTAGCTTACTTACAGTCAATTGCAGTTAGCCCTGCTGATGTTACACCTAAAATGGCATTTGAAAATGCTTGTGGTAGATGTCATGCTGTTAGTTATGAAAAATGGACTCAAATTGGTACTAAATCAGGATTTAAGCATAAAAAAGATGAATTGGCATTTGAGATTAAAGTCTTAGAATATCAAGACTCACTTAAAGCTTATATGGGTAAATTACCACCAGATTTAAGTATGTATATTCGTTCTCGTAATGAACACTATGTGTCTACATTCGTAGAAAATCCTCAAAACTACTTAGCTGGAACAGCTATGCCACGTGTTGGTGTAACTGCAGATACTGCTGCTAAAGTTATTGAGTATATGAAAGATGCTGGTGATACTAAGCGTCATGAAAGAGAAGAAATTGGTAAGAGTGTAATGATTTATATCATTATCTTCGCTATCTTTGCTTTTCTTTGGAAAAAACAAGTATGGAGAGACTTAAAGTAAGTCCCGCAAAAGAGAGCAATCTCTTTTGCTCCACCTTGAACATTCAAAGGCTGAGACTTTTTGTCTTGGCCTTTTTTTTTGCCAAATTTTCTTCTTCTAATGTGATTTCTTTTTAACTACAACAATAGTTCCGCATATTAAGTCATGCAGAGCTTTTCTATCTTTTCTGTAAAATGGAAGAAAAAGGCCTAAAAGTGTAGAGGCAGTAAATAAAAATGCTACAAATCTAAAAAGTGATTTAAAAAAGCCAATATAGTTACCAGTCTTGTCATCAAGAACTTTAATCTCATAAGCTCTCTTACCTGGAGTCTGTCCAAATTTACTTAGTAATAGTGCATATATTAAGCCGTACAAGGTTACCCCAAGCAGTGGTGCTAACTCTGATGATTGAAAATCATTCTTTCCATCCATTATAAAATAAGCTGTGACATATAGTATAGGAGCATAAATCATAAACATATCAGTAATAAATGCTTTTATTCTATCTATATATCTTGCATACACATATTTTACTTTAGGCTCATCCGAGCCCTTCTTTTGTTGTTTCTTTATATTTCTAAATCTCATGAACTGATTATATCAAATTAATTCTTTGGCTTAAGTTTATCAATCATTATGTAACTATTTCTCATAAAAACCCTTAAAATACCCTTTACTTATTCTATTAAGTCACAAAAGTAAACAATAAGCCAATAAAATACATGGTTTAAACTTAATTTAAAAATTACCTATGTACAATGTGTAGTCTCAAAATTTATCACATATTGGGAAGTGAGAGTGGAGGAACAGTTTCTGTTACTCTGTTATCACTTCTAGTTAGTGGTAACATTTTAAAAAAACAGGAGAATTAGAATGAAAAAAACTTTACTTTCTTTAGCGGCAGCGTCGCTAATCGTAACATCAGCAGTAGCTGCTGATAAGGGCATAGATATAGTAACAACTGGTCAAGCGGTGCTTTACTATGAAACTAGTGCTGGGAATGGTACAACAAATGAGGAATTATTTGACCAAGGTAATTCACAAGCAAATGTTGGTATTCAGTTAAACTTAGATGCTGACCTTAAAAATAACTTCACTTTCGGTTCACAGCTTTCTTATTTAGGTACTGCAGGTTTAGAGAAAAATTTGGTTTCAGGTACTAGACAAAGTGTTACTGGTGCTACTGCAATGACAGATATCTCTGATGAAATTGCATTAACTAAGATTTTTATTGCAAAGAAAATTGCTAATACTACAGTTAAGATTGGTCGTCAAGAACTTCCTATGTCGCTTTCTCCTCTAGCATTCTCTGAGGGTTGGAATGTATTTAAAAATACTTTTGAAGCTGCTTTACTTGTAAATAGTGATATTCCAGATACTTTAGTAGTTGGTGCATACGTTGGACAAAGCAATAACTCTACAGGTGGTAGTTTTTCTACATTTAATAGTTTAAATGCTGTAACATCGGCTGGTACAACAGGAGTTGGTGGTACAGCATATATGTTGACTGTTCAAAATAAATCAATTCCAATGACTACAGTTACTGCTTCATATTATGATTTAGCTAAAGTTGATTCAGCTGCAACGGCTGATTTAGTTCCTAACTATGATATTGGAGCAACTGCTCTTTGGGGTGATGTTGCAATTGCTGGAAAAGATTTACCAATGGGTCTTAAAGTAGGTCTTCAAGCTGGTCAAATCAGTCCAGACAGTCAATTGGGTACTGCAGTAAAATTTAGTGATACAACTGCTTTTGGTGTTAAAGTTGGTTTAGCACCAATTGAAGCACTTACTTTATGTGCAGCATTCACATCAGTTGATGGTGATGACAACAAAGAGAATGTAGCTGTGAAAAATACAGGTACTGGTGTTAAAACTCCTCTATTTACTCAGATGATTTATAATCAAAATGCAATTGCTTTAGATGCAGATACATATATGATTAAAGCTGTTTATAATACTGGTGATTATGGTAAAATTATAGCTCAATACGCAGGTACTGCAGCTGGTAAATCTAATCTTCAAGGTTCTGAAATTGATTATGCTGAGTTTGATCTAATCTATAAAGTTAAAGCAGCAGGTGTTGAATATTTTGCATCATATATTAACCGTTCGTTTGATAAAGGTGGTGCTCCTGTTTTACTTGTTACTAATACTGACGCAACAACGGAAGATGTTGTTCGTGTTTGGGCTCGTTACGCTTTCTAATAAGCACTTAGCTTAAAAGAAAAATAATACGTCGCAAAACAAACTTATTCTCACGCTTTATGTGTGGGAATACCTCTTTTATTTATAATAATCCAAAAACTTTATGATATAATCTCCTTAATTTTAAAAGAGAGAGAACTTCATGAAAATCATTCAAATACTTTTACTTACAATTATTCTACTCCTAATCACAGCATGTGGAAATAGAGCACAATTTAAAAAACAAGAACCACTTGAAAATGCAGCTTTAGTATATATATATTCGCTTGAACAAGTTATAGCAGATGATGGTACAAGTGACCCAGAATACAGCATCCGTATAAACAACAAACCATATATGCAAAGAATAAAAGAGGGTGAATACATAGTATTAAACCTCAAGCCCCAAGCTATGTCTATCTCAGCTACAAAAAAACAAGTTCAAGAAAAAGTGCTTAATATGGATTTAAAAAATGGACAAATTTACTATTTGAAAATAAAAACATTAGAAGGTGGTGTATTTGATTTTCATCAAGTAAACAATTCTGTAGCTTTAGATGAGATATCTAAAACTGGACTGGCTGGTTCATCTGTTGAGTCTACTGAAAACATCATTACAGAGTTTGTTAATCCTAAAGAGACAGAATCTTTTGAAGTTAAAGCTACACCTGCACCTACTGTAGTACCTGCAACAGTGTCAAAAACTGAGGAGATTATGAAAGCTCACTCTTTAAAAGAAAAAGGTATTATTAGTGATGAAGAGTTTAAAATTCTTAAAGCCAATATACTAGAAAAGTAATCAGATGCTAATAGACAGTTATGATAGAGTAGTTGACTATCTAAGAGTTTCAGTGACAGAACGTTGTAACTTTAGATGCCAATATTGCATGCCTGAGAAACCATTTTCTTGGGTTCCAAAAGAGAACCTTCTTAGCTTTGAAGAGCTTTTTGAATTTATGAAAATAGCTATAGATGAAGGTGTAAATAAAATCCGCATCACTGGCGGTGAACCACTTTTAAGAGAAGATTTAGATAAATTCATAAAAATGATTTATGATTACAAGAATGATGTTGATTTAGCTATGACTACAAATGCATTCCTTTTAAAAGGAACAGCTCAGAAGCTAAAAGATGCTGGACTTAAACGCATAAATGTAAGTATAGATACTCTTAAGCCAGAAATCGCACAGCAAATCGCACAAAAAGATGTACTAAAAAATGTACTGCAAGGTGTTGATGAAGCCTTGAAAGTTGGACTAAAAGTTAAAGTTAATATGGTTCCAATGAAAACAGTTAATGCTGAAGAAATTATAGATGTTTTAGAGTATTGTAAAGAACGTAATATGAGCATACGTTTTATAGAATACATGGAAAATTCTTTTGCATCTAAAGAGATAAAAGGTCTTAAATCAAATGAGCTATTAGAGATTTTAGGCTCTAAATATGAGTTTAAGGATGATGGCTTTGATGGCTCTTCTCCTTCGCATTATTACACTATGAAAGACGGTTATAGGTTTGGAATAATAGAACCATATGAAGATGATTTTTGTAAGAAGTGTAACCGTATAAGACTTACAGCAGAGGGTAATCTTATCCCATGTTTATACTTTGATGAATCTTTAAGCATATCTAAGGCTATTAAAGCTGGTGACATTAAAGAAGCAGCAGAGGTGTTAAGAGAAGTTGTTAGAACAAAGCCTGAGAAGAACAGATGGGGTGGTGATGATGCAGAAGTTTCAACTCGCGCCTTTTACGAAACAGGTGGCTGATTGTTATACCTTGTAGAGCATTTTTATAGCATCCAAGGTGAAGGTCGTTATACAGGTGTACCCTCTCTTTTCTTCCGTTTTGGCGGATGCAACATGAAGTGCGAAGGTTTTGGATGTGAAGAAGAAGCACCTGATGGAACCAAAATACTTGGTTGTGACACTGTATATGCAGTAAATAAAGAACATTTTTCTTTTAACTGGAGTCCTATACAAAAGACTAGGGAGCTTTTAAACGTTTTAGATTTTTACGAACTCCCACAAAAACCTGTAGATATAGTTCTAACTGGTGGTGAACCTCTTATATATGCAAATGAAGAGATATTTGTAGGGTTCTTGGAAAAACTTCATAAAGATGGACATAAGATTACTTTTGAGACAAATGGTTCAATAGCAGTTGATTTTGAAAAGTACCCTATATATAGAGAGTGTATTTTTGCTTTATCTGTAAAACTCTCAAACTCAAATGAGCCATTTAGAAAAAGAGTAAATGGTGATGTTATTTACTCTATAGCTTCAAATGCTAAAGAGGCATTTTTTAAATTTTCTATAGATGCAGACTCGATTAATCTAGGTCTTGATGAAGAGATATTTAATATTACTCTGCACTCTCCAAAAACTGAAGTTTACTGTATGCCTCTTGGTGGCAGTAAAGCTGAAGTAGAAGCAAATACAGAACCACTGATTGAATTTTGTAAAGCTAAAGGTTATAATTTTTCTGATAGACTTCACATAAGAATTTGGGATCAGAACAAGGGAGTTTAATCCATGATAATACGAAAACTTTTTAAATTTGAAAATGCTCATATAGTTCGTGGATGCTCAACTCTAAAGTGTAGAAGTTCTCTGCATGGACATTCATACAAAGTTGAGCTACTTTTTGAATCTAACTTCTTAGATAATGGTCAAATGGTTTATGATTTTGGACTTATGAAGCAAAATATGAAGGCTTTAGTTGAGAGCTTTGATCATGGCGTTACTATTTGGGATGGAGATGACAAAGAATATATAAAAGATATGAAAAAACACTCACAGAGATGGGTAGAACTTCCGGTTTCTCCATCTTGTGAGCAGTTCTCACGTGTGATTTTTGTTATGATAGATAGGCTACTGCAATTAACAAACAGTGTTAATGGCGAAAAAGAAGTAAAACTAAACAGTGTTATAGTACATGAAACTGATACTGGATATGCACAAGCTTTCAGCTATGATGCCTACTCAAAAGATATGGGCTACATAGAGCTAGATTCTATAATATTTTCTGATGAAGTTAAAAATAATTGGGCAGATGCCAAGCTTTGGGAAAAAATAAAAAGAGGTGAAAGTTTTATAAATCCTACAAGTGTTTAGCAGCTTACTAAATTTCTCTCTTTTTCGTTAGAAAAGCAAAATCTTATAGGAATCACTTTAACACTATCCTCTGAAGCTATAAACTCAACGCCTTCATCTACCATGATATAAGAATTTGAAGATGCAAGCGGAGATACCATGCCTGGTGCAAACTTTATGCATGGTTCAAAACTGCTTCCATCAAAATACCCAGGAACTAAAGTGATACGACCTTTTTTTAGTTTGTAATCATTCTTCATTTTTGTTTCAATTGGATTGATAAATTTTTCATTGATACCGCTCAATGCTAAGATGATACTTTGCCCAAACAGTTCAAAGTTTAATGCTGCAGCGAGTGGATTTCCAGGAAGATTTAGAACTAATGTCTCATTGATACGTCCAAAAGTTGTGGGTTTACCAGGTTTTATCTCAACTTTGTCAAAATATGTTTGCATATTAAAAGCGCTAAAGGACTCTTTTGTGTAGTCAGCATCTCCAACACTTACTCCACCAGAAGTTATGATAAGGTCACTGTTTAGTGCACTTTTTATATGCGCTTTTAAATCTTGCACAGAGTCTTTAGCTGTTCCTATAAAGTCTACCTCGCATCCAAGCTCTTGAGCTCTTGAAAGCAGTGTTGGAGTGTTTGTATTATATAGTTGATATGCTTCTACATTTTCAAAGTGCATCTTAAGTTCATTTCCAGATGCAAAGAGTGCAACGCGAGGTCTTTTATGTACTTTGATATGGCTAATCCCCTGAGATGCCAAGAGTGTGATTTGGTGAGCTTGTAGCTTTTGTCCACTTTTTAAAAGAAGTTCGCCTTTTTTGATATCTTCTCCACAAAGACGAATGTGTCTGCCTTGTGCTAAACCCTCTGGCAGTTTTACACCCTCTTTACACTCCGTAGTATTCTCAACTGGAACAATACACTCACACCCCTCGGGAATTCTTGCTCCAGTCATAATCTTTATGCCATATCCTGATTCAAGTGATTCATGAGAATTGTCTCCAGCAAAAATAGTATGATGTACTTTTACGCAAGTCTGAGCATCTGAGACTTTTACAGCATATCCATCCATTGCAGAATTGTCATAAGGTGGGAGGTTGTGAGTTGCATGAATATCTTCGGCTAAGATAGAGCCCAATGCTTGCTCTATTGGTAATAATTTTAATGATTTTTTTGTAGTGTTTTTATAGATAAGGTCAAGTGCTTGTTTAATAGTTACTGCCATGTCTCTTCTTTTTTATCATTTTGTAAAGAGTAGTATTGCATATAAATATAAATAGGTAACTTAGTATTAGAAAAAATAAGTTATTTATAACAGAAAAAGATACTATTAAACTTTACTTAAATAATTAATATAAAGATTGTTATTAAGGTTAACCACAGTTGACTAGATTAAAATTCAAAGGTTAGCTACAAAATTAGTTAAACAAATAACTGGAGTCTTTTATGAAAATTAACAGTAAAAAAATCGTAGGTTTAGGTTTAGTCTTGTCTTTAAGTGTACCGGCATTTGCTACACAATTTATTACAATAGGTACTGGCGGAGTAACCGGAACTTATTATCCGACAGGTGGCGCTATTTGTAGAATGATGAATCTCAATAAAAAAAAGACAGGTATCAGATGTTCTGTGGAATCAACTGGCGGTTCTGTTTATAATGTTAACGTAATCAACGAGGGTGAACTTGATTTTGGTATTTCTCAGAGTGATACAGCGTATCAAGGATACATGGGAGAGGGGAGCTTTGAAGGCAAGCCTGTTAAAGGTCTAAGATCAGTTATAGCAATTTATCCTGAACTTTTAGCTTTTGTGGTGAACAAAGAATCTGGTATTAAAAGCTTAGCAGATGTAAAAGGTAAGAAATTAAATATTGATATTGCAGGTTCAGGTACAAGAATGACAACAGAGATAGTTTTTGCCG
Source organism: Sulfurimonas iocasae (assembly GCF_047716755.1). GTDB lineage: Bacteria > Campylobacterota > Campylobacteria > Campylobacterales > Sulfurimonadaceae > Sulfurimonas. The sequence continues at coordinate 251,553 of NZ_CP180409.1, forward strand.
CATTTGGTATAAAAAAATCTGACTTAGCACTTGCAAATGAGTTAAAATCATCAGAAGGCCCAACGATGTTAAAAGACAACAAAATTGATGGTTACTTTGGTGTATTTGGTCATCCGACTGCAAACATCATGGATGCTGCAAACTCTGTAGACATCGACTTAATTGCAATTGAAGGTAAACCAATTGATGATTTAGTAGCTAAATACTCTTACTATGCAAAAGGTATTATTTCTGGAACTTTTTATAAAGGTGTTGAACATGATACTCCAAGTATTGGTGTAAAAGCAGTTTTAGTTACAAAAGACACTATTGATGATAAATTTGTTTATGAACTTACAAAAACGATTTTAGTCAACTTTGAAGAATTTAAATCTCTTCACCCTGCCTATAAAACAATTACTAAACAATCACTTTTAGAGGGTTTAGCTGTTCCTCAGCATCCAGGAGCAATAAAGGCATTTAAAGAAGCTGGTCTTATAAAATAAATCTTCTTCAGATAAAAAAAGGAAAAATATGAATAAGACTCAGCATATTGACGAAAAGTTCATCGAAACAGAAGAAAAGCTTACGGAGAAGCTTGAAGGTCAAAGAACCCTAAGAGAGGGTTCGTGGCAATACTGGCTTATTGCTATTATTGCATTTATATGGTCGGCATATCAAATTTATGTTGTAGTTGTCCCGACGAATAGTGTTTTTATAAGGTCATTTCACCTCGCTTTTGCACTTGCTTTGGCATTTGCCATGTATCCTATGTTTAGAACACAAAAGACTATGATAACTATCCCTTGGTTCAATTTTATTATAGCCCCGTTAGCTGTTATTGGGGCTTTATATATTTTCATAAATTATGATGCACTCAACGCTAGAAGCGGCTCTTGGTCACATCTTGATATTGTCATGGGATTAGGAACTATTTTTCTGCTTTTAAAAGCGGCAAGGCGTACTCTAGGTATGGCATTGCCTGTGATTGCAGTGATTTTTATGCTCTATGATTATCTAGGGCAGTATATGCCTGATTTAATTGCGCATAAGGGTGCTAGCATAAATAAAATAGTTGGGCAGATGTATCTTACTACTGAGGGTATTTTCGGAGTACCTTTAGGAGTAAGTGCCAGTTATGTTTTCTTGTTTGTTCTTTTTGGAGCTCTTCTTGAGCGCGCTGGAGCTGGTAAATATTTCATAGATTTGGCATATGCTCTTTTGGGAAGATACGATGGAGGACCGGCAAAAGCGTCTGTAGCAGCATCGGGGATGATGGGGATTATCTCAGGAAGTTCTATAGCCAATACGGTTACAACAGGTACTTTCACGATTCCTTTAATGAAAAAGTTGGGTTTTCCTGGACATAAAGCGGCAGCAGTTGAAGTTGCAGCCTCTACCAATGGTCAACTTATGCCTCCAATTATGGGAGCGGCAGCTTTTATTATTGCAGAATTTTTAGGTCTTAATTATACAGATGTTGTTATGGCGGCAGCTATTCCAGCCTTTGTAAGTTATTTTGCACTTTTTTATATTGTACATTTAGAAGCAAAAAAACTGGGACTTAAGGGTGAAGATCCTTCAAAGTTAGCTAAGGCATTTACTGTTTTTAAGAGTGGGGTTCACTATATTATCCCTATATTTTTTCTGATGTATACACTTATTATACTTAGACAGTCTCCGCAGATGGCAGCTTTCAACGCTATCATCTTTATGATGCTTATCATGGTTATTCAAAGACCGGTTTATGCATTTTTAGAAGGCAAAAAGTTAACTTCAGCTGTCTTTATGAGCGGATTTAGTGATATTGGTCACGGTATGATAAATGGTGCTAAAAATATGGTTCCTATCGCTATTGCTACAGGTGTTGCAGGAATCGTTGTTGGTTCTGTAACACTAACGGGCATCGGGCTTGTTTTAGCGGAAGTTATTTCAGATTTGTCCGGCGGTTATATTGTTGCTGTACTTTTCTTTACGGCTATAGTCTCACTCATACTTGGTATGGGACTTCCGACAACAGCCAACTATATAGTTATGGCGTCTTTAACTGCGCCAATTATTATGAGCCTTTCTGGAGATTTAGGTTATATTATTCCGGCAATAGCGGCTCACCTGTTTGTATTTTACTTTGGAATACTTGCAGATGATACCCCTCCTGTCGGAATGGCCGCTTATGCGGCCGCCGGAATAGCAAAAAGCGATCCTATAAAAACAGGACTGCAAGGTTTTGCTTATGATATAAGAACTGCAATACTCCCTTTTGCATTCTTTTTTAACAACAAATTACTTCTTATTTCTGGAGTTGATTCGCTAGATCCCAACAATCCATCTTTATGGCAGTGGATTACAAATCCCGTAGAGATAGCGCTAATCTTTTTTACAGCGGCTGTGGGAATGTTCGCTTTTTCTTCAGCAACGCAAGGTTGGGTTTTAACACGTACATCTATGTTTGAGAGAGTGTTATTGTTAGCAGTTGTGCCATTTATGCTTATACCAAATATGACCGCAAAGTGGTTAATGCTTGGAGATGAGTATTTGTCATATGTAGTAGGTTTTATGCTTTATGCTATAGTATATTTTATGCAAAAAAATAAAACAAAAAAAATAATAGTAGGAATCTAAAAATGAAAAAAATAATATTATCCGCAGTAGCGGTTATGTCAATTGCAGGCGCAGTTCAAGCTGCCCAAACAATAAATGATTCTTTAAAAACTGGTAAGTTTACAGTTGATTCCAGAGTTTTTTATTTTGACAGAAGTTTTTCAGATCAACATCTGACTGGTACTTCAAAAGACAATGCAACTGCTCTTACTGCAGGTGGTATCATGAAGTATGTGAGCGACGATTACAAAGGCTTGAAAGCCGGTATTGCTTACTACGGAAGCCATAGCTTAGGTTTTTATTCAAGAGAGGAAGGAGTCGGGACTTCTATTTTAGAAAGAAACACAGGAGAAGATTTAGCTTTTCTTGGTGAGGCTTACTTAGAATATAGCATTAGTAAGACAATGTTTAAATTTGGTAGACAGCGTCTCTCCACTCCTTTGATGAACGACCATGATTTACGTCTTTTACCATCTGCTTATGAAGCATATATTGTAAAAAATACAGATTTACCTGATACGACTGTTGAAGCTGGTTTTGTAAGAAGATATACTGGTTTTACATCTAAAGACAATAACTTTTTAGACAACAAAAGCAAATGGGGTGACGATGGCCTTGCATATATATATTTGACAAATAAAAGCATTGAAAATTTAAGTTTAACAGCTCAGTATATTGGGACAATTTCTGACACATATACTGATGCAGGTGTGACTAATGATATCAGTGTTGCTGATTATAGATATGCTGATTTTGCTTATAATCTGGTTGCAGTTGGAACAAATACATACTTAAAAGCTCAGTATGGCGGAAATGACTACAAAACTGGTAATAATTCAATGATGTATGGTACAAAAATCGGAACAACTATTGGTATGTTTGATTTGGCGTTGCTCTATAATAAAATCTCTGATAATAACTTCAAAGCCGTAGAAGCGGGTCCAATGTATTCAGATTGGCAGCAGGGATATAGTAACTATGGACCAAGTACAGCTTTTGGTGGACAAGTTACTATAAAACCTATGGATGGGTTGAGCATAAAACTTGGTTATGTTGATGTATCAGCGGATGAAAATGAGGTAAAAGATGATTATAGTGAGTTTAATCTTGATGCAAACTATGCTATAAATGATATTTCAAAGTTAAGAGTGAGATACTCCATTAAAAATGAATCATCTGCTGCTGAAGAAACAGCAGTCGCTGGTACATATCCATATGTAGACCAAAATGACTTTAGAATTATTTATTATCTGAGTTTCTAATAAATAAAGGAGGGAGATATTTTTTCCCTCTCTTTTTAAAATAATACATATTCTTAACACAGAGGTACTTAATGTTTAACTTAAAAGAGACTCTCCACTCATCCATAAAAAGTGCCCTGTTAGTCTTAAAACTCATCATCCCTCTTTTCATATTGGCCGATACACTTCTGTATTTTGATGTTTTAAAATATATATCTTTTTTATTTGAACCTGTTACAAGTTTGTTAAATTTGCCTGTTGAGGCTGCTTTAGGAATCGCTGCGGGTATCTTGTTTAATCTTTATGCTGCTATTGCTTTTTTAGCACCACTCGGATTAAATGCCTACGAATGGACAATTTTAGCAACATTTTTAGGTGTGGCTCACTCGCTTGTTGTTGAAAATACTATTATGAAAAAACTCGGTATTTCTCATATTTACTCTGCAGTTCTAAGAGTATCTATAGCATTTTTATCAGTCTTGCCTATAACTTTACTGCCAAAAGAGTTATTTAATGGCAGTGCATCTTTAGCAACAACAAATGTTGCGCTAAAGTACAATAGTTTTACAGAGATGTTACAAAACTCTTTTGTTAATGCTAGCTATCTATCTCTGAAGGTTATTGTCTTAGTTACTCTTATAATCTTTTTAATGAATTATATAAAGTCAACCAAGATAGTTCAGAAGTATCAAAAGAAAGCAAACACTTTTTTCTCCATCATTACAGGTCTTATTTTAGGGATAACATATGGTGCTGGAATTTTGATAAATGAATCTAAAAAAGGGCACTTAAGTAAAGTAGATATATTTTATATAGGAACTTTTTTGATGATTGCTCATGCTATTATTGAAGATACATTTTTGTTTGTAATATTTGGCGCCAACGCTTGGGTAGTGATTAGCATACGCTTGCTTATGGCTTTTATCTTTAGTTTCATACTGGTAAAAATTTATAAAAACACACACTATACAAATGTTAAAATATCTGATTCCCCATAAATGATAAAATAAATTTAGAGTTTTTAATAATAAAGATTTTAGATATGATACGTATTCATTTAAGAGTGATGCTAAGTTAGCTAAACTTTTAAACCTAAAGCATTTTGCATGCTAATGAAGGCTTCTAATGAAAGAAATGTATGATATGAGCATCGTAATACACAACTATAGTGTTATCGGAATTTTAGGAACGATTTTAATCAATATTATAATGCTTTTAAGAGCTAAGAATATTAAAAAATATGAAAGAACTATGAGCCTGTTTATACCTATTTCTATGACAGTCCTAGGTACGGTAATCTTTACGGGCATCGTTATGATGGCAGCAAAACATCTAAATTTTACTATAGAAAATGTTTTAATGATAATCTTTGCAGTGGTGTTAATAGTTTTAGAGAACACAAGATCAAAGAAACTGCAAGGTTTAGATAAGAGTGATGCTAATGCATTGACTCTTCATAAGGTCGATGCATTTAAAATAATAAAAATAGAAATAGTTCTTGTTTTAGCTATTTCAATTTGGATGTGGATTCGTTAGATATGATATATATACTTCACGATGATGCCGGTAAAGATAGTTTAAATATAAGAGCAGAACTGCACAAATATCTTGTAAAAGTCCGTCGTCATATCAAGGGCGATGAGATCTCTTTTAGAAATCCGAATAATATAAAAATACTCTACAAATATGAGATAGTAGACGTTGATGCAAGAACACTGAATTTGGAGCTAGTATCATCATCCGTTAACGAGGTTAAAAGTAAAAAAAGCTTACATATTGCCTGGTGTGTAATAGATTCTAAATCTATAGAAAAAGTATTAGCGTCACTCAGTGAGATAGGAGTTGAGAAAATCTCTTTTATTAGCTGTGAGAGAAGTCAAAAAAACTTTAAACTTGATTTTAAAAGATTTGATAGAATAGTTGAGGCTTCTATGCAACAGTGTGGACGAAGTTCTTATATAGAGTTTGATAGATATAAAAGTATTGAAGATTTTATAAAAGAGTTTCCCGATACTAAAGTTTTTGACTTTTGTGACAATATTTTAGAATCAAATGCTAATTTTAAAAGAGTTCTCATAGGTTGTGAGGGTGGTTTTTCGCAAAATGAGAGAGAATTTTTAAAAGCTCAAGAAGTTTTTAGACTTGACACTCCTATGGTTCTTCGCTCTGAAAGTGCTGTTATAGCTGTAGCAAGTCGGATTTTACTTTAACATTAAGAAAAATTTAGCTACAATTCGACTTGATAAAAATCCGCACCCATACGGATTAAAAAAATATATAGATGTGCGTATACAAATCGCGTATCAAAAGGCAAAAAAATGAAAAAAGATCTTCACCCTAATTTAGTAACTTGTACTGTATCTTGTGCATGTGGTAATAGCTTTGAAACAAAAAGCGAACAAGACGCTATGCGTATTGATATCTGTAACGAATGTCACCCATTCTTCACAGGTTCTGAAAGAATGGTAGATACTGCAGGTCGTATCGAGAAATTTAACGCACGTTACGCTAAGAAATAGTCAAGAATTTTTCTTGCTAAGTCTTATTCCAACTCCCATTGGAAATATAGGCGACATATCGCTTAGAGCTATCGAAGCTCTAAGTGAAGCCGACATTCTACTTTGCGAAGACACTCGCGTTACAAAAAAACTCATTCATATTTTAAAAGAGCGCTACAACACCGTTTTTAAAGAAAACCAGCAATTTATATCACTTCACTCACATAATGAAAAATCTTTTGTTGAAAAATTAGAACCATCTTTTTTTGAACAAAATATTGTTTATGCCTCAGATGCAGGAATGCCTGGAATCAGTGACCCTGGACAAGCTTTAGTCAGATACTGCATTGACAATGGAGTTAAATATGATGTACTTCCCGGTGCTAACGCTGTTTTAACTGCCTTTGTGGCTAGTGGCTTTGTAGAGACTCAGATGCTGTTTTTTGGTTTTTTAGATCACAAGGGAAGCAGTAGAAGTTTAGGACTGCAAGAAGCTCTACATAATGGATATACAACTATTCTTTATGAATCACCACATAGACTTGAAAAACTTCTATCAGAAATAGATAAAGAAGCAAGTGAACGTAAAATCTTTTTAGCTAAAGAGCTTACTAAAAAATTTCAAAACTATTTTCATGGAACTGCAAAAGAAATATCAGATAAACTAGCAGGTAACCATAAAGGTGAATGGGTTGTAGTTTTAGAAGCCTCAAGTGCATATGCTAGCAGTGCTATAAGTCAAAATGACATCTTAGAACTTGACTTGCCTAGAAAAGCACAGGCAAAGCTTATAAGTAAAATCACAGGTGAAAATACAAAAGCCTGTTATCAAAGACTACTGAATCTAGAGTAAAAACTATCTTTTTTATATAAAAACTTATTGAAAAAACAAATCTTTATTTTTTTTAGATAGAATGTCTTTATGTTAATTTATGCAAAACAACCAATATATTATATTATTGATAATCACCCACAAAAGATAAAGACTCTGTATCTAGCTAAAGAAGTTGATAAAAAAGAGTATTCACGCTTGATGAAGTTCGGTTTCGAAGTAAAACGCATCCCTCAAGAAGCTGCTCAAAAAATGAGCAAAAATGCTAATCATCAGGGTTTTTTAGCTGAAGTTGATGATTATGAATTGCACGACTTTAAAACATTTTTAAATAAAGATTTTATATTAGTCTTATCAGGACTCACAGATGTTGGAAATATTGGGGCGATTGTAAGAAGTGCATATGCTCTTGGTGTTGAAGGCATTGTTATTTGCGGACTTAAGACCTTACCAATAGAGCCGGTAATAAGAACAAGTACTGGAGCTCTGTATGACATGCCTTTTGCATTAGTTCATAATATACATGATGTTTTAAATGATTTAAAAACATCTGGTTTTTGTACTTATGGTGCGGATATGGGTGGAACTGATATTAGAGATGTAGAACTAACAGCAAAAAGAGCATTGGTTTTAGGAAGCGAAGGAGAAGGACTTACTTCTAGAATTGTTTCCAAATTAGACAAGAGTGTTAGTATAAAAATGTCGCATAAATTTGACTCTTTAAATGTTAGTGTGGCAGGAGCTATTTTGATGGATAGGATGAGAATATGAGTGATGGACTTAATAAGTTAAAAGGTATTGGTGCTCAAAAGATACATGAGCAAACTCATATAGCAAGACAACATGTTCAAGCTGTACTTCATGAGACTTTTGATGATATGAACAAGATTCAGTTTTTAGGTTTTATCTCAATACTAGAAAGAGAATATGGTGTAGACTTAAGTGACTTAAAAGCAAAGGAACAGGAATTATATTTTGGAGAAAGTTCTAAAAATTTGCAAGATACAAAAGTTTTTATAGCCTCTAAAAAGAAAAAAAACTATACTCTTTTATATATATTGGTAGTTGTAGTTATTTTTTCAGTTGCTGTATTATTTACTCTTGATTTAACTTCAACAGCTTCTACTAAAGCAAAAACACACACTATTGATAACAGTGCAATTGAGAATGCAAAAGATAGCATGTCTCAAAATGCCATAGTACCTGAAGTTGTAGAAGATAAAGCAGAACCTGAACCTGAGGTTATCCCTCAACAGGTAGAGATTGTAAAATCTTTTAAGATAATACCAAACTCAGAACTTTGGATAGGTTATATTGATTTAAGTGATCATAAAAAGTATCAAAAACTTTTCAAAGGCGAATTGGATATAGATCCTAATAAAAACTGGATATTAACACTTGGACATGGTTATGTAAAAGTTGAGATAAACGGAGAAGTTACAAAGTTTAATGATAAGAATAATATTAGACTTTTATATAAAGATTCAAAATTATCAAAGATAAGTTTTAGTGAGTTTAAAGAATTAAACAAAGGTAATAAATGGTAAAAGTTTTTTTTGCTATTTTATTGTCTTTGTCTCTTTCTTTTGGAGATGAAGTAAAAGAAGTCAATCTTCTAACACAAAAAATACAAACTCTTATAGAACCACAAACTTATAAGCAAAATAGTGCATATATAAAGATTTTATTTTCTCCTGCGTCAGATTATTATCTAGGAGAGAGAGTAGACGCTGTTAAAGTTATACAGACACTTAAAGACAATGGACTTTTAAATCTATTTTTTAAAAAACCAAGTGAGCTGACACTTCACTTTAAAACAAGTGGTTCACCTCTGTTTTTTGTGAAAATAATGGGTGATACTCTTAGAAATATAGGTTATTACAGATATGTTACACAAGAATCAAATCTTAATAATTCAGAGTTTACTTGGACTATTAATCTAACTTCTGAATATGCCACTGACCCATTGATATTACAGCAAGAACTTCGAAAAAGTGGTTGTAACATTGTAGATATTCATAGAAAATCTCCAACAGACTGGACATACATAGTCGATATGAGAGATGGAGAACTAAATGTTGAGACTCTTGAAGATGGTTTTGAAGTTAAGTTAAAGAGATCTCTTTATTCAAAATGGATAAATGTTTCTCGTATTAAAAAACTTCATATTGCATCTTCGAGAAGAAATAGTTGGTACCCATATATTGCATTTTATGACAGCTCATTGCATCTTCTAGAAGTCTTAAAAAGAGACACAAGAAAAAGGGAAATACTACTTAATTTAAAAGATAATGTGTACTATATAAAGATTTCGGATATTTATACTTTGAAAAATATTCGTGATGATTTAATTTTAACTCCAATGAGCTCAAGATAAGCCTACACAGGAAATAAAAGACTCCTTATCTCTTTCTAAACATTTTTCGCTAAAATGTCAGCATTAATTTAATACCAAATATAATCAGGAATTTTGATGTTTGATGAAATACAATTTGACAAAATGAAAAGACTACCAAAGTATGTTTTTGCAGAGGTAAATGACCTTAAGATGGCAGAGCGTAGAGCTGGTGCTGATGTTATTGATTTTTCTATGGGAAATCCGGATGGAGATACTCCAGAACATATTAGAGAGAAACTTGTTGAATCGGCCCAAAAAACAAAAACTCATGGTTATTCAACTTCTAAAGGTATTCCAAAACTCCTAATGGCAATCTCTGATTGGTATCAGAGAAGATATGACTGTGATTTAGACCCAATGACAGAATGTGTTGCTACTATGGGTTCTAAAGAGGGCTATGCACATCTTACTTATGCAATTACAAACCCAGGTGATACAGCTGTTGTTCCAGACCCAACTTACCCTATTCATGAATACTCTTTCATCTTAGCAGGTGGAAATGTTGTTAAATTTGGTATAGAGTTTGATGAACATTTCAGACTTAATGAAGACCAGTTTTTTAAAGATTTAGATCGCGTTTTTAAAGAGACTTCACCAAAACCAAAGTATGTTTTAGTAAATTTTCCTCATAATCCAACAACTGTAACTGTTACCCAAGAGTTTTATGTAAGACTTGTTGCTATGGCTAAAGAGAAGAGATTTTATGTTATCTCAGATATCGCATATGGGGATATAACTTTTGACGGTTATGTTACTCCGTCTATCATGAGTGTTCCTGGCGCAAAAGATGTAGCAGTTGAGTCCTTTACACTTTCAAAATCTTACAATATGGCCGGCTGGAGAGTTGGTTTCTTTGTAGGAAATAAAAAACTAATTGGTGCCCTTCAAAAGATTAAATCTTGGTTAGACTACGGTATGTTTACCCCTATTCAAGTTGCAGCAACAGTTGCATTAAATGGTGATCAGCAGTGTGTACGTGATATTACGGCTAAATATGACCATCGTCAAGAGGTTTTGCTTGAAGCATTTGAGCGTGCCGGCTGGAAGATAAATAAAAACGAAGCAAGCATGTTTGTCTGGGCAAAGCTTCCAGAGTGCGTGGAGCATTTAGGTTCTTTAGAATTTTCAAAAAGACTTTTAACAGAAGCTGGTGTAGCAGTGGCTCCAGGGATTGGTTTTGGTGCTTATGGTGAGAACTATGTTCGTATTGCACTTATTGAAAATGACAACCGCATCCGCCAAGCTGCCAGAAATATCAAAGATTTTTTAAAACAGTTTCAGGAAGAGGAAAATAAATAGATGATAAAAGTAGGAATAATCGGTGTTGGAACTGTTGGAACAAGTGTAGTAAATATTTTAAAAGACAATGCTGATGTTATTTCTGCTCGTGCGGGACAAGACATAGTTGTTAAAAGTGGAGTTGTTAAGAATCTTTCTAAAGAGAGAGGTTTAGATATAACTCTTACAGACAACGTTGAGGATATTTTAAACGACCCTGAGATAGATATCGTAGTTGAACTTATGGGTGGAGTTGAAGAAGCATTTGAAGTTGTAAAACGTGCACTTAAGAGTGGCAAGGCTGTTGTAACTGCAAACAAAGCACTTTTAGCTTATCACCGTTATGAGCTTCAGAGTCTGGCAAAAGATATTGCATTTGAATATGAAGCTAGTGTTGCTGGCGGTATTCCAATCATTAATGCGCTTCGTGATGGGCTTTCTGCCAATCACATAGAGTCAATTATGGGAATAATGAACGGTACTTCAAACTATATGCTGACTAAAATGGCTAATGAGGGTGTTGCTTATGATGACATTTTAAAAGAGAGTCAAGAGCTAGGTTATGCAGAAGCTGATCCGACTTTTGATGTTGGCGGATTTGATGCTGCTCACAAACTTCTCATTCTTGCTTCTATTGCTTATGGCATAGATGCCAAACCTGAAGATATCTTAATCGAAGGTATCGAGAATGTAACTCAAGAAGATATAACTTTTGCAAAAGAGTTTAGCTATACTATTAAACTTTTAGGAATAGCTAAAAAAGATGGCAATGAAGTAGAACTTAGAGTGCATGCTTGTCTGATTTCTAAAGATGAGATGATTGCAAAAATCGATGGTGTAATGAACGGTATCTCTGTTGTTGGAGATAAGGTTGGTGAAACACTTTACTATGGCCCCGGTGCCGGTGGAGATGCAACTGCGAGTGCGGTTGTTGCAAATATAATAGACATTGCCAGAAGTGGTAAATCTACTCCGATGCTTGGATTTGATAAACCTTTAGAAGGAAAATTAACTCTAAAAGCAATCCAAGATATAAACTCAAAATACTATATTCGCATAAATGTTTCTGACCGTGCAGGAGTATTAGCAAAAATTACTAAAGTATTTGAAGAAAATAATATTTCTGTTGAGACTATGCTTCAGCGCCCAGCTTCAACTAATTCAGCAAACCTTTTGATTTCTACGCATATCGCATTAGAAAAAGATATTCAAAATATGATAAAAAGTATTGAAGCATTAGATTTTGTAAACTTGACTCCTGTGATGATTAGAATAGTATAGGAAATGATATGGAAAATATACAAACGATAGATAGTGTATGTACTTACTGCGGTGTTGGTTGTGATATAGCTGCTCATGTTGATACTAAAGAGAATAAAATCAAAAAGATTTTTGCTCATCCTGATGGAGTTGTTTCACAAGGTAAACTCTGTATCAAGGGTAAATATGGTTTTGATTTTGTAGATGCACCAGATAGACTTCGCATACCTCGTATCCGTAAAAGTTGGCTAGAAAAAAATCCTACGATAAAAGATGCAATAAGTTCATCTCTTGTTGATCTAGATTCGACTTGGTATGAGACAAATTTAGATGATGCCACAACAGCAAGCGCTATGAAGTTAAAAGAGATTCAAGCTAACTATGGTCGCAAATCAATAGCATCTATTGGAGGAGCTCGAACATCTTGTGAGTCTGTTTATCTTTTCCAAAAATTCACTCGTCATACTTTAAACTCGCCACATGTTGATAACTGTGCTAGAGTATGTCATTCACCATCACTTAGTGGTATGAAACGTACTATTGGTGAAGGAGCTGCTACTAACCCTTACAATGATATCTACAATGCTGAGTTTATGATAGTTATTGGTTCAAACACTACAGAGGCTCATCCTATCATCGCAAACCGTATCATAGATGTAGCGCGTGACCATGATAATTTGGCTGTATTTGATGTAAGAGAAATTAAACTTCATAGGTTCTCAAAATATAAAGCTATCATGCCGCATGAAGCAAATTTACTTATACTAAATATGTTAGCGTATGTAATCATAGATGAAGAGTTATATGCTGAGGATTTCATAGCAGATAGAACAAAAGATTTTGCAGAGTTTAAAGAAAAAATCATGAATGACCCTTATGCTAATCCTGATTATTTTAACGAGATAGAAGGTTATGAATACCTCTCAAAAATGGTTCGAAAAGTTGCTCGTGAGTATGCACTGAAAAAATCTATGATTTTTTGGGGTCTTGGTATCACTGAACATATAGATGGCTCTTACGCGGTAATGGCAATAGTTCATCTTGCTCTTATGACTGGAAATGTTGGTAAAAGTGGGACTGGTCTTATGCCTCTTCGTGGTCAAAATAATGTTCAAGGCGCTTGTGATATGGGGATGCTCCCATACTTTGACCCAGATTATCAAGAACCAAAAGAGGTTGGTCTTATGACTCCTCAGTTAGTTGATGAGATGCTCTCTGACAAAGTAAAAGCAGTATTAAACATCAGTGAAGATTTAACACATATTCATCCAAATCTTAACAAAGTCAACAAGGCTTTTGAAAAGTTAGAACTTATAATGGTTCAAGATTTGTTTATGACAGATGTAGCACAAAGAGCTGACATAGTTATAGGTGTGAAATCAGCGTATGAAAAAACTGGTGTATATGTAAATGCTATGCGACGTCTTCATCTTTCTCAACCACTTGTAAAATCAGACCTGCCGGATGACTGGGAAGTCATACAGTTAATGGATAATAAGATGGGCGGAGATGCCTCATATGCTAGTTCAGAAGAGATATGGAGTGAAGTTCAGCGTGTTGCTTACAGACGTTTTTCTGGAGCTGATTATCACAGACTTGAGAAACATCGTAAACGTGGTCTTCAGTGGCCAGTTCATACTGAAGACACACCAATCCTTCATCAACTAGATTTCCGTACAGATGATGGACTAGGACACTTCCATTATCACCAGTATAAATTACGTGGGATGATAAAAGAGATTACACAGAAGAAACTTACAGGTTATCACTTAACAACAGGAAGAACGCTAGCTCACTATAATAATGCAGCACAAACTAAAAGAAGTGAGTCATTAAACAAACGTTATGATGAAGATATACTGTTAGTTTACGAGGGTGATGCAGCAGATTTTACAAGTGATAGGGTTATATTAAAAACTGAGTTTGGAGAGACTACCCCACTAACTATAAAGTTAACAGATAAGGTTCAACCAAAAACATTATTTTCAACTTTTCATCATGCAAAGTCAAAGATAAACGCACTCTTTGGAGATAAGTCAGATGAGCTGATTTTAACGGCTGCGTTTAAGTCTATAAAAGTAGAAGTAATTAACGTTTAGATGAGTCGAGCAAAAGGAAATCTAGCCGAAGACAAAGCGTGTAGATTTCTTGATGAAAAAGGCTTTATCATTGTAGAGAGGAACTTTTACTCTCGCTTTGGAGAGATAGATATTATTGCTACAAAAGATGAAGTTCTGCACTTCGTTGAAGTAAAAAGTGGATTAGACTATGAGTTAGCTATCCAAAATATCACACCCACAAAAATCTCTCGACTTATAAAAACAGCCCATGTATATATGAAAAAGAATGGATATGAAAACGACTTTGAGTTAGATGCTATTGTTGTAACACCCAAGAAGATAGAATTTATAGAAAATATAACCCTTTAGCACCCCAGGGCATACTCTCTAGCTTCGCTATTCACCTAATTATCTTTTTTCAAATCAACTTCATCAAGGATATCAAAAAAACCAGCTGGTTCTCTGCTGCCTCTATCTTCGTGTATTACTTCACCTTTTGGAGTTAAGAAGTAGTGTCTTGGCACGCCTTTAATTTCAAAGTGTTTAGGGATGAAGTGCTGGTCTCTGGAGAGGTACAACAGTATATATTCTTTTTTTAACCTATCTATAACCTCTTTTTTTGAAAGAGTCAGTTCTTTAAATCTGTCGCAAAATCTACACTCATCAGCACCTACAAAAAGATAGACGTCTTTACGCTCTTTTTGCGCTTGTGCTAAAGCTTTATCGTAATCATGCAGCCAATTTAACTCAATACTGTAAAGAGATGAGATAAATATTAATGTAAGTATAATTAGTTTCATATAAAGTATTTTACAAGATAATAATTAAAATGATATAATTTTCTTAATATAAATAAAATATTTAGCTCTAAGAGCTAAGCTTTAGTGACTATAACGGTCCAAGCGAAGTAAAAAGGATTTTATTCTTTTTGCGAAAGGAAATTAAATGGATGCAAAGATATTTTTTGGCTCAACAGAAGCCACAGGCAAAGATTTTAGTGAAAGAAAAAGCCCATATAGTGGTAATGTAGTCTCTCGTGCTCCTGTTTGTAGTGCAGAAGATGCGAAAAAAGCTCTAAAAATCGCACAAGAAGCAACTAAGGACGCGAAAACATCCACTCTATCTCAAAGATGCAGTTGGCTTTTGGATGTAGCAAATAAACTTCTACTCAACAAAGAAGATATAGCTCAAACTATAACTGATGAAGTTGGCAAGCCTATTGCTTTTGCAAGAGTTGAGGTTGATAGATGTATTGAGACCGTAACTTTGTCTGCTGAGACAATGCGTACAATGCATGGTGAGACTATAAATACAGATGCCATGGCAAGCGGTAAAAAGACAACGGCATTTTTTACAAGAGAACCAGCCGGTGTTGTTGTGGCGATAACTCCTTTTAATTTTCCACTAAATCTTGTTGCACATAAACTTGCTCCTGCTCTTGTAGCTGGAAATGCTGTAGTTTTAAAGCCAACTCCTGAAGCTCCTCTTACTGCTTATAAATTTGCAAAGCTATTTATTGAGAGTGAGTATGCCATCAAAGATGCACTTAGTGTAGTTTATGGAGATGCTGAAGTGGGAAGTGCTTTGATAAGCAGTGATATACCTCGTGTTATCAGTTTTACGGGAAGTGTACCTGTTGGAAACATCATAACTAAAAGTGCAGGAATAAAAAAAGTATCTTTAGAACTTGGTGGAAATGCAGCAACTTACATAGATAAAAGTGCTAATTTAGACTTGGCAGCTGCACGTTGTGCTCTTGGTGCTTTTGTAAATTCAGGTCAGGTATGCATCTCGCTTCAACGTATCTATGTAAATGCAGACATCTATGATGAGTTTGCAGCTAAGATGGCCCAAGAGACAGAAAAACTAGTTGTCGGGTCTCCTTATGATGATGATACATTTATGGGTCCTCTCATAGATGATGAATCTGCAACTCGTGCAATGGGCTGGGTGGAAAGTGCCATAGCAGAAGGTGCGAAACCTCTGCTTGCTCCATACCGTGAGGGAAGAATGTTTCATCCGTGCGTAATGGTTGATGTAAGAGATGATATGGCTATAGTATGCGAAGAAGTTTTTGCTCCAATAGTAAGTTTAGTAAAAGTTGAGAATTTCGATGATGCTCTTCCTCGCATGAATAATTCGCCTTATGGTCTTCAGTTTTCTGTTTTTACAAATGATTTAAGCCTGATGCAAAGAGCAATCTCAGAGTTAGATGCTGGAGGAATAGTTATAAATGATATGCCAACTCTTAGGTTTGATATTCAGCCTTATGGCGGTGTCAAACTTAGCGGAGTAGGGCGTGAAGGTCCTAAGTTTGCTATTGAAGAGATGACAGAAATCAAATCAGTAGTGATATGTTAAGTGTCTAAAAAAAAGGTTATAATCTCTGCTTGTCTGCTTGGTGAAAATTGTCGTTATGATGGACAAACAAAGCAAAACAACCAAATATTAGAAGATTTTAAAGAGTATGAAATCATACCTTTTTGTCCTGAAGCCCCTATCTTTGGAACACCAAGAGAGAGAATAAGTGTAGTAGATATTGATGGAAAAAACAAGATAATCAGTGATGAGACAAATAAAGATGTAACAAAATTACTAGAAGATGAAATCTACTCATTTGTAAAAAAAAATCTAATTGCAGACAAAATAATTTTAAAGTCAAAAAGTCCTAGTTGTGGATTAGGAACTACGCCCATTTTAAATGAGCAAAAAGAGATAATTAAATATGGAAGTGGACTTGCTGGAGAGATTTTTCAAAAAAGCTACCAAAATACATCTATTGAAGACGAAAACTCTTACCTTTAACCAATTCTTTCTACATTTTTAGATATAATCGCGCAATTTTATAAAAGAGAATAATAGATGGATATTAGAGAAGAGTACTTAAAATTTTTTGAGTCAAAGAATCATGAGAGAATTGCCTCAGCGCCCTTAGTACCAGAAGATGCATCACTTCTTTTTAACAACGCAGGAATGGTCCCTTTTAAGTCTATTTTTACAGGTGAAATCCCAAGACCTGCAAATCCTCGTGCAACTTCATGTCAAACATGTTTAAGAGCCGGTGGAAAACATAACGACTTAGAAAATGTTGGACATACTGCTAGACACCATACTTTCTTTGAGATGCTGGGTAACTTCAGCTTTGGAGATTACTTCAAAGAAGAAGCTATTGATTATTCATGGGAATTTATTACTGAAGTTTTAGAATTACCTGTTGAGAAGCTTTGGGTTACTATCCATGATAGCGATGATGAGGCTGAAATCCTTTGGCAAAAACATGTTTCTAAAGACAGAATCCTTCGTCTTGGAGATGGGGATAACTTTTGGCAGATGGGTGATACTGGGCCATGTGGACCATGTAGTGAAATTTTTTATGACCAAGGTGCTGAGAATTTTTCAGGCGAGGAAGATTATCTTGGTGGTGAGGGTGATAGATTTTTAGAGATTTGGAATCTTGTTTTCATGCAGTATGAAAGAAGTGCTGATGGTAAAATGACAGAACTTCCTAAACCTTCTATTGATACGGGTATGGGCTTAGAGAGAGTTGTAGCTATTAAAGAGGGCGCTCTTAGTAACTACGGTTCATCTCTTTTTATGCCAATTATCAATGATGTTGAAAAGCTTATAGGCAAAGAGTATGTTTATGAGAGCGGTGCTTCATACCGTGTAATCGCTGATCACATCAGAACTGCACTTTTTCTTTTAGCTCAGGGCATCAACTTCTCAAATGAAGGTCGTGGTTATGTTCTTCGTCGTATTTTACGTCGTGCGGTTAGACATGGTTATCTTCTTGGATTTAGAGAAGCTTTTATGTACAAACTCGTTGACAGAGTTGTAGAGATTATGGGTGGTGAGTATGACTACTTAAAAACAAAAGCAAAAGCTGTTAAAGAGCAGATAGAACTTGAAGAAGCTAGATTTTTCAAGACTATTGAGTCTGGAATTGCTCTATTTGAAGAAGAAGTTTTAAATACTAAAGAGACTTTTAGCGGAGAAGTTGCATTTAAACTTTATGACACTTTCGGTTTTCCACTTGACCTTACAGAGGATATGTTAAAGGGTAAAAATCTTAAACTTGATTTGGCAAAATTTGAAGAGTTGATGCTAGAACAGCGTACTCGTGCAAAAGCTGCTTGGAAAGGTAGTGGAGATGCTGATACTCATGGAGATTTTAAAGAGCTTTTAGAGAAGTTTGGAGAAAACACTTTTGTTGGTTATGAATTTTTAGCTCACTCCGCAGAAGTACAAGCTCTTTTAGATGAGAACTTTAAAAGTGTGCAAACTCTAGATGCTGGCACAAATGGTTGGGTACTTTTAGATATCACTCCTTTTTATGCAGAGTCTGGCGGACAGACAGGTGATAGTGGGGAGCTCGAAGGATTTGCAAAAGTAGAAGATACTAGAAAATTCTTTGGACTTAATCTTTCACAAATAACTCTAATTTCAACTCTAAAAGTTGGAGATGTGGTAGAGTCAAAAGTTGATATTTCAAGAAATGAGATTATTAAACACCACTCGGCAACGCATCTTTTACACGCAATTTTATTTGACGTTTTAGGAGATCATATCTCTCAAGCAGGCTCGCTTGTTGAAGCTGACAGACTTAGATTTGACTTCTCTCATCCAAAAGCTTTGACTCATAAAGAGTTAGTTGAAATAGAGACTAGAGTAAACAATGATGTGTTAAGAGCAATACCTGCAAATACTAAAGTTATGGGTATAGAAGATGCAAAAAATAGCGGTGCTAAAGCTCAGTTTGGCGAGAAGTACGGAGATGAAGTTCGTGTAGTTAGTTTTGCCAACGCTTCAGTAGAGTTTTGCGGTGGTGTACATGTTGACAACACTGCAAATATTGGTTCATTTATCATCACTAAAGAGAGCGGTGTTTCAGCAGGTGTTAGAAGAATAGAAGCAGTTTGTGGACAAGCTGCATATAAACACTTCTGTGAGCAAAGAATGCTTATAAAGCAAGTAGAATCTGAAGTTAAAAATTTAGATGTTTTAGCTGGTGTTGCAAGACTAAAAGCAAATGTAGCAGAGTTAAAAACAGAGTTAAAAGAAGCCGAAGAGAGTGTGAAAGTTGAAATCGCACTTAATGAGATAAATGGTGTTACTGTTGTAGTTGAAGAGCTTGCATCTGGGGATATCAAAGAAAAAATTGATGAGCTTAAAAACCAAAATGAAAAACTTTGTGCAATGCTTTTTCAAGTAAAAGGCGATAAAGTTCTTATAGCTGCAGGTGTAAAAAACGCAGATGCTAAAGCCGGTGATTGGATTAAAAAAATTGCTCCAATACTCGGTGGCGGTGGCGGTGGTCGCCCAGACTTTGCACAAGCTGGTGGAAAAGACAAGACTAAACTTCCAGAGGCAAAAGAGCAAGCTCTTGCCTTTATTACAGAAGTACTTTCGTAATGCAAGAGTTTTTTACAGAATATAAAACTTTTATAGTTTTTTTGCATGTTATATCAGCTGTTGTATGGGTTGGTGGAATGATATCTTTGCGTTACGCTGCTCATCCATCATTTATGGAGATAGAGTCTCCTGCAAAAAGATTAGAGCGCATAGCTCATGCACTTAAGAGACTATTTACTATTGTTCTTCCATTTGTAATAATCCTGCTTATCAGTGCTATTGTGATGATAAAAGGTTACGGTCTTTCACAAAGTGAATATAGTATTTTTTCACATGCCAAAGAAGGTATTTGGTCTGTTATGTTTATCAATCTTATTGTTATGATGAAAAGAAGAAACAGAGCTGAGAAAATGTTAGGTGAGGGTGACTTTGCAGGTGCTAAAGGTCAATTAGAACCCATTGGAAAATATATGGTTCCGCTGAATATAATTTTAGGTGTTATTGCAATTTTTATGGGAGCATATCTTTCTTCTATCATTTAATGTTAATTTGTTAAAATAGTATCTGATTTTTAACAAAGGAATTATTAATGGAAACAGCATTTGATATGTTTTATGAGACTGAAGTACCAGAAGAAGAACTTATTGTATCTCGTGCAGATTTTTCAGGAAAAATTACATATGTAAATGAGACATTTGCAGATATTTCAGGATATGAACCAAGTGAACTCATCGGACAACCACATAATGTTATAAGACATCCAGATATGCCAAAGTCACTGTTTACGGATTTGTGGGATACCATAAAAAATGGGGATGTATGGCATGGTTATGTAAAAAATCTTCGTAAAGATGGTGGATACTACTGGGTATATGCCAGAGTTTCTACTGTTATGAAAGATAAAAAGCCTGTAGAATATAAGTCTGTAAGAGAGCCTGTTTCGCGTGAAAAAGCAACAGAGATGCAAGATTTGTACGATAAGTTAAGAAGTGAAGAAGAGGGAACTACTAGGGTGGTTCTCTATATTAACAATGATAAACTTAAAGCGGCTCAAGCTCTTGAAGAATAGTTAAAAAGATTTAAGGTGCTTACAATATGATAAGACTGGCATCTAGCTCCCAAACTCGTGCTATGCTTTTGCGAGAGGCAGGTATAGAGTTTATTCAAGAGTCAGTAGACTTCGATGAAGACGCAATTATTGCTTCATCACCTAAAAACTTTGTATATCAGGCTACACTGGGAAAATATAAAGAAAATTTACAAGCATTTGGTTTTGAAGAGTATCCACTTTTAGTTGCAGATACTGTAGTGACAGCGCAGGGACAAATCCTACGTAAAGCCAGATGCACAGATGATGCTAGAAATATCTTAATGACTCAAAGTGGAAATATAACCTCAATAGTAACCTGTATGATTTACCATTCAAGCACCAAAAAAATAATAGATATATCCCAGACTGACTATATATTTGATGAATTTAATCTTGATAATTTGGAAGATTATCTGCAAAGTGGTGAGTGGAGAGGTAAGGCTGGGGCTTGTATGGTGGAGGGCTTCTGTAAGCAATATATCAAAGAAGTCAGAGGCTTTGAGAGTACTGCTATGGGGTTAAATACAGAAGTTCTAAAAGCTTTTTTTTAAAATGCTACCGCTAATATATTATTTAGAATCAATAGGTTTTATATAGGATAAAACTATTTAATGATAAAATAGTGATAAAAAGAGGTCTTTTATTATAAAACATTATAAACTGTATCTACTTATTTCACTAATATCTTTGCTACTTTTATATACTAGTTGGCAGTATATAGATTTCTTAAAATCTAAAAGAGATTCCTTAGCTGCATCAAAGCATCAAATGCAAGCTCTTTTTATGCATAAAAAAGTCAATAGTATGATTTTACAAAAGCAAAAGTCTACAATTGCAATGGCTCTAAGTATAGCAAGTGATAGACATCTTGCACAAAATATTAAAAATAAAACGATTAAAGAAAATTACTATAAAAGTTTGATTGCTAAGTTTAGAGAACATACACTTTATAAAAATATTTGGATACAAATTCTAGACAAAGACCTGAACTCACTTTACAGAAGCTGGAGCCCTAAAAGGGGAGATAATATTAGTAAAATAAGACATGATCTTGTAAATGTAGTACAGACTAAAAAAGTAACTTACTCTGTAAGTGCTGGTAAGTTTAATCTATCCATAAAAGCTATTGTTCCACTCTTTATAGACGATAATATTGTAGGAATCATAGAAATTATTTCACATTTTAACTCTATTTCCAAACAGTTGAAAGATTTAAAGATAGACTCAGCTGTTGTACTTAAAAAAGAGTTTAAAAAACAATTAGAGTTTCCATTTACAAAACTTTTTATCGGTGATTATTATGTAGCAAACTTTGATGCTCCTAAAGAGGTTAGAGACTATCTCAGAGATAATGGAGTTGAGAAATATTTCAATAATTCGTATAAAATAGAAAATGGTAAGATCATAGCTTCTTATGAACTTAGAAATAAAAATGAGAAACCTGTAGGTTACTATATAATGTTTAAAAATATAGATACTATGTCAAATATGGACTTAGACTTTTTCATGTTTAAATGGTTAGCACTTGGTATTATCGTGATAATGAGTATTACGATAATTGTTAGTACTATGCTCTTTTTTGCAAATAGAAGACAGAAAAAATACTTTCACAGTATTATAGATTCTGCTACGAATATTGTACTTATTAACAACAGAAAATCTATTTTAGATGTTAATAGAATATTTTTCAAATATTTTGATAAATATAAAACTCTTGAAGAATTTTTATCAGAAAATAAGTCTATATGTGATTTTTTTGTAAATGAAGATGGATATATACAAGCAGATATGGATGGCAATAAATGGATTGATTATCTTATAGAGAATAAATCTAAGATACATAAGATGAAAGTAAATATATTTGGTAAGATTTACTATTTTTCAGCAAGTGCTTCTAAGGTTTTAAAAGAGAAAGATCACTATAGTATAGTTCTTGCCGATATTACAGAACAAGAAAACTATAAAAAAGAACTTGAACACTTGATTATCACAGATTCGCTGACTGGTATCGGTAATCGTAGATACTTCCATCAAAAAATAGAAGAAGAAATCCAACATGCACAAAGATATAAACACTCCTTTTCTTTAATAATGCTTGATATAGATTTTTTTAAACAGGTAAATGATAAATATGGTCACAGTGTTGGGGATGAAGTTCTCATTGAATACACAAAACTAATAAGCTCACTTCTACGCAAAGGTGATATTTTTAGTAGATTTGGTGGTGAAGAATTTATGATTATACTTCCATATGCTTCAAAAAATCAGGCACAAAAAATAGCTGAAAAGCTAAGAACTGAAATAGAGTTATCTCAAAAAATTATTCCTATTACTATGAGTTTTGGAGTTGTAGAGTATGTTGCTGGAGAAGATAGTGAGTTTATTTTAAAGAGAGTAGATGACGCACTTTATAA
Organism: Sulfurimonas iocasae; assembly: GCF_047716755.1. Taxonomy (GTDB): domain Bacteria; phylum Campylobacterota; class Campylobacteria; order Campylobacterales; family Sulfurimonadaceae; genus Sulfurimonas. Next base: position 274,556 of record NZ_CP180409.1, read on the forward strand.
AGCTAAAGACAGCGGAAGAAATATAGTTGTTTCAGAATAATCATGTATTATGATAATGAATTAAAAGCGCTTAGGCGTGCAGGAAGATTTAGAAGCAGAGAGGTAGTAGATAACACTGTTCTAGATTTTGCGTCTAATGACTACTTAGGGCTTTCACATAATAAAGAGCTTCATAGTAAAACTTGCCAAACACTCTCAGAACTTCCGCTTCATAGCTCCAAAGCCTCTCTCTTGGTAAATGGTTACCATCAGATACATAAAGATTTTGAAGACTCTTTAAAAAAGGCTAACGGATTTGAAGATGCAGTAGTTTTAGGTAGTGGTTTCAATGCCAATATTGCTCTAATTGAAGCACTTGTTAGACGTGGTGATGAACTATTCATGGATGAACTTTACCATGCATCTGGTGTCTTGGCATCGAGCATAAATGGAATCAAGGTCAAGTTCTTCAAGCATAATGACATGAGTGAATTATCTCAGATGCTCTCTTCCTCAGATGCTAAAAGAAAGATAGTTGCAGTTGAGGGCATCTACTCTATGGATGGAGACTTAGTAGATATGGAAGTATTTAGCATCTGTGACAATGCAGATGCTATTCTTATAGTGGACGAAGCACACAGTAGCGGAGTAGTTGGAGATAAGCTTATGGGGGTGTTTGACCTTTACAACATTGCACCAAAATCAAACCACATAAAGATGGGAACATTAGGTAAAGCGTATGGAAGTTTTGGTGCATATATCTTGGCATCTGAGCATATAGTTGAGTATCTGATAAATCGTGCAAAACCAATCATTTACGCTACCTCACTCTCACTTTATGACACTTTACTAGCTCATAACTCTCTTGAGTACATACTCTCTAACATAAACTCTTTAAGAGGTGAAATAGCAGTTCGTCAAAGAGTTGTTTACGAAGAGTTAGGTATCAGTGTTGAGGGTTTGATTGTCCCCATACTAATCGGTGATAATGCTAAAGTCATAGATATAAAAAACAAACTTTTAAATAATGGATACGCGGTCGGAGGAATCAGACAACCAACCGTAAAAAGTGCCATCATAAGACTAATTGCTAGACTTGGACAAAGCGAAGATGAGTTAAGAACTCTTTGCAGATTAATAAAAAGTATGACACTTTGAAATATTTAACAAGAGAGACACATTTTTTTTGTACAATGGTGCCAATAAAATCTTGGAGATAACTCTTGTATAAAATATCGCAAAGAAGATACCTCGGCAATAAAAATTCAATATTACCTTTTATAGATGAGATAATCAAAAATGAAGTTGGCAAATTTGACTCTTTTTGTGATATCTTTTCAGGCACTGGTGTTGTAGGCGAATATTTCAACGCTAAAGAGAGAAAAATCATCTCAAACGACTTGCTGTATCAAAACTTTATTTCGCTGAATGCTTTTTTAAATGATGAAGAGTTTGATAAGCAAAAGGTTTTAAACTATATAGCAGAGTTTAATGCATCTACTACTTCAAGAGATAACTATTTTTCTAAAAATTTCGGAGGTCGTTACTTTAGAGATGATGTAGCAAAAAAGATAGGCTACATTCGCCAAGAGATAAAAAAACTCTTTATCTCAGATGCTATAAATCTAAAAGAAAAACACATACTCTTAACTTCACTAAACTATGCAATAGACCGCATTGCAAATACTGTTGGACACTATGATGCATACATAAAAAAAGAGATAAGAGAGCAAAACCTTGAGATGAAGATGCTAGATATGGATGTAGAGAAAAACCTTAATAATGAAGTGTATAACGCAGATGCGAATATGCTTATTCGTGACATAGAGTGTGATGTACTTTACATGGATCCGCCATATAATTCAAGACAATATTGTGATGCCTACCATCTGCTTGAAAACCTTTCACTTTGGCAAAAACCTGAAGTTTTTGGAGTGGCTAAAAAGTTTGATAGAACAAAGATAAAAAGTAACTACTCACTTAAAAGTGCTACGGAGAGTTTTGATGACTTGGTTATCAATGCAAAATGCAAATACATGCTCCTCTCATACAACAACATGGCAAACCGCGGAAACGACAGAAGTAATGCAAAAATAAGTGATGAAGATATTGTAAAAAGTCTCTCCAAGCGTGGTAAAGTCAAGATTTTTGAAAAAGATTATAAAGCTTTTACGACTGGAAAAAGTAAGCATAGTGATAATAAAGAGAGAGTGTTTTTTGTTGAGGTTAAGAATACTGTTTAACAAGCAACTTAACAAACTTTAGATAAAATACCAAGTATAACAAATATGGCAATTTGTCATATATTTTCAATAAATTTTCTTCACATGCTATTCTTAGTTAAATATAAGTAGGAAGCATTATGAAAATACCGAATTTATTTAGTTTTTATCAAAAAGCGGAAGAACAAAAAATAATGAACATGCAAATATCGCAAAATTATATTAAAACTGTTGAACTATTTGCTGGTGTTGGTGGATTTCGCATCGGATTGGAAAATATAAGTAATCAATCTAAAAGTTTTAAAGTTGTTTGGAGTAATCAATGGGAACCATCTACTAAAGTACAGCATGCTTCACAAATATATGAAAAACAGTTTGGATATGCTAACCATTCTAATGAAGATATTTCAAAAGTTTCAGTAGAAGATATCCCTGAACATGATTTACTAGTGGGTGGTTTTCCGTGTCAAGATTATTCAGTTGCAAGTACATTAAAAAACTCACATGGTATAGTTGGTAAAAAAGGAGTTTTATGGTGGGAAATTTATAGAATATTACAAGAAAAAAAAGATAAAGCTCCTAAATATTTATTACTAGAAAATGTAGATAGACTACTAAAATCTCCAGCAAGCCAAAGAGGTAGAGATTTTGCAATTATACTTTCTTCTCTTAATACTCTTGGTTATTCTGTTGAGTGGAGAGTTATAAATGCAAGTGATTACGGTATGCCACAAAGAAGACGAAGAGTTTTTATTTTTGCTTCAAAAATAGATACGAATTTTTATAATACACTGAAAAACAATGTCGCATCTAATATTCTAAGCAGTAGTGGATTATTCGCTAAAACATTTCCTGTTAAAAGAATAGAAACTGAACAAATCATGACTAAAAAACTAAGTGATGATTTAGTAGATATAACAAATAACTTCAACAAAGATACTCCAAAACAAAATGCTTTTTTAGATACAGGATACATGATAAACAGTGTTTACTATACATCTAAAGTTGAAGTTAATTATGAAGATAAATATTCTGTACTTGGTGATTTTTTACAAGATGAAAAAACAGTACCAAAAGAATTTTACATAAATGATGAAGAGTTAGAGAAATGGAAATATCAAAAAGGATCAAAATCAATAGAGAGAATCAACAAAACTACGGGACATAAATATACATACTCAGAAGGAAGTATGGGATTTCCTGATTGCGTAACAAAGCCGGCTAGAACAATTATTACAGGGGAAGGTGGCGCAAGTGCTTCAAGGTTTAAGCATGTAGTTTGCATTAATGGTAAACATAGAAGACTTACTCCATTAGAGTTGGAGAGATTAAATATGTTTCCAGATAACCATACAGAAGGTATTGCTAATACGAAAAGAGCATTTTTAATGGGTAATGCTTTGGTTATAGGTATTGTTGAAAAACTTGGTAATACAATTATCAAAGGGATTAATTAGTGAATGAGCATAGACTTTATGATAATTCAAATATAGAATCAATTGTCACATATGCAAAGAAATTAGTTAATAAAACAATTAATGATGTATTGAATTTATCTGAATATGAAAATAGATTAAAAATTAAAGATAAAGGTGCTGTTGGTAAAATAATAGAAAAACATTGGTTTAATATTGAGCCAAACAACTCTCCTCAGCCTGACTTTGATAAAGTTGGTGTTGAACTAAAAATAATACCACTAATTAAACAGAAAACTAAAGTAGCTGTAAAAGAAAGAACTAAAGTTTGTAGTATTGATTATAAAAAACTAGTTTCTGAGAGTTGGGATAATTCACATGCAAAAGAAAAACTTAATAAAATCTTGTTTATTTATTGTTTATACGATAAAGAAAATATACAAAATTCACAAATCAAAAAGATTGATTTATGGGAGTTGAGTCAAGGGAATAATGAATTTATTATTAAAGGTGATTGGCTCACTGTTCAAAAAAAAGTCAATAATGGTTATGCTCATGAACTAAGTGAAAGTCAATGTAAAGTATTAGCCGCATCCAGAAGTGGAAGTGGTGGTAAAGATAAAAATGGAAGATTGAAAGATTTAGTTCTTCAACCAATTCAAACCTATAATAAAGAAGCTTTAAAAAGATCATTTTCATTAAAACAATCGTTTACAAATCAACGTTGGAATGAATTAAACAAGAAAATAAAATATGAATCTATTATTGATTCTCTTGAGATAAAAGATTTTAATGACTTTGAAACATCAATATTAAATAAAATTAATCTTTATCAAGGTAAATCATTAATAGAACTATCATCATTATTTAATCTTAGTCTTACAAATAATAGTAAAAATAAAGAAGCTACAATTATTAAAAAAGCTATCGGATTTAAAAGTGTTAAATCTAAAATAAAAGAGTTCGAGCAACTAGGAATACTAGTGAAAACTATCAATGTTAGAAAAAAAGATAATTATTTATTTGAGAATATATCATTTCCTGCAATGATATTCGCTGACTTTGAAGAAGAAAACTGGGAGGAATCAACTTTTAAAAGTTATATAAATAAAATATTATTTATTCCAATATATAAAGAATATGATAAAGCTCCTATGAATGAAAAATACTTAGGAAAAGCTTTTTTTTGGACACCATCAATTATTGAAGAAAGTCTAATTCGTGATGAATGGATTAGATACCAAAATGAGGTTCATATTGGTAAATGTAAAGTTTCAAAAATAATAGTTAACTCTAGAAAAGGATACAAAGAAGTTAGTGGATTATCAAAAGAATCTCAAACAAATATTATCCACATGAGACCTCATGGAAGAGACTCTAATGACAGAGATGAAGATAGCTTAGGAAATAGTATAGTTAAACAGTGTTTTTGGTTGAATAAATCTTTTATGCAACAACTTATAAATGAATCAATTTCTACTAAATAACTATCTAAAATCTCCTCTAAATTACACAGGTGGAAAGCATAAACTTTTAAAACAAATTACACCTTTATTTCCTACTGAGATAGATACTTTTGTAGACTTGTTTGCAGGTGGATGTAATGTTGCTGTTAATGTAGATGTGAAGAGGATTATTGCTAATGATATTAACACAGATATTATAGAGCTTTATGAGTTTTTAAAGCGTTGTGCATCTAGTGATGTTATAGCTCAAATAGAAGATATTATAGACTTGTATGGATTATCAAACACTACAAAATATGGATATGAGAAGTATAAAACATCCTCTTCAAAAGGAGTTGGTACCTACAATAAAAAAGCCTATGAAAAACTAAGAAGAGATTACAATAAAAACCCAACTCCATTGATGTTTTACACAACTTTAGTTTTTGCGTTTAACAATCAAATCCGTTTTAACTCAAAGGGCGAGTTTAATACACCTGTAAATAAAAGAGATTTTAACAAAAATATGAAAAAAAACTTGGAGCTTTTTATAGATAGACTAAATACTTTAAACATATCTTTTAGTAGCAAAGATTTTAAAGATATAAGCATCTCAAAAAACTCTTTTGTGTATATAGATCCACCTTACTTGGCAACACTTGCAGCATACAATGAAAATGGTGGTTGGAATGAAAAAAAAGAGCAGGAGCTTTTAGACTATATGGATGCTTTAGATGCAAAGGGTGTAAAGTTTGCACTCTCAAATGTCTTTGAAAACAAGGGCAATAAAAATAATCTTTTATTGGAGTGGAGTCAAAAATATAAGGTGCATCATCTCGATTTTACTTATCATAACTGTAATTATCAAGCAAAAAATAAAAAGGCAGATAGTACAAAAGAAATTTTAATAACTAACTATTAACTCAAAATTTAGATAAAATATCTCTAATGAAAATCAACAGATTAAAAATAAATTTAGAAGATAAAAAACTAGTAGATATTAACTTCGAGATTAAATCATCATTGGCATTAGTCGGTCAAAGCGGAAGTGGGAAAAGTCTAACACTAAAAGCACTTTTGGGGATGTTACCCAGCAGTATGGCGTACGAGTTAGAAGTAGATTCAAAGTTTGAGCTAAAAGTTGGAAAACATCTCTCTTTTGTTCCTCAAAATCCGTTTACGGCTCTATCCCCACTTACAAAAATAAGAAAACAGTTTTTTGTGGATGACAAAAGAATCCAAGAGCTTTTTGCTCAAGTAGACTTAGATATAGAACTGGCGGATAGATTTGCTCCGGAGCTCTCAGGCGGACAACTCCAAAGAGTTGTTATTGCTATGGCTTTAGAGCAAGAACCAAAACTCATTCTTTTGGATGAGCCAACAACTGCACTTGACCCTGAGACAAGAGTTTTGATTTTGGATCTGCTTAAAAATCTGCAAAAGAAGCATGGTTTTAAGATGTTATTTGTCACACACGATATGAATTCTGCCAATATGATTTGTGAAGAGATATGTGTGATAAAAGATGGAAAGATAGTAGAGAGTGGAAATATGCAGAGTATATTAAATGCTCCACAAGAAGAATATACAAAAATATTAATTGATGCAAATTTTGCAAACAGGGAATTTAGACAATGAGCAAACTTAAAAATATATTTTTAATCATATTACTATTAGGATTCCTATCTCCATTTTTACTTTTAGGATATTTTTTAACTGCATATAGTTATGATATCTCTTCTCTTGTCGATTATAAACCAGATGTAACAACTAGAATTTATGATAAAAATGGCGATAAAATAGCAAATATATTTGATAAAAAACATAGATATTATGCATCTTTTTCAGAGATACCTCCTAGAGTTATTGAGGCACTTGTAGCCATAGAGGATACAACTTTTTTTGAGCATCCTGGTATAAATGTAGATGCTATTTTTCGTGCAGCTGTAAAAGTTATAAAAGCGGGAAGTGCTGTTGAAGGTGCAAGTACAATAACTCAACAACTTGTTAAGAATGTACTTCTTACAAGAGAAAAGAAACTTTCACGTAAGATAAAAGAAGCGATATTTGCTCTTAAGATAGAAAGAGCTTTAAGTAAAGAAAAAATACTAGAGTGCTACTTAAATGAGATTTACTACGGACATGGATATTATGGTATCAAAACAGCAGCAGATGGTTATTTTCATAAAAAGCTTGGTGATTTAACTCTAAAAGAGATGGCTATCTTGGTTGGACTTCCAAAAGCACCAAGTACTTATGCACCTACAAAAAACTATGAGATATCTATGGGTAGAGCAAATCGTGTAATTTCTAGAATGTATGCTCTTGGTTGGATAGATGAAAATGCTTATAAAGAGGCTTTAGAAGAGAGTCCTGAAGTTTATAATGACACTCTTACTCAAAACAAAGCACCATTTATTGTTGATGAAGTTGCAAGACGTGTGTCAGGACTAGGTATAGAAGACATGAAAACAGGTGGTTATGAGATATTTACTACAATCGATATAAGACTTCAAGAAGTAGCAAAAGATGCACTAAAAAGAGCCTATGATAAATCCTTAGAAAGGATAGAAGGTTACAAAATAAGAGAAGCAAAAATACTTGAGACAAATCCCGAATATGAAATATCAACAGATGTAAATACATCTTTACTAAATGGTTCTCTTGTCTCACTTGATTCAGCTACAGGAGATATTTTGGCTCTTGTAGGAAGTGTTGATTATAAGATTTCATCATACAATCGAGCGACTCAAGGAAAGAGACTTCCAGGTTCTGCATTTAAACCATTTATTTATCAAGTGGCAGTTGATCTTGGCTACTCGGGAGCCACTGAACTGGTCGATATTTCAAGAACTTACACATATGAAAAAGATGGAGAAGAGTTAAAGTGGCAACCTAAAAACTATGAGAAAAACTATAAAGGTCTTATATCTTTAAGAGAGGCACTTGTACACTCTAGAAATCTTGCTACTATTAACCTTGTGAATGACATAGGATTACAGCAATTACTAAGAGAGTTAGATAAGTTTGGTATACAAAACCTTCCTCGTGACCTTTCTATTGCTCTTGGAACAATTTCTCTTTCACCTTTAGAGCTTGCAAAATACTATACTTCTTTTGCAAATCATGGCTTGCAAGTAGAGCCACATCTTATAAGTTCTATAGATAAAAATGGCAATACTATTTATGAGAAGACTGAACAGACTCACTTTATAACTGAGCAGACGCAAGCTTTCATAATGACTACGATTTTAAGAGATGTAGTTAAACGTGGTACTGGTAGAAGAGCCAGAGCAAAGGGTATAGAGCTAGCTGGAAAAACAGGAACTACAAACAATAATATTGATGGTTGGTTTGCAGGTTATTCACCTACTATAGAGACTGTAGTCTGGTTTGGAAATGATGATAATACTCCGATGCATAGATGGGAAACTGGTGGTAAGATAGCTGGTCCTGCATTTTCTCAGTTTTACGAAAATATATTAAAACTATATCCTCAGATTCAAAGAGAATTTATTGCTCCTGCGGGAATTGTTGAAGTTGATATTGGCGGTAGAAAAGAGTACTTTAGTGATATTTCTAAGCCACCTAGAACCGAAAATGATGCTAAACCACAAGAGGAGTTGTTATTTTGATAAAAAATATTTCACTAGCGTTGTTACTACTTAGCAGTGTAGCAAGTGCAGAACTGTTTAAAAAGACAAACTTAGGTTTAGGTGTAACTATCGGTAGTGGTACTGTTACTACTGTTAGAGATGGAGAACAAAATTACACGATTATAGGTGTTAATGCTGATTATTTTTTTATAGACAACTTATCTGTAGGTATCGGTTTTATGAGTTGGATGGGTTCAACGCCTACATTAAATCAGCTTACGGTCCCCGTTACTTACTATATACCTTTAAATAAACAATGGCGTCCTTACATTGGAGCATTTGCAAGAAAGACTTATGTAAGTGACGGTTATGATGATTATGAGTCGTATGGTGGAAAACTTGGAATGGCTATGGTTTTATCGCCAAACTCTTATATTGGTGTTGGGCTGATAAGTGAATACCAATCATCTTGCTCAAAGTGGCAAGATGATTGTTCAAGAACATATCCTGAGTTTGTATTCGCCTTATCTTTTTAGAAGTAGTAACCAACTCTTAGAGCTGAATAGTTGTCACTCGCAGTATCACTTAGTCCGTAAGCGTAGTTTAGAGTTGTGAACCAGTGAGCATCTATGTTGTAAAAAGCATTGACAGAGACTGTGTTTACAGTCTCTACATCTTTGTAGACGCTCTCACTGCTGTTGTAAGCTCCACTTATGTAAATTTTTGTAGTCGGATAAAAACCTAAGCCAAAGTTATAAGAGTTAGTATTTTGATACGCTATACTTTCTGCAACTATGTCATCATCATTTATTACTGTATAACTATATCCTCCAAACAAATTTGCATTTTTGAGCATATAACTAAGATTAGCAGATGCAGTAAGGTCTGTATTGTTATTGTTTAGGTCAGACTTATATGTCGGTATGATTGCACCAACACCTAGACGAAGAGTCAAATTCTTAGCAGGATTTAGTTTATAGTATGCACCTATAAATGAATCATTAGTTCCGCTGTTGTTATATGTCGCACTTTGAGAGTTGTAGTATGAAGAACTTGCTTGAAGTGAAAAGTTTTTATAGAAGTAGTCTATCTGTAAGCTTTGAGATATAGTATCTGTGTCTTCGAGAGCATCATAATTAGTATCTGAGTAGTTGATACCAAATATAATATCAAAATGATGCGGCGATTCTAAACTTTTTATAGTACATCCGCTTGTACTAACAAGATCATTAAATGATGTATTTGGACATTTGTCTGTGTTATCATCCACTCCATCCATATCAAAATCACTATAGGCTACAAGAGGTATTAATACGGCTAGAAGGACAAGTAATATCTTAATCATTACATGTCCTTTGCTGAGCTGCTTTAGCAGCGATATTTTTCATTTATTTGTTACCCATAAATCTATTTTGACCCGCTCCGCTTGTACCTGCATTAGTTTTATTTTGTTGCATAGCTTGAGAACCTGCTTGATTTTGTTGCATCTGTTGTGTTCTTTGCATCTCTTCTGTCTGCTCCATCTGATTTACACGGCTTCTTTCTCTTGTTTGAGTCTGAGTTTGAGTTTGAAGTTGTTCACCATCTTTATTCATAGTTGCACGCAGTTCTGCTATAGCTGAATCTCTTTCTTCTGCACTAAGAGCAGAGACAGTCTCTTTAAACTCATTTACTAGTTCTATTCTCTCTTCTTGAGTTTCAGCAGCTCCTATGGCAGCTATTTGCTCATCTATAGTAGCCGCACCTAATGTCAATGCTCCTAGCAACATTAAAGTCGCTGTAAGTTTTAAAGTTTTCATCTTAAATCCTTTTCTTTTGTTTTGATACTGTTATTATCGCATAAGAGTGTTAGCTCAAGGTAAGTCCACTGTTAGTGCAGTGTTAGTTTAGATATATCAAGAGAAAAAGTTGTACTACTCTCTAGTTTGCTATCAACACTTATCTTAATGCCAAGTTCATCACATAGTTTCTTTACTATATGAAGACCAATTCCTATACCTCTATCTTGCTCTTTATAAAATCTGTCAAAGATTCTTTTTGGATTATTTATACCTTTTCCGGAGTCTATGATATTTAGAATTTTACTATTTTTCTCATATACTATATTTACATAACCATTTCTTTTATTGTACTTAGCTGCATTGCTTATTATATTACTGAGTATTCTAGTAAAAGCTTCTTTATTTGTCAAGAGCTTAATATCTTTGGCATCTACACTAAAGTGGATGTCGGTGTAATTTTTCTCTACTAGGTAGACTTGCTCTTTGAGTATGGTACCTAGTTCAAACTCTTCTTTTTGCATATCGTGGTTATTTAGGTATGAGCGCAGATGCTTTTGAAGTGAGAGTACATTCTCTACGCTTTGCTCAATTCTATTTACTTTTTCATTTTCACCTATCTCTTTTTTTAGCATAGAACTGTTAAGTCTCAAAGTAGCTAGTGGTGTGTTAAAATCATGCAGTATGTCTTTTATAAACTCTTGCGTTAGAAGTAGGGCATTCCTAAGAGGGTAAAGTGCGTATATGGAAAACAATATAGATAGTATAAACACGATGGCTAAAACAGCAGAAAACCTCCAAATATTATCACTTTTTAGCTGAGTAATCTCTTTATTATAGCTTTGCCTATCTAAGTGAAGAAGCATAATGTTTTTAGTTGAACCTATTAAGGGATAGTAACTGCTTAGTCCATATTTGTCTTTATACAAAGAATATAGTTCCTCACCTTGGTGCTCTATGAAGTCTATGTGAAACTGCTTACATTTCAAATTAAAGCTACATACTCGCATCTCGGATAAAAGTTTTTCATCAAGTGTATGTATCTCTTTTGTGAAGTTAATGTAAAATAGAGTTCCTATAAGCATGCTAAGTGACGTGAAAAATAGTAAAAAACTTTTTAAAAATGATTCTCTTTCTACTTTATTCAAGAATATATCCTATACCTCTAAGATTCTTGATATCGAGTCCTGTTGTCTGTTTTAGTTTTGTTATGGCTACTCTTAGACCCGTTGGAGACTGTTTTTCTAAACACTCCATAAGTATGTCTTTGTCTAGAACTTGACCTATGTTTTGTATAAATATATCAAATAGTTTTTCTTGTGTCTTACCAAGTGCGAGAACATGTCCATCTTTTTTTAACAGTTTGCTTTGCGGAATATACTCTAAAGAGTTGTAAGTGATTTTTGAACTTTTAGATGCTAGTTTTGCATTTACTCTTATGAGAAGTTCTTGGGGAAAGAATGGTTTTTTTATATAGTCTTGGGCCCCTATCTCAAAAGCTTTTGAGATTGACTCTAAGTCAACTAAAGCACTTATAAATATTGTTTGTGTTTTATCGTCAGCATCTCTAAGACACTTTAAAAGTTCGAGTCCACTTATGTCTGGCACATTGATGTCAAACACATAGAGATCAAAACTATTTTCGTAAGTTTCATCTATAGCTGAGTTTCCAGATGTAACTAAAGTAACATTATAACCCTCTAACTCTAAGAGTTCTTGCAGAGTTTGTGCTAATAGTATATCGTCTTCAAGAAGCAGTATTTTTTTACTCATACTTTTATTATAGGGTATGAATATTAGTGGAGTGTTAATAAGAGCTTATTAGTCTTCTTTATCTTCAGATTTTTTAAGAGATTTGATGTTTATTTTTCTTCCAACTTTTTTTGGTGGATAACTTGCATCTCTCGTAGTTCCATCATGACGGTGGTTTCTTTCTCCGCTTTTTCCAGAGAAGATTGCTTTGCCGTTTTCATCTTTACCTAGATATTTGTTAGGTTCTTTTTTCTTTTTAGCCCACTTATCGTCTTTATCAGATTTCTTAAAGTCTTTTTTAAAATCTTTCTTGTCATCAGATTTGTATTCTTTTTTTGGCTTTGGCTCGCCAGTTTGTTCATCATAACGCTTTTTAGCTTCTTCTTTTATTTGACTTTGAGTCATTTTCTTAGGAGCAGGTCTTGAATCTGTTTTTGGCTTCTCTTTAACTTCATATTCAAAGCCCTCTATGATGTCTTGTTTAATTACACGACCTAAAAGAGTCTCGATAGGGTAAAGAAGATTTTGCTCACTCTCGTTGATAAGAAGAAGAGCTTTGCTTGTTGTGTGAGATAGTCTAGCCATATATATAATAGCCTTAGAAGGTACATCAAGACTGATAAGCAGGTCACAAATCAGATTCTCATCTTTTATAAGAGTTTTGTCATCTAGAACTTCTACATTTTCTAGTGCTTGAGAGTTCTCATTTTGTAAAAATTCTTTAACACTATTAGCATCCATAGATGTTACAACAATGATTTTACTCTCTCTATTGTCAGATATTAGTTTATTTACTAGAGATAATTTCTTATCATTAGGACATGGATGAACGCGGTGATTGTTAGGTTTGATAGTTGGTTGTGTTGATGACATAAGAAGTCCTAAGTAAGCAATTTTAATTATAGTTGCGATTATATCTCACATTAGCATAAATTATGCTATTATAGATAAATATTAAGACTAGGAAATTTATGTCATTCAACAATTTAGGGCTATCGGCTCCACTTTTAAAAGCCATCAAAGAACAAGGCTATAGTGAACCGACTCCGATTCAAAAGCAGGCTATCCCTGTTATTCTGGATAGAAAAGACATCCTTGCGGGTGCACAAACAGGAACAGGTAAAACAGCAGGTTTTACTCTTCCAATGCTTGAACTATTAAGCCGTGCTAAACCTGCAAAAGGCAAGCACCATGTAAAAGCACTTATTTTGACTCCTACAAGAGAGTTAGCAGCACAAGTAGCTGAGAGTGTTGCAGTTTACGGAAAGCATCTTCCATTTAAATCATGTGTAATATTTGGCGGTGTAAAAATAAACCCTCAAATAGTGCAGCTTCGTAAGGGTATGGATATAGTTATCGCAACTCCTGGACGACTTTTAGACCATCTTAGCCAAAAAACTATAGACCTCTCAAAAGTTGACTTTCTCATTTTAGATGAAGCAGACAGAATGTTAGATATGGGTTTTATAAATGACATCAGAAAGGTTTTAGAAGTTCTTCCAAAGCAGAAGCAAACTCTACTTTTCTCAGCTACTTACTCAGACGAGATAAAAAAACTCTCAGATAGACTTCTGAATTCTCCGACACTTATTGAAGTGGCTCGTAGAAACACTGCATCTGAGACGGTAAAACAAGCTGTTTACCATGTAGATAAAGTTCGTAAACGCGAACTTCTTACTCATCTCATAAAAGAGGGTGACTGGAAACAGGTTCTTGTATTTAGCAGAACTAAACATGGTGCAAATCGTTTAGCAGGGCAGTTGGAATCAGATGGCATCACAGCTGTTGCAATTCACGGAAATAAAAGCCAAAATGCTAGAACAAAAGCGTTGGCTGACTTTAAAAAAGGTGAGGTAAGAGTTCTTGTAGCAACTGATATTGCAGCACGTGGAATAGATATAGATCAACTTCCTCATGTCGTAAACTATGAACTTCCAAATGTAAGTGAAGACTATGTTCACCGCATTGGACGAACTGGTCGTGCCGGAAACCAAGGCGAGGCTATCTCTCTTGTTTGTATAGATGAAAACGAGTATTTGGCAAACATAGAAAAGCTTATAAAAAAAGATATCCCAAAAGTATGGTTGAAAGCTTTTAAACCTGACCCGTCTATAAAAGCAGAACCAATCAACCAAGGTGGCGGCGGAAGAGGTAAGGGTGGTAACTCTAGAAATAGACCCCGCAATAAGCCTGCACAAGGTGGTGGTTCATCAAGAGGTTCTTCAAACACAAGAAGATAGATTTAGTGTTATAATATACAAAAAGATTTAGGTTCTACCATGAATTTTAAGAGGTATTTGTTTCCGCTTTTTTTACTTTTGCTTGCTTACATCTTGTTTACAAATGAAGATGTACAAACAATTATTGCTGGGATAACTATATTTTTAATTGGTATGGTTTTTATGGAAGACGGTTTTAAACTCTTTAGTGGCGGAGTTATGGAGTCAATTCTTAAAAAAGCTACATCTAGTGTACCTAAAGCTATTGGTGCAGGTTTTGTAGCTACTGCAATTGTTCAAAGTTCATCTCTTCTTACCATCATCGTTATATCATTTTTAAGTGCTGAACTTATCTCTCTTAGTGGAGCTATCGGTATTATATTTGGCTCAAATATAGGAAGTACAACTACGGCTTGGATAGTATCATCTCTTGGTGTGAAGATAAAAATCGCTCAGTTTGCTATGCCTATGATTATCTTTGGAGTTGTCTTTAGGTTTAAAGAGTCTAAATCATATCAAGGTATTGGAACTATTTTGATTGGGCTTGGATTTGTATTTCTGGGTATTGCTTACATGAAAGATGGCTTTGATGTTATGAGCAATGGCATTAACTTAGCATCTTATGCCATGGATGGTTATCTCGGCGTTTTAGTCTATGTTCTTATGGGGGCAATGGTAACTGTTCTCATTCAATCAAGTGCTGCTACAATGGCTCTTATTATTACAGCTCTTGCAATGGGTCAAATCGAATACTTTAACGCTTTGCAACTTGCCATAGGTGCAAACATAGGTACAACTATTACTGCCATCATAGGTTCTATAAACTCAAATGCAAATGGAAAAAGACTTGCAGTTGCGCATCTTATATTTAATATAGTCACAGCTTTAGTGGCTATTGTATTTTTGTATCAACTTGCATCATTTGTGACATATGCTTCTAGTTTGATAGGTATAGATGCAAAAGATTATGCAATGCAATTAGCATTGTTTCATACTATATTTAACCTTTTAGGCATACTTTTAGTTGCCCCTTTTACATCTTATTTAGTGAAGTTTCTAGAGTCGATTTTTGTAGAAGTTGAAAATGTAGATAAGGCAAAATATCTTGATAATGTAGTCATAAATGTTCCAGAAGCTGCTCTTGAAGCTATAAGAAAAGAGGTAGAACACCTTTATGATAATGCAGTAGAAGTGCTTTCACATGCCCTTTTACTTCATAGGCACCAGTATCTAGGATGTGAAGACATGACAAATGTTATCAAGAACTCAGATAAGGATATATATACAGATATAAACACCTTTTACGATACAAATATTAAAGAGATTTACGGTCAGATAATTTACTTCGCAACTCTTGCTCAAGAAAATATGAGTGAAGTACAACGAAAAAAAGTATATGAGTTGAAAATATCTTGTAGAGATATAGTGGAATCGGTAAAGTATGTAAGAGAGTTACAAAGAAATATAAGAATCTATTTAAATTCTAATAATGAAATCATGAAAGATGAATACAATTTTCTTAGAACAGAGATAGCAGAAACTATAGACTCTATAAACAACATTAGATATCTTGAAGATGATTTGGATGTACTCTCTAGTATTGAACTTCTAAAAAAAGAGATTGATAACTTGAACTTAGTAGAAAATGGTAAGATTGATTCACTTATTAGAACTAATCAGATAAAAACAAAAATGGCAACTTCACTAATAAATGATAGTTCATTTGCTTATGAAATATCTAAAAATTTGATTCATACAGCATCGGTATTATGGATAAAAGATAGCGATATTCAAGATTTAAGGGAGAGTTCATGAAGATAAATAAGTTATTTAAAAAGGCAGAGAAATTTTTTGTATTAGATGAAAGTGAGCAAGAGAAGAAGGAAAAAAAAAGAGAAAAACTTAAATACTCACTTGAAAAAAAGATAGCCTCAGTTAAAAAAAAGATTAAAAAAGCGCAAGATAGTGATGAAAAAAGTGCATTAAAAAAACAGCTTGATGTTTTAGTAGAGTTTCGTGAAAAACTAGAGTAAAGGATATAGATGACAAAAGTATTTGTAGCGTTATTTATGTTTTGTAGTTTTTTATTTGCAAACGAGGCAGATGAGATTATCAAAAAGTTGGACAACAATATGCGTGGTAAAAATGTCTCAATGAAGCTTACTATGAAGATAGTCTCCATGGGACATGAGAGAACTATGAAGCTACAGAGTTGGTCTGAGGGGGAAAAGAAAAGTTTTACAAAAGTTCTCTATCCTCCAAAAGACAAAGGCATCACTTTTCTCTCTTTAGACAATCAGATGTGGCAGTATGTACCAAAGATAGAAAGAACCATAAAAATCCCTGCATCTATGATGCTTCAAAACTGGATGGGAAGCGACATTACAAACGATGATGTTGTGAAACAGAGTTCACTAGTAGAAGATTATGATGCGAAGATACTTAAGAAAGAGGGTGCTTTAGTAACTTTAGAACTTATCCCAAAAGAAGATGCCGCTGTTGTTTGGGGAAAGATAGTATCGCTTATTGACACAGAGACTTATACATCTCAAAAAGATATATTCTACGATGAAGATATGAAAGAAGTAAGAATCTTTTCTTACAAAAATGTAAAGAAATATGGTAAATATTACATACCGACATACTGGAAAATCCAACCCATAGAGAAGAAAAACAACTACACCGAGATGATACTAGAAGATGTAAAATATGACACAGAAATATCTGCACAGTATTTTAAGAAAAGTGCTTTGAAGAGGTTCTCGAGGTAGTGTATAATAAATGGCAACTTGCTTGTTTTATTATTTAAGATTGTTTTGTATAGAATGCTTTAGAATAAAATGTTATAGGAACTTATATGAATAAGTTAGTTATTACCAATATCAAAATTGCAAATTTCCGTTCAGTTATTAATTTAGATGTAAATATAAATGAAAATAATGGATTTATTTCTTTTTGTGGTGCTAATAATGTTGGTAAAACAAATATTTTAAATGCAATGGCATTATATTTTGATAAAATAATATATACTCCAAAGAAAGATTGCCCATATCATAAGTTTTATGGAACACAAGGTGGGAATTATCAGCCTAAGATAGCTATTACCTTTCAAGATGATAAAGATAAATATCAGATTACAAAAGATTGGAACTTAACAAAAAAACAAAGAAAAGATAGTGATGTTTTATTTAAAATCTATGGGAAAAAGAATAAAGCTAAATTAACTTTCAGTGATGCATCTAATATAATAAAAAAAATAAATTTCTTTTATTTAACATCTATCAATATCTCTTTTCCAGAAACAATTAAATATATTATGAATAGCGATATAATTGACCTTGAAACTGGCGGCAGTAGACTAAGTGGTAAAAAAGGAAAAATGAAAGAGGAGATAGAAAAAATTCTATCTGATCTTCAAGAATTACTTGATGTACTAGGAAGTTCTATTTCCCCTTTATTAGAAAGATATAAAGAAGGATGGGGGTTAGCATTTGATTTACCTAAGGAAGTTAATACATTCAGAGACTTAATGATTGCAGAAGTTGATTTTTATATTAAAGATAAATCAAATAGCAAAGCCATTGATGCAAAGGGTTCTGGTTTACAAAGGTTATGTCATATATTAATGCATTTTAGAATAATTGATAAATTGAATAAAAAGAAAGAGTCTGTTATTGTGGCTATTGATGAACCAGATGTTTATCTACATTCAGGATTACAAAAAAAATTGTTAGAAGATATAAATAAATATATAGAAAAAAACCAAATCTTTATAACCACTCATTCGCCTATTTTTATTGATACAGTTAAATTATCTAATGTATTCTTGTTAGACCAAAAAATTGAGGAAGATGTAGAATTTGCAAGAGGAAAAAGAAAAACAATTGAAAACAAGAAATTTAATGTTGTTTCAACAGAACTGGTAAACTTTAATGAATCAAATGGAATTTCAAGACTAAAAGAATATCTTGGAATTGAAGATAAAGATAGCCTTTTATTTGATAAATACAATCTTCTTGTTGAAGGAGAAGAAGATAAAATATATATATCAAAACTAATGACACATTTTAAAATTGAAGTTCCTAATATTATCTCATGCAATGGAGCTAATAATATAACAAAATATTTAGAGTTTTATGAGAGTATTGCAGAAAAAAGTAATAAAAATAAGTTTATAGTAATATTGGACGATGATGAAAAAGGACGAGATATTTTTAGAAGTATTAAAAAAGAAAGGTACAATAATATTTTAGTTGAAAAAAAATTTATAATTACATACTCTGGATATGAGGCTATAAAAGACCAGAGTGGTTATAGTAATGCAAATATAGAAATTGAAGATTTTATTAAACCAGAAATTTTATGTCATTTAGTTAATAAGATTTTACCAGATAAGAATCTTAAAAAATTTAGTACAAATGATACAAAAGAGATATCAAGAAATATAAAAAAACCTGCATTTCAAAATAATGGAATTTTAGCTTTATTAGAAAATAAAAAAAATGAACTTAATCCAGATAATGGACAAAATATTAAAATGAGTGGAAGCGGAGTAAAGGGAGGAATGGCAAATCTATTTAATAGACTTGATAATGAACTAATTACTTTAATAGGTAATACTGATGATGTAAACAATAAACACATAGTAGATTTTCTGAAAGATATTTCTAGCAAAGTTAAAGATACTTTATTTTAACTACTAAGTAATCCTAACAAAAGAAAACAAATAGTAAAATAAAACATGTTCAACCTAGCACTAAAAAATATCTTCTTTTACAAGGGTCGTTCTGTAACGACTTTTATCCTTACTTTTATATCTGCTATGCTTTTTATCGTTTATGTTTCTATGATGGATGGTTCACACGACTCTATGCTTAAAAACTCTCTTAAAGTCTATGGTGGCGGTATCGAAATATATCATAAAGATTATCGTGATATCGGGGGAAATGAGTATCTTATCCAAGATGTAGAGAGTGTGACTAAGAAGCTAAAAAATCTTGAAGGTATAAAAGTTTTTACCTCTCGTTATGAGACTTATGGACTTCTCTCTCATAAAGAGTTATCTACTGCATCCATGGTTGTCGGTATTGAGCCGCAAAAAGAGATGCAGCTAAGTCAGCTAAAGGTTGCACTGATAGAAGGGGAGTACATAAGTAGTGATTCTCACAACTCTTTGTATATCGGTAGCGGAGTGGCAAACAAATTAAAGGTAAAAGTAGGTGATGAGGTCTCTTTTATAGGCGCAGCATCTGATAACTCTTTTGCGGCTGATATCTTTAAAATATGTGGCATCTTCAAGACGGGAGCGTTCGAGTTTGACTCTAGTGCTGCATTTGTAGGACGTAAGTATTTTGATGAGTTGATGTATTCACATAACAAGGCTTCATACATAAGTCTGAAACTAAAAGATATAAAAAAAGTAGATGAAGTTAATGCCGAAATATTAAAAGTAATAGACACACAAAACTTAGAATCACTAACATGGAAGACTCTTATGAAGGTTATGGTCGAAGCGATGGAAGTAGATAGTATCTTTGGTTATATCTCTTTGGCTCTGTTTTTGATAGTCATATTTTTTGTCATCATGATTTATGGTTTCATAAATGTAAGCTCGCGTATAAAAGAGTTTGGAGTTCTCAGATGCATAGGGCTCTCAAGAGGAAGAGTCTTTACGCTTCTTTTGTATGAGATAGTTATCCTTTCATCATTAGCTCTTCTTTTAGCTACCCCGATAGCTGGATATATTTGTTACCACTATTCTCTTAATCCCATAGTTATAGAAGGTATCGCAGATATGTACAAAGACTATGGAATCATCTCAGATGAAATACCGTTTGACTTTAATCTCTTTACAATATCTTGGAATATCTCAGTCATATATCTGTTAAATATTTTGAGTATTGTGTATCCATACTTCTACATAAACTCTTTTAAACCTATAGAAGCGAGCCGACATGTATAGCCTAATAATCAAGATGGCTTGGAAAAACTCATTTTTAAGACTCTCACGTACACTTCTGCTTATTACCATGATAGCTGTTAGTATGAGTATGATGATAGGTCTGCAAGGACTTTATGATGGCATGGCAAACAATATGCTTGATAAAAACAAAAGAAGTGCCAGTGGAGATATTAGTTTCTTTGCAAAAGACTATAGAGTCGAGAAAGATATAAAACATAGAATTAAAAATGCAAGAATAATAAAAGAAGAACTCCAACAGCTACCAAGTGTAAAAGCCGTAGTAATGAGAGTTCAGGCTGATGGTTTGGTGGCTACTGCCAGAAAGTCATCATTTGCATCTTTGCAAGGTATAGATCTTAATGATGAAGATGCTTTTGGAAGATTTAGCGAGTTTTTAAAAGAGGGTGAGATAAAGCTAGATAGGCGTGGTGCTATTATAGGACTTGAACTTGCTAAAACATTAAAAGTTCATATAGGCTCAAAGATAATTTTCTCCACACAAGATGCATCTGGAGATATCAACTCACTCTCTTTTAAAGTGCGTGCAATTGTACAGACTACAAATATACGACTCGATTCAAATGCTATTTTTGTAGATATCAAAAGAGTCCATAAGTTTTTAGGAATAGATTCTAGTGAAGCCACTCAGATAGCTATAATGAGTGATGATGAGAAGCTGGTAGAAACGCTAAGGGACAAATATAATTCTCTTGAAGTTAAGAGCTTTTTAGAACTCCAACCGATGATGAAAATGATGCAAGATATGATGCTGATATTTAACTCAATAACTTTTTTCATAGTTATGGGTGTTGTTTTTATCGGGATATTTGGTGTGATGTATGTCTCTATACTCGATAGAGTTCGAGAGTTTGGTATCATGATTGGAATTGGGATGCAGTATAAGTACATAAGAATACAAATAATTTTTGAGGCTATTTTTGTTGGTCTTTTTGGCTATGTAAGCGGCGCAATACTTGGGCTAATATTACTTATATATTTACAAGATTATGGGATGGATTTGAGTTCTTTTTCAGATGCATTAGAGATGTGGGGATATGAAGCTATCATATATGGAACAATAAAAGTCTCACACTTCACTACTACTTTTGCGGCTATTATCCTTGCATCTGTGTTGAGTGTCATTATACCACTTAGAAAAATAAAGAAACTAAACCCCATAGAAGTTATAAAGGCCCAAAAATGATAAAACTACAGAATGTAAACAAATATTTTTTTAAAGATGATCCCAGAGAAGTGCATGCTCTTCGTGACATTAATTTAACCATAGAAGATGGGGAATTCTCACTCTTTAGTGGACCTTCAGGATGTGGAAAAACTACACTTTTGAATGCTATCGGTGCACTAGATAGTGTAGATAGTGGAAAGATTTTTCTTGATGATAGAGAGATAACTACTTTGAGTGAGTATGAACGAACAGAGCTTAGACTTACTCATATGGGTTTTGTATTTCAAGCTTATAATCTTATACCTGTATTGAGTGTTGAGGAGAATATTGGGTTTATTATGAAACTTCGCGGGTTTAGTGATAGTGAGATAAAGACAAGAGTTCTAGAAGTAGCGTCTATGCTTGAGATAGATAACAAACTAAAGTCACTTCCAAATGCGCTAAGCGGTGGGCAACAACAGCGTGTTGCTGTAGCTCGTGCAGTTGCAGCAAAACCAAAAATAATTTTAGCAGATGAGCCTACAGCAAATCTCGACTCTAAAAACTCTCAAAGTCTGATGGATATGATGAAAGAACTAAATGAGAAAGAGGGTGTTAGCATCTTGTTTGCATCTCATGATAAGATGATAAGACAGAGAGTAAATAGAATCATAAGACTAAATGACGGTGCTTTGGTAGATGAGTAAATCACTTCTTCTCTTAGTTTTACTTACAACTGCAATATTTGCTGAGTTTGAGTATAGAGTAGACAATAGTAACTTTACAATTTCACAAGGAAGTATAGAATCAAATGTAGATAAAACCTATGTTTATAACTACAATAGACTAAGATTTCGAGGCGATTATACTGAGGGTAAATACTTTGTTACTTTTATAGGTGATGGTGTAAACTACTTTGGACATGATTATGTAAGTTCTAATGATTTTGATTATGTAAAAGAAATAAAGTCAGATACTCCTTTTAGTACGCAAACAAACTACAATGACTACTATGAGGGAAGTGTTTATGCAAAACTTTACAGACTTTACGGCGGTTATGAAGACAACAAAAACAGAGCAGTTGTAGGTCTGCAAAAAATGTCTATGGGAGTAGGTCGCATCTGGACTCCAACAAATCTTTTTAACCCTAAAAATATCTATGCACTTGAACCTGATGAGACTTTTGGAGTAGTAGCTCTTTCATACACAAGACATCTTAGTGATACTTCGCATCTGAGTGCAGTGGCATCTCAAAATGCTGACTATAGTTTCAAGTACGGGGCAAGATATAAAGCTTTTTTGGACTTTGCAGACTTTGCCATAGATGTTGTAAGCTCGGATGATACTAAGATGTTAGGACTTGAGCTTGAGGGAAATCTAAGTGACACTGGAGTTGAGGTCAGGAGTGAGGGAGCATATATAAAAAACACCCTTAAGACTTCAGCAGGTTTAGATGAAAAAGAGTTTTTTCAAGGCATTGTTGGAGCTGATTATGGTTTTGTAAATGGTTTAAGTGTTATCGGTGAAGCTCTTTACTCGTCTAAGAAGTTTACACGTGCTGAGGTACTTCTAAACAAAGACTCAGAGATACTATCAAGCCTTGTTAGTTCAAACTTTTACACTGCTATTTCTGCAACTTATACTTTTAATATATTTTTAGATGGAGGAGTTGTATATATAGAAAGTTTTAATGATAAGAACTCACGTTTTATATCTCCGACTCTTACATATACTATGAATGATTACAGCTCATTTGTAGTTGGAGCGATGATTCAAGATGGTTCAAGTGCAAGTGAGTTTGGAGACTATGAAAATACATACTATTTTAAGTATGCACTTTCATTTTAGGATTATCTAGTCAAATGCTCTATTTAAAGCACAAAACATAGCTTTTATAGATGCTGTAGCTATATCGTTGTCTTTACCAACTCCAAAGCAAGAGAGAACTTCTTTACTTTGAATCTCTATGTATGCAACAGCTTTTGCGGTGCTTTTATCTCCACATGAGTGTTCAGAGTATGAGTTGATTGTAAACTCATTTTTGTAGTTTTTCATCAAGGCATTTTTACATGCATCTATAGGACCATTTCCCTCACCTTGTGCTACAATTTTCTCACCATTTTGCTTGTAAGTTAAAGTGCAAGTTGAGATTTTTTTATTTGAAGAGAGAGTTATATCAACTAAAGATATATGTTTCTTCATATTGAAGTAAGTATCTTTAAATATCTCTAAAATTTCCTCTGCTTCAAGCTCTCTTCCTTTTTTATCAGTTATTGTTTGGACTATACGACCTATTTCTGGATGCATAGCTTTTGGTAGTTGATAACCAAAGTTTTTCTCTAGTATAAAAGCTACTCCACCTTTTCCAGATTGAGAGTTGATACGTATGATACTCTCATAAGTTCTTCCCACATCTTGAGGATCGATAGGTAGGTAAGGTACTTCCCAAAAGCTGTCTTCTTGAGATTTTCTATGAGCTAAACCTTTATTGATTGCATCTTGGTGTGAACCTGAAAATGCTGTGTAAACTAACTCTCCTACATAAGGGTGACGAGCATGCGTTGGCATCTCGGTACATTTCTCTACAACATATAAAACTTCATTGATATTTGAAAAATCAAGCTCTGGATTTACACCTTGAGTTAACATGTTAAGAGCAAGGGTGATGATATCTACATTTCCAGTTCTCTCACCGTTACTTAAAAGTGTACCTTCAACTCTATCGGCACCTGCTAAAAGTGCCAACTCTGTCGCAGCTATAGAAGTTCCTCTATCGTTATGTGTATGCGTTGAAAGTATCACATTTTTACGGTTATCTAAATGATTTGCCATCCACTCAATTTGGTCCGCATATATGTTAGGTGTTGCCATCTCTACAGTTGAGGGTAAATTAATAATGACTTTTCTCTTATCACTAATGCCCCAACGTGCTGTTACAGCATTACATATTTGTGCTGAAAACTCAAGCTCTGTTCCGGTGAAACTCTCAGGTGAGTATTCTAAAAATATCTCTCCATCATGCTCTTTTTCATACTTTTTAATTAAATCCACGCCCTCTAATGCTAAAGCAATAATCTCTTCTTTACTTTTGCCAAATACTATCTTTCTTTGAGCAGTAGAAGTAGAGTTGTAAAGGTGCACAGTTGCTTTTTTAACACCCTTAAGTGCTTCAAAACTTCTTTTTATTAAGTGCTCTCTAGCTTGAACTAAAACCTGAATTGTTACGTCATCAGGAATTAGGTTATCATCAACTAAACGGCGTAAAAAGTCAAACTCAACTTTTGACGCAGATGGAAATCCAACTTCGATTTCTTTGAAACCAAGTTTAAGTAAGAGTGTAAAAAGTTCAAGTTTTTTATTCATGTCCATAGGGTTGATTAGTGCTTGATTACCATCACGTAAATCTACACTGCACCACTTAGGAGCTTTTGTTATAGTTTTTGTTGGCCACTCTCTTAAAGGCAAATCTATTTGTGGGTAAGGGCGATATTTGCCCATTCTTACTTGATTCATTATAAATCCTTGAACTTTAAATTTGATAGTACACTCTTACATAACTATCATAAGCGGAATTATATCAGATTTTGTATTAGGGAATAAGAAGGTATTGTTAAGTATCAGTTTGTCGTAAAGTTATTGTAAAGAAAGCACCTTTATCTGTATTAAATACATTTATAGTTCCGTTGTTTTTCTTAACTAGTTGCTCACTCATATACAATCCAATCCCAGTACCTTTTTCTTCTGATTTTGTAGTAATATTGGGTTTGAAAATATCTTTAATAACCTCATTGTCTATACCACCGGCATTATCTTCAACTTCTATGTAGATATTAGTGTTTTCTTCGTAGCATCTGATATCAATATTTCTGTCTTTTATGTTTTTATCGTTAAATGCGTCTGTAGAGTTGCTAATAAGATTGATAAAAAGGTGTTTAAACTCATTTTTATTTCCAAGCACTTTGATATGCTTATCTATCTCAATATCCAAATGTATATTTTGTGAGATTAGTTCATCTTTTACGAGAGTCTGAACACTCTCAATCGCTTCTAAAATTGAGAACTCTTCATTTTTACTAGAGGGACGAAAGAAAGTACGAAACTCATAAAGAGTACTTACCATGTGCTCTATCTGCATATGTATTGCGTCATCAAGCTCTTCTATGTATGTTGAATTTACTAAATTATTATTAAAATCCTTTTTTAGCATATCACTCATCATACTAATAGAGTTTAACGGTTGTTTCCATTGATGAGCAATTGCATCTATCATCTCACCCATAGAAGCCAGTCTAGATTGTTGTTCTAGCATCTTGTCTTTTTGAGCATCTCTCTTGTGAGCTATAATATTTTTTTTATCCCATTGTCTTAAAAAGTATTCATTTTGTTTAATAGTTTTTTGATTTTCTTTTTGTTCAGTTACATAAAAGTCTAGTACAATTTGAATTTTTTCTGCTAGTTTTTGGTCTGATTTTTTGGATAGATTTACAATTTCTTTTAGTAGTGTTTGAGTGATTTTATTTGACATTTTTCACCAATAAGAATAATTTCATACTTACTATATCATTATATCAAAAAGAATGTATTCCCGCAAAAAAAGAGGGAATATGAATTTAGAGTGCTATTAGCACTGGTAAGTTGTTTTAAACTCGTAAGCAGTTGGACGACCCTCATCTGGGTAAACGTCACGGTCAAATCTATAGTGTTGGTAAGCATCTATAAACTCTTTAGTAAATACCGGTTTTAAGAAATCGTTATCACTAATAAGACCTTCTAGTGCTTCACGAAGTGTGTGTGGCATTTGAGGAATTTTTTTCTCACGAATTTCATCTAGGGAAAGTTCAAATAAATCTTCATCCATTGGACCAACTGGAACAACTCCCTCTTTAATACCACTAAGACCAGCCATCATCATTACAGCAAATGCAAGGTAAGGACATGCAGTAGAATCAGGGAATCTCATCTCAATACGAGTAGCCATTTCACCAGCACCATAAGGGATACGACAAGCAGCTGAACGATTTTGAGACGAGTAAGTTAGGATACTTGGAGCCTCAAATCCTGGGATAAGTCTTTTGTATGAGTTAGTTGAAGGGTTAGTAAACGCAGCAACTGCAGCAGCGTGTTTAAAGATACCGCCAGCATAATTAACAGCCATTTGACTTAAGTTAGCATATTCACCTGGTGCATAGAAAAGGTTTTTACCATCTTTCCATAGTGATTGGTGTACGTGCATACCGTTACCATTATCACCGTAAAGAGGCTTAGGCATAAATGTAGCAGTTTTACCATTAAGGTGAGCAATCATCTTAACAACATATTTATATTTTTGAACATTGTCAGCAGCCCCGATGATGTCAGAGAAAACAATACCGATTTCATGTTGACCTTGTGCAACTTCATGGTGGCCAAGAACAACTTCAAGACCAACTTGCTCTAAAACTTGCATCATTTCAGCTCTCATATCAACAGCAGAATCTGTTGGTGCTACTGGGAAGTAACCACCTTTAGTCCCTGGTCTGTGACCTGTGTTGTACATATCTTCATAAGCTGTACCTGAGTTCCACTCACCCTCTTCAGTATCAACTTTGTAACCAGCTTCGTTGATGTTGTCAACAAATTTAACATCGTCAAAAATAAAAAATTCATTTTCAGGACCGAAGTATGCAGTATCTGCAATACCGATTTCTTCAGCATGTTTAAGTGCAGCTTTAGCGATTGAACGAGGACATCTTTCATATGCTTGGTTTTTATAAATATCATAAACATCACAAAATACAATAATAGTTGGATCAGCAGTAAAAGGATCTAAAAAAGCAGTCCCGATGTCAACTTTTAATAACATATCTGACTTATTAATTGGCTGCCATGCTTCAATCGAAGAACCATCGAACGGTAGTCCATTTTCTAATTGAGCAGTACTAACAGCACTCATTCTGTAACTAATATGGTGCCATGCACCTTTGATGTCTGTAAATCTAAAGTCTACAAATTGAACATCATTTTCTTCACAAAAAGTAAAAAACTCTTCTGTATTATTAACAAATTTTCCCATCTATTCTCTCCTGAAATTATATTGCCATTAGTATATCTCAAATACATTTAATTGAATCTCTAATTCTGTTTAAATTTTAATCAATGGCAAAACTTTGTTTCGTAAAGTTAAGGTTTTTTAACTATATTGGCGAATTTCTCCACCCTTAGAAGCAAATAGCATCAGGTTGGCAATATTTACACTTCTATCACATGAACGTTCTAGTTTACGAAGAGTTGCTAAAACTTTTACATATTCTATAGAGAGTTCTTTTGCATCTATAATCATAGTTAAAATCTCTTTTTCAAGTATTGAAAAAAGGTCATCATTTTTACTCTCTTCAACCATTACTTTAGTGAAAAAGTCTTGTATATTACAATTATCAAGTTGCTCAAAACACTCTAAAATGTACTCAAGTGCAGTGATAGTGCTTTTATGAAGCTGAATTATAGTCGAGTTTAAAGGTTCTAAGTTACATTTACTTGAAGAGTGGTTTTTCATACGGTTTGCATATTTTTTTATACCCTCACCAATACGAACTATCTCATTGGTCATCTTTAAATAAGCCACTAAAGAGCGAAGTTCTGTAGCTTCTGGTCCAAATAGTGCAAAAGTCTTAATAATCTCGTTATCTATTATGTCACCTTGAACTGTAATGTTATTGAGTTTAGTTTGAACTTCTTTGTATTTCTCATTATCACTAGTTTTATACGCTTCTAAAGATATGCTGTTTGCTTCTACTATATTTGTTAGTAGATTAGCCATTAATTCTCTGATCTCTTCTATTTTATTATTATATTTTGTCGACATATTAATTCCTTTAATTTTATTCCATAAAATGAAAGGGAACCCTTCATTTATTTTATTACGCCAAAGGAAGTAATTCCTTTGGCTACGTTTCTACACTAAAGTGTGACTTAGAAAAAAACTAAATTTTTTTCTGAACACTAGGTTTTCTCACAGAGAGTCTGACGACAGCTTCGGCAGAAAGCCCATTACACTAGTGCAATTTTAAATTAACCAAATTTTCCAGTGATATACTCTTCAGTTAACTTCTCTTTAGGGGTTACAAAAAGCTCTTCAGTTTTACCTAACTCTATAAGCTCTCCAAGGTACATAAAGCCGGTATAGTCACTAACACGAGCAGCTTGCTGCATATTGTGTGTTACTATAATAATAGAAACACGTTCTTTAAGCTCAACTATCAGCTCTTCGATTCCGGCGGTAGATATTGGGTCAAGTGCAGAAGTAGGTTCATCAAAAAGTAAAACTTCTGGCTCAACAGCAACTGCTCTTGCTATACAGAGTCTCTGTTGTTGTCCACCGGAGAGTCCATTTGCATCGTGCTTAAGTCTATCTTTGACTTCCTTCCAGATAGCTGCATCTTTAAGTGCTTTTTCAACTCTGTCTTGTAGTTCAGTTTTGTTTTTTATACCTTGAAGACGCATTCCATATGCTACATTGTCAAATATACTCATTGGAAAAGCAGTAGGTTTTTGAAAAATCATACCTATTTGAATTCTAAGGTTTATAAGGTCTTCTTTTGGAGTTAAGATATTTTTATCTTTAAAAAGAATTTCTCCATCATATTTATTCCCTGGATAGAGATCATGCATACGGTTAAAACTTCTAAGAAGTGTAGTTTTACCACATCCAGAAGGTCCAATAAGTGCTGTGATACTATTTTTTGCTATTGGCATAGTAAGTGTTTTAATACTTGGCTCATCAGCTCCTGCATATGTGAATTCAAAGTTATTAACTTCTAGTGCTTTTTCTTGGGTTATATCTACAATTGTAGCCATTATTTTCCTCTTTTTTTCATAATAATTAGTCGTCCAATGATATTTAGACTTAAAATAAACATACTTAAGATAAACGCTGCCGCCCAACCAAGTTTTTGCCAATCTTCATAGGGACTAGTTGCGTAGTTGTACATAGTTACAGTTAGAGATGCCATAGGCTCATTCATATCTGTATTTAAAAAGTTATCATTAAATGATGTAAACAGAAGTGGAGCAGTTTCACCTGCCACGCGAGCTACACCGAGTAAGATACCTGTAAGTATCCCAGCCTTAGCTCCACGATAAACCACTTGGGTAATCACTTTATACTTTGGAGCACCAAGTGCAAAAGCAGCCTCTCTTAAAGTTGAAGGAACAAGCTGAAGCATATCGTCCGTTGTTCTTAAAATAATAGGAAGCATGATGATTATTAGAGCAATTGAACCGGCCCAACCACTAAAATGACCCATTGGTGCAACGATTATGGCATAAACAAATGCACCGATCACGATACTTGGAGCTGACATCATAATATCTGAGATATCACGAATAGTCTCAGATAGTTTAGATTTTTGACCATACTCACTAAGATATGTTCCAGCTAAGATGCCAAGTGGAACACCAACAAATGTTGCAACACCAACAATCATAAGCTGACCGATTAGTGCATGTTTTAAACCACTCTCAGCATAACCGGGAGGTGCTCCTTCTTCAATGAATATAGTCATGCTAAGCGCATCTACTCCATTAATGATTAAAACACCTAAAATCCAAAATAGAAATCCAATTCCAATCAGAGCGGACAAAGTAGATAGAACCATAACTACATTATTTGTTATTATTCGCTTTTGAGTATGTGTCATTACGCTATCCTTTTTCTTCGCAAGAAGTAGAACTTAGCGATTGAGATAATAGTAAAACTAATTACAAGAAGTAGAAGAGATAACTCAAATAGAGATGAATAGTAAAGTCCTGTATCTGCTTCTGTAAACTCATTTGCAAGTGTTACAGGAATAGAAGTCGCTGGCTGGGTTAAATCCATAGAGATTTTATGTACATTACCCATTACAAATGTAACTGCCATTGTCTCACCGATAGCACGACCAAGTGCTAAGATAAACGAACCGATGATTCCTGCTTTTGCGTAAGGGATGATGATGTCTTTTATAACATCCCATTTTGTCCCGCCAAGTGCATAAGCTGATTCTTTTAAGATATCTGGAGTTGTATTCATTGCATCTCTTGTAACAGCTGCCATAAATGGAAGTATCATGATGGAAAGCACAATACCTGCTGTAAGCATACTGATACCAATACCGCCAAAGATATCACGAACGATTGGCACAAAGTAAAAAAGACCCCACATACCGTAAATAACTGATGGTATAGCCGCAAGAAGTTCTATCGAGACACCAACAGACGACTTAAATTTTTCAGGAGCTAATTCACTTAAAAATATTGCAACACCAATAGCTAATGGAACTGCTAAAACCATTGCTAAAAAAGTTGATACAACAGAACCGTAAATAGCTGGGAGTGCACCAAATTTTTCTAGATTTGGAGCCCATTTTGTTTCTGTAATAAAGTCAAAACCTAAAGCTTGTATAGACTCCATTGAGTGTTGAAATAAAACTGTAAAAATCCAAGCAACTAAAAAAAGTACAGAAACAGCTATGAATTTTGTTAAGTGTAAAAAGAGTTTGTCTAATATAGAACTCAAATTGTTTCTCCCATTTAAAAAAAGTTCGCAATTATAAAAAAGTTTGGTTACATAGAGGTTACTTAAATAGTTAGATATTATATACATTGTATATATCGTGTAAAAGAGTTATGAAATTTGAAGAAAAAATCAAGAAAAGGAGTAGTATACTCACTAGATATATCTGATAGAAACTTCTAATAAACATCATATATAAGTTTTAAATATTATCAGTTTGGAAAAAGAGAAATATGGAAATTCAGATAGTTAAAAAGATGCAAAAAGAGGCTCGTAAGAGCAGCGGTATAGATTTTATGAGACTCGGGTTTGCACTTTTTTTTATGGTTGCAGTCCTTTCATACAGCTTTTTAAGTATGGGAGGTGTTCCAAATAGTATGTTTTTAGCAATAGCAGCCCTTTTTGGTGCGTATATGGCAATGAATATCGGTGCTAATGATGTAGCTAACAATGTTGGACCAGCTGTCGGTTCAAAAGCATTAACTATGGGTGGTGCCATAGTAATAGCAGCTATTTTTGAAGCAAGTGGTGCTTTAATAGCTGGTGGTGATGTAGTAAATACAATCAAAAAAGGTATTATTGATATAAATGCTTTTGGAGGAGATGTAAATCCATTTATATGGGCTATGATGGCTTCACTTTTAGCTGCTTCATTGTGGCTAAATTTTGCAACAATGATAAAAGCACCTGTCTCTACAACTCACTCTATAGTTGGTGGAGTTATGGGTGCTGGTATTGCAGCTGCAGGTTTTGGCATAGTTAATTGGACAACAATGCTAAAAATAGCATCCTCGTGGATAATTTCACCTATTCTTGGCGGGATTATTGCAGCACTCTTTCTCTTTTCTATTAAAAAAACAATGGTATTTAAAACAGATAAGATAAAAGCAGCCGTTAAATGGGTTCCTATCTTTGTAGCAATGATGTCTTGGGCTTTTGTTACTTACTTAACTATAAAGGGTCTTAATAAAGTTTGGCCAAATATTGTAGATATTTTCACCTTTTTACCAGATACAAAAAAACCGACCTTTTTAGTAGCTGCAATCATGGGGCTTGTTATTGCAATAATTGTTTATATATTTATGAAAACAAGAGTTAATAAAAAAGCTCATAGTATTGACAACAGCAGAGAAGGTCTAAACAGGCTTTTTACTGTACCACTAATTTTTGCAGCAGCACTTCTTAGTTTTGCTCATGGGGCTAATGATGTCGCAAATGCTATAGGACCTTTAGCGGCTATAAGTGATGCAGTAATGACTGGTGGAATCTCAGAAAAAGCAGGAATACCTCTTTGGATAATGGGTGTTGGAGCTATTGGTATAGCTATGGGGCTGGCTCTTTATGGACCAAGTCTTATAAGAACTGTTGGAAGTGAGATTACTGAATTAGACCAGATGAGAGCATTCTCTGTTGCAATGGCTGCATCTATAACAGTTATTATAGCTTCACAACTTGGACTTCCTGTAAGCTCTACTCATATTGCGATTGGTGGTATTTTTGGAGTTGGTTTTTTGAGAGAATTTCTTCATACAACAAATATAAAAGATGATATTGCTCAAGAAAAAGAAGAGATAGCGGATGAGAAAAAACTTTTAAAAGCATATAGCAGAGAGCTAGAAACTCTAGATGCTAAAGAGCATAAAAACAAAGAAGATTATGAAAGAATTGTAGATCTTTACAAAAAAATAAATGATGAAGAAGATAATCTAAAAGAGTCAAAAAAGAGTCTTAAAAGTAGTAGAAAAGTTAAGTATGTAAAAAGAGATACAATTAAGAAAATTATAGCGGCTTGGCTAATAACGGTACCAGCTACTGCAATTTTATCTGCTATGATATTTTTCATGATAAAAGGAATAGTGCTTTAATGTTGAAGAAACTATCAAGAAAAGTAGGAGTATACTTTTCGGATAGAGGGTTGTATTTAATCTAGTTTAATCACACAAAAATTTGTAAAACTACAAGGGGTTTTTATGGGAGCAAAGGAAAAAAATGTATTTGACGTAGATGGCAATCAAGTTTCACTTGATGAGTTGATAAAAGGGTATAAAAAATCAAAATCACATAAACAAAAAAGAAGTAAAGCAGAGATTAAAAGAATTGATGAGCAAAAGCTTAAGCCTTATCAGGCAGAACTTATAAAACTTCAGAAATATCTTGAGAAAACAGAACAAAAAATGATTATTCTTTTTGAAGGCAGAGATGCTGCCGGAAAAGGTGGAACTATTAGAAGAGTTACAAGATATATGGATGAAAAACATTATCGCGTAGTTGCTCTTGGTAAACCTACTGAGGAACAAAAGACACAATGGTTCTATCAAAAATATATAGAGCATTTTCCTAGAGGTGGAGAAGTAGTACTTTTTGATAGAAGTTGGTATAACAGAGCTATGGTTGAGTCTGTGTTTAATTTTTGTACAAATAAAGAGTATGGTGATTTTATGAATGGTGTTAAGGGGTTTGAAAATGATCTTGTTCGCCAAGGAATCATACTTGTAAAACTCTACTATAGCGTTACAAAAGATGAGCAAGCAAAAAGATTTGCTAGACGTAAAAACGATCCACTTAGACAGTGGAAACTTAGTGAGATAGATCTTCAAGCTCAAGAGAGATGGGATGACTTTACAATTACAAAATACAATATGATAAAGCAGACTCATTCACATAGTGCTCCGTGGACAATAATAAGATCCAAAGATAAGCAACTTGCTAGAATGGAGTCTTTAAAAGTCATACTTAATGCAGTTGATTATGAAAATCGTGATGAGCATCTAAGTTATGCACTAAACCCTGATGTAGTTATTTCTGGAGCAAGAGAGATAGAAATCATGGATGCTCAGGTTTCAAGTACTGGTAAATTTATAGGCTAATAATCTTAGATAAAAAGGAAAGAACATATGGGACAAGATAGAAATATAATAAGTGATGAGTTTAAAGATGAAGAGGAGATAGACAGTGAAGAAAAAGAGAAACATCAATCTAAAAACTTTAAGCGAAAAAGAAAAAAGATGAATAAAAAAGGTAATAAAGTTCAAATCTGGGTTAAGCAAGAGACCTTAGATTACGAAAAAGAACTTACTAGTTTACAGATTGAGATTCTGAAATTTCAAAATCATGTTAAAGATAAGGGACTGAAAATTCTTATGATTTTTGAGGGGCGTGATGCAGCGGGTAAAGGCGGAACTATCAAAAGAATCACGGAACATCTTAATCCAAGGGGTGCAAGAGTTGTAGCCTTAGAAAAACCAAGTAATCAAGAGATGACACAATGGTATTTTCAAAGATATGTCAAACATCTTCCAAGTGCCGGCGAGATTGTGTTGTTTGACAGAAGTTGGTATAACAGATCAATGGTTGAGCCGGTTATGGGATTTTGTACTGAGCGAGAGCATCACAAGTTTTTAAAAGATGCACCTAAATTTGAGCAGATGATTGTAGATGAAGGTATTCAGATTTTTAAATTTTACTTTTCTGTATCTAAGGATGAGCAGGCAAGAAGATTTAAAGCAAGAGAGACAGACCCTTTAAAACAGTACAAACTCTCACCTGTAGATAAAGAGTCACAAAAGCTATGGAATGAATACTCTCTGGCAAAGTATATGATGTTAAGTTCTACTCATACAGAAACGGCTCCATGGACAATAGTAAAAAGTGATAATAAGAAAAAAGCTAGAACTAACTGTATAAAGCATATTTTAAATTTCGTTAAATATCCAAATAAGATTAGTTCCAAAAAGATAAAAGTAGACAAAGAGATTATTGTTTACGGACGGGATGAAGCCATAGCTATGGAGAAGATGTTTAAGTTCTCACTTAAAAAGTAATGGTTACAAAGAGGTTACACAAAAAGAGAGCTTTTGTAATCAGCTTGTAACATTGTAATTTTATAATTTCGTATCTTAAAATAAAAAAGGTACAAAAATGTTAAAGAAACTAGCTTTAGTTGCTTTGGTTGCAACTGCTTCAATTACTTCGTCTTTCGCTGCTGATAAAATCAATGGTGCAGGTGCATCTTTTCCTGCTCCACTATACTATGATTGGGCTTTTAATTATAAAAAAGACACTAAAAACCGTGTTAACTATCAATCAATCGGTTCTGGTGGTGGTATCAAACAAATCACTAAGCGTATTGTAGATTTCGGTGCTTCTGATAAGCCTCTCAACTCTAAAAAATTAGCAAAAGCAAAACTTCTACAATTTCCAGCAGTTATTGGTTCAATTGTTGTAGCATTTAATGTTGATGGTATCGCTGATGAGACACTTAAGTTAAACAATAGTATTGTTGCTGATATCTTTGCAGGTAAGATTACTATGTGGAATGACTCAGCAATCGCAGCAGATAATAAAGGTATTAACCTCCCAAATCAAAAAATTATTGTTGTTCACCGTTCAGATGGTTCAGGTACTACTTATAACTTCACTTACTACCTAAGCGGAAGTTCTGATAACTGGAAAAACAACTTTGGTACTGGTAAAGCAGTTGACTGGGCTGTTGGTATTGGTGGAAAAGGTAACGAGGGTGTTGCAAACTTAGTTAAGCAGACTCCATACTCTATCGGTTATATTGAAAATGCATATAAAGAGAAAAATCACCTTTCAGCAGCTGTACTAAAAACTGCAAATGGTAAATGGGTAAAAGCTACTGAAGATAACTTCAAAGCTGCTGCTAAATATGCAAGCTGGACAAAAGAAGACAACTTCTATGCAATGTTAGCTCTACAGCCAGGTGACACTTCTTACCCGATTGTTGCAGCTACTTTCATTCTTCTTCCGACTGAAACACCGGCAATGAACAAAAAAGTAACAGAGTTCTATGACTATGCTTTTAAAAATGGCGACAAATCAGCTAAGAAGTTAGGATACATTCCACTTCCAGAAGCTACTAAAAAAATGATTAGAGAGTATTGGGCAACTAATATTAAATAATCTGCAAAAAGGGACTTAGTCTCTTTTTCTTTTCTTTGGCTGCTGGGGTTACTAAGAGTAATAGCTTTTAGTCTGAGTATAAGACCATTTGTAAATTTTCATTTTTCTCCTAAAGACTCTTGTATCTTGACAATGCAAGAGTCTCTCCTAAGAGTTGAAACTTTTAAACCAATCATCAGGTCTATTTGAAAATGGATTTTGTTGATGAAACTCTTCTTCATTTAATTGAAATCTAAAATTTTTCATATACTCTTGTATTACTTTATAAGCTTCATTTATTTCTAGAAATTTTTTTTCATCACCGTTTGGCATATCTGGATGATACTTTTTTGATAACTTCTGATATTTGTACTTTAATTCAGCAGGAGTAGTTCTTGAGACTATCTGCAAACTCTCAAGAGCTTTCTCAAAATCTTCATATCTCATAAATATCCTTTAAATATTCCATATATTACCTTCTCTTTATAAACAGCAAGTGAGTTATAATTACTATTGTAAATTGTAATCCTCACGTAACCTAACTATTTTATACTTCTACACAACAAAACAAAAGAATCGTTTTTGCCAAAGCAAAATGTTTCTTTAAAAAAGGAATTCAAATAATGAAAAAAATCGTTTTATCAGCATTAGCTGCATTAACAATTGGTACAGTAGCAGCATCTGCTGGAGATGTTAAATTTTATACAGATGACAATGGTCAAGTATTTACTACTGCTGGTGAAGGTCGTACTGAGATTAAATCTAACAGTACTTCAGTATCTGCTATGGCATCAAAGCTTAAATTTAGCGGTTTAACATATTTAGGTTATACGTATCAAGATTATAAGTCTGGTGAAACAAGTATAGCTGGTACGAATTATATGAGTGATGAATCTAATTTTGAAATCAGAAGAGCTTATTTTCAATTAAAAGCTTATCTTTTAGATGATCCTAAATCTTACTATCGTGTAACATTTGATATGCATCAAAATGCTGAATCAGATATGGTTGTTCGTGCTAAATATGCATACCTTTTCTTAAATGAAGTTCTACCATTTACCGGTGTTGAGATGGGTCTTGTTCACCGTCCATGGCATGATTATGAAGAACATAATGCTTGGTACTACCGTAATATATCTAAAGTTTTTATTGAAGCTGACAATGGTGGACACTTAAGTAATTCAGCTGATTTTGGTTTCAACTTTAAAACAAAAACAAAATACTTTGATAGTGAAGTTGGTGTATTCAATGGTGAGGGTTATCACTCAGATTTTAATGATGATCAAAGTACTGAAAAAGCTGGTACAGGTATGAGTCTTGAGTGGAGAGCTACTGCTCACTTATTAGGTGTGAATGGTAAAGACAAGCAAACAACTAAAACTTACTTTGACGCTTCTTTCTTTGGTCAATATAATGGAGCACACAAAGCTAATGCATCTGCAGCAAGTGGCTATGACGACTTAGTATTTATGGGATTACATACAGTATATAATCAACCGGAATTTTTAATATCTGCACAATATATTTCATCTCAAGATACTGCTGAAAACTCTACTTATGTTTCTTCTGAAGCTGGTTCAGGGTACAGTGTGAATGCTGAATATCGTTTAGGTCATGAAAAAGAGTATAGAGCAATAGCTCGTTATGATAGCTGGACAAAAGAGTTACTTGTAAGTGGAGATGAAAGAGAAAATATGTCATATCTTATTGGTGCTGCTTGGGAACAAAATAAAAATGTTCAATGGTTAGCAAATGTAATTGTTACTGAAAATGAAGATGGTAACACAAGAAGTAAAGCAGAAGAAAAACTTAACGGCGTAGCTTACATGCTTACTGCTGAAGTTAGATTCTAATAACTATTTTTATTAATTCTTCTTTTTGTTTTCCGTAAAGCCCGCTTGACATGGGCTTTACACCTTCTTCCTTAGTTAAATCCCATCCACTCTAAGAACTTTAGTTTTTCCAACCATTAAATCAATAGTCATTCCAATCCTTTTAAAGACACTCTCTTGTCTGTACTCTATGTTATGTTTTTTACAAACTTCTTTTACAAGAGGTTGCATTTTTTGCTGATAACTCTGTGGTGTATTTGGAAAAAGATGATGCTCTATCTGGTAATTTAAAAAACCCTGTGAGAAGTCAATTAAATCAGAACCAGTGTTGTAGTTTACACTACCCATAATCTGTCTTAGATAAAATTCACCTTGTGATTTGTGAGGTTCGCTAAATTGGTAAATATCATCAGCAGAATGATTTGGAACGATAACCAAAAATGAGTGAAGGTTTGCATATACTTCAGCCATTAACATAATTATAAAAGCACTTAAAACTGCACTTGTTCCAAGCGGTAAAAATAAAAGAGGAAGTAGAACAAACTTTACAATACCGTAAGGAAGATAGAAATTTTTCCATAACTCTTTTCCATTTTCGCTAAATGGAGAGATCTGATACTCGGTAATCTCTGGAAGTCTCTTTTTTCTACGCTTTTTATTTTCTAAAATTCTTAGCGTATTTGGAGCATAATAAACTGGTTTCCAAAATGCTGCAAATGTGTATACAATTACATATCTTAAAAACATTGGTACCCTGGATTGTATAAGCCATTGAAGATTTTGCTCAACATTGTCGGGATCATCATCTTCACCCAAATGGTAGTGATGCATAATGTTGTGCTCATACTCCCAAGCCTCAGGTTTAATCCAGTCTAACCAGTCAATATATCTTCGTTTGCCTCTTGCAAAACCAGCTTTTGTGTATTGTTTAGGGATATTTGGAACTTTATCATATGCTCCATGTAAAATAGGATGAGCTACATTTGCCCATCTAGCTACATTTCCTACCCCGATTAAAATGGCTGCAATAATTCCAAGTGTCCAAAAACCAAAAGCACTTAGACCAATAGATACTTCTAGAGCTGTTGCAACATAGATTAAAAAGAACCCGCTAAGTGTTGCTCCTCTTCCCCATCTTTCAAGTTTTAATAGATGCTGATAGTCTTCTTCACCTACTGGGCCAAGATTAGCTTTTATCTCTTCAAGATCACGTTGAAGTTGATCTTTATCTACGTCTTCATATCTAGCATATACATGACTTGAAGAAAGGTTCTCTTCATTCGCAGGTTTTATTGTCTGATTGGGCTCTATTAAAGCTTCTTTGTCTTTTATCTCTTCATTAAGTTTTAAGATTTTTTCTTGAGCAGCTAACTCTTCTGTTTCTTCTATTGAAATGATTGATTCTCTAGCTATTATAATGTTATTGGCAGCTTCTAAATAGAAGTTTTCACCTACAGTATTATCTATATTCTTTGCTTCATTTGGCAAAAAAGACTCCTATATTATAAATTTATGATTTGCATTATATTTAAAAATACTTATAATGAGATTTGTATAATATTTTTGATTTTTGCTATGTTACCTGAGTAAACTAATAGTATTGTAAGGTTAAGCTATTTTTTTAATTACGAAGGTAAAAGGTAGATTATGAAATAATTATTTATGGGTGAAAGTTTAAATAAATATAAAAAGCTGCAAGAAGCAACTTTTTATGAAGTTTAGTTATATAAGTTATTTGTCATGACAACCAAAACATAAACCACTATTGTCATTTAGTTTTCTTAAGTATCTAGGAAGTCCAGCTGTACCATGTGGATCATGACAGCTTACACACTCAACTCTTCCGTTTCTTAGAAGGTCACTAATATATGTAGCACCGTAAAAATCCGTAGTATCAGTTATAGGTCTTAAACTAGCTTTACCTTCTATATATTCAATAGAAACAGGATGATCATCTGTTAAATCTCCATTTAAACCAACAGCTAAAAAATTAAAATCATACATAGTTCTAGCATCGGTAGGTGTACCTATAAGCACACCATCCGGATAAACATTTCCTGTTCCAGGGGCATTAATTACACTATTCATAGCACTAACACCATCATGACACGAAAGGCATGCTAAAGTTTGATTTTGTGGCTGTTGAGCTGTAACTGTATTTGCAGTAGTAGCTCCATACATCTTAAATCCATTTATTGCTTCAAGGTTTGTACCTGGTTTATTCCAAAGTGGAATGGGACCACCTATTCTTGAAGCATGAGGTGTATGACAGTAGACACATATTTCAGCATTATCAGATACTCCATCACTAATAACTACTGATTTGTGTGGACCTTGTATTGCAAACAAACTTGTGGATAGTGCTAATAGAACGACAGTTTTAATTATAAATTTATTTTTCATATTAAGACACTCCTTTAGTTAATTAGACAGTATAGCATAATTTTTTGTTATATATCACAAAAAAAATAAAATTTAACAAATTTAACATTTTTTATCATAAATTGAAAACTCAAGCTTCGTTTTTTTTGTGAAATGTGTACTGTAGATTTAAATTTTTGATTTACTGATTAAGATACTTAATATATAATAAACATCATTTTAGATAGAATATCAAGAATTTATAAAGTCATAATTATTGGAGATTTTAATGGACGCAGCCAAATATATTTGGATGAATGGAGAGTTTGTAGCTTGGGAAGATGCTAAGGTACATGTACTATCACACACTTTGCACTACGGAAATGGTGTTATTGAAGGAACAAAAGCTTATAAGACTGAAAAGGGTTATGCAATCTTTCGTCTTGATGAGCATACAAGGAGATTAAAAGAGTCTGCTAAGATGACACTTATCGATATTCCTTACTCAATTGAAGAAATGAATCAAGCACAAATTGATTTAGTAAGAATGAATAAATTTACGTTGGATACCGTATATCTTCGTCCTTTTGCATTTTTAGGTTATGGTGTTATGGGTGTTTACCATAAAGAGGCTCCAGTTGAGACTGTAATGGCAGCTTGGCAATGGGGCGCTTATCTTGGTGAGGATGCTCTTAAGCATGGAATTAGACTTAAAATTGCTTCTATGACTAGACCTGCAAACACTTCAAATATGGGTAAAGCAAAAGCATCTGCTAACTACTTAAACTCTCAAATGGCTAAGTATGAGGCAATTGACTGTGGTTATGATGAAGCTCTTCTTTTGGATGACCAAGGTTATGTTGCAGAAGCTAGTGGAGCATGTTTTTTCATGGTTAAAAATGGAGAATTAATTACTCCTCCAAATGATAACTCTCTTGCATCTATAACTCAAAAAATGGTTATAGAGATGGCAAAAGATTTTGGTATCAAAGTTACTCGTCGTCGTATAACAAGAGAAGAAGTTTATGTTGCGGATGAAGCATTTTTAACTGGAACAGCTGCTGAGATTACTCCTATCGCATTGGTAGATGCTAGAGAGATTGGATGTGGTTCTCGTGGTGAGATGACTGAAAAGATTCAGAGCACTTACTTTGACATAGTGTTTGGCAGAAATGCTAAGTACGAGCACTATTTAACGTATATAGACTAGTTCACGTTTTAAACAGACAATGTGTGGTTCATTTATAAAGAACTATTATAATAACAAAAACATAAATTAAGGAAATTTAATGGCTTCAGATATGAATGATTATTTCAATAAGAAAAAGAGTGAAAGTGGTGGATTTGGAAAAAAATCTACAGGTGGTTCTGGCGGAGGTGGCGGTGGTCCACAGTTACCAAAGTTTGATATGAATTTTGGCGGCGGAAAAGCTGGTATAGTTTACTTTTTAGTTGCTGTAATAGTAGTTCTTATTTTAGCAAAACCATTTACTATCATTCAAGAGGGTGAGCGTGGTATTTTAAGTACAAATGGTAAGTATCAAGATCAGGCACTACTGCCAGGCCTTCACTTTATTGTTCCAGTGATTCAAAAAGTATACGTGGTAGATACTAAAGTTCGTATTATTAACTATGCGTCTCGTATAGAGGCTAGTGGCGGTAATGCAGCTGGTATCAATGTTAAACCAGCTATTACGGTTCTTGATAAGCGTGGTCTTCCGGTTTCTATTGAGCTGACTGTTCAGTATAGACTTAACTCACAGTTCGCAGCACAGACTATTTCTAACTGGGGATTTAGCTGGGAAGATAAGATTATCAATCCTGTTGTTCGTGATGTTGTTCGTAATGTTGTTGGTAAGTATGATGCAGAGTCACTTCCACAACAAAGAAATGTTATAGCTGATGAGATTGACAAGGGTGTAAGAGCTAGTGTAACAGGCCTTCAAAATTCACCAGCTGATCTTCAGTCTGTTCAACTTCGTGAAATTGGTCTGCCTCAAAAAGTAAGAGATCAAATCGAACGTGTTCAAGTTGCAAAACAAGAAGTTCAAAAAGCTGAACAAGATGTACAACGTGCAAAACAAGAAGCTCTTAAGCGTGCTGCTGAAGCAGAAGGTGTGGCTCAAAAAGCTAGAATTGAAGCACAAGGTATTGCAGATGCTATTACAATTGACGCAGATGCAAAATCAAAAGCTAACTACCTGATTTCAAAATCATTAACTACAAAGCTTCTACAGTTAGAGCAGATGAAAGTTCAAGGTCAATTTAATGATGCACTTCGTGAAAACAAAGATGCAAAGATTTTCTTAACACCTGGCGGTTCAACTCCAAATATTTGGGTTGATATGAAAAATGGACATCAAACGAAAACTTCTACAGGTCAGTAAGTAGAAATATGCAAGACGC
This sequence comes from Sulfurimonas iocasae, assembly GCF_047716755.1. GTDB lineage: Bacteria > Campylobacterota > Campylobacteria > Campylobacterales > Sulfurimonadaceae > Sulfurimonas. Next base: position 317,119 of record NZ_CP180409.1, read on the forward strand.
AATAAATCGAATAGATTGGCAAAAGTGTGAACTTTTGCCAGTTATTGTTCAAGATAACTCAAATAACGAAGTTCTAATGATGGCTTATATGAATAAGCAAGCTTTAGAACTTTCACTTAGCACAAAAATAGCACATTACTTTTCTCGTTCAAAACAACGCATCTGGAAAAAAGGTGAAAGTAGTGGACATATTCAAAAAATCCACTCTTTTAATATTGACTGTGACAATGATACACTTCTTATAAAAGTGACTCAAGAAGGTGTTGCTTGCCATACAGGTCGTCGTTCATGTTTTTTTACAGAGTTAGAGAGTGGCGCGGCGAACTCTGAGGTCGAAGTAAGCTCCGAATCTCTTTACGGAGTGATTGATACTCTTTATCATACAATACAAGAGCGTAAACTTGCAGACCCTGAGTCTTCATGGACAGCTAAGCTTATCTCTAAAGGTGAGAATACAATTTTGAAAAAAGTTGTAGAAGAGGCAGGTGAGTTTAGTTTTGCATATAAAGATAATGATGAATCAGAGATGATTTATGAAGCTGCAGACTTGACTTACCATATGCTTGTGGCATTAGCTGTTAAAAACATCTCTCCTGATCGCATTAAACAAGAGCTTGCTCGTAGATTTGATATGAGTGGAATAGCTGAGAAAAACTCAAGAGAGAAATAAGGACTCATATATATGAAATCAAAAATAACTGCCTTTATAAATGAATTGATTACATATGATTACATTCTTTTTGGTAGTGTATTTGGACTTTTTATCCTTTTTATAATTTTAGGCATTGTACTTAGAAGAAAAACCGTATTAGCAATCCTTCTCATACTTATATCTTTTACTATTCTCATTGCAGGACCAACTCTTGGTTATCTAAAGATGCATGAGTACTTGTTTAAGAACAAGACAGAACTTATTACTCAACAGAAATTAAATTTTACGCAAGCTGTTGTTGTTAAGGGTAAAATAACTAATGAATCTCAGCGATTTTTTAAGAGTTGTAAGATTACCGCTAGTGCTAATAAAGTAAGTAAGAATGAATTAAAGAACTATCTGTACTCATTTAACTCATTTACAAATATGTCGATTGTAGAACAAGATATAGCAGTTGGGCAAACGAGAGAGTTCAAGATAATTATTGCACCTTTTACGTACTCAAAAGATTTTAATATCTCGATTGGAGCAAAGTGCAAATGATAACCCTTTTTAATTATTGGCATTACATAGTACTAGCTGTAATTCTTTTTATATTTGTAGGCGGTGTTGTTTCTACTTTTAAACAAACAAACAAAAAACTTATTTTTCCTATGTTGATATCTGTATCATTGATTAGTATATTATTAGCTGGTTTCTCTATAGTTATTGTTGATAAGTATACAAAATTTCCAAAGCTATATAAATTAAAAAACAAAAGACTTCTAGGAATTGAGAAAATTATCTATACTGGTATAGTGAAAAATGAAGGTAATCATGAGATTGGTACAGTTACTATAGAGATTAAGTTGGTAAATCAAGGACATACTGCAGGAAATGTAAAAGGTGGTAACTTTTATAAACCAAGCGGCTTTATGGATTTCTTTAGTGGTGGTGCAAATATTTTGTATAAGCCTCAAACTATTATAAAACAATTTGTTGTAGCTACTAACTTGAAACCTGGAGATGCCAAGGCTTTTAGAGTACACTTTGGATGGCCGCCATATTTTCGAAATGTTGCAGAGTATGTAAAGGTTACAGGGAAGTAGTAGAATCTGTTTCTTTTAGTATTTCAAGCCAATTGGTTTTAATGCTTTGTTTATATTTTTAATCTGTATATTCTTATCTCTACACCAAGTTGGACTCAGAAGTGAATCATCGTTGATACCTGCTGTAACTCTTTGAACTGATACATTATCTGGTTTCATTATGATGGATTTTACTAAAACATCAAGATACTCTTCTTCGCTAATAGGAGTAAAATTCCCTTTTATAAAGTCATTTGCTAAAGCCGTCTTTTTTACTACATAAAGTGGGTGATATTTTACGGAATCTATACCCCATGAATATGCTTGTTTAGAAGTCTCTAACATCATTTCCTGTGTCTCATCAGGTAGACCAAATATTAGATGTCCGCAAACGTTAAGACCTTTTTCTTTTGACTTTAAAATCCACTCTTTTACATTATCACTAGAGTGTCCGCGATTTATCTTATCTAGTGTTTCATCATAAACTGATTGGATTCCAAATTCTATCCATATCTCTTTATCTTTATTTAGTCGTGCGAGATACTCTAGAGTCTCCTCTGTTATGCTATCAGAGCGTGTACCGATACTTAGGCCTACAACATCATCAAATGATAAAGCTTTGTCATAGAGAGCCTTTAGAGTCTCAAATGGAGCATAGGTATTTGTAAAAGATTGGAAATAGACTAAAAACTTCTCAGCTCCATATTCTTCACGCTGTCTTTTGCTAATGGCATTAAACTGCATCTCTAGCTGGTCGAGTTGTTTTTGAAGATTTGGATTTGATGTGGAGTCTAGGTTAAGGTGAAAACCTTTTAATTCTTGAGTTTCGCCTGTGCTTGCACTAAAAGAGTCATTTTCACAAAATGTACAGCCGCCTTTTGCAACTGTTCCATCTATGTTTGGACAAGTAAAGCCAGATATATTAATACCAACTTTGTAAACTTTGCATGCAAACTTAGATTTTAAGTAGTTGCCAAAAGTATATATCTGTTTCATTAAACTATATAATTTCCTGTAAAACAAGCAGTACAATAATTGTCTTCTTCTGTGTTTACACTTCTAAGAAGTGAAGCTTCATCAAGGTATGCTAAAGAGTCAGCTTCTATATATTTGCATATTTCATCAGTTGTCATGTTTGCAGCGATTAGGTTTGACTTGTCAGGTGTATCAACTCCGTAAAAACAAGGGTCAGTTGTTGGAGGAGAGGATACTCTCATATGAACTTCACTTGCTCCTGCTTCTTTTAACATTCTAATTATTCTTCTTGAAGTTGTTCCTCGAACAATAGAGTCATCAATTACAATAACTCTTTTGCCTTTAATGATTTCTGTCATTGGAGAGAGTTTCATTTTAACTTTAAGATCACGCATCTCTTGAGTAGGCTCAATAAATGTACGACCAATGTAGTGATTTCTCATTATTCCCATCTCGTAAGGGATACCACTCTCTTGTGAATAACCTATGGCAGATGGAACGCCACCATCTGGAACTGGTATAACTACATCAGCTTCTACAGGTTGAATATGTGCTAACTCTTTACCCATATTTTTTCTTGTTTGGTATACTGACTGTCCAAATACTTTAGAGTCAGGACGAGCAAAATAAACATACTCAAAGATACAGTGTTTTGGAGTTGGTTCAAAAACTTTAATACTTTTAGGCTCTTTGCCTTTTTCAAATATTAAAAGTTCACCAGGTTCAACATCTCTTATGAACTCAGCACTAACTAGGTCAAAAGCACAAGTCTCTGATGCAACAATATAACCACCGTTTGGAAGACGACCTAAACTAAGAGGACGAAAACCAAAACGATCACGCATCGCAAACATTTTTGTTCTACTTAGAAATACAAGTGAAAAAGCACCTTCTATTCTTTGAACAGCATCTATAATTCTAGCAAGTAACTTTTTTTTCTCACTTTTTGCTATAAGGTGAATAAGATTTTCTGTGTCCATATATGTTTGAAAAATTGCACCTTTTTCAATAAGGTTGTTACGAACTTCATCGGCATTAGTTAGATTTCCATTGTGAACTATAGCCATTTCACCTAAATCATATCTAGCAAATACGGGTTGAGCATCTAGGATTGAGTCATCACCGGCAGTTGAGTAGCGAGTATGACCTATGGCACTTGAACCACTTAGAGTTTTTAGTTTAGCTTCATCAAAAACACGCATAACTAAACCACGTTTTTTTATAGTGTGAAGTTTTTCCCCATCTGAAGAGCTGATTCCAGCTGCTTCTTGCCCACGATGTTGGAGTGCATGAAGTGAAAAGTAAGCTAGTTTAGAAGCTTCTTTATGACCATAAATACCTACAACAGCACATTTTTCATTAACATCTTCTAACACACTTTTCTCCTTGAGCAAAGCTCATATAATAATTATGCAATTATACAAAACTAAAGTAAAATATAGTTGATTTTACAATTATAAAACCAACTATTTAATAAAGTATTGTTTCTTCACTTAAAAACAAGGAGCTATTTGTAGTTATACAATCAGAAAATGTATTTCATATTTATCATTGCAACTGTCTGTTTATATTCATATCGTTTGTCTGTTGCAGACATATCACGATAATCTAAATTAAGGCTAGTCGCCCAATTTTTTGAAAGTTTATAATTAGCATTAATGCTGATTTTATAACCATCTGATTCTTTTTTACTTTGTGTTGTGCTTGTGTCATATGCATAGGCATTTTCATAATTATATTTATGATACTTTAATTTCAAAGATGCTCTTAACTTCTTTGAAAACTTGTACTTATTAGAGAGTGTAATACTGCTGTATAAATAATCACTATATCCTTTGTTGTCATCTTTTCGTTGTGAAAGAAGATAATCAAATTTTATTTTATATTTTTTTGAAACTTTATAATCTGCAGAGAGTTTAATATCATTGTATGTAAGGTTAACCCCTGGATTAACCAAGTTTATATTAGTTCCAACAATTTCATATGACTTACGCTCTTTATAATCACGGACAGAGTATTGATAATAACCTTGCAGATGCAAAGCTTTACTTAATTGATATCCAGCTTGTGCTTTCAATTTCATATAAGTATGGTCTAGTGATGACCAGGTAGCAGGCGTCCCATAGTCTCTATCTTCATACATTGCACGAAAAAACAGATCTAATTTCTTAAAATCATAAGTATACTCTAGTTCAGCACCTATCTTTTTGTATTTATAACGATTTGACTGATCTCCACCAACTGTTCTTTTTGCGCTTCCATCATCATGATCAACATAAGTTTTGTCTATGTCAGCAGCAAAAACTTTAAACTCTATTTTGTCGATTTCTTTTTTATATTTGTTCAATCTAAAACGAACACCTGCTCTTGCTTGTGTTTTAGTCTCATCAGCGTTTGAGAGTGATGAATCTGTAAATTTTCTAGCTTTAAGCTTAAAATCTCCAAGAAGACGAATATTTTGTTTTAGTCTATACTCGTAATCCGCTTTTAAAGAGATGGGAATAAAGACACCTGACTTAACATCTGGATTAACTAGTGCACCACCACCACTGGCTGTATAATCATTATATGATTTATCTGGGGTATAGTATGGATTACTGTCGTAACCTAGACCAACTTTTATATAGGCATCAAAGATGTGTTTATCTGTTTTTGTTTTCGTAGTTGTTGTGAGTGTGTCATTTTGTGCAGCAAATGCTAATGTAGTTAGTATTAAGGGTACTAATAGACCTCTTTTCAGTTTATTTGGGGGCATTTTTTTTCCTTTTTTTCCTTTTAATTGTTTCAACCATATTTTTGGCAACTATATTACTTGGGTCAAGCCTCAAAACCTTATTGTACTCATCTAAAGCTCTCTTCATATCCCTAAAGCGATAATAAGATCTGGCGTATGCTAATCGTGTTTTAATATCAGAAGGGTCATTCTCAAGCAGTTTACGAAGTATCATTATCGCATCATCATGCATCTTTAATGCACTATAACTTTTAGCCAATGCACGATTGGCTTTATCATTGTCTGGCTCTAATTCAACTGCTTTTCTAAAAGCTTCTCTAGATTGTTGATAGTTCTTTTGTTGATAATAGACTAAGCCAAGATTCAACCAAGCAATAAAATAACTATTGTCCTTTTCTAGGATATCTATATAAATTTTTTGTGCCTTTAAATACTCCTTTAGTTTAGTGTAACGCACAGCTAGATTTAGCTTTACTCTCACTTTGTTTGGTGAAAGCTTTAGAAGACTCTCGTAAATATCAATCGCTTTTTGATTACTGTTTTGTTTAGTGTATACAAGTGCAAGATTGTATAAAGCCTGCTGGTAATCATGGCGAAAGTTAATCGCTTGCATAAAGTACTCTTCGGCTTTATCTAGCTTTTCTTCTTTAAAATATAAAAGCCCTAAATTATAGTATGCTTCAGGATAGTTGTTGTGTAAGCTAATAGCCTTTGTGTATGCATTTTTGGCATCTGTAAACATTTTCATCTTTGAGTATAAAAGTCCTAGGTTATATAGAAGTTCAGGGGATTCTCGCTCTTGAATCTTATAAACTTTGTTGTATTGTAAAAGAGAAGAGTCATATTTCTTTTCTTGATAATAGAGACGACCTAGTAAAAAGTGGGCTTTTTTATTTGATGGTTGAAGGGTTAAAATATTATTTAAATTTGAAATAGCTTCTTGATTTTTTTTGACATCTATTAAAAGGTCTGTCACTTCAAACTGAAGATCAATATTATTAGGTTCTTGCAGCAGAGCTTCTTCTAAACTCTTTAGTGCTAAAGTTTTTTCCCCAAGAGCAAGGTATACTTTTGATATTTCTCTATAAACAGCTGTATTATTTATATTTGTGAGAAGCAGAAGATTAAGAGCAGCTAGTTGTTTTTTGTAACCGCGACTGTTTTTCTGGTACTTTAAGTTTATTAAAGCCAATCGCGAATTAATATGATTTGGCATTAGTCTAATAGTTTGATTAAAAGCATCAATCGCCTTATCTATTTGAACAGGTGAAGTTTTAGAGTAACTTTTTCCAAGAAGATAAAGAGCCTTTACCTTTACTCTCCCACTGCTTAACAGGGCTGTTTTTTCAAACTCTTTTGCAGAGGAAATGTACTTTTTATCTTTATATAAAAGAAGTCCAAGGTTAAAGTTACTTTTTACATGTGAGTTAAAGCTTTGCAATATATGCTTATAATCAGCAATAGCTTTGTCTGTTTCATGAACTTCTGCATATGCTAGTGCACGATTATATCTAGCTCTGTAATAGTTTTGGTTAAGCTTGAGAGCATGAGAAAAAGAGACAATGGCTTTGTTATATTTTTTTTGTTTTAAATAGAGTGTTCCAAGCCAGTTATGAATCTGAGCAGAAGGCTCTTTTGATAATATATCAAAGTAAATACTCTCTGCCTTGTCAAACTTATCTTTTGCAATGAGTTTTTGTGCCTCTATAATACGGGAATCATCACTAAAATCAACTTCAACTATGGAGTTGATATCATCTTCTTCTTCACCATCATCATCTGTTGAGGTTTGGCATGTAATATTGATATGGTGTGCTTTATCGGAGTTTTCACTTGCCCGAAACTGTACAAACAAAAGAACAATAAAAAGCATGCTAAAGAGTAGAAGTACAGGAATAATACTATGTGAAATTTTATGTATAAACTCTCTCATAAACTACTCTTCTTATCGATGTCACTTAGAGTCTCTATCATGCCATTATGAGAAATATTTTGAATCTCAATTCCTGGTCGTGCATTGACTTCTAAAATAAGAGGTCCATTTTTAGAAATAGCTACATCTATCCCCAAATACTCCATAGGAATGGTTGTCATACATTTCTCACATAGTGTGAGTATTTCTTCCCAGTGAGGAATTTGTACATTTAAAAGCTCTATATTGCTATCAGGATGGTGGCTTATATCATCTCTGTCAATTTGAGCAAAATCTGTTTTCCCATTATTCATATTAATTGAAACACCTATACCGCCTTGATGAAGGTTGGCTCGTCCATTAGAATTTTTTGTTGCAATGCGAAGCATAGCTTTTACATTACTCCCTTTATAGTTTATTACTCTTATATCTGCTAAACCAAGAGGGCTTAGTATATCGATTTGTTCATTTTGAATAATCCTCTCTTCAACAATTGCAGTGTCATTCAGACCAAAAGAGTAAACTCCAAAAATTATGTCAGCTATATGTTTTTGTATATCATCAAAGTTGTACTCTTTACCATTGATTGAAAACCATTTTTTATTTTTATATTCACTAATTACAACTATTCCATTTCCACCGCTTCCAGAAGATGGTTTGATAACAAAACTGCTATATTTACGCAGGTTTGATTCTAGTTTCTGAAGTTCATAAAAATAACTTACACTCATAAATGTTTCTGGAACAGTTATACCAGACTCTTTTAAAGTCTTTTTTGTAAGAAGTTTATTATTTGTATATTGAAAATATTTTCTTTGATTGCTTGGATAAATATAAGATAGATTGCGTCTATTCATGCCTAAAACCTTGTCCGCATTTTGCATATTCTCTCTAAGTGAACTAAAAACTTTTTTAAAATAGCTCATGTTTTTGCCTTAAAAATTAGTTTTCTAAAGCGAATGAATTCTGACACACGCATGCCAACCCATTTACCTAACCAAAGATTTAAAACGATTAAAAATATAAGCAGTTCCGGAAAAGCTATAATCAAACTTTCCATAAATAGAGAACTCATAACTGCATATGCAGCAACAATCACAATAGCTGTAGAGAAAGAGATTCGTAAGGCTTTTAAAAAGCCCTGTTCTTCTTGAATAATTGCAAACCTTTCTGCTGTAATAGCTAGAATTGCTATTGGGAAAAGAGATATGTGAGCAAGTTCAAACATTGATGATTTTACTGCAAACAGTGTCATAATAAGCATTGCAACAACTACAATAGTTAGCATGATGGCCATTTTAGGAGAGTGTAGAAGTTGTAACCAGTCTAGAAATTTTCTTATTAACGCAGTAAATAAAATAATAACCATAAAGCCTACAAGACCCCAGAATATTCCAGTTTCTCTAGCGGCTGTTGCAATTAGTGCTGGTAAGAATGTACCAAAGGTCTCTATGCCAATAACATTTCTAAATATAACAACCACTAAAGCGCCAAGAGGTATCAATAAAATGATTTTTAGCAAGTTTTGGGACACACCGATGCTCTCAAATACTTTATACATGTTAAAAGCATTAAGAGGTGAAGAATACATAGTTTCTTTTAGCTCTTTCTTTGGTACAAGTTTTTTAGTTATGTGAAAAAGATATTGAAAATTTATATTTGCGCTATGTTTAAAAAGCACTTTGTCCCCATAGTATAATCGTAGGTAATTTGAAGGGATTTGAGCAAAGTAATTGTTGATAGTATCAAAAGGAACCCAATGCCCATTTACATAAACTTCAGCCCATTGATGAGAGGTTTTTTTACTCCCTTGCTGCATAATAAGACCACCAACAAGACGAGAAGGTAAACCTAAGTTTCTAGTTAATGCTATAAACAATCTACTCTTTCCGTTACAGCTAGCTTCTTTTAGTTTTAAAGCTGTCAGAGCATCTGTAAAACCTGAAAAATTACGATTTTCTATCTCATTTTGAATATAGTTATGAATGGTTTTTAATGCTTCAAGTGTATTTGGTTTCTTGTTTGAAAACAGTTTTTCAAGGGTTTGTTTTATCAGCGGGTCATTTACTTGGACACCATCTTCTGCATATAAGTAATTTTGGAAATAATCTGAGAAAGTTGGGGGGATTGATATGTTTTTATCAATATTATAGATGACATGCTCTGCTTGGACAAAGTAGTTATACTTTACAACACGCGCACCGGAGACAATGGGTGCTTCCCATGAGATGATACGGTTTAAGCCATCAACACTTATTTGTGTTGTAAAAATATCTGGTGAGTTTCTTTCATCTGAAATGTGTTGATGCGTTGTACTAATGGGCAGGTATGTGGAGAGTGACATTTTATCATCATGCCCTGTCATTTGCATACTTAGTTCAACATCATAACCAGTAGTGGGAATTAAATCATCAAATGTATATTCAAGAACAAATAACTTATAACTCATAAGAGAAAAAGTTATAATAGTCAGAAAAAGAATTGTTAATTTATAAACTAATTTTTGCTTATTTTTCATAAACAATAATATCCTTTAATTATTACAGTTTTATTACAAAGACTAAAAATAGTTTAACTAAAAGAAAAATTATATATTGTCTTTAAAAATCATTTTATAATTCTAAACAGTCACTTATCGAATAAAGACCGGGCTCCTTATCTGCTAACCAAACTCCAGCTCTATTAGAAGCGCTTAATTACTGAATATCATTTTGCAAATATTCAATTGCTTTAGCTATTAGCGGATAAACTCTGGATTGATCACTGCAAGTTACTAGCCAGTCATTTCTATCTACTAGAGTAGTATTAAAACATCCATCAACTTTGCTAAGCGTGTCTTTACTTAACTTGTGAATTGTCTTTTGGTATCGCGGAGTTGCCAACATATTAATCGAGTTGTCAAGTTTTTTAATCAATGCTTGTTTTTGTTTGGCATTTTTAAAACTAGAATCATCCATTGCTTGAAGTTCAACAATAGCATTTTGAAGAGCTCTTGTGGCAGCAGTTTGGACTGTAATAGCTTCTATAGATAGATTTGCATTGCTACTGTCCATATTTCCGTCGTTTACTTTTAAACTTGCAACATAATTACCTACCAAGTCTGTTGTAAATATAGGACTAGAAGAGTTAGCATCTGAAAAAGAAGCTGAGCTATTTAATGGCTTTTCTATCCAAGACCATTTGTAAGTTATGTTATCTGCATCTGGATCATAACTTTGAGTACCGTCAAGTTCAACAACAGTTCCAGCTATAACTACATCTTCAGGGGTTGTAGCTATTGCCACAGGTGCCGTGTTTGGTGATGAAAGTTTCATTAGGAAGGCATCACTATTACCGAGATTAACTTCTCCATCAAAAGTTCCCCATATAAAACCTGTAACAAAGATATTATTACTTATATCTGTAGTCATAGATATTCCAACAGCCTCTTCACCAAACTGTTTACTCCATAGATGTACACCATCATTAGAGTGTTTTGTTACAAATGCACTTTCACCACTATTTAACTCCCCATCAAATGTACCGTCCGTATAACCAGTTACAAAAATATTTCCATTATTATCAATAGTACTACCTTCTATATAGTCCCAATCAGATGTACCAAATTGTCTATTCCATTCTAGCATACCTGTGTTACTATATTTTGCTATGAATGCATCTGTTTGCCCTATGCGAATTTCTCCATCGAATGTTCCATAAATTTGTCCAATAACAAATATATTGTTATTGGTATCAACATTTATTGAGAGTCCTAACTCAAGACCTGAAGTACCAAACTGTTTCGCCCACGTTAATATTCCATTAGCGTTGTATTTAAGAATATATGCATCAGTCCAGCCACCATAATTAATATCTCCAGAAATTATGCCACTTGTAGCACCAGTTATTAAGATATTGTTGTCATTATCAGTTGTAATTGAGTAGACAAGGTCGTAATCTGGTGAACCAAATTCTTTGTACCAAAGGAGTGAACCATCATTAGAATATTTTGATATAAAGCAATTAGAATTAAAATTACCTGCTACGAATAAGTCACCATTACTGTCTGATGTAATAAAAGAGGCTGAATCTACCGTTTTTACCCATATTTCAGTACCATTAGTATCATATTTTACTAGTGAATTATTTCCAATCGCAAAAATATAGTCGTTACTGTTTGTAATATCTTGTGCTTCAAATAATTTACTCCACAATAATAGACCATCATTTGAGTATTTATTTATAGATGATTCTCCATAACTACTTGATGTAGCTACAAATATATTTCCATTAACATCACTACTAATAGATTTAGTTATATCCGTATCGATTGTTCCAAACTGCTGAATCCAATCGGTTTTGTAAGCTTCTTCAGCTGTCAAAACTGTAGTTGCTAAAAAAACCATCATCATAATGATTTTTTCTAATCTAAAACACTTCATAATATAACCTTTTTTAATATAGTATCTATTATAATAATGTGATGTTTATATGTAACATATTAAAATACAAAAAACTTCATATATTATTTGATATGTGCAATTACATGTTACATATTGTAAATTATAATAAGAAAATATTATATTAGCTAAGATAGATGTTGCTGGAGTATTTAGACTCAATCTTGTGAGTCTAAAGAAAATAGAAAGTATGTAAGTATTTAATTGATTGTTTTATAACTCTAAACAATCACTAATAGAATAAAGACCGGGTTCTTTGTCTGCTAACCATGAAGCAGCTCTAATTGCACCCTTAGAAAATGTATTTCTTGAAGTTGCAGTGTGATTTAGCTCTATAAACTCACCATCATTGTAAAAACCAACTGTATGACGTCCAACTATATCCCCACCACGAAGAGCCATAACAGCTATCTCATCTTCGCCTCTCTCCCCGATGTTGCCATCTCTACCGCTTATACGAACTTTATTTAAGTCAAGCCCACGACCGTGCGCACACGATTCACCTAAGGTAAGTGCAGTTCCACTTGGTGCATCTTTTTTATGTTTATGGTGCATCTCGACTATCTCTATATCAAAACCATCTAATGCTGCAGATGCTTGATATACAAGTTTGTTTAGAAGTGCCACACCCAAAGACATGTTTGTAGCGTAAAGTACAGGCATATTCTCGCTGGCTTGTTTTAAAAGATTTAGTTGATGTGCACTTAGTCCAGTTGTTCCTATTACTAAAGGTCTTGGAGTTTTAATTGCGGCTTCTAAAAGAGCTTCACAAGCCTCTGGAAGTGAAAAATCTATAACTATATCACACCCATTTAAAAATGTCTTTATATCGGTGGTTACTAAAATAGAAGGGTCTATAGAAAAATTCAACTTATTTCTTACAAATACTGAACTGAGACTAATATCTTGAGTCTCTTTTAAATCATCTATAATCAGTTGTCCAACTCTACCATTTGCACCAAATACACCAACTCTTACCATCAACTTTCCTTTAACTACATTATCACTTGAATTCCTAAGGAATAAAACCCAAAAGAATAGTTTGTTGTTTTAAGAATAATACCAAATCTTTAATAGGCTTTTGATTAAATTAATCTTTAGTAGAAAAGATTTAGTCTTGTAATGGGGATAGTGCTAAAAATATTTTAAAATATACTATAAAAAATTCACAAAAAATTCTCCAAAAAATCTCTATAACAATGGAGACTATTAAGATATAGAGTCTGTATTTTATATTACTTATTTTTAGTTTATATTTTTTAAAGTAGTAAAGTATAACAATAGGTGCAATTACCGCACCTATTATATATATTATACCTATTATGTAAGGTGTTATTAGTGTATCAAAACTAAAAAAATCTATCATAGAATATTAATTTAGAAGTTCATCTACATATGAAATAGCTTGAAGTGCTGCAACAGCGCCGTCTCCGGCTGCACTAACAACTTGCTTTGGAGCAGCTATACGCATATCTCCTGTTGCATAAAGACCAGGAATAGAAGTTTTCATGCTAATATCTACAATAACTTCACCTTGCTTATTCATATCACATAAAAAAGTGCCATCTTCTTGGATTAGAGTTTGATTGTTTACGTCATTTCCAACAAATGTAAATACACCAGGAACCTCAATATCACGAAGTTCTCCATCATTATTTTTAACGCGGATGCCAGTTACACCCATATTGTCTCCATAAACTTCATCAGGAACTGAGTTTAAAACAAGTTCTATGTTTTGTGCATTTTTTATTCTCTTAACTGTGTTAGGAGATGCTCTAAATGAGTCTCTTCTGTGAATGAGATAAACTTTAGTACATATTTTTGCTAAATAAAGTGCTTCTTCTAAAGCAGTGTCTCCACCACCTACAACTGCAACCTCTTTTCCTTTGTAAAAAAAGCCATCACAAGTTGCACAAGTGCTCACTCCCTTACCAAATAGTTCATCTTCTCCGGCAAAGCCTGCACGACGTGGAGATGAACCTGTACCGATAATTACACTATGTGCTTCTTCCGTAGTTCCATCACCTTTATGAATCTTAAAAATATCGCCATCTTTACTAATTCTTGTAACTTCAACCATTGCATGTTTAAGGCCAAATTTTTGACACTGCTCAGGCCATGGCATCATAAGATCCATACCAGTAATTTCACCAGTAACACCAGGATAATTTTCTATTTCTGAACTTTGAGTTATTTGACCACCAGGCATGCCTTTTTCAAACATAGTAACGTTTTCTAAACCACCGCGAGTTGTATATAAACCAGCAGTAAGACCAGCAGGACCACCACCAATAATTGCGCAATCTAATATCATAATTTTTATTCCTTATAAAGATTTAACTTTGGAAGCTAATTCTTTTAAATTATCTAGTTTTCGTATCATACTATCTTGTTTATAAAGAGAGTCTTTTGATTTCTTTATAAAAAAAATAGATGGGGATTCGTAGATATTAAACCTTTGGATAAAGCTTAGTGAGTTTTTTGTTCCACTTCTTAAAAAAGTTGTATTTTTCGAATTTTCAAATACTTCATTATAGTAGTCAATTGCCAATATTGGAAGATTAATATCTGTATTGGATAGAAGCTGAGCAGTATTTTTTTCTTTAGATGAGTAAAAAACTACAATGTATTTATCGTGAGTTGGAGTGAATATATCACTTTTTTCATAAAAAATCCACTCTCTAAAGTCAATAAATTTGTATTCTGAAAACTTGTAGTTGAAGTAAGCAAAGGCAGCAGCTATCATAGCTGCGCCAAAGAAAGAGGCTAATAATGTAGATAAAGAAAAGAGGCTTTTGCCTCTTACAGACACTACACTACTCTTAAATTACGCTAAAAGAGCGTCTATTTTTTCAGCTAGAGCTTGTTTTGATTGTGCTCCAACAACTTGGTCTACCATTTCTCCGTTTTTGAAGAACATGATTGTAGGGATAGAACGGATACCAAACTTAACAGCAATATCTTGCTCTTCATCAGTATTTACTTTACAAATTTTAGCTTTTCCGTCATAGTCTTCAGCTAACTCTTCGATTACTGGAGCAATCATACGACATGGACCACACCAAGGTGCCCAAAAGTCTACAAGAGATACGCCTTCGCTTAAAGTTGCTTCAAAATCTGCACCAGTTAATTCTATATATTTGCCCATTACAATTTCCTTTGTTAAATATTAATATAGAAGCATTATACAAAGCTAATCTTTAAAATCGCTTTATAAATTTTTTTCGAACATTTTATATATAGATATAAAGAATAGTGTAGCTCCAATAATAAGAAATATAACGCCAGTATAAAATATACTATAGGTGTTGATTAACATGCCAAGCACTGATATTCCAAGCCCTATGGATGAAAAGATAAATTGTAGGTCTGTTAGCTTTTTGGGGATAAGTTCATGAAGCATTGGAACCTCTTGCTCTTCAATTAAAGGTGAGTAGATTTGAAACCAAATTAGGAATGGAATGATTTTATAGAAGTTACCAATAATTAAAAAACCAAAAAAACCAACAAGCATAATCCACATAGCAAGCTTTAATATAAGTGCATCGTTTGTAAATATATATGAGATAAGAAATAAGAATGAGATAATAAAAGAGGTAAAACCGACATACATAGATCTCGCCCAGATGTCATGGACTGTTCTTTTTCTTGAAGATGTCATTTTAAACAATTGATAAAAGTAAAGAAGTATTGCCAAAATACTTAGTGCATAGGCTAGGTACTCTAAATATATAGTTAGAAAAAATGGAGATAAAAGCATAGTAATAACTGCAAAAGAAAGAGTATAAAAACTATTAGAGAACTCGTTGTCACTGATACGCTTTGATGACCCAAACATAGGAACAAGAATAATGGATATTCCCATTATAAGTAGTATTACAAAACCTACAACCAGTCCAAATGTATGAGTCTTTAAAATGGAGTGAGGATCTATTTCGATATATCCGTTAAATCCAAATGCCATGATTAAACCACTTATAATGCCAAGAAGTAAAAAGAGACTGCTCATCTTCATAGCGTTTGTGATGCTTGTTTTTCTTCTTGCATTTTTTAGAGTCAAAAAGAACTCTATAGCATAGATACTCATTGCAACAAGAACTAAAAAACCACCATATGTCAAAAGCTTCATATTTATATAGAAGCCTGCAACCATCAGAATTAGTCCAAGTGTTAGAAAAATCCATATATATTTAAATACATTTACGTTGTAGTGTTTCGTCTCAACAACTACAGGGCCAAGTTGAGCCATAGCTGAGAAAATAGCCATCATCACAAAGCCTAACATATATATATGAACCCAAGCAATAAGATGTAAATCATCAAGTGCGCTCTGTGGGTTGATAAAAAAGAGCCAAATCATACTCAGGAGATAAAAAAAACCCGAGAGCATAAAGTAAGGTTTCATTATTTTTATAGATGGAGAAAAATCAGGTGATACATTCATTTATATTTCTTTATAATATTTTTGTATAATTTTAACAGATTATTAAAGGATTTGAATGAAATTAACAATAAGTGATGGGCAAATTGGTGTAAGACCTCCTGTAACTAAACCACATCCTGGATTTTTGCATGAAGTTGGTGAAGAAAGATTTAAAAAGTTGGTTTTTGACCATTATGATTTAATAAAAGATAGCGATATAGCATTTCTTTTTCCTGTACATGATGAAGAAGATTTTGATGATGCAAAGCAGCACGCTTTTGACTTTCTCATACAGATATCTGGTGGACCTAGATATTTCGAGCAAAGTAGAGGTGAGCCTAGAATGGTTGGAAGGCACGCACCTTTTCGCATAGATGAAGCAAGTCGTAAATCTTGGTTGGCTCTTTATGCTCAGTTGTTAGAAGCTCTTGTTGATGAGGGTATTACAGAAGAATACATTCAAAGCTTCTGGGACTATTTAGATATTTTTTCGATGTGGTTAGTAAATACAGAGAGTTGAGATATTTTATAGTTAATCTTTATGTTTTTCTCGTATCTCTAAAAACTTATCTTTATTATTTAAGAAGAGTTCAATTAGCTTAGGATCAAAGTGTTTGCCCTTTTCCTTTTCTAGTAGGATATAGATATCTTCCAAATCCCATGCTTTTTTATAGCATCTATCACTTCCAAGTGCATCAAAGACATCAGCTACTGCTGTAATACGTCCGTAAATATGAATGTCTTCTCCTTCTAATCCTCTTGGGTATCCTGTACCATCCCACTTTTCATGGTGCTCATAAGAGACAACTGCTGCTGCTTGTAAAACTTCTCTATTTGAGTTTTTTAATATGTTATAGCCTAGTTTAGAGTGAGTTTTCATAATGGTAAATTCATCTTCAGTAAGCTTTCCTGGTTTTGAAAGTATATTATCTGGTATACCGACTTTTCCAATATCATGCATTGGAGATGCTGAAAAAAGTATATCGGTCTGCTCTTTATTTAGTCCATATAAATTTGCAAGCACCTTGGAATATTTAGCAACTCTCTTAACATGGTTACCTGTCTCTTTACTTCTTGTTTCACCAATCTCACCCATTTTATAAATTATATCTCTTTGTGTCTCTTCAATCTCTGCATGTAGATTAAACATATCAGTCAGGTCATTACTGATTGACATATACTCTATAATTTTTCCATTTTCATCTATAATAGGTACTATTGTGGACTCTATCCAATATGTTTGGTTGTTTTTATTTTTATTTCTTAATACACCTTTCCATATTTTTCCAGCCTGAATAGTTTCCCACATATTTTTAAAAACTTCTTTAGGATTTTCTTTATGTCTTATAAGAGTAAAACCTTTTTCTAATAGTTCATTCTCACTAAAACCTGTTATCTCAATAAATTTGTCATTAACATGTAGTAGTTTCCCTTTTAAATCAGTTCTTATAAGAATAGTACTTTCGTTTATCGCTCTTTCGTACTCTTTGGCCAGATTTAGGGCAGAACTAAATTGTTTATTTGATAAATGCATTTGTTCTTCAAAATACTGTTTTATCTCTTCTTGCTGTGTAATATCAGTTCTGATTCCAATATACTCTATTACATTTTCATTTTGGTCTAAAATTGGATTTATCACGGATTGAACGTAGTACGCTTTTCCATCCTTGCTGATATTTTTAATGTTTCCAGTCCAATACTTTTTTTCTTCTTTAATGGTTTCCCAGAGCTCTTTATATAATGATTGAGGATTATCAGGATGACGGACAATGTTATGAGGTTTACCTACAAGTTCATCCAAGGTATAGCCACTAACTCTGCAAAATTCGTCGTTTGCATATGTAATTATTCCTGCAGCATCTGTTTTTGAAACAATAAAGCTTCTATCAACAGTACTTTTGTATTGTTCTAAAAGATTTTTATTTTTATTAGATTCTATAGAATATTCTAAAAATATTTGTTTATATTTTTTTCCAAAAAATACTGCAATTAGAAAAGAAATTGTGCCTAAAAGTATAAAAAGTATAATTGTGTTAAGTAGTTCTCTTTTAAATATATCATTGAACTGTTGAAGATCTTTTTTTGTAATTGCCTCAAGCTGATCAAGATATGTGCCTGTTCCAATAATCCACTTTAAACTAGGTAAATAAACTAAATAAGATAATTTATCAACCTCTTTATTATCACCATTTTCTTTTATGTATGAGTATCTTACTACAGCTTCACCACTATTTCTTATTTGCTCTAGGTAGTCTTTTCTATAAAATCTGCCTTTTGAGTCTTGTTTATCATCAGAAATATAGTTACCATTTACTTCTGAAGAGATAGGAAAAAGAATTTTTTTGGCAAAATTTTTCCCACCATTTAGGTTTTCAATCTCCATAACAAAGATATAATCACTGTCTTTATCTCCTAATTTTACTGCTTTAAGAGACTCTAAAATATTTTTTTTCACTAAGGATATATCAACTGAGTTTTGCTTGCCTTCTTTTATTGATTTTTCGATGAAGCTAATAGCAACTCTTAAAGTATTTTTATTTAGTTTATTATGGTATTGAAGGTGATTTTTCTTATCAAACTCTATTTGTGAAACAATATCACTTTTTCCGTTAATGTAAAAAGATACAAATACAACAAAAAGTGTGAGAAAAATTATTAATACCGAGCTAATTCGATTATACTTTAATATTGTAAGTTCTGTTTTTTTTAAATTCAACAAAGCACCTTAAACTATTGATAATAGTATTCTAAAGAGTAATATTTTTATTATTATAGCAGGTTAGTCCTACTTAAGCGAAATTTATCATCTCTCTTTTTCTTTTTCTAAAAATGGCACACTCAGTATAGCCTGCATCTTTTGCCATCTTAGTTATCTCATTATTAAACATAGAAACTTGTTCAGGCTTGTGTGCATCTGAGCTAAAGGTAATTGGAATATCAAGCTCAAAAGCTTCTTTTAACAGTGAAAAAGATGGATAAGCCTCTGCCACAGGTTTTCTATATCCTGCTACATTTAACTCTAAAACCATATCCGCTTTTTTGATAGCTTTTAGAGCATTTTTTGCTATCAAATTTATATCTTTTTTTGGCATATATTTAAAGACCTTTATAAGATCAAGGTGCCCAACAATATCAAAGTGTCCGCTATTGGCCATATCTTCTATGGCGTTAAAGTATTTTTGCCAGATTTCATCGATGTCTTCATTCTTATAATGACCTATAAATTCTGGATTGTCAAAGCCCCACTCATCTATGAAGTGAACAGAGCCAATAAGGTAGTCAACATCTGCATTTAAAACTCTTTTGTCCATATGACCTGCAAGAAAATCAACCTCATAAGCGAGTAGTATTTCTATCTGGTCTTTGTACTTTTCTTTTGCATCTAAAACTGCTCTTTCATACTCTTGCATCTGAGTAAATTTCATGCGATATTTTGTATCAAAATCCATAGGTGCATGGTCTGAAAATCCAAAATATTTTGTACCAGATTCTATTGCTTTTTCAACATACTCAAATATTTCTCCCTCCGCATGATTACAAAGTGGAGTATGGTTGTGTAAATCGACTATCATTTTGCTACCTCTAAAATAAAACTTATAGGTTTTTATGCTATTATAGTGACAATAAATAAATTTGGCTAGGGAATTAAAATGACTCAAGAAGAACTAGATGCTATGATGAATGGGGAAATCGAAGATATTGATGGATTTGAAGAAGTGAACTTAGAAGAAATTGAAGAAGAACCTGCATCTTCAGATGATTTAGAAGAAACAGCTCTTCCTCTCGGCTATAGTGATGATACTTCGCACCATTGGCCTCTACCTGCTACAGATGAAAATAAAATGGTACATCAGTTAGATGATGTAACAAAAGAGGGTGAAGAAAAAGCTAGTGAGATTTTTGACATTATTGAGGCTATTAGTAATGATTTGATGGAAAAAGAATCAAACGCTCAAAATGCTTTGGAGGTAATAACTTCAAATGTTGAACTCTTTAGCAAGCTTAGTGAAAAGTTTCCTGATGTTGAGGCTTTTAAGACCCAGTTAGAAAAAAATGAAGCAGCACAAGAAGATATGAATCAAACTTTAGAAGCACTACAAAATAGTGGTGATTCTATTATGAGCGTTATGGATATTATGCAATATCAAGATATTCATCGTCAAAAAATAGAGAGAGTTATAAATGTAATGCGTGCACTCTCTAAATACATGAGTACTCTTTTTGAAGGTAAGATAGAAGATGAAAAAAGAGTATCATCTGCTCAACATATCGCTGGTGATACACACAATGATTTAGCATCTACAGATGATATTGAAGCCTTATTAGCACAGTTTGGAAACTAATGCGCAAAGTAGAACTACTATCTCCGGCAGGGACTTTAGAGAAATTAAAAATTGCACTTGATTTTGGAGCAGACGCTGTTTATGGCGGAGTAAGTCATTTTTCTCTTCGAATCCGCTCAGGTAAAGAGTTTAGTATGGAGGAGTTTAAAGAGGGTATAGACTACGCTCATGCTCGTGGTAAAAAGGTTTATGCAACTATAAACGGTTTTCCATTTAACTCTCAACTCTCACTTTTAAAAAAACATATTTTAGCGATGGCAGAGCTGAAGCCAGATGCTTTTATCGTTGCTACTCCAGGTGTTTTAAAATTAGCTCACGAGTTAGCTCCACAGATTCCTCTGCATCTATCAACCCAAGCAAATGTTATGAATGTTTTAGATGCAAAAGTTTTTTATGACATGGGAGCTGTGAGAATAATAACTGCACGTGAAATTTCACTAAAAGATCTTATAGCTATAAAAACAGAACTTCCGGATTTAGAGTTGGAAGTATTTGTACATGGTTCTATGTGTTTTGCATATAGTGGAAGATGTCTTATCTCTACACTTCAAAGTGGACGTGTGCCGAATCGTGGAAGTTGCGCGAATGATTGCAGGTTTCCTTATGAAATGTATGCTGCAAATCCTGAAACTGGAACGCTCTTTAGGCTTGAAGAAGATGAGGGTGTTGGAACTTACATTATGAATGCAAAAGATCTAAACCTTGCTTCACATATAAAAGAGATACTTGATAGTGGTGTGGTTGACTCTGTAAAAATAGAGGGTCGCACAAAAACATCCTATTACGCTGCTACAACTGCTAAAGCTTACAGAATGGCTATTGACGACTACTATGGTGATGATGTGAATCCTGATAGGTATCAGTATGAGTTACAATCTTTGCAAAATCGTGGATATACAGATGCTTATCTAGTTTCTCGTCCTTTTGAAAAGCATGATACACAAAGCCTGGACTTTACAATGCAGTTAGGAACTCATCAGGTGACGGGACAGGTCAATGAAGATGGAACTCACTTTTTATGTAAGTATAAAACTTTGCCCAATGATGAGCTTGAAGTCGTTGCTCCACTTGGAAGCAAGATAGAGATAGTAGATAATGAGATTGGTACAACTTATGAACGCGATGGTAAAATATTTTTAAAATTAAAACAGTTAAAAGCTCAAAATGGAAAAAATTGGGAAGAGGTTCATAGTGGAAATGTAAATCCTATAACCCTGCCTACAAAATTTCCATCATACACATTTTTTAGAATTCCAGCACATCCTGATATGGGAACATATCCAAAGAAATAAAAATTAATGTATAATTCCACAAATAATATATATAAGGAAAAAAATGAAATTTGTTTCAATAGTAATGGGCTCTAAAAGTGATTATGAGGTAATGAAATCTTGTTCAGACACATTTGAGGCTTTTGGCGTTAATTATGAGATGATTATCTCTTCTGCACACCGTTCACCAGAGAGAACTGCAACATATATTAAAGATGCTGAAGCAAAAGGCGCTCAAGTTTTTATTGCTGCTGCAGGTATGGCTGCTCATTTAGCCGGCGTTTTGTCTTCTAAAACTGTTAAACCTATCATTGGTGTACCTATGAGTGCTTCTGCCCTTTCTGGAATTGATGCACTTCTTTCAACTGTTCAGATGCCGGCTGGAATGCCAGTTGCTACTGTTGCTATAGGAAAAGCTGGAGCTATTAACTCTGCTTACTTAGCTATGCAGATATTAGCACTTGACAACGAAGAGTTATCTATAAAATTAAAAGAGGATCGTATTGCTAAAGCTAAAAAGGTTGAGATGGACTCTTTAGAAATAGAGACTATAATCAGCTAGATACAATAAATTCTAAACGACACAAATGTGTCGTGGGCTTCCCGCCGAGGGAAACTAAGCATTAGCGTAGATAAAAGGACTTGTTCTCTTATCATTTATAGGCAAAATGCAAAGATTCCCTTGAATTTATGAAATAAATTAAAGGAATAGCTATGAAGTGGATGAGTGATGAAGAGTATATGGAGCTTACAGGCTTAGATATAAATGCGATTGACGATTTATGCGATCGAGGAAAACTGACTGTAAAAGTAGAAGATGGAGTAAGAATGATTGACCCGTCTAAAGGTTCACACGAAGTAGTTCCAGCTCAACTCAAAGAACTATCTGCTCATAACACTAAAGAGATGCTGGTGCAACCTGAGTTTGTTGAAAAAACAATCGGTACTATCATCAACCTTCATGAAAAAGTCCTAGATGCCAAAGATGAGACAATAGTCTCTATAAAAAATGAAAATGAGTTTTTAAGAGAAGCTTTAGGATCTCTTCAAGAACTATATGACGAAGACAGAAAAACAATCCACACACTTCAAGAACAACTAAAACTTTCTCAACAAGAGGTTGAGTTTATGAGAAGAAAGTACAAACTTATGTGGAATAAAGCTATCGATGACCACACTACTAACTAAATATACTTTATGACAATAGATGAAGCTTGTGTTACTTGTATAATAAACCAAAGTGTTAAAGTTGCAGATGCAATTCATGCGTCTGAAACTCTAAAAAACGAGATTACTTCTACTGTCAAAGAGATGAGTTTAGATTTCTCATTTGATGATAATCCCCCAGAAATCGCCTCTTATGTTTATGAAAAAATGGCAGAGATTGCCAACAAAACAGACCTTTATGATGAGGTTAAAGCACTCTCAAGCAAAAAAGCACTCTCTTTTGTACCTCTTTTAAAAGAAAAGCTCCTATCTACAGATAACAAACTTTTAACGGCTACAAAGATTGCAGTAGCAGGAAATGTAATAGATCTTGCTGCCGCTGTAGAGTTTGATTTAGCAGAGGAACTCTTAAAAGTATTTGATACTGAGTTTGCACATAATGATTTTGATTTGTTGCAGGAGAAATTATTAACTGCGAAAACTGTTTTACTTATAGGAGATAACGTAGGTGAGCATATTTTTGACTATCTGTTTATTGAGACTCTACAAGAGTTATTCCCAGATGTAAAATACTCATATATGGTTAGAGGAAATCCAATCATAAATGATGTAACTATGAAAGAAGCAAAAGAGGCTGGGTTTGATGAGCTTTGTGAACTTGTTGACAGTGGTGTTAATACTCCGGGCTTTGTATATGGTCGCGCAAATTCTTACTCAAAGAAGCTTTTCGATAGTGTAGATTTGGTTATATCCAAGGGTATGGGAAATTATGAGTGTCTGAGTCCGTCTCATCGTAAAGATATCTGTTTTTTACTCAAAGTAAAATGTGATGTAGTCGCAAACTCCTTAAACAAAACAGTTGGAGATATTGTCTGTAAAATGGTTTAATACTCCTCTAATCTAATAGACAATATACTTTATGTTAATTTTTTATACGAGGAATCAATATGAAAACAAAACTATCTTTGGCTGTTGCGGCAGTTCTTTGTGTTACTTCTGTTAGTGCGATGCAGTTTCAAACATTAGGCTACAAGTCTGTAGCAATGGGTGGGGCAGGAGTTGCTAGTTCGGCAGGATCTACCGCTACATACAACAACCCAGCACTTTTAGCTAAAACGCCTTATGATGTTGAGATATCACTTGGTGCTGGTGCCTCTGTATATGACCATGGCGCAGGTGCCTCTTTCAAGGCTTTAGATGATAGTGGATTTATTGACACTGTAAATAAAATTAGTAATGATACAGCTTCATTAACTACAGCGGACCAAACAAATCTAGTTAGTGGAAAAAACATTGTTTTAGCTATGAATGGAAATGCTATTGAAATTTCTCCTCAAGGATATTTTTCAGTACAAGTTGAAAATTTTGGTATAGGGGTATTTGCTTCATCAGATATTGTTGGTACAGCTGTTGTTGACCAAGCACATAATAAATTGATATTTGAAAATAGTGCATCACCTGGAACATATTATGAGTTAAATGATGATGGAACACAAGCTGTAAGTAATGCTACTGCATACACATCAACTTCCATAGAATATGCAGTTAATAATGGTTTAACATATGTACAAGCAACAGGCGTTGTTCTTGCTGAAGTTCCTATTGCTTATGGTCACAAGTTTGAACTAAGTGCTGGAAACCTGATGCTAGGTGGTGCAGCAAAATATATGCAAGCTACAACTTACTCAGAAAAATTACAAATTGATAATTCTGGAAGTTTGAATAGTAGTGAAAAAAAAGATAAGACAACTTCAAATTTTGGTATTGATATTGGTATAGCTTACGAACCATATTTTTCTAATGATTTAACACTAGCAATAGTTGGTAAAAATCTAAATTCTCCTGATTTTGAATTTGCAGATGGAAGTACTTATAGTGTTGAGCCAATGGTTAGAGTTGGGGTTGCTTATAATATATTTGAATCATTAGAATTTGCAGCAGATATGGACTTAACACAAAACAAGACATTTGTCTCAGGGGTAGATAGCCAAATGGTTGGTGGAGGTCTTAATTGGCATCCTGCTTCATGGTTTGCTCTACGTGGTGGAGCTATGCAAAATCTTGATAATGATGATAAGGCGGGTTTAATTTACACAGCAGGTGTAGGTTTTGGTCCTAAGTGGTTTCAACTAGACTTATCTGCTCAACTTTCACCTGAAACTACAAGTGTAAATGGTACAGATTTTCCACAATATGCTAAGGTGAATTTAGCATTAATTTCTCGTTGGTAGCTTTTATCATTAAACAAGTAAGCTAAAGTTATAATTACGGAATTTTTTAAAGAGGAAAGTAATGATAACTTTTAGCTCCATGTTACTAAAACTACAAGAATTTTGGATGAAAGAGGGCTGTAATATAGTTCAGCCCTACGATATCCCAGCAGGGGCTGGAACATTTCACCCCGCTACTTTTTTACGCTCACTAGATTCACAGCCTTGGGCAGTTGCTTATGTGGCTCCTTCACGTCGTCCGACGGACGGAAGGTATGGAGAAAATCCTAACAGACTTGGAAGCTACTATCAGTTTCAAGCACTTATAAAACCATCTCCGGATAATATTCAAGAGCTTTACCTAAAATCATTAGAATACCTTGGTCTTGATGTGTCTAAACACGATATCCGTTTTGTAGAAGATAACTGGGAGTCTCCAACGCTTGGTGCTTGGGGTCTTGGTTGGGAAGTTTGGTTAAACGGTATGGAAGTGACACAATTTACTTACTTTCAACAAGTTGGAGGAATCGAGTGTAACCCTGTAGCTGTTGAGATTACTTACGGAACAGAGAGACTTGCGATGTATCTTCAAGGTGTTGATAATATTTTTGATATTGTTTGGAATATTGATAAAGATGGAAATAAAACATTATATAAAGATATACATAAAGAGAGTGAAATTCAGTTCTCAAAATACAACTTTGAAGTAGCGGATACAGAGATGCTATTTGCAGATTTTGATGCAAAAGCTAAAGAGTGCCTAAGAGTGCTAGATGTCGGACTTCCTCTTCCCGCTTATGATTTATGTATGCTGGCATCTAATACGTTTAACATTCTGGATGCAAGAAAAGCCATCTCTCAAACAGAGAGAGCAAACTATATACTTAAAATCCGTGAACTCTCACGTGGTTGTGCAGAGCTTTATAAGGCTCAAGAAGCTGACAGAATTGAGAGAGTAAAGGCGTAACTTTGAGTACAACTCTCATCGGTCAAATAGACCGTATTCTATTTGAAGATGAGGGTTTTTTCATAGCAGTTTTGAAAACTGGTGAGAAAATAAGCGGCACTTATTTAGAGAGTGAAGTCTCGCATATAAAAAGTTCTGCTATAACTCTAAGTGGTTATTGGGAAGAACATAAAAAGTACGGAAAAACTTTTAAGTTTGACTCCATCAAAGTAAATCAAAATCAACTCTTTTTCTTTCTAAATAAAATCGTAAAAGGTTTTACAAAAAAACTCTCTGCTGAACTTATTGAGCACTTCGGAAGTGAAAAACTCATAGATATTTTAGATAACGACATACAAAGACTTCTTGAGTTTAAGGGTATTAAAGAGAAACGTTTAAAAAAGATTCAAACTTCATGGAAGAAGTTTCGCTCCATGAGAAAACTCGGTGAATTTTTAAGTCCCTTTGATGTCTCTCAGGCACTCTTAACTACCATTGCAACTGCTATGAAAGATGTTGATGAGCCATGTACTAAGATAAAAGAGAACCCTTATATTCTTACTTCCATAAACTCAATAGGTTTTAAAAGAGCTGATGAGCTGGCTCTTAAAATGGGGGTAACTGCTGAAGATGAAAATCGTATAAGTTCTGCAATGGATTATGTACTTATGAACTATTGCGAACAACAGGGAAACAGCTGTGTTGCAAAGGAGTTACTCTTTTCAGGACTAAATGAACTTCTAAGCTTCAACGCTAAAAACCATCTTTATGAAGCAGCACTTATTGAGAGAGTTAGTGAGCAAAGTATAGTTATTATGAAAAATGACAGAGTCTCTCCAGCTAGACTTTATGACTCAGAAAAATATCTGTATGACACTTTTACCACAAGGGCTAAAAAAGATAGCGGTGGCTTTGTTAAAGACTTAGATGAGTTCTTGGAAACTAAAGAGCTTAAACTAGGTGAGCAGCAAAAAGAAGCTGTACAAAAGATAAACGAAGGTGCTACTCTACTCTTTTTAGTCGGTTACGCGGGAACAGGTAAGAGTACTACTTCAAAAACCATACTTGAGCTTCTAAACACTAGATATGAAGAAAAAGAGATTATGACTTGTGCCTTAAGTGGCATCGCATCTCAGCGCATAGCAGATACTACGGGTTATGAGAGTGCAACTATACAGTCGCTTTTAGTGAAGTATGAAGATAGAGACAACTTTCCCTTTGGAGTTGTTTTGATAGATGAAGCTTCTATGATTAACTCCTCTTTATTTGCAAGACTTATGGCAAAAGTTCATAGAGATGCTATTGTTATCGTAGTTGGAGATGATGCACAGCTTCCTCCAATTGGTGCGGGAAATGTTTTGAGTGATGTATTGACTTTGGAGTTAGCACCGATTGTTAAACTTACAAAGATTTACAGACAGAGTGAAGACCAAGCCATAACTCTTATAGCTAATGATATTCGTAAAGGTATAGTTCCTGCGTACAAAGAGACTTATGAAGATTTTGAGTTTATAGATATCAGCATCCAGAACTATTACGCCATAAAAAATCAGCTCTCAACACAGGAGCAACAAGAACTTCGAGAGGGCAATGCTCAAGCGATAGTTACAGAGATAGTTCACAAGGTTGTTGAGTCTGTTGAGAAAGCCAGATACAGACTGAAGAACAAGCAGATAAAAGAGTATCTAAATTACTTTCAAGTCATCACTCCGATGAAGGGTGGAACTTTAGGTTCAAACAATCTCAATATAGTTTTACAAGAGTACTTCAATCCAAATCCTAAAAAGTGTGTCAAAAAAGGCGGCAGTGAATTTAGGCTGATGGATAAGGTCGTGCACACCAAAAACGAGAACATGACTTCGTGGAGTGCGGATGGTTTTAAGATGGGTGAGGACTCAAACCAGAGACGAATATTTAACGGTATGAGCGGGCTGCTTTTTAAGATAGAAGAGGATGATGAACAAGTGTTCGTATTCTACCCGAATGAAGACGTAGTAGTAGTTTACGAGTATGAAGAGATAAAGTCGCATCTAATGCTCTCATACGCTCTTACCATTCATAAAGTCCAAGGTATGGAGTATGATATAGTAGTTATTCCCATGACTTTCTCACACTTTATTATGCACAACACAAAGTTAATCTACACAGCTATTACAAGAGCAAAACATAAATGTATTCTCATAGGTGAGAGCGGTGCTTTTGAGAGTGCTTGTAAAAAGTTTGAAGTTACAAGAAGAGATACAGTGTTACTAGAGTTAAATGCCCTAAACTAAGTTTTTATTTATTTTTGTTAGATATCATAGTGTATATATCTTTAATGTTAAAAGTGAACATATGAAATCAATTGATATTTTTCCTTGGAATGACCATTTCAATTTAGGTCTCAAAACGGTAGATGAGCAGCATCGTAAGCTAGTTGAAATACTAAATCGTTTAGCAACATATACAGCATATAAGTCAAAAAAACAAAATTTAAATACAGTTTTTGATGAACTTATAGACTATACACGTTATCATTTTAAAGAAGAAGAAGCAATTTGGAACAAATACCTTCCTTATAATTCACTTACTCATGAGCATCAAAAAACACATAAAAATTTTTTAGAAACTGTACTGCGTTTTAAAGCTGAACAACATAAAAAATCTGTTGCTGATTTAGCAGATAAAGCTTTGAGTTTTTTATCTAAATGGCTTGCCTCTCATATACTAGATACTGATCGTCACATGGCGTACATTATTATTGCTTTACAAAACGGAGATACTCTTGAAGATGCAAAGGTAGTTGCAAAAGATAAAATGAGTGGTTCTAGCAGTATATTGATTGATATTATTTTATCGACTTACAATGCACTCTCTAGTAACACCTTAAACTTAATGCGTGAGTTAAAAACACATAGAGTTTATGAGAGTAAAATGAGTTATCAAGAAGAGTATAGAAAGCTTCTTTTAAATCTCTCAACTTCGTTTATTAACCTTCCATTAGATCAGCTCGATTTTGCAATAGAAGAATCACTTGCTAAAATGTCTACTTTTGTAGATGCCGATCGTTCTTATATTTTTAATTATGATATACAAGCTAAGACAGTAAGCAATACTTATGAGTGGTGTTCGGATGGAATAACTCCACAAATAAAGAAACTCAAAAATATTCCAATAAAGAACATATCAGGATGGTTCGCTGCGCATAGCAAGGGTCAAAATGTGTTAGTTCAAGATGTTTTAGAACTGCCAGAGAGTGCTTTGCGTAATCTCTTGGTTTCTCAATCTATACAAAGCTTAGTTGCAATTCCTATAATGCAAGATGATATTTGTAAAGGTTTTGTGGGCTTTGATAGCGTAAAAAATAAACACTATTTTAGTGAAAATGAAATAGAACTTCTAAATCTTTTTAGTAAACTTCTCTCTAATATTGATGATAGAAAAAGAACCGAAGCAGAACTCTCGCACGAGAAAAGTTTTCTCAAAACTCTTATACAAACTATTCCAGATTTGATTTGGTTAAAAAATCCAGATGGTATTTACTTAGCCTGTAATACCCGTTTTGAAGATTTTTTTGGTGCTAAAGAAAAAGAGATAGTTGGAAAAAGTGATTATGATTTTGTAGATAAAGAGCTTGCTGATTTTTTTCGTTTTTATGATAAAAAGGCTATTAATAGTAAAAAAATTTCCGTTAATGAAAAAGAAGTTTCTTTTGCAAGTGATGGACACACTGAGATGCTTCAAACTACCAAAGTACCCATGTATGATGCTCAAAATAAACTTTTGGGTATCTTAGGCATAGCACGCGATATTACTCAACAGCAAGAATTATACAAGAAACTTAAGTTTGAGAGAGATTATTTTGAGACTTATCTTGATACGGTAGAGGCTATGATTATCTCATTAGATACTAATGGAAAAATTCTTTTAGTAAATCGTAAAGCGTGTGAACTGCTAGGATATACACAGGATGAGCTTATAGGTGAAAATTGGTTTGAGAAATGTTTATTACAGGCAGAAAGAAAGAATAAAGTTTATCCCGTTTTTCTTAAAATTTTAAAGAACAATACAGAAGGTACAGAATACTTTGAAAACAGTGTTAAAACAAAGTCAGGGGAACATAAGCTAATAGCTTGGCATAACTCTTACATTTGTGATGATAATGGCAAAATTATCAGTACGCTTAGTGCAGGAGAAGATATTACAGAGCGTCAAAAGCAACAGCGTCATTTAGAATATATTGCACATTATGATGCTCTGACAGGATTGCCAAATCGTGTTTTACTCTCAGATCGTATTCAACAAGCCTTGGCACAGACACATAGACACAATCTATCTATTGCAGTTGTTTACTTAGACCTTGATGGCTTTAAATTTATAAATGACACATATGGACATGATTATGGAGATAAGTTTTTAGCTAGTATGGCTAAAAATATGAAAGCAACTCTTCGTGATGGAGACACAATAGCGCGTTTGGGCGGAGATGAATTTGTAGCAGTTTTACTTGATTTAAAATCTCATGAGGAGAGTCTTGCAACTATTAAAAGATTGCTACATGCATGTTCTCGTGAAATATTAATCGATGGTACACAGATGCAAGTAACTGCAAGTTTAGGGGTTACTTTTTTTGACAATGGTGATGATTTAGATGCTGATCAGTTACTGCGTCAATCTGATCAAGCAATGTATCAAGCAAAGCTTTTAGGAAAAAATCGTTACTACTTATTTGACGCACAAAAAGATAAAAAAACTAGAACATATCATGAGAGTTTAGATGAAATAAAAAAAGCACTCTTAAATGATGAGTTTACTCTTTACTATCAGCCAAAAGTAAATATGAAAACGGCTCAAGTTTTGGGGGTTGAAGCTTTGATTAGATGGGAACATCCAAAACATGGCTTACTTCTTCCTAGTTCATTTTTACCAGTTATAGAGGGTCATACTTTATCTGTTGAGTTTGGAAGCTGGGTGTTAAAAAGTGCATTAAAGCAGATATCACAGTGGAAAGAAAAAGGCTTAGATATAGCAGTTAGTATAAATGTAGATGCTATGCAGTTGCAAGATATTCACTTTGTAGAAAAATTAAAAATTCTGCTACAGAAAAATCCAGATGTAAATCCAAAGAACGTAATGCTTGAGATACTTGAAACCAGCGCTTTAGAGGACATTGTTCATGTATCTCAAGTTATGCAAGAGTGTAAAAATATTGGAGTTTCTTTTTCGCTTGATGATTTTGGAACAGGTTACTCGTCTTTGACATATCTTAAACGTCTTCCAGCAAAAGAGCTTAAAATAGATAAAAGTTTTGTGCGTGGTATGTTAGAAGATGTAGATGATTTAGCAATCTTAGATGGGGTTCTTGGACTAGTAAAAGCATTTAGACGCGAAGTTATTG
Organism: Sulfurimonas iocasae; assembly: GCF_047716755.1. Classification (GTDB taxonomy): domain Bacteria; phylum Campylobacterota; class Campylobacteria; order Campylobacterales; family Sulfurimonadaceae; genus Sulfurimonas. Next base: position 348,635 of record NZ_CP180409.1, read on the forward strand.
CTGAGGGAGTTGAGAGTATAGAACATGGAAAGATGCTGCTTAAACTTGGATGTGAAAATGCTCAAGGATATATTATAGCTCGTCCAATGCCCGCAGAAAATATTATAAATTGGGTTAAACAATATAAACCAAATAAGGAGTGGACAGAAGTTGTTGCAATCTCTATTGATGAAATGCCTCTTTTGTACGCTCTTGTAGAGCATAAAGCATGGAGAAATGATATTTTTTCGTACCTTAAAGATATGCGTAAAACACTACCTATACTAAGTTACAAAGAGTGTCGTCTGGGAGAGTGGATATATGAAGAAGGTAAAAAGGAGTATGGAAAACATCCTGCATTTGAAAAACTTGAAAAACTACATCACACACTGCATGATGTAGCAAGTGTTATTATAGAGAAATATGAAAACAATACTTTAGATGATTTACAAGAGTCCATAGAAGAAATAGATAAGTTAAGTAAAAATATGATAAAAATTTTTCAAAAAATTGAAAAGAAGGAGGCTTAAATGTCTAGTGGATATAGGTTGAAGATAGTGATTTGTGGAAAAAGTGGACTTGTTGGCTCAAAACTACAAGAGATGTTCGAATCTTCAAAAAATGATGTAACTGGTGTCAAAATCAGAGAAAATACAACAATAGAAGAAATAAAAAAAGAGATAAATAAGTGTGATGTCTTGATAAATCTAAGCGGTGCAACTATCTTAGCTAGATGGAGTACGGCTTATAAAAAAACACTCTATAACTCAAGAATAGATACAACAAGAAAACTTGTAGATGCCATAGCACAATGCAGTGAAAAACCCAAACTTTTCATATCAGCATCTGCGGTTGGTATCTATGACTCTGAAGCTAAACATGATGACTACTCAACTGAATATGCGAATGATTATCTCTCACATATCTGTAAAGACTGGGAAGCGGAAGCTAGGAGAGCAGAGGAGCATGGTGTCAGAACTGTTCAGGCTAGATTTGGAGTTATCTTTGCCAAAGAAGGTGGAGCGATGCAAAAGATGCTTCCACCGTTTAAAATGGGAGTAGGGGGAAAAATGGGTGAAGGACATCAGATAATTTCTTGGATTCATATAGATGACTTGGTTCGCGCTTTTGAGTTTATAGTAAAAACACCTGAGTTAAAAGGTCCTATCAATTTCACAACTTCTCATACTCTCTCAAACATAGAACAAACCAAAATACTAGGACGAGTTTTGCATCGTCCAACTTTTTTTGCTGTTCCTGAGTTTGCTATAAAACTCCTCTTTGGAGAAGGATCAACTGTGATTCTTGACTCAAAAGATGTTTACCCTAAAAAGCTTTTAGATAGTGGTTTCGAGTTTAGGTTTGAGAGATTCGAAGATGCTCTTTGTGATATAATTCGTTAAGGTGTTAACTATGTTAAATATGATTTTATTGCGAATAGCTAAGAGTGCAATACTTAGTAAGTTTGATGAAAGAAGAATTGTAGATGAAGAGAGTATTTTAAAAGAGTATCCGGATTTGGCAAAAGATGGTGCTGCCTTTGTAACTCTAAAGTATGATGATGATTTACGTGGATGCATAGGTTCAATAGTTGCACACAGAAGACTTATTGATGATGTCATACACAATGCAATTGCAGCTGGTTTTTCTGACCCTCGGTTTAATGCTTTGAGTGAAGATGAACTAAAATATCTAAATCTTGAAGTGTCGGTTTTAAGTGAGCCTGAGATTTTAGAGTATGATGATTATGAGGACTTACAAAGAAAAATTCAACCAAATGTTGATGGACTTATTTTAAAGCATGGTGGGTATCAAGGTACTTTTTTACCACAAGTTTGGGAACAGTTACCAACTACTAAAGAGTTCTTAGAGCATTTAAGTATGAAAGCTGGAGCAAGCGAGTCCATATATAGTGAGCATCCAACTATTTATAGATATTCGGTTGAGCATATCCAAGAGAGATTTGATAAAGTTGAAGCCCTTTAAAAGGAGAAAACATTATGAAAAGAAGTATGAGCGTAGCTGGTAGTTTTTATCCGGCAAGATCAGTAGAGCTTGAGAGATATTTTGAGCATTTTAACACTATTTATAAAGAAGATTTTACTCTACCAGATATAAAAAGCAGAGTTGTGATAGTTCCACACGCTGGTTATGTTTACTCAGGATATACCGCAAATATTGCTTATAAAATTTTGCAAAAAAGCGGAGTGAAAAAGTTTGTAGTCATAGGACCTTCTCATAGAGTAGCTTTTGAGGGAGTTAGTCTTTGTGACTTTAGTTCTTATGAAACACCGTTTGGGGATATAGATGCAGATGCAGATATAGCCAAAAAACTAAAAGATAAATTTTTGCTATCTTGTTTTGTAGATGCACATCAAGAACATAGCACGGAGGTACAGTTTCCCTTTATAAAATACTATATGCCAGATTCACAAATAGTGGAGTTGGTTTATAGTAGAGCAGACTCTCGTGATATTTCAGATATCATAAATTTTGTCTTAGCACAGGATGATTGTGGAGTTGTCATCAGTACAGATTTGAGTCATTTTTATAATCTTGCAGATGCAAATAACTTAGACAATATCTGTCTTGAAGCTGTGGAGAAACTAGATGCAGATAAACTTCATAGTGGATGTGAAGCTTGTGGGATGATAGGGGTAGAAGCCATGATAATAAGTGCCAAAAAACTCTCTTTAACTTCACATATACTTGACTACAGAACAAGTGCAGATGCTAGCGAAGATGAGAGTCGGGTCGTTGGATATATGAGTGCATATTTTTTATGAAAAAGACCAATATATTTGCAAATATTCCACCACAGATAAAAGAAGAACTCTTTGAAGATATTGTGACAAATGAGGGAGTAAAAATAGAGCGAATCATCTCAAAAGGTCATATAACTACAGAGGTTGAATGGTACAATCAAAAAAGTGATGAATGGGTAATAGTGCTTAAGGGCGAAGCTATTTTAGAGTTTGAAAATTCTGATGATATAAGACTAGAAGAAGGCGACTATTTAAACATACCTGCAAACACAAAACACAGAGTCTCTTGGACTAAGCCAAACGAAGAGACTCTTTGGTTGGCTATACACTACAAACCCACTTCTTATATCTAATTTACTTCTACTAGTTTACTCACTATCTTCACTCACAGATTTTTTAGGTGCTTTTGAGCTTTTGAGCTTAATATTTTCATCTAAATTATATGCTTGTAATAGTTTGATTGAAATATCGCCACGAATTTTTGAAGCTTGTTTATAATTTGTTTGGTAAGATATAAGACCTATAACGCCAGTTTTTAAATTATTTAACGCAAAAGTAATCTTATGAGTAATATTTAGATTAGACAATAACTCTTGAGTTACTTTTTCTATATTTTCAAAATCGTTATCTGTAGCAAATTCAAACTCTATTAAATCATTTATCAAACCATTTTTTTTACGAGAATAGTTATAAAATACTTTTGTAAAAACATAACTATTTGGTATGTAGATTGTTCTACCAACATTTTTTACTTCTTTTAAGTTACTATAATCTTCAATTTCATTCAACTTAATTTTCATAAGAGAAATATCCAATATATCACCGATAGTATGTTTAGTTTCAAACTGAACCATCACTCTATCGCCAACTCGTATCATATTGCTAAAAAAGATATATACAGAAGCTACAATATTTAAAATAACTTCACGTAATGCGATAGTTAATGCTGCAGCAATAACACTTAAGAATGTGATTATGTAGATAAAATCTTCCATATATCTTATGACCAATGATATAAAAACTAATATATAAAATATTAGAGATATAATTTTTTTATATCCTCCATTATTTTCTTTATTTAATTTGTTTTCTAAAGCTGTAAAAAGCAATAGAACAAGCCTGTATAAAAGATAAACCAAAATAAATGTGACAAAAGTCATAATATGTCTTTGTAGTTTTTCTTGGTAATAATCATCATACTTTTTGTTTAGTTCATCTTTTGTCTCGAGTAGGTTTAGATAAGTTTTATTTATATTTTCTACAAACTCTTCAAAATATTTTATATCTTCTAACGAGACAGCACCATTCTGATTTTTGCTATAGTAGTTTCTCAATAGTGAATGAGCCTTGTTAAAATCATTTTTCGTATTAATTATTTTTTTTAATTGTTTATTTAATTTATTTAATGAATCTTTATAGAGATAATCATATGCTGTTATCCTGGGCATATCAAATTTATAAGTGAGCAACAAACCTTCAAAGCTTTTATTTTGTTCATAGAGTCTTAGTCTAGATTTATAAATTTCAAGTTTTCTATTAAGAGACGCCAATACTTTTGTATTCTCTTTATTCTTTTTTATTTTTTGTTCAATCTTTACAATATTATTAATTATTGTATAGTAATTTTTATTATTTACATAAGTTTTAACCCAAACATTTTTATTTTCCCAAATATTTCCTGATTGTTTTGATTTTGTAGAACTGTTTAAATCAATTTCCTCTGAAAAGATTAATTGGGATATTAGTAGTATAAATATAATTGCTCGCAAAGTTACTCCTGTGTTTTTCTTTTTTCATTATATGAAAGAAATTCTTTTGTTACATCTATTATGAAACCTTTATTTAGAAGTTCTCTGCCAATTAGAAGTGGATAAAGCATCTCTTTTCTTGAACTAAGTGATACTTCCATATTGTATGATTTGCCATATATTATTATTTTTGTATTAATAAAATATCGTGTTTGCACTACTCCATTTGAACTTTTAACTTTTGATATTCTTGAAATATCTTTTGTTACATATCCATCTGTCAATCTTTTATTATTAGCATCTAAAACCACAAAGCTAACTTGGTTGTGACCAACAGGGGTAATATCATCACAATTGATTGAGGATGTTTTTGCCCCGGTATCTATTTTTGCTGTGACATTATATATATTTAATTTTGGCATATCAAATTTATCTATTCTTCCTAAAGTATCTTGAGCATACAAGTTAAAAGCGATAAACAGCAACACTATGTATTTTATAATCATTCTATAGCTTCTTCATTATCATAATTTATAAATTCACAATCTTCTAAGGCATCTTCACAGAAGTAAAGTATTTTATTATTAGCAATTGCAAGTTTTTTAAAATTTGCTATATGAAATACAGCGTCACCCTCTTGAATAAGAGGCATTTCTGACTTACCTATGATAATACCATCATATGGAGCAACTATTTCATAGATATTATCATCTAATGGCTCGTTGATATAAGCTATTATTTCACCTTTTCGTACTGTGTCGCCTAAGGCTTTTACAGTTCTAATTATACCACTATCCGTAGCTCGTAACCATGCACTATCTCTCACAATAACTGGAAATTTTTTACTCTTATTAGATAACACATTAGGTAACATTCCATTGGCAATAAGAACATTAACAATTCCCTTAACACCAATACGTATACTTTGTTCATCAAATCGTAAAGCTTCACCTGCTTCATAAAGTAGAATCGGTACACCTTTTTCTTGAGCTACCGCACGAAGTGAACCATCTCTAATTTCTGAGTGAAGAATAACTGGTGCTTCAAAAGCTTTTGCAAGTCTAAGCGTATATTTATTATCCACATTTGTTCTAATTTGAGGTAAATTAGATTTATGAATAGATGCTGTGTGTAAGTCTATACCTAAGTCACATTTTTGAACTATTTCTTTAAAAAAAATATCTGCTATTCTTGAAGCTAAAGAACCTTTTTCACTTCCAGGAAAATGTCTATTTAGATCTCTTCTATCTGGTAAATATCTTGATAAGTTCATTACTCCATAAATATTGACTATTGGGACTAAGATGATTGTGCCTTTAAGATTTTTAAGTATTGGAAGTTTTCTAAATCTTCTAATAATTTCTATACCATTAAGCTCATTACCGTGTATAGCTGCACTTATAAATACTACAGGGCCATCTTTTTTGCCACGAAGTACTCGAATGGGTAATTGTGTTGGCGTGTTATAAAGTTTTGGTAATTCAATATTTATAGTTACATTAGTGCCTCTTAAGACTTCTACACCACCTAAAATAAACTTCTTATCAATAGGTTTTGATAATAACAAAGTAGAGAGAAAAATTAATAAGATTATTTGTCTCATGATTTACTCTTTAATCACAAGGAGCAAACTTTATGTTTTTTAAATTTGCTTTTAAATCACGCATAAAATTTTCTCCTGGATCTCTCTTTTTAGTTCTATATGCATTATTATTCTCAAGCCATAACTTAGTGCCTTCAAAACATCTATATTCATAATGACCTACTACATATTCTATCGTGTTAAACTCTTTTTTTAGATATTTTACAAGTTTTATATTTGAAATTAATTGTTCAATAGTAAGATTTTGTTTATGGTTTTCTCCACCAACATTTTCAATTCCGATTGAACTATAATTTAAACCTATAACATGTCTAGCCATGTAATCAACTGGCATTAGTTGATGAATAGTTCCATCTATATCTACTAAAAAATGTGCAGATACATTAACTACACCAGCTCCTGAAATGTCAGGTCTATCACTTAAGAGTAGTGCAGGTGTGAATCTCTCTAAGGACTTCTCAAAACTATTAATACCAGTATAATGAATAACGATAATCTTTGGAGTAATTGTTATATCTTTTGGCTTAAAACCGTAATGTTCATTAATATAGCTTTTTGTTAGTTCAATTCTTAATTTTCCAAAATTTATTGGTGTATCTTTAATCTCAAAAGCAAATATAGAATTAAATAATAAAAATGGTAATAAAATAAACTTTAACATAACCTTCTCCTTATGAGTGTAGTAATTTATATCTTTATATTACTACTCTATAATCTCTTCATTATTAAGTTCATGAAACTCACTCTGCTCAATCATATTTTCATTAAAATGTTCGATTTTATTTTCTGCTACTTCAAGATTATTGAATTTGGCTATATGAAAGATAGCATCACCTTCTTGAATAAGAGGTATTTCAGACTTTCCTATAATTACTCCATCAAAAGGTGAAAGTATCTCAAAACTATCATCTCCTAACGGCTCATCTATATATGCAATAACTTCATTTCTCTCTACAGTATCACCAAGTGCTTTGATTGTTCTTAACATCCCACTCTCAGTAGCTCTTATCCATTTACTACTTTTTGTAACTATTGGGAGTTTTCTGGCTGTTTTTCTTAAAACCTTAGGAAGCATTTCATTTTCTCTAAGTACATTAACCAAACCTTGTACACCAATGCGAATAGAAGTCTCATCAAAACGAAGTGCTTCTCCTGCTTCATAGAGCAATATTGGTACACCTTGTTCTTGGGCGACCGCGCGAAGTGAACCATCTCTTAACTCAGAGTGTAAAACAACTGGTGCACCAAAAGCTTTTGCAAGTTTAAAAGTGTATTCATTATCAGTGTTTGTTCTTACTTGCGGAAGATTAGATTTATGAATAGATGCTGTATGCAAGTCTATTCCTAAATCACACTTTTTTACGATTTCATCAAAGAATATTTTTGCAACTCTTCCAGCTAAAGAACCTTTAGAACTACCAGGAAAACTTCTATTTAAATCTCTTCTATCTGGTAAATATCTTGATAAGTTCATCATCCCATATACATTTACAACAGGAACTAAAATGACAGTACCTTTTATCTTTTTAAGAATATTTAGTTTCCTAAACCTTCTAATAATCTCAATACCATTAAGTTCATCACCGTGTATAGCCGCACTAATAAATACTACAGGACCATCTTTTTTGCCACGAATTACTCGAACGGGCAATTGTGTTGGCGTGTTATAAAGTTTTGGTAATTCAATATTTATAGTTACATTAGTGCCTCTTAAGACTTCAACACCACCTAAAATAAAGCTTGAATTAGGCATTTATGCTCCTATACTATCTCTTTTAATTTTTCTTTTTTTCGTATTTACTTCAGAAGTAGGAGTTACATTTTTTTCTATATAATCCATAATCTTTCCAGCAATATCAATATTTGTAGATTTCTCAATACCCTCTAAACCAGGAGAAGAGTTTACTTCCATAACAAGTGGTCCACGCGCAGATGGAATCATATCGACACCACATACTCCAAGTCCCATAGCTTTTGCTGCTGCTAATGCAGTTGCTTTTTCTTTACGAGTAAGTTTGTGAGCAGTAGCACTTCCGCCTTGGTGAAGATTTGATCTAAACTCTCCGGCTGCACCTTGACGCTTCATAGCACCTACAATCTCACCACCAACAACAAGAACTCTAATATCTGCTCCACCAGCTTCTTCAATGAACTCTTGAACAAGTAAGTTTACATCCATTCCGTAAAATGCATCTAAAACAGATTTTGCAGCTTTTTCAGTATCTACTAAAACTACACCAACACCTTGTGTACCTTCAAGTATTTTAAGAACAAGCGGTGCTCCACCACTTAAAGCGATTATATCTTTTGCACTTGATTTATTTGACGCAAAAACTGTTTTTGGCATATCTACATTATGTTTTGAAAGTACTTGCAGGCTTCTAAGTTTATCTCTACTTCTAGCAATAGCTAAGTTACCAGATGTACTAAAAACATCCATTACCTCAAAATGTCTAACCATCGCAGTACCATAAAATGTTCTGCTCGCTCCAATCCTTGGAATAATAGCATCTGGAGCCGGTAACTGTTCACCTAAATAGTTGATTTTCAATTTTCCCTTCATAATTTCAATAGAACATTTTAAGTAGTCAATTACTCTGACTTCCCAACCCTTTTGCTCTGCCGCTTCTACTAATCTTTTCGTTGAATACAACTCTTTATTTCTTGATAATATATAGACTCTCATTTTTTCCCTTTTTCTTTTTTTTCTTTTGATAGATATTCTTGTGAAACATCAACTAAAAACTTACCGCTTAAAAATCTTCTTCCAATTAGCATTGGGTATTTCATATCTGCTCGATTTGTTAAAGAGATAATTGTTTTATATTTCTTTCCAAAAAAATCGACACTTACTTTAATAGATGGTCTATCTTGCAATTCCCCGTTAGAACTTCTTACTTTTTTGATTTTGTGTAAAGGCATAACCATTTTTTTACCATGATATGAGGCATGAACTTCATCAAGTAGATGAAAATGAACCATATTATCTTTATCTATCTCTATATGATCACAATGCAAAGCACTAGAATCTGCTCCCGTATCAACCTTAGCATCAAGGTCAAATAAATCTAAATCAGTAATTGAAATTAACTCCTTTTTACCAATAATTTTTTTGATATCCATATTCAATATACTCCATAGTTTATATATTATTATAGTATATTATATCTTATTTTATTTAAACTATAGGATTTATTTATCGCTAGTTTATGAGGTGAGCCTGTTGTTTTATTTTGAATTTAAGATGATACAGTAGGAGTAAAAGCCTTTGTGCTGACTTCAATTGTCCCTCCAACTTTTAAGTTTTGTGCCTCATCTTCGCTCACGACAACTTCGACCAATTGTTGACCTATGGCAATGATAGCTATAAAAATAACATCTACTTTTTTGATATCCAACAGCTCTCCGGAGAATGAAAACTTTTGACTTCCTTGTGTACGCAAAAGTATATCTTTTGGAGTACCATCATTTATGATTTTACCGTTTTGTAAAACTACAACTCTAGATGCCAGTCTGTAAATCTCGCTTGGATCATGACTTACCATGATGGTGGTTGTATTAAACTCTTTGTGGAGTGTTAAGATTTCATTTTGTAGTTTTGTTCGCATCTCTGGGTCTAGTGCTGAGAGCGGCTCATCCATAAGCAGAAGCTTTGGCTTATTCATCATGGCACGACAGAGTGCAACCCTTTGTTTTTGACCACCGCTAAGAGTGCTAGGGAGTCTGTTTTTAAGCTCAGATAACTCGGTAAGCTCCAGCAGATGATCAGCTAGTTCTTTGTCTTTGCAGACAAAAAGCAGGTTTTGCAAAACACTCATGTTATCAAACAGAGCATAGTCTTGAAAAACAAAACCTATGGCTCTTTTTTGAGGTGGTAATTGTTTTTTTGCATCTAGCCAACTCTCTTTTGCTACTTTTATGTTCCCCGATGCATCTTCGAGTCCTGCTAAGATGCGAAGAAGTGTAGTCTTTCCACTTCCGCTTTTTCCGCTTAATGCTAAAAACTCTCCCTCTTTGATGTTAAGGTTTATGTCTAGTTGCATATCTGATTGTGAACCGTGTAGTTTTTTAATTATATCTATTTTTATCATTTATGAAATCCGGCAAATTTATTATTGTTTTTATGGTTAAAGATGTAGACACTCAGAAGAACTAAAAAGCTCATAACTACCATAAGGGCACTATATATATGCGCAGAAGAATAGTCCATAATCTCAACCATTTCATAGATGGCTACAGATGCTACTTTTGTCTCATCAGGGATACTTCCACCTACCATAAGTACTACTCCAAACTCTCCAACAGTATGAGCAAATGTCACGATAATGGCAGTTAAAAGAGCTGGTTTCATATTTGGCAGTGCAACTCTGAATATGGTTTCAAACTTACTCTTTCCACTTATGTAAGAAGCCTCAAGCATGTTTTTGTTGATAGATTCAAAGCCGCTTTGAAGTGGTTGAACCATAAAGGGAAGAGAGTAAAAACAGCTCGCAATCACAAGAGCGCTAAAATTAAAAACGAGTTTTATTCCAAAATACTCATCAAAAAAAGCACCGATAGGAGAGTTTTGAGAAAGAGCTATAAGAATGTAAAAACCCAAAACTGATGGAGGAAGAACTATAGGAAGGGCAGTTATAGCTTCTAAAACAGGTTTGCTTTTAGAGCGGGTTTGAGAGAGCCACCAAGCAAGAGGCAAGGATAATACAAAAAGTATAAGAGTAGTGATTCCTGCGAGTTTAAAAGATAGTGTAAATGGAGTTAAATTGATAGATTGAAGCACCTCTAACATTCTAAAATCTCCTTAATTGACAACTCACTTGCTTTTATAAAGAGAGTAACATTGTCTCCCTTTTTCAAGTTCATTCTTGTAGATGAGTTTTTAGTTATGACACTCTCGCACGTAGCATCTGCGGTGCTTAGTTTTATACTGCTTAAAAGTTCACCGTTATTTATCTCTATTATCTTTGCAGCTAGCTGATTAGAGTAACTGATATCTCCGCTAAACTCCTTTGCTATGGCTATATGAGTTGGTTTTGCAGTTAGTATAACTTCGCATCCGATTTTTACTTTTTCATTTAAATCCAGACTCATCATACTAAGGGTTTGATTACAAAAATCAAAATATACTATGTTTAAATTTTCTACGCTTTGGATTTTTGTGATTTTTGCATAAAACTTATTCATGGCAGTAAGTATCCGTAGTTTTGAAATATCTTCTTTGCATCTTTTGAGATTATAAAGTCATAAAAAGCTTTTACCTCTTTATCCTCTTTTAACATAACTATACCTTGTTTTATGGGAGTATATAGTTTTGAATCTACTGCTATCCAGTTTATGTTCTCTTTGTATTTTGACATATTTTTAGAGTATAGTGAAGACTTTGCAATGATTCCTATGTCTGCGGCTGTTACAGCGTAAGATACAGTTTGAGAGATAGACTCTCCGTAGACAAACTTACTCTTGACATCATTTTTAATCTTAGCATTTGTTATAGCTTGCATAGCTGCTATGCCATAAGGAGCAGTTTTTGGATTGGCTATTGCTATTTTTGATACTTCTTTACTTTGAAGTATATAGATGCCATCACTTAAATCTCTTTTTTTGTTACTCAAAATTGCTAATGAACCTAAAGCATAAACTTTGGGTTGTGTTATCGCTATTTTTTCTTTATATAACGCTTGCGGATATTTCATGTTTGCAGACATAAATAACTGATATGGAGCACCATGTTTTATCTGCGCTGTTAGCTTTCCGCTGCTTCCGAGAGTTACTCTTACTTTTGTGTTTGGATGAGTCTTGTTAAACTCTTTTTTTAAGTCCTCTATAGCATAGCTCACATTTGCTGCTACTGCCACGCTGATAGTTCCAGCATTTACAATTGAGATGCTAAGTGCTAATAATATTAATAGTTTTTTCATTAAATTTCCTTAGATGCTAACGATGATATCTGTAGCTTTTATGATGGCATAAATTTCTTGACCAATTTGCAAGTTAAGTGATTCTAACGATTCATTGCTTATGGCTGAAGTTAGAGTATTTTTACCAATGGAGAGTTTTACTTCAGTACTTACAGCATCTGTTTTAAGAGCTGAAATAGTGCTTTTAATCATGTTCCTTGCACTGATGCCATGGAGTTGTGCGGTTGAGAGCATGATAGAGCTTTCTTGAACAAGAGCAAAAACTTTATCTCCTTTTTTTAGATGCATATCTATAAATGTTGCAGTTGGAATGATGGCAAAGAGTGAAGTATCTTCGGAGATGCTAAGCTCTAACTTAGTGTTATACTCCGCAGTACTAAACTCTTTTATGTAGCCTGTTATCATGTTGCGAGAACTGCTTTTCATATGAAGTTTACGAATAAGAGAGAGATGGTTGTCTTGACTTAGTTCATCTTCATCTACTTCAAGCAAGAGAGCCTTATAAAACTCTTTAAACTTTTTAAATGTGTTTATAAGCTCTTTTCCGACTTTGGTTATTTGTGCACCGCCACCGTTTTTTCCACCTGTAACTTTTTGGACTAAAGGTTCATCAGAGAGATTATTCATAGCATCTACCATATCCCAGGCAGCCTTGTAGCTCATCTTCATAGCCTTTGATGCTTTTGATATAGAGCCATGCTCATCAATCTTCTCGAGAAGTTCAACTCTACCATTGCCAAGTAAGTTTTTACCATCTTTTTTAAACCAGATGCGACCTTCAATTTCCACACTAAACCTCTGTATATAAAAATATATAACGGTATGATATCAATTTATAAATAAGATGTCAATAATGATAAATATTTTTTGTATAGTATAATAATCTTATGTTTTTAAAAACCAGACGTACTTTTTTAAAAAAGACTGCTTTTAGCACCACTGCTCTTGTTCTTCCTCACACAGAACTTTTTGCATCTGCATCTGTTCTTGATACACTCTCTTTAGCTCAAAGAGATTTGTATGGAGATTTACAAAGTGCTCCTAGATTTAAAGAGATAAATTCAAGAGCATATTTGAGCCTCATCTTAACTCACTCTCGTGTTGATGAAGAGTCAAAAAGGTATATAAAAAATGGAGCTATTTGGTTGGATGAAGAGGCAATGAAACTATATAAAAAACCATACATAAAGCTAAACTCAAATGAGCGTCAAAAAACTCTAGAGTCTATCGCTACTTACACTTGGGGTGAAAATTGGATAGATGTGATGCTCAGATTTATTTATGAAGCGGTTTTAGGCGATACTATTTATGGCGTAAACAGAAATGAAAGTGGATGGAAATGGCTAAACCATGTATCTGGACTGCCTCGTCCAAAAGAGCCTCTGCTATGAAGTACGATATTTGTATAGTTGGAAGCGGAGCAGGGGCTTCTCCAATAGCGTATGAGCTCTCAAACGCAGGCTTTAGTGTAGTAGTTCTTGAAAAAGGAAAGTACTATAAAGAAGAGGACTTTTCAAAAGATGAACTTGCAGTCTCACGTAGAGACAAGTTTATACCGCTACTTAAAGATGAACAGCATGTTATAAATACTCGTACCAAAGATGGAACGATAGAGAGATACGAGGGAGCTAAGAGCGGTTGGAACTTTTGGAATGGTTCTATGGTCGGAGGCTCATCAAATCTTATGAGTGGTTATTTTCATAAGATGCAAACAAATGACTTTAGACTAAAAAGTGTTTATGGAGAGATAGATGGGGCAAATGTTGTTGACTGGCCTATCTCTTATAAAGAGTTAGAACCTTACTATGAAAAAGTAAAAAAAGTTGTCGGAGTCTCTGGCGATGGTATGGAGTATCAAGCCCTAGAAGTTAACGGTGCAACAAGATGGTTTGATGCGTCATGCAAAGAGTTGGGATACAAAAGTTTTAACACACCAAGAGCTATTCTCTCAACTCCTGCACTTAGTAGAAACTCTTGTTCATACTCTAACTTTTGTGGAAGTTACGGTTGTGCAACCGGAGCAAAGGGAAGTGCGAGAGCTGCTCTGCTTCAAAAGTGTGATGCAAAGATAATCAGCGAAGCTTTTGTCTATAGACTTGATAGCGATAAAACAAAAATCACTAAAGCTCATTACTATGACAAAGATATGAAATCTCACTCTATAGATGCTAGAATTTTTGTAGTGGCAGCTCAAGCTATTGAGAGTTCAAGACTTCTGCTAAATTCAAAAAATAAGTATTTTCCAAATGGGTTGGCAAACAACTCAAATCAAGTCGGGAAAAATCTTATATTTTCAGGAGGCGGAGCTGGAACTGGTAGACTGAATATGGAGAATCTTAGTGCATCTGAATTTAAAGAGCTTATGACTCCAGGTCTATTTTTTAACCGTTCTTTGCAAGATTGGTATGAGTATGAAAATAAGGGTAAAAAATATAAAGGTGGAACAATAGACTTTCTGTTTGAACACTCAAATATAATATCTCGTGCATCCAGAGAGTTCTATGATGACAATGGCAATATCTTATGGGGCAAAAAGCTCCAAGAAAAAATACATAAAACTCTTACAACTTCAAGAGTTCTCACCTTTGAAGTTTTTAACGACTGGCTTCCAACAGACCATACCTTTGTAAGTGTTGATGAAAAAGTAAAAGACAAGTACGGAGTAGCAGTTGGAGCTATAAATCTTTACGGACATAAAAGAGATGTTGAGGTGGGAGAGCATCTGGCATCAAGAGCTGAGAAGGTTTTAAAGAAAATGGGAGCTACTGAGATATCTTCTAGCATCACAAGCTCACCTCCGCCAAATCTTGTGGCAGGAGGTTGTCGTTTTGGTAGTGATGCAAAAACTTCAGTCTTAGACAAAAACTGCAAAGCACATGAGTTAGATAACCTCTATGTTACAGATGCCAGCTTTATGCCAACAGGTGGAAGTGTTCCATACACTTGGACAATCTATGCAAATTCTTTTAGGATTGCTGAGTATTTGAAAAGTATTTTATAAATTATTGTAGAATTGCATTACAAAAACAAAAAGGATATTTATGGCTTACGCAACAGCAAGACATATTTTAGTAGAGAGTGAGGATGAGTGTAATGCTTTAAAAGTAGAGATAGAAGATGGAACACCGTTTGAAGAAATAGCGCAGACAAAATCTCAGTGCCCATCAGGTGCACAAGGTGGAGATTTAGGTCAGTTTGGTCCTGGACAAATGGTTCCAGAGTTTGATAAAGTTGTTTTCAGCGGTGATGTTGGAGTTCTTTATGGACCAGTTCAAACTCAGTTTGGTTACCACCTTCTTGAAGTAACTAGCAGAGGCTAGTAGTATTATGGTAAAAGTTTCAGCTATCCAGATGCAGATGAGTGAAGATGAGAGTGCTAATGTTTCAAAGGCAGAAGCATATGTGCGTGAATCTCATGCAAACGGTGCGCAAATCATACTTTTACCGGAACTCTTTTCATCCCTTTACTTTTGTAAAGATATGGATGAAAAATATTTCTCTTTAGCATCTGAGCTTAAAAACAACAAACTAATAAAACAGTTTTCTTTACTGGCAAAAGAGTTGAGTGTGGTTATATTAGTTAGTTATTTTGAAAAAAGTGAAGAAAGTTATTTTAACTCTTTGGTTGTTATAGATGCAAGTGGGGAAGTAATGGATAATTACCGTAAAACCCACATACCAGACGGTCCCGGATATGAAGAGAAGTTCTACTTTAAACCAGGAGATACAGGCTTTAAGGTTTACGATACAGCTTATGGAAAAATTGGTGCGGGCATCTGCTGGGATCAGTGGTTTTGTGAGAGTTCAAGAGCTTTGACTCTTATGGGCGCTGAAATTATTTTTTATCCTACTGCCATAGGAAGTGAGCCTGAGATTCACCTTGACTCAAAAGAGCATTGGCAACGTGTTCAAATGGGTCACGCTGCAACAAATACAGTTCCTCTTGTAGTAGCAAACAGAATAGGTGAAGAAGTTGGAGAGAGTTGTTCTTTGACTTTTTACGGTTCATCTTTTATAACAGACTACACAGGTGCAAAAATTGCCGAAGCATCGAGAGACAAAGAAGAAATTATATATGCAGAGTTTGATTTAGAAGATAACGCTAAGCAAAGAGAGTATTGGGGACTTTTAAGAGATAGAAAACCATCTAAATACGGCATAATATCTCAATAATGTGATTTTGGAACTTTTTTTGCTTTTGCAAGTTAAGATATCTAAAAAAAAGGTAGGTCTATGGAAATTGTACTTCGCAATAATCTGATTCTTATCACAACATGTTTTGATACTTTAAATACTTCGTGGATGAAAGATTTTTTAAATCATCACGCAAGAGGTATGCTTTTTTTGCCAAAAGCAGTACTGGTATTTAGAAACGAAACACTTACTGAAGTTAGAGAAGAATTCTTGCACGAACTTTCACAACACCACGCAAAAACGCATGACTTTGATCATAAATTTTTTCTTCGTTCGATGCTAAAATATGGAACACAGCCTATAAAGATTGAACTAGAAAAACTCGAAGATCCTCAAATCATAAAGGTAAATCTTTATGCTTATGATAAAAACACAGTTTTGATTTCACTCAATCAGCCAAACTTGTGGGTACTTAACTACTTACGTTCTCAGTTAGAAGTCTATGTTGAACGTGGGACAGATGTTTCTTTAGTCGTAGACGTAAGTGATTATAAGGCAAAAGCTCGACTAGAACGAGCACTTAATAAACGACATATTTTACATTATCAGATTCAGTATAGTTATGACAATCATTTTATGAGTAAACTATATAGTGATTTTGCAAACTTTAGTTTTGGTGATTTGTGTAAGAGTCAAAAGAATGATGAACATATTCGCCTATATACTGTACTTGAATGTCCGGTTGGTGCGAGTCAAGATGCACTCAAGAAAAGCTACAAAAAACTAGCTAAAGTCTATCATCCAGATAAGATAGTTCATGAAAGTCCAAATATGGTAAGACACTATACACAGAAATTCCAACTTCTACAAGAAGCCTATACAGCACTTCGCATAGTTAGTTAAAGGTAAGGGTCAAAAAGGTTTTTTATCTGCTGAGTATTTGAAGCATTTTTTACAAGTGCTTCAAAATCCTCAGAACTATAAAGTGCCAAATCTTTACCTTGCTTCTGTTTTAACTCTTTAGAAAATCCTCTTTTTGAAAAGAAAATTATTTGAGATGGCTCAATTCCGAGTCTTTCACATTTCTCTTGAAGCTTATGCAACTCTTTTTTAGTTACACGATGATTAGTCCATTTACACTCAGCAACATATACTCTCTCATCATTAGTAATGGTAAGTATGTCTATCTCTATTTTTGCATCCCAGTAGCTACCCGAACTTAGTATCTGAGCATCTCTAAGGTTGTAGTTTAGTAGTACTTCTGAGAGTTCTTCAAAAACTAAACTTGTGTAACTGTTTTGCTTTTTTTCTAAACTTTCAAATAATCTCTCATATTTTTTGTTTTGTATATTCCTTATATTTGGGTAGATAAAGTAAAACCAAAATCTAATAAATGGATGAGTAAAGAGGACTTTATGAGAGATTCTATGACGTGCTATCTCTTTTTTTAGTTTTCCGTTTGGGTTTAGACTTTTAGCAGGTTCTTCTCTTGAGTACTCGATTTGAACTAAACCTCTCTCTTGAAGATAGTTTAATGCCGCTCCACCATTTCCGTTGTTAAGTCCAGCTCTATTAAAAGCAGAAAAAATCCTTCTATCGCCAACAGCTAAAGCATTTAGAAGTCTTTTGTTGATGGCATTACCAAGGGTTAGCTCTTCTACTTTTGCATTTAAGTAAGTAAAATTTTCTAAGATTAAATCTTCTATAAGAAGATAAATAGGCTGTGTTGTATCTACTTCCAAACCAAGCCCGCCAAATATGGCGAAGTACTCAATCTGAGTCTCCATATCATTAGGATAGTTTCTAAAATAAAATGAACGAAATTGTTCTAATAATTTTGTATCTGTCATTGAATGTATTTTATCATAAATAAATTACTTAAAACTCACTTCCCCACTTTAATGCATCTATACCATACTTTTCTCTTAGCATCTGCGTTTTGTCTGTTAAATCCTTCATCTTCTTCTCATCAGCAAAACCTATGAGTGATAATTCTTTTTTAGAGTCTCTTGTAAAGCTAGAGCAGTTGATGCTAAGTCGAATGACATGAAGTCGCCTTTGATTATCTGCTTCATTAAAAAGAGATAAACAAAGAGAATCAAACTTTTTTTCTGTAAATATTTCTGAGAGTGATATGTTCTTATGAGAACTTTGACTCATCTCATAAGAGATGCTTAGATGAAAAACAGTCGGTATAACCTTTAGTTTTAAAATAGCAAAGCTTAGATGCCGTGCCAATATATGAACTCTTCGTCTGAGTTCTGCTCTATCATGAAGTGGGTCAAAAGTTCGTGAGATTCCGATGGACTTTCTCTTGTGAGTTGTCTCTATGGGCGCATCGCTAAGACCACTTACTCTTTTGTACAACTCTTTTGCGTAAGGACTCCAAGACTCAACTGTTCCACGTCTTGCCTTTAGGTCGCCTAGAGTGTGAATCTGAGCCGAGAGAAAACGGCTTTTCATGCTTTTACCGATGCCAGCAAACTCGCCAACAGGAATATTATGTATAAAAGCATCCAACTCATGAGGATAGATTGTTTTACTTCCAAAAGGTTTAGCAGCGGTAGTTGCAAGTTTGGCAATGTAGCGAGTTTTTGCAGCTCCTATGGACACAGGAAGTTTAATTACCTTCTTTATCTCATGTCTTAGGTTATCTATGAACTGTTCCACTTCATCATCTTCTATCCAGCCAGATAAATCTCCGTAAAACTCATCTATGCTAGCCTGCTCAATCAGCGGAATCTTTGATTGTAAAAACTCATGAAGTTCGTGAGATAGTTTTTGATAAAGAGACATATTTGGTGCTTTTATGATTAAGTTCGGGCATAGTCCAAGAGCCTCTTTTATGTTCATAGCAGTTTTTACACCGTATGCTCTAGCCTCATAAGAAGATGTTGTGAGTATACCTCTAACTCTTCCATCTGCATCTTTAAAAGCATCTAAATCATCATCTTTTTCTTCATAGGTTTTGTAAAAAGTCGGAACAAATGAACCGGAATTGTCTAAGTTTACAGTCTGTTTTTTTGCATCTTTACTGAAAATCTTAGTATCACTCCTCCCACCAATAGCCACAGGCTTATGTTCAAGCGATGGATCTTTGATGCGCGCAGCACTTACAAAAAAGCAATCTATATCTATATGTATTTTCATTTTGTAATTATAGGGAGAATCAGATAAAGAAGTTAAAAATATGACAAGTTGTCAAATTATGGATATAATTTCAAATAAAAATTACGAGGGAAAAATATGGCACAAGTTCCAGAAGATATCGGATGTGTAAATGAAAAATGTATAGCTAAAGATGAGTGTAAAAGACAAGTTATAGCAAAAGATGGAACTGCTCGTGAGATTCAGGAATTTGGCGGTACAGAAGTTAAGCAATGTGGTAAATTTATCCAAAAATAGATGAAATACTTACTAATAGCATTTGCTCTTTTATTTAGTGCTTGTAGCATAAAAAACTACGAGATAACTCAAACAAAAATCTTCATTATCAAGTCACCAAAATTAAAGTTTGCAGATCTTGGTTACTTAAGAAACTCCCAAAAATCCATAGAGCTTGAACTCTTTACAGCAGGCAAAGCGATAGAAAAAATAACTATAAACCATCTTATATGCATGAGTGAGGGTTGTATGACTAAGAATAGTTTTAACAAAGACTATTTAAATGAATCATATCCATCGGAAATACTTCAAAATATACTTTTAGCTCAGGCTATATATGATGGAAAAAACAGAGTTCAAACACAAGAGGGCTTTGAGCAAAAGATAGAAGATGAGAATGTAAATATAACCTATAGAGTGAGTTCAAATGTTATTTACTTTAAAGACAAAAAAAACAAGATAATATTTAAAATTAAGGATACAAAATAATGAGCAAGGCTAAAAGCAATAAATTTGTAGGAGCACACACTTCAGCTAGCGGTGGAGTTTTTAATGCCGTAATAAACGCACAAAAGATAGGTGCAAAAGCTTTTGCACTATTTACAAAAAACCAAAGACAGTGGGTTGCAAAAGATTTAGATACCCAGACTATAGATAAGTTTAAAAGAGCGCTTGATGATAGTGGAATTTTGCCTAAGCATGTGTTACCACACGACTCATATCTCATAAATCTTGGTCATCCTGAAGCTGAAAAATTAGAAAAATCAAGAGAAGCTTTTTTAGACGAGATTCAAAGATGTGAACAGCTTGGACTTGACAGACTAAATTTTCATCCGGGAAGCCATTTAAAGCAGATTAGCGAAGACGAGTGTTTAAGCATAATCTCTGAGTCTATCAATCTGGCTCTTGACAAGACAAGCGGAGTAAAAGCAGTCATAGAAAACACAGCTGGACAAGGAAGTAACCTTGGTTACACCTTTGAGCAACTAGCACAAATTATAGATAAGGTAGAAGATAAAAGCAGAGTTGGAATCTGTATAGATACATGCCATATGTTTGTAGCCGGTTATGATATAAGAACTAGAGAGTCTTACGATAAAACTTGGGATGACTTCGCAAAGATTGTAGGTTTTGAGTACCTAATGGGTATGCATCTTAACGATTCTAAACCACCTCTAGGTTCAAAAAAAGACAGACATCACTCTCTAGGAAAAGGTGAAATAGGTCTAGACGCATTTGGCTTTATTATGAATGATAAGAGAATGGATGATATCCCGCTTATACTTGAGACTATAGATGATAGCATTTGGAAAGAAGAAATAGAACTACTTTACTCCTTGGAAAATTAAGCTAAAGTTATGTAGTATTGTGCAGAAATTTTAAGGGGAAGTAAATGAAAAGAGTAGTTTTATTATCATTAATTGCTAGTTCAATGTTGATGGCGGGTGGATATAAGATTCCAGAGACTTCATTAAATGGTGTAGCTTTAGGTGCTGCAAATATTGCACATAATAAGAGTGCAGATGCAGCTTACTACAATCCTGCAAATATGGTTTTTATGGAAGATAAAAACCATATGGAACTAGATTTGACTTATATTGGGCTTGAGCAGATTAATTTTAAAGGTTCTTCTACTACTAGCTTGGGAACTACTACTAATAATGTTGACATAAATTCTAAAAGTGAATCATTTTTGGTACCGACAGTTCATTATGTTTCGGGTAAAGCAGGCGAGACTCGTATAGGGCTTAGCATAACTTCACCCGGTGGTCTTTCTAAAAGATGGGATGAGCAACCTGCGATGGGCAAGGCGGAGGAATTTACACTTAAAATTATTGAAATTAATCCAACAGTAGCCATACCAATTAATGATAAAGTCGCTGTTGCATTTGGATTTAGAATAGTCCATTCAGAGGGTGTTGTAAAAGCTACTCCCGCTCTTAATGTCGCTTATCAAGATATGACAGGGGATTCAATTGATTATGGTTATAATCTCGCTTTAGCTTATAAACCGACATCAGAGTTAGAGATGGCTTTTACCTACCGTTCACAAGTAAACTTAACAGAAGATGGAACAGCTGATTTAAAGTATCCTTCTCCTTCCATTAATGGTTCCTATGATACATCTGTGAATATTCCATTGCCGGCATTTGCGTCTTTAGCGTTAGCATATACTTTACCCTCAAAAACAACTATAGAGTTTGTATATGAAAGAAATATGTGGTCAGCATATAAAGAATTAAATTTTGAATATACTGATGCAACAGCGGAAGCTGTGTTTGGAACAGCAAAACCAAAAAATTGGAAAGATACAAATACTTTTCGTTTAGGTATAACGCAAGAGCTCGATAGTATGACACTAATGGCAGGTATGGTTTATGATGAAACACCGGTTCCAGATGAGACAATAAGTTATGAACTTCCAGATTCAAATAGTTTCTCAGTGTCTCTGGGTGGACGTTACCAAGTTAATGATAAAGTTGAAGTTGGTTTAGCCGCTCTTTACTCAATGAGACAAAGCAGAAGTGTAAATAATGAAAATGCTAACGATACTGTAACAGGTGAATTCTCAAACGGTAATGTGCTAATGATTTCTACAGGAATTACTTACAAATTTTAAGGATATAATTGAAAATATTAGTTGATTTTTTACAAAACAAAAATATAGAAGAGTCTCATATATTTGCACAACTCAAGTGTAGTGTAAATGAGGCTTTAATGCTTCAAAATCTAGCAAAAAAATATATGCAAGGTCAAGATGATGTTTTAGTCTTAGAACTGCTTGGTGAACTCTATGAAGATAGTGATTTTGAGCATCTAAGTCATCTTCAAGAGGTGAAAATACTTCTTGAACTTGGTTGGATACATCAACAGAGTTTTGCGCCAGTAAAAATCTCTGAGGTTACACCATTGGAGCTTTTAAATACTGCTGTTGGTCTTAGTCCATCATTTTTAAAACTGCTCCAAGATGGTGCTCCTGATGTAGAAGTACCAGATATTAAACCATATACTGATCATCTAGAGTATCTGCAAGATCAGTTTTTTAGAATAGAACTTTATCAAAAGATGAGTACTATTCGTCAAAATGTTCATGAACACTCTCTTGGCATCGATAGAGTCCAGCATAAACTTCAACTACTAGAGCAGCGAATAGCTCAAAGAGTCGAACAGACTACGGAA
This sequence comes from Sulfurimonas iocasae, assembly GCF_047716755.1. Lineage (GTDB taxonomy): Bacteria > Campylobacterota > Campylobacteria > Campylobacterales > Sulfurimonadaceae > Sulfurimonas. The sequence goes on from NZ_CP180409.1 coordinate 371,346, forward strand.
AAATTGGTTTTAGATAGATTTTTTAAACAAAAAAAGTTTCAGATTAAAGAAGAAGTTATATTTTTGGCTCTTCTTCGTGAAGAGTATAGCGCTACAGATGCATCCCTTCGTGAGATGAATGCTTTAATAGATTTAATCTCTTTAGATGAATATGACCGTATTAAAAATCGCTCACTTTTAGAGGATGGCTCAAGCCTTATAAATGATGGAATAATTGACTATGAAGAGATGCTTAATCCTTTTGGTGGCATCTCAAGAGCATTTTACATTGTAGATGAAATCCTTCAAAGTATCATCCATCCGAAAAAAAATAAAAAAGTTCGTCGCTTAAAACTAAACGCACTTATAGAAGAACAAGATATCTTTGAACTTATAGAGCCTGAGACTTCATTAGAAGATGTCGTTCTTGCAAAAGAGACACAAACAACTCTAGAAAACTTGATGCGTCAAGTTGATAAAGAGGTAATAGGTCGCTTGGTTGAGTGGGGCATAAAAGATAAAAAAAGTGGTATAGATGCCAGAATCATTTTTTATGGACATGCTGGAACGGGTAAGACTATGACTGCATACTCGCTTGCAAAATCACTTAAACGTCAAGTGCTGGCATTTGACTGCTCAAAAATTCTCTCTATGTATGTTGGAGAGAGTGAGAAAAATGTTCGTAAAATTTTTGATACTTTTTATGATTTAAGTGAGAAAACAAAGACTGAGCCTATTTTACTACTAAATGAAGCAGATCAGTTTTTAGGTGCTCGTTCTAGTGGTGCTGCAAGTGGATCTGAGCAGATGCATAACCAGATGCAAAACATCTTTTTAGAGCAAATAGAGAATTTCAAAGGTATGCTAATAGCTACAACAAACCTGCTTGAAAACATTGATAAAGCATTTTCAAGACGCTTTAACTACAAGATAGAGTTTAAAAAACCAGATGAAGCACAGAGACTCATACTTTGGAAAAAGATGCTTCCTATGAACGCTCCATATGATGAAAAGTTCGATGTAAAAGAGCTTGCAAAGTACTCTCTAACAGGCGGACAAATTAACTTAATTATAAAAAATACAGCCTATAAAGTAGCTGTTACAGATGAACCACTTTTTACTTTGAATGACTTTGTAAGTGAAATAAAAAGAGAAAAAGATGCAAACTTCGACAGTGAAAAATCTATGGGATTTTTAAATAAATAACTTCTAGTCACCACACTTCTTGTGGTGATAACACTAATAGCATTAAGATTTAGTTGTAATGGAAAAAATGGCAGTGATGGAGTTGTTAATATAAACAAGCAAACATACACGGGGGCACCTAGATCTAAAAATGTTTATAGAGCAAGACATACTACTAAAATTTGCTTAGGTAAACATGTTCCTGAGCTAGAAACTGAAATGACTGATATTCTAGATTATATATTACATGATTATCACGGTAAAAATATACCATTAAAATAGTAAAAAAATAACTATGTAAATCCTTATTGAAAATAGAAATAAAATATGTACAATGTCTGTATAATTCCCATTCTTATATTTTTTTTATAAAGAATACAATCTCTTTCTTAAGCAATTTCTTACTCTTAATAAATAAGCATGTTACTAACTAATAAAAATCATTCACTTTTACATGAAAAGATATTTAATCTTTAAAAAGTATATACAAAAAGTTTAATATATATTAAAAAATGAAATTAGTTGTGTAAATTAATAATAATTAATATTTTTATAAGGAGCTTGTGTTAATATATTAAATTAAAAATAATTTTTTTAAACATATTATTAGAAGTGATTTAATGGAAAAAATAGATGCCAAGACTATTTAGAATAAACTTTATAGGCTTTTACTATATTGTTAATTGTGTTGTATCAAAATCTAAAAACCTTATAACAGATGGTGGATACGGAGTTATAGTCCATCTTAGCGGTTTTAACGGTAACGAAATGTTTATAGTTCCAAACCAAGATGGTTATAACTTTGACAGTTTCGGTGTAAGCGATGTAGCAGACATAAGTTACATAGAACTTCCAAGTGGTGACTTGCAGGTTAGTGGGTTTACAACTAATAATATTTTTACAAGGGTCGCATCATGAAAAATTGGCAAGTAATATGACAATGAATTTATTTTTTGAATATTCAGGTTTTATAGTAATTATTTTACTTTTAATAGGTGCGTATCAAGTCTTTTATAAAAAGAAGCCAAATAATATTGAAGATAATACTAAACTAGAAAAAAAATCAAAACTAAAAGAGAGCAAAATATATAAATATCTGTATGAGATATATGTAACTAGAGCAAAAAAGAGAAGACTTTTATGTTTTTTACCTTGGGTTGGTCTTTGGGTAAGTGCTTTTGCGGTAGTTTGGTTTTTAGTTTCGACATATCTTAGTTTAGTAAATCCAATACAAAAGTTTGAAAACTTGACTGAATGGCGTGGAACTTTAATATCATACCGTAGTTATAGAAAAGCTGATGATATTGCAACCTTTAGACTTGAAGACAATACAACTAAAAGCTTTCACAGTATGATAACTGAAAAAGATATAAAACGAATTGATAAGAAAAAAGTTATATTTTGGACACAAAGGGATTTTGGATTATCAGATGGTTTGTTTACTGGAGAGTTTTACTATGATAGAGAAAAGTACTTAGTTCTAGAAGAAAATTATGATGAAATTAGTACAAAAAAAGAGTATGAAAAAAGTTATAAGAGAATAAAGGAAATAGAAGATAACACAATCCCAAACCTAACCCTATCCCTGAAATGGTTGTTAGGTTTCTTATTTTTATTATGGTTTATAAATAGAAAAGATGTTGAAAAGGAAGTTTTAAAAGATGAGTAAAATTAATTTAGAAAACTTAAATACTATTGTAACAACTACAGTAACATCAGAAATAGATATTGCTAATATAATAAAAAATGCAGGAGATTCTAATGGTACTGTTTTAGATAATACTAAACTTTTAGTTAGTTCTTTAGGTACTTTGGAAACGTTCGCTTCAGTTATTATAAAAGAGTTCCCAACTTCTATCGGGATTACTACAAGTGCTTCTTCTTTGTTATTGAATATAGCAACCGCAACTATGGAGCTAAAGGATCCAAAATATAATGGTAGCATCCAAAACTCAACACTAAACTCAATTTTTGCAGATTCAAGTTCATTACTGGCAAGTGCTGGATTAGCTGCAAAAAATCCACAAGCATTAATAGCTGGTTTAGCAGGTTCTGCAACATTTTCTGTTGCAGCTTTTATGTCTACAGAAAACGATACCAGTATGGCTGACGGTATTGTAGGTTTTGCAAATGATATAAAAGATGTTTATGGTGATGCACAAACTGAGATAGATAACTACCTCAATAGTAATGATATTACATTTGAAAATTATATAGACTACAACAATACAACAGATTTTGATAAACCAACTTTAAGAGATTTTTTAAATGATTATGAAAAACCAGATACACAAAATCCAGAGCCTGACACTCCAGAACCAAAAGTAACCATAGACCCCGAAACAAACACAGCCACCCTAAACTCAGGCGGAACCATAAGTGAAGTGGCATCTAAAACAGACTACACTTCAGCAGAGCTTTTAGAATACAACGGCATCTCTCTCGAAGATGCTAGAAATCTTCCTATAGGTACAGAGATAAAGATACCTGAGAAAGTAAATACCCTTCAAGGAGAATATGGAAACATAAAGATGTACCAAGACAAAGAAGGTAATCTAGTTTCTGTAGTTCCAAATGAAGATGGAACTAAATCTATCCATAACACTTTTAGTGATAACCCTTCTCTCTATGTAGAAGGAAACCTAAGTGACCCTAACAACATCCACTTTACAAATGACAACGGAATAAGCGAAGTATGGTCTAAAGACTCTAACGGCAACTTCTACCAGTCACAAGTATAAACTACACTCCAAGTGATGATGGTAAGTCTAAAGTAGTATCAAACATAGAGATACTTTCAGATGATGCTTCATTTGAAGACATCGCACCTCATACAGACTATTCAGCTCATGACTTAAGAGAGTTTAATGATTACCCACAAGGCGGAGCAATAACAAGAGACTCCATAGACATCCCAAAATCTAAAAACCTTATAACAGATGGTGAGTACGGATCCATAGTCCATCTTAGCGGCTTTAACGACAATGAGATGTTTATTGTTCCAAACCAAGACGGAACTACCACAAAGTACACTACATTTACAGATGGAAATGATAACCAAGCACTTTATGAAACTTCTTCAAATGGTTCTACTACAGTTACCTTTAGTAATGATGATGGAAGTATAAGAACTATTATCTCAAATAAAGATGGTTATAACTTTGATAGTTTTGGTGTAGATGCTGTAGCAGAAGTGGCTTATACAGAACTACCAAATGGTGACTTGCAGGTTAGTGGGTTTACAACTAAACAAGATACTACAATAGCAGAACTAGCTGAAAAAACAGGATTTTCTGAAGATATTTTAAGAGATATGAATGGTTATGGAAGTGATGATAATATAGTTGGCAGTGGAATAAACATCATAACTCCAAAAGATTTACAAACAATAGATAGTGCTTATGGTGATGTAAGTGTTTATGAAACATTTGATGGAGAGTATGTTGTAGTTTCTCCAAATGAAAATGGAACTACTTCTACATATAGTACATTTAAAGATGGGTTTGACAGAGATGCTGTAGTTGAGATGAGAGATGATGGAAGCTATATAGTAACTTTATCTAATGAAGATGGAAGTGTAAGAGAAATAGTACAAGCTGAAAATGGTGACTTCTATGATAGTGCAGACGCAGACTACAGTGGGTTAGGAAACACAACCATAAATCAAATCTCAACTCTTATAATGGCAAATAATGAGTTTTCAAATTTAGAAGCTATAACAATAAGTTCTAGTATAGCAACGATAGCAGACTTCTCGACATATAATTCTGCTCAAGGTAGTGAGTTTAACATAACAGAAGAGTTTAACTCAAACCTACAAGGTGCAGTATTCTCATTTGCCATATCTTCATACTTTGCAAGTAATGATAATATCTCAGATATCTTAGGAATGAATGATACATTTGCAGGAGATATGCTAGATTATACAGCTACTTTTGGTATTGCTTATGTCGCAAATACTCAGTACGCAATGTTGGCAGAGTTTAAAGATGCAGATAAACTTTTAACTGGAGCAAACTTAGCCAATGCTTTGAGTGGAGCAGTTGGTGGATACTTAGGTAGTGTAGCAGCAAATGAATTAATGGGCTGGGATACAGAGTCTGAGATGATAGGCTCTACTATAGGAAGTGCAGTAGGTGCAGTTGCGGCAAGTAGTCTCGCACTAGGTCTTATGATGTTTGGTCCTGTAGGTTGGGCACTCGCGACGTTGGTAGTCTTTGGCGGTTCGTTTGTTGGTAACATAGTCGGAGGCATAGTAGGCGGACTCTTTGGAGGCAGTGAACCACCACCACCAACAGCTTATGCTGAGTATGGTTTCGATGAAGAGACACTTAGTTATCTCATAGAAAGCAGTGGTTCAAGTGACGGCGGTAATGAAGAAGCTATGAAAAGCATAGCTGAGTCTCTGGCTAATCACTTTATAAATATGATAACTATCCCCGGTGGTCAGTTAGTAGATGCATCAGGTATGCCTGATATACTTGTAACTCAAAGAGAAGACAGTCTAAATATTAACGGTTATAGCGGAAGCTTTGACACTATAAACCAAACTATGGCAGATGCTATAAGCCCTGAGATACCTTTTATGAATGTAGAGGGTGGTGACGAATATATTCTAAGAGCTATGAATGCAACTAATGAGAAGTTCTTAGAAGGTGACCCAGACTCACAAGGTAGAGCTGACCTAGATGAACTCTACACAAACATAGCACTTGCAAGTGACTATAGTGACTATATGAACAAAGTCATGATAGTCCTAGATGCTGATGGTAAAAAGATAACAGACCCAGAACTTCTGCAAGCCATAAACGAAGAGTACAAAACTCTAGACTCCTCAGAACTTGAAGAGTTTATGTCACGTTATCAGTTTACAACCCAAGATGAATATATAGACAATATCTTGCAAACAGTTACACAAGAAGATATACAAGAGTATAAAACTCTAAGAGAAGAACTTATAGAGTAACATGATAACATCATAGACCCACTAGCATCTAAACTCTCAACCTTACAAGAAGAACTAGAAGCACTTCAAAGAGTTATAGACAATAAACAAAAGATGTTCAACCTCCAACACTCAAGTGATGAAACAGGAGAAAGTCTTGAATATGTTTTAGAACCTGAAGATGCACAGCTAAAAGCTCTACTCCAAGAAGATAAGTCTATCGTTCAAACACAACTAGCAGATGCTAAAGAAGAAAAAGCAATAGCAATAGCACAACTAGAAGATGAATACTTCCAAGAGATAGAAGCTATGCACTTTCAAGAAGTGTTTGAAATAGCCCAAGAGCTACAGCTAGATGAACATCATTACTCAGAAGACTTTAACAAACTAAATAGTGAAATAGCAAACTATAACTACGAACAGCATCTACAAAACGATGAACTTTTAAAAGTTGATCAAGATGAGCTTTTAGAAGAAGTCGCTCAAAAGATGTATGAGATATACAAAAATGAAGATGAAGATAGCGAAATCTCTAAAGAAGAAGCATACTCAATCATGCAAGAGATAGGCTACGATGAGTTTACATCTAAAAACCAAGAAACAGGAACTACAACCATTAGCTTAGAGAGAGTAATGCTAAGTAAAGTTGAGATAAGCATAGAGAGATTTAACGAACTGCTAGCCCTTGCAGATATACCAAACCCTTATGAAAACTTCGAGTCAACTCCTGATGCCTTTTCACTTGCTAACAAAGACTTAAATGACTTAGAGTTTGAACTAAAAGATGGTAACCTTATCATCACAACTGATGATAAAAAAAGTTTTACTGTGCAAGATTGGGAAAGTTGGGATAAGACAAACACTCACTTAGAACTTCCAAATGGTACCAAGGTAAATCTTCAAGCACTCCTTAGTTCTATAGGTGTAGAAGAGGGTGGAGGAGCTGTTAGTGTAGCCCAAGCATCTATGGCTCTTCTTAGCGAAGATGAAACACTAACAGAGTACTTAGAAAACTATGAGGCAAATCATACATTTGCAGGTACGGCATCTGATGACATCATAAAGGCTTACGATGGAGACAACCTTGTAGTAGCTGGAGCTGGAAATGATACTGTAGTTACAGGAGCAGGTGATGACACCATAGCTTCAGGTGAAGGTAAAAATAGCATCTCAGGTGGAGAAGGTACAGATACAGTAACTTATGAGTCAACACAAACAGCTGTAAATGTTAATCTTGAAGAAGGAATAAGCTCAACAGGAGACAGCATCGAAGGGATTGAAAATCTAGTAGGTAGTAAGTTTGATGATTATCTACGTGGTGATGATGGTGAAAATGTTTTAGATGGTGGTGATGGAAATGATATCCTCTCTGGTGGAAGTGGAGCAGATACTCTAGTCGGTGGAGAAGGCACTGACTTAGCATCTTATGCAGACTCAGTAGAAGAAATAGCAATAAACCTTAAAAATGACTATTCTGATGGAGGAGAAGCATTCGGAGATAAGTTTGACTCTATAGAGGGCATCGAAGCAACAGTAAATGATGATGTTCTAGTGGGAGATGATGAAGCAAATCTTTTTTACGCAAAAGATGGAGATGATAAAATCTCATCCAATGCAGGCGATGACATAATCTTTGCAGGTACAGGTAATGACTTTGTAAAAGGTGATGATGGAGACGATACTCTATATGGTCAAGACGGTAATGATACTCTCATAGGGGGAGCAGGAGATGATACTCTTATAGGAGGAGAAGGTCTTAATACAATCATAGGTGGAGAAGGAGATGATACTGTAATATATAAAGGCAATTCTGATGAGTATCAGATTATGTTTTTAAATGAAGATACCATTCTTGTGAAGTCATTAGATGGTACAACAAAAGATACAGTTCAAAGTGTAAAAGAGATAGTTTTTGATGACTTTTTGTTTGAGATAGATTATGAAAATAAAACACTTATTAAAAAAGTAGAGTTTACACATGAAGAGGGTTTAACTGAAGAACAGAAACCAGTAGGTGCAACTGTAAGAGAAGACTCACAAGCTACAACTTTAGCAACTGCCATCATGATTGGAACAGCCGCAGCAGCAGATACTGAAGAGTCTTCAACTGATGAGATGAACTTTTTTGCTGATGATCCTGCTGATGTAGAGAACTTGAAAACTGAGATACCTCTTGATGAACAAAAAACAGTCAATCTTCCAGATACTTCTGATGGAGAGTTATATATTCAAGAACCTCTTATCTATACAGAATTCATTCCTGTTGATGATTCTTCAAATGATACAGTTATTACTAAGTCTGTTGTACCTGAGGTAGATGAGAACACCGTAACAACAGAAAGTGCAGGTGTGTTGGCAGAAAGCAGTGATGCTACACTAGCAGTAACTCTAGATAGTGATGGTACTCAGCAAGACAATGTAGAAGAAGCAACTAAAGATGTAATAATTTTGGAGTCAGAAGCAAAAGAGGCGGAACTTCCAGTATTAAATCCTCCTATAATCAAACTTGTTGAAACTACTATGTTAGAGGACTCTTTTATTTTTGATATAGAGGTTTCAAATTCAAATCCTGATACCTCTTTACAAGTTATACTTAGTGGTGTTCCAGATGATGCATATTTAAACAACGGAACTAAGTTGGCTAGTGGAGATTGGGTATTACAACAAAATGACCTAATAGACTTAAAATTATTTGGTGGGATTAATAACTCAGATGATTTTGAGCTTACTGTAACAGCGGTAGTTTCAGATACTAATGGAAGAGTTGTAAATAGTGTTGTAACTGAAACTATAACAATTGTCGCAGTAGCAGATATAGCAAATCTTGATGTTGAAGAAAGTACATATGGTTTGGAAGATACAAGTATACCTTTGACTATCTCAACATCGTTAGTAGATGATGTTGGTGGGGTAGATGGAGAGGAAACTATAACTCTTACTATTGAAAATGTTCCAAATAGTGCAGTTTTAAGTGCTGGAACAAAGGATAGTGACGGTATATGGCATTTACTTCCCAAAGATTTAGAAAATCTAATGTTAACACCAGGTTTAAATGAGGGTGATGATTTCACTATACGGGTTACATCGTACACTACAGAGAGTGAAAACAATCACGTAGCACATACAAGTGCAGATATATTTGTAGAAGTTGAAGCAGTAGCAGACACTCCAACTTTAGAAGTTGCTGATGAAACAGTAGGACTGGAAGATTCACAAATACTTTTAGATATCAAGTCTAGCTTAGTAGATACTGACGGTAGTGAGGTTTTAAAAGTAAAAATTGAAAATATTCCTGATGAAGCAGTTTTAAACCAAGGTATTAAAGATGCTGATGGTATTTGGCATCTTCAAGCAGATGAACTTGACTTTTTAACTGTGACAGCTAAAGAACATGATGATAGTGATTTTACTATTAAGGTTACAACATATAGTACAGAAGACGAAAATGGTGATATAGCTGAACAATCAATTGAAATGCTAGTTCAAGTAAATGCAGTCGCAGATAAAGTTGATTTAAACTTACAACAAATAACAAGTGGAGAAGAGAATTTAATGACTGTAAGTGAAGATCCTGGGTTCGCACTTTTAGATATTGCTTCAGAGTTTATTGATAATGATGGAAGTGAGACAGTGCACTATATTGTAGAAGGGTTGCCAGTTGGAACAAGCTTAAATCAAGGAGAATTACTTTCAGATGGTTCATGGAAACTTTTAACGAACGAGCTTGAAAATTTAAGTATTGACTTAATAGAACATAGTGATGAGAATTTTACATTAAGAGTATCTGCAGTTACTACAGAAAATGAAAACGGTGACCAAGAATTTACATCAAAAGATGTAGAAGTACAAATAGAATCAGTTGCAGATTTTGCGATACTCGAAGTTTCAGATGTTACAGGAACAGAAAACAGTTTTATAAATCTAGATATAAACGCTTCTTTATTAGATACCGATGGTAGTGAAACTTTAGAAATTATAATAGAAGATGTACCATCAGATGCTATTTTAAACAATGGGGTTAAAGATAGCGACGGAAAATGGTATCTATCACAAGATGATTTATCAACTTTAATGGTAAGACCTGGATTTAATAGTATAGAAGATTTTGAGCTAAAAGTTACGGCTATAACTACCGAACATAAAAATTCTGATCAAGAAGAAATGATTGCTTATGTAAATGTTAATATTGAAGCAACACCTAGCTCTGCAAATGTTACTGTTCATCCATCTGAAGCATTAGAAGATGAGCCAGTATACTTGAATATAGAAGTTGATGATAATCAACTTAAACCTACAGAGTCAATATATCTTGAAATAAAAATTCCAGAAGGGTTTAGTTTAAATAATGGGGAGCAGCTTAATAACACAACATGGAAACTAACTACTGAACAGTTGAATGGTCTAGCTTTAAGTAGTGCTCCTAATTATTCAGGTGGTTTTTTTGTTGATGTCGTATCTGTAATCGTTAATAATGATATAGAAAATAGAAGTGATGTGGTAAGTAAGCTTCCTGTGGATATTATCCCTGTAGCTGATGAAGCTATTTTAGAAGTTCAAAACGTAAACACATTAGAAGATAAATTAATACATCTAAATATTTATTCTGTATTGAATGATTTAGACGGTAGTGAAAATTTAAAACTATACATATCTGGCATTCCAGATGGAACTTATCTAAGTGCTGGTAATAAAGTTGGTGATGAGTGGATTGTTGAAGAAAAGGATATAGATATATTAGCATTTATTCCGCCAGAAGACATGACAGGTTCTTTTGATATAGAGATAAAAGCTATAAGTACAGATTCAAATAACGACACAGCACAAGTTATTGAAAATATAACGGTAAATCTAGATGAAGTTATTGATGTTCCTGCAAGTGTTATAGAAGATATGTCTGCTCAAGAAGATGAGAACCCTTATTTAAGTATAGAAAATATAGCAATTACTTCTCAGACTATGCTTGGAGAAGAGACATCACACTCTGAAGGTAACAATAGTATTAGTAGTGGGGGTGGTAATGATACTATATTTTCAAATGGTGGAGATGATACGATTTTTTCAGATGTACCAAGCGGAGTAATTACAACTACTTTCAATATAGACGCTAATGCTTTTTTAAATGATGGCAGCGAAAAGTTAGTTATAAAGATTGAAAACATGCCTGATGGAGTTACTTATAATGTTGGATATATAGATAATAATGTATTGATTATCAACTCTGAAGATTTCGATGGAAGTGTAGAACTATCATATCCATACCAAAAAGAGATAGTTTCATTTAACGTTGTAGCATATGCACTTAGCACGGATGAAGAAAATCCATATACAAAAACAACTTCATTATCTTTAGAAGTTGGACCTAATGAGGTAGATGGAAATGACTTCGTAGATGCGGGTGCTGGTAATGATATAATTGTTTCTGGGGGTGGAGATGACATTATAAATGGTGGTTTAGGTGCTGATAAGTTTGACGCTGGAGATGGTGATGATTTTATTATTATGGATGCTGATGATCTAAATCAAAACTTACTTGACCCTGAAATAATAAATGCTGGAAGTGGATTTGATACAGTTGTAATTAAAGATGATAGAAATACAAGTTTTAATATGGGGTTAACAAGTGTAGAAAATTTTATAGGGGGGAGTGGAAATGACATAATTTTTGGTGGTAACGGTTCTGAAATAGCAAAAGGAGGAGATGGAGCTGATGTTTTTTATATGCAAGGTGGAGATGACACTGTCTATATAGATGCAGATGATATAGTTGCTAATGCAGGTAACTTCGTAGATACTGGGTCTGGTTATGACAAGATTTACATAGAAGATAATGTAGGTGTTGACTTTGATGTAGCAGATACTAATGCTGAAGAAGTCATATCCGGTTCTGGAAATGATATTTTAAGAAATTCTGGAAATAATACTCTGTCTATATTTGGTATGGATGGAAACGATACTCTCTTTGCTTCTGATGCTGATGACATTTTAAATGGTGGAAATGGAACTGATACAATTGACTATTCAAATAGTGACTATGGTGTAAATGTAAATTTGACAACAAATGTGGTCTCAGGAGGATATGCTCAAAATGACATAATAAGTAGTTTTGAGAGTGTGATTGGAACCGATAAAGATGACAATGTAGTGGGGAACTCATCAAACAACACTTTTTTTCTTGGTGCAGGTAGCAATACAGTAGATGGTGTAGGTGGAAATAACAGTGTAATATTTGAAGGAAGTTTAGCAGATTATTTTTACGGAAAAAATTCAAAAAGTCTAGAAACAAACTTTGATAAGACAGCAACAGTTTATACAGCTACAGGTATAAATGAACTAATTAATGTAAATAGACTTGAATTTGATGACTATACTATTTATGTTGATGGTACAAATAATTCTCCTTATGTTTTTGATGATAAGCTTAATGCAACAGAAGATACTCTTTTGACGGTTGACGCATCGACACTTTTAGCAAATGATTTTGATGTGGAAAATGAAGGGTTAAGAATTGTAGGTGTTAAAAATAGTACCAACGGAGTTGCTACGTTAAATTCAAATGGGAGCATAACATTTAAGGCAGATGAAAACTATAACAGTTCTACAAATAATACTTTTGACAAAAACTCAGCTCTGTATAAAGGAGCAGCAAGTTTTGAGTACATTGTTGAAGATTCATCTGGAAGCAGAAGTACAGCACAAGCTACAGTGAATGTTTCAGCAGTTAATGACGCTCCAACTATCGAAAATCACTATTTTTACAGAAATAGTACAATTACAGGACATGGTAAGTTAGTTGCAGATGATGTAGATAGTAACGTAGACGCATTAACCGTAAGTGTAGTTTCTGATTTAAGGTTTACTGTTTCAATTATGTTATGGTGGGAAACGTATGTTTCAAAGTCCTTAACAGGTTATACAAATATTAGTGGGAGAACAGTCGAAGAAGATGGTAGTTTCCATTTTGACTATCAAGGGAATAGGTGGTTTCAAAGACCATTTGATGTATACAGTATGAGGAATTTTGTCATTCAGATAAGTGATGGAAATGAAAGCACATTTCTTACAACAGGAGCTTATTATAGTCAAATATATATAGATCCAATAGTAGTTGACTTAGATGGTGATGGAATAGAGATAGAAGAGAAATACTATGAAGCACATGATGAAACTTTAGTAGGAGTTAGCTCTGATGACGCTATTTTAGTATGGGATTATAATCAAGATGGAACTATTAGTAGTGCTCTTGAGACAAACTGGGTTTCCCTTTCAGACACCGCACAAAATGACCTAGAAGCTATGCGTGAGATATTTGATACTAATAAAGATGGACTGTTTAATGAAAATGATGAAGAGTGGAAAAACTTTTCTCTGTGGCAAGACAAAAATGATGATGGGTTAGTGAATGATGATGAATTTACAAAAATTGTAGATAGCAATGTAGAATCATTTAACCTTCAAAAAGATGAATCAAAAGATGTTGATTATCCAATAGATGAATATGCAAACTACACCACAAAAGATGGTGATGAGATGAGTATTGGTGCAGGATATTTGGATATAACAACAACAGATGAGAAATTATCAGAAGAAGATTTACTGATTATGCAGCAAGCTTTAGTTTTAAATGAACAACTAGCGCAGGGCAGTTTTAACAGTGAAAATATAGATGAAAATAACGTGATCATAGATAATATTTTTGATGATTATGAAAATATAGAAGAAAATGCAGCCTAAAGGAAAAAATAATGACAAATAAAAATAAAACTTTTGAAATGAAAGCAAAACTTACAGAGGTACTAGGTGAAGCAATCTTAGTCTTAACTAGTTCGTATGCACATAGAATTACTTTTTTTATAGGAGATATAGAGTGGTTGCTTTTACCTCCTCTTTCAAAAGAACAATTTAGACTATACAGAGATAAAGACAACAAGCCAATTGGTTTGATACTATGGGCATATGTAAATAATGAAGTTGAAAAAAGACTAGAAATGGGAATAGGAAAGCTTGGTAGGAATGATTGGAACAGTGGTGAAAAATTATGGATAATTGACTTAATTGCACCAACAGGTGGTGGAGAAAAGATGCTTGAAGAACTTAAAAGTACTGTTTTTAAGTCTAAAACATTTAAGTATCAGAGTGTTGACAAAGATGGTAATAGAACAATAATTACAGCAAATGAAAAATAGAATAATAATATGAAAGTAATTATTATTTTATTTTGCTTTATAAGTATTTTATCTTCTAAAACATATGATTTGGTAGAAGTTTTTAATCTTTCCTATATAAATAGCAATGCTTTTAAAATTGCAAAATTGCAAAATTGAAAATGAAATATGTTGATGAAGATGTACAAAAAAGTGTTTCGTCATTTTATCCTAAAGTTAATTTAGATTTAGAATATATAAAACTCAATGAATATCCTGTGGTGGTAAATGGTGTTGAAGAGAGAACAAGAGATGATAGGTATGATCAAACTTTAAATGTGGAACAACTTTTATACGATAGAAGCAAATATTTAGAGTACAAAAAACAAAAAAATAATTACACACAAACATCGCTTGAAAAAGATAAAGCGTATCAACAATTAGTCTATGATGTAATTAAGTATTATTTTGAAACATTGTTTCGTAATAAGCAAATTGAACTTACAAACCAAAAATTAGAACGTTTGGAAAAGATAGAGTTAAGAGCTAAACTGAAATCAGAATCTGGCTTTATATCTAAGGCAGATTATTTAGAAGCTCAAGCTGAAAAAGGTGACCTACTAGTAAAGAAAGCACAATTGATTCTAGATTATAACTTGTCAAAATCTTTTTTGAAAAGATTAACCGGTCTTGAAAATATAGAAATTAAAAAGAAGATAGAGTTAAAAGAAGTTGATATTATGAAGATGCAAGAATATTTAAATGACATAAATGAAAATTTAGATGTAAGGATACAAAAAATGAAAATCAAGCAGGCAGATATTCAAAAAAGTATATCTGTAACTGGATTTGAACCTAGTTTATCTTTAAATTATGAATATAAAAATAATGATATTGAAGGTGTAGATGAAGAAAGAACTTTAACATTACTGCTGCAAGTACCAATATTTAGCGGCTTCTATGATGTTAATAATTATCAACAAGCAAAAATATCTCAGCTAATAGAAAAAGAGAGTATGAATCAGTTAATAAAAGATACTAAGCAAAGCATAAATAACAAGTATCAAAAAGTGAAAACATACATTGAAATAATAAAATCATATCCAGCAATAATTCAAGCAAAAGCATTTTCTCTAGAGTCCATGAGAGAAAAATTCAATGTAGGAACAAAAACAATAATTAACCTACTAGATGAAGAAAATAAGTATTTTGATAAGTTAAATAAATATACAGAATACAAATATCAATATGTTGTTGAATATACTAGCTTAAAGCAGTATACAAATAGTTTAGATGAAGAGTTTATAAAAAAAGTGAATGGATTTATAAGTGAATAATAAAACAATACAAAATGATTTAGTGCATTCATTCTTATTACTTACAAGAATGATGAATTTAGAAATAAAATACGATGATGTTATACATAAGCTTGGACGTGCTGATGAAATTATAGAAGAAGATATTATATACATTGCAACAGAGTATTTTGGATTAAAAGCTAAAAAAGTGAATCTAGTTGGCTCAAAGCTTATGAATAATCCACTTCCTGCAATTGTAAAATTAAAAAATGATAAATATTCTCTAATTTTTTCTTGTAATGAAAAGGAATATACAATATATAATTTTGATAAATCAGAAAGAATGAAAATGAATTCTGATGAGTTTAATAATATATATGATGGTGAAATAATCTTATTAGCTAAGGAAGATAATATAAATAGCACTACTATTTCAGACTTTGGTTTAGCTTGGTTTATAAAATCTTTTTTTCGACAAAATAGATTAGTTTATCATGTATTGTTTGCAGCGTTTATAATACAGATTTTTGCTTTAATTACTCCACTTTTTACTATGATTATTATTGATAAAGTTTTTAGTTCAAGTGGAAGTAGCACATTGGAAGTGTTAATAATAGGACTTTTTATAATATCAATTTTTGATTTTATTATGGGATATAGTAGAAAACATATTTTAAGTCACATGACTTCAATTATTGATGTAACGATGATAGCTAAGTTTTTTAGGCATCTGACATCTCTACCTTTAAGTTTTTTTACTTCAAAACAGTCAGGTGACACAGTTGCTAGATTTAAAGAAATAGAGTTTATCCGAAATTTTGTAAGTTCTAGTTTTTTAGCTTTAATTATAGATTTCCCATTTGGAATAATATTCTTAATAGTAATGTTCTTATTTTCTCCAATGTTAACAGGTTTTGTAATAGTTGCTATAGCCCTTATGTTTGCATTGTATGGTATTGCAAGTCCTATACTTAAAGAAAGATTGAAGAAAAAACTGGAATTATCCACAGATTCTCAGTCATATTTATTTGATTGTGTAACATCAATAGAGACAATAAAGTCAATGTCAATTGAGCCAACGATTAGACGGGAATTTGAAGAGCAATTATCAAAACAAACTAAGCACAATACTAAAACAGATGACATATCTGGAAATATTTCACAAGCGTCTTCATTTATAAATAAGTTAGTAGTTGCACTATCTTTATGGATTGGAGCATTAGCAGTATTGAATGGAGAAATGACAGCTGGTCAACTTATTGCATTTAATATGTTAATAGGACGAATTATGGCTCCAGCTCAAAGAATAGCTCAAACTTTACAACAAATATATCAGGTTAAAATATCTGTAAAAAGAGTTAAAGAAATTTTTGCTACTAACCAAGAAGTATCCATAAATGCAACAAATACAAATCTACCAAATATAAAAGGAAACATTGTTTTTGAGAATGTTTCATTTAAATATGGCGATAATTTACCAATTGTAATTGAAGATATGAATCTGAAAATACAACAAGGTGAGATTATAGGAATAGTGGGACACTCCGGATCTGGAAAAACAACCTTCACAAGATTATTACAACGATTATATTCCCCTACATCTGGAAAAATATTAGTTGATGATATTGATATTGCTACAATTGACCCTAATTGGTTAAGAAGACAGATAGGTGTAGTAATGCAAGATAATACACTTTTAAATAAAAGTATAAAAGACAATATTACTCTTGCTAATCCGAGAGCAACAATGAAAGAAATAGAAGCTGTTTGTGAAACAAGCGGGGCAAATGAATTTATTAAAAAATTACCAAATGCATATGATACAATTGTTGGAGAAAGGGGTAGCATACTATCTACTGGACAAAGGCAGAGAATTGCCATAGCTAGAGCTTTAATCAATAATCCTAGAATATTGATTTTTGATGAAGCAACAAGTGCTGTAGACTTTGAATCAGAAATAATAATTCAAAAAAATCTAAAAAAAATATGTATGGTAAAACAGTGTTTATTATTTCTCATAGAGTCTCTGTATTGAAAATAGTTGAAAAAGTAATATCAATCTATAATGGAAAGATTATAGAAGCTGGAACAAAAGATGAGTTATTAAAAAATCAAAAAAGTTACTTTGCAAATTTATGTAAAGTACAAAATATATTAAGCGAGATATAAATGAAAAAAGAAAATAATGATTTTTTACCTGGCATAGAATCTATACTATCAAGTAGACCATCTAAACTACTATGGATGATACCAACATTAATTGGAGTACTAATTGTTTCGATATTTTTATGGTTGATATATAGTAAGGTAGATGTTGTAGCTCCATCACAAGGTAAAACAATACCAAACTCTAGAATGAATTTAATTCAACCTAAAGATATAAGTATAATAGATAAAGTTTATGTTAAAAATGGGCAGAGCGTTAAAAAAGGAGATATATTAGTTAAGTTTATGAATAATATAGAAACTTTTGAAAATACTACAATGAAGACTAAACATGAAAACTTACTTGGAACATATTTAGCATTAAAATCTTTTATAAAATATATAAAAACAGAAAAAAAATATAGAATACGTAAGGATGGAAAACTTCCTAATAAAGTTGTTGATAGAGAAAATATAAAGCTTTGGATGGATATGGAATCTTATAAGTCAGAAAAGGAATCTTTAATGATAAAGATTAAAAAAATAGAACATGAAAAGAAAATGATTACAACTGAAATATCAAAAAAAGAAAAACTTTTACCATATACTGCCTTTAAAATTGAACAATTTAAACCTTTAGTTGAGAGAGGCTTAGAATCTGAAATTATGTTGAAAGATCTTGAGTATGAATTTATTGAACAAGAAGAAGATATAAAAATAAGACAAGCTGAAGCTGAAAAACTAGAAGCTGAATTAGATGTGTCAAAAAAAGAATTAGAACAGTTTAAAAATAAAAGCTTGAAAGAATCTGCTCAACTTTTAACTGATACATCAAATGAATTAAGTACATTAAGACCTGAAGTGCAGAAGAGTAACTATGTATTAGAGTTGAAATCAATAAAAGCTTCTGTAGATGGTATTATATATAATTTGAAAAATCACGCACATGGTAAGGTTGTTCAATCCGGTGAAATTATTATGGAGTTGATACCAGATGGTTCTCCTTTAGAGGTAGAGGCAAAAGTGTTAAACAGAGATATAGGTTTTATATATCTAGGACAAAAAGTTAAAGTAAAATTAGATAGCTTTAAATTTACAAAGTATGGATATATAGAAGGTGTAATAATAAATATAGAAAAAGCTTCTATATTGGATGAAAACCTTGGAGAAATTTATCCAGTTATAATACAACTTTCCGAAGATAAAATCAAAGTTGATGACAAGTTTGTACAGTTAATTCCAGGAATGACATGCACGACAGATATTATGATTGGCAAAAGAAGACTTATTGAATATATTATCTCTCCAATGATCAGATATAAAGATGAAGCCTTAAGAGAGAAATGAAAAATATGTAAGATGTCTGTATAATTCCCATTATTATAATAAATTCCACAAAATTTAATCTCAAAATTAAGCTATTTTTTAGTCTTTTTTACTCTTAATAAATGACTGTGTTACAATACTGCACGTATGTTACTAACTGGTAAAAATGACGTATCGTTTAGTAACATTTTTAGATTCTTATCATTATAGCTTCGTAAATTTAATACTCTTTTTGATATAGTGCATTAACTGTTTTTTCTAGGATAATGCGATGAAACAAAAGAAAAAATTATTTAAAGGTAGGTTATATGGAGCATATTAGCACTGCAAATCCGTATTTTGGGGTATTCGTACTATTTGTTGTAACATTTGGTGCATTCACAGCTACGACTATCATAGCTCGTTTAGCGAGTCGCGCACTAGCGGCGAAAGATAGTGAAAAGATTAGACTCTCAGTTTACGAATGTGGACCAGAGGTAACTAGACAACCAAATAGAATATCACCACAGTTTTATCTATTTGCGTTACTTTTCTTACTATTTGATGTAGAAATTATTTTTATGTTTCCATGGGCGGTAGACTTTAAACTATTAGGTTGGTTTGGTTTCGCAGAGATGTTAATGTTTATATTTTTATTAACTATTGGATTCGTATATGCATGGAAAAAAGGAGCACTTGAATGGCACAACATAAAGTAAATTATACACAAAACGCTGGTTTACCTGTAGCACTTACAAGTATTGATAAAATTGTTAACTGGGGTCGTTCAAATTCACTTTGGGCACTGACTTATGGTCTTGCTTGTTGTGGTATTGAAATGATGGCATCTGGTGCATCAAGATATGACTTTGACCGTTTTGGAACAATCTTTAGAGCATCTCCTCGTCAAGCAGATGTTATGATTGTTGCTGGAACTCTTACAAAGAAGCACGCAGAGTTTATTAAAAGACTTTATGATCAAATGACTGAGCCTAGATGGGTTATTTCAATGGGTTCATGTGCAAATACTGGTGGTATGTTTAACACATATGCAACAGTACAAGGGGTTGATAGAATAATTCCTGTTGATTTATACTTACCAGGCTGTGCTCCTCGTCCAGAGACGCTTCAGTATGGAGTAATGTTACTACAAAAGAAAATTCGTGCTAACCATGCGTCTAAAGCACAAAAAGCAAAAAGGTTAATGTAATGAGAGCATATACACCTAAAGATGATGTACAGGCTAAGCCCTATTACACAGACAGATTTTACAAGTCTCCTCAAGTTGCTAAAAGTGCACCTGAGAGTGATGAAGTTTTTGCTAAAGACTTAGAAGCAATAAAGTCTAAGTTTGAAGTATTAGATGCTTTTATTCAAGTAGAGCAAATGGTAGTTTATATTAATGCAAAAGATAACTATGGTGTTTTAGAACTTATGAGAGATGAGCTTGAATATACTCAGCTTTCAGAGATGAGTGCTATAGATTGGTTAGCTGATAGAGGTGGGTTTGAAGTTTTCTATCAAATGTTAAGTATGAATAAGCGTAAGCGTATTCGTATTAAGCTTTTTATAGAAAAAGGACAGGCTGTAAACTCTGTAGAGAAACTTTTCCGCTCGGCTGATTGGTCTGAAAGAGAGATGTTTGATATGTTCGGTATCGAAGCAAATGGGCACCCTTTTATGAAAAGAATTCTTATGCCTTATGACTGGCAAGGACATCCTCTTCTGAAAACTTACCCACTTCAAGGTGATGAGTTTGCTGCTTGGTATGAAGTAGATAAGATCTATGGTAAAGAAGCAAGAGAAGAGATTGGACCTGAAATTCGTGACACTTCAAGAGTTGACCGTTATGATTCCCAGAGATTTGCTCGTTTAGGACATGAAGTACCTAAAGGAACAGAGATTACAGGAAATGAGCCAGCAAATGAACAAGCTTACCAAGAAGACGGTGGTGTGTTCTTGATTAAGAAATTTGATAAAGAGTCATCAGTAGTTATTGATGACCCTCAGAGATAGGTAGAAATATGGCACAAATAAAAAATAGATTAACACCGTTTTTTGAAAATATCACTTTTGATAGAGATGACAATGAGCTTATCTTAAACTTCGGTCCACAGCATCCATCTGCTCACGGACAGTTACGTTTAATGCTTCACCTTCAACAAGAGATGATAGTTAAAGCTCATCCAGATATTGGATACCTTCACCGTGGTATGGAGAAGATGGCTGAGAACATGATTTACAATGAGTTCATGCCGACTACAGACCGTATGGACTATATTGCTTCATCTTCAAACAACTATGGATTTGCTCTATCAGTTGAAAAGCTTATCGGTCTAGAAGTTCCACGTCGTGCGAAAGTTATTCGTATGATGCTTTTAGAGATTAACCGTTTAATGTCTCACCTTTTCTGGTTAGCAACTACTGCTCTGGATATCGGTGCAATGACAGTTTTCCTTTTCGCATTCCGTGAAAGAGAATACTTAATGGATATTATCGAAGGTTATTGTGGAGCAAGACTTACTCACGCTGCTATTCGTATCGGGGGTGTTCCACTAGATATTCAGGATAGTTTTATATCTCAATTAAAAACTTTTTTAGATAAGTTACCTCAAAATATTAAAGATTACGAAGATCTTCTTGATACTAACCGTATCTGGTTAATGAGAATGGAAGAAGTTGGTACTATCTCTAAAGAGATGGCACTTTCATGGGGCTGTACAGGTCCTATGCTACGTGCTTCAGGTGTGGCTTGGGATATTCGTAAAGAAGAGCCTTATGAGTTATATGATGAAGTTGAGTTCAATGTTCCTTGGTCTGATAAAGGTGATAACTTTGCTCGTTACCGTGTGTATATGCAAGAGATGAGAGAGACTGCGAAGATTCTTTATCAAACAATAGATATGTATCAAGAGTGTGTTAAAAATGGAGAAACAGAGTTAATGGCTCATGCTCCTAAATATGTTTCAGCTCCAAAGCTTGACATCATGACTCAGAACTATTCACTTATGCAACACTTTGTTCTTGTGACTCAAGGTATGAGACCTCCTGTTGGAGAGGTTTATGTAGCGACTGAATCACCAAAAGGTGAGTTAGGTTTCTTTATTAACTCTCAAGGTGGAGCATACCCGTATAGACTGAAACTTCGTGCTCCGTCTTTTTGGCATACAGGTATTTTAACAGACCTTTTACCAGGTCACTACATACCGGATGTTGTTTCAATTATTGGTACAACAAACATAGTTTTTGGGGAGGTTGACCGCTAATGAAAAGATATGATTTAAGACACTTAAAAACTGAGTTTGAACCTAGAATGAAAGAAATTTTAGGAACTCATGGTGCAGGCGAAGTAGCAATCTTTTTATTTGAAATTGGTGATTTTACTCCGATTCAAAAATCAGCAGATTTAGTAAAAGAGTGTGGTTATGAGTTGATGAACTCTTTAAAGTTTAACGAAGTCGACTGGACTATCGTTGCAAAAAAAGCTTAGGAATTAATTTTGAGTAAAGTATATTTTTCTACTTGGAATGGTGAACTGATAAATAATGTTGGTAAACCTCAAGAAGAGTGGGAAGAATCAGCTTATAATTTACCTGCAACCTACGATGATCACCGTGACTCTAAAGCCTTTATAGGCTGGGATGGTGTTTCACTATTCAACGAGGATGTTGATGTAATCCGTCTGTGCATGGAATATGCTGCGCAGTACCAAGTCTACTCTGAAGCTTGTGGAAGATGTGCGCCTGGAAGATGGGGTGGCAGAATTTTATATGACCAACTAGACAAGATTGCTCGTGGTGAAGGTGCCAAAGCTGATATGGACCACTTAAAAGAGATTGGTAAAAGTATGCAAATCACTTCAAAATGTGAGATTGGCAAAACTGTTCCAAATCCTATTATAGATTTAATGACTCATTTTGAAGATGAGTTCATGGATTGTATAAACAATCAAAAACCGTCTAAGCATTATAGTGATGAGATTGGTTATATTGCAAAAATTACGGCACCTTGTACTGATATGTGTCCTGCACATGTTGATATTCCAGGTTATATAGAAGGTGTAAGAGATTTAAGATTTGATGATTCTCTTGAAGCTACTCGTCAAACAATGCCATTGGCTCATGTTTGTGGACGTGTTTGTCCGCACCCTTGTGAAGATGCATGTAGAAGAACGAATCTTGATGAACCTATCTCTATTATGGAACTTAAACGCCTTGGGGCAGATTATGAAACAGACCATGGTTTTGGTTTCTTCCATCCAATGCAAAAACAAGAAAGCAATGGTAAAAAAGTTGCAGTTATCGGGGCAGGTCCTGCGGGACTTACTACAGCTTACTATCTTGCAGCTGAGGGAACTCAGGTAGATGTTTTTGAAGAACTTCCTGTTCTTGGTGGTGAAGTTGCAGTTGGTGTACCTGAATACAGAATGCCAATTGACAAGTATAACCAAGACATAGAGTGTGTAAAAGATATGGGAGTTAATTTTATAACTAACTCTAAAATCAATGCAGATGACATGAGAAGATTTGAAAAAGAGTATGACGCAACTATGGTTGCTACAGGTACACGAATATCTAAAAAAGTTCGTTGTGATAATGAAAGACCGGAAATCGAAGGTTACTGGTCTGCAATCGAGATGCTTGACCAGATTAATCTTTGGGACAAGTATGAGATTGGTGAAGCAGTAGACTTGACTGGTAAGACTGTTGTTTGTGTTGGTGGTGGATTTACATCTATGGATGTTGTTCGTTGTTCAATTAGAGCAAATGCTAAAAAAGTTTATATGATTTATCGTCGTGATGAGAAGACTATCATTAGAAATACGACTTATGAAGAGTATCATGAAGCAGTAGAAGAGGGTGTTGAATTCCTTTTTCATTCAGCTGTTAATACTATGGTTGATGAAGGAGATGTTCTAAAATCACTTCTTATTGATAAATTTGAATTGGTGCCTGATCCAGATGGTGGTCGTGCTCAGTTAGTAAAAGTTGAGGGTGCGTCTTATACTATTGAGACAGACTTCTTAATTCCTGCAGTTTCTCAGTCGGCTGACCTTGCCCTACTTCCTGAGGAGTGGGGTATAGAGATGACATCTTGGGGAACTATAAAGACAAATGGTAAAGACTATATGACATCTCGCAAAGGTATCTTTGCATCTGGAGATTGTGAATATGGTCCTATGACTATAGTTAATGCAGTTGGCCAAGCAAAACGTGGTGCTTCTGTAATGTCTAGATTTATGCAAACTGGAGAAATATCTCTAACTGATGATGAAATAATGGAAGACCACTTACGTAAACTAAAGGTTTACGATAAGAAAGAGAAAGTTGAAGGTTGGCTTCCAGGCTTACCAAGACAAGAGAGTGAGAAACTTGATGTTGATATTCGCAAATACAACAACAAAGAAGTAAATTTAGGTTTCACACAAGAAGAAGCGATGAGCGAAGCTGACCGCTGTATGCGCTGTTACTACATCGCTATGATAGCAACATAAGGGAGGGGATATATGAGTAATTTGGTTAACTTTAAAATTGACGGTATCTCTGTAGAAGCTAAAAAAGGCGAGACTATCTTAACTGTAGCTCGTAAAAATGATATCTATATTCCTACTATGTGTTATATATCTAAAACTACACCGTGTGCATCTTGTCGTATGTGTGTTGTTGAGGCCGAGGGAGTTGAGGGTTTTGTATTATCATGCAACACTCCTCCGACTGAGGGCATAGAGATTACAACAAGTTCTCACGAGTTAGAGAATGAACGTACAAACATTATGAAACTTTATGATGTAAACCACCCTTTAGAGTGTGGAGTATGTGACAAGTCAGGTGAGTGTGATTTGCAAAACAAAACTTTAGAGTTTGATGTTGCTAGACAAAATTTTTCTGCTCGTGACCAATCACGTGAGATTAAAGATTGGGGACTCATTAATTATGACCCGTCTCTTTGTATTTTATGTGAGAAGTGTGTTCATGTTTGTAATGAAGTAATTGGTGATGATGCAATAGATGTTCAGTTTGGTGGGTATAGCTCAACTATTATTCCTAAAAATTCTGATGTTCTTGATTGTACTTTCTGTGGAGAGTGTATAGCAGTATGTCCAGTTGGTGCATTAGTGAGTTCTAACTTTAAATATAGTGCAAATGCTTGGGAACTAAGTCGTGTACCTGCTACTTGTGCTCACTGTTCTGCAGGGTGTCCTTTAGAATATGAGACAAGACATAGAGGAATAAATGGAGAAGATTCTATATATAGAGTAAAAAATAATTTTGAGTATACATCCCTATGTGGGGCAGGTCGTTTTGGCTTTGATTTTGACAATCAAGAGTCTAGTGATGAATCAGCATTTAATAATGCAGTAGAAGCTATCAATGACGCTAAAGCGATTCGTTTTTCATCTATGATTACTAACGAAGAAGCTCATATTTTACAACTTTTAAAAGAGAAGTTTGATATTAAGTTATTTAACGAAGATGCAAGAAAATTTCAAGAATTCATGAGAGCATACAGTTCTGTGAGTGGTAAACTTCATCATAGTGGCTCACTAGATGCAATTAAGCAATCAGATGCAGCGATAATTATCGGAAGTAGAATAGCTACTGATAATCCAGGTGTTAGATATGCACTTACAACTGCAGCAAAACATAATGGTGCAAAGATAGTTTATGCTCATCCTATGGAAGATGCTCTAATGCAAAACACTGTTACTCAACTTATGAAGTATGAAGTTGGTACAGAAGAGGGTGTAATGGCAATCCTTGCTAATGCTATCTTAAAAGATGCTGACCTTGATGAAGATGAGAGAGCTTTTTTTAATGATTTAGATTTAGGTTATCTTGAAGCTGAGAGTAATATCGGTAATGAAGAGATAGAGCAAATGATGAAATCATTTACAAGAGCAAAAAATCGTGTGTTAATTATGGGTAACGACCTTATTGCTCATAAGCGCTCAGATAATCTTGCAAAACTTGCAGCTATGATTGAAAAATATAGTTCATTTTCTTTAGTAATAGTTCCAAGTGAAGTAAATACTCTTGGTGCATCTCTGATTTGTGATTTGGATAAAGATGAAGATATCATAGATGTAGTGGGTTATAATGCAAAAGGTAACTTTATTATCTCATCTCTGTCTTATGCTAACCTTTCAGTACCATCTTTAAATCAGCAAGAAGGAACTTTTGTAAATATAGACAATAAAGTTCTTCCAACAAATGTTGCAGTTGGTTTTGATGGTTATACACTAAATGATATAGCAAGCGCATGTGGTGTTAAGAGCGTAAATACAGTTGATTATACTAAAGCGTTAAACAAAAAAGCTGGTTTTAAAGATATAGCTTTTGATTCTCTTGAAAACTTTTTATCACCTTATGGTGATGACAATAGAGGTTATTTGCTAGATGAAGTGACTTGTAATGCTAATGGTAAACTTGATGAACTTGATGATTTACCAGAATTCAATGGTACAATTATATATAATGCAAATCCTGTTTTACAGTTTAATGCTTATACGAATAAAACACAACAGTTAGAACGTGATAACACTCTTAGAGGTTCAGCTCAATTTGCATCAGCTGCAAAAATTTCAGATGGTGACAAAATAGAAATTAGTTTTGGCTCAAAAACTATAACAAGAGAGTTTAAACTCGATAGTGAGTTAAAAGGTACTATAGCACTAAACCCTATATTTGATGATGTAGTAGATGCAAGTAGATATAGATTTGAAAAATCCAAAATAGTGAGAGTAGTATAATGAGTAAAATTACTATAAATATTGACGGAAAAGAGGTTGAGACACAAGAAGGCGAGTTTATACTTAACGCCGCTCGTGCAAATGACATCTTTATTCCAGCTATATGTTACTTAACAAGATGTAGTCCGACACTTGCTTGTCGTATATGTCTTGTTGAAGCTGACGGCAAACAAGTTTATGCTTGTAATGCAAAAAGCAAAGACGGTATGAATATTACAACTACAACCGAAAATATTGAAAAAGAGCGTCGCGCTATCATGGAAGTATATGATGTAAATCATCCTCTTCAATGTGGTGTTTGTGATCAATCAGGCGAATGTGAACTACAAAACTATACTTTAGAGATGGGTGTAGATGTACAAAGCTATTCAGTTAAAGATGTAGATAGAAGTTCTCATGATTGGGGACATCTTCACTACGATCCAGGTCTTTGTATAGTTTGTGAGAGATGTGTAACTGCTTGTAAAGATATGATTGGAGATAACTCTTTAAAAACAATTGCTCGCGGTGCAGATGCACTAGAGGCTGAGTTTAAAGAGACTATGCCAAAAGATGCTTATGCAATGTGGAATAAGCTTAACAAATCTGTAATTGGTTTAACTAATGGAACTGATGTTCTTGACTGTACAAGTTGTGGCGAATGTGCTGCTGTTTGTCCAGTTGGCGCTTTAGTTGATACTCACTTTATGTATAAATCTAATGCTTGGGAGCTTAAGCAAATTCCTGCTACTTGTGGACACTGTTCTGCTGGATGTCAAATCTCTTACGATGTTAAACATACAAGCGTTAGCGATGATACAGAAAAAATCTACCGAGTAATGAATGAGTGGAACTATGTTTCACTTTGTGGTGCAGGTAGATATGGTTTTGACTATGAAAATAGAGTTGCATCAAAAGATGAAAAAGCATTTGCTTCTGCTATAGAGGCTTTCAAAAAAGCTGATACGATAGAGTTTACTTCTACTATTACAAATGAAGAAGCTTATGTTCTTCAAACTTTAAAAGATAAGCATGGTTATAAGCTTGTGAATAATGAGGCTAAATCATTTCAAACTTTCTTGAGAAACTATAGTGAGATAAGCGGAACAATGCTTTGGGGAAATGACCTTAAAACTACGCACAACTCCAACTTTGTAATCTCTCTTGGAGCTGCTCTTAAGAGCGACAACCCAAATGCTAGATATGCACTAAATAACTCAATGACTGTAAATAAGGGTGCTGGTTTATACTTCCATCCTGTAAAAGATCCAATTATTGAAGATCTTGGAAAAAGTATTATGACAGTAAAACACGCTCCACTTCAAGAAGAAGCTGCTTTATACTTTATCTTAGACCTATTTGGAGATAAAGAAAAACTGCCTAAGAAAGTAGTTGAGTATTTAGAAACTTTTCATTCTGAAAAAACTATCACTGTAGAAGAGACTATCAAAGAAGAGATAGTTGAAATCGTTAAAGAGATGAAGCTTAACGAAGAGAGTGGTGAGGAAGAAGAAGTAGAAGTTGAGAAAAAGAAAATGGTTCCTAAAAAAGTATCTAAAGAAGTTGTTGTAGATGATAACGCTCTTTTAGCACTTTTAGGTGCAGATGATAACTTTATGGAAGAGTTAGATAAAAATCTAAAGAAAAAGGATACTTTTGCAATGATAGTAGGACCTGATTTATATAATCATCCAAATGCAAAAAATCTTGCAAGACTTGTTGGTTTAGTTGAGAAGTGTAGTGATATTGAACTTACTATGATTCCACCACTTACCAACTCTTTAGGTGTAGCACTTATCTGTGAGCTTGATGATGAGCGTGGTTCATACAGTGTTGGTTATAACGTAAGCGGAGATTTTACTATATCTGCTTTAGGTAATGGCGACTTAGATATGCCTGCAATAAATCAACAAGAAGGAACACTAACTTCTATCAACAAGAGAGTTAATCCTACAAATGCAGCACTATCATATAATGGCTATGAGTTAAACGACATAGCTAATGAGCTTGGAATGAGTGCCAAAAATGTAATCGAATATACAGCTTCTCTTCCAACATCAGTTGGTTTTAAAGCACAAGAGTTTGATAACTTACCAAACCATTATGAAAATGATGGCACAGAAGTTAGAGGATACCTTCTTGAGAATGTAAAAATCAAAAGAAGTACTAACCAAAATGTAGAACCATTTAGTGAAGATAAGTTAGAGGGAACACTGATTTATCTTGCAAATCCTGTAAGACAGTTCACTGATTTCACAAATAAAACTACTAATCTTGATGAGATTGCCGGTCTTTATATGAGTGAAGAGTTCTTGAGCAAGTCAGAACTAAATGAAGGGGATAGTGTGAGAGTTAAAAATGATAATGGAGAGATTATTGTTAATATTGTAAGTGATAATAAAATTGCTGGCGATATAGCAGTTCTACCAACATTTGATTCTAAAATAAATTCAGAGGCTTTGTTTAGCGGATACCGTTTTGCAACAGCTTCGATTGAAAGGGTGTAATATATGGAAACAGCATATTTAATTGAAACGGTTATAAAAATCGTTGTAGTTTTACTTGTCTTTTCTGCACTAGCGGGGATTGGAACTTACTTTGAGCGTAAAATCCTTGCATTTATGCAGCGTCGTCTTGGACCAATGAATGTTGGTCCTTACGGATTACTTCAAGTAGCAGCGGATGGTGTAAAACTTTTTACAAAAGAGGATATTATCCCAACTAATGTAGTTGCTCCTATCTTTAAGATAGCACCAGTTATTACTGCTGCTACTGCATTTATGGCAGCTGCTGCGATTCCATTTTTACCATCGTTCACACTTTTTGGATATGAAGTTCATCCAATAGTTGCTGACATTAATATTGGTATTTTATATATTCTTGGAATCATGGGTGTTGGTCTGTATGGTCCACTTCTTGGTGGTATGGCCTCAGCTAATAAGTTTGCACTTATCTCTGCTGCTCGTGGTGCTGCTGTATTTATCTCTTATGAGGTTGTGACAGGTCTGTCTATTTTAGCTCCGATTATGATGGTTGGTTCTTTATCACTTATTGATTTCAATGAATATCAAGCAGGTGGTATAACTGATTGGATTATTTGGACTCAACCTGTTGCATTTATTTTATTTTGGATAGCTGCATTTGCTGAGACTGGTCGTACACCATTCCATCTTATTGCTAATGACCACGAAATTATTGATGGTTTTGGTACTGAATATTCTGGTATGAGATGGGGACTTTTCTTCATCGGTGAGTACGCAAATATGTTCTTTATCTCATTTGTTATTCCTCTACTTTTCTTAGGTGGATATGGAGACGGTAGTTTTCTTGGTGCGTTAGGACTACTTGGTAAAATGGCATTTTTCTTTTTCTTCTTCTTGTGGACAAGAGCTGCTTGGCCAGATGTAAGACCGGATCAATTGATGTGGTTATGTTGGAAAGTATTAATGCCAATCGCAGTTTTAAACATCTTAATTACTGCAATAGTATTGATGTAAGGGGGTAATGATGAAAAATGAACAATTTAATAACAGAGATATCTCTAACGAATACTTTAAGGTAGACATTGAAGATTATCCAACTGATCCATGGGGTAAGTTTATAAGAGTAGTGAAAAGAACATTCAGAGGCGAACTATTTGTTGGTCTATGGGTTGTTATGCGTGAGATGATTAGATTTGATATCCATACTATTAGTTATCCTATGGAAAAGATGCCAATAGGTCCTAGATACCGTGCTGTTCATGAGATGAAAAGATTATGGGAATCAGATACTGAGAGATGTATTGGTTGTGGACTTTGTGAAAAGATATGTATATCTAACTGTATTAGAATGGACACTAAGATTGATGAAAATTCTCGTAAAGAAGTTAGTGAATATACAATTAATCTTGGTCGTTGTATTTTCTGTGGTTATTGTGCTGAAGTTTGTCCAGAGTTAGCTATTACTCACGGTGGTGAGTATGAGAATGCATCTGAGCAAAGAGAACATTTTGTTGATTATGCAGCGATGCTTACGCCACTAGATAAGATGAAGGCCGGGACTCAACTTGAGTTTGAAGGTTTTGGTGCTATTACACCACATGAAGATGAGCGTGTTAAAAAAACACCTCTCGCATATTAAGGAGTTTGGGTATGTTTGAAGCGATTGCTTTTTATTTGTTTGCTTTTTTAACAATAGCGATGTTTTACATAACGGTAACAACATCACAAGCGTTATATGCTCTAACAGCATTAGCAGCAGGAATGATTTTTATATCAGCATTTTTCTTTATTTTAGGTGCTGACTTTTTAGGTGCGGTACAGATTGTTGTTTATTCTGGTGCTGTAATGGCTCTTTATGCGTTTGGTATGATGTTCTTTGATACAACCAGAGATATTAAAGAGAAAAACGGTAACAAGTATCTAGTTACGGGTTTAGCTACAATTTCTGCAGTTTTAATGGTTGTGATATTCGCTGCTCCAATCCTTGGAGATAATATTACAGCTCTTTATCCAATGGTAGAGGGTGCTGGTAATACTCAAGAGATAGGTATAGTTCTTTTTACTAAGTATCTTGTTCCTTTTGAACTTGCTGCTGTAATGTTACTTGTTGCAATGGTTTCAGGTATTGTTTTAGCTGGTAAGAAAATGGATCTTTCTCTTACTCTTATGAGTGATGCTGAGATTGAAGACATAAGAAAAGAAAAAAATAAAAAGGTACTTTCATGATGGAAATAGGACTTAACCACTATCTTGTACTTTCTACAATCTTATTTTCTATCGGTTTGATAGGTGTAATGAGAAGAAAGAACCTTCTAATGCTGTTTTTCGCAACTGAAATATTACTAAACTCTGTAAATATTGCTTTTGCTGCGATTTCACACTATTATGGTGACTTAACTGGCCAGATGTTTGCATTCTTTGTAATTGCAATCGCTGCTTCAGAAGTTGCTGTAGGACTTGGTCTACTTATTGTTTGGCATAAACGACATAACGCTATTGACCTTGATTTAATGTCAACGATGAAAGGATAGAAATATGGAAATATTACTATATACAGCACTATTCGCACCACTTGTAGGTTCTTTGTTTGCTGCACTTTTTGGAGCAAAACCCAAAATGCTTATTACTGGTGTTGTTTCAAGTGTATTACTGGGAGTCTCACTGATAGCTAGTACAATTCTTTTAGTATATGTACTAACTAGTGGACAATATATTCAAGTTGAGATGATGACTTGGATGTCTACTGGTAATCTTTATATTCCTTTTGGTTTTATCGTTGATCAAGTAAGTGTTACTATGATGATGGTTGTTACTTTAGTTTCAACTGTTGTTCACGTTTATGCTATTGGTTATATGGATCATGACAAAGGTTTCAACAGATTCTTCTCTTGGTTATCAGCTTTCGTTTTCTCGATGATGGTTCTTGTAATGAGTGATAACTTCGCTGGTCTATTTATAGGTTGGGAAGGTGTTGGTCTTTGTTCATGGGGTCTTATCGGTTTCTGGTACCACAAAGAGAGTGCTACTTGGGCAGCTAATGAAGCGTTTATTATGAACCGTATTGCTGACCTTGGTATGCTTATTGGTATCTTTTTAGTATATTGGAACACAGGTACACTTCAGTATCACGAAGCTTTCGCAGCAATGCCAGGTTTAGATACTTCTACGCTAACTTGGATAGGTATTTTCTTATTTGTTGGTGCTATGGGTAAATCAGCTCAGTTTCCACTACATACTTGGCTTGCAGATGCTATGGAAGGTCCTACTCCGGTATCGGCACTTATTCACGCAGCAACAATGGTAACAGCTGGTGTTTACTTAGTTGTACGCTCAAACGAGTTATACGCATTAATCCCTAATGTTGGTCTATTTATCGCTAGTCTTGGTGCATTTGTTGCAATTTTTGCAGCTTCTATGGCACTTGTTAATCGTGATATAAAGAGAGTTATCGCTTACTCTACACTATCTCAGTTAGGTTATATGTTTGCAGCAGCTGGTCTTGGTGCTTACTGGGTTGCACTTTTTCACCTAATGGCTCACGCATTCTTTAAAGCACTACTATTTCTTGGTGCAGGTAATGTTATGCATGCAATGCATGATGAACTTGATCCTTTTAAGATGGGTGCTCTTGGTAAGACAATGAAAGGTACAATGATTCTTATGACTCTTGCATCTGTTGCACTTGCCGGAATCTTTCCACTTGCAGGTTTCTTCTCAAAAGATTTAATCTTAGAAGTTGCGTTTGTAGATCATCACTTTATTATCTATAGTGTTCTTTTACTTACTGCCGGTTTAACAGCATTCTATTCATTTAGAATTATTGCTCTAATCTTCCACGGTGAAGATCGTCATACTGCTTTGGGTCACCACCCTCACGAAGCTTACAAGTTTATGCTTGTTGCAGTGATTCCTCTTGCTATTTTAGCTGTAATTGCAGGAGCTCTTAAAGGAACTTACTTTGAGTATGTAACACTAGTTCTTCCGGCTACAGAGTACCATGTACATTCAGCTGCAACATACTGGATTATGACAATAGGTACACAATTATTTGTAATAGCTGCTATCTACTTTGCTTATAAAAAGTATATGAGCAAAGATATTAAAGTTCCAGATGGAACAAGTGCTATGGAGAATAGTTTTAAGTATAAGTTATTAATCAACCAATACTATATTCCACATTTTTATGAAGAGTATTTGGTAAAACCGTATAGAGAACTCTCTACAGTTTTTTGGAAACAGATTGATCAAAAAATTGTAGATGCATCTGTAGATGGTATAGCAAATATATTCTATGCAACAGGTGAGAGTACAAGAACGATGCAAAGTGGTAATCTTTCTACTATGCTTAAGTGGATGGTAGCAGGTCTTGTTATTTTGTTATCACTAGCTGTAGTTTTTGGACTTGCAGTTAGACATTCTGATGAAATTAATACAATTTTATCAGGTTTAGGAGTTCAATAGATGTTAGACAATATTTTATCGATTTTAATTTTCTTTCCTGCAGTAGCCGCTATATTTGGATTTGCAGTTGCTAAAGACAGTATACGTGCTTATGGTGTGTCAGTTGCATTTATAGAGTTCTCTCTTTCTTTACTGCTGTGGTTCTCATTTGATTCAAATGTGTCTGGTATGCAGTTTATGGAGCAATTACCATTGGTTCCAGCGTTTGGAATTAACTATATTTTAGGTGTAGATGGTATTTCACTATTTATTGTGATTTTGGCAGCATTCTTTACTATGATTGGTATAGCGTCATTAACTGATACTAAAGATGTTAAAAATATGATTATAACACTTCTGTTTTTACAGATGACTATGGTAGGTGTATTTGTTGCCTTAGATGCTATTGTGTTTTATGTATTTTGGGAGTTATCTCTTGTGCCAATGTTGTATATCATTGGTGCGTGGGGTGGACCACTTAGAATTTACGCTTCAGTAAAATTCTTTTTATATACATTTACAGGTTCGTTAGTAATGTTAGTTGGTATGCTATTTATGGCATATTTTTACTATCAAGCAACAGGTGTATGGAGTTTCGCAATTCTTGATTGGTATCGTCTGATCTTACCTGAGACATTCCAACTTTGGTTGTTTGTGGCATTTTTTGTCGGTTTTGCGATTAAAGTTCCAATGTTTCCATTTCATACATGGTTACCATATGCTCACGGTCAAGCACCAACAATAGGTTCTGTAATACTTGCGGCAATCTTACTTAAAATGGGTACATATGCGTTTATTCGTTTCTCATTGCCAATGTTCCCAGATGCTTCAGTGTTTTTCATGTTCCCAATCGCGGTGCTTGCAATTATTATGATTGTATACACAGCAATGGTTGCTTATGCGCAAGAAGATGTAAAGCAAGTTGTTGCTTACTCTTCAGTCTCACACATGGGTGTTATCATTCTTGGTACATTCGCTCTTAATGTTGAGGGTGTTACAGGTTCAATCTTTTTAATGATTGCTCACGGTGTTGTCTCAGGTGCTCTGTTCCTGCTCGTAGGTGTAATATATGATAGAAGACATACTAAGATGATGAGTGAGTTTGGAGGTTTAGCATCTGTTATGCCTAGGTTTGCAACTATTTTTGGAATTATGATGATGGCTTCAGTAGGTATGCCTCTTACAATTAACTTTGTTGGTGAATTTTTAAGTCTTCTAGGATTCTATCAGCAATCACACATCTTAACTCTATTAGCAGGTATTGCTATTATTGTTGGTGCTATCTATATGTTAGCAGCTTATAAAAAGATGTTCTTTGGTGAAGTTACTAATGAGAAAAACAGAAATCTTCCTGATGTAAACAAAAGAGAGCTTATTGCTTTAGTTCCTTTAGTAATTATTACAATTTGGTTAGGTATCTACCCTAAACCATTATTGGACCCTATTAACAACTCAGTTGAGTCTGTTATCCAATTAATGCATGACAAATCTATAACAGATGAAGCTAAATCTAGAATTCCAAACCTTATAGACGGGGTTAAAATTACTAGAACTTCAGCGCAGGAGGCACACTAATGTTAGAGCCAGTAAACGTTTCTTTAGAGTCATTAAATTTAATGACTCTTGCACCAATGTTGATTCCTATCATCGGTGCGTTATTAATCTTAATTATTGATATAATTAAAGGTGGCTTAGATAAGACTCTATATGTAATGATAAGTATTCTTTTCTTATTGTTAGATTTAGGTGCTATTGCAGAGACTGCAGATCTTTTTACCCAAAATGGTACAGTGATGGGTGTTTTTGATGTTATGCTTATTGATGGTTTGGCGATTTTATCTCAACTAATTATTGTTGTTGCATCATTGCTGTTTATTCCACTAGCATTAACTCATAAGAGATTCCACGAATTTTCTTACCCAGAGTTTTTTGCACTATTCTTATTTATGCTTGGTGGTTTTCAATTTATGGTTGCCACAGACAACTTAATTCTAATCTTCGTTGGACTAGAGACAGCATCTTTAGCGCTATATACACTAATCGCTATGCATAACCGTGACAAATCATTTGAAGCTGCTGTTAAGTACTTTACTATGGGTGCATTAGCTGCAGGCTTTTTTAGTTTTGGTTCAATGGTGTTTTACGCATTAACTGGTTCTATAGAGATTAATCAAATCGCTTCAGTTTTAGAAGCAAATGGTTTTGCTGATATGGGCTTTGTACTTATTGGTGTTGTATTTATTTTAGCTGCACTTGGATTCAAACTCTCACTTGTACCATTTCATACTTGGGCACCTGATGTTTATGAAGGTTCTTCTGCATCACTAGCTGGATTTATGTCAATCGTTCCAAAAATAGCAGTATTTATTGTTGCTATGAGAATGTTTGAGTTCTTAATTCACAGTGGAGTGATTTGGTTAGAGGTTATTCTTTATATAGTTGTTGTAGTTACAATGACAATGGCAAATATTTGGGCATTAGTTCAAACTGATGTTAAGAGAATGCTGGCATATAGTTCAATAAGTCATGCTGGTTTTGTAATGGCTGCTATATTAATAGGTACAACTCAATCAAATAGTGCACTGTTTTTATACTGGGTACTATTTAGCTTTACTAACTTAGGTGCATTTAGTATGCTTTGGATTTCTCGTCAAAAACATCTTCCGGTATATCAAAGTTCTGATCATAGTTACAATAAGTTTGCAGGTATGATTCAAACATCACCGGTAGCAGCAACTATTATGGGAGTATTTATGTTAAGTTTAGCAGGTCTTCCTCCATTTGCACTATTTTGGGGTAAACTATATTTAATAAGTTCTGCTGTAACAGGCGGATATACTGTACTTGCCCTTATTATGGCACTAAATTCTGCAATAGCTGGTTACTACTATATAAAACTAATCGTATATATGTTTATGAAAGAACCTGTAATCAATAAAGATGGACATGTATTTGTAGCAAATGCAACAACTCCATTAAGAACAATCATTGGAA
Organism: Sulfurimonas iocasae; assembly: GCF_047716755.1. Lineage (GTDB taxonomy): Bacteria > Campylobacterota > Campylobacteria > Campylobacterales > Sulfurimonadaceae > Sulfurimonas. Next base: position 407,990 of record NZ_CP180409.1, read on the forward strand.
TTGCAGCAGTAGGAACTATTTTTGCTTTTGTTGCTGTAAACCCAGTATTAGAGTTTATAACAGCTTTAGTATATAAAAGTGGATATTGATACTACTTTATAAATTAGAGATAAGGAAGGAAGAGAATTTGTTTAAATGGATGCTCTCGTTCCTGCTTCTCACTACTGTTTCAACCACATCTCTTAAAGCTCTTGATATCTCTCTTCAAGGTGCTAAAGAGAACTTTCAAAACTATTCTACATTACATATAAAAGATGAAAATAAATTTTTATGCCAAGAGATGACAAATGACTTTGATGAAGTTGTAAAAATCGTTTGCGCATTTCCAAAATCTCCTGCAAAAAAATTAAAAACACTACAGAATGATTTTTTTAAAATAGATACTCAAATAAAGAATAAAACATTTTTTCTGATAATAACACCATATAAAAAAATGAAACTCTTTCCTGTTGTATTTAATCTAAGTGAAGATGATAGTGTTTATAAAGCAAATGCTAAACTAGCCCGTCATTGGATGTTAGTTGGTTACAACAAAGAACTTCCATATATAAAAACACAAGAACCCTCTGACGTAGCTATTCACTTTCCATTTATGCTTGATAAAAATAAACTACCATACGTAGGTTCTCTTGACATGAAAAGTAATCCTGTTCATATCCAAGAAGTTCAAGACGTTAATGATTATTTAAAGATAAAGCATTTATATGCACAAAAAGAGTATGAAAAATGTTTAGAAATTATAGATGAGGTTATGCTTGAATTCCCAAACTCACTTTTTAACGCTGAACTGCTTTACTATAAAATAAGAGTTAACTCAAAACTTCCAGAGAAGAATGATGATGTTATAAAACTCTCAAAGGTCTATCTTAGAGAATATTCTTCTGATGATAATGTTGCAGAAGTTCTCTCTCTTATTGCTAATGCCTACTCTCTCTCAGGTATGGGTGGTCAAGCAGATTACTTTTTTGACAGACTCTTTAGCGAACATAAAGATTCAGTATATGCTAAATGGGGTTATATATACAAGGGTGAGATGCTAGAGGAATCAGGAACTTCATCTAAAGCATTGGAATATTATAAAAAAGCCTTACATGAGACAAGTGATATAGATGTCGCAGTCGCAGCAGCATATAAACTTGCACTTTATAATGTTAATTCAGGAAGTAAAGAAGAAGCCATTAAGTATGTGATGAAGATAGTTAAGGCTAAGCCTAGTTTTTTTGTGAGTGAGTATTACAAAACTTTAGAGATGATGGATACTTTTGCTGATGATGGTAAACTAGCTACAGCTGCTGCCATTGCTCAAGCAATAGTTAATGAAACAAATAGAGATGAGTATGATGAATATGAGACTTTGTTAAAAAACATAGGTGTATGGTTTGCAAAAACACCTAAAAAACAAGAAGCTTTGAATGCACTAAATGAGTATTTGAAGAGATTTCCTGATGGGATTTATGATGCAGAAGTTCAGGTTGCAAAAGACTCACTCTTTTTTGATGTTAGTGATGCAAATGTTAGTACAAAACTTGCTGATTATGACAAGCTAATACAAACATATCAACAAGACAGTATAGGTAAAAGAGCAATATATGAAAAAGCAAAACTGATGTGTGATAATGGAATGTTCAGTGATGTTTTAGAGTTCAAGGATGAACTCTTAGCTCTAGATGCCACAACATACCCAGATACCAAGACTATAGTAAACGATGCAGCAATAGGCGCTATGGAGCTATCTCTTAAAAATAAAGAGTGTCATAGTGTTTTACAAATAGCTAATCAATACTCTATAAAACTTTCAGATAAATGGGATGATGGTATATATGCGTGTGCTATGAAAGGTGCTGATTTTTTACTTGCTAAAGATATTGCCAGTAAAAACTTAAAATCTAAAAATATGCAAATGAGAAAAAAATGGCTCTATCGTCATATAAAAGTTGATTTTGCAACTGGAAACTATAGTGATGTTCTCAAAGCTTCTCAGGAGTTAATTACACTAATAGCTGATGATAAAAAATCAGAATATGAAGATGTGTATAGAGTGCTTTTTGACACCTATAATAGACTTGAGAATTCAAACAAGATGATAGAATCATTGGCTAATGTTCAAAAGGTATTTGGAAGTAATTATAAAGATATAGAGAGATATATCTCGGTTATGGCAATAGGTAGTGATAGAAGAGATGATAATCTAGTGCTTAAATATGGTCATGAAGTTATGAAAATACAAAAGAACTCAGACTCGTATGCACAAAGTCCTTTTGTTGAGTTTGCACTATATCAAGCCTATATAAATAGAGAGAATTACAACAAAGCCTTAGAGACAATAAAATCATTAGACATAGTAGAACTAAGTAAAAGAGATAGATCTAGACAGAAGTATCTTTTAGGATCAACTTATGAGAAGTTATGGAGAGGCGATGAGGCACAAGTTGCATATCAAGAGTCCATAAAAGCAGATGCATCTTCGGCTTGGGCGAAACTAGCAGAGGGTGCTAAAGAAGATTAGTCTAGCGATTTAAAAAATTTGTTGAACTCTTTGAGTAGCTTTTTATCATCTGTAATATATAAAACTTCATAATTCTTTTTAAAGCTTTTTTTAGTCCAATTTGGACTTCCAAAAACTACTATTTTTTTATCAAAAATTGCTATTTTAGTGTGAAGTTTTTCATCTAGTGTTTTTGCTTGAACTTCATTAAACTCAACATCTTTTTTATCATAAAAAACTTTTACTTTCACGCCTCTTTTTTGCGCTTTAACTAAGAGCTTTGCGAGTTTTTTATCTCCAAAATTATACATAGCTATATCAATACTATGAGTAGAGTCATTTATTAGTTTTTCAATATCTCTTTTAGCTTTTTTAGCATCTTTGGGAAAAAAGTAAAGAGAGTTCTGGGCATATAGACTTATGCTTATAAGCAGAATTAAAAAAAGTTTCATGTTAATAGTTTCTCCAGTTCTTCAAGGGATGCAGAAGTTATGTTTTTAAACTGTGTACGGTTAAAAGTTTGTTGTCTTTTTGCAAGTTGGGCTGTATGAATTGAGATAAGCTCACTCATCTGCTCTTTGCTAGTTTTACCATCAAGATAATCAAGAACTTCTACTATCCCTATAGAACCCATAGAGTGAGGTAGCCTTGTATACTTCTGTTCCAAATAGCATACTTCATCAATAAGTCCTAGGTCTAACATCTTATGAGTTCTTTTTAGTATTCTATCTTTTAATATATCTCTGGTAATATCGATATTATATATATCAAGATTTTTAATAATAGGTTTAGGAGGGTTTTGTTTAAACCACTCAGTAGGAGAAAGAGATGAAGCTTCATATATTAGTAATGCTTTTTCAATTCTGTAAGAATCATTTTGGCTGATATTTTTCATATATACAGGGTCAATTTCTGTTAGTAAAGTATAACATGCTTGAAGATTTTTAAGATCTTTTTTTACTTTTGCTATTGTCTTGGCATCTATGATTGGTAGAGTTGAGAGCCCATTTAAAAGTGACTTTAAATAAAAAGAAGTTCCACCAACTATGATGAGGTTCTTATTTGTTTTTTGGCATAACTCTTTAACTTCTTTATAGATATCTATAAAAACATCAACGCTGAAATACTCATCTGGATTTAAGACATCAATGCCAAAATGTTTAACTGCTGTAAGTTCTTCTTTTGAAGGTTTTGCAGAAACGATGTTAATCTCTTTATAGATACTAAGAGAGTCGATTGAGAGTATGTAAGCATCTATATTTTTTGCAATTTTGATTGCTAAATCACTCTTTCCAGATGCTGTAGGACCTATGATTGCAAGTTGTTTAATATCTGATTTCATAGTGAGATTGTAGCATAGTTAAAGAATTTCTTTTTATAAAAAAAATGATTTTAGATATAATCAAAAAATTACTTTTATAAATATCATTAAACAAGATAAGCAAAGTTTGAAAATCAAATTTTATCTTCTTTTACTAAATATCTTGAATAAATTCACTCAAAGAAAATAGGAAATTATGAATAGTTTAAAAATTAGAAATCTATCATACAAATATCCTAGTGCAGCAGAACCTATTTTTAATGCCCTAAATTTAGACTTCCAAAAGGGATGGAGTGCTGTGACTGGGATTAACGGTTCTGGTAAAAGTACGCTTTTAAAACTAATATCAAAAGAGCTTAAAATCCAAAAGGGTGAAATTCTTGGTAATGATTTAGTGGTTTATTGTGCTCAAAGTACAGAGTTTCCTCCGCAACAGATTGAAGAGTTTATGATGACATATACAAAAGAGGCGTATAAGCTCAGAGACCTTTTGCAAGTCAAGGACGAATGGTTAAAGACTTGGGAAGTCCTGAGTCATGGTGAACGTAAACGATTGCAACTAGCGGTTGCCCTCTCAAGTGAGAGTGATGTACTTATGGTCGATGAACCGACCAACCATCTTGACCGTCGTTCTCAGGCAATTGTACTTGAGGCACTTAAAAGCTACCTTGGTATCGGTATTTTGGTAAGCCATGACAGAACACTACTAGATGCATTGTCACAGCAGACTATCATGATAAAAGCAGGTGAAGTCTTAAAATATAAATCGAAGTTTTCTTTGGCACAACAAGCCAATAGGCAGATACTCTCTCACAAGAAAAAAGTAATCAGCGAGCAGGAAAATGAGCTAAAAAAAATCAAAAAGGTTGTTCAGGTTCAAAAGGAGAAAATCTCCCTTGCTAAAAAGCGTTTCTCTAAAAAAAATGTAGATAAAAATGATAGTTCAATGAAAGAAAAAATAAACGGTGCTATTTTGACTGGAAAAGATAAAAATGATGGGCAGATGTTACAACGTACTATTAGTAAACAGCGTCACTTAAGTGAAAATATAAATAAACTCTCAAAAGAATATGCAACAGGTATCAGCTTTGAGGGAGAAATTGCTAAACACAATTTTCCAATAGCAGTTGAGAAAAACTGTATTGCGCTTTTTGAGTCAACACAACTCTGTTTTCCTAGATTGTCCATAGATATTGGAGATAAAGTAGGTATTAGCGGTGAAAATGGTGTTGGAAAGAGCACATTTATAAGCTATTTTATAAAGAAAATCGATTTTAAGCACGACTATCTTTATATACCTCAAGAGATTACAGACAAACAGGCAGAGCAACTCTTTTGTGAGATAAGCAATATGAACAGTGAAGCCAAAGGTGAACTTTTTACCCTTGTTCAAAGACTAGGTTCTGATGCAAAAGCATTGCTTAACAGCAGTATACCAAGTCCAGGTGAAGTAAGAAAACTACTGATAGCTCAAGGGCTGTTAAAGCATCCTTCTTTGATTATTTTAGATGAGCCGACCAACCATATGGATTTGGAATCTATAGAATTGTTGGAGACTTCTTTAAAAGAGTATGAAGGAGTGCTGTTGTTCATTACTCATGATGAGATTTTTTTAGAGAACTTAAGTACGAAGCAATGGATTTTTCAAAAGAGTCAAAATCAACCTTACATGGTTCAAGAAATCTTGTAGTTTATTATTAGTTTAGACCTATGATTGCAAGTTGCTTTATAGCTTTATTCATAGTAAAATTATATCATTTTAAATCAACTTTGGGTAAAATAGAGTTAAAATATTTTAAGGTAAATAGTTGCAAAAATATATCAATAAAATAAAAGACTTTAACGAACTAGTTATGTTTGAACATTCTATTTTTTCACTCCCGTTTATATTTATAGCAATGATAGTTGCAGCTGATGGCTGGTTTGGCTTTTGGCTCCTGCTTATGGGTGCTTTAGCGGCTGTTAGTGCAAGAAACTTTGCTATGGGTTTAAATCGATATGCAGATAGAGACATAGACGCAGTTAACCCTAGAACAGAGTCTCGTCCAAATGTTGATGGAAGACTAGATGCTACGAGTATAATGATTTTTGTAGTTGTAAATGCTTTTGTTTTTATTATAATTGCATACATGATAAATGACTTAGCGCTATATCTTAGTGTACCGATTCTTTTTGTTCTTGGATCTTATTCATATTTTAAAAGATTTTCTCACCTTGCACATATTGTTTTAGGTGTCTCTCTTGGCCTCGCTCCAATAGCGGGTGTTGTTGCAGTTCAAGCTAGTATTCCAGCATGGTCTGTTATTTTAAGCCTTGGTGTTATTTTTTGGGTGGCAGGGTTTGACCTGCTGTACTCACTTCAAGATATAGATTTTGACAAAGAGAACAATCTATACTCTATACCTTCTCGTTACGGGGCAGATGCTACACTTTTTATCTCTTCACTCTTTCATATGCTGAGTGTAATATTTTGGGCTCTGTTTGTTTGGACAGCAGGACTTGGGATTTTCGCTTACGCAGCTGTCATTCTTAGTGCAGTTATGCTTGGATATGAGCATAAGATAGTAAGACGTGATTTTACTCAGATTGACCGTGCGTTTTTTACAGTTAATGGTTATCTTGGTGTTGCATTTTTTGTATTTATTATTTTAGATAAGGTCGTAGCGTGAGTGTTCGCTTAGTACCAGTTCCTATTAGCTTAGAGTATAGTGAAACGAGTCTTGAAAAAGAGGCGTACCTTAGAGAGTATTCACAATTAAGTGAGAGCGATGATGACCCTATTAATCAATGGTTGAAACTGGCAAAAGGTAGGGGTGACACTTCTGAGACTGATCAAGTTTTACTAAATCTTATTGTGGAACTTCATAGAAAGATAGATGCCCTAGAGATGTTTTTAAAAGATGAGATTCCAAAAAGATTATCACTAATGCACAAGGTTAAAATAGAGTCTATAGGATTTGAGCACTTTAAAATAGAATCTGCTGACTTAGAACCTGGTAAAGAGTACTATGGTCGTGTTGAGATGCCAGTTCATCCAAAAAGAGATATTCCTATATTTTTCATAGCAGTTGATGAGTCATTATGCGAAATTGTAAAAATACATGAACGCGATGAAAAAGAGTGGGGTGTATATTTGACTGCTAGAGAGAGAGTTCTTATCCGTGAGGCAAAAACTAAATGAAATATACAGATATGATTAATATAGAGTATATTGTAGTTGTTATGGCAGCTATTATTTTGTATCTACTTTATTATGTTTTTACTTCGTATTCAGAATTTCATAAAAATATTCGTTCAGTTGCATCTGTGGTTGAAGATTTAAATAGAGAGATTTTTTATCTAAAAAAAGAGTTGACTGACACTCAAAAAGGTATTAAAAGTAACACTAGCCGTATGAGTGATGAAGAGATATATGAAGAAGTAGAGAGGACAGTGTATGATATGGTTAAGCCTTTATCTGTTGGAGTTCAAAGACTAGAAGATACACTTGTAACCATGGATGAGCAGATGAACTTGAGAATAGCATCTCTTGAAAACGGAGTTAAACAGATATCTATTCCCACGTCAGTTCATGGAAATGATGATCAAAAGATTATTTCACTATTTAAACAGGGTGTTTCACTAGATACTATCTCTAAAGAATTACATATCTCAAAAGCAGAAGTTGAGTTTGTTTTAAAAATAAATAAAATTAAATAATATGGCAGATAGAAAACTCTTTACATTAGTTGCTATATTGATTTTTGTAAGCATAGTCTTAACGTATTCTTTATCGGCATATATAACTCTTCTTTTTGGAGTTAGCGAGTTTCACTTTGCTATAAGACAGGCACTATTTGGATTTGTAGGAATTATAATAATCTGGTCTTTAGCACAGTTGGACCCAGATGAGTGGCTAAGTACGATAGGTTTTACGCTCTTTATCGGTTCAACAATCTTAATGGTTGCTATGCCATTTTTACCAGAAGTCTTAGTCTCAGCTGTCGGTGGAGCAAAAAGATGGATAAAAATATTTGGTTTTTCTTTAGCTCCTGTAGAGTTTTTTAAAGTCGGATTTGTTTACTTTTTATCTTGGAGTTTTTCAAGAAAACTAGGACATCATGATGGTATGGGAATAGGAGCAGAATTTAAACGTTTTATCCCTTATGCACTTGTTTTTGTAGGGGCTATGTTTATGATTGCCTTTATTCAAAATGATTTGGGACAAGTTGTTGTTCTTGGAATGACTCTGCTTTTTATGTTGATGTTTGCAGGTAGTAGTTTTAGATTCTTCCTTTCGCTACTTTCTATCTCCTTGTTATTTTTTATATTTTTTATAATGACAGCAGAACATAGAATTATTAGAATAAAATCATGGTGGGCATTAGCTCAAAACAGTGTATTAGGACTTTTTCCTGCATCTATAGCTGAGAAGTTAAGAGTACCTACTGAGATAGAACCATATCAGATAGGACACTCATTAAATGCAATTCATAATGGCGGAATGTTTGGAACAGGTCTGGCGAGTGGAACTTTTAAACTTGGGTTTTTAAGTGAAGTTCACACAGACTTTGTTTTAGCCGGATTAGCAGAAGAGTTTGGTTTTATAGGTGTTTTATTTGTGGTAATACTTTTTATGTGGATACTACAAAGAATATTTAAAATAGCAAATCGCTCAAACGATAGAAGTATGTATCTTTTCTCGCTTGGTGTAGGACTGCTACTCTCATTCGCCTTTTTAGTAAATGCTTATGGTATAAGTGGAATAACTCCTATTAAAGGTATCTCAGTTCCATTTTTAAGTTATGGTGGATCTGCTATTATTGCAGCATCTATTGCTATTGGAATGGTACTGATGGCTTCTAAAAAAGCAGATATGGAGCAAAAATAGGATGGAGCGAAGTTGAAATTATGTATAACAGGCGGTGGAACTGGCGGACATTTGATGATAGCACAGGCTCTTGTTGAAGCTGCTGTTAAACAAGCTCATGAAGTTATTTTTATTGGTTCTACTAATGGACAGGATAGAAAATACTTTGAACAAAGAAGTGCTTTTTCACATGTTTACTTTTTAGAAACTACAGGAGTAGTAAATCAAAAAGGACTTGGAAAGTTAAAAGCTCTTTGGAGAGTGTTTCGCGCTTTTTTAAAATCAAGAAAAATACTAAAAAATCATAAAATACAAGCAACATATAGTGTTGGAGGTTTCTCAGCAGCTCCCGCATCTTTTGCATCTATAAGTAAAAGAATTCCGCTTTTTATACATGAACAAAATGCTATAGAGGGAAGACTAAACTCACTTTTAAAACCTTTTGCTTCAAACTTTATCTGTGCATATGATAAAAATTCTCCGATTAAAGGTTATCCTGTAAAAGAGATTTTTTATAAAAATGCCAGAGTTCGTACTAGCCTTGAAAATATTGTTTTCTTAGGTGGCTCAAATGGTGCAAAAGCTATAAATGATTTGGCACTTAGCTTAGCAATAGAACTTAAAAAAAGAAATATTAATATCATTCATCAAGCGGGTGAAAAAGATTTTGATAGAATAAAAAAAGAGTATGAAGAGTTAGGTGTCGAGGTTGAACTTTATGGATTTACAAAAGAGTTGGCTTCTCTTATCCAAAAAGCAGACTTGGCCGTAAGTCGTGCAGGAGCTAGTACTCTTTGGGAAGCTACAGCAAATGGACTTCCTGCTTTTTATATTCCGTATCCATACGCAGCTGGTGATCATCAATATTATAATGCAAGATTTATAGTTGATAACAATCTTGGTTGGTGTGAGAGAGAGAGTGAAGATTTAAGAACAAAATTACTCTATATTTTAGATGAACCGCTTGAGCAAAAAAGTAAAAAACTTATAGAGTATTCAAATAGTGATGTAGCAGACAAGATGATAAAAGATGTACAAGAGAGTATCAAATGATAAGAGAGTTAGCACAAGGTTTAGTAGATCTGATTTTTGACTGGGGATATATTGGCATCTTTTGTCTTATGGCAGTTGAGAGTTCATTTATACCTTTTCCTAGTGAAATAATTTTAATCCCTGCTGGATATTTAGCTTCACAAGAGCAGATGAGTATAGGTATGATAATGCTTAGTGGATTAGGCGGTTCAATGGTTGGCGCGTTTGTAAATTACTATTTAGCGCTTAGTCTTGGTAGAAAAATACTTAAAAAATATGGAAAATACTTTTTTATAAAAGAGAGTGCTTTAGATAAAATGGATAACTTCTTCCAAAAGCATGGACATATCTCTACTTTTACCGGAAGACTTATTCCAGGTATTCGTCAGTTGATTTCTATACCAGCAGGTCTAGCTCGCATGAATTTAGTGCAGTTTTCAATATATACAGCATTAGGTGCAGGAATCTGGGCATTGATACTTACAATGCTTGGGTATTTTATAGGTGAAAATCAAGAACTTATTGATGTATACTTAAAGCAGATTACAATTACAGTTGTATTACTGTTGATAGTGTTAGGTTCATGGTATGCTTATTATCAAAAAAATAGAGGAGTTAAAGGTGAGTAATATGGAATATATGTTTGAAACAGGTTTTTTTGGGACAAGAGCACCCATATTTATGGATGTAGTGACACTGATTGTGGCACTTTTGCCACTGCTTGTAGCGGGAGCTATTTATTTGGCTAAAAGTAAAAGATATAAAGCACATGCTTATGCACAGATATTTATATTTGCTTTTTCCGTCATAGTACTTGGTTATTTTGAGACAGGAGTTAGAATGGTTGGTGGTTTTGACTCTTTTATGAAAGATAGTGGAGTATCACACAACTACGCAGTTATAGTCCTTATCTTTCATATAGCTATATCTGTAGTAACACTTATCATTTGGGCTACAACTCTTTTTATGGCAAAGAAGCAAGTACAGCTAAGTAAACATAGAAAAGCAGGGCTTATGACATTTACAGGAGTTGTTATGACTTCGCTCACTGGCATCTGGGTTTACTTTTTGATGTTTGTTTATTAATGCCATTAGCTCAAGCGTATGGAATATTTTCTACAAGAAAATGTTCACGGAAGCTTGAAATAAAGCTAATGGTACTCGGCTTGAGCGTATGGAATATTTTTTGAAAAAAAATGTTCACTGGAGTTCAGAATAGAGTCAAAGGTACTCAAAAATGTTCAATGGAACTAGAAAAACGATAAAAATAGAATGAAGGAAAAATAATAATGATTAAAATTGATGAAGAAGCACCTGAATTTTGCTTACCAAACCAAGATGATATAGAGATATGTTTAAGAGATATAAAGGGAAAATGGATAGTATTATATTTTTATCCAAAAGATAATACTCCGGGATGTACAACCGAAGCTTGTGAGTTTACGCAGGCAGCTCCTGATTTTTCAGAGCTAGATGCGATTATCTTAGGTGTTAGTGCAGACTCTACAAAAAAACATCGTAGTTTTATAGAGAAAAAAGAGTTAGGAATCACACTTCTAAGTGATGAAGATACAACAATGATGCAAGAGTACGGTGTTTGGCAGTTAAAGAAAAATTATGGTAAAGAGTATATGGGAGTTGTTCGTACAACTCTAATCATCAATCCCCAAGGAATTGTAAAAGCTGTTTTTGAAAAGGTAAGAGTCAAAGATCATGTTGCAAAAGTTAAAGAAGAGCTAGAGAAATTAAAAGCTTAAATTTTTAAAAAGCTTAACTTAAATATTTTTTGAGTATAATTCGCGGATTTTTCTTCTATAAATATACAAGAAAACATTAACAGGTATGTGTCAAAAGTTAGTGCAACTTCCTTTTTAGGATAGTATTGTTCGACATTGCCAAAGCTAACTAACTGAATTTCTGGCTTGAAAAAACAGCCCTTAAAGGACCTTAAATGGTAACTATGAAAGACCTATTAGAATGTGGTGTACACTTTGGACACCAAACTCGTCGTTGGAATCCGAAAATGAAAAAATATATTTTTGGTGTTCGTAAAAATATCTATATTATTGACTTACAAAAGACTCTTCGTTATTTCCGTAACACTTATACAATCGTTATGGACGCAGCTGCTGAAGGGCAAACTGTACTTTTCGTTGGTACTAAAAAACAAGCTCGTAACTCTGTAAGAGATGCTGCTATCGCTTGTGGTATGCCATACGTAGATAACAGATGGTTAGGTGGTATGCTTACTAACTTTCCAACTATTCAAAAAAGTATCCGTAAACTTGACGTTATTACTGAGATGCAAGAAAATGGTCAAATTGATCTTTTAACTAAGAAAGAAGCTTTAATGCTTGCTCGTAAAAAAGAAAAACTTTCTGCATACTTCGGTGGTATCCGTAACATGAAGAAACTTCCAGATATGCTTTTTGTTGTAGATGCAGTAAAAGAGCATATTGCTGTTTTAGAAGCTAGATGTCTTGGTATTCCAGTTGTAGCTCCACTAGATACTAACTGTGATCCAGATTTAATCACTTACCCAATTCCTGGTAATGATGATGCAATCCGTTCAATTCAACTTTTCTGTCGTGAAATGACAGCTGCAATCAATGAAGGTAAAGCTCTTAGAGATGCACCTGCTGAAGAAGAAGTAGTTGAAGAAGCTGCGAGTGAAGAAGTAGCAGTAGAAGCTGAGGCGACTGAAGCACCAGCTGCAACAGAGGAAGCATAATCATGGCAGTTACGGCAGCAATGGTTAAAGAGTTGCGTCAGGCAACTGACGCACCGATGATGGATTGTAAAAAAGTTTTAGTTGAAGCTGATGGAGACATGGTTAAAGCAACTGAGCTTTTAAAAGAACGTGGTATTGCTAAAGCAGCTAAAAAAGCTGATAGAGTTGCTGCTGAAGGTCTTGCTGGTTTCAAAATTGCTGATGACTTCTCTAAAGCTACTGTAGTTGAAATCAACTCTGAAACTGACTTCGTTGCACAAAATGAAGGTTTCCAAAACTTAGTAAAAGCTACAGCAGAAGAGATTTATAATGCTCAACCTGCTGATGTAGATGCTCTAATGGCTTCTGATTTTGGAGCAACTTTTACAGCTGCTGTTACTAAAATCGGTGAGAAAATTGAAGTTCGTCGTTTTGGTACACTTATAGCTGATGCAACAACTGCTCTAAATGGTTATATTCACTCTAACAACCGTATTGCTGTTGTTATTACTGCTAAATGTGATAGTGAGAAAACTGCTCAAGGTATGAGAGATACACTTAAGCAAGTTGCTATGCATGCATCAGCAATGAAACCAACTACTTTAAGCTACAAAGATTTTGATGCTGAATACGTTGAAACTGAGACTAGAGGTAGAATCGAAGTTATCAAAAAAGATAATGAAGAGTTAGCTCGTCTTAAAAAACCTCTTAAGAATGTACCTTTATACATTTCTATGAGTCAACTTACTGCTGAAGTTATGGCTGAAGCTGAAGAAAATATCAAAGCAGAGTTAAAAGCTCAAAATAAACCTGAAAAAATCTGGGACAAAATTGTTCCTGGTCAATTAGCTCGTTTTATTGATGATAATACAACTTTAGATAAAGAACAAGCTTTATTAGACCAAACTTATGTTTTAAATGACAAATTAACAGTTGCACAAGCTGTTACAGAAGCTGCTAAAACACTTGGTGGAACTGCTGAAATTACAGAGTTCATTCGCCTTGAAGTTGGTGAAGGAATTGAAAAGAAAGTTGACGATTTCGCTGCAGAAGTTGCAGCACAAATGGGATAAACCCAAACTTTTCCACGCTATTGCGTGGTAAAGATTTTTAGACTCTACATTTAACTTCTTAAAAATAAAAACTTCTCTTTAGTTACATTTGCTATAATCCCCTTATGAATTTATTATCAGCAAAAGATTTATCACATACATTTGAATATGAACTATTTAGTAATATATCTCTTAATCTAGATGAAAAAGAGTCTATAGCCATTATAGGAATCAGCGGAAGTGGTAAGTCTACACTACTTCATATACTCTCAACTCTTTTAAACCCCGATGGCGGTAGTGTTAATATTTTTGGTGAAGATGTCGCACAAATGAGTAAAAAGAGATTAGCTAAGATAAAAAGAGATTCGCTGGGATTAGTTTTTCAATCTCACTATCTTTTTAAAGGTTTTAGTGCAAAAGAGAACTTGGAAGTTGCAGCGATGCTCTCAAAGCAAAATATTGATGACGAAATACTAAAAAGACTCAATATCTATGAAGCAATAAATCAAAAAGTTACAGAACTCTCAGGCGGACAGCAGCAAAGGGTTTCAATTGCAAGAGTCTTAACTAAGCAACCTCGCATACTTTTTTTAGATGAGCCAACTGGAAATCTTGATAAGTTAACTGCAAATGAAGTTATGGATATCTTTTTTGAATATATAGAAAAAAAAAGTGCAGCTATGGTTCTTGTAACACACGATGAAGAGTTGGCGCATAAGTGTAAAAAAGTATATAGATTGGAAAATAAAAAACTCGTAGCAGTTAAGTGAGTAAAATGTAATGTTATCATGGACAGAGGTTTTTAGTGACACTTATATAGTTGGCTTTATTCTCTTGTTTTTTCGCTTTGCAGCACTCTTTATGGCAGCACCTATTTTCTCTCATAAAAATATTCCAATGACCATAAAAACTTCAATGGCATTTTTTTTTACAATAGTTTTTTACTCATCGATGCCACCGCTTCAAATAGATATTAATGTACCTACGATAGTTCTTGCTATACTAAGTGAACTGCTTTTTGGCTTAGCTATAGGGGTTGTTCTACTATTGGCTTATAATGTTATAACATTTGCAGGTGGACAGATATCTTTTATGATGGGTTTTTCAATGGCAAGTGCTATTGATCCTCAAACTGGTGTATCTATGCCGATAATCTCACAGTTCTTATCTCTTATGGGTTTGATGGTATTACTTGCGATAGATCTTCATCACTGGTTGTTGCTTTTTATAGATTCATCACTAGCTAGTGTTCCTTTAGGTGGTTTTTTAATGACTGAAGATCTTTTTAATTACATAATAAAAGCTACGTCGAATATGTTTGTTGTAGGTTTTATGATAGCTTTTCCAATTATTGCTCTATCATGGCTTGCAGATGTTATTTTTGGAATGTTGATGAAAACTATGCCTCAATTTAATCTTTTAGTAATTGGTTTTCCTATAAAAATCATGGTTGCATTTATGGTTCTCATAGCAACTTTTAGTGCTACAATGTTGATTTTAAAAACGCAAATGCTCGAAGCTTTTAACTATTTAGAGATGTTTTTTTAGTTTTTTTTGATACAATGATAAAACTTATGCCCTCAAAGGAATAGATGTGAATATATTACTTTTAAATGATAATCCAGTAGTTACAAAACTAGTAACACTTAGCGCACAAAAGACTTCTGATGATCTAGATATTGTTTCTAGTGTAGAAGAAATTGAAGCTGGAACTTATGACTTATTTGTACTCGATGATACTCTTTATAGCGAAGAGTTACTAAATGAAGTTAAAGAAAAAGTAGAATTTAGTAAGTCATTATATATATGTTCACGTGATGCTGAGGAACTTGAAGGTTTTTCATCTACTTTAAGAAAGCCATTTTTACCAACTGACCTAGTTGAACTTTTTGCTACTATAGGTAAAGAAACTAGTACGATTGATCTTGAGGCTGATGAAGAAGCCGAAGAAGAGTTAGACCTAACCGATTCTTTGGAAAATGAAATAGATGAGAGTGAAGTTTTAGACCAAGATGATGATAATCTTGAAGGATTAGATGAAATTGAAGAGTCTGAACAAGGTGATAATGAAGAAGACTTAGATGATATGGATCTAGACTTGGACTTGGACTCTGAGCTTGGTGAAGAGTTAGATTCTTTAGAGGACTCGGATGATTTAGATTTAGAAGATGATGAACTATCTTTAGATGATGAAAATCTTGGTGAAAGTGTTTTAGATAAAGATGAATTACAAGAAGTTCAAGAACTTTTACAAGAGACAGAAATCAATTCTCAAGAGTCAAACGTAGCCGAAGAAAGTGATGAAGTCAAAAGTCTCAAAGAGACGGACTTAGACCTAGATTTAGAAGAAGACTTAGACCTTGAAGACGAGAGTGATGAAATAGATGACCTTGATAATATGGATTTAGATATTGATGATTTAGATCTTGATGAACTCTCTTTTGATGATGAAGAAGAAAAAC
Source organism: Sulfurimonas iocasae (assembly GCF_047716755.1). Lineage (GTDB taxonomy): Bacteria > Campylobacterota > Campylobacteria > Campylobacterales > Sulfurimonadaceae > Sulfurimonas. The sequence goes on from NZ_CP180409.1 coordinate 423,901, forward strand.
AAGATAATGAGATAGAAAGTCTTGATGATATGGACTTAGGTGATTTAGATTTAGACTCAGAGTTGGAAGCAGAAGTCAATGAAGAAGAGCTTGACGTAGCTGAGCAAAGTGATGAAGTCGAAAGTCTCGAAGAAACGAACCTAGAAAACTCACAAGACTTAGACATTGAAGCCGATGAAATCTCAGGTGAAGTTGAAGATGAAGAAGAAAAACAAGATAATGAGATAGAAAGTCTTGATGATATGGACTTAGGTGATTTAGATTTAGACTCAGAGTTGGAAGCAGAAGTCAACGAAGAAGAGCTTGACGTAGCTGAGCAAAGTGATGAAGTCGAAAGTCTCGAAGCAGAAGTCAATGAAGAAGAGCTTGACGTAGCTGAGCAAAGTGATGAAGTCGAAAGTCTCGAAGAGACGAACCTAGAAAACTCACAAGACTTAGACATTGAAGCCGATGAAATCCCAGTTGAAGAGGACGATGAAGAACTAAATATTGATGATATAAGTGATGAAGAATTAGAGTCAGAAATAGAAAGTGCAGTTTCAAAACTTAGTGATGAAGATTTACAAAGTGAGCTAGATGATGATACACTTCTAGATATAGCAGTAAGTGATATGAATGGACTAGAATCATTAAATACAAGAGATATAAAACTAGCAATTGGTGAAGAAGTAAACAGTGAAGAATTAGATAAAGCTGATGTAAGTGATGAAATCGAAAATCTAAAAGAGACGGATCTAGATATAGACTCAAGTAATGAAGGTGTAGAAGCTCTTAAAAAATTATTAGCAGCTCTTTCAAACGAAGATGTAGCAGCATCAATGAAAGGCATGAAGATTAATATCAATATAACATTAGGTGATAAATAGTGAACAAAAGTGGAGCAGTTTTAGTCCTCTCGGGTCCTAGCGGTGCAGGAAAAAGTTCTTTATTGAATGAAATAATAAATGATATAGGAGAGTGTTACTTCTCAATATCTACAACAACTCGCCCTATTAGAGAGGGTGAACAAGAAGGTGTACACTACCATTTTGTAAGTGTAGAAGAGTTTAAGCAAGATATTGAAGATAATAACTTCTTAGAATATGCACTTGTTCATGGAAACTATTATGGAACATCTATTAAGCCTGTTCGTAAAGCTTTAAGTGAAGGCAAATTAGTTCTCTTTGATATAGATGTTCAAGGAAATACAGCTGTTAACAACAGACTTGGAGATATAACAACTTCGGTATTTATTACACCTCCCACACTATCAGAACTAAAGAAAAGACTTGCAGGTCGTTCAACAGACTCACAAAAAGTTATGAACGCTCGTTTGAAAATGGCTAAGAGAGAGATACAAAGAGTTAGTGAGTATGATTTTCTAATTATAAACGATGATTTGCAAAAAGCTGCAGAGCTATTGAGAAATATAGCTATTACTGCGAGAATGAAAATTTCAAATAATGAAGTTAATGATTTTGTACAAAAGTGGGAAGATATAGAACAATAGTGATATATTAATAAGAACGATAAGAGTATTTACAGCAAATTGTAGATATACTCTCGCATTAATTTTATAAAAAAAGGAATATCATGGGCATGCCTGGTGGAACAGAACTATTAATAATATTTGGAATTATTGTACTTTTATTTGGTGCTAAAAAGATACCTGACTTAGCAAAAGGTCTTGGTAAAGGAATTAAAAACTTTAAAAGTGAAATGAAAGAAACAGATGAAACTGATATAGCTTCTACTGACACTCCTAAAAAAGTAGAAGGTAGTGAAGAAGTTGCATCTACAGAAGCTCCAAAAACTACAAAAGAAGCATAATACTTGAAACAACGTGTATCGGCGCTTTTGCGCGAAAAGTTTGGTCGTGAAGTTGTTTTAGAAAAACCAAAAGATAGAGCTTTTGGCCATTTTGCTACACCAATAGCTTTTTCTTTAGCTAAAGAACTTAGGAAGTCTCCTATGGTTATAGCTGAGGAATTAGCTACTTCATTTAATGAATCAGAAATTTTTTCCAGTGTTGAATCAGTAAAAGGTTATTTAAATTTTCGTCTTAGTGAAAATTTTTTAAGTGAGTATGCTGCTTGGGCTTTAGATAATAAAGATGAATTTGGCAAACAAGAGAAAAAAGAAAAAATCCTTTTAGAATTTGTTAGTGCTAATCCTACAGGGCCACTTCACATAGGCCATGCACGTGGTGCTGTATATGGAGATACTCTTTATAGACTAGCAAAACATTTAGGTTATGACATTACAGCTGAGTATTATGTAAATGATGCAGGAAACCAGATTGATTTACTTGGTCTTTCTATCCAACTTTATGGTCGTGAAAACATACTAAAAGAGAGTGTTGAGTATCCTGAGAGTTATTACCGTGGTGATTACTTAGAAGGGCTTGCAAATGGTGCTGTTGAGAAATTTGGTAAAGAGATTTTAAGTGATGAGTCTCGTCAAAAAGAACTGGCACTTTGGGCAAAAGACGGTGTTATGGATATCGTAATAAATTCTCTAGCAGAGACAAATATTCACTTCGACACATTTGTAAATGAATCATCTTTGTATAATGACTGGGATAGAGTCATGAAAAAGATGGGCGATGGTATCTACCAAAAAGATGAGAAAATGTGGATAGCTTCTCAAGCAAAAGGTGACGATAACGATAGAGTTGTTGTTCGTGAAGATGGTCGTCCAACTTACTTAGCTGGAGATATAGTTTATCATAATCAAAAATTTGAGCGTGGATATGATTACTATATCAATATCTGGGGTGCTGATCATCATGGTTATATCCCAAGAGTTAATGCAGCTGTTGAGTATTTAGGTTATGATTCAAACAGATTAGAGACTCTTTTGTCTCAAATGGTAAGCCTTTTAAAAGATGGTGAACCATACAAAATGAGTAAACGTGCTGGTAATGTAATTTTGATGAGTGATATCGTTGAAGAGATAGGCTCAGATGCCCTTAGATTTATTTTTGCATCTAAGAAGAGCGATACTGCTTTAGAATTTGACTTAGCTGAGTTTAAAAAGCAAGATAGCTCTAATCCTATTTTTTATATTCAATATGCACATGCAAGAATACAAACAATATTGTTTAAAAGTAATTTCTCAAAAGAAGAGATTATGTCAGCTTCACTTAAAGGGCTTGATGAAAATGCTGATAGTCTTCTTTTTGAGGCACTTCTGCTCCCTGAGATAATAGATGATGCATTTAGTTCTCGTCAAGTTCAAAAACTTCCAGATTATCTAAGAGCACTTGCAGCCGCACTTCATAAGTTCTATTATGATTGCAGAATCATAGGAACCCAAGATGAAGCAAAACTTCTGAAACTTCTTTTAGTGGTTGCACTCTCTCTTAAAACAGGTCTATCACTACTTGGTATTGAGGCTAAAAACTCAATGACTAAAGAGGAAGATTAGGAAATAGTTCTTTTATCTCTTTTAGAGAACTACGAGGAATCTGAATCAAGATGGGATTTTTGCTCCCATCTAACCAATTTACAATCTTTTTTATCTCATCTAAACTCATAGAAGTACACCCAGCTGTAGAAGATTTTTCTGATTTTTCAACATGTAAAAATATACAAGACCCAGCTTGTTTTACTTGATCTTTATTATGAGAGACAATAACTCCAAGTTCATATTGTTGATCACTTCTTCTCATCTGCTCAAAACTTTTTGGTTTTGTTTTTGGCATCTCTATTATTTTATTGTAATGTTTCGAGTTAGAATCATCAACACAAATTAAATCTTTGGATAAATAAATATAATTTAAATTAAACTCTTTCTTCTGCGCATAACCAAAAGTAGAGGTTAAATTGAAGATGCCAGCAGGTGCTTTTTTATCACCTTCTTTCTTAATTGGTTGATTTTCTTTTTGTTTTAGTTGATGCTCGCCAATACCCCAACCAAGGCCATTTTCCCCTATGTTTACATCTATTGTTTTTAGAACTTTTTGACCATCTTCATAACAACTTAATTTTGCTCTAGAAGTATTAAAGTCATCACTAACGACCAATATGATTTGCTGTGAGGAGAATAAGGAATTTTGTAAAAAAATTAAGATTAAGAATGTTTTTATCATAATGTATGGTACTATTACTAATATATGAAATTAATTAATTTATGGAAAGATTTATGAGTATGAAAATAAGAAAAGCTTTAAGCCAAGATGCACCTTTTTTAGCACAGATGATTTTACAAAGTTCTCGTGCAGATAAGCAGATAAGTATTTTTGATGTAATCTTTGAATCTAAAAGCGATGAAGAGACTTTAGCAAATATAGAAAAACTTACAACTACCACAGCAAAAAATTATTGTCATTATAGTAATTTTTTAATCGCAGAAATAGATGGTGAATGTGTTGGGTCCCTATGTAGCTATGAACCGAGAATCGCAACTAAAGAAACATTTTTAGAATCACTAAAAGAGATTTCTTGTGATGCTAATGCAGAAGATTTTTTAGAGATATTGGACTCTTGTGATTTTGAGTTAAACAAAAGAACTTTAGTTTTTGATTTTATGGAAGAGATAGAAGGGCATATGAATGTTGGAATTTTAAAAGCACTGATGCAAAAAAGTCTTCTTAGCGCAAGACTAAAGGGCTACAGAATAGCACAAGCTATGGTTGAGATAGGTTCACTAGAAACACTGCTTTACTATAAAAAACTAGGCTTTAAAGAAGTTAAACATAAAAAATGTGAGCTCTATAAAGAAAAATTTGGAAGAGCCGGTCTAATACTTTTAGCTTTTGAGTTTTAGTCATAGAGACTTCTGTCCTTTCCCTTCTTCCATCTCTTCTTGCTATTATTCTAGCTTTATATACAAGAAGCGTATTACTATCACTTTTTAGTGGAATACTCTTGGGGGTTTTTATCCTTAATGATTTTAATGTTTTGCCATCTTTAGAAGTTACTTTTTTACTATTTACATCATTATTGAGTAAAGCTTGGATACTTAAAACTTTAGGTTTTGCTATATTAGTAGGAAGTATTATGACTTTGATAGACAAGAGTGGTGGAATAGACGGTTTTGTAGATTTTATGCAAAACAGAGTGAAGCTAGTAAAATCAGCAAGATCTTCTTTGCTTCTTAGTTATGCGGTAGGTGTGTTTATTTTTATAGAGTCTTCTATTACTGCTTTAATAGCAGGAGCAGTTGGAAGACCATTTTGTGATAAGTACAAAATACCGCAGGCTAAACTAGCTTTTGTATGTGACTCAACATCTGCACCAATAAGCTCACTAATTATATTAAATGGTTGGGGAGCACTTCTGCTAGGATTGATATCGACGCAGATAACACATGGTGTATTAGAAGCCAATGCCATAGAGCTACTTATAGACTCTATATTTTATAACTTCTATGCTATGAGTGCATTATTAGTGACTTTTTTAGCTATATGGTTTAATATAGATATAGGTCCAATGAAAGAGAGTAAATATACTCCCATTAGTAATTATTCACAACTATCAAACCCTCAAAGTATGTTTTATATGCTTTTACCAATACTGCTAATGATATTTTTTGTATTTATTTACTTGTATATTACAGGTAATGGAAATATTTTAAAAGGTAGTGGTTCTAGTGCTATCTTTTATACTGTATTGAGTACTCTCATTTTTACTCTTTTTTATTATGTAGGTAAAAAAAATATGAGTCTAAAAGTTTGGAGTAAAACAGCCTTAGTGGGAGCAAAAAAATTATTTCCAATAGCAATGATTTTACTTTTTGCATTTGCTATTGGTGAGGTTACAAGTGACTTAAAAACTGGACAATATTTAGCTTCTTTAGCAAGCCAAAATCTTAGCATTTATCTTATTGCAGTTGTGATATTTTTACTTAGCTCACTTATATCTTTTTCAACGGGAACAAGCTGGGGAACATTTAGCATAATGATACCTATAGCTGTTCCCATGGCAGTTGCAATGGATGCAAATGTGGCGCTTACTATAGGTGCTGTAATATCTGGAGGAATTTTTGGAGATCACTGTTCACCCATTTCAGACACAACTATTATTTCATCTATGGCTAGTGATTGTGAAGTTATAGAACACGTTAAAACTCAACTCCCTTATGCCCTTATAAGTGGAGTTATTGCACTACTTATGTTTTTCATCGTTGCTGTAATTTATAATTAACTTATTTAAATTCTAAAAAAAGAGCTTGTTAAGCTCCTAGGGCATTATTTATAGAGTAACGCATATCTTCATCAAGATTTTCCATGCTTGTTAGCATCCATCTTAGGTACCCTGCGTCTGAAGCTGCTACTTCTAAAAGAGTCTTACCTTTGTACTTTCCAAATCTAAATGATTTTACAATTATTGGAGTATTTGTCAGATCAACCATTTTCTCAACAGGATTTTCGCTAGGATAAAGAGCTGATACCGCTTCTCTAAGTTTTGTTAAAAGTAGTTTTAAAACTAAAACATCCCCGATAGCATCGTGAGCTTTTATCTCAACACCTAAAGCATCTGCTTCTTTTTGTTCATCTTTGTATAGACCCATTTTATAGCGAAAGTATTGAAGTCTGTGAGCATCTTCATCTGGTAAGATATGCTTAGCAACTCTTAGAGTGTCTATGACTTTCATCTGAGTGTTGAAGCCTTCTTTTTCAAGCATTCCAAGATCAAATGGAGCATTATGGATAATCATATAGTTCTCATTGACGTTTAACTCACACAATCTTTTATATGCAACACTATCTGTACAGGCAGGTTTATTCTCTAGCATATCTGGAGTGATTCCGTGAATCTCCATAGCTCCAAAACTAATAGGCACATCAGATGAGTAAAACTCGTTGTGTACCTCTACCTCTTTTGCACCCAGTACTATGTAACCGAGTTGAATTACTCTGTCATTCTCACCTACGCCTGTTGTTTCTGTATCTAATATCACATATTTCTTTGCCAAAAGTCATCCTTATGAGCGTATTTTACCCTTTGCTTCTAAAAGCTAACATTAAATTTATCTCTTTTTGAGTATGCTATAGTATAAATATTATATAGGATATTATTTGATTAGCTCTCCTTTAGTCTATCTTTTTAGCTTAGCTCTGCTTGCAACTTTTTTTAATCTTTTTGAGAAAAAAACCTCTTTAAAAATTTTCAAATTTATTCCGGCAGTCGTGTTTATTTATGCTTTTTCTATGCTTTTTGCATCTCTTGGTGTGTTTGATAAAAACGAGGACATAGATGCCATCTATAAACTTACAAAAACAAACCTGCTTCCTGCTATGCTTTTTCTTATGCTTTTACAGGTTGATTTTAGACACTTTTTCAGACTTGGGAAATCTCTGCTTATATCTTATATGTTAGCTGTTCTTTCTCTCACGTTTGGTTTTGTTATAGTCGCATTTGTTTTTAACTTTGACTCTAACTCAGCGGCGGCTTTTGGGGCTTTGGCTGGAAGCTGGATGGGTGGAACTGCTAACATGATAGCTGTAGGTTCTGCTCTTGGGGTATCACAAGAGGCTTTTGGTTATGCACTTATAGTTGACAGTGTGAACTATACTTTATGGGTTATGTTACTTCTATTTTTAGTACCCTTTGCGACTATCTTTAACAAGTTTACAAAGAGTGATGAAAATATGGCTTACTTAGGCGAAATAGGGTGTGCTTGTAATATGGGAGCACCAAGATACTGGCTGCTTATTCTTCTGGCTCTTGTTGCATCTATCATCTCGCAAATTATCGCTCAAAACATAGAAATCCTCAACAACACAACGACTATAGTCCTTATAGCATCTACGCTTGGAGTTTTAGGCTCATTTACAAAACTAAAAGAGATAAATGGCTCTAGCTCCGTTGCATCTACAATGCTCTACATTCTCATAGCTCTCATAGGCTCAAAGGCAGTTTTTGATAACTTTAGCGATGTTGGAGTCTATGTGCTTGCAGGTTTTAGCATCTTGGTCATTCATGCTGTTATTATGGTTATAGGCGCGAAGATTTTTAAACTTGACTTATTCAGCGTGGCTGTCGCATCTCTTTCAAACATAGGAGGAGTAGCATCTGCACCAATTTTAGCTGCAACTTACAATAAGTCACTTGTTAGTGTCGGAGTTTTAATGGCGATAATGGGTTACTTAATAGGAACTTTTGGCGGTTTGCTTGTTGGGAATGTTTTACTTGAAATTGTTAAATGATGAAAGTTTGTTATATATGTTCTTACGTCATTGCGAGGAACGAAGCAATCTAGCTCTTTAGACTGCCGCGCTTCGCTCGCAGTGACGTGGTTGTTCCTCGTTCCCATATTGTATATGGGAACGAGGGGAGGGCTACCAAACTCTTATGAGAAATACAAAGTAATAAAAAAGGTTTTTTATGGTCAGTGAATTTAAATAGTATTTTGTATTGCAAAGTATGCTCCAAAAGCTACTAAAAAAGGCACAAGCGAGGCACACATAAGTATATAAATTCTAAAAAATCACATCATGCATTTGGTTTATAGAAATCAACTCGCCGGTTAAGAGATTCGGAGAGACATCACATGGATAAAAACGGACACAAAGCAGTCTTATACTTTTTGTATAATTTTTCAAAAGGTATGGATTACAGATGAGACAATTAAACAGACAAGAAATACAAAGATTAGGTATATTCAACGATAAACTAAAACTACTTGAAGAAAAAATATATAACTTAGCACTCGAACAAAATCAAATTGCTTTACAAAAAGTATTAGACAAAGAGAACGATACTTATGATTATAATATTGACATAACATATTATGTCCATGGTAATGAATATATGTGGTTTGAAGATGATGATGACCATCTCTTAGCAACTTGGACTGATCGTATCAAAGAACTAATGATGAAAGAAAATTGTTCTGGAATTAACGATGGCTTTAGTCATAATATAACAAGTATTTGGCAAAAAGACAAAGAGTTGAATCTTCAAAAACATTGTTGGATATTACACTCTATATATGAGCCTTTCCCTCTTGATTGGGATGATATATTTATGATAGATAAAATATACTATATCATTGACATTAGATATGACTGCTTAGTAAATATTAGTGCATAATTTTTTATAAGGCTATAATACAAATAACTGATATAAGGTTTTAATTTGGGATACAAGCACGACTATGACAAAATATTAACAAGACTTACGATTATCTTAGCAAGGCTAAATGATGGAGAGGCTTTGTCTGTTAAAGAGTTAGCCGAAGAGTTTAATGTCAGCTCTAAAACCATTCAAAGAGATTTTAACGAAAGACTAAGTGCTTTTCATATCTACCAAGATAAACGGAAATGGAAAATGCAAGATGGTTTTAGTATTGAGAAGACAAAATCACTTCAAGAGCAGTTAGTTTTAGACATTATAGAAAAAATCACTGAGGGTATTGGTGGTAAGTTTGCCACTACTTCAAACAAGCTACTCTCTAAAATTAGAAATGAAGATTTTAACCCTATCTACACAAAGTTAAACATAGAAGATATTAGTGATAGATTTGATGATATTCAGCTTATAGAAAAAGCTATCAAAAATAAGACAGAATTAGATTGTAGCTATGAAAATGATAGAGAAGGAACTTTTAGAGCAAATATACAACCGCTTAAAATAGTCAACTATGAAGGCTTCTGGTACTTAGTCGCTTCTAGAGAGGGTTCCATACAAAAATACTACATAAATACACTCTCAAATATAAAACAAACTGCTATAACTTTTACAACTGACGATAAGATTGAAGCGCTTTTGGAAAACTCCATAAATATCTGGTTCAAAGCAGACATAGAGCCGTTTGAAGTCAAAATATTTGCAGACAAAATAGCTACAAAGTATTTTCAAAGAAGAGAACTCCCAACTCAAAGGATAGAAACTCTAAGTCAAGATGGTACGATGGAGTTTATAGTACGAATAACCGATGAAATGGAAATTATCCCAATTATTAAATATTGGTTACCACATTTAACAGTTTTAGAACCGTTGTGGATACAAGAGATGATAAATGAAGACTTGGAAGTATATTTGAGTAATCGGACATAAAGGTGTCAAGTATAATTGATAAACTAACAGATAAAAGGAGCATATAACTAATGGAACATAGAGAAAATATGGTTTTATATAATGTATTAAATCAAGAAGTAGTGTTTGAAGAATATTTTTGTAATTTATTAAGTATAGATGAGTTCAGAGAAGTATTTCTTAAATTTATTGCTAGTAAAAATGGGGTATTGTCTAATCATAGTATTGAATATAGGCATTTTGATACGGAAGTAATTTTACATAATAATTACGGAAGAGCAGATTTATTTCTTAATGTTGATAACAAAGAGTTTATTTTTGAAATTAAAAATAAAGACTATACAAGCTTAACGGAGAATCAGCCAAAAGGCTATTTGGAGTATTTAAAAATGGATATTGAGAACTATAATCAACATTTATTTTTTTTAATACCAAGTACTTATAGTCATAGACAAGAAATTTTTGACAGATGGATAGATTTTGATGCTGTAGAAAATCAAATATTTTATTGGGAAGACCTAGTCAAAGAAATTAAAAATCAAAACCTTCAAGAAAAGTATGTTGAAATCAAAATGTTTTATGACTTTTGTGAACATTGGTTTAACATGAGAACTATTAAATTTACAGGAGAAGAGATGGAGTTACTTAAAAATATAAATGTACCAAGTTTAATGAATAAACTAGAGGATGTAACAAGAAAAATAAGCTTAGAAGTTGGACTAGAAGAGGATGCTGAGATTATTGGTTTTTGTTATACAAAAAAACTTGGAGAATATAAAATACATTTTGGTATAGATTATGATATTTGGAAATCAAAACAACTTCCACTTAGTATTTTGATTCAAAATCTTGCAAATAATTATCAAGAATTCGACTTAACATTAGAAGGAATTAATCTTGAAAGTATGGAATATGAAGAAAGCAGTGTAAGTGATAAGCAGTTTGGATATGTTGTTATGCTTAATGAGGAGATTGGCTCTGATAGTTATGAAGCAGCTGTCAAAAATGTACTTAGAAATATGATTGGACAATTAAAACAGACATAAAGCGGTCCAGTTTATATCTTATACTTCTAGTAAATTAATAGTACAGGCTAAATATGAAAAGTTTATCAAACGCAGAATTAAAAGCAGAGTTAAACAAAATACTAACTTATGGTAACAATGATATCACGATAGATAGTGAAAGTATAGAGATCTTATCAAATAATAAAGATTTGATTGTGATGAGTACGGCTGAATGCAGTGGTTGTGATTCAGCGTGTGAAGTAATAAAGCTAGCAATAGAAGATTTAGAATTAGAAAAATTGTATATAAATAATGCCGATAGTGTTCTATTGTATTTTAAAATTAATCCTAATTTCAATCTGAAGAAACTGTTAGATGCTATAGATATAGTTCACAGTCTTGTCAGTGAGGAGACAGATGTTATCTTTGGCACATCATGTGATGAAAATAGTTCTGAAGATTATGTGAAAGTTACTGTTTTTTTAAGTTATCTACAAAAACTTGAACTTGCTGCCGCTAATAATTATATAGAAAAATTAGGGTTTTAACTGCGACAAATCTGCGACCAAAATCACCATAAAACTACAATACACCGGTATTATATAACCCACCGATATCTGTATGCAAAGATAATCAATTTTTGACGACTATTTTCAGACCATAATACTTGAAATTAGATTTGACTTACACTTCATAAACTCTATGTTTTGAAGTAAATTATGTAGATTCCTAAACTTTCACTTTCTAGGGAGTTGTTTTGTTCCACAAAGTGTTCAAAAAATCAGAAGATGAAATTCCCATAAAGCCTTATGATATTTGGAACAATAAGAAATTATAAAACGAATTTATTTCGTTTTGTGAAGTATTATTTAACTACATTAAGCATCTACAAACCAATCAAAATCACAGCTTATTACTATATACTTACTACATATTAAAGATTAAAAAATTTTATCGACACTAGGTTTAGGTCATACTATGAAGATACTCGACATATCAACAGAAGTTAAAGCAATAGCTCTAAAAACTCCTTTTATAACAGCTCTTAGACGAGTAGATGCGGTGGAGTTTGTGAGAGTGAGTGTTACTTGTGATGATGGTAGTGTGGCTTTAGGAGAGGCTCCTGCTACTCGTGCTGTGACTGGAGAAGATATCTATAGCATCTTGAGCGGTGTTGCGTTCATTCAAGATGAGCTTATAGGTTTAACTCCATCAGATGCTCTTATCTCTTTGCATCTAGCTGAGATGGGAAGTAGTGCAAAAGCGGCTTTAGATATGGCTTTTTTTTCTTTGATACCAGATGCTAAGAGCAAGCAAAACATTACTCTTAAAACTGATATTACCATTAGTTTAAAAGAAGCAGATGAAATGATTTTAGATGCTACGCAAGCTATAGCTAATGGTATGAATATCTTAAAAGTAAAGTTTGGCTCAGATATAAAACATGCCATAGAAGTTACAAATAGACTCTCAGAGCTTGATGCCAAACTTATTATAGATGCAAACCAAGCTTGGACACAAGATAAGACAATGGAGTACATAGATGCTACTTTGGATGTGAAATTAGAACTTATAGAACAGCCTGTCAAAGCTGATGAACTACATGAACTTAGATGCATAACTAACTACTCACATGTTCCCATTCTCGCAGATGAGTCGGTATTTACACTCGAAGATGCAAAAGCAATCATAGAATATGCCTGTGCTGACATGATAAACATAAAACTTATGAAGTGTGGCGGAGTTACAAAAGCTATAGAGATTTTAGAATTTGCAAGAAAAAATAGTGTGAAATGTATGTTAGGCTCGATGCTTGAAGGTCCCATATCTATAAATGCAGCTCTAAATCTCGCACAGGAGTACAGTGATGTTATAGCCTACATAGACCTTGATTCGCCGTTACTTTACAAAGAGCCTTCAAATGAGTTAGAATTCTATTTTAATGGTTGTGAAATAAGCAGAAAAATTGAGGATAAATCCTAATGAAAAAGAGAACAAAAATCTTAGCAACAATTGGACCTGCATCTGACTCATCACAGATGATAGAAGCTCTGATGAGAGCTGGTGTAAATGTATTTCGCCTAAATTTTTCACATGGCACTCACGAGTATCACTATGAAGTTTTACAGCGCATTCGTGAGGCTGAAAAAAAGAGTGGTTTGTTTGTTGGAGTTCTCCAAGATATTAGCGGACCTAAAATTCGTGTAGGTTACCTAGAAGAGCCTTTTGAGCTTGAGGTTGATGATGAGATTGAGTTTGTAAAAGAAGAGATAGTTGGATGTAAAGTCTCAGAAGCTCTTTACCGTACATGTATAAACCAACCAGCCGTTTTAAAGCAGCTAAAAGTAGGAGAGTTTATCTATCTTTATGATGGAATTATCCGTACTGAGGTTGTTGAGGTTTCATCCGAATATGTAAAAGTAAAGGTAAGAAACAGAGGTATTTTGACTTCTAAAAAAGGTGTAAATTTTCCAAATACAAGACTTGGCATCGATGTTTTGACTCCAAAAGACAGAGTAGATATGCTTTGGGGCATAGAAAATGATGTTGATTTTATGGCTATCTCTTTTGTTCAAGATGCACAAGATATGATAAATGCAAGAAAAATTATAAATGACAATAATGGAAAGGTTCAACTCTTTGCAAAGATAGAGAAGTTTGATGCAGTTGAGAATATAGATGCCATACTTGAACATAGTGATGGTCTTATGGTTGCTCGTGGAGATCTTGGCATTGAAGTGCCTTTTTATGAAGTTCCAGTTCTGCAAAAGATGCTTATCAAAAAAGCAAATGAAGCTTCAAAACCTGTTATCACAGCTACGCAAATGCTACTCTCAATGACTACAAATGACACGGCTACAAGAGCTGAGATAAGTGATGTTGCAAATGCTGTTTTAGATGGCTCAGATGCAGTTATGCTCTCAGAAGAGAGTGCGATTGGACATAACCCAGTTTTGGCTGTAAAGACTATGGTAGAGACAATAATAGGTACTGAGAAGATATACCCGTATAATAAGATTTCACACTTTAATATTACAGATGCAACAGACAGTATAAATGAGTCAGCGGTCAGATTATGCGAAGATATAGATGCTTGGGGACTTATAGGGCTGACAGCATCTGGCTCATCAGTTAGAAAGATTTCACGATATCGTCCACGTCGTGATATCTATGCTGTTGTCCATAATGAAAAAGTTGCAAGATACTTGACTATATGTTGGGGCGTAGTTCCGGCTTTTATGGTCAAAGAAGACTCTCTTGGACAAATGATGTCTAGTGTAATGAATCAAGGTATAGAGAGAAAAGTTTTGAAGCTAGATAAGAGTTATATACTAACAGCAGGAGACCCTGTTGGAGTAGCAGGGTCTACAAATATGATTCGTATACTTAGAGAGTATGAGATGGAGTTCTTTAAGTCACTTGCTTAGAAGTATTACTCAGCTCTTTTAGCAATATATTTAAGCCATAAGAAACCAAAAAGTCCTGCAAATAGAGAAGCACAAAGAATTCCTACTTTTGCTTGAAAGATAAGTTCATCATTTCCTGCAAAGGCTAAATCAGCTACAAAGATAGACATAGTAAAACCTATTCCACCTAAAAATGCAACACCAAATACTTGACTCATCGTACTACCCTGTGGAAGTTCAGCAATGCCTAGCTTTATAGCAAGCCATGCAACTCCAGCTATACCTAGAACTTTACCTAGAATAAGTCCAGCAATAATACCTAAAGATACAGGTTCAGCAATTGTATCACCTATAGATGAAAAGTCTATAGATATTCCTGCATTTGCAAGTGCAAAAAGAGGAATGACTATTAGTGCAACTGGTAGATGCAAACTATGCTCAAGTCGTGATGCGGGTGAGCCGACTGCATCAATTTTGTCTTTTATATTTTGCAGGATTGCTTTTTGTTTTTCATGCATCATATGGTCAGTTGCAACAGGGTAGTTGTCATACTCTTGGAGCAGGTTAGTGGTATGTTGCGTAAAATCTACAGGAGTGTATTTTGGTTTTGATGGAATTGCCATTGCCGCTATTACTCCTGCAATAGTTGCATGAACACCAGACTCAAACATAAATAGCCACATAATAGACCCAACAATAAAGTAAGGCAAAGTAGCATGAATACCAAAACGGTTAAATGAAACAAGAACAAGGAATGATAAGAATGCTAGCACAAGAGGAATCATGTTTATCTGTTCTGTGTAAAACAGAGCAATAACAACAACTGCACCAAGGTCATCTACAATGGCTAAGGCTACTAAAAATGTAACAAGTGGAGCAGATACTCTGTTTCCAAGAAGAACAAGCGCACTAATAGCAAAAGCAATATCGGTAGCCATTGGAATTCCCCAACCGTTCGCTCCTTCTCCACTATTATTAATACTAAGATATATAAGAGCAGGCAAAACCATTCCACCAATAGCTGATAAAATTGGTAGCATAGCCACTTTGATGTTAGATAGTTCACCTACTAATATCTCTCGTTTTATCTCTAGACCTACTATAAAAAAGAAAAAAGCCATAAGAGCATCGTTTATCCAGTGATGGATAGATTTAGAAAAAGTCCATGAGCCTATGTCTATATTTATTTTAGTATGAAAAAAATGAATATATTCATCTGCAAGTGGACTATTTGCAAGTATTAAAGCGATTACAGTTGTAACCATTAAGATTAAACCTGTTGTTGTTTGAGCATGTATAAAGTGTTCAAATGGAGTGGCAATTTTTTTAAAAGTTTTTTCCCATGGAGCATATAGTTGCATAATATTCCTCAATATTAAAAGATTCTAAACATTTTCTAGGCGAAGTGATATAAAAACTTTCTTGAATTATTTTAAATATTATAGCCAAGAAGAGAAAACTCAACAAAAATGTGTATAATCTGTATATGAATTTAAATGAATTAGAAAATAAAACAGTGCTTCTGTTTGGACAAAGTCGTGCTTTTAGTGCCGATGAATTCAGCGCACAGATGAAGTACCATAAAATAAATCTTACAAAAGAGTATAACGAAGATGTTGTCCTAGTTGTAGATGGTAAGATGATGACACCGTATGAGCAAAATAACAGTGATAAGTTATATGAAGATAAAATTGCTGCTAAATTTACGGCTATAGATTCTCTTGAAAAAGAGTTGGCAAAACATATAGATGCCGATACCCTTATGATGAGTCTAAAACTATCCCATGATAAAGATAGACTAAAAGACTTTTTAACAAACTCAATGATAAGTGATGAACTGTTTTTAAGACTTTTAAAAATGTACAAGTGGAACGGTGATAATTTCTTTGATACTGATGAGAATCGAGATGTTAGTGCGGCATTTATCGTAAGATTTTATAAAAATATAGAGAGAAACCATAATGTTCAATATGCAGCACTTGGTTTTATGCATCTTATTAGTCAAACAAAAAGTGAGAAACTTATAGAAGTTATGTCTTATTTAGAGCCAATCCAGCAAACCATACGCCTTGGCACTAACGAAGCAAACTATAAGATAATCTCGGCAATCTCAACAAATTATGCAACGCCTAAAAATATTTTAAAAATGTTTATAAAAAATGCAAATTCTTATATCAGAACACTTATTGCGATGAGAGAAGATTGCGATGAAGAGATGCAGATGCATCTTTTAGAGAGTGATGATTTAAAAGTCTTAGAAGCTCTTTCATACAACAGCAATCTCTCAAAACAAGTTGTAAAAAAACTACTCTTTAATGAGTCATTTGCTAAAAATATGGCTAAAAATCTTTGCTTGGATGATGAATTGTTTGAGATATTTTTTAAAAATTATCCAAATGAAGTCGCTAAAAATGAGTTCATTTCAGTAGATATGCAAAATAAATTAGTTTCTTGTCATACTCAAGAAGTAATGATATCACTTGCAAGCAACGAGCATATAGATAAAAAAGTAGTAGTAAGTTTATTGAATGAAGATATCAAAGAACTTAACCTTGCTCTTTATGAAAACTCGGCTACTCCGCAAGAGAGTTTAGAAGAAGCATATGCTAATGTTTTAAATCATTTCGCACTTGCAAATAATGAAAATACTCCAAAACATATATTAGAGTTATTAGCTAAAAGTGAAGATGTTAAAGTTTTAAAATCATTAGCAAAAAATGCAAGTACTCCTATAGATGTTTTGTATCAACTTCAACTAGATTCTCGTTTAGAGAGAGCTGTAAAAGAGAATCCAAACTTTGGTAAGCATATAATGAGTGAAAATATAGGATGGGAAGTATAAAATGGAAAACAATAGATGAGAGCTTCTAAATTAACAAATACATTAATAGCACTAATCGAGCAAAAAGTTCCAGCTTTTTTATGGGGTGCTCCAGGCATTGGTAAATCTTCAATTGTTAAACAAATCGCTCAAAGTAATGAGATAGATTTTATTGACTTAAGACTTGCTCTTATGGATCCAACTGATTTAAAAGGAATCCCTTTTTACGATAAAGAGTCACATACTGCACTTTGGGCTCCTCCTGCATTTTTACCTAAAAGTGGCGAGGGGATTTTGTTTTTAGATGAGTTAAACAGTGCTGCACCAAGTGTTCAAGCATCTGCGTATCAGCTAATTCTTGATAGAAGAGTAGGTGAGTATGAGCTTCCAGATGGTTGGGCAATAGTTGCTGCTGGAAATCGTGAGAGTGACAGAGGCGTGACCTACAGAATGCCATCTCCTTTGGCAAATAGATTCGTTCACTTTGAGATGGAAGTTGATGTTGATGACTGGAAATTTTGGGCTTATAAAAAAGAGATAGATGAGAGAATCATATCTTATATCTCATATAAAACACAGCACCTCTTTACTTTTGACGCAAAAAGTGATGCAAAAAGCTTTGCAACTCCTAGAAGTTGGGAATATGTAGATAGCATCTTAAAAAGTAACATTAATCAGGATTTACTTCTAGATGCCATTGCTGGTGCCATCGGACGTGAAGTGGCAGTCGGCTTTTTGAGCTTTACAAAGGTTATGAACAGATTACCTGATATTAAAAATATCTTAGCATCAGGCGATGGTGAATATAGTGATGAGGTAGATGTTTTATATGCTTTAAGCACAGGTTTAGTAAGTGCTTTGCTAAAAGATAATAACGATAAAAATCTTGATAATCTGCTTAAGTATACCCTAGAATTAAAAAGTGAGTTTGCTGTTATGTGTGTACAGGACTTACAAAGAAATGGCGTAAAAATGGAACATTCTGATGTTTTTAAAGAGTGGGTGCAGAAGTTTGCTTATCTTTTGGCGTAGTTAAAACCTCTCTTGGTACACCTCTGTTGAGGTGCACTGTATTACAAGATAGAATAAGGAAATATATTTATGCTTTTGCATATTCTATTTTCTCTTTTGCTATTAATACATCAGCTAAAAAGAAATATGCCTCCTTCCATGCGTCAATTACTTCAGGTGTAGCAGCCTCACCAAGTACTTTTTTTATAGCTTCTAGTAGTGAAACACCTACTATAGGATAGTGCTCAGGTTGTACTTTTGTACGAATATGAACATTAACTATTTTTTCAATTGCCTTATCTAATACTCCGAGATTATCTATATTAGCAGCATATGCTCCAACAGCAGCAGCAAGTTTTTTATGCTGATCCGGCTCTGCATCTTTAAACAGTGCTTTTATCTCAGGATGATTTGTAAACATAATATTATACATAGTGGATGTAATTGCCTCAGCATTTTGAGCTACAACCGGTGCTGTAGCTTTTACTATCCCTACTGTTTTTTCTGATAATTCCATATATTTTTCCTTTTAATTGATTTTAACTAATTGTATCACTATTCAATCAGTTTTTATACAGTATATTGTATAAAAACTATACAAAATAGAAAAAGCCTTATTGTCATAAAGATATCTTACTTTGATATAATAGTCTTAAAAAACGGATACTTTGTAGATGCCAAAAATAGAAAAAAAAATATCCCAAGCCAAAGCAAAACTTCTAGTAGAGTATCCTCTCTTTGGAACTATTGCTTCAAAACTGAAGCTTATAAAAAACGATGATATTCAAGCTTTTAAAAGTAACGGTACAACGCTTGAGTATAATAGTGATTTTTTTAGTGAGATAACTCTAAATGAGATGGAGTTTGTATTTGCTAATGGTGCTATGCATGCATCTTTAGCTCATGAATCTCGTAAAAATGGCAGAAGTGGTTGGTTGTGGCAACTCTCAAGTGACTATGCTGTCAATGATATGCTTGTTGAAAATGGCTTAGAGCGTCCATATCAAGCTCACTACTCAAAACGTTTTCACGGACTCTATGCTGAAGAGATTTATGCTGAATTAAAAGATGATATTTTACGTGATGAGTTAGAGTATGAAGCTGATGATATTGATGACGTGCAAAATGACAAAAACGACCAACAAGAGAATAATCAAGAGAGTGAGTCAACTAAGGAGATAGAACAAGATGACTTACTCTCGCAAGAACTCTTTGAAGAGTTTGCAAAAGCAGTTTTAGAGATGGAAGAAAAACGGGGCGAACTTCCTAAGAGTTTGGAGAGGTTTTTTGATTTAGCACAAAATGCAAATATCGACTGGAGAGATGAGCTTAGAGTATCACTGGAGCGATTTCACAAAGATGACTATGCGCAGATGCCACCAAACAAAAAGTTCTTGCATCTAGGGTTTTATCTTCCATCTAGTATCTCTCAGAGATTTAAGTTAGTTGTTGCAGTTGATAGTTCAGGCTCCGTAGATGAAGATTTACTTAGTGAGTTTTTAAGTGAGTTAAATTTTCTTATGAATACAGTTCCCTCTTATGAGATAAACCTTTTAATTTGTGATGATAAAATCCGCTCACACAGAGTTTTTTACAGTGGAGATATCTTAGAAGCAAGCATTGAGGGTGGAGGAGCTACTGATTTTAGACCTGTATTTGAGTTTATAGATAGAGAGTTAGAAGATACAAAACTACTTTTATATTTTAGTGATTTAGATGGAGTGTTTCCAAATAAAGTACCATTTTATGATGTGAAATGGATAGCTCCAAAAGAGTTAGAAGTGCCTTTTGGAGAAGTTATAGTTTTACAAGATTAGTTAAAAATTATCTGATTTTTACCATTTTGTTTTGCATTGTGTAGCATCATATCTGCTTGGTTAATTGTTTCATCTAAAGTGTCATCATTGTGCAGAGCTGCACCGATAGAGATAGTAATCTTTATTTGATTAGTGGCATCTACGTTAAAGTCAAATTTTTGTATCTCTTGTCTTAATCTTTCAAGTATATCTAAAGCACTATATTTGTTGATATTTTTTAAAGCTACACAAAACTCTTCTCCACCAAATCTTGCTACGATGTCTCTATAACTTGTGTTGATTCTGAGTATCTCAGAAACGCTTGTTATAATTTTATCTCCACCATCATGGCCATAAGTATCGTTGATATATTTAAAGTTGTCAATATCTATTATGGCTACGGCAAATTGTTCACCACTCTCTTTTGTATCTTCAATATACTCTTGCATATTTGCATAAAAGTAACGACGATTGTAAAGACCTGTGAGAAAGTCTCTATTTGCATGATTTGTAATGAACTGAATATTTTCTAAAGCTTCTATTGAGTTGTTGATACGGCAAGAAAACTCTTCTTTAGAAAATGGTTTTTTGATGAAGTCATTTGCACCTTGCTTTAAAAATAGAGCATTTACTTCTTCATTATCATTTGAAGAGATAGCGATGATACATAGTTCAGATTTGTTGTAATCTTTTCGTATTTCACTAGTAAGTTCAAGACCATTCATAACCGGCATATTATAATCAGTTATAACCATTGAAAAATCAGGGTGAGTATTTAACATACCTATCGCTTCTTCACCGTGAGCAACTGTTGTTACTTTATAAAAAAGATTTTCAAGCATATTTTTCATAGTTTTTCTAAAAACCATAGAGTCATCAACTAGTAAAACTTTATGTTTTTGATTTTTTTCAAGTCTTTCAATCGTTTGAATGATGTAGTTAATATCATCTACACCGCCCTTGTTTACATAGTCAATAATATTTTTTTGGAGCATCTTTTTTCTAAACTCTTTGTCAATAGTTGCACTTAGAACTATGGCGTGATTACCTTTGTTTAAAACGTAGTCAACAACCTCTCCATTTGGAGCATCTGGGAGATTAATATCAAGCAGTGTAATAAAGTATGTGTATTTTTTTAAAAATAGTTTTGCTTCTGATAGTTTGTAAGCTACATCTACTTCATATTTTAGAGATAGTTCTATCTTCTTGGCTAGAAGTTTTGCGAGTGTCTTATTGTCTTCAACGATTAATATTCTTTTCATACGGTTATTATACTATTTTAGTATAATTTCTTTATGAATCATCTAAAAGAAATAACTGAAAAACTACTCTTTAAACAAAATATTTTTTTAACAGGCGGAGCTGGTGTTGGAAAAACAACTATAACAAGAGAAGTTATAGAGCATTTCGAGAGTGAAGCTAAAAAAGTAGCAAAGCTTGCATCTACAGGAATGGCAGCCACACTCATAGGTGGACAAACCCTCCATAGCTTTTTAGATCTTGGCATCGCAAGTGATGTCAAAGAGCTAGAAATTAATGGTAAAATGGAAATAAAGAAAAAAGTAAAAAAACTCATATCAAGTATGCACCTCATAGTTATTGATGAGATTTCCATGGTAAGTGACACTGTTTTAGAGATGATACTTCTTAGACTAAAACAATCAGAATATACGGGCACACTCCTTGTTGTAGGAGATTTTTTACAACTTCCTCCTGTGGTTCGGGGAAGTGGGGAAGTGAAGTTTGCTTTTGAGTCTGAGGCTTGGAGTGAGTTTGAGTTTCTTAAAATAGAGCTTACTCATATATATAGAACTGATGATAAAAAGTTTATAGAACTTTTGGGAAATGTAAGAGATGGTTTTGTAAATGAAGAAGTACATAACCATCTAAACGAATACATAAAACCACTGCCACAAGACCTTAGTGAGTTTACATTTTTGTTTGGTAAAAACCACTCAGCATCAAGACATAACAAGAGTCAGTTAGCCCATATTGATAGCGAAATATTTGTAAAAGAGGCTCAAATTATAAAACACTCAAAGAGTGTAAAAGATGCAGAGATAGAACGCTTTATGAATGACTCACGAATTGATAAAGAGCTTGAGCTCAAAATTGGGGCACCAGTTCTTTTTACAAGAAACTCTTGGAACTACTTTAATGGTGAACGTGGAGTTGTAATAAACGTAGATGCAAGTAATGTCTACGTACAAAAAGCAGATGCCAAAGTTGTAAAACTTGAAGCAGTTGCTCAGAGTAAGGCTAAGTGGAGTGAAAAAAGCGTTAACGGTAAAAAAGAGATGGTTGAAGAGCCGCAACTGAGTGTCTATCAATTTCCTATTAAACTTGCTTTTGCGATTACTATTCACAAATCACAAGGTATGTCTATTGCAGACTTGATTATTGAGACAAATGAAATCTTCGCACCATCGCAGTTTTATGTAGCACTCTCAAGAACTAGTAACCCAAAAAGACTCAATCTTATAGCACCAAGATGTCAATGGCATAAAATAGTCTTTGTTAATAGTAAGGCTTTGGGATTTGTAAAAAGTGCTTAGTATTAGAGCTTAAATGCTTTAAAATCACCCTTATGAGATAGAATGATTACTTTAGTAAACTTATGTTTATTAAATGGTATCTTTTTAACTTTCTCAAAAGCTTGAGTGTCCATTTCGTTTGTAATATAATCGACCAAGATTAACCACCACTCGCTATATAAGTGAAAGTTTTTATCAATCTTTGTATTTTTTTCATCTATAAGAAGTTGTATATTTTTATGTAGTTCATCTGTGTCATTGAGTATAGGCGCTTGGATACTTATTAAGTTTCCATTACTTTTACTTTTGTAGTTTCTGTTTAGTCTTCTTACTTCAACAGCTATTTTGTCATCAATAGAAAAGTCAGGAGTAACATTTCCAAGAGGCTCATACTCAAGTTTTTTATGGGGTAGAGTTTGTAAGTATTGCTTTGCTCTCATCTCATCAGAGTTTTCTTTTCTATTCATACTTAACATATTAGCAAAAAGTAGTAAAGATAAAGTTTTGCTACAATATAGATATAAGTTGGAGATAAAATAACTAATGAACAATTACTACCTATGAATAAAAAACAATCAACAAGAGATAAAATCTTAGATACCGTCTTCACTTTAGTCTATATAAATGGCTACAATGGCACTAGTATGGCTATGATACTTAAAGAGTGTAATATACCAAAAGGTTCTCTATATCACTATTTTAAATCAAAAAAAGAGATGGTGTTGGCAGTTGTCAGAGAGAGACTTAGTCCACGGATGGATGAGTTTTACAAACTTCAGCACAAGGATGATGAACATGGAATCAATACTATTATCACGAGTATTTTAAAAGTTACTCATAAAGAGGAACTGATACAGTACGGTTGTCCTCTTAATAGATTAAATCAAGAGATGTCACCTGTTGATAAAGATTTTGAGTTTGAGATAAACATTATATATGAAAAGATTAAAAATAGAACAAAATTTCTTCTTGAGAACTCCTCTTTAAAAGATGGAGTTGATAGTGATTCCTTATCAGAGTTTATTATCGCTAGTGTTTGGGGAAACCTTTCATTAAGTCCAAAGCAATCATCAAAGGTGCGATACTTAGCATCTATACAGCACCTTGTAAATTATCTAAAATCAACAAAAAGCTAAATAGACCATTCAGTCTATTTTAAGAAGTTCTATTATAACATTCTCTAGTTAGACCAATCGGTCTAGATAAATTAAGGAGAGAAAATGTTTATAATCCAACCTATTAAAAAAGAAGATGCCAAAGGTGAGTTAAAACTTTTGTATAGAATGATTGAGAACTCTTTAGGCTTTGTACCTCCTCATTTTGAACTTTTTGCTACTATTGATTTAGAATCTATGAAAGATTTTTTAGAATACAATCTCTATATTATGTCGCATAAGAAGATAGATAAAAATCTATTACCATATATGAGACTCTATATTGCCAATAAAGAGTGTAGAAGTTATTGCATAAACTTCAACTCAGAGCTATTGCTAAAGATGGAAGTAAATAAAGGGCTTATAAACAATATAGTTGAGGAAATACAAAACATACCTTTTGAAGATAAGCAAAAAGCATTGCTACTTAAAGTTTTAAAAGCACTATATGAAGCTGAAGATTTTAATGAAAATGATTTAAAAGAACTATACTCATTTGGGTTTAACGATAAAGATTTTTATGACTTGCTTAGTTATGCGACAAATTTTATGAGTAAAAGTAAGATGATAGAGGTGTATTTAAGATGAGAGTAACTGATATAGCATTTGTAAAACTTATTGGGATTGAGCAAGAGGGTGATAAGCTGTCATTAGACTTTAAAAATGATGTGAAAAACCATATAGATACCATTCATGCATCAGCTCAGTTTACTTTGGCTGAGACCCAGAGCGGACTACACTTACAAAAGCTTTTTCCAGAGCTAGAGGGTAGGGTAGTACCAATCTTAAGAGATGCAACAGTAAAATACAAAAAACCAGCCTTAAAAAAGATAGTTGCTTTTGCAGATGCCAGTGATGAGCAAGTTGAGAGATTTAAAGAGCAGTTTCTTAAAAAAGGCAGAGGCTCTATTGAAATTAGTGTTGAGGTAAAAGATATAGACGGGGTTTTAACATCTGTTGCTGTTTTTTCATGGTTTGTGCAAAAAATATAATATTAAAGATTTGAATTATGATGAACACTTCAAACAAAGATTTTGATAAAGTTAGAGCATTAGTAGGTGA
Source organism: Sulfurimonas iocasae (assembly GCF_047716755.1). Classification (GTDB taxonomy): domain Bacteria; phylum Campylobacterota; class Campylobacteria; order Campylobacterales; family Sulfurimonadaceae; genus Sulfurimonas. The sequence goes on from NZ_CP180409.1 coordinate 448,658, forward strand.
GACAATCACAAAAGAGAACTTGCTATTTGTTGATTCTTTTATTTATAAAGCACTCTCTATATTTATGCCTATTGGTGGAAGTTGCGGTTATGCAGTTTCGCCAAAACATAAACATCCATCATATATGTTTGTCATTGCTTATGATAATGAAACTACAGTATATGTTGGAGATGAGAAGTATGAAACATCTCCAAATACCATGTTTTGCCTATCTCCTAATATAGAGCATCATGAAGTTCAAAATTATCTCCCCCCAAAGTATTGTGCAATATTTATTGATAAAGATTTGTTTGAAAATGCTTTTATGCTGTACTCTAAAGAGTTATTACTCCTAAATGCACTAGTGATTGATATAAAAAACTCTAAGTTAAATATGTTGATAAAAGAGTTTATTTTTGAGTCTCAAAATATTCATCAATCTAAAGATATTATTTTAGATAAGCTTTCATCTTTAGTGATACATGAGATAGTGCGAAATATACTTAAGTATGACTCTAGAAGCTATGATATTACAGATAATCAAATGATAAATGAGATGGTTGCGTTTATAAATACAAACTATGATAAAAATATCACTATAGATGATTTTGCCGCACTGACAAAGTTATCTAAAAGCCATCTTACAAAGCTCTTTAGTAATAACATGAATGTAAGTCCGATGAAGTACTTAAAACTAATAAGATTACAAAATGCAAAGAAAATGTTACTCTCAAATACTCACACAATTACTAAAATATCGCAACAATGTGGCTTTACTTCTCCAGCTTATTTTACAAAGTCTTTCAAAGAAGCTTTCCTTGAAACGCCAAAAGAATTTATACAAAGAGTAAAATAAGTAAAAGTTTATAGTTTTTAAGAGTTTTGTTATAGTTCAAGTATTTTATTTCTATTAATATATTGAAAAAATAGGAATGAAAATGAAATATAAAGATATTGTAGATTTTATAACACAAAATCCAGTTTGTACTATCGCTACAACAAAAGAGAATCAGCCACATGTAAGAGCTTTTTTAACAAATATAGTAGATGATAAACTTTATTTTACTACTTCATCAAAGAAAAGTGTGGGAGAAGAGATATTAAAAAATCAAAAGAGTGAGTTGTGTTATCTTAATTCTGATTTTTCTAAAATGTTAAGAGTAACCACTACATTAGAAATTTTAGATAATAAAAAGATGAAACAGTATCTAATAGACAAAAGAGACTACCTAAAAGGGTTCAGTGTTAATGATAAAGATTTCATACTGTTTTCGCTATCAGCTTCAAGAGCTAGGTTCTGGACTTTAGAAAATAATATGAAAGAAAATAGTTTAGAAGTTATAGAGTTTTAAATTAACCCTCACAGAGATGTGAGAGTTAAAGATAAAAAAATAAAGACTATAGTTTGTCTTCGTTTTTACCAAGATACTCAGCAACACCTTCAGTAGTAGCTTTCATACCTTCGTCACCTTTTTGCCAACCAGCAGCACATACTTCACCATGCTCATCAGTAAATTGCATTGCATCTACCATTCTGATCATTTCATCAATATTACGACCAAGTGGTAAGTCATTTATTACTGCGTGACGTACAACACCTTTACCATCAATTAGGAATGAACCACGTAGAGCAACTGCTTCACCGAAAAGTACATCGTAATCTTTAGAGATTTGTTTTGTAAGGTCAGCTACAAGTGGATATTTAATACGGCCAATACCACCATTGTTTACTGGAGTCTCTCTCCATGCAAAGTGAGAAAATTGAGAATCAACTGATACACCGATTACATTTATACCACGGCTTTTAAAATCTTCAATTCTATGAGAAAATGCAATAATTTCTGATGGACATACAAAAGTAAAATCTAGTGGATAGAAGAAAAGTACAGTACCTTTCTCACCAAAATTTTCTGATAATTTAAAATTCTCATCGATTGAGCCATCTGCTAAAACTGTTGTTGCTGTGAAATCCGGAGCTGGGTTTGTTACTAACATATATATGTCCTTGTGTTTGTTTTTTAGTTATTGAGATTTTAACACAAACAGATTAACAAATCTTAGAGTAAAAGAAGTAATAGAATTATTTAAGGATAATATTTATCTTTTATTATGTTGATGTAGAATAGGAAGAAATTAATTATACTTTGATATAATTATTTCGATTTATAGAGCTAGACTCTGTACTTCAATAAGGAAAAAATCGATGACGAAAGAGTATATATTTACTTCAGAGTCTGTAACAGAAGGGCACCCTGATAAGATGGCAGATCAAATCAGTGATGCAATTTTGGATTATATTATTGAACATGATCCTAATGCACGCGTAGCGTGTGAAACATTAGTATCAAATGGTTTTTGTGTAATTGCAGGCGAATTGAAGACAACGGCTTATGCCCCAATGCAAGAGATTGCTAGAAAAGTTATTCAAGAGATAGGGTACACAGATGCAACTTATGGTTTTGATTATCGTGCTGCTGCAGTTTTAAATGGAATTGGTGAACAGTCTCCTGATATCAATCAGGGTGTTGACCAGGCTGATGGAGAGATAGGAGCAGGAGATCAGGGCATGATGTTTGGTTATGCTTGTAATGAGACAGATGTTCTTATGCCTCTTCCTATATACTTAGCACACAGAATAACTCAAAGAATGGCAGAAGTTAGAAAAGAGGGAATTGTTCCTTATCTTCGTCCAGATGGCAAAGCCCAGATAAGTATTAAGTATGTTGGAGATAAACCTATATCTGTTGATACTATTGTAATATCTACTCAACATTCACCGGATGTTGCCCAAGAACAGATTCACAAAGATATGATTAGTGAAGTTATTAATCACGTTATTCCAATTGATATGATGAATGAAAATACTACTATACATATAAATCCGACTGGAAAGTTTGTAATTGGTGGTCCTCAAGGTGATGCAGGGTTGACGGGTAGAAAAATAATAGTAGATACTTATGGTGGTAGCTGTCCTCATGGCGGTGGAGCCTTTAGTGGAAAAGATCCTACTAAAGTAGATAGAAGTGCTGCATATGCTGCAAGGTGGGTTGCTAAAAACTTAGTAGCTGCGGGAGCCTGCGATAGAGCAACTATACAAGTCTCATATGCTATTGGTATAGCTAAACCTGTTTCTATATTAGTAGATACACACTCAACTGGTATAGTTGAAGAAGAAAAAATAGAGAAGTGCGTAAAAGACCTTTTTGACCTTTCACCAAAAGGAATTATAAAATCTTTAGATTTATTACGTCCAATATATAGAAAAACAGCAGTATATGGACACTTTGGAAGAGAAGAAGATGGCTTCACATGGGAACGTACAGACAGAGTTGATGAGATAAAAGCTTATTTAGATATTTAGTTAGTTATTTTAGCTATTTTTAAAAATCTTGTGATAAACTTATCTCGAAAATTAAATTTAGGAGAATTTTATGGCAGTAATTATTAATGACACTTGTATCAACTGTGGCGCATGTATCGATGAATGCCCAGTAGAAGCAATCGTAGATGAGGATGATAATCCTCAAGATGAAGAGATTTATTATGTTTATGGAGACAAATGTGTAGAGTGTGTTGGTCATCATGATGAACCAGCTTGTGCTACAGCATGTCCTACTGAAGGTTGTATTACTTGGGATGCTATCGGTGAAAGTCCATCGCATCGTGAAGATATTACAGAAGAGCAACGCTCGAACCATGAGAATATTGTAGACTAATTCTCTTTTTTTAAAATCATAAAGTGCCACTTTAGCGCTTTATGATTCTTATTTCTTTCACAAATCTTTGAATTTAAACTTAAATACACTATTTTTTGGATACAATCCCACCCTAATTTTATACTTATAGAGGAGATTTGATGGAACGTACACTATCAATAATAAAACCAGACGCCGTAGCTAAGGGTGTAATTGGTAAAATTTTGGATCGTTTTGAGAGCAATGGTCTAAAGATTGCAGCAAGTAGAAAGATTCAACTTTCACGTGCTGATGCTGAAGCATTTTATGCTATTCACTCAGAGAGACCTTTTTTCAACGACTTAGTTGATTTCATGATCAGCGGACCAGTTGTTGTTTCAGTTTTAGAAGGTGAAGATGCAATGCAAAAGAACCGTGACTTAATGGGTGCTACTAACCCTAAAGAAGCTGAAGCTGGCACAATTCGTGCAGATTTCGCTGAAAACATAGATGCAAATGCAGTTCACGGAAGTGACTCTGTTGAAAATGCAGCTATTGAAATTGCATTCTTTTTCTCTGAGAGAGAAATTTCATAAGTTAAAAATATGAAAGTTACTCTTAGGAAAGTAGGCAAAACGCCAGTAGATTTTGAAGTTAAATCAGACGAAATAACATTTAAAGGTTATTTACAGTATGATTCTGGCAAATTAATTTTGCTAAAAGCAAATCTAGATGGCATGGCTCTTACTGAGTGTAACCAATGCGGTGAAGAGTTTAAGTTACCAGTAAATGAAGAGATAGAATTTTTTATCTCTGATGGTCTTTATGAAGATGAAGGTAGCATCGAACTAGATGTTGTTGAGTCTTTTAACTCTATAGCCGATTTAGATGAGCTTTTAAACTCTGAAATTGAGCTTATTAAAAGCGACTATTACAGTTGCGAAAATTGTAAATAAAATAAAAAAAACGAAAGGAATTAATTATGGCAGTACCTAAAAGAAGAGTCTCTCACTCTCGTTCAGCGAAAAGAAGAACTCACTATAAAATCACATTAGCTAAACCAGTTAAAGATAAAGACGGAACATACAAACTACCTCACCACATCAACCCAACTACTGGTGAGTATAAGTAATCAATGGTAAAAATTGCTATTGATGCAATGGGAGGGGACTTTGGTCCCGAACCAATTGTAAAAGGGTGTATTCAAGCACTTAAGAAAAAACTTTTTATCCCTATACTTGTAGGAAAAAAAGATGAAATTTTACCTCTGTTACCGAAGCGGTATAGAGCTAAAATTTTTATAGTTGAAGCTGATGATGTTATCTCAATGTCAGACTCTGCAACGGATGCTGTAAAAAGAAAAGAAAGCAGTATTTACAAGGCTATTGATCTTGTAAAAAATGGTGAAGCTGATGGTGTAGTCTCCGCTGGACATAGTGGTGCTACAATGACATTAGCTACTCTTAGACTTGGTCGTTTAAAAGGTGTTTCACGTCCTGCTCTTGCTACCCTTATGCCAACAAGAACTGGTCGTCGCTCTATTTTACTAGATGCTGGTGCAAATGTCGATTCTAAAGCAGAACATATAGCAGAATTTGCAGTTATGGGTGGATGTTATGCAGAGGATTTACTTAAGATTGAAAATCCAAGTATTGGTATTCTTGCTAATGGTGAAGAGCCTTCTAAAGGTAATGAAATTACAAAAGAAGCTTTTAAAATCTTAGAAGGTTATAAAGGTTTTAAAGGTAACGTTGAGGGTAGTGATATCTTTAATGGCTCTTGTGATGTAATTAGTTGTGATGGCTTCGTTGGAAATCTTGTTCTTAAAGCTAGCGAAGGTGTTGCATCTACGATTAGTCAACTTATTAAAGACTATATTAGAAAATCTCCTATTGCTATTACAGGCGCACTATTAATGAGAAAAGTTTTTAAACTTCTGAAAAAACAAATTGATTATGCTGAAATAGGTGGTGCTCCGCTTATTGGAATCAAGGGTTGTGCAATTGTTAGTCATGGAAAAAGTAATTCTAAAGCAATTGAAAATGCAATCTATCAAGCTATTAATTATGTTGATACTGGAGTGAATGAACATATTATTTCAAGACTTGAAGAGTTAAAAAGTAAGGATATTTAATGGCTTATGCTGCATTTCGCTCAATTGGTGCTTATGCTCCAATTGATATCTTGACTAATGAAGACCTCTCTAAAATGGTCGATACTACGGATGAGTGGATTACTAAAAGAACAGGTATTAAAGAGCGTCGTATAGCAGCAAAAGATGAGACAACCAGTGATATGGGTGTTGAAGCTGCAAAGAAAGCAATTGAGAGAAGCGGTATAGCCAAAGAAGATATTGATATGATTGTTTGTGCAACAATATCTCCTGATTATTTCTGTATGCCATCAACTGCTACAATTATCTCAACAAAACTTGGACTTAGAAATGTCACTGCATTTGATATCTCCGCTGCATGTACAGGTTTTGTTTATATCCTTTCAATTGCAAAAGCATTTATTGAATCAGGAATGAAAAAAAACATTTTAATTATAGGTGCTGAAAAATTATCTGCAATAACTGACTATAGCGATAGAGGAACTTGTATCCTTTTTGGTGATGGGGCAGGTGCCGCAATAATTAGTGCAACTGATAACAAAGATGAAGCTATCATTGATATTCATACTGGTGCAGATGGTGAGTATGCAGACCTTCTTATGACTCCTAATGGTGGTAGTGGTTCAGTTCACGATTCACTAGATCAAGAAGCTTCTAGCTGTTTTATGCAGATGAAAGGGAATGAAACTTTTAAAGTTGCTGTACGTACATTGACTAAAGATGTAGTTGAAATTTTAAAAGAAAACAATATTCAAAGTGAAGAAATTAAGCACTTTGTACCACATCAAGCTAATTATAGAATTATAAAAGCGGTTGGAGATGCTCTTAAGTTAAAAGAAGAGCAAGTAGTTCTTACTGTTGCAAAATATGGTAATACTTCTGGTGCTTCGATTCCAATGGCTATAAATGATATTTATGAGCAAGGGACACTTAAAAAAGGTGAACTTATGTTACTAGATGCCTTTGGCGGGGGATTAACTTGGGGTTCAGCATTAGTCCCATTTTCACCACTAAAATAATTTTTCAAAAATTAAAATAACACTTTTACTTGATTTCTGCGTTAAAGTTTAGTTTTCTTTCGTCACATACTAAAGTATGCTCCTCAATAAAACTAAACTTCGCCTTGAACTAAAGCAAAATTGAGAATTTTAATTATGAAAAACACTACTATATAAACTACACATTTTGCAGAGCGTTAAAAACTCTCTTGTGGAACTCTTTTTCATCTGGAAGATTTAATTTGGCATCTCTTAGTTTTTCTCCCCACATAGGGTTTGGAAAGTAAGAGTCTTCTTCAAATCTAGCCATTACATGTATATGAACTCTTGGTAGCATATTTGAAAATGATGCCATATTTATTTTTTTAGGATTATAATAGTGCTTCATTTCATATTCAATAATATCATATATTTCCCAAAGTTTACTTCTTAGCTCTTTTGGAACATCGCCCAACTCTTTATAAGCCTCTTTTGTAAATATTTTTAACCAAGGTATTTCACTATCATGTTTTTCTATATAAACATCACTATCTTCGTAGATAAGCATATGCATTAAAGTCCTTTATGTGTTGATATAATATCATAAGTAGTAGAATTCTTATAAATAATTATTTGTTTTATGTTGTCTTGGAGTAGGGCAGTATTTGAAGTATGTATTAATATAAACCCCATTACAAGGGGTTTATTAAAAGTTTAGTCTCTATGTCTAGTAGAACTTCCACTTGAACGGTTTTTATCACGATTTCCACGGTAACCACCGCCATCACGACTTCCTCCACCTTCACGATTGCGATCTGAACCGCCACCTGAACGAGGTTTATTTCCACGGTAGCCGCCGCCACCGCCGCCACCACTTCTACCGCGAGAACCGCCTCTACCACGAGATTGACCACCTCTTTGAGCAGCACGAGCAAGAATTGCCTCTATTTTATCAGCTGGAATACCAATATGGTTTGGACCTTTTATATCTTGTTGGTCTAGTAGCATTGAGATAAGTTTGTAAGCCATTTGCTCTTCATCAATATCTTCACGTAATCTATCTAAAACTTTATGAGCTTCATCATATATTTTGTGATCTTCAACTTTTTTAACCAAAGCTTCAATAGTGGAGCTTCTTAAATCATTTTTACTTGGAACATAAGCATGACCCATTGAAGTTCCAACTTTTTGTTTAATGCGTTGAAGCTCTTTAAACTCTAGTGGAGTTAAGAGTGTAATTGCCTTTCCTTTAGTACCAGCACGTCCAGTTCTACCAATACGGTGAACATAAGACTCAGGGTCAAAAGGAATATGGTAGTTAAAAACATGAGATATATTATCAACATGTATACCACGTGCAGCAACATCTGTAGCAACAAGAACTTTTACAGAGTTGCTTTTGAAACCTTTGATTACTGTTTCACGTTGACGTTGCTCCATATCTCCATGAAGACCGTTAGCTAAATAGCCGGCATTAGATAAAACATTTGATAGTCTATCTACTTCACTTTTTGTTCTACAAAATACAACAGATTTTTTAGTCTCTTCAGAATCCATAAGACGAATGATTGCATCATCTCTTTCTGATTCTTCGATTACATAGTAAAGTTGTTCAATATCAGAGTTTGTAGTCTCACCTTTAGTAATAGAGATAAATTCCGGATTATCTAAAATACGTTCAGCTAAAAGCTTAATTGGTTTAGGCATAGTAGCTGAGAAAAGCAGTGTTTGACGATTTGTTGGAAGGTATGAAAAGATTTCATTTATATCATCTAAAAATCCCATATCCAGCATCTCATCAGCTTCATCTAGTACAACTATACTTGGTGTAAAGTCTTTAACCATATTTTTTTTGAGAAGATCTAGCAGACGACCTGGTGTAGCAACAACAACGCTAGCTCCACGCTCTATAAGGTCAATTTGGCGTTTATATGAACTACCACCATAAACTGTAACAGTTCTAGCATTTATGTTTCTACCATACTTGAATAACTCATCACTTACTTGTGTAGCAAGTTCACGAGTTGGAGTGATAACTAAAATCTCTACACCGTTTCTTACATCGATGTTATTTAGTGCCGGAAGACCAAAAGCTGCTGTTTTACCTGTTCCTGTATGTGCCTGACCTACGATATCACGACCTTGAAGAACTAGGGGAATAGCTGCTGCTTGAATTGGACTTGGAGTTACAAATCCTGCTTGTTCTACGCTTCTAAGTATCTCTTTTTTTAAACCTAGGTCAGCAAATGTGAGTAGATTTTCCTCAACGGGTGTGTTTTCTTCTGTTTGTGCATTTTCTTGCATCATTATCCTTTAAATGTAAGGAGATGATACAAGTTTGCAAAACGCAAAGCATCTTCCCCTTAAACTATTTCGCGAATTATATCCAAATAAAACAAAGTTTATCTTGAAGGTGATTATAGTTTAAATAATTTAAGTTTATATTGTGTAGAATAAGTTAGTAAAAAAGCCTATGTATAGATAACACTGCAGTTTCTTCCAGATGCTTTAGCTTCATATAGAGCTCTATCTGCTTTTTGTAGAATTTCTTTTACATCTTTGTCTTTATCTAAACAAGCAATACCGATGCTAACACTGTATTTGATAGTCTGACCTTCTACTTTTACTTCACAAGAGTATATTTTTTCACGAAACCTCTCAGCAAATATATAAGCACCTTCGCTTGCAGTCTCTGGAAGCATAATTATAAATTCTTCTCCGCCAACTCTAGCTACTATATCTAAGCTCCTAGCCATATCTAAACATACAGATGAGAAATGTTTTAGTACTTCATCTCCTCTGGAATGCCCGTAGGTATCATTTATGTTTTTAAAGTGATCTATGTCGAGCATTAAAAAACAAAGATTACTTTCATAACGTTTAGCTCGCTCTAATTCTTGAGTTGAAAGCTCTTCAAATTTACGACGATTTACAGCTCCTGTGAGTGGGTCAACAAATGCCATCTTTTCAAGTTTTGTATTTTCTCTTTCTTTGTTTTTCAGTTCCATTTTATTTTTTCTTAGATAGAGCTGTGTATATATATCGCCTTTAAGAAGTTTTTGTCTTGTTTTTTCGTAAGCATCATACATATATGCGATTTCATCTCTTTTCATATTTATAGGAGAGAGTCTAAATCCTCTTCCTCCTGTGGCAAGATCTCTCATTGCATATGTTAACTGATCAATTTGCATTACCGTACTTCTTTTAAATGTATAAAGTATGAAAAGATTAATAGCCAATATTGTAGTATTGAAAAGAATCCATAAAATAAAGTTTATTATTGTTGAGTTTATATTTTTGTTTATTGCCATATTTATCTCATTTAGAAGTTCGTCTTCAAAAAGTTTTATCATATTAATATATTCTGTTGTGAGTTTAAACCAAATCTCGGAATCTAAGTTATCAAAATGATAGTTTTTTATGTTCTGCTCATAAACATTTATTTGTTTTACAATATCAGAATTAAATAATGCATCATACCTCTTATTTTGTGCGTTAGAAGCTGTACTTTTAAATGTGCTTAAAAAAGCCAACTGAGTACCAAAGAGTTTTGCAAAAGAGATATATTCTTCAATTGTCACATCTTTTTTTTCTATTATTGTTGTTCCATAAGCTCTTTTTTGTCCAATAGATTCTTTTAACTGTTGAATAGAATAGAGCGTTGCTATAGAAGAAGATAATTCCCTGTCAAAATTCAAAGATTCTATTTTTGGAGTAATATCGAGTATATTTTTAATAATTCTTGAATATAAATTTATTTCTTGAATTTGAGATATATTTTTACTATCAATTTTTTTACGAATACTATCAAGTGATAATATATCTTTTTTTAGAATCTTTATGTGTGCTTCAATAGATTTTATTTCGCTAATATGAATATTATTAATTATTATGGTAAATTCTTTGGCCGCATTATCAACGAGTTTTCTCTGTTGTTTTAAACTGTCCTTAAATTTATTTTCTGTTGAAGATAAATAACCACTATTTAGTCCTCTCTCCATCTGAAGATTGTGTACCAATTCATTTATATTTGTAGTAATATGAGTGATTTTAGAAGTTTTTTCCATATTTATATATTCATTGAAGTTTTCAAAAATAATGATACTTCCAAAGAGTAACATACCCGAAAGAGGAACAATAGCAGAGAGAAATATACGTTTTGTAAAACTAAACCTATCAGTGATTACTTTGATTAATTTTTCTAGTAGAGAGTTGTCTTTCTCGATATTTATCTCAGTCATACCACATTTTTTTAAAAGAGCAATTGTCGGAATATCTTCTTCTATTACATGATTTAACAACCACTCTGTTAGATATATTGTTATCTCTTGCGAAGTGATGTAGTCTTTTGAAGATATTGCTTTTAGTTTAAGTTTTGATAGCTTGTTATAAAAAGCACGATGCTTTTCTTTATGATCTTCTAGCTTAGTACACTTGCAGTCTTGTAAATAAGTTTCTTCTCTCTTGAAGTGCTCTTTTGTGCACATCAATAACTCTTGAAAAATCGTTTCAATCACATGTTGATTTTCATTATTATTTATAGCTTCAGAAAGCTTACCAATAACGTGCAAAATCTTTTTATGGTCGTCATCTATGGTTTTGATGCCAAGATTTAAACCTTCATTCCATTCTATCATATGACGAATTTTATCATAAAAGTTCAAAATTAACAGTTAGTTCCTATGACTCAATACAAATATAGTATAATTTTTCATATAAAAGAAATAGGCTGGTTTAATGGATCTGTATTTAATACTTTTAATATTTTGTGGTGTGATTATATTAACCTTACTTTACCTATATTTAGTAACTCTTCAAGATAAAAATAATTTACGTATAAGCTATGCAGTTTTAAATAGTCGTTATGAAGAAGAGATGAAATTCTCCAAAGAAAAACTAGAGATTATGCAAAATGCAAAAGAGGAACTTTCAAAAGAATTTAAACTACTTGCAAACCAGATATTTGAAGATAAATCAAAAAAATTCAATAATACTCATAAAGAACAATTTGAAATTTTACTTCGTCCATTTCGTGAACAAATTACAAATTTTTCAACTCAATCACGAGAACAATTTAGTTATGAGGCAAAAGAGAGACATTTATTAAAAGATGAATTAACTAGGTTAAAAGATATGAATGCTCAGTTGTCTCAAGAAGCAATAAATCTTACTAAAGCTTTAAAGGGTGAGAATAAGACACAAGGCAACTGGGGTGAAATAGTTTTAGAAAGGATACTAGAAGAATCAGGTCTTCGAGAAGGCATAGAATATCAAACGCAAGCTACTTTAAAGTCCATAGAGGGAAAAACTTATCGTCCTGATGTAGTTATTCATATGCCACAGGAGAGAGATATTATAATCGACTCTAAAGTTTCACTTGTTGCGTATGAGAGATTTATGAGTCAAGATAATCCAGATGTTAAAACATTAGCACTTAAAGAACATATAAATTCTATTCATGGTCATATAAAAGATTTGAGTTCTAAAAAGTATGACAGATTAGAAGGAGTAAATAGTCTTGATTTTGTACTTTTATTTATGCCTATTGAAGGAGCTTTTTTACTAGCACTTCAAGCAGATGGTGAGTTTTTTAAACGAGCATATGAAAGCAATATTTTAGTAGTATCACCATCAACACTATTGGTTACTCTTAGAACAATTGAACATATTTGGCGAACACAAAGACAAGAAGAACATGCCCAAATAATTGTAAATGAAGCAGAAGCTATGTATGAAAAACTGGTTTTGTTTGTAGATGAGATGCAAAAGGTTGGTTTCGCATTGCAAAAAGCTCAAGATTCTTATGATACTTCGATAAAAAGATTAAAAACAGGTAAGGGCAATATTATAAAACGTGCTGAGAATATGGTTGAACTTGGTCTTAAACCAAAAAAAGTGTTAAATATTTCAAGTGAAGAGGCCTCATGAAAATTAATGAAAAAAGAATCATCCCTTATCTCATAGTTGTAGTACCTTTAGCTCTTGTATTAACTGCAAGTTTTTTTATTACTACGTTTTATATAGAAAAAGTAAATGCCTATTTTCATCATATAAAAGAGCGTTCTATAAAAGAGCATATTGAGTCTAAAAAAGCAAAAAGTGAAATTTGGGTAGAGCAACTTAACCTTCTTTTTGATTACAAAAATAATAGAGTAGATGAAGATATAAAAGCACAACTACAAACTAGAGTAGATATGGCATATAAAAGTGCAAGATATATTTATGAGAAATATGAAGAAAAAAAAGGAAAATATGAGATAAAAGAGCGAATAGTAGATGCTTTAAATCAGATGACATATAGTACAAAAAAAGATTATATATTTATAGCTGACTTTAGTGGAAATACTATACTCTCACGAAGTTCTTTACTCAATCAAAAAAATATTAGTGCTTATGCAGATGTTGATGGCAGATCTATAATCTTAGAAGAAATACAAAAGGTTAGAAAATCTGGTGAAGGTTTTTTAGAAAGCAATTTTTATGCTGGTGCAGGAAAACAGATTATTTTAGTAAAAGACTTAGATATGTATAACTGGTATATAGGGTCATCTACAAATGTTTTGCAAAAACGTGAAGCTTTAAAATCAATACTTTTAGGAATGGTTCAAAGTATTCCTATGGATAGTGCAGATTTTATGGGACTCTATGATGACAGAAAACCTATTTTTATATCTAAAAAAATGCAAATATATCTAGGAGACGAATCTCTAAAAGTTATTAGTGAAAATCTATCTAAAGAGCCTACTTGGTACAAAGATAAACTCGATGGCTATTATTACTATTCTAAGTATTATGAACCGCTTGATTGGCATTTAATCTATGGATTTGATATATCCAAAATGAGTATAAAAGAGTTGAAAAAGCAGACTGAATTAGAAGAGATGTTAGATAGAGAGTTGGAATTTATTATTAAAGCTTCTGCATCTATAGTTATTTTTATTGTAATACTATCACTTTTATTATCTAGAAAAATTAATAAAATATTTTCTCAATATCAACTTGAAGTTCAAAAAAGGACTGATGAGCTAGAGAAGTTAAATGAGTCACTAGAGCAAAGAGTCATCGACGGTCTAAAAGCTCATAGACAAAAAGACAAGATGCTAATCCAACAATCAAAAATGGCTGAGATGGGAGATATGCTTAGTATGATTGCTCATCAGTGGAGACAACCGCTAAACCAGATGTCATATCTCTTTATGAATATTGACTCTGCCTATGAGTACAAAGAGTTAACTAAAGAGTATCTTGATGATAAGTTAAAAGAGGGGAATACCCTTTTAGAATTTATGTCTGTTACTATAGATGACTTTAGAAACTATTTTCGACCTGATAAGTCTAAAGAATTTGTTTTAGTAAGTGATGTCGTAACTACAAGTGTTTCACTTATGCAAAAGTCACTAGAAGTTAGTGGTGTTGAAGTAGAAATAGAGTCATATGGACGGGACCTGACTCATATATATAAAAATGAGTTCATCCAAGTTATGCTAAATCTAATTAAAAATGCAAAAGATATCTTAGTAGATAAAAAAATAAAAAATCCTAAAATAATCATAACATCCAGATGTGAGAAAGAAAAGCTCATCGTTGAGGTCTGTGATAATGGCGGTGGAGTAGATAAGAAAATTATAGATAAAATCTTTGATCCATACTTCTCTACAAAAGATAATCAGAGTGGAACAGGATTGGGACTTTATATGTCCAAGATGATTATTGAAGAACATCTAAATGGTAAACTAAGTGTTAATAATACAGCAGAGGGTGCCTGTTTTAAAATAGAAATTTGATTTTGTAATACATGACTATATTGTATTAGAACATCAAACAGATATAAAACATGAAGTCTACCAGATGGAGAATGATGACTCAAGTATGGGCTTGGTAGCTCATGTTCATGATGATATTCATACAATTTTAGTCTTTAACAAAGAAGAAGAATTTAGTATAACTATACGACTCTCAGATACAAAACCATTGGTAAGTATTGAAAATCTGACTTCTTGCATCTCCTCAGTTCCACAAAGACAGCCTCTAAGTTAAGCTTTTTTCAATAAATATTATAAAAAAAAGGTAACTACTCACCCCATCCAAACTAAAAAACTAACCTAAATATTACCTCAAGTTTTTCTCTATTTTTCTTCTTAATAAGCCTATTTTTAGGGATTATTAGCTATAATAATATATATAACAGAAGAGGTTTTAACAATGAGTAATGGTAAAATAAAATATCAGTTTTCTATTAAATCGAAAGATGAACTTGATAAGTTAACTCATGATGAATTGTTGAAATATGTAAAAGATTTACAAGATAATCTTGTTCAAGAAAAACCACCAAAGAATTCAAATAACTCAAGTATTCCTCCATCAACAGAGATTGCTAATCCTAATCCTAAAAAGAATCAGAGCTTGAGAAAAAAGAGCGATAAAAAAAGTGGTGGGCAAAAAGGGAGAGAAGGAGTAACACTTAAACAGAGTGATACTCCAGATGAGATAGTGCCATTAACATATGAACTTACATCATGTAAAAAATGTGGCTTTGATTTATCTGGTGTCATTACTAAGTTAAAAGAGAAAAGACAAGTATTAGATTTGAAATTATCTTCTATCAACAAGAAGATAACAGAGTATCAAAGCTTTAGTAAAATATGCCCTTCTTGTGGTTATGAGAATCATGATAATAGCTTTACTCCATCAGTAACTCCAAATATAAGCTATGGGAGTAGTATTACTGCCATAGTCTCTTACTTGAGTGTATCACAATATATGTCTCATAAAAGAATAGTATCACTACTAAAGAACCTGTTTCATCTTAATATTTCAGAAGGAACAATCACTACTCTCTTAGCAAAAGCCAGCAAACTCTCTCAAAAAGAGATAGATACAATCAAAGAAACACTCCAAAAAGCCTCAGTTGTAGGGATAGATGAGACAGGTTGTAAAATAGATGCAGAGAAACACTGGCATTGGACTTTTCAAAATAACCAAAACACTTTAATAGTAGCTAATAAATCAAGAGGTACAGCAGTTATAAATGATACCTTTGAAAATGGATTTCTTAATGCTTGTGTAGTACATGATAACTACTCCTCTTACTCTTCACTACAATGCAAAAGTGAGCAGTTGTGTTTAGCTCATAAACTTAGAGATTTAAACTTTGCAATTGAGTGTGATAATACAAAGTTAGCTAAAGGGTTAAAAGCACTTCTGAAAGAGGCTATCAAGGATGATAGAGAAGAGTTAACACAAATACAAAGAGTATCACTGAAAGCTCAATATGATAAATCACTAGAGCATCTGTTATCTATGCCAACTATTCCTAAAAGTGAAACAGCAAAACAAGTAAATTCAATTTCAAAAGCTAAAGATAAAATCTTTACTTTTTTACTTGATGAAAATATACCACCCGATAATAATGCAAGTGAGAGGGCAATTAGAAATGTAAAAGTAAAACAGAAAGTTTCAGGTCAATTCAAATCACTTGCAGGTGCAGAGAATTATGCAACATTAAGAAGTATTGTTGACACATCAAGAAAGCGTGGCTTAAATGAATTTGAGTCATTAGTTAAAGTAATTCAGGGGTATTCTGTCTTTTAGATGGGGTGAGTAGTTACAAAAAAAGGTTAACAATGAAATTAAAATTATTTTTACTGCTTTTTGTATCACTTAATGTTAGTGCTCAAAATTTATCAGAGATTATAGAAGCATTAAATAAAAGTGAAAAAACAAAATCAATCAAAGAAAAAACTTATGCAGAGATAGCAAAAAAGGAGATTTTTACAACACAAAAAGCTCCTGAACTTGGACTTAACTTCTCTCATGCCAAAGAGAGAATTAAAGACACTACCGAGCCTATTGCTTTGCAATAGGAAGTTGGATAACAAATCATGCTAACGAAGAAGCGAGATAAAGAGAGGTATCTCTCTATCTTTTTTCCTCCTTTACAAACCGCTTATAAAGCATAGGTATTAGTAGTAGTGTTAGTGCCGTTGAAGAGATAAGCCCAAAAATTACAACTATTGCTAAAGGTTTTTGAATCTCTGACCCAGGACCCGTTGCAAAGAGCATCGGCACTAAAGAGAGAGCTGCTATAGTTGCAGTCATTAAGACTGGACGAAGTCTTCTTTTTGCCCCCTCTATGACAACCTGACTTATAGGCATATCGCGTGCTAGTTCATTAAAATAACTAATCATCACGACACCATTAAGCACAGCAATACCAAGGAGTGCTATAAACCCTACAGAAGCAGGAACAGAGAGGTAACTATTAGTCGCATAGAGACCAAAAATCCCTCCCATCATCGCAAGTGGAATAGTAGTAAAAATAATCACACTCTGCAAAACAGACTTAAATGTCATATATAAAATCATAAAAATCATGACAAGTGCGATAGGCACAACAATAGATAGTCGCTGCATTGTCGCTTGTTGGCTTTTAAACTCGCCACCGTATGTAAGATAGTAACCAGCGGGTAGTGTTAACTCACTTGCTATAGCTGATTGAATATTCTCTACAAATGTTACAAGGTCAATCCCCGATACATTTGTTTGTATAGAAATAAAACGTTTTGCTTTTTCATGTTTAATCTCAACAGGTCCATCTGTTTTTACAATTTCTACAACTTCAGAGAGGGAAACTGCTTCGCCACTTAGACCAACAAGGTAGAGTTCATCTAAGTTTTTCTTTAAATAATCTCCACGAATAACAATAGAAAACTGCTTCATCCCTTGATAAATAGTTCCCACCTCTACACCACTTACTGCGGCTTTAAGAAGGTGTGCTACATCATTTTTATCAAGTCCATAGTTTCCAAGTTTTTCATCATTAAAACGCAACTCTTGATAGGCTACACCATCATTCTGCTTCATGTAGACATCTTGGGAGCCTTCTGTCTTCTCAATGACTGCTTTTATCTTAGCACCAAATGCATTGAGCTTATCTATCTCCTCTCCAAATAGTTTAATAACAACATCACCACGTGAACCTGTGAGCATCTCTGATGTTCGCATCTCTATGGGTTGTGTAAAGCTATACTCTATTCCTTGAATCTTTTCTAGAGATTGACGCATCTGCTCTTTGAGCCACTCTGTATCTTGATTTCTCCACTCGCTCTTGGGTTTAAAAACCAAAAATGTATCTGTATCATTGAGCCCCATTGGATCAAGTCCTATCTCATCAGAACCACTTCTTGCGACAATAGACTTTATCTCAGGTACATCTTGCATGAGTTGTTTTTGTATCTGTGTGGCGAGTTCTACTCCTGCTGGAATATTTATAGATGGTGGTGTTTCCACTCCAATAACTATATTCCCCTCATCCATCGTTGGCATGAAGGTTTTTCCTATATTTCCAAAGGCATAAAAGGTTCCTCCAAGAAGTACAATTAAAATGCCATAAATAAAAAACTCTAATTTAAAAGCTTTTTTCAAAAAAGGCTCATAGACTTTAAGTAGATACTTCATAAGAAATGTATCTTCATGTCTTGGATGCTGGATTAAAAATGAAGCAACAGTAGGTATAACAAAAAGAGCTAACAAGATAGAAGCCGCAAGTGTAAATACTATACTCAGTGCAACAGGTGCAAAAAGTTTTCCACCGATACCATCGAGCATAAGTAGAGGGGTAAATACGATGATAATAATAGAAACCCCAGCTATAACTGGAGTACTTACCTCTTTTGCTGCAGCTGCCATAATCTCTAGGCGTGACATATTTTTATCTAGTGGCTCTGCTAGTCTGGCTATAATATTTTCAACCATAACCACCCCGGAATCTATAATCATCCCTATGGCTATAGCAATACCCCCTAAACTCATCAAGTTGACACTAATATTAAAATAGTACATTAAGATAAAAGCACTCAAAATTGCCATTGGCAAAATAAGTGCAACTGTTATAGCTGAAACAAAACTACCTAAAAAGAGTAGTAAAATCACAACTACTAAAACGATAGCTTCGCTTAAGGCTTTTTGCACCATACTGACAGCTTTAGAGATAAGATCTTTTCTATCATAAAATATATCTATTGTTGTGCCCTCTGGAAGTGACTTTTCTAACTCCTCTAAACGCTCTCTTACTTCAGATGTTACCGTTGAAGCATCCGCACCCTTTAGCCCAAGAACAAGTCCCTCAATCGTTTCACCTTTAGCATCTTTTGTAACATATCCATAGCGTGTAAGTGATGAGATGCTGACTTTTGCAATATCTCCAAGACGAATGATGGCACCATTATCTTCAACCTTAACAACAAGATTTTTTATCTCACTTACATCTTTCATGCGACCTGGGAGTCTTACAAGAAGCGCCTCATCCCCATGCTCAATTCTTCCTGCACCATAATTTGCATTGTTTTTTGCAATCTTCTCTTCTATGGAGTCAAGTGTAATTCCTAAAGATGCCATTGTGGCAAAATCAGGTTTTATCTCATATATTTTGCTATCGCCTCCAAGAACATTCACATCAGCAACACCATTAATATTTCGCAAAGCAGGACGAATGACCCAATCAAGAAGTGTTTTTCGCTCCATGAGAGTAAGTGTGTCTGATTCAATAGTAAACATAAGTATCTCACCAAGAGGCGTAGTAATAGGTGCCATACCTCCAGATGCCGATGCCGGAAGGTCTGCCATAACACCGTTAAGTCTTTGATAGACTCTATCACGTGCCCAGTAGAGGTCTGTTCCCTCCTCAAAATCTATAACGACATCACTTAGAGCATATTTTGAAGTAGAACGTGTTATTTTAAGGTGTGGAATACCCTGCATTTCAAGCTCTATAGGAATAGTAATCTGTTGCTCAACCTCTTTAGGTGTCATTCCTGGTGCTTTGGTGATAATCTCTACCTGTGTAGTTGAAACATCAGGAAAAGCATCAATAGTGAGCTTAGAGTAAGAGACGATTCCTCCAGCTAAAAGTCCTAGTGCAATAACAACAGCAAAGATTCGCTGTGAAAGTGCAAACTGTATCAGCTTATCAATCATTTTGCATGCCTTGAAGTGCTCCTTTTAGAGAGATAGCACCGCGTACAACAACCTCTTCACTCCCGTCTATATCTTTGGAAATAAAGTAAACACTCTTTGCATCTCTACTTAGAGGTGTTATGGTATGGAGTCTGTAGCCACCATCTTCTTTTACAAATAAGGATGCTTTTTCAGCATAATTAATAACTGCGGAGGATGCAACTCTTAAGGCTTTTCTTGGCCAGTAAAGTCGAATATTTCTTTTCTCATTTGGCAGAATATGATAAGTACCTTTTGGAACAAGATGTACTGCTATAGTCTGGGTTCTCATATCTACTTCTGCTGCAATTGACTCCACTTCAAAGGGCTCATTACCTATGATAAGCTCAGAGTTTACATGGAGCTTACCTACGATTTCTTTAGGAAGTGCTATCTCTAGGTGTGTACCTTCTTTACTTACTATTGTCATCATATGCTCACCGCGTTGCAAATACATTTTTGGAAAAATATTTAAGTCTGCTACTTTCCCATCTATTGGTGAGTAGATGCGAATTTCTGGTATAGGTTGTTTTGTCCGTGTAATAGTATCTACCTGTTTTTTACTCAAACCCCACTCTTGAAGGAGTGAGTAGTAAAACTCTACCTGAGTTTCATACTTTTTAAGTGTATTTTTTGCTTTTAAAAACTGCTTTTTTGCTACTACGGCAGCTTTGTAGAGAGGCTCTAGTCGTGCTACTTCATTTTTGTTATACTCTTTTTCTATTAAGAGATTAATGTATATTGCTTCTAGTTCAAGTATTTTGGGACTTTTTATGATTGCAAGAACTTTTCTTTTTTGTATATTTTGATACAAACTTGCACCAAGCTTCTCTACAACACCTTCAACTGGTGCATCTATTCTATATGTTTTGTTTGCTGGAAGATGTCCTTGTGCTAAAAAACTTCCAAGATAGACAGAATCTACACTCTTAATAGCTTGTAGTTTTACCATTTTATTTTCACCTTTTACAAAAGGTGACTCTGCAAAGAGTGCAACTGAAGTTGCAAGTAGTAGTGTGAGTATTTTTTTATTTAACATTGTCTATTTCCTTTGGATCTATTGCATATTTGTACATGTATTTTCCAACTGCACTATGTCTTTGTATTTTTAACTGTAGTATTGTTTCAATCATCTGTAGTTTAGTCTCTGTAGCTTTAAGCATAGAAATTAGACTCTCTTCTCCTGCGAGAAAACGCATATTGCTCTGAGCGATTAGCTTATCGGCACTACTAGTGATGGATCTTTCCGTATTTTTAAGATATTGTCTATAAATAGCTATGCGGTTTTTGAGTGTTATTGTCTCTTGTTTATAGCTGTTTTCAAAGGCTTTTAACTCATGAGAAACAGAACTTAATCGTTGTAGAGCTGCCTCTTTTTTTGCTTCATTTTTACTACTTCCGTATGTCAAAGGAATATTAAGATTGAGCATATATCTATCTGTATCTATTTCGTTGTTATACGAAAGACTTACATTAACCTGATTGAAAGCTTGTTGTGTATAAGAGAGGCTCTTTTTTTGAATCTCTCTGTTCTCCTGTAGCATAGGCCAGAGTGCAGAGTACTTTAGATTAAAAATTTGACTAAAATTTGGAGAGAGTTTTTTACACTCAAACTGACCATCAAAAGTGACTAACAGTTTTATCTGAGCCTCATAGCTTTGTAATTCATTCTCAAGTTGAGAGATTTGTAGGTTTAGATTATTTAAAGAAAGTTCAGCCATAATCCCTTTTGATGCGTCAAACTCACCGTATGCAACTCCCTTCTGAATATGGACTCTTATGTCATCATATATACTTGATAAAGATGCTTTTGCTTGAAGTGCTTGCATCGTGATACAGTAGTTTCCATAAGTTGTCCAAAGTTGTGCTCGCATTCTGTTTTGCGTAGTTTTTTTGGATAGTGTTGCATAGTTCTTATTTTTGTTTATTATCTCATCTACTGCATCACCACCGAAGTTCAATGCTTTAGCAACATTAAGCCCAAATTCACTCCCCTTGTCTGAGCCATCTCGGACATTTGCGTATCCTATGCCTCCACCAATACTCCATTCATCTTGATAGAGTGCTGCATTTTTTAGCTGTGCATTTGCCACTGCACTTTGTGTCTTACTTTTGTAAGTATCACTATCTTGAATACTCTCGTACAGTTGCTCTATGCTCTGTGCTGTAACGAGTACAGGAAGGAGCATATATATTAAATACTTCATATATTTTATTTCCTTGGTATTAAAATTTATTATTTATTAGTATTAGGAAATTGTTTTTGGAGGGGTGAAAATATCGCTTGACTGGAGTTGTTTGATAAAAAAAGCTTTTGCTTGAATAGTAGATGTAGAGAGTTGATTATCTGTTATAAAGCTGTTAGTTAAGAGAATAAAAGGGGAATGACAAAGGTTGTGTTCTACTAAAAGAGACTGCATAACTTTAGAAGTATCTTGTATGGAAATTTCATTTTGTTGCGAGATAAGATAAATATTTTGCTCAAAAATAAAGTCGTGAAAACTCAAGAAGAACAGTGTTGCCAATAATATTTTTACTACTTTACTATTATTCTTTTTCATTATGTGCAATTGTATCAGAAGTTATTTAACAACTTTATTTAAGCTAAAGCCCAAATAATTCCATAATATTTTCCACACCTCCAAATTCATAAAATTTCATCTTTTTTTGAATCCAAAGGCACCTAAAAAGGCTAGAGAATTAGCTTTTGATAGCGTCAGAAGATTTATGACACTACCAATCAATGTTCTTGGTCGTGATTTAGTTCTTCTAAATATTCCGTTTGCTTTAATTGGTGGAGTGTTTGGGCTATACTTCAGTGGTGAATATATGAGTATTCTAACCAGAGTTGTAATGCTTAACTACTTTCAATGATTTAAAAAGTAAGGTGAAAGACTTCGTAGCTTTAGTTACTATAGGTGCAATCAGAAGTCTTAGAGCGGTTTTAATGACAGCTTTTATAGCTGCACTTGTATCATAAGTTTGTTTTGAAGAAAGAGGATTAAATGTTGGAGATTCGCCTATCACTTTGATAGGCGAAGATAAAGATTATTTGTTATATATGTGAAGTTTATATCCACTCCCAGATATATTTTCAATACAATTCTCAGGAACTTTCTTTCTTATCCCACGAACTAGAGAACGAATAGCATCTTGGCTCATACCTTCATATGCCCAAATAGCATTTTCAATTTCTTCATACTTAACAACTCTGGTATAGTGATGAGCTAAAAGGTCAAGAAAAAGGGTCTCATTTTTTGTTAGTTTTATCTCTTTGCCATCGTCACAGATTAGTTTTTCATAAGCATTGTATTGTACCGTTGGGGATAGTGCAAGATTGAACTTACTTTTATCTTCAATGAGCTCTATAGATTTCTCCAAAGCACCAATTAGCTTCTCTTTTGTTATAGGCTTTATAATGTACTTAACAAGTTGTAATTCAACTGCTTGTAGCAGATACTTAGTGTCCGAGTGAGCTGTTGCTATGATTATTTGAACATCTTTGTCATTAGCTCTTATATAACTTGCCATGTCAATGCCATTAAGGCGGGGCATACTGATATCTGTGATAATAATATCAGGTTTATGTTCTCTCCAAATTTTAATAGCCTCTTTGCCATCTTTTGCTTGTAAAACTTCTTTAGCTACACGCTCTAAGTACTCAACAGCACTTTTTCGTACCATCTCGTTGTCCTCGACATAAAGAACAGTGAAGTTTTTTAACATATCTTTCATGAGCTGCCCTTAAAATTTATATTTAGGTATTATACTACTATGAAAATACAAACACAATATACCTATGAAAAAACATGGACAACAACAAATGAGGCTGATCTTCTTAGAATGATAGAAGAAGAGATTGGAGATTCAGATCCAAAGGGAACACTTGATTATGTAAAAGAAGCTATCAAAGATGGTAAGACTATAACGGTTGGAAGTTGTAGATTTAAAGCTCAAAAAGAGGAGTTATAAAATGTTTCAAAATAACGATATAGCAAAGTTAATTATTAGACTTAGTCTTGGTATAATGATGCTGTTTCATGGTGTAGAAAAAATAATTAATGGCATCGGTGGAGTAAAGCATCTGACAACTAATGCAGGATTTCCTGAGTTTTTAGCTTATGGTGTTTACGTAGGTGAAGTTGTTGTACCTATATTTATAATCCTTGGACTATATGCTAGAGTCGCATCTACGTTCTTAGCATTTACTATGTTTATGGCAATCTTCTTAGCGTATGGAAACTCACTTTTTGAGTTAAATAAACATGGTGCACCTGTTTTTGAACTTCCACTTTTGTATTTTATCTTATCTGTAGTTGTGTTTTTGCTTGGCTCAGGAAGATATGGTGTAAACGCTAAGTAGAATTTATTGCCTAAGGATGGGGAACTTTTAGCTTAGAGTTCAAACTCCATCCAATGATAGCCATTAATGCCATAACTATTACAGCAGGTAAAAACTCATAAGCATTTCCCAGATAAACTAACCAGAGTAAAATTGCACCTAAAGGTGTAGGAACGCCAGTGAAAAATTTATCTACATTACCGGCATCTGTATTAATGTTAAAGTGTATAAGTCTTCTAAGACCGGAAATAACATAGTAGATGCTAATAACAGCAGCAATAATCATCGGCAAACCATCAGTTTGAGAAGCATAAACAGCTTGAAATATTAAAAATACTGGAACAAGTACAAAACTTAAAAAGTCAGCAAAACTATCCAGCTGGACCCCAAACTCATTTGATAAACTATATTTTCTGGCAATCTTGCCATCAAATATATCAAAAGCACCACCTATCCAAGCAAGAACAATTGCAAGAACAAAGTTGTTTTGAGTAATAAAGTAAGTAGCAAGAAGACCAGCTGTTATGTTCACAAATGTAAAAAGATTTGCTAGGTTGAAATGAGAAGAAGCTTGAAACAAAAAATTCATATATTATCTTTTTTAATGAAATTATAGCAAGTAAATATTTAAAAAGCAGTAAGTGTTAAGTTGAAATAAATTAAAACACATGAAAACAATAATAATGATTTTGCTTAAGATAGAATTAATATGACTTTAAATACTATCTTAATTACAATTATTTTAAGGGATTACATGTGAATTGGATTAATAATTTTAAGATAAAACAAATATTACTTGGGGTAGCAACTTTAGTTTTAAGTGTCTTGGTTTTAAGTATAAGTTCAAATTATTCAAGTATGAATAATATTGAAGAAAGATCTAATGAGCAGGTAAAAGAGGTTTTGCCTAATCTACTTGACTTTTTAGAGTTACAGTTAAATGTTGTTCAGATACAACAGTGGTTGACAGATGTCTCTGCAACCAGAGCAGCAGAAGGCTTTGATGATGGCTTTGATGAAGCTAAAGCCTATTTTGTAAAAGCAAATAAGGTAATGGACAGATTAATTAGAATGCATGATGAGCTTGGTGAAGATGAAATGGTTGCAAAACTTAAAGAGTTTAAGGTAAGTATGCAGTCCTATTATGACATTGGTATAGAGATGGCAAATTCATATGTAAAAGATGGTCCAGCAGAGGGTAATAAACTAATGCTAAAACTTGACCCTTTTGCTGCAAAACTATCAAAAGAGTTGGATGTATGGATTGTTGAGCATAAAAAAGAGTCCGATATTGCTGCACATGAGATAAATAATAGTATAAAAGAATTTGCACTTCAAAGCTTGATATTCTCAATCCTTGTAATGTTAATCGTAATGATTGCTTTTGGTATTATTAATAAAGTACTAAATTCAATCAAAGAGATAAATGTTTACTTACACAAGTTGTCAAATCTTGATTTTACAAGTAAATTAGAGTTAAAGGGCAAAAATGAAATTGCTCAAATAGCGCAAAACCTATCTGGAGTTATTGAAGTTATAAAAGGGTTTATAGCAGAAGCAAAACACTCATCCAATGAAAACTCATCCATTTCCCATGAACTATCTACAACTTCTATACTTGTTGGAAAAAAAGTAGAAGAAGTGATGGAGATTGTTAAGAAAACAACTCTAAAAGCTAAAGAGATAACACAAGAGATAGATAATTCAGTAGCAGAAGCTAATATAAGTCGTAAAAATGCAATATCAGCAAATAAGAATCTAGATGATGCAACAAACGAGATTGTTCGCTTAACAGCGGATGTTCAAGAGAGTGCTAATATTGAAGTTGAATTAGCTGAAAAAATAAATCAGTTAAGCATCGAGGCTGAACAGGTGAAACAGGTTTTAAATGTTATATCTGATATCGCAGACCAGACAAATCTCTTAGCCCTAAATGCAGCCATAGAAGCTGCTCGTGCGGGTGAGCATGGTCGTGGTTTTGCCGTTGTTGCAGATGAGGTTAGAAAACTAGCAGAGCGTACACAAAAAAGTCTTGTTGAGATACAAGCAACTATCAATGTTATAGTACAGTCAATTACGGATGCAAGTGAACAAATGAATATTAACTCGAAAAAAATTCAAACCTTAGCCGATGTATCGTCAAATGTTGAGATCAGAATAAATGAAACATTGGAAGTAATGCATGAGGCATCTATTTCTAGTGAAAAAACAGTTAATGATTTTGAAGATACGAGCAAAATGGTTAGTGAAATGTCAAAAGATGTTAATAATGTTAACACTATTGTAGCTTCAAATGCAAGAAGTGTAGAAGAAATTGCTGCCGCTTCTGAGCATCTAAACTCTATGACAGAAAGTTTAAATACTAAGATGGAGCAGTTTAAAGTTTAGTAAAATATAAGTTGATTACGGCACTCATTTAAAAAAAGGGAAAAAATGAATAGATTAGTAAAGTTAAGCTTAGTGGCATGTTTAATATTGAATACAACAACTCTCTTGGCACATGTTGATGGCTCAGAACATTTAAACAATGAAGGGGAAATTTTACCAGATATTGTAGATAAAGTGCTTAAAGAACTGGAAAAAAATGGTATATTTTATACAAAAACTGTCGGAAGATTTGAGATAACAAAGAAGCTTCCAGAAAAAGCAGAAACTATTGATGAGATGTTTAATTATGCAGATGCTTATGGAAACATAAGATTGGCATATATAGATAGTGCACACAAGATTAGTACTAGTCCCAAAGTGAAGAAAGAAGCCAGTGCAATCGGTGGAGAAATAGGTATAAATACGGCCACTTACCATGGTGTTGGATTTCATATCACCAGCTATATTTCCCAAAATTTAGAGTTTGCAAATCCAAATAAAAATGATCTAAATGAAGACTTTTTTAATACAGATAGAGACTCATTTATATATATATCAGAAGCAAGTATTAATTATTCAAATGATTTTGTTTACTCTAAATTAGGTCGTATTAAAGTTGAGACACCATATGCAAATAGTGATGATATTCGTATGGCACCAAATACTTTTGAAGGTGCATGGGCTAATATAGACTATACAGACAAATTAAAAACACAGATAATGTTTATAAATAGATGGGCTGGTTATGATTCTCAAGATGAAGATGCAGGGCTCTCCCAAGATACCTTTAAAAGCTTAGTAAATGAGAATGCTTTTGGTATGGCAACAATCTCATTGACCTATGAATATGCACCAGAGAGTGAAATATCTCTATGGTACAACTTCATTGATGAAATGAGTTCTATTGTTTATACAGAAGTAGTAGGTGTGGTACCATTGGGTGATGATGTTTTATTTAACTATGGAGTTCAGGCAAGTCATATGGAAGAATTAAAAAGTTCAAATGTAGCTGGAGATGTTCTAGGTGTAATGAGCATTTTAAGTTATAAAGGGGTATCTATAGCAGGAGCTTATAATATTGCTTTAGTTGAAGATGGAAAGTATATTACAAATGGTTTTGGTGGTGGACCTTACTATACTTCGCTTGATGAAGCTACAATAGAGGCTATCTCAGAAGCAGTTCGTAAAGACAGTGAAGCATTTAGACTTGGTGCTGGATATGAATTTTCAAACTTTGGCTTAAATGGTTTAGTTCTTGAGGGTGTTTACGGTGAGTTATATGGAAGTGTGCATACATTAAGAGAAATAGATGCTATCATAACATATGAGATAAGAGAGAATTTATCTTTTGAAGCTATTTACACTAACTATGAAGCTGATGTTGATAATAATACATTTGACAGATATCTTGTGAGGATGAATTACGCTTTTTAATAAGTTCTTAATATGATACTAGTTATCATTATGAAATAATAATAAGAATTGATAATATGAAAACATTAAAAGATTGTAAAAAAGCTTGTAAGGTGAAAGTTGTGAAGTTAAATGCTCCAACTGATTTAAAGCAGAGACTGATTTCATTTGGAATTATGAAAGAGACAGTTATAGAAGTATTAGAATATTCTCCAGCAAAAAGTACAATAGAAGTTAAAGTTGGAAAAATGAGAATAGCACTTCGTGCAAAAGAAGCTGAGCTAATAGAAGTTGAAAAATATGATTGAGATGTATGGAAAAGCTTGTCCGGTAATAGCTAATCATA
Organism: Sulfurimonas iocasae; assembly: GCF_047716755.1. Classification (GTDB taxonomy): domain Bacteria; phylum Campylobacterota; class Campylobacteria; order Campylobacterales; family Sulfurimonadaceae; genus Sulfurimonas. The sequence goes on from NZ_CP180409.1 coordinate 476,862, forward strand.
TAAAAATAGCTCTAGTTGGACAGCCTAACGTTGGCAAGAGTATGCTTATAAACTCTGTATCAAATGCGCATCTGCATGTAGGAAACTTCTCAGGTGTAACTGTTGATAAAACTGAAGTGCTATTTGACTATAAAGATTATCACTTTACAGTTGTAGACTTGCCGGGAACTTACGCTTTTACGGATTATACAATTGAGGAAAGAGTAACGCATGATTACCTTTGCGCTGAGAGTTATGACCTAATAATCAATGTGATAGATTCTACAAATTTAGAGAAAAATCTTCAGCTTACATCTGAGCTAATGAGCATGAGTAAAAGCATGGTAATCGCTCTAAATATGAGTGATGAAGCTAAAAAAGAGGGCATTGAAATAGATGCTGTTTATATGTCAGAGCTACTTGGGATTCCTTGTGTTAAAGTTTCTGCCGTTACTAAAGAGGGCATTGAAGAACTTCTAGAATCTATTGTATCTATACAAGAACAGCTCAAACAAGATTCAAAACTAATTTTTAGCGAACCGGTTGAAGAAGAGATATCAATTATTATAGAGTATCTTAGAAAACATAAATATAAGGCTGTAAACTCGTACAGAAATGTTGCAATTAACCTTTTAAAAAATAATAAAAGAACTTATGAAAAACTACATGATAATCCTATCTGGACAGAACTTCAACCAATTTTAATCGAGGCTTCAAAACATATTGAACTCCATCATGACAGTGATGATATAAAAGAGGCATTTGCAGAAGAGTATGCTTCATTTAACAGAGGTATAGTTGCTGAGGTTTTAAAACAAGAAACTGTTGACGAAGAAAAGACTTTAACAGAAAGAATAGATAATATATTGATTCATCCATTTTTCGGTATCCCAATATTTCTATTTTTTATGTGGTCTCTGTTTCAACTGACTTTTGAGATTGGTTCAATCCCAATGGACTGGATAGATGCATTCTTTGGTTGGTTTGGTGATACTGTAGGAGCTACAATACCAAATGATGATGTCCGTTCACTTATCGTTGATGGAGTAATAGCCGGTGTTGGTGCAGTTATCCTTTTTGTTCCAAATATTATTATACTCTTTATAGGTATTGCACTTTTAGAGAGTACGGGATATATGTCAAGGGTTGCATTTTTGCTTGATGGTTTTTTTCATAAGTTTGGGATGCATGGACAATCGTTTATACCTTTAGTTACCGGTTTTGGATGTTCCATCCCTGCTTATATGAGTGCTAGAATATTGAAAAATGACCGAGATAGACTGCTGACTCTTTTTATCATCGGTTTTATGAGTTGCGGGGCTAGACTTCCTGTTTATGTACTTTTTGCAGGTGCATTTTTCTCACCTGAGATGGCAGGTAACATACTTTTTGCTATTTATATTAGTGGAGCTATGATTGGTCTTATAGCTGCGAAGATTTTAAAACTTACAGCATTTAAAGGTGCTGATGAGCCATTTGTTATGGAGATGCCAAAATATAGACTACCATCGACTAAGCTTATCTGGCATACAGTTTTAACAAAGACTATGATGTACTTGAAAAAAGCGGGTACTTTTATTGCAGCAGCTTCCATGTTAATCTGGTTTTTAAGTAATTATCCACATAATTTAGTCTTAGAAGAAGAATATGCTACTAAAATAGAAAAAGTAATTAGTGAAGAAGAAAAAACAACATTAAAAAATGAGCTCTCAGTTGCTCATTTGGAACAAAGTTACTTAGGTCAAATAGGGAAATTTTCTGAACCTATTTTTGAGCCATTAGGTTTTGACTGGAAGATGAGTGTCGCTCTTCAAACTGGCCTTGCTGCAAAAGAGGTTGTTGTTTCAACTTTAGGGGTACTCTACGCTTTAGGTGATGGGGTAAATGAGCAAGACAGTTCTTTGGTAAATGCCATAAGTAAAAACATCCCTTTTGCATCTGCTGTAGCATTTATAGTTGTTATTATGATTTATCTTCCATGTTTAGCAGCATCTATAGTATTTACTCGTGAGGCTGGAGGGATAAAATACTTTTTTTATCTTTTAGCATTTACATCTATTGCAGCTTATGGACTTGCATTTATAGCTTATAATATAGCTTTGCTGCTGACTTAACCAGCTATTAGTTTATCTCTGTTAAAATTCACCTATGAAAAAAATATTAATGATTGAAGATGACTTAGAATTAGCTGAGATACTGACAGAGTATCTTGAGCAGTTTGAGTTTGAGGTTATTACAGAAGATGACCCTTTTAAAGCAGTAAGTATATTAAAATTAGAAAAATTTGATTTAGTTATTTTAGACTTAACACTTCCAGGCATGGATGGTCTAGAGGTATGTGAAGCTATCCGTGAGAGACAAGATATTCCTATAATTATATCATCGGCAAGAAGTGATGTTACAGACAAGATAAAAGCACTTGAACTTGGTGCTGATGACTACTTACCAAAGCCTTATGATCCAAGAGAACTAGAAGCTAGAATTTACTCAGTTCTTAGAAGATATGAAGCAAAGTCTGAAGCAAAAGAAGAGTCTAAGAGTGACTTTAAATGTGATACTTCATCTATGATGATAACATATAAAAGTAGAAATATAGACTTGACAAATGCAGAGTTTGGGATACTTGCTTACATGATTGCAAAACAAGGACTTGTAGTCTCAAGAGAAGATTTAATTCATAATGTAAATGCTATAAATGAAGACTCATCAAACAAGAGCATTGATGTCATGGTTGGAAGAATCAGAAATAAACTAGGTGATAAAACTCTTATAGAGTCAGTTCGCGGTGTTGGATACAAACTACTTAAATAAATTATATAATTTTCTCTTGCCAATAGGCAAAGCTTAAGTAAGAGAAATTTACAAAGGAAGCATTGTACCCTTATGGGAAGCTTTCTTTGTTAAGGAGACAAATATTGCGACAACGCGCTGTTTTAATAACTGTACTTTTTGCACTAATCGTTACTTTAGTTAGTGTTAGTGCAGTTTTTTGGGAGTTTTATAAGCTAAATAAACATCAATATATAGAACATATATTTTCAAAGCACGAAACTATTACTCAAATATATCGTGAACACCTTCAGAAAAAAACTTCACAAATCATGCTTGAAGCAAATTTGGCAGTTTATAAATTCGTTATAGAAGAAGGTGAGGGTGAACAAAAAAGAATTTTAAAAAAAGCAAAAATATTAAAACAAAAAAATCTACAAAGAGTTGATGAAGCTATTATGCTCAACCAAAAAGGTCTTTTTACCCATAAAATTGTTCGTGATGTTAGAATCTCTATGCTCGAGTTCAAAAAAACCATATACTTTCATATAGAGGGACCTATAGGTTCTGTACTTATTGAGGATGAAGGTTTAAAAGCATATACATACTACTCTCTTGCATACTCATATTTAACAATTATACTTATAATTTCCATCTCATTTGTGTTGATATTGCAAAGACTTCGACCTTTAATTCGTCTAAGAAGAAAGATAGCACTTTTTGGAAATGGAGATATGAATATCTCATTTAAAACTCGAGGATATGATGAGATAGCACTAGTCTCAAACGAGCTTGAATCGACAAGGGAAAAAATAAACTCTCTGTTAGAGTCAAGAACGCTCTTTTTAAGAAATATAATGCACGAGTTAAAAACACCAATTGCAAAAGGTACCATAGCTACGCAGATGTTAGACTCACAAAAACAAAAAGATCGCTTTAGCTCTATTTTTGGTCGATTGGAGTCACTTGTTACAGAGTTTGCTCTTATTGAAGAAGTTACCAGTCTAAGCGATAAGAGAGACTTTAAAGAGTATAGACTTGTTGATATTATAGATGGTGCAATTGATATGGCTATGGTTGATAGAAGCAGTGTTAGTTTTGAAATAGACGCAAGTATTAAATTGACGGGAAATTACAGACTATATACAACTGCCATTAAAAACATGATAGACAATGGCATCAAGTACTCTACAGATGCACATGTGAGAATTTTGATGATTAACAATGAGTTGTGTTTTGAGAGTAAGGGAGAGTGTATAGCTCATCCATTACAGTACTATATAGAGCCCTTTACGAAAGAAAATCCTTCAAAAAATAGTTTTGGCTTAGGTCTATACCTTGTTGACTCTATACTTAAGGTACATAGACAGGTTTTAGCACATGAGTATGACAACGGTGTTAATCGTTTTATTTTTGCATAAGTTTTTGTTAGTAAACTGATGTAATGAATATGATAGATAAAAATATTAAAATTTTACTTGTTGTTTTTTTTGCATTCTCATTTTTTGCATTTGGCTGGCTGAGTCATTCCGCCTATAAGCCAGGAAAAAAGATTGAGCAACCATCTATTTTGGATGATATAAAAAGGACAAAAAATCTTAATGTTGTTTTACTAAATGCCCCTTCAACTTATTATATAGGAACAGATGGAGAACAGGGTTTTGAGTATGACTTGTTAGATGCTTATGCCAAGCATCTTGGTGTTACTCTAAATATTACTACAGCAAATACAATCAAAGAAGCTATTAAATTTTCCAAATTGCCACATATTCACATCACATCAGCATCCCTTGCTAAGACAAAGGAAAGAGAAGAAACATTTAACTTTGGACCGTCATATTTTGAAGTCCAAGAGCAAGTTGTCTGTAATCGAGGGATGTTGGGAAGTGGTAAATTCCCAAGAGACGTAGAGCACCTTGCCGGACTTCGTATAACAGTAGGAGAGGGTACAAGTTATAGTGAAACAATTAAGGCACTTCAAGGAGATGGTTATGATATAAATGCCACCTTTGACTCTGAATCATCAACTGAAGAACTACTAGAACAAGTTGCATCTCATGAGATAGACTGTACTATAGCAGACTCAAATATTTATGCATTAAATCAGAGATATTTTCCTCGCATCGCACTTGCTTTTGTTGTAAGCGAACGAGAGCAATTGGCATGGGTTTTAGCTCCAGGTTCAAAAGAGCTTGAAGCAGATATGTACTCGTGGTTTAACAGTTACAATCAAAGCGGTAAATTAGCGCAACTAAAAGATCACTACTATAGTTATGTTTTATTTTTTGACTACTACAATACTAAGATGTTTTATAAACGTGTAAAATCAAGACTTCCAAAATATAAAAAATATTTTGAGAAGTATGGTCTTAGGTATGGTGTTCCTTGGACTCTTTTAGCTGCTCAGTCATATCAGGAATCACACTGGAATCCAAAAGCTAAAAGTTTTACGGGAGTTAGAGGTCTTATGATGCTTACTCGAAGAACTGCAAAACTTCTTGGTGTTAAAAATCGTCTAAATCCAGACCAGAGTATAAAAGGTGGAACAAGGCATCTAAACCAGATGTTAAAATATATACCTAAAGGGGTAAAGGATGAGAACCGTCTTAAATTTGCACTAGCAGCTTATAATATAGGAATGGGTCATATTAAAGATGCCCAAAAACTTACTAAGAAAATGGGGCTTAATCAAAATATATGGAGTGATTTGAAAAAGGCTCTGCCCTTACTCTCCCAAAAGAGATACTATAAAACACTTAAACATGGATATGCTAGAGGAAGTGAACCTGTTCGATATGTTGATTCTATATATGATTACAGAGATATCTTAGAAAATATAAATGAAGAGACTAAGCAAGAAAAAAGTACACATAAAGAAGAAGAGAAAAAGAAAAAATAGTTTTTTCAATGACTATTTTGGATGAAACTACTTCTTTTAAGGGAAGTAGTTTAGAGGTTTAAAGAGCTTCGCCCTCTTTTCCGCTAGCAAGCCCAGCTAAAAAAGTTTCCATGTCATACTTTACTCTGTACTCCGGTGTCATAATATGAATAAGTATATCACCTAAATCAATTACAATCCAATCTCCACTCTCATCAATATTGTTAAATACTTCGCCTGGCTTTAAGTCATCTTTAAGATGGTTAAGTAAAGCAGTTGTATGTTTAACACCTAGTGATGAAGCTATTATTGCGTATTCTACGAAATAATTCTTATTTCTTAGGTCAAAAACCTCTATACTTTCAGCTTTGTTTTTGTCCAATGAGTTGGTGATTTTTTCTATTCTGTTTTGCAAAGTGTTCCTTCTTAATTGTGTTGATGAAATATTTTCATCTATGTTTAGAGTTATATACTCTTTTGGTATTTCAATACCATTTCTTGAGGCTACAATGAATGTAACGAGTTCTTTTAACTCATTATAGCTTTCCCATTTGTTTAGAGACTCTAAGTTGTCAGCACCTATGACAAGATAGATTTTTTTATATTTTTTTAAAAAGTGTTTTACACTTAAAATTGAAGCGACACTTTTGTTTTGTCTAACTTCATAGTCTGAGATTTCCACTTTATCATATTCGTTAAAAATTTCTTTTATCCAACTAAGTCTTAGCTCAGGAGATGCATGAGAGCGTGATTTAAACGGATTTAAAAATGTCGGCACAACTATAATCTTGTCAATCTCTTTTATATTAACTAAAGCTTTTACAATAGCTTCATGACCGATATGTGGCGGGTCGAAAGATCCGCCAAATAGTGCAATAGTTTCCATAGGGTTCCCAAGTTTAAAGCGAATTATATCTAGTTTTAGATAAAATAATACAATTTTTATAATTTTAGGAAATATAATGGCACTTAAGATAGCAATTAATGGATTTGGTAGAATTGGTCGTTGTGTGGCTCGTATAGCAGCTACAAGAAATGATGTTGAAATTGTAGCTATAAATGATATGGCAAGTATGGATATGATGCTTTATCTACTAAAGAATGATTCTGTTCACGGAACATTCGCAAGTGATATAGTTCAAGTTGATGAACATAACATTAATATTGATGGACAGACTATTAGAATTTTTAGTGATCGTGATCCTAAAAACCTAAGTTTTGCTGATTATGGTGCTGATATGGTTTTAGAGTGTACAGGTGTGTTTTTAACTCAAGAATCTGCTCAAGTTCATATAAATAACGGTGTAGAAAAAGTTCTTTTTTCTGCACCTTCAAAGGATACCCAAACAGATACCTTCGTTATGGGTGTAAATGAAGAAAAATATGCGGGGCAGAAAATTGTGTCTAACGCCTCTTGTACTACAAACTGTTTAGGTCCTATTGCCCGTGTTTTAGATGATGCTTTTGGGATTGAAAAGGGTCTAATGACTACTATCCACTCATATACAAATGATCAAAATATTTTAGATGTAAAGCATTCAAAAGACAAACGCCGTGCTCGTGCGGGGGCTATAAATATGATTCCAACAACTACGGGTGCCGCAAAAGCTATTTCTCTTGTTATGCCACAACTTAAAGGTAAACTTCATGGTCAGAGCGTTCGTGTCCCTACTCCTGATGTTTCTATGGTTGACTTGAATGTTGTAGTTAAAAAAGGCACTACAAAAGAGGAAGTTACTGCTGTGTTTAATGAAGCAGCGAATAACAGACTAAAAGGTCTTTTGCTAATGGATAAAGAGATGAGAGTTTCTCAAGATTTCGTTGGATGTGAGTATAGCGCTATTGTTGCCCAAGACTTAACTCAAGTTATCGGTGGTGATATGGTTAAGATTATGGCTTGGTATGATAATGAATGGGGTTATTCAATGAGACTTATTGATATGGCTCTTCATATTAGTAAATAGGACAAAAATTGGAACTATTAAATATAAAAAAATTAGATTTAGCAGGTAAAAAAGTTTTTATTAGATGTGATTTTAATGTGCCTATGGATGAATTTGGGAATATCTCAGATGAAAGAAGAATTCGTTCAGCTATTGCAACTCTAAACTACTGTTTAGATCAAAACTGTGCAGTTATTCTGGCATCTCATTTTGGTCGTCCTAATGGTGAAGTAAATGAAAAATACTCTTTAGTTCCAGTAGCAAGAAGAATTCAGCATCTACTAAAAAGAGATGTAATTATGGCTAAGGATGTTGTTGGTACAGATGCAATGTTTAAAGCAACAGCACTTAAAAGTGGAGAAGTTTTACTTTTAGAAAATCTTCGTTTTGAAGCAGGTGAAACAAAAAATGATGCAGAGCTTTCTAAAAAGTTGGCTTCAATGGCAGATATTTATATCAATGACGCTTTTGGTGTAAGTCATCGTGCTCACTCTTCTGTTGAAGGTATCGCACACTTATTTGACAATAAACACAAAGCAGCCGGTTTTTTATTAGAAAAAGAGATAAAATTCTTTGGTAAACTTATTAATAACCCTGTTCGCCCGTTTGCTGCTATTATTGGTGGATCAAAAGTCTCAGGTAAACTTGAAGCACTTGTAAACCTGCTTCCTAAAGTAGATAAAGTTTTCATCGGTGGTGGTATGGCATTTACATTCCTAAAGCAGATGGGATATAACATCGGGGCTTCTTTAGTAGAAAATGATCTTTTAGATGATGCACAACATATTATGGATGAAGCAAGAAAACTAGGTGTTAAATTTTACTTACCAGTTGATGTAATTGCAGCAGAGAAATTTTCTGCAGATGCAGTTAGTAAAATTGTTACAGCGCAAGAAATTCCTGATAATTGGATGGGACTAGATATTGGACCGGCTACGGTAAGACTATATCGAGAAGGTTTAAATGATGTCCAAACTATTCTTTGGAATGGACCAATGGGTGTTTATGAGATGGAAAAATTTGCAAGAGGTTCTAGTAAAATAGCTCACTTTGTTGCAGATAGTTATGCTACGACTGTAGTTGGTGGTGGAGATACTGCTGACCTTGTTCAACGGGTAGGTGTTGATGATGAAATGAGTTTTATCTCTACTGGTGGAGGAGCTTCTCTAGAGCTTTTAGAGGGTAAGACACTCCCTGGTGTTGCTCAGCTGGTTATTGAAGAAGAGGCGTAAATTATGATAATAGCTGCAAATTTAAAAACAAATTTAACTCGTAAACAGACAAGCGAGTATGTAGATGAATTAGAAGATTTTTTGAATAAAAACAAAATTTCTCAAGAAATTTTAGTTTTTCCTGCACCATCTTCACTTAATACTCATAGCGGAAAAGTTACTATTGGTACTCAAAATGCTTATGCAGCTGCCAATGGAGCTTTTACTGGCGAAATAGGACAAGATCATTTAGATGAATTTTGTGTTAAAACTATTTTAATTGGACATAGTGAGCGTCGACATGTATTAGGTGAAACTCAAGAAGAACTGGTAAAAAAGTTTAACTACTATAAAGAGCAAGGTTTTAAAATAGTTTATTGTATTGGTGAGCCTTTAGAAGTTCGAGAAGCCGGTAATGAAACAATGATGAAATATATCTCAGCCCAGTATGAAGGCATAGATACAGATTATAAAAATCTAATTATTGCGTATGAACCGGTTTGGGCGATAGGAACAGGTCTAACACCAACACTTCAAGAGATAGAAACTATTCACAAAGAGTTAAAGAAAAAATCATCAGCACCACTTCTGTATGGTGGTAGTGTAAAAATTACAAATGCTAATGATGTTTTAGCATTAAAAAGCGTAGATGGGATACTAGTTGGAAGTGCTGCATTAAATGTAAAGAACTTTTGTTCAATGTGTGAATATGCACAAAATATAGAAAATAAAAAAATTAAGGAAAATATATAATGATAATGAAGGGTAAAAGAGGTCTGATCGTAGGTCTTGCAAATAATAAATCAATAGCTTATGGCATCGCAAAATCTTGTGCTAATCAGGGTGCTGAAATGGCATTTACTTATTTAAATGATGCTCTTAAAAAAAGAGTTGAGCCAATTGCTAAAGAGTTTGGAAGTGATAAAGTTTATGAATTAGATGTATCAAACGAAGAACACATGGCAGGAATTGCTGAGTTAATAGAAAAAGATTTTGGTAAGATTGATTTTTTAGTTCACTCTGTTGCCTTTGCACCAAAAGAAGCACTAAGCGAGCCTTTTATTAAAACTTCAAAGTCTGCATTTCAAATTGCTATGGATATCTCTGTATATTCACTTATTGATTTAACAAACCGTTTAGAATCAGTGTTAGCTGATGATGCTTCTATTTTAACACTTTCATATTTAGGTGGACCAAAATATATTGTAAATTATAATGTAATGGGTGTTGCAAAAGCTGCATTAGAGTCAACTGTTAGATATATGGCTGTTGATTTAGGTAAAAAAGGTCAAAGAGTAAATGCTATCTCAGCTGGACCAATTAGAACATTAGCTGCTGCAGGTATTGGTGACTTTAAACAAATTCTTAACTGGAATGAAATCAATTCACCACTAAAGAAAAATGTTACAACTGAGCAAGTTGGTAACTCTGCAATGTATCTTTTAAGTGACTTGGCATCTGGTGTTACTGGTGAAATTCACTATGTAGATAGTGGATATAATATTATGGGTATGGCTGCAGCAGAGACAAGTCCAGAAGGTAAAACAGTTCTTTCATGGGACATGAAAGAGTAATTACCTTTTTTATTTTCCAATAACTGGCATAGACTCCATCTTTTTATAGTGTGAGTCTTGTGTCGTAGAATTTGACTCTTTCATGTATACCTCACTCTTATCTATATACTCTTGCAGTTTGAAGTCTCTTTCTTTATCTTGATTTTTTGCTTTTATATCTTCATCTTTTTCAACCTTTGGTGTCCACTCATCTTTTAACCAGCTATCAAGTGATTTTTGCATAGAACCTTTGTTGTTTTTCTCTGCTGTTGAATTTGTCACACTGTTTAGTGATTCATTTTGGGATGGTGCTACCGTAGTGTTTGAGCTACAAGAGCTTAGACTAAGTATACTAATAGTTGCAATTATTGTTATCTTTAAATTTTTCATGCTGAAATTATAGTATAAACTATTGATTAAAAATTAATCAATAAATAGAATGATATGAAAAATGATTATGATAAACTTCTTTCACATGTTGATAAACATATCAAGGAGAATTTATGAAATTTACAAAATTAAGTTTAGTAGCTGCGCTACTAGTAGGTTCAAGTGCATTCGCAATTGAAAACGTTAAAGTTAGTGGTGACGCTAAGTTGTTTTATAGTACACAAGATGATAGTAATGCAAATGCAACAGCATCTTTACTTGATCACACATCATCAACAGGTCAAGCTTCGCTTGGCTTAGGTGTTAGTGCTGATTTAACAAAAGGAATATCAGCAGGCGCACATATGACTGCACTTACAACATTAGGTTTACAAGGACAACTTGTAGATAGTGTTTGGGAAGGAACGAATGGAACTAATGATTATTTCCTATTTGATGAAGCATGGTTAGCCGGAACATACGATAAAACTACTGCAAAAGCTGGTCGTATGACACTAGATACTCCAATGGTATTTACAGAGACTTGGTCGGTAGCTAAAAATACTTTTGAAGCAGCTGTATTAATTAACCAAGATATTCCAAATACTACTTTAGTAGGTGCTTATGTTGGTGCTACTAACAGTAATAATATTGTTAACGGTATTGTAAGTGGTAGTAGTGAGACTAACACAAAGGTAACTGGTTTTGGAAATGCAAGTGGTACTATGCAATCTGTTAATGCAAAAGGTAACACAAACTTTTCACAATTTTACAAGGGTGCAGTTGCTGCTGGTGTTATAAATAATTCTTGGAAACCATTAACTGCTCAAGCATGGTACTATGATGCTCCAAGTTACTTAAATAACTATTGGCTACAAGCTGATTTAAACTATGAAGGTATTTTAGCAGGTGCTCAATATACTGTTACTGATTATACAAAAACTGAAATGCTTCCAATAGCAAAAGATTCAAGTAACAATGCTTATGCTGTAATGTTAGGTTATGAAAAAGAAGATGTTGTTACTGCTAAAGTTTCTTATTCTCAAACTGGCGAAGAAAAAGATAGTACAATTGCTCTAGGAGCAGGTTCTAACTTAGCTGGTTCACAGTCTAAACTTTATACAGAAGCATGGTGGTTCTATGGAAAAATCACTAAGGCTGATACTAGTGCATTTAACATAACTGTTACTGCTCCTGTCGCTGGATATAATTTAGGTATCTACTATACTCAAGCAACTATTGGTAAAAATGGAAGCAATACTGCAACAGAGAAAGATTTTGCTGAGGCAACTTTTGAAGTAGCAAGATCTTTTGGTCCATTAGATACAGGTTTATATTATATTTATACAAAGTCTGATGACGATAATATTAAAACTGGTAATACTAAAGGTGATGCATACAATACTGTACAACTTTATTTAACTTACAACTTCTAGATTTCTTTTTTATCTAGAATCTTCCCTCCTATAACAAACATGCCTAACTTGACTATGGTATGTTTGTTAAAGTTCATATTCCTTTTCCTGTTTTTGGAGTATGAACTTTTATTTCACTTTGTTTTGATATAATCTTTCACATGTTACTACTATCAAAAAAACTTTTTTATCTACTGTTTATGCTATTGCTTATTTCTGTAATATCTTTTTTGGCAATTCATGCTGCACCAAACAGTTTTTTCGCAGCAGGTGAATTAAATCCTAACATGACTAAAGAAGCAATTGAACAATTAAAAGCTGTATATGGTTTAGATAAATCACTTTTTGGTCAGTATATTGACTGGGTTAAAAACATAGCTACACTTAACTTTGGCATCTCTTTTGTAAGTGGACAGGATGTTAGCGCTGAGATATTTAAACGTATTCCGATTACACTTATTATGAATTTTACAGCTCTTTTTGCAGTTTTTATAATTTCACTCTACTTGGGGGTGAAAGCAGCATTAGATTATGAAAAAAAAGCAGACTATATTATCCGTCAAATATCTTTAATCTCTTTTTCTATGCCATCTTTTTATCTGGCACTTTTGTTTATAATCTTTTTATCCCTAAACTTAGATTTGTTCCCAATAGCAGGACTTCATTCCATTGAAGAAAAAATAGGTTTTGCATATTACGCTGATATGGCTTGGCACCTAGTTTTACCGGTTGGAGTTATGATATTTGTTGGTCTTGGAAGTATGATTATCTATATTCGCTCTCTAACCTTAGAGATACTAAAGAGTGATTATTACTATTTTGCGCTATCTCGTGGACTTAGCAAAAAACAGCTTCTACGTTATTATATATTGCCAAATCTTCTTCCTCCTATTATTACACTATTAGGATTATCTCTTCCGGGACTTATCGGCGGTAGTGTTATTTTAGAGTCTATTTTTGGAATTGAGGGAATGGGACAACTGTTTTTTATGTCGGCTTTGAGTCGTGACTATCCTATAATAATGGGTACTTTGATGATAACAGCTTTTTTGACTTTACTTGGAAATATGATAGCGGATTTAATCTTACTAAGATTAAATCCTTACATGAAAAGAGGTTAATTAAACAACGCCTCTAGTGCGTCAACACCATCTTTAGTTTCTTCAATTTCACCATCTTCCGTAGTAACAGTGTCATTTTCAACAAGCTCTATATTTAATCCAGTTAGCATAGACGCAAGACGGATATTGATTCCACTTTTACCAATCGCTTTTGATTTTTGATCAGCAGGAAGAGTTATAATAGCTTTTTGGGCTTCTCCATCTTCATTTTTTATAATCTCAACATGAGAGATGATTGCAGGACTCATAACACGAGATATAAAAAGTTCAGGAATTGTTGTGTACTCAACACAGTCAATATTTTCACCAATTAACTCTTGGCTAACAGCATTAATACGAACACCTTTAACACCAACTGTAGCACCTACAGCGTCTACTTGTGGGTGAGTACTAAGAAGTGCAATTTTAGCACGTTCACCTGGAATACGAGCACTTCTCTCTACAATAACAACACCATCAGCTATCTCAGGAACTTCAAGAGCTAATAGTTCTTCTAAAAATTTAGGACTTGTACGTGAAAGTTCGATTTGGATTCCATTCTCTTTGTCCATATTTACACGACGAACTACAGCTTTTAAGTGGTCACCTTTTACAAAAACTTCACCTTTAATACGGCTTTTCATAGGTAGTACAGCACGAACTTCATCTACTTCTATATATGTAGCATTGTTAGAGTCAACGCTTGTCACACGACCTGTTACCAGTGTTCCAATTTTTGACATATATTTATTAAAAAGTTCATCTTCAACAAGTCTTTGAATATGGTACTCAATCTCTCTGTGAAGTTGAGATGCACCAGTTCGTCCATACTCTTCTAAATCGTGTGGAATCTGCAGTTGATCATCAAGTTCTACTTGATCATCATACTCTCTAGCATCTGTAATAGATATGTAAGCAGGAGCAACCTCTTCATCTTGAAGTCTTTCATCGTCATCTGCTACAACAGTAATAGTTTGAACAATTTCGATGCTTTTTGTAGCTTCATCAATATTTGCTTCAAATGCAAAATTTCTATCAATAACTCTTTTGGCAGTTTGAATAAAAGCAGTCTTTAAAGCCTCTAGAACTTTCTCTGGCTGAAGTCCTTTTTCGTGTGCAATAGCATCTACAATATCTAATATTTTTTCCATAGTTAAATGTCCTATTTAAGGTAATCTCATAAAAAACAGTTGTAAAATCTTTGGGATTTCTTATGAAGTAATGCAATTATAGCGAAAATAACTTTAATATGACTTTTAGTAGAGTTTGTATATAATGCAAGACTTTTATAATAGTAGAACAAGGATAATTAAATGGATTTAAAATTTGCTAGAACAGATATTGAAACAAAACCAAAAAAAGCTGATTTAGAAAAAATCGAAGCAAGTGTTGAAAAAGAGGGAAGTATGATTTTTTACTTCGATAGAGAAAACTCTCACAAAGATTTACTAGAACTTCAAGATTATTTTGAAGAAAAAGGTAAGAGTTTTTACATGAGTGAAGTTAAGTTTGGACTTTCAGATAACGAATATATGTACCAAGTACACATTATTAGCTAGAGATAATTAATGAGTAAAAAGTTATTTATTGAGACATTAGGTTGTGCCATGAACTCTCGTGATAGCGAGCATATGATTGCTCAGCTAACAGAGAAAGAGGGTTATGAATCGATTGATGACTTTAGAGAAGCTGACCTTATTTTGATAAATACATGCTCTGTTAGAGAAAAACCAGTATCTAAACTTTTCTCAGAACTTGGTGTTTTTAACAAAAAGAAAAAGCCAGATGCCAAGATCGGTGTTTGCGGTTGTACAGCTTCTCACTTAGGCGAAGAAATAATAAAAAGAGCACCTTATGTAAATTTTGTTTTAGGGGCTAGAAACGTATCTAAAATTACGGAAGTTTTACATAAAGATAAAGCGGTAGAGATAGATATAAATTATGATGAGAGTGAATTCGCTTTTGATGATTTTAGAACATCCCCGTATAAAGCTTTTATAAATATCTCTATTGGATGTGATAAAGCATGTACTTACTGCATCGTTCCTAAAACTCGGGGTGATGAGATATCTATTCCTGATAATCTAATAGTTAATGAAGCCCAAAGGGCAGTAGAAAATGGTGCAAAAGAAGTTTTTCTTTTAGGTCAAAATGTAAATAACTATGGTCGCCGTTTCTCTGGTAGTCATGAAAAAGTTAATTTTTCAGAACTACTTAGAAGGCTCTCTAAAATAGAGGGTTTAGAGCGTATTCGTTTTACATCTCCTCATCCATTTCATATGGATGATGAGTTTATAGAAGAGTTTGCAACTAATCCTAAAATATGTAAGTCAATGCATATGCCACTTCAAAGTGGTTCTAGTAAAGTTTTAACAGATATGAAGAGAGGTTACTCAAAAGAGTGGTTCTTAAATCGTGTTGAAAAACTGCGTAAAGAGTGTCCAGAAGTTAGCATCTCAACTGATATTATTGTTGCTTTTCCAGGTGAGAGTGATGAAGATTTTGAAGATAGTTTGGATGTTATGAGAAAAGTTAGATTTAATCAGATATTTTCGTTTAAATATTCAGCTCGTCCTGAGACAGAAGCTGAGCATTTTACTAACACAGTTGATGAAGAAGTAGCATCTCATAGATTAACAACGCTTCAAAGTCTTCATACAGAGATTTTAGATGAGATAAACGCTACATCTCTTGGTAAGACTTACAGAGTCTATTTTGAAGATCTGATTCAAGACTACTATGTAAGTGGTAGAAGTGATAATAACATTGTTGTCAAAGTTAAGGGCTCTGATGAGCTTCTAGGAGAATTTAGAGATGTTTTGATAACTTCCATTGGAAGGACAATCTTAGAAGGAAAGATAGTTGCTTAAAAAACTATTTCGTTATATCGCTTTAATAATAGTGCCGATTTTAGCTTCGCTATTTATACGCCTATTGCATATAACAAATAAAAAAGAGTTTTATGTTCCTCCTACTATAGGAGACGAGCCAATTATTTTTGCTTGCTGGCATGGCGAGCTTTTGATGCTTCCATATATCTATTTTCACTATAGAAAAATCCCACATGCTAAAGTCTTAATATCGCCTCACTTTGATGGACTACTCATCTCAAAAACCATAAAATATTTAGGATTAGAAACGATAACAGGATCAACTAACAAAAATGCAGCAAGAGTTCTTATCCAAGCTATGAAATCTTTAAAAGATGGTTATGATATCGGTATAACTCCAGATGGTCCAAAAGGTCCAAGACATGAAATTGCAGATGGGGTAATAGTAATGTCACAAAAAACAAAGGCTAAGATAGTTCTTGTTAGAATGACTCCAACTAAATTTTGGCAGTTTAATAGCTGGGATAAATTTGTGGTCCCTAAGCCTTTTGGTATTATGCGTTTTTATGCAACAGAATCTTTAGATATAAGCGAGATGAAGCTAGAAGAGGCGAGAGCTTTTTTAAAAAAAAGGTTAGACAATTATGAAATCTAGAGTATTGATTCCAAGCGTAGCTTTTTTAATGATAGTAGTAATGGGTGGGTATTTTTTGATGAACCCATCTTATGAAAGATCACTAAAAGCAAAGTATTACTATGAGGTAGGTGACTATAAAGAAGCCCTAGTCCTTGCTAAAGAGGCTTTTAGTATGGATGTTTATAATCGTATGGCTTCAACAATAATGGCTCAATCTATTACCTCTTTAAAGTATGTTTCTTATATAGAAGATGCTAAAAAATACATGTATGATATAAATAAAATTGCCACTCATGATGTTATATCAGGTGCAGATAAAGCAAAGATAAGAACAATATGTAATATTATGATTAGTGCCTACGTAAAACTTGCTCCAAGTGTTGTTACTGATAGAGAATTAGTTGATGACGCTGCAAGATATAATAACGATTTTGAGAAACTACTTGAAAAAGTTAATAAGTAGCAAAAGAGTAGAATTTTTACAATCTTTAGAAGATTTTAGAGGTTACTCTGACTTAACAATCAAAAGCTATGATGAAGCAATAAAAGAAGCCTTAGATAATGTAGAAATTATTGAAGAAGATAATGCTACTACAATAAATCTTATGCCTTACCGTATAAAAATCTCACAATTAAATCCAAAAACTATAAGTAAAAAACTTAGTGCTATAAGAACTTTTGTAAAATTTTTAAATGATAATAATATGAAAATATTTTTAAAAGCAGATGAGAGTATAAAAGTTGCAAAAACTCTTCCTAAGCCTATCTCTCATAAGCATATTATTGAAGCACTTGAACATGCCGAGTTCTATGAAAAGTTAGTTGTAACAATGCTTTATACTTTAGGTCTAAGGATTTCTGAACTTTCATCTATAAGGTTAAATGATATATCTGATAAATGGGTTAGAGTTTTAGGTAAAGGAAATAAACACAGAGATGTGCCACTTTTACACATAACAAAAGTATTAATAGATGAATATTTATCCAATAATTGTCCAAAAATATTTCTTTTTGAAGTAAATGATGAAAGATTAAGCGAAAACAGTCTAAGATATACAGTTAATAAAGTCTTTAAAAGAGTCGGACTAAAGGTAACTCCGCATCAGCTTCGTCACTCTTATGCGACAGCACTTCTTAATGGTAGTGCACCAATAGCTGATGTAAGTGAATTACTTGGTCACTCAAGTATGGCAACAACACAAATATATACAAAATTAGGCAGTGCATTGAAACAACAAAACTATAACAAAGCACATCCACTTTGTGGAGATGAGCAGTGTTAGGTAAGCTTTTTGAAGCTTTATATCATAAAGTATTTATTAGTATTGTTGTTCAGCGCTCAAAAAGCATCGTATATGTAGAAGAGTGCAATAAAAAAAGTATAATTAACAGCGACTCTAAGAGTTTTGATACTATAGAATACACTAATAAAGTGCATGAGTATATAAAATCTTTTATTGCTGAATCACCATTTTACTATATTTCAATTTTAGATACTTCAGATGAACAAGGTGCAATTCCTACCTGTGCGAGTAAAGATATGTCTGACTTTAATGATATGACATCATCCAAATATATTTGTCATCCTGATGAGTGGGCTTATTATACGTCAAAGCCTAATCTGGATATTATAAAATATAACTATTCCAAGATAGGTGTAGATTTTATATTTTCTCCATTTATTATTTTGTCAAACTTTTTTAAAGACAAGATAGATAGCCATCTCGCCCTTTATATCCTTTTAGAAGACAACTATATAACTGTCTGTGTTTTTGATAATTCTAAGCTTTTATTTGGTGACCATATAGATATGCAACATGGTGACGATAATGAAGAACTACTCATGGATGAGACTGATGATGATGAAATCGATCTTGACTTAGATGATAGTATAGATTTAGATGAAGTAGAATCTATGAGTGACATAGAGGGACTTGATGATTTTGGAGATATTGAAGACCTAGATTCTATAGATGAGATTGATGAGTTTGCTGAGACAGAAGATGATGAAGATGAAGAACCTTTGGATAATTATGAAGAACCTCCTGTTGACGATGGCAGTGGTTTTAATGAAGATTACCAACAATACTCCCTTATTCAAAGTTCTATAAATAGATTTTATAAAGATTACAAATATGATAGCAAGTTTGTAGAGAGTGTTTATATAGCAGATGCTATAGGTGTAAGTGGAGACTTAAAAAGGTATTTGGAAGAGGAAATGTTTTTGAGTGTTTTTATTAGACATGTAGATTTGGGTGCTGAAGTTTGTGAGATGGCAAAGGCAGACTTAAAATGAAATATAGCTATATAAAGCCAAGAAAAAAACATGTTTTTTCATCAGAACTGCAACTACTTTTTAGTTTTTTTAGCATTACCCTTTTTATGCTTTTTTCAACATACCTATTTTTAGTTTTTAAAGATTATAGGTTTAGCAAAAATACACAAGATATTATTGAAAAAAGAGCTGAATTAGAAGTTGGTATCACTAGCATGAAAGCACAAATAACTTTTATAGAAAAAGAGGTGCTTCTTTTTGAGAGAATCAATACTAAAAATACAGTTCTTAAAGATTCAATTGCAAATTTATTTGATTTAGTACCTCAAAGAATCACATTATCAGAAGCTTCTTTGCTTAGTAATGGACTCATTTTATATGGTGTAACACCAAATAAAGATGTCTATAATTTTATGCTTCAAGCACCACTGCGTTCAATATTTCACAGGACATATAGTAGCTTTTATCCAGCTCCAAATGGATGGCTGAAGTTTGTATCTACAAACTATATAGATGAAGATGAATTAGTACTTGAATCTCCTGATACTAAAGAAGAAGTGGAGACAGATGATGAAAATTAATATCTCAAGACAAAATATTTATCTACTTTTTTTATCTATATTTTTGCTTATCTTTGTTCTTCTTTTTTCATTTCTTGTGTTGATTCCACAAGGAAAAGAGTATAGAAAACAAAGAAATGCATTAAATAAAGACCGCATAGAACTTAGAAGATATCAAGAGTTTAATGATTCTACTTTAGAAAAACTAAAACAACTTCAGTCCGATAATGCTCATATTATCACAGCCTTTGATAATCCATTTAACAGTGAGAGGTTTGAAAAACAACACAGTTCATATTTTACAACACTAAGATTATCTAAAAAAGAGGCTTTAGAAAATGAAGATGAATTTAGTGTTTATGAAGTAAATACAACTTCTTCTATTAACTCTCCGCAGAGTTTTTATGAGTTTTTAGATGCTATTAATAAAGCTGATTGGATTATAGGTATTAATTTTCCTATAAACTTTAAAAGGGATCATGAATTGATTACTTCATCATTTACGATGAAGGTTTATAACACTAAAAAAGTATCAGCTAAGTAACTCTTTGACTTTTATAAAAACTTCTTCATTCTTATAAAGAAAAGGACGAAGTTTAGGATCAATCTTTAAAGTTCTACACTCTTCTTTAAATTCATGGGACATACTTATTTTAGAAGTATCTTTAGCATATGGAATTATAAAAATAAAGTCACCGCTGTTTAAAACTATAAACTTTCTTCCAACAATCAGACTTTTAGCATCTTTTAATAACTCTCTTTCACTTGCGCTTAACATATATAGTTTTGACTTTAAAATCTTATCTACAATAAATATATCGGCTCTTTGCTTTTTGAGACTTTTAAAGTATGTAAAATCTTTAATATGTTTGATGTCTACCTCTGGAATGAGAGTTTGCCTATCCTCATCTATATACTCAAAGCTCTTCTTAATACCATTGAGATATTTGTCTAATAAAGGAGCAGAGTAGTTGTGTCTAAATGAGTTTCTCTTTATATCTTCATCTTTGTTGCTTTCATCTTCAAAGTATTTGATTTCTTCTTTATTAAGATAACTATACAGCTCTTTTTTCTCTAGATGCAAAAGCGGGCGAATAAGAGTGTAATAATCTCTTTGTTGTACTTTTTGCATTCCTGCAATTTCGGCACAGCCAGCACCTTTACAAAACTGCATCAGCATCCATTCAAACCTGTCTCCTAAGTGATGAGCAGTTAGAAGATTATCATAAGCATATTCAGATATGAGTTTTTCAAAAAAATCATATCTAATCTCTCTTGCTTTTGATTCAAAGTTTTTACTTATTTTTGAGGCTACAAGTGTATGGCACTCTAAGTTATATTTAGAAGCCAACTCTTTTGCATATGCTACTTCTTTTATGCTCTGTGATCTTTGATTGTAGTTTACAATAGCAATATCAAATTTTATATTTTGTTTTATAAGTAAAAAGAAGAGGGCAGTTGAGTCCGCTCCTCCTGAGAAGGCAAGAAGATTTTTTCTTTTTTTTAGTAATTTTAGTGATGAAGTTTCAAGCATCTGTAAAAATTTAATTTTCTACTGTTGCAGTTAAAATATCTCCAACATGTTCAGTTACTTTGGCTTTGTAAATTTTTCCAAATTCTATCTCTTCATCTTTAAGTCTGTCGTTAACATAGATTTCACCATCGATTTCAGGTGCCCAGATAGTCTTTCTTGCACTTAAAAGATACTCATGCTCATCACTTTGGCTATCAATGATTAACTCTATCTCTTTGCCTACTTCATTCTCTAGCGATTTTTGAGTACACTCAGACGCAATATCTCCAAGTGTTTGTGCACGAGATGCTATAACTTCATCTGAGATTTTATTGCTCATGTCATAAGCTGGAGTTGTCTCTTCATCAGAGTAAGAAAAAACATTTATTCTATCAAAACCAAATGAAGATGCAAACTCACACATCTCATCAAACATTTCCTCAGTTTCATCTGGATGCCCAACTATAAAACTAGTTCTAAGAAAAGAGTTAGGAAGACTTTTCATAAACTCTAGGAGCTCTATAGTTTTTTCTTTACCAAAACCACGCTTCATCATACGAAGCATATCATCGTTTATATGCTGAATAGGCATGTCAAAGTAGTTATGAAAAATCTCACTTTTTGCTATGTTTTTAAGAAGTGAGATAGTAGTAGTTGATGGGTAAAGATACAATATCCTGGCACTTTTAACACCTTCTACAAGCTCAATTCTTTGAATAAGTAAACTTAGTCCGTCTTTGATGTTTTGATCTCTAAGGTATGAAGAACTGTCTTGTGAGACAAAACTAAAATCATAATAACCTTTAGCTACTAAACCTTCCACCTCTTTAGCAATTGAATCAAGATTACGAGAGTTTAATTTTCCTTTAAAAGATGGAATAGCACAGAAACTACAAGTCTGGTTACAGCCCTCAGATAGTTTGATGTAAGCGTGGTAAGTAGAACCTGTTACAACTCTCTCACTTCCATCAATAAGAAAAACTTCATCAGAAAAACGGCTCTTTTTTTCTGCTAAAAGTTCATCAATATGGTCATAATCACCAACCCCTGTAAATATGTCTACTTCTGGCATCTGGGTTGCAAGCTCTTCTTTGTATCTCTCACTAAGACAACCTGCCATAACTAAAACAGAGTCCTCTTTTCTTGCTTCATGAAGACTAAGAACAGTGTTTACAGACTCTTCTTTAGCTGCATCTATAAAACCACAAGTATTTACTATGATTACATCTGCCTCATCCTCTGCATCTGTAAGGATGAAATTTTGTAGTTTACCCATCATTACTTCTGTATCGACAAGGTTTTTTGTACAGCCAAGAGAGACTATGTGAAGTTTGTTGCTCATTATTACCACTTTTAAATATTTTTCGTATTATATCTAAAGTATAATACTCTCATGAAAATATATGATGTTTTAATATTGGGTGCAGGTGCAAGCGGCTTGATGTGTGCCTCCAAGTTAAGTAAAAAAATGAGTGTAGCAATTGTTGATGTAAATAACAAAGTTGCCCAGAAATTAAAAGTTTCAGGTGGTGGAAAGTGTAATATTACAAATGTAAGTGTTAGTGAAAAGAATTTTGATGGAGATTCAGAGTTAGTTTCAAATGTTTTGAATAGATTTTCCAAAGAAGATTTGTTAGAGTTTTTAGAAAATAATTCTCTAACACCCGTTATAAGAAAAAATCGATACTACTTTTGTAAAAACTCTTCAGATGAAATTATAAATATTTTAAAAAGATTGACTAAACACCAAGAACTTATTCTAAATAGAGAGATAATAGAAGTTTTAAAAAGCAATGAATTATTTGAGGTTAAAACGAACCGAGGAAACATAAAAGCCAGAAGAGTTGTTGTCGCAACAGGTGGTAAAAGTTTTAAAACTCTTGGTGCAAGTGATATTGGTCTTAAAATTGCAAAAAGTTTTTCAATAGATGTAAAGGAGTTTACTCCTGCTCTTGTTGGATTGACAGTTCAAAAAGAACAGTTTTGGATGAAAGAGTTAAGTGGTCTGAGTTGTTATGTAAATATAAAAGTAGAAGATAAAGTTTTAAATGAGGATCTTCTCTTTGCGCATAAGGGTATCAGTGGACCTGCTGTTTTGTCTGCATCTTTATATTGGAGAAAGGGAAATATTGCCATAGACTTTCTACCAAATAAAAGTATATTGGAGCTAATCAGTGGAAGTAAAAAGCTCATTAGCTCAGTAATACCTTTGCCTAAAAGACTCTCAGTAGCTATATTAAAGGCTATAGGTGTAGAAGATATGGAGTGTAAAAAACTAAGTCAATATGCAAAAGAGAAACTTTTACTTATTCATAACTATGAATTTGCTCCAGCAGGAAATTTTGGTTTTACAAAAGCCGAAGTATGTAGAGGCGGAGTAGAAACAAGTGAATTGATAAGCAGTTCTTTAGAAGCAAAAAATGTAAAAAAACTACACTTTATAGGCGAAGTTGTCGATGTAACAGGAGAGCTTGGAGGTTATAACTTCCAATGGGCATTTAGCAGCGGTGTTATTTGTGCTAGAGAGATTAATATGTTGCCTTAGTTTTACTACATAAGCAAGAAGGTTTAAATAATGTTAAATACAAGGATGTGTTATGAACAAAACATTAAAAAAAATGATAATATCTGCTGTATTATTATCTTCGCCACTTGCAGCAGAACTTAATAATTACTCTTTAATTGGTATTGAAACAGGATATAGTAGTCTTGATTATGAACAAACAGATAGTGGTGTCATAACGGACGATGGAAGTATAAACTTAACTCATGTTGGTCTAAAAGTAGGAACAGAAATAAAAAACTACAGAGTATTTTTAAGCACAAGAGTTTTTGAAGCAAAAGAGTTTGATTTTGCACGTACTTACGGCATGGAATTTCAGTACCTATTTAATTTTTCAAAATATTCAGATATGTTCATAGGTGTAAATGCAGGTACTATTAATATGGAGTATAATGACAAGAGAAATGACAAGAAAATTACACTTGACAATATATATTTCGGTGGAGATATTGGATTTAATGTACGCTTAAGCGAAGTTTTTGATTTTGAGGTTGGAGCAAGAATTATGAGTTTTAATTCAAGCCAAAGAGATAATACAAGGAAATATGATTTTGATAATATTGTAACTGCTTATGCAAGTATTATTTTAAAATTCCAAATGAATTAATAAATGGTATATACCTCAATCTTTTTTAGGTAGTATAAATGCAGATTTTATAAAAGGAGATGTTGTTGAAAAGAAAGCAAAAACAGTATGCAGATTTAATTGAAACCGAAGATTCTACTTTGTCATTAGAAAATATTGAATCTATTATTCGTCACAAAAATGTCCGTGAGCGTTTTGAAAAAAAATATGGTGAAAAACTATATTCTGAAGTATTGTTAGTATTAACTCATGAAAGATACGAACTCGAAGAAGCTAAGTTAATATGGAGTAAAATAAATTTACATCTTGATAATTTAACCAATAGACTTGATAGAAATCCTGGTATTGCCGTTGCCACACTCGATTATCTTTCAAATTTCCATAATTCATTATCATCTCCTGTTCTTATTCAAGAAGATAAAAGTAGTTTTATGTCCGAAACAACAACAAGAGACGACTTAACCCAGCTCTATTTAAAAAGTGTATTTAATTTTGCATTAAAAAAAGAGTTAGAAAAAAGCTTTCGAAGCAGAAAAAAACTTTCTTTGCTTATGATTGATATCGATGACTTTAAACAAGTAAATGACAATTATGGACATTTAGCAGGAGATGAAGCATTAAAAACAATAGGAGAGTTGATAAATATAAATATCAGAAATATGGATATTGCGGCAAGATATGGTGGAGAAGAGCTTGCCATAATCGTTCCAGAATCTACGCTTAATGATGCTGTATTGTTAGCAGAAAGAATTAGAGAGAAAATATCAAAGATTGAATTTGCTAGTTTTTCAGTGACAGTAAGTATTGGTATATGCCATTCATCTTTAGATATTAGAGGAATAGATGATATTATTAGTAGAGCGGATAAGGCACTTTATGATGCAAAATTGTCTGGGAAAAATCGTGTTGTTGTATTTAAAGAGGAACAATAAATAATATGAAGAGTATTTTTACTAGCTGTTGTGTAAGTTTGAATGGTGCTCGATACTGGGCTTGAACCAGTGACTTCTTCCATGTCATAGCTAAAATGACATCTTTTAAATCCCTATAATACGGTAGTTAGGTGTTTGTGTTCGTAAGATTAAGGGTATAGTTAGGTATATTACGACCATTTCTACTACCACTTTTAAATTAATTAACATATACTTTAGTAATGAAAATTTACTACTGGACAATAAAATGATTAAATTTATAAACAGAGAACAACTATATAAACAAGTCTGGAGTAAACCTTTTACAAAACTAGCTCCTAAACATAATATATCGGCTACTGACCTTAGAAAACTGTGTATTAAATTCTTAATACAAATACCAAAGATGGGACATTGGCAAAAGATAGCTTTTGGGCATATTATAGAAACTCCTCCACTTGCTAACTATAACTCTTTTACATTACTAACCAAGAAACAGAAAACTGTACTAAAAGTAGCAAATAATATATCTAGTATCAAAGCTAAAAAGCCTATAATTAGGGCTCCTAAACAACATAGAATTACTGTTAAACAAACTCTTTCAAGTCCACATTCTATAATTGCAAAAACGCGAGATAGATTAAAATCTGGCAAACCAGATGAATATGGAATGATACATTCAGGAGATGATTGTGTTGATATTAGAATCTCTATAGCTAATTACAAAGAAGTTCTTAGAGTATTAGATTCTCTATTTAAATGGTTTGAAAAGAAAGGCTATGAGATAGATGTTTCTGGTAGATATGGGACTTATATTAAAATAGATGAAGAAGAGATACAAATAGCAGTAGAGGAAAAGTCAACAGTTACAAAAACAACTTTAGTAAATAATGGATATTGGTCTCGTACAGAACGTGAATATTCTCCAAGTGGTAAAGTGTCTTTGCTTATTAAAAGTTATGCAGGAAGTACAAGAAAAACATGGTCTGCTGGAAAGCTACATACACTAGAAGAACTTTTACCAAGTTATATAGATGGGATATTTGACTTTGCAACTGCAAAAAAAGAAAATAGAATTAGACAAGAAAAGGAAGAAAAAGAACGACTAGAAGCTCATATTTTAAAAAAATATAATTTACACTGTACTGAGCTAGAAAGAAACATGATAGAACAACTAGATAAGCAAGCTAAAGATTGGAATTTTACTATGCAACTTCAAAGTTATATATCTGCTGTTGAAGATAATGCAAAATCTCAAAATGAAACCATACCTATAGATACGCTAAAATGGTTAAAATGGGCGAAGCAACATCTTAATAAGGTAAATCCATTAAAAGGCTCTCTACCTACTTATACTAAAGCAGAAGAACTATTAAGTATAGAAGATATTATACATATAGAAAACAAGTATAGGTTTTAATATAAAGTGATTATCTAGTGCTCGTTTTTTTCATTGTTTCCAGTAATTCTAAGATGCTTTTTTATTTATACTATCTACATTATTAATGTAGTCTTTTAAGTGATAGCTAAAATGACACCTTCTAAATTTCTATAGTACGGTAGTTAGGTGTTTATGTTCGTAAGATTAAGGGTATAGTTGGGTAAATTACGACCATTTCTATTACCACTAAATACAGTGTTTACTGGATTAGTAATTGTCTAGTTTATATGGGACATTCCATCATTTGTTAAATAAGTAAATAGCTTTTTCATTTGTTTTTGCTTGTTTTATTTATTGTATATCATAATAATAATATATAATATTTTATATTCTAATCTATTTTTATGTATACTTCATTAAAATATAGAAATAGGATATATATGACTTATTTAGTAATAGTGGTAGTTGTTATTTTATTGATTGCATTTGCAGAGTATTCAAAAAAAACAACAAGAAGCTGCACTGGCAAAATTTATTAATATTGGTATATTTGTTGAAGTTAGAGGCTACATACTACCTTATCCAAAAAATATAGCTTTAGAGAAAGCTGTATTTTCGGATGAATTAGTTGGTATAATTAATGACTATTATAATGAACGAAAGTAAGGGATGGGTGTAAATAATGGATGTTAGAGTAGATAACGCCACAGAAAATGCTAAAAAACAATTTGATACTATTTGTGAATTAATTGATGGTAGAGAAACAAACGGTGACTTTCTTACAAAAGTTATTTTAACGTATGTTTATATTGCAATGGATAATCATGAATCAATATGTATTCTAGTAGAACGAGAGAAATATGTTTCTGCAAGTTCTCTTTCTAGACCATTAGTGGAAGCATCTATAAGGGCTATGTGGCTGTCATTAAATGAAAATAATAAGCTTGTTACATATGCAATAAATCAATTAGAAAAAGGAAAAGATAAATTCCCAACATTTAAGATTATGTTTGACATGATCGATGAACATTCTGACGAAGATAAGCTAACTTTAGGCACTAGAAAAGAAATAAAAGCACTTCATAGCTATGCACATGGTGGACACTTTATGATTTCAAGATGTATGACAGAAGACACCATTGGAACTAACTTTTCGAGTGATGAAGTTATTGGTATGCTGAGAGGTGCAACATATTATATGTTATTGACACTTCTAGCATTTGCTTCTAAAGTAGGTGACAAAGAACTAGCCGATAAGATTAATAAAGATATTAAAAGTTATTTATCTCTAAGCTTTCTTAACATTCGTTGGTCTTGTTCCAAACCAGCAGGTTATACTTGTTGAAGCTAAAAACAGTATTGTTGCTATAATCTTCATATATAAAGCAATTTAAAGCAGAGTATCCAAATTTGAATGTGACAAACTCAGGAAATGACAGTATCAAAGGACCAATAAGTTTTGTAAGTAGCTATTTTAAAGTTAGGCCAATTCGTTAAGGAAATCATTGCTGCACATTAAGTAAAACTACTGACCATTCAAGCGATAAATAATTTATTTAGATAAAATATTAAATCATTAAAATAGGACTTATTATGAATAAAATAGTTGAAAATTTTGTTGAAGATATACTACATGGAAACTATTGGCTAACATAATCAATGGAGTTTAGTAAGAAGACCACAAGTGGAACATTATGGTATCTGAAAAAGTGGATTGTTTATTACTATTATATTTTCATGAAAGAATCTATGCACCAATCAGATATTGATGAAATAAAAACAATCTTTAATGAATTTATTAATAGCTTAGATAGTTCTGTTCAGGATGAAGCTCGAGATTTTTTTTATACAATTGATATACGAAATACTTTCACCACCCTTTCTACTTTTAAAAATACGACTAGGGTTTTTGAAGATGATCAAGAAAAAAAATTATATGAACTAAAGGCAAAAAAGTTTTATTTTGCCTATATTATGAATCTTGGAGGACAAGCATCTTATAAGAAGGCAATTAAAGAGAAAGTTGATAAGGAGCAATATTCTTTTGAAGACTGCGAAGTATTTTTAGCTGAATTAATTACAAACAAAGAGTTAGAACTATATGCTGAATCAATACCTAAAAGAAAAAAAGAAATAATTAAAGAAATAAAAAAAATAAATGATGTCATGCCAGACTATCATGCATCATATAGAAATGAAAGACAATTGTTTTTCTACTATGGCTTTTTTCATGGAAAATATTCTGCTGATTTATCAGGTTTTTATAAATTGACAAATATTGGAAACAGTGTTTTACAGTCCAATTTTCATGAGTTAATACTAATTTGGGAACATCAAAAGCTTAAAATGATTTCACAATCACCTGTTAATGACATCCAAAATTTAGAAAGACAAGATACATTGAATTATGATTCTTTTGGAATATTATCACATCCATATAATAAACTTTTAGAAATCATAAACAATAAAGAATCTATTAGTCTGGATGAGTATCAACATATAATTTCTAAAATCAAGAATAGTAGTGAGAGCTATTCTGAATTATTTAATGAAAGTATTGATAGTTATATTACAAAGGCAGAAAGCTTTGATAGAAGCGGTGATTTAGGTAGTGCAGACTTTAGAAAAGAATTAATAAAATATATATTAGGTGTTTGTGAATTACCTAAAGATCAAGATACTAATTATTTTAAATTTATTAGTTGGTTTGATAATATGGAGATTAGAATATTAGATAAGGACAAATCAAATTTCATTAGTATGAATTATAATTTTTTAACTCAATACTTAGATGAAAAGAATCAAGAATTTTATTCGAAATGTGAGACTGAATTAAAAAATAAATATTTGGCAACTGTTAATGAAACTTTATATGAAGAAGATGAAAAAGTTATTTATAGCTGGAATAAATATATAATAAACTTTGATGAAAATATATATCTAAACTTAATATACATTGGAATGTCTTTACGTCTTGAAAAATACGATTATTCTATAAGAAGTAATGAAATAAGAAGCTTGTCATCAGATTATAAAACTATATATAAAATGTTTGGGTTTACTAAAACTGAATTTGTTACTTTTATTAAAGAAATACAACGTAAGTTAAGTTCAGGGATAACACATACTTTAATTACTGAAGATGAATCAGAATATGAGGAAACAATACCTAGTGAACTTGCAACCGAAGCATTATTAAATAAATTACAAGATATCTCAAGTGAAAATACAGTAAGTAATAACATTCATATTTCTATTGGCAGAGAGAGAAGCTCTACTTTAATTTCGAACTTAAAAGCTTATTACATTAATGAATATGCTAATAGTTCTTCAAAATTAATAAAATGTGATTGTTGCCAAGATACAACATTTGTCACAAGAAATGGAATAGCTTATCTAGAATTTCACCACCTAATTCCATTTAATCAAGAGTTGGGACCTGATCATTATATGAATTTGTTTGGGATATGTCCAGCTTGTCACAGAAAATTACATTTTATTGAAAATAACAAAAAAGAAGATTTATATACTAGTCTTTCACAAAATAACAATTTAAATAAACCCATTATTGAAAGAATTAAAATTTTAATGGATGAGAATGCTATTGAGCCTATTCATTTAGATTTCTTAAAAAGTGAATTTATTATAACACATGATGAATATAATGATTTAATGAATGAGGGGTATATGGTTGCTTAATAAAAAGGTAAAGAATGATTAATAATATTGAGGAATTTGAAGAAACAGTATTACCAAAAAACTATTGGTTGACTAAATCATATGAAATTAACAGAGTTAAAAGTTCTGGAACATTATAGTATCTAAAAAAATGGATGGTGTGTTATTATTATTTCTTTATTGAAGATGAATTTTTAATAACAAAAATAAGAATAAACTTTAATGATTTTTGGAAAAGTATTAATACTGAAACTAATACTGATCAAAATATTAACTCATTCTTTGTGATTCCTGATTCATTAATTTCTTTTGATAAGTTTACTTCAACATTAAGCAGTGCTCCTTTATCTAAGGAAAAGTTATTTAATGCAAAAAAGATTTATTTTTGTTTATTAATGGATATTGGTGGTAATTCAGGCTTTAATAAAGTATTAAAGAAAAAGATTTTAGAAGATAAATTTACTTATGAAAGTTGTGAAAATTGGATTAGAATACTTAAAAATAGGTTAAATCAATATTTATTAAAATCACATCCAGGGGATAGAGATAAACATTCAGAGTCAATTAGGAAGTTAGATAAAGTTTTAAAAGATTACCATTCTGCGGAGAGAAATGAGAGAAAACTATTATTTATTTATGGTTTATTTCAGGGTGAATACCAAAAAAAAGAAATGAATGTTTTTTTTAGCCTTACCCATATAGGGAAAAAAGTTATAGATTCTACTTTTAGTCAGTTGTTATTGATTTGGGAACATCAAAAGTTGAAAATGATATCTCAACCTCCTGTCTATGACTTTAGTTCCATAGATAAAGATTTAACTCTTGATTACAATAAGTTTGGAATCCTTTTTAACCCATATATAAAAATACTAGAAGTATTAAATCAACAAAAAAGTTTTACTTTTGATGAATATAAATATATAATTTCTAAAATTAAAGATGATGATTTTGATTATAATGTATTATCAGATAACGATAAAAGTCAATATATTCAACGTGCTAAGCTAGATACTTATATCAGAAATAAAGGCAATACAGATGATGATTTTGGAAAAGAATTAAAAAAATATTTGTTAGGAATTTTTACATATTCCCTAGATAGAAATAATAATTATCTATCTTGTATTGAACTTGATAAGAATGAATACAAAATTAATAATGTAGATAAACTTACATTCCTGTATAAAAATTATAAGTTAATAGGAGACTATTTAAATAAAGAATATAAAAAGTTATATAAAAATTCTGAAGAAATGCTTAAAAAAAAATACATAGCAAAAGTTAATACTAGAAGTCTTTCTGATATAAATTATGATTCAATTATATATGAATGGCATAAATATATTTTTAACTTTGACATAAATTTAGTACTAAATATGATATATATTCATATTGCCATAAAAGCCGATAAGTTAAATTATAAAGTAACAAAAAAGGCAATATATGACAACTTAGAGGAATTTAAACCTTTCTATGAAATGACTGGAATAAAAAACAAAAAAGTCATTACGGAAAAATTGAAAAAAATTGAAAAAAACTTAAAAGATGGAAAAATAAATCAGTTTAATTATGATAAAAAAACAAAAAATTACAAATTTCTAATTATTACAAATCGAAATTTACCAGAGTTAGAGAAAAATATGAAAAGAATATCCAAAAAACAAACTAAGTCAGTCAACCCTGATAGGAGTGAAGAACTTAGTAAGACTATAAGAAGTTATTATATTGGTAAATTTTCAGATAGTTCGACCCATTTAATAAAGTGTGATAGTTGTAAAGAAACAACTTTTTTAACTGAAGTAGAGGATGGTCAAATTAGCTATGCTCATTTAGAGTTTCATCATCTTATACCATTAAAAGAAAATGGAGCAGAAGGTCCAGATCATTATTTAAACTTATTTGGTGTATGTTCTAATTGTCACAATAAGTTTCATAAGATAATTAACTCAGATAAAAGAAAATTATATGAAGATTTATCTAATAATAATAATTTTGGAGATGCTTATAGTATTGTAAAAAGAATTAAGAAGTTAAAAAAAGAAAATGCTATAATTCCGCTCCATTTAGAATATCTAAAAAAAGAGTTTATAATAACGAATTATGAGTATAAACAGCTGAATAAAAAGGATTAGTACTTGACATATAAAATAGAAAAGTTATTAAAAAATAAAATTAGCGTTGATAACTTTTTTCAAGAACTTGGAGAAAAGTGCATAGAAGGAGATAACCTTAAGCTACTAACCGTTTTACCTGAAAACTGTATTGATTTAATAGTAACAAGCCCTCCATATGATGATTTAAGAGACTATGAAAAAAAAGTTATTTGGAATTTTGACAAATTTAAAACTATTGCAAAAGAGTTATATAGAGTCATGAAAGTTGGTGGAACTATAGTCTGGGTAGTGGCAGATAAAACGAAAAATGGGAGTAAATCATTAACTAGCTTTAAACAATCTATTTATTTTGAAGAACTTGGTTTTAATATTTATGATGTCATCATATATGAAAAAGCGGGATCAGGTCCTCCTCACCCTAATAGATATTTTAATACATTTGAGTACATGTTTATTATTACTAAAGGAAAGCCGAAAACAGTTAATCTACTAAAAGATAAAAAAACAAGTGGGCAGGTGTT
Source organism: Sulfurimonas iocasae (assembly GCF_047716755.1). GTDB lineage: Bacteria > Campylobacterota > Campylobacteria > Campylobacterales > Sulfurimonadaceae > Sulfurimonas. The sequence goes on from NZ_CP180409.1 coordinate 509,649, forward strand.
GAAACTTACTCTGAAGTTACAAGAAGAGAAAAAGACGGTAGTCTAACAAAGAAAGGTAAGAAGACGGTTGGTGAGTATGGGATAAGGACTAATATCTGGAGGTATATAAATGGTAAAGGGTTTGCGACAAAAGATAAAATAGCCCATAAGCATCCAGCAATTTTTCCTGATAAACTTGCTGAAGACCATATTAAGTCATGGAGTAATGAAGGGGATATTGTCTTGGATATTTTCGGTGGTAGCGGAACAACAGTGAAAATGGCTAAGAAACTAAATAGAAAATGGATATATATAGACAAAGTTAAAGAGTATTGTGATATTGCTTTAGAAAGAATGGAAGAAGTTAAAAATGAAAAATGATTTATACCAAACAATAATTTACGAAGCAAAAAACTTAGATACTTTAACCAGCAAACTAACTGTATTTAAAGAAGAGTTGTCAGACAATGGAAATATGTTCATTATCACAGATAACATCTATGAAAATAATACTATTCAAAACTCTTTTTTTGATGTTATTGAAAATGCATTAGAATGTGATTTTAAACATATAAATACAATTGTTTTTCCTGTATTGAGTTCAAACAAACATTTAAAGCACAATATCAATTATTTGTTGTGGTTTGTCAAAGACTATAATAAAATGTATTTTCAAAAAGACAATATTCGTGAAAAGCATATTTGGAAAGATGTTGAATGGGGTAAAAGAACAAAGAACTATAACGAAAAAGGTAAAGATCCTAGTAATGTTTGGATACCTACCATTGATGATGGTAAAGGTAAAATAACAGAACATATTATCTTATCCCCAGAGGAAATAATCAACAGATGTATTGTATCAACAAGCAAAGAAAAAGAAAATATTTTAATTGAAGCTTATTCCTCATTAGATAAAAGTAAATTAATTAAAGATAGAAAAATTGAATTCAAAACATATGACATGGAAGAGCAATGTCAGAATGAAGTTGAATCTGTTAATAAGCAAGTAAAAAATATAAATAACTTTAGTGGTGCAAATGTCTATTTTAAAAGTTCTGAAGTAATGAATGAGATAGAAGACAATACTGTGTCTTTAATGGTTACATCTCCGCCATATTGGGATTTAAAAAATTACTTTAAAAAAGGACAAATTGGTCAAGAAAGCTATGAAGAGTATCTTGATAGACTTAATAAAATATGGAAAGAAACATACCGCGTATTAAAAAATGATGGAAGTATGTGGATTAATATTAATACACGGACCAAGAATAAAAAACCAATATTAATTCCCAATGACATAATCAAAGAATGTAAAAAAATGGGTTTTAAATTAAAAGACATTATCATATGGCATAAGTCATCTGGCATACCAACTCATAAAAATAATCTTGTCGATAAGTATGAGTATTTTTTATGGTTTATAAAAGATGATAACTTTAGCTTCAACTCACAAAATATATCTCAGATTAGTGAGTATAAAAATGAAGAGCTTAATAATGGTCTTATTTGGAATATAAATAGAAAAGCAGGTAGTGTAGGAAAAGACTTTATACATCCTGCCATATATCCAACAGCTTTAATAGATAGAGTTATTAGGCTCATTACTAATGAAAATGATATTGTATTAGATCCTTTTCTAGGATCTGGTACATCAATGATTTCTGCATTAAAGAATAAAAGAAATTTCATAGGATATGAATATAACGAAAATTTTCAAGATTTAATGAAGTTTAGAGTTTCTAAGGAAAAGTTAGATACTGATTTAGTCAATTTTAATACTAAAGAAACAGAGAATAATAATAAAGTTTTTAGAAAAGAATAGTAAAAAAATATATATAGGAAGTACAAGTATGAATGAAGATGATCTAAGAATAGCTATATACGAGCAATTGGGACTAGAAGTTGGTAGTCTTTCATCTGAGAGTGGAAATGACTGGGCAAGAGCACAAAAAGAAGTTTTGCAAGAGCTTAAAGAAAAAAGACTTGAACAAGATGGTAGTCCTCAAGAAATTAACTACTTAGTAATTAGTAGAGAAGATGAGGCATATAAATCTATTCTAGAATCAGAATCATTATTGTCACAAAAGTTTAAAGAAGTTATTACAAAAAGAAATGATCTATCTGAAGATGATATTTTCAACCTTATAGCAACTGGATCAAAAGAAGTAATTATAAATTTAGTAAAAAATCAAAAATTAACTTCCTTGATGATTGATGAAATAATTTCAGGTAGTGTGTATTTAACGAAAAAAAATTTAATCGAAAACCAAGTATTATCTGATACACAGAAAATACTATTAATTGAATTAATGAAACGTCATGAAAGTGCATATGTTGATTTAATAGCTAAAATTCAATAATTCTATTTAAAGTAAAAAAATACAACTATAAATTGTATTAGAGATTTTTCTAATGCTTTCAATGCTAACCACAATATTAAAAGTTTATTTAGTTAAGTTCTTGTTAAATGATTCTTCAACTTTTAAAATAGCACCAGTAATCTTAATAAATCCCCAAGAAGATGTCCTTTGTATCTTTTAAATATACAAAGCTACATAAGTTATAGTATATAAATTACATCGCAACCTAAAAGCTAACCTTGCACAACCCTCTTCAATCCCAAAAACAAGGGGAAAGAATTGAAAATATCATTATAGGTTATATGGTTACATACTCTTTTTAATAAAATAGAAAAATATAAATAATATATAATAAGTAATAAATATATAATAAAAACTAAAATCTTATGCAACTTCTTCAACTCTTCATACAATCCCTATAAATAGGACTATATCAACCATATATTTTAAAAAACATAAATGACCTCACATAACTTTTGCAATTTCTTTAAAATCTAATTGGCTTTATTTTAATAATGCAGCATAATGATTTAAAATTTAAAAAAAAGGTAATAAAAATATGTTTAAAAATAAAATAAAATCCCTCTTCGGTCATTTTTCAAATGATGAAGATCCAACTGAAATAATTGAAGAGCTTGCTCAAGTTCAAGAAGTAAAAGAGCCAGAGAAAAATCCAAGTATAAAAAATAATAACAGTGGAGATGATTTTAATCTAGAAAAGTTTTTAAAAGATACTCCAAGAGCACAGATACTATTTGACAGTCTCTTTTCCATAAGACAAAAAGAGTACTACTATAGTAGAAAGCTTGCAAAAATTGAACTAGTAAAATCAAGAGATGCTTTAGTAGATTTAATCTCTCAAGATTTCCCGGAGTTTATTGGAATTATTGAAAAAGGGGCAAGAAAAGGGAAAAGATTTTTTAAAATAGATGGTCTCTTTTTTAGTGCCTGTTTTTTTCAAAACACGATAGAGACTGTACTTAAACAAACAGACCTCTTCCAAAAAGATAAACTCATCATTAAAAAAATAGGAACTAAACTTTTTATTAAAAAGAATTCACTTGATTTTATAATACCTAAACCACTTGATATAAGTGATGATATATATAATGAGATAATTGATGATTATCATCAACATTTTAAAGAGCTTCATAGTATTTTAGAATGGATTGTTGCTTGTAGATTTACAAATAACAGAAGACAATCCTACCTTCATCTAAATATTCCAGCAGGATTTGGAAAGTCATTTTTTATAGGAATACTAAGTAATCTTGGTATGATTGCAAAATGTAGATATGAAGATTTTAAATCTCCATCATCTTTGAAGCCTCAAGAATTTGAAAACTCTCTATCTATGGTTATTGATGAATTTACAGTATTTAAAAAAGAGTTCAAAGACTATACCAATAATATGATACTTGATCCTAAATATGAACTAAGGACAGAAGTAGAACTTTTTAGTAAAATATTTTTAAGTGCTGAATCATCAAATAGTTTTACAGGTGGTGTTGATACTCAAATCACTGATAGAATGAATGTAATAGATAAAAGTCATTCTATAAAACTTGAGCAAAGAGCAAAATATATGGAGCACAAGAATATGCTCTATTTTAATTGTATGAAACAATATATCTATAAAACTATAACTGATAAAATTGAATATTATATAAGTCTTGGAGAACTTGAAAGTTCCAATCAAGCCGAAGTGGTATTAAAGAGTTTTTATAAAAAACATAAGTTAAATGCTGAAAATATTGTAGATGAAATCAAAGTGAATTTCTACACAAAAGTTTATGAATTATTCGATGCTGAGGAGTATGATTTAACAAACACAGATATAAAGATAAATAAAAATATTATTACTACGTTTGAGTATATACATATTAAACAGGTCAAATCTACATTTGAGGATATTATCAAATGCTTTGGAGAGGATTTTTATAAAAAGTCTAGATATAAAATAAATAACTTTGAAGAGATTTTTAATATAGAAAACAAAAACTATAAAGTTGAAGGAAAAACTATCAGATGTATTAGAATTAACAAAGTTGATTTTATAAATCTCTTTGAAAAACATAGTGATGATTTAATAGATAATATTGACTTAATTGAACCACCATTCTAAAATACCTAAAATAAAACCCAAAAAAATCCCTATTTTTAGGGATTTGAAAGAGAAAAAGTAAAAAGGCATTTTTTTTTAATCACTTTTACTATAACAAAACATACTATTTGTAAAAGGGGAAAAAATGGAAAGGTTATTAAAAAGCATAAATTTTATTAAACTAATAATTGAAGTGTTCGTCGCTTCACTTTTTAGTTTTTTATTATCTAACTCAGTTGAAATGATTTCTCAATGGGGTATATTGAAATAGTTTTATTTTTATAAGTGCGTATAGGATGGTCGCTCCATCCCATATGCTTCAAAATGATTGAACCGGTGCTAAGGATCCACCGCTCAAAAAAAAGACTCAGATAATCATTATCGCTTTTAGGGATGTAAAATAAATATTAGGCACGAGCGAGATAAAATCTTGTCATTTGCTCTCTTGTGTGATTCAGTTCCTTAGAGACATCTTTTAGAACTTCTTTATAGTTCTCTCCCTCAGTTGTTTTTTTCTCATATAAATTTTTGGCATAGGTATATCTAAAATCATGAGATTTCACACCATATTCACTTAAAACATTACTATAAGTTGTTTGAGTTGGTAATTTCTCTGTATTAGCTTCAATGGCAGTTGCAAGTGAATAAGATATATTCTTGCTGTTATAAATATGATTTCCTTTTCCTAAAATACCTTCAAGAGTTTGAGAGTCCTCTTTGAAATATTTTTCAATATGACCTACAACTGCATAAGCTTCCCTTACTCTCAATCCACACTCATATTGTACCTGCGCCACCAATGAGAGTGAATAATGTGTATTTGAGATACTCTCTATTATTTTTTCAGGGTTATCTATTGCTCTATTGGTTTGAAAGTCAGGTTTGATGTTATTTACTTTAAAATCTTTTACTAAATCATCAATTATTTTTTTATCAAATTCAATTGAGACATTACTCTCTTTTAATCCCTCGATAAAGCTACTAAAACCACGATAATAATTAATAGTGGAAGAATATGCCAAGTCAACTGTTCTTAGCTCTAAATATTCTTTTATATACTCATTAGTCATATGGGTGTTTAATTTCCCCTCAAGTCCTTTATTAGTAATAAATGAAGAAAAAGAAGAAGCATATTCAGACCTTTTTTTAGAAATTGCGCTTGAATGTGTTTGATGGCTATCTTTTCCAAATCTCTTCTCCCCAAATGCAGATAAACGATGAAAAATATCTTTTACCTGCTTCTCAAAACTCCCACCTTTTAGGTTAGCCATTATCGGCTCTTTGGATTGAGTTTTTCTTGATAAAATTTTCAATTGAAGATTTTGAAACTTTTGTATTATGATTTAGGTATAAAGAATTGGAGATTTTTAAATATCCCATACCTTGCATATAAAGTTCTACAATCTCTGTTTTATATTTCTGAATCACTAAATTCTTAGTTTTATATTTTTGTACTTCGAGTTTATTTAACTCATACTCTTTTTTTACATCAAGCATAGTGATGTAAGAGTTCAAAAGTAGAATTGAACTTACTTTCATATATTTAGCTTGTCTTTTAAGAGCACTTTGTAAAAGTGCTGTATCATCTATGGACAACAAGAAACTTAATCTTTTTATTTTTATTTCATTAAACATATTTTTTTCCTTTTTTTATTGATGAGAGATTAATAAATTATTAACCATATATTGATGTATTAGAAATACAAGATTGATGAATCTTTGATAAGTAATTAGATGTAGATTAACAATGTCCTTTGTTTATTAAAAAGAACGAAAAAAAGATTGAGAGTAGTATTACTACTCTAATAGATTACTTGGAAATAACTCAACTTATGGCAGATAAATAAATAGGATAGATTATTAAAATAGTGATTTATTGATTTTTATAGAAATAAGTTTAGAGAGTTTGAGGTGCCAGCTCATAGTTGTTATATAGTTTATGGATAAGTTTCATTATTCTCCTGAAGATAATCATACTACTGTTATAGTAGTAAAAAAAGATTCTCAGCCTTTTTTATATTTAAGAGAAAAGAGACAGCTCTTCTTTGTAAAAAAGTCCTTAAAAAGAGAGTTTATGGATAGTATTGAGATAGTGTTTATAAAAAACACTCTATACACCCATTCTTAGGAAGTATAGAGGTATCTAGGAAGATACCTCTTTATGATACAAAGCACCTAAATAGGAACTTCATATCTTTATCGCCCGCACGCAGTCTCTTTATAGTATTCCTAATTTTACAGATAGTAAAATCAGTCATCCATTACTATAAAGAGACTGCGCGAGTAGTAAGACATTCCTTTATCTTTCAAACAATAAATAGAATTACTCAAATCTATTTATGTTAAAATCCAATATGCCTAAAAATAAAGATTCAAGATATTCTTTTTACAATGTAAAACAAAAACATAAAAAAAATATTGTGAGAACACTTCATTATCTTACAGACTCAACCTATATAATAAAAGAAGATATAGGTAATGGCAGTGATAATTCTTATTATAGAATCAAAGCATATGAAGATGAATCAGAATTTATTAAAAACAGCATAGTTTATAAAAAAAATATTGCTGCAATAAATCTCACAAACTACAGTTTAGTAATGGGAGAAATAGATAGTTTAGAGATAAATATTAGTGCAAAAAAACTCAAAGCATTAAAAGATTTTATAAATAACTATACACTGCTAAAAGACACGACTGAAGATGACAGTAAAAAAAGTACTAACTTATTTAATCCAAGTAAAAAAGAAGAATATCTTACCCTCATAACTTATAATTTAAACACTTTAAAAACTTCAAAAACTTCAAAAAAGTATGTGCAGAAAATTTATAATCAGCTACATAGTCGCATACTCTTTAGACACTTTCCAAACCTATATACTAATCCGGCACCTATTATGATTAATGGGAAAAAAATTAAACATCAATTAATTGATGAGCTTTATGAATTAGAAGTTATTGCTGATTTTATATATAGATATAAATGGCTCTACGATGAACCCATATTAAAAGAGCTACAAAAAAGAAAAATCCAATATGATAAAGATAACAAAGATAGAGAAAAATATTTAGTATCAGTGAGGGATTTAGATGTGATTAATGGATTTTATCGCTTTGGAATGCTTCTTAATACTGATGATAAGCTATATAGGGATTCAATTAATATTTTAACGCATGGAGCTAATAGTCTTTTGGAGATACATGGTTATTATAATTATATAGGTTTGGACCTTGAGTATGAGGTATCAGATGAAGCGGACAAGTGGTATGACTATGAACTACAAGAAGAACTTGAAAATTATAATATGGATGCTGAAGATATAGCACTTGAATATATCAAAGAGTACAATGAAAATAATGATGGTAAATATGACATTATATATGAAGCAGTAAGTGGTAAAGATGACATAGAGTATGAAGATGAATTAGAGCATGACACATTGGCATTTGATAAACAGTGGGAAAATACATTTAAGATTTTATACTCTGGTCTTAGTAGTAATGATGTTACAATAAATAAATATTTACATGTAATCTCTCATTCAAATAATTTACATATTCAATATTTCAACCTACTAGTAAATAACCCAAACTTTTTTAGTAAGACTGGAAAAGTATGTAGAAATAAGTATTATAGAAGTATCGATAAAATGATTTATGAGCAAATCAAAATAAATAACAAGGAAGCTGATGATAAAGCTATCCATGATATAAAATTCAAACTTATGAAAATTAAGCGTGCTAAATGGGAATACCTATACACCCTAGTTAATGACCCATTTATCAAATCTCTAGAGGACTTCCACCTTGACTCTCTTGAATTTTTCCATATGGATGATTCAATCTTCTAAACTTCTAAATTAACTAATATTTAAAATACCCTTTTCTTAACTCTTCTAATAAACTTTTTTTATTTCTCAACATATCTATACTCAATGAGAGTTTCAATATATCCAGCATATGGGATTATTACACCAACAAGACATTTAAAAGTGATTTTATTTGTTCTTGAATTTAATCTTATAAAGGATTCAAAATGTTTGACAATACTTTTGAAACTCATCAAACAATAGGTGCTGAAACTTTCAGTCAAAAACTAAGTGTAATATCAACTTTCAATGGAATAGGAGCTCTTTCGCATGCTCTACGATTATTAAGTATTAACACTTTTAAAATTATTTGTGAAATAGATAAAAGAGCAAACCAAACTTATTATGAAAATAATGAGTTTGTGCCAGAGAATCATATTAATGATATTAATGAACTGTATGAGAATATAGAAGAAGGTTTTCAGTGTGATATTCTTGTTCAAACCCCACCTTGTCAGTCATTCAGTATACAGGGGATTAGAGAGGAATTTGAAAGTGAAAATGGAAACCTCTTTCTAACAGCCATTAATTTACAAAAAAAGGTTAATGCAAGTATAGTTATCTATGAAAATGTAAAAGGTCTTATCTCTCATGATAAACAATCAGGATTACATACATCTTTAATAAATAGTGATTATAAGAACACTATTGGACATACACTTCATACCATTGAATTATTACTCCTTGAAGATAATCGCTATACATATTATTGGAAAACTATAAATGCTTGCGACCAAGGCTTCCCACAAAATAGAGAGCGTATTTTTATTATTGGAATCTTAAAAGAACTAGATACTGGTTTTTCATTCCCAGAGAACATTGATTTAGAATTTACTGTTGCTGATATTTTAGAAAACGAAGTAGATGAAAGTTTTTATTATAACAATGTAGCTAATCATCTACTTGTACCAGTTAATCAAGCAAGAAGAGAAAATAGAATTCATACCTATGGAAAATATGAGGGTATGACTTTTCAATCAACTTCAAGAGTACATTACCCATATGTTGCACCTTGTATTAATACAAATAATTATGCAAAGTTTTTAGTAGATGGCAGAGTAAGAACAATGACACAAGAAGAAGCTAAAAAAGTACATGGTTTTAGTGAAGAATTTAAATTTGTTGGTCCAAAGACTGTCCAGAACAAACAACTTGGAAACACAGTGTCTCCTGGTGTATATGTTAGATTATTAAAGTCAATCTTTAATGCTCTTGAAGTACCTAATCATACAGTAGCAAATAATATTGCAACAAATGAAAATAAAAAAATAGCATAGATAAAAGGAAAAATTATGAAAACAATTAAAATAAATAACAAAAAGTTCTTGGAAAATGTAAAAAAACTCATTGATAGTTTATGTGGATATACACCTGATAATAATGACATAGATGACTTATATGAGATATGTTTTACAAAAAAAATTACAGTGAAAAACACTGCTTTTCTTTATATGATTATTTATAGTTATATAGATAAATTAGGTCATGAAGAGATTATAGAAGCTTTTCTTTACATTAAAAAAATACTAGAGAAACACTTTAAGTATGAAGTCAAAAGTAAAAATGGAACTACTTATTTAGCAGTTTCAGAGATATAAGCCTTTTTATAAAGAATAACTTAAAAAGCAAGGAAAGTAAAAAATAGACATTAGTTTATTAACAATATTACTTCAAAGAACTATGCAAGAGCTAAAAATCTTGCAAGTTTGATTTTTTAAATACTCTTTGTTGTATTTCATTTCTAAAATTTGAGCAAAGAGTGTTTTGATAATCAAACTATAGAGTAAATTATATATTTGTCTCTATTTTGGTTAACAACTAGTACGGTAATAGCTTTAAATATTATTGCTATTATGAATGATTTAAGTACTAACTTGTGATCTTTAACTTATCACTGTTTATGACTAATTTGTAAATACACGATTTGGATTATAGGGTGTGTTGTATTTAAAAATAGAGTATATGATAGTTGCAAGTTTTCTTGAAACTGCAACAAGTCCCTCTTTTTTAGATTTGCCTTGACTTCTTTTAGTATCGTAGAGTTGCTTCATCTGTTTGTTATGTATCAGACAACTTACAGCACTAAGATATAGTGCATGCTTGACCAAAGAAGAGCCTCTTTTACTTAAGTGACCTACACTTTTAGAATTACCAGAGCTATTTTCTGTTGGAAAGAGTCCAAGATATCCTATAAACTTAGGTATAGATGGAAACCTCGTCAGGTCTCCACATTCACTAATAACAGCAGCTACAGTTTTATCACTTACTCCAGGTATGGTTTTAAGGTTATCAATAAGAGTGTTACTCTCTGGTAGCTCATCAAGTGTTGAACTATTAATGCCTTTTTTATCAAGCAAAGAGAGTATCTCAGCTTCAATAATATCTATCTCACTAAGATACATCTTTAAAAGCCTAATAGTACTTCTAATAGCTATTGCTCTTGCATCTTTAGCCTTACCTGAATAGATAGACTCTCTTGAGAGTTCTAGTAATCTTAGGGCTTTGTCTTTATTGAAGTTATTGCCTTGAATATGAGCAAATATCTTCATGATTCTATCAACGCTACTATGCTTATAGTGATATGCTGTTGGATACTTTTCAAGCAGAGCTAGACCACTTATGGTAAATGGATTTGTGAAGCTCTCAAACTCTGGAAATGTAACTGTTATTTGAGTAATGATTCTCTTCTTAACCTCTTTCATATCAGACTGAATAGAAGCACGATTTCTATAGAGTGTTCTAAGGCTCTGATACTCATCATCAGTTACATAACCTGATGAGTATTTGCCATCTTTTAAAAAGAGTGCTATAACTAAAGAGTCTATGTTGTCATTTTTTACTTTTTTCATAGTTATTTGTTCTCTATACCTTGAGGTTTGAAATGGATTGAGTAGTTTAACACTATAGCCCTTAGACTTTAAAAACTCTAAAAGGTTTTCACCATAAATACCAGTTGCTTCTATACCGATAATAAAGTCATCTTTATCTAAAGTGACACTATCTAAAATAGTAAGTAATTTTTCAAACCCTTTTAAATCATTGTTGATTTTAAAAGGCTTGTTAATAACCTTAGTTTCACTATCATCGATAACTGAAACAACATGAAAACTCTTTGCAATATCTATTCCTACGTAATACATCTCTATAATCCTTGTCGTGTAATCTTAAGTTGCCTAACAAAAAAACAAAAGTTAAATTGTTAGAATTCACAGCCTCGTTAATCTATGTGTTGTAGGTGCTAAAATAACAGCTACCCCAACAGCTTTTAATAAGTGATTAACAACTAAAGACACCAACTGGCTTAATGATGTAGTCAGTAGATATAAAATATTTTCATATCCTGCTATAAGGAAAAAAATGTTGTTTTATCTTTAGTCATAAACTGTGAAAGTTACAAGATTTGAAGTTAGTACTTCAATCTTAAAAGAGTAATACTTCTTTGCTTTAAAGTCAAAAAAACTTTAAAAAAGAACTACTTACTCATAAAAGAAATTATACGAGGAATTAAAAATGAAAAATTATCCATTCGAATTAAAAAAATATTTTAAAATTGATGAAGCTGCATTTTATTTTTCAATCGACCCTTCATTTTTAAAAAATAGAATGAATATAGATTTTTTTGAAGGTATTCATTATTTCAAAGGTGTAAATTCAAGAATTACCAGATGGGACATAAAGGCTTTAGATAAGTGTATCTTTGGGTTAATTGATGAGGAGGAAGAAAATGAACTTTTATCAACACTTGCAGCATAATATGATAGAATTATCATACCTCTTAATCTTACGAACACTGCACCTTATAGCAAGGAGTACACATGATTAAGAAACGAATAAATGAAGTAAGTTCAGTTTACCCAAGAGGTAATAAGATCTACATCGAGTTCTTTGACAATAACGGTAAATTAAAAAAGAAATCTACAGGTAAAAAGTTTACACCTGAAAATATGGAAATAGTTCGTAATACTATGCCCAAATTTGAAGCACAATTAAAAGATAAGTCTTTACTTAAAATACAACCTAAAAGTATTGGAATGTATTCTGATAGTTTTATTGCCATAAAGAAGAAAAATGCCAAAATTCAGACTATTACAAGTAGGATTAATAAATTAATTGAGTATGTGGGTTATGAAACATTACCATCTGAAATAACGGTATTAAATATCCGTGAATTTTTTGCTTCTATGAATGTATCAAGAGCCACTAAGCAATCTTGGTTAGTTCATATAAGAGGACTTTTTCAATTAGTATCTGAAGATAATGCAACACCTACAAATTTATTACAAAACTTTCAACTTGAAAAAGAGGATAAAGTGGTAAATGGTGTAGAGGTTAAGCCATTTAATAAAGATGAGGTTGAACTACTTATATCTAGTGCAGAAGGTATGTTGCGAAATTATCTAGGCATTGCCTTCAACACGGGCATGAGAATCCAAGAAATAATCGGGTTAAAAATTTCTGATATTGACTTTAAACATTCAATTATTAATATAGAAAGAGCTATTACTAAAAATAGAGAAAAATCAACTAAAACTGTATCTAGTGATAGACAAATTCCATTATTTGAAACAGCGAGAGATTTTTTTTCTAATCAAATAGAATATGCGACTTCAAAAAAAAGTGAATATCTTTTCTGTAAAGAAGATGGAAGTTCTTTGAACGATAGTGTAGACATACGAGGTAATCGTACATATGGAAATATACGCAAATCTGATGGTGGTAGAGTTATATCAACTACAAAAGGTTCATGGTATGAACTTTTAGAGAATTTAGGTTTTGAATATCGAAAAATGAAAAACACTAGACATACATTTGCGGCAACTGCTTTAAGCTCTAATATGATGTCTATGCAAGAAGTTGCCAGTATATTAGGACATACATCATTAAGAATGATTGTGAATGTATATGCAAGATATTTAGGTAAAAGTCATATAGGACTAAATAGAAGTATTGATATATTTAATAATATTTCTACTACCACTTCTACTACCAGTTGTGCAAGTTAAGAATAATTAGTTGTAGAGAAATCTATATAATACTGTAAAATAGGGAATTATGAATGGTGCTCGATACTGGACTTGAACCAGTGACTTCTTCCATGTCATGGAAGCACTCTACCACTGAGTTAATCGAGCTAATTTATGTTTTCTATAAACTTGTCTAGAGAGCATTAAGCTGACTAAGTTGTACAAGTAAATCAAGGACATGATTTTACCAAAGAAATCTTAAAACAATTTTTCTTGTGTTAGCCTATATATTTATATTTAATTTATGTTTATTGAGTGTATAATTTCCATATTAAAAAAAGTACCCAAAAGGTAAGTTATGAATTTAGCTGAGTTAGAAGAGTTAGGATTAAAAAATATTAGTAATGTTCACCATAACCTTAGTTATGAAGAACTGATACAACATGAACTTGAGAATGGTGAATGTGCTCAAACAAAAAAAGGCGCGACTGCTGTTGACACAGGTATCTTCACTGGTCGTAGTCCTAAAGATAAATACTTTGTAGATTGTGATCCATCAAACAAATACATAGCTTGGGGTGATGTAAATAAAAAAGTTTCTGCTGATATTTTTGCAGAGCTGTTAGTAGTTGCCCAAGAACAACTCTCAAATAAAGACCTATATGTAACGGATGTTTTTTGTGGTTCAAGCGCAGCTTCAAAAAGATCAGTTCGTTTTGTCTCTGAAATAGCTTGGCAGTCTCACTTTGTAAAAAATATGTTTATTCGTCCAACTGAATCTGAACTAGAAGTTTTCAAATCAGATTTTACAGTTTTAAATGCTTGTAAAGCTGTAAATAATAAATGGAAAGAACATGGACTTAACTCAGAAGTGTTTGTGCTTTTTGATGTTGAAAATAATATAGCTATTATTGGTGGTACTTGGTACGGTGGTGAGATGAAAAAAGGAATTTTTTCAATGATGAACTACTGGTTACCGCTAGAAGGTAAACTTCCAATGCACTGTTCAGCAAATGTTGGTAAGAATGGTGATACTGCACTTTTCTTTGGACTAAGTGGAACAGGCAAAACTACACTTAGTACGGATCCTCATCGTGCTCTAATCGGAGATGATGAACATGGTTGGGATAATCACGGTGTCTTTAACTTCGAAGGTGGATGTTACGCAAAAGTAATCAATCTAGATGGAAAAAGTGAGCCAGAAATCTATAATGCAATCAAAACAAATGCACTTCTTGAAAATGTTGTAATGTATGGTGAGGGTGAAGTAGATTATGAAGATGGAAGTAAAACAGAAAACACTCGTGTTTCTTACCCAATTGAACATATACAAAATCATAAACATAATTTAATGGCAGGTCATCCTGAAAATATCATATTCTTAACAGCAGATGCTTTTGGTATTTTACCTCCAGTATCAAAACTTACAAAAGAGCAGGCTATGTACTACTTCTTAAGTGGTTATACTGCTAAAGTTGCTGGAACTGAGCGTGGTATTACTGAACCAGTTGCAACTTTTAGTGCTTGTTTTGGTGAGGCTTTCTTACCATTGCATCCAACTGTTTATGCAGATCTTTTAGGTAAAAAGATAGATGAACATGGTGCAAATGTTTATCTAGTTAATACTGGTTGGACAGGTGGAGGTTATGGTGTTGGAAAGAGAATGAGTATTAAAGATACTCGTGCTTGTATCAATGCTATTTTAGATGGAACTATTAAAGATAGTGAATTTGACACTACTAAAACATTTAGACTTAACGTTCCTAAAACTCTAGGTAATATTAATCCTGCTATTTTAAACCCTCGTAATGCATGGGAAGATAAAGAACTTTTTGATAAGACTAGAGATGAGTTAGCTGAGATGTTTGTAAATAATTATAAAAAATATCAAGATGCAGATCATACAGACTATGCACCATTTGGACCAATTATAGGTTCTTAAATTCAAATAGCAATGCACTTGCTGCGTTGCTACACTCGTCATGTGCTATAGCACACTTTCACATCCCTCTTTAAATTTTAATTTATTTTTTCTTAGTAGCTTTTTCCATGTAAAGCCATAAAGCTCCTCCGAAAAACACCAAAATAAGAGGTGCAATCCAAGGTTTGTCGCCTACAATCCCAGCCAGTTTCACTAAAGCACTTCCAGAATAATAACTTCCTATTCCAAATACTAATGCCCAAATGCCAGCACTCAGTACGTTTAGTATAGCAAACCTTTTAAAGTCATATTTTGTAAGACCGATAGCAATAGGAATGAGAGTCTTAATTCCATATACGAATTTTTGAATTAATATAATCCATGAACCATTTTTTTTCATCATAACATGTGCAAGTGCTAATTTACGTCTATGTTTACGCAAGCCATCCATCATCATAGTTTTTTGGTAACGCGCCATATAAAAGAGTAAAAAATCACCTAAAGCATTTGCAAAAAAAGCAATAGCTATAGATGTAGTTAAGTCCATTTTCCCCATAAAAGATAATACACCTGCACCAATAATTGCTAGAAACCCACCACCTAGCGAGTAGAGAAAAAGTCCTATGTATCCATAAGTTGCTAAATTACTAAATGTATCTTCCAAAATTTATCCTTAAATTTTGACAGTGGAAATCTCTTTGACGAGCACATTTTAGTTATAAAATGTAGCCGAAAAAGAATCAGATTTGCACTGCCTTAGTCTAGCCAAGTAATTAAAGTTGTTTTATTTTCATAATCTCATCACGAAGACGAGCTGCCTCTTCAAAGTTTAACTCTTTGGCTGCTTGCTTCATTTTTAGAGAAAGCTCTTTTGTTAAAGCTTTTCTTTCTGATGCTGGCATTTTATCCATTTTTTTGTGTTTTTGGTAAATACCGCCGTAATCTTCTACTTTTAAGTTTGCATCCAGCTTACGAATTGTGGTTGTTGGGGTAATACCATGTTTTTTGTTATGTGCTTCTTGAATCGCTCTTCTTGAAGTAGTTGTATCTATGGCTTTTTGCATTGATTTTGTGATTTTATTTGCATAAAGAATTACTCTGCCATTAGAATTTCTTGCCCCTCGACCAATTGTCTGAATAAGTGCAGTCTCACTTCTTAAAAAGCCTTCTTTATCAGCATCTAAGATTGCTACAAGAGAGACTTCAGGAAGGTCTAAACCCTCACGAAGCAGGTTTATACCTATGAGAACATCAAACTCACCTAGTCTAAGCGCTCTAATGATTTGATTTCTCTCTATAGTATCTATATCAGAGTGCATATACTGAACTTTTATGCCTAAGTCTGCTAAGTATTTTGTAAGAGCTTCAGCCATCTTTTTTGTAAGAACTGTTATTAGAACTCTTTCATCTTTAACTGTTATGCCTTTTATCTCATCATGTATATCTTCAACTTGATTGTCTGATGTTCTTATCTCTAAAATTGGGTCTAGCAGTCCGGTCGGTCTGATAATTTGATGTGCTGTTACACTAGACATTTCAAGCTCATACTCAGCAGGAGTAGCGGATACAAAAAGATAGTGAGGAGCTTTATTTATGTATTCATCAGCTTTTAGGGGTCGGTTATCTAAAGCACTGGGAAGTCTAAAGCCATAATCAACTAAAACCTCTTTTCTGGCTCTGTCTCCTGCATACATTCCACGATACTGCGGAAGTGAAACATGAGACTCATCAACTATAACCAGATAATCTTTATGGTTAAGAGCAAAGTAGTCAAGCAGAGTAAATGGAGCATCCCCTGGCTTTTTATTTGTAAGAAGTCTCGAGTAGTTCTCAACTCCTTTACACATTCCTGTAGTCTGAAGCATCTCTAGGTCAAACTCAACTCTTTGTTTTAGTCTTTGGTACTCTAAAAGTTTTCCGGCAGATTGAAAGTACGCTAGTCTATCATCAAGTTCTTCTTCGATTCGTTTTATAGCAACTGCCATTTTTTCTTGAGAAACACTAAACTGTGAAGTTGCATATATAGTAAAACTTTTATGATTTTCTAGTTTCTTGTTGTCGATAACTTCAAAAGTATAGATAGCTTCTATTTCATCACCAAAAAACTCTATGCGTATAGCTTCTTGTTCAAAGTAGGGTGGGTAGATATCTAAACTCTCTCCATTGACTCGTATATGTCCAGTGTCAAAATATGTGTCATTTCTTGAGTAGCCCATTTCAACTAGGCGAAGAAGAAGTTTTTTTTGAGGTATCTCATCTCCGACTTCTAAAACTTGAACCATATTGAGATATTCTTCAGGATCACCAAGCCCGTAATTTGCTGATACAGATGCTATGACTATAACATCATCATAAGAGAGAAGATTGGCAGTTGAAGAGAGTCTCATACGCTCTAACTCATCATTTATAGCACTGTCTTTTTCAATAAATAAATCCTGGCGGGGGATGTAAGCCTCCGGCTGATAATAATCATAATACGACACAAAGTACTCAACATGAGCATTAGGAAAGAAACTTCTAAACTCAGAGTACAACTGAGCCGCCAAAGTTTTGTTGTGAGTCATAACGATGGTTGGCATCTTCACATTCTCTATAACCTTAGCCATAGTGTACGTTTTACCGCTACCTGTTACACCCTCAAGTGTTTGGTAGCGATTACCCTTTAGTATCGATTCACTTAACTCTTTTATTGCAGTAGGTTGATCACCAGCTGCTTCATAAGGAGTATTTGCTTTAAAGTTTATTGAATTTTTCATTGGTGGAATTATATCATTTTATTAGTTACTACGAACTAGATAGATTTAAACTACTTTATAGTCATTAAAACCATCATTTAAAATTTTAAACTCTAGATATTAGAAAGAAAAGCTCACACTAAATTTTCAAAATTGTATATTTTTTAATCAGTTAATTGTACAAATACTTTTTTATTAATGTTAAAATTATTTCAGAAAACATATCATGAGGCTGAATTGCCTCACTACAATTAATGGATAACTAGGGTTCCGGTGAATTAATTTCATGTCTGGTCCAAGAGTTGTCAACCTCTTGAGTAGAGGTTACACGGAGGGATAAAAGCCCGGGAGGTTATCAGCCTCTTGGTGTGTTTACCTTAAATCTACTCAGGAGTTCTTAATGAAACCTCTTTTTAAATTCACATCAAAACTATTAGTTGCCACAGTACTAGTTACGACACTTGGCTCATCATCACTTATGGCAGAAACTAAAGATAAGTTTCAAGTAGCTTGGACAATATATGTAGGTTGGATGCCTTGGGATTATGCTCAGAATAAGGGTATAGTTGATAAATGGGCTAAGAAGTATGATATTGAAATCGAGATGGTTCAAGTAAATGACTACATTGAATCTATTAATCAATATACAGTTGGTAAGTTTGACGCTTGTGTAATGACCAATATGGATGCTCTTACTATTCCTGCTGCTGGTGGAGTTGATTCAACTGCCCTTATTATGGGTGATTTTTCTAATGGAAATGATGGGGTTATTTTAAAAAATAAAAAATCTCTTAATGATATTAAAGGCCAAACGGTTAACCTTGTTGAGCTATCTGTATCTCACTATCTTTTAGCACGTGGACTTGAGTCTGTTGGTATGAGTGAAAAAGACGTAAAGGTAATGAATACTTCAGATGCTGATATTGTTGCGGCATTTACATCTGATGAGGTGACAGCTGTTACTACATGGAACCCACAACTTAGTGAACTTAAAGCTATGAAAAATGCAAATCTTGTATTTGATTCAAGTAAAATCCCTGGTGAAATTGTTGATATGCTTTTAGTGCATACTGACACTTTAAATGATAACCCTAAACTTGCTAAAGCATTAACAGGTGCTTGGTTTGAAGTTTTAGCATTAATGAAAAAAGGTGATAAAGAAGCATTAGAATTTATGGCAAAAGCTTCAGGAACTGATTTAGCAGGTTACAAAAGCCAACTAGCATCTACTAAAATGTTTTATGAACCAAGTGAGGCTCTAAACTTTGCTTTAAGCTCTGAACTTCCAAAAACTATGAAAAAAGTGAGTGAATTTTCATTTGATCATGGACTGCTAGGTGAAGGTGCACCAGATGCAGGTTTTATCGGTATGGAATTTCCTGGTTCTAAAATATTTGGTGATAAGAATAACATCAAACTCCGTTTTATTGATACTTATGTAAAAATGGCTAACGAAGGGAAACTGTAAGGTCTCCCATGAAACGTTTCATGAATAATAAGCCATCAAAACTTGGTTCATTTTATTTAGGATTGCTACCATTTATTTTGGTAGTAATCATCTATCTGTTTGCATCTGATGCGAGACTTGCAGAGAATCCAAACGATAAGCTTTTACCGTCAATGTCAAGTTTTGTATCTGCAATTGATAGGATGGCATTTACACCCAGTAAACGTACGGGTGAGATATTGTTTATTGAAGATACAAAATCTTCATTAGAGCGTCTTGGCCTTGGTATATTGATTAGTGCAGTATTGGCACTACTTATGGCTATCCCGTTAGGGTTGATTCCATTTGTTCGTTCTGGATTATCACCTTTTGTAGCAGCATTTTCTATGGTCCCACCAATGGCTGTTTTGCCCATTTTATTCATTGTTTTTGGTATGGGTGAGATGGCTAAAGTAGCTCTCATCGTAATCGGTGTTACACCGATTTTGGTGCGTGACTTACAACAGCGTGTGATTGAAATACCACAAGAGCAACTTATAAAAGCACAAACACTTGGAGCTTCAAGCTGGACTATAGTATGGCGTGTGATTTTACCGCAGATAATGCCAAGACTTCTAGATGGTGTAAGACTGACTTTAGGTACAGCGTGGATATTTCTAATATCCGCTGAGGCTATTGCAGCGACTGAAGGCTTGGGTTATCGTATATTTTTAGTACGTCGTTACCTAGCAATGGATGTGATTTTACCTTATGTAATATGGATAACATTATTAGCATTTCTATTTGACTACCTACTTAAAAAGGTTACATATAAGATGTTCCCTTGGTATGAAGTTGGAGGGGAGAGTAAATGAGCCTTGTAACTATTAAAAAACTATGGAAAGAGTACGGCGATAATGTGGTACTTGAAAATATAAACATAGAGATAAAAGAGGGTGAGTTTTGTACACTTGTTGGACCATCAGGATGCGGAAAGACAACATTTTTAAAGATGCTTCTGGGTCAAGAGACACATACAAGAGGTACTTTTTTACTAGAGGGGAAACCTTTTCCAAGTGAGCCTGGAGTCGAGAGGGGTATCGTTTTTCAAAGATATTCGGTCTTCCCTCATCTAAGCGTTTTAGAAAACGTGATGTTGGGCATCGAGCTTGGCGGTTCGAAGTTTTTTGGAAAGCTTTTTGGCAAACAAAGAGCCAAGGCAAAAGAAAGAGCTATGGAGATGCTTGAATCTGTAGGTATTGCAGATTCTGCGGATAAATATCCAAGTGAGCTTTCAGGGGGGATGCAGCAGAGACTATCAATAGCACAGTCATTGGTGAAAAAGCCTAAGATTTTGTTGCTTGATGAGCCTTTTGGTGCGTTAGATCCCGGTATACGTGCAGATATGCATGAGCTTATACTTGATTTGTGGAGAAAGAACAACCTTACAATTGTAATGGTTACACATGATTTGCATGAGAGTTTTTATCTGGGTACGAGACTTTTGGTATTTGACAAAGTCCACTCTGACCCAAGATTTCCAAATGCTTACGGAGCACAGATAACTTATGATATCCCTGTAGGTGATACGAGAGAAACAGTGTTACAAGAGATAGATAAATCAATAATTAAGGAGAAAAAATGAGTACACAACATAGAGCAATTAAACCAGAAAATATACTTTTAGATGAGATACTGCCAGGCGGTGCCAGATGGTCTAAGATAATTCGCCGTGGAGATAAGATACGTATTACAAGTAACGATGGACTAGCTTCTCTTTCAGCAATGTTTTACAATGCTGATAATACAGCAGAACGTTTTAACTCTGCAGATACGGTAAAAATTCAACACAATGCTTTTTTTACTAAAGGAAAATCACTTTACTCAGAGCTTGGTCGCATCCTATTTTCCATAACAGATGATACTACCGATGGTCTTTTTGATGCAATTGCAGGAATTAGTAATCCGCGTATATTAAAAGAGAATTTTGGTGATGGTGTTTATGGAGATTTACGTAACTGTTACTATAAAAGTGACCGTGAAAATTTCCTTGTAGAACTTGGAAAATATGGGATGGGAAAACGTGATATGGTCCCTGCAATTAATTTTTTTAGAAAAGTAGATGTTGTTGATGGAAATAAACTTGAATTATCTACTAAACGTGCAGAGCATGGAAGTTACATAGATTTACGCGCTGAGATGAATGTTCTTCTCGTACTTTCAAACACACCACATGTGATGGAGAAAGGTGAGTACAATCCAAGTGATGTTCAACTTACGCTTTATAAAGGATCTCCTGTGACAGAAGATGATCTTTGTAAAAATTTCAGCCCACAATCACAACGTGCTTTTATAAATAATGCACGCTACTTTGCTTAAGGAGAAAAAGATGAGCCAAAATTTTGAAAATGCAGTTTATAATGAAAAAATTCCGGCAGGTGTACCTTGGAGTTATGTTGTAAAAAAAGGACAAACTCTCCGCATAATGGATCTTGAGGGATGTCAAGCTGTTGATACACTCTTTTACAATGCAAATGACCATGAAGAGCGCTACTCTGCTAATGATACGGTAAGAGAACAGGGAAGTATCTTTGTAACTACCGGAACAAAACTTATCTCAACTGATGATAATGTGATGATGGAAGTTGTTGCAGATACTTGTGGTAACCATGACACACTCGGTGGACACTGTAGTGCAGAAAGCAATACGGTTAGATATGCACTAGATACAAAATATATGCATAGCTGTCGTGACAATTATCTTTATGAGATTGGCGAATTAGAGATGGACCCTAGGGATTTAACTAACAACATCAACTTTTTTATGAATGTACCTGTTAAAGAGGATGGACATCTTATCATTGTTGACGGAATCTCTAAACCTGGAGATTATATTGATTTAAAAGCCAAAATGGATACTTTGGTGCTTGTGTCAAACTGTCCTCAGCTAAACAATCCTTGTAATGATTACAACCCGACTCCTGTTCAGATGATTATCTGGGAAGATTAAGAGATATATCTTCATTTTATAGGACGACCTATAAGATGTACATTTACGGGACGACCCGATTATATTTTAAGGATTAATATATGTTTAGTAAAGTATTGATTGCAAATCGTGGTGAAATAGCTTGTCGCGTAATAAAAACCCTAAAAGAGATGGGTATCAAATCTGTAGCAGTATATACAGCAGCAGATGCAGACTCATTACATGTAAGTATGGCTGACGAGTCTTACTATATAGGTGCAGGACTTGCGAGTGAGAGTTATTTAGATACAAATAAGATTTTAGATATTGCAAAAAAGAGTGGTGCAGAAGCTGTGCATCCGGGTTACGGTTTTTTGAGTGAGAACTCATCTTTTTCTGCGGAGTGTGAAGCAGCTGGCATCACTTTTATAGGTCCAAGAGCGGAGCATATGCAGAAGTTCGGGCTAAAACATACTGCACGTGAGATAGCTGAGGCTAACAATGTACCGCTACTTCCTGGTTCATCACTTCTTGAAGATTTGGATGAAGCAAAAAAGGAAGCTAAACGCATCACTTACCCTGTAATGTTAAAGAGTACGGCAGGTGGAGGAGGAATCGGTATGCAACTTTGCTACGATGAGACTGAACTGTGCGAGGCTTATGAATCTGTAAAACGTCTAAGTGAGAACAACTTCTCAGATGGCGGTATGTTTTTAGAGAAGTATGTAGCTGCCGCTCGTCATATAGAGGTGCAAGTTTTTGGTGATGGAAAAGGACATGTCGCAGTTTTGGGAGATCGTGATTGTTCTGTTCAAAGACGTAACCAGAAAGTTATAGAAGAGACTCCAGCCGTTGGTATCAGTGATGAGACAAGACAAGCGCTTTATAAGGCAGCAAAAGATCTTACATCTTCAGTTCATTACCTCTCTGCAGGAACAGTAGAATATGTTTATGATACTACAAACGGTGAGTTTTATTTTCTAGAAGTAAACACAAGATTGCAGGTTGAACATGGAATTACTGAAGAAGTAAGCAGTGTTGATTTAGTGAAGTGGATGATACTTCAGGCATATGGTAATAATCCAGAACTTTATGAATATAAACATACGCCAAGCGGTCATTCTATTGAAGTGCGTGTATATGCAGAAGACCCATCTAAAAACTTTCAACCTAGTTCTGGAGTACTTACAAATGTAGAGTTTGCTGATGATATTCGATGTGATACATTTGTTGAAACTGGTTTAGAAGTATCTGCATTTTATGATCCTATGATTGCAAAATTAATTGTAAAAGGCCAAGACCGATCAGATGCACTAAATAAAATTTCTAAAGCTATCCAAAATACAAGAGTAGACGGGATTGAAACAAATCTGAAATATCTTGGTGCTATAGTTGAATCTGATGTATTTCAAAACGCAACTCAAACTACAAAATATCTAAACAGTTTCGAATTTTCTACAAACTCTATAGATGTACTTCGTCCGGGAACACAAACTACTATTCAAGATTTACAAGGAAGGACAGGTTATTGGAATATAGGTGTACCGCCATCTGGTGCATTTGACGCTTTTTCTTTTTCTTATGTCAACAAGATATTGGGTAATTCTAAAGAAGCTTCAGGGTTTGAGATAGCGATATCAGGACCGACATTACGTTTTAATTGTGATTCAGTAATCGCTTTATGCGGCTCAGAGATAGATGCATACTTAGATGATGAAAGTATCTCAATGAATAAAGCTATAGAAATAAAAGCTGGAAGTGTACTAAAACTAAAAAAAGTAAGTAATCAAGGATTTAGAACTTACCTTGGAATTCGTGGTGGTCTAGATGTACCTGAATATCTTGGAAGTCGTGCTACCTTTGAGCTTGGAAAGTTTGGTGGTCACGCTGGTCGTACTTTAATCTCTGGGGACGTTATTCATATTGATTCTATGATTGCATCTGAAATATCAACAAAAGAAGTGACACCTTTTAGAAAACTAGAAAATGAGTGGGAAATAGGTGTACTTTATGGTCCTCATGGAGCACCTGACTTTTTTACAGACTCTGATATCAAAACATTTTTTGAGACTTCGTGGGAAATTCATTATAACTCAAATAGAACTGGGATACGTCTTATTGGTCCAAAACCTGAGTGGGCTAGAACCGATGGTGGTGAGGCTGGACTTCATCCGTCTAATATTCATGATAATGCTTATTCAATCGGTGCCGTTGACTTTACTGGTGACATGCCTGTTATCTTAGGGCCTGATGGTCCGAGTCTTGGAGGATTTGTTTGTCCTGTGACTATTGTAAGTGCAGAGCTTTGGAAAATGGGTCAGCTTCGTGCGGGTGATAGAGTAAAATTTGTACCGCTTGAGCATGAAAGCGCTCAGATGATGATAGATGCGCAAGAAAAAGCACTTGATTCACTAAGTACATATGATGAGAGAGAGTTTCTTTCACCTAAACCTATAGGCTCGCCTATCATCTACTCTGATGAGGCTCAAGATGATGTTCCTTCTGTAGTGTTTCGCCAGTCCGGTGACTGCAATCTGCTTGTAGAGTACGGAGAGATGCAACTGGACATCGACCTTCGTTTTCGTGTTCACGTACTTATGGAAGCACTTAACAAAGCAGACCTTGATGGAATCATAGATATCACTCCCGGTATTCGTTCTTTACAAGTTCATTTTAATCCGAAAATTTGTGAACGTTCAGAGCTTATAGAGAGACTTAAAGAGATAGAACTTACTCTTCCTTGTGTAGACGATATAAATATTCCTACTCGTGTCGTGCATCTCCCACTTTCTTGGGATGATGAATCTACACGCGTGGCGATTGATAAGTATATGAAAACAGTTCGTCCTGATGCTCCTTGGTGTCCGAGCAATATAGAGTTCATAAGACGTATAAACGGACTTGACTCTATAGAAGATGTTAAAAAGATCTTGTTTGAGGCAAGCTATCTTGTTATGGGACTTGGAGATGTTTACCTTGGTGCTCCGGTTGCTACACCGCTTGACCCAAGACACAGACTTGTTACTACAAAATATAATCCTGCACGTACATGGACGCCTGAAAATGCCGTAGGTATAGGCGGGGCATATATGTGTGTTTACGGGATGGAGGGTCCTGGAGGTTATCAGTTTGTTGGACGTACAGTTCAGATGTGGAACCGCTACCGCCAGACTGAAGATTTTACAGAGGGGAAACCTTGGCTATTAAACTTTTTTGATCAGATAAAGTTTTATGAGGTCTCTTCAGATGAGCTACATAAGATGCGTGAAGATTTTCCAAGAGGGCGTTTTAAGCTAAAGATTGAAGAGAACACATTCAATCTTAAAGAGTACAAAGAATTTCTAGAATCTAACGATGAGTCTATAAAAGAGTTTAAAAGTACACAACAAGAAGCTTTTGATGAAGAGCGTAATATGTGGGAACGTACTGGTCTTGCAAACTTCAATATGGAGAGTAGTGAAGTTTTACAAGAAAATATGCAAGTGATAGAACTAGGTGTAGATGCAGAGGCTATTGAGTCTCCGATTCAAGGAAGTATCTGGAAAGTTCTTGCAAAACTTGGTGATGTGGTAGAAGAAGGTGCAGTACTTGCTATTGCAGAATCTATGAAAATGGAAGTAGATATTGAAGCACCTGAACATGGAAAAATCACAAAAGTATTATGTAGTGAAGGTGAAAATATCAGTGCGGGTAAAATGCTTTTTGTTATTGAACCAATAAAGTAAACATAATGATTTTTAATCTTCCTGTATTTATTCTAATGGGAGCCTCAATAATGTGGGGACTTTCATGGATTCCTTTAAAATACATAAATAATATGGGTGTAGATGGATTGACGCTTACTCTTCTTACTTATGGGATTTTAGCACTTATCTTAAGTCAATTTTTACTAAAACATATAAAAATTATGTGTGAACATAAAAGAGCAATATTTTTTATAGCTCTCTTTGGAGGAGGTGCAAACCTTGCTTTTACTTATGCTCTTATAAATGGCGAAGTTATTCGTGTGATGGTGCTTTTTTATCTTCTCCCTGTTTGGGGAGTACTCGGAGGAAAATTTTTCTTAAAAGAAAGTATTGACTCTTGGCGTTATATGGGTGTGTTTTTAGCCGTATGTGGAGCTTTTCTCATTCTTGGAGGTTTTGATGCTTTTAGTACTCCTCCTTCATGGATAGACCTAATAGCATTACTCTCAGGTTTATTCTTTGCAATGAATAATCTTACCTTTCGTGCAGCTCAGGCTGTACCTGTCAGTTCAAAAGTCGGCATTATGTTTTTGGGCTGTTTTACGCTTTGTGGATTTTTACTACTTGGTGGTGCTGAAGAAATCACATTGGACATAAGTTATGAGACATGGATTTTAATACTTGCCTATTCTATATTTTGGCTTTTGCTTGCAAACATAGGTTCGCAATGGGGAGTAACTCATATGGAAGCAGGACGTTCATCGATAATAATAATACTAGAGTTAATAACAGCAGTTATATCTGCAAGCATAATAGCAGGTGAAATAATGACACCGCTCGAGTACCTTGGTGGTGTTTTTATACTTAGTGCAGCATTAATTGAAGCACTGCGTACAAAAGATGATGATATACCACAAACAACAATTTAAATAAGGAAAAATAATGACAATATCAGATTTAAAAAATAGTTATATAAATAAAAGACTGACTCCAAGAGAGTTAATGAAGCAGATAAAAGAGCGCATAGATGCTAATGCTGATAATCCTATATGGATCTACACTCTAAGTGATGAAGAATTAGAACCCTATTTAAAAAACTTAGAAAATTGTGATGCTTTATCTCTTCCTCTTTATGGCATTCCTTTCGCTATAAAAGACAATATTGATTTAAAAAATGTTCCAACTACAGCTGCTTGTCCTGATTATAGTTATACACCAAGTGAATCTGCTTATGTCGTAGCTAAACTTATTGAAGCGGGTGCTATTCCTGTTGGAAAAACAAATCTAGATCAGTTTGCTACAGGCTTGGTTGGAACACGTTCTCCTTATGGTGCATGTAAAAACAGTATAAATCCTGAGTATATATCAGGTGGCTCTAGTTCAGGAAGTGCTGTAAGCGTGGCTCTTGATATGGCAGTATTTTCACTTGGAACTGACACGGCAGGTTCAGGTCGTGTACCTGCTGCATTTAACAATCTTGTAGGGGTAAAACCTTCAAAAGGTGTTCTTAGTACTTCGGGAGTAGTTCCAGCATGTCGTAGTTTAGATTGTGTATCTATATTTGCAAATGATACACAAGATGCACGAGTTGTATTTGACGTTGCTGCTTCATTTGATGAGAATGACCCATACAGCACAGAGATGCCAAGTACACAAAATAGTGCTCTGTCTAGTTTTACATTTGCGGTACCTAAAAAAGAGCAGTTAGAATTTTTTGGAGATTCTGAAGCAGAAAAACTTTTTTACAAATCGGTTGAAAGTTTTAAGTTTATAGGTGGAGTTGCCGTTGATATGGATTTTACACCTATGCTTGAAGCAGCAAATTTGCTTTACTATGGTCCATGGGTAACTGAGCGTTATGTTGCTGTAAAAGATATGATTGAAAATAAGCCGGATAGTTTTATAGAAGTCACAAAGACAATTATTGCTTCTGGTAAAACAAAAAGTGCAGAGGATTATTTTAATGCAGAGTATAAACTAAAAGCATATAAACGTCAATCTGATATGCTTATGAAAGATATTGATTTTGCACTTACACCTACAACTGGAACGATTTATAAAATAGATGAGGTAAATGCTGACCCAATACAGTTAAACACAAATCTTGGTTACTACACAAACTTTATGAATCTTCTTGATTTTTCTGCATGTGCTGTTCCTGCAGGTTTTAGAGAAAATGGAATGCCTTTTGGTGTAACACTTTTCTCAGATGCATTTGATGATAGAAAACTAATGCAAATAGGTGAACGTTATATGAAAAAGGATTCAAATGAGTAAGTTTATAGAACTAGCAGTATGCGGTGCACATATGCGTGGACTACCATTAAATCATCAGCTTATAGAACTTGGAGCTACTTTTGTGAAAAAAACAGCTACAGCTAAAGGCTATAGACTTTTTAATGTTCCAGAGAAAACTCCACCACGACCAGGAATGGTGCGTGATGTTAGCAGTGAATATTCTCTAGAGCTTGAAGTGTGGAGTATTCCATTGGAAAATTTTGGAGCTTTTATGGTTCAGGTAGCTTCGCCTCTATGTATAGGTAGTGTAATCCTTGAAGATGAGAGTTTAGTGTACGGCTTTTTATGTGAGAGCGATTATCTAAAAGAAGCTGAAGAAATTAGTTCTTATGGCGGATGGAAAATATATTTAAATTTAAGATAAAGACATTAAATCAAAATATAAAAGTAAATAGTTTTTTTAAGAGTTTAAAATAAGGTTATGATTATCAAAGTTGAGCAGCTAAAGTTTTGTTATGCGTTGATAGTAGGCACCTTCACATTCTCTATAGCACGCTCCATAGTGTACGTTTTAGCGCTACCTATAACATCTTCAAGTGTCTGGTTAGTATTGATGTACTTAAGATTTATTGAGTGCTTTTAATAGGGTTTAATAAATATGCAATAAATTGTGCTAATATTGATGAACTATATTATAAGTGGATAAAAAATGATTAAATTAAAAAAATGGATATATTTAGCAGTAGTCTTGGTGCTATTTTATTATATATTTATTGTAAATATATGGGTAACACTTTGGGTTATAGCTTCTTTATATGTTGCATTTAAACTATATAAAATCTATGCTAGAAATAAACTAAGAAAGATATCAAGCTCTAAAGAGTTATTTAGAGAGAGCGAGTTGGGACTTTTTATTGCTCTTGTTGCAAAAGTTGCTAAAGCAGATGGAAGAGTACAAAAACTAGAAGCACAACTCGTTGGTATTATGTTTGATGACATCTCCGCTATTTTTCCCGATAAAGATAAAACAAGAGCTATCTTAAAAGAAATTTTCAATGAAGAAAAAGATAGAGATGACGACACAAAAGAGATAGCACACTCTTTAAACAAACTTCTTGGTCGTAGTAGATTAAAACGTAAACAGTTTATAGAATTCTTAATCCAACTTGCATTTGTAGACAGTGGGATTAGTTCTGATGAAGATAAGGTTCTACGTGAAATAGTTTCAGAACTAAATGTTACACCTTCTGAATATGATGCAATGGTGGGCAAGTTTGAGAATATGCTCAAAAACAAACAACAGACAATGAGTCTTGAAGAAGCTTGTAAGATTTTAGCTGTAAATGAAGGTGATGACATGAGTGTGATTAAAAAGACATATAGAAAACTCATACGTCAATACCATCCTGATATTATAAAATCACAAGATAAAGATGAAGCCTATATAGAGGAATCAACTGCTAAAACTCAAGAGATAAATCAAGCTTATGAGATTATTAAAGAGGCAAAAAAATAGTATTTAGACAAGTGATAGCTACTTTGAAAATTATTAATAATCATAACTAAGTTTTATTAGCATCATAATTCCAACTTTGCATATTGTAGTATGTTAAAAATAAATTTGGAGATAAGATGAAAAAAATTATTGTTGGGTTAATGGTTGCATTGGTATTTTTAGGATGTAGTTCAAAAGATGTTGATGAACAAGTGGTTGAACCAAAGTTAGTTGTTGGTAAAAGTCTATCAGATATGGCGCTTAATGATCAGTTTGAAAAAGCACAAGTTTTAGATGCAAGTACTAAAAAGGTCATCTTTGCATTTTCAAAAGATATTGCACACATATGTAATAACTATTTTGTTACTCAATCCCCTACATATTTAAGTGAAAACAATACTCAGTTTGTAGCAGATGTAAGTGCAGCACCTTCACTAATCAGAAGTATGTTTATACTGCCAGGATTAAAAGATTTTAAACACACAGTTTTACTGCTTGATGATAAAAAAGTAGCAGCACCATACAGAGCAAATATGAATTTAGAAAAAATTGTAGTTGCATATATTGATGATAAATCAATCACAAAAATCATAACAATCAGCTCAGAAGATGAACTAAGAAAAGTTATAGAAGCTAAGTAGCTTCTATAACTTTGGCATACTTTTAAAACTCGTCCTAGAACTATTATTAAAATTGCTAGAAGATAATTATTTATGATAGAATTATATTCATATAACATAAATAGGACTTTTAATGCAAAATCAAACAAATTTAGATAAATTAAATGATAAAGTATCACTAATATTACAGAACTATAACACTTTAAAAGAAGAGAATAAAATTTTTCGTACAGAAATAGTTACATTAAAAGCTGAAAATGAAGCAAAAAACTTTGAGATAGAAAAACTTA
The DNA here is from genome assembly GCF_047716755.1 of Sulfurimonas iocasae. Taxonomy (GTDB): domain Bacteria; phylum Campylobacterota; class Campylobacteria; order Campylobacterales; family Sulfurimonadaceae; genus Sulfurimonas. The sequence goes on from NZ_CP180409.1 coordinate 540,304, forward strand.
CAGAAGCAAACGTTATGAAAGATTTAGAAATAGAAGAAATAGTTGAAAAAATAGAAAGTATTTTAGGCTAAAAATATATGAGTAAAAAAATAGGTTTACATATAGGTGGTCGTCGTTTTGATGTTGATGTAGAAGATGATTTTGCACCTTTTTTGGAACAATATATGGCAAAAGATTTCAATATAGATGGAAATAATGACTTAAAAAAAATACTTCATGCTTATGTAAGAAGAACTCATGAACTATTTCTTCAAGAGAAGGAAATAGAAAAAATCTTAAGAAAAACGGAATCTTAATTCTAGGTTTATATTATTATAAGTTAAAAGTGCTATAATTTCATCCTCTCAAAATAGAGATGGTGTGCGCTCGTAGCTCAGCTGGATAGAGTACTGGTTTGCGGTACCAGCGGTCACACGTTCGAATCGTGTCGGGCGCACCATGTAACAAACAACTACAACAATTTTACTTCACTTTTAAAAATCTTGATTTAATCTTACAGATGTCGCGGAATAGAGCAGTTCGGTAGCTCGTCGGGCTCATAACCCGAAGGTCGCAAGTTCAAATCTTGCTTCCGCAACCAAAACTAAATCTTTTTTTTATAGGTTTATAACAACACTTTTTAAACAATTTTAACTAGCCTTATATCTCACAGTACTAAGCAACATTAAACACCTTTAGAACCCGTCAATTTGTTATTTCACTATTGTTAAATGATTTAATTAAAAATTAAAACAAAAGGAAAACAGATGTCAATTAGAAATATAAATCAGACACAAAGAGTAAAAGTACTTTTAAGATTATTAGATAATCAAGAAAATATTGAAATAGCTTGTAGTAAAGCTGGACTTAATGTAGAAGTAGCAAAAAAATTCTTATCTTTAAACTAAGTACATAATAAATTAAATTAATGACACTCACGGCATTAATTTAATATAACATAGTCTCTACACCGTACTCCTTATCGCTTAACTGGATAAAGCAGTCCCCTCCTAAGGGATAGCTCGTGGTTCGAGTCCACGTAGGGAGACCAATAGATACGCTTTTATTTTCCAATATCTTCATTCCAAAGTTGAGGAGATTCTTTAATAAAAGATTCCATTATCTTGCAACACTCTTTATTGTTCACGACTTCAACTTTTATACCTCTTGATTTAACATACTCTTCAGGTCCTTTAAAAGTTTTATTTTCTCCGATTATAACTTTTTTAATTCCATATAAAAGTATGGCACCACTACACATATCACATGGAGATAGAGTTGAGTATATAGTTGCTTTTTTGTAATCACTTGCCTTTAATCGTCCTGCATTTTCTAAGCAATCCATCTCTGCATGTAAAATAGCACTTGAGTTTTGAACGCGTCTATTGTGCCCTCGTCCTACAATTTTGTTATCAATCACAAGCACTGAACCGATAGGAATTCCACCCTCAGCTAAACCTTTTTTTGCTTCTTTGATTGCTTCTTCTAAAAACACATCCATTTTTTTATTCCTTCATCATTAATACACCAGCAAATCTTCCCGTTATTTTCTCTGCTCTATATGAGAAATACTTATCACTATTACAACAAGTACATTCATTTAAGACTTCAATATTTTCCTCTTTAACTCCAGATGCCAAGAGTTGAGTCATTAAGATTTTATTTACATCTAGATAAAAAGAGTTTTCTCTTTTTTCAATAGAATAATCTAGATTTAGTTTCTTAGCTTCTTCATAAATCTCATCCCCAACTTCATAACAGCAGCTACCAATATTAGCACCAATTGTTACATATATGTTTTTAGTATGAGAGTCATAATTATTAGTAAAGGTATTAATAACATTTTGAATTATATTTTTAAAAGCACCTTGTCGCCCGGCGTGAGCAACAGCTATAACTTCTTTTTTAGAATCGTAGAAGAGAATTGGACTACAGTCTGCCACCATCACCATAAGTGGAATATTTTTCTTATCTGTAATTAGGGCATCACAGGTAGGTGGATTGTCAAAGTTCTCATTAGCACTTACAATATGGACTATATCAGAGTGTATCTGTTTCATATGAACAAGTGTTTTTTTATCGTACTTTAGTCTAGATGCTAGACGTTCATGATTTGCATCTACATCTTGTGAAATATCTTCTACATGATAAGCTAAATTCAATGAAAGATAAGGTTTTTTACTTACTCCTCCATCCTTAGTAGTAAATGCATGAGTTAAGTTTGAGAAACTATTTAATATAATACTTTGATAAATTTTCATATAATGATTATATCAAATTTAAAGGCTTCAATTGAGTAACCTTAGCATGTATCCAGTAACGTTAGATGGAAACGATATACAAAAAAAGAGACAAGAAATAAAAAAGTATTTTGACAACACCTTTAGTCTCTATGAAAAAGTATTTGAACTACTAAAAGATGATGATGTATTTTACAAACAGTCAGAATTGACTCGTCATCCTATGATATTTTATTTTGGACATACTGCAACTTTTTTTGTAAATAAACTAATAAGTATGAAAATTATAAATGAAAGAGTAGACGCTTCTTTTGAGTCTATCTTCGCTGTTGGTGTAGATGAGATGTCTTGGGATGATGTAGATGCTAAAAACTATGCTTGGCCAAGTGTTGATGAAGTTAGGGAGTATAGAGCAAAGGTCAGAGAGATGGTTGATGAGTTGATAATGACTCTTCCTTTAACTCTGCCAATTACTGATGACTCTGATATGTGGGTAATTATTATGGGGATTGAGCATGAGAGAATTCATATAGAGACTTCACTCGTTCTTCATCGTCAGATGCCAATAGAGTTCGTTAAAGAAGTTAGTGAGTTCAAAGCGTGTTCTCACAGCTCAGATGCACCTACAAATGAGATGATAAGTATAAAGTCTCAGCATATTGAACTAGGAAAAGATAAGAAGCATCCTCTTTATGGATGGGATAATGAATATGGTACTTATGAAGAAGATGTTCAAGAGTTTAAAACATCAAAGTACCTTGTCAGTAATGGCGAATTTATGGAGTTTGTAGAAAATGGCGGCTATCAAACTAAAGAGTTCTGGGATGATGAGGGAGTAGAGTTTTTAGAAAACTCGGGAGCCTCATATCCAACTTTTTGGGTTTTAGAAGATTCAACATATAAGTATAGAACTTTAAGTGAGATTATAGAGATGCCACTTGACTGGCCAGTTGATGTAAATGCCCTTGAAGCTGAGGCATTTTGTAGATATAAGAGTCAAAAAAATGGTGTGACATACTCTCTTCCAAGTGAAGCTGAGTACAGAGCAATTTATAATCAATCTAGGTTAGAAGATCTACCGAACTTTCATGAGAGTAGGGCAAATCTTAACTTTTATCACTTTGCAAGTTCTTGTCCTGTAAATGAATTTAGTTTTAATGGCATCTTTGATGTGGTAGGAAATGTTTGGCAATGGAGCAGAAGTCCTATACGAGCTTTTGAAGGCTTTGAAGTGCATGAAGCCTATGATGACTTCTCAGTTCCAACATTTGATGATAAACACGCTCTTATACTTGGCTCTTCATGGGCGAGTAGTGGAAACCTGATAATGAAACACTCCCGTTATGCTTTTAGAAAACACTTCTATCAGAATGCAGGTTTTAGGTACGTTATCTCAGATAATAGTAATAATGAAGAGACAGATATATATGAAAGCGATGAACTAGTTTCTCAGTACTGTGAATTTCAGTATGGAGATACGCATTTTGGAGTTAAAAACTTTGCAATAGAGTGTGCCAAAATAGCTTCCAAATTTGCAATAAATAAAACAAAAGCTCTTGATTTAGGATGTGCAACAGGACGTGCAACTTATGAGTTAGCAAAAGATTTTGATGAGGTTGAAGGAATAGACTTCTCTGTTCGCTTTGTCCAAGTCGGAGCGAAGTTAAAAGAAGATGGTTTTGTAGCTTTTCACTCAAGAGAAGAGGGCGAACTAGTACAAAATAAGAAGATAAGTATAAAAGAGTTGGGTTATGAAAATCTAAAAGACAGAGTCTCTTTTTGGCAAGGAGATGCTTGTAACCTAAAACCAAATTTCAATTCTTACGATTTGGTTATAGCTACTAACCTTATAGATAGACTCTACAACCCTAGACTCTTTTTAGACACGATAGATGAGAGACTAAATGAGGATGGAATTTTAATAATCACTTCACCATATACATGGCAAGAAAGCTCAACTGCAAAAGAGTTATGGCTTGGTGGGTTTGTAGATGCTAATGGGGTTGAGGTTAGAACTATTGACTCTCTAAAAGTAGTTTTAGGAGAGAAGTTTGAACTTCTGCATATTCAAGATCTTGACTTTGTTATAAAAGAGACGGCAAGAAAGTATCAGCATACTATTTCTCAAGTTAGTGTTTGGAAAAAGCGTTGAAATATAACTTTACAGAATCTGCTTGCAGAAAAGATACAAATGCAGAAAAATATACTTTAAGAAAAGATTTATTTGGAACTGAAGATGTCCTGCCTGTTTGGGTGGCAGATATGGATATAGATACTCCTGATTTTGTTATAAGTGCCGTAAAAAAAAGACTAGAGCACTCTATAGTCGGCTATGAAGAAATTCCTACTAGTGCATTTGAAGCCCAGATAGAGTGGATGAAAAATGAACATGGCATAAGTTTTGAGTTAGAAGACATGCTCTATTCTCACTCTGTAGTTGCTTCTATGAGTTTGGCAATTGAGTCTTTTAGTGATGTGGGCGATAAGGTAATAGTTCAAACACCTGTATATCCTCCATTTTTTCACAGTGTAATGGAACATGATAGAGAACTTTTAAAAAATCCTCTAAAGCAAAATACGGATGGAGGGTATGTTTTTGATATAGAAGATTTAAAGTCTAAAATTGATGAAAAAACAAAACTGCTTCTTCTTTGCTCGCCTCATAATCCTGTGGGAAGAGTTTGGAGACGAGAAGAGCTTGAAGAGATATTGGAACTATGTTTAAAATATAATATTATTGTCTTTAGTGATGAAATACATTCAGATTTGGTTTACGCACCAAACAAACACATTCCATTTGCATCTCTTAGTGAAGATGCAAGAAATATAACAATTACTGCTATTGGAGTTGGAAAAACTTTTAATATGGCCGGTTTTGCTATGAGTAGTGTTGCAATTGCAAATAAAGATTTACGAAAAAAGTTTTTAAAGTCTTATAAAAAAGTTCATTTCGCTCAAGGTTCAGTTCTTAGTCATGCTGCATTTGAAGCAGCGTATAGAGAGGGAAAAGATTGGCTTGAAGATTTAAAGTTGCATCTATGGAATAACTATCAAATGCTTTTAGAAGTGTGTGAGAAATATAGTGATAAAATAAAAGTCACACCAATAGAAGCAACATACTTAGCTTGGCTGGATTGTAGAGGTATGGAGCTTAGCAACAAAGCACTTAGAAAGTTTTTCGTAGAAGAAGCTAAACTTGGGTTAAATGCAGGTCTTAGTTTTGGTAGAGAAGGAGATGGTTTTATGAGGTTGAATTTTGCGGTATCATCTGCTAAAATGTCGCAAGTAATTTCAAGATTAGAAAAAGCATTAGAAAAAATAAGTCATAGGACATAATAAAATGGTAAATATAAATTGGGATGAGTTTAAAGTTTTTAAACAACATTCGCATAAAGAAGATAATTTTACAATACTTTTGGATTTTATAAAGAGCTATTATAATATGAATAATCCAACGGATGTCTATGATACATTAGTTAATGATGATACTGCAAAGATGATGCTTGATAAAAGAGATATTGTCGATGCCGAAGGTCTAGAGACATATTTATTTCAACTACTAAATGGATGAAAATCTTAAAAAAATAGTTTCGTTTCTTGATAAACATCATGTAATGAGTCTTGCAACTTCGGCGGATTCAGAACTTAGTGTTTGTAACCTTTTTTATGCTTTTGATGAAAAAGAGCTCTCTTTTATTGTCGCGAGTAGTGATGATACCACACATATACAAAATATTTTAAAAAACCCAAATGTAGCAGGAAGTGTTGTTTTAGAGACAAAGAGTGTTGGTAAAATTCAGGGTTTACAGTTTCGAGGTTATATTTTTGCTCTTGAAGATAGTGAGCTTAAAAAGTTATATTTTAAACAATTTCCATATGCACTTGCAATGAATCCTAAACTTTGGCAGATAAAAATAGAGTATTTCAAGATGACTGACAATAGTTTTGGTTTTGGAAAAAAGATTATTTGGCCGGAGCTTTCTCTTTAAACATTGAGCAATCCATGCCGCTACTTTGAAAAACTACCAGAGATGGTATTTGTAGTGCTTTAAAGCCATACGCTTTACATCCATGAGGTTTGTTCTTTTCCCAAGTTACAAAATAGTACTCACATCTTCTACAATTAATTCTTTTCATAAATCTCTCTTTTTAAGTAGAGAATTCTAGCATATTAGATAAAATAAACGAATTAATTAACATAAAGAGATATACCTATGGATAAAATATTATTAATGCTACAACTCCAAGCACAACTAAATGATGCTACAAATGGAGAGGGCTGGACAAAAGGTGTTACAAAGAATGGTAAGACTATTAACTGGAACAGATGCATCTATATGGAATGTGCTGAGATAGTTGACAGTTTTTCGTGGAAACACTGGAAAAGTATAAATAAAGAACCAGACTGGGATAACTTACAAATAGAAGTTGTTGATGTTTGGCACTTTATGATGAGTTTAGCTATCGAGAACTATTCAAACACTTTAAGAGGCGGGATTGAAGATTTAGCTATAAATATTTCAGCTCTTAATAGTTTTTCAAATATAGATACTAGCAATGAACTCTTTGCATCTCAAGATGAGGTTATTGCTAAAGTTGAAAATATTATGCTTATATCTCTTAGTAAAGAAGAACTTGACTTAGATGCTTTCATAGAAGAGTTTTTTGATTTAGTTCTTATGAGTGGACTTGACTTAGAGACACTATATCGCCTATATGTTGGAAAAAATATTTTAAATCAATTCCGTCAAGACAATGGATATAAAGAGGGTTCTTACATTAAAGTTTGGAATGGTACAGAAGATAATGTTGTGATGAAGCGTATCTGGGAAGATAACAGTGACATTAAGCCGGATGTTCTATACAAAGAATTAACTAAATTATATTTAGCACTTACTAAGAGTTGATTGTTGAGTAATATTTTAGAAGTTAAAAATTTATCTTTTGGATACAAAAAAGATTTTTTACTCTTTAATGATTTATCTGTTACTTTAAAAAAAGGTGAGATAAAAGCTATAGTCGGAGCTAGTGGAGCTGGAAAAAGTACACTCTTTGAGTTGATACTAAAAAACTTAAAGCCACTAAGCGGAACTATAGAGTGTGCCTGTGCATCTGAGGTTTACCAAGACCCATACAGCTCATTTCATCCAAGTTATTCACTACTAAACCAGATAGAAGATGTAGCATCCACAGAAGCTATGGAGGGTTACTTAAATAGCCTAAATCTTGATTATGAGTTACTTTTAAAACTTCCACATGAACTCTCCGGAGGACAGCTTCAACGTGCTTCAATCCTTAGAGCGATGCTTATGAAACCAGAAATTTTACTACTTGATGAACCTACATCAGCACTTGATAATGTTATACAGCTTGAAGTTATGAACATGCTAATCAACTCTCTTGGTGAGATGGGAATGCTTCTTATTACACACGACTTAGAACTTGCTAAGTGGTGTGCTGATGAGATTATTATGATTTAACTATGTTACGCACTAAAACGAACTCGTCCGTTTTAGTGGCAGGGACAAAATGTCCCTTGCAACCCCCTGAAGCTAAGAAAAATAAATTTTTCTAGATTTACAATGTAATCACTTTAAAAAATACTTAGCAATATAAAAACCACCGCCAGCCATAAAAATGGTGCCAAAAGCATTTAGCGAAACGTTTGCAAGTGCTAAAACTATATGCCCACTCTCTAAAAGCAAGAAACTCTCAATAGCAAATGTTGAGTAAGTTGTCAGTGCTCCTAAAATCCCAGTAGATAGAAATGATTTTGCATGAAGTGAAAAGAGTGTTGTGTACATAAAGTATGCGATTAACAGTCCCATGAAAAAGCTACCTAGCAAATTTACACCTAGAGTTCCAAAAGGAATGTCATGTGGTAATTTATGCGATATTAAACCATTGAAATAGGCTCTTAAAACTGCTCCAATAAAACCACCACTACCTATGGCTAGGATTGTTTGCCAACTCATCATCATACACCTTTTGCATTTTAACTCTTAAATCTTTTAACCAATCTTTATTGCTTTTATCAGCCATAAAAGAGTCCATATATATTACCTTTATACGACCTGGTTTGTAGTAAAACTCTTTAATATTATAGTATTTAGCTGTTTGCATAAAAACGATAGGTTGTACACGCAGTTGATATTTATCAGCAACAGTTTTTGCACCTGATTTAAAAGGAAGTAATTTACCTTTAGTAGAGCGAGTTCCCTCTGGAAACATAGTAATAACTCTTCCTTTATCCAGCCTATCTTTTGCATCTCTTAAAAACTTGATAAGAGAAGTTTTACTCTCTCTTTTAATAGCAATATCTTGTGGAAGCTTTAAAACAAGTCCAAATAAAGGTATGTCAAAAAGCTCTTTTTTTGCTACCCATGCTAAATCTTTTTTACTGATTGTTTCCATAACGCAGATGTCTAAATCACTTTGATGATTTATTAAAAACATTTGAGCTTCAGGGTCTTCTTGACCTTCTATATCTACGGTGTAAAAAGTTGTTAGCCTGATTAGCCAAGCTGATATTTTTCTAGAGTATGGTCTTGGAACAAGATAATATAACACTATCATAAGTGTTAAATAAGAAAAAATAACTATCGTTGCAAAAAGCCAACTAATTCGTGCAAATATCTTCATTTTTCACCCAACCTATTTTTTCATTTTTTAATTTTACTTTTACAAAGTCTTTCACACTTCCCTCTTTTTGTAAGTGGTATACACTACTGGTTCTCTCAAATATAGTTCCATTATGAACTGGAAGCAGGTATATCTCAGATCCAACTTTTATGCAAACTTCTTTTGAAGGGATAGCTAAATAAGCTATATATGCCAAAGGGATAATAATTAACACTGAATATATATACTTTTTTCTCCATAAAATAAAAATAAAAATTATTAATGAGACAACACCTGCTATCATCATCTTTAGTCTTTCACGTGATTGATCTTTTGGTTTAAGGTCAGTTTGTGTTGTTACACTATCATCTATTACAATGATAGGTATATTTATACGTACAAAGCTGTTTTTCTCTAAGCTAAAGTAAGAGAAAGAGAAATTTTCTATATCTTTGTTTATAACTGCGTAGTAAACAATTTTTGAATCAAAGTGAGATTCAATCATTGATTCCGCACCTTGCTTATGAACATTTTTAAGTTCAAATGCACTTATATCGCAGTCAGTCGCAGTCGCTACAAAGACTACAATATTATGTTGATCATCGTAAGAAGAAGTTTTATATTCTAGTAGTTCAAAAGAATTTGCAACTATGTTTGCAAAATCTTTCTTAGGATTTAGTGTAACAACATTAAGTTCTTTACCTGCAAGTGTAGTCTCTCTATATATAGTGTTGTTATAGTCATGTATAGAAGCTGTAAAGTCTGGCAGTACAGCATTACTTGAAGTTGTTAAAAAGTAAAAAGTTTCATAGTAGTATTTAGAGTCTTCTTCTCTATAAGGAATCTCATTTAAAACTTTTAATCCCTGATGGTTTGTAAGTTCATAAGTAATATCTATAAAGTTTGGTACAGTTGATAGCGTTTTAATAGTTACAAAAAAGATTTCTCCCTTTATAACTCTATCTGGTATTTTTTCAAAATTAAGATATAAAACTTTTTGTAAAGAAGGAGTAGAAATAGTTTGATTTGTCTCAAGTGCACCATATGATACATTGTTATCATCAATAATAGTGATTTCGTTAGAGTTTAGAGTTGTTAGGAATAGCAACCCTAAAAGAAGTAGACGAATCACGCTTCTAAAAATCCTTGAAGCATTTTAACGCCATTATCACTTCCAAGAATTGTCTCCATAGCACGCTCTGGATGAGGCATAAGACCAAATACATTTTTTTCTTTATTACATATGCCAGCAATAGACTCAACACTACCGTTAGGGTTTTGTATATTGCCGTTAGCATCTGTATATTTTAAAAGTATTTGATTGTTCGCTTCTAGCTCTTTTAAGCCATTGGCATCTATGAAGTAGTTTCCATCGTGATGAGCGATAGGAATATTCACAACATCGTTATTAGCTAATTTTTCTAAGAAAATATTATCATTGTTGATAACTTTTAAGTGATGATGTTTAGATAAAAAATGGAGATGTTCATTTCTTTTAAGAGCACCTGGAAGAAGCCCAGCTTCAGTTAATACCTGAAAACCATTACAGATGCCAAGAACTTTACCGCCATTTTTTGCATAACTCTCCACCGCTTTCATAACAGGAGAAAATCTTGCAATAGCACCACTTCTTAGGTAATCCCCATATGAGAATCCACCGGCTATCACTAAAAGAGTAGTATCGCTTGGGATTGACTCAGATTTATGCCAAATAATTTCTGTTTTAGCACCTAATGCTTCAAAAGCATGTTGAGTGTCATACTCACAGTTAGTTCCTGGAAATTGAAGGATAGATACTTTCATTAAACTAGCTCTATCTCATAATCTTCTATTACAGTGTTTGCAAGAAGCTCTTCACACATCTTAGTAACATCAGCCATTGCAACTGTTTTATCTTTTGTTTCTAGTTCTAAAATTATTTGTTTGCCAACACGAACATCACTTACTCCATTGAAGTGAAGCGAGTCTAGTGCATGGTGTACTGCTTTGCCTTGAGAGTCTAAAACACCTGCTTTTAGAGATACATTTACTATTGCTTTCATTGTGTTATTTTCCTAAAATTCTATTTAATACTTGCTCATAAGCTACTGTTAAGCCGCCTAGACCTTGACGAAATCTATCTTTGTCCATCTTTTCACCACTCTCAACATCCCAAAAACGACAATTATCAGGAGAAATTTCATCCACTAAGATAATATTTCCATTACTGTCTTTTCCAAACTCAAGTTTGAAATCAACAAGATTAAGACCTTTTTGGGCAAAATACGGCTTAAGTATGTCATTTACTTGTCTTGCCATACGTCGAAGCTTGTCTAGTTCATCTTGATAATCAACCAACCCAAGAATAAGTGCATGTTGGTCATTTAGTTTAGGATCACCTAAAGCATCATCTTTATAATCAAACTCAACTAGAGTAAATGGAAGAACTTTTCCATCTTCTATACCTAGGTTACGGCTTAAACTACCAGTTGCAATATTGCGAACTATAACTTCGATTAAAATTACATCAACTTTCTTGTGAAGCATATGATTATCATCCATCATTTCTACAAAGTGAGTTTGGATTCCGTTTGCTTCTAAAAGTTTAAACAGTTCTGTAGAGATTTTATTATTAAGCGCACCTTTACCAGCTTCACTCGATTTTTTCTCACCATTAAACGCTGTTAAATCATCTTTGAACTCTGAGATAAGTAAGTCCTTATCATCAGTTAAAAATAACCTTTTAGCTTTTCCTTCGTAGAGTAGTTCTCTTTTTTCCATTCTAGTCTTTATCCTTTTACGATTATTAATGCTTTCATAATATCAACTGATTCTTTTAGTTGAATATCTTTATATAATTGTTCTTGCGTGATTATATCTTTTTTAGCCTTATCTTTTTCAGCTTTTTTGGACTTTTCGTCTTTGTTTTTGTCATGACCGTTAACTTTAACTAACTCTTCTTCTAGATGCTTTTTAAGATCAGCCTCTTTGATTGAAAAACCGTTTTCTCTCTCTGTAACTTCTCCTGGTTGAACTTCAATATCTGGTTTAACACCAACAGCTTGAATAGTTCTTCCACTTGGAAGGTAATATCTTGCTATTGTAAGCTTGATAGCCTCTTCTTTTGTTATAGGAAGTACAACTTGCACACTTCCTTTTCCAAATGTATTTTCACCAAGGATTACACCACGTTTGTGATCTTGCAGTGCTCCACTAACAATCTCAGAAGCAGAAGCACTTCCTCCATTAACTAAAACAACTAAGGGTACATCTGTAACTGTATTGGACTTTTTAGCCTTGTAAACTTGATTGTCAGATTCTTTACGACCTTTTTGAGAAACTATATCACCCTCATCTACAAATAAATCAACAAGTCCAACAGCTTGATCGAGTAATCCGCCAGGGTTATTCCTTAAATCAAGAATAATACCTTTTGTCATAGCTTTTTTTGTATTGATAGCTTTCATTACATCTTCAACAACTTTTTTATCAAAGCTTGTTACACGAACATAGAGAATGTCTTTACCGATAGTTTTCGTGTAGACTGATTCAATTGTTATAATACCTCTAACAATATTTATAGGAATAGGTTTAGCTTCTCCCTTGCGAACGATTGTAATCTCAATTGGATCACCAACTTTTCCTCTCATAATAGAAACAGCTTCGTCTATTGTCATGTTTAGAGTTGACTCTTCGTTTATTTTTAAGATAATATCACCAGACTTTAAACCAGCTTCATCTGCAGGAGTTCCTTCAATAGGAGCGATAACTGTTAATGCTCCATCTCTAACACCAACAGTAATTCCAAGTCCACCAAATTCACCATCTGTTTGAACTTTTAGCCTTTTGTAGTCTTTTTGAGTAAGAAAGTTTGAATGAGCGTCAAGGTTACTCATCATACCTTGAAGTGCTTTGTCCATTAACTCTTCAATAGTCACATCATCTACATTGTATTGCTCAACTATGCTTATGACTTTAGTAAACTTTGCAAGAGCTTCAAGTCTTGAAGCTTCCTTCTTTGTGTGATCTGTAGTTTTTGCAAAAAGATTTGCAGAAAAAATTATGGATATTGCGATTGTAACAGAGGCAAAACCTAGAGTTATATATTTTTTGTTTTTCATATTTATTCCTAATATATTTAAAAGAGAGATATTATAGTAAAAAGCTGTTTAAATAACAAATGCAAGTTCATTGTTCTTATACATCAGTTTGCTTGATTTATGATAATCTCAATTTTATTTTTTTTGAATATAATACAAAAATTATTTAATCAAGGTATAAACAATGAGTACAATCAAAGAATATTTATCAGCAGACCATAGTAGATGTGACGAGTTGTTCGCAGGCATGGAAGCAAAGGCTAGTGGTTCTTTAGCAGATGCTAAGAGTGAATTTGAAGAGTTTGCAAATGCAACTGAGAGACATTTTCAAATGGAAGAGAGAGTTATGTTTGTAGAGTTTGAGACTAAAACTGGTATGACAGAAGGTCCAACTGCAATGATGAGACATGAACATATTCAAATGAGAAGTCTTGTAAAACAGATGGGTGAAGCTTTAGCTGATAATAACAAAGATAAGTTTTTTGGTCTATCAGAGACTCTGATGATTCTAATGCAACAACATAATATGAAAGAAGAGCAGATGCTTTACACTATGGCACAGCAACACTTAAGTGCAGAGTCACCAAGAATAGTTGACATGATGGAGTCCATGATTGTTGAATAATTTTATCGGAGTTAACTATGGAACTTAATGGTTTATCAATAGATCAAGCCCCTCCTATATTCGCACCGCTTAGATTTTATCTAACTGCTCCACTTTTCGCAATATTCGCAGGCTTTTTAATTCTTTTTAGTGATGCTAATATTTTGATGAGCAGGTATTCTACCGATTCTATTGTAATAACGCATGCTTTGACAATAGGTTTTTTGGGTTTTATTATGCTTGGTTCATTAACTCAGATGTTGCCTGTTTTAGCTGGAGTACAAATTCCAAAAGTAAATATAGTCTCAAAAACTTCGCATATATTTTTAGTAATTGGTACTATCTTTATGTTACTCGGACTTATGTCTGAAACTGTATTTTTTGATGTAGCCGCTTTAGTTTTGCTAAGTGTCGGTTTTACAATGATAATCACAGTTATAGCAATGGCAATAGTAAAAGTTAAAAACTTTAACCCAACTGTAAAAGCGATGAGTGTAAGCCTTGTCTTTGCATCTTTGACGATTCTCATGGGACTATTTTTACTTTTTACTTATGTAGATGAAGATTATGCATTATATAGAAATATGATTGCTAATGTTCATAGTGTATGGGGAATATTTGGTTTTGGAGGCATCTTGATTATTGGTGTTACATTTCAAGTCTTACCTATGTTTTATGTTGCTCCAAGATTTAAACAATTTTGTAAAAAAAGAGTTGTTTTACTTATTAGTATAGGCTTGCTTATATGGTTATTTACAAGTATATTTGCAGAATCCTATTCTATTATTGGGAAGGCTTGGATTGCACTGTTTTTCTGGGCATTTGCTACTACTGTATGGAGGAAACTTAGTACTCGCCGTCGTCCTATAAGTGATGTGACTGTTTGGTATTGGAGAGTTGCAAGCATATCTTTAACACTTGGTGCTTTTCTTTGGATTTTTGATGAGTACTTTAAACATGAATATGTCGTAATGGTCGGAATTTTACTTGGTGGCGGGTTTATACTATCTATTATGATGGGGATGCTGTATAAAATAATTCCATTTCTTGTTTGGTTCCATCTCAATGCTATGGGCTATATGACAATCCCAACAATGAACGAAATGATAAATAAAAACTTATCTAGAGCCCAGTTTTTTCTTTTTATTGTATCTCTATTTGGTTTTATATTCGCATTTTATATTCCAGAACTGCTAAAAATTTCTGCACTTAGTTTTATAATAAGTATGGTAATTTTACAATATAATGTTATAGCACCAGTTCTGATATATAATAAAATTAGAAAAACTAAACCAGATTTTGACATGAGTGCTTTTGCTACTATAGATGGCTCATGCGACTAATCGCATTTAATATTACTTAAGGATTTTGATGAAAAACATCATTTTGATTGGCTTTATGGGAGTTGGAAAGGGTAGTGTGGCTCGTGAAGTTATAAAACACTCTGATTATATTGCTGTAGATACTGATGACTTAATTGAGAGTATGGAAAATAAAAGTGTTAAAAAAATATTTGAAGAAGATGGTGAGGGCTACTTTAGAAAGTTAGAACTAGATGTTGCTTTATGGCTTGAATCGAGTGTTAAAAATACTCTTATCTCAACTGGTGGTGGTTTTTACAAGCAAAAAAACCTCAAAAAAATAGGAACAATCGTTCTTTTGGACTCTCCATTTGAGAAGATTATTAAACGTATAAAAAATCATCCAAATGCAATGAGAAAACTAAAAAAAAGACCACTGTTGGCTGATCTAAAAAAGGCTGAAGAACTTTATCGTGAGCGCCGTCCAGAGTATCTCTCTTTGGCTGATATAGTTATTGATGTTACAAAAAAAAGTGCGATAGAGTGCTCAAATGAACTTCTTAAAAAGGTGAAAAAACATGCGTAAAATATTAATATA
Source organism: Sulfurimonas iocasae (assembly GCF_047716755.1). GTDB lineage: Bacteria > Campylobacterota > Campylobacteria > Campylobacterales > Sulfurimonadaceae > Sulfurimonas. The sequence continues at coordinate 555,726 of NZ_CP180409.1, forward strand.
CTTAACACTTCTGTTTGCTACTACAATCATGGCATCTGAGATTAAATGGGCTAAAGATTATGAAGCTGGAATAAAAGAAGCAACAAGATTTATGAAACCTGTTTTATTTATTTCATCAAGACATACATGTAAGTTTTGTGTTATTTTAGATGAGGGTACTTTAAAAGATAAAAGAGTTGTAGATGCTTTAAACAAAGATTATATCTCAATCATCTCTTATAGTGATGAGAATGACTATATGCCAAAAGAACTTTGGCAGCCAGGAACACCAGCCATTTGGTTTTTACTTCCAAGTGGTGAGCCTATGTATCAACCTATAATGGGTGCAATAGGTGCAGAGAACTTCTTAAAAGCGTTAGAGGTAGTTACAGCGGAGTTTGAAAACTTCAAAAAGACAGGAAAATAAGAATGATTTTTACAAATACAAACAGTCCTGATTTTGCTGAGAGTTTCAATGAGCTTTTACAAAGAGGAAAAATGGATATCGCTAATGTTAGTGCTATCGTTGGAAGTATTATAGATGAGATTAAAACTGATAAAAATGTTGCATTAAAAAAACATATTGCTAAGTTTGATAATTGGACTCCAGTGAGGGATGAGGATTTAAAAATCTCAACAGACTCTATGAAAGAAGCCTATGACAATATAGACGCTAAACTAAAAAGTGCTTTGCACCTGGCATATGATAGAATTAAAATTTACCATGAAAAACAAAAACCAAAATCTTGGTTTGACACAGAAGACAATGGAACTATTTTAGGTCAAAAAGTAACGCCTGTTGATAGTGCAGGACTCTATATTCCTGGTGGGAAAGCGGCTTATCCATCTTCACTTTTGATGAATGTTATTCCGGCTCAAGTCGCAGGAGTAGAGAATATTGTAGTTTGTACTCCAACGCCTGATAATGAGCCAAACAGGCTTCTTTTAGCTGCTTGTCACCTTTGTGGTGTAAGTGAGGTCTATAAAGTTGGAGGGGCTAGTGCTATTGCTGCAATGGCTTATGGTACACAGAGCATCCCTAAAGTAGATGTTATTACAGGACCTGGAAATATTTTTGTAGCAACTGCTAAAAAAATGGTCTTTGGCGATGTAAATATTGATATGATCGCAGGACCAAGTGAGATAGGAATACTAGCTGATGACAGTGCAAATGCCAATCATTTAGCCGTAGATATGCTTTCTCAGGCTGAACATGATGAAATGGCAAGTTCTATCTTGATTACTCCATCTCAGAAACTAGCAGATGCGGTAAAAGTTGAGATAGAAATCTGGCTTAAAAAACTACCTCGCCAAGAGATAGCTAGAAAGTCTATAGAGGAACGCGGAGCAATCATAGTGACTTCAGACATGGATGAAGCAATAAGACTTATGAATGATATCGCTCCTGAACATTTAGAAGTTGCTACTGATAACTCTTTTGAACTTTTACCATTTATAAAACATGCCGGTGCAATCTTTTTAGGTCACAACACTCCTGAAGCGGTTGGTGATTATGTAGCTGGGCCGAATCATACCCTGCCTACTGGTGGAACAGCAAAATTTTACTCTCCACTTGGAGTGGAAAACTTTATGAAGAAAACTTCTATTATCTCTTTTTCAAATAGAGCTATTAATGAAATAGGTGAAGAGTGTGCACTTATTGCAAATACTGAAGGATTGACTGCTCATGAGCAATCTGTACGGGTAAGATTAACTAAGTAATTCTATTTCATAAGAAAAAACTATAAAATAAAGTGTACAATACCCTTATAAATCAAAACAAGGGTATTACATGTTACATCCAGCACTCGCTCATTTCGCAGTATCACTTCCAATTATTTCTTTATTATTAGGTTTAGCTTATTTATATAAGCCAAGTGAACTTATGTCAAAGGTCTCTACTCGTTTTATGGTTTTTGCAGCTATATTTATCATAGCTGCTTTCTTTAGTGGAAAAGAAGATGGAGGAGAAGTGTATAAATTTCTTTCCGGAGAAGGAAAACAGTTATTGATACAGCACAAGGATCTTGGACTTTATTTAGCAATAGCTATGGGTATAGCAGCTATTATTAAGTTTTATGGATGTCTTAAGAAGTCTTTTAAAGCAGAACTTTTTGCAATAATTTTAGTTGCTATTATCGCAGGTGGTACTTTATATCAAGGTAAAATGGGTGGAGAACTTACATATACTTATGGTGCGCATGTACAAGACCATTCAGATGGTATGGACTGTTTGGCAGAAGCAGCAGAAGATGACGAAGAATAAAAACAAATAATATAATTTGACTTTAATTTTTTTATTAGTTACAATCTCTTATAATAAAATAAGAAGATTTAACAATGCAAGATTGCGAGTCAAATATATTAGAACAATATAAATATATTGTTGATAAAACAAATATCGTGTCAAAGTCGGATCTTTTAGGTACTATCACTTATGCAAATAATAAATTTGTTGAAATTTCCGGCTACTCCATAATAGAACTCCTTGGTCAGCCTCATTCCATTTTAAGAGATCCAGATACTCCAAGCGAAATCTATAAAGAACTATGGGATACTATTCAAGCAAAAAAGATTTGGCGTGGTATATTTCAGAATGTTAAAAAAGATGGTTCAAAATATACGGTTGAAGCTTCAATCTATCCTATTATAAATTGTGATGGTAATATTCTAGAATATATATCTATTCGTCATAATATTACAGAGCTTAAAGAGTTGAATCTTAAAAATAAGATATTGCGTGATTATGATATTTCACAACAAAATATTGCAAGAGAAAAACTCGAAGCAGGTATTGTTAATGAGTTGGATGAAAAGAATTTAAAGGTGATATATCACCCCTCAGATATACTTTGCGGTGATTTTTATTCGCTATTTAGACGTGATGATGGTTCAATATTTATATATATATTGGATGGTCAGGGGCATGGTGTTTCTCCTGCATTGACAGTTTTTGCTGCATCTGCAACTATAAAAGAGCTGGTCAAAGGAAAGGGTGGTTTGAAAAAGATATGTAAAAAACTATTTCCAACGATTAAGACATTCTTAGGAGAGTTAGAACAACTATCTTATACTATGATAATGATAAGTCCAAAAGACAAGAAACTCTCATATGCATCTGGTGGTATGTATCCATTTGAAATCAAAGGAAAGAATGAAATCTTTAGGAACAAGGCTAATAACCTACCGTTTATGCAATTCTCTAAAATACCTGAAGTAACTAAATTAAATATTTCAGATTGGAAGTCAATAATGCTTTATAGTGATGGACTTGTTGAACATATAAAAAAAGACGAAGATCATTTTATACCAAGACTGTTAATTGGTAATCCATCCCTGATTGATTACACTTCTAAGTCGTTGAATCAATACAAGTTTGATGATGATGTTACTTTGATACATTTAGAAAATAATTTTAACTCCTAAACATATTTAGTAAAACTTCGCACTCTCCAATATCAAAACTCTTCACAGCTGTGGAGAGTTTATTAGAAACATTTATAAGACTCTCTACATTTTCTTTTGTTGCAAATATATATAGTTGATCCGCGAATTTTTGTATTAGTTCTATATCACCAGCTGTTTTTGCTTCTAATAACAACTCTTTTAAAGATGGATGGCTATCTAATGAAATCTCTCTTTGATGTATTTGAGTTATTGCAGGTTCGTTATTTAAGACTTGAATTTCAGACTTTAAGTAATCTGACATAGTAATTAATAGACTCTCTTTTTTCAAAGGTTTATATAAAAAACTCTCAAATATATCATATACTTTATTATGTATACTGAAGGCTACAGATGAAGTAATTGCGATTATTGGAATGTTTTTAAACTTCTTAATCTCGTTTGTAGCTTCTATTCCATTTTTCTTTGGCATCTTTATATCCATAAGTATTAGGTCTATTTGATGCTCTTTTGCCATATCTACTGCTTCTTGCCCATCTATAGCCTCAATAATTGTCAGTGGAGTGTCTTTTAAATATTCTATTATAAGTTCTCTATTTAGTTTAATATCATCTGCCACAAGTACGATGGCTTTCTCAAATATGACTTTTTGATTTGCTCTTAATTTAGCTACTGGAATATTTTGTGTGACTTCAATATTTGATAATTTTATTGTAAAAGTCGATCCATTGAATTTACTACTCTTTACACTAATCTCACCATCCATCAACTTTACAAGCTGTTTTGTAATGGATAAACCAAGGCCGGTACCACCGTACTCTTTGTTGCTTTGATTTGTATGTTGTGCAAATGCTTCAAACATCTTTTCTTGTTCAATAGTATCCATGCCGATTCCACTGTCTTGGATCTCTATAATTAGATTGATATTGTTTGTCTCTTGCTTTGTTGTGCTAAATATATTTAGGTTTACAAAGCCTTCGGGTGTAAATTTAATAGCGTTACTAATTAAATTTAGAAGAATTTGTCTTGTTCTCACTTCATCAATCATTAAAGACTCTGGAACTGAATTATCAATATTTATATTTAATTCAAGAGCTTTTAATTTTGCTTTGTGATAAAAAACATTTTTAATCTCATCCCCGACTGCTCTGATATCTGTGGCTATATATTGAATCTCCAGTTTTCCTGCTTCAACTTTTGATAGGTCTAAAATATCATTAATAAGGGCAAGCAATATTATAGAACTATCTTGTACTGATTTTACATAGTTTTGATTTGTAGTGTCTTTTACACTTTTTTCAAGTAAATTTGTAAAACCGATGATTGCATTCATCGGTGTTCTAATCTCATGAGACATATTAGCAAGAAACTCAGACTTCATATTATTTGCAGAATCTGCTTCTTCTTTTGCCTGTTTTAACTCTAGAGTTCTTATCTCAACCATACTCTCAAGGTTTTTATTCACAGACTCTAATGCCTCTTTTGTCCTATGTAGTTCTTGATGTGTTTTATCCATATAAAAAACAATATTAGCTAAAACAAACCATTCAAAAATCACAAAGGCACTGTGCAATAAGACAATATCAAAACCACACCCGTAGTTAAAAACGACAATAGGTGTATCAAAGACAATTACGTTGTATTGTTGTAGGTAGCTAAATATTAGGTGGTGGAGTATTGTAAATACAGATGCGAGCGTAATAATCTTATGGTCTCTGTATATAACTAAAAATGAGAGAGCTCCAAAGATATGAAAGTGCATCTCAATTCGACCTAGACTCTGTTGAATCATTATAATAGAGAAAGTAAGAAGAACTAAGGCTAGTACATACCTATATGTTTGAGTCCCTGTAAATGATTTGTAAGCAAAGTAAGTAATTGTAAAAAGAACTCCTCCACCAATAAATCCAAGTAGATAAGCATCAAACAAGTAGGCAGTAATTGTAGAGACAATAATCCAGTGTACAAATACTAGCTTTAGCATAAATCTATCAGCACGTGCATACTCTTTGTTCTTATCAGAAGAAAAGGTGCTGTCTAAAAAAAAAGCCTTTAATAAACTATTCATGGAGTAATTCCTCTATATCTAACTTTATTTGAGTGAAATCATAAGGATAAGAATTATATATATATCTTATCTCTTTTTTGTTTTTTGCTCTCTTTATAAGATATAAGTTTGCTGTATGATCATACTTTGTTTTATCTATAAGAGATTTTGAGAAATAGACACTGAAGACTTTTGTATAATCTCTTAAAATATTTTTATTTAAATATATTCCTTTAAAGTCTTCATTAAAAAAGTTAGCAAACCTGTTTGGAAGAGTTTCATCATCAGGAACCGATATATCTAAAAACTCTATGCCTACTCTCTCTTTTGTTTTTTTATCAAGCGATTTGTAAAGAGTGCTTATATCTTGCATCCTTGGAGTACATATATCTGCACATCCTGAGTATCCAAAAAATAGAAGTTTTATATCTTTGTCATCATTTAAAATTAGAGGAAGTTCAAACTCTTTGTTAAGTGAGGTTCTTGAGAAATCTTTTGTAAAGAAGGTAGGTATTATCATGATAAGAATAGATACTATTATAACAACTAAGATAATAATCGTAGCAGATATTTTTTTTTGCATTATTTGTTGTATTTTTGTTTTATTTTTAGTACTTCATCTAAATTTTTTATTAGTAAGTCAACCAGTTTAGGCTCAAAAGCAGTGCCTTTTTGAGATATGATATATTGGATAGTATCTTCAATACTCCAAGCTTTTTTATATACTCTATCATTAGTAAGAGCGTCAAATACGTCTGCAATAGCTGTGATTCTGCCAAATACATGAATCTCTTCACCACTAAGACCTCTAGGATAGCCTGTTCCATCCCATTTCTCATGATGCTGATATGAGATAAGAGCTGCAGCTTGTAGTAATTGGTGTTTTGATTTGTTAAATATTTCCCATCCAAAAGTAGTATGGTTCTTCATAATCTCAAACTCTTCAAGCGTTAATTTTCCTGGTTTTAAAAGAATGGCATCTGGTATAATTACTTTTCCAATGTCATGCATTGGAGATGCCATTTTTAAAAGAGCTACATCCTCATCTGTAGATCCATATGCTTTAGCTAAAAGTTCAGAGATTAAAGAGACTCTATTAACGTGATCACCAGTTTCTTTTGATCGCCACTCACCTAACTCACCTAATGTGTGTAGAACTTCTTCTTGAGTAGCAACAATATCGTTTTGTAGCTCTATCTCTTTTGTGATATCGGTTCTTATGCTTATATACTCAATAATCTCGTTGCTATAGTTTAGTATTGGAAAAATAGTAGATTCAAAATAGTAGTTACTTCCATCTTTAGCAACATTTTTAACTAGTCCATTCCATGTCTTTTTACTGGTGATAGTTTCCCACATGGATTTGTAAATTTCATCACTTACATCAGGACTTCTAAATATTCTGTGATTTTTTCCAATAAGCTCTTGCCTTGGGTATTTAGTTAGTTCACAGAACCTATTATTTACATATATTATGTTTCCTTCTAAATCTGCTTTAGAGACTGCTGCACTAGCATCCACAGCAAGTTTATACTGTTCTAAAAGTGCTTTAGTCTCATTTACCTCTTGTAGAAGATTCTCTTTTGCGCTGAATAAATCAACATGAGTTTTTACACGGTGAATCAACTCTAACTCATCAAAAGGTTTTGTTATGTAGTCTTCACCACCATGCTCAAAAGCTTTTCTAATACTGTCTTTATTAGCATTGGCACTAAGAAAAATTATAGGTATATTTGTTGTTGAGTCTTTCTTTATAATAGAAGCCGTTTCATAACCGTTTAATCCGGGCATATTTATATCCATAAGTATAAGAGAGTGTTTTCGTAGTTTGAATTGTTCTATGGCTTTTTCACCACTTGTAGAAAAAAAAATATTATATAAGTTGGTTGATTTTAAAACATTAGCAGCTAGTTGAATGTTCTTCGCATTATCATCAACTATAAGTATATTGTGTTTTTGCATCATTCAATCCATCGTTTAATAGTTAATAGTTAATAGTTAATAGTTAATAGTTAATAGTTAATAGTTAATTTGTGTTGATTGTACATAAATAATTCTGATAAAATGTTTAATTGATTAATAGACTTTAGTAGTTGACGAAACTACACAACTATAAAAAGTTATCAAAAAATTATCACGTGTTTATAACTAATTTAAGATTACTTTGATACTATTTTTGTAGCAAAAGAGCCTATTTTTATGATTATAATTGGTTCTTTTAAAATGTATTAGATATAGTTATAAATCTTAAATTTGCCATTAAAAAAAAAGCCAAAGGAGAATATATGCAATTAGGTTTCCTCGTTGACTTACATTTGTGTATGGGATGTAAAGGATGTGAAATCGCATGTAAGGTGGAAAATGAAGTTCCACTTAGTACATGGAGACTTCGTGTTAAGTATGTAGATGTGGGGACTTTCCCAGATACAAAAAGAACATTTACACCGCTTAGATGTAATCACTGTGAGAATGCTCCATGTGAGAGAATCTGTCCGGTTAGTGCATTACATTATTTAGATAATGGTATTGTGAATATCGATAAAGAGCGCTGTATAGGTTGTGCAGGTTGTGTTATGGCTTGTCCATATGGAGCGATTTATATTGATCCTCAAACACAAACAGCAGATAAATGTACTTATTGTGCACACCGTATCGCATCATCAATGATGCCAGCTTGTGTTGTTGCTTGTCCAGTTCAAGCAAATATTTTTGGTGACTTAGATGATCCAACATCAAATATTTCTAAATATATTCAAGTAAATCAAGGAAACGTTCAAGTGCGTAAGCCAGAAAAGGGTACAAACCCTCATCACTATTATGTAGGTGGCGGTAATGTTTCTCTTAACCCACTTGCTTCTCATAGAGGTGAAGGTCATAACTTATTTGGTAAAATAACAACACTTCCTGTAGGAGGACACCACTAATGGCAGCACATGAAATATTAGCAGCAACAAATGCTGTGGTAACTTTAGATGTAGCTTTACCAGGTGTAGTTTGGCCTTGGTTAGTAACTGTAAATATGTGGGCTAAGAGTATTGGTACTGGTGTAATTTTTATGCTATTTTTACTTCTTAGAATGCATCCAGAATCTGGTAATAAATTAAGATTGCAAACAGCAATAGTAGCTTTTATATTTATTAATATTTTCTTATTATTCACATTAGGTGACTTACACAAGCCATTTAGATTTTGGCATATACTTGTTCATCCTAGCTTTTCATCTGCAATTGCATGGGGTACGTTTATGGCTTCAGCATTCTTAGGTTTATTAACTCTCCTAGTGCTTGTAGCATGGAGAGCAAGAACTAAAGATGAGTGTAATGCTAATTATGACAAGATTCTTTTATGGACAGCTATATTAGCAATCCCGGTAACACTTTACACAGCAGCACTTATGTCTCAGTGTACAGCTCGTGAATTATGGCAAATGCCAGCAGAATCAGCTCAAATGATTTTAGCTGCACTTCTTTCAGGTTCAGCAGCAATGATACTTCTAGGTGGTTCTAAACTAACTTATGAAGCTAAAAAGACATTAGGTGTAGTTTTAGGACTTAGTGCATTAATGTCATTCATTATCTATATGTCTGAGTATATATTTGGAGCTATGAAAGCTGAAGAGATAGCATTTACTTTAGAGTATATTAAAGGTGATGGGCCATATACAGTTATGTTCTGGCTAGGTCAATGGATGACTTATTTATTACCAATGCTTTTAATAGTATTGTCAAGAAGTTCAAAAAGCGAAAGCATATTAAAGCTAGCAGCAATACTAGCACTTGTGGGTCTATTCATAGTTAAACATGTTTGGTTAATGATTCCACAATTATTACCAATGAGTTAGGGAGAAAAATAAATGTATTTACAAAGTAGAAGAACATTTTTAAAAGGTGCTGCATTCACTGTCGCTGGTGCTGCAATTGCTAAAGGTGTATTTACAACAGACGCAATGGCTGAATCTGTTACAGAGAGCAAGTTTACAAATACTCCAGACTCACTGTCGTTCTACCCTCCAATGGAAGAATGGGCTGACTTTAAAGAGTTAGATGGAGATGACTGGAAAAGAGGCGGTATTGACCGTCATGGTGTACAAAGCGAAGCTAATCCAGACGGTATTGAAGTAAATGATTATATGATTGTTCCGACTGCATGTTCAAACTGTGAGGCTTCTTGTGGTTTAACTGCATGGATTGATAAGAAAACTTTTACAGTTAAAAAGTATATGGGTAACCCATTGCATCCGGCTTCTCGTGGTCGTAACTGTGCAAAAGGTTATGCTACACAATCACAAATGTATGATCCAGATCGTATTGCATTCCCACTAAAAAGAGCTCCAGGTTCTGCTCGTGGTGAAGGTAAATGGATTCGTACAACTTGGGATGAGGCAATGACTACTATCGGTAAAAAGATGGGAGATACATTAGCTAAAGGTGATGAGTTATCTAAAAAAACAGTAATGTTTCACGTTGGTCGTCCAAATGAGAATGGTTTTACTGGTAAAGTATGGCACACACTTGGTTGTGATGCCTTCAACTCACACACAAACATCTGTTCTTCAGGTGGTCGTACTCCGACTATTCAATGGGCAAATGATGATAGAAGTTCTCCGGATTGGGCTAATGCAAAGTTGGTTTTCCTTAACTCATCTCATGCTGCAGACGCTGGTCACTATTTTCAACAATCAGCTTCATTTATTGCAGATGCTAGAGCTAAGGGTGCTAAGCTTGTAGTTATGGATCCTCGTATGTCTAACTCAGCTGGTATGGCTGATTTATGGATTGCTGCATGGCCTGGTACTGAACCTCTAATTTATCTTTACTTAACTCAAAGAATTCTCAATGAAGGTAAAGTAGATAGAGATTTTGTTAAGAAATGGATGAACTGGGAAGTATTCTTAAGTAATAAAAAATACTTAGATTTTATGGTAGAAAAAGGGTATATCTCTAAAGCACCTACAAAAGTTGATTTTGATACATTCTTAGACACTTTACAAGAGCTTTATACTCCATATACTTTAGCACACGTATCTAAAGAGACTCGTGTTCCTGCAGATAGACTTGAAAAGTTATATGATATGTTTATTTGGGCTGGTACTTCTATTTCTTCATACTTCTGGAGAGCTACTGCTGCTGGTAACCGTGGTGGTTGGATGAGTGGCCGTACAGGTTTCTTACCAATCGCTCTTCGTGGTGCAATTGGACCTGAAGGTGGAACATTCTTCCATCACTTCCATGTTATTTCTGTAGCTGGTAAGGGTGGTAGTTCAACTGTTGGTCAGGGTAAACGTGGTTCAAATATCCCTAAAGTTGATGTTTATAATGAGCTTTCATTTCCACCGGAATGGCCACTATCAACTTATGAAATGTCATTTTTACTGCCTCACTTATTAGCAGATACTAAGTGGCAACAAAAGTGGATAGATAAAGGTCTAAATGTACCACAAAAACTTGCTGTTTGGATTCCTCGTATGTATAATCCTGTTTGGATTAATCCGGATGGATTCAGATGGATTGAGACTATAAAAGATGAGTCTAAAATGGAACTTACATTTAACTTATCTCCAACATGGTCTGAGACTAACTGGTATGTTGATTATATTTTACCTGTTGGTCTAGCTGGTGAGAGACACGATCAGCACTCTGAAGCTACTATGCCAGCACGTTGGACTTCTTTCCGTCAGCCTGTAATGAGAGTTGCTTTAGAAAAATCTGGATGGAAACCTAAAAATCCAGCTCGTGCTACACTTGAAGCCCATATTAAAGCCGGTCTTGGTGAAGTTTGGGAAGAGAATGAGTTCTGGTTTGATATGTGTGTTAATTACATCGATCCAGATGGTAAAATCTTTATTGATGATGCTAAGACTAAATCAATCAGATCTATGTGGGAATCTAAAAAGACTCCTGGTACTCCAGTTACTATTGCTGAGTGGTATGATGCTGCATTTGGTGATAACTTACCAAATCTTAAAGCTACTGCAACTGCAGACTCTAGATATAAAAATGCAGAATTTCCGGTATATGAGTATATGAGAGACCATGGTGCTTGGATGGAAGAGAATAAAATCTATTCTGCACAAGAAAAGCCGGTCAAATATGATGGTCAAACGCTTACTTCACATGGTCATAAGTATGATAAAAAAGATCTTACTATTGATAGAAAAACAGGTGTTATTTATGCAAAAGATCACGATGGCAGTACTATGTACAAAGATGGTAAAAAACCAGTTGCTATTGAAATTGATGGTAAGATGATGGAAGGTTTTGCTACTTTAGACAAGAAGCTTGACTTCTTCTGTGAGTGGTTAGCTGATGATTGGAAATGGCCAGAATATGCGATTCCATTCTATCCAAGAACTCCAAAAGAGAAAAAAGAAATGGTTCATATTGTATCTCATGTTGACCACTCTTATATGACTGAGAAAAACTCATATGCGCTTAACACAGTTTTCCGTCTGCCGTATAATATTCATACGCGTTCTGCAAACTCTAAGCATCTAATGGAAATATCACAAAATCATGACCCTATTTGGATTTCTACTCCAGATGCTGCTCGTCAAGGATTTAAACGTGGTGACTCAATTCGTGTAAGGATTACAGATAGTGTTACTGGTTTAGAATCTGGTTACTTTGTAGCTATGGCAGTTCCTACTGAGGGTGTACTTCCTGGAACACTTGCCTGTTCTCACCATGGTGGTAGATGGAAACTTGTAAACTCTGTGACTATACCAAATGGTGTTACTGATGGTAAGGTTGATTCACAACCAGTTGCAAGAAATATGAACGATCCTAAATTTATGGCTCATTCACCTGAAAATGCAGGTAAAGTAGCTGGTCAGATTAAGATTGAAGATTATGATGGTACAAGCGGTATCAATAGCTTTGGTGTTCCAACTGCTGAACTTCAAATGGATGGTAAAGAAGGTAAACTTAAATATGTAGAGGGAATCAAACCTTTCCATACTGATAGATTTGCTGATTACAACAGAGACAGTGGAAACATCTGGTGGGATGGTTTAAGTGGTTCATGGCAAAATGCTGTAGCTGCAGCTCATCCAGACCCAATTTCTGGTATGCATTGTTGGCATCAAAAAGTTATTTTAGAACCTGCTCAAGAAGGTGATAAGATTGGTGATATCTATGTAAACTATGATAATAACTTTAAAATTTATCAAGGATGGAGAGATGATTTGACTCGTGAGTTAACTTCTGATGATAAACTTCGTCGTCCTCAACACATCAAACGTCCGTGGGTTCCACTTTCGGATAAAGCTTATGCTGTAAAAATAAAATAAAATTCAAATAACGACGCATGTGCGTCGTTATCTCTTCATCATATGCAATAGTATGTTCTCTCTCTTTAAACTTTTTTGCCTTAAATATATATTTATTGTTAAAGCCCAGCCCACCACATTCTAATCCATAGTCCCCAAGTACTTGTAAACCCTACTTCACTAAAGACTAACTCTTTGTTTTTATTATAAATAAAAGTTGTTGGATAAGCTGCTATTTTAAACTCTTTTGCAAAAAAACCATTATTATCGTTGTAGACTTTGTAGCTCAAGTTATGCTTATTCATATATTTTTTAATATCATTATTATCGCCTGAATTAACCGCTATGGTTAGGACTTCATAGTTCTCAGATATAGTCTGTATATTAGATGCTTCAAGCTTACATGTAGGACACCAAGTAGCCCAGAAGTGTATAAGAATGGGTTTACCCTTAGGATATGTATAACTTTGTGCATCTAAAAGAGTAATATTGATGTTTTGAAGTGCTGCTTTATTTAAATCACTGCTTTTATAGATGCTAATAATGTTGGCTATAATAGTTATAAATATAAAAAATGTAATTATCTCTTTGAGATATTTTTTTACTCTATTCATTTTGTAATTTCTGAATTATATTTTAATATTTGCATTTTTTCTTTCATTAATAAACTTTTTGTCATGATTTTGTCACTTTTTAATACTTATGTAATAGTTAAATAGTAATATACCATATAATAAAAAATTCAAGGATAAAAAATAATGAAATTATATATAGCAATAATAGCAATTTTACTGTTAGTTGGTTGTGGACCGGATAAAGAACCACATGTTAAATCAAGTATGTACCAATCTGTAAGCCCACAGGAGGCTACTCTAGTTCAAAGTGGAAAAAATAAAGGCTCATGTGGTAGATGTGGGATGAACTTAGTAATGTTTTATAAAACAAGTCATGCAGCTGAGCTCGACGGTAAGCATCATCAGTACTGCTCAATTCATTGTTTAGAAGACCACCTTGGTGAAGGGGTTACTCTTAAAAACCCAAAAGTAGTTGATGTCGACTCACTTAAATTTATTCCTGTGGGAGATGCGCACTATGTTGTAGGAAGTAAAAAGAGAGGTACTATGACTAAAGTTAGTAAGTATGCTTTTTTAGATGAGAAAATGGCTGAAAGATTTAAAGCTAAGTATGGCGGAGAGATAATAAATTTTAATGAAGCTTTAGAAGTTGCTAAAAATGATTTTAAACACTAATTAAGAAAGATTTGTTGAGATAGAGAAAAAACTCTATCTCAGTATCGATAATAAACTTTATTCGATTTCAGCGTCTATAACATCTTCATCGTCTTTTTTCTTTTTCTGATCAGCTTGTGCAGCAGCTGGATCTTGCTCTTGTTTGTACATTTGCTCAGCCATTTTATGACTTGCTTCTGTAAGAACTTTTACTTTTTCTTCGATTTGCTCTTTAGTAGCAGACTCATCTTTTAAAGTTTCTTTTAAATCAGTTATAGCAGCTTCAATTTTAGCTTTTTCTTCTGCTTCTAGTTTGTCACCCATTTCTTCTACTGATTTATCAGTTTGAGCGATTAGTGCATCAGCTTGGTTTCTTAAATCAACCATTGCTTTTCTCTCTCCGTCAGCTGCTTTGTTCTCTTCTGCATCTTGAACCATTTTGTTAATCTCTTCTTCACTTAATCCAGATGAACCTGAGATTGTGATTGACTGAGATTTACCAGTACCTTTGTCAGTCGAAGAAACTGTTAGGATACCATTAGCATCAATATCAAATGTAACTTCGATTTGAGGTACACCACGTGGAGCTGCTGGAATATCACCAAGTTCAAACAGACCTAAAGATTTGTTATCTTTAGCAAACTCTCTCTCACCTTGACCTACTGAAATACTAACAGCTGGTTGGTTGTCTTCTGCAGTTGAGAAAACTTGAGATTTTTTAACTGGAATAGTCGTACCTTTTTCAATAATCTTAGTCATAACTCCACCAAGAGTCTCAATTCCAAGTGAAAGAGGAGTAACATCTAGAAGAAGAACATCTTTAACATCCCCTCTTAAAACACCACCTTGAATAGCAGCACCGGCAGCAACAACTTCATCAGGGTTAACACCTTTATTTAGTGATTTTCCACCAAAGTATTTGCTTACTGCTTCTTGAGCTGCTGGAACACGAGTTGAACCACCAACCATGATAATCTCTTTGATTTGACTGTTATCTAAATCAGACTCTTTCATTGCAACTTTAATGTGTTCAATAGTTTCATCAATTAATGAAGCAATCATACCTTCAAACTTAGCACGAGTAAGTTTTATAACAAGGTGTTGTGGCCCAGCTTCTGTCATAGTGATAAACGGTAAGTTAATCTCTGTCTCAGTTGAACTTGAAAGCTCTTTTTTAGCGTTTTCAGCAGCATCTTTTAGACGTTGAAGAGCCATTTTGTCATTTTTAAGATCAATACCATGAGAGTTTTTAAACTCGGCATTTAAGTAATCAACAATTTTATTATCAAAATCATCACCACCTAAAAATGCGTTACCATCAGTTGAAAGAACTTCAAACGTTCCATCAGAAATCTCTAAAACTGTAACATCAAATGTTCCACCACCAAGGTCATAAACAAGTACATTCTCTTCAGATTTACTCTCTAGTCCATAAGCTAGTGCAGAAGCAGTTGGCTCATTAATAATACGAAGAACATTAAGACCAGCGATTGTACCTGCATCTTTAGTTGCTTTTCTTTGTGCATCGTTGAAGTAAGCTGGAACTGTAATAACAGCATCAGTTACTTTAGAACCTAAATAAGCCTCAGCATCTTCTTTGAGTTTTGTAAGAATCTTAGCTGAGATTTCTTGAGGAGAGTAAATCTTACCTGCAACATCAACCGCAGCAGCACCATCTTTATCTACAATATTGTAAGTTACTTTATCGTGTGCTTGTTTAGCATTTTCCTCATTCATCATAAGACCCATAATTCTCTTAATTGAAGAGATTGTTTTCTCTGGGTTTGTGATTGCTTGACGTTTAGCCGGATCACCAACTAGTACATCACCTTTATCTGTGAAAGCAACTACTGAAGGAGTTGTGTTTTTACCCTCTGCATTTGGGATGATTTTAGCTTCGCCACCCTCATAAACTGCTACACATGAATTTGTTGTTCCTAAATCTATACCTATAACTTTGCTCATTATAATTTCCTTAATGTTATTTCATAAAATGAAGCAAATTCATTCGCTCCATTTATTAGTCCGTAAAAGGAACTAGTCCCTTTTACTCCGCTTTCGCCGCTAAGGCGACTGAAGTTGGATGCTGTCGCATCTTTTTTCTATTTATTTAGTCTTATTTTATTAAATTATTTACGAATCTAATTCGCAACAATTACCATTGCTTCACGCAGTGGTCTGTTCTTATATTTATAACCTGTTTGAAAAGTTTGAACTATTTGTCCAGACTCAACATCTTCACTGTCAACGCTTTGAACAGCATTGTGAATGTTTGGATCAAATGGTTCATCGTGAGATACCATTGATACTCCATGTTTATCTAAAGAGGTAATAAACTGCTTATATGTAAGTTCAATTCCCTCTTTTAATTTATCAAAAAGTTCAGCTTTTTCAGCTCCACTATTTACTGAGGCTAACGCACCCTCAAGAGCATCCATTACTGGAATCATATCTTTAGCGAATTTCTCATTTGAATATTCAACTGCAGTATATTTTTCTCTTTCTAATCTTTTTTTGATATTATCAAAATCAGCATGAACTCTTGCATACTTGTCTTTTAGAGCTATTAACTCTTCTTGAAGTAGGTCAAACTCATTTTCAACTGCTTCAGCTTCGGCCTCAGCTTCGTCGTAAGTAAGTTCTGCATTTTCCTCTTCGTTTGCTTGAGGTTTTGTCTGTATTTCTTCATCTGTTTGTTTTGACATAATTGTTAAATCACTCCTTTTCTTAAAAAGATAATACCATTATACATATTGAGTGTAACAATGTCAAGTAACACTTAAGTTTTATTTGTAAATAAAGTTGAGTCATTTAATATCAAGTTGTAAAAATACGAATTTAAAGTTAAATGGAGTATTATTATATGTATTTAAATTATACGAGAATTTTAGCATCTAGGAATTTATATGAAATATTTGGCGTGGTTCGTTGCAATACTTGCAACAGTAATAATAGGTATATATGTTATAGCATTTACACCATTGGGAAACTCTATATTACAACCAGTTTTAGAAGCTAAGATAAAAGAACAGACACTACTAGATAGTAAGCTAAAGGTTTTTTCTTTAAGTATGAGTGAACTTGAAATAGTATTAGAGATAAATAGCAATAATATAATAAGTATAAAAGGAAACTACTCTCTTTTGTCTCAGTCGTTTGATATTAACTATAAAGTAAAGCTTGGCGACTTAAACTCGCTTAAATCACTTAGCTCAGTAGAACTTCGTAAAGCATTTAATACAAACGGTAAAGCAAAAGGTGATAAGGCTTTTATAACCATAGACGGAATTAGTGATGTAGCATCTAGTGATACAACTTACCATGTAGAACTTACGGAGTTTAATCCAACTTCCATAATCGCTAAAGTTAAGAACTTAAAACTGGTAGAACTTTTAGAAATAGGTGCTCGTAAGCCATATGCAAGTGCAGATGTAAACTTAGATGTGAATTTTAAAAATATTAAACCCCATGCCCTAGATGGAGATATCGTTCTTCGTACAAGAGATGCAAAGATAAATACAAAAGTTATGAAGAATGACTTTAATATTACCATACCAAGTACAGACTTTGTGATGAATCTAGATGCGAAGCTAAAAGGTGATGATGTTGATTATAGCTATGAGCTAATCTCCAAGCTATTTAAAATTACTTCATCTGGTAAAGTGATTCCAACTCCATTAAAGACAGATGTAAAGTATGCACTAGATATAAAAGAGTTAGCACTTCTTAAGCCAGTCACAGGTGCAGATGTTAGAGGTTCATTTAGACTAAATGGTACAGTAAAAGGCACAAAAGCAAAACTCGTAGTAGATGGTAGGAGTGATGTGGCATCGTCTGATACAAAGTTTGAAGCTATACTCAAAGAGTTTGCTCCAGCTAGTATAAAAGCTAGTATGAAGAATTTAAAGCTAGAGAGAGTCTTATATATGGTTAATCAGCCTCATTACGCAGATGGAGTTTTCTCTTTAGATGTAAATATCCCAGATGCTAGAAGTGGTAAGTTAAACGGTAAAGTAATTTCTACTATTAAAAATGGTCTACTTGATTCAAAATATATGACAAAGGCATACGAGTTTAAAACACAGATGCCAAAAACAAACTTTAATATGACTACAAATACAACTCTAAATGGAGATATTGTTGATTCAAAAGTAGACTTAGTATCTACACTTGCAAATATTGAGATAAAAAGAGCTAGATTAAATTTGAAAAATAGCACGATAAATAGCGACTACAAAGCAACAGTTCCTAACCTTGATAAGCTTTACTTTGCTTCGCAGCAGCATATGAAAGGTAGTATTACTGTAAATGGAGAGTTAAACAAAGGAGATGATTTAGATTTGAGTATATTCTCAAATGTAGCAGGAGGTAAGATAGACGCTAAGCTTCACAATGATGATTTTCACGCTGACATCACTGCCATCCAAACATTGGACGCACTTCATATGCTGATATATCCTGAGGTATTTAAAGCATCTCTAGATGCTAAGCTTAATTATAATCTTGCATCTAAAAAGGGTAAGTTTGACGGTAATCTAATAGATGGTAAATTTACTAAAAATCAGATGTTCTCTCTTGTAAAGCAGTATGCAAAAGTTGATATGTATGTTGAGACCTTCAAAGGTGATGTACACGCTGATATAAATAAAGAAAATATTCTTGCATCTATGGATTTAAAATCTAACACTTCATCTATAAAGACTAAAAACACAAAGCTAAATACAAAAACAAAAATTATAGACTCAAAAATAGATGTAGTTGCAAATAAAAATCCAGTCTCAGTTAGACTAAAAGGTAAGACTTCCTCACCAACAGTAAGTGTTGATGTAGAAGAACTTATAAAAAAAGAAGTAGGAAAAGCCATAGAAAAAGAAGTTGGAAAAGCTATAGAAGAAGAGGTTGGCAAACTACTTAAAAGTTTTTTCTAACTCTTCTATATTCTTTATATAGATAATTTTTTTTACTTTTGTCTTTTCTATATATAAAAGGGTAATCATATCTTCTTTAAAAGGCAGAGTGAGATTATATTTCTCATCAAAGCTTAGTAGAATAGAATGTTTATAGTTTTTCATACTAGGACGAACAAAAAAAGAAAAGATTCCAGATGGAATTTGAGAAGTATCTACTATAATGTTTAGGTTCTCTGGCATCTTATGCTCATCAAAATATTGATTAAGCATTTTTGTTGTGGTTTTATCCCAAGCGATTATCCAGATTCCATTCTTTACTAAAGTATACTCTTTGTCATGTTGAGAGATTAATTTTATAGGAGTTACATTATCTCCAACTTGGAGCATCTGAGCATTTAGTAAAAGTGGTAAAAGTAGCAAAAAAAATCTCATAAATATTTATTCCTTATTTTATATTATTAGCATCCGCTAGTGTGAGGCAAAATAAAACTTCTTTTTCTTTTTTTTGTATGGTTTGTATCGCTTGTGTCAGTGTCAAACCAGTCGTAATTATGTCATCTACTAAAATTATATCATTTGCATTATTTTTCTTTAATGTGAAATCTCTCTGGTTCATAAGTCTAAACTCTCTACTCTTACCGGAATAAGAGACAGAATTTCTTGCTCTTAGTTTATAAAATTCAGGTTTAATGAATTTACTTTTAAGAGCTTTATTTAATATAGCTGTATGTGAGTATCCGTTTTTTACATTGTCATCAATAGCTATTGAGCTTACTACATTTGAATATTCAAAGTTTTGAGCAAATAATTTTAAAGAATTGTTTGCGAGAATAGAGTAAATATAGTAACCTAAATCAGTGTGTTTTGTGTGAAGAAGGTCTTTAATATCTTTGTATTTATAAAAAGAGATAACTTCGATGTTATTTAGAATTTTTCGTTTATAGATGCTTGGGCTTAGAAAGGTTTCTTGACAGTTAGTGCAGATATGTGTAAAAGATAAATTCTCACAAAGTAAACACTTCAATGCTAACTCCAAAATCTCTGTTACTCAAAAGAGTGACAAGCTTTAGTGGGCACAGCGCCCCAAGCGAAGTAAAAGGGACTAGTTCCTTTTACGGACTATTAATGGACTCTAGTCCATTTTTAAAACAGACATAAACGCTTCACTAGGAAGTTGTACTTTTCCTATGGACTTCATACGTTTTTTACCGGCTTTTTGTTTTTCCAAAAGCTTGCGTTTACGGGTGATGTCTCCACCGTAACATTTGGCAGTAACATTTTTACCCATAGATTTCACTGTTTCTCTAGCAATAATCTGAGAACCTAAAGATGCTTGAACAGCCACTTCAAAAAGTTGACGAGGTATTATCTCTTTCATATTTTTAACTAAAATACGACCACGAGATAGAGCTTGATTACGAGGAACAACTATGCTTAATGCATCCACAGCTTCTCCAGCTACTTTTATATCAAGTTTAACAAGGTCACCCACTCTAAAATCTATAGGCTCATAATCAAATGAAGCGTAACCTTTAGAGATAGACTTTAAGGTATCATAAAAGTCAACAACTATCTCATTCATTGGAACTTCATACTCAAGCATAACTCTATCTTCATTAAGATAAGTCATCTTGCTTTGAGTACCGCGTTTGTTTATTAAAAGAGTTATGATATTACCAAGATATTCACTTGGAGTAATAACTGTTGCTCTTACGTACGGTTCTTCAATTCTATCTATACGATTTACCTCTGGAAGCTCTGAAGGGTTGTGAACATTGATTTTTTCACCATTGTTAAGATAAACTTCATATATAACCGATGGTGCAGAAGCAATTAAATCAAGGTTGAATTCACGCTCAAGTCTCTCTTTTACAACTTCCATATGAAGCATTCCCAAAAATCCGACACGAAAACCAAAACCGAGAGCTAAAGAGGTCTCTGGTTCGTAAGATAGAGAGCTGTCATTTAATCTTAGTTTATCGAGTGCATCGCGTAAACTTTCAAATTCATCAGTATCAATAGGATATATACCGGCAAAAACAAATGGCTTAGCAGGTTCATATCTTC
This sequence comes from Sulfurimonas iocasae, assembly GCF_047716755.1. Taxonomy (GTDB): domain Bacteria; phylum Campylobacterota; class Campylobacteria; order Campylobacterales; family Sulfurimonadaceae; genus Sulfurimonas. The sequence continues at coordinate 576,630 of NZ_CP180409.1, forward strand.
CAACAGGCTCGGCAGTAGGGTTTTTAGCATCTGTTATCGTGTCTCCGACATTAATAACACTAACTTCTTTAAGTCCAAGAACAACAATACCAATCTCGCCACACTCAATAGTGTTGGTTTTGATTTTTTTCATAGGGTGAGGGTACATCAAATCTAAAATTTGATGCTCTTCGCCATTACTCATAAGTTTAATATTCTGACCTTTTTTCACTTGACCGTCAAAAACACGAACAAGTGCAAGTGCACCAAGGTACTGATCAAACCAAGAGTCATAAATGATAGCTTTTGTAGTTGCCTCTGGGTCTCCAACTGGAGCTGGAATTCTGTCTACGATTGCATCTATCAGCGCACGAACGCCTACTCCTGTTTTTGCAGATACTAAACAGGCATCAGTGGCATCTATGCCAATACTTGTTTCAATCTCTTCTGCAACTTTCTCTGGCTCGGCTGCAGGTAAATCTATCTTGTTTATAACTGGGATAAGCTCTAAGTTGTTGTCAAGTGCTAAATAAACATTTGCAATAGTTTGAGCTTCAACACCTTGAGCAGCATCTACAATAAGCAGAGCCCCATCACTAGATGCTAAAGACTTACTAACTTCATAAGAGAAATCAACGTGGCCCGGAGTGTCGATAAGGTTTAGGATATAGTGTTGGCCGTCTTTTACGTAGTCAAGTCTAACACTTTGAGCTTTGATGGTAATCCCACGCTCTTGCTCGATGTCCATAGTATCCATCATCTGAGTTTTTAGTTCTCTCTCGCTAACAGAGCCACATTCTTGAATGATACGGTCTGCTAAAGTACTTTTACCGTGGTCGATATGTGCGATGATAGAGAAGTTTCTAATGTTTTTCAATTAATATTTCCTAATTATGCAAAAAGGCCATTAACACTTTCGTTGTGGTAAACACGACGAATTACTTCTGCAAAAAGAGGAGCAACTGTTAATACCTTTATTTTTCTATGTGGTGCTGATTCTAAAGTATTTGTAACTATTAGCTCATCAAGCTCACCGTGATCTAGGTTCTCATATGCTTTTCCACTAAGAACAGCGTGTGTAGCACATGCCATAACTGAAGTTGCACCACTATTTTTAAGTGCGGTAGCAGCTTTAACCATAGTTCCAGCAGTATCTACCATATCATCAATCATAATAACATCGTGACCTTTTACATCACCAATGATATTCATAACTTCACTTTCGTTTGCTTTTTCACGACGCTTATCAACGATAACCATCTCTAAACCCATGCGTTTTGCAAAGTATCTAGCACGAGCTACCCCACCAATATCTGGAGAAGCGATGATAGGGTTTTTAAGATTTTTACTTTTTATATAGTGCTCAAATGTAATAGAGCCGTAAAGGTTGTCAACAGGGATGTTAAAGAACCCTTGAATTTGACCAGCATGTAAATCAATAGTAACAACTCTGTCGATTCCTGCAGTTTCATACATATCTGCAACGAGCCTTGCCGTGATTGGAACACGAGGAGCAGCTTTCCTATCTTGTCTTGCATAACCATAGTAAGGAACTACAGCAGTGATGCTTGAAGCAGATGAACGACGAAGAGCATCTGTCATAATAAGTAGTTCCATAAGATTGTCGTTTGAGGGAGCACCTGTACTTTGTACTATAAATACATCACGACCACGAACACTCTCAGCTATTTGAACAGATATTTCACCGTCACTAAATCTTTTTGTATCAGCATTAGCTAATGGAACATCTAGAACTTGACAAATTTCTTTTGCAAATTCAATACTTGCAGAACCGGCAAAAATTTTATAACCACGCATGGGATTCCTTCTTGGAAAAATTGATAATGGAATTATATTGTAAGAGTGCTGAGGAGTTGTTAAAAGTAATAAAAATTAGAAGAAAAAATTACTGACATTTTTTACAGATGCCAGATAATACAACATCCGTCTTAGATATCTCAAAATTACTGCTTGAACTTACTTCACTTATAATAGGGTTCATATTTAGTTTAATATCATCAATTTCCCCACAATTTATGCATATAAGATGGGAATGGTAACTCTTTGTAAGTTCATATACCGACTTGTTCTGAGGAATCTTAACTTCTTGTATATAGGAGTTTTCAAGCATTAGGTTGATATTTTTGTATATAGTTGCCAGAGAAATAGAGTTAAACTTTTTAAGCATTAACTCATAAAGAGCATCTACGTTTATATGACCACAAGAGTGTAATGCACTACTAATTGCTAATCTTTGCGGTGTTGCTTTTAAATTATGACGTCTGAGTTCATCTGTACAGTTAATCATGATGACATTATACAATATAGTAGTTTAAAGGAGAAAAATTATAGTTTAAGTTTAATAGTAATATAATATTACAAAGGATAAAAATTATCCTTTGTATAAATTTAGGAGATTAGAAAATGAGACAGTATGAAACTTACAAATGTAATAAATGTGGAAATGTAGTAGAAGTACAAAATATTGGTGGTGGTGAGCTTCACTGTTGTGGGCAAGCTATGGAGATGATTACTGAGAATTTAACTATTGTAAATTTATTAAAAGCGTTTGCAGGTGAATCTCAAGCTAGAAATAAGTATGAGTATTATGCAAAAGTTGCTCAAAAAGAAGGTTACAGGGATATTGCAGAACATTTTCAAAGAGCTGCAAACAATGAAAAACACCATGCTAAAATGGAACTATCATTAGCAAATAGGATGACAAACAACTCTGAAGATAATTTTGGAGATACAAAAGCAAATCTTCAAGATGCTATTAATGGTGAGAGTTATGAAAATGTAACTATGTATCCTGATTTTGCAGCTATTGCAAAAGAAGAGGGTCATAAAGAAGCTGCAAAACTTTTTTCGGGTATAGGTCAAGTAGAAGTAGAACATGAAAATATGTTTCAGATGCTTTTAAATAGACTTGAAGGTGGTGAAGAGTTTGTTAGTGAAAATGAAGAAGAAGCTTGGATATGTGAAGTTTGTGGACATGTTCATTATGGCAAAAAAGCTTTAAAAGTTTGTCCTGTTTGTAAACATCCACAAGAGTATCAATCAAGACTGAACTCTAAGAAGTAGTTACCAAGAGTATTTAATTATTGCCTGGAGGGTATTTGATTCTACTTTTGAATTGAAGTTTAAGTTGAGTGGTTTTTGTTTATAGTAGTGCCACTCAGCTCCTATGAAAAGATTTTCTACTTTTAGAGCTCTTTTCATATCAAACAAAAATTGACTTTGAGATAAGAAATCATACTCAGTCCAGTCAATAAATCCATCTATATGAAAAATATTACCTAATGTTTTAGTTTTATAATATGGCGATAACTGATAAGTGTCTTCACCAATATTTTGGTACCTTTTGTAGATATTAAGACCAAATACATCAAAACCGTATACATTTAAATCAGTTCCAAGACCTATTAAATTTGCAGTATAAGTTTCACTTGCGTTGTATTGATATGCTAAATAAATTTGTTTAACGATAGAAAAACTTAAATCCTGTGAAGTTACTTTACTGAGATTTAATCTTGGAGAAATCTCTCCGTAAGTGTCTGTTTTATCATTATGGTATTTAAACTCATTATCTGCAATACTGTAGTCAAGAAAACCATAAATATCACCATACTCAAATGAGCCGTAATGTTCAATAGTAAGAGTTGTTTTTCCACCATTCTTAGTGTCATACACATAACTATTACCATCAAAAGTTCCATAAAGTAACTGAATATTAGTAGTAGAAAATGCAACAAGATTAGATAGTAAAAGTGGGAGTAAAAGTAGTTTTTTCATTGACATTACAATCCTTTATTTCAACGAATGATAACACAATGTCAATACAAATTTAATTAAATAGATGAGAGGACTAATCTCCTTATAGAAACTTATATTAGTTTTTATCTTATTTCAAAGTCTCCTTTAAAAAGTTCTTCAATCTCTTGCCTCTCAACACTATCTACTTTACTGTACTGTGAACCTTGCTTAAGAAGGTTTGTAAAGTATTCAAGTTTAGAACTGTGACATGTAACACAAGCCTCTACACTGCCATCAGGCTTGTTCTTTACATATCCACTATATCCGGCACTAAGTGCTTTTTTTTGTACATTTGCTCTGTAATAGACACCTTGTACTTTTCCTGTGATTTTAAATTTATAATTTTTCATGCAACTATTATACTCCTAATCTTATGTTTTTGTATTTAATATATCTTTATAATCTAGGATATTATTAAGATGGATAAGGGTTTTCTTAGGCACAGGTGAGAATCCTAACAGTATAAATGCTAAGTAAAATAAAAGAGCAATATAGATATACTTTGTATTTAAAATTATTCAAGGTTTATGATGTCAAATAACAATATTAAAATCAATAAATGTCTTTTTCCAGCAGCTGGGTATGGTACAAGATTTTTACCAGCTACAAAAGCAATACCAAAAGAGATGCTACCAGTACTAACTAAACCACTTCTTCAATACGGTGTAGAAGAAGCTATAGAAGCAGGTATGGATACTATGGCTATTGTTACAGGTAGAGGCAAAAGAGCTATAGAAGATCACTTTGATAGATCTTACGAACTTGAACATCAAATTGATGGCACATCAAAAGAGAATTTAATGCATGAAATCAGAAATATTGTAGATAACTATACTTTTAGTTATACAAGACAAGTTGAGATGAAGGGTTTGGGTCATGCAATACTTACTGGACAAACATTAATAGGGAATGAACCTTTCGCAGTGATACTTGCAGACGATTTATGTGACAACGAGGGTGAATCTGTATTATCTCAAATGACAAAACTATATGAAAAGTATCCTGATTCATGTATCGTTGCAATTGAAGAGATTCCTAGAGAACATACAAATAAATATGGTGTAATATCTGGTATTGAAATAGAAGACAACCTTTTTAAAGTAGATAATATGATAGAAAAACCAGAACCACAAGATGCACCTTCTAATTTGGCTATAATTGGCAGATATATTTTAATTCCTGAAATCTTTGATGTTATTAAAACTACTAAACCTGGCAAAGGTGGAGAGATACAAATAACAGATGCCCTTCTGACTTTAGCAAAACAAGGAAAAGTCTTAGCATATAAATTTAGTGGTAAAAGATTTGACTGTGGTAGTGTAGATGGTTTTGTTGAAGCGACAAATTACTTTTATAACAAACAAAAATAACGGATAATTTTATGATATTAATGATTGATAATTATGATAGTTTTACTTACAATATAGTTCAATATTGTAGAGAATTAGGCGCTGATCTTAAAATAATTAGAAATGATGAAATGAGCGTTAGTGAGATTGAAAAGTTGGCTCCTGAAAAAATCATTATCTCTCCCGGTCCAGCATCTCCTGATGAAGCAGGCGTTACTTTAGAAGTTATAGACTATTTTAAAGATAAGTTACCAATTTTAGGAATTTGTCTTGGTCATCAGAGTATTGCTCAGGTATTTGGAGCAGATGTAGTTCGTGCAAAAAATATGATGCATGGTAAAACATCTACTATGAAAAGAGTAAATGAGTGTGAAATATTTAAAAATCTTCCCGAGGAATTTATAGCTACAAGATACCACTCACTTATAGTAGATAAAGAATCTCTTCCAGAGATAATAGAGCCAACAGCATTTAGTACAGATGATGATGAAATCATGGCTATTAAGATAAAGAATAGAGATATTTATGGAGTTCAATTCCATCCAGAATCAATAATGAGTGAACATGGACATGAAATTATTGGGAACTTTTTAAAACTATGAGTCATAGATTCGTCTTATTCTTAATCTTAGGAGTAGATGCATTTATACTTTTCTTTCAAACATCTTCACTTTCAATCTCTCATGCAGAATCAATGATTCTTTATGAAGACTTCTCTTTTTTACAATTGATAATAAAAACTTCAATATATTTTTTCGGCTCTAATGATTTTGCATTAAGACTACCAATGATAATATTTCATCTATTGAGTGCAATATTGCTCTATAAAATATCTAAAAAATATCTTTCAAATAGAAAAAATAGACTATGGCTTCTTCTCATCTTTGTTCTTCTTCCGGGAGTAATTAGCTCTGCTCTCATAGTAGAGATGGCAGGACTTATAATATTTGGATTGTTGTTTTTTGTATATGCATATGAAAACTTTTCTAGAAAATATATGTATATGATTCTTAGCATCTATGTATTAATAGGTGGAGAATTCGTATATCTGTTTTTGGCACTATCAATATTTTCCATCTATACTAAGCAGCGAACTTTCTTTATATTTAATATGTTTGCTTTTTTTATATCTTTATTATTATATGGAGTGGATACAAAGGGAATTCCACAAGGACACTTCTTAGATTCTATTGCCGTGTATACTGCTATATTCACACCGATTATATTTGTATATATTTTTTATATATTATATAGAAGGTATTTAACTAAGCAAATAGATATTTTATGGTTTATAGCATCTGTTGCATTTGTTTTCTCTCTACTTCTATCCTTTAGACAGAAAATAGAATTAGAAGATTTTGCCCCATATTTGATTTTAGCACTTCCGTTAGCTGCACAGACGTTTAGTCATTCTTATAGAGTTAGACTAAAAATGTTTAGAACAAAGTATAGAGTTGTATTTGTGGTATCACTTATTTTGCTGGTACTGAACTCTCTTGTTGTATTTTTTAATAAAGATATATATATTTTTATAGATAAACCCAAAAATCACTTTGCCTATAATATGCATGTTGCTAAAGAGCTTGCAAATGAATTAAAAAACAGAGGTATAAAGTGTGTAAATACTGATTATAAGATGGCAAGCAGATTAAAGTTTTATGGTGTAACAAATTGCAACACTAACATACTTACTGAAAAAAGCCTAAAATATCAAAATAGAGAAAGTGTAACTATTAGTTACAATAATAGAGCTGTTTATAAAGCAATTGTTACTAAAGTAAACACTAATTAAATCTATTGAGTTCTGACTCTTAACAAATGATATTAATTTAATAACATGTGATAAAATTGCACACAAATAATAAAACAGGGAGTTGCAAATGGCTCAAAAAGCGATTAGAGAATATGATGCAAAGTCGATTTTAGCAAAACATTGGGATAAATATTTTCCAGATTTTACTTATGCTTATGAAACTGTAATGGTTCAAAATGGATCAGAATTAAAGAAAGCTGCAAAAGATAAAGCTTGGTTAAAAAAGAAGACATTAGTCGCTAAACCAGATATGCTATTTGGTAAAAGAGGTAAGAATGATTTAGTACTTTTTAAAGATACTAAACCAGGTGATGTTTCTTTAGCTAAAGCTGTATCTTGGATTGATGAAAAATCATCAAATGAACAATCAGTATATTTTTCATTTGATGGAGATACTCCTACAGGTGAAGCAAAAGTTGATATGTTAACTCATTTTGTTGTTGAGCCATTTACTCCACACAAACAAGAAGAAGAATACTATATCTCTGCAACAGTTGTTGGTGATAATGATATGCTTTATATGTCTGCTGAAGGTGGAATGGAAGTTGAAGAGGGTTGGGATGAAAAAGTTACAGAAGTAGCATTTGCAATTACTGATACAGAAGAAGAAATAGCTAAAAAAATTAAAGCTAATATTCCTAAAGATGTTGCAAAAGATGATAAAGCTGCATTTGCTGAATTTGCAATTGGTTTTTTCAGAGCATATAGAGAGCTAAACTTCGCATATCTTGAAATTAATCCATTTGTTATGCAAGGTAAAAAGATAGAACTTCTTGATATGGTTGCTAAACTTGATGATACTGCCGGTTTCATGATGGTAGAAGAGTGGGGCAATGTTGAATATCCTACTGCATTTGGTATGGAGGCAAAATCTCCGGAAGTTACGGCTATTGAAGAAGCAGATGCTAAAACAGGTGCTTCATTAAAACTTACTCTACTAAAACCAGAAGCTAGAATCTGGACTATGGTAGCCGGTGGTGGTGCTTCGGTTGTGTATGCTGATACTATTGCTGATTTAGCAGGAATCGATGATTTAGCTAACTATGGTGAGTACTCAGGTGGTCCAACAACGGGTGAGACAAAGTTTTATGCTGAGACACTACTAGATCTTATGACTAGAGAAAAAGATTCAAAGGGTCGTGAAAAAATCATGATTATAGGTGGTGCAATAGCTAACTTTACAGATGTTGCTAAAACATTTACAGGTATTATTCAAGCATTTGAGAAATATGCTGATAAAATGAAAGAAGTTGGTGTTAAGATATATGTTCGTCGTGGTGGACCAAACTACGAGAAAGGTCTTAAAGATATTAAAGAGGCTGCGGACAGACTTGGTCTTTATATTGAAGTTTATGGACCAGAGACACATGTTACAGACATCGTGCGTATGGCACTAGCGAAGTAAGGGCAAAGGAAAAATATTATGGCACAATTATTTACTAGAAATACACAAGCAATTTTTTGGAACAACAACAAAACTGCAATTCAAAGAATGTTAGATTATGATTATACAATTAAGAGAGATACTCCATCAGTAGCTGCAATCGTTGCACCTACAAGTGGAAATAAATTTGATAAATTTTTCTACGGTCCGGATGAAGTGATGATTCCACTTTATAAATCAACAGCAGAAGCAAAAGCTGCTCAGCCACAAGCTGATGTACTTTTAAACTTCGCATCTTTTAGAACTGCATATGATGTAACTATGGAAGCTTTAAACCTTGGTGGTTTTTCTTCAATCATGATTACAGCAGAAGGTATCCCTGAGAGACTTGCTCGTGGTATGAATGAGTTTGCAAGAAGCAAAAATGTTACAGTTATTGGGCCGGCAACTGTTGGTGGTATCGTTCCTGGTGCATTTAAAATTGCAAATGTTGGTGGAACAATAGAAAATATCGTTCAATCTAAACTTCACCGTGCAGGTTCATGTGGGCTTGTAACTCGTTCAGGTGGTTTGTTTAATGAGCTTTCAAACATTATTTCTTTAAATGCTGATGGCATCGCTGAGGGTGTTGCAATTGGTGGTGATAGATTTGTTGGTTCAGTTTTTATTGATAATCTATTAAGAATGGAAGCTAATCCAGAAGTTAAATATATGTTACTTCTAGGTGAAGTTGGTGGTACTGAAGAGTATAAAGTAATAGAAGCTATTAAAGCTGGTAAACTTACTAAGCCAATCATTGCATGGTGTATCGGTACAATAGCTAAATATTATGATAGTGGTGTTCAATTTGGTCACGCAGGCGCATCTGCAAATGATGATAGAGAAACTGCAGAAGCAAAAAATAAGGCAATGAAAGAAGCTGGTATTCACGTTCCAGGTTCTTTCAATGATTTACCAGAAATTATTTCTGCTGTTTATCATGACTTACATGCTCAGGGTATTATTAAAGATATTAAAGAGCCAGCTCTTAATATTGTTCCAAAATCAAGAAGAAGTAAAGAGTTTATCTGTACTATCTCTGATGATAGAGGTGAAGAAGCTCACTACTGTGGATACCCAATATCTTCTGTAGCAACTCCAGATACTGGCTTTACTGTTGGTGATGTAATGAGTATTTTATGGTTCAAAAAAAGATATCCAAGATGGGCTGTTGACTTTTTAGAAACTGTACTTAAAACTGTTGCAGACCATGGTCCTGCAGTATCAGGTGCACACAATGCTAAAGTGACAGCAAGAGCTGGTAAAGATGTTATTAGTTCACTTATCGCTGGTCTTCTTACAATTGGTCCAAGATTTGGTGGTGCGATTGATGGCGCTGCTAAATATTTCAAATATGCTGATGATAACAAGCTGTCACCAAAAGAGTTCCTAGCATATATGAAAAAAGAAGGTGTTCCAATTCCGGGAATCGGACATAGAATTAAATCTCTTAAAAACCCAGATTTGCGTGTTGAAGGTCTTAAGAAATTTGCTAAAGAGTATTTTCCAAGTACTCCATTACTTGACTATGCATTAACTGTCGAGCAATTAACAACATCTAAGAAAGAGAATTTAATTCTTAATGTTGATGGTACAATCGGTATTTTAATGGTTGATATGTGGAGATCATTATCTTATGACGATAAAGAAATTGATGTATTTATTGATGCTGGTGCGTTAAATGCATTCTTTATTCTTGGTAGATCTATAGGTTTTATTGGTCATATTCTTGATGAGAAAAGACTTGCTATGCCTATGTATAGACATCCAATGGATGACATTCTATATGATGTACAAAAAGCAGAAGAACTATAATGTAACTTTAACCCAAGGAGTTTCTACTCCTTGGACTCTTTCCTTTATTCTCCCAACAATTTTTAAAATATTTTGATATACTTTATTGCTACATATAATCTTTAGAGGTTCTAAATGAAAAAAGCTTTCACTATGTTAGAACTAGTGTTCGTATTAGTTATAATCGGTATATTAGCTGCAGTTATGTTACCTCAAATGCAATCCACAAAATTAAGAGAAGCAGCTATACAAGTGGTATCACATATAAGATATACACAGCATTTGGCAATGGTTGATGATAAGTTTGATAAAAACAATACTTGGTATAAAAATAGATGGCAATTAAAATTTTCAAATACCAATGGAACAGATAATAAATGGGCTTATGCCATTTTTAACGATTATACAAATCAAGATGGAAATCCAAATGAGAATGAAATTGCTATCAATCCATTAGACAAAGGAAAAAGACTTACAGGTGGATATAGTGGACTTATTGAATATGGAGATGCTAAAGCAAGTGAAAAACTTAACTTAGGGCATTCTTATTCTGTTAATGATATAGATTTTACTAATTGTGGTATTGCTAATGACGATGGTAAAAAAAGAGTGTTTTTTGATCATTTAGGTAGACCATTAACTGATAATCCAGAGCAGTTAGTTAATCCATACAGTCATGCAGGAAAGAATCTCCTATTAACAACTCAATGTCAAATAGAACTTTGTGAAGTTTCAGATTGTCTATTAGCAGTTCAAGATGAGAAAATAACTATACAGATAGAGCCAGAAACAGGTTATGTACATATAATAGATTGATAAGTTAAATATAGCCAGCCAAACGCTGAGTATTTTTACACAAAGAGGAAGTTTTTAAAACTTCCCAACCGATTAAGAATCTTCTAAGCAACAACCCCCTATAATTCCCATCCACAAACAAAGAGACCTTGTTAAAGAGGGCTAGAGAGACTTCGAGTTGAAGCTTTTGAGATTGTTTGAGATCATTGAAAACTAAGCAAGTAAATAGACTTAATAACTAACGAAACAGTTAGTAATTAGCTCATTAATAAGTTTACTTAGAAATAACTAATTAACAACAACCGTCTATTCTATTTTGAATCCAATTTATTGGATCCCTTATAGTAATAGATACATACAAAAAAGTCCATAAACTGTTCACGCGGTTTATGGCAACAAAGCCAATGAATTTTAATTCTTGGGCAAAAGATCAGTAATGCACAGCAATGTGTTCTTTACATAATCTGTCTTCGGACAACAATTATGGAGAGTTTGATCCTGGCTCAGAGTGAACGCTGGCGGCGTGCTTAACACATGCAAGTCGAACGATGAACCGAAACTTATCACTTGTGGTAGGCTAGGGGATTAGTGGCGCACGGGTGAGTAATATATAGTTAATGTACCTCGAAGACCGGGATAGCCATTGGAAACGATGATTAATACTGGATACACCTTCTAAACTCAAGTTTAGTCGGGAAACGTTTTTTCGCTTCGAGATCAGACTATATCCCATCAGTTAGTTGGTAGTGTAAGAGACTACCAAGGCAATGACGGGTAGCGGGTTTGAGAGGATGATCCGCCACACTGGTACTGAGACACGGACCAGACTCCTACGGGAGGCAGCAGTGAGGAATATTGCACAATGGGGGAAACCCTGATGCAGCAACGCCGCGTGGAGGATGACGCATTTCGGTGTGTAAACTCCTTTTATGAGTCAAGAAAATGACGGTAGCTCATGAATAAGCACCGGCTAACTCCGTGCCAGCAGCCGCGGTAATACGGAGGGTGCAAGCGTTACTCGGAATCACTGGGCGTAAAGGACGCGTAGGCTGGCTCGTAAGTCAGATGTGAAATCCTATGGCTTAACCATAGAACTGCATTTGAAACTACGAGCCTAGAGTATGGGAGGGGGAGATGGAATTAGTGGTGTAGGGGTAAAATCCGTAGATATCACTAGGAATACCGAAAGCGAAGGCGATCTCCTGGAACATAACTGACGCTGAGGCGTGAAAGCGTGGGGAGCAAACGGGATTAGATACCCCGGTAGTCCACGCCCTAAACGATGAACACTAGTCGTCGGGATGCTTGTCATCTCGGTGATGCACTTAACAGATTAAGTGTTCCGCCTGGGGAGTACGGTCGCAAGATTAAAACTCAAAGGAATAGACGGGGACCCGCACAAGTGGTGGAGCATGTGGTTTAATTCGAAGATACGCGAAGAACCTTACCTAGCCTTGACATTGATAGAACACCCTAGAGATAGAGTGGTGCCCTTCGGGGAACTTGAAAACAGGTGCTGCACGGCTGTCGTCAGCTCGTGTCGTGAGATGTTGGGTTAAGTCCCGCAACGAGCGCAACCCTCGTCCTTAGTTGCCAGCAGGTTATGCTGGGCACTCTAAGGAGACTGCCTTCGCAAGGAGGAGGAAGGTGAGGACGACGTCAAGTCATCATGGCCCTTATGGCTAGGGCTACACACGTGCTACAATGGGGCGTACAGAGAGTTGCGATACCGCGAGGTGGAGCCAATCTCATAAAGCGTCTCTCAGTTCGGATTGAAGTCTGCAACTCGACTTCATGAAGCTGGAATCACTAGTAATCGTAGATCAGCAATGCTACGGTGAATACGTTCCCGGGTCTTGTACTCACCGCCCGTCACACCATGGGAGTTGATTTCGCCCGAAATTGGGAAGCTAACCTTCGGGAGGCTACCACTTACGGCGGAATTAGCGACTGGGGTGAAGTCGTAACAAGGTAACCGTAGGAGAACCTGCGGTTGGATCACCTCCTTTCTAGAGTAAAGAGAAAACATTCATTTGTTTATCTTGTCAAAAGAAAATCTCACGAAGAGATGTTAGTTATTAGTTTATTACTTGCTTAGTTTTCAGTGATCTATGTTCATTAATTTGATATTGATTCAGGAGTGCCTCTCAGACTTAGGTTTGGGAGGGATTTTAGTTCTAATCAAGGCGGGTTCTTGAGTGAGTGAGGAACATACTTATGTATGTGACGAATGAACGAAAGGTTCCAACGCCAAGTAGAGCTAAAAGCACCCCAAAAAGAGGGCCTATAGCTCAGCTGGTTAGAGTGCACCCCTGATAAGGGTGAGGTCCCTGGTTCAAGTCCAGGTAGGCCCACCATTTCTGAAGAATTTGCACTTGAAAAAGAAACTCACATACTTTTAGTATGCTTCGTTGCCTTTTCAAGCACAACTTCAATCAGAAAACAAGTTTCAAACTAAATCCAAGTACTTAAGTTAAGTATTTAGATTTGGTTTTAAACCAAAAAGTTCATTAAATTATAATTGTTAAAGTCAACATATATAAGAGATAAGAGAATTTATTCTATTATTAATTATATTAACTAAATAACTACAAAATCAACAGGATCTGTCTTGAATGATGTATTAGTACATTAAACAAGGTAGTGAACGCAAATTAGAATAAAAAAGATATTAAGGGCCATAGGTGGATGCCTTGGCTAGTAGAGGCGATGAAAGACGTATTAGGCTGCGATAAGCCTCGGGGAGCTGCCAAAGAGCTTTGATCCGGGGATTTCTGAATGGGGCGACCCAGCATGGTGCGAATCATGTTACAACTTAGGTTGGGCGAACTCAGGGAAGTGAAACATCTCAGTACCTGAAGGAAAAGAAATCAAACGAGATTCCCAAAGTAGCGGCGAGCGAAATGGGATTAGGGCACTTAGTGATAATATATTTGTTAGCAGAACACTTTGGAAAGAGTGAGCATAGAGGGTGATACTCCCGTAAGCGAAAACATTTATATGGTACTAGACTAAGGAACGAGTAGGTCGGGACACGTGTTATCTTGACTGAATATGGGGGGACCACCCTCCAACCCTAAATACTACTACTAGACCGATAGCGAACAAGTACCGTGAGGGAAAGGTGAAAAGGACCGCGGTGAGCGGAGTGAAATAGAACCTGAAACCTATGGCTTACAATCATTCGGAGCACTATTGTCGCAAGACAAGTGTGACGGACTGCCTTTTGCATAATGAGCCTGCGAGTTGTGGTATCTGGCAAGGTTAATCGAACGAGAAGCCGTAGCGAAAGCGAGTCTTAATAGGGCGACATAGTCAGATGCTGCAGACCCGAAACTGAGTGATCTATCCATGAGCAGGTTGAAGCTGGTGTAAGAGCCAGTGGAGGACCGAACCCGTAGAAGTTGAAAATTCTTGGGATGACTTGTGGATAGGGGTGAAAGGCCAATCAAACTCAGTGATAGCTGGTTCTCTCCGAAATATATTTAGGTATAGCCTCGAGCATTAGCGTATAGGGGTAGAGCACTGACAGGGCTAGGGCTGCTTACCGCGGTACCAAACCCTATCAAACTCCGAATACTATACGTGTAACCTCGGGAGTCAGGCGTAGGGTGATAAAATCCTATGTCGAGAGGGGAACAACCCAGACTAGCAGCTAAGGTCCCAAAGTCTTGTCTAAGTGGAAAAGGATGTGGAGTTGCTGTGACAACCAGGAGGTTGGCTTAGAAGCAGCCATCCTTTAAAGAAAGCGTAACAGCTCACTGGTCTAGCGATTCTGCGCCGAAAATATAACGGGGCTAAGACAAGCACCGAAGCTCTAGATTTATGATTTATCATAAGTGGTAGGAGAGCGTTCCATTCAGCGCTGAAGGTACACCGGTAAGGAGTGCTGGAGCGGATGGAAGTGAGCATGCAGGCATGAGTAGCGAGAAAAGGGATGAGAATTCCCTTCGCCGTAAACCCAAGGTTTCCTACGCGATGCTCGTCATCGTAGGGTTAGTCGGGACCTAAGTCGAGTCCGAAAGGGGTAGACGATGGCAAATCGGTTAATATTCCGATACCGACCGTTGTTCGTTTGAGTGATGGGGGGACGCATAGAGTTAATTGAGCTCGCTGATGGAATAGCGGGTCGAAGGATGTAGGTCGAGAAGTAGGAAAATCCGCTTCTCATGAGACCGAGATCTTACAGGCAGACCAATCTCTTCGGAGAGCGGTTTGAATCAATGATACTGTCGTGCCGAGAAAAGCCTCTAAACGAGAACAACGGTTGCCCGTACCGTAAACCAACACAGGTGGGTGAGATGAGTATTCTAAGGCGCGTGGAAGAACCATTGTTAAGGAACTCTGCAAACTAGCACCGTATCTTCGGTATAAGGTGTGCCTAAACTGTAAAGAGATTTACTCTCTGAAGCGGTTCAAGGTCGCAGCAAAGTGTCCCTCCCGACTGTTTACCAAAAACACAGCACTCTGCTAACTCGTAAGAGGATGTATAGGGTGTGACGCCTGCCCGGTGCTTGAATGTTAAAAGGATTGCTTAGCTTCGGCGAAGGCTTGAATTGAAGCACAAGTAAACGGCGGCCGTAACTATAACGGTCCTAAGGTAGCGAAATTCCTTGTCGGTTAAATACCGACCTGCATGAATGGCGTAACGAGATGGGAGCTGTCTCAACAATGGATCCAGTGAAATTGTAGTGGAGGTGAAAATTCCTCCTACCCGCGGAAAGACGGAAAGACCCCGTGCACCTTTACTATAGCTTGACACTGCTATTGGGATATTCATGTGCAGGATAGGTGGGAGCCTTTGATTCATAGACGCCAGTTTATGATGAGGCATCCTTGAGATACCACCCTTGAATATTCTGATAGCTAACTCCGTACAATTATCTTGTGCGAGGACAATGTCTGGTGGGTAGTTTGACTGGGGCGGTCGCCTCCTAAAAAGTAACGGAGGCTTACAAAGGTTAGCTCAGAGGGGTTGGAAATCCCTCGTAGAGTATAATGGCATAAGCTAGCCTGACTGTGAGACATACAAGTCGAGCAGAGTCGAAAGACGGTCATAGTGATCCGGTGGTTCTGTGTGGAAGGGCCATCGCTCAAAGGATAAAAGGTACGCCGGGGATAACAGGCTGATCTCCCCCAAGAGCTCACATCGACGGGGAGGTTTGGCACCTCGATGTCGGCTCATCGCATCCTGGGGCTGGAGCAGGTCCCAAGGGTATGGCTGTTCGCCATTTAAAGCGGTACGCGAGCTGGGTTCAGAACGTCGTGAGACAGTTCGGTCCCTATCTTCCGTGGGCGTAGGAACGTTGAGGAGAGCTGACCCTAGTACGAGAGGACCGGGTTGGACGTACCACTGGTGCACCAGTTGTTCTGCCAAGAGCATCGCTGGGTAGCTACGTACGGATGAGATAACCGCTGAAAGCATCTAAGCGGGAAGCCAACTCCAAGATGAACGTTCCCTGAAGTACGCTTGAAGACTACAAGCTTGATAGGCTGGATGTGTACGCACAGCAATGTGTTTAGCTGACCAGTACTAATAGTACGTTTGTCTTTTTTACAGTTCTTTTATTAGAACACAATTCGTTCACTACCTTGTTTAGTGTATTACCAAATACATATAGTAGTTATTTACAAAACATGTTGACTTTAACAATCATAACTTAATGAGATTTCTCATTAATACCCCTTTATTGACTCATACAGTCAAGTCTAAGTACATTTCGATGTCTTTAGACTTGATTGTCTAGGTGGCTATAGAGAGAGGGAAACGCCTGGCTCCATTCCGAACCCAGAAGCTAAGCCTCTCATCGCTGATAATACTGATCCTTGCAGGATTGGAAATGTAGGTCGCTGCCTAGTTGATCAATTTTTTACTACTTACCCTTTTTTATCTTTATTTAATCAAATACTTCTGTTAATCAATATACCCAAGTTAATCTATTAGTCCGAAAACCATTACTAATTATATATAATTATGGTATTATTTCATATATTATTTTAGGATTATAGATGAAAAATTATATTAAAAATCAAATTAAAAAATCTTACGAAACTAAGCAAGCTATTTATCAAAATGAAAAGTTATTAAATGAAATCTCAGAAGTTTGTAAATTATGTGTTGAACTTTACAGAGGTCCTAATAAAACTATTTTAGCAGGTAATGGAGGCAGTGCCGCGGATGCACAGCATATAGCTGCTGAATTAGTTGGTAGATATGGTTTTGATAGACCTTCTATCCCATCACTTGCACTTACTACAGATACGTCAAACTTAACTGCCATTGGAAATGACTATGGTTATGATAAAGTTTTTTCTCGCCAACTTGAAGGTATGGGACAAGAAGGAGATATTTTTATTGGTATCTCAACATCAGGTAATTCTGTTAATATTATTAATGCATTTAAAGTGGCCAAAGAAAAAGGAATTACAACTGTTGCTTTAGTTGGTAGAGATGGAGGAGAAATGGCTAAGTTGGCTGACTATTCTTTGATTGTTCCATCTGATTCTACTCCTAGAATACAAGAGTCTCATATATTAATAGGTCATATTATATGTGACATTATAGAGAAAGAGATATTTGGTGATGGTGTAAGTTAATTGCATATGAATAAAGCACTTTTCCTTGATCGTGATGGTGTTATAAATGTTGAAAAAGATTATCTTTACAAAATAAAAGATTTTGAGTTTATTGATGGTATATTTGATCTTTGTAGATATTATCAAAAACTTGGGTTTATAATTGTTGTTGTTACAAATCAATCAGGAATTGATAGAGGTTATTACACTAAAGAAGATTTTGATATATTGACTTCTTGGATGGTTAAAGAATTTTCTTCTAATAATATTAATATTAAGAAAGTCTATTATTGCTCTCATCATCCGAAAATATCAGGTGAGTGTAGTTGTAGAAAACCAAATCCAGGAATGTTGCTTCGAGCTTCTAAAGAGCTAAATATTGATCTGAAAAACTCTATCATGATTGGTGACAAAGAAAGAGATGTACAAGCCGGTATAAATGCTGGTTTAACTACTACATATCTTTTTGATGAATCTAATAACGTTAAGACGTCTAAAGCAAATAAAATAGTTTCAAAATTAGAGGATATTTATAGTGTTAATACTTAATAGTGGTGGTACATTTAATAAAAAATATAATCCACTAAACGGTGAATTAGAGATTCCATATAATAATGATGTTATAGAGAGAATACTTCAAAGTGCTGATTTTGATTATGATGTGGCTGGTGTAATTTACAAAGATAGCATAGAGATGGATATGAACGACAGAAAAATGATTGCTAATATTATTATGGAATCTAAGGATGATACTTTTATAATAGTTCACGGTACCGACACTATTAATATAACTGCTGAGTTTTTATCAGAGATATTTGATGATAGAAAGATTATATTGACAGGTGCTATGAATCCTTTTGAGATAGATAATGTTGAAGCAAGCTTAAATCTAGGAATCGCTATTGGTTTTGCTAAAGCGAAAACTGAAAATGCTGTCTATATTTGCATGAATGGTTTTATTGAACCTTGTCAAAATATAGTAAAAAACAAGACATTAGGAAAGTTTGAACTTGTCAAATAGTGTGGTATGTAATCATTGTCATCTAGAGTTTGACGAATCAGTGATGATTAAAGATGGAAGTCATTTTTTCTGTTGTAATGGCTGTCAGGGTGTTTTTAATCTTTTAAATGATGAAGGATTAGAGAGTTTTTACAATAAAGCTTCAAATACAAAACTTACCCCTCCAACAAAAAAATATGAAGACTCATCTAATTTTGATACAGAGTCTTTTAGAGATGCTTTTATTAAGATAAATAGTGATGGTTTTAATGAAGTATCACTAATTATTGAAGGTATTCACTGTTCAGCTTGTGTCTGGTTAAATGAAAAAGCTCTTCATAGAATGGATGGTGTAATAGAAGCAAACATAAACTTTACAAACAACAAAGCTACCATAATTTGGGCTGGAGATGTTGTAAAACTATCTTCAATAATAGATATGATTCGTTCTATTGGTTACAATGCTTTTGCTTATGATTCTTCCATTCAAGAGACTCATGCTAATAAAGAGAGAAAATCTTATTACCTGAAAATGGCAGTTGCAATTTTTGCTTCTATGAATATTATGTGGATAGCTGTAGCTCAATATGCAGGTTATTTCAGCGGTATTACACAAGAAGTAAAAACTATTCTAAATGTTGCTGAGGGAGTACTTGCTACTCCAGTTCTTTTTTATAGCGGTTGGGTATTTTTTAGAGGTGCATATTACGGATTGAAAGCAAAAGTTGTTAACATGGACCTTCTTGTTGCAACAGGAGCTTTACTTACATATATATACTCTATTTATATTACAATAACTGAACATGGAGAGGCTTATTTTGATTCGGTGAGTATGATTATTACTTTTGTACTAATTGGTAAGTTTTTAGAAGTGTTAAGTAAAAAGAATGCTGCTGATACCTTAGATGTAATCGGTAAGCATATTCCTAGTGAAGTAAAACTTCTTATTAACGGTGCTATCGTTGCTTGTAAACTTGATAATGTAAAAGTAGGGGATATAGTAGTCGTGGCGTCTGGAGAGAAGGTTCTTTTAGATGGTGAGATTATTAAAGGTAATGGTTCATTTGATGAGTCAAATTTGACTGGAGAGAGTGAACCAATATATAAAAGTGTTGGGGATTTCATAATAAGTGGTACAACCAGTATAGACGCGGATGTGCATTTTATAGCTTCTAAAGATTTTAAGCACTCAACACTATCAAACCTTGTAACGCTTTTAGAATCTGCTATAAACAAAAAACCAAAAATCCAGCAAATAGCCAATAGACTCTCAGAACATTTTTCAACTGCTATTTTAGCTCTGTCTTTTTTAACATTTTTCGTATGGTGGGCTTTAGGTAATAATTTTGAAACCTCTTTTATGATTGGTATTTCAGTTATTGTTATAGCCTGTCCTTGCGCTTTAGCACTGGCTACACCGGTTGCAACATTAGTCGGTCTTAGTCTTGGTGCTACAAAAGGTATACTCTTTAAAGAAGCAGCTCAGCTTGAGACTATGGCTAAGATTGATACACTAATTTTAGATAAAACCGGGACTATAACTATAGGAAAGCCAGAAGTTGTAAGTGTTCATATCTATGGTGAGTTTGATAAAGTGTTACTTCATTCACTTACAAAACTCTCTAAGCATCCAGTTGCATCTGGCATCTGCAACTACTTAAAAAAAGAAGATGAAAATATACAAGAGATCATATTTGATGAGTTCTCTCAAATACCAGCTACAGGTATAAAAGCAAAATACGGTGATATAGAAGTTTTAGGCGGTAATTTAAAGCTTCTAAATCAGCATGACATATCTATTGATTTTAGCACAGATAATACTCTTTTTTATTATGTGATAAATAAAAAGGTAGTTGCTATATATGAACTTAGTGATAAGATAAAAGATGGAGCCCTAGAACTTGTAGAAGAGCTAAAAAAAAGAAAGATTAAAACTGTTATGCTTACTGGTGATAATGAGCATATTGCAAAGAGAGTTGCTCAGCAGGTTGGTATTACAGATTTTCTTTATGAACAAACACCAGAAAACAAAGCTGAGTATATAGCCAAACTTCACGAGCAAAAAAGAACAGTAGTAATGGTAGGCGATGGAGTAAATGATATATTAGCTTTATCATCTGCTGACATAGGAATAGTAATGGGTAGTGGAAGTGATATTGCAGTAGAGATAGGAGATGTTGTTTTATTAAATAATTCCTTAAAATCACTTCAAGATGCATTTAAAATAAGTCGTACTACTTATGGGTTAATAAAACAAAATCTATTTATATCTTTAGCGTATAATGCAATTACAATTCCACTTGCTATGGCAGGGTTTGTTATTCCTCTTGTAGCAGCAATATCAATGTCAGTAAGTTCACTTTTAGTTGTTGGAAACTCAATGAGAATAAGATATAAGTGGAAACAAAATTAAAATATGGAGTGTTAAATGGATAATTGGGTAATTGCAATGATGCTAGGAGCTTCTATATTTTTAGGAGCTATTGCGCTTTTTGCTTTTCTTTGGGCTATAAAAAATGGTCAGTTTGATGATGAAGAGAAATTTTTAAATGCTGCAAAGTTTGACGGTGAAGAAGAATTAAATGATGCAAAAAAACAAGAAGAAAAAAAAGAGTCTTTAAAGAAAAGTTATAGACCGGAATAAAAAAGAGAGTTTAAAAAGTTGTGTAGTAGAGTAAACTGCCCCAAAGGGCAATTCAGATAGATTATTTACCTATAGTTTGTGCAAAAGCGTCTAAATCAGCGTTAGAATATTTTCCAACTTGACCTTTCATAAGACCTTTCATTGGACCACCATAAGTACCATCTTTGTAACCTTTAAGTGCAGTAGCAATCTCAGCATGAGTCATTTTAGATACATCTTTAGATTTACCTAGAGCTGCTTTACTCCAGTCAGCACCGTGACAAGAAGTACATGCCTTACCATTTACTGCTGCCATTGAAGCTGTTGCTAGTGCTAAAGTAGCAATTGAAGCGATTACGATTTTTTTCATTTGATTTCCTTGAGAATTAATTTTCAGACAAATTATAGTGATTTGAGTCTTAAATACATATTAATGAATTATAGTGTATTATTATATTAGATAAAAACTAGATGGATGGGTAAATGAGATACATAAATGACGATTTAAAAGACAAAACAATTTTAATTACGGGGGGAGCTGGCTTTATTGGTTCGAATTTAGCTTTTTATTTTCAATATAACCATCCAGATGCAAAAGTAGTGGTTTTGGATAGCTTTAGAAGTGGTGAAACATTATCAAATGGAAATTTAAAAAGCTTTGGACATTTTAAGAACTTAATAGGTTTTACTGGTGAAGTGATTAGTGGAGATATAAATGATAAAGAACTGCTTCTTGATTTAGAAATAAACTATAAATTTGATTATATCTTTCATGAAGCTGCAATTTCTGACACTACTGCATTAGAGCAAAATTTAATGATTAAAACAAATGTAAATGCTTATAAAGATTTACTAGACTTAGCAATTAGACACGATTCTAATATGATATATGCATCTTCAGCAGCAACTTATGGCAATGCTCAATCTCCCCAAAGAGTAGGAAGGGAAGCTCCACAAAATGTTTATGGTTTTTCTAAACTTAGTATGGATAACTTGAGTCGTGAATATATGAAAGAGTGTGATATACATATAGTAGGACTTAGATATTTTAATGTTTATGGAGCAGGTGAGTATTTTAAAAATACTACGGCATCTATGGTTTTACAATTTGGACATCAAATATTAGCCGGGAAAAATCCTCGTCTTTTTGAAGATAGTGATAAAATCCTTCGTGATTTTATATATATAGAAGATATCGTTCAAGCAAATATTAAAGCTATGCAGCCAAAAGAGAGTGGCATTTTTAATGTTGGAACAGGTAAAGCTAGAAGTTTTCAAGATATTGTAGATATCTTGCAACGTGAACTAGGAACTTCTCTTAAATGTGAGTATATTCCAAATCCTTTTATAGGTAGTTATCAGTTTCATACAGAAGCTGACATAGCTACAACTAGAGAAGCTTTAGGATATGAGCCAAGATTTGAAATGGAAGAAGCCATAAAAGCATATGTTGGTGAGATAAAAAGAATATATGAAGAAGAAGTTAAATAATGCAGGTTCTTAAAAACTTCACTCCAAAGATATTAGTTATTGGTGATTTAATGATTGATCACTATTTGTGGGGTAGTTGTGAGAGAATCTCTCCTGAAGCACCTGTACAAGTTGTTGATATTGCTAAAGAGACGACAGTTCTTGGTGGAGCAGGTAATGTTATAAATAACCTTAAAGCTCTTGGAGCAAATGTTAGTGTTAGTAGTGTTATAGGTGATGATGATAATGGTTTAGAGCTTGTAGAAATGCTAAGAAGTATTAATGTGGATAGTTCAAACCTTATAGTTCAAAAGAGTAGAAAAACATCTAAAAAAAGTCGTATTATAGCTGTGAGTCAGCAAATTCTTAGATATGATAAAGAGAGTAAGAGTGAGATTGAAAGCGAGTCTGTTAAAAAAATTATAACTTCTATCTCAAGTAGTATAGCTTCTTACGATGCTATTATACTTTCTGATTATGGAAAAGGGGTTTTAACACCTGAGCTTTGTCAAGGTGTTATCTCTCTTGCAAAAGAAAACGCTGTGAAGGTTTTGGTTGATCCAAAGGGAAGTGACTTCTCAAAATACAAGGGAGCATATCTTCTAACTCCAAACAAGAAAGAAGCGATTTTAGCAACGAATATAGATATTAAAGATGATGAATCTTTAAAAGAGGCTCTATTGAAGTTAAAAAAAGAAGTTGATTTAGATATATCTCTAATAACACTTTCTGAAGACGGTATTGCAACATACGACAAAGAAGTAAAGAAATTCCCTACCGTTGCAAAAGAAGTTTTTGATGTAACAGGTGCAGGTGATACCGTTATAGCTTCTATTGCTTTTGCTCTTAGTGCAGGAAAGACCATAGAAGAAACAGCATCTTTTGCTAACTTAGCTGCCGGAGTTGTTGTCGGAAAAATTGGTTCTGCAACCGTTACTTTAGATGAGATAGAAGAGTATGAAGCTTCTTTACATAAAAGCACATCAGATGCACATATAAAAAGTTTTGAAGATATAGCACAAATAGTAAATCGCTGTAAAGCAAACGGTAAGAAAGTTGTATTTACAAATGGATGTTTTGATATTTTACATGTTGGTCATGTTAAGTATCTTCAAAAAGCAAAGAGCTTTGGTGATATACTTATTGTTGGACTAAATTCAGATGATTCTGTTTCAAGGTTAAAAGGACCTAGTCGTCCTATTAACATAGCTCAAGATAGAGCTTATATATTAGCAGCTCTTGAAGCTGTAGATTTTGTTGTTCCTTTTGAAGAAGACACTCCCTATAACCTTATAAAAATGATAAAACCTAATACACTTGTAAAAGGTGGTGATTATAAAGATAAGAATGTTGTTGGAACTGAATTTGCTAGTAATCTAAAACTTGTGGATTTTGTTAATGGCAAAAGTACAACAAAAACAATTCAAAAAATAGAGGGAAAATTATGTTAAGAAAAATTGGACTAATTACAGTTTGTGCAGCTTCCGCCTTTGCTATGCACAATGCAGAGCTTAATTTAAATGATAAAGACTTAGAATTTGGCGTAAAATTTGACATGGGTCAATACAATGAAAATATTGAACCAGAAAATATACTTGTTGGTGGAAAAATTTTACATGCATCTGATGATCATAGTGATTTAGGAAGAGGCAGAGCAATTGATGATTTATTAGAAGCAAATATGTTGGTACAAACAAAAGTTGAAGGAAGTGACTCGACTTTTGGCTTAGGTGTTAAATTCAACTACACTCAGGACTTTAGCTCTATTCCTGTAGGCTTGGAAGTTAGGCACCACATTGATGTTATTGAAAGATTCCCCATATTTATAAAAGGACTTCTATATTACGCTCCTGAAGTACTTTCTTTTCGAGATGCAGCAAACTTTTTTGAATACAGAGTAGAAGGAGAAGTTGAAGTTATGAAAAATGCCGGTGCAATTCTTGGTTATAGATCTATAGACACTAACTATGCTACTGGCAGAGGTGGAGATGTAAATTACAATAGTTCTGTATACCTTGGATTGAAGTTCGCTTTTTAGTTAAATAAACAGCTCTGTTTAGGGCTGTGATTTGTCTTTTCGTGCTTTTTTATAGAAAAGTTTTTGAGTTGAGATATCTTTTGGTATCGGAGTCTCGTTTAGAATATGTTCACTTAATATTTTTGCCAAGTATGGAGCAAGAACGAACCCTCTAGAGCCCAAAGCATTTATGATATACATATTTGGATAATAGTCCAGCATCTCTTGAGAAATTTTAGTACCATTTTTTATTGATGGATATTTTTTTAGGGAACTATTATAATCTACTATTTTTCCAAGAACAGGAAAATAACTTTTAATTGTAGCTCTTGCACCTTTATATATTTTTATCACTTTTAAATCTTCTAAATCAATTAACTCTTTAGCTTTTTCTAAGAGGTAATCAACTTGCTCTTTTTCATGATCTACATAAGAGACACATTTGTCACAAGTTGTTATGCACTCTAGCTGTATGGAATCATGCCTCTCATGAGTTGCACCTATAGCAACTGTACCATCATTTTTATTTGTAGAAATTGAGATAGACTTATGTATGTTAAAAGGAATTCTTGTACTGGTTTTAACATCTATCCTAAGACCAAAAATAGGAGATATATCAAAGTATGGATGTTTTATTATAGACTTGCTTACGCCTTGAGCTAATATAATGTTTTTTGCTTTAATGTCTTGTATATAATAGATGCCATCTTTAAAAACCAACTCATTAATATCCATTTTGTAAAAATCACATTTTTCAACAAGCTTATTACAAATGCTTAGAGGCTCTATAACAGCTGCATCTTTATAGAAATAACCATCTATCTCTTTAAAATTAGTTGATATGTTTTGTAGTTTGTTGCTATCAAAATATTCATACTCTATATCATTGTTTTCTAACTTTTCTTTTGAAAAATTATCATTTGTGACTCGTAGTACACCTTTTTTACTAATTGAGTCAGGAATTAGTTTTTCATAAAAATCAATGGAAAAATTTAGAGCTTTATTTACGAAGGTGTTGTAATTATTTTTTTTACCTGGAAGTGGAGAAAGAAATGCTCCTGCAACTCCACTTGCGCCACCAGCGATTCCCTCTCTGTCAATAATGGCTACTTTTTTTGCACTTTTTTGTAAAAAAAAAGCAGTTGAGCATCCAGCTGAACCAGCTCCAATAACTAAAAAATCATATATTTTAGAAGCCAAGTGTTCTTACTGCTTTAATAACTTCAATGGACGTAATACTGTTCATACAATCATGATGCCCTAATGGGCACTCTCTTTTCATGCAAGGAGAGCAATCCATCTCATGTCTTATAAGTCTGCTTTTTTCATTCATCCATTGAGAAGTCTCTTTATACCTTGTAGGACCAAAGATAGCGACCGTAGGTACTTGATAAGCTGCCGCAACGTGCATTGGTCCACTATCATTGGTAATAAAGAGTGAGCATCCTGCTATATGTGAACAAAGTTCTTCTATATTTGTTTTTCCTGCTAAGTTTTGATAGTTTCTTATTCCGAAATATTTGAGACTTGACTCAATCTCACCAGCCATCTCTACCTCATTTGGTCCACCAAAAATTATAATATCGAATTTATCTGCAAACTCTTTTGCAACCTCGGCAAACCTATCTGGATACCAACGTTTTGCACTTCCATAAGTTGCACCTGCATTGATTCCAAGAGTTGGTTTGTTAAATTGTTGAGGTTTTATATATAGTTTTAGCTTTGGTATATTTCCAGTCCAGTGATTAGAATCAGTCATAGCTAGCTGACAATATTGTTTTACCAGATGCTGCGAAGTTGGAATATTAGCTGTGTGAGATAGTAAAAATATCGAGTGCCATGATCGTCTTGAGATACAAATCACTGTTTTTGTAAACCTTAAAAGAAGAGATGAATGAAGTTGGTTTCTAAAACTAATAGCTAGATGAAACTGACCTAAGTTGCGTGCTAGTTTGTATGTTGCTATATATCTATTTGAAGCTTTTTTTGTCTCATCTACTATTGCTTTTTCGCACAAAGGATGATGTTTTAATGCTTCAATACTTACATAACTACCGACAAAAGTAAACTTTGCATCTTGGTAGTGAGATGCTAAAAGTTCAATGGCAGGAGTACTCATAACAGCATCCCCTAGCCAGTTTGGTAAAATAACTAATATCTTCACTTTGTCCACCTGTTTTTTTCAACAATATTTTTGAAGTTATATAGAGTTAGTCCTATGGACATTAAAACTATAAAACTAAAAAGAAGAAGGACTAATATTTGAATAAATTGATTTTTGTTCAATATGCAGAATCCTCTTTAAATATCAGTCTATAAAGTATATGAGTTGAAATATAGACTATAAAAAACGAGGTGACAACATCACTAAGGAAGTGTCCGCCAGCAGCCATTCTTGCTATAGAAACTAAAGTACCGTAAACAAGAACAAGAGATATAAACAATCTTTTCCTTCTTTTAGCTAAAAGTGCAAAACCTAAAAGACTAAAGGCAGCAGCTGTATGACCTGATGAGAAAGAGTAACCATCTTGATTACTAGGTATGAAAGCGGGAGTAAACTCTTTTTGTCCACCAAAGTTTATGGTTTGTGCAGGTCGTGCTCTTCCCCAGTTTTCTTTTAGAGTTGCATTTACTATGAGTGCAGGTGCAATTGTTAGAAATAGAATTATAAAAAGCATAGCCTTAGAATTTATACCTAAAAGGTTTTTCTTTTTAACATAGTTATATATGAATATTGCTATGCTTGATAGTGCAAAAATTATAATAAGAGGCCTTACAGAATGATAGAGTATACCTTCTACCCATGAGCCGTTGAGTGAAAATAATTTCCCATCAAAAAAGAGAGAAGCTATATCTAGGTCTATTTGTGGAAAGCTTACAAAGATTAGAGAAGAGACTAAAAAAAGTAGCCAGAAGTATAGTTTTACATTTAAATATTTTTTATTCATAGACGCAATTATACCGCGTCTTTAATGTATATATATAAAGGAGAAGAAGCAATTTCTAAAATTTCATCTTTTATCAGTTCTCCATTCATAGAATAGACTTCAAAAAACTCTTCATTTTTGAGTGTAGTAGGTTTTAGTGTCCAGTGAATTTGTAAAAGTCTATTCTTTACCAGACATTGTAGTATATAGTAGTCTCTTTTTATATCTAGTCTTAAAAATTGAGCGTGTTTCAAGGTTTGAATCATAAACTTATATGTATAAAATGCTGAACGTTTTCTAATTCCATCTCGGTTATCAACCAAACCGTAACCTGGAGCTATAAGCTGATGCCATGATAGTGAGTTTACCTGCTGAGAAGCAAAAGATAAAAGGTAATACCTAAGCATGAAATCTGCATATAATTTTTCACTAACACATTCATACTCACTGGTAGGTGCGTATGGTGCAGTGCCTGTAATTGGCCAATTTGTTTCAGTTATATGCAAAGAATGCTCACTTTTAGGACTTATCCAAACCATAGTGCTTAGCCACGCTATTTTATCTGAGAGAGTAAATCCCATCTGTGTATTTTCTGGAGCTCCGCGTCTATCTACATAAAGTAAAGATGCAACACCATCATAGCGGTATTTGAAAAAATTAAAAAGAGTGTGTGCTGTGAAGTGGTATTCAAAATCAATTACGCCACTTCCAATGAGCTTGGCATCTGGAAATTCGGTCTCTTTTAAGTCATAAGCAGTTTTATAAAACCTGTTATATTCATCAACAGAGAAAAATCCCCATTTAGCTCTGTTGATTGTTGAACCAATTTCATAAATATCAACAAGTCCATCAAGTGCTTTAAAAATGACTCTTAAATCTTTTCTTAAAAGTTCTAAATCTTCTATATGCTCCCTGTCTTGAAGAATCTTTAAAATTATTTTTCTACTTTTATTTTTCATTAAAAAGTTTTTTAACTCATCAAGTGTTTCAAGTTCCCAAAGTTTAAGACGAAGTAAAATACTCTTAGTATCTAACTCTTCTAAAAGTTCAAGAGTAAACTCTGGCTCTCTTTGATAATCTACACCCATAGAAAAAAACACAGATGAATCTATCTGTTTTCTTTTGACAAATGGCATAGCAATAATTGATAAAGGAAGAATAATAATAGCTGTGAATATTGTTTTAACTAAAGAGAAAAGCTCTCGCTTACGCATCTCTTTTTTGTATGTTTTCTCTTTTAGTTGTGCTGGTTGGTCGGAATACTCATCCCATTTAAATGGTAGTTTCATAAGGCGAATTATATCCTTTTTAAGATAAAATCATAAAATTATTTATTTACAGGGATTATTTGATGAAAATATCAATTATTGGAACAGGTTATGTAGGTTTGGTAAGTGGAGCATGTTTTGCTCAAATGGGAAACAGTGTAACCTGTGTGGATATAGATGAAAAGAAAATCGAAGATTTAAAGCAAGGTATCATCCCTATATATGAGCCTGGCTTAGAAGATATGACTTTAGAAAATTATAAAAATAAAACACTTTCTTTTACAACTAATTCTAGTGAAGCTATCAAAAACTCTAAAATAGCTTTTATTGCTGTTGGAACTCCTATGGGTGAAGATGGAAGTGCAGACTTAAAGTATGTTTTGGCTGTTGCAAAAACTATTGGTGAGTCTATGGAAGATTATATGGTTATTGTAGATAAGTCTACAGTTCCTGTAGGGACTGCAGATAAAGTTAAGGCAACAATAGAGGCAGAACTTGATCGTAGAGGTGTAGACATAAAGTTCGACGTTGTATCTAATCCGGAATTTCTAAAAGAGGGTGCAGCGGTAAATGACTTTTTGCATCCGGACCGTGTAGTAATCGGTGCAGATAGTGATAAAGCGATGGATATTATGAAAGAGCTATATGCTCCATTTATGAAACGTCATGAGTACTTTATTGGCATGGATATTAAAAGTGCTGAAATGACGAAATATGCAGCTAATGCGATGCTTGCAACTAAAATATCTTTTATGAATGAGATGAGTCAAATCTGTGAGAGAGTTGGTGCTGATATCAATAAAGTTAGAAATGGTATAGGAAGTGACAGTCGTATTGGTTATAGTTTTATTTATCCAGGTTGTGGCTATGGTGGCAGCTGTTTTCCAAAAGATGTTCAGGCTTTAGCAAAAACTGCAAAAGATTTTGGATATAACCCTAGAATTTTAGATGCTGTTGAAGCCGTTAATCTTGATCAGAAATTTGTAATATCAAACAAAGTGATTGCTAGATTCGGTGAAAACCTAGATGGAAAAACTTTTGCTATCTGGGGACTTAGTTTTAAGCCTGAGACTGATGATATGAGAGAAGCAAGTTCTATTACAATTATCAATGAGTTGACAAGAAGAGGTGCAAAAGTTGTAGCTTATGATCCAAAAGCTAGACATGAAGCTGAGAGTTATTACTTAAAAGGTAATGATAAAGTCTCATATGTTGATGGTAAATATGATGCACTTAAAGATGCAGATGCTGTCATTCTAGTGACAGAGTGGCAAGAGTTTAGAAGTCCTGATTTTGATGAGATGAAAAAACTTCTTAAAAACTCAATCTTTTTTGATGGTAGAAATCAGTTTAGCAAAGAGAAAATGGCTAAATATGGTTTTGAGTATTTTCAGATTGGTGTGAACTGATTTTTGAATATTTTAGTTGTTCGCACAGATAAGCTTGGTGATTTTATAACTGCACTTCCAACAATGTATGTTCTAAAGCATCATAATCCAAAAAATAGGATTATCGCTTGTGTGGCACCAATGAACAAAACTTTAGCCCAGACTTGTGACTTTATAGATGAGGTTATAGTTGATAGCGGACAAAGCATCTCTAGCCTTGCATCTGAGCTTCGTGCCTTAAAAATAGATGCAAGCATAACTCTTTTTTCAAACACTCGTATAGCTCTTGCTCAGTTTTTAGCTCGAATCCCAATAAGAATAGCTCCAGCCACAAAAATAGCACAAATATTTTATACCCATAGAGTTAAACAAAGACGTAGTGAAGTAAAGATGGCTGAGTTTGAGTATAACCTAGAACTTACAAAAACTCTCTTTGGGGATATAAACCTAGTGTATAAAAAACCTCTTCTAGAGTTTGAAGATGCTAAAAATATATATAAGGTTTTTTGTATAAATAATGAGATTGAAAAAGATGTTATAGCCTTTCATGTCGGCTTTGGTGGCTCATCAGATGCCAACTGGAATCTGAATGAGTATGAAGAGCTTATACATTCGGTTTTAATAGAAAATAAGTATCAAGTAGTGCTAACCTTTGGACCTGATGAAAAAGAGCTTTATGAAGAGATGCAGGGTAGGTTTATGGCTTACAATGTAGTCTTTTATTTTTCTCAAGATAGCATCACTTATTTTGCAAAACTCATAAGTAACTTTAAACTCTTTGTAAGTACTTCAACAGGAACTTATCACTTAGCATCTCTAGTCGGAACACCGACCATGACATTTTTTGGAGATACTTTGTTTGCAAGTTCTAAGAGATGGAAAGCAGTAGGGGATGAAAAATTTCAAGAGCATTTTATGATTCCACTCTCTAAAGATGCTAGAGATAAGATGTTTAAAGATGTAAAAAAGAAGTTAGCTGCTATTTAGCTTACTTACCTTTTAGTTTACGTTTTAGGATAACTTTGTCTTTAAGCTTTTTATCATGTTTTAAAATCTCACTAATCGCTTTATCTTCATCTAGTTCGGCTAGTTTAGAGTATGTTTTTGCAATAGTTGTTAAATCATCTTCATTGAACCAAAGTTTGTTAAAGTTTTGTAGTCCGTCATACTCAGTTATTTGACGAAATTTCATACGATTTATATCAACAAGAGAAAATATATATTTTTCATTTTCTTTTTTTATAAGAATATTTCCACCTGAATAATCAACATGCCAAACACCTTTTGTATGAATATAGTAAGTAAACTCTGCAAAGTCTTGCAAAACTTTTTCTTTATACTCCGGTTGGTCATCTCTTATATGAGCAATTGTAAAATCATATTTAAACTCTTTTGAGATAAAGAAGCTCTCTTTTAAAAGCCCCAACTCAAAAAATTCTATATAACCAATGGCTTCAGGTGTGCTGACTTGAAGTTCATGCAGTTTTGTGGCATTGTGAAAAGCTTTATAGGCTTTGGATTTTCTAATATAAGCATATACAAATTGATTTATGAAATTTGGAACTCTAAAAGCCTTCACAACTGTCTGGATGCCTTCTATTTCTATAACTTTGAGCTCATTTCTTGCTAAGTGAATTACTGTTGAATTCTGTAAAAAAATTGATTTAATTTTTAAAAGTACATCTCTGAAGTTTTTAAAATTTTCATTGTATTCGAGTTTATATGACATCTGTTTTTAGCTACTTTATGGTAAAATCTAATAAAAAATATTGAGTAAAAATGCAAAAAAATATTACAGCTACGATTATAACATTAAATGAGGAAAAACACATTCGTGATGTCATTTTAAATGTGCAGAAGGTTTGTAATGAAGTTATAGTTGTCGATTCTTTTAGTAGTGATAAAACTTGCAGCATAGCAAAAGAATTGGGCGCCAAAGTAATAGAGCAAAAATATTTAGGTGATGGTGGACAAAAGGCATTTTGCGAGCAATTTGCAACAAATGAGTGGATTCTAAGTATAGATGCTGATGAGAGACTTGAAGATGGAGCAATAGAATTTTTAAGAGATTTTAATTATGAAGATGCGGATGTAGATGCATACTCTTTTCGTCGTAAAAGTTTTATAGGCAAAAAGTTTATAAGGCAGTGGTATCCAGACCGTGTTGTTAGACTTTATAAAAAGTCAGCATGTGGATATAACACAATAGGTGAACATGGAAAAGTTGAGACTGACAATTTTGTAGACCTAGATATAGATATGCTTCATTACTCTTTTGAAAATTTTGGAGTCTTGGTCAGTAAGGCTGATCGATTTGCAGTAAATCTTGCTAGAGTTCGTTATGCTGAAGGTATGCGCGCCTCATGGTATGACCCTTTTCTTCATGGCATGGGCGCTATGTTTAAAGGCTTGATTATTAAAGGTGGAGTCTTTGGTGGATTGCATGAGTGGCATGTAGCTTTTGCCTCTTCGTATAATAGTTATATGAAATATGTAGTCATATTAGAGATGCAAGAAAATGAAAAATAGTAATATCTTAGAGCTTTGTCTCTCCCCTGACTTGGGCGGTCTTGAACTTTATATGGTTCGTGCTTCACATTTTTTAGATGCAAAGACAAATGTTGTTAGTGTTATAAATGAGACCGGAAAGCTAGAACAGTACTATAAAGATACAGAATTTAAATATGAAAAAATTAAAAAAAGTCCTACTATATTTTCATACATAACTGCAAAAAAATTGGCAAATGTTATAGATGAAAATAGTATTGATATAGTGCATCTTCATTGGACAAAAGACATCCTAGTAGCTGTTTTAGCAAAACTGCTTTCAAAACAAAAACCAAAACTTGTTCAAACAAGAAATATGACCATGACAAGATTTAAAGATGACTTCTATCATAGGTTTTTATACAAAAAAATAGACCTAATGTTACCTGTTACATATCAGGTTAAAGAGCAGATAGAGAAATTTATTCCTAAGAGTATAAGACCTAAAGTTGAAGTCTTATATATGGGTGCAGATGCTCCTGAGATAATAAGTGATGAGCAAAAAGAGATTCTTCGTAATAAGTATAGTTTAGAAAATTCTTTCACAGTCGGTATAGTTGGAAGAATAGAAGAGGGCAAAGGTCAGTATCTGGTAATTGATGCTATTAAAGAACTTGTTAAACAAGGTATAGATGCTAAGGCTTTAATTGTTGGACATGCAATGAATGATATTTATTTGAACTCTTTAAAAAATAATATAATAGAAGATGGCATAGAAGATAAAGTGATATTCACAGGGTTTACAACTGAAGTTCAAAAACTTATGCAGGTGTGTGATGTTATTGTTCTTGCAACCAATAAGGAAACTTTTGGTTTAGTTCTAATTGAAGCTATGCAGTCAAATATAGTGGTTGTAGGAAGTGACAGTGGCGGACCATTGGAGATTATAGATGATAATGAAAGTGGACTGTTGTTTAAGACTAAGAACTCTGCTGATTTGTCTATGAAACTTGAATCTTTATTTCGTGACAAACTCTTAAGTAAAAGATTGGCACAGGCTGGAAAAAGTAAATCTGATGAGATGTTTTGCAGTGAAAAACAGTTTGAAAAATTAAAAATTATTTTGGAGAATTTATGAAAATATTGTATATAAATACATCTACAGCAGACTATGTTCAAGATTTGACATACACCGGTTTAGTAAAAAAATTTGGTTTGCAAAATGTTATAGATTATAAATGGAATAAAAAATATCATTTTCCATATAAAAAATATCCTAAAAATATAGGTTATATTGAGGGCTCTTTTTTTAGTTCTGTATTTAGAACTTTTAATTTTAATGAGATAGATTATGTCTTTATAGGTTCATGTAAAGTTGAAGCCTTTGAAACTTATATAGAAATAGCACATAAAATACCAAAAAATGTACCTGTTATTTTTATAGATGGTGGTGATGGAAATAAGATAGGAATAGATCTTGTAGCATATAAGCGGCCAGAGCTATATGAAAAAGCTTTATCAGTTCGTCCTTTTGATTTTATATTTAAAAGGGAGTATTTAATTGATGAGACTTATGACTCAAATGTAGCACCACTTCCTATGTCTTTTAATTTTGATAGATTGCCAACTCTGCTTACAGACTTTAAATATGACGTCTCTTTTTGGGCTGTTGAATCATATGCGCTAAGAACTAAAGCATTGGATATGCTAGAGAATATGTATGATTGCAAAGAGAATGGAACAACAAGAAATCAAAAGTTTAGTAAATATAAGAGAAAAGGCTCTTTTTATCTCCAAGAATTGGCAAGCTGTAAAATTGTAATTAATATCAGAGGTGGAGGCTGGGATACAATGAGATATTGGGAAACTCCAGCAGTAGGTGCTTTTATGTTGAGTCAAGAACCACAAATTGTTATACCTGATAATTTTGAGCATGGAAAAGATGTTGTCTTTTTTAAAGATGACCTAACTGACTTGAGCGATTTATGTGACTATTATTTGAAAAATGATGTTAAACGAGAAGAAATAGCAAAATCCGGCTTGCAAAAGATGAAAGCTTTTCATACAGATGAAAAAAGAATAGATTATATATTTAAAACATTAAAAAAAGAAATAAAATGAAAGTAAGTTTAATAGTAGCTGTTTATAAAGATATTCAAGCACTTAATTTAATAGTAGAAGCCTTAAAAATTCAAACATACAAAAACTTTGAAGTAATAATTGCAGAAGACAACAATTCACAAGAGATTAAAGATTATATTTCATCAATAAAAGGCTTGGATGTTAAACATACATCACAAGAAGATAGTGGCATTAGAAAGATGAGATCACTAAATAATGCTATTATCGCTAGTGAAGGTGATTACCTTGTATTTATAGATGGTGATTGTATTCCGTACTCAACATTTATAGAATCATATGTTACATTAGCTCAACATGGTTATATATCAAGTGGAAGAAGAGTTAATTTAGGTCCAAAATATGCAAAAAAATTAAGAAATAATGAACTGACACCATATAAATTGGAAAAATCATTTTTATTTCATTTTATTAGTATGGCCCAAGATTCAGTTGAAAGACATGTAGAAGAAGGTTTTTATTTTAGTCCTAATGGATGGTTTTATAAAACTTTCTTAAAAAACAGAAACTCTACTACTGACATTTTAGGCTGTAATTATGCTTGCTTTAGAGACGATATGATTAAGATTAATGGCTATGATGAAGGATATGGTCAGACTGCCATTGGTGATGATACCGATATTCAATGGAGATTTGAAGCACTAGGTTTAAAAATAAAATCTATAAGAAATGTTGCTAATATTTTTCATTTATACCATCCTAGAACTATTAGGGAAAAAATATCTTGGAAAAAAGAATATACTTTGATGTTAGAAAATAAAAAAAACAAAAAATATTTTTGTGACAAAGGATTAGATAAGCATACCTGCTAGCATCTAATCTAGTTGACTTGTGTTAGTTAATTATATAATGAACTTTCTAATTTTCCTGACTATATATATTAAAGGATGAATAAATTTTGATTCTTTTTTTACATATTTATAATAAAAGAATTTATATTCAGAGACCGTAAAATAAACTGTGTAAACCCACCTTCTATTCCTAAATCACTTAGTATATTTTGACACAATTTCGCTAAAAAAGATACTAAGTTGAGGATAAATCTCATACCAATTTCTAATGCTGTTAGCTTTCCATTTTTCTTGTTGCTCTTGAGTAGCAAGATATAGCATCTTAAAAGCAGATTCTATAGTAGGAAATGAGCCTTTAGATTTTGTCTTTCTTTTTATAGTTGCGTTTAGTGATTCTATAGGGTTAGTTGTATAAATTAATTTTCTAACTGAATTTGGATATTTGAAAAAAGTAGAAAGTTCATTCCAATTATTTGTCCAAGAGAGGGTGATATTTGGATATTTTTTACCCCAGATATCATTAAACTCAGTAAGAGCTAATTGAGCATCTTCTTCATTGAGCGCTGAGTATACAGATTTTAAATCTTTAGCAACTGCTTTTCTATCTTTCCAAGAAACAAACTTCAAAGAGCTTCTTATCTGATGAACGATACATCTTTGTATCTCTGCTTTAGGATAAACGGCTTGGATGGCTTCTTTGAAGCCGTTTAAACCGTCTATTGCGAAGATTAGAACATCTTGTATTCCACGCTTTTGGATATCATTTAAAACCGTAAGCCAATATTTAGAAGTTTCATTCTCACCGATCCAAATACCAATAATCTCTTTTTTGCCTTCAAGCGTTATTCCTAGCATTATATAAGCTGCTATATTTTTAACAACTCTATCAACTCTTATCTTTAGCACTGTAGCATCCATAAAGATAATGGGATAAATAGGTTCTAGTGGACGAGACTGCCACTCATTTGCTTTTTCAATAACCTTTTCAGTAATGTTTGAGATCGTCTGAGCAGAGAGTTCATAGCCGTATAAATCATCAAGATGATGCTGTATATCTCTTACACTCATACCTTTGGTATAGAGTGAAAGAATAAGGTCTTCACTGCCATCTAAAAGTACTTCTCTCTTTTTTACCAGTTGTGGCTCAAATGTAGATTCTCTATCTCTGGGGATAGAAACATCAAATTGACCATACTTTGAGTTTATTTTTTTATCATTGTAGCCGTTACGGTAGTTTGGAGTATCTGAGGGTTGATGCTTTTCATAACCTAGATGTGAAGTTAGTTCTTCTGAAGAAGCTGTCTGAATAACTTCTCTAAGTATATTCTTAAACTCGTTGGTTATATCATCTAAAGATGTAAATGTACCATCTTTAATTTGTTTTTTTAGCTCTTCGTGGTTTATTAAACTCATATGTAAATCCTTATAAATAATTCACTTGATGACTATATCAAATAAATTTAATTTTTAAGGTTTACACAGTTAGATTTACACTCTCTATATTCATTTTTAACTAAATAGAGTTCAAAATTACTTAAGTCAAGACCTAATAATTTATTATAAATTTCACTACTCTTTTTTGAATCAACAGCACCTAAAATTCTTACTGCTGGTATCAGTGCTTGCATTCGTTGTTTTTTAAGTGCTTTAAGTAATTTAATATCTTGAATTTTATTTATAATATTGCTATACGTCATTGCTGTCTCAGCAAATGTCTCGGCAGACTCAATATTCATTATATTTTTTGATACGGATTCTTTGTTGGTAGCAATTCTCATAATATACAACACATTTTCTATGTGCATAACTTTTGTAGCATCAATCATTAATCTAGGGTATGATTCAGTATCAGCAAATCGTAAGTCTTCTCTAAATTTAAAGTTGATTTTATTAAGATATGCCAAGTTGTAAAATTTACACCAGGGTGCAGGATGATATCCACCTAGCAAGTATTCTCGTCCTGTTATAATTTTATTTAATGGTTGATTTAAGTTAATCACGTCTTTTTCAGTTGAAAAATTAAATGATAATATTTCTAAATCATACTTTTGTGCTGTATTATATAATATTTCAAAAGCATTGTCACAAGCTAAAGAGTCATCATGTTCTAAATAAGCCAAATATTTTCCAGATGCATGGCTAATTCCTGTATTGCCAGCATTGCCAATACCACCATTTTTTTGATTTACTACTAACATATTATTATGTTTTAAGGCATAGTTCTCCAAAATATTTTTTGTATTATCACTACTTCCATCATTTACGCAGATTAATTCAAAATCTTGAAATGTTTGCTTGTAGATTTTATCCAAAAGATGCACAATAAACTTTTCAGCATTGTATACTGGAATAATCACACTTATTTTAGCCATTATATTTCTCTAGGTACCACTCAATTGTTTTGACAATACCGCTGTCAAAATCTTCATCAGCTTTCCATCCGAGTTCATTTTCAAGTTTTGTAGCGTCTATTGCATATCTTCTATCATGTCCAGCTCTATCTTCTACGAATGTGATAAGTTCTTTATAGCTTTTTTCTGACGGAGCTTTTTCATCAAGAATAGTACAAATAGAGTCAACTATCTGAAGATTAGTTCTCTCATTTCTTCCGCCAATATTATAAATATTAGCTTCTTTACCAGAGTGATATACTAAGTCTATACCTTTACAGTGGTCAAGTACATATAGCCAATCTCTGATGTTCTTGCCATCACCATATATAGGTATGTATTCACCAGCTAATGCTTTTCTAATTATGGTAGGTATTAGTTTCTCATCATGTTGTTTTGGTCCATAGTTGTTTGAGCAATTAGTTGTTACAGTATTTAATCCATAAGTCTCTTGGTAACTTCTTACAATCATGTCAGAACTTGCTTTAGAAGCTGAGTAGGGAGAGTTTGGAGCATAAGGAGTTATTTCACTAAATAGTCCAGTTTCAGCTAAGGTTCCATATACCTCGTCGGTACTTATATGATGAAATCTACATCCATTATAGTTTTTTTTATATTCAAATGGCTTATTCATCCACTTTTTATAAGCAACATCTATAAGTGTGAAGGTGCCATTTACATTTGTCTCTATAAATATACCCGGATTTTTTATAGAGTTATCTACATGAGATTCTGCTGCAAAATGAATGACACCTTGAATGTCATATTCATTGAATATAAACTCTA
Organism: Sulfurimonas iocasae; assembly: GCF_047716755.1. Taxonomy (GTDB): domain Bacteria; phylum Campylobacterota; class Campylobacteria; order Campylobacterales; family Sulfurimonadaceae; genus Sulfurimonas. The sequence goes on from NZ_CP180409.1 coordinate 615,461, forward strand.
CTAATTCTCGATTACAGATATCACCTTTTATAAACTTGTATCTTGAATTATTATCACACTCTTTTAAGTTATCTAAATTACCGGCGTAAGTGAGTAGGTCAAGATTTATTAGATTATACTCTTCATATTTATCTAAAAAGTATGGTAAAAAGTTACTTCCTATAAATCCAGCACAACCTGTAACTAATATATTTTTCACTATAAACCTCTTTGTTTAAAGAACTCTTCAAATATTTTAAATACATATTGATATATTTCTTCGTTTAACCCAGGCCATACACCAATCATGAATGTATTATTTGTTATTATTGAAGCATTTTCTAAAGAATATTTTATGTCAAAATCAAATTTTTTGTATGCAGGATGATCTAGTAGGTTTCCTGCAAAGAAATTTCTTGTCTGTATTTTATTTTCTTCTAAAAACTCAACAATATCAGCTCTGTTAAATGGTGCACTGTCTTTAATAGTTATTGGATAAGAAAACCATGAGGCATCTGTTCCCTCTGGAGCAGTTGGCAGTATAAAGTACTTTTCATAACTTTTCATAAAAGCGTTTAGACACACATAGTTATCTTTTCGTCTTTGAGTTAAATCATCGAGCTTTTTAAGTTGAGCTAAACCCATAGAAGCTTGTAGTTCCAATGGCTTTACATTGTAACCGATTCTATCGTAAACATATCTATGATCTGTAATTACACCATTACCTAACCAATCTGCAAATCTTCTGTTGCAAGCTCCCGTTGAAGATAGTACATCTTTACCAGAACAAAAACAGGCTCTTCCCCAGTCTCTATATGAGCGTGCTATATTTGCCGCGTTTCTTTGAGAAAATGCAACCATACCACCTTCACCGGTTGTAATATGATGTGCTGCGTAAAAAGATAATGTTGCAGCATCTGAATATTTTCCAACCAAGTCACCATTATTGTAAGTAGAGTCTAGAGCATCACAGCAGTCTTCTACTAAGAAGCCGCCCTTTTGCTTAATAAGTTCATAATATTTTTTTGTATTTGCTATAGGAATACCTAGTGGATGAGCATACATTATACCTATAACATCATCATCTTTTAAAGCATCCAGCACTTGTTCCTCTACCATGTTATAAGTTCCTAGCTCAACATCAACAAAAATTGGTTCAAAACCAAGTTGAATAATAGGGTTCACAGTAGTTGGGAAAGAAGCAGCCGGTGTAATAATTTTATATGTCTTATCTTCTTTACAATATAGCTCTTTCATAGTTTCTAGTGCAATTAGGTTTGCAGAAGAACCAGAATTTACATATACACCGTGAAGTTTAGATAGTCTTAGTGCAACTTCAGTTTCAAACTTAGTAGCCTGTGCTCCTAATCCAAACCAACCATCCAACACTGTGCTAATAATTGCAACATACTCATCTTTGTCTATAGTTGGACCGGTATATTGTACAATTGATTCACCTGGGATAAATTCTTTTGTCTGCGCATCAGCAAATTGTGCTACTAAATCTAAAATTTCATTTTTCATTTTTCATTTTCCTTGTATAAATTATATGTCTCTTTTAAACTTTCTTCTATTGAATATTGTGGTAACCATTGTAATAAATTCTTAGCTTTGGAATTATCAACGAATGCTTCAAATATTTGATTTGATGGATACTCTTTTTCCAAAGTAATTAACTTTTCACCTTTTAAATTATTAATTATGTTTACAATTTCTTTGATGCTAGTTTTTTTACCGGTACCAATTAAAATATCTTCATATACATTTCTATATGTGTTTTCACAAAAAATTATAGCTTTAATATAGGCACTAACAACATCTTTAACATAAATAAAATCCCACTCTTGCTCACCCTTTTCAAGGATAACTTTTTCGTTGTTTAGTACAGATTTCATCAAGTATGGAATCAATTTATGGTTGTCATTGTATCCAAAAGGAGCTGATAATTTCAATGTTAAAATATTTAAATTTGAGTTTAATGCATAATATTGTAATATACTCTCAAAAGCTAATTTGGTAGATGCATATAAATTAAAAGGTTCTTTTTTAGTCTTTTCGCTTATAGGGTTTGAATGAAAATTATATTCAAAAAACGTTCCAGTATTTATAAAAAAATTAACATTATATTTAATACTTAGTTCTAAAAGTTTTGTAGGAAAAGTTACATTAGATTCAACTAAATCATCTATATCTTCAAGTAGATGAGATTTGACATAATAAGTAGATAGATGAACTATACCATTGATATCATTTTCTTGAAATACAGTTTCTATCCTTACTTTATCAACATCATATGAGGTAACTTTATCTAATAGTTTGTCAATTCTAAAAGTATTGGATGTTTCTCTTTTTAAAAGTATGACATTGTAGTTATTTTGTATAAGTGCTTCTGTTAAGTAGCTGCCAATAAAACCAGTTGAACCTGATATTAGTATATTTTGCATGATTAACCTTTTTTAAAATAAAATAGCATCTTTTAAAGATGGTAATATTTTATCTTTATCTGATATGCAAAGTTTATTGGTTTCTATCGGTAATTTTATATCTAAATTCGCTTCAAAAACATTAATGCCAGTATAATTATCTGCCGAGTAATAATCATCTAATTTATAACTCATTACTGCTATATCACTCAGAGCTAAAAAACCATGGGCAAATCCTTTTGGAATAAAAACTTGCGTGTTGTTTTCATCACTAAGTTCTATTGTAATATGCTCGCCAAATGTTTTAGAGTCTTTTCTAATATCAACAATAATATCTAAAACTTTTCCATAACTCACGCTTACGAGTTTTGATTGAGCTTTTGGATTAGTTTGATAATGTAGACCTCTAAGCGTATTTTTTTTTGATCTTGATTCAAATTCCAGTACAAACTGAGTATCACAAACATTTTTACAAAAATCAGCATACTGAAAACTTTCAAAGAAGTAACCTCTTTCGTCACCGTATACTTCTGGTTGAATTAAAATTACATCATCAAACTTAGTTTTACTATATGTCATTACTACTACCTAATATTCCTTCATTTGATCTGCGAATCAAATATTGACCATATTGGTTTTTCTTGAGAGGTTCAGCAAGTTTTAAAAGCGCTTCTCTATTTATATATCCCATCTCATAAGCTATTTCTTCTATACAGGCAACTTTCAGTGATTGTCTATTCTCTATTGTTTGTATAAATTGAGAAGCGTCTAGTAAGCTTTCGTGTGTGCCTGTATCAAGCCATGCATAACCTCTTCCCATTAGCTCAACTTTGAGTCTATCTTCATCTAAGTAAAGCTGGTTTAGAGTGGTTATTTCTAGTTCTCCTCTATCACTTGGTTTAACACCTTTTGCTTTTTTTATTACATCATTTGGGTAAAAGTAGAGTCCTATAACTGCATAATTTGATTTTGGTTTTTCTGGTTTTTCTTCTAGTGATATTACATTGCTATTTTTATCAAATTCTGCAACACCATAACGTTCAGGGTCTTTAACGTAGTATCCAAATACAGTTGCTTTATTTTCATCAGTTACGTTTTTTACTGATTGTGCAAGTAGCTTGGTTAATCCATGCCCATGAAAAATATTATCACCCAATACCAAACAAACATCTTCATCACCGATGAAATTTTCACCTAAAATAAATGCTTGTGCTAGTCCATCAGGAGATGGTTGAATAATGTATTCAAAGTGCATACCAATATCACTGCCATCACCTAAGAGCTCCTCAAATCTAGGTAAATCATGAGGAGTTGAGATTATAAGAACTTCTTTAATACCCGCGAGCATTAATACAGATAGTGGATAGTAAATCATTGGCTTGTCATATATTGGAACTAGTTGTTTAGATACACCTTTTGTAATTGGATAAAGTCTTGTACCGCTTCCTCCAGCTAAAATAATACCTTTCATTTACTGTTTCCTCCTATAGTGAATATTTAAAAGAGATAATATCTAAAAAGTGCTTTTAAAAACCTAGGATCATAAAAAGAGTATGGTAAAGATTTGAGCATATACTCTTTTGCTTCTGCTTTATAATTCGCTTTTTCTTTAGCTAAGTTATAAAAGGACCTTAGATAAAATCTTTTTATAGCTGATTTAAATGCTGGCTCTTTATCCCATGAAAGCAAAACACTTTCTGTAAATTTAATAGTCTGAACAATGTCACTACTAACATTGTTTGGATGAGTTCTGTAGTAAACTAATTCTTCGTTTAAAAATAAAATTTTATTTTTGTGAGATAGTTTTAGCCATAAAGAATAATCATCATACTCATAGTTTAAATCATATCCACCTACACTTTTAAACTTATCAGTTCTCATCATTACAGTCGGTGCTGTAACAAAGTTTCTCTTTAGCAGTTCATTGAAAATATATCCAGATTTTGAATGTTTATATTTGTAGTGTTTGATTATATTTGATTCTAAATCAATGCCCGTCATTTTACCATAACACATGGCATAGTCTTTATTATTCTCTAAAGCTTTAACTTGCTTTTGAATTCTATCTTTTGTAAATATATCATCTGAATAAAGAACTGTTAGATATTTTCCATTTATTAGAGGCTCCATATCTTTAAGCGTGTGTACTAAGCCTTTATTCGCTCTATTTATATACTTAAAATTAACAAATCTTTTAGTACACTTATCATACATATCTAGTATCTTATTATCTGTATTATCTGTTGAACCATCATTTGTTATAAAAAGTTCAATATTTTTGTACGATTGTTTTATCAGACTGTTAATGGCTTCTTGAATGAAATCTTCATGATTATATGCAGGCATTAATATTGTTATTAATGGTTCAGTTTTCATCGTTTTCCTTTTCTAGTATTGCATATAAAGTAAGTAGGGCAAGTAGTAATGCGAACATATTACCATTAGTTTTATTTGATAAATAATCACCTATTGTCATTACCCATACGTAGGATATTATAATAACATTTTTGAAAATAAATAAATAACTATTTTGTATTTTGTATTTGTAGTAATAAATCCCAAATAGTACAATTGTAAAATAGCCGAGTATACCATATGATACTAAGAAAAATATATGTTCATTATGAAAGCTAAATAAGTGAGGAATTAATGTTTTAAACTCTATATTGCCTTTTCTTACATGTTCAACATGATTAAAAGAATTATTTCCAATACCTAATATTGGATTTTTCACAATTAGTTCTGAGCCAAGTTTTATCATCCCAACTCTATAGCCAGAAGAAGAATTGTATTGTTTATGATATATGGCTTTTTCTATATTGTTGTAAGCTTTAAAAAATTCTTTAGATATATGTTTTCCATGTGAAGTTCTACTTAACATAGTGATAAGAATAGTACTTATTATAAAATATAAAACTATTGTTCTCCATTTTAACATATAAAATAAAACGATAACAATTGATATTAATAATGCAATATCCATGGATCTACTATGTGTATTAGGGTCTATAAAAATAGATAAGGCGAATATAATAAATAATATGAAATAAACTATCGTTTTATAATAATGCTTATTATTCATGTTTTTTATACTATGTATAAAAAAATATATTGCCGACAATACTATAATTATATTAGCTATTAAGTCCATCATAAGTATCTCGCTACCATTACTACCGTAGTGTGAAGAATAAAGAATTGTAATATGAAAAAAGTTTAAATAATATATCATCACATAAGCGATCGGGCTTATAGCAAATAATAAAAATAATACTTCAATTTGTTTTTTTGTTAGTGCTGATAAGTATATGCCTATTATTATTAATGGAAAATATTTGAAAGATTGAATAGTTAAACTGAAATTATTTTCTTCAGAATAAAAGTAACTTAAAAGAACGATAGTAAAAAATAAAAATAAAAACTGTATATGCTTAATAGTAAAAAGTTTTTTTAAGTCTCTTTTGTAAGTTAATAAGCCTAGAATAAAAATTGTAATGCTGAATCCACCTATTACTGAATTGTGAATATGGTATGGTAATGTTAGGATAAATAGCCCAATTATACAAAAATTAATAATTTCAAGATAGTTTTTGTCTGTTTTCAAATTATATATTGATTTATGTACAATATAATCTTTCATTTTGTTTTATTTCCTATTTTAAAAGAGTAGTTTTCAATAATTTTTAATTGTGACTTGTTCGCAGATTCATAAATCATTAATTTATATGCCCTCATTGCTTATTTAAGTATATCTAAATAAGAATTTATTTCTTTTTTTTCACTAAAAAGTTCTGAAGTTAATTCATGATTTTTACTTAATTTTTTTTGATGTTTTAGAGTTTGTACTATTTCTAAAATAGTTGTTTTAAGTTTTTCAATATCTTTGTTTTTACTCATAGTGAAATGGAGACCTAATCTATTAAACTCTATAAATGACGTATTTTCATATGTTATACATACTAAATCATTTGAGATAGCTTCAATAAAAGCATTTCCAAAGCCTTCACCGTAGCTAGGAAATAAAAAAATATCTGACTCTATAAGATAACTTTGTATATCTTTTGTAAAACCTATTAAATGTATTTTATTTTTATAGTTACAATTTTTGTAAAAGCTAAGAAACTCATCTTTATAAGCTTTGTCAAAATCTCCTACTATGTTAAAATTGAAGTCAATATTGTTTTGAATTAAAATTTCACAAGCCTTAATAGCATCAAGTTGACCTTTGCCACTGGCAATTCTTCCTATATGTAAAAGAGTTAACTTTTTTTTATACTCATGTTTAACTTTTGTAAATTTAAATGAAGGAAATATAAGTTTGTCTTTCGTATATTTACCAAAAGGGATAATATCCCTTACATTTAGTAAAAGATGATTTGAAATACTTACATGATAATTAACACTACTATAAATAAGTTTATGAAACCAATCTTTTTTTGGTGTAGATTTTGTTGTTCCATGTCTTACTATCATATTTATATCTAATCCTAATAAAGAAAAATATATTGATTTTAATTCGCTAGAACCAAAAAAAATAACATTTTTAATATTATTTTCTTTAATGATTTTTCTTACAGTAGACATAATAGAAATACTTATAGAAGATTTAAATTTTATAGTTTTAAGTTCTATATCATTAAAGCCTAAATAATCATTTTTTGAATTAGCAATAGGATAATCTTCTTTTGCAACTATAGTTACCTTCATAAAAGGACTAAGTTTTTTTGCTAGTTTTATAGAGTCTATTTCCATTCCACCAAAGTATGGTGATAAACAAATAACAGCGGTTGGTTTCTTACTTATTTCCAATTATTAGCTCTTAATTCTTCAATATAATCTTTAATAGTTCGAGTTGGTTTCCAGCCTAAAGCTTCGGTTTTAGCTGATATTACATCGGCTGTCATTCTATTACCTTTTCTCTCTGGTAACATTTGAATCTCACCCTTATACATTTGGGCTATTTCTTTAATGCTATAAGCTTCCGGACTTCCTATTCCAAATTCATCTCCATAGCCATTTTCACCAACTAAGACTAAACCATCGATAATATCATCGATATGGGTGAAATTTCTTTTTTGAGTACCAGGACTTACTATTGTAAGTGCTTCTGCATTTTTCATTTTTTCTTTAAAGAGTGCTATTAAAGTTGCATATTTTCCGGTTTGAATCTCTCTAGGCCCATATACATTGTAAAAATATGTAATCGCATAAGGAACATTAAACCAAGTTCCATAATTTTGTACAAGTTCAGTGTTTGTTGCTTTTGTCCAAGCATAAGGACTAGCACTTCTACCTAGTCCACCATCTCCGAACTTTGTACTGCTTCCGGCGTAGAGTATTTTGCACCCATGCTTTCTTACAAATTCTAATACTGCAAAGATGCCATCTTTGTTAAATTTCCAGACTTTTTCTATGTCATCAAAACTTTGCTCAACTCTTGAATACTCTCCAAGATGATAAACCATATCCGGTGCAAAATCGATTAGTTTATCAATATCTGCGGTTAAACCCTCTATATAAGTTACATTTGCAACATGATTATTTTTACTACCAGTAAAATAGTTGTCTAGTGAATATACATCATTATTTTCGTTACTTGCGAGTCTTTGGCATAAGTGACTTCCAACAAATCCTGCTCCACCAGTTACTAAAATCTTTTTTTTCATTAAATTTACCTATTTTTATTATTGTTTGGATTTTACAATAAATTTGCTGATTTTATGCTGTTGTAGACTTGCTCTGTAGTTATACTCTTCATACAGATATTATCTTTACAATTTTTCATTACTTCTGTTTTATAACATGGAGAGCAGGGTAAGTTGGCACTTATAATATGAACTTTGTTTGTTGGACTCTGGTATGGTCCTGTTACTTCTGCCGGAGTTGGACCAATAAGTGCAAAAACTTCTGTATTTACTGCTGAAGCCATATGTGCTGTTCCTGTGTCTGTTGCAATTAGCCCGACTGCATTGTCGATTACGCCCACTAAATCAACTAAAGATGTCTTAGCTACTAAATCAACCACATTTTTAGGATATGGTTTAAGAAGGTTGAAAAACTCATTTTCTCCTTTGTTTCCAACTATTACAACTTCTATTTCTTGGCTTAGTTTTTGTATTAGTTCTATCCAGCTACTGTTTTGCCAAGCACGGTAATTTAGAATATTTCTTTTTTGATGTGAGTTGCTTGGACTTATAATAATATAATTATTACTCAAATTAAACTTTTCTTTTAATTCATCTTGTGAAGTTCCAATAAGCTTGGGAAAGCTTTTATTGAATATTTCTTCACTAACAATATTTTTAAATGATAATTTTGTTATGTCTACCATGTGTTCTATATCTTGTGGGATAGAAGTGTCAGTAAAGAAATAGCCTGTTTTTTTGACGGCATTGATGCTCTCAACTAAGCTTTTAAACTGTTTTCCACTCTCAAAATTAATTAGTAAATCATAGGTTTTTTCTTGTGAAGCTTTTATGATATCTTTTTTTTGACTGCTCAGCCAGATAGGCATTTTTTTATGTTTTAGGGGATAAACTCTGTTTACCCTAGAGTCTTTATTAAAAAGGGTTCCAGTTCCTGGAGTAGATACAAAATCAATAATCGTATCGTCTCCAAATTGAAGCTTCATTGCATCTATAACACTGGTAGCGTAGACTAAGTCACCCAGTGCTCCACAGCGAATAACTAATACAGACTTTACTGACATTGAGGTATTACCTTGGATTTATTTATTTTTGCAATTATATCAAGTTTACTTTATAATGAGCATAGTTAGTGTAAAATAGCGCCATAATTTAATGGAGATATGTTTGAAAAAAGTTTTAAAAAGATTTTTCCCCTATATAAAAGAGTACAAATTACAATATTTTTTAGTTTTAATCGGGATAATCTTAACTGTTAGTGCTACGGCTGCTACTGCCCATATTATGAAGCCGCTTATGGATGATATGTTCATAAACAGAAAAGAGGAGATGCTTTATCTTATTCCTTTTGGTTTAATTGCTATCTATTTTACAAAAGCTATAGGCAGATATATACAGTCAGTATATATGAGCTATATTGGACTTCATATTGTTACTCGTTTTAGAGAGATGCTACTTGAAAAAATGATAGGTCTTGATATGGGATTTTTATATATTAACAGAAGTGGTGAACTTATATCTCGTGTTACAAATGATATTGGTAGAATTCAGTACTTTGTATCGAATATGCTTCCAGAACTTTTTCGTGAATCTTTAACTGTTGTTGCTCTTATTGGATATGTGATATATCTAAATCCAATGCTAACTTTATACTCTTTAGTTGTTGTTCCCTTGGTAATTTATCCGCTTATTTTAATAGCTAAAAAACTAAAAAAATATTCTCATCGTTCACAGGCTAAAAATGCAGATGTACTAACAAGACTAACTGAGGTTTTTAATAATAGCGAAATTATAAAAGCCAATTCAACGGAAAAATTTGAAGTAGAGCGTTTTGGTGTGCAAAACTGGCAGTTTTTTAAGATAAATATGAAGTCGGTTTATGTTGGAGAGATAGTCTCTCCAATGATGGAAATTCTTGGTGCTACCGGACTTGCTGCAGTTATCTACATAGGTGGTAGAGAGGTTTATAATGAGAATATGACAGTTGGAGAATTTACTGCATTTTTAACTGCAGTTGGGCTTGTCTTTCAGCCCATACGACGTCTTGGTTCAATATACTCAAAAATCCAAGATGCCATAGCTGCAAGTGAAAGGGTTTTTGAAATCATAGATACAAAAAATAAAATTGAAGATGGTACAAAACTTTTAGAAGATGATATAAAAAAAGTAGAGTTTAGAAGTGTTAAGCTGAAATATGAAGATAAGTACGCATTAAATGATGTAAGTATAAATATAAAACAGGGTGAAAATATTGCCCTTGTAGGAGATAGTGGAGGCGGGAAAAGTACATTTATCAATATGCTTCTTCGCTTTTATGACCCAGACGGCGGAGAGGTTTTAGTAAATGGAACTAATATAAAAGAGTTCACTCAAGATTCTTTAAAGCACCACATATCTCTTGTATCTCAAAGAATATATATTTTCCAAGATACTCTTGGGGCAAATGTGGCTTATGGTCAAGAAATAGATGAAGAAAAAGTTTACGAAGCGCTAAAACTTGCAGATGCTTCAGAGTTTGTATCTTCATTAAAAGATGGTATACATACTCAGATGGAGGAGTTTGGAGCAAATCTTTCAGGTGGACAGCGCCAAAGAGTTGCAATAGCAAGAGCAATTTACAAACACTCTTCGCTCCTGCTTTTTGATGAGGCTACTTCTGCACTTGACAACGAGAGTGAAAAGAGAATTCAAGAGGCCTTGGATAAATACACAAAAGATAAGATTACCATCACGATAGCCCATAGATTAAGTACAATTGAGCATGCTGATAAGATTTTAGTAATTCAACATGGTAAGATTGTAGCATCTGGAAATCACGGTGAACTTTTAGCTACTTCTGAAGTTTATCAAAGATTAGCCGGAGAGTTTGATAAATAATAAGGGCATCTGTAAAAATCCTTATTTTCTCAGCGATATAGCAGATAAGCTAATCCAAGGCGAAACTACGCAGGAGCTACTAGTAGCTTCAAGTGGTTTCAACGAAGTAGTAGCTTATCTGCTATATCGCCCGTAGGGAGTAAAAAAGAGGAACAATCTTGCACATGATTTTTCATCGTCGTAGCTAAGGCTATGACTCAAAAAAAGTTATGCACAATCTTATCCCTCTTTTTTACTCTGAGATTTTAAGGGTTTTTACAGAAGCCCTTAATAGGTTTATTAGTATTTTTTAGAGATAATCGCGGTAATTAAACTATAAATGGATTTTATATGCTGGATTTCTCAAAATTTTTAAAGTACTCAAAACCAGGTCCTCGTTACACAAGTTACCCAACTGCACTAGAGTTTAGTGACGCTTATGGATATGACGAATATATTGCCAAGTTAGAAGCACAAGACTCTTCTCGTCCAATCAGTCTCTATTTTCACCTGCCTTTTTGTAGAAATGCATGTTATTTTTGCGGTTGTAATGTTGTGTTTACTTCTAAAGAAGACAAAATGCTTCGTTATATGGATTATTTAAAAAGAGAGTTGGTGATACTTTCAAAACATGTTGATTGTAATCGCGAAGTTCTTCAGATGCACTTTGGTGGCGGAACGCCTACATTTTTTACAGCAGCGCAACTTAAAGAGATTATTGTAGAGATTAAATCATACTTTCCAAACTTTAGAGCAGATGCTGAGATAAGTTGTGAGATTGATCCTCGTCATATAGATGAAGATCAGATGCGTATTATGAGTGAAGAGGGTTTTAATCGCGTAAGCTTTGGTATTCAAGACTTCAACGAAAAAGTACAAATCGCTGTACACCGTGTACAGCCCTACAACATTACAAAAGATGCGATGGATTTAGCTAGAAAATACAATATGATCTCTGTAAATGTAGATTTGATTTACGGACTTCCTTTTCAGACTCTAGAAACATTTAAAGAGACGCTCGCTCTTGCTCTTACTCTTAATCCAGATAGATTTGCGGTATTTAACTATGCTCACGTTCCTTGGCTTAAAAAGACAATGAGAAAGATAGATGAGACAACCCTTCCACTTCCAGATGAAAAACTTCATATTATGCAATACACAATAGATTTTTTAACTTCTCATGGATATAGAATGATTGGTATGGATCACTTTGCAAAACCTGAAGACGAGCTGTTTAAAGCTATAGATAAGGGTGAACTACACAGAAATTTCCAAGGTTACACTACAAAAGGTGGAGCTGACTTAATAGGAGTAGGGCTTACTTCTATAGGTGAGGGGATTGACTCGTACAATCAAAACTTTAAAGTTATGGGTGAGTATGAAGAAGCAATAGACGCAGGTAAACTTCCATTTGAGCGTGGTATAGTTTTAAATGAAGATGACCAAATCAGACAATATGTAATTATGGAGCTTATGAGTAACTTTAAACTTGATATTAGAAGATTCGAGAAGCTATTTAACATAGAGTTTAAAACATACTTTGCAGATGCAATTGAAGCACTTAAACCTTTTGCAGAAGATGAACTTTTAACAATGGATGAAGACTTTATAGAGTGTAGTGAGACAGGAACTCTTCTTATTCGTAATATTGCGATGCCTTTTGACGCGTATATGAAAAAGCATGCTGCTAACTCTAAAACATTTTCAAAAACGGTGTAAAAATGAGCAAAACGCCTCAAGATATTTTTGATTATGCTAACATCACTGATGAGTGTATCAAGTGTGGAAAGTGTATTCCTGTTTGTACTATTCATAATGTAAATGCAGATGAGGTTACTTCTCCTCGTGGTTTTTTAGATCTCTTAGGTGCATACCAAAGAGGAAAATTAGACTTAGATAAAAATGTAAAAGATATCTTTGAGAGCTGTTTTTTATGTACAAACTGTGTGGATGTTTGTCCTAAATCAATTCCTACAGATATGGTAATAGAGCAAGTTCGCTCTGACATTGCAAAGAAATTTGGAATCGCTTGGTATAAAAAAGCCTTCTTTTTACTTCTTCGTCATCGTTGGATGAATGATTTGGCTTTTAAACTAGGTTGGGTATTTCAGACTTGTGGATTTAAAATTAAAGCTGACATAGATTCAATGAACTCTAGGTTTTCTATTCCTATGTTAAAAGCCGACAGATTGCTTCCAAGTCTCAAAAAAACATCATTTTTAAATTCATATCCTGAAAATATTTCTAACGGTGGAAAAAGAAAAGTAGCTATTTTCATCGGTTGTCTTGGTAACTATAACTATAAAGGTACTGGAGATGGACTTTTAGAGATATTAGCTCATTTGGAGATAGATGCCTTTCTCGCAAAAGATCAAAAGTGTTGTTCTGCTCCTGCCTATTTTACAGGTGAGTTTGATACAGTTGATTATAATGCAAAATTTAATATTGAATATTTTGAGAGTTTTTCAAAGGATGTTGAGGCTATTATCGTTCCTGAGGCTACATGTTCTGCAATGCTTAAAATTGATTATGAACACTACTTTCACGACCAGCCTGAGTGGAAAGCAAGAGCTGCTGCCATTAAAGAGAAAATTTTTATGGCGACGGAGTGGCTTCAGCATCATACGCATCTTGAACAACTTCTAAAAACTAAGAAAAAAGATACAAAAATTGTAACATACCACGATCCATGTCATGCTAAAAAGATGCAGGGCATCCATGCTGAACCTAGAAATTTAATAAGCCAAAACTACAACATCGTAGAGATGAGTGATCCAAATGCTTGTTGTGGATTTGGCGGTGTAACAATGCAGAGTGAAAAATATCATTTTGCAAAAGCAGCTGGTATCCCTAAAGCACACATGATTAAAAATACTCACGCTGATGTAGTAAGTGCTGAGTGTAGTGCATGTAGAATGCAGATAAATGCATCTATGAGTTACGCTGATGTTGAGACTGTATTTAAAAATCCTATTGAGCTTATAGCTGAAGCATTGAGAAAATAAATGACATCTTGGAATCATATATATGACACCTTTGATCCGGTAGCTTTTCATATAATCTCTTTTCCTGTTCACTGGTATGGAATTATGTATGTATTGGCTCTTGTTAGTGCCTTTTACATCGGTAAATATTTTATAAAAAGAGACAAGTTAGACTTTAAAGGAAAAGAGATTGATAACTACTTTATCTATGTAGAGATAGGGGTTATCCTTGGTGCAAGATTAGGATATATTTTATTCTACGATACCCAGACTCTTTACTATCTATCTCATCCTTGGCAGATATTTAATCCATTTCAAAATGGCGAATTTGTTGGTATTCGTGGTATGAGTTACCATGGTGCGATTTTTGGATTTCTTATAAGTACATATTTATATTCAAAAAAGCACAAAGTTGCCTTTGGAAAGATTATGGATTTAGTTGCTCTTAGTGTCCCTCTTGCTTTTGTATTTGGTCGCATAGGTAACTTTTTAAATCAAGAACTTATAGGTCGTGAGACAGATGTTAGTTGGGGTATTTTAGTCGAGGGAGTTCTTCGTCATCCTTCTCAACTTTATGAAGCAATTTTAGAAGGCTTTGGTGTATTTATAGTGGTTTATGCTTATAGAAAATATCAAAGATTCAGCGGTGAACTTATTTTAGTTTATGCTATCAGTTATGGTATTTTTAGAGCTATTGCAGAGATTTATCGCGCTCCGGATGTCCAGATTGGTTATGTCTGTTGTAATATGATAACTCAAGGTCAAGTTATGAGTTTGGCTATGAGTATAGTCGGAGTTGTTGCATGGGTTTACTATGAAAGATTGTCAAAAACGAAAGGTCTTAAGAAAAACTCTTAAGACTTTCTATCATTACGGTGAAGTTTTTTATCTCTATCTACTGAGCCTTTCCAAAAATAATTTACTAACCAGTATCCACTCAACGATCCAACTACAGAGTAAAAAAGAGCTCCTGTATAGAGGTCTATAAAAATATTATCAATATTTTTGCTAAACCACTCCAGAGTCATCTCCACATTTAGAGGTTCACTCCCTAAAAAGTAAGCACCAGTCATATATTCCATATAATACATCGGGGGCATTGTAAAAGGATTACTAAACCAACACATTGCAAGAGCAATTGGTACGTTGAATTTAAAAAATGGCAACATAGCAAGGACTAACAGCATTTGCATTGGCATCGGTATAAAAGCGATAAACAAGCCTATAAGAATTGCTTTTGAAACCATTTTTCTATTTGTTGAGAGATACTCTGGTGGAACTTTATATTTTTTTATAAATTCTTTTAGTTTTTCACTTTTACTTATTTTCTTCAGATTTTTTCTGATCATCTATATCACTTATAATTTTAATTGTAACGATTATATCTTTATACAACTTACATTTTTAATAATCTTCAAAAGATTACTCTATAGTTTCGCTAGGTTCTCCAAAGTAATAACCTTGAGCATAGTCTACATCAAGCTCAAGAATCTTATCAAAAATATTTTTAGAGTAAACAAACTCTGCTACTGTCTGAATATTCATTTTTTTAGCAAAGTCAACTATTGTTTGAGTAATAAGTTGAGAATTTTTATTTGTATCTATATTTTTAATCATTGAACCATCTATCTTGATGTAGTCAACTTTTAACTTCATAAGGTATTCAAAGTTTGAGTAACCTGTTCCAAAGTCATCAATAGATACTTTTGCTCCATATTTTTTAACTTCATTAATAAATTTTATGATTTCATCAAAGTTTTCTATTCCTTCTGATTCTATGATTTCAAAAACAACTCTTGCACTCATTTGAGAGGTGCGTAGTTTTTCTAGTATGAAGTTATAGATATCTTTATTTAAGATATCTTCAACAGAGATATTAATTGATACAAGGTATGAAACATTTTTAAATTTCTCAAATGTTTTATTTATCATTATTTTTGTAAGTTGGTGGTAGAGTTTATTTTTTTTAGCAAGTTCTAAAAAGTGAACAGGAGCTATGTAAATATTGTTCTCATCAACTATTCTCATAAGAGCTTCATACTTAACTATCTTTTGTGTTTTAACATCTATAATTGGCTGGAATAGAGGTACTATTCTATCTTCATCTATCGCCTTTTTTAGACGTTTTGTCCAGCTAAAATTCTTTTCATATTCTTTAGTCATCGCCATAGATTCATCATAAAGCAGATAATTTTTTCTAGTTTTCTTAGCAACAACAAGAGCCGTATCTGCATTTATTAGTAACATGTTAGTTCCATATGATATACCGATAGTCGCGCTTAGATTTACTTCACTTTTTGAATCTATTTTAAAACTCTCTTGAGAAATACCTTCACTTATTAAAGAAGCAAACATTAAAAACTCTTTTAAATTTATCTCTTTTTGACAAAGATAAGCAAATTCATCTGAATGAAGTCTGTATATTGATCCATCAATAGATATATTTTTTTGTAAAAATGTAGCAAATTCTTTTAGTAGTTTGTCTCCAGCTTCATCACCGTATAAATCATTTATTTCTTGAAAAGAGTCAATATTAATAATCATTAAAAATGAGTTTTTTTTCAGTTCGAGCATCTCCGTAAGTTTTCTTCTGTTTTGAAGACCTGTTAAGTTGTCGTAGTAAAATTGGTGTTCTATAGAATCAAGCATATTATTGAAAACATCTTTTATGGCATCTATTTCTTCTATGTTGTCATTGAATTCTACACGTTTTGTTATGTCGTGAGAGTTTGTAATATTTTTAATTACATTTGAGAAATTTTTAATTGGTTTTATTAAGTATTTATCAAGTTCTATGAAAATTACTAACGAGAATACAGCGATAAATATAATAAAAAAGTTTATCATTTCATTTAGAGATACTTTTAGCTCTTTTACGGGAAATGAAATATATATAACACCTAATGTATCACCGACTTTTGCATTAGTGTGACATTTTAAACAAGCATCTTTAGCTACTACAGGGTAATAGTAGTTTATGAAATCTAAATTAGAAATATTCAGAGACTCTTTACCTTTCATAGCTTCTTTAATTGTCAAAATTGATTCTCTAGCTATTTTATCTTTTTCAATGTCCCCATATAAATTAGCAACAATGCTGCTTCTATAGACACTTACTTTCATAGCCTCATCTACTGTGTTCAATCTATTGATAATCTCATTTAGGTCTTCTTTGCTCCAACCTCGCTGCATAGCAGTATAGAGTGTCTCAAATATAAGCATACTCGTCTTTTTAGCATCTATATGTGCTAAAGTAGATATTGCATTGTTTTTTATATATTCGCTGTAAATGTATGCACAAAGAAGTGTAAAGAAGAGAGTAGTAAATATTATTTTGGCTGTTATCTTTGTGTAAGTAGTTTTTTGAGTCATTAACTAAAAGCCTCTTAATATGTTATTATAGTTACCAAGAGAATAATACTATAATATTATAATATTATAATATTAGCAATTCCCCTTATTTTTTTAATAATATGCTAAAATTCGATTTATATTTTAAAAGGAAAGTTTATAATGTCATTTGAAAAACTAGGGCTTATCAAGCCATTGCTTGGAGCTATTAAAGAGTTAGGCTATGAACATCCAACCCTTATACAAAAAAGAGCTATTCCTTTAGTCTTGGCAAAGAGCGATGTATTTGCTACTGCTCAGACAGGAACAGGTAAAACAGCAGCTTTTGCTCTTCCAATTTTACAAAAACTTAGAAACACTACTGCTGATGAAAACAGAGCTATTAGAGCTGTGATTCTTTCACCGACTCGTGAGCTTTCTATACAGATACATGAAGATATTAAAAACTATTCAAAACATATGAGTATTACAAGTGCTATTTTGGTGGGAGGAAAAGATATCGAGGCTCAACAGCGTATGCTTAAGACTGGTATCGATATTGTTATTGGAACTCCAGGGCGATTTATGGAGCTTATGGACAAGGGTCTAGATATTAAAAATATTGAGTTTTTTGTAGTTGATGAAGCAGATAGAATGCTTGATATGGGCTTTTCAAAAGAGATAAGACGAATTCATTTACAACTACCACGTAGACACCAGACTCTACTTTTTTCCGCAACATACAGCGATAAGGTTAGAAAACTCTCAAAACAAATTCTTACTAAACCTGCTTTTATTGAGACTGCTAAGAAAAACACTACAGTAGATACTATTAACCAAGTAGCATATATGGTAGATACAGAGAGAAAAGCTGAGCTTTTAGCTTACTTGATTGGTTCAAGAAACTTTCCTCAGGTTTTAGTATTTACTAAAACAAAAGTCAGTGCCGATGCATTATTTATAGAGCTTCAAAAAGATGGTCTTAAGTGTGGAATCATCCATGGAGATAAAAAACAGGCTAACAGACTTAAAACTCTTGCTCAGTTTAAAGAGGGTAAAATAAAAGTTCTTGTAGCAACTGATATAGCATCTCGTGGTTTAGACATAGAAGAGCTTCCATATGTTATCAACTACGAACTTCCATCAATTCCTGAAGATTATGTTCATAGAGTTGGAAGAACTGGTCGTGCTGGTAGAGATGGCGAAGCTATCTCTCTTTTAGATATATATGACAAGTATGATATTAAAGATATTGAGAGACTTATCGGTCAAAAGATTCCACAAGAAGTTGTAGAAGGTTTTGAACCAGATCCAACTATTAGAAGAAAAGACCAAGATGAGTTAAAACTAAAGAGTGAGCATAAAAAAGTTGAGAAAAAAAGACCTGCTAAAAAAGCTTTTGTAAAGCCAGTTTCAAGGAAAAAGAGAAAAACTACAAAGAGAGATCCTAAATAATTAGGATTCTCTACTCTTCATCAAACAGACGATGATAAAGCAGACCGTAAGCGATGTAAGTTGTCGGTATACTCCAGATAAGTCCGATGCCAAAAGGTAAGGCGCTTATTATAATGATTATTCCACTAAGAAGAGATAAACCAAAGAACTTAAACCATTGCTGGGTTACAGTTTTACGTGATAGTTCCATAGCCTCCCAAACACCAAGTCCTTTATCAACTATGAGTGTATATACAAATGCATATGATATAGCTAAGTATATACCTGGAATAACTAGAAGAATAAATCCTATACTAAGAAGAATAGACATAGCTATGTAAGCAAGCATTACTGGTATAATCATCCCAAAGTAATCAAAGATAGATGCAACTTTTAACTCTTCTTCTCTGGCATGTTTTACTCCAAGAATCATAATCCCGATTAGGATAGGAAGAGTGAAGAGCATCTCTACGATTGAAGAAGCATAAATACTTACAAAGGATTGAGTGTTGGGAAAGATAAACTCTGTAAGTGATTTAACAAATAGAGCGATTAGAGCATATATTATTATTGAACCTACAAAAGTAAGTTTAACTCCATCTGTGCGACGAAAGCCCTCTTTTAAAACACCGATTATGGAGAAATCGTAAGTCATATCAAGCCTTTTTTGATATTATACCAATTATGTTTAAAGATTATGAATTAGAAATTTTATATAGAGATGATTATCTAGTGTGCATTAATAAACCGAGTGGACTTCTTGTTCACAAGTCTATGATAGATAGGCATGAGATATATTTTGCTATGAAGATGCTACGTGATCAGATAGGGCAGTGGGTATACCCTATTCACAGGCTAGATAAACCTACATCGGGTGTGCTTTTGTTTGCTTTGGATAAACACACCGCTAAACTCATGTCAGAACAGTTTAAAGAGCACACTACTAAAAAAACATATATCTGTGTAGTACGTGGATATACAGAAGCTCACGGGCTGATAGACCACGCTTTAAAAGAGAAGCTTGATAAGATAGCAGACAAGGATGTAAGTAAAGAAAAAGAGGCTCAAGAGGCTGTAACAGAGTATGAGAGACTTGCATCTGTAGAACTTGATTTTGCAGTTGGACGGTACGATAAAACTCGTTACTCGCTTGTAAAAGTAAAACCTCAAACAGGACGTAAGCATCAGATACGAAGACATATGAAACATATCTCGCATCACATCTTAGGTGATACAAAATATGGACGTGGAGAACACAATATATTTGTGAGGGAGAAGTTTAATTGTCATAGACTACTTCTTCACGCACTATCTTTGGAGTTTAAACATCCATATACTCACGAAACTCTGCTTATAGATGCCGAGTTAGACGAGACTTTTAGTTTTATTCTTGGTTCATTTTTCCCACAGCACACGACACAAAGCTCTTTGCTTTAAGTCCTGTAGAAGTAAAAGCTCCAAGCTCTTCATCATCCATTGGATAACCTAGTCCTCTCATTTTTTTACGGAATAGTTTTTCATGTTCTTCATCTTTTATCTCAAGAGTAACAACTCTCGGGCTTTGTTCCAAGTCGACTTCAACTTCACCGAAATCTTTTAGTAGAGCTTGTGTAACTGTATTTGCACAACCACCACATTTTATGTTTAGTGCTTTAAAACTCTTTTTCATCTTTTATCCTTTTTAAATTCTTTGGATGCTTTACTTTCCCATTATATATTACACTACACCCTTGTGGCATAATAATATTTGATGTATAGTTTATAAGAGAAAATCCTCCAGAAACTATATCAGATGTTATTGAAATATTTTTGTCAGTTCCTAAAATCTGTTGCGCTCCAAAAGAAGCTACATCATCAATTGTTTGAGTTGAAAAGTCGATAAGCTTTCTTCCTGTATCTAAAATAGAACCTGGCACTCTTTGCATTATGTTAACAATAGTTGAAGTAGTTTGTGCTGTTTTAGGCTCTTTAATATTTCCACTTAAGGCTTGTGTGATTATGGCACAACCATTTTTATCTACGATGCTAATAGCAAGAGAGTTTATATCACCATTTTCTTGCAAGTTGCCTAAAGCTACTATGAGAAACTTCTCTGTTCTTAGTGCCACATCATCTATATTCACTTTGTTATCTTTTAATGAGACATCAAACTGAAGATGTTGTATATCTGTTTGGCTATTATTTGTGTCAGAGAAGTTAGAAAGAAGAGACTTTGACATATTTATAACATTAAGTCCCATAAGGTCATTAAGAGTAGATATCTTTTCATCTATATTTACACCATTTAAGAGAGCTGAGGTAAGTGTTATATCTGTTTTAGCTGTTTTTGTTTGGATATTGTATGTGGCATTTCCATTTAAATAACCACGTTCTAATAAGTCATCTTTATCAATTAAGTAAGCTACTTTCTTAGCATTTACCTCTTTTATATTTATATTTAAATTGTTCTTTTTTAACTCTGCTTTTAGCTCTCCACCTAAAGAGTTTGTTGTGATATTTAGAGCATCTGTATATTGTGCTTTTGCTTTTAATGGTCCACGAAAATTATTTGCCATTATAGCTCTATAGAGATATAGTTCGTTGATATCTACTAAAAAGTCACTCTTTACTTGCTCATTTTCATAAGATAAAGAGTTGACAACTATTTTATCTTGCTTATAAATTAAAGAGCCTTTTGATTTATAAGGAGGAGTCAGTTCTATCTTGGCTTTAAACTTTAAAGGTACATTCTCTTTATTGTAATGCATTACAATAGTGTCTTTTAGAGTAAGTTGTTTTGGCGTATATTGCCCATTTAGATTTACTGAGATATAACCATCTATATCTTCAGGCTTTATATCTTTACTAAGCTTTTCACTTCTTATCTTAAAGTCTATATTTTCAAGATTTCCTTCTGCCTCAACATCAACAAGTCCAAATAGTACTTTTGGTTTCTTAAGTGCACTGGCAAGTCTATCTAAGTCCATATTATGAGTGTAGAATGTGAAATGCTCAAACTCTAGTTTTAAAAGTGTTTGTGAACCAAAACTTGAACTATGAGCATTAAGCTTTAGATGTTTTTTGTAACTTGCTTTTCCACTGATTTTAAAAGACTCTTTTTGTAGTGCCGCAGAGGCTTTGAAGTTAGACTTTAGTAGTTTTGACTTCATAGTGTATGAGCCATCAGCTTGCGCACTTACATTGTGCTCTTTTATTGTGGCATCTGTACTTAGCTTAAAATTTATCTTGTCAAAATTGCCCTTTGCATCTAGATCAATTAAACCTCTAGCAATAGGTTCTAGAGATGCAAATTGTTGGATATCGTACAAGTCTAGTTTTTTCATACTAAGCACAAATTCTTTATCTTCTAGATGCAACTCTGTTTTACCTTTAAAGTTATTGCTTTTAGCATTTAGTTTTAGTTTGTCTTTGTAGTAGATATTACCTCTAAATGAGAAAAGTTTTTTCATATATGATGCACTAAGTTTGTAAGAGCTAGTTAGCTTCTTATCTTCGAACTTCAAGTTAGGAATATTTAGTTTTATCTTCTGCACTCTTTGTTTACTAGCTACAATCCAAGGAGAGTTAAACAAAAGGTTTGCATCTAGAGTTTTTGTATTTATCTTTCCTTTAAAGTTTAGATAACCACGTGCTAAGGGCTTTTGTCCTGTTGCTTTTAAGACCTTTGATAGATGCAAGGAGTTAGCATCATAGTAGAGCATATCTTTTTTGTAAGTTGCATTTAGATGACCGCCAAGTGATGATGTTTGCAGTGAAGTTTGAAAAGTCTTAGTGTCTATTTTTAACTCATCAATATCTAACTTCACATCTTTAAAGGCAATATTTGTAGATGTTGATATATTTCCATCTTTAAATACTCCATTTGCATCTAGGTTTGTTTTGTAAAAGTTTGGGGGCTTAAAAGAAGAGCTTATAGTAAAATTATCTTTTTCATATTTAAGATTTAGGTCAATATCTTTAATCTGCGTACCTGAAATATCTAAGGTTTTTGTATGTATGTCTATAGATGTATTGGCATCTGTATAAAAATTTAGATTAAAATCAAGCTCAGCCTTTGCTTTTACTTCTTTGTCATTTTGTTCTTGAAGCATTTTTAGGTTTAAAGAGGTGGCTTTTACTCCAACGTACCAATTATCTTTTAGCTCTTTAACCGTGACTTTCGCATTTGAACCATAAAGAGAAGCTTGACCTTCAACTAGAAGTTTCTCGTAGAAGTAAATATCTGCAGTAGCTTCACCATGACCTTTGAGTGGATGATAAGTTTTAAAAGCCTCTATATTACCGCTGTAATAAGCTCTAATTTTAAATGGGAAAATGCTTACGATAGTTGCACTTATAGTGTTGTTTGAGTCTGCAATGTAAGCTTCTGCTCTTAGTGGGATAATTCTTATTGACGTGACTTTTACTTTTTGCTCAAGTAGCGCAGATGCATAGTCTTGTATAAAATCTGATGTGAGAGGTTTAAAGAGAAAAACGAAAACAATAATAATCGCACCAAAAATATACTTTATCATTGTGCTTATTCCTCTTTTTACAAGCATCTTACTACATTGAAGCTTATCAATGTTTAATTCATACTCTTTATGTATAATCATGCTAATTATTTATAGGAGAAATCATGGAAGCAATCTATCCGTACGTACATATCATTCACTTGATTCTAGCAATTATTTTTTTGGGTTATGTGTTTAGTGACTTGGCTATTATCTCGACACTTAAAAATAAGTTTAATAAAGAAACAGAACAAAAGATAAACCAGACACTTGGAAAAAGAAGTTTTAAAATTTTCCCACTTATACTTCTGTTTCTTGTTTTAACGGGTGGTATGATGATGTCAAAATACATTAACTCAGAAGCAGGTTTCTTTGAGACTGATTTGCAAAAGATACTGATGTTTAAGACAGGCCTTGTTCTAATCATAGTAGCGGGTGTCAGCTCAAATTTATATGTTAAGTTTACAAATGGTAAAAAGAGTAATTTTATGGAAAATCACTTTCATAAACTTGTAATTGTTTTAGGGCTTTTCATAGTTATAGCTGCTAAGTGGATGTTCATAGTTTAGATTTGATGATAGAATACTCATACCCGCTTTACAGACCACCAGCAGAAGCTGACAATATCATTATCCAAGCTACCTACGGGTGTAGCTATAATAACTGTACCTTTTGTTCTATGTATAAAACAAAGAGCTTTGAAGTAAGAGACATAGAAGATGTCTTTAGAGATGTCGACACTCTTGCAAAGCTATATCCAGATGCCAGAAAGATTTTTCTAGCTGATGGAGATGCTCTAGCCCTTGATACGAACTATCTCTTAAAACTACTCTCTTACTTAAAGCAATCATTTGTAAAACTAGGACGTGTCTCACTCTACGCATCTGCACAAAACATACTAAATAAATCAAGCCAAGAGTTAGAAGAGCTAAAAGAAAACGGTCTAAACCTAATCTACTACGGAGTAGAGACGGGTAGTGACACAGTTTTAAAAAAGATAACAAAAGGTGTAAACCAAAGCGAGATTATAGAATCACTTAACAAAGCCTCAGATGCAGGACTAAAGATATCTGCAACAGTTATCCTTGGTATGGGTGGAATAAAGTACTCAGATGAACACATAAAAGAGAGTGCAAAAATCATAAATGAAACAAAAGTAAACTACCTCTCAACTCTACAGCTCGGACTAGAAGAAGAGTCAAAAGAGAAGTTTTACAAACACTTTAGTGACTTTGAGATGCTTAGCGACACAGAGTTACTTCAAGAACAAAAAAAGTTTCTAGAGCTACTAAATCCGACAAATAAAATCATTTTTCGCTCAAACCATGCATCTAACGCCTTGCATCTAGGGGGAAATCTACCAAGAGAAAAAGATAGACTTGTCCAAGAATTAGAGGATGCTATAAACGTTGGAGAGATGGCTTTTGTGCCTAGGATGTTTCGTGGATTTTAAGTCAGTTGTATTAAATTCCACACCACTTATAGATGTTCGTGCTCCTGTAGAATTTGAAAAAGGCTCATTTCCTAATGCCATAAACCTGCCTCTTCTCAATGATGAAGAGAGACACACAATAGGCGTATGTTATAAACTCTATGGTAATAAAGAAGCTGTAAAACTAGGGCATAAGCTTGTAAGTGGTGCAGTGAAAGAGGAACGTGTTAAAGCGTGGTCTAATTTTATAAAAGCAAACTCAGATACCAAGCTTTTTTGTTTTAGAGGCGGTCAACGCTCTAAGATATCACAAGAGTGTCTCGCTCAAGCAGGATATGATGTCTCACGATTTAAAGGTGGTTATAAAGCTTTTAGAAATTATCTTATAGATGAAACAGAAGAGTCTTGCACTCATTTTAAGCCAATAATACTTGGTGGTCGTACTGGTTCTGGAAAAACTATATTACTTAAAACTTTAGAGAACTCCATAGACCTTGAAGGTCTTGCAAATCATAGAGGCTCATCTTTTGGTAAAAAAACCACTCCACAACCCACGCAAATAAATTTTGAAAACAGTATGGCTTATGAGCTTATCCAAAAACTTGATAAGGGCTTGAAATACTTAGTTTTTGAAGATGAAGGTAATCGTATTGGCGGCTTGTTTATCCCAAAAAGTTTTGCAGATTATCTCTCGCAAGCTCCTCTTATCATACTTGAGACACCAATAGAGCAGAGAATAGAGATAACATTTGATGAGTATGTTATTGAAGCACAAAAAATGTATGTAGATAATCTTGAGGAGTGGAGAAATGAAATACTAGGTGCTATGCATAGAATAGAGAGAAGACTTGGTAGTAAACGACATAAAGAGGTCTGTAAAACATTTGAAAATGCTTTTAATTTACAGATGAAAAGTGGCTCATTAGAAGCGCATAAAGAGTGGATAGAGACTCTTTTAAGTGAGTATTATGATCCAATGTATGACTATCAGATTCAAAAACGCTTTGAACAAGTAGAATTTAGAGGTTCAAGCGAAGAAATTGTTGAGTATTTAGCAAAAAAAGTATAGAATGAAAATTATTTTATAATATTTATTGTATGTTCACCAAACAAGTATTTAAAGTACTATTTATACCCACTTTCTCCTGTCTATGAATTTTTTCAATACATAGTCATATTCCTTATTTGTAAATGGAATTACCTTAGCCTTATATCTATTACGAATTTTAGTTGCGGATGAATTATAAGTTATTAAAGCTTTTTCTCCTTCATGCACTACACAAATAGTAAATGTCATTGAATTTTCATCAATTTCAAATATCGATATATCGCCGCTAATTGCATAAAATTCATCAACATTTTTTTCTTTACCAGGTTTGATAAATATATCAGGATTTCTAGATAAAGAATTAGCCTCTGCCATCCAACAAGATGTTCTATATTTTCCACCGCCACCACGACTTTTAATAGAGACGAAAACCTCTCCATGATATACAGGTTGTATCCCCATTGGAGTATCTTGAATTTCTAATTCAGATCCTGTAGCAAGTCTAATGATACTGCCTTTGTTCTCTCTAATTTCAGTTCTTTTTGAAATTTTCATTAAAGTATTTAAAGCTAAAATATCATTCTTTGTGGTAAGCTTAGTTTTTCCTCTTTTTTTAACTTTTAAATTAGTTACTCTCCAACCCATTGTAGTTCTCCTATTTTGTTTAATAGTTTGGTTACTTATACTCAAATATTGTATCATATTATTAATTATTATTTAGTTGTATATAATTTATTTGAAATAGCAGAAATTTTAGAAAAGTAAAAGATAATAAATGAGTTTAGAGTCTATAGATTATAATAAAAAATTGAAGATTTTTGCTGAAGAAAAGAATAAACTACAAAATATAAATGGTGTCAAGAGGGGGACTTGAACCCCCGACCCCCGGCTTATGAGACCAGTGCTCTAACCAGCTGAGCTACCGTGACATCTATTTTGTAGGTCGGAATTATAACCATGAAAAGCTTTTATTTTCCTTTTGCTTGATTATAATTCTCAAATTTGTAAAAAGAGGTTTGAAACCTAGTAGCTCTCTCCAACTTCTGTGTTGTCTAGCATCTCTTTTTTAAACATTACAACCTTGTTTCTTCCGCCTTCTTTTGCTTGGTAAAGAGACATATCTGCAAATTTAATACACTTCCAAATACTATCACTGTCTTTTGGAAAGCTTGAACAACCAACACTTAGAGTTTTGAAGAAAGTATCTTCATTGGCATGAATCTTTTGTCTTGAAAATTCTGTTCTAATGGTTTGGGCTATCTTGATTATATTCTCTTCTTCACAGTTATGTAGAAGTACTAAAAACTCTTCTCCACCATATCTAATTGCCATATCAGCTTTACGAATACTCTTTTTGATTACTCTAGAGACTATACGAATAGCTTCATCCCCGACATCATGTCCATAGTTGTCATTTATCATTTTAAAGTAATCTATATCTATCATCATAACACCAAAAGAAGTTCCAGCACGTATAGCTTGAGGAACGGATATGTCAACAAATTCATCTAGAAATTTACGGTTGTACATATCTGTCAATTGGTCCACTCTAGCCATTTTATTGAGTGTTTGCATCAGTTTTTTGCTCATTATAGCTGGTCTAGCAGTAGTTATGTAGTCTTCTATATCGCTCGTAATAGTTCTTGCATACTCTGTCTTTTCAACACCTTTGGTTGTGATAGTAAGAACCAGAGTTAAATCATTTGAAATTGTGTATGGGGTACATATATACTCTGTATCTTCAAGTTTGTAAAGTTCACAAGAGTTTTTAAATATACTAGAATCAACACTTGACTGGATTCGGTCTGCTCTACACTCATTTTCTAAAATTCCACAATGACAACCATTTATAGTATATACAGTTTTTTTAACCTTGTTCATTGTATCTATCTCTGTCATAGTAAAATCATCCAGTTTAAAATGATCTTTTAAAACAGATGCGATACGCTTATATATATCTTCTAAGTTTTTATCATTTTCTATTGTCTGTTTGAACTTGTAAATATCTGAGAGTCTCTCAATAGTAGTATTAATATTTATGAGTGGATCAGGCTCTTTTACATAATTTTTATTTTTAATAAATATATATACTTTTTTGTCTAATTCTTCAAATGTGTGTTGAAGTTTTTCAAGCATAGTATTGAGCATTTCCGCTACAGTTTCGCTCTCTTTATTCTGATACCCTTTAATTCTTACTGAATAATCACCATTATAAGCGCTTTGCAAAACATCTCTAAATGAGTAAAAGATATTAACAAAAGGTTTTATAAATCTGTTTATAACAATAAAAACAAAGATAATTGTAAGAATAGTTATAGCCATGTTATAAAGAACAGTTCTTAAACTACTTGTACGTATCTCTGTAATATCCATTACCATACTTACAACACCTAAAACTTCACCTTCTTTGGCTTTATGACATGCCATACAGTTTGGGGTTCCATACTCTGTTGCTACAAATGGAATGCTGACTCTAATTATGCTTTTACTAGCTGTTTCGGTAGTCAAAGATTTTGTTAGTCCGGACTTTAAAACTTCTGTATCTATTCTATCTCTTGGTGTTTCATTATTATGACCTTCGCCATATTGTTCTATAACGGTAGGAGACCTAGCAATCCAAAGTTCACTGATTTTCTCTACACTTCCTATCTGATTAAGAAAGTAATCTCTTTGACCCATAATTCCATTAACCATATGTGAAGTTAAGCCTATCTTTACTATTTCAGCAGTCAGACTTGCTTTGTTCTCAGCCGTTTTTATACCATATTCTCTGAAATTTAGGGTTGTACTAATAATCATCAAAACAAAGAATATAGAAAAGATGATAACTAAAGCAATAATTACTTTTTGCCTAGATTCCATAATGCTACCTTATATTTTTTATATATTTTAGCATAAATATTATTATTTAAGGACAATTTATAAAAACTATTCATCAAGAATTTACTTACAATAGGATAGAATTCGATTTATAAAATATTTACAAAATATAAGGATATGTATGAACTTTCAACCATTAGGCAAAAGAGTTTTAGTAAAAAGAGTTGAAGAGGCAAACACAACTGCTTCTGGAATCATTATCCCAGATAATGCAACTGAAAAACCATCTCAGGGTGAAGTTGTAGCTGTAAGTAAAGAAGTTACAGAGTTAGCAAATGGGAATGTTGTTCTATTTGGAAAATACTCAGGAAATGAAGTTTCACTTGGTGCGGATAAATACTTAGTATTAGATACAGATGATATCTTCGGAATCATTGGTTAAAGACACTAGTCTCTTAGGTTTTGTGCCGAAGCTGTCGTAAGACTCTCTGTGAGAAAACAAAAGAGGCACAAGTGCCGAGAGCTTCCCGCTAAGGGAAACCAAGCGCGCACGACGGAGTACCCTTGGGGTATTAGCGTAGGTAGTGGAAACATCGTACCCCTTGTGGGTATACTTCCTATACCGTGACAAAACAGATGAAGGGTTCCCTTCATTTTATGAAATAAAATTAAGGAATAGATATAATGGCAAAAGAAATAATTTTTTCAGATAATGCAAGAAATTCACTTGCTCGTGGTGTTCAAAAACTAACAGATGCAGTAAAAGTGACAATGGGACCTCGCGGTCGTAATGTTCTTATTCAAAAGAGTTACGGTTCTCCTATAATTACTAAAGATGGTGTTTCAGTTGCTCGTGAGATTGAACTTAAAGATAAACTAGAAGATATGGGCGCTCAACTTGTAAAAGAAGTAGCATCTAACACTGCTGATGAGGCTGGTGACGGTACAACTACTGCTACAGTTTTAGCAAATGCAATCTTTAGTGAAGGTCTTAGAAATATTACTGCCGGAGCTAATCCTGTTGAGGTTAAGCGTGGTATGGACAAAGCTTGTGAAGCAATCCTTGAAAACTTAAAAGCAGCTAGTAAAACTGTAAATGGTAAGCAAGATATTGCTCAAGTAGCTACAATCTCTGCTAACTCAGATACTTCTATTGGTGATATGATTGCTGAAGCTATGGAAAGAGTTGGTCAAGATGGTGTTATTACTGTTGAAGAAGCTAAAGGTATTTCTGATGAACTAGATGTTGTTGAAGGAATGCAGTTTGACCGTGGTTACTTAAGTCCTTACTTCATAACAAACACTGAGAAGATGACTGCTGAAATAGAAAATCCTTGGATTCTTTTAGCTGATAGTAAAATCTCTTCACTTAAAGATTTACTTCCAGTTTTAGAACAAGTTCAAAAAACCAATCGTCCACTTCTTATCATCGCTGAAGATGTAGAAGGTGAAGCACTTTCAACTTTAGTTGTAAATAAACTTCGTGGTGTTTTAAATATCTCTGCTGTAAAAGCTCCTGGCTTTGGTGACAGAAGAAAAGCTATGCTTCAAGATATTGCAACTTTAACTGCAGGTACTGTTATAGCTGAAGAGACAGGACATACTATTGAGGGTGCTAACATTCAAATGTTAGGTCAAGCTTCTCGTGTGATTATAGATAAAGACAACACTGTAATAGTAAATGGTGCTGGAACTGAAGAAGCAGTTGCTAAAAGAATCTCTGAGATAAGAACACAACTAAACGCAACAACTTCTGAATATGATAAAGAGAAACTTCAAGAGCGTCTTGCAAAACTCTCAGGTGGTGTAGCGGTAATTAAAGTTGGTGCTGCAACTGAGACTGAAATGAAAGAGAAAAAAGACCGTGTTGATGATGCGCTCTCAGCTACAAAAGCTGCAGTAGAAGAGGGTATTATTATTGGTGGCGGAGCTGCATTTGTTCGTGCTGCTGCATTAGTTTCTCTAAATCTTGAAGGTGATCAAAAAATCGGTGCTGAAATCATTCTTCGCGCTGTAAAAGCACCAATGAAACAGATTGCTCAAAATGCTGGTTATGACACAGGTGTTGTTGTAAATGCAGTAGAAAATGCTAAAAATAAAAATATCGGTTTTAATGCGGCAACTGGTGAGTATGTAGATATGTTTAAAGCTGGAATTATTGACCCGCTTAAAGTTGCTCGAGTAGCACTTATAAATGCAACATCAGTTTCATCTCTACTACTTACGACTGAAGCTGCAATTTATGAAATCCCTGAAGAAAATCCAGCTCCTGATATGGGTGGCGGAATGCCACCACAAATGGGTATGCCAGGAATGATGTAACAAAATGGGTGCATACTAGCTTTTTAAGCTAGATATTGCATCTACAACAGCAGAGATATTTACTCTAGCTTCATTAAGCGTTTTTTGAGTTCTCTCTGCTAGTTTTCTTACTTCATCCGCAACAACGGAAAACCCCCTACCGTGTTCACCTGCACGTGCTGCTTCTATGGCAGCATTTAATGATAATAAGTTTGTCTGATCAGCGATATCTGAAATAGTATCAAGTACATTAAAAATATCTTGTGATTGATGTTGTAAAGAGTCTAGTTTATCGTTAAATTCATGCTCTTCTTCATTTTTCGCATCTTGGCACTCTTCTAAGTTTTGAGCTTTTTGTAGTAAAATATTTTTCTCTTCACTCATTACTTTTATTTTTGTATCTAGCTCTTGAAGTAGAGTCTCGTGTGATAATTGCAACTCTTTTTGTTTCTGCAAAAGAGTAGTATTTTCATTTTGTATCTTAGGAATAATAGTTGAATCAGATTTTAGTGATTTTATCTCAGCTTCAAGTGAAGTATTTATTTTTTGCATATTTTTTATAAGTTCTTTATCTGCATTATTATCTTCTGTAATAACTTGAGTGTGTTCTACTTCTTTTACAACAGTTTTTCTAAAAGTAAAAAAACCAATTAGCAAACCAAAAACTGTCCCAATAAGTCCTACTAGAATATTTAGCCCAAGAGATGACTGCTTAACTAGTTTATCCTTATAGATAATTTTATCTTTATAAACCAATTTATCTTTATAAAGTATTTTCTCCTTGTAGATAACTTTTTCTTTAGAAGTTAGAGTGTGTTTCTTTATAAGCTCTTGACCCTCTTTTGTGATTTTTGTATACAACTCTATCATCTTTTTTATTTGGCTTGCATCTATATTTGAGTTGTTTTCATGTAGAGTTGATAAAGTTTTTAGAGTACGGCTTTCTAGCGTCTCTAGTGAAGATATTTTTCTTTTATCTAGAGATAGTGCAGTTGTTATGTTTTCATGAGTTGAGAGAACAAGAAAGTAAAGAGAAACTTTTTCTTCAGGAGATAAGTTTAGTGAGATTTTATCTATCTCCTTATTTAACTCTTGGTAGTTTGATTCTATGGAAGAAGCAAAAATAGATAGTGTAAATATAATTGTTAAAATAAATATTTTCATACTCGATTATAGCACCTTTTATACCAAAGCCTTTAATATTTTAAGCATATATTTTTTTGTTACTTAGTGACCGTGCTTAAATCTAAAACCTTCGTTGAGTAAAAGTTCTCTGAGTTTATCTTTTAGTTCACCTTGAAATTCCATCCATCCATCCTTAAAAGCCCCGCCACAACCAAGCTTCTTCTTGAGAAGTTTTAATGTAGCGGTAATCTCTTCTTTTGGCATCTGAAATTCGCCTACTAAAGTTACCGTTTTACCACGTCTTTTTTCTTTTTTGAAAATTAGAAAATGCTTAGAAGGCTCTAGAATTTCATCTGATATTTTAGACTTACGAGGAGTTTGAACTTCTGACCATCCATCGTCAATTTCTGCACCAATAAAAATATCTAGTTTTTTACCTCTACTCATTTGTTAGATTACTTTTTGAGCCAATACACTCATTTTCTCATATGATTTGTTTTTAATATTTTGAGCGACTTCTTCTTTTGAGAAGTCATTTCTGTTATATAGAGCGATAACTACTTCATCGCCATTTTTTAAAAATGTATTTTCCCCAAACGGAGTGTATCTAGTAGCACCTATACTTATAATGGCTTCTTTAGGGTTAGAACAAGCTGCAACATATTCGCTTAATGCCTCTAATGGTCCAAAGTTTTCTTGGACATTTATTTGATTAGTCATCCAATCAAGAAGTTTGTCGTAAAAATAGCTATAACCGGTTAGTTCTACATCTTCTCCATAGGCATGAAGTTCGTTATCTCTACGAAGAAAACTACAGATAGAGTAATCATCCATGATCCCGCCTTCTTCAAACTTATCTATCTTTATAAGAGTGTTACTAAGTCCTTTAGAATCTTCTCCCCAGTTCTTTTTATCACTGATTTTACTCGCCCCTGCAACTCTGATAGAGCAGTCATTGTATGCACCAAAATAAGTTGGAGTAATTTTACTTAATCGTCCTGCAGTATATTCTAAGTCACAAATAAGTCCAACTTCTGGCTCAGCTTGAACATTGACATCTTTTTTTGGAAGTCTGATCTGTGTAGTTGAGAGTGGATAAGTGCGTAAGATATCTTTTGCATGTAAAACCAATCCACTCTCTAAGTTAGTAGGACGTGGAAGATAAAAAGGGAACATCCCTTTAGGAGCTGCCTCATCTGCTGTGATGATGTCCTTAAATTCTTCAAGTTCACCTGCTTGTGCTAGGTGAAGGGCAAAGTTACCAGCTATTCCAAGACCAATAAAATTTTTATACTTTGGCATTTGTTTTAGCTTCAGCATATTCTTCATAGCTACCTTTGAAGTCTGTTATACTTCCATCAGCATGAATTTCAATAATACGGCTAGCAAAAGCATCTAAAAGCTCACGGTCATGAGATACACAGATAACATTTCCGTTAAACTCTAAAAGTCCTTCACCAAGTGCAACGATTGCCTCAAGGTCAAGGTGATTTGAAGGCTCATCTAAAACTAAGAAATTTCCACCCTCTAACATCATTTTACTAAGCATCATTCTATGTTTTTCACCACCAGAGATGCTAACTACAGATTTCTCTTGTTGCTCACCATTAAATAGCATACGACCAAGACAGTTTCTAATCTCAGCAATATCACGTTTAGGATCATATGCTCTTAACCAGTCATAAAGAGTTCCGTCTCCTTTAATTGTATCAGCTGTATCTTGTGGGAAGTAAGAGCTCTCGATTGTTGCACCCCAGTTGATTTCTCCAGAGCTTGGTTTCATCTCTTCCATTATAATTTTTACAAGAGTTGTTTTACCTGCACCATTTGGTCCGATAAGTGCAACTTTTTCACCTGGTTCAAATTTAAGATTTACATCTTTTAAAACTTCATTACCATCAGGGTAAGTATGGTTTATACCAACAAGATTAAGTGCTTCATCACCCATAGTTCTCTTTGCTTTAAAAACGATACTTGGGTCTCTTCTTGAAGATGGTTTGATGTCTTCTATAACAAGTTTATCAAGCTTTTTTTGTCTTGAAGTCGCTTGTTTCGCCTTAGATGCATTAGCGCTAAATCTACGAACGAAAGCTTCTAGCTCATCTTTTTCTTTCTCTTTTTTTGCATTGTTAAGTTCCATCTGTTTTGCTATTACATTAGCAGCAATGTACCAATCGTCAAAGTTACCGGTAAATTCACGGATTTTTTGATAATCAACATCTAAGATATTTGTTACTACAGCATTTAGGAAGTGTCTATCGTGAGAGATAACTACCATAGTTCCTTCATGGCGTTTAAGCTCATTTTCTAACCAACTGATTGTTTCAATGTCAAGGTTATTTGTAGGCTCATCGAGAAATAGTACATCTGGTTTAGGGTATAAAACTTGTGCTAAAAGAACTTTGAATTTATCAGCAGAGTCTAAAGTACTCATAAGGTTTTGGTGAAGCTCAGCTGCTATACCGACATTTTCAAGTATCTTAGCAATATTTACATCATACTCATAAGTCGGATCTTCTTCAACACAAATTACTTCTAAGTCTGCAAGACGATTATTTACCGCATCGTCTTCAAAGTCTCCAGTTACATAAAGTTCTTCTTTTTCTTTAATAGCATCGTAGAGTCTTTTGTTACCATAAAGAACTGCATCCATAATTGTATAATTTTCAAAAGCAAATTGATTTTGACCTAGAACACCGACTTTATTGGCTTTTGGGATTATTACATCACCCTCATATTCATTGATCTGACCACATAGGATTTTCAAAAAAGTTGTTTTTCCTGCGCCATTAGCACCGATAAGACCATATCTTTTATGACGGTCTAGCTTTAGGTTAATGTCTTGAAATAGAACTCTATTTCCATAGCGCATAATTAAATTTTGTACTGTTACCATGATTAATTCTTTTAGATAGATTTTCGCGATTATATCTAAGAGTTGTTTAAAATATGATTAGTTTAAGTTATGTTTTATACCCTTTTAGCATATTGTTAAGATTTATAGTCATTTGTGTCAGTTTTGAAGAAGCATTAGAGATATCATCCATACTTCTTTTATTTTCTGTTGATATTTCTTCAATCTCAGATACTTTCATAATCATTGATTCAACTGTTTTAGAGTTATTTATATAACCTGTTACAGTCTCATCAACTTGTACTATAGATCGCTCTATCGACTCAACACTTGTATTGATTTCACCTTCTGCATTTCTTGCATCACCGGAGAGTTGTTCTATCGCTTTGGCATTTCTAGAGATATTGTCACTTGCATCTATTACTGACTGAACAATTACACTTATTGTTGCATTGATTTCTGAGAGTGATTTTTGTGTTCTCTCAGCTAGTTTACGAACTTCATCAGCAACAACAGCAAACCCACGTCCGTGCTCACCTGCACGAGCAGCTTCAATAGCAGCATTAAGTGCTAAAAGATTTGTTTGGTCTGCTATATCTGAGATAACCGTCAGAACATCTTTTACTTGAGTAGCATCTGCGCTTAGTTGTTCTAGTTTATGAGATAGTTCTAACTCATCCTTAGCACGTTCTTGAATCTCAGTCGCTAAGTGAACTATTTGCTGATTTGCACCTTTTAGTATATTTCCTGCTGAATTGATGTCTTCTTTAGTTGTTTTTGCTTGTTCAATTGAAGCATTGAGTACGCTTTGTAAATCTTTTCCTTGATGAGAGACTTCGTTTACAAGGTCACTCTCTTCTTGTGCTTTTGCCTTCATACTTGATGAAGTCTCTGAAAGCGTTTGAGAAATATCGGTGTTTTGAGAAGATGAAGTTTTAGCCTCAGATACTGTAACGCGAACCTTATCTATAAAGGCATTGATATTGTTAGCTACTTCAGAGATTTCATCCCCTTTAGGAACTGTAATTTTGCTTGTTAAATCACCTTCTCCCTTAGCTAAATTGTATGAAGCGTCTTGTAGTGTATTGAGTTTTGATATGATCACTTTTTGGATTAAATAGATACTGATTAAAAGTAAAATTATTGACATTATTATTGAGATTCCAATGATTACGTTTCTTGTTTCTTCTACATTTTTAAGTACTTCTAATTCATCAATATCAACTATAATACCCCATTGTTCTCCAAAGATTTTGATTGGTGCATATGAGCTTAAAACTTTCACACCCCTTTGATCTTCAATAATCCAAGAACCATTTTCTCCTCTTTTAATTGCTTGGGTGGACTTTGAGTTTATTTTTACAATTGATACTGTTGTTCCTGCTATCTTAACATCTGGGTCATTCATCTCATTTAAGAAACGGCTGTCATTTTTCATATTTCCATCTAAGGAGATTAGATTAGCTTTACCAGTTTCTCCAAGACCTGCTTTTTTAAAGTCTCCATGAAAGTTCATAACAAAGTTAATCTTATCTTTTGGAAGTTGAAAAATAATAGCTCCTTCAAAATCTTTTCCAAAATAAAGAGGAGAAGCTAAGAAGAGAGATGGTTGGTTATAGTTTGGTTCATAAGGTCTAAAGTCAGCAAAAGCAACTTTTCCTTTTTGAGTTTTTGAAGCTTTTTTGAATGCTTCTGCAAGACCTGAATCCGCATAAACACCATTAAGTAAGTTTGTACCAAAGTCCTTCTTTTTAAAAACAGAGTAAACAACATCACCACTTGCATTTACTATAAATATATCATATAGCCCGTAGTTATTTAAAATTTGTCTATATGCAGGATGAATTTGAACATGAGTAGTTGAGTACTCTTCTTTGTACTTTTTGCTCATTGTAAGTTTGTCTTTTTCATCAATCTTATTTTTATTGTCTACAATATATAAGTATTGGGCTATTTGAGCGCTGAAACTTTTAGGCAGGTAGGCTTCTACAGACTTTTTAGGTTTTGCACCTTTTATATTGAAGTTTATTTTATTGAGATACTCATCTTTATAGTGTTTTGTAAGAGCAAGTTTAATATCATTTTGTTGTATTCCTGGTATCTCTTCAAGCTCCTGAAAACTTTCATCTAAGGCCCACATAGATTGAACTGTAGCCGAGTCGGCTGTTCTGGAAAGCAAAAGGTTTTCTAATGAAGTGAAAAAGTCTATTATATGCTCTTTTTTAGATTCTTTTACTGCATCTAGTAGTGCCATATTACTTTTTACTAGAGACTCAGAAGCTCTACTAATTGATATAGACATAATACTAACAGCCATTACAAGAAGCGAGACTGCCATTAAAGCAATAACTTTAAATTTAATACTTTTTATATTCATAATAATATCCTCGTATAATTTCTTTTATGAGTAAGTAGTTCTTTTTTAAAGTTTTTTTGACTTTAAAGCAAAGAAGTATTACTCTTTTAAGATTGAAGTACTAACTTCAAATCTTGTAACTTTCACAGTTTATGACTAAAGATAAAACAACATTTTTTTCCTTATAGCAGGATATGAAAATATTTTATATCTACTGACTACATCATTAAGCCAGTTGGTGTCTTTAGTTGTTAATCACTTATTAAAAGCTGTTGGGGTAGCTGTTATTTTAGCACCTACAACACATAGATTAACGAGGCTGTGAATTCTAACAATTTAACTTTTGTTTTTTTGTTAGGCAACTTAAGATTACACGACAAGGATTATAGAGATGTATTACGTAGGAATAGATATTGCAAAGAGTTTTCATGTTGTTTCAGTTATCGATGATAGTGAAACTAAGGTTATTAACAAGCCTTTTAAAATCAACAATGATTTAAAAGGGTTTGAAAAATTACTTACTATTTTAGATAGTGTCACTTTAGATAAAGATGACTTTATTATCGGTATAGAAGCAACTGGTATTTATGGTGAAAACCTTTTAGAGTTTTTAAAGTCTAAGGGCTATAGTGTTAAACTACTCAATCCATTTCAAACCTCAAGGTATAGAGAACAAATAACTATGAAAAAAGTAAAAAATGACAACATAGACTCTTTAGTTATAGCACTCTTTTTAAAAGATGGCAAATACTCATCAGGTTATGTAACTGATGATGAGTATCAGAGCCTTAGAACACTCTATAGAAATCGTGCTTCTATTCAGTCTGATATGAAAGAGGTTAAGAAGAGAATCATTACTCAAATAACAGTTACATTTCCAGAGTTTGAGAGCTTCACAAATCCATTTACCATAAGTGGTCTAGCTCTGCTTGAAAAGTATCCAACAGCATATCACTATAAGCATAGTAGCGTTGATAGAATCATGAAGATATTTGCTCATATTCAAGGCAATAACTTCAATAAAGACAAAGCCCTAAGATTACTAGAACTCTCAAGAGAGTCTATCTATTCAGGTAAGGCTAAAGATGCAAGAGCAATAGCTATTAGAAGTACTATTAGGCTTTTAAAGATGTATCTTAGTGAGATAGATATTATTGAAGCTGAGATACTCTCTTTGCTTGATAAAAAAGGCATTAATAGTTCAACACTTGATGAGCTACCAGAGAGTAACACTCTTATTGATAACCTTAAAACCATACCTGGAGTAAGTGATAAAACTGTAGCTGCTGTTATTAGTGAATGTGGAGACCTGACGAGGTTTCCATCTATACCTAAGTTTATAGGATATCTTGGACTCTTTCCAACAGAAAATAGCTCTGGTAATTCTAAAAGTGTAGGTCACTTAAGTAAAAGAGGCTCTTCTTTGGTCAAGCATGCACTATATCTTAGTGCTGTAAGTTGTCTGATACATAACAAACAGATGAAGCAACTCTACGATACTAAAAGAAGTCAAGGCAAATCTAAAAAAGAGGGACTTGTTGCAGTTTCAAGAAAACTTGCAACTATCATATACTCTATTTTTAAATACAACACACCCTATAATCCAAATCGTGTATTTACAAATTAGTCATAAACAGTGATAAGTTAAAGATCACAAGTTAGTACTTAAATCATTCATAATAGCAATAATATTTAAAGCTATTACCGTACTAGTTGTTAACCAAAATAGAGACAAATATATAATTTACTCTATAGTTTGATTATCAAAACACTCTTTGCTCAAATTTTAGAAATGAAATACAACAAAGAGTATTTAAAAAATCAAACTTGCAAGATTTTTAGCTCTTGCATAGTTCTTTGAAGTAATATTGTTAATAAACTAATGTCTATTTTTTACTTTCCTTGCTTTTTAAGTTATTCTTTATAAAAAGGCTTTATTTTTCATTATTTGTGATAATAACAGCTTCTTTGACCTATACTTATATATCTATTGCCTGAGACCTGAGTCAGTCGATATCTTCAGATAATAGCATTAATGTCTCTCTAAAGTCAAAAAAAGCATAATAATAACGCTTAAGTTTTGAATAAAGTAGTGTTTTTTTCTCATTAAACACCCTCTTAAAATATTTATGTCCTATTGTAACGAATAAACTGTAAAATATATCATGCAGATAAGAGAATTAGATTTAAAAGAGTTATATACGGCTTATGATGTGGTGAAGCAACTAAGAACGGCTCTAAGTTATAAAGAGTTTGAAGATTTAATATACGATATGAGACATATGGATTATAAGATGTTTGGTATTATGGATGATGAAGAACTTATAACTTATGCCGGTGTCGCAGTTCAAACCAATCTTTACAACAAAAGACATTTGTATGTTTTTGACTTAGTCACTGATGAAAAACATAGATCTAGTGGTTATGCAAAGATGATGCTTGAGTATCTAGGAGATTATGCAAAAACTTGTATGTGTGAAAATATAGTTTTATCTTCTAGTTTTGAAAAAGAAAAAGCACATAGGTTTTATGAAAATAATGGATTTGAGAAAAAAGGTTTTGTTTTTTTAAAAAGGATTTAAGCGCAGCATTTTTTAAACTTCTTTCCACTTCCACATGGACAGCTCTCATTTCTCTCAATTTTAGAGTTGAACAATTCTCCATCAAGATATTTCCATACTCCATCTACCATTGTAAAAGTACTTTTTTCATGTAAAACATATATATTTCCGCTTTCTCTATAATATGCCTTAAATTCTACTATATCATCATAAGCATCCAACACATCTAGCTTTAGCCACTCTGTAGAGCTTACACCATTAAACTCTTCTCTTTTTTGATTTATAGAGGTTTCTACAATGAAGTCCCAATCCTCTTTAACAAAGGCCTCGTATCTACTTCTCATTAGTTCTTGGGGTGTCAAACATACTCTACTCATAAATTTTCCATTTTTTAAAAAAATTATACTATCTTTAACGAAAAAAGCTCTATTATTAAACTATGAAAATAAAATCATTATATATATCTGCACAAGAAAAAGGTGCAGGAACTCTTTTTATCTCTATGGGAATGATGGATATCTTAAAAAGAAATCTTTATCGTGTTGCTTTTTTTAGACCGATAATCGTATCTAAAGATAAAATGGATGAAGATATTGAGTTTATTTTACAGAGATATGATATTGATATGAATTATGATGATGCTTATGGTTTTGATATTGAATATGTTGAGACTATGCTAGCTTCAAATCGTTCAAATGAGTTGATAAACCAGCTTATCAGTAAGTTTAAAAAACTAGAAAATGAGTATGATTTTGTTCTTTGTGAAGGCATAAGACGTTCATTCTTAACTACAACTATAAATTATGATTTAAATATTAAAATAGCTCAAAACTTTGGCTCTTATGTTATAAATATTATCAGTGCAAGAAGATCAACTGCCAATGAAGTTTATGAAGATATTCTAATGGAGAGAGATAACCTAAAGAGTGAGGGTTGTGATTGTTTTGCTACATTTGTAAATAGGCTTAGTGATGAAAAATATAAAAAACTACAGATAAAACTTCAAGGTAGCATAGAGAGTACATATCTGCTTAAAGAAATTCCGGAGTTAGATCTTTTAACTGTTCAAGATGTCATAGAAGGCATAGATGCAAAGGCTGTTTTACTTGGAGAACAAGATCATACAAGAGTTATAAGAGGTATTAAAGTAGCAGCACTAACTCTTGATAATTTTTTAGATCATATACAAGAAGATGATTTAGTAATAGTACCTGCTGATAGATCAGACATTATACTTGGGCTCTTTGGAGCTCTTTATTCTAAAAACTATCCAAATATAAGTGTAATAGTATTTCCTTTTAATATGAGAGCACATCCAAATATTAAAAAACTTATAGAAGGGTTGGATAGTTTTAATATTCCTGTGTTGTCAGTTGAAGCTGATACTTATCAAACAGCTAAACAACTCTCACACGTAAATGCAAGATTGAGAGTTACTAGTGAGAGAAAAATATCTCTGGCACTTGGACTATTTCACTCAAATGTAGATATGGAGCTAATTGAGAAAAAAATCTCTACTGCAAAAACAAATGTTATTACTCCTATGATGTTTGAGTATAAACTTTTTGAGAGAGCAAGGTTAAATAAAAAACGAATCGTACTTCCTGAGAGCATGGATGAGAGGATTTTAAGAGCAGCGGAGATAACTCTGCGTCGCGGAGTTGCAGATATTATTCTTTTAGGTAAAGTTGAAGAAATAAAAGAGAATTATTTGAGATTCGGTCTTGACCTTAGTGGGGCAACTATTATTGACTATATGAATTCAGACCTTATGGAAGAGTTTGTAGATAAATTTTACGAGCAGAGAAAAGAGAAGGGACTAACAAGAGAAGCGGCTGAAGATGCTATGGGGCATGAAAATTATTTTGGAACTATGATGGTACATCTTGGCTATGCTGATGGAATGGTCAGTGGAGCAATTCACTCAACAGGAGAGACCATAAGACCGGCTCTTCAAATAATAAAGACAAAACCAGATATAAGTATTGTTTCAAGTGTCTTTTTTATGTGTTTTAAAACAGAAGTTTTAGTCTATGGAGATTGTGCGGTAAATCAAGATCCAGATGCCCAAGCTTTGGCACAAATAGCAATATCATCTGCAAAAACTGCAGAGGCTTTTGGTATAGAGCCAAAAGTTGCAATGCTATCTTACTCAACCGGAGAGAGTGGTAGCGGAGTAGATGTAGATAAAGTTCGAGAAGCCACTAAAATAGTTAAAAATAGAAATAGTGACTTACTTATAGAGGGACCTATCCAGTACGATGCGGCAGTTAATAAAAATGTGGCTCATACAAAACTACCAAACTCAAAAGTAGCCGGAGAAGCAAATGTACTTATTTTTCCAGATTTAAATACAGGAAACAATACATATAAAGCAGTTCAACGCTCAAGCGGTGCTATAGCAATCGGTCCAATACTCCAAGGCTTAAACAAACCTATTAATGATTTAAGTCGTGGGTGCTTAGTTACAGATATCGTAAATACCATAGCTATTACAGCTATTCAAGCAGGACAGGATTAATGAAAGTCGCTGTTATAAACTCAGGAAGTTCATCGTTAAAATTTAAACTCTATGATATGTCTAATAAAGAAGTTATTTATTCACTCTTAGTAGAAAATATTGGGCTTAAGGGTTCTAAAATTAAAACTCATCATGAAGCCTTAGATAGTTTAGATGTTGACCTTTCATCCATAGATATTATAGGACATAGAGTTGTTCATGGTGGCGAAGAATTCAGTGAACCGACTATAGTAGATGATGAGGTAATTCAAAAAATAGAAGAGTTAACTCATCTAGCTCCACTTCATAATCCTGCCAACCTTGAGGGAATATTAGTAGCAAAACAAAAAGCTCCAAATACAACTCAAGTTGCAGTGTTTGATACAGCTTTTCATTCTCAGATGCCTGAAGTTGCTTATCTCTACGCACTGCCATACGAGATGTATGAAAAACATAAGATAAGACGTTATGGCTTTCACGGAACATCACACTCATATCTTTTAAAAGAGTGTGCATTACTTTTAAAAAAAGAAACGATAGAGTTAAATATCATAAGCTTGCATCTAGGCAATGGAGCAAGTGCTTGTGCCATAGAAAAAGGTGTAAGTATTGATACATCTATGGGCTTTACACCGCTAGAGGGCTTAGTTATGGGGACAAGAAGCGGAGATATTGATCCGGCAATTGTGTTATATATGCAAAGAGATTTAGGTTTTAGTGTTAAAAGAGTAGATGAAATGTTAAATAAAAAGTCCGGACTACTAGGAATCTGTGGAAGTAGTGATATCAGAGATATTCTTGAAAATAATGATAATAAGTCAAAGTTAGCTATAGATATGATGGTTAGACGTGTTAA
Source organism: Sulfurimonas iocasae (assembly GCF_047716755.1). Classification (GTDB taxonomy): domain Bacteria; phylum Campylobacterota; class Campylobacteria; order Campylobacterales; family Sulfurimonadaceae; genus Sulfurimonas. The sequence goes on from NZ_CP180409.1 coordinate 658,458, forward strand.
AAAATATATTGGTTCTTATAAGGCTCTTCTTGGTAGAGTAGATGCTATTGTCTTTAGTGGGGGGATAGGTGAAAATTCTGCTTATATAAGAGATAGAATAATGGATAATGATTTAGCTATGGGTACACCTGTTTTTGTTATAAAAACAGATGAAGAGTTAGAGATTGCAAGGCAGTGTTTAAGTTTTAAAAAAATAAAAAAGGATATTAATGAAGATTAAGAATTTTATAGAAGTGAGTATTCAGGGGTTATTTTGGCTTTTACCTATAGTTGCAATAATGATTGTAATTGGATGGTTATATAATAAAATAGATTTTTTAATGAATAAATTTTTTCATCTTATAGGATTTATTCCGCAAAACAATGAATTTTTATGGATGATTTTAGTTATAGTTGTTTTTGTTTCAATATTATATTTTATTGGTCATTTTATGGAAACAAAATTAGCGAATTTTTTTGATGATTTGCTAGCTAAAATACCTGGATATTCAACAATCAAAGATATTATTAGTATATTTAATTCTTCAAAGAAAGGTGATACAAAAATCTTAGTTGTTGTTATAAAGGGATTTGCTAAGGAAGGGTATAACATAGGATTAATGTATTCTCAAAAAGAGAGTATTATAAAAGATCATTACACAGTAACTTTATCTCAAACTCCTATACCAAATGGTGGGTATTTGTTTGAAGTGCATAAAAATAATATTTTTATACTTGAAGAAGCTACTTTTGATAATAATCTTCAATACTTATTATCTATGGGAGTTAAAAGTTTGGCTGATATTCTGAATGAAAAACCTAAAGACTTAAATGAGTTAATTTCACTAAATGATTGGATTGAGGGTAATAAAAACAAGGAAGAAGCTTAAGATTGCGAGGCAGTGTTTAAACTTCTAAGACCAACCTTGTGCATAAAATGAGTTTTTTGTAGCAATAGTATTTAAATCTTTTAAATCTTTTTTAGTTAATGCTTGATTTTTGATTTGATAAACCATATTTACAAGGTATGAGTATGAATCTAGGTGAACATTTTTTTTCATAAGTGCCTGAGTAGATAAAAAGTCTAAAATCTCATTTGGACTTAGTTTATTGTTATAGCCATATTTAAGATTTTGAAGCATTAAAGCAAAGAGTTCTTCATCCACATTAAAAACATTATTTGCTATTTTTTTAGAAGCGTCTTCATCAATACCTCTTCTATGAAGATTTTTAGCAATTGAACTTGATACAGAGTTTACTTTAAATTTAGTGCTAGCTGTTAATGATATTGTAACAACTGGAGTCAGCGTTAAAGAAGATGCTAGAAAAACTGAAGATAAAATATTTTGATTTTTTTTCATGATTTGTATCCCTTTAAATTGATAAAGTAATTATAGAGTAAAAAAGTATATAAAAAGTATATAAGAGTAAACTGTATTAGCTATAATGTAACAATTATTTTAAAGTGTATTATTAAAAAAAAGGTTGATAGATGAGTGAAAATATTTTTTGGAGTTTTGTTGTAATTATTGGTGCATATATTAGTTTTAGGCTGTTTAAAAGAATTTTAAATAAGATAGCTATAGGAAAAAAAGTCCATGTAAAAAGACTTTTCTATATTCAAAAAGTTTTTGAAATACTATTTGTATTAGTGGCAATGACTGTCATTGCTTTTGTTTGGAGTGTTGATTTAGAGGGAATTTCACTTTTTGCTTCATCACTTTTTGCAATAATTGGTGTTGCAATGTTCGCACAATGGTCAATACTAAGCAATGTGACGGCAAGTATTATTATATTTTTTACTTTTCCGGCAAGAGTTGGTGATAAAATTAAAATTGTGGATGGTGACAATAGCGTGGAGGGAATAATCAAAGAGATATCTCTTTTTCAAATAGAGCTTATAGATAGCCAAGAGAATCTTATTTTATACCCAAACAACCTTATACTGCAAAAACCGGTTATTAGAATAAATAAATAATCAACAATAGTTACTCTATATCAAAACTCATGCTAGGTGCCCAAAAATGAAGCGATTAATTCTTCTGTTATTATTTTCTTCGCTTGTGTATGGAGATTTTGTACCAATTTACTTTAAAGGCAATAAGCAGATAAAAGAGAGAGAGCTTTATGAGGCTTTAAACTTATACAAGCCCTACCTATATGAATTTTGGAAAAAAGAACCTGCTGTAAGTCCTGAAACAGCTGCTTTACTTAGTGCAACTATTAAAGACTTTTATCGCTCAAAAGGTTTTTTTCACGCAGAAGTTACACATAGCAAGAGTGATAAAGAGATAAAAATCACAATTTTGGAAAAATCACCTATCCACATAATCGATATCTCTATGATATCGAAATTGAATATTGACTCTACAATCCCATTTAAAAAAGGGATGATCTTTGATTCTGATAAATTTGATATTAGTAAAAAAGATATAAAGCTTTTTTATGCCAACAATGGTTACTGTAATACAGAAGTTGACTCTAGGGCATGGGTAGATATAGAGACAAATAGTGCATATCTTGTATATGACGTTATTCCAAATCAGTTATGCTACTTTGGGGAGATAGAGATAAACTCTCCAGAGAGTATTGATTCACAGATTATACGTTCAATGTTGCATATTAAAAAAAACAGATTATTCTCTCCAGAAGAAGTACGCAAAACTTATCAAAGTCTCTATTCAAACGAGGGAATAAGTAAAGTCTTGATAGATACGGGTGTAATAAACAATAATATTGCTCCGGTGAAAGTCTCTATAACTGAAATTGAAAAACCGATTCGATTTCAAGCAGGTATCGGAGCGAGCAGTGATGAAGGGGCTATGCTAACTCTTGGAGTCAAACATAGAAATATATTTGGCAATCTTAAAACTGCTGGGGTAGAGACACGACTAACAGAGATAAAACAAACAATAAAAACGAATTTTTTTATGCCTCTAAAAAATAGAAATTCAACAGGTGTAGAGATAGGGTTTGAGAAAGAAAAATTTATAGGTTTTAAGGAAAATAGATATTTTGGGAGCTTCTATGTTAAACAGAGAGAGACCCCTCATATATTTCAAGAGAGCTTACTTTTTGATTATACGACTACTTATGAGAGTGGTGATGAGATTTTATTCCCTGAGGGGCATCTCTTTGTCTTGTCTGCAAAACTCCAGTGGAGCTATGATACCAGAGATGATATTCTTAATCCAAAAAAAGGTTATTTTTTTCGTCCAGAAGTCGCCGGCTCGCTAAAGTCGGAAATATCAGATGCAAGCTATTACAAATACAATATATCTGGAGGATATATATTCCCACTACTGCCCTCCGTTGTAGCACTAAAAGCAAACTATGGTTCACTGCGACTTTATGAGGGTAATATTCCAGCATCATACCGTTTTTATGCAGGAGGTATGAACAGCAACCGCGCGTATAATTATAGAAAACTAGGTCCAGTTAATGAATACGATAATCCAATAGGACTACATTCTATCTTGGAGATGACGGCTGAATACAGGTTTGCTATAAGCGGTAATTTTAGAGGAGTAGTTTTTAACGACACTACCTTTATCGGAGAAAAAGAAATACCAGATCAGAAAAATGGTTACTACTCTCTTGGGGCAGGTATACGTTATGTTACACCGATTGGTCCAATAGCATTTGATATCGGTTTTGATGCACAAAACCCGAAAGAGCAGTATGCATTTCATTTCCATATAGGTGAACTGTTTTGATTGTTAGAATGTATCTGTTTACTTATTACTTGACAATCTTTATCACTCTAATTGTTTTGAGTGTTGCAACAATAGCCGTGCATCCGGATTCTGTAAAGTATCTTACAGATAAGTTTTTAAAAGAAAATGGAATTTTATATAGTAAAGTCGAAGGCTCACTTCTTACCGGAGCAACTCTGTATGATGTTAGCTATTTGGACGCGTTTAGTGCTAAAAGAGTTGAGATAGATTACAGTTTTGTTATGCTTTTTAATTCGACTCCTGTAATTAAAAAAATTAAAGCAGACGGAGTATTGTTAAATATTGACAAGCTACCAAAAAGACAAGAGAGTGATTATGAGTTCTTTGTCTTTGCTTTTTCTGTTTCAAAACTTCAGCTGACAAATATTAGTATTATCCTTGATGATGAGAGGTTTGTTTTTAATCTAAATGCCTCAAAGATTGACTATGACAAGAGACTGAATGTTAAAAAACTTTTTGTTGAGTTATTTACTCCCTATGCAGATGCAATTATAGATGCAAAGATAGATTCAAATATACTCTATGCAAAAACTTTGCTAACTCCTGAAGAGTCTGTAGCTAAAAAATATTTTGAATTTTTGCAGGGAGTTCCAAAAATAATTTCCGTAGATGTTGAAGCTACACTGCAAAAAGTATTTATGAGTACACATTTAAACCACTTGAGCTTCACTGCAGACCAAAATGTGAACCTATCAAATGCAGATATCAATCTAACATATTTTATAAATGAGAACTACTTCTCATTTGAGAGCTCCTACTTCTTCTCTCATGAAAAACTTGAAGCAGAGGTGAAACAAAAGGGTCTGTTTAACTCTCTTGGTGCTTATTCATCGGATTTAAGTGCAGATTTAACAAAATATCCATCGCAACTTCCTTTTGATAACTTTAGTGCAGAGCTTGCAGGAGATGCTGATAGCCTGATAGGGAGTATCAAAACAGAGCAGTTAAAATTAGATATAAAATCAAATGATTATAAAGAGTTTTTAGTTCATGTCAACAGCGAAGCTCTTGCACTATCATCTATTTCTCAGCTTCCTGAGATGCTTCAAAAAAACACTCTTAGCATTAATGCAGATGCTGTTGTAGCAATATCTCCATTTTCATTAGTTGGAGAGTTTAGCACTAAAGGTTTGTTTTGCAGTTTAGATGGAAGCGTAGAACTAGATAACAGCACTCAACTTGTTGTTGCGCAGATGAATCCAAAACTCGAATCAGAGATTTTTAAAAAATATCCAATGGACAAGTTCTCGCCTCTGAAGTTTGTATATTACAACGAAGATGAAAAAACTGTTTTAAATCTTGGTGCGAAGATGCTTGATGTAACTCTTTTTAAGAGAGGCTCAGCGCTTAATGGATTTGGAAATTTAGGCTCGGAGAGTTTTAAAGTTAAGGGTGATATCTCTGATAAAAACATAACACTCAATGCAAATATTCAATCACTTAACGCAATGTTGTCGGAGTTTGACTTAATTAACTCAGATGATGATGTCTTGTTAGATGCACAAGCAAAGATAGAGGCTATTGTGAGTTTCTCAAAAAATGTGCAGATTAAAGGTCGTCTTCACATGCCTTGGCTGAGTGCAAAAGTTGACACTAAAACAACTTATAGAGCAGAAAATCTTTATTTAGAAGCAACAATGATAGATAGTGAGATAACCATTGATAAATATAGTTTGGACTTTATGAATCATATGATTTACTCTCAAAAAAAGTCAAAAATAAGTTTTGATGAAAATAAAACTTTAGAGCTAAAAGAGTTTTGGATATACGACAACTTGCTTGTAACAGGATTCTTTAACCCTATGAATATAAAGGGAGATTTACGGATAAAAAGTGATATGTTCAAATATGAGGGTAAAGAAGCTAATGTTAGCATTAGGGCTGATGTAAAGGCTTCCTTTGATGGCAACGGTACACAAAGGATAGAAGGAAATGTAACACTACTAGAAGGTGTTATAACATATGAACCACCTGCTGAATATACAATTTCAGACGACATTATAATTATACAAGATATCAAACCTCGGACTAAGTATAAGCATTTTGTAAATATACATCTGAATTCTATAAAGCCAATTAGTTATAAAACAAAGAGTGTCGATTTACTTTTTGTTCCAGATATCGTTATTTGGCAAGAGCCCCCATCTTCTTTGGGTCTTTTGGGACTGGTAACAATTGAAGAAGGGAAAGTAACGTCAAGTGATAAGCTCTTTACATTTGATAAGAGCGAGTTGTATTTTAATGGAGCAAAACCGATAAACCCATACCTGAACTTAAATATGCACTACCAGACATTAGACTATATTGACATAGAGATATTTATTACAAATACACTCGCTTCGCCTGTAGTCATATTTAAATCAACACCATACCTAAGTCAAAATGACATAATGTCATATATACTCTTTGGTGAATCGGCATCATCAACTTTTGATAGCTCATCTGGATCAAAGACATCTGTCAGCTCCATACTTTTGGCAACAGGAGTGAAGCAGATATTTAATGACACTTCAGGTCTAAACATAGACACTTTAAATGTATTGACAAATGAAGAGGGAACTTTTGGTTATGAAATAGGGGCACGTTTCAATGAGAAGATAAGGGCTATATATAAAAACGACACAATTTCAAGCATTATCTTGCAGTACACTTTAAGTAGGTCTATAAGATTTGATATAGATGTTAATGAAGTAGGGCAGGGAGTAAGGATTTTATATATAAAAGACTTTAAGTAAATAGAGTTTGCAAAACCCCAGTAATAGGGGTTTTTAGTCTCTATCTATAGAGGTGTAACGTTTTCAGCTTGAGGGCCTTTTTGACCTTCGCCTACTTCGTATGTAACTTTTTGCCCTTCAGCAAGAGAAACACGACCACCACCTGAGTGGTTTACTTGACGAAAGTGTACAAATACATCTTGTCCGCCATTATCTTGTTGGATAAATCCATAACCTTTTTCTTCATTAAACCATTTAACTGAACCGTCTAGTAATTCTGCCATTGCAAAACCTCTTGTATTAAAATATCACTTCGTGAGCGAAGTGGAGTCAAAAATTGGAGAGTCTTTAGGGTCACAATTGAGCATAGCACTAAATTACACACTAAAGATGAACTCGAGCCTCATCTTTTCATCAAAAGTATTATATCTTATATTCTTAAAAATGATGCAATAAATATAAATTTTTCATATTTTTGTAATATTGCCGATATATATAGTAAGAAGTGGAGGTATTGACTCTACATAAATTGAATTCTCTATTATCAATAGGGAAATTTTGGAGTGGAACATGCTAAAGACATTTATAGAAATAATTGAAATACAACTATTTTACACATCAATTGTTGTTCTTGTCGGTGGATATCTTATTAGTCCATTTGTGAGTTAATGGTCGTTTGTGGGTTTGTATGCATTTAATTTGGCTATCATTACATTATTAAATTAAAGATAGGTGAATGATGAAGTTTGAATTAAAAGATGATTACATAGAGCTGTTTAAGCTTTTTAAAGTTTTAGATTTAGCAGATAGTGGTGCACATGCAAAGATGCTGATTGCGGATGGTTATGCTAAAAGAAATGGTGAAGTTGAGCTTAGAAAAAGAGCTAAGATAGTTTCCGGTGACATTGTAGAAATAGCTGAAGTAGTTATTGAGATTAGTTAATATGAAATTAGTTCTTTTTGTACTTATTTTTTTAGCTTTTGTGGTTATGTCTTCTTTATATATTTCAAAAGAAGACAAAAGCTTAGAAGTAGAACTTAAATCAATAAAGCATCCAGATATAATACCTCTAATAGAATTTCATAATAAATTTTCAAAAATAGATATTGACTCTAAAGGCTTAGATTTAAACAAGACTATTATCGAGATAAAAAAAGCCAGAAAACTTTATCCTCTTGATAATACTCTGCTTAGAATTGATATTGAACTAGAGCACAGAAGAGCTAATGAGGCCTATTAGCCCACCAAAGACTAATACCCATTATTTTTCAAACCTCTGCAAACCTCTTTAAATCCCTTTAATAAGGCTTATATCAACAGTTTATTAATATGCTAACATTTGCATTAATTACCAATTTTATGCTAATATTTAACCAAATGTTGTAATAAATTGTTGTAACAGAATAGAGCTATACAGTAGTTAAAGAGACTGTGTAAAAGTTATAATATAATATTTGTTGTAAAAAAAGGCTTTAGAGTGGGATTAAGAAAAATAAGAGCAAAGAAATATAGTGGTATATTTGAGTATTTTAGAGATAGTGATATAGATAAAAGAACTACAGCTTATTATATTTCATATAGAGATCTTGATAATAAAATAAAAAAAGTAAAATGTAGTGCAAACACAAAAGAGGATGCATTAAAAATACTTAATGATAAAAGAGCAGAGCTTACAAAAGATAGAGAAGAAATACAAAAAGATAAGACTCTTTTAGGTAGAAAGATTATGACTAATAGTTTGTCACTAGAAGATGTTGCTAAACTATATTTTCCAACTAAAACTATTAAATCAATCAAAACAATTGAATCAGCATTTAATCGACATGTTAAGCCTACATTAGGGAAAATGAAAATAGCAAATATTAAAACAGCTGATATAAAAAATCTGAGCGAGGAGTTGAAAAAAACACCAGCTTTAAGAGGTGTTCAATTGAAAGCTGAAGTGGATGCAAATCCTCTGAACCCAAGAACAGTAAAAAAAATGATAAGTAATCTTAGAGCTATATTTAATTGGGCTATAAAAGAGGGTTATGTGAATAAAAACCCTGTAGTCGTTGGCGATATTATTAAAACAGATAAAAATGAAGCTGGTCGTGTATTATCAGATACAGAACTTGAAAAGCTTTGGAATTTGGATGAGTTCCAAGTTAAGCCTAGACTATTATTATTTTTAAAAGCTTGTTATCATACTGGAGCAAGACCTTCTGCTGTTATGACCATACAAGTAAAGCATATTAATTTTGATAAGAATACAGTACATATAAGAGCCATGAAGCAAGGGAAACCCTATGATGCAAGAGTTAGTAAAGAACTATTAGATATGTTTGAAGCATGGATTAAAGAGCATGATTTAGTTCATGACAATTTTATCTTTTTTCCAATGCAATTATATATGAGAGCAACAACTGAGCAAGAGAAAAGTAGTATAAAAAATTCACATACTAGATACCAAGGTTATGCCGAACACTTTAGAGCTATATTTGACAAACACTTTAATCAAAATATAGGAACTTATGATAATGCGTATAGACTGACAGTGTATACAATGAGAAGAACAGCTGCAACTAATGTTTATAAAAAGCTTGGTATTGTTCATGCAAAAAGATTTCTAAATCATACAGAGATTGATACTACAATGAAATATTTGAATATCGATGACGATATGGAGGTAGCTGATTATGGGCTATAAAGTGCCAATGATGCTACAAGTAAGGTTAAACTATACGAAGAGTAATAAAATAGGAATTATAAAGACATGACCTTTTATGATGCTATTAACAATCTTTTGAATGAAGTTGATGATAAACTAAATTTTCCAATTAACATAGTTGTTTATTCTTATAGTGCAAACTATATTTATGTTGAGTTTGAGTATGAACAAAGGGATATATGTGAAATATTGCATGATGATATACCAAATAGCGAAGATTTATTAATTGAATGGATTGATAATAAAAATAATATAAACTCTATCTCATGTGATCAATCAACAATAATTAGTTCAGAAACCAATGACCTGACAATTGAAAACCATTTGAAACGACACAAGTATATTGCCACGACAAAAGATAAAAAATATAATATATATTTATTGCCATTGCCTGATAAAATAGAATATGATAATAATGGATTTGTACAAAAAAAAGATTTCGTATATGAAGATAAAAAGTACGAGTTTAACGAAGTTGTTTTGCCAACTTTTAATCATTATAGATACAAAAATCTTTATAACTATAAAGAAGAGAAAGGGTTTATTAATGCGATTTTAATTGAATTTATTGTTCGCAATGCTATATACAATGATTTATTAGAAAATTCGTTTAATAGTGAACTAGAACCTTTAGAATTCGAAACTGAGGAAGAATTTGAAATAAGAGCTATAGTAGACTTCCTAAATCAAGAAAAAAAAATTGATAATATTTTAATTAAACAATATGGATTAAGCTATGCAGAGATAACTACTCTTGGAGTGACATTTAGATACTCAGTTGGGAGTTTTCTTGACGAAGAAAATGTATCTATGCTGATCAAGAATCCAGTAACACCAATTAACGAGATCAAGTTGAATTTTGAATTATCAGAAAAAGAACTCTTGGATCAAGTTGTAAAAATCAAAGAAAATTATGAACAGGAACTATTGTCAACTTTCAACTTTGAAGAAAAATTAAATGCAAGCTATATAGAACAGGCACATAAAGTTTTAAATAAATATAAAAAAACTTTTACAATAAGGCAAGATTCAATTATAAAAGCACTTTTCACTTTTGATTATATAAAGGCAAACAAATTAAATATCGACTTCATGAATCAAACTTTAGATGAGAACTATGAAGTTGAAAGAACAAAAATAAAGCAAAAATATAAATCATTGATTGATAAAAAATATATTGAAAAAATGGCAGTACAAGGTAATCCTAAAAGTATAGAAGAAACAGAAAAAGAAATAAGTGCACTGCAAAGAGAAGAAAAACGAGAGCTTAAAATACACGAAAATGACCTTAGCAAACAAAAATATAAATATAGAAAAATGAAAACAAAATATCCAGACAGTATATTTTACGAAATCGCCACTCTGCTTAATGAAACTCCTGGTCGAATTAAAAACTTACATACTTATATTCATAAGTTTCTAGAAAAAAAAATTATCTAGATCAAGTCATCCCTTATCCAATACACATTCAATATGGTTCTCATTTTATAATTTATAAATGAAAACCAATCTACTAGGTAGACCTCTACAATTCTTCTTAGATCTACTGAAGGAGGATCAAATCAATGTCTAACTTAGACAACTTACTTAAAAGACATCAAAAGTCTTTACTAACTAAAAAAGAAACGGCAAGTGAGCTAAATATCTCTCAAGCAACTTTAGACAGACTTAGAAAATCTGGTGAAATTTGTTCTAAAAAAGTCGGTGGTGGAGTTTTCTTCACTATCAATGAACTTGCTTTATTTTTGGATTCATAGTCTAGAAAATAAAGTTTCCAAGTTTATACAAAAAATGATGAATGTTTATTTTATCATGCTCTTTAACAACTTATTGTCAAATTGATTTGTCTTTGATTATGTTAAAAAGATAGGTGGTAAGTAACTTATTTTACTTACTTAACACATGAGTTATCAATCCTAGCTCTAATCCATTAAGGAAAAATAATGAACGATATAATAACAAATACTAATACTGGAATAAATGTACAAAAGTATTCACAAGAAGCTAATAACTTATCAATGATTAATAATCATATGTATCATCAAGTTGGACTCTATAGTAGGAATGTCAGAAGTCTTGAAAACCATAATAATAGATATTGGGATGCTCAAGCAAATTTCAATCAAATAATGAATAATGAGGAAAGAAAGTATAATTATTTTAAAAATAAAGAACAATCTATACTTTGTGATATGAATAGATTGAATCAACATATTCGTTTTTGGAGATTTAAAGATAAGTTTTATTTTAGACCTAGTCAGTTTAGTGAACTAATTGTTGCTGACGAGAAAGCAATTGCCAAAGAAATAGGCAGTAGATATGGTAATATCAATATTTATTTTGTAAGTGATCTTAATGAAGCACTTTCATACAAAAAGGCAGAAATAAGAATAGATACTACATATATAGCTATTAACTCAATCCCTGTAATTGATGAAGATATTTTTGATCCTACTAGAATGGATGAGGTTTTCGTAAACTTTAAAGGATTATTCTCAAGAAACCATTTATCGTATACATCGTATTTAGCTAATAGGTTTTATCATTCTGAATTAATAGATGAACCATATGAGAGCTATGCAAAGCATGTTATCCAAAAAATCACTACTGTAAAAGATTTAAAAATCCTTGTTAGTAGACTAGGGAATTTTTTTAAACATTTAAATTCATCAAAGGCTATTGTACTAGTTGGAAATAAGGATGTTTCAGAGGGAGTTTTACTCAATAGAGTATTAAAGCCAATATTTGGATCACAGTTTTGTGTAACAATAACGGATGAGATGTTGCAATCAGAAGGTATCGGGGAGATAATCAAACATAAATTGATTTACCATATTGACCATATACCTGACGATGAAAAAGATAGAGAGAAATTACAAGAGATACTTATATCAATTTTAGTAGATAAATTTATTATGATTGAAGATAAGTTTGTTCCAATTCATGGGCAGGTTCTTATTACACTAAATGAGGCACATCCTTTCTTAAAAGACTTTTTAAGCTCTAGTGATGTCTTTTTTGTGGACTCTATGGAAAATATCATGACAAACTTACAAGAAGAAGATAAAATCTCTTTTCATAAGAAGCTATATAGTAGTCTAACGACTTTTTCTAAAGAACTCTCAGTACTTGGGAATACACCCTCTGAATTATCGCAAAACACTAATCAAAATGAAGACTTTGTAAAGTTACTAGATAGTATTGATGAAAATATTGTCAAACTTATAGAGGATAATATCCTTGATCCATTTAGTAGTAATTTTGAGAATTTAATTCCATTAACAGAGAGATATAAACATACATACGTCACTGGAATGACAGGAAGTGGGAAAAGCCAGCTCCTGAAGATACTCATCATGGCAGACATCTTGAGAGCTGATGGAAATGTGATACTATTAGAACCACATGGTGATTTAGCACAAGAAGTTACGAAATTAGTTAAAGATAAAACACGATTAGTTTACATTAATCCATTTTTGAGTGAATCCAAGACACCTACCATTAATCTATTTCATTTATCTAATAAAAGTGAAGCTAATATAGCTAGACTGACACAAGTTATTTTAAATGTACTTAAAGGTGTTAATAGTGATGAGACCTTTACTGGTGCGATGGAAGATGTACTTGAAATGTGCATCAGAGTATTACTTAGAAAAGGTGGAGGTAGTTTTCAAGAGCTTTATAGATTTTTGAATGATAACAGAAATGAAGATTTAGTTCAATTTGGAATCAATAGTCCAAATCAGTTAGAGTCTGAATTTTTTGAAGATGATTTTGAAAGCTCTAAACCAACAAAAGGTGCAATCAGAAGAAGGTTGAAAAAGCTACTTAATGATCCTACTTTTTCAGGTCTTATGAATGGTAAAAATACAATTGATCTTGAGCAGGCAATGAATACAAAAGGTCAGATTATTATATTCAATATTCCAAAAGGTAAAATGCCTAATACATACAAGTATTATATAAGGTTTATTGTTGAGTATATACAGATATTAGCACTAAAGCGAGCTGATGTAGCAGAAGAGGATAGAACGCACACTCACCTATATATAGATGAAGCGCATAACTTTATAACTTCAACGGCAACTATAAGTGAGATACTTACAGAGTCTCGTAAATATAAATTATTTGTAACATTTGCTCATCAAGCTATTACACAAATAAGAGATACAAATCTCAGAGATATTATGACGACCATGACCAATGTAAAAATCATTGGTAAAAATAGTAATAAGACTCTCGAAGCCATGAATAAAACTCTAAATACTAAACTGGAAGATGTTGAGAAGTTGAATACTGGTGAATTTTATCTATCAGCTGGTAATAATGATATTATTAAAGTTAATGTTACGGATAAGTTAGTAGATGCTAAAGAAGATATAACTCAAGTTCTAGAGGAAGAACAAAAGCAATATCAACTCGAACACTACTATAGAAGTGTAGAAAACATAGATGATAAAGTAGCCCCTTCTGAATACTTGAATCAAATATTTGATGAGTTTATCAATGCTATTAAGTCAATAGATATCCCATATTTTGAGAAGCTTCAAGCTGCTCCTAAACTGTATGAAGAGCTTATTTACAATTTCAACGATGAAGCTGATGATGCGAGTGGCTATATTTCTAAACAAGATTTATATCAGTACTTCAATTTGATATATCCTGAGAACTCTTTTATCAACAATAAGAATCTATTGAAACTTTTTAAAATCAAAGATGATTTTTTCAAGCAAGATGTTAATACAAACAAGACCTACAACAGCAAGAAGAGGTTATTTATATCTTAAGAGTGGGAGTATTCAGCTCCTATTCTTATTTCTCAAGCTCTATTCTAGAATTTTTAAGTAGATACTAGAATAGCCTTGGATATCCATTAGAATACCTTAATCATAGGCTTTATTCTACTTTTTAACAATTTTGTGTTTTGTCTAAAACGCTCAAAATAAACATGAATTTTAAGCTTTTACAGAGAGTACACTATTTCCTAGGTCTCCCAATATTTCCTTTCTTTTTAGGCATAGTACCACGAGTTACTGCTCTATCTTTTTTGTTATCAGATATTCTTTCAATTGTTTGTTCATCCTTGAATATATACTCCATTGCCACATCTAGATACTCTCTTTTTTCACTATCATTGTGCTCTAGCATACCGATACCGTTTTTCTCATAGTTATTACGATGACAGTTGTGGTAGCTACCTTTCTCTTTGGTAATACTCTCATTCCAATATTTACCTATTTGGTCAGCCTTGTATGCACTCTTTTGTACCTTCTGACCATCAAACATAAAAAATGCATGTATATGTACTCCCTTGTCCTCCGTGTACTCTTTCTTACAGGTGTAGCCTACATTATGTTCAAAAATAGATGGCTTACTTCTTCTGTTACTTAATAGACGGTTTAAGTCGTTGCTTGCTTCCTCTAGTGCAACATCACTGTTATGCTTGTAGCCTAAATCTAATCTAATCACATTGAGCTTAGAACAATGCTCTTGTAAGGCATCCACATACTTCTTGTTACTCTCGATTCGCTTATCTACCTTTGTTGTGTTACTCATTTGTACTATCCTTAATTGATTAATTTATTTCTATCAATTAAATAGTATGTATACAAACATTAGTAATTATTACTACAGTTAAACAAGTGATACTCTCTTCTCTTTTAGTCTGTTATTTACTTTATAATTACTCTATCTGTTGCTAAGTGTATTAATGAGAATATAGATTAGATAATAATAACTAATATAAGATAGAATAATATTAATAACCTAAAGTAAGTTAATGAAAATACCCTAACATAACTCAGCATACCAATTTTAGATTTACTGTGTTTTATTGACTTTTTACGCTTAGTTGTAATATACAGAGTTAGGAACATAAAATAAGAATTTTAAGTGATTACATTATTTGATGATAAATATATCACACATATAAAAATAGGATTATAAAACGAAAGAGATAAATTTTAAAGAACTACTAAAAATATCATTTATGAGTTGAAAGCTTAATTTTCAATTATTCCATATTTCTATTATATTAAATTCAAAATATATCAATAAATATATTATAATTATTGGTATAGCTAAATTTTGAATAATATTTTTATTAAAAACTAATTTAAAATCTACACTGCTAGGTATAGAACTAAATAAAAGAGATACTATAATAAATATATAACTTATCATTGTCCATATATTTTTATCGAAATACTCAAAAAAATGAAGATAAATCCAATATGATAATGGTATAAGTAACAGTGGAGCCATTGCTACTAAAAACGTATTGTAGAACCTTAAGTTATTATTCCTTACATAACCCAATGTATAACCTACCGTTTCTCCTATCTCATTTTTTTGTTTTGATGGAAGTATGGAAAACCAACTTGGTTTTCCATAGGTAGCAATAGAAACAATTAAGTGGGTTAATTCATGAAATAGTGTTCCTATAAAATATATTACCCACACTGTAAAAATATTGTTTTTTGAGCTTTCTTTAATCTTACCTATTATTGCAGATACAATAATTGTAAAGTATAAGAGATTCTCTTGAATAAGATTAAAAATAGTATTTTCTACATCGTGTAAATCAAACATTATCTTTTTTGAAATTTAATTAAAAGTGATTTACTTGCTTCTTCATTATATAGGACAGGAAGAATATCAGTCACTTGGGAATCTGTAAACTTTTTAGTTATACCATTGAAAGTTAACTCTACTGCAATCATCGGTAATAATTTAGCAGAATGAGGTATTTCAGAGAAAGAAGATATTGTAAATTTTGATTTAGGTTGTACAAAAAAGAACATTCTTATTGGTATATCTGATTTATTATCACTAAGAGTAGTTATAACTTCCACTTTATCTAGTCCTCGCATATTATTTTCGAATAAATTAAACTGAGTACCTTTAATATAGGGGTTGTTTTCTAATGCATCAATAAGTGTTTCATCTATATTCCAACCTTGCTGAGCCATTTTTGATAAAGCATAGTCTAGACTTTCTTCTTGCTGTTTCTGCTTTGCATGGTTGCCAGATACACTGTATACTGTGTGTATTAAATTTTTTATGCTCATGTTTTGTACAGCTTCCTTAGAATTGTTCATAAGTAAATATACTGTTAAAACAATAAATATAACTAAAATAACTTTTAAAAAAAGTTTCATTACTTTTCTCTTCTACATTCATTAGTTGATTTTAACATAAAGTCTTGCATACTTTTTGAAGGTCTAGCATTAAAAAGCATTGATTCTAAGTCATCATATTCATCATCTAATTTATCATAAACACATTCACATACAACTTTTGAATCACCACCTTGAACACAACTTCCTACAAATGCAGTTTCTACTTTATTTGAAAACAACATTCCTGCCAAAGCACCACCAAGTACTGCTCCAATTAAAAAACCTACATATGTAAATATTGTTTCGTATTCTCGCATAAATATTTTTGCAAACCACATTCCAATAAACTTACCTGCAATAGCTAATGGTGTACCTAAAATAGTTCCTACAATAAAAACCATTAATAGCCTAAAAAAACCTGAACCTACATTACCAAATAGAATAAGAGCTAACATTATTCCTGATGTTATTGCACCTGCAACTAAAATTGACTTTTTCATTTCTTCTGACATTTTTTACCTTTTTTTCATACTGAGAAAATTATATTCATTTTGACCTTTAATAGTGCTTACAATATGAGAAATTATGGACATTACGACTAAAGGCATGATTATGGAAGTTTGGGAAAAAGTAAATTATTTGATAGATGAAAAGCATATCACAAAACAAGAATTTGCTAATAAACTATTACTATTAGAACCGAAATTAAAAAGGACGGGAGAGACTCCTTCAGTTCAAACTATTTTAGGTTATCTTTATGGAAAACGAGAGATAAAAATAGAACTTATACCCTACATTGTAGAAACACTAAATATCTCAGTACAAGAGCTTTTTAGTTTTGATATAGAATATGCAACGGAGTATAATATAAGATATAGTAAAGATGCTAGAGAGATACTTGACCTACTGCAATATGCACCAAAAAATACAATAGAACATATCAAAAATGCACTTAATAAATTTAAAGTTTGTTATGAAGATGGTGTTAGGAAAATTTAATTAGAGAGTTCATACGTGTAAGTTATTTATCCTCCACGATAGTGTTTTAATACTTAAACTTTTAGATTAGATTCTTCTATAACAACATTTACATAATCTTCACTGTTAAAATAAGACTATGATTGATAGTAGCTTCTCATCTTATCTATAGTTTCTATTTGGTGTGGAGTCCATTCTAAGACACCATCTTTGTTATATCACTCATTAGATAGGAGTATCGCTTGTTCCTCTGCTTCTAGTTTAGATTCAAATAGTTGGATATAGTGGACTTCATTGTGACAAAGTACTATTACAATATAACTCATAACATAAATCTTACGGCATCTCTAGGACTACCACTACAATGCCCTCCATCAATAAGATTAGCTTCTATGTATTCAACATCTTCATCATGACTAGAGTAAACATTTACAATATAGCCACCCTCAGCACTTTCAAATATTTCATAGTAAAAGCCATCATTATTAAACTCTACACTATCTTTATTCTCTAGTACTTTAGCTAATGAGCTAATCTTATTCTTAGAAAGAGCTGTCATGTTAATTCTTTTTGATAGTAGCAAAGGGTGTAGGTTCAAACGATAAGTCTCTTTCTATCGCCAAACCAAGTGAACCATAAACAGATTCTAGTTCCTCCAGGGTAAAGTATCCTAGCTCACTCTCTAGTCCTTTAACATAGCCATAGCAAGTATTTGTATCAGCTTTTGAGAACTCTATAATGTACCAAGTCCAGTTGCTATCAGGAGTGAATAGCTTAATACAGCAAAGGGGATTATTTAACCCCTCTGTCTCGTACAAGTCTGGAATATCACTAAGTAGTGTTTGTGGGATAAGCTTACTCATCTTAAGCCACTTGCTGTTCAATAGGTTTGTACCACATCTTACTAGCAACATCCCATCTAAAGCCACAAGCTTTTATACTATCTTTTTTATTGAAAATATCATCACCTATAACTATGAGGTTTTGACCTTGTTCCATGATTGTAAGACCAATAGAATAAAGGGATGAAAAGTCATTTGGATTATGTGACGGCTGGGCTTGTTGTGTCTGCTGTTGATTAGCTTGTGAGTACTGCTGTGGCTGTTGTATTTGGTGTGTAGGTTGTTGCTGATAGTTCCGCTTTATGTTCGGTGACTTGCTATATAGGTCATTACCAAATTGCCCACCTAATGAACGAAGAGATCTTTTGAGCGAATCACTTACTGCACTCTTAGAAGCGTTGTCAATTGATTCTCCAATGGTTCTAGCCGTTCCAGTACCTACACCTGTATCTTCTCTCTCTATGAAATTTCTTTGATTGTCATAGATTCTCACTTTAACAATAGCACTGTATGTAATTACATGGTTGCTGTTTTGGTTAGTCTCTCTTGCCACTTCCTCAAGTCTAGTGATAGTGTAGTCCCACATATAGTTGAAGATAGTGTTTGCTACATTTATGACATCATAAGTCTCTAAGTACTTAAAGCTCATGCCTGCTTTTTCTATAGTTTTCACTCTACCATCATCTAAATTGTATGATAGTGCTTTTAATTGGTTCTCTGAAAACATGTTATCTCCTTATGCTGCTTCTTGAGAGTCTACTAAGCTTAATAGCTCAGTAACTTGGTTGTTTTGGCTAGAGCGTCTAGCATTGACTTTAATACGAGCAGGTACTTTTTCATTTACAATACCCACCTTTACAAATTTATCTATTTCATTCATCCCTTCAACAGTTGTCATTGCATCTTTAACAGCTTCTTCATCTACGATTACTGTATAAAACCCTAGTTTAATAAGAGCTTCTTCGTCTATGACTTTAAAACTTTCTTTAATTTTTGTCTTTTGTGGTGTAATCGTTATAGAAGATATTGCAGTTCCATCGAGTCTATCTATACCATATTCTGCTAGTACAGTTGCAGTAGCTTCTAGTGCTGTAACTTTTGCACTCGTGAGACTCTTTTTAAGAGCCGTCATCTCTTTTATATCCTCTGATAGATAATCTATCTTATTTTGGAGTTCTTGGACGCTGAGACCGAGATAATCGGTTTTTACATAGTACGATTTGTTGGACTCTAGTACTTGACGTACATAATCCTTGTACCAATCTTGTTTATTTGGATTGATATTTTCCATTTCTGTTAGTAAGCGGTAGTTAGTCATTTTCATATATTCCTCCTTATGCTGCTAATGCAAATGATGGTTCTTTGATTGAAAGTATTCTTTCTGCAATATCCCAAAGACCTTGATTAACAGATACGTCTTTACTTATAGATGTGATTTCTCGAGAAGTAAATCTACGACCAGTATCTTTGTTTATCCCAGATATATTCCCACGTAGTAGATTCTCTTGTATTACGTTAAGGACAGTGTATAAATCATTAGGAGTGTCTTCATCTCTATGTGGTACTAGCAAATCTATATGATTTACTAGTAGGTGTTTATCAAACCTTAGTGGAATTGATGAACGAGCAAATGATTCTTTTTCTAGTTGCGTTAACTCTATTGATTCTAGTTTTAGAATTTTCTCCATTAGCTTTGGTTTGATGGCTGTAATGTTTGCTACTGCTGTTGCTACATCGTTTTCTCTATCTCCTAAGTGTTTAATTTTATACGATTCAAACACACTATCTGCAATAACGAGTCCATTACTACAAACGAAACGATAAATGCCAGCTGAGATACTAAAGCTCTTACTTCTATCATGAGAGTTAAACAAAAGTAGCTCTACCGCGTTATCCTCATGGGATAATAGGAGGTCATCTAAGTAACGAAAGCGAACTAAGTGCTGTTGGTATCCTTCTTTGTCTAAATCTCTAACAGACGCTTCTGAAACACTTACTGGATACCAATTATTAGACTTGATTTCGTTAATAACATCTATAGTAGGTATAAAGTGGTATTTGTCACTTACATCGTTATGTGGTTCTTCGGTGAATAGTGCTGGAGCCTGAGCTTTTAATTGCTCATTAGATAGTGGTAATTTTGACATGGTATTTCCTTTATGTTTTTTTATTTGATTGTTGAGAGTCTAAAGACTAATGGACTAATTTTCATTGGATTCGATTGTTTCTTTGACAGCTGTTCCAACTAAAATAAGGATTGTGAGAATTTGGGGTAATGTGAACATCAATACTCCTAGTAAAAGATTTCCAAAGCATCTACATACCTTGAACATATTAATAATATATGGTTATATAAGTTTCAAAATCAATATTACAAAGAGGTTTATTAGAGAATTATGTATCTTAATTTTAAATTCAAAATAAGTAAGTATAAAATATACTAATTTGCCAAAAGCTTTTTACAATATATTTTTCGATAAAATAAGACACATAAAGAGGGCATGATGACACGAGATGAAAAACATATTTCAAGAATACTTTTTAAAAATAAAATCCATGAAGCAGATGGACAAAAGTTTGAAGATTTATTCAGTGCCATAATGAACTACAAAGAGCCTATATTTATCCAGATAAAGCCTTGGGGAAATATAGGTGATAGAAAAAATGACGGTTATATCAAAAGCAAAGGGATTTATTTTCAAGTGTATGCACCAGAAGATATAAGAAAATCTTATCCAGAAGTTATAAAGAAAATACAAACAGACTTTAGTGGTTTACAAAGTCAATGGAATAATATTCAAGAGTTCTATTATGTAGTTAATGACAAATACAAAGGTGTAAATGCTGATTCTGAAAAATTATTAGAAACAATCAAACAGACAAATAGTCTCAAAGAGTGCGAATTTATAGTTGCAAAAGATTTAGAAAATATGCTTTATAATCTAAGCGATGATCAAATTATGACTATTGCAGGACATATTCCAGACCCTGCAAATTTATCATCGTTAGATTATGACATTTTAAACGATATATTAGAACACCTAAAAGGCAAGTCGTTAAACAATGGAACTGAAAATATTGTAGCACCTGATTGGGATGAAAAAATCAAGTTTAATAACTTGAGTATTAATGAAAGTGTAAGACTTACAAACGGTTATTTTCAACTTGGAACCTTAAATGAGTACCTTAAAAACAATAGCGATTTTACCGCTCAAGAACTTCAAAATAAAATCAATGGTATGTATCAAGAACTTGCAAAGTCTTGCAGTGGTAGTGAACTTTTTTGGGAGTTAGTAAGCGAAATATCACCACGAAGCAGTGCTGAGTATCAAGCTTCATCTATAGTAATTATGTCGATGTATTTTGAGACATGTGATATTTTTGAGGAACCTGTAGAATGATAATGCCAGCAAAACATATTAATTTCTCTGAATCATTTTTAGGGCTTGGAAGTTATATACTTCAAAATTTGAGCGAACCTAGAAGCGTGGATGAGTTATGGCAGATGTACCAGCAAGATTTGCAGAATGAGCTTTATTTTGCAAAACATAGTTTTGATAACTTGATTATGACTATTTTATTTTTGTACTCAATCGATGCAGTAAAAGAAATAGATGCTAAGGTGGTAAAAAATGAAACTTATTGAGCTGTCAGCAAATAAAGAAAGCTTTAAGACAGTAACATTTAACAAGTCTGGACTAAGTTTTATAGTGGCAAAACAAAAAAATCCTGAATCTAGTGACAACAGTAAAACATATAACGGTGTAGGAAAATCACTAATAGTTTTACTTATTCATTTTTGTTTAGGAGCTAAAAAAGATCATTACAAATCATTTGTAGAAAAACTACCTGATTGGATTTTTTATTTAACTATCGAGCTAGATGGAAAGTCACATATTATTAAACGAACAATGAGTGAACCAACAAAGATATACTTTGATGACGAACCTGCTATGACAGTAGATAATTTCTATGAAAAAATAAGACAAATAATCTTTAGTTTTCCACAAGATACCCAATACCTAACATTTAGAAATACTTTGCCGTTTTTTATTAGACCTTTAAAAAAATCTTATGTAGAAGCAGATAATCCATCAAACTTTTTTACAGATTACCAAAAGCTTATGGTAAATGCATTTTTGATGGGCTTAGATACAAATCTTGTACAAGAAAAGTATAGATTGAGAAAAGAGCAAGAGAGAGTTGAAGAGCTTGAAAAAAACATTAAAAACGATGAACTACTTAAAGATTTTTTCACAAAAGATAAAGATGTAAATTTAAAGATTATAGATTTAGAAGATGAGATAGAAAAGCTACGAGATAGCCGAGAAAAATATGAAGTTGCAGAGGATTATTATGATGTTAAGATAGAGGCTGACACTATCGAAAAAGAGCTAGCAAAAAAACATAATGAAATAGTTTTGACAAAAAACCAGATAGACAATATTACAAAAAGCTTGAAAACATCACCTGACCTTGGTAGAGACTCAATAGAAAAAGTTTATGAAGAAGTGAAAATAGTTTTTCCTGAAAATATCTCTAAAACACTTCATGAGCTAGAATCATTTTATGAAAAACTTACAAGCAACAGAATCCAGAAACTCTCAGAACAAAAACAACTCATTTCAAAAAGACTAGAGGAGAATCTTGAAAAAGAGGTAGAGCTTAAAAGAGAGCTAGATAATAAGATGAAGTATTTAGGTGCACATCAAGCATTAGATGTTGTCATAAAAGTAAGTGACAGACTCAAAGACCTTGAAGCCCAAAAAGAGAAGCTTCAAAACTACGAAGAGCTTGTAGGAAACTACCATAAAAAATCTTTAGAGATCAAAGAGGGCTTCATAAAATATGCACAAAAAACAGAAGAGTACCTTGAAGAGATAAAGCCCGTTATAAAAGAGAAACAAGAGTTTTTTAGAAGTTTTGCAAAACGATTTTACCCTAAAAATGCATCGGGTATTACAGTCTATAACAATGATGGAGAAAACCAACAACGCTACACCATAAAAGCTAATATAGAGTCAGATAATTCGGACGGCATCAACAATGTAAAAATCTTTTGCTACGACATGACGATGCTCTTTAAAGGACACGGACACAATGTCAAGTTTAGCTTTCACGATAGCAGACTTTTTGACGGCATAGATGAAAAGCACAAAGCAGAGATATTTAAAGTAGTAAATGAACTTTTCAATGGCACAGACTACCAATACATTGCCACTGTAAATCAAAACCAGCTCAATGAAGTAAAATCAATACTAACAGAGCAAGAGTACAAAGAGATCATAGAAAAAAATACGATTTTAACTCTAACTGATGAGGATGATAGTGAAAAACTTTTGGGTGTAAAGGTGGATGTTGGGTATGAGTAAAATAGCTCAATTAAAAAACTTTATGTATAAACAAGAATTAATACAAGTAGTATCTTCTTTTCAACATAAGACCAAGAACTATTTAAATGAAGTAGGAAAAAATTGTGGTTAAAGGAACTGAACTAATATTAGATTTAGAAAAAAAATTAAATTTATACTCAAACCATATAGAAGAACAAAATTTTATTGAAAACACTCAATGTAAAGAGCTGGTTGATATTGTATTTTCAGTTTTTGAAAAAAAAGAACTACAAAATGAAGTAGAAAATTTCAATGAAAAATACGATGAAGCTTTTTTAATTGAAGATAACAAAATAAAGTATAGTCATCCAAATGATTTTTCAAAAATAGGCATAGAAATATTTGAAAGGTTGTATTTTGATGATAAAGAAATAGCATTAAAAAAATGGCTAGAAATAATTGAACTATTTGAAAGTTATGGTTTTTGGTATTGGTTAGTTGAACTCTCTTCAATTGAAGAAGTGAGAGAATATTTTTTAGATAAGATTACAGAGTACATTGTTAAAAACAAAGAAACAAAAGAGGGCTGGATAAAAAGCTTTGAAGAATATGAAGTAAATAGACAATCTCATAGGTATTTTGATATAACAAGAATCCCAAAAAGTTTTGATAGTTTTTTTGATGTTTATAAATTTTTTAAAGAGAATAAATATCAAGACTTTTTATTTGACATATCTAGAATAGACAAAAAAGCTTCATTTATTTTGTGTTTAATACAGCATGAAGTCCCTCGTCCATACTATTACAAAGAAGATTCTTATTCAAGAATAAATAGGCTTTTAGTTGAGCTAAAAGATGATTACTTTGTTGTTGGAGAGATATTAAGTAGTGAAGAAGTAAGGTTTAATACTTATTTGTTGTCAAATTCACAGTATTGTCATTATGGTTTTTTAAATATTGTTACTATGCAAATTCATTATAATGGTTTGGTAAACAATCAAGAATTTAATTATCGTAAACAATGGCTTGAATTAATATCTAATCAAACCGTAAATATATTTATTTCAACTCTGTTGCATAATTATAAAAAAGATATAGCTCAAATAGTTTTTTATGTAGTCAATTATTTGGTTCAAAGCTATTTTAAGTTAAAACATGAGCTAGTCACTTTATCATTAGAGAAACTTTTAAATAAGCTAAGTTCATTAGTCTTAAAAGACAATACATTACTTTTTAATTCTATTACAAATGAGTTAGTAACAAAGCAAATAAAACTACTAAAGCAAAATGGAAGTATTCAAGAAGATTCTTATTTTATTTTGAATTGGTACTTAAAAAATCTTGATAGAAGAGAAAAAATTGATGATATAGACTATGGTAATTTAAAAGAAGAGCTTATAAAAGCTGTTTTGGAAAATATAAAAAAAGTGTTTCATAAAAGTATTGAGACAAAACATTTTTATGTCAATAGCTCCAAAATAATAGATAATATAGGCTTTAATCTATTTTACGAGTTATCATCAGAAAACCTAAAAAACAGTTGGATTAACTTAATAGATATTAAAAAGCTAAAAGGTGAAATGCAAACCGATGATAGATATTACGCTTCAAGTTTAGGAAAATTCTACTTAGAAGTATTGATCTTATTTTATAGCAAGACTTATGATGAAAAATTAGAAAAAGCAATTATAGAACTAGTTATTAGACTTGGAATAGAAGAAGAGTTGGGGATATTTTTTTCAATACATCAAAGTAGTCTATACGACTCATTTTTAAATATATTAAATAACTTTCAAGATGAAAATTATCAACTATTTATAGATGAGATTTTTAAGTTAAATGATATTAAAAATCTCTTACAAATATATCATCTAACGGTATCAAATGATAGAAAAGAAACTTTGACAACTAAAATATTAAACTTTGATTTTAAAAGTGCAGAGTTTCATAATTATAATGATTTACAAAACAGTATCAATTTTGCGTTAAATCATAATTTTAACGATGTAGCAAATACCTTAGTTGAAAAATACAAAGAAGCACTAGAAGAAGATAAAAAAGAGCAATTAAAAAGAGAGAGTCTTAAACAACAAGACCCAAATATTGATGAGAAAAAAGATGTCAACACTATTAGGATAGATCTAAAAGATGTATTAAAATCGAAGATACAAGCATTTGAACAGCTTAAATATAAAAAAGACTTAGTAGATATTTACCATGATGGGTCTAAAACCTTAGAAGAAAAACTAGAAGCAATAAACAGATTAAATTTACCATCAATAAATACAAAAAGTTTTAGAGACAACGAACTTAAACTAGAACTATCAGGTTATAAAGATTTCATAACATCATTGATTCATTTAGACGAAAAGCCTTTAGCTGCATATGAGATTTTAAGAAGATTAAACCAAAACAAACCTAATCATCAGTATTTAATCAATATGCTAAGAGCTTATTATGAAGCTTATAAGGATGATGTGAATAAAAAAGAGAAATTTGAACATATTATTACAGAGTATAAAAGGCTTGAAGATAAAGTAGAAAATTATGAAAAGGAACTCTATGATTATCAGATTTTATTAGCACTTTATGCAGATATAGATGATTTTAAGTCGTTTTCTGAGTTGTGGAATGAATTGCCAAAGGTGTACTACTATGATCTTTATATTGCACAGATTAGATGTAAGTTTTTACAAAAAAACAAACAATTTACAGAAGCATTAAACTATCTTGAAGAGCTAAAACTACACCATAAAAGTTTTAACGAGGATGATACAAAAGAGCTAAATGAACTTGAAGTGAAAATAAAAGATAAAATAACTATTGAAGTAAAAGAAAAAATATCAGCTAGTGTAGTTTTACAAAAATCAAGAAGTCTAGATAACAAGTATGATGCCCAAGATTATTGGCTTCAAATAAAAAATATGGATGATGAAAGTCATGCTCATATATTTTCAAGTCAAGTTAATGTTGAAGAATATATAAAAGATATAATGCTTAATATTGCTGAGGAATTGTTAGAAAGAAAAGTAAATTTACAAAGAGTAAGTGATAAAAATAAATTAGAGCTAGAAGATATTATAAATGACTGGGTTACTTCTTTATTGTCTCAAAGAAAGAGCTTTTTAGGATGGAAAATTTTAGATCAAAAAAGAGGTGGAGTTTCAGGAAGCAAAGAGGGAGTTGGAGAAAAAGATTTGGTTGTCAAAAACTCAAAAAATAGAAATTTATTTTTATTTGAAGCTTTTAAAAACAAAATAGAAGATCACTTAAATAAACTTGATGGCTACAATGCCACTGGATGTAAACTGATTTTAGTATTTGTTTACACTAAAGAAAAAGATTTCACTAATTATTCAACTAATTATAAAGATAAAATATCAAACATGAACTATACAGGCTTTGGTGATATGGCTTTACCCGTAAATATTGAAAGAGTTGATAGCCAAAGTAGTACAATCCACTTATATAAAGAGATAAGACAAAAAAACAAAGAAGATACAACAATCTTGCATTACTTGTTAGATTTTAATTGAAAAGGCAAACCTAAAAATGAAAAAAAACACAATAGAAGAACAAACCATTAACGACAACAACTACCAAAAACTCAAAGAATTTTTCCCTCACGCTGTGAGCATAGATGAAGATGGAAAATATGTAATAGATAAAGAAAAGCTACAGATGAGTTTAGATCCTTCACTTGCAGAGATAAAAGAAGATGGTTATGGGCTTAACTGGGTAGGTAAAAAAGAGGCTTATCACAATGCATTTACAAAAAATTATAAAGTATTGAAACCTTTAAAAGATGACTCGAAAAACTGGGATGAAACAGAAAATATTCTTATAAAAGGGGATAACCTTGATGCTTTGAAGATACTTCGCCAAAATTATTTTGAAGCTATCAAGATGATTTATATTGACCCACCTTACAATACTAAAAATGATGGTTTTGTTTATAATGATGACTTTACATCTTCAACTGAACAAACACTTGAAGAACTTGGATATGATGAAGAGTATATAGACTATATAGAGAATATACAAGGAGCTAAAACACATAGTGGTTGGCTTAATTTTATGTATCCTAGATTATTACTTGCAAAAGATTTACTTAAAGAGGAAGGCGTAGTTTTTATATCAATTGATGATAATGAATTAATCCAATTGAGGCTTCTTTGTGATGAGATTTTTGGTGAAGAAAACTTTTTAGCTCAAATAATGCCAATTGTAAATCCAGGAGGGAGAGATTACAATCAAATAGCTGTTACTCATGAGTATATTTTAATTTATGGTTCAAGTGATGAAGTTGAATTAAACGAAATAAAAAAAGATATTGTATTTAAACTATTTGATAATAATGATGGTTTTGAATTAAGAGATTTAAGAAATAGAAATCCAAAATTTCATAGTGGAAATAGACCTAATCTTTTTTATCCAATTTTTGTAAATCCAAATTTATCTGATGAGTATGGTAATAGTGCAGTTAGCTTAACTAAAGATGAAAATTATTCAATTGAAATTAGACCCTATAATTCAGTAAAAAAAGAAAGTGTTTGGCGATGGGGAACAAAAAAACTTCAAGAAAATATAATTAAAGACAAACCAGAACTAAGTCAAGTTGTAGCTAAAAAGAAGAAAGATGGGGGCTGGACGATATCTGAAAAAAATAGAAGGATGACAACAAAAGTTAAATCTATTTGGAATGAAACAGAAATGAGAACAGAGGAAGGAACTAGATTAATTAGATCATTATTTGATTTTACACCTTTTGATCACCCTAAGCCACTTGACTTAGTAAAAAGAGTTATTGAAATTGGAAGTAATGAAGATGATATAGTGCTAGATTTCTTTGCGGGAAGTGGAACAACTGCTCATGCTGTAATGGACTTAAATGCTCAAGAAGAGAATAGCAATAGAAAATTTATTTGTGTTCAATGGGCAGAAGAAACATCAGTAGATAGTGTGGCTAACGAAGAAGGATATGAAACTATTTTTGATATTACAAAAGCAAGAATAGATAGAGCTGGAGAACGAATAGTACAAGGTGACATAGGCTTCAGAACTTTTGAAATAGTAGAAGATCAAAAACAAAAGATATACCAAAAATCATTAGAAGAAGTAAATCAAGATGATTTAGTATCTATGATGGAAAAACCTGATATAGAAACAAGTGAAGAGATACTTTACAATCTTTTTGTAGCAGAAACATTACCACTTAGTACAAAGCATGAAGAGCTTATAAAAGACAAACTTTATTTAGCTTCAAATGTGGCTTTTATACTTGGCGATATAACTTCTGATGAACTAGTAGTTGCTTTAAAAGATAAAAAAGAGTGTGAGTATATAACAGTTTATTCTCCAAATATCAGTAACGATAAACTTACACTAGAGATAGAGAGCAACATATCAAAACTTGGTATCAAGCCTGATAAGTTAAGATTTAGAGGATAATCTATGGCTTTAAAAATAAAGTTTGATAGACTTGATTATCAAGAACAAGCAGTAGACAGTATAAGTGATGTATTTAAAAATATATCGTTTATATCAAATAACAATAGAAAAAGTAATCCATCTTTTGAACTGGAAAAGTCTAAAAGTATCTTAGTAGATAATATTACAAAAGTTAGAGAATCAAACAAGGTAGATATAGGAGATATATCTATCAAAGATGAACTTGTAGTAGATACTCTTATGGAAACAGGTACTGGTAAAACATTTACTTTTTTAGAATCAATTTACAGACTAAATCGAGATTATGGACTTTCAAAGTTCATAATCTTGGTACCTTCAAACCCTATACGACAAGGTACAATTAAAAATATCAAAATAACAAAAGAGTTTTTTGTAAAAGAGTATGGTAAACAAATATCTGCATATAACTATAGTGAAAAAACTGTTTTAAACTATATCAATGCAAGTGATCAAAATATCTCTGTACTTGTATCTACATATCAGTCATTTAACAGAGCAACTAACAATATAAATAAAAGTAAAATAGAAGCTACACTTATAGGTCGTTCAAAAAGTTATATGGAAGCAATCTCACATCTTAGACCTGTAATAATTATAGATGAGCCACATAGATTTGAGGGTAAACAAACAGCAAAATACCTAAAAGCTTTTAACGCACTTTTTACATTGCGATTTGGTGCTACATTTAAAGGCGATGAGTACAAAAACTTAGTTTATACATTAGATAGTGTAGATGCATTTAGTCAAGGACTTGTAAAGGCTATAACGGTAGATACTGTAGGCAATGACAATGTAGATAATCATACTATTGCTTTTACTAAAGTAACAGGAAAAACACAAAAAGACTATAAAGCTACTATTGAATATAAAGACATCAACTCTAAAAATAAAAAAATAGAACTAGTAAAAGGTGAAAACCTTGGTGAAAAGGTAGATATAGAGTACCTCAATAGCTATGTAGTTGATAAGATAACTAAAAGTGAAATAGTCTTTACAAATAGTATCTCTTTATCTTTAGGAGTTAGTGAAAGCTATGGTGTACTACTTGATGAGATGCAAAAGGTTATCGTCGATACTGCTATAAAAAATCACTTTGAAAGAGAAGAAGAGCTTTTTAAACTCGATATAAAAGCACTTTGTCTATTCTTTATCGACAGAGTAGATAAGTACCTTACTGATGAGGGTACTAATGGAAAACTTGCTTTAGTTTTTGAAAAGTTATATTTGAAAAATCTTGAAGAAGTTTTAAAAAGAGAGAATCTTGATGAAGATTATAAAGAGTATCTTCTAAAAACAAAAGATAACTTAAAAGAGTTACACAGTGGATACTTCGCAAAGTCTAAAAAAGAGGGAGATGAAGCAGAGGCTATTGAACTTATTTTAAATAAGAAAGAGGAACTATTATCTTTTGATAGTAACCTTAGATTTATATTTTCTCAATGGGCATTACAAGAGGGTTGGGATAATCCAAATGTAATGACACTATGTAAACTGGCACCTAGTAACTCAAAAATATCGAAACTACAACAAATAGGAAGAGGACTTAGACTTGCAGTTGCTCAAGATGGTAAAAGAATAACAAAAGAAGATAGTAACTTTGACTTTGTAAATGAGCTTTTTGTAGTAGTTCCATCTACAGAAGAAAACTTTGTGGCCTCTATTCAGAGTGAGATAAGTGAACATAGTGTTAAACAAGTATCTAAGCTATTTAACGAAGATATAATGGTAGAAAATAATATAGCTACTACATCAAGAGCAGCAGTTAAGTTACTTGATAAGCTTGAAGATATGGAATTTATAACTATAGATGATGAAGATATGAGTGAAATAACTATATCTAAAGAACAATATATCTTAAAATCAAAAGAACTAGAATCTTTAGATATAAAAGGTTGTGATAGTTCTAAATTAAAAGAGTACTTTGATAGCTTCTTCAAAGCTCACAATAGAATAAAAGCAAAAGATAGAAGTGGTAAGAAAGAAAAAGGGAAAATCAAAATCCATCAAGAGAACTTTAAAAAGTTTAAAGCACTATGGGATAATTTAAACTATGATGCAGTTGTAAAGTATGATATAAATAGTGATACATTAGTCAAAACAGCAAAAAGTAAGATAAATGCAAACTTTACAATAAGTGGTCAAGATATTATTGTAAAAAGAGATAAGCATGTAGAAGATCAAGATAAGCATGATAGTGAGAAAGATACAGTATCAGTAGAAACTCACTCTATATTTACACTTTATGAATTTGTAAAAGCATTATCTAACAATACTAAGTTAAGTATGCAAACAATAGCTAAAATACTTCATGAGATAAAAAAAGAAAAATTTGACCTTATACCTCAAAATGAAAATTTAGCACTTAAAAAGATAGAAGAACAGCTTGTAAGTGCTATCTATGAAACAATTATTAATAAAATATCTTATGATCTAAAAGAGATAAAAACTTGTAATACTTCACTAACTGATAAAAATGGAAATATAAAAGAGTTTATACCCGAGGGTAGTTTAGGTGTTGAAACATATAAAATAAAAGCTAAATCTATAAAAGAAAAATCAATCTATAATGAAGACTTTATGGAAGTTGATAGTAATATTGAAAAATTTACTATAGATGAATCTGATGATAAAAGGATTACAGTATTTGGTAAACTACCAAAAGTAAATATTCCTACTGCTCATGGAAGAAACTATAACCCAGATTTTGGATATGTAATAGAGTCTAAAAATGATAAAGAATTGTATTTTGTAGTTGAAACCAAAGGCTATGATACAGATGAAGAGATTGGAACTAAAGAAAAACTTCAAATTGCAAGTGCTAAAGCATTTTTTAAAAAGTTGCAAGAAAAAGGCGTGAATGTTAAGTATGAGACTAAACTAAATAGCCCTGATTTGTCACAGTTGATAAGTGATATTTTAAAGTAAAAATTAAGAATTTTAATATTGTATTGTATAAAAATCAAGGATAAATTTTATTAGAGGATAAATAGCAATGACAAAACAAAGTAATTGTCACATATGTTAAATAAAGCAGATGAAAAGTAAGAACAAGAGATAGTTGAAAAACCAATCATCGAACTTTAATATTTTCAATTTTAGTCAATATTTAGCAGATTTATTACAAAATGTTGTAAAAAAATGTTGTAAATTTTAATAATAATATCTTGATATAGCCTATTGTAGGGCTATATTAGGAATGAGCTTATTAATCCAATAAGTCCACCAAATACTCCTCCCCAAACGACAAGCCAATCAAGATGTTCTTTAATTAATTTTTGAACTATCTCTTTTACAATTTGTGGAGTTAGTTCATTTAACCTTGCATCTATAACACGCTCTATAGAAGTTAGCATATCATCACTAAGCGGTGAGTTTTGCATATGATTTTCAAGTGTTTTGTTAAATGCATCTGAAGATACTATCTTTACTACAGCCGCTTTCATCTTTAGAGAAAATGGCTCACGAAGCCCTTCTAAGGCACTCTCACCTCCAAACATTCCAAGCATTCCGCCAAAAGATGACTCCATTACAGTTTTACTTAGCGCATCAAAGGCAGGTGTAAAGTCTGTTTCTTTAATGATAGGTTCTAAGTTGATTTTTTTTTCTTCATTCTTAAAAAAGTCATCTAATTGCTCTTTTGTGAAAAACTCATTCATCATAAGATTTTTAATAGACTCTTTAAAAGCTTCAAATCTTGCAGGAATAATGCCTGAGCCGTAAAGAAAAGGGATTTTCTCAAAAAGCATATGAATAGCTAGATGATTAGTAAGAGCACCTGATAGTGCGAAAAGACCTGCAAAAAGAAGCAAAGAACTCTGTTCATTAGGTATAACAAATGATAAAGCTGTTAAAATTACAGCAATCAGATGAGTAATATAACTTTTATTTAATTTCAATATAATCTCCTAGTTTAAAAACGAGATTATACTTAAAATTTCAAATATTGCAAATATAGGATAACTATGAAACAAGAAAATTATGAACTTTTTAAAAGTTCGGGCACAGATGAGATAACAGAAGTTTTATCTAAAGAGTTGAAATTTAGAAATGAGCAGGCTTTTTGGGGAGATAAAGTTATTCCTTTTACTCAAGCTATACTAAGTGTGTTGATTCCTCTAAGAGATACCAATAAATTATTTACTCCAGAAGGAGAGAGTGTTGATGAACTGACTCCAGAGCTATTTTTAAAGTGGAGTGATTTTGTCAGTCTTAAATCATTAGCTTTTTCTATACAAAGATCAAATAAGCTTGAAGATGAGTCTAAAACAGATATTGACCTGAAGATATTAGGTGACTATCTTAGTCATTATAATGTAAATCTAGAAGATGAGCTACTAGACTTTCCTATCTCTCATTATAATCTACATCAAGGTGTAAGTAACGTTATTAAATCACTTCTATAAGATATAACGGAACAGTTATTTTATAAAAGCAAGATATAGTGCACCCCATAGTAAAAAAACAATAAGAGCTATAAAAGCAAATACAATTGTAACTCTTATTGTAAAATGAAAGAGGAATTTTAAAAAACTCATTATTTCTCGTATGGAACAGTCTTTAGTTTCATCGCTTTTAGATAGACGATACCACCTAAAATATTGACAACATCATAGTGTAGTTTTTTAGCTAAAAAGTCTGCAACTATGCTTGTTCTACTCCCAGTTCTACAAATCAGGGCAAATGGTTTCTTCGTATCTACTTTTTTGTTTAACTCAGTTAAAAAAGCATTAACGTCATAGCCTCCCTTTTCATCCCAAAACATAATAGTAATAGAATTTTTAACAATACCAGTCTCCACCCATTCTCCAGGTGTTCTGATATCAACAATAGGAATTTTAGAGTCTAAAATTTTTTGTGATGGATATTCATTTGTCATAGATGCAAATAAGCTAATGCTAAAAATTATCAGTGATAATAATATTTTTGTCAAGTTGTGCTCTCCATATAGTAATTAAAGTGTATAATTATAGCAACGATAACTAAACAATAGGTACAATATGTCAGCATCTAATAAAGCTATAGAAAACTCAAACAGACTCCGTTACATAAGAGCTTTGGAACGATTTCACAAAAGTATAATATCTTATCTTATGAATACCCCTGAGCTTTCAATGGAGCGATACGCTAAAAAAATAGACAATGCTCTTAAACTTCTAAATAGAATTGAAGAAATACCTCTATATAAAGGTGAATTACAAGATTTGCAAAAGCTTGTAAAAAAGATAATTTCGCTTAAAGATAGTAGTAAAAGTATAGAAGATATTAAAGATGAAATTTTATATAGCTCAAATCAGTTAGACAAGAGTAAAAATGCAAGAAGGTATAAAAAAGACAAACATACAAACTCTAAATATGATGAATGGGAATAAGAGAATCTCTTCTCTTATTTTTGTTTAGATTCTATTAGCATAGTATCTAATAGTATAAATAGCTCACTAGAAGCCTCTTCCATCTTATCGAAGTTACGTACAATTTCATCAGCATTATCAAGCGTAGAAGCAGTATCGTCAATGTATGTTAAGTTAATATTAGCACTATCATGAATAATAGCATGAGGAGTTGTAATTTTAGAAAAAGATGAAGTAGCAGAAAATCTGTTTTTACCTTCTTTATCATACCAGATACCTAAACTACACTCATGTGGTGTTTGGTTGGCTAGAAGTTTTTCTAAAGCCATTACTGAATTATACGCGCGAGATTTGTATAGAATATGATCTAGTTTTGCTAGAACAACAAATATAGAGTTTTCCATCTCATAAGAGTAATTTACAATCTCACTCGAGTTGTCACTGAGTTCAACTAGAGTTCCTTCAAACTCATTAATCTTGTTAGTTGAACCCTCAACAGTAGTTTTCATACTGGTTGAACTCTCTTGAATTTCATCCATGTCTTGTTGTAGAGACTTGATAGATACAGAGATTTCCCCAGTAGCTTTAT
Source organism: Sulfurimonas iocasae (assembly GCF_047716755.1). Lineage (GTDB taxonomy): Bacteria > Campylobacterota > Campylobacteria > Campylobacterales > Sulfurimonadaceae > Sulfurimonas. The sequence goes on from NZ_CP180409.1 coordinate 693,282, forward strand.
GTGTTCTCTCAGCAAGTTTTCTTACTTCATCAGCAACGACAGCAAAACCGCGTCCATGCTCACCTGCACGTGCTGCTTCAATAGCTGCATTTAGTGCAAGTAAATTTGTCTGATCTGCTATATCTGTAATAAGTTCTATTACAGAAGTGATATTATTAGTCTGGCTGGCAAGTTCACTAATAGCATGGTTATTTGTACTGACCTGTTCACTTAACTGACCCAATTCATTTACAATATCATTAACATTTTCACGTGAATCAGATGCTAAGTCAGAAGCAGACTTTGTTGCTTTAGTTACTTCTTTTAAGTTCCCAATATTTTCTCTTAGGTTATCAATGATAAGTGAAAGAGATTCTGAAACATTGATACTTTTTGTACTAAGTTGAGAGTTAAAAGTATCTCTGGCAGCTTTTTGATGCTGCTCTTTCATAAATGTAATGCTTTTATCAACACTTTTGATTGCTTCAACAAACTCACCTTCCATGCCTGAAGATGAAATTTGATGAGTAAATATGCCTTTTGAAGCATCTGTAATAGTCATGTTTATTTCATTGATAAGACTTTCAATGTGTCCTAAAAGTGTTGAAAGCTCACATCCAAGTATTCCCAGTTCTGTTTTTGAATCATGTTGACACTCTTCTTTATTTGCGAAATCACCTCTGGCAGCATGACCAATAAGTGTTATAAATGATCCAATACCACAAGTAATAGATTTTCTAATAATATTTGCTAAGAAAAACACTACTATTGCAACAAATAATCCAGCAACAAGCACCAGTGTCTTATAAAAGTTTAAATCTTTAGCTAAAGAGACCGAGTCGTTTGTTAACTCTTCACTTTTATATTTTACAAGTTTTTTAAAAGCAGTTCTAGAACTGTTTGCAAATGGTGTAAGATCATTTTTATATTTTTTAAAGATTTTATTTTTATTATTTTTTATTTCATCGCTACTTAAAGATTCCATCATTTTATAAGAGTTGTTCAAAAATAGCATTGTAGAAGTTTTTGCTTCTTCTACCATTGCAAGTGAAGTATCGTTTGCCATCGTCTTTTCTAAGGATAAAAAAAGAGTTTCAATTTTTTTAATAGACTCATTTAACTTGGACATGTCTTTATCGTAGTCACCACCAAGCATGATATCTCTTGTTGTTCTGCTTACATAATTTAAATTCTTTTCTATCTTTAATGTTTCAATTGCACCTGACATAGAATTTTTATGAAGATGCTCGTAATTAGATTCTATAAGACTCATAGCCCCAAAAACAAAGATTGTCGCTGAGAGGACTGATATTGTAACCATTAAAATTAAAAAATTCATCTTTTTTTGGATACTGGTATTTGTAAACATAAAATTAGCCTTTACTTAATAAAGTGTGAGTATTTTATCACACAAAATAAGTTTTTTTTATAAAAAAGGGTAGAACTCATAGATATATCAATTGAATGTGATTATTTTACCACTTTATAAATACATCAATTGTGATAATAAAATAATAATTACAACTAAAGAAAAAGGAAAGTAGTGACTTTTAAAAACCCAAGGCTGAATTCCGAAAAAGACTTGATTGATACCTCTAAGACCAAGCCATAGTCCAAAAAAAGCTTTTATACTTAAGAGCATTTGAAAGTGTGTTAGTCCATTCTCTGTAATCTTTCCAAAGACTTGAGAAAAAAGATACATACCTGTAATAACTGCTACAATAAGGGCTTTTGGAACAATTTTTCTTACATGTATCATAATAGCTTCTCTGGCCTTTTGATGCTCCTGAGTATTTAGAGTCTGAGGCATTTTAGACAAAAATAAGACATCTACGAATAAAAAACCACCATAAATAAAGACAGAAAAAATATGAATAGTATGAATAATTGTATAAGTGATAATATCTCCTTTAAATTACTGAATTTTAACATAATAATCAAAAAGAAATAGTTGTTTTACATCAATTGTTGTAAAATACCTAATGAAAAAATTAAATTGTAATGTTTGCGTTATAGGTTGTGGACCAGCGGGCTTTGCAGCTGCTATGAGATCATATGATTTTGACAATCATGTTTGTATTATAGAAGGTAATAACATAGGTGGAGTTGGCGTTGCAGATGGTGCATTAAGTTCTAAAACAATGTGGGAACTATCAAAAGATTTTTCGATTGCAAATAAAATAGATCGTGGTTATCGCGCTTCAAACATAAGTGTTAATTATGAAAAAGTCCTTGATAATATTTTCGCTGCTGTTAGAGAAAAAGAGTATCAGATTCGATCACAAATTGAGACATTTTCTAAAACAGAGGGAAGCTCAAAGAGTCTGACACTTCTTGAAGGCTGGGGAAGCTTTTCAAGCCAAAAGAGATTTTAATTGTTGGTGCCGGTATAGTTGGATGCGAGTTTGCGACTATATTTGCAGAGTTCGCTCAAACTAAGGTACATTTGCTCGATTCTCAAGAGAGAGTAATACCTTTTGAAGATGATGATGTAAGTGATTATGCTGCACAGATGTTAGAGAGGATAGGTGTTTCTATCTACCACACAGCATCTCTTAAATCTATTAAAAAGTATGATACTCATAATGTATAAGAACTTTGCTTGGAAAGTCAGTATTTAAACCTGAAGCATTTCCTCAATACATAAGCTTTAAAAGTTGGAAGCCAAATCATAGATAATTATAGTAGAATTACACAATAAATTTAATCACATTTTTGGAGAGTTAATGAAGAATAAAAAAATAGATAAAATGCCGGCAAGATTAGATTTTATTCAGAGTAGCACAGGACTTATTTTAGCTGTGTTTATTATGGGACATATACTTTTTGAATCTTCTATTTTAATTAGTAATGAGATGATGTATAAAGTAACAATAATGTTTGAGGGTTACTATTTTTTTGGTGAGACTTATCCTGGGATTATTACATTTATAGCTGGAGCAATATCTGTTATATTTATTGTTCATGCAGCAATAGCTCTTCGAAAGTTTCCTGATAATTATAGACAGCACAAGGTTATGAAAGAGCATGTAATAAGAATGAAACATGAAGATACTTCTTTATGGATTATTCAACTTACAACTGGGTTTATTATGTTTTTTATAGGTTCGGTACATCTATATATTATGATGGCAGAACCATCAAATATCGGTCCATTAGCTTCTTCATTTAGAGTTGTCCATGAGCATATGGGACCTCTCTACTTTTTACTACTTCTTTCTGTCGTTTCTCACGCTTTTATAGGTCTATATCGTTTGGCATTGAAATGGGGATTTATGGAAGGTAAAAATACTAAAGTATCAAGAGCTAGATTTAAATTTTTAATGAGGACAATGATAGCGCTTTATATTATAGTAGGTACATTTTCTCTGGCTAAATATACTTACATAGGCTTAACTCATGATTTCAGTGAAGTTAAGAAATTTAAATCTAAAATTATAGACTTGAGGGCTCATTAATGAAAGTAGTTTATACGGATGTTTTAATCATTGGTGGTGGTCTTGCAGGTTTGAGAGTTGCAACAGGAGTTAAAGAAAGAGGACATGATGCAGTTGTTTTAAGCCTTGTCCCTCCCAAACGTTCTCATTCATCAGCTGCTCAAGGCGGAATGCAGGCAAGCCTTGCAAATTCGACTATGGGTGAAGGTGACAACGAAGATGTACATTTCTCTGATACTATAAAAGGTAGTGACTGGGGGGCTGACCAGGAAGTTGCCCGTATGTTTACTCACTGTGCCCCAAAAGCCATCAGAGAACTGGCTCACTGGGGTGTTCCATGGAGTAGAGTAAAACGCGGGGACAGAGAAGCAATTATCAATGCTCAAAAAGTTACTATTACTGAGAAGGATGAAGCTCATGGTCTTATCACAGCAAGAGATTTTGGTGGTACAAAAAAATGGAGAACTTGTTATACCTCTGATGGAACAGGGCACTCTATGCTTTATGCGATGGACAACAAGGCTCATGAAGAAAAAGTTGAAATCCATGAGAGACTTGAAGCCATTTCCTTAATCCATGAAGATGGAAGATGCTACGGTGCAGTTGCAAGAAACCTTATGAGTGGTGAATTAGTAGCATATGTATCAAAAGCCACAACAATAGCAACAGGAGGATATGGTCGTATCTACAGTGTCTCTACAAATGCAATCATCTGCCAAGGAATGGGTCAGGCTATTGCTTTAGAGAGCGGTGTTGCAACTTTAGGAAATATGGAAGCTATACAGTTTCATCCTACTGCAATAGTTCCAGTTGGGATACTTACAACTGAGGGTTGTCGTGGTGATGGAGGACTTCTTTTAGATAAAGATGGTTATAGATTTATGCCAGACTATGAGCCAGATAAAAAAGAGCTTGCATCTAGAGATGTTGTGAGTCGTAGAATGACTGAACACATGAGAAAAGGCAAGGGTGTTAAGTCTAAATATGGAAATCACCTTTGGTTAGATATTACGATTTTAGGTCGTGAGCATATTGAAAAAAACCTAAGAGAGGTAAAAGAGATATGTGAGAACTTTTTAGGAATTGATCCTGCCGTTGATTGGATACCTGTTCGTCCTACCCAACACTACTCAATGGGAGGAATTCGTACTAAGTATACAGGTGAATCTCAGACAATGAAAGGTCTTTACTCTTGTGGCGAAGCTGCTTGCTGGGATATGCACGGGTTCAACAGACTCGGTGGAAACTCTGTGAGTGAGACGGTAGTTGCTGGGATGCTAGTGGCCGAATATATTAGTGACTTTTTAGATTCTAAAGATAGTGATATGCAGATTCATAGTGCTAAGGTAGAGTGTTTTTTAAAACAAGAGAATGATAAATTAGAAGCACTCCTTACAAAAGAAAATGGAGAAGATGCTTACGTGCTTCGCCGTCGTATGGAAGAGATTATGATGGATAAGGTTGGTATCTTTAGAAACGGTGATGATCTTAAAGATGCTGTTGATGAACTCCAAGAACTACTAAGAAGAAGTAAAAATATAGAAGTTTTTCGTTCAAAATCTCGTGCAGCAAATCCTGCACTTGTAAATGCTTACAGAACTCAAAGAATGATAAAAGTAGCACTTACTTGTGCACTTGGAGCTTACCTAAGACAAGAGAGTCGTGGTGCTCACTCAAGAGAAGACTTCCCTCAAAGAGATGATGAAAACTGGTTAAAAAGAACTATAACTTCATGGCCAGATGCCCATCAGACTATGCCTAGTGTAAGTTATGAAGAGATAAATATATCTAAGATGGAAATGCCTCCAGGTTTTCGTGGTTATGGAAAAGACTTAACTCATCATCATCCTATGACTAAAGTGAAACAAGATAGCATAGATGCAACAAGAAAAAAGCTCGAAGAAGAGGGCTTTGATAGGTTTGAGATTCAAGATGCACTTATGCCTTTTATGGATAAACTACCTAAAAAATATCAGGGTATTAACGAAAGACTGGGAGAAAATGTATGAGAGATGAGAAAAAACCAAGGCTTTTAGAAATAAGTATTTTAAGGTTTGATCCCCATGATTCAGAAGATGTTCCACATATGGAAACATTTAAGATTGAAGAATCTGATGGAATGACTCTATATATAGTTTTAAATGAAATAAGAGAGCATCATGATAATTCTTTGAAGTTTGACTTTGTTTGTCGTGCAGGTATCTGTGGAAGTTGTTCAATGCTTGTAAACGGAAGGCCTACTCTAGCATGTAGAACTCTTACTTCTAAACTTGATAAACATATCACTCTAGCACCTCTTCCATTATTTGAGTTGATAGGAGACTTGTCTATATACACAGGAAAATGGATGCGTTATCTAAATGAGCATCTAGAGACTTGGATACATGATAAAGAAAATACGTTAAATGTAGATAAACTAGAAGAACGTATGGAACCTGAATTAGCTGATGAGATTTATGAGATTGACCGTTGTGTCGAGTGTGGTTGTTGTGTAGCGGGATGTGGTACTATTCAGATGCGACCATCATTTGCGGGTGCAGTTGGACTGAACAAGATAGCACGCTACCATTTAGATCCAAGAGATAAGCGTAGTGATGAAGAATATTATGAGCTTATAGGTGATGAAGATGGCATCTTTGGATGTATGACACTTCTTGGTTGTGAAGATGTTTGTCCAAAAGATTTACCACTTCAAAGCAAAATAGCATATTTAAGAAGAATGATGATTAAGACATCAATGAAAAATTAAGAATATAAGTTATAGAATAAAAAAATATAAACAGATTAAATAATAGGGATTTAGATGACTATAGCAGAGAGTAAAATTAAAAAATTCGAGACTGGAAATTGTGAGCAGGATAAAGTTTTTTATCAGGCGATGGAAGAAGTGATTTATTCAATAGCACCACTTTTAGAATCAGACGATAGATATAAAAAACATGCAATTTTAGAGAGGCTTATCGTCCCAGATAGAATTATTAAATTTAAAGTAACTTGGATGGATGATAATCAAAATATTCAAGTAAATACAGGCTATAGAGTTCAGTTTAACAATGCACTTGGGCCGTACAAAGGTGGGCTTCGTTTTCACCCATCTGTAAACGAGGGGATACTGAAATTTTTAGGCTTTGAGCAGATTCTTAAAAATGCACTTACTGGTTTGCCTATCGGTGGAGGTAAAGGTGGAAGTGATTTTGACCCTAAGGGAAAAAGTGACTTTGAAGTTATGAAGTTTTGCTCAGCCTTTATGACTGAACTTCACAAGTATATAGGACCTCGCATAGATATACCAGCAGGAGATATAGGTGTCGGTGCTAGAGAGATAGGGTACCTTTTTGGTGAGTACAAAAAAATTACTTCATCATACGAGGGTGTTTTAACAGGCAAACCTTTCATGTTTGGCGGATCACTTATGAGACCTGAAGCTACTGGATACGGTACTGTATATTTCACAGAAACTATGTTAGAGATGGAAGGAAAAGAACCTTTAAAAGATAAGATTTGTACTGTAAGTGGAGCAGGAAATGTTGCACTGCATGCTATAGAAAAGCTTTATCATATTGGAGCGATTCCAGTTTCTTGTACAGATTCAAAAGGTACTATACATGATCCTAGAGGTGTTGATTTAGCACTTCTTAAAGAGTTGAAGTTAGAAAAAAGAGAATCATTAGAAGCATATGTTATAACACATCCTGAAGCTAAGTATATTCCTGTCTCCGAATATCCAGAAGATGCTCATGCAGTTTGGGATATCCCATGTTATGCAGCCTTTCCTTGTGCAACTCAAAATGAGCTAAATGGAACTGACGCTCAAAACTTGATTGTAAATGGCTGTGTTAGTGTAAGTGAAGGGGCTAATATGCCTTCAACTCCAAAAGCTGTAAATGATTTTCTGTCTCATAAAATTTGTTTTGGACCTGCAAAGGCTGCAAATGCAGGTGGTGTTGCTGTTAGTGAGTTTGAGATGGCTCAGAATGCTTCTATGAGTAAGTGGAGCTTTGAAGAAGTAGATGAAAAGTTAAAAAATGTAATGCAACAGATTTGTAAAAGAGTTGCTTTAACTGCTAAAGATTATGGAGTTGAAGGTAATTATGTAGATGGTGCAAATATTGCAGGATTTAAAAGAGTTGCAGATGCTATGATCGCTGAGGGCATCTAAGAGATACTAAGGAGTCTATCATCAAAAAGTTACTTGTAGTTTTAATTTTGGTTTTACCGCTGTTTGCAGAGGCACAACCAAACTATACACCATTGATAAAGCAACAACTTTCGCTGATTGAACAGATGAATGATAATAATGTCACTCATGAAAAGATTATGAAAATTGCTGATGAGCAAGAGAGACTATATTCTGAAGCTTTGGAAAATATCCTTAAAAACAAGAGTGTCTTCATAAATAAAGCTAATGTATATGATTCTGAGATTTATGCACTAGAGAAAATTATTAAATTAAATAAGCGTCTGGGCAATAATTATGCAACTATAAGGGATGAGGTTTTAGTAAAATCATATAAACTCTTAAATGCACAAAACTCAATGATAAGAAATATCATTCGGGCATTGGATAAAAGTAGTTTTGAAGAGTTTCAATCATATATGAATGAAATGTTTGTGAAAAATCAGGCATTTAATGCAGAGATGTCCAGTGTAGATTATGAAGAGATAATGCAAATAAATGATACATCAAGAATTCTTGATGAGGCTAAAAATAATATAAAAGATTTTTATGCTCTGATTGAGATTAATGCAGATACTCTGAAATATTTGTCAATATTTGAGAAAAAGATGTACAGGTTAAATAAATATTCAAAATACAATCTTATCGATCCTGTTCTTTTTATAAATAATACAGCAGTAGCCAAAAGTATAAACTCCATAATAGAACCATACGGATTAAACGTAGTAAAACTGATTTTTATGTTACTTATTTCTGGAATCATTTATCTAATCCGTAAATATCTTTACAAAGAGATAGAAGCATATATCTACAATATAGAGTCTTTGAAAAAATATTCAAAAGATATCTTAAATAGTGTTAGAAAACCACTAGAGCTTATTGTTGTTTTTATAAATATAGAGATTATCATTTTTATTTATAATGATTTTGTAGTGCTAAATACATTTAGTAAATTTTTTAACATCACTTATGTAGTTTTACTTACATTTATTGTTTATAAAGTTATAAATGTAATATCTAGTATAAAAATACATGAAATAAATACGGCAGATAAAAAGGTTAAAAGTGAAGTAATAAATGTTGGTATAAAGATAGTTAACTTTATTATTATGATTATTGGATTGTTAGTAGTTTTACATTTTGCAGGAGCAAATTTAACTACTGTATTATCTGGTCTTGGCATCGGTGGCTTTGCTGTTGCACTTGCTGCTAAGGACTCTTTAGCTAACTTTTTTGGAACACTTTCTATATTACTAAGTGATGTCTTCTCACAAGGCGACTGGATAGTTGCAAGTGGACAGGAAGGTACAGTTGTAGAGATAGGGCTTAGAGTTACAACGCTTAGAACATTCGATAATGCTATTATTGCTATTCCCAACTCTATCTTAGCTAACCAAAATGTTAAAAACTGGAATAAGCGCTCACTAGGTAGAAGAATAAAGATGAATATAGGCGTGAAGTATGACTCAAAGAGTGAAGATCTTAGAAATGCTATAGAAGAGATACGCAATATGCTAGATAAGCATCCAAAAATAGCTACTCTTAACACTAAGTATGATTATTCAAAGCGCAGGAGTGCTAAACTTGTTTCAAAAGATGATGAAATGGGAATTAAAAGAAACCTACTTGTTTATCTTGATGAGTTTTCTGATTCAAGTATCAACATACTTATTTACTGTTTTTCTAAAAGTGTAAATTGGAGAGAATGGTTAGAGACGAAAGAAGATGTGATGTATAAAATCATGGAGATTTTAGAAAAAAATTCACTGGAATTCGCATTCCCTTCTGTGAGTATTTACAAGGAAAATGAGCCTAGCCAGACAAGCTAATCATATTTTCAGTCTTTTGTGATAAAATCGTCACTTTAAAAATAAGAAAAGGTATATAGCCTATGCAACAAACACAAGCAAGAGTGAATATTTACGCACTAATGTCTAGAATCTTACTTCAAGAGTTAGATGCCAAGACACTTAACATGATTAAAGAAGATGAAAATATTTTAGATTTTTTTCCAACTCTAAAAGAGTGGAAGCAATTAAATGAGATCAACGATACTAAACTTTTAGAAGAGTATTTTAACCCGGATTTTGTAAATTTATCTATACTTCACCTTATCCCTTATGAGTCTTTTTATGTTAGAGAAGATCAAATGGTTGAGACAGGTGGAGCTAACCCAGTAACAGATATGTACAGCGCATATAACTTTATGGTTGATTATGAGGCATCTAGAACTGTTTCATCAGACCATATCGGTGTGGAACTTGAATTTATGCATCACTTATGTCTTGCAGAGTTAAAAGCTCTCGAAGATGGTGATATGAATTCTGTAAAAGATATACGAGCAGTGCAATTAGAGTTTTTAAGCAAACATCTACTTCAATGGGCACCTCTGTATCTTATAAATATGAAGTTTGAAGCAAGAACGCCGCTATACTACGATGCAGCAGAGATGGCACTAGAGTTTTTGCTAAGTGACAATGAGTACCTTGTAAAAGAATCAGAATAATTCAATGTCTTTAATATCACTAAATGCCAGCAGATGTGTTCGCTCTCTTGCAAGAGAGAGTGAATGTAACAAGTGTGAAGTTATCTGTCCTACAGATGCTATTGTAGTAGGAAATAATCCTCTACCGGCAATTAACTTTTCATCTTGTGTTGGTTGTGGTGCATGTGATGCAATATGTCCTAGTGAAGCACTCTCTCTTGATTCATTCAAACCTACAGAGTTTTTCTTTGAGTTTGTAGAAGATAAAGAAAATCTTATCTCATGTAAAAAGAATGTTCCTTGTATAGCAGCTCTAAGTGTTGAGCATATTATATCTTTAGCCATTTTGAAAAAAGAGATGGTTTTAGATATGGGACATTGTGATGGCTGTTCCATCGCTCATAAATGTAAGCCTCAAATTTTAAAGAACTATGAAGAAGCGACTTACCTCTTAAGTGCCATGGAGAATGAAGCTGAGATAAGACTTGAAGATGTTTGCTTTCTTAGTGAAGAACCCCAAGAGAGTAATGAAAGTGATAGAAGAGATTTCTTTAACTCTATAACTCTTGGTAATGTTGCAAAAGGTAAACATGCTTTTGAGGCAGAAGTTAAAAAAGCTACAGATGAGTTAGTTGAACACACACTTCAAAAAGAAGATATTGCTTTACTAAAGAAAAAAAGACTGCCAGAGAAACGAAAGCTTTTCTTTACAGCTATTAAAAGAGTAACTAAGCCTTCTTTGTTTCATATTATAGATGCTGAGGAAGTGACTTTTACTTCGCAAAAACTTATGAATGAAGAGAGTTGTACTGCTTGTCAGATGTGTTATAGAGTCTGTCCTACAGGTGCTTTAACCTCAGATATTAAAAACTCTAAGATAGACTTTGATCCATTTCTTTGCATAAAATGTAGCATCTGTCATGATGTTTGCGAACCAGATGCCATAACGCTTAGTCCTTCATACAATGTAAAAGAGTTTTTTGAGCCAAGAGTGCAAAATCTAATCTCTTTTAATGTGAGAAGATGTGATGAGTGTAATGTTATATTTAGTACAAATGCAGATGATAAAATGTGTTATAGATGCAAAGCAGAAGATGAAGAAGCCCGTGAACTTTGGGGTATTACTGATGATATGTAAAGCTTTAGTAAGTGAATATAATAGTAGGAAGATGTAATTATGATGAATAATTCAAATGAAATCTCTCGCCAGACAAGGCTTTTTGGTTATATTGGTGAAAATGCAGGTGTGAGTAGATTTAGTGCAGTGATAAATAAGATGTTTAAAGCAAATGGTGATGATGTGATGATGATTCCAATGAATATCAGAGAAGATGACCTTTACTTTACAGTTGCAAATATGAAAAAATCACATGTTAATGGTGCCGTAATATCTAATGAATATGTTAATGATATTATTGAGATACTCGATGAATCAAGTGATATGGTTAAAAAAACTGGAATGTGTGATATCGTTTTTAAAGAGGGAGAGAAGCTTAGAGGTGCTGTCTTTACGTCGAGAGTACTTACGGAATATTTAAAAGATATACGTGCCTCAAAGATAGCTGTAATCGGTGTAAATCCACATGCCAAAGCTTTTTCTTTTCTATCTTGTGGATTTAATGTAAGTTATTTCAATGAAAACCTTGAAGAGCTTATGAAGTTAACAGAGGAAGTTGAACTTAAAGATGCAGACTTAAACCGTATAGCTTCTAGTATGAGTTTAGATTTTTCTGACTTTGATGCTCTGCTTGATTTCTCAGATTTTAACTCTTTAGAGATGATAGAAAAATTTCCTCTTCTTAGTTTAGATATGAAAAACACAAAAGAGTTTTCAGCTTTAAAAAAAAGAGCTGGTGAGCTAAACTCTAAGTATATCAGTTATGATGATATGATAGATAAACTAACAGCGCAAGCGTATAAATTAATAACTAAAGGATAAGAGAAATGAATGAACATGATTTAAGTGACTTAAGAGCAGAATTTGATAAATTTGTTAGTGATAAGTGTTCCCTAAACCCAGAAGACGGTAAGGAACAAAGTAGAGATGTTGGTGATAAAGAAGATGAAGAACCAGTACCACAGTTTGTAGATGCTTTGACTTCTAGACTTTTAGCACCTGCACACAGTGGCGTGTATCTTTCTCGTTTAGACATCAAAAGAATTGCTGAAGCCATTGATGAGTCTATCCCGATTAAAGAGCGTGTAAAGATGGTAAAAGCACTATTTAGACACACGACAAAAAAAGATTATTTAAAAGATGCATTTGCTGAAATAGATAAGCATATTCATGGACGTATCTTAATATATAAAGAACTTAGCACTGCTTTTCCAGCTTCAAAGAGTGTTTTTGACGCTCATATTGCTAAAGCTGAGAAGACTATGAAAATGTTTAGTACTATTATTGAAGATTTTGAAGAGATTGAACCAACATCTGACCCAATGTTTGTATAAAGATAAAAATAGCAACGCACTTGCCACGTTGCTACGCTCGTCACATACTACGAGTATGCTTCCTCACTAAGCGCCTTGCAATTACATTACTATTTTTATTTTTAGCATGAATACACATCTCGTCACATCTCTCTGGAAAGATGGAATGAGAAAATAAATTACATCATCCCCTGAAGTTGCAACCAACCTTGCCAGATTAGTGAGCTAACAATACCAGCTGCAAAACCTGCAATGATATCATCACCCATAACACCTATACCACCTTTAGCTTCTCTGTCAATTCTACCGATGATAGAAGGTTTGGCAATATCAAAATATCTAAAAAGCGCAAATGATAAAATAGACTGAATTAAGAAACCATTTTCTAGGCTTGTTACTTCACCCATACTGACACTAATAGCTGGAGCTACACTTAGTGCAAACCACATTCCTGCTAGTTCATCTATAACTATGCGTTTGTCATCATGTATGCCACTATTTTCTTCATATTTATTTATAGATTTAATAGCAATAATGCTAATAAGAAGAGATGCTAAAAATAGAGTCCCAGCATCAAAGTATATTAGTATAAGCATTCCAAGAGGTAGGGAAACCAATGTTCCTACAGTTCCAGGAGCTTTTGGAGCTAACCCACTGTAACCTAATGTTATAAAAAACCAGTTCATTTAATTCCTTAATTTTGTTTCACAAAATGAAGGGAACCCTCCATTTATTTTATATCGGTATCGGGAGTAATCCCGCTACCTACGCTAACGCTAAGTTTTGCTCAGCGCAAGGCTCTCGGCACTAGTGCCTCTTGAAATATTTTTCAATTTAGTATTATGTTAAAGATGTTGTTTGGTAGAGTTTCATTAACTCTAGATAGAAATCTTTTTCAGTATGTTCTTCTAATAATAAACCTTCAACCGGCAAGATGTCATAGTATAGTTTTTCCAAATTTTTAAACCTGTTTGGAAAAAGCTTAGATAGTATTTGGGCTGAAATTTCTTTTCTAATAAGAATAGTAGGAGGTAGTAAACCTAATTCTAAAAGTTCTAAAATAGAATCACCGTGATAAGAAATCTGGTGGTGCTGACCGTGAGGACAAGTATTTTTACTTACAAGTGTTGTACATTTATCACAGTAAACATATTCACTTGATACCTTTATCTCTATATCTATCCCTACAACTTTATCTATAATAGATTTGTTTGAATTACAATCATAAAACATACCAAGACCGGCATGGTTTCGTCCAATTGTTAATCTGTCGGTTCCATAATTTTTAGCAACAATCGCATCAATAATTATTTCATTATAACCTGCAAAAATATAACTGCTCTCAAGTGGAACAACAACTACATGATTCTTTGTTAAAAAATTATTTATAAAAAAGTCTAAAGATTCTTTTCTTGTTTCATAGTCTAGATTTGATTCAGTACTGTATTTTAGTAAAAATATTACAAGCAAATCCGTGTTCTCAAGGGCTAGCCGGATTAGTCTTTCGTGAGCACGGTGTAGAGGATTAGCAGCCATAACAAGAGATGTTGAATGCTTGGCATCTATGCGTTTTTTAGCTTCTTCAATAAGTTGTTTGTTCTGATTAGTAGATTTGTTTACAAGTTTATACTCTCCACAAACTGCTAATGGACCAAGTCTGTTCATAGTAGCCAAAACGCCAGGATGGCTTATATCGTCCGTTCCATAAATATGCTTGATTCTTTCACTTGGTTCTATATGAAAAACTTCTTCTACTATTAATGTTGCAAAAGGTTTGTTGTCAAATAGTATAGTTAGTTCTTCACCAATTTCTAGACTCTTTAAAACTTCTATGTTAGTTTTGCCTGAAGGTGCTAGAATGAAAGGAAATGGAAAAGTTTTTCCATCAATTAAACCTGTTTTTAAAACGCTTTGACTCTCTTTAGAGTTCATCAAAGAAGTGGCCGGTGCTAGAAGACCATCTTTTAGTAACTCTAAGGCAGAAGCAGCTTCTGTATCGATTAAAAGAGTTTTATTTTTTCTTGATGATGTCATATTTCTTTCGTTTTTCCCATAGACTTTTACGGCTTATTCCTAGTTTCTTAGATAGTTCAATATCTGGAAACTTGTATTGATAATTAAGGACTATATACTTAACATAATCCTCTATCGGCAGTATGTCACCTTGGTCAAAAATGTTGTTTTCACTTTTTATTTCTAAAACTCTGTATTGTACATCTTCAATCTTGTCTGTACTGGATACAATTGCTTTTTTGTTACTTATAAGAGAGCAAAAAGTTTTTCTATCAGCTTTTTTCAGAGTTTGATAATCTATAATATATAAAATTGAGTCCTGATTTAATGACTCTATTTCACTCATGGCTTTTGGATCACTAAGAGTTATAAAGTGTATTGGTAAATCTTTTTTATATGCATGCTCAAAGGCAAAAGCATCTGAGTACTTTTGAAATGAAGATGAAATAAAAATTGGTAGTTCTATTGTATCATGGTCGTATTCATGCGTTACAGTCGAAAAAGAGTGAGTGAGGTATTTTTTATAAGCCGCATCTCTCTTTTTTAGTTTCTCATAGTCTTGATAATGATCTATCTTTCTTATAAGCTCTTCTATCATAAATGGCTTTAGTATGTAGTCTTTTGCACCTGCACTAAGTGGTTTTGAAACAGTATCATTTGAAATATATGAAACCATTAAGATAATAATCGCACTTTTAAATGTTTCAATAACTGGGTTGAAATCTTGACCATTGATATTTGTAGAAAGTAAAACAACATCGTAATTGTTACTTTTTATAGCATCTTTTGTTGATGTACACATCTCACATATATGACCTAACTCGCCTAACTTTGTAGCAATACTTTGTGCTAAATAAACTTCGTTTTCTATAATTAGTATTTTCAAATTTTTGTCCAATCAAAATATTTTAAATTTGCATTCGCAATAACTCCAACACCTTCACCCCGACCTATAAAGCCAAGTTTTTCAGTTGTTGTAGCCTTTATGTTTACTCGAGAGCTTTCGCAGTTTAAAATCTCTGCGATAGTCTTTCTCATTTGCAATTTGTACTTGCCAATTCTTGGTTGCTCGGCTGCTATCGTTAAATCAACATTCACAATAACAAAACCAAAATTGTATATCTTTTTAACAACTCTTTGAAGTAGAATCTTTGAGTCTATATTTTTAAACTCATCACTACTATCTGGAAATATATCACCTATGTCACCCATACCGCACGCTCCTAAAAGAGCATCAATAAGAGCATGAAGAGCAACATCCCCATCACTATGAGCTTTAAACCCAAAGTTAGAATCTATCTTAACGCCACCTAAATACATATCTTCGTTATCATCAAAAGCATGAACATCGAAGCCTGTACCACTAAGTATGTCATTTGATGGCTGAGATAAACATGAAAGAGTGTTTAAATCTCTTATAAAAGTAATTTTATTAGCCTCACTCTCACCAAGAATAAACTCTCTTGAACCACCATATGCAACAATGGCACTACTTTCGTCTGTAAACTCTATATCAGTATTTAGAGAATCTTTTAATACAGATGTGCGAGAAAGTTGAGGAGTCTGAATCCTTTTTACTTTATCTCTATCTATAGTTTTATTCTCATATACAATAGTATCATTAACTTTTAAATATGGAACTATACAGTCAGCTTTACCTTTTTTAGAGATAATTTTTTTCAAAAACTCTTCGCTTATACAAGATCTTGCTATATCACTAACAAGAACATACTCACTATCAACCTCTTTTAAAGCATTTTTCAAAGAACTTTGTCTAGTGATAGAACCTTCTACAAATGTAAAAGAATCATAACTCTTCATAAACTCAATATCATCACCTGAAGAAGTGATAATAACATTATGAAAGAGTTTAGTTTCTACACACTTACGTGCAACATATTGCCATAAAGGCTCATGACCAATCCTTAACCACTGCTTCTTGACATTGCATTCAAAGCGACTTGAACTACCAGCAGCAAGTAAAATAAGTGTAATGTCAGACAAATATATTCCTGTTTTGAAAAAGTGTTACGAAATTATACACTCTAAAAGCTTTTTTTTCTCTTGTTTTAGTAAATTATAGTGCTATAGTATCTTTGAAATTCTTTTTTATTGAACTACTTAATGCTACTTTAACTTTATTTGATTATATTTCCACATACTATAAATAAGTAAGCAGAGGAAACTTATTGTTAATCGGGCTAAATTTTCACAAGTAAAAACTTGTTCCTTAATTAACAGTTTCCACTATTAGAGGAGAAAACTATGAGAACTTCATGGGTAAACAAACGTGAAAATGATACTGTTAGAACTCAAATGTATTATGCAAAACAAGGTATAATAACTGAAGAGATGGAGTACGTTGCAAAAGTAGAAGACCTGTCTCCTGAGCTTGTAAGAAGTGAAATTGCAAGAGGCAGATTAATCATACCTGCAAATATAAATCATACATCATTAGAGCCGATGGCTATAGGAATTGCATCTAAGTGTAAAATAAATGCTAACATCGGTTCATCTGCAATAGCATCTGATGTTCAAGGTGAGGTAGAGAAGATGCAAGTTTCTCAGCACTACAATGCTGACACTGCAATGGACCTCTCAACTGGTGGAGATTTAGATGAGATTCGTAGAGCTGTAATTGGAGCTTCAAAGATTCCTATTGGAACAGTGCCAATTTATCAAATCCTTCATGATGTCGGTAATAAGATTGAAGATTTAAGTATAGATGTTATGCTTGAAGTTTTAGAGCGTCAAGCGCAACAGGGTGTTTCTTATTTTACTATTCATGCAGGTTTCTTACTCGAGACTATGCCAAAAATTGCAAAAAGAAAGATGGGTATTGTAAGTCGTGGTGGTTCATTAATGGCTGCATGGATGATGCACTACCATAGAGAAAATCCATTTTATACAGCTTATGATGAGATTTTAGATATTTGTGCAAAATATGATGTTTCACTTAGCCTTGGTGATTCACTTCGTCCTGGTTGTTTAGCAGATGCTTCTGATGATGCACAGTTAGGCGAACTTAAAGTTCTAGGTGAGTTAACTCTAAGAGCTTGGGAGAAAAATGTTCAAGTAATGATAGAAGGTCCAGGTCATGTTCCTCTAAATCAAGTTGAGCGTAATATGAAACTTCAGCGTGAGCTTTGTCATGAGGCACCTTTTTACATTTTAGGACCACTAGTTACTGATATCGCTGCAGGGTATGATCATATCTCTTCAGCTATAGGTGCAGCTGTTGGTGGATGGCACGGTGCTAGTATGTTATGTTATGTAACACCTAAGGAGCACTTAGGTCTTCCAAACGCTGATGATGTACGTGAAGGTATCATCGCATACAAAATTGCTGCTCACGCTGCTGATATAGCTCGTGGTCGTAAAGGTGCAAGAGATATAGATGATGCTATGAGTGATGCTAGGTACAGTTTTGACTGGGAAAAACAGTTTGAGTTAGCACTTGATGGTGAGAGAGCTCGTGAGTATCATGATGAGACTCTTCCTCAGGATGTATTTAAAGAAGCAGAATTTTGTTCTATGTGTGGACCTAAGTTTTGTTCTTACAAAATAACTCAGAATATTATGGATAACCCTGAAGCTATTGAGCAAATTTCAAGAGAAAACAAAGAGAGAGAAGCCGCTGAAGCAGCGAAAGCTACAGCTTAAAAAATAAAATTGATATAAACAGGACAAAAATTGTCTTGTTTATGGTAAAGTGTCAAAATAATAAATAAAAAGGAATAAATTAATGACTAATGAAATTGTAAATTCAGCACTATCAAAAGTTATGTATCCTGGTTTTACTAAGGATATTGTAACTTTTGGTTTTGTTAATAGTATAGAAATAAGTGGAAATGATGTAAGTTTTAACGTAGAGATTACTTCAAGTGCTCCAGAAGTAGCACAACAAATTATTGATGATGCAACTACAGAGCTTAAAGCTGTTGGTGCTTCAAATGTTAAGTGTAACATTAACGCTCCAAAAATGCCTGAAGCTCCTAAACCAAAAAGCAAAAATATTGCTCCGCAAGTTAAAAACTTTTTAATGGTTAGTTCTGGTAAAGGTGGAGTTGGCAAATCAACTACATCTGTAAATATTGCTATAGCTCTTGCAGCACAAGGTAAAAAAGTGGGTCTATTAGATGCTGATATCTATGGTCCTAATATCCCTCGTATGATGGGTGTATCAGATGTTAAGCCGGAAGTAAACGGAAATAAAGTTCTTCCAATTAAAGCTTATGGTATTGAGATGATGTCTATGGGCTCACTTATGGAAGAGGGGCAGTCACTTATGTGGCGTGGTGCTATGATTATGAAAGCTATTGAGCAGTTCTTAAGAGATATTCTTTGGAGTGAGCTAGATGTTTTAGTTATTGATATGCCTCCAGGAACTGGTGACGCTCAGCTTACTTTAGCTCAGAGTGTTCCGGTAACAGTAGGTCTTACTGTAACTACTCCTCAAGCGGTTTCTATTGATGACTCTCGTCGTTCATTGGATATGTTTAGAAAACTAAATATTCCAATTGCAGGTATTGTTGAAAATATGAGTGGATTTATTGCACCCGATACTGGTGTTGAGTATGATATTTTTGGTAAAGGAACTTCTGGTCCAATGGCTAAAGAGTTTGATACTAAGATTATTGCTGAGATTCCAATTGAGCCGAGTATCAGAACTGGTGGAGATGAAGGTAAGCCAATTACTTTTGTTAACCCAACTTCTGAAAGTGCAAAAAGATATATGGCTGCGGCTGAGTCTATCTGGGCTACTATTGAAGCAGTTAATGCAGCTGGTGGGGCTTCTAACGAGTCAGTTCAACCAACAACACCTCCAGGAGTATCAGCTTGTTCTGTATAGAATAAGTTGATACTTCGCAAAATTAAAATAGCAGCGCATTTACCGCGTTGTTGTTTTTGTCACGTACATTAGTACGCTTTAAAAATCTTCACTCTCAAACATATCAGCTGTAAACTCGACTATTTTGTTTCTACCTGTATTTTTAGCTACATAAAGAGCTGTATCAGCATATTTAATACACTTCCAGATTGTATCACCGTCTGTAGGGAACTTAGCAATACCAATACTTATAGTTTTTTGTAAAACTTCTCCGGAGCCTACTTGAAATTTCAAGTTCGCAAAAGCAGCATGGATTTTTTTGGCAACTTCTAAAGCTCCTTCGTTATTTGCATTATGCAACAATAAGACAAACTCTTCTCCACCATATCTAATTGCTAAATCAGCTTCACGAATACTCTCTTTTATTACACATGCTAATTCTACAATTACTTTATCACCAATATCGTGCCCATATGTATCATTTACCATTTTAAAGAAATCAACATCAAGCATCATAACACTATAAGTGTCACTATTTCTTTCTGATTTACTCATAATTTGATCTATAGTTTCTTCTAAAAATCTTCTATTATGCAGGCCAGTCATACCATCTCTAAGTGATGTGTCTCTTAATTTACCCATAAGTATTTGACTCTCTATTACAGGTTTTGCAGCCTCAAAATAGTGCTTTATACTTGTTATATGTGATGTGATTTCTTCAATTTCATCTTCAGTTTCCCCTGTTATAGAGATAGTTAATGAGATGTCTTTATTTATGGTAAATGGAATACATACATAGTTTTGTTTATCCGATAAGCATGATTGGCATAAATTAGGAAACTCGGTAGATATAGTAACACTTTTTGTTCTATATGCTCTACAATCACTAGCGTCTTTATCGATTTTATCCTTACATATAAGAGCACTTTCATCAGTGTTGAAAAATAGTGTTCTCTCATTTGTTATATTATTCGTTTCATAAAATGCAAAATTATTCAAATTGTATTTTAATTTTAGTATATCAATTATTCTTTTATAAACTTCAGCTTTTGAAGCATCAAGTTCAATAGTCTTTTTGAATTTATAAACATCAGAGAGTTCATTGATAATTGTTTTAGCTTCATGTAGCGGATCAGCTGAAGAGACACACCCTTGAGGTATAAATGTTGCAAGATTATATTTGATATCTCCAAATGTTTCTTGCATCTTTGAAAATAGGGTATTCATTTGGTCCACAATATTTTTAGCATCACCACCTACAGTAGTTTTAAAATTATGGGTAAAGTCTCCGCTATATGCTTTTTTAATACCACTTTGCAAATTAGAGAATAGTTTCATATATGGAGTGACATAATGGTTTAATAAGAAAAGAACAATTATTAAAAATAGCATATTTATTCCAAGTATTTTTAAAATTGTAATCATTCCGCTTGTTCTCATATCACTGATATCAAACTCCATACTTATTGCACCGAGGGTATCTCCTCTTTTTGCTTCATGACATGATAAACAGTTAGTGCTTCCACCATCGACAGTTGCTTTGTAAGGTATAGTGACTCGAAGAGTGATATCATTAGGGCTTTCAATTATTTTTCTAACTGTTTCCCCAGTGCTTAGAACTTTTTTATCTATAGCGTCTCTTACTGTTTCTTCATTTAGCCCTTCCCCATATTGCTTAATTACATGTTCACTTCTAACTAGCCATAGAGATTTCACGGATTTATTATTCGCTGATATCTGATTTAAAAAATATTCTCTTTTATCCATGATTCCATTGACCATATGTGCAGTTAGTCCGTCTTTAACAATAGTAGCTGTCATTTTTGACTTCTCAATAGCACTTTCAATACTGTAGTCTCTAAAATTTAGTGATATATTTATGATTGTTGCAGCGGTTAAACCAAGTAGCATAATAGCTACAATAAAAAGGAGTTTTAATTTTGTTCTCATATAGCTTCACTTTTGGCAAATTTTTAGATTCAAGTTAGATTTATAGATAGTATCAAATAAAAAATAAATTTATAATTAAAAGCCTTTTTATAAAGAATAACTTAAAAAGCAAGGAAAGTAAAAAATAGACATTAGTTTATTAACAATATTACTTCAAAGAACTATGCAAGAGCTAAAAATCTTGCAAGTTTGATTTTTTAAATACTCTTTGTTGTATTTCATTTCTAAAATTTGAGCAAAGAGTGTTTTGATAATCAAACTATAGAGTAAATTATATATTTGTCTCTATTTTGGTTAACAACTAGTACGGTAATAGCTTTAAATATTATTGCTATTATGAATGATTTAAGTACTAACTTGTGATCTTTAACTTATCACTGTTTATGACTAATTTGTAAATACACGATTTGGATTATAGGGTGTGTTGTATTTAAAAATAGAGTATATGATAGTTGCAAGTTTTCTTGAAACTGCAACAAGTCCCTCTTTTTTAGATTTGCCTTGACTTCTTTTAGTATCGTAGAGTTGCTTCATCTGTTTGTTATGTATCAGACAACTTACAGCACTAAGATATAGTGCATGCTTGACCAAAGAAGAGCCTCTTTTACTTAAGTGACCTACACTTTTAGAATTACCAGAGCTATTTTCTGTTGGAAAGAGTCCAAGATATCCTATAAACTTAGGTATAGATGGAAACCTCGTCAGGTCTCCACATTCACTAATAACAGCAGCTACAGTTTTATCACTTACTCCAGGTATGGTTTTAAGGTTATCAATAAGAGTGTTACTCTCTGGTAGCTCATCAAGTGTTGAACTATTAATGCCTTTTTTATCAAGCAAAGAGAGTATCTCAGCTTCAATAATATCTATCTCACTAAGATACATCTTTAAAAGCCTAATAGTACTTCTAATAGCTATTGCTCTTGCATCTTTAGCCTTACCTGAATAGATAGACTCTCTTGAGAGTTCTAGTAATCTTAGGGCTTTGTCTTTATTGAAGTTATTGCCTTGAATATGAGCAAATATCTTCATGATTCTATCAACGCTACTATGCTTATAGTGATATGCTGTTGGATACTTTTCAAGCAGAGCTAGACCACTTATGGTAAATGGATTTGTGAAGCTCTCAAACTCTGGAAATGTAACTGTTATTTGAGTAATGATTCTCTTCTTAACCTCTTTCATATCAGACTGAATAGAAGCACGATTTCTATAGAGTGTTCTAAGGCTCTGATACTCATCATCAGTTACATAACCTGATGAGTATTTGCCATCTTTTAAAAAGAGTGCTATAACTAAAGAGTCTATGTTGTCATTTTTTACTTTTTTCATAGTTATTTGTTCTCTATACCTTGAGGTTTGAAATGGATTGAGTAGTTTAACACTATAGCCCTTAGACTTTAAAAACTCTAAAAGGTTTTCACCATAAATACCAGTTGCTTCTATACCGATAATAAAGTCATCTTTATCTAAAGTGACACTATCTAAAATAGTAAGTAATTTTTCAAACCCTTTTAAATCATTGTTGATTTTAAAAGGCTTGTTAATAACCTTAGTTTCACTATCATCGATAACTGAAACAACATGAAAACTCTTTGCAATATCTATTCCTACGTAATACATCTCTATAATCCTTGTCGTGTAATCTTAAGTTGCCTAACAAAAAAACAAAAGTTAAATTGTTAGAATTCACAGCCTCGTTAATCTATGTGTTGTAGGTGCTAAAATAACAGCTACCCCAACAGCTTTTAATAAGTGATTAACAACTAAAGACACCAACTGGCTTAATGATGTAGTCAGTAGATATAAAATATTTTCATATCCTGCTATAAGGAAAAAAATGTTGTTTTATCTTTAGTCATAAACTGTGAAAGTTACAAGATTTGAAGTTAGTACTTCAATCTTAAAAGAGTAATACTTCTTTGCTTTAAAGTCAAAAAAACTTTAAAAAAGAACTACTTACTCATAAAAGAAATTATACGAGAGTATATATATGATAAATTTATACATATCGTTTAATTATGTTATATGCTTTTTATTCTACAGTGACACTCTTAGCTAGATTTCTTGGCATATCAACATCATTTCCAAGACGAATAGAAATCTCTAGTGATAAAAGTTGTACAACAACCATCATCTCAAAAAATTCTAACATATAGTCTTTGCATTTATTGATTTGTATGAAATCATCAGCTTTGTCAAACTCTATAGAGCTGATAGCACAGATAGTAGAGTCCCTTGCACTTAACTCTTCTACATTGCTTTTTGATTTTTCATAGTGCAGATGCTCTGGAAGCAGGGCAATAGTAAAAAGCTCAGGATCGGCAAGAGCAATAGGACCGTGCTTCATCTCTCCGCTTGGATAACCCTCAGCATGAAGATATGAAATCTCTTTTAACTTCAATGCGCCTTCGAGAGCTAATGGATAGAAAATATCTCTACCTATAAAGAAAAAACCGTGACCATGTAGGTATCTTTTTGAGAGACGTTTTAGCTTCTCATGCATCTCATCAGTCACTTTGACAGAGGCCGGGACTTCTCTCAGCAGTGATATTTGTCTAGCTATTTCTTGTGGTTTTAGAGAGTTGCGAAGTTTTGCAATATATAAACTCATCATCCAAAAAATTGTAACTTGAGTTGCAAAAGCTTTTGTAGATGCTACACCTTTTTCAATTCCGGCTCGAGTTAAGATAGTAGCATCTGCCAATCTTACCATTGAGGAGTTGTCAACGTTACAAATAACTAAAGTTTTTAGTCCTGCCTTCTTTGCCATTTTAAGTGTTTCGAGAGTATCAGCAGTCTCTCCGCTTTGTGAGATAACTACAAAAAGAGTATCTTTCGTCATTATGGGTTCTCTATATCTAAACTCACTTGCAATCTCAACAGAAGTTTTGATTTTAGAGTATCGCTCAAAAAGATAAGATGCACTTAGTGCGGAGTGATAAGAAGTTCCACAAGCACATAGTTTTATCTCATTGATTTCTTCAAATAAGTTTTTATCAATCTCATCAAAAAGAATCTCTTCATCATTTAGTCTGCCCATAAGAGTATCAGCTATAACATCACCTTGCTCATAAATCTCTTTTTCCATAAAGAAACGGAAACCATCTTTTTGAGCAGAGAGTTTATTTTGAGAAAGTTTTGTAAAGATAGGCTTTTTCATTTTTGCATCTTTATCAAATATAACAATCTCTTTAGAACTCACAAAACCATAATCACCATCTTCAAAGTAATTTACTTCAGTTGCATGACCGATAAGAGGAGTATCTGAAGAAGCAAAATATTTTTCATTTCCGTCATCTATACCTACAAGCATTGGTGAACCGTGTTTTGCAAAGAAGATAGTTTCAGGTTCAGACTTTGTTACAAGTAAAATAGCATAAGCACCCGCTAGTTCACCAATAGTTTTATCAAAAGCCTCAAAAGCGCTACTGCATACTTTTAGATTTTTCTCAAACTGGTGAACAATTACCTCTGTATCCGTTTGGCTTAAAAATGTAACGCCATCTCCAAGAAGCTCTTTTTTTAACTCTGCATAATTTTCTATTATGCCATTATGAACTACATAAGAACTTTCACCTAAGTGTGGATGAGCGTTTAGTTCAGTTGGTTTGCCATGTGTAGCCCAACGAGTATGACCGATACCTACTGCGAATCCATTTGTTGTATAATCTTTTGTTTTTTCTTCAAGGTTTACAAGTTTTCCAATAGCTTTATAGTTTGAAAATTGATTATCCTGCAAAACAGCAATACCGGCTGAATCATAACCTCTATACTCTAACTCTTTAAGACCATCAAGTAAAATTTCTTTAGTATTTTTTTCGCCTAAATATCCAACAATTCCACACATATTAGCTACCCTTTGTTAATAGTTCATAAATTTTTTCGACATTATTGCATATATCGTTTTGTTTTTCCATTAAGAAACTATCTCGAACCTTGTGTTTAGTTGAGTGAATCTTTGCCGTTACAATATTAATGCCAAGGGATTCAAAACAGTCCATTATGTAAGCTAATAGTCCTATCTGATTTTTTGTATTTATGTTGAGCTCAGCATGTGTTAACGAGTGTTCACAGTCGATGACTATCTCTTTTTTATTAATATTCACTTTTTTCATACCAACATGTCTGCTCATGTCAAAAGCATTGTTTACAATTTCTTCTACTTCAGCAAGTTCATCTCCATCTACATTTTTAATAAACTCTATTTTGAAATACTTGATGCCATCAAAGAGTGTAAATATTTCCATAGATGCAACATCTAAGTGACTTAAAGTTGCTAGAAGATAACCTACATTAAGCGGTACTTTTCTATAAATCTCAATACTTAGAGATTTTTGCGTGTAAATGTTGTAATCGTACTCTTTTGTCTCTTTTGCTTTTTTTGCAATTCTTATTATATCTTGAGGAGAGTGTTTGAAAAATAGCATATTTGACTCGACATGAAGAAGTTTAGTCTGAAGAAGTTTTGGCAACTCTTTAAAAGCATCAGAATTTTTAACACGTTTTTCGATTGTGATTCGTTTAGAGGCGTCCGTGATTCTTTCACTATTTTGTGAAACTTCCAATGCACTAGTGTATAGATCATGAAGAAGTTTAGAATTAAATGCATTGTATGTATTTCCACCGACACCATTAATATCTGCATAAGTAAGTATGTATAGTAATTTTAGGTTTTTTGTATCTTTTACTTTTGACATAAATTTATATAGAGTTTTTTCATTGTGAATATTCTCTTTAAAAGCTACATTACTCATAAGGATATGATGCTTTATAAGTGTCACTGCTCGCTCAAGAAGCTCCTCTCCAAAATTTATTTTACTTGCAAAAGAAACTATAAGTTTTGCACCAACTTCGCTATGGTCTTGCTTTCTACCTTTTCCTGTATCATGAAATAGTACAACAATTTTTAGCAAAAGTCTTTCATCTGCACTAAGCTCATCATGAAGTTCTTTAATAAAAGGTTCTTCGATATTCTCTAGTGCTTCGACACATTTTATTGAGTGATAGTCAACTGGGTAGTGATGATAACCGTCAAACTGTGGAAGATGCAGAACTTTTCTAAAGCTTGAGAATAGTTGATGCAGGATTCCTGCATCGTAAAATAGTTTTAAAAAGCAGTAGATATTATCTTTTCTTAGTAGCTCTTTAAGGAGCATATATGTCTCTTTTGTTAAAGGATAAGATATTTTAGTATATGTAAGTTGGTTTAAAAAACCTGCATCAAAGTGGTAAAATTTATCGGGTAGCGAGACTAAAAGTTTTAAAAGGATGTTAATCGGTTGAATCTTTAGGTTATAAGATGCAAAGAGTCTATCTTCTAAAAGGTAGATGCCACGGCTTAGGCGATTGTTTCTAAATTTCTTAACATAACTCATATTGGCGATATATGGTCTTACCATTTTTTTAACAAAAATCTGAGTAAAGTTACTTATACGCCACCCAGCGTGAAGAACTTTACTTAGCAACTTCTGCTCATTTTTAAAGCCCAGCATCTTTGAGACTTGTGGCATATGCTCCATGATAAGTCTGTCTTCTTGTTTATTTGTGATTAGATGTAGAGCACTTCTCACACGAAATAGAAGCTCTAAGGCTATTCTAAACTCTCTATATTCGTCATCTGAGAATACTTTTTGGCTTAAATCTCTTAAGCTGGTAACCCCATAAATAGTTTGAGCTATCCAAAGAAGAAGTTGTGTGTCGCGAAGACCTCCGACACTCTCTTTTATATTTGGCTGCATTGAAGTTGAGTATTTTTTTCTTCTTATCTGAGCTTCTTCAATCTTGGCGAGAATAAACTTTTTTTGATTGTGAAGTCTTATTCTATTTAGCTCTTTCCCCGTTGCATGCCAAGTAAAAGATGAACCAGTTACAAAGCGTGATTCCATAAGAGAAGTTCTTATGGTTATATCTTCATCGGCAGCTCTGAAAAGGTCTGACGTCTCATGTACTCTATGCCCGAGTTTAAGTCCTGCATCAAGAGCTAGATAAAAAAGTTTTTCTATAATGAGTTGAGAATTAAAGCCATCAATATCTTCGTAAACTATAAGAAGATCAATATCGCTGTGAACACATAACTGTTCCCGTCCATAACTCCCAAGAGCAACTATGGCTACAGGAATGGAACTCCTCATAGGCAAATAGTTACCAAAGACACGTCTTAGAACAGTTTTGTACATTAAAGAGATGATTGAGTCCAGTTTTTTTGTATGCTTAACTAAAAAATCTTTACCTTGTGAACTCTCAAAAAGCTCTGGCAAAGAAGTTTTGTACTCGTTAATATAGGCTTTAAAAAGTTTTGAAAGTTCAAAATCTGAGCCTTTTTTTTCTATGATATCTTCTATTTGTAACAGTATGTCCAAGTGAAATTCCTGAAATTTTTTTTATATTATAGTGTAGTTGTATAAATTTGATATAATCTTCAAGATTAAAATTTGAACAAATGGAGACAAAAATAATGACAATTACTAAAAGAGTAACTTTTATAGCAAAAGAGGGTGATGAAGCGAAAATGAAAGAGCTTTTAACTGCGATGGTAATTCCAAGTAAAGCTGAAGACGGATGTATACTTTATGATATTTATCAATATGAAAATAAGCCTAGAAAATTTATGGCGGTTGAGACCTGGAGAGATGAAGCGGCACTTAACGGTCACAAAGCATCTACTCATTATGCGGTATATAAATCTAGCTATGAGCCGTTTTGTGATAAAAAATATAGTGATGAACTAGAAATTTTAGGATAAAGCTTGAGCTATTTAATGGCGATAGATGCCGGAACAGGGAGTATTCGAGCAGTTATCTTTGATACTTTAGGAAATCAAATCTCTGTAGCACAAGAAGAGTGGACGCACTTGGCAGAAGATGGTGTAGCAAACTCTATGAGTTTTGATTTTAAAGCTAACTGGAAGCTTGTAGTTGGATGCATAAAAAAAGCTCTTGTAGAAGCGAAGCTAAGTGGCGAAGATATAGTTGCTCTTAGTGCCACAAGTATGCGCGAGGGAATTGTTCTTTATGATGAAAACGGAAGAGAACTTTGGGCAGTTGCAAATGTAGATGCGAGAGCCGATAAAGAAGTTAAGTATCTTAAAGAAAATTTTGCAGGCATTGAAGAAGAGTTCTACAAAGAATCTGGTCAAACTTTTGCATTAGGAGCATTGCCAAGAATCATGTGGCTCAAAAATAATAATCCTGAAGTTTATGAGAAAGTTGCAAAAATCTCTATGATTGGAGATTGGATTTTAGCTCGTTTGAGTGGAGTGATCGCAACAGACCCTAGTAACGGTGGAACAACCGGAATCTTCTCTTTAAAGTCTCGCAACTGGATGCCAAGCATGGCACAAAAAGTCGGTTTAAAAGATGATATATTTGTTCCTTGTTTAGAAGTTGGAACTTTTATGGGAACTGTAACTAAAGAAGCTTCAGATGAGACAGGACTATCAACCAATACTAAGGTAGTTATGGGTGGTGGTGATGTTCAGCTAGGCTCTGCTGGCTTAGGTGTTGTAGAGTTAGGTGATGTTGCAATTCTTGGTGGTTCTTTTTGGCAGCAAGTTGTAAACATCCCCAGTGACATAGAACCTCCAAAAGACATGAGTATAAGAGTAAATCCACATGTAATTGCAAATCAATCTCAAGCAGAAGGTATAACTTTTTTTAGCGGCTTAGTCATGCGCTGGTTTAGAGATGCATTTTGTGAGATGGAAAAACTTCAGGCAAAAGAGCAGGGTGTAGATGCTTATGAGATTTTAGAGCAAAAAGCCTCTAAAGTTCCTGTCGGTTCGTATGGAATTATCCCCATTTTTTCAGACTCTATGAAGTATGGGAAATGGTATCATGCAAGTCCGAGTTTTTTAAATCTTAGTCTCGACCCAGAAATTTGCAATCGTGCATCTATGTTTAGAAGTCTACAAGAAAATGCAGCGATAGTCTCGAGTATAAATCTAGATAAAATCAAAGAGTTTACAAACTTAGAAATAGATACTATTGTCTTCGCAGGCGGAGCAAGCAGAGGTGCTTTATGGTCTCAAATTTTGGCTGATGTAACAGGATGTACAATACGTATTCCTAAAGTTACAGAAGCAACAGCACTAGGAGCCGCAATGGCAGCAGGTGTTGGTGCTGGTATATATGACACAATCACAGAAGCAGCCAAAAAGTTAGTTGTTTGGGACAAAGAGTACAAGCCAAATATGAAAAACAATAAAATATACAATGAAATAAAAATAAAGTTTACAAAAGCTTATGAAGCCCAACTAAAGTTAGTTGATGATAATATCACGACTTCAATGTGGAAAGCACCTGGCCTTTAGCCGAAATTAAAGGTTGTTTTTCAAACTAGTTTATAGGCAGACACATCCCTATAAACTGATAATAATTCAAGGAAATAGATGTATTTATTTACAAGTGAAGTAGTAGCCCCAGGACACCCGGATAAGTGTGCAGACATAATTGCTGACAGTATAGTTGATAGATTAATAATCGCAGATTCACAATCAAGAGTTGCTAGTGAGGTTTTTGTAGCTGGTAATCATGTAGTAATCGGTGGAGAAGTTACATCAAAAGCTAATTTAAGCAATAAAGATTATGAAAAGATTGTAAAAGATGCTCTTATTGGCATCGGATATGACGGTAAAAGTGCTTTTACAAAAGAGCAGTGTCTCTATCCAAGTGAGGTAAAGGTTCAAGTGCTTTTAAATCAACAATCACCTGATATAAATCAGGGAGTTGATCAAGAAGACGGTGAGACCGGTGCTGGTGATCAGGGAATCATGTTTGGATATGCTTCAAGCGAGACTGCTGATTATATGCCTGCAGCTATTACATATGCAAGAGTTTTAAGCGATAAAGTTTATCATTATGCACTTAAACACAATCATAAACTTGGTGTTGATATTAAAACTCAAGTTACACTTGATTATGGAACTAAAGAGAATTTTGAAAACTGTAATCCTCTCTCAATTCATACTATAGTTGTATCTGCTCCATCAAATGAAGATATGGATATCACTGAAGTTAGAGAACTTCTTCAAGGTTTAATCGATGATGCTGGACTTCCAACTGATCTTTATGACCCTAAAAAAACTATTATTCATCTAAACCCAACGGGCAGATACGTAAGTCACTCTCCTTTGCATGATTCAGGTTTAACCGGTAGAAAACTAATCGTTGACAGTTTTGGTGGTTACGCTCCTATTGGTGGTGGTGCTCAGTCAAGTAAAGATTACACAAAAGTTGATAGAAGTGGTCTTTATGCTGGAAGATGGGTGGCTAAGCACATTGTTGCTGCAGGTTTTGCAAAAAAATGTTCAGTTCAATTATCTTACGCAATCGGTGTAGCAAAACCTACCTCAGTTTCTGTTGATACTTACGGAACAGTTTGCGAGGGTCTTGATGATGATAAGCTTTCTACATTTGTAAGTGAAAACTTCTCACTGACTCCTAATTGGATTACTAAGAAGTTTGGACTAGATAAGCCAAGTGCTGAAACTTTCCTTTATGCTGATGTTGCAGCTCGTGGACAAGTTGGTCAGAGTGATTATCCTTGGGAAAAACTAGACGCTTTGGATATTTTTAATAAATTAAAATAGTTTCGGAGTCAGATATGCAGTACAAAGAATTAGATATAAATAGTATAATACCGTATCTCAAAGGTGTTGATGAAGTTATGGACTACTTTGATAGTGATGATTTAAAAGCGAATGAGATAGGTGACGGTAATCTAAATTATGTCTACCTTGTAAGCTCTATATCTGATTCCAATAAAGCTCTTATAGTTAAACAAGCCGTTCCCTATCTTAGATGCGTAGGCGAAGAGTTCGCTCTTTCTCGTGAGCGTATGACTTATGAGATACGAGCACTCACAAAATTTAAACAAATTGCTCCAGATTTAGTTCCTAAACTTTACCATGTAAGTGAAGATATGTCCATTTTAGTTATGCAGTATTTGGATAAGCATATCATTTTAAGAGATGGTCTCACAGATGCTAAGAGATATCCAAATCTTAGTGAACATATCTCTACTTACTTAGCCCAGACACTTTTTAAAACATCATCTCTTTATTTAGACTCTACTTCCAAACGTAAACTCATTGATGAGTTTAACTCAAACACAGAGCTATGCAAACTTACAGAAGATTTTGTATTTACCTTTGCATATATGCAAAATGAGACAAATGATGCTGATAATATAAAAGATAATCCATTGGCTAAAGAGTTGTTTTCTGATATGGAGTTTAAAGAAAAAGTGCTTGATTTGAAATACAAGTTTATGACGTCTTCAGATGCTCTGATTCATGGAGATTTACATACCGGTTCTATTATGTTAAATGAAGAAGAGACATATGTGATAGATCCAGAGTTTGCATTTGTTGGACCTTTTGGGTTTGATATAGGTGCATTGATTGCAAACTTGGTAAATAACTATGTGCATCACACTATAGTCACAAAAGATGAAGATTTTAAAGACTATTTGCTTGGTACTATAAAAGAGACTTTAGAGCTTTTTGAGAGTAAGTTTTTAAAACTATGGGAAGCTCAAAAAGACTCAGCTCTTTTGATTGAGGGCTATATAGATGATGAGACAGCTCAGAACTACAGAGAGAAGTTTTTAAAAAGAATTTTAAAAGAAGCTGTAGGTTTTGCAGGCTGTAAAATGGCAAGACGAGTTTTTGGTGTTGCCGGAGTTGCTGAGATAAGAGGCATAGAAGATAAACAACTACGTGCAGATGCAGAAAAATTGGTTCTCAAAATTGCAAGAGAGTTTGTAATGAAATATGAAAAAATTGATTGTATAGAACAAATATTGGAAATTATAAAGGTAAATAGTGCAAGGTAAATATAGAGCTTTATGGCTCAACGATGATAATTTTTTAGAAGTAATAGACCAAACAAAACTCCCTTTTTCTTATGAGACAAAAGTTTTAAAAACTACAGATGAAGTTGTTTTAGCCATCAAAGATATGACAGTTCGCGGTGCGGGTGTAATAGGAAGTGTTGCAGCCTTTGGCATCTATACAGCTTGCAACGAAGTGAAAAATTACAATGAGCTAAAAGAAAAGGCACTTCTTATAAGAGAATCACGTCCGACTGCGGTAAACCTTATGTGGGCAGTTGACAAGATGATGGAACTTTTAAAAAGTTCAACTGATTTAGTAGCAGATGCAAAAAGATACGCAATAGAGCTAAATGATGAAGAAGCACTTGAGAGTCAACACATTGCTAAATATGGTGCTGATATAATTGAAGATATTTTAAAGAAGAAGAACAAAACGCGTATAAATATCTTGACTCATTGTAATGCAGGCTGGTTAGCAGTTATTGATGAGGGAACGGCGCTAGCTCCTATCTATGAAGCTGCGCAACGCGGGATAGATGTTCATGTCTGGGTTGATGAGACAAGACCTAGAAATCAAGGTGCATCTCTTACCGCCTGGGAATTAACCCAGAGCAGAGTTAATCATACTATTATCGCAGACAACACAGGTGGGCATCTGATGCAAATAGGCGAAGTTGATATGGTAATAACGGGAGCAGACAGAGTAAGTGCAAATGGTGATGTGGCAAATAAAATTGGAACATATCTAAAAGCACTCGCTGCATTTGATAATGATGTCCCTTTTTATGTGGCTATTCCTGCATCTACATTTGACTTTGATATCAAAGATGGTGTTAAAGAGATTCCTATCGAGCTTAGAAGTGAAGATGAGGTCAAATATATGCGAGGGGTAGATTCTGATGGGGTTGTACGAGAAGTACTAATAACACCAAAAGATTCACCTGCCATTAACTACGGTTTTGATGTGACACCTGCAAGACTCATTACTGGACTTATTACAGATAGAGGTGTTTGCAAAGCAGACCTTGAAGAAATAGAAAAGAAATTTAAAAAGAGAAGCAAATGAAAAGTTTATGGGATGACAAAGAAGCAAGCGAGTTTAAAACAGATTTAGATTTAAGAGTTTATACATCAAGACTACTGGGGTGTGACAGCTCTTTAGTTCTGCATGGTGGTGGAAATACTTCTGTAAAATCAACTGCCACAAATCTTTTTGGTGAGACAGAAGATATTTTATATGTAAAGGGAAGCGGTTGGGACTTGGCGACTATTGAAGCTGAAGGTTTTGCTCCCGTAAAGATGGAAATGTTACTTAAAATGGCGGAGTTAAAAGAGCTTAATGATACTGACATGGTAAAGTATCAAAGACTTGCTATGACAAATCCATCTGCTCCAAATCCTTCTGTTGAAGCTATTTTACATGCAGTTATTCCTTATAAATTTGTTGACCATACACATACAGATGCAGTTGTGACAATTACCAATACAGATGGTGGCGAAGATAAAATAAAAGAGCTTTACGGAGATAAAATTCTAATCATTCCATATATCATGCCTGGTTTTGTTCTTGCGAAATTGATATATGATATGACAAGAGATGTGAAATGGGATGAGCTAGAGGGAATGGTTCTTATGAATCACGGTCTTTTTACTTTTAATGATAAGGCTAAAAAATCTTATGAGAAGACTATAGAGTTAGTGGATAAGGCTGAGAAGTATTTAGCATCTAAGGGTGCTGTTTTAGAAGTGAAAGAAGATAGTACGACAATAGAGCTTTTAGAGTTAGCAAAAATAAGACGTGAGATGTCAGAGTTAAAAGGCTGTGCGACAATCTCAATCCTAAATGATTCAAACGAAGCGATAAACTTCTCAAAACAAAATATAGAAAAAATAGCAACTCAAGGTCCTCTGACTCCAGACCATGTTATTAGAACAAAACGTATTCCTGTAATTATCGGTGAAGATTTTAAAGATGATTTGGCTTCTTTCGTAAAAGAGTATACACAGTATTTTCAAGACAATAAAACAGACGAGACACTACTAAATCCTGCTCCAAATTTTGCAATACTTAAAAATAATGGAACTCTTTCTTTTGGTAAAAATGCTAAAGAGGCAAATATCATTAAAGATATTAATGAGCATACTTTTGAAGCGATTTTAAAAGCTGAGAAACTTGGCGGTTACAAAGCTCTAAGTGCTGCAAAGATTTTTGAAGTAGAGTACTGGGAACTTGAACAGGCAAAACTGAAAAAAGGCGGAAGTGCTCCTGAATTTAACGGGAAAGTGGCACTTGTTACGGGTGGAGCCAGTGGAATTGGCTTATCAATTGCTAAGATGCTAAACTCAAGAGGTGCGGCTGTAGTTGTCCTTGATATCAATCCAGAAGTAGAGACTACTTTTAACAAAGCAGAGATAAAAGGTGTGAAGTGCGATTTGACTTCAAGCGAAGACATCAAAAAGGCTGTAGAAATTGCAGTTAAAAACTTTGGCGGAATTGATATAGTTGTAAGTAATGCGGGTATTTTTACTCCGAGTGAGAACTTAGATTCACTTAGTGATGATAATTGGGAGAAAAGTATGAATATAAATCTTACTTCTCATCAAAAACTTATACGTGAGACAGCACCATTTTTAAAACTTGGAATCGATGCCTCTATAGTTATGGTTGCATCTAAGAACTTTCCAGCACCTGGAAAAGGTGCGGCAGCTTACTCTGTAGCAAAAGCAGGACAGACTCAACTTGCACGAATTGCAGCCTTAGAGTTAGGTGAGTTTGGAGTTAGAGTAAATACTCTGCATCCACACGCTGTGTTTGATACAGCGATTTGGACAGATGAAGTACTGGCAAATCGTGCAAAAGCTTATGGCATGAGTGTAGAAGAGTACAAAACAAACAATGTACTAAAAACTGAAATAAAGTCAGAAAATGTGGCAGAATTGGTATGTGCAATGGCAGGAAAGCCATTTGCCAAAACTACTGGTTCACAAGTGGCAATTGACGGCGGAAGCGATAGGATAATATAGATGACTTTAAGAGATAAAATTTTAGCTGGTGAGAGAGTTTCGTTTGATGAAGCAGTTAGTCTTTATGATATGGACTTTTTTGATTTAGGTGAATTAGCAGATGCTAAAAGAAAAGCTCTTCATGGGAAGAAGACATATTTTAATATAAATCGTCATATCAACCCTACAAATAAGTGTGCGGATATTTGTAAGTTTTGTGCTTACTCAGCAAATAGAAAAAATCCGAATGAGTATACTATGACTCATGAAGAGATAATGAATATTGTAAAAGATGTGGAGTCTCGAGGTATTAAAGAGGTTCATATAGTCTCTGCTCATAACCCAGACACAGGACTGGAGTGGTATCTGGAGATTTTTAAAAAGATTAAAGATGCTTACCCTCATCTTCATGTAAAGGCTCTTACTGCTGCCGAGGTTGATTTCTTAGCAAGAGAGTATGGAAAAACTTATGATGAGATATTAGACTTGATGGTTGAATATGGTGTTGACTCAATGCCTGGCGGTGGTGCTGAAATCTTTGATGAAAAAGTCCGTGATTATATCTGTAAGGGAAAAGTTACATCTGAGCAGTGGTTGGAGATTCATCAAAAGTGGCATGAACGCGGAAAAATGTCAAACGTTACTATGCTTTTTGGTCATGTCGAGAGCAGAGAAAATCGAATTGACCATATGATGAGAATAAGAGAGCTTCAAGATAAGACGGGTGGTTTTAATGCTTTTATTCCTCTTGTTTATCAGAGAGAAAATAACTACCTAAAAGTTACAGAGTTTATGACTGCAAATGAGATTTTAAAGACTATGGCAATCAGCCGTATAGTTTTGGACAATGTAGCAAACTTAAAAGCTTACTGGGTTACATCTACTGTAAACTTGGCTCTTGTTGCTCAAGAGTTTGGAGCAAATGATTTAGACGGAACGATAGAAAAAGAGTCTATAAACTCAGCTGCTGGGGCTGCGAGTGCCAACGGTGTAAACTTGGAAGATTTTGTAGCACTGATTAAAAACAGCGGATTTATTCCGGTTGAGAGAGATAGTGTATATAACGAAATTAAAGAGTGGTAGTTGATGGAAGTATCAGTTGTAATCCCAACTTATAACCGATACAAAGTTCTTCAGCGTGCACTTGCATCCGTATATGCTCAAACTCATAAACCAAAAGAGGTTATCATAATAGATGATGGCTCAACTGACGAAACCTCACAAATCATAAATCTTTTCCCAGACGCTATATATATTTATCAAGAAAACTCAGGGGTCTCGAGTGCAAGAAACTTAGGAATAAAAAAAGCAAAATATGAATGGATAGCTTTTTTGGACTCTGATGATGAGTGGCATCCTGAAAAACTTCAGGAGCATTTAGTGTTGCATCTAAGCAAATCAGATTTACAAATGAGTTACACAGATGAGAAGTGGGTACGTGATGCAAAAGAAGTTAAATTACCTAAAAAATATAGAAAATTTGGTGGACATATTTTTAAAGAGTCTCTGTCTCACTGCATTATAGCTCCATCTTCAACTATTATTCATAAAGATTTACTAGATAAAGTAGGGCTGTTCGATGAGAATTTAGAAGTTTGCGAAGATTATGATTTGTGGTTAAGGGTAGCGATAAAGAATGAAATAGGTCTTATAAATAAAAAACTAATTATAAAGTATGGCGGAGATGCAGACCAGCTTAGTATGAAGTTTTGGGGAATGGACAGGTTTAGAGTTCTGGCTTTGGAAAAAATACTAAATAATACAGGAAGTGAGGCTTTAACCTCGAAAGAGATAACAAATGAATTAATAAAAAAATACAACTTACTCCTCAAAGGCGCAAAAAAACATGATAAAATACAAGACATTTATAATTATGAAAAAAAGATAGAGGAACTAAGCAATTGAATAATATATCATCAGAGACAAAGTTAACGATAGGCTATATAGTAATAGCATTCGCATTTTCAGTAGCAATGCGTATGATTTGGGTTTATCAGTTTAGCGGTTATGAGTCGTTTATGTTTAACGGTCAGTTTATGATAAATACTAATGATGGTTATTATTGGGCGGAGGGTGCTAGAGATATTCTTAGTGGTATAAGTCATGATAATGACGGCTCGCCTATAAATTCTGCTCCATCCGGGTTAACTGCACTATTTGCTTATATATTGCCTTTTTCTTTTGAATCTATAATATTTTATATGCCAGTAGTATTGAGCTCATTAGTAGTTGTGCCAATCATTCTAATCGCTAAAGCTTTAAAAAATTTAGAACTAGGTTTTATTGCGGCACTTCTTGCATCTATAGCGTGGAGTTATTATAACCGTACAATGGTAGGTTATTATGATACCGATATGTTAAATATAGTTCTTCCTATGTTTTTGCTTTGGTCAATCATTTGGGCGATACAAACAAACAAAGATATATATCTACTAATTACTGCATTAGATATTTTAGTATATAGATGGTGGTATCCTCAAAGTTACGCTTTAGAGTTTTCATTTTTTGGTCTAATACTTTTTTATGCTTTAGTGTTTGATAGAAAAAATCTTTACAATTATAAACTTTTGGCAATTATGATGTTTGCTATGTTAAATATAGATGGTTTTATTCGTTTCCCTATTGTAATTGGTCTATTTTACGTTTTTAAACGAGAAAAAACTCAAAAATATATTTACCATATTTTAGCTACTTCTATTTTGGCATTTTTAGCAACTGGTGGTTTCAATCCTATCTTGGCTCAACTAAAAGGTTATGTATTTAAAGATGCTATTAGTGTGGCTAAAGATGGACTAAATCTTCATTTTTATTCTGTTATGCAGACAGTTAGAGAAGCAGGTCAGATTCCCTTTGAGACATTTGCAAATCGTATAAGTGGACATACAGTTACTTTTGTCTTGTCTGTACTAGGATATATCTATTTATCTTATAAGCATAGGATTATGCTTTTTGGACTTCCTATGATAGGACTTGGTTTTTTAGCTCTAGTGGGAGGACTTAGATTTACTATATATGCTGTCCCTGTTTTGGCTTTTGGGGTATCTTTTTTAATTACTGAGCTTTCACTGAAGATGCCTACAAAAAGATTAAAATATCTTAGTATGATAGCCTTAACTTTAGCTATTCTGTATCCAAATTATAAACATATTGAATCATATAGAGTTCCTACCGTATTTAACTCAGATGAAGTAGAAGTTTTAGATAAGCTAAAAAGTATTGCAGATAGAGAAGATTATGTTGTCTCTTGGTGGGATTATGGATATCCATTGCGTTACTATTCAGATGTTAAGACATTGGTTGATGGTGGAAAACATAGTGGTAGTGTTAATTTTCCAGTTAGTTTTATGCTAAATAATTCACAAGAAATATCTGCAAAAATGGCTAGACTTGATGTTGAATATACAGAGCGAGCTTTTATAGTAGCAGAAAAAAACAGAGATTTAAACGAATTGCAAAAAATAAAATTATTTACAAACATAGAAGAGATGACAAAAGAGTATGGACTTGATGATACAAACGATTTTTTACTCTCACTAGAGACCGATATAAAACTGCCAAATAAAACAAGAGATATCTACTTTTACCTGCCATATAAAATGTTAAATATTTTTCCAACAGTAAATGTATTTTCAAATTTAAATCTTATGAATGGTGAGAAAGGAAAAGCTCAATTCTTCTTTATAAGCAGAAATTTTAAAGAGAGTAAAGATGCTATAGAACTTGGAAAAGGTGTTTCTCTAAATAAACTAGACAATACTTTGATGATTGGAAAAGAAAAAGTAGCTCTACGTAGAGTAGTAAATACTTTTTATGATAAAAATTTGAAACTTCAAAAAAACATACGACTAACAGATTTCAGTGCACCACTGAGTCTAATATTTATGGCAGATTATGAAACTTTTTTAGTTGTAGATGAAGATACTTATAATTCACTTTATATTCAGCTTATGGTTTTAGAAGAGTATGATAAAACTTTGTTTGAAAAAATTATAGCAAACCCACATGCTAAAGTTTATAAACTAAAAATCTAAAAAACATTAAACAGATAAAAGTTATAAATAATGAGCAAAGAGATAGTCCTCCAAAAATAGGTGCTATAATTACAGTTAAATATTAAAAAAAAAGAGTTAAAATGAAATACCAAGACAACTTTAACCCAAGTATATCAGATGCAGATGTCTTTAATGAGATAATAAAAGAAAAAGAGAACATAGGTTATTACAACCTTGTACATCAAGATACTAAAGTTTTTAAAGAGTATGCAAGAAGTGTTAAACAGACAAATATTGTAGTTATTGGTATAGGTGGAAGTACGCTTGGAACTTATGCAATTTATAAGTTTTTAAAACATTCCAAAACTCTCAGTAAACAGCTCTACTTTTTAGAAACAACAGACCCTATAGATATAAAATCAAAAGTTAAAGCAATTGATCTAGAAGATACCCTTTTTATTGTCATATCAAAGTCCGGTACAACTATAGAAACCGTATCAATATTTAAGTATATTAATTCTCTTGTTAAGTGTGATAAAAACAACACTTTAGTTATAACAGAAAATGACTCCAAACTTAACTTTTTTGCAAAAACACATAACATAAAAACTTTTGATATTCCAAAAAATGTAGGTGGAAGGTTTTCGGTTTTTAGTGCTGTTGGCTTACTTCCTCTTGCTATAGTCGGTATAGATATAGATGAACTGTTAAAGGGTACAAAAGAAGTTTATAACTCGTTTTTCCAAAAGAAAGAGTACTACTCACGACTTCTTAAAAAAGCAAGATTTTTTGTAGAGTATAAAAATAGTT
The DNA here is from genome assembly GCF_047716755.1 of Sulfurimonas iocasae. Taxonomy (GTDB): domain Bacteria; phylum Campylobacterota; class Campylobacteria; order Campylobacterales; family Sulfurimonadaceae; genus Sulfurimonas. Next base: position 733,225 of record NZ_CP180409.1, read on the forward strand.
TTAATATAAATGTAGTTTTTTCTTACTCTTCAAGACTTGAGGGTTTTAACAAATGGTACATCCAACTTTGGGGTGAGAGTTTAGGTAAAGTAGATATAAATAGCACAAACCAAGGTCTGACTCCTATAGGGATTATCGGACCGATAGATCAACACTCTTTTTTACAGTTAATCGTAGAAGGAAGAAGAGATAAGACTGTCACAGTTATAAAAGTAGATGATTTTGACAATGACTTGAAGATTCCGCATATTAAATTAGATGGACTTGAAGAGTTAGACTATATTGATAATCTAGAGTTTTCTAAGTTAATAAATATGCAGGCAGATGCCACTATAGAATCGATAAATAATTTAAACGACATACCATGTGATGTGATAACCATAGATGCCGTATGTGAAAAAAGCATAGCTTCTTTAATGTATGAATATGAACTTCTTACGTCTGTATGTGCCAAGTTTATGTACATAAATGCTTATGATCAACCTGGCGTAGAAGCTGGAAAAATTATACTGAAAGAAAAACTAAAAAATTAAGCTTGTTGTTTTTTAGTTTTTTGTGATAGACTTCATTAAATCAAATAAAGGTTGTTAAATGAAGTTTTTTGTGATTATTGCGCTAGGAGTTAGTTTATTGTTTGGTGCTGTTGATATTAACACTGCTTCTAAAAAAGAGTTGAGTAGTTTAAATGGGATTGGTTCTACAAAAGCTGAAGCTATTATTGTCTACAGAAAAGCCAACTGCTTTAAAAATGTTAAAGAGCTTGCAAAGGTTAAAGGGATTGGTAAAAAAACAGTTGAGAAAAACATGAGTGATTTATCTGCTAGTCCTTGTAAAAAATAAAAGATACGACATTTGTCGTATCCAACTCTAAGCAAATTTTGAAGTCACTCTAGACTACCACACTAAACCTATCACGTTTTACTTTACAAAAAGAAATTTAAGCTACAATTTTCTTATAGTAAAATATAATTAGTGATAAATGAAAGTACTAGTAGCAGGAACAACATGATTTATATTGATTTAAAGAGTATTCATGGGAAAAAATAAAATATGTGTAATAGGCTTAGGTTGTGTTGATATAAGTGATTATTGGGCTGATAAAGTTGAAGTAATGGAAGGTTATAAGCAATGAAAGGCATAATTCTAGCAGGAGGAAGTGGTACAAGACTTTACCCCGTAACTAGAAGTATCAGTAAGCAACTTTTACCAATATATGATAAGCCAATGATTTATTACCCATTATCAGTTTTAATGCTAGCAGGAATAAAAGAAATACTAGTTGTTTCAACTTCACAAGATATAGGTAAATTTGAAGAACTTTTAGGAGATGGTAGTGACTGGGGAATAAAGTTAGAATATAAAATACAACCAAGTCCAGATGGATTAGCACAAGCATTTATTTTGGGTGAAGATTTTATAGGAAATGGTAGTGTTTGTTTAATTCTTGGAGATAATATTTTTTATGGACAAGGTTTTTCTACTATGTTACAAAAAGCAGCTTCTATTAAAAATGGTGCTATTATTTTTGGATATCAAGTTAAAGATCCTCAAAGATTTGGAGTTGTTGAATTTGATAAACATAACAAAGCTATAAGTATTGAAGAAAAACCAAATGAACCTAAGTCTAATTTTGCGGTCACAGGGTTATATTTTTATGATAACAGCGTAATTGAAATTGCAAAAAATGTAAAACCTTCTCATAGAGGCGAATTAGAAATCACAACTGTGAATGAGGAATATTTAAAGCAAAATAAATTAGAAGTTAAACTTCTTGGTCGTGGGTTTGCTTGGCTAGATACAGGGACTCATGATAGTCTGATAGAAGCTGGTCAATTTGTACAAACAATTGAACATAGACAAGGTTATAAAATAGCTTGTTTAGAAGAAATTGCCTATAATAATAAATGGATTACAAAAAAACAAGTTTTAAAAATATCAGAACCTCTAAGTAAAAATAGTTATGGTAAATACTTACAAGAGTTGGTTGAAAATGACTAATATATTATTAACAGGAACAGCAGGATTTATAGGTTCAAACTTTGTAGCATACTTTCTAGATAAGTATGAAGATTATAACTTAATAAATTTAGATCTTTTAACATATGCTGGAAACCTAGATAATTTAGCTGAATGTAAAGATAATCCTAGGTATAAATTCATAAAAGGCGATGTCTGTAACAGAGAATTAGTTGAATTTATATTTAATGAATATAATATCCAAGGTGTAATCCACTTTGCAGCAGAATCACATGTAGATAATTCCATTAAAAATCCAGGTATATTTGTACAAACAAATGTAAATGGTACATTTGCTCTAATAGATGTAGCATACAAATACTGGATGGATAAACCATTTCAATATAAATCTAAATATCAAGATTGTAGATTTCATCATATTTCAACAGATGAAGTATATGGGACATTGGGTGAAAAGGGATTATTTACAGAGTTAACACCGTATGCACCAAATTCTCCATACTCAGCTTCTAAAGCATCTTCAGATATGATTATTAGAGCATATAATGAAACATATGGAATGAATACAGTTATAACAAACTGTTCAAATAACTATGGACCAAAACAACATGATGAAAAACTAATTCCTACTATTATTAGAAAAGCACTCTCTGGTGAATCTATTCCTGTCTATGGTGATGGTAAAAACATACGTGACTGGTTATATGTATTAGATCACTGTAAAGGCATAGATATAGTTTATCATAATGGTAAAACTGCGAATACATATAATATAGGTGGAAGAAATGAAAGAACAAATCTTCAAATAGTAGATAGTATTTGCACTATCTTAGATGAAAAAGCCCCATCAAAAACTCTATCTTCATATAAAGATTTGATAACATTTGTAGAAGATAGAGCAGGACATGATAGAAGATATGCAATAGATGCAACAAAATTAGAAGAAGACCTTGGTTGGAAAGCTAATGAAAACTTTGATACAGGTATTATTTTAACCGTTGATTGGTATTTGGAGAAACAAAAATGACAAGTAAATTAGTAGAATTTAATGTAATGGGCGATGAGAGAGGTCAACTTATTGCTTTAGAAGAAAATAAAGAAATTCCTTTTGATATAAAAAGAGTATTTTATATATTTGGTACAAAGGAAAATATTCCAAGAGGCGAACATTCTCATTATAAAACAAAACAATTTTTAGTTGCAGTAAATGGTAGTTGTAAAGTTACATTAGATAATGGGCAAGAAAAAAAAACTTTCGATTTAAATAATAGAAATAAGGGTCTTTTTCAAGAAGCTTTGATTTGGGGGACAATGCATAGTTTTAGTGAAGATTGTGTATTGATGGTTTTAGCCAATGACTTTTATGACTCAAAAGATTATATTACTGATTACAATGTTTTCTTAAAGGAAGTTAATTAATGATTCATCCTTTATCAGATGTGCAAACTAAAAATATTGGAGAAAATACAAATATATGGCAGTTCTGTGTTGTGTTAAAAGATGCAAAAATTGGAAGTAATTGTAATATTAATGCTAATGTTTTGATAGAAAATGATGTAATTATTGGAAATAATGTTACTGTAAAAAGTGGTGTTCAAGTTTGGGATGGAATAACTTTAGAGGATAATGTATTTATAGGACCAAATGTAACTTTTACAAATGATTTAATGCCTAGAAGTAAACAATATCCAAAAAAATTTCTAAAAACTAATATAAAAAAATCAGCTTCAATAGGTGCAAATAGTACAATAGTTGGTGGGATTACAATTGAAAAATATGCATTGATAGGGGCAGGAAGTGTTGTAACAAAAAATATAGGAATTCAAGAACTTTGGTATGGAAACCCAGCAAAACATAAAGGCTATATTTGTAAATGTGGTCAAAAATGTAATATAGAATTGATATGTAAAAATTGTAAGGAAAATATAAAATGATTCCATTTTTAGATTTAAAAAGTATAAATGCTCAGTATAGAACTGAGTTAATTGAAGCTTGTACTAGAGTTATTGATAGTGGTTGGTATATTCAAGGAAATGAGTGTAAAGAATTTGAAAAAGAGTTTGCAAAATATTGTGGTACTGAGTATGCTATTGGTGTTGCAAATGGACTCGATGCACTTATTTTAATTTTAAGAGCTTATAAAGAGCTAGGAGTTATAAAAGATGGTGATGAAGTTATCGTACCTTCAAATACTTACATAGCTTCAATTCTTGCAATTTCAGAAAATAATTTAGTACCCGTTTTAGTAGAACCTGATATAAATACATATTTGATTGATCCATCTAAAATAGAAAAAAAAATAACTTTAAAAACAAAGGTTATTTTACCAGTACATTTGTATGGGCAAACTTGTAATATGGATGAGATTAATGATATTGCAAAAAAATATAATTTAAAAGTGATAGAAGATTCAGCCCAATCACATGGGGCATACTTTAAAGGTAAAAAAACTGGGAATTTAGGTGATGCAAGCGGCTTTAGTTTTTATCCTGGAAAAAATTTAGGTGCTTTGGGTGATGCTGGAGCAGTAACAACTAGTGATGGTGAATTAGCAAATGCTATAAAAGCATTAGGTAACTATGGAAGTAATAAAAAATATGAGAACCTTTATAAAGGTGTAAATAGTAGACTTGATGAGATACAGGCTGCAATGCTAAGAGTAAAAATAAAACATTTAGATGAAGAAACAAATAGAAGAAAAGAGATAGCAATCTATTATCTTGAAAATATAAAAAATGAAAATATAATTTTACCTACTGTAAGAACTAATGATAATCATGTATGGCATCTGTTTATAATCAGAACAAAACAAAGAGATGAACTACAAAAATATTTACTCGATAATGGGATTCAAACACTTATTCATTATCCTTTAGCCCCGCATAAACAAGAAGCTTATAAAGAATGGAAAAATGAAAGTTACGACATAAGTGAACAAATACATGATGAAGTATTGAGTTTGCCCATTAGTGGAGTTCAGAGTTTTGAAAATACTATTAAAATAGTGAAGGCAGTAAATGAATTCAACTAAAAGGAATTTATATTTTTTTTTCCCATATAGAGGTGTGGGTGGTGTTCCTATACTTTTTTTAAGATTGGCGAACTATTTGTCAAATATAAATTCATATAATATCTTTTTGATTGACTATGTAGATGGATATATGGCAAAAAGTTATAATAAAAGTAAAAATATCCTGTTAGTAAAATATGCAACGAATGAAATGATTAATTTTAAAGATAATGATATAGTAGTATTTCAGTCAATGCCACTATGGGGAATGCCATCTAATCTTAATTTTAGTAAAAAGACAAAACTAATCTATTGGAATCTTCATCCTTACAATATGTTTGGTTATGCTTCAAGTATAAGTAAGTATTTTAAAAATCAATTTGTTCAAAAGTTAGTAACTATTGGATTTAGATATTTCATATACTTTTATGATAAAAAATCGGTTCAAATTTTTAATGATAAAAAATCTATTTACTTTATGGATGGTGAAAATTATATTAAAACCAAGGAATTACTTGATGTAGATATAGCAAATCCATTGTATTCACCACTAATAATTGATGATATAGATAATATTAAACAACAATACACACCAAATGATAATATTTTAAATTCTATATGGATAGGAAGAATTGGAGATTTTAAAGTTCATATTTTACTTTATACTTTACAACAACTCAATAAAATAGCAAAAAACTATAAAAAAAGTATAGTTTTTACTATAGTTGGAAGAGGAGAATATTTAGACTATTTGCAAGAGCAAACAAATAGTTTAAATGATATAGAGATTAAATACATTGATTATATAGATCCAAATGATTTAAAAGAATTCTTAATAGATATGGATATTGGCTTTGCTATGGGAACTGCAACTCTTGATTTTGCAAAGTATGGATTACCTACTGTTTTACTTGACTTTGCCTATGAAGAAATAACTAAAGATTATAGGTTTGATTGGCTGTATAATACTAAAAATTTTACTCTTGGGAGACAAATCACTAATGCTTTATGTGTAAAAAACAATACAAGTTTAAAAGATATTATAGTGAGTTTAGAAGATAGTTATCAGTTGTTATCTCAAAAATCTTTCGAATATATAAAAAATAATTTTGATGTTGCAATAAATGCAGATAAATTTATATTATTAATTGAAAAGTCAACTTTGGTTTATGATGATTTAAATAAAAAATACTTTGATATGAATATGTTCCATAAAGTTATTGGTGCAAAGAAGTATTATAATGCTTAATGGTATAAAACAATTTAAAGAAAAATTATATTTCTTAATAACTACAAAAGATAAAAAAGATATAAGAAATGTTTTGTTACTTGGGTTTGTAGTTGGATTATTTGAATTAATTGGACTTGCTTTAATTGTGTTGATGATACAGATTTTTACAAATCTAGAAATTGTGTCATCTAATAAAGTTTTAAATTTTATATATGAAATATTGGCAAATAAAAATATAGAACTTTTTGTAGGAATTGTGGCAGGTAGTATTTTTATTTTTTATACATTAAAACTAGTGTTATCAATACTAAATGCAAAGATGATGGCAAAACTTACGAGTAATCTTTATATAGATATATCCAAAAAACTTTTTGAAAATTACTTAAATTACTACTATAGAGATTTTGGTAAAAAAAATACAGCAGAGATAAATCAAATGCTATTGATTGAATCAGATAATTTAGCTCTTATGGTTTCAAATACTATTTACTTGATTATTCATTTGATGATTATTTCTATGCTGTATGCTTATATGGTTTATATTGATTATATACTTACCTCTATAGTGACAGTTATTATAATTTTTTTTGGGTATTTATATAAAACTTTTTTAAATCATAAACTTACAATAATGGGAAATGAAAGAATAGATGCAGTAAATACTTATATGAAGCTTATTAAAAGTACATTTGCAAACTATAAGTTTATAAAAGGTATTGACAATGATTATATTGAAAATAATCTTTCTAAAAGTACATTAAACTACAAAAAAACAAGAGTTGATATGTTGTATTGGGCTGAAGTACCTAGGGTATTTTTGGAGTTTATTATCATTGCAATCATGATAGGAATACTTGTATTTATTAAACTTAAATATGAACAAACAGAAGATTTACTTTTGGTTGTAAGTGCTTATGCCTTGGCCCTTTTTAGGATGTTGCCTTCACTTTCAAGAGTTATGAGTGGTGTTAATATCATCAATATGTATAAAAAAACTCTAGATATGGTTCATATCGAGTTCACACAAGAGATAGAGAATATTAAATTAGATACAAAGTTAGTGTTTAATAATGTGATAGAACTTCATAAGGTTAGTTATGAATATGAACAAGGAGAAAAAAAAGCTCTTGATAATATTAGTTTGTTTATCAAACAAGGGGATAAAATAGCAATAGTAGGAGAAAGTGGCTCGGGAAAAAGTACATTGATGGATACTCTTATAGGTCTTCATTTGCCCTCATCTGGAAATTTTTTTATTGATGATATAGAAATAAATGATAAAGATATCTCTTCATGGAGAAAAACAGTTTCCTTTGTACCTCAAAAGGTAGTTCTTTTTGAATCTAATGTAAAAGAAAATATTACTTTCGGAAAAGAATATAATGAAAAACTTTTTAAAGAAGTTTTAGAAGATGTGTTTATGTATGATATAGTTATGTCAAAGGGTGGAATAGAAGCAAAAGTAGGCGATGAAGTCTCAGGTTTTAGTGGTGGTCAGATGCAAAGAATCGCTTTTGCCAGAGCTCTTTATCAAGAAAGAGATATAATATTTTTGGATGAAGCAACATCATCTTTAGATGAGGAAGTAGAAAAACAGATTATAGATAGATTACTTAATAAATACAAAAATAAAACAATAATAGCCATAGTCCATAAAGAAAGTATTGCAAAAAAATATGATAAAATTATCAGACTAAAGGACGGCAAGATTGTTAAAGAATAAATTACAAAATAATCAACTAACTGTAGGTTCGTGGATAACGATGGGGAATGCTTCTGTTGTTGAAGTTATGGCTACCGCCGGTTTTGAATGGTTGTGCATTGATATGGAACATACTTCCATAGACCTTTCAACTGCTAAAATGTTAATAACAACCATACAAGCTAATAACATGAAAGCACTTGTTAGAGTTAGTAAAAATGAAGAAGTAGCAATTAAAAAAGTTATGGATATGGGTGCAGATGGTATTATTGTGCCAATGGTTAAATCAAAAGAAGAAGCTCAAATGGCGGTAGATTTTGTAAAATATCCACCTACTGGAAAAAGAGGTGTAGGATTGTATAGAGCCCAAGGATATGGCACTAAATTTGAAGAGTATAAAAAATGGGTAGAAGAAGAAGCTGTTATAATCGCTCAAATAGAGCACATAGAAGCAGTGGAAAATATAGAAGAAATCTTATCTGTGGAAGGAATCGATGGAACTATTGTAGGACCTTATGATTTATCTGGTTCAATGGGTGTACCTGGAGATTATTTTAGAGATGATGTACAAGAAGCAATAATAAGAGTAAAAAATGCTTGCAAAAAATATAATAAACCTTATGGTTTCCATGTAATAGAGTCAGATCCATCTAAACTACAAAGTAGAATAGATGAAGGGTGTACTTTTTTAGCTTATAGTGTAGATTTCTTTTTCTTGGGTGATATGGCAAGAGAAGGTATGAATAAAATAAAAGAAGGATTAAAATAATGAAAGTAATAGCAATAATACCGGCAAGAATGAGTTCAAGTAGATTTCCAGGTAAGCCTATGGCAGATATACTTGGTATGCCTATGATTGGTCATGTGTACAAAAGAGTAAAGATGAGTAAGGCACTTGATGAAGTCTATATTGCAACATGTGATAAAGAAATATATAGCTACGCCGAATCAATAGGTGCAAAAGCCGTAATGACAAAAGACACTCACGAGAGAGCAAGTGATAGATGCGCAGAAGCAATGCTAAAGATAGAGGAAGCAAATCCAGCAGATAAATGTGACATTATGGTTTTAGTTCAAGGAGATGAGCCACTTACTCATCCAAATATGATAGATGAGGCAGTCAATCCTATGCTTAAAGATAATAGCATAAAAATAACAAACCTTGCAGGAGAGATAACATCACAGTTTGATTATGAAAATCCTAATGAAGTAAAAGCAGTTATGGATAAAAACTGGAATGCAATGTATTTTAGTAGAGAACCAATCCCATCAAAGAAAAAATTTAGTGGTGCAATACCAATGTATAAACAAGTGCCAATCATACCATTTACAAGAGATTTTTTACTTGAATATAATGAGATGGAACCAACTCCTTTGGAAATAATAGAATCTGTGGATATGTTAAGAGTTTTGGAAAATGATATTAAAATAAAGATGATACCGACTAAGTATAAAGTAAAAGCTGTAGATGTTCCTGCTGATATTGATGTTGTTTTAGAAATGTTTAAAAATGATGAATTAAAAAGTAGGTATTTATAATGTATATTTTAGGAATATCAGCTTTTTATCATGATTCAGCAGCTACATTGATAAAAGATGGTGAAATTATAGCGGCAGCACAAGAAGAGAGATTTACAAGAATTAAACAAGACGCTTCATTTCCTAAAAATGCAATCGCCTTTTGTTTAGATAACTGTAATATAAATTTAGACGATATTGAAAAGATAGTTTTTTATGATGATCCTAAATTAAAATTTAAAAGAATTTTAACTACTTATGTTGATTTTTTCCCAAAAAGTATTCTCTTTATATTTAAATCATTACCAATTTGGTTAACTAAAAAATTGTATTGGAAACAAAATCTTATCAATGATTTTAAAATAAATTTTAAAATAAATATTGATGAAAGTAAAATATTAAATACTACCCACCATAGATCACATGCAGCAAGTGCTTTTTTCGCATCACCATATGAAGATTCAGCAGTATTAGTTCTAGATGGGGTTGGAGAGTTTGAAACAACAACTTTATGGCATGGAAAAAAAAATAAGTTAACTCAAATAAAAAATTTAAAATTTCCACATTCAATAGGTTTACTCTATTCAGCTATTACGTACTATACTGGTTTTAAAGTAAATAGTGGAGAATATAAAGTTATGGGATTAGCTCCTTATGGTGAACCGAAATATGTAGAAACTATCAAAAACAGTTTAATAACAATTAATGAAAATGGGACATTTAAACTTGATATGAGTTATTTTGATTTTGCTACTGGTAGTAAAATGACTAATGACAAGTTTCATAAACTATTTGGACAAGAACCAAGAGAAGAAGAAACTGAAATAGGTCAATTTGAAATGGATATGGCAAGATCAATTCAAGATGTTGCAGAAGAAGTAATGCTAAAGTTATCAAATTATATCAAAGAAGAAACCAAGTCGGATAATCTTTGTTTAGCTGGAGGTGTTGCTTTAAACTGTGTAGGAAATGGAAAAATATTAAAAGCAAATATTTTTAAACATATTTGGATACAACCAGCAGCAGGTGATGCAGGTGGTTCTTTAGGTGCAGCTTTAAATTATTACTTTGATATCTTAGAGAATAAGAGAATAGTAGATAATAAAAATGATTCTATGAAAGGTTCATATTTAGGTCCTGAATTTTCAGAACAAGATATTGAATCATATTTAAATAGTATAGATGCAGACTTTATAAAGTATGATAATATCAATGAGCTTATTGAAGTAGTTTCTACTGCTTTGAGTGAAGAAAAAATTATAGGTTGGCATCAAGGAAAGATGGAATTTGGACCTAGATCACTTGGAGGAAGAAGTATTTTGGGTGATCCAAGAAGTCAAGAGATGCAAAAAACCATGAATCTTAAGATAAAATACAGGGAAAGTTTTAGACCATTTGCACCATCAGTATTAAGAGAAAAGGTTTCTGATTACTTCGAATTAGATGTAGACAGTCCTTATATGTTACTAGTAGCACCAATTAATAAATCTATGATAATTAAAATGTCCGATAATGAAGAGAAACTTTTTGGTATAGAAAAATTAAATATAAAAAGAAGTACTATACCCGCTGTTACCCATGTTGATTATTCTGCAAGAGTTCAAACAGTCCATAGTGAAACAAATCCAAAATATCATATGTTACTAGAGAGTTTTTATAAAAAAACAGGATGCCCAGTATTGGTCAATACATCCTTCAATGTTAGAGGTGAGCCAATCGTATGTACTCCAGAAGATAGCTATAGATGTTTCATGAGAACAGAGATGGATATGTTAGTTATCAATAACTATGTTATGTTAAAAAATAAACAGCCGAATTATCAAGATAAGGGAAATTGGCAAGAGGAATTTAAACTTGACTAATGTTAGAAATGATATATTTCCTCAGATGAGAGAATATGATCAAATGGAATCAGGTAAAATAGTTCCATTTGCTATGCTTTCTGGTCCTATTAGTTATAAAAGTGAGAATATTCATACAGATAGACATGGGTTTAGAGTTAGTAAGTTTAAAAATAACTATATTAGTATGGATGACATCTCAAAATTTGATGACATAAATATCATAATTGGTGGTTCAACAGTATTTGGTGTTGGATCAACTTCTAATGATACTACAATTTCTTCAATCTTATCTCAAAAAACCAATGAGCCATGGTTTAATTTGGGAATAAGAGGTGGAGTGTCATTTACGGAGTATATTCATCTAATCAGATTTATATATAAAGCAAAAAATGTTAAACAGATTGTATTTTTTAGTGGAATTAACGATATATATATAAATATGCTTACAGAGTATAAGAATGATTTTGATAATAGATTTGAAAATAACAAAGTGGAATATGGATGCAAAAGAAAATTAATAAGCACTGTTTTGTCTAAACTATATTTTATAAAACAATCAGATATTGAGGATTTATCATTAAAAGATATGATTTTATACCCTTTTATTAAGAAAGAAGAAGTAAAAGAAAAAAAACTAACAGACAACGAACAAGTTGAGATATTATTTGAAAATTTTAGAAGAAATTTTTTACTTTATTCAGCATTAAGCAAGCAGTTTGATACTAAAGTAACTTATATATTGCAACCTTTCTCTGATTGGACAGATAAAGAATTTACAAATGATGAATTAGAAGTTTTTGAATATTTAGAAAAATTACAAAAAGGCTCAAAATGGGCATCACATAAAAGTAAATTAAGTAAAGAATTATATTATAGGGTTTCTACTTTTATGTCAGAAGAATTAAATAACTTAAATATTAAATTTATAGATTCCCATAATGAATTTAACACTAAAGAAACAATATTTGTAGATGCTGTGCATATAAACGATATAGGGAACCAAATTGCAAGTGAGATTATATTTAATAGCATAAAGGATGAATAATCATGAAAATTATAAATATAATAATTGATTTTTTTAAGAAATTATTTAAGAAAAAAAATAAGAATAGAGATGATAATTACCCAATGTGGTAGAAGCAAAGAATGAAAAAGAGAGAAAATGAAAGAGAATGAAATAAGACCTCAAGAGCTATTTAATGAACTTTTGAGATTAAATAGATTAGATATTGATAAATATTTTCATAATGCAAATACCAAATCAATATTCTGTCCGGCTTGTGAAAGTCAAGGAGTTCATACATTTAATAAAAATGAATTTGGATTTGATGAGTGTCCTAAATGTAAAACACTATATGTGTCTCCTCGCCCTTATAGAGAATATTTTGATGCTTATTACACTGATTCAGAATCTACAAAATTTTGGGCAACTACTTTTTATAAAGCCACTGAAAAAAATAGACGAGAGATGCTTTGGAAACCAAAAGCTCAAATGATTCTCGATAAAATAAATACTTTTTCACCAAATACACAAAAAATAGTAGATATAGGTGGAGGTTATGGGATATTTATTGAAGAGTTCTTAAAAATATCTTCTTTAAGACATCTTGTAGTAGAACCATCTGAATATTTATCTCAAGTATGTAGAGAAAAAGGTTTAGATGTACTCATGAAATTTTTAGAAGATATTCAAATAAATGAGCTTTCGGATGCTACTAAAACATTTGTTAGTTTTGAACTTTTTGAGCATCTTCACGATCCAAAAGAGTTTTTGGATACCTTACATAAATTAATGAATAAAAATGATGTTTTTATATTTACAACATTAAGTGGGATGGGGGTAGATATTAGAACACTTTGGGATGAGTCAAAACCTGTGAGTCCTCCAATGCATTTGAATTTTTTTAATCCTAAATCAATACAAATATTACTCGAGAGCATAGGCTTTGAAACACTTGAGATTACTACTCCAGGAAAGCTTGACATAGATATTATGAATAACAGTAAAGAAAACTTAAAAGATAGATTTTGGAAAGATTTTTTGGAATATTCATCAGAAGAAGAAAAAAATAATATGCAAAAATATTTAAGTAAAAATCTGCTTAGTTCTCACATGATGATAGTTTGTAGAAAGGTTTAAAATGAATCCTAAAATAGTTGTAACAGCTAATGCTTTTTCAAAAAATGAAGTTTTAGTAAACCAGTTAAAAAAGTTTACTGATAATATAGTATTAAACACTACAGGAAGATATACTAAAGATGAATTAATATCAAATTTAAAAGATGCGGATGGTGCGATAGTTGGACTTGATAAGATAGATAAAAGCGTACTTCAAGAATGTAAAAATTTAAAAATAGTGGCAAAGTATGGAGTTGGACTTGATAATATTAATGTAGCTGATTGTAAAGATTCGAATATAGCAGTTGGATGGACTGGTGGAGTAAATAAAACTTCAGTAGCAGAGATGACATTAGGTTATATGCTTATGCTTATTAGAAATTTATATGTAACATCAAATAAACTAAAAGATGGCATATGGAATAAATCAGGCGGATTCCAGCTAAGTGGCAAAACGGTTGGTATTATAGGCGTAGGACATATAGGAAAAGAAGTTATAAGACTTTTAGAACCATTTAGATGTAAAATACTTGTAAATGACATTATTGATCAAACAGAGTATTATAAAAAGAATAATCTAATAGAAGTTTCAAAAGAGCAAATATTTCAGGAATCTGATATTATTACTATACATACTCCCTTTACTGAAGATACAGAAAATTTAGTAACATTGGATAAATTAAAAGAGATGAAAAATAGTGCATATATCATTAATACAGCTAGAGGCGGTATAATAAACGAAAATGATTTAAAAGTAGCTATAAAAGATGGAATAATTGCAGGTGCAGCTATAGATGCTTATGTAACAGAACCACCAGCAGATAAAGAGTTTATAGCTTTAGCAAATCTGATATCTACTCCACATATAGGTGGTAATGCAAAAGAAGCTGTTGAAGCGATGGGATTTAGTGCAATAAAACATTTGGAAATTTTTTTTAAGGATAATCAATGAGCTTAGTGAATGAAAATTTATTTGACATAAATAATATAAAACCAAAAGAGATAAACGATTTTATACATAAACAACATTTGGAGTATGATGGTTTAACAACACTAAGAAGTACTTGTCCTGCTTGTAATAGTAGCAAATATATATTTGCTTTTGATAAGTATACATTTCATTATGTTCAATGTTTTGATTGTAAAAGCCTTTATGTGCAAAACTCAATAGATACGCTAGAATTTGATAAGTATTCAAAAAATCTAGAAAATAAGATATATGCGACTGAAATATATAAAAAATATTTAAATGAGCTAGCAAATATAAACTATTTTGATTTGGAAATCACCTTTTCAAGACTGTTAGGAAAAGAGAAAAGTACAAAAGTTGGGTATATTGGAAATAAAGATGAAGTTTTTAAAAAAGTACTGAAAAAATTTAATATAAAGATTGAAAAATTTGATTTTCTTACTAAAAGTGACAATTGTAAATTTGATCTTATAATAATAGACCACTCATTAGAAAAAGCAATAGATTTAAATGAATTAATTTCAAACGTCTATGACTGTCTAAATAATGACGGTTTTATCTATGTTTTATCAAGAGTAGGGAGTGGTATAGATATCTTAACTCTTTGGGAAGATAGTAAAGTTTACCCAATAGAACATCAAAACTTATTGTCAGTAGATGGCATGAAACATCTGCTTCTAAAAAATGGGTTTAATATAAAAGAGTTAAATACACCTGGTACTTTAGATGTTGATAACATATTAAATAGCAACTCGAAAAATATTCCAAAATTTTTAGAATATTTAAAAAGTTTTGAAAAAGAAAATGCTTTAGATGATTTTAGGGTATTTCTTCAAAAAAATTTATTAAGCTCATTCGCAACATTAATTGCACAAAAGGACTCAAAATGAATAAAGAAAATTTTATATTAAGTTATATTGATAGATTAAAAAACCTTTTGGATAAGGTAGATACAGAATCAATTTCCAAAATTATTGATTTGCTTGAAGAGACACAGCAAAAGGGTGGTGTAATTTATGTGATAGGTAATGGTGGAAGTTCTGCTACTGCTTCTCATATGGCAAATGATTTAAATGTTGGCTTAAAAAGAAGAGGAATTAGAAAATTTAATGTTGTATCCTTGGCGGATAATAGTCCGGTAATAACTGCTATTTCAAATGATATTGGATATGAAAATATATTTTATATGCAACTTGAAGATGTTGTAAACTCTAAAGATTTAATTATTGCTATTTCTTGTAGTGGAAATTCACCAAATATAACAAAAGCAGTAAAATATGCAAAAGAAAAAGATGTTAAAATTGTTGGGTGCACAGGCTTTGATGGTGGTGAATTAAAACAACTTAGTGATGTGGTTTTTCATGTCAATGCTCCAAAAGGTGAATATGGATTAGTAGAAGATATGCATATGATTTTAGATCATATAATTTACTCATACTATATATCTTTAGGAAATGATGAATGATCAATATTGCTATTATAGGAATGGGCAAAATTGGCAAAACAAGAGCTCAAACGATAAAAGAAAACAAACATACTCAACTAATAGCAGCTTTTGATGTAGATAGCTCTCAGCTTGATGAGTTTGGCGATATTATTAAGTGTAGTGAAGTTGATGAAATATTTAAAATAAATGATTTAGATGCAGTAATAATTTGTACTTTTAATAAATATGCACCAGAATACACTATAAAAGCATTAAATACTGGACTACATGTATTTTGTGAAAAACCACCGGCTAGAACTTCATCCGAAGTAGAGGCTGTTAGAGAGGTGGAAATCAATAAAGGATTAATACTAAAATATGGATTTAACCACAGGTATCATCATTCAGTTATAGAAGCTAAAAAACTTATAGAAAATAATATTTTTGGAAAGCTTTTGTGGATGAGAGGTGTATATGGAAAAGCTGGTGGAAATAAATTTTCTGACAATTGGAGAAATAACAAAGAGGAATCAGGTGGAGGAATATTAATAGATCAAGGTATTCATATGCTTGACCTTTTGAGGCTTTTTGCCGGTGATTTTAAAGAAATAAAAAGTATGGTTAAAACTAATTATTGGGATATTGCAGTGGAAGACAACGCCTTTGCACTTATGCAAACAGATGATGGCATAATGGCAACTATTCACTCATCTGCTACTCAATGGAGACATAAGTTTTTACTTGAAATGAGCTTTGAAAATGGATATATAAATCTAGATGGTATATTATCTGGTACTAGAAGTTATGGTGATGAAACATTAACTATAGCAAAAAGACAGTTTGAAAATGATACTTTTGCCATGGGTAAACCTAGAGAAGAGAAGATATATTTTGATACTGATGAATCATGGAAGTTAGAATTAGATGAATTTGTAGAGTGCATATTAGAAAAAAAAGATGTGTATAATGGAAATAGCTATGATGCGCTTAAAGTTATGCAGTTAATAGAAGCTATATATAAAGAGTCAGGTTATTATGAAAAATAAAAAAGTTTTGCTAACTGGAGGAAGTAGGGGTATTGGTAAAGCGATAAAAGAAAGCTTAGTGGCAACAGGACTTTATGATGTTATTACGCCGAGTAGTGAGGAACTTGATTTATCTGATATTTCAAGCGTAGAAGCTTATTGTAATAAAGATTTAGAATTTGATATATTAATTAATAATGCCGGTGTTAATTTTATTAGAAAAATTCATGAAATTACTCCTAAAGAAATTGAAATTCTAAATAATATCAATTTAGTATCACCACTGTTATTGACTCAAAAAGTAGTTGAATATATGAAATCTCAAAGATATGGGAAAATTTTAAATGTAAGCTCTATTTGGGGTATAAAATCTAAAGAATTTAGGACTTTGTACTCTGGCAGTAAATTTGGAATAATAGGACAGACTAAAGCATTGTCAAGAGAGTTGGGTGTTGATAATATTCTTATAAATGCTCTCTGCCCAGGATATGTGATGACAGATATGACAGATATGACAGTTCCAAAAGATGAACAAGAGATAATAAAAACTACTATTCCACTCAAAAGATTTGCCCAACCAAATGAAATTGCAAATATGGTTGCATTTTTAATTTCTGAGAAAAATAGTTATATGACTGGTCAAACAGTTGTTGTTGATGGAGGATTTACAGCATGAGCAAATTAGAGTTGAATTCAAATATACATAATTATGAAGTGGCGTTTTGTGATAGTTTTAATTTTTTAGATGATTTGATGAATATAGAGAAAAAAGTATTTGTTATTGATAAAAATGTTTATAAATTATACAAAGAGCTATTCAAAAACATCAGAAAAGATGAGCTGTTTTTATTTGATGCTATAGAAGAGAAAAAAACTTTAAAAACTGTAGAAAAAATTTATAAATTTTTAGCAACAAAAGATGCAAAAAGAAATATTACTTTAATTTCTATAGGTGGTGGCATTACTCAAGACGTTACAGGCTTTGTTGCTTCGACATTATACAGAGGTATTAAATGGATTTTTATACCTACAACATTTTTAGCACAAGCAGATAGCTGTATCGGGAGTAAAACGTCACTGAATTTTGAAACGTATAAAAATATTTTAGGTGGTTTCTACCCTCCAAATAAAATATTTATCCAACCAGACTTTTTAGATACTTTAAGTAAAAAAGATTATTACAGTGGCATTGGAGAGGTTATAAAGTTTGCTTTACTAAAAGAGTCTTATCCTAAAGATTTTAACTCTATTGTAAACATGGTTGAACAAGTAAAAAGAAAAAATGACAGATTAGTTACCATCAAGAAGACTATGCAAGTGAAAAAAATATATATAGATGAAGATGAGTTTGATACAGGAAAAAGAAACTTATTTAATTACGGACACTGTTTTGGCCATGCTTTAGAAAATTCATCGCACTATGAGATACCCCACGGTATAGCTGTAATCATAGGCATGATTTATGCAAATATAGTAGCATTAAATAGAAGTTTAATATCTAAGGATATATATAAATTTTTAAACAAAAAATTATTTTTACCTAATATTCCTATAAAGCTTAATATTAAACTTTTTGATGAAAAAATACTACTTGAGTCTATGAAAAATGATAAAAAACGAGTTGGTAAAGACTTGACTATAGTAATACCAACGGATGATGATATAAGAGCTATTAAGGTGGACGACTTGACATTTACTGAGTTTAGTAAATCATACAATCAGTTATTAAAAATATTGAAGTTAAAGTGATTTTATGAAAAAAATATGGCTTTCTTATATTATTAATAAAAATACACCATTATATGGTGGTCGTTCTGAAAATTTTAATATTTATAAGACATCATCTATGGATAATGGTGATTTAGCGAATGATACAAGAATTGAAACTACTGTACATATTGGAACTCACATAGATATGCCATATCACTTTCATAATAATGGACAAACTATAGATGATTATGATATTGATTTTTGGTTTTTTAATAAACCTTTATTTATAGAAATTAGGCCAAAGAATTTTATTATCAAAGATGAAGTTATAGAATTACTAGAAAATCAAAAGACCAAAGATTATGATATATTAATAGTAAAAACTGGCATTTGCAATTTTAGATCTGAAGATAAATTTTGGGAAAAGAATTATGGATTTTCTCCAGCATTATATGACTACTTAAGAACAAATTTTCCGAGTATTAGAATTATGGGGTTTGATTCTATCTCTATTTCTAGTTGGCAAGATAGAGATTTGGGTAAAGTAGCTCACAAGGCCTTTTTAAATCCAGAGAAACCTATTTTGATATTGGAAGATATGGATTTGAGTAATATAAGGGTAGATACAAATTTAAAAGAGATATTGATTTCACCATTAAGAATTGATAATTGTGATGGTTTACCATGTACAGTTTTTGGAGTAATTGATGAATAAACAATATAATTTTGTAGATTTAAGTGGATATATGTTTTCAGGTAAAAACGCTTTAAATTTGTTAATAAAAGAGCTAGATGGATTTAGTACACACCAATGGGATGTGGAATTTAATCTCTTAAGACTTCAAGATGGAATCATGGATCTTGAAAAGGCTTTGGTTGAGGACTGGTCTATTATCAGAGCAAATAGTGCCATCAGAAGATTTAAAAAACTTATAAAAAAACTAGATGGTACATATAGTAAATTTCCATATAAATTATTTAATTTCCATAGTGATTATTATCAAACAAAGTTTAATAATAAATTTTCAGAACTTAGTGAAAAGTATATAAATAATTTGATTAGCAGTAGCTGGCAAAGCGAATGGCCTTATCCTCTATATGATATGTGTGAATTTGAAGCTTTTGGTAGAAAAATTAAAAAACGATTATGGAATAAAGAAAAAGCTTTTGAAAATGAATTTCATCTTGTTGATGGTGAGAATTTTTATCAGTACACTAAAGAATATTTGATAGAGCTACTTGCCAATTATGATGAAGTAAAAGATGATACGACAACATTGGTGGCAAATAATGCATTTGAACCATTTAACGCAAAAAGAGGACTTAGATACTTTGATAAAGCAAAATGTATTATAGTTAGAAGAGACCCAAGAGATATGTATGTCAATGGTGAAAACCATTCGAAACTTTATTCTAAAATTTCACATGGACAGAACGTAGAGAATTTTATTAAAAGATTTGATATGCAAGAAAGAAATACAGATAAAACACCTCATAAAGATATTATGTTTTTACAGTATGAAGAACTTATTTTGGACTATGACAATACAACGAAAAAAATATTTGAATTTTTAGGAATAGATAAAAATTTACATATAAAAAAACGAAAGTATCTTAAGCCAGAAGAATCTAAAAAATTTATAGGTATTTATAAAGATTTTGCAAATCAAAATGATATAAAATTGATAGAAGAAAAATTAAAAGATTATTGTTTAGATATTTAAGGAGAAAGTAAAATGAAAGTATTATTATTAGCAGGTGGATTTGGAACAAGACTTAGTGAAGAAACAGATATACGACCAAAGCCAATGGTTGAAATTGGAGGCAAACCTATCTTATGGCATATTATGAAATCATACTCGCAGTATGGTTTTAATGATTTTGTAGTACTTCTAGGATATAAAGGTTACTACATAAAAGAATATTTTGCAAACTATTTTTTACATCAAAGTGATGTAACTATAGATATGTCAAATGGCAAAATGGAAGTGCATAACAACTCTAGCGAACCATGGAAAGTTACTTTATTAGATACTGGCATTGATAGCATGACAGGTGGAAGGATTAAAAAGGCTCAAGATTTTGTGGGTAATGAACCATTTATGCTGACTTATGGCGACGGTGTTTCTGATATAAATATTAAAGAGTTAGTTAAATTTCATAAATCACATGGTAAAGCCATGACTATGACTTCTGCTCAGCCAGATGGTAGATTTGGTGCTTTAGAAATTGATGAAAATAACAAAGTAAATGAATTTAAAGAAAAACCAAAAGGCGATGGTAGCTGGATAAATGCTGGTTATTTTGTGTGTGAGCCTAAGGTGTTTGACTATATCTTGGATGATGATGAAACTGTATTTGAACAAGCCCCATTGCAAAATCTTGCAAAAGACAATGAAGTGTATACATATAAGCATAATGATTTTTGGATGCCAATGGATACCTTAAGAGACAAACATAAATTAAATGAATTATGGGACAAAAATAAAGCCCCTTGGAAAGTGTGGGAAAAATAATGTTTAATAATATATATAAAGATAAAAAAGTTCTTATTACGGGGCATACTGGATTTAAGGGAACATGGTTGACTGCTTGGCTTTTAAAATTAGGTGCAAATGTTGTTGGTATATCAAAAGATATACCAACTAACCCTTCTATGTTTGAAGAGTTGAAGTTAGATGAAAAGATTAAACACTATTTAGAGGATATAAGAGATTTAAATACAATGACTCAAATTATATCTGATGAAAAACCAGAATTTTTATTTCATCTTGCAGCTCAGCCTATAGTATCAACTTCATACAATGACCCGATAGAAACTATTTCATCAAATGTAATGGGTACAGCGAATATACTTGAAGCACTGAAAATTTCAAATCACAAGTGTACAGCTATAATTATTACCAGTGATAAAGCATATGACAATGTAGAACAAGTTTGGGGATATAAAGAAGATGATAAAATGGGTGGAAAAGATATATACAGTGGTTCTAAAGGTGCTGCTGAACTGATAATAAAATCTTATTATCATTCATTTTTCAAAAATAATGATTGTAATATTAAACTTGCTATAGGAAGGGCTGGTAATGTAATAGGTGGCGGAGACTGGGCAAAAGATAGAATTGTAGTTGATTGTATGAAAGCCTGGAGTCAAAATGAAGTAGTTGAGATTAGAGCACCAAAAGCTACTAGACCTTGGCAGCATGTTCTTGAACCTTTAAGTGGATACTTAAACTTAGGAGCTGCACTTTATATGGATGATTCTTTACATGGTGAATCATTTAACTTTGGACCAAGAGCTGAACAAAATCATACAGTAGAAGATTTACTGATGGATTTAAGTAAGTATTGGGATTTTAAAAATGTAAATGATGCATATAAAGTTACTGGGAATATCCCATTTCATGAAGCTGGACTTTTAAAATTAAATTGTGATAAAGCACTTTTTTACCTCAAATGGCAAGCAAATTTAGAGTATAAAGATACTATTGAATTTACTAGTGAGTGGTATTATGATTTTTATAACACAGATAAAAATATTTTAGATAAAACTTTAGAGCAAATTGAACAGTATCAGTCAATGGCAAAAAATAGAGGACTTAAATGGACGGATTAATACTTACTCCTCTTAAGCAAATTTATAATCCTAAAGGTGATATTTTTCACGCAATGAAAAAAAGTGATGTTGGATTTGATGGATTTGGTGAAGCTTATTTTTCTACTATAAATCAAGATGATGTTAAAGGTTGGAAAAAACATACTAAGATGACCTTAAATCTTGTAGTACCGGTTGGTGAGATAGAGTTTATAGTATATAATGATAAAATAAAAGAGTTTTTCAGTATAAAACTTTCACAAAATAATTATCAAAGACTTACAGTTAAACCTGGTCTATGGATGGCTTTTAGAGGCTTATGTAAGCAAAATATTCTTTTAAATTTAGCAAGTATTGAACATAATCAGAGCGAAGCTATTAATGTTGATTTAGGTGAGATAAAATATGAATGGTAATAAAATAAGACTTTCAAAGTCTTCTATCTCTAGTCTTGAAAAAGAAGCAGTATTAAAAGTAATGGAGAAAGAATACCTTGGTATGGGAGAGGAAGTAAAACTCTTTGAAGAAAAAATAAAAGGATATCTTCAAACAGACTTAGATGTTGTATGTGTAAATACTGGTACTTCGGCATTACATCTTTCACTAAGTGCTTTAGGACTAAAAGATGGTGATGAAGTTTTAGTACCTTCATTAACATATGTTGCTTCATTTCAAGCTATTTCAGCAGTTGGTGCAATACCAATAGCTTGTGAAGTTAACCCAAAAACATTATTTATAGATATGCAAGATGCAAAAAAAAGAATTTCAAAAAACACAAAAGCAATAATGCCTATACATTATGCAAGTAGTTCAAAAGGTATGAAGGAAGTTTATGACCTTGCCAAAAAATTTGATTTAAGAGTTGTAGAAGATGCAGCTCAGGCATTTGGTAGTAAACGAGATGGTGAGCTTATAGGTTCAGGTGGAGATATTATATGCTTTAGTTTTGACGGCATTAAAAATATCACATCCGGAGAAGGTGGGGCTATACTATCAAGTGATCAAGAATTTATTAGAAAAGTTCAAGATAGTAGACTATTGGGTGTGGAAAAAGATACTGAAAAAAGATATTTAAAAGAGAGAAGTTGGGATTTTGATGTTAAGGAACAAGGTTTTCGTTGTCATATGAGTAACATTATGGCTGCTATCGGTATTGTACAGCTTGATAGATTGAAAAAATTTAAAAACAAAAGACAAAACATAGCACAAAAGTATATAGAAGAATTGAAAAACGTAAAACAACTAGAAATTTTAGATTTTGATTATGATGATGTTTTACCACATATATTTGTTGTTAAAGTCCAACAAAGGGATGAATTAAGAGAATATTTAATTGCTAATAATATTGAGTGCGGAATACACTATAAGCCAAATCATCTATTGATTAAAT
The DNA here is from genome assembly GCF_047716755.1 of Sulfurimonas iocasae. GTDB lineage: Bacteria > Campylobacterota > Campylobacteria > Campylobacterales > Sulfurimonadaceae > Sulfurimonas. The sequence continues at coordinate 756,742 of NZ_CP180409.1, forward strand.
ATAACCTTGGTTATAATCTACCAATTACGGAAAAAATATATGAACAAATATTAACCTTACCTTGCCATTATGATTTAACTGAAGATGAGCAAGACTATGTGATTGAAAATATTAGGGGATTTTATGCATAATCAGCCACTAGTGTCTATAGTTATGAATTGTTACAATAGTGATGAATACTTAAAAGAAGCAATAGATAGTGTAATCGAACAAACATATAGTAATTGGGAAATAATTTTTTGGGATAATCAATCAACGGATGAAAGTGCAGAGATAGTGAAATCTTATAAGGATGATAGAATAAAATATTTTTATGCTCCGGTGCATACTCTGCTAGGAGAAGCAAGAAATAAAGCTGTTCAAAAAGCTAATGGAGAGTGGATAGGTATTTTGGATTGTGATGATATCTGGCATGATGATAAACTTGAAAAACAACTACAAGTTATAGATAATGATATTGGTATGGTATATTCACGATCTGAATTTTTAGTTACAGACTCTGGAAATAAAACACATATGGCAAAACGTATTAAGAAAAATTATTATCCTAAAAGAAAAAGTTTACCAATTGGAGAGATTTTTAGCGAGTTATTGTACGATTGTTTTATACCATTACCATCTGTTTTAATTAGAAAAGATTTGTTCTTTCAAGTAGGTGGTATAGATGGCACATTAAAAGTTGCAGAAGATTATGATATTTTTCTAAAAATTGCAAATATCTCAAAGGTTGCGGCAGTTGAGAGTGTATTATGTAAATACAGAGTACATGATAATAATTTGTCTCATTCTAATATGCAAGAAACATTTGAAGAGTCAATACAACTAATTAAAAAATACTTACCAGATGATAATGCAAATAGTGCATTATTAGATTGGAAGGCAAAATATATTTTGTCATTATTGAGGCAAAAAAGAATACTTGAGGGACTGTCGAAAATTACAAGTTTTAAAATAATTCTCAAACTAACGACAAGAGTTTATACATATGCATTTAAATAGGCTAATTTTTAATTTTAATATATTGGTTACCTTATTATCTTTTGTTGTGTTACTTTTAAATAATTTATTTTTAGCTTCTTTCTTTGTGGCATTCATATATTTACCATCAATTATAATCAATCGTAATTGTAATTTTTCGAATTTCTTTTATTTTTTTACAAGTATCTATTATATGCATAGAATTATAGTGATCGGTTTATTTAAAAATGAGTTTTGGTATGATAGTTATTTTTATTTAAATCAATCTTTTTCAGATGCAATTATATATTTATGTATTATTTTTAGTTTAGTAGGAATTATATTATACTCTATTCGGAATTTTAACAAAAATGAATCGAATGTTAAAGTTACATTTCAAGAAATTGAAGTTATTAAGATTTTATTATATAGCTACCTAATTATAAACTTTGTAGTTGTCTTAAGTGGAGGTTTTACAGTTGGATATACTGTCCCAACATTATTTCAACCATTTGTGAGAATGAGTCAATTCTTATTTCCTTTATCTTTTTTAATTTTTGCGCCATTCTTTACTACTAAAGAAAAATATATATTTATTATTTTAATGGTATCAACTAGTTTAATGTCGGGTTCGAAAGCAGTAATTTATAGTCTTTTTATTTCACTTTTAATTTCAAAATTATTATTTAATGATAATCGTGGAAAAAATATTTTCTTCCTTGGAGCACTCGGTCTAGCAACTGGTCCTATAATGTTTTTATTGGTAAATTATATAAGGTATCCAGAGCTTTTTCATAATATTTCTTTTGCTCAATATTTGATTTCTAGTATCGATACAATCTTATATATATTTTCAGAAGTTTCACACAGATTTGGAGGATATTTTGACACTCTATTGGCTTTTATAACAAATAGTAGCTCATATCATTTTGATATTAATTTAAAAGAATACATATATGAGATAGGTGGAGCTCTCAATAGAATGGTTCCAGGAGATTTGTTTGATTTAAATAATTTATATATTCCATTTGAAGAAAAAAGTGCATATGAATTAAGGGGTCAAACTATTTCACATGAACAAGGAATCGGTAGACATACTGAAAGTTTGGGATTCGTAAGATTTTATTTTTTAAGTTATTTAGGAGCAGGTTTATTTGTTGTGATTCTTGCAATCCTTTATCATATGTCACAAAGTGAAAAGTTATTGATTAAACTATTCCCATATTATTTTACACTTGATATGCTATCTGGCGGTGACGTTCAATCTCTTATAGTGTATCCTTTAAATTTACTGATACTACTTCTAATATTTAAAGTATTTAAAATTATGCTTTATAATATGAGACAGATAATCAAGATTAAATATGCTCATTAATATATTGGGTGTCCAAGATTCTGGCGGTATAACTGTTGTAGATAAATTATTAAGCGAGTTAAAAAATAATAATTTCAGTAGATATATAATAATTTGTAATAAAAATATTAATATTTTAAAGTTAATTGAGAAATATCAAAAGGATAAAAATTTAGAGTTTACATTAGTTGAAAATAACAGTTTTATTTATAGACTTTATTATGAAAATATCATTTTTAGAAAATTTATAAAGAACAACAATATAGAGTTAATATATAATTTTTCCGGTACAGCACAATTTTTTTCAAAAGTACCGCAACTAATAAAAGTCCATAATCTATTATTTTATAGTAAAAAAATAGATCAAATATATTTTGAAAAAAGAGAATATATGAAATGGTTAAAGCAAATATTTTTTAAAAGATTAGTTTTTAATACTATGCTAAAGCAAGCAATGTATGTAGAAGTTCAATCCATACATGTACAAAATAATATATCTGATTTTATAGATATATCAAATAAAAAGTTTTTTATAAAAAGTGATATAAATTTTTTTGAAAGTGAATTATGTAAGCCAAAAAATTATGAGTTTTCAAAAAAAATAAAATTTTTATATATAGTAGGTCCTCATTTTGAGTATTTACATAAAAACTTTGAAGACTTTGTAAAAGGGATGGTCAAGCTAAAAAAAAATAAGTTTGATTTCGAGATAGTAGTGACACTTACAAAAGAACAGTTAAATAATTCTAAACTTTGGGATAAATATTTGGATAATCAAACAGTTTGTTTAGGCTATATTCCAAAAGATGATATAGAAAAGCAATTTGAAGATAATACTATTTTAATATCAACATCAGTGATTGAGACACTTGGTCTTCATGTAATAGAAGCTATTCAAAATGGTATTTTGGCAATAGTCCCAAATGAAGTTTATAGTAAAAGTGTGTATGGAAATGATACACTGATTTATAAGTTATTTGATGTTGAGTCACTTGTAAATAAAATAGATGAAATCACTTTACTAGCTAATAATGATATAAAAGATATAATTCTTAAAAATCAACACTATTTAATTAAAAATGAAACAAAAAAATATAAAAATGTTCTAGACATATTTGATAAAATAATAAAGGTGGAAAATGTTCAAAAATAAAATACTACTAATCACAGGTGGAACAGGTTCATTTGGAAATGCAGTTCTTAGAAACTTTTTAAATACTGATATAAAAGAAATTAGGATTTTTTCTCGTGATGAATTAAAACAAGATGATATGCGTAAGAAATATACCAACAATAAACTTAAATTTTATCTTGGTGATGTAAGAGATATAAACTCTTTAGAAGATGCTTTGAAAGATGTAGATTACGTTTTTCACGCTGCCGCTTTAAAGCAGGTTCCATCTTGCGAGTTTTATCCTATGCAGGCTGTACAGACAAACGTAATTGGAACAGAGAATGTCTTAAATATTGCAATAAAACATAAAGTAAAAAAAGTAATAGTTCTGAGTACTGATAAAGCGGTATATCCTATAAATGCTATGGGTATAAGTAAGGCTATGATGGAAAAAGTAGCGGTTGCAAAGTCTAGAAACCTTGGGGATGAAACTATTATATGCTGTACAAGATATGGAAATGTTATGGCAAGTCGTGGTTCAGTGATACCACTGTTTATCAATCAGATTAGAAATAAGCAAGATATAACTATCACTGATCCAAATATGACAAGGTTTATGATGAGCCTAGACGATGCGGTCGATTTGGTTATGTTTGCATTTAAAAACGGAAAAAATGGAGATATATTTGTACAAAAGTCACCTGCTGCCACTATAGAGCTTCTTGCTAATACTTTAAAGAATATATTAAATAATAAAGATCATGTCATTAAAATAATTGGTACAAGACATGGTGAGAAACTTTATGAAACACTTCTTACAAGAGAAGAGATGGCTCATGCTATTGATATGAAAGAATATTATAGAATACCATCAGATACAAGAGATTTAAATTATAATCAATTTTTTGAAGATGGCGAAATTATAACTGAAGCAGAAGATTATCACTCACACAATACGCACAGACTAAGTGAAAATGAGCTGAAAGATATGTTGCTTTATCTTAGAGAAATTCAAAGTGACTTAAAAGAGTTCGGAGTTTCTTCATGAAAAAAGTTATGACCATAGTCGGAACTCGTCCTGAGATCATAAAGTTAAGTAGGGTTCTTGCCGAGCTTGAAAAATATACTAATCATATTTTAGTTCATAGCGGGCAAAACTATGACTATGAGCTTAATGAAGTTTTTTTCAATGAGATGGGTATAAAAAAACCAGATTATTTTTTAAATGCAGCAGCCGATAACGCAGCTGAAACAATTGCTAATGTTATCAGTAAGTCTGATAAATTATTAGAAGAAATTAAGCCAGATGCTATCTTACTTTATGGTGATACAAATAGTTGTTTATCTGTAATATCAGCAAAAAGAAGAAAAATACCTATTTTTCATATGGAAGCAGGAAATAGATGTTTTGATCAAAGAGTACCAGAAGAGATAAATAGAAAAATTGTAGATCAACTTAGTGATATTAATATGACTTTAACTGAGCATGCTAGAAGATATTTGATAGATGAGGGTATAAAACCTGAAACTATAATTAAAACAGGTTCTTCAATGCTTGAAGTTTTGGAGTATTATAGAAAAAATATAGAAAATTCTAGAGTATTAGAGACGTTGGTTTTAAAAGAAAAAGATTTTTTTATAGTTAGTACCCATAGAGAAGAAAATGTAGATAGTGAACAAAATTTTAGTGATTTATTAGAATCCTTAAATGTTATTGCTGAGACATATAATAAAAGGGTTATCGTATCAACACATCCTAGAACTAGAAAAAGGCTCGAAACATTAGATAAACAAGACTTTAATTCGCTTATAGAATTTATGAAACCACTTGGATTTTTTGATTATATTGCACTACAGATGAACTCATTTTGTGCTATATCTGATAGTGGAACGATAACTGAAGAATCTTCAATATTAGGCTTTCCTGCAATTACAATAAGACAAACTCATGAGAGACCAGAGGGAATGGATGAAGGTACTTTAATAATGTCTGGACTTACAAGTGATAATATTCTAAATTCCATAGAAATTGTTACAAATCAAAATAATGAAAACAGAATGCTCTTAGTTAAAGATTATGACACTAATAATGTTTCAAAAAAAGTAGTACGAATAATTGTGAGCTATATTGATTATATAAATAGAACAGTTTGGAAAAAATATTAATATGAAAAAAAGAGTTTTAGTTCTTGGTTCTACTGGGATGCTTGGACATCAGATAGTAAACTACTTTTTACAATTTAATAAGTATGAAGTTATTGATATTTCATTCAGAAATAAATTTAGAGAAGAAACAATCATTTTAGATGTTACAAGTCAAGATTCGCTTTCTGACACTATAGTTGAAATCAATCCAGACTATATTATTAATTGTATTGGTGTGTTAATAGGTGGTGCAAATAATAATATGGCTAATGCTATTTACATTAATGCATATCTGCCGCATCAACTAAAAAATATTGCTAAAAATATTAACGCCAAGTTAATTCACATATCTACTGATTGTGTATTTTCTGGTACAAAAGGAAAATATATTGAATCTGATGAAAAAGATGGTAAAGATACATATTCAAAAACTAAAGCACTTGGTGAAGTAATAGATGATACTAATGTTACTCTACGAACATCTATTATTGGACTAGAGTTAAAGTCAAAAGGTGAAGGTCTCTTTCATTGGTTTATGAAGCAATCAGGAAGTATCAATGGATTTACAAAAGCTATCTGGTCTGGTGTTACAACACTGGAGCTTGCTAAAGCTGTTGAATGGGCTATAGAAAATGATGTTACTGGTTTATATCATGTCACAAATAATAAATCAATAAATAAAAATGATCTTCTTAAGCTGTTTAAAAAATATACTAAAAAAGATATTGAAATAGTTGCAGTTGATGGCAACGAAGTTGATAAAAGTTTTATAGATACTAGAAAAGAGATGAATTATATTATTCCTGATTATGATGAGATGGTAAAAAAGATGACAGATTTAATAGCTGATAATAAAAAACTTTATGCACAATATAATGAAGAAAGTGCCAGTGAATAATAATAGAAAAATTCTAATCGTAACTGAATATTTTTATCCTGAAGAATTTAAAATAAATGAAATTGCGTTAGCATGGAAAGCAAAAGGGTACGAAGTTGATGTACTTACTCAAAGTCCAACATATCCACTTGGGATGACTTTTGAAGAATATGAGAATAAATGGTATTCTAAAAGTACTTATAATGGTATAAATATTTACAGAGTAAAAGCAGTTACCGGTTATAGAGAGAGCCTGTTTAAAAAATTATTGAAATATTTCGCTTTTATGTTTTTAGGAAGTTTGGTAAGTCTTAAAATTGGAAAAAGATATGACTATGTTTTTGGATTTGATGTTGGAGCCTTAACTGGAATGGTGCCAGCTATTTTGCTAAAAAAGTTTTATGGCAAAAAAGTAACCTTATGGATACAGGATATTTGGCCGGACAGTGTTTATGCTTATGGATTTAAAAAAAGAAAGTTATTAGAGTTTGTTTTAGATGGTTTTGTAAAGTTTGTTTATATAAATTGTTCCAATTTTGCTGTTTCTGGACAAGGTTTTATAAAAAGAGTTAAACCATATGTAGAAAATGATAAAGAAATAGAGTATCTGCCGAACTGGGCTGATGAGTTTAACAAAGAACTGGTATCTTTTAAATTCAGTGAAGATGAAAAAGTTCATTTTACTTTCGCCGGAAATATAGGTAAAGTTCAAAATCTTGACAATATTATAAAATCATTTGGTGGTTTACCAAGTGAGTATATTCAAAAAACACAGTTAAATATTATCGGTGATGGTTCACACTTGGAATCTTTAAAAAATTTAGTAGATGAAAATAGTTTTAAAAATATTATTTTTTGGGGAAGAAAGCCAAGAGATGAAATGTATAAATATTTTAAAGCGAGTGATTTTTTAATAGTCTCTTTGGTAGATAAACCGATATTTTCGCTAACTGTACCAGCAAAAGTTCAAACATATATAGCAGCAAATAAACCTATTTTAGCCGTGATAAATGGAGATGCTTCTGATATTATAAAAGATAATAATTTGGGCTACTGTGCTAAGCCAGATGACATTTCTGAAATAAAAGAAGCTTTCATTAAATGTATTGATACAGATGAAAAAAATATAGAAGAATTTACAAAAAATTGTGAGTATCTTACGGGCACTCAATTTAATAAAGAAAATATTATTAACTCTCTGTTAGAGTTATTGAAAAGATGAGCTAATGAAAATTATACTTACAGGTTCAACAGGTTTTGTTGGAAGTTATTTTATAAATAAATACAATGATGAGTACAGTATAAATACTTTTTCATTTTTAAATGACAGTTTTAAAGAGTTAGATTTATCTAATACAGATACAATTATTCATCTTTCAGCATTAGTTCATCAAATGGGTGGAGCAAGCGTAGAAGAATATGAGAGGATAAATGTTCTTCAAACTCTAGAGTTAGCAAAAAAATCAAAACTTTCAGGAGTTAAGCATTTTATATTTATGAGCACAGTTAAAGTGTATGGAGAAGAAACAGATATAGCTTATAATGAAGATACTATATGCAAGCCACAAGATGATTATGGAAAGACTAAATTAAAAGCAGAACAAGAACTTAAAATTTTAGAAGATGACAACTTTATAGTTTCAATTATAAGAACACCAATCATATATGGATATGGTGTAAAAGCTAATATAAAAAACCTTATAAATCTGGTGAACAAAGCTCCTATTTTACCTTTTGGAAAAATTGATAACAAGAGAAGTATGGTTTATATTGGTAATCTTTGTCATATGATTGATGTGATTATTCAAAAGCAAGTAAGTGGTGTATTTTTAGCATCTGATGATAAGCCTTTGAGTACAACAAAGTTAATTGAATTGATAGCAAGAGAGTTAGATAAAAAGGTATATTTAGTAAAAATTCCTTTTTTTGAGAGTTTTTTAAAGCTAGTTAAGCCATCTTTTCACAAAAGACTATATAAGAGTTTAGAAGTCAATAATAGTAGGACGAAAAAAGTTTTAGAATATCAAAATACATATAGTACAGATGACGGAGTTAGATTTATGATTAAGGACATAAATAAATGACATATATTGTTTTATTACTACTTTCATTTATGTTGACTTACTACATAAAAAGAATAGCACTAAAAAAATCATTAGTTGATATACCAAACGATAGAAGTTCTCATACAACTCCTACTCCTCATGGTGGTGGTATTGCTATTGCTATTACTTGGTTTGTTGGTCTGACTTATTTATATTATATCAATGATATTGAGAGTTCTTTGTATTTTGCTTTAATGATTGGGATAGTTGTATCTGTCATTTCATACCTTGATGATTTGTATGAACTTAGTGCAAAATTAAGACTTACAGTTCAAAGTTTAGTTGCTTTTTTTGGATTGTATTTTTTAGGTGGATTAGAAAGTTTTGATTTAGGTGTGATTTGTATTGATAATCAAATTCTTACAAATATCTTTGCTTTTTTTATGATAATTTGGTTTATAAATCTTTATAATTTTTTAGATGGTATTGATGGATATGCCGGAAGTGAAGCAGTCTTTTTAGGAGTGGCAGGTTTTTTACTTTTTGGTGGAAGTCATTTTCTTGTACTTATCTTTGCAGTATTAGGTTTTTTGATCTGGAACTGGCATAAAGCAAAAATATTTATGGGAGATGTTGGCAGTACACTTCTTGGCTACAACGTAGCTATATTTACTGTTTATTATGCAAACCAAGATGGTTCAAATCTCTGGTTGTGGATTATACTTTTTGGACTGTTTTGGTTTGATGCAACTTTAACGCTTTACAGAAGATATGAAAATGGTGAAAAGTTAAGTCTTGCTCACAAAAAACATGCTTATCAAAGACTTACTCAAAGTGGTTGGTCTCACAGCAAAGTTGTGATTTTTTCTATATTACTTAATAGTACACTTTTTTGCCTAGTTTATTTTATTTCAAATGTGTTTGTTGCGTTTTTTATAGCACTTATAGTTCTTTATGGTATTATTAAACTAGTAGATAAAAAGAAGGCATTTTAGTGTTTTATATAAACAAACGTATATTAAACTTTTTAGTCATAATTATATTTTCACTTATCACATTCTGGTGGACATTTTTTATATTTCATCAGCCCTTTGATATAAATATAGTTCTTAGTGTTATTTTAATACGTGCTGTTGCATCTAGGTTTATCTTTGATGATTACTCTCTTGCTTGGTCGAAAGCTACTCAAAAATCATTTCTTATAAAAAGTATTGTAAATATAGCAGCCTTTATTGTCTATCTGCCTGTATTTTACGGTAAAGTCAGATTTTCATTTTTAGTATCTGAACTTCTTTTATATCTTTTTGTTGTGAATTTTACGATGTATCTTTACTACTATTTGATGAACAAAAGTCGTATAATAAAAACAAAAACAGTAGTTATATATGGTGCTGGAAGGGCAGGTATAAAACTAGAATCTGAATTTATGAATAGTGAATATAGAGTAAAATACTTTGTAGATGATGATAAAATAATTCAAAACCGTTCTATAGATGCCATCAAAGTTATCTCAAAAGAGAGTTTAAAAGAAAAAATATCTGGAACTAAGCTGGACTTATTAGTTATTGCGATGCCATCAGCTTCAAAAGAGAGAATAAAAGATATATATGAAAAACTCTCAAGTTACTTTAAAGTTATACAGGTGTTGCCATCGATGGATAAGATACTTGAAGGTAGAGATTTTTCTACTCAGCTTAAAGACATATCTGTTGAAGATTTACTTGCGCGACATCCAAAAGACTTAGATAAAGAAAAAATTGAAAGTTTCATAAAAGAGAAGACAATCTTAGTGACTGGTGCTGGTGGAAGTATAGGTAGTGAAATCTGCAGACAGTGTGAAAAGTTCGGTGCTAAAAAGCTTATACTTTTAGACCATAGCGAATACAATCTTTATGCTATAGCTGAAGAACTTGTAAATGTACAAAAAGTTTGTATTATGCAAAGTGTAGTAGATGCTAAGAGTTTAGATGCTACTTTTAAAGCCTATAAGCCAGACATTGTCATACATGCGGCAGCTTATAAACATGTGCCTCTTGTTGAAGTGAATATACATGAGGGCATCATAAACAATATTATTGGTACTAAGAATGTCATAGATGCATCTATAAAATATGGTGTACAAAAATTTGTTATGATTTCTACAGATAAGGCAGTAAGACCTACAAATGTCATGGGGACTACTAAGAGAATTTGTGAACTTTATGCACAAAACTCTAATGGAAATGGAACTGATATAGTTGCTGTAAGATTTGGGAATGTATTAGGTAGTAGTGGAAGTGTTATCCCTAAGTTCAAATCTCAGATAGAAAATGGACAAAACATAACGGTAACGCATCCCGATATTACAAGGTACTTTATGCTCATCCCAGAAGCGTGTGAACTTGTTCTTCAAGCTGGAGCTATAGGAACTGGTGGAGAGATATTTATACTTGATATGGGCGAGCCAGTAAAGATAGTGGACCTAGCTAAGAAGATGATAGAACTAAGTGGTTCTCAAGATATAAGCATAGACTTCACAGGTCTTCGTCCTGGAGAAAAGTTATATGAAGAACTACTTTTGGATGATACAGACTGTCAAACAGAATATGAGTCTATAACTGTTGCAAAACCGACAAAATATGATATAACTAAGTTAAATAGAGATATAGAAGACCTTATTACTACTAGTGATAAGTTAGCAAAGTTAAAAGAGATTGTTCCTGAGTTTAATCATCAACTGAATTAATAAAAGACTGCAACGTAACGCTTGCCGTGACGGAGTTAATTTAAGTAGTTTTATATACAAATTTAACTATCATATTGACTGAATAATAAACGAAAAAAATGGGATATAAATGCAAGATAATCAACAAAATATACAAAGATACGCAGAAGATGAAATAGATTTAAGAGAGCTGTTTAGAACTCTTATAAAAAATAAAGTAAAAATAATTGCAATTACTGCGATTATTACAATTGGAGCTATTATTTATGCCTATACTATTCCAAAGGTGTATGAAGCAAAGGTTATACTTAAGATTGGTGAGTATAAACTTGCTAATGCTAATGCTAATGCTAATGCTAATGCCGATACAAAGATTGTTATTGCAGATGCCTCTGAACTTTCTAAAGAGCTTGAAGTTTTATTCATAGATATTTTAAAAAATGAAAAAGACAGAGAAGCTAAAATCAAAAAAATTGAATTATATAAAAAACAGAAAAATCTTTTAGAAATTTCAGCTCTTGGTTCTTCAAATGAACTAATAGTTGATGAATTACATAAAGTAATAAAATTCGTGCAAATAAAGCATAGAAAAATACTTGATGAGATAAAAGAAAATCGTGAGGCTCAAGTAAAACAGATAACAGCTAACTTACAACTTTTGAATATAAAAACACTTCCATCATTAGAAGATAAAATAGCTAGGTATAAAAAAGATATTCAAAGATATGAAAACAATTTGCTAGAAATAGAAAATAATTTTAAAAAAATTAAAAATATAAGCCCTACTTTAGCGGCAATTCAAATAAATAAACAGACATATATAAGTGATGTCTCGAGTAGACTAAAAGACTCTTTGGAAAATTTTGAAAAAGAAAAAGATGATATAGAAGTCGTTAAAATTCAGAATTTCAAAGAAGAGTTGAAAAATTTAAAGGTTTTAATGAAACCATACAACTATAAAAATACTGAAATTATTGGTACTATAATGACTAACGATTACGCAATAAAACCTAAGAAAAAGCTAATAGTTATTGTGGCTTTTGTATCTGGTCTTATCTTATCAATATTTTTAGTGTTTTTTATGGAGTTTATAAAAGGCTTTAGAGAAGAAGAAAAGCCTGTATAAGACTGCCACGCTTCGCTCGCAGGGACATCTTTCTCCATCATTACGAGGTGTTTTCCCGTCATTGCGAGGAACGAAGCAATCTACTATCGTATCTATAATATACTAATTTATTTATAGTAACAATGATTTAATCATATTAGCTATCTAAAAATTACCATTTATGGTACAATCTACTTATGAAGTTATTAAAAAGATTAAAGCAACTTGGAGCAGTACCTTTCACGCATTCTACATTATTGAATTATTTGAGCGGTTATAAAAATCCCAATGACAAAATAAAGCAGATGATAAAAAATGAAGAGCTTATAAGGATAAAACAATCTTTATATGTACTAGGAGATATATATAATGAAAAAAGCGCTTCTAAAGAACTTTTGGCAAATATTATTTATGGGCCCTCATACATATCTATGGATTATGCTTTGTCTTTTTATGGACTTATTCCAGAAAGAGTTTATGAGATAACATCTGTAACAACTAAAATGTTAAAAAGTTATGAAACTCCTTTTGGAAGATTTACCTATATAAAATCTCCCGTTAATTTATACGCACAAGGTATCACTATTTATCAAAACAAAGACAAAACAACATTTATGATAGCAACTGTAGAGAAAGCCTTATGCGACAAAATAATTTTTACTAAAAATCTTGGCATAACATCTGTTAAAGCAATGCGTGAGTATTTAGAAGATGATTTACGAGTAGACTTAGATGACTTAAAAGAGTTTAGTTTAAGTACAATTGAAAAGTGTATACAATGTGGTTATAAAGTTAAAACTTTACAGTTATTGTATAAAACCATAGAAAAAGTACAGGCTTATTAATATGCTAGAACAAATGCTAAAAAAATACAGTATAAAAAGTGATGAAGACTATTACAATGCACTCAGAGAGATACTACAAGAGGTTGCATTGGCTGGACTTTATCGTGGTGGGTTTTTCCAAAGAGCTGCTTTTTATGGCGGAACCGCTCTAAGAAGTTTCTATAAACTTGATAGATACTCAGAAGGTTTAGATTTTTCTCTTTTGGAACCACAAAATGATTTTAAATTAGATCCCTATTTTAAAGCTGTTAAAGATGAGTTTGAAGCATTGGGAATTCAAATTACTATTGATAGCAAAATTAAAACTAAAAAATCAGATATTGAATCAGCTTTTCTAAAAAGTAATACAGATGTCCATGTACTATCATTAACAACACCAATTAAACTAAATAGACAAATTAAGATAAAATTTGAAGTTAATACGAATCCTCCGTTAGGGTTTGATACAGAAGAAAAGCTTTTATTGCAACCATTTTCATTTTATGTTAAATGCTTTGCTTCAAAAGATTTGTACGCTGGAAAAATGCATGCTCTTTTATTTAGAAATTGGAAAAAGCGTGTAAAAGGACGAGATTGGTATGATTTTGAGTGGTATGTAAAAAATAATTTTATTTTAAACTTAGATCATTTAACTATTAGAGCCAAGCAAAGTAATAATTTAAATGGTAAAGAATATTTTACAAAGGAACTATTTTTAAAAACTTTAAAAGAAAAAATAGATACTCTTGATATCAAAAGTGCTAAGGTAGATATAAAGAGATTTATATCTGATGAAAAAGTCCTTGATATCTGGTCAAAAGATTATTTTAAATTATTAGCAGATAGAATCCAGTTTTGAAGAGTGAGATTACATAAAGTAAGTAGACTGCCGCGCTTCGCTCGCAGTGACGAATGGATTAGAACTTGAAGAATTGACAACAGCTAATATAATAGATATAATACTACAAATAAACTGTTAAGAGCTAATATGTTAAACTTAAATATTTCAACGCCGCCTCTGATTTTAAATGAAATAAGAATTAAATATAAAGAAAAAAGACTTGAGTGTGATTTGACTCAAGAAGGTTTATCTACTAAAAGTGGTGTAAGCTTGGGAAGTCTGAAGCGATTTGAAACTACTGGGCAAATCTCACTTGAATCTCTTTTAAAACTCTCTCTGATATTGGAGTGTTTAGATGATTTTAATTATTTAGCAAATCCTAAGAAAAAAGTGCCTGATTCTATAGATGAGTTGATGAAACAAAAGCACATAAAAAAAAGAGGTAGTATAAAGTGATAAAAACTGTCATTGTATATCTTAATGGTGTTTATGATAAACAAATGGTTGGAAGACTTGCTTTAAAAGATAGAACTATATATTTTGAATATGATAAAGAATTTTTAAAAAAGGGTATAGAACTCTCCCCTTATAAACTACCACTAAAGTCTGGAGTTCATTCTTGTGATGACAATATCTTTGAAGGACTTTTTGGAGTATTTGCTGATAGTTTGCCAGATGGTTGGGGAAAATTACTGCTTGATAGATATCTTATGGAAAAAGGCATAGGCTTTAGAGATATAACACCACTTGATAGGTTAAGCTATATTGGTGAATATGGAATCGGTGCATTGAGTTATGAACCTATATTTGAAAAGTTGCCAATAGTTAAAGATAAGGTAGTATTGGACAAATTAGCAGATGCATCGCAAAAAATACTTAAAGGCAGTGATATTGAGCTATTGGATACACTTTTAAGTATCGGTGGTTCAAGTGCAGGGGCAAGACCAAAAGCTATGATACAGATAAACTCAAAAGATGAAATAATACATGGAAGTCAAAAGCTTTATGAAGGCTATGAACATTATATAGTTAAATTTCCAAGTGCATCTGATGAGAGTGAAGTTGGTAAATTGGAATATATCTATTCTCTTATGGCAAAAGATGCCAATATTAATATACCTGATACAAAACTATTAAAGGGTGAAACAAATAGTTATTTTGCAATAAAAAGATTTGATAGGATAAAAGACAGTAGAGTGCATATACATTCAGTAGCTGCACTTGTGCATAGTGATTTTAGATTACCTTGTTTGGATTATGATGATTTGCTGACTCTTACACTTCATCTTACAAAAGATGTAAATGAACAACTGCGTATGTTTCGTTTAGCTGTATTCAATTTTTTTACACATAATCGTGATGATCATGCTAAAAACTTTTCATTTTTACTCGATGGAGTAAATTGGCATCTTAGTCCAGCCTATGATTTGACTTTTTCTTTTGGACCAGGAGGAGAACATAGTACTACTTATCTGGGTGAAGGAAAAAATCCAACTAGAGTACATCTAAAAAAGTTAGCAGATAAGCATAGCATCAAAGATGGTGAAAAAATAATTAATGAGATAGAAGAAGTAGTGAGTAAATTTAAATACTATGCTAAAGAGGTAGGATTATCAAAAAGATCTATTAATAAATATATGACAATTTGCAATAAAAATTGAAAAATATTTAATTTCATTATATACTGCTTTAAATTAAAAAAGGAGTTGAAATGAAAATTTTAGCAATGGTTATTTTGGGGTTTAGTTTATTGTTTAGTGCTGTAGATATTAATACAGCAAACAAGAAAGAGTTAAGCGGATTAAATGGAATTGGCGCTAAAAAAGCTGATTTAATAATTAAATATAGAAGTGTTAGCTGCTTTAAAAATGTTGATGAACTTGTGAAGGTAAAAGGTATTGGCAAAAAATTTCTTGAAAAAAATAAAGATAACTTAACTGCAAGTAATTGTAAAAAATAAAGATTTCTTTTATTTGTGGAACACGTTAAACAATAACATGTCCCACAAACTTACTCATATTGTCCATAATCTCTGAGCCTTTTCTAAAACTTAGTCCACAAGACTCATAGGCGAAGAAAACACCGGCTTGGTATTTTGCTCCTTCTTCATCTTTATTGAAATCTACATACTCTTGATAGACTTTTTTGTAGTTATCATAAGGTCCTTCAATTTGCTCAACTATTTTGCCATTGGCATCTATGATTTTAGTATTGGCACCTTCTCTGCCAAATACAGCTTTTTCAACTTGTTTAATACCCTCTAAAGGCTCAAAAGATGTTTTTAGTAGATATGGGCTATCTGGAAACAAATCACTCATAATCTTCATTATACCTTTTGACTGAAAGAGTAGGGTATAAGCTGGATTTAGTATGATGGCTTTTTGGTTTTGCACGATAGTGTTAAGTGTTGTTGCTAGTTCTGGCTCACCACTTCCAATATCTTCCCATGGAAATAGTTTAAACCAGTATTCATACTGATTGTCATTAGCATCAAAGATTCCATTTTCATCAAAGTTTACATTTTGCAGGTACTCAAAGCCTGTGTTAAAACCTGCATCTGTAGCCATTTGCTGTAGAAGTCTTGTTGTAGCTTCTTCTTCATCATTACCCTCTACAGATGAGAAAAGTATCTTCCATCCATCATAACGCTCTTCAAATAGCGCTTCATCATCATCTAAAGTTACAAGTCTTTTAAAGTTTTGACTGATGGATTCATAGACATTGTTAAACTGCTTCTTTTCATCCATATCATTTTGTTTAAGTAGAGCCCATTGAAGAAGTGTAGTCTCAAAAAGAGAGGTCGGCGTGTCAGCATTGAACTCTATAAGTTTAATAGGTTTAGCGTCAATGCCACCCGCTAAATCAAAACGACCATATATATGCCAGTGAACATCATTTTCCCAGCTTTTTTTGATTGTCTCAATTAGGTTAAAAGGAATTCCAAGTTCAAAAAAAAGATTGTTTTGTATAACATACTCAGCCGCTTCAACGAACATATCGTATATTTCATTTCCAGCCTCATAGTAAGCCTCAGCCTCTTTTTGTGTAACTTCTACTACTTCATCATTTATGTATTTTGTACCATCACTGTCTGTGTGCCAAGTAAAGCCTAACTCTTCAAGTGTAGCATCATCTAGTGGGTTTATTTTTTGTAGTTTAATCATCCGCTGTAACTTCTGCTTCCATAAGATGATCTTTTTGAGTTGCTACCAAAAAAGCTTTTTTTCGAACTTGAACTCCTAGATGCTCTTGAGGCTGCTGAACGACTGTAAGCACTTTTATTTACACTACTCGAACGCTTAGAAAAGTTTTTATTGTTCATTAGTGCATTACCAATCATATTTCCAAGAAGTGAACCTGCAGCAACTGCTAGAATAGTTCCAGCTAAACCCATTCCTGCACTGCTATCTCCACTTTGTACTGTTTCAGATGTCCCTTTTTGAACTTTTTGATACTCTTGTTGGGCCAAAGCTTTCATCTCAGCTTCGTTCATAAAGCGCTCAATTGTGTTACCGTTAACATCTTTTTCACGTATGATGGCTCTACTAGGACCCTCAGTTGGCATCTCTTCAACTACGATGTATTTACCATTAGTTTGTTGCTCTATAACTAAAAAACGGTTTTGTTGCTCTTTTTGTTGAGCTTCACAGCCACTAAGAACACTCATCATAATTACACCGGCACTACCTAGTGCAACACCACCTGCTATACTTGAAATATGCTTCATTTAATCAAATCCTTTTTATTTAGAAATATTATTTTTTTAAGTTCATAATCATGAAATGTTATTTTAGTTCTTCCGTTGTAATAAACATCGCCTCTGTAAACGTACTTTCTGTTTTTGTATGTAACATCTTTTTTCATAAACATCATTTCACCAAGACCATGACCAATAGTCGGTATAAGAGTTGAAAGTGATAGTATAGACAATAATCCAATTACAATAAAGCTTAATTTTGTGTTATTGATATAATTAAATATAAACCCAATAACTACACTCGAGAGAGCAAAAAAATAAATATTTTGATTATCTGCAAATAAGATATTGTAATATAAATCAATTTCATAAAAATCTATGTAGTTGTTTTTTATACCTAAAAATATAAAAAAATCTAAAATAAATGTGAAAAAAATACCAGTTAAAAATGCTTGAATAAGTTTTATCATCTTATCTTTTTCCTTTTTTTATGATTGATTTTATAAAGAGAAGATGAGCTGTTTTGGCTTAATCTCTCTTTATTTTCTATTATTATATCAGCTTTTTCTACACAAAAGTCTCTATCAAAATTTTTACCAGACTCATTTGCAGAAGTAGAGTAGTGCCAAGATGAATCTTTTAGTATTTGTGAGTCTAGAGATACATCTGCTACTCTAAAAGCTCTATTTTTTACAATAAAAGTAGTTTTTTTTGATCTACGTATATTGTTTTTATATTTGTCTGGAATTCTATGTCCAGATGCTAGAAGTGTTTTAAAGTTTTTATATACCTTGATAAAAGGCTTGGAAGGTTTTCTAGACTTTATCTCTTGTAACTTTTTATCATCTTGAGATAATAAACCGACAGTAGTGTCGGTTTGAGTTAAAATTACGCTCACGTTTAAGCGAGAAAGTCTTGTAAAGCTTGAGACGCTGACCATGAGCCATCACCCATTTCATCAAGTGCTAAGATAAGAGCTCTTGCTGCACTAAGTGTTGTGAAGTATGGGATACTTTTTCTTAAAACTTCTTGACGAATTACTACTGCATCTTTTTTGGAAGTATTGTTGTCTGAAGTATTAATTGCCATTGCAATCTCATCATTTTTCATACTGTCTTCTATGTTAGGACGACCTTCAGAAATCTTAAAAATACGCTCACAAGGAATGCCGGCTTCTTCTATAATGGACTGAGTACCTTTAGTCGCTACAAGTTTAAATCCATGTCTATGAAGTCCGCTTGCAATTTCTGCAGCGTGTTGTTTGTCTGTATCAACAAAAGATAAGAAACAAGTTCCCTCTGTAGGGATTTTATTTCCAGCTGAAAGTTGAGCTTTTGCAAAACTTACACCAAAGTTTGAACTAATACCCATTACTTCACCAGTTGATTTCATCTCAGGGCTTAGTACTAAGTCAGCACCGTAAAGTTTATGGAAAGGAAAAACTGCTTCTTTAACAGAAACATGCCCTTTAAGTTTTGGTTTTAAAAGCCCATTTACTTCTTGAACTATGTCATATTTGTCATAATACTCTAGTGCACTTCTTAGTGTTTCGCCAACCATTACTCTAGTTGCAACTTTTGCCAAAGGCATACCAGTCGCTTTAGATACAAAAGGAACAGTTCTTGAGGCTCTAGGATTAACCTCGATTAGGTATATCTCATCTTGAAAGATTGCATACTGAACATTCATAAGACCTACAACACCAAGACCAAGTGCTATGGTTTTAGTCTGTTGTTCTACTTTTTCAATCATCTCATCAGATAGGTTTACAGGAGGAAGTGAACATGCACTGTCTCCAGAGTGAATACCAGCTTCTTCAATGTGTTGCATAACAGAACCGATATAAACTTCTTTCCCATCACAGATAGCATCTACGTCTAACTCAATTGCCTGATCTAAGAACTTGTCTATGAGAACTGGAGCCTCATTAGATACTGAGATAGCAAGAGCCATATATTCGTTTAGTTCTTCATGGCTATAAACTATTTTCATACCTCGACCACCAAGAACAAAAGATGGACGAACAAGAACTGGAAAGCCAAGTTTCTCAGCAATAGGTTCAGCCTCTTCTTTTTTACGTGCCAAACCATTTGCAGGTTGTTTAAGTCCGTGTGAGATTACAAAGTTAGAAAACTGTTCCCTATCTTCAGCAAGATCAATTACGGCAGAAGTAGTTCCTATGATGTTAGCACCTATTTTAGTAAGCCCATCTGCAAGTTTTAGTGGAGTCTGTCCACCAAAATGAACAATGATTCCATCTGGTTGCTCGTTTTCTATAACTTCTCTAACATGCTCAAAATCAATCGGTTCAAAGTAAAGTACATCGGAAGTATCATAATCAGTTGAAACTGTCTCAGGATTACAGTTGTACATAATACACTCAATATCCATCTCTTTAAGTGCAAAGGCAGCGTGAACACAACAGTAATCAAACTCAATACCTTGACCGATTCTATTTGGTCCACCACCTAGAATTAAAACTTTCTTCTTATCACTAACTCTATTTTTAGCAGTTGGAGAAGCTGTAATATTTGTAGTAGAGTAGAGGTATGGAGTAAGAGCTTTAAACTCAGCTGCACAAGTATCCACTTCATTAAACTCTAAAGATACACCTAACTCTTTTCTCTTTTCATAAACTTCCATCTCACTAACATTTTGGTTTGAGTTTACTGCTATGAGTTGAGAGATTCTTTTATCTGAAAAACCATCAACCTTGATGCTTCTCATAAACTCTGCATCAAAAAGGATTTTATCTGTAATAGTTGTCTCAGAGTGAAGAAGTTCTTCTAGTTGGTAAAGAAACCATGGGTCGATTTGACAAGTTTCAAACATCTCCTCTACACTCATACCACGACGAAAACCCTCAGCTACATAAAGAAGACGGTCAGCATTTGGACGGCGGATTTCATGTTTAATAAAAGCGTCATCAGCATCTATAGGCTCAAGCCCACAAAGACCAGTTTCAAGTGAACAAAGAGCTTTTTGTAGTGACTCTTTAAATGTTCTACCGATAGCCATAACTTCACCAACTGACTTCATACTTGTACTTAATGTATTTACTGCTTCTGGGAATTTCTCAAACGTAAAGCGAGGTATCTTGGTTACAACGTAGTCAATTACCGGCTCAAATGATGCAGGAGTTCCTGTAATATCATTTGTGATTTCATCAAGCGTATAGCCGATAGCTAAAAGAGTTGCAACTTTTGCAATAGGGTAACCAGTAGCTTTAGAAGCAAGGGCGGAAGAGCGAGATACACGAGGATTCATCTCGATAACAATCATTCTACCGGTTTTAGGACAAATTGAAAATTGAACATTTGATCCACCGGTGTCAACACCAATCTCTCTTAGAATATCAAAAGATGCATTACGCATTCTTTGGTACTCTTTGTCAGTTAGAGTAAGGGCAGGAGCCACAGTGATACTATCACCGGTGTGAACACCCATCGGGTCAAAGTTCTCAATTGCACAGACGATAATACAGTTGTCCGCTTTATCACGGATAACTTCCATCTCATACTCTTTCCAACCAAGCATAGATTCCATAATTTCAATTTCATTTACAGGAGATGCAGAGATGCCTTCTTGGGCTAGTTTCTTAAACTCTTCCATGTTATATGCTACACCAGAACCACCACCTGCAAGTGTAAAAGAAGCTCTACTAATTACTGGAAAACCAATCTTTTTAACTACTTCAACAGCCTCTTCAACACTGTATGCATTTTCACTTTTTGGTAAATCCATACCAATTTTTATCATAGCCTCATTAAAAGCTGAACGGTCTTCACCTTTGTGAATAGCTTCAGGAGTCGCACCTAAAAATTCTATCCCTTCTAACATCCCTTTTTCATACATGCTAGTAGCTACATTAAGAGCAGTCTGTCCACCCATAGTTGGAAGGACAGCATCTACATTTTCTTTTTTTATAATACGTGCTATTACATCTTCTGTGATAGGCTCTATATATGTTCTATCAGCAAATTCTGGGTCTGTCATAATAGTTGCAGGATTAGAGTTGATAAGAACTACCCGATATCCTTGCTCTTTTAGAGTTTTAACAGCTTGAGTTCCTGAGTAGTCGAATTCACAAGCTTGACCGATGATAATCGGACCTGAACCTATAAGTAAAATAGTGTTAATGTCGGTGCGTTTTGGCATTCTTTACCTTCTGAAATATGTATAAAATAAATTTTTTTATTATAGACAAAAAGCACTTAATATTTGATGAGATGCACTAGATTCTTAATTTGTAGGAGCACATATTTTGGAAAAATATGTAGCCCAAAAAATTAAAGTGAATGAAGATATTATGTATGTAGCACTAATATTCAAAAGTATATATAAGAGACAATAATCCTGAATAAATGTAATCATCATCTACAATGGGGCTTCCAGTAGCTTCTTTTGAGAGTTTATCGACTCTTAGATTTATAAGTGCAGATAAATTTTTTGTAACAGGGTATTGAATATATGTTTGTGCTCCAATTTGTAATCCATCATTAGCAATATACTCTTTTCTTGATCCTAGTTCTTCGCTCTTTTTAACTCCATAGTAATAATTTAAAAAATCACTAGACTGGTAGGTAAAAATTAGACTAGGATAGAGTGAAAAATTGGCAAATTCAAAATCGTAACCAACTTCTGTTTTAAGTATCCAAGACTCGTGTCTATCTAGTATATCAGTCAAAGCCATAATCTCTATATATGCTTTATCACTCTTAGCACCAAATGCTAACCCACCTTCCCATGAACTTTTTCTCTCATCCATTCCCTCTATATCAGAAGCTTTATAACCATATACTCTAGGCTGCACAGTTAGAGAAAACCCCCAAGAATAATCTTCTTGTTTGTCTCCTAAAAAATATATTCCAGCTCTAGACCATCTTACATATGCAATACCGTTATCAAAGAAGATTACAGGGGATGGAAGTGCCATGTCGTCAACATCTTTATATGGTTGAGTTTGAATATATGGACCAGCACCAATTGTGATTTTCTGTTTTTTTTCTTCAGCTTGAAGGCTTAAAAAAATCAATATTAAAATTAGTAAATATTTCATTTAACTCTCTTTATCATATGAAAATAGCTTGGATCATTAGATTCGTAGTAAGGTTCTATAATAGCATTTTGATAACCTTGAGATTTTTTTACTGATAAGACACGTCCAACTTTTAAGCCTTTAAAAAAGACTTTATCAAGTCCAGATGTAATAACTTCATCACCCTCTTCTATTTTAAACCAAGCAGGGATAAACTTTACAACTAAATTTTTTGCATTGTTTCCATGAGCGATACCTGGAGCTCTTTTCTTTCCTACAAAAACTGCATATGAGCTCTGAATATCTCTATTTAACAGTCCCAGAGCTTTCCCATTTTGAGGCACAACAATACCTGCTACAAGTTCATTATAGGTAAGTCCATAAATTTTAGATGAATTGTAGTCGTTTGCCTCTATCCAAATTCTGTTTAAATCTCCAAACTTCTCATAAGATATTGTTCTTACAAGTTCTATTTTTGGGTTTGCTTGCAGCCCAGAATTATTAGCTTTAAAAAGATCATTAATCTCAGATGCCATTTGTTGCATAACAAGGTGATTGTTTTCATATTTATGTAGTTTTTCTTTTAGTAAAGAGATAGAGTCAGCTTGAAATATATGTTTGTCAATATTGTCTTGAATAAATTCTGTGGAGTTATGATAGTTCGATTTTATGTAGTTAAGAGCTGAAATCAATGGCCCTTGAATATTGTTTGTGTAGTATAATGCACCCACGAAGAGTGCGATGAAAAGTGAAAAAAAGCCGAGTAGCTCTTTATTCATTTTCGAAAAGTTCTTGTAGTAAGTCTATCTCTTCGAGTGCACGTCCAGTTCCTCTTGCAACCGCCAAAAGAGGCTCATCAGCAACATAAACAGGGACTTTAACGATATCTGATAAATATTTATCAAGTTGGCGAATAAGAGCACCACCACCAGTTAAGATAATACCATGATTTACAATATCACCTGATAAATCAGGTGGCATCTTCTCTATAACTTCTCGTAGTGCTTCAGAAATCTCTTTTAATGGATCTTTCATAGCTTCTCTAGCATCTTCACTTGTTAGCTCTACTGAACTTAAAAGACCCTCAACCTGGTCTCTACCATTAACAATCATAGTAAGTTCTTTACTTAAAGTAACGGCTGTACCAATGTTGATTTTTATCTCTTCGGCTGTTCTCTCTCCAATAAGCAAGTTGTATTTTTTCTTAACATAATCAACTATACCTTTATCAAGTTTATCTCCGGCTGTTCTTATAGATTTAGATAAAACAAGTCCACCAAGTGAAACAACACCAATTTCAGTAGTACCACCACCGATATCAACAACTAAGTTTCCTTGAGGCTCTCGGATGTCTATTCCTGCACCAATTGCAGCAGCCATTGGTTCTTCTATAAGAAAAACTTCACGAGCACCTGCACTCAGAGCTGACTCTCTTACGGCTTTTCTCTCAACCTGAGTCAAACCATAAGGTACACATATGATAATCCTAGGACTAATAAGAGAACTTCTTCCATGCGCTTTTTCAATGAACTTTCTTATCATCTTCTCTGTCATATCAAAGTCGGCGATAACACCATCTTTCATTGGACGAATAGCTTTAATGTTTCCTGGTGTTTTACCAACCATCTCTTTAGCTTCGCGACCAACTGCTAGAACTCTTTGATGACCATATTTTTCAGTTTTTACAGCAACAACTGAGGGTTCATTGATAATAATTCCACGACCTTTTGCAATTACAATTGTATTTGCTGTTCCTAAGTCGATTGATAAATCATTTGAAAAAAGCCCTATTAGTTTGTTAAATATCATCTTTATTACCTTATGCTATTTTTTTTGTTGATTTTTTAATATATACCGGACTTTCATTACCTTCAATTACTTCTTTAGTAATTAAAACTTCATAACCGGCGTATTCAGGAAGTTCATACATAATGTCAATCATATTTTCTTCTAATATTGCACGAAGACCACGAGCCCCTGTTTTTCTTTTTATTGATTTAGTTGCAATAGCTTTTAGTGCGTCTTCTTCAAAGTTAAGTTCAACATCATCAATAGAAAATAGTTTTTTATACTGGTTAATAAGAGAGTTTTTTGGCTCAGTCAAGATGCGAACCATATCTTCTTCACTAATCTCATTTAATGAAGCAATAATCGGTAGACGACCTACCAACTCCGGAATAAGACCATATGAGATTAAGTCGTCAGGTTCAACCATATCATAAGTCATTTTTTGTTCATCTTTACTTTTTTTATCATGACCAAAACCTAAAATATTATCACCTTGTTTTCTTTTAAGTATTTCATCAAGACCATCAAAAGCACCACCACAGATAAATAATATATTTGTAGTGTCAATAGTAGTGAACTCTTGGTTTGGATGTTTTCTTCCACCTTTTGGCGGAATATTTACTTCAGCACCCTCTACAATTTTAAGAAGAGCTTGCTGAACACCTTCCCCTGAAACATCTCTTGTGATAGAGCGATTTTCACTCATACGAGATACTTTATCAACTTCATCAATAAATACAATACCTTGTTGTGCTCTCTTTACATCTCCATCAGCTGATTGAATAAGTTTTGTTAAAATATTTTCAACATCTTCACCAACATATCCTGCTTCAGTTAGACTGGTTGCATCTGCAATAGCAATTGGAACATTTAAAACTCTGGCAATTGTTTGAGCCATAAGAGTTTTACCACTTCCTGTTGGACCTATTAGTAAAACATTTGATTTTGCAATCTCTGTATCATCATCAACAATATTTTTTGTTTTGAAGATTCTTTTGTAATGGTTATATACAGCTACACTAAGAAGTTTTCTAGCTCTTTCTTGACCAATGATATAATCACCTAAGAAGTTGTTTAACTCCTTTGGAGTCATAAGATTGTTTACTGCTTCAAGAAGTTCATCTTCATTTGCACTTTCGCTCTCTTTTTCATCACCAAACATTATCTTATATGCTGAAATAACACAATTTTTACAAATATATACACCATTTCCAGCTATTAATGGGTTTTCTTCACTCTCACTTGCATCACAAAAACTACAGTGTCTATGAATCATATATATCTCCTTTTAGTCATCTGATTTTTTTCTTTCAAAAGGTATTCCTCTTTTTGTTTTTAGAACAAAATTACAAAGATCATTTACATAATGATTTTGAGTATTTTCTAGAAGTAGACTAGCACTTTCTTTAAGGGGCTTTCCTGATTCAAAAAGTTCTCTATAAGCAGATTTTAGTTCATCTATATCATCTCTATTTAGGTTTCTTCTAAGTCCTGTAAGATTTAGACCTCTAAGAGAAGCGCGGTTACCCTCAGCCATACAAAATGGAGGTACATCTTGAGCAAGTGCTGAAGCTCCGCCAACCATCGCATAATCACCAATATGTACAAACTGATGAATGGGAGTCATTCCGCCGATAACAGCATAATCACCAACTTCAACGTGTCCCGCTAAAGTTGCAGCATTTGCTAAGATACAGTGATTTCCAATGATAACATCATGACCAAGGTGTACATAACCCATAAAAAGATTATGATTACCAATGATAGTTTTACCACCACCACCTTTTGTCCCTGGATTAAAGAGCGTAAACTCTCTTATCTTGTTGTAATCTCCGATAATAAGCTCAACTTCTTCACCTGCAAATTTCAAATCTTGGGGAATTGAACCAATTACAGCATGTGAAAAAATAGTATTATTCTTTCCGATAGTTGTTTTGCCATAGATACAAGAATTTTGAGCTATCTTAGTACCATCACCAATATTGGCTTCACCAGAGATGAAACAAAAGGCACCTATCTCAACATTTTTACCTATAACTGCACCATCTTCAATGATTGCCTGTGGGGAAATTTTACTCATAATCTATTTTACTACTTATCAACAATCATGGCTTTTAATTCAGCCTGAGAAACTAAAATGTCATCTACATAAGCTTTACCATCTAGCATCCAGATAGAACCTTTATGTTTTATAACACTAATACGGTATTCTAGTTTATCACCCGGCTTTACAGGAGCACGGAATTTAGCTTTATCAATACTCATAAAGTAAACAACTTTATTTGCTGCTTCTTCTTCTGTCATGTCATCCATACTTTTGAATGCTAAGATTCCACCAGCTTGAGCCATTCCCTCTAATATCATAACCCCTGGGTAGATCGGGTGACCTGGGAAGTGACCTTGAAAAATATTATCACCTATAGTTACATTTTTATAACCTGTTAGAGTTTCATCTTTTACAAAATCAGTAACACGATCTAAAAGTAAAAAAGGGTAACGATGAGGTATAATTTTCTGAATTTCCATAACATCCATAATCATAATGAAGAAGCCTTATAAATAATTTTGGATATTTTAGCTAAAAAAAGATTATAATTTGATTAGTTTTTCTCTTGTATCTTCATAAATTTTTGCATCTAGAGTCACAGTTAGTTTAGCATCTATAATTGTTTGGAGAACAATAATGGGGGATAGAGAGTAGTTATTAGGTTCAATAGAGGCTCTTATGTTTAGCTCTTCTTCAAAACTAGGCGGATTGAAAATCAACTCTTTTATGTTTTTATAATTGTAGTTGCATAAGGAATTGAAATGCTTCAAGTCTATAAATTTAATCTCTTGACGGTTAAAATAATAGATATTTTTATCTTCAAATTCTATGCGACCTTGTGCTGTTTTGCGTTCTAAAGCAGAGTAAAGTAAAGCATAAGCAGGAATGACTTCTTTTTTACCCTTGATAAGTTTGAAGTTTAATTGTCTATAGTTTAAAAACTTCTCTTTGATAATTTTATATTCTATACCTTTATCTTCAAGTTCGATTCTATATTTATACATTTCTAAGCGTTCTTCTATAGATGCAGGGAGTGTTTTGTTTGAGATGGGAGAAAACATCTCATCCATCAGACGTTCTTGTTGCTCTCTTTGCATAGTTAGTCCGTAGATGCAACCACAGTAGTCTTGACGATAAAGTTGTTCTTCTTTTGTTACTCTGCTTTGGTCTTGCGTTCCACCATTGGCACGGTAATCAACCGCTATAAACTCAACACCATACTTCCCGTAAAAAGCATCACCGCTTCTTTTTAACTGCTCTTGAGATTTTAGAGGACTTACCAGTAGAGTTGTTGTAATTTTATTTTCGCCTAATTCTAGGGCTTTTTTAGCGCTTACTTCAAAACGCTTATCAAAACAGACTTCGCATCTAGCACCTTTTTCAGGCTCTTTTTCAAGTCCGCGGACAGCTTGCATCCAAGCTTCAAAATCGTAATCGCCTTCTAAGACTTCAATACCTAGTTTTTTACAAGAGCGTTGTACATCTAAAAGGCGGAGTTGATATTCAGAATAGGGGTGAATGTTAGGGTCGTAGAAGAAACCGGTCAGCTTCTCCTTTGGGTAGTCCTGTTGTAGCTTCTCTAAGAAAAAGTGGGAATCGACGCTACAGCAAATATGAACTAAGATAATTTTTTCCTTTTTATGAAAGTATAGCAAAATTTCCATCATACATCTCTTGAGGTACCATTATAATGTTTATTAAGGTTATTTTATATACAATATTCTTGAATAAGTAATTATTCGTTCGCTACGCGACCGAATAAAGGCACATTTAAAATGAAAGGAACGGTGATAGAAAATGAGTGATGATATAATTAATACTAATTCTGTAGGACCTTCAGAAACAACTCAACAAGAGCAAAAAACTAATAATGCTATCCACAACGAGCAAGGGAAAAAAGAGCAGAAAAAAGAAAAGGATGAAAAAGAAAGATTGCGAAAAAAAGTAGAGGACAATATCAATAGCGGTCAGGCTAATAGCTGTTAATATTATTCACTCCACCTTTTTCAAGATGGAATGAGAGAGACGATTGATAGTATAGTTCTATTTAGTTTCTAAAACTTCAATAGAGTCGATAGCATCTTGACCCTCAATTGAGTCTAAAACTGCAAAACTCTCAGCATCATCTTCTTCGATTGCACCAAAAATAGTGTGAACACCATCTAAATGTGGAGTTGGAACAAAGGTGATGAAAAATTGACTTCCGCCTGTATTTGGTCCAGCGTGAGCCATAGATAGAGTTCCACGTCTGTGAATAGAAGTGTTTGTGTTTGTCTCACATTTAATAGCCCAGTCCGGTCCACCAGTTCCAGTTCCAGTTGGACAACCACCTTGAGCCATGAAACCAGGAATTACACGGTGAAAATTAAGGTTATTATAAAAGCCAGTGTCTGCTAAATGTGCAAAGTTTGCAACTGTATTAGGAGCTTCCTCTGGAAAAAGTTTTAACCAAATAACACCTTTACTTGTAGACACTTTAGCCCATTGTAGTTTACTTAGCTCATCATCTCTTAAATCGTAGTTTTTTAATTCAGTTCTTCCAAACATTTGAATCCTTATAGATATTGTTTTTGAAATTATAATGATTTATTCTTAGAGTATTAGAAAATTATGAGTTTAGTTTATGTAAATATGGTTATTACTGTATAATTGCACTTATGAAAATAAGCTCTTTTTTTAAAAACATAACCATAAAGCAAGCAAATATTTTTACGATATTGGTTATATTCTTCTTTACTATGTTTTTTGTCGGTCTTTTAGTTGAAGAGATGTACGAGGATTATGAGAGGGCATTAGAACAGAGTTATGTAACAAATGGTGAACTAAACTCCCATAGTGAAATATTAGAAAATAAGCACAAAAAACTAAAATCACTTATGATAAAGACTGTTTTAGTGATAGTCACACTATCTTTTATACTTTTTGCACTTTTTTTGGGACTACATAACCTTTTTAATAAACTTCTTCATAGAGATACACAGGCATTTTTGGATTTTTTTGAACAAGCTGCACATAAGGATAAGGTTATAAATCCTAAAGCCATGTTTTTTAAAGACTTTAAAATTATGGTTGGATATGCAAATGAGATGGTTAGCAAGATTAATGTACAAAAGAACTCACTCAAAGAGATGAACCTAGGTTTAGAAGAGAGAGTTAAAACCAAAACAGCAAAACTACAGTTAATAAATAAAAACCTAGAAAAAGAAAAAAAATTCTCTCAAGACTTACTTAAATCTCAAAAAGAGTTTTTACGATATACAGTACATGAAACAAATACGCCTCTTAGTGTAATACTGACTTCAATAGAATTATATGTAATGAATCATCCAAAGGATAGACAACTCTCTAAAATAGAAGCAGCTGTCAAAAATATATTTAGCATCTATGACGATCTAAGTTATCTGGTTAAAAAAGATCAGGTTGAGTATCCAAAAATTGTAATTAATCTTGGAAATTATATTAGTAGTAGAATAGATTTTTTTGCAGAGGTTGCTCAGCACTCAAGAATTACATTTAATTACATACCAGATGCTAATAATATGCATATATATTTTAATGAGACAAAACTACAGCGTATAGTAGATAATACAATTACAAACGCAATCAAGTATACGTTGCCAAATGAGGTGGTAAATGTTAATCTAAAACAAATCGGTGCATACATAGAGTTCTCAGTGGGGTCAAAATCAAAAATTATTAAAGATACTGATAAAGTGTTTGATGAATACTATAGAGAAGAAGAAAACTGTGATGGTTTTGGTATTGGTCTTAGATTGGTTAGAACTATATGTGATGAAGAAGATGTTATGATTTCGGTAGCCTCTGATGATAATCAGACCGTATTTAAATATAGATTTAAGTTGATGGGTGAATAATGAAGATATTACTACTTGAAGATGAGGTAATGTTAAATGAGTCTATTTGTGAGTATTTAGAAGCAGATGGGCATCAAGTAGAGAGTTTTTTTGACGGTAAGAAAGCATTTGAAACCATTAAGGAGAGCCTTTATGATTTACTTATACTTGACATAAATGTTCCAAATATTGATGGACTCCAGTTTTTAGAACAAACTCATGAACTGAAGATTCATATTCCTGCTATTTATATAAGTGCATTAGTAG
Source organism: Sulfurimonas iocasae (assembly GCF_047716755.1). Lineage (GTDB taxonomy): Bacteria > Campylobacterota > Campylobacteria > Campylobacterales > Sulfurimonadaceae > Sulfurimonas. The sequence goes on from NZ_CP180409.1 coordinate 787,399, forward strand.
ATATAGAAGATATTTCTCGCGCCTACAATTTAGGATGCTATGATTATCTGAAAAAACCATTTCATCTAAAAGAGTTGTCTCTTCGCATTGATAGAGTTAAATTAGAAAAAGAGACACCAAGGGTTCATCTAAGACTTTCTAAAAATTATAGTTATAATCAGGAACACAGTCTTCTTCTTTTTAATAATGAACCTCAAGTACTTACAAAAAAACAGTCTCAAATAATTGATTTACTTGCAAGAAATAGAGGAATGGTAGTTGATTTTGAACAGTTTAGAATTTATGTTTGGGATGAACAAATTATTGATAATGCCACAATCAGAGCTGAAATCAACAGGTTGAAGAAGTTTTTACAAGAAGACGTAGTTATAAATGTTAGAGGAATGGGCTACATGATAGACAAGCCATAATCCATTAATATAGAAGATGTTTAGGTTACTTTGTGTCAATGTTCCCTCTGATGCTTGGAATATTTTGGGTAGGATGGCTACATGGAAAGAACCGACTAATCAAGTTGAATTTTCAAATTGCTTTAAAGAGTACATGAATAGTGGTACAACCGCAGCAGGCTTAGCAATTGTTGAGTGCCAAAGAAAAGCACAATAAATAATTATTTATGCAATATTCTTTTTAGGTAATTGAATCAAACTCTCAAGAGGTAAGTGAAGACCAGCTGCGATATTTGTTATCATACTCAGAGATAATCCAACTTTTCTATTTAACACCTCTGATACTTTACTTTTATTACCTATATATGGGATAAGGTCTTTTTGTTTAAGATGCATCTGTTCCATTCTAACTTTAATAGCTTCTATTGGATCTGGTTCAAAGATAGTCCACTCTTGCTCTTCATATTTTTCAACGAGCATAGCCAATACTTCTAGTTCATCACTCTGCGAAGTTCCTAACTTTGGATTTAGCTCCATGAGTTCATCAACTCTGTCTAATGCTTTGTCATAAGCTTTTTCATCTTTGATTGGTTTGAGTAACATTTTATATCTCCTTTGCATTTATTTTGTCATACTGGGCATGCGTGCCAACAAATTTAACTCTTACGATTTTTCGAGGATAGTCAATGTGTACTATCAATCTAAAATCGTTTCCTTTAATATTGAAGACTACTCTGTTATCTGATAAAAAAGAAGCGGATGAGTAAATCTCTTTAATGTCAGTTGGAGAACTCCAGGTGGATTTTCTCGCGTCACTATGCCAAACCTCTAAAGCAGATTTTGCTTGAGGGTGTTGTTCATAAAATTTTACTAGAGTTCTTTTACTGATTACATTCATAGTTGAAGTATAGAATAAATTCCCTTTAAAGGAACTTATGAAATACTTTATTATAAATGACCGTATAAAATTCAAAATTCCAAATACAAATACCCAAATACAAATACCCAAATAAAATACCGGGGACAGAAATACCGGGGACAGGATACCAATTAATTAGCAAATTGCAATATATTTAGTAAAATAGATTTTATTTTTGTATTATTTTTATATCTAAATTTTGGAGATAAAAATGGCAAGGATAAGAAGAGTTGTAATCCCAAATGCACCGCATCACATAACTCAAAGAGGTGTTCGTTCGATGAATATCTTTTTTAAAGATGAAGATTATGAATACTATAAAGAGTTGCTATTTACTCAATGTAAATTACATGATTTAAAGATTCTTTCTTATTGTCTTATGACAAATCATGTACACATAATAGCGATACCAAAAAATAGAGAATCCCTCTCAAAAGCCATTGGTGAGACACATAGACTCTATACAAGAAAAATAAACTTTGAACAAAAAGTAAAAGGACATCTTTTTCAAGAAAGATTCTATTCCACTCCTTTAGATGAAGTCCATTTTTTACATGCCTTAAAATATGTGGAGCAAAATCCAGTAAAAGCATACATGGTTGATTATCCTTGGAACTATAAATATACAAGTGCAAAATATAGATTGAACTTAGTAAAAGAAGATAAATTATTATCAAACTATGAGCCGATAGATAATATAGAAAACTATAAAGAATTTTTGCAAGAAAACGCACAAATAAAATTTATAAAAGAAAAAACAAGAACAGGAAAACCATGCGGAGATGATAACTTTTATGATAAAATAAAATTATTAACAGGGATAGATTATAAAAATAAAAAAGCAGGACGACCTAAAAAAGATGAAAATGAAATTAATTAGTACACTGTCCCCGGATTTTTAATTAGTACACTGTCCCCGGATTTTGTCCCCGGATTTTCATTAGTACACTGTCCCCGGATTTTCGTCCCCGGATTTTTAAGGTGGAGAATAAATGCTTAAGCTAATTGCTGGAGTAATGTCTATATTTTTCGGATATATGATATTTAATTCAGGTGAATATCCTGTATATTATGGTTATAAAATTGAATTAGGTATATTTAAAATTCCTACTTCAATACTATTCTTCAGTATAGGTATATATATTATGTTATTAAAAGAAAATAGAATAAAATATTCCAAATGCCCAAAATGTAAAACAAGCTATAGATACGAAACATTAAAAGATGGCATCTGCCCAGTGTGTAATATTAAAACCATAGAAACAGAAGAGTATTATAAAAAATATCCAGAAGAGTTAGATAATATCTAAAAACTACACCCCAGTTACCACGTTAAAAATAATTGGGAACGGGACTATAAGTCCTTTATAAATATGCGAGGCTCAGAATGCCATTCTGCTTGTTTTTTTACTTGTGTGTAGCCAGAAAATTTTCAGTTAAAGCTTGTTCTTGTATTTGTATACTTTTTAATTTTTTTCTAGTTTTTTCATTTTCTTGAAATAATCTCATTTTTGCTTGAACATACTCATCAGCACCATTAATAGTTTTAGACTTTGTAATGATGTCATTTTGAAGTTCATCTATTCTTTGTATGGCTTTTTGCATAAATTGTTTGTTAAATGTCAAAGTTTTCTCCTATTTGGTTTTTTAAAAATTCTGAATCTATATTTTCATAAGTTAAATTATTTTTTTTATCTATGTAATGTAGAATTATATCATTTTTAAATATATTTTTTAGCTCTATCACTGTTTTATAAGAGTTTATATTGCTATTTATAAATATTTCATAAGGTACTTTTCTTTTAGTTACGACTTCCCTTTTTATTGCATATTCATAACATATAGTAGGTTCATTGTAGAGATAACATACTTCAATTGTATAGCCTTTATCTAGTAACCGTTCAATATTTTCAATAGCTTTGTTTATGTTAGATAAATTACTATCTAATATTATTGATAATTCTTGTTTAATGGCATAATCAAATAGTTTACTAAAACCTTTACTTGCAGGTTTTTGAAATATATATGAGTTATTTCCATCATAGCCTACAGGTTCAAAAAAATCTCTAATGCTATCCGTGTCAATATGAAGTAAATGTGAATTTGATTCTTTAAGAAATATTCCAAATTCAGTTTTTCCTACACCGCTCATTCCAGCTGTAAAAATAGCTACTTTTTCATCTTGAGGTTGTATATCTTTTGTGAACTTTTTTATAAATGTTTTTTTATTTTTATTAATGTAATCAATTGCTTTTTTTTCTATTTCAAGTTCATTCATTTTTTAAACCAACTATACACAGATAGTCTCTTTCTTTCTATATACTAGAGCAAATATATCGGGAGTTTTGACTTCAATATTAATACTAATATTACAATTTATCATAACTTCTCCCTTTTTTATTAATTTTAATAATTGTAGCATAATTGCATTAATTCATATATTACTACTCACTGTGAAAGCTTACAGACATTCTTGCATCTAAAGACCAAGTTAAGTTAAACCCAGTTATGCCCTGGAAACTACACCCAACTACAACCCAGTAGATACTCTAACTCTAAATAGTAAAAACCTAGAAGTAGCATCTGTGCAAGATAGCTCTAAATCTAAATCAAGCTCAAAAGGATCAAGTGCAGGTTTCGGAGCATCTGGACTAAGTAAATAGCTCAGACTCAAACTCAAACTACTAAAAGTACATCTGTAGGAATACAAACAAGGAATAACTTCAAGCAATAGTAAAAAAATAAATAAAGGTATAAAAGAAAGAACTTCTCAAATGACAGAACCAACTCAAAAACAAAAACTCTGGCAACTCTAGGAAATGGAAACATACAAATAGGAAACAAAGAAGACTCAGAGACAAGAATGCTAAACACAGATGTAGCAAACAATGAAGTAGATATATATAATATTAGCAGTCATAAAGGTTTGAAGGTTGAGTTGGATACTAGGCTCTTGACTGAAGATGGTAGGAATCAGATAGCTGAGGATATAGCAATAAGTCTTTTAGCAGGTCAATCTATTGCTGATGTACTCACAAAAGATTCAGTATCATTAACTGGAGCTACTGGGAAAGGAGAAACATCATTACTGCAAAACCTAACTAATAAACTAGACTTACAAAAAGGAACAAAAAAGTTTGTTAATGACCCAAAAAATGAAAAAGCTAGAGATATATTACTAAATCCAGATGCGTCGCCAGAAGAAGTTCAGCAGGCTCAACAACAGCTACATATATATGTAGCAAAAGAGATGGGAATAGAACCAGCAGAGTTAAAACTAATGTTGGACTCTAGTAATAAAGGGTTTACTTCAGAAGAAGATGGTGGGATTCATTTAGCTACAAACTTGCATAATAATATGGGAGATATGGCAAATACTACTTTAAATGAAACATCAGATGTAGCAGACCTACAAAGAGATGCAGGTATAGTAAAAACAGATAGCTATAAAGCCTTTTTATAAAGAATAACTTAAAAAGCAAGGAAAGTAAAAAATAGACATTAGTTTATTAACAATATTACTTCAAAGAACTATGCAAGAGCTAAAAATCTTGCAAGTTTGATTTTTTAAATACTCTTTGTTGTATTTCATTTCTAAAATTTGAGCAAAGAGTGTTTTGATAATCAAACTATAGAGTAAATTATATATTTGTCTCTATTTTGGTTAACAACTAGTACGGTAATAGCTTTAAATATTATTGCTATTATGAATGATTTAAGTACTAACTTGTGATCTTTAACTTATCACTGTTTATGACTAATTTGTAAATACACGATTTGGATTATAGGGTGTGTTGTATTTAAAAATAGAGTATATGATAGTTGCAAGTTTTCTTGAAACTGCAACAAGTCCCTCTTTTTTAGATTTGCCTTGACTTCTTTTAGTATCGTAGAGTTGCTTCATCTGTTTGTTATGTATCAGACAACTTACAGCACTAAGATATAGTGCATGCTTGACCAAAGAAGAGCCTCTTTTACTTAAGTGACCTACACTTTTAGAATTACCAGAGCTATTTTCTGTTGGAAAGAGTCCAAGATATCCTATAAACTTAGGTATAGATGGAAACCTCGTCAGGTCTCCACATTCACTAATAACAGCAGCTACAGTTTTATCACTTACTCCAGGTATGGTTTTAAGGTTATCAATAAGAGTGTTACTCTCTGGTAGCTCATCAAGTGTTGAACTATTAATGCCTTTTTTATCAAGCAAAGAGAGTATCTCAGCTTCAATAATATCTATCTCACTAAGATACATCTTTAAAAGCCTAATAGTACTTCTAATAGCTATTGCTCTTGCATCTTTAGCCTTACCTGAATAGATAGACTCTCTTGAGAGTTCTAGTAATCTTAGGGCTTTGTCTTTATTGAAGTTATTGCCTTGAATATGAGCAAATATCTTCATGATTCTATCAACGCTACTATGCTTATAGTGATATGCTGTTGGATACTTTTCAAGCAGAGCTAGACCACTTATGGTAAATGGATTTGTGAAGCTCTCAAACTCTGGAAATGTAACTGTTATTTGAGTAATGATTCTCTTCTTAACCTCTTTCATATCAGACTGAATAGAAGCACGATTTCTATAGAGTGTTCTAAGGCTCTGATACTCATCATCAGTTACATAACCTGATGAGTATTTGCCATCTTTTAAAAAGAGTGCTATAACTAAAGAGTCTATGTTGTCATTTTTTACTTTTTTCATAGTTATTTGTTCTCTATACCTTGAGGTTTGAAATGGATTGAGTAGTTTAACACTATAGCCCTTAGACTTTAAAAACTCTAAAAGGTTTTCACCATAAATACCAGTTGCTTCTATACCGATAATAAAGTCATCTTTATCTAAAGTGACACTATCTAAAATAGTAAGTAATTTTTCAAACCCTTTTAAATCATTGTTGATTTTAAAAGGCTTGTTAATAACCTTAGTTTCACTATCATCGATAACTGAAACAACATGAAAACTCTTTGCAATATCTATTCCTACGTAATACATCTCTATAATCCTTGTCGTGTAATCTTAAGTTGCCTAACAAAAAAACAAAAGTTAAATTGTTAGAATTCACAGCCTCGTTAATCTATGTGTTGTAGGTGCTAAAATAACAGCTACCCCAACAGCTTTTAATAAGTGATTAACAACTAAAGACACCAACTGGCTTAATGATGTAGTCAGTAGATATAAAATATTTTCATATCCTGCTATAAGGAAAAAAATGTTGTTTTATCTTTAGTCATAAACTGTGAAAGTTACAAGATTTGAAGTTAGTACTTCAATCTTAAAAGAGTAATACTTCTTTGCTTTAAAGTCAAAAAAACTTTAAAAAAGAACTACTTACTCATAAAAGAAATTATACGAGGTAATAGAGATGAATACTCTAAAAACTTTGGTGACTTAGGACAAGACCTACTAGATAATCAATACTCAAAAACAACAGGTAGCTCAATAAATAATACGAGCTATAACCAAGTTAATGCAAATCTAAAAACACAGAGTAGCACCATAGCAACAAATACACAGAACTACAACAAACTAGATAAAGGTAAAGGTGCACACAGACAACTTAAAAACTCAGAGATAGAGTTTATAAAAACAAAAGCAGAAGCTTACGCACAACAAAAGTATAACAAAGCAAATCCAAGTTCAGAAGAGATACAAGGTGCTGAGCATGAACTTTCGCAAGAAGCTATGAGAAGTACAGATGTAGTTTGGAATGTAATATTAGGAGAAGAAAATACTCAAGCAAAAGAGTTTTTACTTAAAGAATCAAAAGGACAAACTTTTGAAAATTCAAGAGGCGAAAAACAAGGGTATTTTACAACGAAGAATGGAGATTTTTATGACCCTACTAGATATGCAAATGAAGCCGCAAGTGTAGAAACTGATATATATGAAGTAGCACAAGACAAAGCAAAAGATACTCTAAGCAATCCTGAACAATTAAAAGACAGGCTAGAAGATAAAGTAAAAGAAGAATTGACTCTTGAAAATATAACCGAGAAAGTGAATAACTTTATTGATGAAAGTAAAAAAAAGAGTCTTTCAGATTTAGCAAAAGACAGATTAGTTGGTACTGCAACTTCCATAGTAGATGGAACAGAAACAGCATACAATATAGCAAATGCTTCAAAGGAAACATTAGATAAAATATACGGTGAAGGTACAACCGAAACTATAGCAGGTGCATCTACTGTATTAGCTGTTGGTTCTGTTGTTGGGAATGGGAAAAGCAAAAGTGGTTCTACTGGAAAAGCTACTAAAAATAATAAAATATTTACAAAAGAAACCATTGACGCGCCAAGTGGAAGAACATATAATTTTTATGGACAGGATATTGATTTGGATTTAGAGTTTAAAACGCCTAAAGGCAAATTTACAACTAATAGAGAGTGGATGAAAAAAGGAAACAATCCATATATTTTGGATAATATGAAAAACCCTGTTTCAACACAACAGCACCATTCACAACAAAATGCAAATGGACCAATATTTGAGGTAAAAACAACGACTCATCAAAATTCTAACAATAAACAAGTATTGCATCCATATGACAAGGATGGAACAGGAAAAAATCCAAATAATCCTGTAGACCATAAAGAGTGGAAGAAAGATAAAAATTTTATTAACAAAGAAAGACTTAAAAAATTAGAAGGGGGAAGTAATTAATGTTACCTGAAAATGTAAAAAACAAAATAGAATTATTACCAAAAGATAAATATGATAAAAATGTTATAAAAGAAATAAATTATTTTAAGAACTTATATAATGAAGATTATATAAATTCTATTATTTGGACACAAGAGGAAGCAAAAAATATATTGAAAGAAATAGGTGTTTTAGAAGATACATCTTTTTATGATTTTTATCTAAATGTTATAGATGAACCAGAAGCTTATCGTGCTGAAGATTTTTATGGACTCAGTCAAATTTTAGAAGACTATAAAAATCCATTTTGGAGTAGATATCCAGAAATAGGTAAACGATATCTACAACTTTCTTCAATAGAAGGTGAGTATAGCTACTTTTATGATAAAGAAACAGATGCTCTCTACGGAGTAGATTGGGGAGAAATGGATGATTTTATAGCTGGGAAATTAAAACCATTATTTACTTCATTTTATGACTTTTTAGAATGGTACTATTCAGAAGAAGACGAATAATTTATTATAAACAATGAAGTAATTATCAAAATATATCTTTATTGTTTCTCACCTTTCAACTCAAATTAAATTATAAATTACAAATTACACCCCTGTGAATGAATCTCCACTTTTAGAAAACTAACAGAAATAAAATCTTTCATTTTGTCATATATTTAATCATGCTAAATAATAGATGCTATTGTTTGTAATCATAAATAAGGAGTGTTGTATGCCAACAAGACTTAGAGTGGATTTAGCTGGTTATCATCATGTTATCAACAGAGGTGTTAATAGATGCAATGTATTCAATCATGATAGTGATAAAGATATGTTTTTGCAGATTATAAATAAAGCTGCTACGATTGAAAAAGTCATCTTGCATGATTATGTTTGAATGGACAATCCAATCATTACCACTTGCTTATAGAGACTACAAAAGAAAACTTATCAATATTTATGAGAAGTGTTAATGCTAACTATGCTAAATATTTTAATAAAAAGTATAGTCGTAGTGGGCATCTATGGCAAGATAGATATAAATCAAAATGCATTATCTCAGAGAATTATCTCTATACACTAAATTTATAAGGCAAGAGATATTTAGAAGTATTAAAATCATTCATATCAAAAGTAATAAAAAGTATTTAACCTATAAGTGATGAAATTAATTAAAATATTAATTAATAAGTTTCAATTAATACAGCCTTAGTATAATAACTATAAATAGTTGTATTTTTATTTTGCATAGAGATTAATAAAATAGTTTCAGTAAAGTAGACAAATTTTAAACTATTTAAAATCAAATAAGGTAAGAAAATGAAGAAAATAAGTTACATTGTGATGATATTGAGTTTTGCAATAATATTTAGTGGATGTGGAGGTTCAGGTTTAAGCCTTAATACTATAAAAGGAAATGAATTAGAGAAAAGTCAATTACTAACAAAAGAAAGCTCTATTTACTTAGTTAATGGAGGTGATGGAATGAAAAAAACATATCTTTCTGCAGTAACAAGTAGTGAAGAAAAAGCAATAGAAAGTGGATTATCTGCTATTAATATAGCAAATACAGAATTAAGAACTATTACTCCTTATGTTATCTTAGAAAATAAAGTAATAACTGAGAAAGAGGCTATAGAAAATGCTAAATTAAATAAAAGTGATTATGTGATTTATTCTCGTGTAGAAAAATGGACTGATCCATTAGGCATAAACTGTCATGAATATTATAGGGATGAATCAACAGTATTATTATCATTGTATTCGACAAAAGATGATAAGCTTTTAAATACTACACGTCTTTTCGCTTCTGATTGTCCAGCTACTCTTAATGGTATACCATTATCTACAGGTTCACCAGAAAGTTTATATGAAGATCTTTTTAGCATGTGGATAAAAAATCACTTCTTAGTTACATCAAAATAAAAGATATACACCATTGTGAATGAATCTCCACTTTGAGAGTAGCTTTAGTGGGTTGTCATCATGTGATAAACAGAGATGTAAATAGATGCTATGTGTTTAATCACGATAGTAATAAAGACATGTAGATTGTTAATATTTTAAAAAGTATTGAGGATGGTGCACCAGTTGTTGAAATACTTAGATTCAATTTAGTAGTTACTAAATTGAATCTAAACTCTCTTTTAGTATTTTGTACTCTTTTTCATTTATAGCTTCAATCTTTAATTTTTTTAACAATTCTTCATGCTTGGCTTTTTTACCCATAATTTTTATACTTGAAGAGTTTAGATGTGCGTATATCAGCTCGTCTTTTATTCTTGCATCTTGTCTCTCTTTTATGGAGTGCTCAAGCTCGTACTTCTTGGCATTTCTTCTAGATATAACAAATGAAACTATAGACATAAAAGCAAATATAGCAAAAAAGAGAATAGCTTCACTATATATACTACTTAAATCATTGCTAGTCAAAGCTTGAGTATCAGTTGGTGGTTGCATTACATCTTCCCTTATTTATATTAATATTATAACCATAACTTTGTTTAAAAGATGAATTTTACTAACTTAATTTTATAAATCATTCACATGTTATAATTATTTTATGAGTAAGACTACATTGATGGCGTTTTTAGTTATTATAATTGTTGTATTTATAGTTTATACAAAAGAGGGTGGGAATAAGTTGTCAGAAAATTTACTTGATAAAGACTCCGTAATATTAGCCTTTGGAGATAGTTTGACTTATGGTTTTGGAGCATCTGGTAACTCAAGTTATCCTGCATATTTACAACAAAAGAGTGGATTAAAAGTTATCAATGCAGGGGTCAATGGGGAAATAAGTGCAGAAGGTTTACCTCGTTTATCTACATTTTTGCAACAAAAGCCTGATCTGGTTATTCTTTGCCATGGTGGTAATGATATACTCCAAAAACTACCTCAGAAAGATTTAAAAAATAATTTAACCAAGATGGTAAGACTTATAAAAGAGAGTGGGGCTGAAGTGATTCTTGTTGCTGTACCTGACTTTCATATATTTGGTTTTAGTACACTCTCATTATATGATGAAGTAGCTGATGAAGAGGGAATACTTTTAGAAGATGACATACTGACTCATATAGAGTTAAATAGAGCTCTAAAAAGCGACTATGTTCATCCAAATGCAAAAGGTTATGAGATGATGGCAGATGCTTTTATGAAGATTCTTAGAGATTATAAATATATAAATTAATCACGAAACCCTAACTGGCCTTTAGAGTTTCTTCAAGTATTGTATACTCTTGCTTGTTTATATCACCTTTTTCTAATTTATAGGTAAGTTCTTCAAGTGTAGCTTTTTTTCCTACTATTTTAATAGTTGAAGAGTTTAAAAATGTATTTACAAGTTTTTCTTTTCTTGCTGATTCTCTTCTTTTTTCTAGCGAATTATTTTCTACATATTTCTTTGCATTTCTTTTAGTGACAAAGAAAGAGATAATAAACATTCCTCCAAAAAGAGCAAAAAATAAAATAGCTTGATTGTATACAGCTTCCATAGTTGTAGCTTCCATAATAGTTTCCTTTAATTGTTAATCTTGTCATATTTTGCCTAAATTCATTTAAGTAGATAATGTGATAAATATTTGATACTTAAATTTAAAGTAAATAAAAGGAAAAATAATATAATTGAGAGACAATATTCTGGTATACTATCAACTATAAGTAACAATGAAAGGGGTATTATGAAAGAGCACGTTGAAAGGGGTATTATGAAAGAGCACGTTTTAAAAAATGATGATTTTCTAGTGTCACAAACTGATGATAAGGGTATTATATTATTTGCTAATGACGACTTTTGTAAGATAGCTGGGTATACAATCGATGAGTTGATTGGAAAACCTCACAATGTTGTAAGACACAAAGATATGCCAAAAGCTGCTTTTAAAGATTTATGGGAAACTGTAAAGAGTGGGAAAGTATGGGATGGTTATGTTAAAAACAAGACTAAAGATGGTGGTTACTACTGGGTATATGCAACAGTTTATCCTATGAAAGACGGTGTTACAAACCAAACTCGTTATATGTCATGCAGAAGAAAGCCTTCAACACAAGAAATTGAAGCTGCTGAAATGCTATACAAAACATTAAAATAGGGATATAGATGAATAATTTACAAAAAACAATAGTTGTATCGATAGCCTTCGTAATTTTAATAGCTTCTCTTTTTCTAACTGATTCAAATATTATCCAAACAATTTTAGCAGTAGTTGTATTTGCTGTAGTTATTGGTGTAAATTCTATTAAAGACTCAGGCGGAACTAATAATATAAATAAGAAAAGATTAGAGTTGATTGAGATGATGGAGTTTAAAAGAAACAAAGTTGATGTTAATTTAGACTCTACTAATGAAGCGGAAATAAACTTTAATAAGATTGTAACTAGTTATCAAGAGTCAATCTTAGCAGATACACGCGTTGCAGGAGAAATGGTTCTTTTAGCAGATAAAGTTTCAAAAGGTCACTTTACATGTAGAGTAAATGCAGACTCTAAAACACCATATGTACATGTTCTTAGAAACAGCATGAACAATATGTTGTTAGCTTCTGAAAAAAACCTGGATAATGCTATAACAACTTTACAAAGTTATGCAGATGGTAAGTTTACTACAAGAAGTGATGTGAAAGTAGAAGCAAAAATGGCTGATTTACTAAATAACATTAACCTTTTAGGTCAAGCTTTACAAAATATGGAACAAGAAAATAAAGATACTCAAAGCCATATTTTAGAAACATCGCAAAAGTTAAATGAAACTATCAGTGAAATAACTGATACTACTATCATAGAGCTAAAAGATATGATTCATAGTACAGTAGAACGTATACATGATGTTTCTCAAAAAGAGAATGAAATGGTTGATAATCTTCAAAACTTGGTTTCAAGTGCGAACGAGACTAAAGATATCCTTTCTAACATCGGTGAGATAGCAGAACAGACTAATCTTCTTGCTCTAAATGCAGCTATTGAAGCTGCTCGTGCAGGTGAACATGGTCGTGGGTTTGCAGTTGTTGCAGATGAAGTAAGAAAGCTTGCTGAGAGAACTCAAAAATCATTAGCTGAAACCTCTGCTACTACAAACGTACTTATACAGTCTATTTCTGACAGCTCAGATGCACTTAACACAAATGCAAGTGAAGTAAATAATATCTCAGATGATGTTAATTTAATCAGTGATAAGATGGATGAAATCATAAGTAGTCTCCACGGTCTTACTCAGAAGTAAAAAGCTTCACCATATCCTCAAAGTAACTCTCTTTTGCAAAAGCTAAAGCGGTTTTGCCTTGAGGGTATTTATGCCCAAAATTACAACTAATTTGTGTATAATAATTTTATAATTAATTAGGGGTGGATCATGTTCAATTTTATTCGTAAGCTTTTTAAAGCACTTAACTCTTCAGGTAAGTCTTGGCAACTCTCAGGTGCTATAGTTTTAGCTATGTTTGCAGGATTTTTACCTATAAATTCTCTTATACTTTTAAGTATCTTGTTTTTAGCACTTGTTTTCAATGTAAACTTTGGTCTTTTCATACTATTTACTGCTATATTTAGTGGAGTAGGGTACCTTTTTGACCCTATGTTTGAGTCACTTGGGTATTCAGTTTTAACAAACGATGCTCTTAAGGGTTTATTTACTTCTTTGTATAACTCAGCACTCTTTAGATGGAGTTCTTTTAACTATACTCTTGTTACAGGTTCTATAATAGTATCTACCCTATTAGCTGTTCCGATGCTACTAGTACTAAACAGAGTTATTACACTTTATAAAGATCAGATAGGGGCTAAACTAAACGAGTGGAAGTTTACTCGCTGGATGAAACTCTTTAATGAAGAAGCACAAACAAACTCACTCTTTCGCTGGTGGGGTGCAGGTGTGTTTGGTGGTTTAGTTGCTGGTATTGCTGTGATATTTATCTTCATCTTTGATCCACTTGCTCGCGTTGCCATAGAAAAATCTCTTGCATACTCTTTACAGACACAAGTAAACATCAAAGACTTTAGCTCAAGCTTTTCAGACTTGCGTGTAAAGATATCTGGCATCCAGATAGCAGATAAAAATAAACTTACTCATAACCTTGTCCAAGTTGGTGATGTGGAATTTGACCTCGGTTTTTCTGCTCTTATGGAGAAAAAAGCGATGATAGAGATGTTAAACGTAAATGCTCTAGCTTTTAACGAAAAAAGAACAATTGTGGCAAAAGCTTATGATAACTCTAATATCCCAAAAATTGAAGCCCCAAAAGTAAAGAGTGCGGATAAAAAGCCTGAATCCAAAGAGACAAACCCTTTTGCTCTTCCAAATGTAGATGACATACTTGCAAAAGAGGAGCTGAAGTCTGTAACAGAGGCACAGAAATTAAAAACAGATATTGAAAAAACAAAAGAAAAATGGGCGAAGATATCTGATGAAGTAAAAAGCAAAAACGAAGTAGATGAGATAAAAGCAGATGCCAAAAAACTCCAAAAAAGCCTGCAAGGTGGAGATATAACTAAGATAGTATCTGTTAAGGGAGATATAGAGAAATTAAAAGTTAAGATAAGCTCTCTAAAAGATAAGTACACATCTTTAGAAAAAGATTTTAAAGCAGATCAAAAACGTCTCAAAAAGCAGATTTACTCTCTAAAGAATCTTCCACAACAAGATATAGACCGTCTTAAAAAGAAGTACTCTCTAAATGCAGGTGGCGGAGCTAATCTCATAGGTACTCTTATGAGTGATGAGATAGGTGAGTATATGAAAATGGGATTAAAATACTATGATATGCTAGCTCCTTATATTAGTAGTGATTCTAAAAAAGAAGAGGCTCAGGATGTTCCTCCTCCTCGTGGTCAGGGAAGATGGATAAAGTATGCAAATCTATCAAAGATACCAAATCTTGTAGTAAAAGAGTCCAAGATAAATGTAAAACTAAAAAATGATATGTTAGATATAAATGTAAAAGACTTATCTAGTAACCAAAAGCTCTACAAAAAACCTATGAAAGTTCACGCAGATGCTAAAGGGGTAGAGTATAAGCAAATAGTAGCAGATGTAGTTGATGATAGACGTAGTGATAAAGCAAATACTAGCTTTGATGTGAAAGTTACAGGCTTTAAAACAGCTACTATTGATATGCAAACACTAAGTATGAACGACATAGTTACTAATGCAACGCTAAAAGGTGCTGTCGAAGATGCAAATGTAAAAGCAAAAAGTATAGTGAATGTAACGAAGGTAAAACTTCAGATGCCATCACAAAAACTGGTAAATGATTTGTTATCTGATATATCAAAATTTAACGTAGATATATCTGTAGATGGAAAGCTCGAGCAACCTGACATAACAGTAGTTAGTGACTTGGATAAACAACTCTCACAAGGGATGAGTAAAATGCTAACTAAAGCAACTAGAAGTTTTGAGAAAGACCTAAAAGCAGGAATCTTAGCAAAAGCCGGAGGTTCTAGTAAAGGATTGTCTTCTGACTTAGGCGATGTAGGCTCACTTCTTAATTCAAAGCAAGATGCACTAGGTGATATCGATACAAGTTTCTCTTCATCATCTGGCGGTGGTTTAGGTTTACCAATAAAGTTATTTTAGAAGTCAAATATTAAAACAGGAAGTAGATTATGAATTTTCAAAACGAAGAACTACCAAAGGGTGCAGTAAAAGTCGGACAAACACCAAATATGACAGAAGAGACAGCTCTAAAAGGCTTACTCAAAAATCACCTTGCTCCAAAAGGTAAGATAGGTTTAGTAGTAGTGGAAGAGGGCGCTTTACAGTATATCTGGGAAGATGACCAAGATAATGTCCTAGATTCAGACAGAGACCATCCTATAGTTATAGAGGCTGAAAGATATCATCATGTAGTTATAACTGGACCCGTAGTTTTTCGCGTAGAGTTTTACAAAGTATTAGATGAAAACGAAGAGTACAAAGAGGGTGACAGACCTGGCGAAGCTTTTTGTTCTGCTTGCGGGTAAGAACCTGCTAGCTTAACACCATCCTTAAGTGACATAGTTTCTGCCTTTTGCTTTTGAGCTGTAAAGAGCTTTGTCGGCTGCATCTAGAGTCTCTTTTATGCTCATATCCTGTGTAAAGCTTGCCACTCCAAAACTAGCACTTTGATGCACTACAATTGAAAACTCATGCTCTGCTATGATTTTACGAAGCTTATTGGCTATGATGATTCCTAGGTCGATGCTTGTGTGTGGCAAGACTATCATAAACTCTTCTCCTCCCCATCTGGCAAAGTGGTCTCCTTCTCTTAAGGACTCTTTTACAAGCTGAGCTAACTCTACGAGGACTATATCACCTTGTATATGTCCATATTTGTCGTTTACAGATTTAAAGTGGTCTAAGTCTATAAGAATGATGCTACATTCTTGTGAGTTTCTGCGAAAGTAGTAGTACTGCTTTTGTAGTAGGGCATCTATATACATTCTATTATGTACTTTGGTTAGTTGATCTGTTTGAGATAGATGCTTTAGTCTTAGTTCACTGTTTTTTAGTTTGGTAATGTCTGTGAGATAGCCGACAAAGCTTACTACGTTGTAGTTAGTATCTCGAAGGAGTAGGGTGTGGTTTTGTACCCACTTGATACTAGCAGTTTTAGTAACTATGCGATAGGGCGGATGCGTAAAGGCGAGGAGCTTTTTCTCTATGGCATTTTTTATGTCATCAGATACACGAGCTATGTCGTCTTTGTAGATGCAGTGAGAAAAACTTACAGCTTTTTCCTCGAGCTCTTTTTTCGTTGCACCTGTGAGCTTGAAAATGTTTTTAGAAGCGTAGTATATGCTAGAAGCAGAATCGTTGTGCCAGCGAAGCAAGATGGCACTGCTCATATCTACTAGTGTCTGATGTTCTAGAAGAGTTTGTTCTAGTGTATCGACTTTTCTTTTGAGATGAAAAAAGATGTAAGAGAGAGCAAACAGAAGCAAAGACATGCTTATATATAAAGACTTAACCATAGTGTTGCATCTCCTAATCTACGTGAATGAATAAAAATTTTTAAATTTACATGGTTTTTTCAATAACCATTAATAATGTTTGTGTGATAATAAACAGATTTATTTTTAACAATAAAGTAGCGTTCGTACTTTTAGTATTGTGCTGAAGCTTTAGTATTGTGCTGAAGCTTTAGTATTATATTTTTAATTTAGTACATGATATATGTTTAATATCCTTAATTGTTTATTTTATTAAAATGGGAGTTTTTCCTTTTATTTAACAAATTATAGGGAATTAACACCATTTTGTCAAGTTTATTATAAAGAAAGTTGTATATGACAAAAAAAGAATTAGCAGAACGTTTAGGCATAGATGTAAAAACTTTAAAATCATGGGAAGAACAACGCCCTGAAGTTATGAGGTTAGTAAGACTTGGACTTGCTACTGAGAAGCATGTTCAGGATATAGAGAGTTACTTACAAGAGATAAAAAAAACTACTGCTAAGTAAGATCTATTATACTTCAAGCACTCGTGCTGGCAGTACACTATTATAAGGCAAAAGAAAATAGCTAAAATAAGGTTGAAATAGATACTCTCTAGCTAAAGTAGCTATCCTTATTTTCAACATAGTCAGAAGATTGTTTCTCGGAATCATAATCGTACTCATACTCGTCATCAGAACCATAGTCGTAACCGTAATCACTTTCTAACTCTTCGTCTTCCCTGTCATCGATATATACTAACATGATAAATCCTTTTATCTATTGAGTTAAACATATATCGAACATTTTACATTTACTATGTAATCTGATGGTTATTTTTGGATAAAGTAATTAGAAAATAGATAGATTAGTTTTAGTGGTAAACATCTCCAATGCTTTTGTTCCAGCTAATGAATTGCCCCAGTTGTTTAATCTAGGTGAAAAAACAGCTAAGCTCATAACTTTTGGTACAATAGCGACTATACCGCCTCCTACACCACTTTTTCCAGGTAGCCCAACATGGTATGCAAAATCTCCACTAGCATCATAATGACCACATGTCAGCATCACTGCATTTATTCTTTTGGCTTGAGATGAAGTTATAAATCTTTTATTTGTAATTGGGTCAATACCATTATTAGCTAGAAATAGCATAGCACGAGATAACTCTTTTGTGCTCATAGTTATTGAACAGTGCTTAAAATATGTTTTAACTACTTCTTCTACATCATTGTCCAAATTGTTAAAGCTTTTCATTAAGTTCGCTAAAGCCATGTTTCTATGACCATGTTTATACTCCGAAAACCAAACATTTTTATCAAAACTTATATCTACATTGTCACTAATCTCTTTTATAAAATTTGAAATCTCATTATAAGTTTCATCTACTGTTTTATACTTGTTAAGAAGAGTGTCAGTTATAACTATTGCTCCCGCATTTATAAATGGATTTCTTGGGATTCCAAGTTCATATTCTAACTGAACTAATGAATTAAATGGATTTCCAGAGGGTTCCTTTCCAACTCTCGCATATAACTCTTTTGAGTATATACTAAGAGCTTTGGTAAAGGTAAAAACTTTTGAGATACTCTGAATAGAAAAATTTTCATCACTACACCCTATATGATAGCTACTACCATCAAAAAGTGTAATACTCATAGCAAACTGATTCGGATTAACTTGTGCTAAAGCTGGAATATAATCTGCTACTTTTCCTTCTTTTAAAATAGGTTCAATTGTTTGATATATCTCATTTAAAATATCTTGATAATTAATCATGCTTATTTACTATTCACTAAGTTGTCTATGTAGTGAATTTAAATCACCTAATATATTTACATTACGAATTTTTCCATCTTTCATATGTATAAATGATGCACCTGAATATGATATACGTTTACCTGTTGGTGCATAATCAAATATTTTACCTTCATGTGTTCCAGAGTAAGTAACATAGATAGCTGCCATATCATTTTCAAACACTGACATCTCTACAGCATGATAAAGATTGGGAAAGGCATCTGTGAGTATTTTAGCATACTCTTTAAAGCCTTCAATACCATTTGCAGTAATATCTAAAGAACCACGGAAGCGTATATCTTCATGACAGATTTTATCAGCATTATCAAACTCTTTATCATTCCACATTTGATAATAAGCATTAACTAATTCTTTATTTGTCATATTTTTTAGCCCTTTAGTCTTCATATAGATGTTTATGTGGAAATTTTTCTATTGAATAATATTCATCATTATCAAAATTATCATATTCATCATAATCTATAGTGAAAACTTTTGGATAACCTCTTCTTAGAAGTTCTTCATCAATAAAGTCACTATTAAAGCCTTTACTTTCGCAAAGTGCCACGATACTAGCAATATCTGCAGTATCAACGCCAGCAAGTTCCATTTCAAATACTACATCAGAAACGTTCATTGTGTCCTCGATAAAATAATTATGTCATGCATAAGATAGTTGTTCGATAAAGATATCAAACACAGCCAAAAAAAACATGAAATATCAAGCGATACTTCCTTTGACTCAAAGGTTTTAAATATAAAAAGAAGCCTGTAATTTGAGTTAGAAATTATACTCTTTTTTTTAGAAAAAGTAACAATTAACACCAAAATATTATCTATTATTTAATGTAAAATAAGCTAAAGTTTGATTGAGGATATGAAATGAAACGAATGAAAGAACTAATAGACGCGCTTCACTTAGAAGATTTACGCAACGAAAAACACCCTTCTATTTTTGATGACAATGAAATGTACAATATGCTTATTACCCGTATTCCTTTAGTTGGAGAAGAATTTAGTAGCATATCTCTAGGTTTTATAGTTACTGAGCAAAAAAGTTATTTTTACAACAAAGAAAAGCAAACATTCGAAGAATTAGAGACTAAATATATGGGTTTGTATACTTTAGTTAATAAGCATACTGACAAACTACTAAAATCATTTTTAAAATATCCAGATATTATTTCAGATATGGAAGAAGATTTATATGCAAATAATGTAGATAAAAATTTTTTACATAAATGGCTTGGAGTTAAATTAGAAATACTAAAAATAGAGAGAGTTTTACATAGAACTACAAATGCAATGGAGGAGTTTATAGAATTTTACAAAGATATTGAAGACTTTCCAATGAATCACTTTGTAGATATACATGAGCATCTTGAGAGAGTTATGCGTTCAGCAACACTACAACTATCTAAATTGGACTATTTATATAGTTTTTATAATGCAAAGTCTAATGATAAAATGAATAAAATGATTTATATACTAACTATTATATCAGCTATATTCCTTCCTCTAAATTTAATAGTTGGTTTCTTTGGTATGAATACAACCTCACTACCATTTTCAAGTGGAAATTTTGGCACACATTATGTTGTAACGATTATGTTAAGTTTAATAATTATCACATCAGTTATTGTACAAATAAGGCGTAAAAAAGTAGAACGTTGACTGTCTTAAAGACATATTGAGCGATTTCTACCCTCTTGTTTAGCTTTATAGAGTGCATTGTCTAAGCGTTTTAAAAAACTTTTCTGTTGCTCTTGACCATTAAGCTGTGTGATACCAAAACTAGCCGTAACCTTTCCAACTTTAGTAAATATTTTTTCAACTATACTTTTGCGAATATGCTCAGCTAAGATTAATGCATTTTCTTTGTTGGTTTCAGGTAGAAGTATAACAAACTCTTCTCCACCCCATCGTGCAAAAAAGTCAGTTTCTCTAACATACTTTTGCACTAAAGTAGACAACTCTTGTAAAATAATATCTCCAATATCATGACCATAAACATCATTGACTTTTTTAAAATGGTCTATATCAAAAAATACTCCACACAAATCCCTTTTATAGCGTTTTGCTCGCTTATATTCATTTAAGAAGAGTTCATTAAATTTTCTGCGGTTATATATACCCGTTAAGGCATCAAAATAAGCAATATTACTTAGTTCTTCATATTTTAACTTTTCCTTAGAAATATCAGTAATAACATTTAAAAAATATATTTTATCTGCATCTAAAATTAAACTTGTTTTAATACGAATCCAAATAGTCTTCTTTTTTTTACTAAGAAGTTGTAACTCTTGTTCTATATATGATTTTTTTTGCAAAAGCAATTTTTTAATATTTGCATTAAAAAGTTCTTTACTATAATCTTCAAGTAAATCTACAAACTTTTTTGTTAAAAGCTCTTTAGAGCTGTATCCAGAGAACTTTTCGAAGGTTGGATTTGAATAGTTTATCTTATCTTCACATACCATTATCCCCTCTGGTAGATGCTCACTAAGTTTCTCAAACATTCTTTTTTTGAAAAGAATTTCTTCATGTTCTTCATGCTCTTTAGAAACATCAAAGAAACTTATCAAATAAAATTGCTTACTTTTAAATAGAAGTTTGGAAGACAGAAGTTTAAAAATCATTTTTTTATTTTTTATTTCTAAAATGTATTTTTCTTTTTCCACCATGCTTTCGTCAATTATTAGATCTTCTAGTTGAGTTTCTGTCTTAGTCCTTATCTTATGCAAACTCATAAATTTCTTATTTGCAAGTTGAGAGACATAGTTATCATCAACTATTAAGACCGGATAGCTTAACAAATTTATAAATTTCAGATACTCGGTTTTTAATAATAATTGCATATTATTTAATACCTGTATCACTCAAAAGACGAAATTGTTTACATCCTTTATTATTCCCACTATCACAAGCCTTTCCAAACAACTCTTTGGCAGTATTTTTATTTTGTCTCACCCCGTCTCCTTCTAAATACATTAGTCCAAGAGAGTAGCAACTTTCGCTATTTTCTAAATCACATGATTTTGTATATAATTCAACTACTTTTTTATAATCTTGTTTTAAAAATTTCCCTCTATAGTACATTTTGCCTAGATATAAACATCCATCAGCACTACCACCATTACAAGCTGTTTCATAAAGCTTTACAGCTTTATTTTTATCTTTACTAACAGCCCGTCCATCTTCATAAATTATTCCTAAGTTGAAACATGCATTAGAATTTCCACCCTCACAAGCTTTTACAAAAAATTCACCTGCTTTTTTATTATTTTGTCTTACGCCTTTTCCTTGGGTGTATAAAACACCCAAGTTATGACACGCATTATTATTTCCACTTTTGCAAGACTCTAGGTACAACTCAGCAGCTATTTTTACATTACCATTTTGCTCCTCATTAAGAGCATTGTCAAACAGGTCTGCATGAAGAATAATACTACAAAATATACTAAATAATAATATGAACTTTTTCATCTATGCCACCTTATGTTATTTGTTGTTTTCCATATATGAAGGGCTGTACTTCATGGTAATAATTCTAAATATAAATAGTATAAATATTACAAGTAGTAATGATAGAATTTTAATGATGTCAAATTTATCATTAACAATTAGTAAAACATCACGCATAAAAAAGACAATGCTAGAATCTACCATAAGTCTTAGTTTAATACGATTCTCATCACTAAAAAGAAATTCAATTAACATTCGAACTAATTCTAAAATGATTATAAACTCTAATAGTGCAACAGCCAACTTTGAAAATGTATCTACTGAAGAGAAATCTTTAACCCCATAGAAAAGAATTAGAGTAATAAAAAACTTTATAAATACTTGAGTTCTTTTCATCTCAAAAATACGTTTCATTAGCAAGTCCATTTTTTGAAATTATACTCTAATAATATGTAAAGTAAATCATTTTTATCATAAAACACTTTAAATATCACACTTTCATATCTATATGTTATACTATTCATATTTTTTAAACATAGGAGTTCAATATGGCAATAGGCTCGGGAGTTTCAATGAAAATTATTGGTATTGTTTTAGTGGTTTTAGGAATTGGTCTTGCAATCTGGGGATATCAATTATCTAGTTCTGTCGGTTCACAAATAACACAAGCTGTTACAGGTTCAGATACGGATAAGGTTATGACTTTCTATATTGCCGGTGCTGTTAGTTTTTTTGTCGGTATATATCTTTTTAGAAAAAATTAAAATTGAGAGATTGCAGTTGGTATAGTTTAATGTGCCACATTAGCATTAGGAAACAATCATTATGAAGTATGTTGAAATAACCGCCAATAAAGATAGTTCAGATACTGTTTTGGCAATTGCTAAAACAGAAGAAGTGGAGGATTTTCGGCTTGGTGTTATAGAAGAAGATGGCATGCAACAAATGCGAATGCTAGTAAGAGATGATAAGCTCCAATTGGTATTAGACGCCCTGCAAAATCTTTAGGTCTTATTACAAATAACGTTGCTGTCATAATCGGCGCAATGGTGATTGCACCGTTGCTTGGACCAAATCTCGCACTTAGTCTTGGGACTGCTTTGGGTGACTTGTCCTTGATTCGCAGATCGGTACAAACCATGATAGTTGGAATGTCGCTGGCTGTGGCTATAGCTGCTGGTTTAGGAATGTTTTGGTCTTTTGATGAAATAAATCATGAACTTATGTTGCGCACAGTAGTCGGCTTCGATTCTGCTGTTTTGGCACTTGCATCTGGTGCCGCAGCGGCATTGTCTCTTACTACTGGTTTATCAAGTGTGCTGGTTGGAGTCATGGTAGATGTAGTGTTACTTCCATCGGCAGTAGCACTTGCCTTGTGACTTTGTTTTTGCTTATTACTATTAAATAAGAAGTATTACTGTATAGTATACTTATTTCTTAAAAATTAAAGTGGAGAAACAATATGCTTGAAACTATTGCGATAATTTTAGTTATTCTTTGGCTCCTAGGGCTTGTCAGCTCTTACACTTTAGGTGGATTTATCCATATTCTCTTAGTCATTGCGCTTGTGGTTGTTCTGCTTCGCGTTATCAAAGGCAAGCGGCTATAAAGAGAGTGAGAGAACTTTAGTTTTAGGTTACCATGGTTCTCATTATTAGCACTATATAAATACTTGGATTTTCAGTCCTTTGAAATCGTTAAATTTGGAGTTGGCTGTGATCTTTAGGTTATTATTATTTATTTTACTTCCATGGTCTATGTTTGCACATAACCTTGAACTTACCGACTCTATGCAAGGTCTCTCCACTACTAGTTTTATAGAAGTTTTTGAAGACCCAACACGTGAAATCACTATTGATCAAGTTAAAACAAAATCATTTAAAATCCAAGAAAACTCAATGACCAGTCATGGTTCGACTTCATCTGTTTGGTGGATGCGCTTGAAGGTACGAAACAGTAACTCTGATAGATTGACATGGAAAATAAAAATGATGTTTGGACTTTTTGATAATGTCGAAGTTTGGCAGTTTTCAAATTCCTCACTTATAAAGCACCAACTTAAGGGTGATCATAATATTAATGTTTCAGACACATCATACTTAGATCGTTCAGTTTATTCATTTATAACAGATGCAAAATCAGAAAATGAAATCTACTTTAAAATTTCGTTTGAAAACTCAGGATATGCAGAACTTTTTACAACTATTTGGTCACCAGATCTTTTGATATCACATTTGCAAAGAAATATTAATATTTTAGTTGCAATTTTTGCTGGATTATTTGTACTTCTTTTTTATAATCTATTTATTTTACTAGTTTTAAAAAGCAAAATTTACTTCTGGTATATTCTTTATCTTTGTGGAGTAATGTTAGCTATATTAACATTTAATCAAATAGGGGCACACTATATTTGGAATAATTCAATTTTTATAATTGATTATATGCCTATATTTTCCTTTGTATTAGTAAATATATCATTTTTGTTGTTTACTAGGGCTTTTTTAGAAACTCCCAATAGACTAAAACGCATTGATACTTTTATTACATTTTTGATAGTTATTAATATACTTGCTTTAGTATTAGCCATGACAGACCAACGTCTAATAGCCATGAAGCTTATACATGTTATTACTTTTTCATTCTTTTTCTTTCCTTTTATTGGAGCGTATCTTTGGAAAAAAGGCTTTACAATTGCCAGGGGATATACAATTGCCTCATCAGTTTTAAGTATAACAATCACAGTGTCATTATTACGTGGGGCAGGTTTTATACCGACAAATGAGCTGATTTATTGGTTAGTTAGATTAGGTTTTATTCTTGAAGGTGTATTGCTAGCGATTGCTCTTGCTGATAGAATTAATATTATTCAGAAGTCTTACACTAAATCTCAAGAAAATTTAAATCACTCTTTGGAAGAAAAAGTAAAAAAAAGAACATTTGAGCTTGAAGAGGCAAAAAAAATTGCTGAAGATTTAGCTAGAAAAGATGTGCTTACAGGAATATGGAATCGTAGAGCTTTTTTAGAAATGTCACGATTAGATATAGAGAATGCTCATTCTCATAATATTCCTCTCTCCATTATTATGATTGATATTGATAAATTTAAGAGAATCAATGATAACTATGGTCATAAAATTGGCGATATAGTTATAAAATCATTCGTTGAAAATTTAAAAATACATACGCGAGACAGTGATATTTTTGCACGTATTGGAGGAGAAGAGTTTGTGATAGTTTTACCTTCTTCAGATATATATGAAGCAAAAAATAAAGCTGAATTTCTACGTGCTGAAATTGAACAACTAAGTATTGATATTAGCAATAAAATATTACATACAACTGCTAGCTTTGGTGTAGCACAGTTAAAAGAAGAAGAGTCGTTAGAAAATTTATTATCTAGAGCAGATAATGCAATGTATTTTGCAAAAAAACAAGGACGCAACGGTGTTCATTGTAATGAAATCTAAAATCTTAAAAAATTATTACTCATTTAAAGTGTTATTTTCAATTAATATTAATTAAGCTATACTAAAATCATATGGATGGAGGTGAGCAGTGATCCGTAATATACAAGGTAAAAAAGAAATAAACTTTCTTGTAGTTATTTTTATAATAATTGCAATAATTGGTGTCGTAATAAAATCTTTTGAATTTTACAACATTAAAATTATTTATACTACAACTGCAGATATCTACAAGCATCCTCTTAAAGTCTCCAACGCTGCACTAACAATCAAACAAGATATTTATAAAATTGATAGAGATATAAAAGATATTCTTCTTTCACACTCAAAAGAAGATATTTCTACGCTTATTGAAGAAGTCAATGCTCATGAACGTCGTGTGTATGAAACCTTTAGTATTATTGAACAAAATATCCTTGGCGTTGATGGTCAAAGGCTTGAAAAAAAGACAAAAAAGCTTTTTAAAGCATGGAAACCTATGCGCGATGAAGTTATTTCTCTTGTTAAAAATTCCAAGAGAGATGATGCTATAGCCATCAACAGAGATAAAGGAGCTAATCATGTTTTAAAACTGGATGCTGCTACCTTTGAGCTTTATGCTTATGCACAGAATAAAGCGATTGGTTTTAAAAACAAATCGGAATCCAGCTTTGAGATTTTACAAAGAATGAATGTTGCAATAAGTCTCTTGTTTTTTTTATCATTTATATTTATCGGTTATTACATCATTCATATAATTTCCAAATATATTTCTAAAAATGAGCACCTTGATAGTGTTTTATCAGTTATACTCAATATTAATCAACTGATTGCTCGAGAAAAAGATGCTCAACTCTTAATCAAAGAGAGTTGTAATATCTTAGTATCAACACATATTTACTCTAATGCATATATTGTAACTTATGATAAGAATATGAATATAGAGTATCTAACAAGTACGGATACTTCAGAAAATTTTATAAAATATAAAGAGAAACTTAATCAAGGTTGGATATCTCATTGTGTAGATAGAACTCTTAATACTAATGGTTTATATTCTTTTATAGAGAATACGAAAAATATTTGTATTGAATGTCCTTTAGCTTGTAAATATGAAAATAGAAACGCTTTTAATATTGCTTTGAAATATAACGAAAGAATCTATGGTTATTTGACACTTTCAATTGATAGAATATATCTTAATGAAAACAATGAACGGGCACTTTTAAAAGAAGTTGCAGGTGATATAGCTTTTGCACTCTATAACCTTGAAAATGAGAAGAGTTTAATAAAAAAAGAAGAACGTTATCGTCGTGTTATAGAAGCAACAAATGATGGTTTGTGGGATTGGAATCTAGTTACAAGTGATGTATATTATTCACCTAGATGGAAAAGTATGTTGGGCTATAGTGATGATGAGTTAGAAAATAGTCTTGAGGCTTGGAATAAACTTGTACATCCAGACGATATTAAACAAGTAATGATCGATATAGAATCATCGCGTGAGAATAAAACTAAGCAATATAAAAATATTCATAGACTTAAACACAAAGATGGGCATTGGGTATGGATTGAATCTCGTGGTAAAACTATCTATGATGAGAAGAGTAAACCTGTGCGAATGATAGGGTCTCATATAGATATAAGTGAACAAATAAAACTTCAACAAGAGCTAGTAGAAACTAATAAAAAACTGACAAATATAGCAGAAAATATTCCGGGAGCTATTTATACTTTTCAATCTTTTAGCGATGGAAGAAGCTGTTTCCCATTCGCATCTGAGCATCTGTATGATATTTATGGGGTAACTGCGAAAGAAGTTATAGAAGACGCTACAAAAGTTTTTGGTGTATTACATCCAGAAGATTTTAATAATGTAGTAAAGACAATACAAACCTCTTTTGAAGAGCTTACCTTGTGGAGGGATGAATATCGTGTTGTCCATCCAGAAAAAGGAATTATATGGCTCAAAGGGATAGCTAAACCCGAAAAGCAATTGGATGGAAGTGTACTATGGTATGGCTATATTCATGACATTACTGAAAATAAGATAGCTGAATTGGAGATACATAAAGCTAAGACTTACTATAAAACATTGTTAGAATATGCATCAGATGGTGTCCATATATTGGACTTAGATGGTAACCTTATTGCTTATAGTCGCTCTTTTGCTGAGCATCTTGGGTATGAATACGATGAAGTCAAGACCTTAAACATCAGAGATTGGAATTTGCTAGTTTTGCAAGAGCAGATGGGAGTTATAGTAAAAGAGTTATTAGAAACTCCAAAAATATTTGAAACTAAACATAGAAAAAAAGATGGAACAGTTGTGAATGTTCAAATCAATGCAAAAGGAATTGAACTTGATGGAGTATTGTGTCTTTATGCTTCTTCACGTGACATTACACAAGAAAAAAAGATAAAAGAAAATTTGATAGAGAGTGAAGAGCGTTTTAAGAATCTAGTGCAACAGTCTCCATCTTCAATTGAGATATATGACTTAGAAGGTTGGATGATAAGTCTCAACCATGCAGCAGAATTGCTGTGGGATATAAAGGCAGAAAATGTTTTACATAAATTTAATATTCTTGAGAGTGAAGAGGCTAAACATACAGGTCTCTACCAATATATTGAAAAAGCCTATGAAGGTGTAGTTAGTGAGTTGGAACCTATTGAATTTAATCCTAGTAGGACAAAAGCTAATCAAGGTAGAAAACGTTGTGTAAAGACAACGATGTATCCTTTAAAGGATAGTAACTCCAAGGTTAACAGTATAGTCGTCTCACACATTGATTATACAGCAAGACAAGAGGCAATTTTATTGGCAGCAGAGAAGCAAAGAAGATTTGAAACAATTTTTAATGAAGCGCCAAACCCAATTATGTTACATAATGAAGATGGTAAGGTTCTCATGGTAAATAAGGCTTGGAAAACACTAAGCGGGTATGATTTTGACGAGATAGACACTATAGAAAAGTGGACAAAAAATGCCTATGGTAAAAAGATGTCAGTCGTTAAAGAACAAATGGATAAACTTTATGAACTTGCTACAACCGTTAATGAAGGTGAATATTCTATAAATGCTAAAAATGGAGATATTATCACTTGGCAATTTAGTTCTGCAGCACTTGGAATAATAGACAATAAACGAACGGTAATATCATCAGGAATGGATATAACACAACTCAAGAAAAAAGATGAGATGCTAATAGCTCAGTCCCGTTTAGCTGCTATGGGAGAGATGATAGGAATGATAGCCCATCAATGGCGACAGCCACTTAACATTATTTCCATGAATGCAAACAATATGATTCTTGATATTACTTTGGATGAGCTGGATATATTGGAGGTAGAAGAGTACTCCAATAATATTCAAATTCAAACAGAGAATCTTTCTAAAACAATAGATGATTTTAGAAATTTTTTCAAACCTGACAAGTCTATTGTAAAAATCAAAGTACAAGATATAATTAAAGAAACATATAAAATAGTCAAAGATGGCTTAAGAAGTAATAATATTGCATTCAATACATCTTATAAATCAGAATCTGAAATTGATGCATGTCCAAGAGAGCTAATGCAGGTATTTGTCAGTATCATTAACAACTCAAAAGATGCAATAATACAAAAAAAGCATAAAGACGCAGAAATAGATGTTATGGTCTATGAAGATGATAACTATGTTATAACGGATATATGTGATAATGGGGGAGGGATTGATATGGAGATATTACCTAAGATATTTGATCCTTATTTTACAACCAAAGATGAGACAACGGGAACGGGACTTGGTCTATATATGAGTAAAATGATTATTGATAATCATTTTGATGGTAATATTGAAGCATATAACCAAAATGAAGGTGTCTGTTTTAGAGTATCTTTAAGCAAATAATATTTTTACATAGAAAAGGAAAAAAATGAACGAAGCGCAAATCAAATCTATAAAAGCTAAAACAAAAAATTTTTCTATTTTATATGTTGAAGATGAAAAAGAGTTGCGAGAGAGTAGTTCAAAATTTTTACGTAAAATATTTCCTTATGTAGACATCGCTGACAATGGGCAAGAAGGACTGGAAAAATATCTTCAGAATTCTTATGATATTGTAATAACAGATATTTTAATGCCAAAAATGAATGGACTTGAACTAATCCGTTATATTCGTGAAAAAAATAAGAAACAAGAGATTATAGTTATCTCCGCCAATACAGATGCAGAAAATTTAACAAAAGCGATTCAGCTCGAAGTTACAGGCTATGTTATAAAACCAATAAATTTTGATCAAATATTAAGAATACTTGAACAATCCATTGATAAAATAGTGGTGTTTCGTGAAAATAAGATGTATAGTACACAACTAGAGTCTATGGTAGAAGAGAGAACGAGAACAGTATTAGAATTGCAAAACCAATTGGTTGAGAACTATGAACAGACTATATATTCTTTGGTTGAGATGATAGAAGAGCGTGATACCTACACAGGTGGTCATAGCAAGCGTGTGGCTAGCTACTCAAGAGATATTGCAAAAGAGATTGGGATGTCTCAAGAAGAGTGTCAATTGATCTACCAAGCAGGAATCTTACATGATGTTGGAAAGATTACTACTCCAGATAGCATTTTATTAAAACCAGGAAAACTTACGCAACAAGAGTGCTCTTTAGTTCAAGCTCATGTGCTAACAGGCTATAAAATTTTATCTAAAGTTCCAATGTATCATGAACTTGCAAAAATTGTCCATGCACATCATGAACATTATGATGGTAGTGGATATCCTAATGGAATTAAGGGAGAAGAAATTCCTTTTTATTCGCGTATTATGATGATTGCCGACGCTTTTGATGCGATGACAACATGTAGAATATATAAAACAAAAAAAAGTGTTGGAGATGCTATTGAAGAGTTAAACGAGCTTAGCGGTACATGGTTTGACCCTCAGATTCTCAAAAGCGCCATTAAGGTTTTTAAAGAGGTTAACTTTGATGAAATTCTTAAACAAGAACCGCATTCATATATTGATGAAGAGCGTTTTACCTACTTTTTTAAGGATACATTAACAAATGTATATAATCAATACTACTTAAATTTTATCTTACAAAGAAATGCAGATAAAAAAAGTTTTTCATGTTTAAATATACTTTATTTAAGAAATTTTACATCCTTCAATAATAAATATGGCTGGAGAGGTGGTGATAAATTTTTGTACGATTTTGCAGCTTATCTGCAGAAAGAGTTTTCTGATTTTCGAATCTTTCGAATTTTTGGTGATGACTTTGTTCTATTATCCAAAACGTATCAAACTCTTGATGTTGAGAAAATTAATAATTTCGATTTATTTAAAGATAGTGGGATATATTGTGAATTTAAATATTATGATTTAAGTACTGATAATATCAATAATTATGAAGAATTACAAGAGAAGAATTACTAATAAAATAGGGTTTTTGATTTGATTGATTGAAGTGTATGGCTCCGGATGCTGGATTCGAACCAGCGACCAAGTGATTAACAGTCACCTACTCTACCGCTGAGCTAATCCGGAATATTTTAGTAAGATTCAATAAGTAATGGCTCCGGATGCTGG
This sequence comes from Sulfurimonas iocasae, assembly GCF_047716755.1. Lineage (GTDB taxonomy): Bacteria > Campylobacterota > Campylobacteria > Campylobacterales > Sulfurimonadaceae > Sulfurimonas. Next base: position 818,538 of record NZ_CP180409.1, read on the forward strand.
ATTCGAACCAGCGACCAAGTGATTAACAGTCACCTACTCTACCGCTGAGCTAATCCGGATTATTTATTGAGCCGAAATTATACTTAACAGACACGCAAAAGTCAAGCTTTTTGGGCTACTTTTTGCGTTTTCTTTTAATATTGGTATCTGGTAGCAAAAACTCTAGATTTCCAACTGTTCTTTTTACTACTCTTTTCTCTTTTAAGAGTTTTTCAAGTCTCTTTTTACTAACTTCATCAAAAAGTAGATTTATATCGTCCATAGTTAACGGTCTTTTATCCAGAGTGTTTAGTATATCTTCTTCACTGTAAAGAGAGTTGTTTGGCTCTGCATGAACTCTAGAAGCTATATGAATAGGTATAGAGCTATCAAACATTAGTGAGGCCTCATGTAGCTCTTTATAGCTGATTCCCATCACAGGGTATGCTGGAGGTCTATCTATAGTGCCTAAATCTACACGAGAAGCATCTATGTCTAAAAGAGCTTCATTTAGTTTTGCTATCTCTTGTTCTGTGTCATTTAAGCCATGTACAAATAGTATCTCTATAAAGAGCTTACCTTTATAGACTTTGCTAAACTCTTGAACTCTTTTTACGACTTTATCTACTTGTATATTTGTATGAGGTCTGTCTATTTTTTTAAAGACATCATCACTTATGGCATCAAGAGAAAGTTTGACTTGGTCTAGTTTTAGAAGTGTGTTAAATATTTTTTCATCTACGAGGGTAGTACTGTTTGTAAGTATAAGAGTCTCGGTAGTGTTTTTTATCTTATCTATCTCATCTATAAGTTCACTCAGATGCGGGTAGAGAGTAGGTTCACCATTTGCAGTTAGGGTTATGACATCTATCTTGTTATTCAGGTGAGGTTTTAAATCATTTATAATTTGTTCAACTGTTACGGTGTTGGTCTGTGCATCTACGGTTGCAGTCGGGGCAAGTTCACAGTATAGGCAGTCGAAGTTACACTGCTTAAGGGCAGGGGATAGGTCAACACCCAAAGAAGAACCAAATCTTCTTGAGTTTATAGGACCAAAAATTGTATTCATTAGTACCAATCCTTGCTACATTGTTGAATTATAAATAAAAGATAAGCTATTAGCTACAAGGCAAATCGTTGCAGAACTAATTGATTAATTCAAAAAGATTTAACGATGCTAGATGATAGCTTATCTTTTACCCGAAGGGCGAATATATTTCACCTTATTGCTTCGTTAAAAGTATTTGAAGCTACTAGTAGCTCCTGCACACTTTTGCCTCACACTAATATAAAATAGATTCGTTTAGAACTCATCTATGTAGCGAGGATAGGTACTATACTTTACTAACTCTTTGGCACTCTTTTACAAAGTGTATAGCATTTTCTACTGGTACATCAGGAAGGATTCCATGACCTAGGTTAAAGATATGACGTTTACCTTGCATAGTGTTTTGAATAACTTCTACACACTCTGTTGTAGCTTCTTTAGAGTAAAGACGGCAAGGCTCCATATTGCCTTGAAGAACATATTTGTCTCCGAGTTTCTCTTTTGCAAGTGCCATAGGAGTTGACCAGTCTACACCAAATACCTCAAAATTTCCATATACTTTGTCTAAAAATGCAGGGATGCCTTTAGGGAACATAATGATTGGAATATGTGGATATTTACCTTTTAAATAATCAGCAATTTCCACCATGTATTTCCAAGAAAATTCATCATATTTACCTGGCTCAATTGCAGCTGCCCATGAGTCAAAAATCTGAACTACATCAATACCAGCTTGGATTTGTTTTTCCATATATAGTTTTACAACTTGGGTTACTTTTGCAAGTATCTTGTGAAGAAGAGCAGGGTTTGAGTACATCATTTTTTTACATAGGTTGTAAGTTTTTGTACCTTCGCCTTCTATCATATATGTAGCAAGAGTCCATGGAGCACCTGTAAAACCGATAAGTGCAGTTTCCCCACCTCTTTTATCTAACTCTTGTTTGATAAGTTCAATAGTCTCATAAACATAAGTAAGTTTAGATGCAGCCTCTTCGCCACCGATAAGTCTATCTACGTCAGCCTCGTCTCTTATAGGGTCGTTGAACTTTGGTCCAAAACCTTTGATAAATTCTAAGTCCATACCCATTTCATCTGGTATAACTAGGATGTCACTAAATAAAATAGCAGCATCTACCCCTACGATGTCGATTGGTTGAAGTGTTACTTCACAAGCTTTTTTAGGGTCATGACAAAGGTTTAAAAAGTTTCCAGCCTCTGCACGAACAGCCATATACTCTGGTAAATAACGACCTGCTTGTCTCATCATCCAAACTGGGGTGTACGGAGTTTCTTTACCAAAACATGCATCTACAAATATTTTACTCATTCTAATCCTTTTTAATTCTCTTATTCTATGTGATATTACTTTATGTTATGTTGAAATTGTTACTTTTTTCCTACTTTTCCTAAAAAATATAGCCCAACCGCTACGGCTGTAATTGAAAGCGCAAGATATAGCATATCTAATGCACCATTATACTGTGTATATCCTACTTTTTGAAAGAATCCAACTACTAGAACCATTACTATTACTTTAGAGATTTTATCCTTTAGTTGGTCAAGTGAATGAATTGCTAAAAGTTGTGTTTCATCATGATCTGATTCTTTGGCTGCATCTATCTCTGATATGAAAAGTTCATATAAACCAAATGCAAAAAGTAGCATTACTACACCTATTAGGTAAAGGTCAACTGCACCGATAATTCCGCCCATTACATCTTGATGGAATTTATCGGGATGAGCACCTGTTAAATAAGTGTTTATAACATACTTTGCAGTAACGAAAATATCAATACTAGCAACTAAAAAAAGTACTACTGCTCCAATCAATCCAAATATAACGGCTAAAATAACTATGAATCTTGAGTTCCATAATGCTTTTTCAAATATTCTTTCTAACATATTATTTTTCTCCTTGCATTTCTACCCATTTTTGAGCAATACGTACAGCATTTGTAGCAGCACCAACTCTTAGGTTGTCAGCAACTACAAACAAGTGAAGCATATTTTTAGCGTAGTTATCATTTCTTATACGACCAACAAAAGTTTCATTCATATCTACACAAGTTGCAGGCATAGGGTAAAGAGACTCAGCAGGGTTATCAACTACAACAATGTTTGGAGCATTTTCTAAAATTATTCTAGCTTCAGAAGCATCTACGTCACAAGCAAAAGTCAATGTTAAAGATTCTGCGTGACCACGAAGAGTAGGAACACGAACACAAGTAGCACTTAGAGGAATCTCTTTGTGCATAATCTTACTAGTTTCGTTAACCATTTTCATCTCTTCTTTTGTATATCCATTTTCCATAAATACATCAATCTGAGGGATTACATTTAGAGCTATTTGATGTGGAAAAGCTTTATGTTCTGAATCGCTTAGCTTAAATGCAAAGAAGTCTTGCATCTGAGTAACTAACTCTTCCATCGCTGTTTTTCCACCGCCAGAAGTAGCTTGATAAGTACTTGCATCTACTCTTATTAAGCCATAAGCTTCATCTAGTGGTTTTAGCACTTGAACCATTTGGATAGTAGAGCAGTTAGGGTTAGCAATTATACCAGTGTCTTGCCATTTAGCAATATCTTCAGGATTTACTTCAGGAACAACTAAAGGAACATTTGCGTCCATTCTAAAGTGAGAAGTATTATCTATTACAACTGCTCCAGCTTCCACAGCTGAAGGAGCAAATTCTGCACTAACGCTTCCACCAGCTGAGAAAAGTGCTATTTCAATCTCTTCTTCTTTAAAAATATCATTTGTTAACTCTTTTATAACTATTTCTTGGTTATTAAATTCTATTCTTGAACCGGCACTTCTTGAACTTGCAAGTAAAACTAGTTTGTTGAGTGGAAAATCTATCTCTTGTAAAATTGTTAAAATCTCTTCTCCGACTGCTCCATTTGCTCCAACTACTGCTACATTGTATTTTCTTGACATATTTTTTCCTATTTATTGTATTTTATTTTGTAAAAAAAGTTCATCTGCGGTTATCTCTTGGGATTCACTTAGTATAACGGCTCTCTCAACAACTGAGATAAGTTCTCTTATATTTCCAGGCCAGTTGTATGATAAAAGTTGTTCTTGTGCATCTGGACTAAATGTTTTAAGTTCAAACTCATATTTGTTACAGTTTATCTCCATCATGGCATCTGCAATTTGCATTATCTCATCTTTTCTTTTGTTTAAAGGTGGGATGTTCAGAGGTATAGTATTTAAACGATAGTATAAATCTTCTCTAAATTCTCCATTTTTTATTTTGTCTGTTAAGTTTGCATTTGTTGCTGATACAACACGTATGTCAATCTTTATAGATTTTGCTGAACCAAGACGTCTTACTTCTTTTTCTTGAAGAGCACGAAGAAGTTTTGCCTGAACAGCATAAGGCATTTCACCTATTTCATCTAAAAATAGTGTTCCACCGTTAGCAAGTTCAAACTGACCAGCCTTAGCTTCTGCTGCATCTGTAAAAGCACCTTTTTCGAACCCGAAGAGTTCACTCTCTATAAGGTTTTCCGGAATTGCTGCCATATTGATGGCTACAAAAGGCTTTTTAGCCCTTGGTGAGTTTTTATGTATATATGAAGCAAAAACTTCTTTACCAACACCGCTCTGACCAAGCAGAAGAATACTTGCATCTGTTTTACATGCTTTGTCTGCTATATTTATTATACTCTCTAGTGCTTTAGAAGTTCCTAGAAAACCACTTGTGTTTGTCTTAGTTTTAGGGACAGACTTCTGTACTTGTTGTATTTGATCTTCTCTTTTAATAGCAGCAACTAGAGTGTCTACATCAAAAGGCTTGAGTAAAAAGTCTTTCACACCAAGTTGAATAGACTCTATTGCACGAGTAAGCGTAGCATTTCCAGTCATAATAATGACTTCATACTTACCGTTTAACTCTTTTACAAACTCAATACCATCCATCTTTGGCATGTTAATGTCTGTAATAATAAGTTCAAAAGTGCTGTCAAGCTTTTTAAGAGCATCTACTGCATTTTTGAATGTGATGATTTCAAACTCTTTATAATCACTCATAGCAATTTCAAGAGATTTTCTCATATTAATATCGTCTTCAACTATTGCAATTTTCAATAAATTTCCTATTTGAGCCCTATTTTAAAGGTGCAATTCTAACTAAATTATCATTAAAATCGACTTTGAAACATGTTGTCTTTAGTGTGAGGATAGTAGTAGATTTATTTTGGAAGTTATTGGTTATTCCTTTATGTTCTACTTGGAGCCCTAGTTTATGAATATAATCTACAAATAATTCGGAGTTTTCTGATATATTTTGCTTTAAATTTTCATTCCCATAACTGGTAAAAGTCAGTGCTTGGAGAGGTTTTCCTAAGCATTTTGTCATTGACGAAGAGATAGAAAGAGATTCGTTGTAGAGAATAGCATCTTTTACGACATAACGGTAAGAGATTAGATACTCTTTAGCATCTAATGCTAAAGAGCTAAGAAGAAATATTAGAACTGTGCGTGTAAAAGAATGATTTCCATTTCTACTTCGCATAAACCCTCTTTAAAAGTTGTTTCAATAATATCAGCATTTCTAACCATTGCTTTTACTGAGGTATGAACAGTTGATCTTTTAACCATCATATTTTTGATAGTATCTTGACCTTCTACGCGAACACCCATAACTTTTTCTGCTATTAGTCTATATGCGTCTGCAGTAGCAGCTCTTTTAGCAAGTGCATAAGCTTGAGCAGGAGAAGCTGTATTCATCGGTGCTACACCTTGACCTATCACATTGATACGAAGATTTGTAGTTTTGCTTAGTACGGCTTCTTCTCCCGGTGCAACTATATCATTCATGTTTTTCATAACAGTCATATTTGACTTCATAGAAGAAAGTTTACTCTCAACTGAAGATATCTTAGTGTCAACACCAGAAACTTTTTCTTCAATAGAAGAAACTTTTTGATTTGTAGAAGAAACTTTTTCTTCAATAGAAGAGACTTTTCCCTCTAAAGAATTCATCTGTGTATCAATATCTGATACCTGTGTTTCAAGTGTATCTAGTTTATCAAAACTTCCAATTGTTTGAGGTGCTTGAGAAACTTGTGCTACTAATAAAGAAGTGCTAAGTAGTGCTACTAAAATTAGAGTGTATTTCATGATTAGTCCCTTGTAATGAGGCACATCATAGTGTGCCTTTTATTATAGTTAAACTCAATAAGCAAGTATTATGCCAATTTTTATATTATTGAAGGAACGATATCTTCATCTTCCTCTTCAGGATGTTTAGGACAACGCGAAACACTTGCAACATCATCACCTTTTACAATATATACACCTGATGTATTTCTGCTTGATTTAGAGATAGTTTGCATATCTACTCTAATCATCTTGCCAGCTTTTGTTAGAGCCATCATGTCCATAGTCTCGTCTACCATTAAGCAACCCACAACATATTTACCAGTTTTAGCACTCATTTTCATAGCAATAACACCAGAACCACCACGGTTAGTTAAGCGGTATTCACCGGCATCTGTTCTTTTACCGATACCTTTTTCAGCTATTATTAAAATTTCTTGTTCATCATTTGCGATGATATTTGCATCGATTACTTCATCTTCAGGATGTTTAAACTTGATACCTCTAACACCACGAGTACTACGCCCTTGTTCACGAGTCTTTTCAATATCAAATTTAATACATTGAGCTAACTTGGTAACAATAAACAGATATTTTACAGACTGATCTGCTATTTTTGCAGTAATTAGTGCATCATCTTCATCAAGAACGATAGCTCTTACACCATTGCTTCTTATGTTAGAGAATTCACTTAGGTTAGTACGTTTAACAACACCTTTTTGAGTAAAAAATACTAAACCTTTGTCTTCACTAAAGTCTGTTGTTGGGATAATTGAACGGATTCTCTCATCAGCCATAAGGTTAAGAAGATTAACAACCGCTTTACCTTTAGCGATTCTACTTCCTTCAGGAATCTTATAAACTTTTAACCAGTGTAGTTGACCACGGTCAGTTACAAATAGAAGAGTATCATGAGTATTACAAGTAAAGAATCTTTCTATAAAGTCATCTTCGTAAGTGGTAACTGCAGTTTTACCTTTACCACCACGTTTTTGTTTTTCATATAAAGTTAGAGGAACTCTTTTGATATAACCTCTGTGAGTAATTGTAACAACCATCGGTTCATTAGGAATTAGGTCTTCAATATCGATATCATCATAATCATCTTCTATGTCCGTTCTTCTCTCGTTTGAACCATAAGTAAGCAGAACTTCATCAAATTCTTCATCTATGATACCGTGAAGAATCTCTTCACTTTTTAGAATTGACTCTAAATACTCGATTAGTTCCATTAGCTCAAGTAATTCATTCTCAATTTTCTCACGCTCTAAACCTGTAAGTTTACCAAGACGCATATCAACAATGCTTTGCGCTTGTATTTGAGAGAAGTCAAACTCTGAAACTAAGTTATCACGAGCATCTTCTATATTTTTACTTGCTTTGATTACTTTAATAATTTTATCAATAATATCAAGAGCTTTTTTGAGACCTTCTAAGATATGCGCTCTAGCTTTTGCTTTTTCAAGATCAAATATAGTACGACGAATGATGATAGTTTTACGGTGATTAATAAAATGCTTTAATATAGTTATGATACCAAAGATTCTAGGTTCTTGATTTAATATAGATAGCATGATAATACCGAACGTAGTCTGCATACTTGTTTGCTTGAAAAGATTGTTAAGAACGATTTCGCTCATTGCATCTCTTTTTAGCTCTATTACTACTCTCATACCATCACGGTCTGATTCGTCACGAACCTCAGAAACACCATCAATCATCTTGTCTTTTACTAAGTTGGCAATATTTTCAATAAGACGAGCTTTATTTACTTGGTAAGGAAGTTCATCAATTACGATAACCTCTTTTTTGGTCTTTTGCTCAATATGAGTTTTGGCACGAACCTTAATACGACCACGACCAGTCTCATAAGCATCCATAATTCCTTTTTTACCAAAAATTGTACCACCAGTTGGAAAGTCTGGTGCTTTGATATGTTCCATTAGCTCGATTAAAGAGAGATCAGGGTTTGCCAAAAGTGCTTTTAATCCAGTTAAAACCTCTCTAGGGTTGTGAGGAGGAATATTTGTTGCCATACCAACAGCAATACCAGAAGAACCATTAATTAGAAGGTTAGGAACACGAGTAGGCATTACGTCTGGCTCTTTTGTAGTACCATCGTAGTTATCTATCATATTTACAGTGTTTTTCTCTAAGTCTTTTAGAAGTTCACCAGCATATTTAGTCATACGTGCTTCTGTATATCTCATAGCCGCTGCAGAGTCACCATCAACAGAACCGAAGTTTCCTTGACCGTCAACAAGTTGCATTCTCATTGAGAAGTCTTGAGCCATACGAACTAGCGCATCATATACAGCAGTGTCACCATGTGGATGGTACTGACCAATTACATCCCCGACTATACGAGCAGACTTTTTAAACTTTGCACCGTGTGAAAGGTTTAGTTTGTCCATAGCGTATAAAATTCTTCTGTGAACTGGTTTAAGACCGTCACGAACATCTGGTAAGGCACGACCTACGATTACACTCATAGAGTAATCTAGGTAACTGTTTTGAAGAGTCTCTTCTATGTTGATAGTTTGTATTTCGTCGTTGTTTAGCAAATCGCTCATATAAAACACCTAATCTTTAAAAATAAAATCGCCTTAGTTTATCTTATTGTCCCTTAAGATTTGCTCTAACAATTTATTTTTTTTAAGTTGTAATTTTATTAACTAGGATAATATTTTGCATTAAGAAGAGAATTATCAGAGGAAAATGTTTGGATTACTTTAAACTAAAAAAACATAATACGAATATTAAGACAGAATTTACAGCAGGCTTCACAACTTTTTTAACAATGATGTATATTGTTCCTGTAAATGGTTTTATCCTTGCAGACGCTGGACTCCCTATGGAAGCTGTTATTACTGCGACGGCAATTATTACAATACTCGCCACTCTATTTAGTGGTATATGGTCAAATACTCCTATTGCAATGAGTGTTGGTATGGGGCTTAATGCTTATTTCTCATATGGACTTGTTTTAGGGATGAAAATACCTTGGGAAACTGCACTTGGTATTGTATTCTTATCAGGTATTATCTTTGTTTTTTTATCTTTTACAAATTTTAGAATATGGATAATGACTTCTATTCCTTTAAACCTTAGAAGAGCAATCAGTGCTGGAATTGGTACATTTATAGCCTTTATTGGTTTGAAACAGATGGGAATGATTGTGGGAAGTGAAGCAACATTGGTAAAGCTTGGAGATTTCTCAGATGCAAATGTTTTATTGGGAGTAGCAGGACTTGTTTTATCTTTTATGTTTTATGCCTACAAGATGAAAGGTGCATTTATCCTCTCTATAGGAATAACTTCTATCTTAGGTTGGGTTATTGGAATAGGTGAATTTCCAACAGCTATTATAAGTGCTCCTGCATCTATAGAACCAATTCTAATGAAACTTGATATTGTAAATGCAATTACTTTAAGTCTATTTCCTGTTGTAATAACTTTTTTAGTTACAGATATGTTTGATACTTTAGGTACTTTAACAGGAGTAGGTGCACGTGCAAACTTATTTCAAGATGATAAAAACAAAGATGATAAGAGCTTACAAAAAACACTAGAAGCAGATGCAATCGCAACAGTAGGTGGAAGCTTGCTCGGTGTTTCTACTACTACAAGTTTTATTGAGAGTGCCAGTGGTGTAGAAGTTGGTGGTAGAACAGGACTTACAGCAGTATTTACTGCCATGTTTTTTGTTAGTACACTTTTTATGCTTCCTTTATTTAGTTCTATTCCTTCAAATGCTATATATCCGATACTTGTAGTTGTTGGAGTGTTGATGTTTACAGAACTTGGTAAAATTAACTTTAAAGAGATAGATTTTGCAACTAGTGCTGGTACATTTTTTATAGTTTTAGTGATGCCTTTAACATACTCAATTACAATTGGAATTGCATCTGGTTTCATTATATATACTCTAATTAAATTAGCAAAAAAAGAGTTTGCTGATTTAAATATTGGAATTATTTCAATTACTGTTATTAGTTTACTAGTATTTATTTTACAAGGATAGAAAGATAATGGAAAAATATTATTACTCTTATGAAGAGTTTATTCAAGATACTGCGGAGTTAATAAACTTAAGTAGAGAGTTTAATGCGGATGTATTGTTAGGTGCTGCTAGAGGCGGTTTAACTTTGAGTCATTTTATGGGAGAAGCATTAAACACTAGAAAAGTTTATTCTTTAAACTCTATTCACTATGAGGGAACGCAAAAGCTTGATACATTTGATATATTTAATATTCCAGACTTATCAAAAGCATCTAAAGTTCTAATTTTGGATGATATTGTAGATAGTGGTGAAACTATGGTTGAGATATTAAAGCTATTAAAAAAACAGTTTCCACATGTAGAGTTTAAACTTGCAACAATTTTTTATAAAAAGACAGCATTAATTCAACCAGACTTCAGTGTAAAAGAGGCTACTAAGTGGATAGAGTTTTTCTGGGAAAAGGATCTGAAAGTTTAATCTCTATAAAATTATTTATTAATTATAGAACTGATTAAAAATTAATCAATTATTTGATTAATACTTTCTAGTTAACTTGTATAATTTGTGCATATAAACTATAAGGATAAATGATGAAGATATTGTTTCTTGCTCTATTAGCGTTACCAACATTGGTATTCGCAGAAGATACATTAAATAGCGGTGATACTGCTTGGATGTTAGTTGCTACGGCTTTTGTAATGTTAATGACACCTGCGGGGTTAGCACTTTTTTACGGTGGACTTACTCGTAGTAAGAATGTGCTTAATACTATAGGTATGAGTTTAGGTGCTTACGCAGTAGGTACTTTAGTATGGGTTATAGTAGGTTACTCAATCGCATTTGGTGATGGTGACTTAATAGGTAGTGGTAAAGTTATGTTATCTGGAATCACTTCAGATACATTAAGCGGTACCATTCCTGAGCTTTTATTTGTTGCATTTCAAGGAACTTTTGCTGCTATTGCTGTTGCAATTGCTAGTGGTTCTATGATTGAGAGAGTTAAATTTTCTACATTTATGATATTTGTTGCACTATGGGTAGTTGCTGTTTATGCTCCTATTACACACTGGGCTTGGAGTGGTAATTCTACTACATTAAACTTTGGTGAGATGGATTTTGCCGGTGGTACTGTTGTTCACTTAAATGCTGGTGTTGCTGGTTTTGTTGTTGCTATGATTTTAGGACGTAGAAAAGATTACGGTAAAGCTGCAATCAAACCTTTTTCTCCTGTGTTAGTTGTTCTTGGTGCTGCTTTACTATGGTTCGGTTGGTTCGGTTTTAATGCAGGTAGTGAAGTTGCTGCTGATGGTACTGCTGCATCTGCTTTTCTTGTAACAAATGTTGCTGCATCATTAGGTGTTATCGGTTGGATAGCTGTTGAGTGGTTAGTGTATAAAAAAGCTACTCTAGTCGGTGGTGCTTCTGGTGCTATTGCCGGTCTTGTTGCAATTACTCCTGCTTCTGGTTCTGCTGGTGTTGAAGGTGCAATTATTATCGGTCTGATTGGTGGTGCTTTAGGTTTCTATGGTGTTGCTAAACTTAAAACTATGTTCAAAGTTGATGATTCTTTAGACGCATTTTGGATTCATGGTCTTGTTGGTATTTGGGGTTCAGTTGCAACTGCAATCTTTATAGCTGATTATGCAATGCCTGAAAACTACAATATGGGTTCACAGTTAGTAGCTCAGTTTAGTGCTATTGGATTAACAATAGTATATAGTGGTATTGTTACAGCGATAGTATTCTTTATTGCTTCTGCAATCACTGGTGGTGGTAGAGTTGATGAAGAGACTGAAGCACGTGGTCTTGATGAAACAGTTCATGGTGAAAAGGTGTTAAATCTATAACGGTTTGCTTAAAAGTATAAAAATAGCTAAAATGCTAAAATTAAATTGGAGAAACAATTATGAAAAGAGTAGAAGCGGTTATAAAACCATTTAAATTAGAAGATGTTAAAGACGCATTGGCAGAAATTGGGATTACCGGTATGACTGTTAGTGAAGTTAAAGGTTATGGTCGTCAAAAAGGTCACAGTGAGCTTTATCGTGGTGCTGAGTATGTTGTAGATTTCTTACCAAAAATCAAAATGGAGATGGTAGTGAATGATGAAAGTGTTGAGCAAGTAACTAGCACTATTGTTGAAGCTGCTAGAACAGGAAAAATTGGTGACGGTAAGATTTTTGTTAGTGATATAGAACAAATTATCCGTATTCGTACTGGTGAGACTGATACAGAAGCTGTATAATTTACATACAGAAGTAACAACTCTCCTAAACTGATTAAATTTTAATCAGTTTAAAAAAAAACTGCACTTTTTTTAAGCTATAATTGCCCCTTTAATATTTCAAAGGGGTATATTATATGTTAGAAGCTGATTTTAAATACATCATCGATACTTTCTTCGCACTATTTGCAATGGTGCTTATAATCTTTATGGTTCCTGGTTTTGCTATGCTTGAAGCAGGCCTTGTTCGTACCAAAAATGTCACCTCCGTTCTAACTATCAACGTTATGATCTACGCAGTTGCATCTATTGCATTTTTACTTATTGGTTACTCATTGGCATTTGGCTCTTGGGAAAACAACTCTATGAGCATCTGGGCTGCATTTATGTTTCAAATGGCATTCGTAGGTAAAACTATCAACATTATGAGTGGTGGTGTCAGTGAACGTGTTCGTATATTTCCTTTAGCAATATTTGCTGTTATTATGGGTGCTTTTATCTACCCAACAGTTGTAAACGTAAGTTGGGGTGCTGATATGATTGCAGGGACTTTCCTTGACCTTGATATGTATGATTTGGCAGGCTCTACGGTTATTCACTCAACAGGCGGTTGGGCTCTTTTGGCGGCAATTATGATTATGGGTTCTCGTAAAGGTCGTTATGTAAATGGCAAAATCAGAGTAATCCCTGCATCAAATATTCCTCTAGTTGTTTTAGGCGCGTTTTTATTATGGATAGGTTGGTTTGGGTTTAATGGTGGCTCTGTTGGTTCAATCTCTAGTGTTGAGAATGCAAACTTAGTTGCAAAAACCATAATGAATACAAATACAGCCGGACTTGCCGGTGCGCTAATTGCTGGAATACTTATGTATGTTAGATACAAACTATTTGATATTACCATGATTTTAAATGGTGCTTTAGGCGGGCTTGTAGCTGTTACTGCCGGACCTGATCTGTATGACATGTATACACCTATTTTGATTGGTGCCATTGGTGGGGCTTTAGTTGTTTTTGCGGTTCCTCTTTTTGATAAGCTAGAACTTGATGATCCTGTTGGTGCTCTCTCTGTTCACCTTGTTAACGGTATTTGGGGAACTTTAGCAGTTGGGATTTTCGTAGATAGCGTTTCGTTTATGGCACAACTAAAAGGTGTTGTAGTAGTAGCTGTTTTTGCATTTAGTGTATCTTTTGTTGTTATATTTCTCATCAATAAAATTATAAAATTTAGAGCTGAAGATGATGCTCAAGTTGAAGGTATGGATGTCAACGAGTGTGGTGTTGAAGCGTATCCAGAATTCAAAAGAGCTATTTAACTATTAACACTAAAGGAATTAATCCTTATCTAACACATAATAAGTTAGTATCATGCTTATGATTAGACACAGCAGTTCATTTCTTTTTTCTTTAGTGTTTCATGGAGTTTTGCTACTTATACTTCTTTTTACATGGGAAAATTTGCCATCTACTTACAAAGTAGATAGTAAAGATAAAATATGTGTTCAACTATGTGATGTTATTGTTGAAAAACCAGTAGTAAAACCTCTGAAAAAACCGCAACCTAAACCAGAAGAAAAACCAAAACCAATTGTGAAAAAAATAGAAATTGTTAAGGAAGTTACTGTTGAGGTACCTGAGGTAAAAGAAGAAACAATAGTTGAAGAAAAGTATTGTGAAGATATAGAAGTAGTGCAAAAAGAGATAATAAAAGAAGATATATATGTAGAAAATCCAGCTACTAAACAAGCGCGATTAGAACAAGAATATATTCAAGAAAATATAGCTAAGATAGTTAAACTTCTTCAAGATAATCTTTACTATCCAAGAAGAGCTAGAAAAAGAGGTATCTCTGGAGAGGTTATAGTGAAGTTTACACTATCTAAGAATGCTGTAGTTCACTCTATAGAGGTAATCTCTTCTAAAAGTGAAATACTAAGCCGTGCTGCTGTAAAGACTATAGAAGATCTCTCAGGAAAGTTTCCAATACCAAGTGAAGAATTAATACTTCATGTCCCTATAAATTATAGTTTAAATATGTAGTTCTTACTATCTTGGGGTATGTCTTAATCTTTTCCTTGTATTTAGAGGTTGGCAGTTTTATAGTAACTGATGTTTTAGAACCTTTAGATGTGACTTTTAAGCTAGCATTCATTGATCCTTTTAGTATGTGAAAAGCATTATACAAGCCTAAGCCTACAGCATTCTTTTTCTCTTTTGTACTAACATAAGGATCAAAGATTCTACTTATTATATTCTCTTGTATTCCACCAGCATTATCAACAATTTTTATGTAGCTAAAAGTATTATTTTGCTTTGAAGATACTTTGATAGATTTCTTTGTCTTAGTAGGAATTCTTGTAAAAGCTTCAATAGAATTTGTATAGATGCTAATTAGAATCTTAATTAATTCATTTGGAAAATATAATATATCTTCTTGATTCTGCAAATCTGTATAAAGTTTGATATTGTTTGATTCAAATCTACCTTGGGTAAGAAGTATACTTTTGTTTATTGTATCGTTTATATTGTTTAGCGAAGCAGACTTTTCAATGTCAGATATTTGACGAAATTCATCTAGTGTTAGCGAGAGCTCTTGTACTGCATTATTAATGTTGTCTAATGATTTATTTAGATGTTCCAATGTTAGTTTATCAAACTCATAGGCAATAGATATGCCCATTGTTATTATACTAATAGTAGAGAGTGGTTGTCTCCATTGATGTGCAAGCATCTGAACAGTTTCATTAACAGCAAGGAGTCTGTTTTGATTTAATATCAAAGCATCTTTATGAATATTCATAAACTGACTCTCTATTCTAACTTTTAAGTTAGTGATGTTAACAGGTTTATTTATGTAATCATTTGCTCCGGCTTTAAAACTTTTTGCAAGAGTTTCATCTGTAATATCTGCTGTAACCATGATAATCGGTATATGATTGTAATCTGGATTTTGGCGGATAGTTTTGCATGCTTTAATCCCATCTATATGTGGCATTATAACATCCAATAGAATCATGTCAATATTATTGTTTTTTAATATATCATAAGCCTCTAATGCTGATGTTGCACTGATAATAGAAGTATAGTTTTCTTCTTCAAGAAGATTTTTAAGAACTACAATATTTATTTGATTGTCATCTACTATTAGTATGTTTTTTGCATAAAAATCCACTTTCATGACAGACACCTATTGAAATTTTAGTAGATTAATTATACATGATAAATATTATTTAAAAATAAAAATAAATGAATAAAAATTAGTGTTAATAATAAAAATATTTTTTGAAGTTTTTTGTAAGAAAAGTTGGTGACCCCGAGGAGAATTGAACTCCTGTAACATGGATGAAAACCATGGATCCTAACCGCTAGACGACGGGGCCAACTAATTGTAAAAATGGTGTCCTGTGATGGATTCGAACCATCGGCCACATCATTAAAAGTGACGTGCTCTACCAGCTGAGCTAACAAGACTTATTTCTCTTATTCTTAAGAGGTCGAAATTATAGACAAATAGGTTTTAGATGTCAAGATATTTCACATAGAATTTCAAAATCTTTTTTAATTTGTAGTAATTACGCATATAAAACATTATTTTTGGTAGAATGTAGCAATGAATTATTATAGTTTTGAATATCCTTTTTTAATTTTTTTACTTATACCTATAATTTATTGTTTATATAGATGTAAAGAGTATATGAAACCAGTTTATTTTGTGCATCTTCAGTTCTTGTCTGCTAAAAAGAATTTTTTGAATATAGAGTGGATTATAAAGGTTTTAACATTTATCTTTCTTTGTATTGCACTAGCTTCTCCAATAGCCATAGATAAGTTAAGTCCACATAATAGACATGGTAAAGATATAGTTATAGCTATAGATGCCAGTGGGTCTATGAATTCATCTGGATTTGATTTTGAAGATGAAGTAAGTGATGGAGAAAGACTAAGCAGATTTGAGATAACAAAAATTATAGCAACAGAGTTTATACAAAAAAGAGTCAGTGATAATGTTGGTATAGTTTTGTACGGGGATTTTGCGTTTATAGCATCGCCTATAACTTATGAAAAAGAGATAGTAACTCAGATGTTAGGTTACATGTCACAAGGGATGGCTGGACAAAACACGGCAATAGGTGAGGCAATATCAATGAGTGTACGTGCTTTTAAGCACTCTAAGGCAAAAACAAAAGTTATTATACTACTAAGTGATGGAGAACATAATAGTGGAAGCATATCGCCAAAAGATGCTACAAAGCTCTCAAAAGCTAAAAATATAAAAATATATACAATTGCCATGGGTAACAAAGGCGAAGCTGATGCGGCTCTCTTAGAAAAAATAGCTAAAGAGAGTGAAGGTGAGTTTTTTAACGCAACTTCTGCAAAAGAGTTGAAAAAGGTATATGAGGAAATAGACAAGTTGGAGTCTTCAAAAATCAAGAGTAGAGAGTATATTTTAAAAGAGTACTTTTACCAGATTTTTTTACTTTTGGCATCTGGATTGCTTCTTTTTTTACTATACAGGGAGCTTAGAAAATGAGTTTTTTATATCCTGAGTATTTTTGGTTACTGCTTTTCTTAGTTGCTGGATTTATAAAAAAAGATTTTAGAGGTTTGAGGGTAGTCTCCCTAGGATACATAGTGACATTTGTATTTATAGTTTTAGCTCTGACACGACCAGTTATAGAACAAGAACCCATACAAAGTGAACAAGTGTTAAGTGATGTAGTCATAGCAGTTGATCTCTCTTATTCCATGCAAGCAAGTGACATTAAACCAACAAGACTAGCAAAAGCAAAAGAGATTCTAAAAGAGCTTATCAAGAGTGAGCAAAAGAGTAGGTTTGGCATACTTGGGTTTACAACAAATGCTATTGTCTTATCTCCCATGACAGAAGATAGTGAGCTACTAGAGCATCTATTTAACTCACTTGATGAAAAGCTTATCATCACAAAAGGCAGCAGTCTTATGCCGGCTTTAAAGTTAGCAAGAAAGATGTCAAGATCGAAAAGCTTAAGTGTTGTCATCTTAAGTGATGGCGCAGATGAAGTGAGTTACGAAGATGAAGCAAAATTTGCAAAAGATAACTCTCTAGTTGTCAATATTCTTATGCTTGCAACTAAGATGGGCGGAACTCTCTTGCTTGATAATGGTAAACTCTTAAAAGATGAAACCAACGATATAGTCGTAAGCAGAGAAAACAGTGCTATAAAAGCACTCTCAGATGCTACTGGCGGAGTCTATACAAAAAGTTTAGATAATCTCACAGATGCCTTAGATGCACAAAAAACAGATGATAAAAAATCTAAAACTACTGTTATTAGAAATCTTGAACTTTTTTACTATCTTATAGTCTTAGCTATTATCTCATTTTTAGTAAGTGTAACAACTCTAAAACGCTATGTTTTAGCTTTTTTACTTCTATTTGGAGTAAGTTTAGATGCAAATATCTTAGACTACTTTGAAGATGAGAACCGCTTGGAGTTTAAAAAGGCGAGTTTTTACTATAAAAGTGGGGAGTACGAAAAAGCTTTACATACTTATGAGAGAGTAAAATCAGCAGATGCAGAGTTTAAATCTATTGTCTATTATAATATGGGTAATTCTTTGGTTAGACTAAAAGAGTTTAAAAAAGCAAGAGATGCTTACTTGAAATCACTTACTCTTGAGTATTCAAAAGAGGCAGATGAAAATTTACACCACATAAAAGATGTTAAAGAGCAAAAGCAAATGAGTACCGGTAAACAAAAAAGTGCTAAAAAATCTTCAATCGCTAAAAAAGAGCAGTCTGGTAAAAAGAAAAAAGAGGGAGGAAGCTCAAACATGAAAGTCAGTGCAAGTGCAAGCAGCGGTGCAGATGATGGCGGTAAAAAAACCAAGTCTGAGGCAAAAGTAGATTTAAACTCAGGCAAAGCAAAGCTAAGTTCAAAGCAGTATGAGCTAATTAATAAAAGGGGAGTTAATGAGAAACAACCTTGGTAGAGTGATTTTAATATTAATCTTTTTAAATTTGAATCTAATCGCATCTACGTATAAATGGAGTGCTACAGCAAATAAATCAACAGCTATGACAAATGAGGCAATATACCTAAAGTATGTTTGTGAGTATAGTGATGCAACAGGCCTTTATGTAATAGAGTTTAACCCAGTTGTAGATAACGATGAGTACAGTGTTGAAATTCTTAGTGAAACTGAAAAAATACAAGATGGTAAAAAAATAAATACATTTGAATTTGTTGCTTTTGTAAAACATGCTGGTGTTCATAAGTTTGTTTTTGAGACAACAATGAAAAAGACAAACAAAGACTCTATACAAAATACAGTACTTGGTCGTGACAATTCTGATTATGAAGAGTTTTCTCAAAAAGTTATCAAACAAGAAGTCATAAGTGTTGATGTGAAAGAAAGTAGCAATGAGTTGGTCGGTGAATTTATACTCAAAGTTAAAAAAGATGAACAAAAACTAAAAGCTTACGAGCCTTACCATCTTGAAATAAAGATAGAAGGTGTAGGAGATTTTAGAGCTATAAAACCTATAACATTTAATATTGATGGGGTTAAGATATTTTCACAAAAAACTATAGAGAATATAACACTTACAAAAGATGGTTATAAAGGGAGTTGGAGCCAAAAGTTTGCATTTGTTGGCGAAAAAGATTTTAAGATTCCTAAGGTAAGCATAGAGTACTTTGATTTAAAGGAGCAAAAAATCAAAGAGATGACGATAGATGCAGTGAATGTAGAAGTTGAAAAAGCTTATAAAAAAGAAGAGTTATTAGATGCTGAGGAAAAAGGATTTGAGTTTAATTATACATTTTTATACTATATCTTAACCTTTATAGCGGGATATCTTTTTGCAAAGTTAAATTTTAAAAGAGAGAAAAACAAAGATGCAAAAGAAGCTTCGTTTAAAGAAAAAATTCAAAATTCAAAATCATTAAAAAAACTCATGATAGTTTTAGCTTTAAAAGATTCAAAAAAATATGAAGGTCTTATTTTAAAAATAGAGAAGAAAGAGATTACATCCTTAGCAGTTATTAAAAAAAAATTACTAAATTAATGCAAAGTTAACTATTTTTTAATTAAACTATTTTAAACTTTTAAATGGAGTCGATATGAGAGAAACAATCTTATTTTTTATAACTTGGAGCATTGTTATGCTCTTTAGCGGTTGTGGTAGTGGAGCTAAAATAGTTATACCTTCATATACAGCACCAAAAGAAGCTGCAAAGCTTTCCAAAATAGAGACAAAAGATGAGTTTATATCTGATGGCACCTATTTGGCGGTATGGTTAAACCCGAACGTCAAAGGGGCAAAAAATAGTAATGCTAAGTTAGAGTCTATGCTAATAGACAGTGTAAAAGCAAAATTTACTGAGACTAACTTTGTAACTATTGACCCTCTTGGTGATGAAAAAGGTGTTGCTCTTAGTATGAAGATCTCACACTATGAATATACAAATGTAGGAAATAAAGTTTCACTTGCTTTAGAGGTGACATTTACTCTATCACGCTCAAGTGATGAGTTCTTAGTTAAGATATATAGTGACAGAAAAGATCGCCAGTCAAGTGACAAAAGTAGACTCCCAAGTGAAAATGAGTTGGCATCTTCAGCCGTAAGTAAAGTAGTAAAATATTTTATTTCAGATATTTCCCCACTTAAAACTAATCAACTTCGAGAATTTAAATCTTTGCCACAAGAGCTGACACATGTAGTTTCATATGCAAAACGAAAAAATTATAGAGGTGCTATAAAACTTATGACAAAGTATAAAGGTGAAAAAGATATGAATTACTACTATGATTTAGCCATTCTTTATGAAGCCGAAGCAAGTGTAAATGAAGATTTGAAACTTTTAAAATATGCAGAAAAAAATTATGAAAAAGCGATGGAGTTAGGTGGAATCGACGATGAATTAGTTGTAAGTGCCAAGGCTAGATTTGATAACTTTTACTTTCTTTTGAGTAAAACTAAGCTCCAAGACAAAGCTAATCAAGCACTAAGAAATGACAGAAACTCAATGACAGGTAGTTCTGATAGTGAATATAAATAGATACTAGGGAAGTGTATGAGTAAAATAAAAAGTTTAATATCAAATATTGCTCTAGTATGTTTTGCGGCATTTAGCCTGAGTGGATGCAGCACAATGATGGAGGGGCTGCAATCACAAATGGAAGTACCTTCACTTGAAAATCAGGCTAATCGGGTGGCTATCGGTATGACAATTGTACGTGAAAATAATATCATGGCATTTAAGATGCCAATATCTGCAGATGCACAGTGGCCGGCTTTAATAGCCGCAGATATTAATGATAGAGAGGATAAGTTTATTATTAATGCACTGATGAAAGAACCATACTATGCTACGGCACACTACACAGAGCTTATTCAAAGAAAAAAGCTTGGCAATAGTGCCAGCATGAATATGCTTGGTGATTACTCAAGCCTTACTGCGATGGCTCTAAATCAAACAGTAAAGCCTTTAGCAAAAAGAGCTATGCAAAAAATTATAGTTCTCTATGGCAGAGATAGAGCGAATTGGCCAAATATATTTAGAATCAGTATTTCGATGGATGATTTTTTAGAGTTTAAAGATGGCAAGATTAAAGATATAGAAGCTGTCAGTGGTGATGTTTATAAAAATATTGGTGAGGCTGTAGTTTCTTTGGCTCCAACAAATATGCAAAAAGATTTAAGTGTAGCCAGAGATGATATGTTAGATGGATTTGCAGAAGTTGCATCTATTAAATCTCAAAAAGGTGAGTTGCAGACTGAGTTAGAAAAAGGCAGTTCTAGAAACGCTAAGAATTCTCTCAAAAAAAAGATAGCAGTTCTTGAAGCAAGAATTTCAGAAGCAGAATCTTTTGCTGATGAGAAAGAAGCAATATATTTTAGTTTACTTGACCAAACGCTTATAGCTTTAGAGAGTGATATCAATATAGATGATGAAAACTATGTAAAACTAGCTAAAAATATAAATATTGTCTCAGATGAGATTCAAGTCGGTGCTGCTGAGGCATATTCATCTTTTATTCTAGCAGCAGGAAATCTTGCATCTAGTAATATTTTTAATAATTTCAAAAAAGAGCTTGAGAGTTTAGCTATCGGCAAAGCTAATGTTCCTGCAAATCTACAATCAAAGTACAACAAAAGAGTTGAACTACTTGTAAAAAATTCTGCACAACTACTGCCAAATATATTAATAGGGACATATTATTCCAGTAAGCAGAGTGCTTTAGCCCAAAAATATGAAGATTTTACAACTATTATTTTAGAGGCGCATAAAGTAAAAGTAGAACAAGAGAGTGCTTCAAAAGAAGCAAAAAAATAAAAAATAAGGATACTTATGTATATAAAAACACTTTTAATTTTTACAACACTTGCTTTTTTTAGCGCATGTGGGGCTTCTGTCTCACCATCTGCAGAGAAAAGCGAGGCAAGTGGATGGTTTAATAACCCGCCTTCAGATACGAGCAAATATTTCTATGCCGTAGGATATGGCGATACACTTCGAGATGCGAAGAGTGATGCTTTAGCAACTATCAGTGCAAGAATATCTGTTGACGTAGCATCTAACTTTAGTAGTTCAGTTACCGCAAGCAGATATAGTGGTGATGAAGATATTTTATCTACTACAAAAAATGAAGTTCTAAGCCAAAGTAAAAACATTGAGTACTCAGATGTTAAAGTGCAAAAGAGTCATAATGACAGTAAACAATGGATAGTTTTAGTTGAAGTTGATAGAGATATTTTAATTGCTACTTATGAGAGAAAACTTGATAAAGTAGATAATAAACTAAAAGCTGAGTGGGAAGTCTATTTAGAAGCTGGTGTTTTTGAAAAATTAAAAATTTCAGTTACTATAGAAAACTACCTAAAAGAGACAGACAATTTTTTCCCTCTTTTACATGCACTAAAGAGTAACTATGATGATAGTAAATACACGAAACGATATTTGAACTACACAAAAGAGATAAGAAAAGCAAAAGATGAGCTTGTATTTAAAATAAAATCAGATAAAAACTCAAAGCCTTTAGCATCTCTAATCCGTTCGGAACTTAGTTCTCAAAATGCAACTTTTAGTGATACAAACTATAATGTTCTAATTAACATCACTACCAAAGCGAAGATGAAAAAGTATCCATCTACAAATGAGAAGTTTGATAAACTTACCTTTGCTCTAAGAACGACACTGATTAAAGCAACAGGTAAGAATGGAAATATAGTCTCAAATGCTGTATATAAAACTAAATCTGCTTCATCAGAAGGTTTTGAAGATGCCATATTAAGAACAGCGAAGTATGAAGAGATGATAGTTAAAAAAGGCATTATTGCTTTTATTACAGGAAATTAACCTATATGAAAAACACTGTATTATTTGCACTTACAATAATTTTACTGAGTGCTTGTGCACAAAAAGTTAAAGTACGCTCACTAGAACCAGCAGAGATTGACCGAGCGGCAAGTACAAAAAAGATTTCAGTAGCAATGTTTAATAATGACAGAGTAGGACTCTCTAGTAAGATTGAGCTATCTTTAGCAAGCCAGAAGATAGATGATAAAAACTACTTTACAGTAGTCAGTAGAAGAGATTTTGAAAAAATAATAAAAGAGCAGAAGATACAAAACAGTGGTTTAGTAGAGACATCAACAGTTGTTGAAGCGGGGCGTATTATAGGAGCTGAGGCAATTATCTCAGGAGATGTAAGTAATGTTTTATTAAAAGATAGTAGTTACAGCGAAAATAGAACAAAATGTGCAGATAAAAAGTGCAAAGAGTCAATTAAGTATAGTGTTAACTGTTTAAAGAGAGAGGTTAGCCTTAGTGCAGAGTTAAAGATGGTTGATGTTGAAAAAGGAGACATAATCTATGCCGATACACTATCGAAGTCAAAAGAGTGGAGACACTGTAGTGATGACAGTAAAACTCTTCCTTCAAGAGCAGTGGCGGCACAAGAGTTGGCTTCTTCGATAGCAAATAGTTTTACCTATAAAATGACACCACACTATAGTTATTTTAAAGTGGCACTGCTTGAAGATGGGGACCTTGATTATACAGATGAGCAAGAGAAGCTTTTAGAACTCTCTTTAGCCTATATTGAGCAGGGTAGATATGATAAAGCCCAGAGATTTCTTGTTGAGTTGATAGACTCTACAGATCAACAGAGTTATGTTGCTTTTTACAACCTCGGTGTTGTAAAAGAGGCACAAGGAAAGTATAATGAAGCTAAAAGTTACTATAAAAAAGCAGATTATTTAATGGGTGAACCGGTAGAAGAGATAAGTTTAGCATCTCTTAGAATAGATAGACTTATTCACAAACATAACAAGACAAAAGAACAGCTACAAAGGTAATTAATGATGAAAATATTTATAACAATACTCACGCTAGTCCTACTTTTTGTTTCCGGTTGTTCAACTCAAAAACGAATAGTTGCCAAAAAACAAGAGCTTCCATCTTGGTTTAGCAATCCGCAAAAAAGCACTTCAACAATGCTTTACGCGACAGGTGAGGGTAAAAATAGAGAAGAAGCAATAAAAGATGCTCTAAACATGATGGTCTCAACTCTTGGTGTATCCATAGCATCTGAGTTTGACTCTAAAGTAGTTGAAAATAGTGGTGATATTGATGCATATGAACAAACTACAAGTAGTGAAATCCGCAGTAGTGTTAAGAAGATAAAAGTCAGTAACTATAAGCTTCTTCAATCAAAAGAGTTCTCTTTTAATCGACATCTTGTTTTAATAGAGTCTGATAAGAAGAAACTATTTGATAGTTTAAAAAAAGAGTTAGACCAAAAGTTTTTGATTATAGAGCGAGGAGAAAATAATTTGTCGAACAATATAATTGAGAAGTTCAGAGTTTGTAAAGATGCTAAAAATTTGCTTGTAGATACTCCAAATACACTGATTATTATGAATGCACTTCAAAACAGTTTTGATTCTGTTGATTATGTTGAAAAACTTCAGGGTGTCAACAATGATTATGAAAAAATTCTATCAAGTATCAGCTTTAGTATAGAGAGTAATAAAGATGCAAAAGACTTAGAGCCCGTAATCAGCAGTGGTTTAAGTGCAAAAAAACTGCAGATTTTAACTCAAAAAGAGGAGTTAAGTACTCATCTGATAATAAAAATAAATTCAAAAATTAAAAAAGCCAATGCTTATGGATTTATTTTGGCTCGTGCGGCTATATCTATAGAAGTAAAAGATTATAAGGGAACCATTATAGGGAGTAACAAGCTAAATATCGATGGTCAATCTACACATGGGTACTCAGATGCTAAAGAGAATGTGGCAATGAAACTGCATGCCTTAGTGGAAAAAGACGGGATAGAAAAAGTTATAGGCTTGTCTCTTTAGACAGACTATGTATAAACAGCCTCAAATATACTATCTGACATCAGACAGATTAAAAGACAGACTCTATTTTGAACACATCTGCACAGATATGCAAAACAGCTATTACTGGAGTGATGAGTGGTCTGAGGATTTTTATATAGAGTTGGCGGAAGCTGGTTTTATAAGTACAACATACGATACCAAGGCTGGCTTGGTTTTGCTTCCAGAACTGCAATTTGATTATGCTATTTTAGATTTTAAAGATCTTCATATTTCAAAAAAAGTCAAAAAACTAATAAATGAGAATGCTTACACATTTAGTCTAAATTCCATGTTTGATGAGGTACTTGCTAAAATCTCGACTCAGCATAAATATAATTGGTTAAAAGAAGAGTATCTGCAACTGCTAAAAAATCTATATAATAGTGAAAATATAAATTTTCAGATAATCTCTATTGAGATAATTTGTAAAGATTCCAGTGAATTAATCGCCGGTGAAGTAGGTTACATTATCGGCAAAACATATACCAGTTTAAGTGGTTTTAGCTCAAGGGAAAAGAAGTATAATAATTATGGAAACTTGCAACTTGTCTTATTGGCAAAGTTTTTGCAGGAAAATGGTTTTCTTTTTTGGAATTTAGGACATTCTCATATGAATTACAAACAAAAACTTGGGTGTAAGACGCATAATAGAGAAGAGTTTTTAAAAAGGTGGAATGAAGCTGTGAATTTAGCAATCATTAACCCCTCTTAGATATACTTACATCAGATTAAACATAAGGTCATTTGCGCATGATTTCTAAGATACAAACGATAAAAAAAGAAGTTGCTAAAGTAGTTGTGGGACAAGATAAGATGATAGACGGTCTTCTTGTCGCACTTTTGTGTGAGGGACATATACTTATAGAGGGTGTTCCCGGACTTGCTAAGACTACAACAGTTAATGCACTTGCAAAATCACTAGGACTAAACTTTAAAAGGGCTCAGTTTACTCCTGACCTTTTACCTTCAGATATACTTGGTGCAGAGATTTATGATCCGCAAAATAACAGCTTTAAAATCAAAAAAGGTCCAATCTTTACAAACCTTCTTTTAGCAGATGAGATTAACCGTGCTCCTGCAAAAGTACAATCAGCTCTACTGGAAGTTATGCAGGAGAAGCAGGTTACTTTAGGAGACGCAACATTTAAACTTGATCCTCCATTTTTTGTTATGGCTACTCAAAATCCAGTTGAACAAGAAGGTGTTTATCAGCTTCCAGAAGCTCAACTAGATAGATTTATGCTAAAGATTGTAGTTGATTACAATACAAAAGATGAAGAGCTTGAGATTGCAAGACGAATATCGAGTGGAAAGTTTGAGAAAATAGAGCCGGTTATAACTCATGAAGATTTAGAAGAGTTGAAAAAAGCTATACAAAATGTTCATATAGATTCTGAGGTTGAAGAGTATATCATCGAGCTTGTAAATGCAACAAGAAATCCAAGTGAGTATGGACTTGAAGAGTTAAAAGATTTTATCCAGTTTGGTGCATCTCCACGTGTAAGTATAGATATGTTTAAAGCTGTAAAAGCAATGGCTTATTTGCGAGGCAAAGACTTTGTAACTCCTGTTGATGTGGCTTACATCGCAAAAGAGATTATGCGTCACCGTATTGTTCTGACTTACGAAGCTGAGGCTGAGGGCATTACAACTGATGAGATAATACAAAAAGTTTTAGAAACCGTAGCAATCCCATAGGCTGCCTTTGTGAGTAAACTTCAAAAAATCCTAGTTCGAGCAAGACGACAAGTCTTTAGCGAAATGGTCGGAAACAATCCTTCAATCTTTCAGGGTGAGGGTTATGACTTTATTGAACTGCGTGAGTATATGGCAGGCGATGATATCCGTCATATCGACTGGAATATCACGGCCAAGATGCAAAAGCCCTTTATTAAGATCTTTCGTGAAGAGAGAGAGCTAAATGTTGTTCTTGTATCAGTTTTAAACGGAAGTGTTCACTTTGGCTCTAAGAAGTTCAAACAAGAAATAATCGCCGAAATATCTGCACTCCTGAGCTTTTCAACACTGAAAAATGGTGACTTGTTAAGTTCATATATATTTACAGATTCTATGATATCAAACTCAAAACCGAGTAAAAAACTTCATCAGATTCAAAAGAGTACCGCTGAGATTTTAGACTTTAATGCATTAAATCAAAAAGTTGACTTTAAAGTTATCGCAGACACTCTGTATAAACGATTAAGAAGAAAATCACTCATCTTGGTCATCGGAGATTTTTTTGAGATTCCAGACTTTAAACTACTTGCTAGAAAACATGAAGTTGTAGCTATTGTGGTTAGAGATATACTTGAAGAGAAACCACCAAAAATGGGCTTTGCATCTCTGGTTGATCCTGAGAGTGGGGCAGCTTTAGAGGGAGATTTTAACTCTTCAAGCGTAGAAGCCTATGCTAAAAAAGTTGCAGTGCATGACCATAAACTATATGATACATTTAGAAAACATCAGATTAGATTTACAAAAATATATACTCATAGCGTGGCCAGTGTAGAGTTACGTAGACTGTTTGAGGGTAGGTAAATGCAAGATATAAACAAAAGTTTTGACATACCACTGCATGATATAAAGCCTATAGTAGACATTCAAGAGTATTCTCTCTATATTTTTTTAGGAATAAGCTTAGTTGTTCTTTTAATTATCTTAGGAATCAGCTATCTTATATACAAATGGATAAAGGCAAGAAATGCTTTTAACATTAGAGCAGAACATTTTAAAATTATAAATTCACTAGATTTCAGTGATACAAAAAACGCAGCATATACTATTACTTCTCTTGGTCTGACTTTTAGGAATGATTCACAGAGACACTCTGAGATGTACGATAATATAGCTCAGAGACTTGAAGCTTATAAGTACAAAAAAGAAGTTGATGAGTTTGATAGTGAAGTAATAGGCTATATAGAAGTTTATAAAGGCATGATTGATGTTTGACGGACTTTATTTTGAGTTCCCAAAACTTTTGTTTGTAATCTTTTTTTTCATAGCCTGTGCCTCACTATGTAAGATGAAACTTCCATCTCTTTACTTTCCTCATACTGCTCAGTTTATGAAAAATTCTGTTTCTGCATCTAAACTGCTTTTTGTTTTAAAGTGGCTGGGAATCATAATGCTTATCCTCGCATTAATGTCACCTGTAAAAGATGAGCCATACGAGCTTGAACCAAAAGATGGTTATGAAATAGCACTTATTCTAGACGCATCTCAGTCTATGCAAGCACAGGGTTTTGATGTTAAAAATCCTCAGCTTACAAGGTTTGATGTTGTTAAAGATATTGTTGGCAACTTCATAAAAGACAGATCAAATGACAATATAGGTTTGGTAGTGTTCGGAGCATACTCATTTATTGCCTCACCTCTAACTTATGATGAAAATATTTTGAATAAAATTGTTTCACAACTCTATATAGGGATGG
This sequence comes from Sulfurimonas iocasae, assembly GCF_047716755.1. GTDB lineage: Bacteria > Campylobacterota > Campylobacteria > Campylobacterales > Sulfurimonadaceae > Sulfurimonas. The sequence continues at coordinate 846,707 of NZ_CP180409.1, forward strand.
CTGGAAAATATACAGCTCTTTATACATCTTTAGCACAAGGTGTTAACCTATTGAAGATGAGTAAGTCTAAAAGCAAGGTGGCAATTTTGCTGACAGATGGTTTTAGTACTCCCGAAATAGATAGAATACCATTTGATGTTGCTCTTGATATGGCAGCTAAAGAGAAAATAAAAGTTTATCCTATTGGTATTGGAATGCCTCATGAATACAATATTCAAGTTTTAAAAAAAATAGCTGAGAGAACAGGCGGAAAGGCTTTTGGAGCAGCAAGTGCAACTGAACTTCAAGAAGTTTATAAAGAGATAGATGCTCTAGAAAAGTCAGAGATAAAAGCTGAAACATTTTCGCATTTAAAATATTACTATGTTTATCCTCTTTTTGTCTCTTTACTATCTCTAATGCTTTATGTGTATTTGAGAAATAAAAGGGGGTATGCATGAGTTTTTTACATCCAGAATTTTTATACTACATGTTGCCACCTCTTTTTATACTATTTGGACTTCTTCTTACTCAAAAAGAGACTCAAGCTCATTTTTTCTCTAAAGAGGTTATGGACAAGCTTAGAGTAAGTGCAAACAATCTGACTCTTCGTGCCAGAAATGCACTCTTTTTAATGATTGGATTTTTTATCATTATTGCACTTGCTCAACCTGTTATTGACGATGGAGTGGTTACAGTAAAAGCAAAGAGTGCAGATATCATGATAGCCCTTGATATATCAGACTCAATGTTAGCCGAAGATGTCTATCCAAATCGCTTAGAGTTAGCAAAACAAAAAGCTTTTACTCTACTATCTAAATCTCCTAATGAGCGTATAGGTATTATGGCTTTTGCAAAAAACTCATACCTTGTATCACCACTTAGTTTTGATACAAGTGCAGTAAGTTTTTTATTAACTCAACTAGATACTACCTCCATAACTCAAAAGGGAACAGATTTTCTCTCTATCTTGGATGTCTTTTCAAAATCACAAAAGAGTGAAGGTGAAAAATATCTTCTTATTTTTAGTGATGGTGGAGATTCTGATGATTTCAAAGATGAGATAGCACTGGCACAAAAAAATAATATAGTTGTCTTCATTTTGGGAATAGGTACGACAAAAGGTGCTCCTATAAAGCTTAAAGATGGAAATTTCATCAAGCAACATGGAAAGATACTAGTCTCAAAACTAAATGAGAATATAGCAGAACTAGCAACTTCGAGTGGTGGTGTATATATTCAAAACACAACCTCTACTTCTGACATCGATACGATGTTAGCAGAGATAAAAAGCATCTCAAAAGAAAAAGAGTTAAAGAGTGAAGAGATACATAAATATATTCCTCTTTTTTACTTTCCTGTAGGAATTGCTCTTTTTCTTTTACTTATTGCTACTAGTTCTATGAGTAAAAGAGTTCGAGTTGAGCTTCCTTCACTTTTAATTCTTTGTTTATTTATGTTTGCATCTGTAAACCTTAGGGCTGACATCTTAGACTTTATGGATTTAAGTGAGGCAAAAGAAGCTTATAAATCAGAGCAATATGAAAAGTCTGCAAAACTATATGAAAAGTATGCAGAGGAGTCTAAAAAAGGTGAGAGTTACTTTAACGCAGGAAATTCTCTTTATAAACAAAAAAAATATGAAGAAGCTGTGAACTTGTACGAGAAAGCAACTTTTGATGATGAAAGTCTAAGAGCAAAGAACTTCTCTAATATGGGTAATGCTTATGCAAAGGGACAAAATCTTCAAAAGGCTGTAGAAGTTTATGAGAAGTCCTTAAAGATAGAAGAAGATAAGGATACTAGAGAAAATTTAGAAGAAGTAAAAAAATTACTAAAAAAACAAAAACAAAACTCTAAAAAGAGTGATAAGCAAAATAATAAAAAAGATAAAAATAAAGACGACAAAAGTGAGTCTAAAGACGGGGATAAAAACTCAGATAAAAAAGAGAAATCTAAAGAAGATGAAGATAGCTCAAAAAGTAAAAAGTCTAAAGACAAAGAGCAAAAATCTGATGATATGAAATCTAAAAAAGAGAAAGACTCAGATGCAGAGGATAAAAAAGATGAGAAAAATGAAAAAGAGAAAAAAGAGCAGTTAGAAAAACTTGATAAAAATGATGAAAAGAAAAAATCTGATTCAAAAAATAAAGCTCAAACTTCATCTAAAGAGAAGATGAGTGATGCTGAAGAAGCTAAATGGTTAGATCAATTAAATTTACAAAAGAATAGTTATTTATATAAATTGGGTGAGCAAAAACCTATGAAGGAAACTAGTGATGAAAAACCTTGGTAATATAGTTTTATTTTTACTATTAATACAATACTCAGTAGAAGCAAGTGTAAAAGCAACCGTAGATGCTACTAGCATAGAAGTCGGTGAGATGGTTACTTATTCTTTGCATATTTCAGGTGGAGATATTCAAAGACCAAATATCCAAACTCTTTGTGGAACTGATGTTATCTCTACAAGTTCACAAACATCGATAGAGATAGTAAACGGAGATGTATCTAGAAAAAACATACTAAGCTATAAGTTTATGCCTCAAAAGAGTTGTGTTATAGAACCCATAGAAGTTGAGATAGATTCAAAGGTTGAAAAAAGTAACTCTGTTGAGATAAAGGTTGGTAAAGTTATTGCAAATAAAGATTCTGATTTTATTTTGTTACTTGAGACTCCAAAAAAAGAAGTTTTTGTTGGTGAACCGTTTGAAGTAACTCTTCTTTTTAAACAAAGAACAGATGCTGAGGCTGTTGATAGCAAGTTTGTAGCACCTGAGTTAAAAGGTTTTTGGATTAAGAACGAATCAGAACCGAAAAGAAGCCAAGATGGGAAATATTCAGTTTCAAAAGTAATCTACACTATGGCGGCTCAAAGAGTTGGAAAACTAAATATATCTAAGGCGCAGATGCGAATAGCATCTAGAGCACATTCTCGTGATAACTGGGGTGCATGGATACCACAAATCAAGTGGAGAACTTACTACTCAAATGAGTTGACTCTTGATGTAAAACCACTTCCTAAAGGTGTTAATCTCGTAGGTGACTTTAGTATAATGGCTACTGCAGATAAGTCTGAAATAAATCCAAATGAAGCTCTAAATCTTACCATAGAGGTTATCGGAAATGGTAATTTAGAAGATATTAAAAGTTTTAAGCCTTATATTGAAGGTGTTAATATTTTTGATGAAAAAATAGTCATAAATGGCAATAAATTAACTCAAAAAATAGCTTTTGTAGCGGAGAATGATTTTGTTATAAAACCATTTGTTTTAAAATACTTTAATCCAAGAACAAAAGAGATTAAGACTATTTCCACAAACGAGATTAGCATAAAAGTAAAGAATGCAAAACCCAAAGAAGAACTTACTATAAAAAGAGAAGAAAAAGAGGTACCAAAAGTTGTAATGGAAGCTAGTCCACTGAAGAGTTATTGGATTATTGTGATTTTTATATTTGGATTATTTTCGGGTATATTAGTCATGTTGTTAAAACCATGGAAGTTTTTAAAGAAAGAAAAAAGCGTCTCTATTAAAGACCCTAAAACATTGTTAGTCAAATTGTTTCCATATAGAGATGATACACAAGTACAAAGCATCGTAGATATTTTAGAGAAAAATATTTACTCAGATTCTAAGATTGAGATAGATAAAAAGCTATTAAAAGAGATAATTAAAAAGTATAATATCCAATAGACAATATGGAGAGTATAATTGAATGTATTAATAGTTGAAGATGATAAATTAAGTGCAGAACAACTTAATAAACTTTTAAAAAGTGAAAAATATAGTTGTGATTTGGCATCTGGGTATTTTGAGGCTAATGAATTTCTAGATAAAAATACTTATTCAATAATATTATTAGACTGGAATTTAGGTGACGGTGATGGTCTGAGTTTAATAAAAAAATTGAGAAAACTTCAAGTAAATACTCCTATTTTAATGCTTTCAGCTAATTCTGAAGTTGATGATCTTGTGGTAGTGCTTGATTCTGGTGCTGATGATTATTTATGTAAACCATATTCACATGTTGAACTTTTAGCACGTATAAGGGTTTTACTACGAAAAGATTCAAAAGAAAAATCTTCTATTATTAATATCTCAGGAATAGTATTAAATATTGCTACACATGAAGTTTTTGTTGATGATATTCTCATTAATTTAACTTTAACAGAATTTGATTTACTTGAATTATTTATGAAAAATCAGGATACTATCCTAACTAGATATCAACTAAATGAATATATAAATAAGGATAACTACTCAATTAAACATAGTAATATTATAGATGTACATATAAAAAATATAAGAAAAAAATTGAATAAAAAAGATTTTATCAAAAATGTCAGAGGTATTGGATACAAATTAAATAAATCTTCATAATATCTTCATTTTCATATTTTATAATTCTCTTTATACAACACAAATGGGATTTTATGAAATTTTTTACTTCAATAACTATTTTTTTACTAACAACAAGTATTGCTAATGCTATAGTACTTTGGAATGTCCCCTATATGATACTATGCTATTATAACGTTAACCTAAATGGAGTTATTAATGAATAAGATACTAATTGTATGTCTTTTAATCTTATCCTTGCACGCTCAAGATGAATATCAACTGGGTAAAGGTGTACAAGTTGGTTCTTTACCATTTTACTTAGGTGGTTATTTTTCAGTTGATTATCGTAATTTAGATGGTGAAAATAGATATAGAGTAGATGATCTAGCAATTTTAGGTTATGGTAGTTATGAAAAACTATCATATATGCTTGAATTAGAGTTTAAAGAATTCTATGTAGAAACTCATAAAAATGATACTGTAGAGATTAAAAAAGACTCAAAACTTCATGCAGAAAGAGTTTATATAGATTACAATTTTAATGAAAATTATATGCTTAGAGTTGGTAAATATAATTCTTCAATTGGATTTTGGAATTTACTTCCTGTAAATGTACTAAGAGAAACAACTTCGAATCCCGTTAGTTCGAGTATACTTTTTCCAAAATTTACAACAGGGATTAGTACTGCATACTCTTCTTATGATAGAGGAGAGTTTAAAATAGATGTGATGCTACAAAACAATGAAGATATAGACGACGAATATAACAATTATAAAATTGACAAACACTATGGATTTGGCATTTCATATGAAATAGATGATTTCACACTTAAGTTTAATAGTGGATATTTTCATAAAACTATGGATGAAATACCAGATGATTTATACTACTTTTTAATTTCATCTAAATACGAATCAGAAAAATTCCAAATTTTAACAGAAATGGGCTCACAAAAATCTCAAGATGAATTTACAACTAATTTTGCCGGATATATACAGGGAGTATATCGTTTTACAGAAGAACATTTAGGAGTTGTAAGAGTAGAATCGTATGATGATGCCAGCACAAACACAAATGATAATTTAGCAATATTTGGATATACATATAGACCTCTATATCCTGTTGCTATTAAAACAGAGTATCAATTCCACTCTATATCAAAACAGAATCAATTTTTATTTTCATTTTCGGTACTGTTTTAATGAAACGAATTACTCAAATAGTTGTATTAATAATACTTTGTTCTGTTATAACATTAGCTGATGAGTATGCTGTTGTAACTAATAAAAAAATGAGTAATTTATCTGTTAGTCAAATTAGGGCTGTGTTTTTAAAGAAAAAAACTTTTATAGATAATTTAACTATTGTGCCAATTAATCTAGAAGCTAGAAATAGTATAAGACAAAAGTTTGAGAAAGAGATTCTACATATGAGTTTTAAAAGACTAAAAGCATACTGGATTAAGCAGCATTATTTAGGTCATAGACCACCACTAACAATGAAATCAGAAGATAGCATAAAATCTTTTTTAAAAAAAGTTGATGGTAGTATTGGATATATAAATATAAAAAGTGTTGATGATAATCTAAAAGTTATATATAAATGGAGTGATTGATGGCTGTTGTATTATTATGTGATGATGAATTAATGAATAGAAAAGTGGCTTCTAAGATACTAATGAAAGAAAATTTTAGTGTGATAGAAGCTAAGAATGGAATAGAAGCGATTGAAATTTTAAAAACTAATAGAGTTGATTTAATTTTGATGGACTTAATGATGCCGTTAATGGATGGATATGAAGCTACAAAAATTATAAAAGCCAATGAGGAACTCTCAGCAATTCCACTTATAATAATTTCGGCTATATCAGATAAATCATCAATAACAAGAGGTCTAGAACTTGGTGCTGATGAATATTTAACAAAACCTTTTGATATTATTGAGTTTAGATTAAGAATTAAAAATGCTATAAAAATAGGTATATATCAAAATATGCTTAAAGACCATAAATCACTTCTAGAATTTCAAGTTAAAGAAAAAACTAAAGAGCTTCATAAAGCACTTTTAGAAATACAAAAAAGTGAAAGAGACATTGTCTCTATTTTAGGTAAAACTGCTGAATTTAGAGACAATGAGACTTCTGCACATACTGTGAGAGTTGGCGAAATTTCTGCTTTAATAGCCAAGAAATTTGGCTGGAGTGAAGATCAAGTTGAACTTATTAAACTTGCTTCTCCAATGCATGATATAGGAAAGATTGGTATAGAAGATAATATTTTATTGAAACCAGGCAAACTAGATGATGATGAATTTTCAAGAATGAAAGAACATGCTTATATAGGATATTTAATACTATCAGAAAAAGAGACTCCTCTTTTAAAACTGGCATCTGAGATAGCATATACTCATCATGAAAAATATGATGGAAGTGGTTATCCAAGAGCTCTTAGTGGTGATGAAATTCCGCTTAGTGGGGCTATTGTAGCTGTTGTAGACGTTTTTGATGCTTTACTTAGTGAGAGACCATATAAAAAAGCCTTTTCTCTTAAGACAACCCTTGAAATTATTAATAGGGATTCAGGTTCACATTTTAACCCAAAAGTTGTTGAATTATTTATGAGTAGTTTAGATGAAATATTAGATATAAGACAAAGACTTCAGGATGTTTGATTTTATTAAAAAGTCTTTGAGAAATAAACTTTTAGTAACTTTTATAGGTATTGGTTTTTTACCATTTATAACACTGTTGATATACACAATATTTTTGAGTGAAGCAAAAATAGTTAATAAAATTGTAGTTGAACAGTTTGATAGAACACAAGTCGTAATGAGATTGATACGAAACCATTTAGACTCTTTAACAAAAGAGGTGAAGTTCTTAAGTTCACTTGATTTAATGGATGATCTTTTAGCTGAAGATATTGATAAAAGAATTTCGAGATTACTGATTCAAAAGTATAATGACTTAAACTTAGATATATCACTTATGGCAATAAACATGGACTCTATAATTATTGCATCTTCTAAAAAAGAAGAACTGTTTAAAAAATACAAGTTAAATAAGCTTATAAAAAATGATAGTGGAGAGTTTTTTGAAAATAAAAGATTATATATTTACTCAAAAATTTATAGTTCATTTGATGAAACAAAAGAGCTTGGATTTTTATTGCTAGAATATAATTTAGATAATTTAGATATTTATTTAACTCATCAAAATAGCATTCACTCATATATTGTAAATCCAAAAAACAATCTTTTTATAGGTGATAATATATCTATAAAATTAGACTTACTAAAAGATAAAGATAGTGTAATAAAAAACGATTATTTAATTGTTTATAAGAAATTTTTCTCTTATTTAGACGATTGGTATATTGTATATGCGGTAGATAAGAGTGTAGCTTTAGCATTTCTATATGATTTTATTCGTTTTATGCTTTATATATCAGTAATTATTTTTGTTCTCATTATCTATGTTTCTTTAAAATATTCAAAAGATATAGTAAAGCCTATAGAAGATTTAACATCCATAACAGATAATATAACTAAGACGCATAACTATTCTGCTCAGTTAAAGGTTAATGCTAAAGATGAAATAGCTATGCTAACTTACTCTTTTAATGATATGTTAAAAACAACTTCATCTGCACTTCAAGATTTAGAAGAAGAGAATAAATTGAGATTAAAAAGGTTCATTCAATTAATAGAAATTTTCAATACTATTATTCAGACAAAAACTGAAAACGAGTGCATAGATATATCAATACAACAGATAAAAAAACTAACAAATATAGATAACTTATACTTTCAAAAAGAAGAAATAGAAGCAGATAATAAAGATTCAATAGCACTTTACGTAACAGACTTTGAAAATGATAATAAGAAATATTTTGGTTCTATTAAACTTGGAATAGATAATTTTACAGATAATAATGAAAAAAAATTCTACTATTCGATTGCTGCCATGATTACACTTCAACTAGAGAGAATCAGACTTATAGAGAAGACTATGTCAGCTTCAAAAGCTAAATCAGCATTTATCTCAAATATGTCTCATGAACTTCGAACACCTTTAAATGCAATTATAGGATTTGCTCAGTATATGATAGTGTATGAAGAATTAAATGATGACCAACAAGATACTGTATCAAATATAGAATCATCAGCTCAGTACCTTTTGGGAATGATAAATGAGATACTTGATATTGCAAAAATTGAAGCTGGAAAAATGGAAGCACGTTTAGAAGATACAGATATCATTTCTCTTGTGCAAAGTAGCTATGAGATGCTTAAACCATTAGCAGATGATAAAGATTTGAAATTTGAAATTTTAACTAAGAATTTTAAAAATGATAAGTATAAAACTGATACTAAAATGTTTAAGCAAATAGTTATAAATCTTTTGTCTAATGCCATAAAATTTACAGAGACAGGTTATGTTAAAATGGAGCTATATAATGAAGATGATAATATAACTGTATGTATAACTGATACTGGTATTGGAATATCTAAAGAGCATATAAAAGGACTCTTTAACGATTTTACTCAAGTAGAGAATGTCATGCAAAAACAGCATAAAGGGACAGGATTAGGGCTTTCTCTTAGTAGAAAAATGGCAAAAATCCTTGGTGGAAATGTAATTCTAGAGAGTCAAGGTTTGGCAAAAGGTACAAAATCTATATTTTACATTAAGACTTAATTATTTTATTAGTCTAAAATATCGTGAAGTTTATAACCATCGTTCATAATTTTATTTACTTCATCCCATTCATCATTTTCTATGCTTTTCTTTAAAACTTTAAGTTCACCCTCAAAAAGGTCTATAGCTTCAAGAAGGTTTGTTTTATTTTGTCTAAAAATATCTTCCCACATATTTGGTGAACTTTTTGCAAGTCTACTCATAGAACGAAAACCACCGGCAGCAAGAGCTAAAATATTGTGTTTGTTTTCTTGCTTCATAACAGTGTTAGCAATAGAATAAGATATAGCGTGAGGCATATGTGAGATAAAAGCAGCATGGCGATCATGCTCATTCGCACCCATAAAGTATTTTCTCATCTTAAGAGCTTTAAATATTTTTCTACTGACTTCTTGTTGAACTTTTCCGCTGTCTTCTATGTCACATAAAACTACCACTTGGTCATCATATAGACCTTCAATTGCAGCTTGAGGACCAAAGTTCTCTGTACCTGTCATTGGATGTGCTGCAATAAAGTTTTTTCTTATAGACGAGGGAATAGAAGAGACTATTTTAGACTTTGTACTTCCTAGGTCAATAATTGTAGTATTCTTATCAATATCTATTAAACTCTTAAGTGCAGAAATTACACCATCAACGGGGATGGCTAAAAAGATTACATCATAGTTTTTAACTTCTTTAAAATCTACTATTTCACTAACCAAACCAAGCTCTAAAGCCTGTTTTTGGTGCTCAATATTGTGATCATTTCCCACTATTTTATCAACAAAATCTAACTTTTTTAGACTCAGTGCAAGTGAGCCACCCATTAGTCCAAGTCCTACTATTGCTACATTCATATTATTCTTTTTAATTTAGTTATCAAATTATGTCACAATTTACTTAACATACCCTATAAATGATATTAATTTTTAATTCAATGTAAGTGATTAATCTTTTTAAAACTATCATTTTCATCACCTTGCTATTATCTATTGTATAAAACATAATCATATAATCAATATATAGTGCTTAAAAAGTAGTTAATATTATAAATATAATTAATATTGGAGCTTTAATATGCAAGCACTACAAAAAGCTTATAAATCAAGAAGTAAAAAAGTCAATAAAATTGAAATAATGAAAGAGCTTAAAAATCCTATAGAGGCTTTTGAGAAGATTCAAGAGTATGCTAGAGATGGTTATGATTCTATCCCTGATGAGGATAAGAAATACTTTTTAAAATGTTTTGGCATCTATGATAGACCTGCCACACCAGAGCGATTTATGATTAAACTTCGTATCCCTGGAGGCTATCTAAATTCTGCTCAAGCCAGAGTGATTGGTGAGTGTGCCCTGAAGCATGGACAAGACTATATAGACCTTACAACAAGGGCTCAATGTGAACTTAGATATTTAGACATAAAAGACATTCCAACTATTTTGCAAAGACTTAAAGATGTTGGTATTGACTCTTTTCAAACAGGTGTAGATAACTTTAGAAATATAATGACAGATCCTCTAGATGCTCTTGCCTTTGACAATGTACTTCCTTCGTATGATTTACTGCTAAGACTTCAAAAGACTTTTCTTTACTCACCAGAGTGGATATCAACTCTTCCAAGAAAATTTAACACGGCTATTACAGGTTCACTCTCAAACAGATGTAATGTTTTTGGACACGACTGCTGTTTTGTTTTGGCTCAAAAAGATGGTTGTTATGGTTACAATTTGTACCTTGGTGGCAAAGTCGGAAAGACTGCTAAGAGTGCAGATATATTTCTAGCTAATGATGAGGAAGTTTTAAAAGCTTTTGAATCTATTACAGATATATTTAAAAGGTTTGGATTTAGAGACAACCGAAATAAAAACAGATTTCATTTTCTTATAGAGGCAGTTGGAATGAGCGAGATTTCAAGTGCCATAAGAGAGAATGCAGGAATTGATTTTACAACAGCCGGTGAAACAATGACAAAGATGGATTTTAATGATTCAGATCAAGGAAAAGTACAACTTCGTGATAGCTCTTTTGGGGTTCATGTCGTGGTTCCCTCCGGTATATTTTCTGGCAGTGGCATAATAGAAGTTGCAAATCTTAGTGAGACTTATGGAAATAAGGAGATACGCTTTGACATGCAACAGAGTCTTTATATTTTAGGTGTTAAAGATGTTTCCTCTATGCTTAAAGAAGAGTTTTTCCATACTTATAAAAGCGTAAACACTCCTTATTTTAACAATCTTATAGCATGTGCAGGGACTGAACATTGTCCCTTTGGTGTGATTGAAAATAAAAATGATGCAATAAATATGGCTACATATTTAGATGAAAAAGTTCCATTAGAAAAAGGACGAGTTAGAATGTACTGGTCTGCTTGCGTGAAAGGTTGCGGTATTCACGGCCTTGGTGATATTGGTTTTGAGGGTTGTAAAGTAAAAGTAAACGGTGAAGCTGAGGGTGGTGTAAATATCTCCCTTGGAGGGAAGTTAATAGGTGAAGGTGTTGAAGGTCATACCGTATTTAAATCTGCACCATTAAGATATGCTAACTTCTATGTAGAGACACTAATGCTTGAGTATAAAAAACATAGAGCATCAACAGAGAACTTCGAGGAATTTAATGAAAGAGTATTACAACAATATACAGTAGCAAATATAGGTTTTATGATGAAATTAGGAGCTTATCTTAGAGAAAAAAATATAGATATAGAGTTTGGATTTAGTACTAAAACAACTACAGGTAAAAATGAAGAGTTTGAAGTATTTGAGTTAGGTCGAAGACTATATTATGCACTCTCAAAAAAAGAGCCATACTCTGCGTATGATAAGTTTACAAATGTCCTTAAAAATGAAAAATTAGAAGATATACGAAAATTAGTACCTAGTGTGGATGAGAGTATAGCCCAAATGTTAGAGTTGATTTTAGATACTAAAGAGCAAAACAGAGCAGTAGTATTTTCTGAAATAACTCCATTAATATCCATAGTCTCCTGATGAAAGCCGAAGGTTTAATCGCTTAGTATAATAGTAAAAGATATGACTGAATTCTTTCAAAGTAATTTTAAAGACATATTTAAGTATAATTCGCGGATTTAATAAAAAGGTGTATCATGGCTAACAAACGAGTATTGGTTAAGTTTTCAGGTGAAGCACTTGCAGGTGAAGCAGGTCATGGAATTGACACACAGATTTTAAACTATATCTCTCAGGAGATTAAGACACTGGTCAATGCCGGTATTGAAGTCGGTATCGTTATTGGTGGTGGAAATATTATTCGTGGTGTAACTGCAGCACAAGATGGAATTATTAAAAGAACTTCTGCTGACTACATGGGAATGTTAGCGACTGTAATCAATGGTGTTGCCATGCAAGAAGCTTGTGAACATGCGGGACTACAAGTTAGAATGCAAACAGCTATAAAAATGGAACAGATTGCAGAGCCGTATATTAACCGTCGTGCAGTTCGTCACTTAGAAAAGGGTCGTGTTGTGATTTTTGCAGCAGGAACTGGTAACCCATTTTTTACTACAGATACGGCTGCGACACTTAGAGCTGTAGAAATAGGTGCTGAGGTGATTATTAAAGCTACTAAAGTAGATGGTGTTTACGATAAAGACCCTGCTAAGTTTAGTGATGCTGTGAAATTATCAGAGTTAACTTATGAGCAAGCTCTCAGCGATCACATTAAAGTTATGGATGATACATCAATTGCACTTGCAAAAGATAACTCATTACCAATTATTGTGTGTGACATGTCTATAAAAGGTAATCTTTTAGACATCTTAAATGGCAATATGAAAAATTGCTCAATAGTAAAATAGTAAACCATTAACGTTAAGTTGCACAAGTACCAAAAGGGTATGATATACAATAGGTTTCACTCCGAGTTAAACCAAGCGTTAGCGTAGGTAGCGGGATTATTTCCGATACTGTGTGAAAACAGATGAAGGTTTTCCTTCATTTTATAAAATAAAATTAAGGACATGAGTATAATGAAAGTTGAAGAATTAACAGCAAAAGTTTTAAATGATAACCCAAATATGGATAATTATCAGTTAGCACTTGCAGTAGCAAAAAGAAGTGATGAACTTTTAAATGGTGCAACAAGTAAATTAAATATAGACCCTAAAAGTATTAAAGCAGCAGATTTAGCTTTAATGGAGATTGCACAAGGCCTTGTAAAAGTTAAAGGTTTTGTAGACTTAGAGAAGTAATAGCTTGAGTCTGAGTCAAGTAGATATAGAAAAAGTCAAACATATACATGATGTTGACTCAGCACAAGAATATCTTTTTTCACAGATTACCCCAAGTGATAAACTTCGTGAAGCTCTTGAATATTCTAAAGCTGCACATACTGATCAGTTTAGAAAGAGCGGACAACCCTATATAATACATCCAATCTTAGTAGCAAGTATTGTTTCAACTATTACAGATGATGAGTCTATGGCAATTGCAGCTCTATTGCATGATGTTGTTGAAGATACAGATATAACTATTGAAAAGATAACAGAGGTCTTTGGCTCTGATGTTTCTCATTTAGTTGAGGGACTAACTAAAATTGATAGTATTAGAGATTCTGAGCTTATTCCTTCAAGCTCTAATGAAAAACTAGTCGTCTCAGCACTTTCATTTAGAAAGATGCTTCTTGCAAGTATTGAAGATGTAAGAGTATTAGTAGTAAAACTTTGTGACAGACTTCACAATATGCTTACTTTAGATGCTCTTGCAGAACATAAACAAGTTAGAATTGCTGAAGAGACACTTGTTGTATACGCTCCAATTGCTCACCGTCTAGGTATCTCTTTTTTGAAAAACATATTAGAAGATTTGAGTTTCTCATATCTTTTTAAAGAAGAGAAACATCATATAGATAACTATCTTGATACGAACTACCATGCGATAGAGATGAAATTGGAGGAGTTTAAAGAGTCTATACATAAACTTCTATCTAAAAATGGTTTTTGTGAAGATGATTTTGAGATACTTTCACGTGTAAAACACCGTTACTCCATCTACTTGAAGATGCAGAGAAAAGGTGTCTCAATAGATGAAGTTTTAGACCTTTTAGCTATAAGAATTTTAACTACTGATCCTGTAAAATGTTACAATATTTTAGGTCTGATTCATCTGCATTTTCAACCACTCTCTTCAAGATTTAAAGACTATATAGCTGTTGCAAAAGATAATGGTTACCAAACTATTCATACCACTGTATTTTATAATACTGCAATATTTGAAGTACAAATCAGAACTTTTGATATGCATAAAACTGCTGAACTTGGAGTTGCTGCACACTGGAAATATAAAAGTGGCGGAAATAACATCAAGCTAGATTGGTTAAATAACTTAGGCTATCAAAATGAATCTGTTGAAGATTTTTATGCACTTATAAAAAATGATTTGTATTCTGAAGATATAGCTGTATTTTCTCCAAGAGGAGAAGCTTTTACTCTCCCTCGTGGCGCAGTTGTTTTAGACTTTGCATATGCTGTTCATACAGAAGTGGGTAACACGGCAAAATCTGCACTTGTTAATAAAATGAAAACACCACTTCTAAGTGAGTTGCATAATGGTGATATTGTTAAGATTAATTCATCCGACGAGATTATTACAAGGTGTTCTTGGATAGATGCTGTAAAAACATCTAAAGCAAAAACAAATATGAGATTTAACTGTAATGCAAGAGTTAGAGATATCAATGCAAAGTCTAGTGTAAATATTGTTGCTACTGCAATGAATCTAAACCATTCAAGAGTTGAAGAGTGGTTTGATAGACACAACTGTGAAAAGAGAGCTTCTATACCTGTAGATATAGAGCACTTACGTGATGTAATGCATAGGTATACAATTGAGATAAGTAAAAATTCTAGATTTAAAAGATTTCTTTCTCGACATAGATTTAAGCTAAAGAGATATAATATTAGAGGTACAGAAATATATAGTACTTCACATATAAGTGACATTGTTTTTGACTATTGTTGTCATCCAAAGTCTGGTGATGAGATAGTAGCATTTTTAGAAAAAGGTAAAGCTCATATTCATCATAAAATGTGTAAAAGTGCTATTAAGAAATTAGAAAAAAATGAATCAATGCTATTTGTAAGATGGGAAAAACAAAATATTTATAACTATAATGTAATAGTTTCTCTTCCTAGTGGAAAAGGTACTTTAGCAGATTTTTTAAACTTTCTAGTAAAGTTAAATATAGACATAAATTCTATAGAATTAGGAAAAAACAAAAGCGAGACATCGAGGTATTGTGAGCTTGAATTTGAGTCAAAAGAAGCCGATATTAACTCACTTCGTGCTAAAATGGAACAAAAAATAAAAGTTATACATCTCATCCGAACAGACGATGCTTATCGTTAAATTAGTTGCGCAAAATGAACAAAGTCCATTTTACTGCGCTTGGACCGCTGAGGTCACTGAAGCTAGGCTCTGTGAGCCAGAATATTTAAAAATTACAAAGGTGTGGTTATAGTTATGTTACAAGAAGCTTTAAGAGAAATAAATAGGGGAAGTGCTGAAATAATTGACAATGAAAGAATTGAAAAGTTATTAAAAGCATATTTTGAAGAGGGAAAAACATATACTGTAAAAGCTGGTTTTGATCCAACAGCTCCAGACCTACACCTTGGACACACAGTACTTCTGCAAAAACTTGCAACATTTCAAAAATACGGTGCAACTGTGCAGTTTCTTATAGGTGACTTCACTGCTACTATCGGTGATCCAACCGGTAAGAGTGCTACACGTAAAGTTTTAAGTCAAGAAGATATTAAAAAGAATATCGCTAGTTATACTACACAAGCTTTTAAGATTTTGGATGAGAGTAAGACAGAGATAGTTTATAACAATGACTGGTTAGAACCACTAGGTGCATTAGGTATGCTAGAACTTGCTTCTACTCTTACAGTTGCAAGAATGCTAGAGCGTGATGACTTCTCAAAAAGATATGCTTCGAATGCTCCTATTGCCGTTAGTGAGTTTATGTATCCACTGCTTCAAGGTTATGACAGTGTTTATCTTAAAAGTGATATTGAGATAGGTGGGACAGACCAGAAGTTTAATCTTCTGATGGGAAGACAACTTCAAAAGACTTATGATATAAAAAAACAACAAGCTGTCTTAATGATGCCTATTTTAGAAGGTTTAGATGGTGTGCAGAAGATGAGTAAGTCTTTAAATAATTATGTTGGTGTAGCTGATGAACCAAATGATATGTTTGGAAAAATTCTTAGTATATCAGATGACTTGATGTGGAGATTTTATTTACTTCTTAGTACAAAACCTTTAGATGAAATAGCCGCTATTAAAAATGGAGTGCTTGATGGTTCCATGCACCCTAAAAAAGTAAAAGAAGATTTAGCCATAGAAATTACAGCTAGATATCATTCGCAAGAACTCGCACATGCTGCAAAAGCTGAGTTTGATAAAATACACTCTAAAAGTCAAGTACCAACAGAGATAGATGAATATAATTGTGATGGAGAGATTTGGATAGCTCAAG
Source organism: Sulfurimonas iocasae (assembly GCF_047716755.1). Lineage (GTDB taxonomy): Bacteria > Campylobacterota > Campylobacteria > Campylobacterales > Sulfurimonadaceae > Sulfurimonas. The sequence goes on from NZ_CP180409.1 coordinate 863,215, forward strand.
CCTTAGTTGATTGTAACATTGAGCCATCTACTTCGCAAGCAAGAAGAGATATTAAGCAAGGTGCTGTTAAAATAAACCAAGAGAAGATTTCGGATATGCAATTACAACTTGCATGTGGTGAGTATATACTTCAAGTTGGAAAAAGAAAGTTTGCTAAATTAAAGGTTAATTAGATGAGTTTTAAGTCGTTGAAAATTGGAAAATATATAATAGAAAAGCCTATAGTTCAAGGTGGTATGGGTGTTGGTATTAGTTGGGACCAACTAGCTGGTACTGTGTCAAAAGAGGGCGGACTAGGTGTTATAAGTAGCGTTGGTACAGGTTATTATGAAGATAAAGCTTATGCAAAAAAACTCGTTTCCGATAGACCTCTAAGTGAAGCAAATTTTTATTCTCCAGAGGGCTTACATAAGATTGTAGAAAACGCAAGAAAAATATGTGGGGATAAACCATTAGCAGCGAATATTCTTTATGCTATAAATGATTATGGACGTGTTGTAAAAGATGCTTGTGAAGCTGGTATTGATATTATCATTACAGGTGCAGGTCTTCCTACAAATATGCCTGAGTTTACGGAAGGTTATCCTGATGTAGCACTTGTTCCTATTGTTTCATCTGCTAAAGCTCTTAAAATCATCTGTAAAAGATGGCAAAAAAGATATAATAGAATTCCAGATGCTGTAGTTGTTGAAGGACCTAAGAGTGGTGGGCATCAAGGTTTTACGTATGAGCAGTGTAAACTACCAGAAAACCAATTAGAAAATATTGTTGGTCCAGTTGTTGAAGAAGCGGCAACTTGGGGCAATATCCCAGTGATAGCTGCAGGTGGTGTTTGGGATAAGAAAGACATAGAAGAGATGCTATCTCTGGGTGCATCTGGAGTTCAAATGGGAACTCGTTTTATTGGTACTCATGAATGTGATGCACATATAAATTTTAAAAATATTCTTATCAATGCTAAAAAAGAAGATATTAAACTTATGGGATCACCTGTTGGATATCCGGCTCAAGGGGTGGTTACTAACCTTACTCACTTAGTTGATAAAAGAGAAGGTCCTGCTATTAAATGTATATCAAACTGTGTAGCTCCTTGTAACCGAGGTGAAGAAGCAAAAGCGGTTGGTTTTTGTATAGCAGATAGATTAAGTGATGCATTTTTAGGAAATACTGAGACAGGTCTATTTTTCTCAGGAACTAATGGCTATAAGTTAGATGAAATTATCTCAGTAAAAGAGTTAATAAATAAATTGATGGTAGGCGAATAAGCAAAGAATGATTCGTCTTCTTAGTCTCTTTTTTATTATTGTTATTTCTCTCTATGCACAAAGTGATAGCGAGCTTTTAAAGCGAGCTGATAATTTTATGAAGAGTGGTTCAAAGTCGAATCAGTTTCGTGCATATAATGACTATAAAAATCTTTATCTTCGTGCCATTATGGCAGAAGACACTAAGCTTAGAGTCAGCGCTTTAAAAGGCATCGTAAAAAGTGGTAATAAGCTCCATATAGATATATCACAGTACTCAGATGAACTATCAAAAATAAAACCAAAAACTTCTTATAATACTCCAAAATCAAAATCAATAAAAAGATCTAAATCAAAAAATATTAAAGTACAATCATCTCATAAACTAAAATCTGTAAGATGGGAAAATGATAGACTTGTTTTAAATTTTGACAAAAAACTAAGAAATAATCAGATTAATTATTTTACACTCTATGATTCTAAGAATGCAAGATATAGGTATGTTTTTGATATTCATGCTTCTATGCTTACAAAGTCTCAAAATCTTTTAAAAAAAGGTATAAATAGAATAAAAATTGGACAATATGATACTAATACTTTACGACTAGTAATTGAAAACAGTGAAAAAGTAAATATTAGATTTAAAAAAGACTCAACAGAGTTAGTCATAAATATTAGATCCTCCACTTCTAAATCTAAATCTCAAGTAAATAAATATAAATATATTCCAAAGACCATATCTCCTCAAAGAGCTGACAGAAATAAAGTAATAGTAATAGATGCCGGACATGGTGGGAAAGATCCCGGTGCTGTTGGGTATAGAAACTATAGAGAAAAGGTTATAGTATATAAGATTTCACAGGAGTTAAAAAAAATACTTCGTGCTCGTGGATATAAAGTTCATATGACAAGAGATAGAGATAAGTTTGTTAAACTAAGTAAAAGAACAGCTTTAGCAAATAAGAAAAAAGCTGACATATTTGTAAGTATCCATGCAAATGCCGTTGGTAGAAAAAATGCAAATAAAGTTCATGGAATTGAGTGTTACTTTTTATCTCCATCGCGTTCAAAACGAGCTGAAAGAGTTGCTGCAAAAGAGAACTCAGCAGATTTAAGTGAAATGAATAGATATGGTAAAAATACCTTTTTAAATTTTTTGAATAGTCATAAAATAGTAGCATCTAATAAATTGGCAATAGATCTGCAAAGAGGAATGTTGGGTTCTTTGAATAAAAAGTATAAAGTAAAAGATGGTGGAGTTAGAGAAGGTCCTTTTTGGGTTCTTGTTGGAGCTCAGATGCCAGCAGTTTTAGTTGAAGTTGGTTTTATATCTCATCCATCAGAAGCAAAAAGACTAGTAAATTCTAAGTATAGAAAAACGATTGCTTTAGGCTTAGCAAATGGTATTGAGAGATATTTCGCGAAGAATTAACTATTTAATTCAGATATGAACAAGTCCATATCTGATCGCTTACGCCGCTCGGGCGACTGAAGCTTGCTTCTTTCGAAGCAGAGTGAAAGTAATTATAACCTTTAACTACTGCTCTTCTTTTTTATACTCTAAGTCACCAGCAACAGCTTCTTTGTCATTGATGATTTTTTCTATCTGTTTTTTAACTTTGTCATAACGATATTGCTCTTTAAAGCCTATGATTCTTCCACCAGCAGCATTTGGATGTCCACCACCATTTGCCCACTCTTTAGAGATTTGAGAAACACTTACTTGGTTATTTGCTCTTAGACTCATTGTCCCACGATAGCTTACATCTACAATAAAATCATACTCTGGGAAAGCAAGTAAAAATCCATTGCCGACAATAGAAGTATTTCCAACACCATAACTTAAATAGCCTCTGTAGCCTTTATAGTAAATTGTCTTTTCATCTCTTGCATCGCCTAAGAGTTTTACAATATATTTTGTAGCTAAATTATCAAGAGTATCATTTTTGTCTTCTTTAAAAAAATCTTTTTTTATAAGATGAATTTTTTCATCTAAAACTATATGAGCATTCTCTTCATTTATATATTTTGTAGCTTCAAGAAGTAGGGAGAGTTTATAGTTATTATCTGTATCTGCAAACATAATTTTATTTAGCTCTCTTGTCTCAGTTACAAGTCTCATACAAACTTTTCCATACTCAAAGTTTTCAACTTCTTCTTGTTTCCAAAGATCAACAGCATTAACGATATTTACAAACTTATTCATCCACTCTGGTTCATCAAGCTCAAAATTCTCTTTTGCATAGTCATAAGTGATTTTTGTTGCACATCTTGTTGTATCAAGATAGTACCAATCATACTTATTAGCACTATCTTCTCCACTACCGTGATGATCTAAAAGAGTTATAGTTACATCCTTTTTATTATCATTCATTTTTTTAACTTCACTGTTAAGCCATCTTGATTCATCAAATGTAAGGTTTAAATCAGTAATTAAAATAAGAGAACTAGTTTTACTTTTATTTATTTTTTCCAATATCAGCTCTAATTTTTGTTTAACTTCAGCCCCATAATTAGCATTGTAATTAAATACTTTGTATGGTGTATATTTCATTACTAACTGACAGCTATAACCATCCAAATCAATATGCGATAAATGGTAGATTGTTTTATTTTTCATTATATTCCTTAAACTTATTATACTATATTTATGACTCTATAGAAATAGAACCCATAACTTCAAAAGTTGCACTTGAATCAATTTCAGCATGTGAAAGTGTTACAACATCAAGAGAAAATCTCTCAAAAATCTCTGCAACACCACGACGAAGCTGAGGGTCAACGATAATAACAACGGGGGAGACCCCTTTTTGTAGCAGTTCATGTGCTTTCGCACTTGTTGCTTGAATGAGTTGATTTATCTCTCCTACACTAAGAAGCAGATTTCTGACACCGTCTTGTTCTTGGGATTTTTCTAGCATTAACTGTTCGGAAGAAGTATCAAAAGTCAGTAATCTTATGACACCATCATCCCCAGCATACATCTGTGTAATAATTCTAGATAGTTTTGAGCGTACCTGTTCTATTATTAAATCAACATTTTTAGTATACTCTGCTATATCTGCAATTGTTTCTAAGATGCTAAGCATATCTTTGAGAGGAATTTTCTCATGTAAAAGACCTTTTAATATACGCTGAATCAGACCAATAGACGCTACCTTTAATACATCATCTACAATAACAGGAAAGTCATTTTTGATTTTTTCTATAAGAGTTTGAACTTCTTGACGAGTAAGAAGGTCTTCTGCATTTTGTTTGACTAACTCACTCATATGAGTAGATATTACAGTTGCCGAATCAACAACTGTATAGCCATTAATGATAGCATCTTCTTTTTGGTCTGGCTGTATCCACAGTGCGTCTAGACCAAAAGCCGGCTCTTTTGTTTTTGTCCCTTCAATTTCACCTGTTGCCATTCCACTATCCATCGCAAGGAATTTATCGGGTTGGATAGTTCCTTCTCCAATTGAAATACCTTTTAGCAGGATTTGGTATTGATCTGGTTGGAGATGTAAATTATCTCGGATACGAACTTGTGGCATTAAAAAACCGAAGTCAGATGCAATCTTACGTCTCATTGAACGGATACGTTCTAGTAAATCTCCACCTTGAGAACTATCGGCTAATCGTATTAGCTGATAACCAAGGGTAAGTTCTAGCATCTCTACTTTAAGTATATCTTCTAGAGCTGTTTCTTCTTCTTTTGCTATCTCTTCATTAGATTTTTCTGGCTTTGTTGAAGCTTTTTGTAACTCTTGCTGCTCTTTGTCTTTTAATGAGAGTATGCTGTCAATGTTGAGTATAGAAAGTTCACCTTTTTCATACTTATAAACAGACCATCCAAGAAGTGCAAACATGATACCTACAAACCCCATAGAAGCAGTAGGAAGTCCTGGAACAAGTGCAAATAAAATCATGATAAAACCAACTATCATCAGGATTTTTGCATTACCCATCATCTGATTGATAGTACCCTCAGCGAAGTTGTCTCCCTCTCCAGAAGAACGAGTAATCATAATACCAGTCGCAGTAGAGATAATAAGAGCTGGAATCTGACCAACTAGACCATCACCTATTGTCAAGAGTGTAAATGTTGAAGCACTATCTGAAACTGACATGTTATGCTGAAAAACACCTATAAGAAATCCACCTATAATGTTGATAAGAGTAATGACTATACCGGCAACAGCATCACCTTTAACAAATTTAGAAGAACCATCCATAGCTCCATAAAAGTTTGCATCTTGAAGAATTTCTGCACGACGTTGCTTAGCCTCTGCATCATCTATTAGTCCAGCATTAAGGTCAGCATCTACTGCCATTTGTTTACCAGGCATCGAGTCTAGTGTAAAACGAGCAGCAACCTCTGCAACTCTTGTAGAACCTTTTGTAATAACCATAAAGTTAATTAGAACAAGAATGAAAAAAACGATAATACCTATAACAAAGTTACCACCTACAACAAAATCACCAAAGCTTGTTATAATACTACTTACTCCGCTGCCCCCTTCGTGACCATGACTTAAAATCATCCTTGTTGTAGCAATGTTTAAAGAAAGTCTAAATAGGGTTAAAATAAGAATAAGAGTTGGAAAAGTTGTTAAATCTGTTGGTTTTGGAACATATAATGATATAAGTAAAATTAAAACGGCTAAAGCCATAGAAATTGTAAGTAGTACATCTAGTAGACTCGAAGGCAGAGGAACGATAATAATAGCTAAAATAGCCATTACAAATATAACTACGCTTAAATCTCTTTGTCCAATAAGAAAGTTTAGTGTTGTTCCAATCTGCTCTCTTGTAGTAAGTTTTCTTGCCAAGTTACTACTCTAAAATATCATCAAGCGACAAATCGGCTAAAAAGTCATCTATTTTGCCTTGAAGTTTATTTAAAAATGGCCATATAGAACAAAGCTCAGCTCTATCACTAGGGCAATCTTTTTGAGATGGAGAGCAGTCAAAAACAGTAGGTGCTTTTCCCTCAACCGCGCTCATAACACTTAGCATACTAATATTTTTAGGTTCTTTTAATAGTGTAAAGCCACCATTAACGCCTTTATAAGACTTTAAAATACCATTTTTTGCCAGAGCTTGTAAAATCTTTGCTAAAAAGCTTTTTGGAATGGAAAGTTGATTAGAAAGAGTTTCACTATCCATGGGTGAACTGGCTTTTGACAAAACAATGAGAGAAAGTATTGCGTATTCACTTGCACGAGTTATTAACATAATATTTACTTTTTAATTAAGATTATAATGATTGAAAAAGATTATATCTAAAGAAGTTGAATTTAAGTTTCAAATATTGGAAATATGAGTATAATAACCAAATGTCATATAAGATAATTTCCAAAAAACTAATCATAATAATTCCTATTGTGTTTTTTATTATTGTATCTGTTAGAGTCTCTCTTGATTATTTTGAAAATAAAAAGATGGTTGAAGAGTTTATATTTGAGCAGTCAAGACTTATAGACTCATTGTCCATGACACATAGAGACTATTATGAAAATCTTTATCTTGAAAAAAATATAGATTTAAATGAAAAAATGCCTGCTGGATTAACGGCATTTTCTTCTACACAAATTTCTAAAATATTTTCAGAAGAAAATAAACTTCAACTTAAGATACAAATAGTTAGTGATAAAGCAAGAAGCCCTCAAAATCAAGCTGATATATATGAACTCAAGGCCATAAAATATTTTAAAAACAATGTTGATGCCAAAGAATACTTTAATCTAGAGAGTGATTTTTATCAATATGCTACTCCACTTAAGATTGAAGAAAAATGTCTTGCTTGTCATGGAGAGAAATCAAAAGCTCCAAAATTTATATCTGATAAAGCATATAACTATAAAATTGGTGAGATAAGTGGTATCTTAAGTATTAAAATAGCAACTTTTCATGTAAATAAAATCATAAATAAGCAATTTTTAAGTTCACTTTTACATGATTTACCTCTAATAATAATTGTATCTTTTATAGCATTTTATTTAATGAGATTTTTTTCAAAATTACAAGGTAAGTTAGAAGATGAACTTGATGATAGAACACATGAACTGAAAAACTCTCTATCTTTTCTCCAAAGTTACAAAAATGTAATTGACAGCAATCTTATAGTTTCTAAAAGTGACTTAGATGGAAATATAACATATGTAAATGATAACTTTTGTAAAGTTACGGGTTATACTCGTGAAGAAGTTATGGGAAAGAATCATAATATTTTAAAAGATAAATCTTCTTCTAAAGCTATATATAAAAAACTTTGGTCAACTATTACATCAAAAAAGACTTGGCATGGCAGAATAAGAAATGTAAAAAAAGATGGTACTTTTTATTGGATAGATACTACTGTTGCTTCGATTGTAAATGCTGAGGGAGAGATAACTGAGTATATCTCAATAAGACATGATATCACTCAGTTAGTAGATCAAAAAAATGAATTAAAAACCTTTGCCAATACAGATGCTCTTACAAAACTTGGAAATAGAAATGCAATTAAAGAGGAGATTTTAAATAGTGAAAAGCTCTCTTTAATATTAGTAAATATAGATAGTTTTTCTCAAATAAATGACTTTTACGGACATGAACTAGGGGATGCTACTTTAGTAGAATTTGCTTCTCAACTACTCCAGAACTGTAGTATGAATGAAGAGCTTAAATTATTTAGAGTCAGTGGAGATGAGTTTGCAATATTAACGATAGATATGCCGTCTCATAGCGTTATACAAAAGGCTCAATCAATTGTTAAGTTTATTAATTCACATATATATGAAGTAGAAGATGAAACTATAGAGTTAAATGCAACAGTTAGTATTTCACTAGAAAAGAAAGAACAGTTACTTACAACCGCAGATATGGCTATAAAAATTGCAAGAAGAGAGTCTAAAGATCTAATTGTTTATAACAAAGTAATGAGTCTTGATAAAGAGTATGAGAATAATATGCGCTGGACTAAAAAAATAAAAAAAGCAATAAAAAATGATAAGATAGTTATTTTCTTTCAGCCAATTATAGATAATGCCAGTGGGAAAATTAATAAGTATGAATGTTTAATAAGACTTATTGATGAAGATGATAAAGTTATAACACCTTATTTTTTCTTAAATATTGCAAAAAAAGCTAAGCTTTATAAACAACTTACAAAAATAGTAATTCAAAAAAGTTTTGAAAATTTTAGAGAGAATGATTTTGAGTTTTCTATAAACCTTAGTATAGATGATATATTAGACAAAGAGATAAATGAATATATTTTAGAGATGCTAGATATTTATAATATTTCAAAAAGAGTCATATTTGAGATTGTTGAGTCTGAAAGTATAGAAAACTTTTATGAGATACAAAAGTTTATAAAAAATATAAAAGCACTAGGCTGTAGAATTGCAATAGATGATTTTGGTACAGGTTACTCAAACTTTGAATATCTAATGAGACTAGAAGCAGATTTTATCAAAATAGACGGCTCAATCATAAAAGAAATTTTACATAATAAAAACTCAGAGATTATTACAAATGTAATAGTAGATTTTGCAAAAAAGATGAATATTCAGGTGATAGCTGAGTTTGTTGAGAATAAAGAGATATTTGAAAAGGTAAAAGAGTTGGGAATTGAGAGCTCACAAGGATACTACTTTAGCGAGCCTAAACCATATTTAATATAGTTTTGCTACACTTTCATTTCAACTTTATACTTTTTTCGTATAAATGTTAGATAAATATACCCATCAGGAGGCTATTATGGCTTTAGATTCGGCTAAAAAACAAGAAATTGTAACAAAATACGGTCGCTCAGAGAGTGACACAGGTTCAAGTGAAGTTCAAATCGCACTTTTAACAACAAGAATTGCAGAGTTAACTGAACACCTTAAAATATTCAAAAAAGATCATGCTTCTAGACTAGGACTACTTAAACTAGTTGGTCAACGTCGTCGTTTAATGAAATACTTCAAAAGAAAAGATAAAGAAGCTTATCTTAAATTAGTAGAAGATTTAGGTATCAGAGACAATATCTAAATTATATCTAACATCTGCAAATTAAGTTCTACACGTATGTGTAGGCTTAAGAAAACTCCTTTCATAAGTAAATAAAATAAAACTATCAGTTCAATTCGTAATCAATCTACTACTATTAATAAAATATCATTCATTTCAATTTAATTTCAGTTTCCACATTGTAAGCTATATCAAATCAATCTTTAGCGGGGGTTCAGTGTGTCAAAGAAAAATAGTGCAGTAAGCACAGAAGGTTTAACATTTTTAGAAGATGGTGAAGTTTTATATGATGACTTATATCTTTTAAGTGAAACAGATGAAAAAGGTATAGTTGAATATGCTAGTGACTCTTTTTTAAAAATAGCTAATCTACATAGAGAAGAGTTGATGGGTCAGCCACACAATGTTGTGCGCCATTCAGATATGCCAAGAGCTGCCTTTAAATCTCTTTGGGGTGATGTTCAGTCTAAAGGTTTTTGGACAGGATATGTAAAAAATGCAAGAAAAGGTGGTGGGTACTACTGGGTATATGCAACAGTTCTTCGCTCAGTTGATAAAAATGGAAAAACAAAATATGTTTCCATTCGAGTTAAACCATCTCGCGAAGATATCAAAAAAGCTCAAGAGCTTTACGCAACTCTAGATTAGAATCCAAAGGAATTTATAATGGCATTAATGAAAAAACAGACTTCAGGTTCATCTACAGCTACTGCAGTGGCTGGTGGTGGCGGAGACAAAAGACGTCAAAGAACACTGGCTAAACAACAACAGATAAGTGAGAGCATTGCTGGCGTATCTATGACAATATTAGAAAATGCACAAGAGAGTGTAAGTGCTATAGAGGAGTTAAAGTCTTCTATGGAACAGATTGCAACTGCTGCTGAAGAAAACAGCGGAGCGAGTGAGCAGGCACTTTCAAATGTAAAAGGTATAAATACTAATATTAACAGAATGAATTCAACAATTACTACTGTTATATCTTCAACACTTTCAACTGGTGAAAATATTATGGCATCTGTTGATAAGATTAATGATTCTGTTGGAAGAATGGCTACTGCTGTAAAAGTTGCACAGGAATCATCAACTAAGAGTGAGGAGCTGAAAGTCTCATCTCAAAATATTGGAGATGCTGTTGATTTTATTGCTAAAATAGCAGATCAGACAAACCTACTTGCTCTAAATGCAGCCATAGAAGCATCTCGTGCTAAAGAGCATGGTAAAGGCTTTGCAGTTGTTGCTGATGAAACTCGTGCTTTAGCTGGAGAGAGTGAAAAAAATGCAGAATTCATCTCTGAACTTGTTACAAAAATCCAAGGAAGTATAGATAATATCATCACAAGTATTGGTGAGACTACTACAACTATCTCAGGAAATGGTGCCAAAGGTAATCTACTGAGTTTAAAAATGGAAGAACTTACAAAAATAGCTGTTTATTCTGTTGAGGCTGCTAGAAGTGTCAATACTTATACTCAAAAACTTGGTGACTTTGTTGGTAAAATCAATGATGGTTCACAAGATATTGCTAGTGCATCTAGTGAGATCGCTCTCTCTGTTGAAAAAACTTTAAATGGTATAGACATCCAATCAGATGCTCTATCTCAAACAGAAGATGATATTAAAGAACTCTCTAATTTGGCAGAAGAGCTAAAATACTCTACAGATACTATGAAATCTGCTGAAGATATTGCCTTGAGTGCTGATACAATCGGTGGTTCAATGGAGGATATTCAAAATGCTCTTGAAGATGTAACTACTGCACTAAATCAGATAGAATCATCTTCACATACTACAAACAAGAGTGCAATTAGAAATAAAGAGCTTATAGAAGCTGGTATAGATGCGGCTAAGGACATAGATAAACTTATAGAAATTGCTAGAAGAAACTTTGACCTTCTTAAAGTTTCTTTTAATGTGGTAAAAAATACCGTTAGTGAGATTAGAGGCTCTTTTAGTGACTCAATAACACAAGGTAACGGTGCAGCCGGTGAGTTAAATGTTATAGTTAAAGAGACAAGAAATGTTGACAAAACAGTTGGGAATATATCTAATTCGATTGTTCAGTTAAATATGCTTGCTATTAGTGGTTCTATAGAAGCAGCACGTGCTGGTGACTTTGGAAAAGGTTTTGCAGTTGTTAGTGCAGATATAAGAAACCTAGCAAAAGACTCAGAATCAAACACTGATAAGATTAATGATATTGTAGAGTCTATGAACTCTGAGATAGATACGGTAAAAACTGATTGGAACAATCTTTTAGCATCTCAGGGAAATGAGCAGTCTCTTATAGATATCCTTATAAATGATATAGTGAAAATTACCGAAATGCTAGTTGATCTCTTAGATAGATATACAGGTCTAAAAGCTGTTAATGATCAAAATATTGAGGGTATGAATCAAGTTATGATAGGTATTAGTGAGATTCAAAAAGCAGTAGAACTTAGTGCCAGAAATGCGATGGAGTCTCGTAAAGCAAGTGAGCTGATTATCGAGACAGTTTCGCACATTGGAGAGGGTGTAGAAGAGTTGGCTGTTATGGCAGATGAGCTTCAACAAGGATAAATCAAGATGCAAATCCAAGAGATTCTAATCATTAAAAATGCTCAAGAGAATTATGGCATATCAACTGAAGATATAAATCAAATTTCTAGAGTTCCATCGCTTATGAGCCTTCCTTTAATACCAAAGGGTACCAGAGGACTTTGTGCCGTTGGTGGAAGTATAGTAAGTATGATTGATGTGAATCTTTTATTAAATATGCCAGAAGTAGACTTAGGTGCCGGAAGCAGTAGACTTTTAAGTCTAAACGGAAAGCTTTCATCAAATGCACTTCTAGTTAGTGAGGTTTATAATACTGTAGATATTGATGAGGCAAATATTGAGTATCTAGATAATGCTAATGATCCAGTTATAGCTATATATAAGTATAAAGACTCTTTGATTCAAGTTATATCACTCGAGACTTTAATTTCAAATATTTCTAGGGTTGAGATGAAGTCTAAAAATGTTAATGGCGGAAAAATTAAGGCTGTAGATACAAAAGAAGAAAACTCTACAAAGTTTTTGATTTTTGCTATGACAAATGAAAAGTTTGCTATAAATATAGATTTTTTAAGAGAGATAATACTTGCCGATGTAAAGTATACTGATATTTCTGGAAGTCCAGATGACCTGCTTGGTCTTATAACTCTGAGAGAAGAGTTAATTGCAGTTATTGACTTGCGCTCTTATTACGGTTTTAATAATGAAAAAAATGAGAAAAACAGAATCTTAATTGCTTCATATGGTGATGAAACTATAGGTCTTTTAGTTGATGATATAATAGATATAAAAAGCATCCCAGACAAAGATATTGAGTACATGAAAGAGAATTTTGAAGACAATAAAATCTCCGGTGTTATACATGATGCTGAGTCTCTAATATCTTTTTTTGATGGAGATGTTTTAAAAGAAATATTTTCTAAAAATAGTTCACATATTGATTCAAAAACAAAGTCTCAAACAGATAAAAAAACAGATTCTTTGGTAGCACAAGAAGTTATTGTGTTTAAACTTGCAGGTAAAGAGTATGCCTTTAATGTTGATTTTGTAGCTGAGATAATAGATATAGTTGATTCTACAAAAGTAGCATTTAGCGATGAAAATGTGGATGGGGTTATTAATATTAGAGGTCAGATAGTTACTATTGTATCACTCTTTAAAAAATTAAATATTCCAACACAAATTAATGAAGATTCAAAAATTATAGTCTGCTATATAGACGGCAGTAAAATCGGTTTTGTTGTAGATAGTATAAGTGATATCATGGATATTAAAAGTGATGAACTTAAAGTCCAAGATGATGATTTGTTTAGCAGTATCTTGCATCTAGATAATGGTAAAAGATTAGTTCCATCTATGAATATAGAAAAAATAGTTTCAAGACAGGAGAAATAGTGGTGAAAAAGGTATTAATTGTTGATGATTCTGCACTTGTTAGAAAACAATTAACTGAAATTATATCAACGCTTGGATTTGAAATCACTATAGCTAAAAATGGTCAAGAAGCTGTAGATAAAGCGACAACAACACAGTATGATGTGATTACTATGGATATAAATATGCCGGTTATGGACGGTATAGAAGCAGTAAAGCAGATTATGGATAAACGACCAACAGCTATACTGATGGTTAGCTCATTAACTACAGAGAATGCTAGTATAACAATGGATGCACTTGACTTAGGCGCAATAGATTACATACTTAAACCTGGAACTATGAATGTTGGTAAAAATGAGAATAGAGAAGAGATACTTCAAAAAATAAAATCACTTAGTCGTATACCTAAGAGAAGGCTACAAAGGCAAGCATCTAGACCTCCGCAAAGAGAGAGAAAAAAAGTAGTACAAGAGCTTGAACAAACTACAGACTCTAGAGATATAGAGAAAGTTGTTCTGATAGGTTCTTCTACCGGTGGACCAGGACTAATAGAGCAGATTTGTTCCGCTCTTCCTGCAAATTATAAATATCCTGTTTGTATAGTTCAGCATATGCCTGAGCAGTTTACAAAAGCATTTGCTCAAAGACTTGACCGCTCATCTGCTCTAAATGTTCATGAAAGTGCTAGCAATATGGAATTGCTTCCTGGTAATATTTATGTTGCACGTGGTGGAGTTCATATGAATTTTGCTAAAAAAACTTCTGGAAAAATTGTTATAAGAGAAGATAAGGACAAAGGTGATAACTTTTTTCAACCAAGTGCTAATGATATGATGCATAGTGCGCTTAGTGTTTTTAAAGCAACTAATCTAATAGGAATTATTTTAACTGGGATAGGTGATGATGGAGCAGATGGAATGGTTGAGCTAAAAAGTGCAGGAGCATATACTTTGGGAGAGAGCGAAAACAGTGCTACTGTTTACGGTATGCCAAAAGAGGCATATGACAGAGGTGGTGTATCAGAGCAGTTAGACTTTAAAGATATTTTAAAAAAAATAGTTACGTTAAAATAGAAGGAGAAGACTTATGGCCATAGTTAAGAAACATGTTAAGCAAGAGATTGAAGATTTACCAAAATTTTCAAATCTTGAAGAAACAATAGACTATTTTGAATCCAATAATGAGTCTGATAAAAAAGATTATGCCATTGAGGAAATTGTAAAGTTTGATGGTGGTGGAAAATATCTTGTCTCTTGTATAAAAAAAGTAGAATATATTGATAAAAACTTTCTTACTAAAATAGCTTCTGTAGTAGCAAGTATGGATCCACAAGAAGCACCAATTGAAGAGATTATGGAGCTGTTAAAAGAAGAAAATGCTTATATTAGAAACTTAGGTATATCTATACTTAGGGACTTTGGTTCTGCAATTAAATATTATATTGTCAAATTTCTTATAGGTGATGACAGAGATTTGAGGATTTTTGCTATCAATGTTTTAGGTGATGTTGATTTTGCAGAGTCTAGAGATATGCTGGTTGAGCTATTAGAAGATGAAGAAGATATAAATGTTGCAATGACAGCAGTAGATTATATGGGTGAAATAGGCGAGGAAGAAGATATTGAACTCCTAGAGTCTTTAAAGGCAAGATTTAAAGACGAATCCTACGTAGAGTTTGCTGTAGATGGTGCAGTCAAGATGATTAGGGGATAACAGTGGCATATCTATTATCAACAGAAAATTTTTTAAAGATGAGTGAATATGTTTATAGAAAGAGTGGCATACACTTAGAAGAGGAAAAGCACTATGAAAAACTGGCAAAGTATATAGATAGCAGAGCATCTAAACTTGGTGTTGACAACTTTAGAAAGTACTTCTTTAAACTTCGTTTTGAAGATAAGAGTGGAGAAGAGTTTCAAGATCTTATGAATGGTATTACTGTAAATGAGACATATTTTTTTAGAGAAAAAGATCAGTTTGAAGTTTTAGTAAATAAAATCTTACCTGAGCTTCATGAGACTTTGCCAGCTTCAAAAACGCTTAGAATATTATCTTCTCCATGTTCAACAGGTGAAGAGCCGTACTCAATGATACTTCATATTGTTGAAGAAGGTAATATAGTTGAACAAAGAGATATAGAGATTGTAGGTATAGATATTGACTCTACTGTAATAGAAAAAGCAAAAAAAGCAAAATATACAGAGCGTTCGGTTCACGCTATCCCAAAAGGAATCTTGGCTAAGTGGTTTAAAAAGAACTCTCTTGGTTATGAACTTGGTGAAGATTTACAAGGAAGTGTTGATTTTCAAGTAGCCAATGTATTTGACAAAACTCAAATGAGAAATCTTGGAAAGTTTGACGTAATTTTTTCAAGAAATATGCTTATCTATTTTGATGATGCATCTCGTAAAGAGGTTGCAATGACATTTTATGATATGCTAAACCCAGGTGGATACGTTCTTTTGGGACATGCTGAATATATGAGCCGTATTGTTTCTGTCTTTAAGGCAAAAAAAATAGACAATACTTTAATTTATCAAAAATAGGAGAAAAAAATGCCATTAGTAATATTTGTAGATGATAGTGAGACGGCTTTAGCGTCAACGAGAATGGTGACTAACTCTATGCCAATAGAGGTTAAACAATATACAGAGGCTCAAGTTGCCCTAGCAGAGATTCAAGCTGGAATGACACCTGATTTAATTATTACAGACCTTAATATGCCTGTAATGAATGGTTTGGAGTTTTTAGAAGCTTTAAGAAAAGTTCCTTCAACTAGCAGAACACCATGTTTAATGCTGACAACAGAGACAAAAGCTGAGCTTAAAGAAAAAGGTAAAGCGCTGGGACTTACGGGATGGATTGTAAAACCATTTAATCCAGCTCAGCTTAAACAGGCTATAACAAGAGTTTTAAGATTAACGTAGTGGAGATTAAGATGAATATATTATCTTCAATCAAAGAATTGTTAACACATATAAAAGAGGTTGAAGAAGACACGATTAAAATGTCTCAAGACTCTATGCTTATGTTAAGCGAATTTATGGAGAAGAATTCTATTGAACTAGATGATACTGCTATGCAAGCAGTGCAGTATCAAGATATTATTTCTCAGCAGTTAACTGCAACGATTGAAGCTATTGATAGTGTTCAAAAAAGTATAGAAATTTTTGAGAATGCTTATGATTCTGATGAGAAGATAGCTAGTGATTCTATAGATAAACTTCATTCCAAGCTGTCAAAGACTTTGCAAAGAGCAAAAGATAGAAGAGATGCATTTTCAGGCAAATTAGGTCATGAAGATGAAACTGACGAGATAGAATTTTTTTAAAAGTTTAATGAGTGAATATGATTTGGACGTGTTCAGGTTATATAGATTTAATAGTAGGAGTGTATTATGGCAACTATAATGGTAGTAGATGATTCAAAAACAGTAAGAAATTATCATGGAGCTATACTTAAATCTCAAGAATTTGAGATTATAGAAGCTGAGAATGGTATGGAAGCATTAGAGAAGAGTCTAGATGCAGATATTGATATGTACCTTGTAGATGTTAATATGCCTATCATGGATGGTTACTCTTTTATAAGTGATTTACGTAAGCAAGCTAATTATAAAACTGTTCCGGTGATTATGGTTACAACTCAAGAAAAAGAAGAAGATAAAATTTCTGCTTATAAAGTTGGTGCAAATCTTTTTGAAACAAAACCAATCAAGCCAGATCTGCTTAAATCATATGTAGATATTTTAGTTAAGAGTTAGGGAGGAAAGTTTATTATGGATCCATTATTAGAACAGTTCTTAAGTGAAGCTAGAGAAAACTTATCATTTATCGAACAAAATATCGAAGATATTGGAGGGGATGACCCTGAACTTTTAAACTCAGTATTTCGTGCTGCTCACACATTAAAAGGTGGTAGCGGGATAGTTGGGTTTGATAGTGTAAGAGATATCACTCATCATGCTGAAGATTTATTAGATATGCTTAGAGATGGGCGATTGAAATTTGCTGAGGGTATGAGAGAAGCACTTTATGACGCTTTTGATGAGGTTCTAAATCTTGTTGAAGCTGCTGAAGAGAGTGAAGGTATTGTAAATGCTGATGAGGAGAGAGTCAAAGAGATTGTACTATCATTAAATGAGCAGATGGGTAAAACTTTGGAAGAAGAAGCCGGTTGGACGGTTAATTTTTCAGTTTTAGAGAACACATCCTCAGTAATCAATATGCCTCTAAATACATTAAATGGTAACTTATCACAAAAAGTCGCTTTTAAAAATGCTCAATTAGATGAAGAATTTTGTGAAAATGAGAATTTTTATGCTGTAGTATTTGATGTAGATGATTCATGTATGGTTTATGGAAATGATCCAATTTATACTCTCTCTCTTTTAGGTGATAAAGTGTTAGGTATTTGCTCTTGCATGAGTGATGAAAATGCCAAATCTGTTTTAAGTGGCACTGAAGATGCTGATGGATTACTTTTAAAAGTACAGCTAACAGCATTTATAAAAGCCAGCTTTGAAGAGATAGAAGAAGCACTGTTTAACTTTATAGAGGAACTTCAATTTTTACCATTAGACATCTCTACCCTTTTATCAGTAGATATTGGAGAAGCTGGACACCAGATAGACTCTTTAAAAGAGTTGGGTAAAATAGCCCAAAATTTAGACTTGCCAGGTATTGTTGAAGAGGTGGAACGTTCCATGGAGCTTGTGGGCACTGATACACTCCAATATGCACAACTTCAAAGGTTTTTAGATATAAGTCCTCTTATTAAGGATAGTGACACTACAAAACTTTGTGCTTTCTTTGAGAATCTTTATAAAGGTGAAGTTTATAAAGCAGAGGCAGCTGTTGTTGCAGATAGTGTTGTAGAAGATGAAGTTGTAGAGAAAGTTGAGTCAGAAGTAGAAGTCTCACAAGAAAATAGTGTAATAGAGTTAAATGAACATACATTACAGGCTATTGAAAATATAAAAAAGCAACAACTCCAAGCATTAGAATATATCCAAAATGATGATGACTTAAAACGAGTTATATCTATGATGGATAAAATTAGAAAGTTTATACCTGAGATGCCACTAGAGTTTAATACAAAAGATGAAATAAAAACTTTCTTAGAATCACAATTGGGTGCTTCTGTAATAGAAGTAGAGCAAGAGCTACAAGAGGAAGTGAAAACTCAAGAAGAGCCAGAAGTTGAAAAAGAGAAAGTTGTTCAAAAAACAGAAACTAAAAAAGCTGAGACTCAAAAAGCAGTAGTCGGTAAAACTGTTAAGATAGATCAAGAGTCTATTGATAGTCTTATGAATGTAGCAGGTGAACTTTTGGTTGCTAAAAACTCTCTTCCATATTTAGCTGATAATGTCGTTGGATTGACTCATGATGCTATTAAAAGAGAGATTATGGATAAATATATCTTTATAAATCGTCTTACCGAGCAACTTCAAGACCTTATTATGGGTATGAGAATGTTACCTATCTCTTATGTCTTTGACAGATATCCTAAACTTGTTCGTGACATCTCTAAAAAACTTGGTAAAAAGGTTAAGTTAGAGATGGAAGGCGGAGATACAAAACTAGATAAAAATATGATAGAGATGCTAGCTGATCCTATGATTCACATTATGAGAAACTCTCTTGATCATGGTGTTGAGATGCCTGATGTACGAGAACAAAAGGGTAAGAATGCAAGTGGAAATGTAACACTTAAAGCTTATGCGCAGTCAGATAAAATTATTATTGAGATAAAAGATGATGGTGCAGGAATAAATGTAGAGAGAGTTGCAGGTAAAGTTTTAGAAAAAGGTTTAATGACTCCTGAGCAGATAGATGCATTGAGTGAGGATGAAATGGCAGAGCTAGTTCTTCTCCCAGGATTGTCAACGGCGGAAGAGATTACTGAGTTTAGCGGACGTGGTGTTGGAATGGATGTTGTTAAAAGATCAATAGAAAGTTTTGGTGGTAGTATTAGTATTAGCACTAAAGCAAATCAAGGAACACTTATAACTCTAGCCATCCCTATGTCCTTAGCTGTAACATCACTGCTTCATATTCAGATGAATGATATTCATTATGGACTTCCAATGGATAGTGTAAGTGAGACAGTAAAACTGGAGCGTTCAGAGATAGAATACCTACATAATGAACCATTCGTTTACATTCGTGGAGAGGTTATTCCACTTTTGTTTATTAAATCAATGCTAAATGAAGAGGTTATGAAAAAAGAACCACTATCTATTGTTGTTCTAAATATTAAAAATAATCTATTGGCAGTAGTAGTTAATAAATTCTTAGGTCAATTAGATGTAGTTCAAAAACCCTTAGTTGGAATTATGGAAAATCATCCACTTTTTAGCGGAACGGCACTGCTTGGGAATGGACAGATAATTATGTCTATCGACCCTATAGGTCTCTTAGGTATTTCTCAAAAATTAAAAGAAGATATTGCTGTGGCATAAAAGGGGCTTAGATATGATAGATTTAATAGTTTTTAATGTTGGAAGTAGTTATTATGCTTTAAATATTGAAAATATACAGAGAATTATTCAAATAGTTGAATTAACTGAGATACCAAATGCTCATAATTTAATAGATGGAATGATGTCTTATGAAAACAATGTTGTTAAAGTTTTGAATTTCCGTAAAGTTATTGGACTTCCTCCACATGAAGATGAGAAGAAAAAAGTAGAAGACTCTTCACTGAAACTACTGTTTTATGAAAATGGTTCTTATAATTTTGCTATAAAAGTTGACTCAATAGATGATATAGTACATGTTCAAGAAGAACAAATAATGAATAGTGATGAAGAACAAAAAATAAGTGAGTTTTTAGAACTCTCAGGTGTGTTAGATTTAGATGGTGTTTTAATTAATGTTATTAAAACATTGAAAATACCGACTTAAAGGAGTCTGTTATGGCAATAACATATGAAGAAAAACGTGCGAAATTTGAATCTGTGATTTATGAAGATGAAGTTGTATCATTTAGAGATTTTTTACAGGGCACTGCTGGAGATGAAGTAAAACTTGACTTTAGCGAGTGTGAAGATATTCACTTAGCGGTACTACAACTTATAATGGCATATAAGAAAAATTATGGTGTCTCTTATGAGTTTGGTGATAGCAAAAAACTTTTTCAAATAGTTTTAGAAGGGTTTGATACTAGTGAAAACCATTGTAGTTAGTAACCGTAAAGGTGGGTCTGCAAAAACTACCACTGCAGTAAATATTGCTAGTGGCTTGGCAAAGCATGGCTCAGTTTTACTTTTAGATTTTGATACGCAAGGACATGCGTGTATTGGTGTTGGTTGTGAGCCTAGTGAAGAGGTAGGAGTGCATTCTATCTTTACAGGTCATACGCTTAGTGAGACTTTTATTCCAACAGTACATGAAAACTTAACCCTCTCTCCTGCTTTGGCTTTTTTTGATGTTTATGAATATTCAGATTTAAGAGGAGTACTTAAAAGCCGTTTTAAAAGAGAGAAAATTGCCGATTTTTTTGATTACTGTGTAATAGATACTCCTCCAACATTTGATGCACTTTTAAAAAACTCCTTAGAGGTTGCAGATGCAGTAGTCATTCCTTTTGTGCCTCATCACTTAGGTGTTGTTGCAGTGGGGCAGATGCTTCGCGCTGTATATCAGAGTGCTTCTGTATTGGGTCGTGAAATAGCGGATATCTCTATACTTCCTGTTATGTATAATCCTCATATAAATGAACATAAAGAATCACTTGCTAAAGTGAAAACATCTTTTGGTCAAGAGAAATTACTCTCTCCTATTGGAGTAGATATAAAACTGGCGAAACAGTTTGAATCAGGCTCACCGATTATTTTAGATGAAAAAAGATCTAAAGGAATGAAAGACTATAATCGGTGTGTAGAAGAGCTTTTAGAGAGGATGTGATGATAAATATATTAATAGTAGATGATAATACATATAATAGAATGATATTAAAACTTCTTCTTGAAGATTATGAAGAAAATCACAATGTAGAGTTTAATATTGATGAAGCTTGTGATGGAGTTGAAGCTGTACAGAAGTCTAAAGATAATAAGTTTAATATTATCTTTATGGATATAGTAATGCCAAATATGGATGGAATAGAAGCTACTAAAATTATAAAAGAAAGAAATTTAGAAGTAATGATTATTTCAGTTTCAGCTGTACATGACGATGAAAAACTAAGAGCTATCCTTAGTAATGGTGCAGAAGACCATTTTTATAAACCTGTTAATACTTATATCTTTAACAATAGAATGTCAAACTATATTATACTTGTAGAAGCCAGAGGACATCAGAAAAAAAATACTAATTCAATAAACCTTTTTACTGACAAGATATTCTCTAGACATACGAATTTCATTATAAAGTCAGAAGATTCAATCTCTGAGTTTTGGGAGTTCTTTCTTTTAAATGCCAGAAAGAAAAATAAGTCCCTAAATGATGTAGTTAGAACTATCTTTTCAATTTCAGAAGTACAAAGGAAGCTTTCAATAGAAAGTAGTATCTATATAGAAGAATCTGATGAATTGCAATTTTTCACGCTTACTGGAATAGATAAGTTACCTAAAAATATAGTACAGATTATCATTAAAAAAAATAAACATGATTATGAATATAAGATAGAAGATTCTAAAATATCTTTTAAACTATTTAAAATTTACACTCAAGATGAAGATATAGAGAAAGTTAGTGTTGAACCTACTATTATCCATGAAATAAAAAAAGAAGATGATATTATCGCTTCTCCTGTTGACTTTTCATCAAAAGAGTTAGTGGTTTTTGATTATATTGAGCATGATGATTTATTTGATTTAGAGGAGTATGCTACTAAACTAAATTCATTAATGATTATTGTTGGGAGTAGTGAAATTTCACAAGAAGAGGTAGCAGAAATTTGTTCTTTCTTGGAAAAAATAGCTTCTATCCTCTCTACGTATAGTGAAGTCTATATTATCTCTAAAGCACTTAATGCTCTCTCTATTGATATGTCACAATATACGGATAAGTTTATTGAAAACTCAGCAGATATGGGATCTATGTGTAAGGCATTTAGTAATGATATGTCAACATGGATTCAGATGTCATTTCATAGTGGAGCCCCAAGTGTTGACTTCATGAATGACACTATAGTAGTAAACTGTGAAACTATTAGTGGAATGCTTAAGATGGATGACAGTGCTGCTGCGGGCGATGATTTAGATGATATATTTGACTTTTAGTGAAAATTTGTAATTTTGGAGCATTTATTTTTGAAGAAAATATGTAGCCCAAGAAATTACCATAAATTAATTTTTACTACTGCTAAGAAGGAATAATAATGTATAAAGTAAAAGTAGAGAATGTTTGTAGCTGTTTTTTAAAAAGTGGATTTGCAGAGGCTCAGGAGTTTGACTCAAAAGAGAAGGCTCAAGAAGAAGCCCAATACATGATAGGAATTATGAAGTCAAACTTTTGTCAAAAACATGAGTTTACTCTTAATGAGCAGTTTGGAGATTTTACAATTTTTATAAAACCACGAACATAACTCTTATAGAAAAATTTCTATAGCTCTGGCTAAATCTTCAGGTGTATCAATACCAAAACCTGTACTTGCAACTTTAAGCATTGTAATCTTTTTCTGATGATGAATAGCTCGAAGTTGCTCTAAGCCTTCTATATCTTCTATCGGTGCATCACTAAGATTACAGAACTCTTTGAGACTTTTTTTGCTAAACCCGTAGATGCCGATATGTCCAAAATAGTTGGCTCTTCCACTTCTGTTGTATGGAATTAAAGAACGAGAGAAGTATATGGCGTTATTATCGCTATCTAGAACAACTTTAACAAGATTTGGGTCCTCTGCTGATTCTGCGTTGATAGAATTATAACAACTTCCCATAATAAATGGTTCCTCTTTTTTTTGAAGCTCCTGAAGTTTAGTGATAAGTGACTCTACAACTTCAGGCTCTATAAAAGGCTCATCTGCTTGAACATTAATAATTATCTCATTATCATCAAGGTTTAAGATGTTTGCACACTCATTTATGCGATCAGTTCCACTTTTATGAGTTGTAGATGTAAGCATTGCTTCAACACCATATTCTTTACAAATAGAGATGATTTTTTCATCATCAGCAGCTACTACAACTCTATCAATATGTGAAACTGCCTTAGCAGTTCTTACAACCATAGGCAGACCACCAATATCGGATAAAACTTTTTGAGGAAATCTAGTAGATGCCAAACGAGCTGGAATAATAATCATTTAATGCCTTTGAGATATAATAACAAAATTATATCAAAATTAATACTTTTTTAAATAAAGGCACTGGTGCCGTGGGCTTTCTGCCGAAGAAAACCTAGTGTTAACGTAAATGGTGGAATTATTTCCTTCATTTTATAGAATAAAATTAAGGATTTTATGTGCTTCTTTACCAGCCACAAGAAGGTTACTGTTATAACAGTGATTCTGTCTTTTTGTATGATTTTATAGACTCATTTAATCCAAAAGGTAAAGTTCTTGATGTTGGTGCTGGCTGTGGTGTTGTTGGACTTTTAGTCGCACGTGATAATCCAAAAGTTGAACTAGAAGCAGTTGAAAAGCAAGATGTCTTTGTGGAGTACGCTACTATTAATGCAAGAGTTAATAAGATAGAATATAAAATACACAAAAATGATTTTGTTGATTTAGATGAAAACATAAAATACGACTATATAATTTCTAACCCTCCTTTTTACCATGAACAAGTTTCAGTAAGTAAGAATGAAATGTTATTTAATGCAAGGTATAATATCAACTTACCTTTAAAAACATTTTTTAAGAAGGTCTCAAGGCTGTTAAAACCTAGATCTCATTTTATTTTTTGTTACGATGCATCTCAGTTTGCTCTTATATGTGCAGAACTAGATCGGGTGAAGTTAAGAGTAGTGGATGCTCAGTTTGTGCATCCAAAAGCAGATAGAGGAGCCTCATTAGTAATGTTGCATGTTAGAAATGGCTCATCATCTCTTATGAAAGTTCGTAAACCACTCATTAGCTTTAATGGCAGTGAGTTTTCTCAAGATGCAGCTCGCATCTATAAAAAAGCTTCAACGCAGAGTATAAAATGTCATCTGTAGTTAAAAAAGATGGCTTTAGTTATGCTTTTGACGCGTCGGCATGTGCTACTTGTGAAGGTAGATGCTGTAGTGGTGATAGCGGTTATATATACGTAAATAAAAATGAAATAGAATCAATTAGTAAATTATTAGATTTAGATATTAGAGATTTTGTAAATGAATATCTTTTTAAAAAAGGGTATAAGTATTCTATCAAAGAGATAAAGTATAATAACTCACATGAATGTATATTTTACGATAGAGAAATTAATGGCTGTAGGATTTATGAAGCTCGTCCTTCTCAATGTATAACTTTTCCATTTTGGGATTATTATAAAGAGAAAGTAGATGAGTTAAAGCAAGAGTGCCCAGGAATAATAGGAAGTGATAATGATTAAAATATTTTTATCTCTGTTTTTAATACTACTTTTTAGTGGATGTGTTTCTAAAACAGAGTCTTTAAAACCAAATGAAAAAGCTTTTGCGCAAGAAGATACTTATATACTTTTTGCTCTAAGAGCCCAAGAGTTAAAAGATTATGACTCAGCTTCAAGCATATTTAACACTTTGTATGAAAAATCAGCTAAAAATGAGTACCTATATAAATCATTACAAAATGACCTAGCGGCAAATAAAAATGCTGATGTTGTCTCTAAAGTAAATCGTGAGACTGATGGTAAAATCGAAGACTTTAAACTAATTAGATTAAAAATAGTTGCTTTAATAGGTGATCAAAAGTATGAAGAGGCTAGAGTTTTATCAATAAAATTAGTTGAGAAGTCAAAAGATGTAAATGATTATGTTTTAGTTAGTGAAATATATGTAAAACAGAAAAAATATGACACAGCTCTTAAGTACTTAGAGAGTGCTTATACTAAAGATTATAATGAAAAAATACTAGATAGAATGTCAATAATCTTATATGTTAATTTACAAAGAAATAAAGAAGCTATTGCTCAACTAGAAACTCATGCTAGAATGCATGGTTGCTCACAAATTATTTGCACAAGGCTAATTGGCTTTTATTCAAATGAAAACAATATCGATGGTCTTTTATCTGTATATTTAAGAATGTATGAGCTAGAAAAAAGTGATGATATTTCAAAAAAAATAGTTCAGATTTATGCTTATAAAAAGGAATATATTAAGCTTATGAGCTTCTTGCAAAAGAGTGGAAGTGATGATGAACTTCTTTTTCAAGTCTATATAAATGCTAAAAAATATAAACAAGCTTCAAAGCTAGCTAAAGAGTTATATCATGAAACAGGTGATATTAATTATTTGGGTCAGAGTGCAATTTTTGAATATGAAAGCCATAAAAATAAAGCTGATAAGAAGATGCAAGACTCTGTAATCAAGAATTTAAAAAAAGTAGTTAACATAGAAAAAAAACCATTATATTTAAACTATCTTGGTTATCTCCTCATAGATCATTCTATAGACATTAAAGGTGGTATGGGTTACATAAGAGAAGCATTGATAATAGAACCTAATTCTGCTTTTTATCTTGATTCTTTAGCTTGGGGATACTATAAACTCGGCAAGTGTGAAAAAGCTTATAAGATTATTTCAAAAGCAAAAAAATTAGAAGGCGGAGATGATCCTGAAGTTTTAAAACATCTTAAGACCATAAAAAAATGTAAAAATAAAAAAGTTAAGGATAAGAAGAAAAAATGATTTTAGACGACATTATAAAAAAGACTAAAGAAGATCTAGTAAAAAGGGAAAAAGAGTTTTCTATGGATTGGCTTGGTAAATCACTTGCGTTTAATGCAAGAGTTCCAAGAGATGTGTTCCCTTATTTAAAAGCGACAGAGGAAGATCCATATAGAATTATTTCAGAGGTTAAAAAAGCTTCTCCATCTAAAGGTGTTATTCGTGAGAATTTTGATCCCTTAGAGATTGCTCAGGCTTATGAGAGAGGAGGTGCTAGTGCTATTTCTATACTTACCGAACCTCACTTTTTTCAGGGTTCACTAGATTACCTTGGTGGAATCAGAAGATATGTCGGAATTCCTCTTTTAAGAAAAGATTTTATTGTTTCAAAATATCAGATTTTAGAGGCTATGGTTCATGGTGCTGATTTTATTCTTTTAATAGCTGCAGCACTTAGCAAAAAAGAGTTAAAAGAGCTTTTAGCATACACTAGACATCTTGGAATGGAAGCCTTAGTTGAGGTTCATGATAAGTCGGATTTAGTTAAAGCTATCTATGCGGGTATTGATATTATAGGAATTAACCACAGAAATTTACAAACATTTGAGATGAATATGAATCTATCTTATGATTTGATTCCTATGATTCCAAATGGTAAAATAATTGTTGCGGAGAGCGGCATCTATGAGCATGGGCAGTTGGAAGATTTAAGTAAGGCCGGTGTAGATGCTTTTCTTGTAGGTGAGTCTTTAATGCGTCAAGATGATGAAGAGGAAGCTCTAAGAAAGTTAAAAAACGGGTAGAAAATTAATTCTGAGCTTTGTAAAAAGCTCAAGCTTTAGTGACCACAGCGGTCAAAGCGAAGCTAAAGGAATTACTTCCTTTAGCGGACTAATTTAATAGAGTCTTTACACACTCATTGATTCTTTTTCCATCAGCTTTGCCTGTTAATTCTTTTGAAGCCATTCCCATTACTTTTCCCATATCTTTCATAGTTGAAGCTCCAACTTTAGATATAATATTTTTCAATGTAGATTCTAGTTCATCATCGCTTAGTTGAGCAGGAAGGTATGGAGTATATACTGCTATCTCGTCAAGTTCTATTTGCATTAAATCATCACGTCCCGCATCTTTGTACTGTGACGCAGCATCATTTCTTCTTTTAACCTGAGTTTGGATTATTTTAATAATATCATCATCATTTAACTCTTTTCTTTCATCAACTTCAATCTGCTTAAAAGCACTTGTAAGAAGACGAAGAGCATCTCTTTTCTTTGTCTCTCTTGCTTTCATTGCATCTTTTACATCTTGATTGATTGTTTCTCTTAAAGTCATGAATTTCCTTTGGAACTGTTTTTGCTAGTATTATAGCTAAATCTACTATTTATAAATGAGACAATAATGCTAAAACCAATTTTAATCTTCTTCATGTCATCTTATGCTATACTCACACTAACTGGATGTATGGGAAGCATAGAAAATATGTCCGTTAAAATGGACCCTGAAATTGATTTTAAGCCACCCGTATATGTAGAACAAATGCCGGCTAAAGAAGACAAGCAAGATTATGTCTCAACTGGAAGCATTTTTGGACAAGGTGATAACCCTCTTTTCTCAGATCACAAGGCTATGCATGTTAATGACATTGTTAGAGTTGTGATAAATGAGAGTGCACAAAGTACAAGTGGAGCGGTAAAAGAACTTAGTGAATCAGGAAACACTGTTTTAGGTGGTGGTGTATTTAATGCAAACAGTAAAAATATTGCTGTTAATTCACTTGTCGATAGAGCTAATAACTTAGGAAATGTTGGTTATACAAGCAGTTCAGAAAGTACTTACTCAGGGCAGGGTAGTGCTACAAAAGATGCTTCATTTAACACGATAGTATCAGCAAGAATAGTTAAAGTAATGGAAAACGGAAACTATTTTCTCTCAGGTAGAAGAGAAATCTTGGTCGATGGTCAAAAACAAATCATACAAATAGGCGGAGTGATACGTCCTTATGATATTGACCAATATAATAAAGTAGATTCATCTAAAATGAGTGATGCTAAAATACTTTATCAAACACAAGGAGAATTGGAACGTGCTACTAAAGAAGGATGGGGAACAAACATTGTTAAGGCTATTTGGCCATTTTAGTATAGTGCTTTTACTTAGTGCATCTGCGCTGAGTGCTCAAAGTTTTGAAGACTTCAAACGATCACAAGCTAAATCATTTACAAAGTATAAAGATGAGCGAGATAATGCTTTTAATAAATATTTAAAACAACAATGGGAAGCATATAATGTATATAAGGGAACACCCTTATACGAAAAACCTAAACCTAGAGAAATAGCTCCTGCAAAGCCTACTAAAATAAAAAGTGTCGGTCCAAAAATTAGTATTAAAATTAAAAAAACAAAATATATTGAACCAAAACCACCTCAAAATTTTATTATTTTTAAAGAACCTGAAGTTAAAGAAGAGAGAGTTGAACCAAAAATAGAAGTACTAAAACCTAAAAAAATTGAAGCTGTATCAAAAGATATAAGTTTTGATTTTTATGGATCTACACTTGGTTTTGATGTTCCATCAGGTGTCAAAAATGCAAAATTTTATCCTCAAAACAAAGAAGGTATAACTAGCTTTTTTGATAGTGCTGCATCTAGTGATTATGAAAACTTTTTAGATGAGATAAAAAGGGTAAGTAAAGAGATGAACCTTAACGATTGGGGTGTTTATCTACTAGTTTTGGATATCTCCAATCATATACATTCAAATCAAGACAACTCAAATCTTCTAAGTTGGTTTATCTTTAACAAACTTGGATACGCAGTAAAAGTTGGACTTGCTAAGAGGCACATTGTGCTAATGCACTATTCTAAAAAAACTATCTATTCAACTCCAAACTATATTTTCTCAAATAAAAAGTTTTATGTAGTTGCTAACTATTCCAAGGGTAGTGTTGGTAGATTATATTCATATAAGCAAAACTATCCTGATGCAAATAAGCCTCTTGATCTCTCTTTAAAAACACTTCCTAATTTTATGTCAAAAATGAAGAAAAAAACACTTTCATTTAAAGACTATGGAAAAACATATAAGGTTTCATTTGACTACAATCAAAATCTAATAGACTTTATGGCCACATATCCACAGGCAGATTATGAAACTTATTTTAATGCTCCAGTTGACAGCAGAACTTATGAATCAATAGCAAATGATATAAAAAAATATGTTGATGGAAAAAAAGCTGGAGATGCTATGAACTTTGTACTTCATTTTGTGCAAAAATCTTTTAAGTATGAGAGAGATGATCAACAGTTTGGAAGAGAAAAAGTAATGTTTGCTAATGAGACACTCTATTTTGACAAATCAGACTGCGAAGATAGAGCTGTTCTCTTTTCTTACTTAGTTAAAGAGCTATTTGGTGTCAGTGTAGTCGGTGTTAAATATAAAGATCATATGGCAACTGCTCTCTATGTACCTATGTCTGGGGATAGTGTCAAAGCAGGGAAAAGAAAATTAGTTCTAGCCGATCCAACATATATTAACTCAAGTATTGGACAAAGTATACCAAAATATAAGTCTTTAATACCAGAGAGTTTTGTTGTTGTAAAGAAAGATTAATTAGGAGCTTAATAAGTTTAGGCTTATACAAGAATGAGAGTTGCCTATGAAAATTTGTTTACAAAGGTACCTCTTAGTGTTGTATATAGCATGTTAAATGCACAAATTTAAGTTTCGTCTAACTTAACATTAACCTCATTACGGGTAGAATCTCTTCTTATTTTATAATGTATGGAATTTTAATGAGAATATTTTTGGCAATCCTGCTAACCCTAATAACAGTGAACATATTTGCCATGACTGTAAAGTCTATTAATTATGATGGAATGGTACATATTTCAAAACCAGTTGCTTTAAGAATGCTAGATTTTGATGTAGGTGACACTATTGATGATAAAATTCTTAACGAATCAATAAAAAAATACTTTAAACAGGGTTATTTTGACGATGTTTGGGCTGAATTTGATGATGGTAATTTAACTTATCTGTTTAAAGAAAAAGCTATTATTTCTAAGATAGAGTTAAAAGGCTGGAAAGAAAATGATAAAGATGTCTTAAGCACTGTTGTTCAGATTAAAAAAGGTTCACTCTACGATAAAAATAAATTACTATCTGCTAAAAAAAGAATTCAAGAAGCAATAGCTCAAGATGGGAAGATAGACAGTGTCGTTGAGATTGAAGAAGAGACTCTTGACAATGGCAGTATCAAAGTTACATTCATTGCAAATGAAGGTGAAGAGATTGTTATAGAAAAATTAGACTATATTGGTGTATTTGGATTAGATACGGATATTTTTAATGATGTTATTGCAAACAAAGAACATCAGTTTATGGGTTGGTTCTGGGGACGAAATGATGGAGAGATGAAACTATCTGACCTTGGTTACGATCCACTTAGAATCCGCGATACATATATGCAGTATGGTTATCTAGACGCTAAAGTTGATGTACCTTTTGTAAGAGTGAATTTTGATCACTATACTGCTGATATGAGTTACCAAATAGAAGAGGGTGAGATTTATTATATCAGTGGTATCTCTATTAATCAAGTTTCAAATGTAATAGATGAAGCAAAAATACGTGAAATTATTAGTTTAGAAGAAGGTGAAGCCTTTAATATAAAGACTTTTCGTGATGACGCACAAAAAATAAAAACAATCATTGCTGACCTTAGTTATGCTTTTGTTCAGGTAGTTCCAGATCTTAAAAAAAATAAAAAAGATCATACAGTTGAAGTTGTTTTCAAAATTACTCCCGGTGACAAAGTTAAAATTAGAAATGTTGTAATCTCTGGAAACAATAGAACATTGGACAGAATCATACGTAGAGAGCTTTATCTTGGACCCGGCGATATGTACTCTTTAACTGATCTCAAAGATTCACGTAACTCTTTAGGTAGACTTGGTTTCTTTGATGGTAACACAATAGAAGAGAAGAGAATAGATAACTCCAATATGGACCTTATAGTAAAAGTAAAAGAGGCACCAACCGGTAATGTTCAGCTTGGTGGTGGATACGGTAGTTATGGTGGTCTACTCGTCACAGTTGCTGTAAACGATAGAAATATCTGGGGTTCTGGTATCAATATGGGTGTTAAAGCAGAGCAGTCAGAAAGGACTAAAAATTACTCATTCAATATCTCAAATCCAAGACTAAACGATAGTGACTTTAATGGTAACTTTTCTATCTTCAAATCATTCTCTGAATATAATGATTACAGTGTGGATTCTCAAGGGGTAAGTATTGGAACCGGACATAGGTTTTCAAGGCATATTAGCGGTTATTTAGGTTACAGCTTTTCAGAGAATGCTTACAGTGATGTAAATGAAAGCTCCACAGTAGCTGACACAAGGTATTTTGAGAGTTATGCTAAAAGTTCTATACTTATAAATACAAAATTTGATAATACTGATGATTACTACCTTCCAAGAGAGGGATATACAGTTAGTCAAGGTTTTGAGAAGTCAGGACTTGGTGGGAATGCCGACTTCTTTAAAAGCAGAACAAACTTCGCCAAATATATTGGTCTTGAAGATTATATAGGTTTTGATGCTATATTTAGATATAAAGCTAGATTTTACTTTGCGGCAGATACTGGATATTTGCCAATTGCAGATAAATTCTATATGGGTGGAATTGGAAGTGTCAGAGGTTATGAGTCATACTCTATCTCTCCAGTTGAAACGGACAGTGATGGAAATATTATACGCGTAGGTGGTAGACAGACTTTTTCTAATAATGCAGAACTTAGTTTTCCTCTTGTTCCAAAAGCTAAGATGAGATTAGTAACATATTTAGATTGGGGATTTATCGGTGATGATTCATTGAATGAATTTTCTCGTGGTGGTTATGGAGTTGGATTAGAGTGGTTTTCTCCAGTTGGTCCAATTCAGTTGATGTTCTCAAAACCACTCAATGAGCAAGCTGGAGATAAAACAACTTCTTTCGAATTTACAATGGGACAAAGATTTTAAAATATAACTTTAAAATCTTCTATTATCTCTAATTTATTTACAGACTCTTTGCATAGACGAAGAGTCTGTGTTGAATCTATCTTTAACACACCATCATTAAAAACTAATTCAAAATCAATATTTCTAGGTCTATGTGCTACAAGAGAGACGCTTAGAGATAGTATATAGCTAAGGGCATGCAGAGTCTTAGCATCTGGAAGTAGTTTAGCATATTTTTCTATATGTGAAGATGATGGTAGTTTTTTCTTTGCATATTTACAAAGTGTGGAGATTAGTGTAATCTGGCTGTGTGTATATCCATACTCTAAGGCACTTTGGAGTATATAATAACTATGTTTATTTTTAGAGAAAAAATGAATATCATTTCCACAAGGGTAAAGCTTTGCAGCAATGCTTAAATCTTTACGATAAGAAGTGTCTATTCCTAGATGCTTATGTGTAATATCAAAAAGTTTCTTGGCCAATGTATTTAATTGATTAGATATAGCTTTCTCACTAATATGAGAGTCTAAGATATATCTTGCTGAACTATTGTAGTGCTGGGGAAATTTGTCTTTAGAACCTCTTAGCAAATCCGCTAAAAAAGTTCCCTCTCTTACTCCAACACCACTTGTTACAACATTAGTAATTGATAATTTTTTTAGAACTCTTTGTAGTATAAGTGCTCCAGGTTTAATAATATCGAACCTATCACTCTTTATACCAAGGTTTTTAAGTTCGGTATCGTTTGCTTTCATGACTAATGAGATAAAGTCGTTTAGTTCTGTGCTAGAGTAAGAAAAAGCATGAAGTTTGTTAAGTGGATGATTTTTATTATTCATAATTGCTTCTGATATAGCTCTAAAAGTTCCACCTATACCAATCAATGTACTCACTTTTAAGCTACCTAGAGCTTCTAGTTTTGTATCTATGTACTCTATTGCTCCATTTTTGTTTTTTTCATCACAAAACAGCTCTTTTAATCTTACAGTTCCAAGATTAAGAGATAGAATATTTGATACGTCCTTATCATTTATTAGTGTTAGCTCAGTTGAACCACCACCAATATCTATACTTAAGGCATTTTTTTGCTCAGGAAGAAGGTTTGCACAAGCTATTGCACCTAAGTAGGCTTCTCTCTCACCATTAATTATTTTAATGTTTAGTTTTAGCTCTTGTTTTACTCTTTGAAGAAACTCTTTTTTGTTTGGAGCCTCCCTAAGGGCTGAAGTTGCAACACATAGAGTTTTTCTTGCTTTGTATGAAGAGATGATACTTAAGAAGTCTTTTAATGCATCTATTGTTCTTTGCATAGCAAGCTCTTGAAGATTGCCATCGTTTTGATAAGCATTTTCTGAGAGTCTTACTCTACTTTTTGATTCATTAAGCAGATGAAATGCAAAACGAGAAGTTTTTTCATAAACAGCTAACCTAACTGAGTTAGAGCCTATATCTATAACTGCTACTCGCTTAGCCATTAAAAGAGACTTTTATTCTTCATCTTGTAAATGTTTTGATTTAAATTGCAGTTCTGCTATAGACTCTACATTATCTTTATCTAAAACAATACAATCAACAGGGCATACAGAAATACATGCTGGTTCATCATAAACACCCACACACTCAGTACATCTATCTGGATCTATATAGTAAATAGGATCACCCTCTTCGATAGCAGTAGTAGGACATTCTTCGCGACATGCATCACATGCAATACACTCATCATTAATTAGTAGAGCCATTAGTAAACCTTATCTTTTATAGTTGTTTTTTTATAGAATTGTTCTTCTATAGTTTATAGGTCCGATTTATATCAAATTATAGCTTCAGAATTTTTTAAATGATTATCTTTTTGGAAGTATACAAGATAATTTAGAGTTTAATTCAAGTGCTGATATCGTACCATCAACTCCATCATTTCTATTTCTGATACTTATCTTAGCTCCCAAAGCATCAGCTGCACTTTTTGCTAGGAATAATCCTAGTCCTACACCAGACTTATTACCTTGTCTTTTAAAGGGTGCAAAGAGGTCTACACTATCATCAATGCCACATCCCTCATCAATGACTTCAATAAGTAGTCCATATTCACTCTGAGAGCTTCTTAGCGTAACTGACTTCTCTTGTTCTGTAAATTTTAGAGCATTTTGCAAAAAGTTTTGAATGATTTGATTTAAAAGTGGTATTTGCAAAGTTGCCATAAACCCATTTGGTTCAAAGTGCATATGTAACTCTTTTCCTTCATTCTCAGCTAAGAGTCTAAAATCACTAGCTTTTTCACGAAGAAAAGCAATAACGTCTACCTCTACAGGCTTTTCAAGCTGAGCACCTTCTTGGCGACCAATGTTGAGAATGTTAGATACAATAATATTCATTTCATCAATAGTTTTATTTGTTGTTTTAAGCGCATCTATATACTCTTGGGGACTTCTTTCTTTAATTAGAGTTACCTGATTTTTTAGTTTAATCACTGCAAGTGGAGTTTTAAGTTCATGAGCAGTTCCAATAAATAATTCTTTTTGATACTTAACAAAGTTTTGTATTCTTGCTATAAGATGATTAATAGTACTTCCAAGTGGCTCAAACTCTTCTGGAAGCTCTTTTACTTTTATGGGTCTCATTAGATGCTCATTCATATTTGAGAGCCTAGAACTAATAGTTTGAATCGGTGTGATTAACATTTTTGATAAAGCAATTGCATAGACTATAACAAGTATAAAGCCGGCAATGTTTATGATAAAGATGTAACGAAGTATCTTAGCTAAGAGTTTTTTCGTTGGAGTTATCTCTTTTGTGATTTTTAGATAGCTTAACTCATCAAAATTAAATGGATATATAAGAGTTAGATATGTATGCTTTTTTTTTGTACTTTCATATAGGTCTATATTTTGGTTTAGCTTTTTAAGATGAATGATTTCAACTTCTATTCCTAAAACTGTGTCTGGAGTGTCTGGATCTACTTTAACAAGTGATTGATTAGTTGCTATATTCTTTGCATACTGAATCAACTCTTGATGTTTTTCATAATATACTGAATTTTCAATATAGAGATATAAAAACGATGAAAATATAAAAATTAGGGAAGCTGATGCAAAGATTAGTTGGATTAGAAAATTTCTTCTAATACTTCTTTTTGTAAACATTATTAGCCTTGATGTTGTGTATATGAAATTATAGTATATTAATATAAAAAAGATTGTTTGATGAATTTACACCAAAAGGCGAAGCCTTAGTGCCATAATGACTAGAGTAGTGAAAAAGAAGCTAGTTCCTTTTCACATTTTAAATAATATCTAGTTTATTTCTTTAGGGAAACAAAAACGGTAACCACGACGACGAACAGTCTCGATAGTTGTAATATTTAATGGTTTATCCATTTTTTGTCTAATCTGATTAATCGCAACTTCTATTACGTTTGGAGTAACAAGTTCAGGCTCTTCCCAGATTGCGTCAAGAAGTTGTTCTTTAGAAACAATTTGATCACGGTGACGAGCAAGGTGAGTAAGAACTTCAAAAGGTTTACCTTTAAGTTCAATCTCTTGATCTTTATAAGTGATTTTTTCTTCTTCAGGATTGATTACTAAATCTTCAATCTCGATGATGTTGCTTCCACCAAAACGAAGACGAGCTTCAATGCGAGCAATTAGAACGTCAAAGTCAAAAGGTTTTCTGATATAGTCATCAGCACCACTTCTTAGAGCTTCGATTTCGCTTTCGTTGTCATCTCTTGCAGATAAAACGACTACAACAGTTTTTGGAGTGTTAGTTTTGATATCACCAATGATATCTACTGAATTTCCATCTGGAAGCATCCAGTCCATTAAAACTAAATCATAATTACGAATGTCTAAGTAGTACTCTCCATCTTTAAGAGTCTCTACTACGTCACTTTGGTAACCAAATTCTTTTAGTCCCTCAGCAAGCATTTTGTTTAATGTTACTTCATCTTCTATAATAAGAATGCGCATTAATTTTGTCCTATAAGTGAATATTTTGGCGGAATGATATCATAATTTTAGCTAACTTTAAAGTTTTTTTCAACTTTTTTTAATAATTCTTTAACTTATAATTAAGATTGGGATTTGTAATTATTGCTCACACTAACCATGCAGTCGGGTAAAATCGATGGTTTTGTTATCTTGATAAACATGCTTTTTATCGATAAATATTCTTTAGATAACTTTAAATTCAACTTATTTAAAGCCTCTTCAATAAGTAAAAACTCACTTTCTATCATAATCTCTTGTATAAGTTGTACCACTTGAGCATAGTTTATGAACCCCTTTTCGTATTCATATTTTATGTCAATATTGATAATTACATCTTGAGGTGTTAGCCTTTCAAAGTCTAAAATTCCAATAATACATTGAAACTTCAGATCTTCTATATGGATGGTCACTATACTACTCTTTTTTCTTCACCTTTAAAAAGACGAATAATATTTGGAATATGTTTATAGTAAAGAATAAATACTATAAAAACTACAGGAGCATGAGGAATATCAGGATGGATATAAAAGCTTGAAATTAAAAGTGCCCCAACCCCTGCAAGTGATGAAACGGAAGATATACGAATTGTTTTTGCGCCAATAGCCCAAACTACAAGAGCAATAATTGTCTCAATAGGAAGCATAAACATCATAACTCCCATACCTGTTGCGATACCTTTACCACCCTCAAAACCTAAATACGGACTAAAACAGTGACCTATTACAGCAAGAACAGCGATTCCCCAAAGTGTAGATTCACTCATTCCTGAAAAATAAGCAACCGCTAAAACTAAGATACCTTTTAAAACATCTAAAGCCAGAGTAGCAGCTCCAAGTTTTTTTGCCAAATCAGGGTTTGTCTCTTTTACAACTCTAAGTACATTTGTTGCACCAATACTACCACTTCCACTTGCTTTAACATCTACACCTGCAAACTTCTTTGCAAGGAGTAAACCAAAAGGAATACCACCAACTAGATAAGCTGCTATAAAAAATTGTACATTTGTGTTAAATAAAAATTCCATTAACTGTATATGTCCTTATTAAAAATTAAGACATTCTACATTGTTAATGGTTACAAGTAGATAAAGATAGAATTTATTTAAAAAAAATATTTAGATAGAGCTTTTATTTTTTATGACACTTTACACATAAATTTATAGTTTGACCACTTTCTAAAAGATATGCTGTATTTGAAACATGCGGATTGTGACAACTTATGCAAGAGAGCTCTTTCCCTGGTCTAGATGGATCATTTACCCCGCGAGTAGGGTGTTTTTTATTGGAAAATGTTTTTACTACATGACTATCATTTATTTTGTCTTTATGACAAGATGTACAGAGTTTCCATACGGGTATTCTAAGATAGTTTGGATTATTTGAAGCATGCGGATTATGACATTTATTACATCTACCTGAGTCAGTTGGCTCATGTATAAAACGCTTTTGTTCCCATTCACTTTTAAGTTCTTTGTGACATGAAAAGCATCTGAGTGATATTGGGTCTGGAGCAATAAACTTAGATTTACCCTTATCATATAAATTATGCATTCCTACATCCGAGTTATGACATGAAGTACAAAGCCAGTTCACAGCAGGTGCATGAGCATATTTTTTTTTAACTATTTTATTGTGACACTGATAACAATTAGAATCACTTACATCTGTAAAAGCAACACCATTGACTTCATTATTGCTCATATCATGACATTGCGAACAAATTTTTTCTTTTTCCTCAGTATGAAAATATTTTTTATCAAATTTATCAGGAGGGTATTTATAATCTTTGTAAACCTTGGATGAAACGTAAACATTTGCAACTTCTTCTTTTACTATTTTTTCATCTTTATATCCACTTATTAATATGTTGTTTATTCCTAAACTTAACTCAATACTTTCACAATATGTTGTTCGTTTGGAATTAATATTTACATTTATTTCATCTATGTTAGTTGTAATTTTCAGATAATCTACATTATTATGATTAGCACTGATAACAATAGAAACTATACCATCTTCACTTATATGATTTTGAGGTGGATTAATGAGATTGAACTTATTATTTTCATCAGCAAAAACTGATGAAGAAAAAATCATTATTAAAATAATATATAACTTGAAATTACTCATAATATAAAACCTTATTTATCTTTTAAAAAGAATCGTTTACTAGAAGCATGTGGAGAATGACATTCTATGCAGTTCATATTTTTGTCATTTACTTTACACTTTGTATTACTAAAGTCACTTGCTTTAATATGTTTATCTTTATGACATCCTAAGCAAATACTATTAACTGGTTTTCTTATAAACATTTTATATGGGCTTGCATGTGGGTTATGACATTTATTACAACGACCAGAATCTAAAGGTTCATGTTTATACTTATATGTATTCCAAAGCTTTAAATTTGTTTTATGACATCTAAAGCACGTAATGTTTACAGGCTCTGGAGCTATATATTTAGATAAGCCATCGTTTTTTTTATTGTCACTACCCACTTTCCCATTATGACAAGATGTGCACAACCAATTAACAGCTGGCGCATGAGCATATTTTTCATTTGTGATGTTACTATGGCATTGATAACAATTTGATTCTTTTACATCTAAAAATGCGATGCCTTTCATCTCATTAAGACTCATATTATGACATTTTGTACATTGTTTTTCATTTGAACTATTATGAAAAAAGTTTTGTTTATATGCTTTTGGTGGAAATTTATATTCACTGTATATCTCTGCCCTGACATATACTTTTATTACCTCTTCATCCACAATTTTGTCTCTTTTATATGAACGTACGCTAATAGTGTTTTCACCAAGTTTTAGAGCTATATTTTTACAATATATAGACTTTTTATCATTTGATTTTATCTTTATTTTCAAAAGAGGTGTAAAAATTTTAATCTCATCAATATGCTCTGGCTTAACATTCATGACAAGATTTATATTAGTATTTCGAAGAAGGGAATTGTTCTTTGGATAAGATAGCTCTAGAGTAGATTCATTTGCCAGAGTACTTAAGGGTATAAAAAAGATTACTATAAGTAAATTATGAACTAATTTTCTTATCACTTTCCTATACCCTTAGGAGTTAATCTATCATACTCAAACTTTTTATGACAGGCAGGAGCACATGAACCACCACTCCCAGTATCAATATATCGGAGTGGAAATTTAATACCATTAAAATCAGTATAATCTCTTATAAGATGGGTATACTTAGAAGCATGCTCATCATGACATGCTCTACAACTTCTGCCCTTACGGTCATTAACATGCAAGAAGTGTAAGTTAACTTCACCATCTCTGAAGTTTGTAATATTGTTATCTTTTGGTTCAATATATTGAGTACTTATTTTAGTGTCGTTATGACATTTAAAACAGAAGAAATCTTTGTTTTCAAAATTATCATAAAAGTTTTTAGTAAATGACTTTCTTAAGATACTAAAGTTGTCAGAACCGTGAGGTTCATGACATGCACCACAACCACCACCTTTCTCGTTAGGTTTCTTGATAGGCATATGCCAATTTTTATTCTCTTTCAAATGCTTTTTAATATTCATCAGCATTCCACCATCTTCATCAGACTTAACTTCTTTGTTATGACACTGTAGACAGGTTTCAACTGGGTCTTTTTTGAGTAGTTTTTTGTGTTTAGTTGCATGTGGATCATGACACTCTAAACAACGTTTTTTACTTGTATTTACACCGCCGTGCTTATACTTAGAATTGTGTGTTTTATCAGCAATATCATCGTGACAATCTAAACATAAATCCATTTTAGCATCAAAGCTTAACAGTGATTTATAATCAGCTGTATGTGCGTCGTGACACTCCAAGCAACTTTTTTTAATTATTGGTTCATGTTTGTTTTTTAAACTCATATTAACAAAGAGTTTTTTTGCTTTTGCTTTAAACTTACTTTTGCGGTCATGACATTTCATACACAGGTTGTTTATAGAGTCGGCTTTTAGTAATTTTTTAGTGTTAGATTGATGTGGATCATGACAATCCATACATCTGCCATCTTTTACCGGTTTATGATCAAACTTTTTTGTATAACGTGTTTTATGGCACTCATAGCATATATCTGAAATATTCTTTTTAACTAACTCACCTGGTTTATTATTTTTAGAGGTATGACATATTCTACACGCACCCATTTTAAATGGCTCATGCAAATACTGTTTTAGCGGTTTAAATTTTGCCGGTAAATCGTCAAGACTAACCAACTTTACTTTTTTGGTTCTAGTTTTAGTATGTTCAACTACTTCTTCTGTTCTTATTTCATCAATAGCAATCCCTTTGGGTGCTTTTAAAGCAAGAGCTTTTGCTTTTGCTTTTGCTTCTTTTTTCCTATCAATAGAACTTTTAAACTCTTTAGCTAGTTTAGTAATATTTATATCATTAATATCAGATTCAGTAATATTAAAATCAAATTCTTCATATGCATGTTTTGCATGTTGAAGATTATAGGTAATATTTCCCATAATAACTACAAAACGATCTATCTTATCTAAAACACCATATGACTGAAATAGTATTATACTAAGTACAAAGACTAACGCTAATATTACTTTCTTTGTCATATATTGTTTCACTAAAATCCCTTTTTTATTTTATAATATTAAACTATTTAGTTAGATTTAAATTCACCAACTGGACATTCTGTTTCTGTTACTTTAGCACGTAAAAGTTTTTTTCTATCCGAATGGTGAGGACTGTGACACTTGTTACAATCTAATGCTGCCATATGTTTATCAATTTCCTTTTGTGGGTAGTGACAAATATAACAAAGCTCAGCAACTGTATGTGTTGTAATTGCTGCTGGTTTATCTGTTCTTGAAGCATGGCATACATTACATGCACCCAAAGTAAAAGGTGGATGTCCATACTTTTTCATCGGAACAAATGCCTTTGGCAATTCATTAATATCTACAGTATTAGAGCTACCCGTAATAGCTTTGATATGATCTTTATTCATCTCACTAAGAGGGCGAGGATCACCATGAGGAGCATTTGCTAAACTTGTCGCAATTTGACCCCCTATAACACCAAGACGACCAAGCTTTTCTAAACCATTGTTAAGAATCATCACTGCAATTAAAACAAGAACTACACCCACGATAATTGCTATTTTTTTATTTATTTTATGCATCATATCTCCTTAGTGCTCATCTTTTTTAGAATTATATACTTCTTCTGGCGGTGGAGGAAGATGCTTCTCTAACTGGTAGTGACCTACATTTCTATGACAATCTACACACTTTGCAGGCTCTTTACCATCTTCAGCCTCGACTAAAAGTTTCTTAGAGAAGTAAGCTTTATGTGCAGTAAAAGCTTTTTTATTTGGTCTAGTACCGCGTAACAAGTTTTCATGGCAGTGTAGGCATCCGCTATCATAAACCCAATTACGGCGTTCTCTACGGCGTTCATACCAATCAATTTTAGATGTATCATGAGTTGTCTCAACCCATACATCCCACAAGCCTGTTTTAACTTTTTGGACCATATAGCCCATAGTTGATTTATGAGGTAAGTGACAATCTGCACATGTAGCCATTACACCACTTTCACCATACCCACCATGAACGCTGTTTCTATATGCTTTTGCCATCGGTTTCATAGAGTGACATGAACCACAAAAGTTTACATCAGAAGTGTGTTTTACAGCAACTACAGTTGTAAAAGATATTAACATACCTACTACTATACCTACAACTACCATACTAATTATAACCCAGGTTCCAAGAAATTTTTTCTTGTTTCCTTTGCTAATAACGATATCTTTATTTTCCATAGATTAACCCCTAATCAATATCTTCTTAAAATTTAAACGACCCAATTATCTAATTTATATTATTAAAGTAAGATTAATAATTGTAATATATCTCAAATTTACCTTTATTGGTAGAACAATAATTATTGTTATTAGTTTTTTTTAATTATAATTAAAAAAATTAAACTATAAATTCAAATAATAATAAATTATTGATATAATGTCATAATTAAAATGAACAGGATTTTTTTTGAAATTAACAAATGAAGAATTAAAACAAAAAATTATTGAACTAAAAAAGAAGTTAAGCGTAACTCTTGTTGCACACTACTACCAAAGAGATGAAGTTTTTGAAATGGCAGATATTACAGGTGACTCACTGGAACTTGCTATACGAACGAGAGATGATGACGCCGAATTCGTAGTTTTTAGTGGTGTTGGTTTTATGGGTCAAAGTGTAAAAGTCCTCTCTCCACATAAAAGAGTAGTTATGCCAAAAGCAGCTTGCTGTGCAATGGCGAGAATGATTGACTCAATGTATTATGATGAATCGGTTAAATTTTTAGAAGATAATGGAATATCAAAAGAAAATATCTTGCCTATTACATATATTAACTCAAATGCTGATGTAAAAGCCAAAGTCGGTGAAATGGGTGGTATGGTCTGTACAAGTTCAAACGCTAAAAAGATTATTACAACAGCTTTGAGTGAGGGTAAAAAGATTCTTTTTGTTCCAGATAGATGTCTAGGTCAAAATATAGCAAACCAGATGGGACTAAACTCATGTGTAATCGGAGATGGTAAAGATCCTAAAGATGCAGATATTATTTGCTATAACGGTTTTTGTTCAGTTCACCAACTTTTCACAGTAGAAGATATTGCTTTTTATCGTAAAAAATATCCAGGTATTTTGATAGCTGTACATCCAGAGTGCGATCCTGCCATATGTGATGCATCTGACTTTGTAGGTTCAACTTCTCAGCTTATAAAATATATTACAGAGCTTCCAGAGGAGCAAAAAGTTGCAGTTGGAACAGAATTTAATATGGTTAATCGCTTGAGAGACAAAAATACTTATGTACTCTCTTCAACAAAACCAGAGTGTCCTACTATGAATGAGACTACTCTAGAAGATGTTTATCTGACTTTGAAGTCAATCGATGATGGTGAGCCTTTAAATGAGATACTTGTAGATGAGAAAACTCAAAAGTGGGCAAAAATTGCTCTAGAGAGAATGTTGGCACTATGATAGAAACATTTGTTAAGGCAGCACTCACAGAAGATGTTGGTCGCGGAGACCTCTATGCTTTAGTTGAGCCAGCCGTAGACGCAAGTGCCAAAATTATTGCAAAAAGTGATGGTATAGTTGCCGGAGTAAAGTATATAGATGTTTTAGCAAAACTAGAGAGCTTCGAACTAACTTGGCTTAAAAATGACTCGCAAAGCTTTATAAAAGGTGATGTTATTGCTACTATAAGTGGTGATTCACATACCCTTTTACGGATAGAGAGAACACTTTTAAATATGCTCTTACATGCAAGCTCCATAGCGACTCTAACGAGAAAATATGTTGATATACTTGAACCATACGGGGTTAAACTTTTAGATACAAGAAAAACCAGACCACAACTCCGAGTCTTTGAGAAGTATGCTACAAGAACAGGTGGGGCTGTAAATCATCGTATGGGGTTAGATGACTCTTTGATGATAAAAGATACCCATCTTAAAACCATAGATGATTTAAAAAGTTATATTGAAAAAGCTAGAAAAGCTATTCCTTTTACTGCAAATATAGAAGTAGAAGCTGAGACATTCGAAATTGCCAAAGAAGCAATGGAGGGTGGTGCTGATATAGTTATGTGTGATAATATGACTCCAGAGCAAATAACAGAGATAGTCTCTTTTAGAGATAAAAACTTTTCACATATACTTTTAGAAGCAAGTGGAAATATTTCACTCGATACAATTGAATCATATGCTGCAAGCGGTGTAGATGCAATAAGCAGCGGCTCGTTAATCCATCAAGCAAACTGGATAGATTTATCTATGAAAATGTTGTCCATTGATTAGTCCGCAAAAGGAACTAGTCCCTTCTGCTCGCTTGAGCCGCTGAGGCTACTAAAGTTTGACTCCTTATGGAGTCAGATAGAATACAAAAAGTTGGTAATTATATATTATGGCTGATGATGCTGAAAAGACAGAAGAACCCACCCCCAAAAAGATAGAAGATGCCAGGAAAGAGGGGAATGTTCCCAAGTCTCAAGATACTTCGGGAGTTATTACTCTCTTTGTTGCGATACTTTCTATATTGATGCTATTTCCTTATATGAGTAATCATATGTTACAGCTGTTTAAATACTATTTTTCTTTGATTGGTACTCCCTTAGATAAGTTGTTTATGATTGATATAGCTATTGTGACAGTAAGAGAATTTCTTCTTATTATTATGCCTTTAGCTATCGCGGTTGCTATATCAGGTGTTATAGCGGGATTTGCACAGTTTGGATTTCTATTTACAACAAAAGCTATCATGCCAGATTTTAAAAAAATTGATCCAATAAAGGGAACTAAGAACCTATTTTCCATGAAAAAAGCAATAGAATCGGTAAAGATAACTTTTAAATCTTTTACTACCTTGGGTATTGGATTTATCTTTTTCTTTTTGTACATTACTGAGCTTCCTACAGTTGCTCTGTTTAGTTTAGGAGAACAGCTTATTTGGTTAAAGGACAAGGCAATTATCTTATCCTTTGTTATGCTGTTAATTATTTTTGTATTTGCAATGATTGATATTATTATAGTTAGAAAACAGTATTTTGATGGTCTTAAGATGAGCAAACAAGAGATCAAAGATGAGATGAAAAATATGGAGGGTGATCCTTTAATTAAAGGCAAAATTCGCCA
Source organism: Sulfurimonas iocasae (assembly GCF_047716755.1). GTDB lineage: Bacteria > Campylobacterota > Campylobacteria > Campylobacterales > Sulfurimonadaceae > Sulfurimonas. The sequence continues at coordinate 907,788 of NZ_CP180409.1, forward strand.
GATTCAGATGGAAGCTTCTAGAAAAAGAATGATGGCAGAAGTACCAAATGCTGATGTAGTTATTACCAATCCAACACACTATGCGGTTGCTTTGAAATATGAAGAGACTAAGCGTGCACCAATAGTAGTCGCAAAAGGTATGGATAATATTGCTCAGCAGATTAAAAAAATAGCAAGAGAGAATAGTGTGCATATTGTTCAGAATCCACCACTAGCAAGAAGTTTATATGCTAAAGTGGAGATTGATAAGCCAATACCCGAAGAGCTATTTGCAGCAGTTGCTGAAGTACTAGCTTATGTTTATAAAATGAATAGAAAATAGTGTATAATCACTCAATTGTGAGATAGATATGAATAATTTTTTAGATGGAATTAATAACGCAAAATATGTTGTGATAGTTGCAGATGTAAAGAATCTGCCAAGTGCTAGTGCCTTATATACACATATACTTAGGCTACACAAAAAAGTTTCTTTGGTCTGTGAGACAGAATATATAGATAAAAGACTCTCTTTTTTACCATGGTTTGAAAAAATAAAATCTACGAAAATTTCATCAGCTGATTTTATAATAGAGCTTGATAGTAGTAGTCTTGAACTTTTTAATTTGTTTAAAAATAACAATATCAAGATAAATAATAAAATGGCGACAGCACTTTATGCAGGGCTTTTGCAAGAGAGTAACGGCTTTTTAAATTCTGATGTCAATGGTACATTTTTTGCTTCGATAAAGGAATTGATAGAATGTGGTGCAGATTATAAAACTTGTAATGATTTTATAATGAAAAGAACTACCTTATCCGCGCTTAGGTTAAAAGCGCTAATGTTAAAGAATATGCTTCTTCAAAACTCTGCAAAAGCTGCTGTATTTTGCATCAGTGATGATGATTTAAAATCAACAGGTGCAACTCTCCAAGATTGCAATGAAGTGTTAGAAGAAGCGTTAATGCTTCCTTATGTAGAGTTGTCAGTTCTTTTAGACACAAATAAAGAGTATGAAATTTTAAAAATAAAAGTTAAGGAAATATAGATTGAGAAAAAGAAACAGTAAGTCTTCGTTAGGTATTAAATTAATATTTGCTTTGGCAATAGCAGGAGCTGTATATGTGTATAGTTCTGGATTGTTTGAGAGAGAAGCTCCAAATGTTAATCTAGATTCAAACGGTTATTGGAATTTAAAGAAACCACTAAAAATTAATATAGATGATAAGAGTGGTATTAAATCATACAGTGTAATTTTAAAAAGTAAGGATGATGAAAATACTCTACATTACGAGCAATTTATAACACCAAAAGGTTCACTGAGCGTAGAAGTTGAACCACCAAGAAGTGCTTATGCTATGAAAGATAAAAGCATTAAGATTATTGTTGAGGCTACAGATGCAAGTAAGTGGAATTTTTTAAACGGAAATACATCTATCAAAGAGTTTGATCTTAAAATCGATAAAAAAAGACCTGAGCTTTCAATTATAAATAATTCATATAAGATTAAAAAGGGTGGTGCAGCACTTGTTATCTTTAAAGTAGATGATGAAAACTTAAAAGAGTTTTATATTCAGACGAACAATGACAAAAGATTTAAAGCACAGCCTTTTTATAAAAAAAACTACTATATATCTCTACTAGCATGGCCTGTAACAAGTGATAGTTTTAAGGCAACTGTTGTTGCAAAAGATTATGCAGGGAATAGTTCAAAATCATATATACCGCTTTATATAAAGCAAAAAAAGTATAAAGTATCTAATATTAAGTTAAGTGATAAATTTTTAAAAGGAAAAATTGCTCAATTAGCAGAAGAGTTTGTAGAGACACAAGGTGTAGAAGATTCAATAGAACAATTTAAAATAATAAATGAAGATGTAAGAGCTAAAAATGAGAAACTTATACATGAGGTAACTTCTAAAGTCTCAGATGAAATGATAAGTGATTTTAAAATAAATAGAATGTATCCACTTAAAAATGCACAGGTTGTTGCTACATTTGGAGATCATAGAAAGTACTCTTATAAGGGTGACCATATAAGTGAGTCATATCACTTAGGTCTCGATATGGCAAGTAATGCTCAGGCTCAAATAAAACCTCAAAATGGTGGTGAAGTTGTATACTCTGATTATAATGGTATATACGGAAACATGCCAATTATTCATCATGGGCTTGGACTTTATACTTTATATGGACACTGTTCAAGTGTACAAGTTAATAGCGGTGATGTTGTTAATGCAAAAGATAATGTAGCTAATACAGGTAAAAGTGGTTATGCTATGGGCGATCACTTACATTTTGGTGTTTTAATACAAGGTGTTGAAGTTCGTCCTGCAGAGTGGATGGACAAAGAGTGGATGCGCTTAAATATAAGTGATATTATTAAAAATGCCAAAGAAATTATAGATAGAAGCTAGAAGGAGATAGATAATATGTATCAAACTACTATTAAAAAAGCTGTTGAGTTAGTTGGAATTGGATTACACAAAGGAATACCTGTTCGATTAAGGCTAGAACCATTAGAGTCTAACAGTGGGATAGTTTTTTATAGAAGTGATGTAGATGTTGCAATCGCACTTATACCTGAAAATGTAGTTGACACTAAAATGGCAACTGTTATTGGTAAAGATGGTGTAGTTATTTCTACAATAGAGCATATGCTATCTGCTGTTTATGCATATGGAATTGATAATCTAAAAGTAATAGTTGATGCTGATGAAGTTCCGGTTATGGATGGAAGCAGTGCAAGTTTTTGTATGCTTTTAGATGAGGCTGGCATTCAAGAACTAGATATGCCAAAAAAAATAATGCGTATTAAAAAAGAGATCATTGTTCAAGAAGGTGAGAAGTATGTAAAACTATCACCTTCTCCTGATCTTAAATATGACTTTACAATTAAATTTCCTCATCCTGTAATTAATAAACAAGAGTATGTTTTAGAGTTTACAAAAGAGAGTTATAAAAATGAGATAGCAAGAGCTAGAACATTTGGTTTTTTACATGAGGTTCAATACCTTCGTTCAAAAGGCTTGGCACTTGGTGGTACTTTAGAAAATGCAATTGTGTTAGATGATAAAAAGATTTTAAACCCTGAAGGCTTGAGATTTCCAGATGAGTTTGTAAGACATAAAATATTAGATGCAATTGGAGACATGTCTCTTATTGGTATGAACTTTATAGGTAACTATGAAGCAATGGCAGGAAGTCATGATTTAAATCATAAGTTAACTATCGAACTACTGAAGAATCCTGAAAATTATGAAGTCATAGAGCTTGTAGGTGAAAAGACTGCGGAGTTAGAAAAAGCATATGCCTAAGATTGTAGACGTTGTTCTAGTTGCTTTGTCTTCTCCAATACAAGTTGGAATATATGAAGATAAAAAGCTTATAGAGACTATAAAAAGTCAAGAAAAAAGCTCAGATATTTTACCAAAACTATATGATGATATTTTAAAAAAATATAAAGTAAAAAATCTTTTTTATGCAAATGGACCTGGAAGTTTTATGGCCATAAAAGTTGCGTATATTTTTCTAAAATCTATTAGTGTTTTGAAAAATATACCACTTTTTGCAACAGATGCATTTTATTTTAATGAAAATCAACCTATAAAAGCGATTGGAAAGCTATATTTTGTTAAAGTTTCATCAGAAATAAAAACTCAAAAATTAGAAACAGCACCAAATATGGAGTTTAAACTCCAAACTGTGCTAGAATATAGTGAGTTTAGCACAACAGCAACGCCTCTTTACGGTATTGGAGCTGTTGGATAGGAAAATAATTGACAATAAGTGTACCAGCAACAAGTGCTAACCTAGGACCAGGATTTGATTCTTTAGGCTTAGCTGTAGATTTAAGAAACAAAGTTGAGTTTCATCCATCAAAATTTTTCAGTGTTAGCATTAAAGGTGAGGGTGAAAATAATCCAAGGTTAAAAGGTAATAATCTTTTCGTAAGTATATTTAATGACCATTTTAATAGATTAACTCAGAAAAAACAAAATTTTAAATTTACATTTTATAATCAAATTCCAATGTCACGAGGACTTGGAAGTTCATCTGCCGTAATTGTTAGTGCAATTGCAAGTGCACATGAAGCGGCCGGTATAAGAGTCTCAAAAAGAAGAATTTTAAATCATGCACTTTTTTATGAATCGCATCCAGATAATATTACACCAGCGGTTATGGGTGGCTTTAATGCTGCAACAGTTGAGAAAAATAAGGTTTTTTCACAGAGAAAACATCTTCCGACATATTTAAAGGCTATAGTTACTATACCAAATAAACCGATAAATACATCAAAGGCTAGAACACTTTTGCCAAAATCTTACTCTAAAGAGAATGCAATATACAATTTATCACACACAGCTTTAACAGTAGGAGCATTTTTTAATGAAGATTGGGAAATGCTAAAACTTTCTGCACAAGATAGATTTCATCAAAAAGCCAGAATGAAAGTACTACCTGAACTATTTTCTGTACAGAAGATTGCATATGAAAGTGGTGCACTAATGAGTACACTCTCTGGGAGTGGATCTACATTTTTTTCAATGGCATATGATGAAGATTCAGCTATAATTGCAAATAAATTAAAGCAAAAATTTCCTGATTTTACTGTGAAAACCTTGGATTTTGACAACAATGGATTGGTAATAGAGAGATAACCTCTATTAAATCAAGTAAGATTAAGATATAATGGCGAAAAAATTTAATCAACCTCTTCGAATGTGCATCTCTTGTAGAAATAGAGAAGCTCAAAGCAATCTACTGAGACTTCAATGTATTGATGGTTCAATAGAAGTATTCAAAGGTATTGGGAGAAGTTTTTATTTATGCCAAAATTGTATCTTTGAAGAGAAAAAAGTTTTAAAAGCACTTATGCGTCAATGTAGAAGTGGAGACAAAGATAAATTTACGAACAAACTAAAGGAGATCATCACTGATGATAGAAAAAGTTAGAGTACACGAAATTGCAAAAGAACTAGGAATAGCTTCTAAAGATGTTTTAGAAAAAGCAAAAAAAATGGGTCTTGAAGTAAAGTCGGCACAAAGCGTAGTGACAATGGAGCAAGCTGAGGGATTAGCAAACTTCATAATGAATGGTGAAGTTACCACTGAGTCAGTAAAACCTGCAGATAAAACACCGATTAAAGCAAAAAGTGATACTCCAAAACAAGAAGAAACTCCTGAAGTAGAAGAGAAGCCTGTAAATAAAAAAGCTCCCAAAGAAGTTGAAGAAGATTCTAAAATAGAGATTGTTAAAGAAGAAATAGCTGTTGTTGAGACAAAAGAAGAGCCCAAAACTGAAGTAGTAGAAGAAAGTAAAAGTTCTTTAAAAGTGGTTGTTCCTGTTGTTGCCCGTCAGATTAAAAGAACAGGTCTTAAAATTGTTAAAAAGAAAAAGCCAAAAATTGTGGAGACTTATTCAGCTCCTCAAAAACAAGCAGCATCAGTATCTTCTTACGGTAAGATGAGTGCTGAAGTTTTAGAAGAATTGGCTCAAAAGAAAAAGTCTAAACACGGTAGTGCAACACCTACAAGAAAAAAAGAATCTGGTAAAAGAATAGATATCTTTGGTGGAGCTATGAATGAAGTTTCTATGGATATGGATGATCAAGTTACTCTACTTGATTTAAATTCTACAGAGAGAGCTCCACTTCCTGTTGAAGAACCTAGAAAACCTCGCGCACCAAAGCCAGCTGGTAGAAATGCAAATAAGAAACAAGCACCTCGTGGTAGAAAAGTTTCTCGTGATAAAAGAAAAAAATACGTAAAAGCTACTCAAGAAGAAGAGATAGTAACCCATGTCGAGATTCCTGAAGATATCCGTGTTTATGAGTTTGCAGAAGCACTAAAACGTCCTATATCTGATGTAATTAAAGTTCTTTTTGATCTTGGTATGATGATGACTAAGAATGACTTTTTAGGTAATGATGAGATTGAGATATTAAGTGAAGAATTTGAAGTTGAAGTAACAATTATAGATCCTAAAGATGAGTTTACTCATGCAGAAGAAGATATTGAAGAAGATTTAGACGCAACTGAAAGAGCTCCTGTAATTACTATTATGGGTCACGTTGATCATGGTAAAACATCTCTTTTAGATGCAATTCGTAAAGCAAAAGTAACTGAAGGTGAAGCTGGTGGAATTACTCAGCATATTGGTGCTTATACAATTCAACAGCATGCTAAACCTATTACTTTCATAGATACTCCTGGTCACGCTGCATTTTCAAATATGCGTCAAAAAGGTACTGATATTACAGATATTATCATTATTGTTGTAGCTGCTGATGATGGTGTTAAGCCTCAAACTCTTGAAGTTATCAAGATGGCAAAAGAATCAGGTGCTCCTATTATTGTTGCACTTAACAAAATGGATAAAGAAACTGCTCAACCAGATATGGTTAAAGGTCAAATGGCTGAACATGGAATCAATCCAGTTGATTGGGGTGGAGATATAGAGTTTGTACCTGTTTCTGCAAAATCTGGACTAGGTATTGATGATTTACTTGAAAATATTCTTACAACTGCTGAAATATTAGAATTAAAAGCAAATAAGCAAGCGATGGCAAAAGCTGCTGTAATTGAGTCTTCACTGGAAAAAGGTCGTGGTCCGGTTGCAACTGTAATTGTTCAAAACGGTACTTTGAAAGTTGGAGATTATGTTGTATGTGGTAGTGCTTATGGTCGTGTAAAAGCTTTAATAGATGAGCATGGAAAACAGATTAAATCTCTTCTTCCAAGTCATACGGCTGTTGTTGCTGGTCTTAATGAAGTTCCTGCATCTGGTGAAGTTATGATGGCAATGAACAGTGATAAAGAAGCTAAAGAGTACGCTCTTAAACGTCACGAGTATGATAGACATAAAGAGCTTTCTCACTCGACTAAGTCAACTCTAGAAGATATGACTTCTATGATTGCTGAGGGTAAACTAAAATCACTTAAAGTTGTACTTAAAACTGATGTGCATGGTTCTCTTGAAGCTATTAGAACTTCACTTAATGAGCTTAGAAATGATGAAGTTAAGATTAATGTTATCTCTTCAGGCGTTGGTGGGATTACAGAAAATGATGTTGAGCTAGTTTCTAACAGTGAAAATTGTGTACTTCTTGGTTTTAATGTTCGTCCTACAGGTAGTGTAAAAGCACTTGCTAAACAAAGAAATGTTGATATTAGAACTTATTCTATTATCTATCAACTACTAGATGATATCACTGGTATGTTAACTGGTATGATGGCACCGAAATTTACTGAAGAGAATACCGGTCAAGCCGAAGTTAGAGAAGTATTTAAAATACCTAAAGGTGTTGTTGCTGGTTCTGTTGTTGTTGATGGTAGACTTATCCGTGGTGGAATGGTTCGTGTTATTCGTGAAGGTGTTGTTCATTATGAAGGTGAGCTTACTTCACTTAAACGATTCAAAGATGATGTTGAAGAAATTGGTAATGGTTATGAATGTGGGGTTGTTATTAGTGGTTATGATGATGTTGTACCTGGTGATATTCTTGAAACATTCAAAAAAGTTGAACAAAAAGTTTCTTTATAGATGACAGAAGCTCAAATAAAGTTAAAGCGAACGGAGTCGGTTCTCGGTGAATTAATTCCTCAAGCGTTAGGTTCTCTAAATGACAAAAGACTTCATGACTTGGAGATTTTAGAAGTTAAATGTTCTCGTGGTAAAAGTGATGCAAAAGTTTACATAAATCCAAGTGAATTCAGCGAACAGGAAAAACGAGACTATTTAAAGCTATTAAGAAATGCTAGACCTATAGTTGAGACATTTTGTCTTAAAGATCAGGGTTGGTACCGTTGTCCAAAATTTACATTTGAGTTTGATGAGCAGATAAAAAAATCACAAGATATAGAAGAATTATTTAAAAAAATCGCGAAAAAGGATGAAGAATGAGTTTAGAGAGTGATATAAATTCATTAGTAACATCTGTTGATTTAGAACTTTATGATACTGTAGTTGTAAGTGAAAATGATGAAACAATTTACCGTGTAAGTGTAATTTCAAAAGAAGTTATAGATGGAAAAAGAAGTGGAGTTAGTCTTGATAGTTGTGTTGAGTTAACACACATGATATCTCCACTGTTAGATGTTACACCTCCTGTTTCTGGTGATTATAGACTTGAAGTTGGTACTCCTGGTATTGAGAGAAAACTATCTACATTAAAACATTTTTTAAAATCTATTGGTGAAAATGTTTCTCTTTTACTTAGTAATAAAGAGAAATACAAAGGCAAACTTCTAAAAGTTGAAAATTCAAAGATAATTTTAAATGTTGAAGATGAAGTAGTTGAAGTTGATTTCAAAGATATTTCAAAAGCTAAAACTTACTTTGAATGGTAATGTAAAGCATTAGATAATGGGCTTTGCTTCTTATCTACTTAGGATAATGCAATGGTAATAAATTCTAACTTTTACATGAACCTCGCTTTGAGTGAAGCTTGGAAATATCAGGGTCTGACTTATCCAAATCCGCCAGTTGGCTGTGTAGTAATCGGCTTAAACAATGAACTGCTCTCTGTAGAAGCTCATCAAAAAGCCGGAAGCCCTCATGCTGAAGTTTTAGCACTTCAAACGGCATACTTTAAACTCACAAATGATTCTAAAATACTCGAAATTACATCTTCAAACCAAATCCATACCTTTCTTTTACAACATCATAATAATTGCTTTAATGATATTTCTCTTTATACCACACTAGAGCCATGCTCTCATATTGGCAAAACTCCATCATGTGCATCTTTGATTTCTGAACTTGGCATTAAAAAAATATTTGTAGGATCTAATGATATTAATATACAAGCATCTGGTGGAAATAATATATTGAAAAAAAGTGGAGCTGAAGTTCAGACATCTGTGTTGGAAAATAAGTCGCAAAACTTGATAGCACCTTTTAATATGTGGAATCAAGATAAATTTGTATTTTTTAAATGGGCACAAAGATTAAATGGCACTACAGATGCTGGAAATGTTAGCTCTATTCATTCCAGAACAAATGTTCATGCTATGAGAGATGTATGCGATTTGCTTGTAATTGGTGGAAATACAGTTAGAGTTGATAGACCAACTCTAGATGCAAGACTAATCAATGGTAAAGCTCCAGATATCTTGATACTTTCAAGGGAAAAAGAGTTTGATAAATCAATACCACTCTTTGGAGTTAAAGATAGAAATGTATTTATAGAGGATAATTTCTCACAATTAGATAATTATAAAAATATAATGATAGAAGGAAGTTCAACAATGTTTGAGCTTTGCAAAGAAATAGTTGATTATTACTTATGTTATTTAGCACCAACAATGAGTGGAGAGAGCGGATTTGAAAAAGTAGAAGAAAAGTTTGAAATTTTAAATATATACCAAGAAGAGCAAGATATAATCATGTGGATGAAAAGGGAAAAGTAATATGCAAAAACAAAAAACACAAAAACAAGAAAAAATTGTCTCAATGTTTGATGATATAGCACCAACGTATGACACGGCAAATCGTGTAATGAGTATGGGCGTAGATAAAAGTTGGAGACGAAAAGCTTGTGATTTAGCTTATAAATATTATGCTAAAGACTCTCTTGATGTAATTGTAGATGTGGCCTGTGGAACAGGTGATATGATGGACTTTTGGCGTTCTCGTGCTAGTATATTGGGTATAGCTATTGGTGAAATTGTAGGTGTTGACCCATCAGTTGGAATGGTAGATGTGGCACGAAAAAAATATCCTAAGTTCAACTATCATATTTCTAAAGCAACTGAGATTCCACTCAAAGATGCCAATGCTGATTTTCTAAGTATCACTTATGGTATTAGAAATGTTGTTGAGAGAAAAAAAGCTTTAAATGAGTTTAACAGAGTTCTTAAAAAAGATGGACTTGTAATCATTCTTGAATTTATGAAGAATGAAAATCCATCTTTGCTTGGTCAGATTAGAGATTTTTATATGAATAAAATCTTACCAAAAGTAGGTGGATTTATCTCTAAAAATTTAGAAGCATATGAGTATCTACCTAACTCTATAGAAGATTTTTCAACAGTTGAAAATATGCAGCATGAGCTTGAAAATGCAGGTTTTGAGATGCTATATACAAAAAGTTTTTCTATGGATATCTCAACACTTCTAATAGCTAGAAAAAAATAATTATTAAATGAAGGTGAAGCTTTGAATATTTTAAATGTTTCATCACTTAATGAGCAGATTAAAACTCTTTTAGAGAGTAGTTTTTCTCGTGTTCTTGTCGAGGGAGAACTCTCTCGAATTACTTTTCACAATAGTGGACATATATACTTCACTCTAAAAGATGCTAACTCAACTCTAAAAGCTGTAATGTTTAGAGGCAATGCATCTAAACTCAAGTTTGCGTTAAAAGAGGGTTTAAAAGTCATCTTAGATGGTGCTATAACTCTTTATAAACCTCGTGGTGAGTACCAAATAAACTGTTTCTCAATAGAACCTGCAGGTCATGGAGCTCTAGCTTTAGCTTATGAGCAATTAAAACAAAAACTTTCATCTCAAGGTTATTTTGAGCCAAGTATAAAAAAACAACTCCCAAAGTTCCCTAAAAAAATAGCACTTGTTACATCAGCAACTGGAGCCGCTTTGCAAGATATGCTAAGAGTTGCAAACTCTAGATATAGAGCATTAGAGATAGATATTTATGATGTTTTAGTTCAAGGAGAGAGTGCAGCTTCATCCATAGCAAACGCAATTATAGTAAGTGATACAAAAGAGTATGACTTTATAATAATAGGTCGTGGCGGTGGAAGCATAGAAGACTTATGGGCTTTTAATGAGGAGATAGTAGCAGATGCTATTTTTAGAGCTTCAACACCTATTATTTCTGCTGTAGGTCATGAAATAGACTGGTTAATCAGTGATTTTGTTTCAGACTTAAGAGCACCTACTCCAAGTGCTGCAATGGAGATGGCATTGCCGGATTCTAATGAACTCTACCAAACACTAGATTCAATTGCATCTCAGTATACACAACTTATGACTCAAAAAATAGAGAGTTCAAAACAAGAACTGACTTATATGTATAACTTATATTCTACTCATTCAATAGAGCGAAAGTTAGAGCAGAAGATGCAAGAGGTAAAAATTTTTAAAGATTCTTTTTCTCATGCAATGACTTCAAGATTTAATGTTGCTCAAAATCAAGTTTTAAATCTACAAAAGATGCTAGAATCAAATCATCCAAAATTTAAAAGTAAAAAAGGCTTTGCACAAATATCACAAGCCTCAAAAGTTATAGACATATCTAGCTTAAATGTTGGAGATGAATTTATGGCACAGAGCGATGAAGTTAGTATAAGTGCAAAAGTTATAAAGAAGGAAAATATTATATGAATTATCCAGATTTTTTCAATGAAGTAGAAGTTATAAAAGTACAAGATCCACTTTCAGCTGTTTTAGGTGCATTTGCAAAAGGCGAGTATGAGTTTAACTACCTAGATGTAGTTAAATCAGCAGGACACAGTTGTCCAACTGTAGCAGGCGCTTACCTGATAACAGCAGAAGCTCTAAAAGCTCTCTACAATGATGAGCTGGCAGTTCGTGGAAATATCAAAGTAGAGTTTAAAGAGCAGCTAGAAGATGGTGTTGCTGGAGTTATTAGTAATGTTGTATCCCAAATTACAGGAGCAACTGATAAGAGTGGATTTAAAGGACTAGCTGGAAAATTTGCTAGACACTCTCTTATGGATTTTGATGCTAGTATTAGTTCATCAGCTAGATTCACTAGAGTTGACACTGGCAAAAGTGTAGATGTTATATATGATCCATCATCTGTTATGCCTAGCCCAAATATGCAACCATTAATGCAAAAAATGATGGGTGGTGCGGCCGAGCCGGCTGAAATTAAAGAATTTGGTGAACTTTGGCAAGACAGAGTAAAAAGAATTTTTGAAAATACTCAAAGTGTTGTAAAAGTTGTGCCATTAACCTAAGCGTATGGAACATTCTCAGAGAGAATGTTCACGGAAGCTTAGAGTAGAGTTAATGGTACTCTATACGCTCAAGCTAAGGGTTCTACCTTAAAACTAAAGCTGGAAAGTAAGTATGAAGAGTAACAGCCGTACTTGCTGATATTTTTTTCATAAACTTGTCAAACTTATTTTCTTTATTCCAAATCGGATGTTGGACTCCACTAAGTTGAATAAGCTTTATTTTTGCATCATAACTTACTCCAAGTGAATCAACTAACCCAACATCTTTAGCTTGGCTTGCTGTAAAAATATGAGCATTGGCAAACTGATTTCTCTTTTTGATGTCAAGACCTCTTGCATCTGCAACATCTTTTGTAAACATATTGTAAGTACCTTGAATTACTTTATTTAGTTCATTTACTTCATATGGCTTCCACGCTCTATCTGGAGTACCAATTTGCTTATATTTACCAGCCTGAACAGTCTGTGTTTTTATACCAATTTTACCCATAACTTCACTTAAATCTGCCCCTTGCATGATTACACCGATACTGCCTACCATGGAACCAGGATTTACAACGATTTCATCTGCCCAGATACTCGCATAGTAACTACCACTAGCGATAGTTCCAGCGGCATAAACTACAACTGGTTTTTTTGACTTTAATCTTTTTATAGCGTAAGCTACCTCTATAGATGGAGCAACCGCACCACCTGGGGAATTAACAACAAGTAAGACACCCTTTATACTATCGTTTGAGCTGGCATCATCAATTTGCTCTAAAACCTCTGATACTTCCATAATAGGACCAACCAAATTGATTTGTTGAAGATTGTTTGGAGTAAAGTCTTCATTGCTATCAGGAGCAAAAATCAAAAATAGTATAAGCACAAATACCATGGCTTTGAAGTGATTCTGAATAAAACTCATTGTTGCTGTAATTGGTAAAAATAGTTTTTTTATAAATTGCATTAGTTTCCTTTTTCTAGTTTTCCATTTATGTAAACTTTAGAGATATTATATCTGTGAAGTATTAAATGAACAGCTAATTCGTCATTTGGTTCTTTATCTAAGTCAAGTATAAGCATGTCTGCATTTTTACCTTCAGCAATTTCTCCTGTATTTAGTCCAAGAGCTGCGGCCGCATTGACTGTAACACCTTTGATAAGATCTTGAGCAAATTTTAACAGAGGAGCACTACTGTGCATAAATAAGGACATCTTCATCTCTTCAAACAAGTCAAGTTTATAATTTGAACTCAATCCGTCTGTAGCTACTATCCAGCGAATGTTTTTATCGTTTAATTCTTTTATATTTAGAGTTGGATTACCTAAGAGCCTATTTGAAATAGGGCAGTGGATAACTGTATGAGAATTAGAAGATATAGTCTCTAGTTCATCTTCATTTGCTTTAACTACATGTGTTAAAAGTGCATTATGACCATCAAAGTTTTCCAAAAACTCCTTAGAATCACACACCGCTGAGTTTTGTTTTAGCAGGTTTTGGAAAAAATCTTTAAAATCACCTTCACTGGAATCCAGCCAATTTCTCTCAGCTTCACTCTCCATAAAATGAGCTGTCAGTTTTAAGTTCTCATTTTTAACTATTTCAAGAGCTTTTTTGATAAGTATAGGGTGAACAGAGTAGGGTGAGTGAATAGCAACTGCTGGATAAAACCCCTCTCTTTGCACACTTTTTGAAGCATTTAAACGAGAAATAAAATCGCCAAAAAGAGCGTCTGCCATAGTTGCCTGAGAGCCAATAAGTTCATTAAAAAAAACAACATTTTGTTTAGCATTTGCACAAGCTTCTAAATCCATTCCATGTGAGCTTACTGCTCCAAATGTAGTAATCCCAGATGCCAGCATCGAGTCAACTGCTTTGCTCATGCACTCAGTGTCACATCCACCAATAAGCTCTTCACGATTTTCAATTACACTGTATAACCAGTTCATAAAGTCGCCATAACTAAGGCTAGTTTTATTCGCACTAAACTCTATGTGAACGTGAGCGTTAATAAGTCCAGGTATAAGTAGTGAGTTTTTTTCTAAAATAGTTACTTCTGCGTCTGGATACTCTTTTTTTAGTTCTTGCAAAGGAGCTATTTTATGTATCGTTTTCTCAAAAGCAACTGCTAAATCTGAAAGTAGGGTGTTGGGTGTTAATATATAGTTTGGTGATATTATTTGCATTTTTTATCTTTATAGTAAAAGTTTTGCATTATATTAAATAAGCAATGAAAAGCTCCTTTAGAGTCACTTTAAAGTGATTCTAACTCTTCATAAAGTTCTTTTGCCATAATTTCGTAGTTTCTTTTATGCTCTAATAATTTGTCTTGTCCTGCATGTCCCATTTTCGCAATTGCTTCTTCTGACATATCTATGATTTTTTCTAACTTAGCAACGATTTCATCACTTTCAAAATTACAAAACAGGGCATCTTCATCAGTGAATAGTGTACGATTTTTTGCATTATCAGTTAAAAGTGTAGGAATTGCACAAGTATAATAATCCATAACCTTTGCAGGTATCGCAGTTGAGTAAATAGGGATATCAGGAAGTAGTGCAATTCCAACGTCACAATCATCAATTTGAACCATAAGTTCATCTAAACTATCTGCTTTAGTAATTCTTACTTTATCAGAAATTGAAGGATATTTTTCCATTACACTTCTTGCAAAAGCAGAATCTAGTGTTGAGATGTTTAGACGCCAGTTACTTGAGTGAACTTTAGTAAAAGCAACTAAAACTTTTTCAAACTCTCGAAGAGAATCAAGTGTTCCTACATAGATAAAGTGACGTTCATCTCCATCTGATTTGCGGTGAGGTGTAATTCTTGCGGGGTCTAATCCTGCCGGCAGTGGAAAACTTCTAACCCCTGTATCTGCATAAAAAGTATCTTCCATATCTTTAGACGTTGGCATAAACAAATCACATTTAGCCAGAAGATTTTTTTTACTTTGTTTAGTAAAATAATTTTTTACAGTTGCCATAATTGAATTGCTATTATTTGCCTTATACGCTTCATAAATCTCTTCTCTTTTTGGAAAAGAGAGTCTATATCCTACTTTATATCCATACTTTTCACGATTTTCAAGAATATCTTTTAAAATATCTGGCTTATTACGAACAAATACATAATCATAAGAAGAGAGATCTACACCTTTAGAGACCATATAAGAAGATATCTCTTTTTTATACTGTTGAGGAACTACATAGTCTGTGCCTTTTGCCTGAAAACTATTTTTAAACTTTGTAAAATAGACAATATTTACATCATAATATTGTTTAAGATAACCGTTAAATAGTGGACCAATAGTTCCATGATCAGTATACTCTTGTTGATCTGTAATATATAAAAGTTTCTTTTTTATTTTATCTTGAGTTGTCATACTTCATCTCCGTGTATAGTTTGTTCTTCTACTAACTCATCATTAAAAAGTTTTTCATTAAAAGTAAATCCAAGATATTTACAGATTGACTCTACATCACGTACTGCATTACCAAGACAAGATGTAGCACCAGGTGAAGGTGTCATATTAAAAATGATACCTTCACCAGTATTTATAGAGGCTTCACCAAGCATAAGTTTTTTGTTTTTCTTATCAAGTATTTGAGGCCTAACACCACCAAAACCTTTGGCATAAGAGATATCTTCTTCACTAAGAGATGGAACAATCTTTCTTGCATCTTGAAGAAATAGTTTTTTGTTTATAAATGGAACTTCAAACATAAAGTTTTTTAGTACATAATTGCGAATATCAGAATCTTTAAATAAGTCATAAAATATTTTAATAACAGTAGAGTCAAGTCTTAATGTTTTGAAAAAATCTATGTAAGTTCCAGGCTTAAAACGTTCAAGTTTAGGTAGCATAAGTGCAGTTGGACCAAACCTTGTAAATCCGTTTACTAAGATATCAGGGTCACCGTGAAGTGCTGCAAAAGGTAGTTTAGGATTTTGAACCATATAAACTTTACCGTTTAAAATCTTGCGATTAGCCATGTAAAAACTTCCAGCCATCGGAAGACACCCAAAATCAAGTCCATGACCCATTCGATGCGCAAGATATAGAGAGTGAGCACCTGCATCTACTACAACAAAATCTGCAGTAAACTGACTCATTGTTGTCTCAATATGATAAGTACTACCAATCTTTTGGATATTTTTAACTTCATTGTTGAAAAAAATATCAGTAACTTTGTCTTTTATCTTAAGAGTGTTATCAATAAATGTATCGCTTAGTGCTTTAAAGTCAACAGTAGTATATTCACCTTGTGCACCCATTCCTACGATATCTTCAGGACGCTCTTTTCCATCTTTGTCAAAAATAACTGCAGGTTCTATCTCAGCCAACTGCTCTTTTGTGTAAAACTCTAGGTATGGATAGAGAGATTTAAACTCTTTATAGCGATTTTTTATGTAATCAACTTCCTCATAACCGACTCCTAGAGCCATCTTTTGGTGTGAGAATATTACTTTATTCTCATAGCCGTATTGAAGACAATATTTTTCTACCATTTTTGCTGTTCTTTTAACTTTTGCAGCTTTTTCTAGTGTGTAATTTGTTTCAATATCTCCACAATGGATGGTTTGTGAGTTAGCAGATCCATTAGAATTTAGTGATGCTAGAGAACCGTATTTCTCCAGTAAACATATGTTTTTTATGTCGGTATAGCGACCAAGTTCATAAAATAGGGCAGCACCGGAGACACCACCGCCTATTACAATTACATTGTAATGATTTTGAGTCATAATTTTCTCTTTTTAAATTGATTTAGTAGTTGTATTACAAGATGTTACGATAATATAAATTCAAACATTCTTAAACATATAGATAGAAATATATAATATGATATAATTGAATTAAAGAGATTATCAATAAAGGAGATTGTGATGAGTAAGTTTATAAAATTTGAAAACTTAGAAGAAGAACTTGTTGATTTAACAGATATACTTAAAAATAGTTTGCAGAGTGAGGTTTTGTCTATAAAAAAACTTTTGAAAAGTTGTGATAAGTTTAAACGTATATCAAAAGTAGTACCTGAATTGGAAGAAGCTAAATACGTTATTTTTTCAAAATATATGAATAAAAAATTTCATGATTCTGAGGCCTTTATCTTTGTGGATGCTACGGGTAAAAATGTATGCAGTCTTTCTGGTAGAGATATTGATCTTTATGACATGATTATGGATTGCGAAAATCTAGTAGAAAAAAAAGAACAGTATTGATTTTGTGTAACTCTTTTTAATATTATTTTGGATAGAATATCTCCTTAAAAGTTTTAATATTTACAAAAAAGGTAAGAAATGAAAGTAGTAGTTATCCAGGGTCCAAACTTAAATATGCTTGGTGTTCGTGAACAAAATATATATGGTCCAATGAAGTTGGAGCAGATTCACGCTCAAATGAAAGAATTTGCAACACAAAATAATATAGAAATAGAATTTTTTCAAAGTAATCTAGAGGGTGAGATCGTAGATAAAGTTCAAGAATGTTATGGAGATGCTGATGGCATTATTATCAATGCCGCAGCATATACTCATACTTCAATAGCTATTAGAGATGCAATTTCAGCAGTTGGCCTTCCTGCAATAGAGGTTCACATTAGTAATATTCATCGTCGCGAAGAATTTCGAAAAGAAAATATGATTGCACCTGTTTGTACATCATCTGTTGTTGGTTTCGGTCCTTTTGGTTACCACTTGGCAATGGTCGGTATGTTGCAAATCATGAGTGAGATGCAAGCAGCTCAAGAAATGCAAAAGCAACAACAAGCGCCAGCAGCTAAATAGTGTATATAAAGCGTAGGCTTAAAGATAGTTTAACAACCTTTAAAGGCTTGCATTTTGGGTCTAAAAGTAGATCCAAAAGTTCTCATCGTTACCGAGTTACAGTTGGTGTAGGCGGTAATGTTGGAGATGTTAAAAGAAGGTTTGAACATCTTTTTACATTTTTTAAAAGAGATAAAAGAGTTGAACTTTTACAAACATCGTTGATTTTGAAAAA
This sequence comes from Sulfurimonas iocasae, assembly GCF_047716755.1. Taxonomy (GTDB): domain Bacteria; phylum Campylobacterota; class Campylobacteria; order Campylobacterales; family Sulfurimonadaceae; genus Sulfurimonas. The sequence goes on from NZ_CP180409.1 coordinate 925,704, forward strand.
TCCTCCATTTGGTTTTATGAATCAAGAAGATTTTTTAAATTCAATTATTGTACTTCAAGTAAGCATGCAACCGTTAGCTTTTTTGGGGTACCTACACAGAGTAGAGAAAAAATTTGCACGCAAACGAAGTTTTGCAAATGCTCCAAGGACTTTAGATTTGGATATCATCTTTTTTGATAGTAGATTTATGAAAACAGATAGACTTACCATACCACATTTAAGTTGGTTTGAAAGAGAGAGCGTAGTGATTCCATTGGCGGATATAAATAGATGAAGATACTTACATTTACAGGTCGTACCCCTTCTGAAGCTCTAAAAAAAGCTAAGCTTGAGATAGGTGATAACGGTATGCTTATTGAGACTCGCGAGATTCAAAAGAAATCACTTGGCAGAGAGCCATTATATGAAATAGTTGTAGGTATAGACGGTAATGATATCCACGCAACTTATCCAAAAAAATCAAAGCCTCTGGAAAAACAAAAGCCATTAAGACAAGAGAGTGAAGATGTCCTTTATGACATTTCTAGTGCTGCAGCGCAGATATCTGAAATAGCAAATGTTACGGATCCTCTTTATGAATATGGAGTACCGAAAAAAACTCCTAACACATATGAGCCAAAAGAGTTAAAAGAGATAAAGTCAGAAATTAATAAACTTGGCGATAAAGTAAAATTGATTCAAAATATGTTTTGGGATGAAAAATCTCCTGATATTGAAAGTCAAATTCCATCAGAATTTGCTGAGATATATAGACTAGCATCTCAGAGTGGTATGGATAGAGATCATCTTGATGGCATCATGAGAATGACATTAGAGCATATGCCACACAAAATGAGAGAAAACTCTTCAACTGTTAAGAGATACTTTCAAACTCTTCTTAGAAAAATGATTCCAATTAGAAGAGAGAGTGTTCCGACTCCTGGTACTAAAAAAGTTATTATGCTTGTTGGTCCTACGGGTGTTGGAAAAACCACTTCAATAGCTAAACTTGCTGCACGATATTCATATCTATTACAAAAAAAGTATAAAGTAGGACTTGTGGTTTTAGATACTTACCGTATCGGTGCGGTTGAGCAGTTAATGCAATATGCTAGAATGATGAAACTTGGAATTGAGACTGTTGTTGACCCTCCAGAGTTTACTACTGCATTAAATTCACTTAGATACTGTGACTATATTCTTATAGATACAATGGGCTCAAGTCCATATGATAAAAATAAAATAGAAAAGATTTATGAGTGCTTGGAAGCTAATGATACAGAATATAACGTAGATGTAGTTTTAGTAATGCCTAGTTCTATTAAGTATGAAGACTTAAAGATTACCTATGAGAATTTTTCTACTCTAAATGTAGATACGGTTATGTTCACAAAACTTGATGAGACTATGGGATTTGGAAATATTTTCTCACTTGCTTATGAGACAAAAAGTCCTATTAGTTATTTCTCTGTTGGACAAGAAGTACCGGAAGATTTAGTATGTGCGAGTAGTGATTTTCTAGTAGAATGTTTACTTCACGGTTTTAACAGGAGTAAAGCATGATCGGCCATCAAGCTGAAAAACTAGAAGAACTAGTTGCTTTTAATTCAAAAGAGTTACAAAAAAAATCAAAGAAAACTAGATTTATTGCTATTACTAGTGGTAAAGGTGGAGTTGGAAAAAGTACAATCAGCTCTAACTTAGCTTATGTTTTGTCTCAAAGCGGTTTAAATGTAGGTATATTTGACGCTGATATAGGTTTAGCAAATCTTGATGTTATGTTTAATGTAAAGATTAAAAAGAACATACTGCATGTTTTAAAAGGAGAAGCTAGCGTTAGTGATATCCTTATTCCAATTACCAGAAACCTGATTCTAATTCCGGGTGAGAGTGGTAGCGAAATATTAAAATATGCAGATGCAGCACTTTTTAAAAGATTTATGGAAGAAGCTCAAGTTCTTGATAAACTAGATGTAATGATAATAGACACTGGTGCAGGAATAGGCGATCATATTCAAATGTTTTTAAATGCTGCTGATGATGTTATAGTTGTTACTGTTCCTGACCCAGCAGCAATTACTGACGCCTATGCGACTATTAAAACGGTAGCAACTTTAAGAAATGATATTGGCTTGATTATGAATCAAGTCAAAAATGAAAAAGAAGCCCAAGCAGTTTTTGAAAAGATTCGTAAAGTTGCATTAGCAAATATTGGCGAAAATTTGGATTTACAACTAATGGGTAAAATCAACAGTGATCTAAAAGTAAGTTCTTCTGTAAAGCGTAGAGCTCTTTTTAGTATTTTATATCCAAATTCTCAACCTCACACGGATATAACGGCAATAGCAAGTAAAATAGCGACTAGATTGGAACGAAATATGCTGGTTAGTTCAAACGAAAGTGGATTAACAGGGCTATTTAAACGCTTGATGGGACATTTTTAAGAATATTTTGGGGTACATGGATGTTAGGTGAAAACTTTGTATATTTTTTTACAGTTCAAGGCTTTTTTGTTGGAATAATTTTTGGTGTATTAAAGTCTTTTGATGCTGAGGGATTACTTTTATACACTTTTTTTATAACCATATTCTTTTATCTGTTTTCACATATTGTGATTGCTCTATATTACAACACGTTTACCGCAAAGTCTTATTTCTTTCCTAAAGAATCACATGAGATGGATTTAGATCTTTTTGTAAAAGAGATAAATAAAAGAGAGAAGCTTATAGACTCTGTTTACAAAATAACAGATGCTGCAATTAAAATGAACTCTAATGAGATGTCAGGACAAAAAAGATGATTTCTACATATAATGAAGATATCAAGCATAAAGAAGATGAACTCGCAATTCAATATTTGCCTGCAGTAAAAGGAATGGCATTTAGACTTAAAGAGAGACTGCCTAGTTCAATTGACTATATGGATTTATCAGCTATTGGAACAGAAGAGCTGATAAAACTAGCAAGAAGATATGATGAGACATTAAACGATTCTTTTTGGGGATATGCAAATAAAAGAGTTTATGGAGCAATGCTTGATTATTTAAGAAGCCTAGATATTTTATCTCGTGCTAGTAGAAAACTTGTAAAAGCGATAGACTATGCAGTTGAAGAATATAGAGTTACTCATGATGATGAGCCTACGGATTTACAACTATCAGAGTTGCTTGATGAAACTGAAGAAAAGGTTCACGATGCTAGAATAGCATCTACCATTTATACAGTTATGCCACTACATGATCAACTTCAGGTTGGTGATGAAGGTGCAGCATTAGCTCTTATTGAAAAAGAGGAACTTGTGGATATAATTAAAAAAGTTCTCTCAGGATATAATGAAAGAGAACAGATGATTATTCAGTTTTACTACTTTGAAGAGTTGACACTTAGAGAGATAAGTGAAATTTTAGATATTACAGAGTCTAGAATTTCACAGATTCATAAATCTGTTATTCATAAAATTAAAGAAAGTGTAGGGGCGTAATATGGCAGATATACTTTCACAAGAAGAGATTGACGCACTACTCGATGTTGTTGAAGATGAAGGTGATGATGTCTTAGAGAGTTCAGATGATAATCTTCTCCCTCAAAGACAAGTAACTCTTTACGACTTTAAAAGACCTAATAGGGTTTCAAAAGAGCAGTTACGTGCATTTCGTGGTGTTCATGATAAGATGGCACGCTCACTAGCATCTCAAATATCTTCTATTATGCGTTCGATTGTTGAAATTCAACTCCACTCGGTTGATCAAATGACGTATGGTGAGTTTCTTATGTCACTTCCAAATCCAACGAGTTTTAATGTTTTCTCTGTAAAACCTTTAGAGGGAAGTGGTGTAATAGAGATAAATCCATCTATTGCTTTTCCTATGTTAGACCGTCTTTTGGGTGGGAAAGGGGAGCCTTTTGATGCAAGTAGAGAGTTCTCAGATATAGAGTTAAGTCTTTTTGAGACGATTCTTCGTGTTATGATGAGTACATTAAAAGAGGCTTGGGGACCTGTAATGGAGATTTATCCTACAGTCGAGTCTAAAGAATCAAGTCCCAATGTTGTTCAAATTGTTGCTCAAAATGAGATTGTTGTAATGGTAGTTATGGAGATTATAATTGGCCATAGTTCTGGTATGATGAATATTTGTTACCCAGTTATATCTTTAGAACCTATTTTGCCTAAATTGGCAAGTAGAGATTTGATGCTAAATGAAACAAGTACTAAAAAAAGTAGAAATACAGAACTGCAAGTTTTGCTTGGTGGTGCAAAGGTAAATGTAGAAGCAAACCTAGGAAATGCTGAACTTACAATGAAAGATGTTCTAGACCTGCATATCGGCGATATTGTGCGACTTTCAAGTGCAGCAGATGATATTGTAACGGTTAGTATAGATGGCAAAGAAAGATTTCGTGGTGAAATAGGACTGCGAAGATTTAGAAAATCCATACAAATTTCAGAGGTTATTGATACAGAAAAAGATGCAGTTAAACGTGCATTAGAAAATTTCGAAAACTTAAGACATGAGAAAATATCTGGAGTTAGAGATCTAGTAGATGGTTAGAATAAAATGAAAGGTAAATAAATGAATGAATTTATGAAACTATTTGAAGATGAAACAATTGGTACTGTAGAAGCTCTTGTTGGTCAAGCGCCAACACTAGAGATACAAGAGGAACAAACTTTAAGTATTATCTCAAATATTATCCCTCCAATAGTACTAGCTAAAATAAGTATTAGTGGAGATATTGAAGCTACCGCGATGGTTGCTCTTACACCAAATCTTGCAGCTTCATTATCGGATTTGATGATGGGTGAAGAAGCAAGTGATAGAGATGATGTAAGTGACGATGATTTAGATGCTTCAAAAGAGATAATTTCAAATATATTTGGTGCAATTGGTAACTCTTTATCAGCTCAAAAAGAGCTACCACTATTAGCATTTAAAATTGATAGTATTGAGTTTGTTAGTGATGACTCTGAAGTAAGTCTAGAAGAATATAGCAAAATGTATGTTTATAAATTCATTTTAGGTGAACTTTCTGCTCTATTTATGCTTATATTAGATGAAAAACTAAATAGTATACTTGATGGAAAAACTGCAGAAAACACCAATGATAGTTTTTCATCAAATACCCCTTCTATGGGTGGTGATACCTTTACTTCAGATATTAAGCTAAATGGTGAAGAGATGAATAATATCTCACTTATTATGGATGTTAAACTACCTGTTCGTGTTAGAATAGGTAAAAAGAAAATGTTATTAAAAGATGTTTTAAATATGGATATTGGTTCTGTTATTGAGTTAAATCAGCTAGCAAATGATCCTTTGGATATTTTAGTAGATAATCATGTTATAGCACAAGGTGAAGTTGTAATCGTAGATGGTAACTTTGGTGTTCAAATTACGTCTATTGGGTCAAAAAGAGAGCGATTAACTCAGCTCAAGGCATAAGAATGAAAACCTATAAAGATGAATTAGCAAAAAAATATATAAAAGATATAAAGTCAGCTGATGTTTGGAGTGTTTTTAAAATTCTTACTGATTTTGTAAAAGGTTTTGATGACCTTGGTGAATTAGGACCAACAGTTACTATATTTGGTAGTGCAAGAACACATAAAAATGATTCTTACTATAAAAAAGCTCAAAAATTAGGTTCTATGTTAGGTTCTCGTGGTTTTAATATAATAACAGGTGGTGGACCTGGAATTATGGAAGGTGCAAACAGAGGTGCTTATAAACATAAAGATGTTGAGTCTATAGGTTTAAATATTGATCTTCCGTTTGAGCAAACTGCGAACAGATACACAACAAAAGAATTAAGTTTTGATTATTTTTTCTCAAGAAAAGTAATGTTAGTCAAGTATTCAATGGCATATGTTATATTTCCTGGCGGATACGGAACTCTAGATGAACTGTTCGAAGCTTTAACACTTATTCAAACAAGAAAAGTAACAGGTGTTAAAGTTTTTGTAGTAGGTGTTGATTTTTATAAGCCGCTTATGGAGTTTATTAAGAATAAGTTGGTCAATAATGGTATGATAGATGATGTAGACTTTGAAATAATCAGATTAACGGATGATTTAAAGGCAATAGTTGAAGAGGTTGAGCAATCATTATTAGAACAGATTGAAATGCTTAAGGAAGCTGGCCTTGGTGATTCACAATATTGTAAGTCATTATCAGAGTTTTCTACAGACAAAAATATAAAACACAAAGATATATAGAAATGAATAGTAAAAAAAAAGTATTAGTTGGAATGAGTGGTGGAGTTGACTCAACTGTATCAGCTCTTTTACTAAAGAAAGATGGTTATGATGTAGAGGGCTTATATATGAAGCTTCACTCAAAACCAGGCTATCATGAAATACATCTTGCCCGCGCACAAAAAGCTGCAAATTTTGTCGGTATGAAACTTCATGTCTTAGATTTACAGGACACATTTAATGAAAAAGTATTTCAGCCATTTATTGATACTTATGCAGAAGGTAAAACACCAAATCCATGTGCACTATGTAATAGAAACCTGAAGTTTGGTGAAATGGTTAAGTTTGCAGACTCTATTGGTGCAGATTATGTAGCAACAGGACACTATATAAAAACAGATGGAAGATACTTCTATCAAGCAGAAGATGATACTAAAGATCAGAGTTACTTTCTATTTTACGTTCAAAAAAATATTTTGTCTAAGCTTATTTTTCCACTTGGAAGCAGACATAAAAGTGATATAAAAGAATTTGCTGCATCTATTAAAGGTCTAGAGTCTTTTGCATCTCAAGGTGAATCAAGTGAGATATGTTTTGTTGAAACTACATATACAGACTTACTAAAAGATTATGTAGATGTAGATAACAGAGGTGAAGTGTTTGATCAAGATGGTAATGTAGTAGGTGAACATAAAGGTTATATGCACTATACAATTGGAAAACGTAAAGGTTTTACAGTAAAAGGTGCACATGAACCTCACTACGTACTAAGCATAGATGCTAAAAAGAATCAAATTACTGTAGGTAAAAAAGAAGAACTCGCATGCAATAATGTGATTTTGGAAAATCTAAATATGTTTGATGATTCAGATGAGTTTGATACTACTGTTAAGTTGAGATACAGAACCAAAGCTGTACCTTGTCATGTAAAGATTGAAAATGACAAAGCAACAGTAACTCTAAAAGAGAGTGTATTTGGTGTAGCAACTGGTCAAGCCGCTGTATTCTATGATGGTGATAAGCTGATTGGTGGCGGTTGGATTTGTGCAGTTTAACGCACAAACCAATTACAACTAAAAACAACTTCAAAACTTCTCTCAAACTTCCCAACCGATTAAGAATCTTCTAAGCAACAACCCCCTATAATTCCCATCCACAAACAAAGAGACCTTGTTAAAGAGGGCTAGAGAGACTTCGAGTTGAAGCTTTTGAGATTGTTTGAGATCATTGAAAACTAAGCAAGTAAATAGACTTAATAACTAACGAAACAGTTAGTAATTAGCTCATTAATAAGTTTACTTAGAAATAACTAATTAACAACAACCGTCTATTCTATTTTGAATCCAATTTATTGGATCCCTTATAGTAATAGATACATACAAAAAAGTCCATAAACTGTTCACGCGGTTTATGGCAACAAAGCCAATGAATTTTAATTCTTGGGCAAAAGATCAGTAATGCACAGCAATGTGTTCTTTACATAATCTGTCTTCGGACAACAATTATGGAGAGTTTGATCCTGGCTCAGAGTGAACGCTGGCGGCGTGCTTAACACATGCAAGTCGAACGATGAACCGAAACTTATCACTTGTGGTAGGCTAGGGGATTAGTGGCGCACGGGTGAGTAATATATAGTTAATGTACCTCGAAGACCGGGATAGCCATTGGAAACGATGATTAATACTGGATACACCTTCTAAACTCAAGTTTAGTCGGGAAACGTTTTTTCGCTTCGAGATCAGACTATATCCCATCAGTTAGTTGGTAGTGTAAGAGACTACCAAGGCAATGACGGGTAGCGGGTTTGAGAGGATGATCCGCCACACTGGTACTGAGACACGGACCAGACTCCTACGGGAGGCAGCAGTGAGGAATATTGCACAATGGGGGAAACCCTGATGCAGCAACGCCGCGTGGAGGATGACGCATTTCGGTGTGTAAACTCCTTTTATGAGTCAAGAAAATGACGGTAGCTCATGAATAAGCACCGGCTAACTCCGTGCCAGCAGCCGCGGTAATACGGAGGGTGCAAGCGTTACTCGGAATCACTGGGCGTAAAGGACGCGTAGGCTGGCTCGTAAGTCAGATGTGAAATCCTATGGCTTAACCATAGAACTGCATTTGAAACTACGAGCCTAGAGTATGGGAGGGGGAGATGGAATTAGTGGTGTAGGGGTAAAATCCGTAGATATCACTAGGAATACCGAAAGCGAAGGCGATCTCCTGGAACATAACTGACGCTGAGGCGTGAAAGCGTGGGGAGCAAACGGGATTAGATACCCCGGTAGTCCACGCCCTAAACGATGAACACTAGTCGTCGGGATGCTTGTCATCTCGGTGATGCACTTAACAGATTAAGTGTTCCGCCTGGGGAGTACGGTCGCAAGATTAAAACTCAAAGGAATAGACGGGGACCCGCACAAGTGGTGGAGCATGTGGTTTAATTCGAAGATACGCGAAGAACCTTACCTAGCCTTGACATTGATAGAACACCCTAGAGATAGAGTGGTGCCCTTCGGGGAACTTGAAAACAGGTGCTGCACGGCTGTCGTCAGCTCGTGTCGTGAGATGTTGGGTTAAGTCCCGCAACGAGCGCAACCCTCGTCCTTAGTTGCCAGCAGGTTATGCTGGGCACTCTAAGGAGACTGCCTTCGCAAGGAGGAGGAAGGTGAGGACGACGTCAAGTCATCATGGCCCTTATGGCTAGGGCTACACACGTGCTACAATGGGGCGTACAGAGAGTTGCGATACCGCGAGGTGGAGCCAATCTCATAAAGCGTCTCTCAGTTCGGATTGAAGTCTGCAACTCGACTTCATGAAGCTGGAATCACTAGTAATCGTAGATCAGCAATGCTACGGTGAATACGTTCCCGGGTCTTGTACTCACCGCCCGTCACACCATGGGAGTTGATTTCGCCCGAAATTGGGAAGCTAACCTTCGGGAGGCTACCACTTACGGCGGAATTAGCGACTGGGGTGAAGTCGTAACAAGGTAACCGTAGGAGAACCTGCGGTTGGATCACCTCCTTTCTAGAGTAAAGAGAAAACATTCATTTGTTTATCTTGTCAAAAGAAAATCTCACGAAGAGATGTTAGTTATTAGTTTATTACTTGCTTAGTTTTCAGTGATCTATCACTTGAAATGGGGAATTAGCTCAGCTGGGAGAGCGCCTGCCTTGCACGCAGGAGGTCAGCGGTTCGATCCCGCTATTCTCCACCATTTCATTTTAAATTCTAAAACAAGTTTCAAACTAAATCCAAGTACTTAAGTTAAGTATTTCGATTTGGTTTTAAACCAAAAAGTTCATTAAATTATAATTGTTAAAGTCAACATATATAAATAAAGAGAGAATTTATTCTATTATTAATTATATTAACTAAATAACTACAAAATCAACAGGATCTGTCTTGAATGATGTATTAGTACATTAAACAAGGTAGTGAACGCAAATTAGAATAAAAAAGATATTAAGGGCCATAGGTGGATGCCTTGGCTAGTAGAGGCGATGAAAGACGTATTAGGCTGCGATAAGCCTCGGGGAGCTGCCAAAGAGCTTTGATCCGGGGATTTCTGAATGGGGCGACCCAGCATGGTGCGAATCATGTTACAACTTAGGTTGGGCGAACTCAGGGAAGTGAAACATCTCAGTACCTGAAGGAAAAGAAATCAAACGAGATTCCCAAAGTAGCGGCGAGCGAAATGGGATTAGGGCACTTAGTGATAATATATTTGTTAGCAGAACACTTTGGAAAGAGTGAGCATAGAGGGTGATACTCCCGTAAGCGAAAACATTTATATGGTACTAGACTAAGGAACGAGTAGGTCGGGACACGTGTTATCTTGACTGAATATGGGGGGACCACCCTCCAACCCTAAATACTACTACTAGACCGATAGCGAACAAGTACCGTGAGGGAAAGGTGAAAAGGACCGCGGTGAGCGGAGTGAAATAGAACCTGAAACCTATGGCTTACAATCATTCGGAGCACTATTGTCGCAAGACAAGTGTGACGGACTGCCTTTTGCATAATGAGCCTGCGAGTTGTGGTATCTGGCAAGGTTAATCGAACGAGAAGCCGTAGCGAAAGCGAGTCTTAATAGGGCGACATAGTCAGATGCTGCAGACCCGAAACTGAGTGATCTATCCATGAGCAGGTTGAAGCTGGTGTAAGAGCCAGTGGAGGACCGAACCCGTAGAAGTTGAAAATTCTTGGGATGACTTGTGGATAGGGGTGAAAGGCCAATCAAACTCAGTGATAGCTGGTTCTCTCCGAAATATATTTAGGTATAGCCTCGAGCATTAGCGTATAGGGGTAGAGCACTGACAGGGCTAGGGCTGCTTACCGCGGTACCAAACCCTATCAAACTCCGAATACTATACGTGTAACCTCGGGAGTCAGGCGTAGGGTGATAAAATCCTATGTCGAGAGGGGAACAACCCAGACTAGCAGCTAAGGTCCCAAAGTCTTGTCTAAGTGGAAAAGGATGTGGAGTTGCTGTGACAACCAGGAGGTTGGCTTAGAAGCAGCCATCCTTTAAAGAAAGCGTAACAGCTCACTGGTCTAGCGATTCTGCGCCGAAAATATAACGGGGCTAAGACAAGCACCGAAGCTCTAGATTTATGATTTATCATAAGTGGTAGGAGAGCGTTCCATTCAGCGCTGAAGGTACACCGGTAAGGAGTGCTGGAGCGGATGGAAGTGAGCATGCAGGCATGAGTAGCGAGAAAAGGGATGAGAATTCCCTTCGCCGTAAACCCAAGGTTTCCTACGCGATGCTCGTCATCGTAGGGTTAGTCGGGACCTAAGTCGAGTCCGAAAGGGGTAGACGATGGCAAATCGGTTAATATTCCGATACCGACCGTTGTTCGTTTGAGTGATGGGGGGACGCATAGAGTTAATTGAGCTCGCTGATGGAATAGCGGGTCGAAGGATGTAGGTCGAGAAGTAGGAAAATCCGCTTCTCATGAGACCGAGATCTTACAGGCAGACCAATCTCTTCGGAGAGCGGTTTGAATCAATGATACTGTCGTGCCGAGAAAAGCCTCTAAACGAGAACAACGGTTGCCCGTACCGTAAACCAACACAGGTGGGTGAGATGAGTATTCTAAGGCGCGTGGAAGAACCATTGTTAAGGAACTCTGCAAACTAGCACCGTATCTTCGGTATAAGGTGTGCCTAAACTGTAAAGAGATTTACTCTCTGAAGCGGTTCAAGGTCGCAGCAAAGTGTCCCTCCCGACTGTTTACCAAAAACACAGCACTCTGCTAACTCGTAAGAGGATGTATAGGGTGTGACGCCTGCCCGGTGCTTGAATGTTAAAAGGATTGCTTAGCTTCGGCGAAGGCTTGAATTGAAGCACAAGTAAACGGCGGCCGTAACTATAACGGTCCTAAGGTAGCGAAATTCCTTGTCGGTTAAATACCGACCTGCATGAATGGCGTAACGAGATGGGAGCTGTCTCAACAATGGATCCAGTGAAATTGTAGTGGAGGTGAAAATTCCTCCTACCCGCGGAAAGACGGAAAGACCCCGTGCACCTTTACTATAGCTTGACACTGCTATTGGGATATTCATGTGCAGGATAGGTGGGAGCCTTTGATTCATAGACGCCAGTTTATGATGAGGCATCCTTGAGATACCACCCTTGAATATTCTGATAGCTAACTCCGTACAATTATCTTGTGCGAGGACAATGTCTGGTGGGTAGTTTGACTGGGGCGGTCGCCTCCTAAAAAGTAACGGAGGCTTACAAAGGTTAGCTCAGAGGGGTTGGAAATCCCTCGTAGAGTATAATGGCATAAGCTAGCCTGACTGTGAGACATACAAGTCGAGCAGAGTCGAAAGACGGTCATAGTGATCCGGTGGTTCTGTGTGGAAGGGCCATCGCTCAAAGGATAAAAGGTACGCCGGGGATAACAGGCTGATCTCCCCCAAGAGCTCACATCGACGGGGAGGTTTGGCACCTCGATGTCGGCTCATCGCATCCTGGGGCTGGAGCAGGTCCCAAGGGTATGGCTGTTCGCCATTTAAAGCGGTACGCGAGCTGGGTTCAGAACGTCGTGAGACAGTTCGGTCCCTATCTTCCGTGGGCGTAGGAACGTTGAGGAGAGCTGACCCTAGTACGAGAGGACCGGGTTGGACGTACCACTGGTGCACCAGTTGTTCTGCCAAGAGCATCGCTGGGTAGCTACGTACGGATGAGATAACCGCTGAAAGCATCTAAGCGGGAAGCCAACTCCAAGATGAACGTTCCCTGAAGTACGCTTGAAGACTACAAGCTTGATAGGCTGGATGTGTACGCACAGCAATGTGTTTAGCTGACCAGTACTAATAGTACGTTTGTCTTTTTTACAGTTCTTTTATTAGAACACAATTCGTTCACTACCTTGTTTAGTGTATTACCAAATACATATAGTAGTTATTTACAAAACATGTTGACTTTAACAATCATAACTTAATGAGATTTCTCATTAATACCCCTTTATTGACTCATACAGTCAAGTCTAAGTACATTTCGATGTCTTTAGACTTGATTGTCTAGGTGGCTATAGAGAGAGGGAAACGCCTGGCTCCATTCCGAACCCAGAAGCTAAGCCTCTCATCGCTGATAATACTGATCCTTGCAGGATTGGAAATGTAGGTCGCTGCCTAGTTGATCAATTTACTACTTACCTTTTTTATCTTTTAATCATTTTTACTTTTATCTTTATTTACTAAGATACTAATTTATAGTGTGTTATTTTCTAACTCTTTTAATTTTTTATAAGCTGGTTTATATCCATTATATGCAGATTTTTTATAGTTTAAGATAGCTTTATTTATATCAATCTTACAACCCAGACCTTTCTCATACATATCTGCTAAATGATAAAGTGAGCGATCGTGTTCTTGATTGGATGCGTATGTAAAAAGCTCTATTGCTTTAGAATAGTTTTGCTTACAACCTTTAGCCATTTTATAGGAAAGTGCCAGATTAAATTGTGCTTTAGCAAGCCCCTGATCTGCTGAGAGTTGATAAAGTTCAATAGCTTTATTTAAATCTTGTTTAACATTAATACCTTCTTCATGAATCAGTCCAAATACATTTTGGGCATAGGAGATGCCATCATCAGACATAAATTTATATCTGTCGAATTCATGGGGATAGTTGTCTATATTTACACTTTTATAACTTTGTGCAATTTCTTTAAAGACAGTCTTAGTCTTCAGTATTTCACGTATTTCCTCTAAATTGGCTCTTGTTTTATAGTTTTTGTCTGTCATTCTTTTTATCAGATAAAACATTCTTTTTGATATCTTAGAATCAGGTATAGGTTCAGAGTATAGGTGAGAAAACATTTTTGAGGAAAAATCATTTTCATTTTTAAAACCATAAATGTGTTTAGCACTTAACATATAGTAAATGACACAACCCAAAGAGTATATATCAGATAAATATGTTTGAACTCCTCTGTATATCTCAGGAGCTGTAAAATCATTATCATTTTGAATATGTATAGTTTTTGAGGGAGACTCAGTTTTTACAACATCAAAATCTATAAGATAAAAACTATCTTCTTTTTTTAAAATATTTTCTGCTTTTATATCCCCATGAATTATTTTATTTTTATGTAAAAACTCTAAAGAAACAAGTAGTTTTAATAAAATTTCACATGTTAAAGACTCCGAAAAAGTCCCTTTTTTTACCAGTTTATCTATACTTAAATCATTACTATATTCCATAAGTAAAAATAAATTTCCTAAAACTTTTTTAGTTAAATATGTTTTTAAAAAAAGCTCCGATGTATTTAATATTTTAAGTACATTTAGTTGTTTTTGAATTCTTCTTATATTTGAATTATGCTTTAAAAACTTAAGAGCATATTCCTTAGAAGAGTTTCTAATATCAGATACATGAAAAACAGTTCCAAAGCCACCTTTTCCAAGCTGACTTAGAACTTTGTAACTATCTATTTGTATTGGTTTTTTAGAACTGTTTCTTAGTATCAAACTTAACCTTGGTCAATAGTTATATCTGTACTGATTTCCATTGTAACTGTCTCTCCACAAACATCGCCAGTTGCTTCTTGATATGTTGCTCCAGTCTCTTCATCTGTTTTAAAGTTACCTAAAGTCCATTCAGCATCCTCGCCATCAGTATTTAGTTCTATACTATCTGAACTGTCACCATCAATTCTAAGAATGTTGTCTGTATCTGTAACATTAAGTACATCCTCTGTTGAAAGAGAAGTGATGTTTTGAGCTCCATCTCCTAAGTTTATAGTTTCAATATTTGAAATATTATCACTTAAAGCACTAAAATCTATATCCATTCCATCATCTATTACTAATGTATCTAAACCTTCACCACCATCTATTAGAGCATTGCTACCTTCTAAATCTGTACCTTCACTGTTATTACTTCCACCATCATGACCAAACATTCCATTACCAGGACCACCAGAACCAAACATTCCATTACCAGAACCAGAGCCACCATGACCAAATGTTCCATTGCCAGAACCACCTGCCGATTTAAAGTCATTAGAATCAAGTTTAAATGTATCATCACCAGCTTCACCATAAGCTTTAAAGTCTTTACCACCTACGTCGATAGTATCGTTACCTTTTCCGCCATGAGCTTCTTGATTTTCTGCATTATCACCCATATTTATCGTATCATTACCATTTCCGCCATGAGCTTCTGATTGATCATTACCCATATTTATCGTTTCATCATCTTCCACACTTACTGCTACTGCTGTATCTAAATCAGCTTGAGCAGTAGTAGTAGTTCCAACTACTGTTGTAGCTACAACTGTTTCACCAGCTGCAGTTGCTGAACTTTCATAAGTAGTTGCTGCTGTTGTAGCAGTAACTATTGCTGCGTCTGCTGCGTCAATTGCGTTTTGGGCAGTAGCGATATCTGCTGCTGTTGGGTTTGTATTTGCTTCTAGAGTATTAACTGCTGCTTCTGCATCTGCTATTGCAATGTTTGCTGCATCTGCTGCACTATTAGCTGCTGCTAATAAGTCTGATACTGCTGCATCTGAATCTATCTCTGCAGCAACTGCTGTATCTAAATCAGCTTGAGCAGTAGTAGTAGTTCCAACTACTGTTGTAGCTACAACTGTTTCACCAGCTGCAGTTGCTGAACTTTCATAAGTAGTTGCTGCTGTTGTAGCAGTAACTATTGCTGCGTCTGCTGCGTCAATTGCGTTTTGGGCAGTAGCGATATCTGCTGCTGTTGGGTTATCATTTGCTTCTAGAGTATCAACTGCTGCTTCTGCATCTGCTATTGCAATGTTTGCTGCATCTGCTGCACTATTAGCTGCTGCTAATAAGTCTGATACTGCTGCATCTGAATCTATCTCTGCAGCAACTGCTGTATCTAAATCAGCTTGAGCAGTAGTAGTAGTTCCAACTACTGTTGTAGCTACAACTGTTTCACCAGCTGCAGTTGCTGAACTTTCATAAGTAGTTGCAGCTGTTGTAGCAGTAACTATTGCTGCGTCTGCTGCGTCAATTGCGTTTTGGGCAGTAGCGATATCTGCTGCTGTTGGGTTATCATTTGCTTCTAGAGTATCAACTGCTGCTTCTGCATCTGCTATTGCAATGTTTGCTGCATCTGCTGCACTATTAGCTGCTGCTAATAAGTCTGATACTGCTGCATCTGAATCTATCTCTGCAGCAACTGCTGTATCTAAATCAGCTTGAGCAGTAGTAGTAGTTCCAACTACTGTTGTAGCTACAACTGTTTCACCAGCTGCAGTTGCTGAACTTTCATAAGTAGTTGCTGCTGTTGTAGCAGTAACTATTGCTGCGTCTGCTGCGTCAATTGCGTTTTGGGCAGTAGCGATATCTGCTGCTGTTGGGTTTGTATTTGCTTCTAGAGTATCAACTGCTGCTTCTGCATCTGCTATTGCAATGTTTGCTGCATCTGCTGCACTATTAGCTGCTGCTAATAAGTCTGATACTGCTGCATCTGAATCTATCTCTGCAGCAACTGCTGTATCTAAATCAGCTTGAGCAGTAGTAGTAGTTCCAACTACTGTTGTAGCTACAACTGTTTCACCAGCTGCAGTTGCTGAACTTTCATAAGTAGTTGCTGCTGTTGTAGCAGTAACTATTGCTGCGTCTGCTGCGTCAATTGCGTTTTGGGCAGTAGCGATATCTGCTGCTGTTGGGTTATCATTTGCTTCTAGAGTATCAACTGCTGCTTCTGCATCTGCTATTGCAATGTTTGCTGCATCTGCTGCACTATTAGCTGCTGCTAATAAGTCTGATACTGCTGCATCTGAATCTATCTCTGCAGCAACTGCTGTATCTAAATCAGCTTGAGCAGTAGTAGTAGTTCCAACTACTGTTGTAGCTACAACTGTTTCACCAGCTGCAGTTGCTGAACTTTCATAAGTAGTTGCTGCTGTTGTAGCAGTAACTATTGCTGCGTCTGCTGCGTCAATTGCGTTTTGGGCAGTAGCGATATCTGCTGCTGTTGGGTTATCATTTGCTTCTAGAGTATCAACTGCTGCTTCTGCATCTGCTATTGCAATGTTTGCTGCATCTGCTGCACTATTAGCTGCTGCTAATAAGTCTGATACTGCTGCATCTGAATCTATCTCTGCAGCAACTGCTGTATCTAAATCAGCTTGAGCAGTAGTAGTAGTTCCAACTACTGTTGTAGCTACAACTGTTTCACCAGCTGCAGTTGCTGAACTTTCATAAGTAGTTGCAGCTGTTGTAGCAGTAACTATTGCTGCGTCTGCTGCGTCAATTGCGTTTTGGGCAGTAGCGATATCTGCTGCTGTTGGGTTTGTATTTGCTTCTAGAGTATTAACTGCTGCTTCTGCATCTGCTATTGCAATGTTTGCTGCATCTGCTGCACTATTAGCTGCTGCTAATAAGTCTGATACTGCTGCATCTGAATCTATCTCTGCAGCAACTGCTGTATCTAAATCAGCTTGAGCAGTAGTAGTAGTTCCAACTACTGTTGTAGCTACAACTGTTTCACCAGCTGCAGTTGCTGAACTTTCATAAGTAGTTGCTGCTGTTGTAGCAGTAACTATTGCTGCGTCTGCTGCGTCAATTGCGTTTTGGGCAGTAGCGATATCTGCTGCTGTTGGGTTATCATTTGCTTCTAGAGTATCAACTGCTGCTTCTGCATCTGCTATTGCAATGTTTGCTGCATCTGCTGCACTATTAGCTGCTGCTAATAAGTCTGATACTGCTGCATCTGAATCTATCTCTGCAGCAACTGCTGTATCTAAATCAGCTTGAGCAGTAGTAGTAGTTCCAACTACTGTTGTAGCTACAACTGTTTCACCAGCTGCAGTTGCTGAACTTTCATAAGTAGTTGCAGCTGTTGTAGCAGTAACTATTGCTGCGTCTGCTGCGTCAATTGCGTTTTGGGCAGTAGCGATATCTGCTGCTGTTGGGTTATCATTTGCTTCTAGAGTATCAACTGCTGCTTCTGCATCTGCTATTGCAATGTTTGCTGCATCTGCTGCACTATTAGCTGCTGCTAATAAGTCTGATACTGCTGCATCTGAATCTATCTCTGCAGCAACTGCTGTATCTAAATCAGCTTGAGCAGTAGTAGTAGTTCCAACTACTGTTGTAGCTACAACTGTTTCACCAGCTGCAGTTGCTGAACTTTCATAAGTAGTTGCTGCTGTTGTAGCAGTAACTATTGCTGCGTCTGCTGCGTCAATTGCGTTTTGGGCAGTAGCGATATCTGCTGCTGTTGGGTTTGTATTTGCTTCTAGAGTATCAACTGCTGCTTCTGCATCTGCTATTGCAATGTTTGCTGCATCTGCTGCACTATTAGCTGCTGCTAATAAGTCTGATACTGCTGCATCTGAATCTATCTCTGCAGCAACTGCTGTATCTAAATCAGCTTGAGCAGTAGTAGTAGTTCCAACTACTGTTGTAGCTACAACTGTTTCACCAGCTGCAGTTGCTGAACTTTCATAAGTAGTTGCTGCTGTTGTAGCAGTAACTATTGCTGCGTCTGCTGCGTCAATTGCGTTTTGGGCAGTAGCGATATCTGCTGCTGTTGGGTTATCATTTGCTTCTAGAGTATCAACTGCTGCTTCTGCATCTGCTATTGCAATGTTTGCTGCATCTGCTGCACTATTAGCTGCTGCTAATAAGTCTGATACTGCTGCATCTGAATCTATCTCTGCAGCAACTGCTGTATCTAAATCAGCTTGAGCAGTAGTAGTAGTTCCAACTACTGTTGTAGCTACAACTGTTTCACCAGCTGCAGTTGCTGAACTTTCATAAGTAGTTGCAGCTGTTGTAGCAGTAACTATTGCTGCGTCTGCTGCGTCAATTGCGTTTTGGGCAGTAGCGATATCTGCTGCTGTTGGGTTATCATTTGCTTCTAGAGTATCAACTGCTGCTTCTGCATCTGCTATTGCAATGTTTGCTGCATCTGCTGCACTATTAGCTGCTGCTAATAAGTCTGATACTGCTGCATCTGAATCTATCTCTGCAGCAACTGCTGTATCTAAATCAGCTTGAGCAGTAGTAGTAGTTCCAACTACTGTTGTAGCTACAACTGTTTCACCAGCTGCAGTTGCTGAACTTTCATAAGTAGTTGCTGCTGTTGTAGCAGTAACTATTGCTGCGTCTGCTGCGTCAATTGCGTTTTGGGCAGTAGCGATATCTGCTGCTGTTGGGTTTGTATTTGCTTCTAGAGTATCAACTGCTGCTTCTGCATCTGCTATTGCAATGTTTGCTGCATCTGCTGCACTATTAGCTGCTGCTAATAAGTCTGATACTGCTGCATCTGAATCTATCTCTGCAGCAACTGCTGTATCTAAATCAGCTTGAGCAGTAGTAGTAGTTCCAACTACTGTTGTAGCTACAACTGTTTCACCAGCTGCAGTTGCTGAACTTTCATAAGTAGTTGCTGCTGTTGTAGCAGTAACTATTGCTGCGTCTGCTGCGTCAATTGCGTTTTGGGCAGTAGCGATATCTGCTGCTGTTGGGTTATCATTTGCTTCTAGAGTATCAACTGCTGCTTCTGCATCTGCTATTGCAATGTTTGCTGCATCTGCTGCACTATTAGCTGCTGCTAATAAGTCTGATACTGCTGCATCTGAATCTATCTCTGCAGCAACTGCTGTATCTAAATCAGCTTGAGCAGTAGTAGTAGTTCCAACTACTGTTGTAGCTACAACTGTTTCACCAGCTGCAGTTGCTGAACTTTCATAAGTAGTTGCTGCTGTTGTAGCAGTAACTATTGCTGCGTCTGCTGCGTCAATTGCGTTTTGGGCAGTAGCGATATCTGCTGCTGTTGGGTTATCATTTGCTTCTAGAGTATCAACTGCTGCTTCTGCATCTGCTATTGCAATGTTTGCTGCATCTGCTGCACTATTAGCTGCTGCTAATAAGTCTGATACTGCTGCATCTGAATCTATCTCTGCAGCAACTGCTGTATCTAAATCAGCTTGAGCAGTAGTAGTAGTTCCAACTACTGTTGTAGCTACAACTGTTTCACCAGCTGCAGTTGCTGAACTTTCATAAGTAGTTGCAGCTGTTGTAGCAGTAACTATTGCTGCGTCTGCTGCGTCAATTGCGTTTTGGGCAGTAGCGATATCTGCTGCTGTTGGGTTTGTATTTGCTTCTAGAGTATTAACTGCTGCTTCTGCATCTGCTATTGCAATGTTTGCTGCATCTGCTGCACTATTAGCTGCTGCTAATAAGTCTGATACTGCTGCATCTGAATCTATCTCTGCAGCAACTGCTGTATCTAAATCAGCTTGAGCAGTAGTAGTAGTTCCAACTACTGTTGTAGCTACAACTGTTTCACCAGCTGCAGTTGCTGAACTTTCATAAGTAGTTGCTGCTGTTGTAGCAGTAACTATTGCTGCGTCTGCTGCGTCAATTGCGTTTTGGGCAGTAGCGATATCTGCTGCTGTTGGGTTATCATTTGCTTCTAGAGTATCAACTGCTGCTTCTGCATCTGCTATTGCAATGTTTGCTGCATCTGCTGCACTATTAGCTGCTGCTAATAAGTCTGATACTGCTGCATCTGAATCTATCTCTGCAGCAACTGCTGTATCTAAATCAGCTTGAGCAGTAGTAGTAGTTCCAACTACTGTTGTAGCTACAACTGTTTCACCAGCTGCAGTTGCTGAACTTTCATAAGTAGTTGCTGCTGTTGTAGCCGTAACTATTGCTGCGTCTGCTGCGTCAATTGCGTTTTGGGCAGTAGCGATATCTGCTGCTGTTGGGTTAGTGTTTGCTTCTAGAGTATTAACTGCTGTTTCTGCAGTTGCTATTGCAGTGTTTGCTGCATCTGCTGCACTATTTGCTGCTGCTTGTGCATCTGCTACTACAGTGTTTGCTACATTATTAGCTGGTGCTGCATTATTTGCTGCAGTTACTAAGCCTGCTGCTACATCTGGAAGGATCTCTATTTGAGCGCCTGTATTTGTTGCAGTACCTGAATCAAATGAACGATCTCTCAGACTTGCTGTTATATTTGAATTTGCATTATTTGATTCTACAATATCTATATTTTCACTATTAGCTTCAGTAAAGTTTGCCTCTCCACCATCAGATGATACAGCATTACCTTCTTCGCCAGCTGCAGTTTCAAGATTATCAATATCATCTGCTTCACCAAGATCATTTAATATTGATTTAATTGAATCTGGTTGAGTCTCTATCTCATTTTTTGCAAATTCTTCAGAGCTAAGAGAAGAATCAAAAAGCTGTTCTTGATCACCCATAACTACAACATCCGGGTAGCCATTAATCATACTTACAATAATACTGTCAATATCCTGATTTGCGGGGTCTCCAACTATAGTCTCACCTTCATAAATTTCGTCACCTTTTGAAACTTCTCTCAGTGAACCATCTTCCGCTCTTGCATAAAACTTACCTTGGATACTTGCTACTTTTCCAATTACATTTGACATTTTAGACCCCTAATATAAAATTATTATAAGAGTATAGTATTGTTTTTTTGAATATAAGTATATTGTACTCAGGTACAATATGTTTACAAGTGTAGATGAAAGAGTAGGGCTATTTTAGTAAAAGAACTAAAGAAACTCTATCGTTAATGTGTAGTTTGGAAAAGATTGAACTAACATGAGCCTTTACAGTTCTTGTAGTTATATCCATCCTAGAAGCAATAGCATCATTTGTAAGACCTTCAAGAATCAAGTAAACAACTTCACTCTCTTTTTGAGAGAGTCTATTTTCAAGTAGTTTTTTTGCATCATCATTCAAAGAGTTTTTTTGTGTAGTCGGTGTAAGCTTTGATGTTAAAGCTGGGTATGTCCAAATATTTCCATTTTTAACAGTTTGTAGCATCTGCATATAGTGATGAGTTAACATTCTAGAGTTCCCGTAAGCTTTTACACCATGATAAACTAGCATCTTTCCGGTTGTAATCTCTGGTGCTCTCTCAAGAACTATTAGATTTTGTGGAAGGGTGCTTGATGAAATCCAATGATTTATATCTATAGCAACACTGTCATAGTCTGCTATTATAATAGCAGAGTCAGAGCTATTTAATTGAGCATTTAGGGAGTTAAGATCATAGCAAGATGTACATACTTCAATATTATGTCGCTTCTTCCATTCATCTATAGTGTCAAAACTTGAGCTGAAAAATATAATATTCATTTTATCTCTCCGAGAAAACATATTGTTTTGATTTTAAGATAGGTTTTAAGATATACTGCATAACAGTTTTTTGACCAGTTACAATATCTACACTAACCGTCATACCCGGTATAATCTGTAGAGGGTGTTCTTTTGTTCCTAAGTAGTTTTTCTCAGTCTCTACATGGATAAGATAAAAAGTATTCTCTTTAGAATCTGTAATAGTATCAGGTGAGATATTTACAACTTTTCCAATTAGACCACCATGAATGGCAAAGTCGTATGCAGAAACTTTTACTTTTGCTTGTGCTCCAGGATGTAAAAAAGCTATATCACTAGGTTTTATTTTTACCTCTAAATATAGTTTCTCATTCGTTGGAACTATTTCAACTAAATCATCACCTGGTTTAATTACTCCACCGACTGTGTTTATAAATAGTTTTTGTACAATACCATCGACAGGTGACTTAACCATAGTTCTTTCAACTTGGTCATTAAATGCAACTTGTTGAGCTTCTAGTCTTGAGAGCTCAGCAGAGACTTCATTAAGCTCTTTTTTCGCATTGTTGATAAATAGCTGTTTAGACTCTATTCGTTTTTGTCTATACTCTGTTATGGCAGATGTTAAACGAGGAAGTGATAGCTCAGCTGCTTCTATATCATTTTCAATACCATTAGCTTCCCTTTTAAGTTTTAGAAAATCAACTTTTGATTTTACACCTTCTCTAACCATAGGTGCTGTCATAGAAATCTCTTCTGAAACATATTCAAGTGATTTTCTTAAAGATCTAACTCTTGCTTTTGCCTCTTTATATTCCTGCTTTCTTTGCTCTATTTGCTCTACAAAAGCTTTGTCTTTTGCTTCAAATTCTAATTTAGATGATTCATAAAGTTCTTTTGCCAACCTTATCTGCTGTTTTAGTTCTGGAAAAGTTGTTTCTACATCTTTAAATTCTAGTTGATTTGCTTCAGCATAAAGCCTTAGTCTTTTAGCTTGAAGCTCATGAAACTTCATCTCATTTGTTTTAGAAGAAGAGGTTGATATTGCATTATTGATTTTTAATATAATTTGATCACGTTTAACAGTTTCTCCCTCTTTTACTAAGATAGATTCAACTATACCACCTTCAAGATTTTGGATAACTTGATTTTGTCCGTAAGGGATAACATCGCCATCACCTCTTGTAATCTCATCTATCTCAGCTAAAGAAGCCCAAAGTATAAAAAGAAATATAGTTATTAACCATATTTTAAGTACTTTACTAACCTTTGATGGTGTTTGTTCTAAAATAGCCGAACTAAGGCTATTCATAAAGTCGTAATCTTTTTCAGTATATTCTACAGGCTTATTAGTCTTTTGCAACGTTTTTACCTCCACCTTGTAGTTGTTTTAGTGCTTCTTCTTTAGGAGCATCTATAAATATTTTACCATCATTCATTACTATGACTCTATCTACAATTTTTAATAAAGTCATTTTTTGAGTTACCAGTATAGAGGTTCTATCCTTAAGATGTATTGCAAGACTATCAAGAAGTTTTGATTCTGTAATTTGATCCATAGCATTACTAGGTTCATCCATTAGCATTATAGGAGTATCTAGAAGAAAAGCTCTAGCAATACCGATACTTTGTCTTTGTCCACCTGAGAGTCCTAAACCTCTCTCCCCAATTGGCATCTCATAGCCTTTTGGATGTTTTTTTATAAATTCAGAAGCACCACTGATATGTGCAGCACGTATCATCTGGACATCACTCGCATGGGTAGCTCTGTATGTAATGTTGTCTTTAACAGTTCCACGAAATAGCATAATATCTTGAGAAACATAACTCATGTGTTTTCTAAGGTCAGCTGGATCTATCTGTTTGATATCTATACCGTCTATCAGAATCTGACCAGAGTCTGGCTCATAAAGACCAAGAATAAGTTTTTGAATAGTACTTTTACCAGAACCAATCCTACCTATAATAGCAACATGTTCTCCAGGCTTAATGACAAAAGAAACATTTTTAAGTGCTGGAACATCAGTATTTGGGTAAGAAAA
Organism: Sulfurimonas iocasae; assembly: GCF_047716755.1. Classification (GTDB taxonomy): domain Bacteria; phylum Campylobacterota; class Campylobacteria; order Campylobacterales; family Sulfurimonadaceae; genus Sulfurimonas. The sequence continues at coordinate 949,529 of NZ_CP180409.1, forward strand.
AGATATATCTACAAACTCTATATGTCCGCTAAACTCAGGTCTTTCAACAAACTTTTTACCTGCTGGTCTCTCGCTTGGTTGAGATATAATCTCATTTAGTGTTTCATAAGAAGTCTTTGTCTCTTCGTAGTTAGTAAGAAGTGCCGCAACTTGTCCCATAGGAGCTAGTGTTCTGCCAGTAAGTATAACGATGGCAATAAGCCCACCCATAGAGAGTTCAAACGCTTGTATAAGATAAACACCGTAAACTATAATCATTACAGTATTTAACTGGATGAAAAGTTGAGTGATTGTTGGGATAGATGATGACAAAAGACGTGATTTTAGACTTTTACCTGCTATCTCTCCAGTAGACTCTTCCCACTTCCACTGTACTTGGTTTAATGTACCCAGAGTCTTTAAAGTCTCTATATTGTTTAGAGTTTCAATAAGAATAGAACTCTTCTTTGCACTTGCTTCATGTGTGCTTTCAATACTTGCACGTAGAGGTTTTTTGATTAAGATTGCATATAGAAGAATCAAAAACATAGTAATAATTGGAATGGCAACTATAGTTCCACCAATATAACCGATTACAGCTAAGAATATAATAGCAAACGGAAGATCAATTACAGCAGCCATAGTAGCATTTGTTAAAAAGCTTCTAATAGAGTCAAAGTCTTTTAAATTACTAGAAAATGATCCTACAGATGCAGGATGATGAGACATTTTTAAATCTAGTACTTTTTCAAAAATAATAGATGACATGATAATATCACTCTTTTTAGCAGCACTCTCTAAAAGATATGTTCGAGTAAATTTTATAAATGTATCGATAATATATATTAAACTTACACCAATAGCAAATACCCATAAAGTTTCGATAGCATTATTTGGAACAACTCTATCGTAAACATTCATTGTAAATAGAGGAGATGCAAGAACAAATAAGTTAATAAGAAGTGAAGCATAAAGAACATCTTTATAAATTCCAGCAGATAATTTTATAGTACTCCAAAACCAATGTTTTTGGTTTAAATGTAGAGTTCTAGAATTTTCATCTGCATACTCAAAAGCTTTTTTAACCATAAAACCATAACCGATATATTCATCTGTAAGTACATCAATATCTACCCACTGTTCAACTGCTTCTTCTGCAGGCATTATTATTTTTGCTTGACTACCATCTTCACTATATCTATCTAAAATACAAGCACTTTGATTTGAAAGTAGAATTATCATAGGAAGTTGTAGTGGTGATATTTGTGAAAGAGGTCTTCTAACAAGGCTTGACTTTAGTCCAGCTTTCTCTGCTGCACGTGAAAATAAACCTTTTGCATTGTTAATAGAGAAAAGTTCTGGTGCCTCAGCACCAGGTTCTATAGGCAGTCCCGCAATTAGTGCTTCTGCTGAATACGGCTTGTGATACAACTTTGTAAATAGAACCAAACATTCAAGCAAGGAGTCCATTCTTAAGTTATCTGCACCTGTTGTAAGCATATATCTTGACCTTTAATTTCTTATTTCTTTAGTTTTCTTACAATAATGTCTGCACGATTGTTCAACTCTATAGAGTCATCACTCTCATTACTAAACATTGGAGCTTTGTCAGCTTTAGAGTGTAATGTTATTAAAGCAATATTCGCACCAGCTTGAGTAAGTTTTGTTTTTATAGTCTCTGCTCTTTGTTTTGAAAGTTGAAGAAGTTGTTTCTCACTCATATCTTCATCTTCAACATTACCTAAAATATCAAACTTAAGTTTATCCCAACCATATGGCTGAATCTGAGTGATTAGTTTATTCAATTTATCTTGGCCTGCACTTGTTAGACTAGCACTACCTTCTTCAAACAAGAAACCGCTATATCTCTCTATACGTTTAGTGTCTTCATATATAAATTTACAACCAAAAATATTACGCATTTCTGTTGATAGTGAATTATTACATATATCTTCTTCATCTACAATTAGGTCTCTGTCTCTATCATACATTATAGGAAGAGAATCTTTATTTATAGGTGTTTTACCAATAAGTCCAACATTTGAGTAAACTATATCAGAGTTACCAATAATAGTCGAAACAAGCATTCCCATAGCATCTAGGATTCTATATTTTGCAAAAAGTAGGTTGTATTCAGCATTAATTATTTGAGATTTTGCACCGATGAAGTCATTTTGTGCAGAAAGTAGGTCAAGTAGTGAGCGACGACCTAAATCATACTCTTTTGAATAAAGAGTAAGAGTCTTTAGAGAGAATTTTTTATAATCTTTAAGGTGAGCTAATTGGACAGCAAGCTTTTCATTAGCTGCCCATGAAAGGTTAAGACCTTCTATAACTTCTCTTCTAAGAGTATTCTTTGACTCTACTTCTTGGTGAATAGTACTTACACTTTTTTGTAATTCGGCTTTATCTGAAAAACCATTGAAAAAGTTATATTTTAAAAAGACCATTGCACGGAAACGGTCATACTCACCCTCTACAGCACTTAGGTTTTTATTCATTGATTGAGATACTTCTACATCTACCTGAGGATAAAAAGGAGATTTTTTCTCTTTGTATGTAGCCTGTGCAAGCTTAACATTGTATTTACTAACTAAAAGAGAAGGGTTGTTTTTCATAGCATACTGAGCCGCTTCTTCTATAGTTTTAGGAAATGTTACATTTAGTTCAGGTTTTCTCATAGCCTCAGTATCAATATATCTACCTAAAACTCTTTGCATGTTGTAAGTAACATCCATAAGTGTGTTCTCTTGAACAACATAGTTTGACTTAGAAAGAGAAAGAGATGACTCTATCTTATTTACTTCTGAAAGAGTTGTAAGACCTGCGTCATAAAGCTTTTGTACTTTTTTGAAGATTTCTTTGTTAATTTCAACATTTGCTTTTGCAGTATCTAAAAGCTCTCTGTTTTTCATAACTTTAAGATAATTGTTCACCATCTCAAAAGATGTATCATTTACTGTTTCTAAGTAGCTGTAAGCTGCTGCTACAGTTCTATACTCTTGTTGTTTAACTTGGTATGTAGTCTCAAAACCTTTAAAAATATTCTGTGTATATGTTAGTGAATTTTCATATACCGAGAAATCAAATGTCCCATCTGAAGTTGCTGAAGCACTGTCTCTTTTTTCTGTATTCTCAACACCCACTCCTAAAGATAGGTCAAGTTTTGGATAGTATCCAGATTTTGCAGTTGTGATATCTTCTTTTGTGGCATTGTAGTTTTTGAGTCTCTCAAGAACAACAGGGTTTGTAGATAAAACTTCATCAACAGTTAGTTTTAAATCCAGTGCACTAAGTGACACTACCATAGATATAGTTAGCAGTAAGCCTTTTTTCATGTATTCTCCATTTATAAATTAGATTTATTAAGTTTTATGTTCAAAGCTGATATTTTAGAGACTATTGAAGTAATTCTACTTCAATACGTCTGTTTTTTGCACGTCCAGTTTTATACATATTATCAGCTATTGGATCAGCTTCACCTCTACCGATAGCGGTCATTCTTGTATTTTTTATACCGTAACTACTAAGAGCATCTTTTACAGCATTTGCACGGTTTTGTGAAAGCTTTTTATTTGCTTCTTTATCACCTATACTATCTGTATAGCCATAGAGGAGTATTTGATATCCAGGATTTTCTTTTAAGAACAGTGCAAAGCTTTTAAGATCATCGATAAGTTTTTTTGAAACATTGTATTTAGCAGGCTCAAAATTTACTTTTAGTGTTGCAGTTTGTGGACAACCATAACCATCAACAATAAAGTCTTTGATTGTATTTTTACACTGATCTTTAGAATCAACTATTCCATCATTATCACTATCAAGTTCACAACCTCTATTGTCAACTTTTCTTCCCTCAGGGGTATTAGGACATTTATCGTCTGCTTCTGGAACACCATCATTATCAGAATCTTCTTTTAAGAGACAACCGTGTGCATCTACTTTTTCACCAGCTTGCGTGTTTGGACATTTGTCATCACGATCTGCTACACCATCTGAATCAGAATCTAAAGATGAAGCATCAAAAGTTTTTGCAACTGGTGCTTCTTCAACAGATATGGGTTTAAGATAAGCAAAATCATTATCTACTTTTGGCGGAGCATCGGATGCATTTGATACTAATGTAAACAGCGATAATACTAATAAAGTTAACCCATATTTCATTCTTTTTTTCCTTAAATTTTTTACTTGTATAATTATATAAAAACTATAATATCATAGAAAAGTGAGTTATTGGTGAGTTTTTGTATATAAAAATTACAAACAACATGCCATAGTCAATAGATGAAACATTTATGATATAATCTCGACCTATATAAACAGTGGAAAAATAATCAATGCTCTCATCAGACGTAAGTTCTATATTAAACAACAAAGATAAATTATTAACTCAAACATATTTCGACTTACAGAGATATTTTGAAGAGAAATATGGAACAAATACAGTAGTCTTTATGGAGATAGGAACTTTCTTTGAAGTCTATGAAGTTAACAATGATGATGAACAGGTCGGAAAGGCCAAAGAAATTGCTGAACTTTTAAATATTCAGCTTACTAAAAAAAATAAAAGCATAATAGAAAACTCAGATAAAAACCCACTTTTAGCAGGTGTACCTGCTGTCTCTTTTGAACGTTACTTAAGCCGTTTAATCCAAGAGCAAAAATATACGGTGATTGTTGTAAAACAAAAAGGCAATCCACCAAAAATAAGCAGGTATATCTCTCAAATAGTCTCTCCTGGAACAAATTTTGACCATATTGTTGATAATGACGATAACTACATAGTCTCACTTCTTGTAGATAAGCATAAAGGCATCTACAATGTCGGGTACTCTGCCATAGACGTAACAACCGGTAAAACATGGCTTTATGAGACACATGGAACAAGTGAAGATCCATCTTATGCTCTTGATGAGGTTTTTAACCTTTTAAATATCTACCGTACATCAGAAGTTGTAGTTACGTTTTTAGATGGAATCGACAATCAGAGACATGTTATGCAGTACCTTGAAATCGCCGAGCATTATCACTACTCTGTCAATAACGAGAGACCTCGCATCGACTTTCAAAATAAGCTCTTTAAAGAGGTTTATCAAATCCAGTCGCTTCTCTCTCCCATAGAGCATCTGGACCTAGAACGCTCACCTATGATTACAGAATCTTTAGCTATTTTGATTCACTTTGTAATAGAGCATGATATACATATAGTTCAAAAACTCAACCGTCCAAACCTCATAGATAACCGCCGTTTTATGTATCTTGGAAACAACGCATTAGAACAAGTGGGAATAATCTCTAAAGATAGAAATGAGTTTACACTTCTTCGTATGATGGACAAAAGTGCTACTGCAATAGGTCGAAGACTTTTAAAAGAGAGACTTCTAAACCCCATCATGGAAAAAGATGAGTTGGAGAGACGATATAACCTTATAGAAAAAGTCTCATCTCACACAAGATTTTTAGATGAGACAATGCGCGGAGTTTATGACCTAGAGAGACTTTCTCGTAGACTTGACTTGGGACGGTTGCATCCTTTTGAGATGAACCATGTTTATGAGTCTATGCTTAGTGTAAAAGACCTTATGCTCTACGTAAAAAAACATAAAATCCAAAAAACTCCTTTTCATGAGAGTGAGTTGGATGAGTTTTTAAGAGATATAAGTAAAAGCATAGACCTTGATGTGTCTCGGCGTTTTACAAATAACACGGTAGATGAAAACTTTTTAATGAGCGGAGTTGATGAGAGTGTAGATATTTTAGTAGAAGAAAATAACACCATGCTTATCGCTTTTGAAGATATTATGAGCAAAATTCAGCTGATGTTAGAAGCTTCAAACCCTAGTAGCTCAAAAGGCTTAGTCTCTTTAGGGATTTTAGAAAAAGAGGGTTACTATATCTCTCTTAGCAAAAACCGTTTTTCTATGATAGAGAATGAATTTAAAAAGAGTGAAGATTTTAAAGATTTTGCGGTTAAAAAACTTACAAACAGCGTAAAGATTACATCTGCATTTACAGATACACTCTCAGACAAGATTATGAAAAACCGCAGAAAGATTGTGGTTTTAGTTAAAGACAGGTTTATCCATCTTCAAAGTGTTTATGAGAGACGATACTCTCTACTTTTTGACAGAGTTATAGGCTATGTGGCTGATTTGGATGTTGGCGTAAGTTCATCAAAAGTGGCTGAGATGTACAAGCACTCTCGACCGATGATAGTTGAGGTAGAAGATGATGAGAACTTTATGCAAATCATGCAACTGCGTCATCCACTCATTGAGATTCAAGAAAGAGGCGGTATCTACGTACCAAACGACATAGTTATGGGAAACCGCAACTATATGGACTTGCCTCATCCTGATACGGTGATGCTTGAAGTGGGCGTTCATGATGGACATGACATAAACGGTGTACTTCTGTATGGAATCAACTCCAGTGGTAAGTCATCTCTTATGAAGAGCATAGGAATTGCCACACTTATGGCTCAGTCTGGCTTTTTCGTAAGTGCTGCTGTTATGAAGTTTTCTATTTTTGATTCTATTTTTACAAGAATAGTCTCAAAAGACAACCTTGCAAAAGGGCTTTCAACATTTGCAGTAGAGATGCTCGAACTCAAAAATATCTTTAATCGTGCAACTGTCCGCTCTCTTGTTTTAGGTGATGAGATAAGTCATGGAACTGAGACGCTCTCAGGTGTTGCCATAGTTTCATCTGCAATCATTAAACTGGCAAAACTTCGCTCACTGTTTCTCTTTGCAACTCACTTGCATCAGCTCTCAACTATGAAGGAGATTACATCTCTTGACAACGTGGTAGACTTGCATCTGAGTGTGGAGTACGATGAGGATAAAGATGCACTTCTTTTTAACAGAGTCCTTCAATCTGGAAGCGGTAGTAGCATCTATGGTCTTGAGTTTGCAAAATCTCTTCACATGGATGCAGAGTTTCTTGACATTGCAAACAAGATAAGAAAAAGACTTGCAAATGACTTCGATGAACTAGAACTGCTTGTGAAGAAAAAGAAAAGCAAGTACAACAAAGAGCTATATGTAACGAAGTGTGTAATCTGTGGAGCAATGGCAGAAGATGTTCACCACATCTCGCAACGCTCACTAGCAGACAAAGCCGGTTTCATAGGTCACTTTCACAAAGATAATAAGCACAACCTAGTACCTCTATGTAAAGAACACCACAACGCTATACACAACGGAAAACTTCGCGTTGATGGTTTCATCATGACTTCAAACGGACTAGAACTTCAGTTTGAAGAGCAGATGAGTAAACCAAAAGTTGCCCAGGTTAAAGAACCTGAAGTAAATAAGTCAAAAGCCAAAGATGACTCTGATGAGTTTGTTTTGGATGATTGGGACTGATTATTTATATACTCGAAGTAAGCGATAACTTCTTTGTTTTTATAATATCCAACTGATATACCGTTCCCTGATATAAAGTCTGATATTCCCAAAAACATAGGAAATTCTTCTACACACATGCTAGTTTCTGATATGTAATCTGATATATCAAGTAAATAGTCGGCATTTATTTCTTCAATATTTGTATTAAGCCCTTTTTTCATTTTTGATGTAGTCTTAACACAATATTTTTTAAGAACATATTGTGAATGAATTATTTTATTCCTATACACTTCTGAATTATTACATAGAGACATTAATTCTTTAAACATTTTTTCTATATCTATTTCAGGATTATTAAAATTATCTTTCATATATTTATATTTAAAAAGAGAAGATAATAAACTTATTAGATTTTTGAATGACATCTCTTCTGTGATTATTTTAGCTATATCACTTTCTATACCAAGAAATATAGATATAACATTTTTTATACTTATTTCTAAACCTGAAAATGATTGAACTATTCGACCAATAGCTGCATCAAATTCTTCTGCTTCTCCAATGCGTTCTTGAAAACTATCATTAGATTTTAATTTTATATTATAGAAACTCATAGTTATTGTCCTTTTAAATTATTTTTTGTAACAAGCAAAAAAAGTGAGGAATATGTGGTTCTTGATTGTCATCATAAGCTAAGAAGCTCTCTTCACTTAGTCTGCATCTCACAAAACCATATATCTCTTCTTTATCTAGTGGAAGATGGATATCACCTTCTTGTTTACATTTGTTCTGTACTACTGGTAATACTTAAGCATAGCTTTCTAGATTATAGGATCAAATTTATTTATGCTCAGTTTTTTTATAAACATAGTTATAACACATCGCATCTAAATTTATTCAAAAGCCTTTTATAACCAAAAAACTGTATAATTACTTTTTTTAGATGAGGAATAAATATGAAAAAATTAACAATATTAGCAACGGTAGCCCTGACTTTGATGTTTAGCGGATGTACGCAAGAGACACAAAACAAGATAGGTAGAAGTATCCAGAACTGGACGGGTACTGATGGTGTGCTTGATATTTATATGGGTGAGAAACTTGTCAAAAGATTTATAAAGATAGACAAGCTCTCAACTGCTGAAGCTACTCAAGGAAATAATCCTAGAACTTACAGATATGGTTATGGAGTCTTAGATGCAAACCAAAATCTTAAAGTAGATTCGGGTGAGAAAAAGCTTTATTTTGAGATAAGTGATTATTCTACTACTTATATCTTTTATGACAATCCTGGCTCCGAGTAGTCTATGGATATAATAGAACTTTTTAAGTACCTCATAGCTCAAAAGAGTGAGACACCTGATGATGGTGGTTTACTGGACTTTATAGAGAGCTATTTGCCAGATTTTACAGCTGTACGTGTGGATGTTGAAGATGTAAAAAATCTTTTTATCTACAAGAAGTTTGGGGAGGGTGAGCATCTTTGTTTTGCAGGACATGTTGATGTCGTACCTGCTGGTGAGAGTTGGGACACTGACCCTTATGAAGCGGTAGAGAAAGATGGTTTCATTTACGGTCGCGGAACTCAAGACATGAAAAGCGGTGTAGCGGCATTTACTCAGGCTGTTAAAGAAGCTGAAAACTTTGAAGGAACACTCTCTCTCTTACTCACTTCAGATGAAGAGGGCGATGCTATTAACGGAACTGTCAAAGTTTTAGAGTACTTAAAAGAGAACTCTATGCTCCCAGATGCTGTGGTGGTTGCAGAGCCGACTTGTGAGCAAAACTTCGGAGATGCTATCAAAGTAGGGCGCAGAGGTTCTATTAACGGTTACATCACACTAAAGGGAAAACAGGGTCACGCTGCTTACCCCGAGAAAGCTATAAATCCTATTCACAACATTGCATCTAGACTTTTAAATATGGCTGGTGTAGATATTGACAATGGAGATGAGTTTTTTAGTCCTAGTAAGTTTGTTGTAACAGACATACGCTCTGGAATGCAAGTGACAAATGTAACTCCAAACCATCTTGATATGATGTTCAATGTCAGAAATACAACACTTACAACTCAAAAAGAAGTTCGTGAGTTTGTGTCGAAAAACTTAGATGGCTTAGACTATGAGCTGAAGCTTACTCAAGGCTCGTACCCTTTTAAAACAGATACAGATACTAAACTTGTTAAAAAAATAGACGCAGCCATAGAGAGCGTTACTGGTATCAAACCTAAACACTCAACTGCCGGCGGAACTTCAGATGCCAGGTTTATGGCCCCCATGGGTGTAGATGTTATAGAGTTCGGGGTTATAAATGATACAATTCATGCTGTAAATGAAAGAACTACCGCTAAGGAAGTTCAAGAGCTTTATGAAGTTTTTAAAAAATTAATAACAATATGGAAATAGGATAAATATGAAATACATAATTTTAACTCTACTTTTAATCTCTTCACTTTGGAGTGCAGAGCTTGGCTGGTCAGATGACTATGAACAATCACTTGAAGTTGCAAAAAAAGAGAATAAGAATCTTTATGTGTTAATAACTTCATCAGGCTGTCCTTGGTGTAAAAAATTTGAAAACACAACCTTGCAAGATGAAGAAATTTTAAAGATGCTAAGTGAAAAATATGTCTTGGTACTTGTGAATAGAGATATAGATGATATACCATCTTGGATGAATGCAAGGAGTACACCAAGACACTACTTTGTAACTGCAAAAGGTGAAGAGATTTTTACTTTTCCTGGCTACTGGGACTCTTTAGACTTTAAATCATTTTTAGGTGATGTAGAGAAAGAATATAAAAAGAAAATTAAAAGCGGAGAAATCAAGTGAAACTAGTTCAAACAAAAAAAGCACCATCAGCAATAGGACCATACTCTCAAGCAGTAGTAGCAAATGGGATGGTATACACTTCAGGACAAATTGCACTCACACCAGAAGGTGTTATGCTAGAAGATGATGTAGTTATTCAGACAAAACAAGTTTTAGCAAATCTAAAAGCTGTTTTAGAAGAAGCTGGTAGTTCTATGAGTGAAGTTGTAAAAACTACTATTTTTATAGCATCTATGGATGATTTTGGAGTTATTAATGAGATATATGAAGAAGCTTTTGGCTCTCACAAACCGGCCCGTGCAACAGTAGCCGTAAAAACTCTGCCTAAGAATGCTTTAGTAGAAATAGATGCGGTGGCTCTAGTACAATAGATAAGATTACTTATTAAACTTTCGATTTATATAAATTAATTAAAAAGAGAAAATTTAACAATGAATGTAACTAAGTATGACCTTCCTAAAGGTTTTATATTAATATTAGCAATGCTAACAGCGATAACCCCTCTTGCTATTGATGTATATCTACCATCATTTACGCAAATCGCAAATCAGTTTTACACTTCTATAGACCAGATAGAGATAACTCTAAGCATCTATCTTTTAGGTTTTGCCCTAGGTCAACTTTTAGGTGGACCTCTCTCTGACAGGTATGGAAGAAAAATATTTATTTTTAGCGGTTTAAGTGTCTATATATTTTTTTCTTTTTCTATTAGTTTAGCCTCCTCAGTTGAACAGTTATGGATATTTAGGTTTTTTCAAGCAGTCGGAGGTGGATTGGCAGTTGTAAATACAAGTGCCATTGTAAGAGATGTATATCATGGAAAAGAGGGTGCTAAGATATTTTCAATCATCTCTATGATTATTATGATTGCTCCTATGTTAGCACCTGTAATAGGTGTTGCAATACTTCACTTTTTCAATTGGCACTATATTTTTATTTTTTTATCTGTTTACGCTCTATTATTGCTATACTTTATAACAAAATTACCTGAGACTTCACCAAAAATAAAAGGGCAGGGAATTTTTTCAAATTATTTAGTTATTATTAAAAATCCTAATGCTATGCTACTCATATTTGCAAGTGGATTTGGATTTTCAGGCTTATTTATATTTATTACAAAAGCTTCATTTATTTATATGGAATATTTCAATTTAGACACTATATATTTTAGTCTCTTTTTTGGTTTAAATGTACTAAGTTTAATTATATTTAGTAGAATAAATATAAAATTACTAGAAAAATATTCATCAATGCGGCTTTTTATAGTAGGAATAACTTTACAATTAATGACTGCTATTTTACTTTTTACATTTTCATCAGTTATAGTTTTACCTTTTGTAGTCATTGGTTTTATGGTTTTTATAGGAGCATTGGGTTTTGTGTTTGGTAACTCTATATCTTTACTGCTTGAACATTTTAAAGATATAAGCGCTACAGCAACAGCATTAAATGGTGTGGTTGGATTTATGATATCAGCTTTTATCGGTCTGTTAGCTAGTTATTTACATGATGGAACATTACTGCCTATATTTAGTTTAATGATTTGTACTTCATTTTTGTCATTAAACTTTTTAGGTTTACTATTAAAAAGAAAAGGTTGAATAATATGAAAAAGATTATATTAATATTATTAGTAGCTATAAATATATATGCCGCTACATATACGGTCGAAGCGAGTAGTTCAAATATAAAATTTGAGGCTAGTAAGCTTATGTTTGTTGGGGTTGATGGGAAGTTTGAAAAATTCTCAGGTAAAGTTATTTTGGATGATGAGTTAAATCTAGTTTCCTTTAATGGAAAGATAAAAATAGATTCTATAAATACTAATAATAATACAAGAGACACAAATCTAAAAAAAGATGATTACTTTTATGTAGATAATTTTCCATACATAGAAGTTAAAAGTCTAAAAGTAAAAGCTAGTGTGGTTGAAGTCTCAACAACAATAAAAGGTATTACAAAAGTGTTGAATTTTACTGTTGATAAAGTGAAAGTGGATGGTTCAAGATTAGTATTGGAACTTTCATCCGTAGTTAATAGACAATCTTTTATGTTAAATGGCTCTATGAGCTCAGTAATTGCAGATGATGTAAATGTAAAAGTTGAACTGGTTGCATATAAATCTGAAAATCTATTAGTCGATTAAACTTACATTATTTTAAGGTATAAAAATATACAATTCTTTTAAATGACTGACGGTCGGTCATTATTAGAAAAGGACAACAATGGCAATTATTGTAGATAAAGTTCAAAAAAGAAGAGATATTGCATTAGCATGCAAAGAGCTTTTTTTTCTTAATGGCATCAATGGCTTAACTGTTTCTCAGGTTGCAAAGACTGCTGGGGTGGGTAAAGGTACTATTTATGATTACTTTAAAAACAAAGAAGACATAGTTTTTGAGATAGTAAATATTTTGATGGCTGAAAATAATGAAAGAAAGCATATAAAACTAAATAAGCTAACTACTACAAGAGAAAAAGTAAAAGAGTTTTCAAGTTTTTTTTATAATGAAGAAGAAAAAGAACTTAGAGAGTTATATAAAGAATTTATCTCCATATCTTTAGTAAATCCAGATAAAGAGATGATGGAACTTCAGACTACTTGTTCAAACGATTATTTTCAATGGTTTACAGAGATTCTTAATGAAGGTGTAAAAAATGGTGAGATTAAAGAAGACTCACAAAAGCTTGCTCGAGGACTATTTGTAATGGCTGAGGGTATGTTTATTACAAGTGTAGTTACACATACTGTTGATGATGTGAAAAAAGAGATTCATAAGTTCACAGATTCAATATTTGATTTAATAGAGGTGAAAAAATGATAAGACTACTTTTTTTAATGGTTCCGGTTCTCATATATGCAGATAATCTTAAGTCACTGCTTGATTACGCTACGCAAAACAGTGATTTAGTAGTTTCTAAAGCTCTATCTCAAAAAGCAAAAGCTTCAGAAGTGGAGTCTAGTAAAAGTGCTTACTATCCTACTATAGACGTAGGTGCTTTTTATCAGTCAGTTGAAGAGAGAACACCAATGGAAGCCGGTGATGTATACAGCGGATTTGCAAAGGTCTCTTTTGATATTTATGACGGTGGTAAAAAATCTGCACAGCTCTCTCAGAGGAAGAATGAGTACAAGGCTAGTAACTTTGACTCAGAGTCTATTAAAAAGAGTCTAAGTCTTCAAATAGTTCAAGATTTTTTTAATATTAAAAGCCTAAAAGCATCTTTAGCATCTAGAGAAGAAGCGAGAAGATCACTACTCCAACAGCTTACTCGTATGAAAAGATTTTATACAGCTAAAATTGCAACAAGTGATGATGTAGATAGACTCCAATCAGCTTACGATACAAACATTTATGAGATGGAATCTATTAAATTTCAAATCATATCTGAAAAAAAATCACTCGAACTAAAAGTGGGGAAAAACATAGAAACTCTTGATGATTCAAAATTTAAAGAGTTTGCTAAACAGACAAAAGAACTAATAGACAGTGTTAAATCTTTGATGGCTCTTAAAGAAGCAATGGTAGACAGTGCAGAGTCTGTAGAGAGTGTTTACTACCCACAACTCAAAATTGAAGATACCTTTAGTGTTTATGATTATGGACGCTCAGATGCAAACCATTTAGAAAGTGTAGATAATCAAAACAAACTACTACTATCTTTGAATATGAGAATATTTGATAAAGGAACTGTGGCAAAGAGTAAACAGGCTATTTTAATTAACTCACAAGCTTTAAGCACACAAGTTTCATACTCTAAAAAAGAGCAGAAGATGCGTTATGACTTAGCACTCTCTGCCATCGATACGAGTAATATAAAAATCAAAAGTGCTAAGAGTGCTTTAATAGCTGCAACAAGTGCATTTAAGACAATCAGTAAAAAATATGATGCTGGAATAGTTGACAATGTTGTTTATCTAGATGCATTGACTAGTCAAACAGAGGCTAAAGCAATTTATGAGACGTCTATCAATGACTTGCAAATCGCATATGCAGTTTATTACTACTATGCAGGAAAAAATATAGAGGAATTTTTACAATGAAGAAAATAATTTTAGTAACATTAGCTTTCATAGCTAGTTTGAATGCACAAGAGATATACACAACATTCAATATAGAGGCCGATAAGAGTGCTAACTTAGCCTTTTACTCTAGTGGAATCATTGACAAAATATATGTAGATGTATCTAGTAGTGTAAAAAAAGGTGACAAGTTAGTAGAGCTTCAAAATGATGACTTAAAAGCATCTCTTAAAATGGCTAAGGCAACTTTAGACAATGCAGAGGTGATTTTAAAATTTGCAAAAAAAGATTATGATAGACAAGTGCTTATAAAAGATTTGATTGATGAAGCCAAGTTTGATCAGTATGATTTAGCTTATAAAAAAGCAAAAGTAGCAACTGCACAAGCTAAAGCAAACTTAGCGTATCAGCAAGCACTTTTAGACAGAACTGTTATTTCAGCTCCTTTTGATGGTATTATTTTTGAAAAAAGTGTAGAAGTCGGAGATGTTGTTAGTGGAATGATGCTTAGAACTATTCTCAAAATACAAAGCAAAACAAAGAGAAAGTTAATTTTTGAGTTTGATCAAAAATACTGGAAGAGTGTAAAAGTTGGAGATAGTGTTAGGTACACAGTAAATGGCGATAATGATAACTACACAGGTAAAATTTCTAAACTTTACCCACATGCAAATAGCGACAACAGAAAGATAAAAGCAGAAGTTAATGCTGATGGTTTTGTAGTTGGTCTTTTTGGTGAAGGGTATATTTTAGTACCTGATAGTAAGTAGGTTTAGATGTATAAGTTTGCTATAAACAGACCTATTACTACATTGATGTATGTTGTATCTTTGGTAATATTTGGATTGATGAGTTATAAGTCTATGCCATCGGCACTTTTTCCAAATGTTGACTTTCCAATAGTTACAATAAAAACTGTCTATCCTGGAGCAGAAGCTGGCACTATAGAGTCGCAAGTAACAGACAAGATAGAAGAAGCAGTTTCAAGCATCGGTGGAGTTGACAACATAATCTCAACAAGTAGTGAGGGGATTAGTGTTGTAACTGTAAAGTTTTTCTTAGAGCGTGATATTAACGAAGCTACAAATGATGTCAGAGATAAAGTTGCAGCAGTAATTATGCCAAAAGATGCCCAGACACCGCTTGTAAGTAAACTCGATATTGGTGGCGCATCTATAATCAATGTATTTTTAACTGCCAAAAATGAAAGTATGCAAAACCTGATGCTTTTTGCCGATGAAAAAGTAAAACCAAGGATACAAAAAATCAACGATGTTGGTGGAGTAAATATCATAGGTTATACAGATAGAGAGATAAAAATCTTTCCAGATCCACAACTCTTAAATAAGTTTGGCATTACAGTTAGTGAGTTAAACACTATTGTCGCACGAGAAAATATAAAAATAGGCGGCGGTAAACTTATAACAAAAACACAAGAGTTTATACTAAAAACAAAAGCAGACGCCCTAAGTGTACATGAACTTGAAAATATAAAAATAAAAGATTCAATCAAGCTAAAAGATATAGCAAGAGTTTCCGATACCATGAGTGATGCAAAGAGTTATGCATCTTATGATGGAGTTGAGGGAGTTATGCTTGAGATTCAAAAAATCTCTGGAAGTAACACAATTGAGATAGTTGAAAATGTTAAAAAAATCATACCAGAACTTCAAGGCTATGCAAAAGATAATTATGGGGTAATGATAGTAAATGATACAACTCCCTTTATTATCCATTCACTTGAAGATGTTGAGTTTGACCTTATCTATGGTGCGATTTTAGCCGTTATAATTGTTTTTGTATTTTTAAGAAATATGACTATAACACTAGTCTCAGCTTTATCTATCCCTGCATCTATCATGGGTACTTTTGCTTTGATGAATTTTATGGGATTTGATTTAAATAAAATGACTCTTATAGGGCTTACTCTAGCGATTGGTATTATTATAGACGATGCTATTGTTGTCATCGAGAACATCTACAAAAAGATGGAAGGGGGTATGGGTAAGTTTGAAGCATCTGTTGAGGGTACTAAAGAGATGGCTTTTACTATTTTAGCAATATCAGCAATGCTTTTAGCTGTTTTTATTCCAGTTTCATTTATGAGTGGAATCGTTGGAAAGTTCTTTGAATCATTTGCTATGACAGTCGGTTTTGCCGTTATTATTTCATATACAATCGCTCTTAGTTTCATTCCGAGTCTTAGTGCTAGGGTTTTACATAAGGGAGAAAATAAGTTTTATAACAAGACAGAACCTATTTTTAAAGCACTGGAAAGGGGTTATGAGAAGATATTAAAGTTTGTACTTAGATTTAAGATAATAACTTTAGTTGTAGTTTTTGTAGTCTTCTTTGCATCTCTTAGTCTTTTTCCAAAAATTGGTATGGATTTTATACCAAAAGAAGATAAGTCAGAACTAGAGATAAAGATAAAAGCTGATTCTGGAGTATCTCTAGAGGAGATGATTAGAAAATCTAAAGAGGTAGAAAAACTCATTAAAGCCGATGAAAATGTTGTATATACGACTCTGAGCATAGGTTATAACACAGCACAAGAGAAACACAAGGCTCTTATGTATGTAAAACTTGTAGAAAAAGACAAAAGAGAGTTAAACCAAGAAGAAGTTACTCAACGCCTTAGAGCTAAGATGAAGCAATTTGACAAAGATATGTTTATAACAGCCGCTGCTATACCAAACATAAAAGGTGCCGGGGTATCTGTTCCATACCAGATAGTTTTAAAATCAGACTCATTTGAAGATTTGGAAGTTGCAAAAAATAAGCTCATAGAGCATCTAAAAAAGAAAGAGGGATTTGTTGATATAGATACAAACCTAGATGAAGCAAAACCTCAGATTGATATAAATATCTTAAGACAAAATGCAAATCGTCTTGGCATCTCTGCATCTCAAATAGCCGAGGCTATTTCAACTGCCTTTTCAAGTGACTTGGAAATCTCTTACTTTGAAGAAAATGGTAAGCAGTACAATATCACGTTAAGGTTTGATGATGCAAACAGAGTAAGCATAGATGATATTAAAAAGATACAGCTTCGTGCTAATAATGGGGAGTTTGTTTACCTTGATGGTCTAGTTACCTTTACTCACTCTAAATCTTTAACTTCAATAAATCACTTCGATAGACAAAGACAGGTGACAATCTATGCAGACCTCTTTGGGCTTGACCTTGGTGGAGCTGTTGCATATACAAGAGAGTCCATAGATGAGTTGATGCCAGAGGGTGTTACGTATAGATTTACAGGATTTGCTGAAGAGATGGAAAAAACAGGTAAAGCTTTTGGTGTGGCAATAGGTTTATCGGTTATACTAATGTTTATTATCTTAGCGATTTTGTACGAATCAATTATTCAGCCTATTATTATTATGATGGCACTGCCTCTTAGCATCATCGGCGTTATGTTAGCTCTTTATGCATCTGGCTTACAGTTTAGTCTATTTGTTATGATTGGATTTATGCTTCTAATGGGTATGGTTGGAAAAAATGCAGTTCTTTTAGTTGACTTTGCAAATAACGCAGTTGAGAGCGGTAAAGATGCAGATGCGGCACTTATAGAAGCTGGAGAGAAAAGACTTAGACCGATTTTGATGACGACTATTGCTATGGTGTTTGCAATGCTTCCACTTGCGGTGGGTGATGGGCTTGGAAGTGAGACCAAAGCTCCGATGGCTATATCTATCATCGGCGGACTGCTTAGTTCTATGGTATTAACACTTTTAATAGTACCAGTAATGTATAGACTTATAAATCCTTTTGATAGATGGTTAAGAAAATTCTATGAAGTAGGACAGATAAAAGATGATAAATAAATTATAATCTTATAAAAAGAAGAAAAAGGTATAATTATTATATGAAAAACATAACTAAATTATTATTTTTAGCCTTTGCATCTACTCTAAGTGCAGATCAAGTATCATTTCAATTTAACAATGATTTTTTTGCCGGAACTGATAGACACTATTCAAATGGTTTTGCTCTTAGTTGGATAGATGATACTTACGAGCATAAAGTTGATAGTTCTATATCTTTTTACAGTAGATTTATGCTCGGTCTCTTCAATGTTGTAAATATACATGGTCTTGAGAAATCAAAAAAGTATAATACAGGTGTGAGTATTTCTCAGGCAATACTTACTCCTGAGGATGTCTCACTCTCCACTCCTCAATATGATGACTCCCCATATGCTGCCTATTTAGATTTAGCATTATTTATTTTTGAATGGGATGATAACAGTTTTAATGAGTATCGTCTAAGTGTTGGTGTTATAGGAGACTATGCAGGAGGAGAAGAGATACAAAATGAATTTCACTCCCTTATAGGTAATGAAAATGCTAAAGGTTGGGATACCCAGTTGAAAACACAATATAGTGTTGAGGTTATGTTACAGTATGGTGAAATAAGCTGGGAATATAACAAAAAAAGCTCTTTCTCAATGGACTGGTTTAACCATTTTGGTACTAATCTAGGGAATTTCGAAACAAGTGTTTTTGCAGGGAGTATGTTTCGTATAGGCAATAACTATAGCAGAAGTTTTAATGTTCAAGCCCCATTATTGCAACAAGAAGCATCTTCGTTGCAATTAAAAAAGAGAAACAATGATTTTGGATGGTCTATAAGCACAGGGGTTACTGGATCATTACAGGCATACTCATATCTGGTAGAAGAAGCCCGTGATGAGGGCTATGAAATGGATAAAAAGGTATTTTACGGTTCTTTGTATACGGGCACCGACTTATTTTATCAAAATCACAAAGTAACACTTTTTTATCAAACTCCAACAAAATACTCTACACAAGAAAATTCTAGAGATATATTTGGTGGATTTATATATTCATACCGGTTTTAAGTACTATTAATATGGGACTCTTGTAGTAAAGTAAACTATAAGACCTTCAACAGAACTAATTAGATAGAATTGATGTATGAATCATACAACTAAATTACTATCTCTAGTCTTAGCATCGACTATGGATGCTGATTACATCTCATTTCAATTTTATAATGATTTTTTTGCAGGCACTGACCAACACTTTACACATGGTGTAGCGCTTAGCTGGTTAGATGATACATATGAGCATAATAGCTCCAGTAGATATAGTAAGTTAATGATAGACGCATTTAAAGCCGTATCATCGAATGGACTTGATAACTCTAAATGTTATAATGCAGGCTTAAGCCTCTCTCAGTCAATAATGACTCCAAAAGATGTAACAATATCTACACCCCAATATAATGAAATTCCATATGTCGGTTATTTGGCAATTAGCTTGTATCTTTTTGAGCGTGATTATGATAGTTTTAGTGAGTATAGGATTGACTTTGGTGTAATTGGAGAAGAATCAGGTTCTAAGCAGACACAAAATACTTTTCACTCTATCATTGGTAATTCTTACGCAAAAGGATGGGATACTCAGATAGGAACAGAATATACAGTTAATACCCTCTTTAGAAATGGATATGTAAGTTGGAAGTCTAAGACACAAAGTGGTTTGAAAATGGACTGGTTTAATCATTATGGTTTTGAGTTGGGTAATTTTGAGACAAATATTTTTTCCGGTACAATGTTTCGAATAGGAGATAATTATATTCAAAATTTTAATGTCCATTACCCTTATCTTAGAGAAGAAGCAGGTCTTTTAGAAATAGATAAAAAGCGTGATAGTTTTGGATGGTCATTGAGTGCTGGAATAAATGGGAAAATAATTGCTTATTCGGGAGTAATTGATGAGGCTAAAAATGATGGATACGATTTAAGCCTAAGAACTATTAATGGTTCACTCTATGTTGGTGCAGAGTTGTATTATGAAGTTCATAAAATCTCATACTCTTATCAGTCACAATCGCCATACACTTACCAACAAGGTTCAGCAGATACTTATGGTTCTCTTATGTACGCATACA
Organism: Sulfurimonas iocasae; assembly: GCF_047716755.1. Lineage (GTDB taxonomy): Bacteria > Campylobacterota > Campylobacteria > Campylobacterales > Sulfurimonadaceae > Sulfurimonas. The sequence goes on from NZ_CP180409.1 coordinate 969,635, forward strand.
AATTTTAATAAAAGCTCACATCTCGTTAAGACTTCGTTAAACTCAAATTAAAATTTCGTTAATCTCAAAACACTATACTTATGACATCAAACAAAAGGAGTTCATTATGAACAAGAAAATTATTTTAGGTTTAACAGCAACAGCATTATTAGCGTCATCGCTACTAGCGTTCAATGGACAAGGACAGATGCAACAAGGAAAAAAGATTGAGTGTAATAAACAAGGCAAAATGATGAAAGGTCAAGCGCACCACAATGGTAAACATACGTTTATTAAGATGGTTATGAAACTTGATCTTACTCCAGAACAAAGAACTAAGGTCGTAGCTATCGTCAAAAAGAGCAAGACAGGTATGCCTAATCCTCATGATGCATTTACAGATACAGCTTTTGATAAAAAAGAGTTTATTAAATTGGCAAAAGAGAGAAGAGATGGTAGAATTGAAGTAAGAGCTGATATGATTGAAAAAATATATACTGTTCTTAACTCTGCACAAAAGAAAGACTTAAAAACTATGCTTGATATGAGAGATATCATGAAAAAAAATAGAATGAAAAAAGGTATGAATTGTAATGCTAAAAATTGCAATGGTAGAAGATGATAGTGAGTTAGCAGAAGTACTAACTCAGTATCTCTCAAAGTTTAATATCTCAGTTACAAACTTTGAAGACCCATTTATAGCTTTAAGTGCTATTGCTTTAGAGGAGTTTGATTTAATCATATTAGATTTGACTCTTCCTGGCATGGATGGATTGGAAGTTTGTAAAGAACTTGTTACAAAGTATAATATCCCCATTATAATATCTAGTGCCAGAAGTGATATAACCGATAAAGTTATAGCACTTGAACTCGGAGCTGATGACTACCTTCCAAAACCTTACGATCCAAGGGAACTAGAAGTTAGGATAAAAACAATCCTAAGACGTTTTAATAAGCAGATGCCAAAATTAGAAGAAGTAAAAGAAGTATTTGTCTTGGATGAAGCAAAACAAGAGATAAAAAAGGACGGTAAGTTTATAAAGTTCACTCCCGCAGAATTTCAGATAATGTCTTTAATGTGCAAAAGAAAAGGTTTTGTAGTTTCAAGATATGATATTCTTGATAGTTGTGATTTTTTAAACTCTGATGAAGATAGTGGAAGCATAGCGGTAATTATAAATAGGATAAGACATAAGATAGAAGAAGATTCTAAAAAACCAGAGTACTTTTTAACTATCAGAGGTGTGGGGTATAAATTAGTAGAATGAATAAAAATTCAATAATCTTTACAATAACTATTACTTTTATCATTGCGTTAATACTTGTACTAGTCAGTTTTGGTATTTTTTACAAAGTTAGTGAAAAAAGAGAAGAATTGTCCATGCTTAAAAAAGGCATGGAAGCTACTAACCTCTTTTTGAGAGATTTTAAACATCATGGTTTGACACAAGAACTAGAAGAAGACTTGAAGCTAATCAACTACTCAATAATAATAGACCCTATCCAGCAAAGAAAAATACTTAATAATCCAAATGTTAAATATGTAGAGTCTCATACAAGAGGTAGAGGCAGAATGAAAATGCAACAATTTAGTTTAGTTAATAAATACTATGTATATATTCAGACCAGAAGAGGAAATATTATTTTAGAAAATGACAATCCATCTGAGAGTTATAGAGGAACTATTCTAATTATCTTTGCAGTTATATTTTTAACATTTGTATTTTTATATATAACAACACTAAAAAAGTTAAGACCATTAAACACTCTAAAAGATAAAGTTCAAAACTTTGGAGATGAAGAGTTTGATATCTCGTGTGCAAGTGAGAAAAAAGATGAGATATCACTTCTTGCAAATGAGTTTGATAAATCAGCTAAAAAACTAAAAAAGTTAAAAGAGTCCAGAAATGTTTTCATACGAAATATAATGCATGAACTAAAGACACCTATAACAAAGGGTAAGTTTTTAACAGAACTTCCTCAAAATAAGGAAAATAATTCCAAGATGCAAAAAGTGTTTTACAGACTTGAATCGCTCATAAGTGAGTTTGCATCTATAGAAGAGTTAATATCTACTAAAAAAGTATTGCAAAAAAAAGAGTATCACTTAACAGATATTATTGATAATGCTATTGATCTTCTCATGTGTGATGAAAATAATGTTGTGTCAGAATTTGAAGATATTAAAATAAGTGTTGACTTTAAACTCTTCTCGATAGCTATTAAAAATTTTATTGACAATGGCATCAAGTATTCTCCTGAAAAAAAAGTAGTTATAAAAACAGATGCTAAGAAAATTATTTTTGAAAATATAGGTAAAGAATTACAACACCCATTAGAAGAGTATTATGAACCATTTTTTAGTGGTGAGAATGTAAAATCAAACCAAAGTTTTGGATTGGGTTTTTACATTATAAATAACATTTTAAATGCCAGTGGATACAAGCTATCCTATGAGTATAAAGATAATATTAATAGATTTATACTTCACTAATATTCTTTTATATATTTACTGCACACTTTTAGCAAAAAACATCTTTATTTGTTTAAAATGATTCTAGAGTATCTTTTGAAATTATTATAATATAGCTTTCTTTTTAATTAGCAATATATAAGTATGACTTAAGTTTGTATTTAATACAAGAATATGAATGAATGTATATTCATAAGCTTGATTTCTAAGATAAGGAGTAGATTATGATTGAAAAAAGAGAGGCCTTAGCGAAGATGTTTAGTGCTAAAGGATCAAAGGTTAAGACTAACCACGGTTCTGAGTATTATGATTCTTTAATGAAAATAATGACACTACGTTTGGAAGAGTTAGAAAAGTCGCCTGCAGCATCTAAAGTAAACATAGAGAGTGTTTTAGAGGCTGAAGGTTTAGACAGAAGAGATTTTATGAAGTGGGCAAGTGCAGCTTGTGCAGCTTTAATGCTGCCCTCAAATTTTACTCCTCTTATCGCTAAAGCAGCTACCCTTATGAATAGAATTCCTGTTATTTGGATTGAGCTTCAGGATTGTGCAGGCAATTCCGAAGCAATTCTAAGAAGTGATGCTCCAACTATTGATGAACTTATACTCGAAACTATTTCCTTAGAGTTCAATGAAACAATTATGGCGGCAGCCGGTCATCAGGCTGAAGCACATCTTGAAGAGGCTATGCATACATTTAAAGGTAAATATCTTTGTGTAGTTGAAGGTTCAATCCCTTTAGCTATGAATGGTTTATACGGTACTATTGGTGCTAAAGCTGAAACTTTTGTGGATCATCTAAAGCATGTTGCAAAAGATAGTGCTGCTGTTGTAGCAGTTGGTACTTGTGCGACTTTTGGCGGTGTTCCGGCAGCATCTCCAAATCCAACAGGTGCAGTTGGTGTTCAAGATGTTGTTCGTGGCAAGCCTATCATCAACATTCCAGCCTGTCCTGCAAATCCTGCAAATATTACAGGAACTATTCTTCATTATGTACTTTCAGGACAAATTCCAGAACTAGATCACCTTAATCGTCCTAAGTTTGCATTTGGATATAGAATCCATGATAACTGTGAGAGACGTGCACATTTTGATGCAGGTGAGTTTGTAGAAGAGTGGGGAGATAAAGGTGCTCAAAACAATTTCTGTCTTTATAAGATGGGCTGTAAAGGTCCTATGACATTTAACAACTGTTCTATAGTTAGATATAACAGCGGTACAAACTGGCCTATTGGTGTAGGACACGGTTGTATAGGTTGTTCTGAACCACAGTTCTGGGATAAATATGCTCAAGAAAGACCAATGGCAGATACCCACTTTAAAGCTCCAGGTGGCGGAGTAGAAAAAACTGTAGATGAGTTTGGTCTAGGACTGCTTACAGCAACTGGTATTGGTATCGGTATTCATGCAGCAGCAAGTGCTTTAGCTGGAAAAAAAGAGGGGGAAGAATAGATGGCAAGTAAACATATAATAGTAGATCCGATAACAAGGATTGAAGGACATTTAAGAATAGAAGCTGTGATAGATGAAAACAATGTTATTACAGATGCATTTGCAAGTTCTACGATGTTTAGGGGAATTGAGACTATTTTAAAAGGTCGTGACCCGAGAGATGCAGGTCTTCTTGCTATGAGGATATGTGGTGTTTGTACAGGAACTCATTATCAAAGAAGTATTGAAGCAGTTGAAGATGCTTTTAAATTGAGTATTCCTAAAAATGCAAGAATAGTAAGAAATCTGATTCAGGGGGCTTTATATATACACGATCACGTTGTACACTTTTATCATCTTCATGCACTTGACTGGGTAGATATCACAGCTGCACTTAAAGCTGACCCAAAACTGGCAGCTGCAGAAGCACTAAAGTGGACTGAGACTCCTCATGGAGCTGGTGAGGGTGAACTCAGAGCTATTCAAGAAAGAGTAGGTAAGTTTGTTGCGCAGGGTCGTCTTGGAATTTTTTCAAATGCGTATTGGGGAAATAAAAACTATAAACTATCACCTGAACAAAATCTAGTTGCAGTTGCTCACTATTTACAAGCACTAGATATGCAAAGAGATGCTTCTAAGATGATGGCAATTTTTGGTGGCAAAATGCCTCACCCTCAATCACTAGTAGTTGGTGGAGTAACCTGTGTTGCTGATATTCAAAATCCTGCAAGAATTGCTGAGTTTAAATCACTTTTAAATAAGTTTAGAAAATTTATTAAGAATGCATATCTTGCAGATGTTTTAATGGCGGGTACTGTTTATGCAGATGAAGCTCTTGATGGAACTGGTTCAGGATTAAAAAACTATATGAGTTATGGGGACTTTAAACTTGATGATACAGGTTTTTACACATCATCTCAACTATTTCCTAGCGGTGTAGTACTAAATGGTGATTTGTCTAAACTTTATCCACTAGATCAAACTAAGATTACTGAAGATGTTTCACATGCATGGTATGAAGGTGAAAATGACAAAGGTCTTCACCCATTTGAGGGTGAGACAAAGCCTAATTATACTGGTTTAGAAAAAAAAGCGGATGGTTATGCGTATCTAAAAACTAAAGAAAAATATTCTTGGATTAAGTCACCACTATATGATGATACAAGAATGGAAGTAGGTCCACTAGCTAGAATAGCTGTCGGTCTTGCTGCAGGTGATAAAAATATTACTAAGTATGCTGTTGGTTTTTTAACTAAACTTGGGAAAACTTTAGGTCTTAAAACTGCTGCTCCGGCATCTGTTATTTTCTCAACTGTAGGAAGAACAGCCGCTCGTGCAATTGAGACTGAACTTATGGCTGATGTTATGATGGGTTGGGTTGATGAGTTAGCTGCTAATGTTGCATCTGGTGATATTAGTACTTGGACAGAGTTCGATTTTGAAGAAGTTTCTAAAGATGCTAGAGGTTTCGGTATGGCTGAGGCACCTCGTGGTGGTTTAGGACACTGGGTAGTTATTAAAGATGGTAAGATTGAGAATTATCAGGCGGTTGTACCATCAACATGGAATGCAGCTCCAAGAGACTACAAAGATAGAAAAGGTGCTTATGAATCAGCGCTTATTGGCACTAAAGTAGCAGACCCTGAACAACCACTGGAGATACTAAGAACTGTACACAGTTTTGACCCTTGTATAGCATGTGCTGTACATATAGTGGATACAAAAAGAAGAGAGCTTAGTAGTTTTAAAGTAAACACTAGCTGCGCCGTTTAAAGGAGCCCATCATGAGTTATAAAAAAGTTGAGAGGATGACTGGGTTTATGAGAATAAACCACTGGGTGGTTGCTATCTCTATGATCGTTGCAGTAGTGACTGGTCTATATATCGGTCATCCATATTATCAAAGTTTTATCGCAGATCCTGCGGTTGACAAGTATGTAATGGCGTGGAATAGATTAGGGCACCTCATAGTTGCTATCATCTTTGATGTTAGTAGTGTTATTGTGGCTTATTTGTACTTTTTTTCAAGATTTGAAAAGCCTTATAAAAAGTTAATTCCAAATGCTAAAAATGTAAAAGAGTTTGTAGATGTACTTATTAACTTGATTACACTTAATCGTGTAAAAGAGTTTGATTCATCTCATACAGATAGTTTTAACTCTGTATTTTTCTTTGTATTTCATATGTTGTTAGTCTGGATGCTATTTACAGGACTGCAATTGTATGTACATGGACTTGCATCTGGAATCAGTTCTATTGGAGCATGGTGGCCTGCTATACTTCACTTGACAACTGATTGGACGGTGGCTGTGACAGGTGGAACATATATGGATGTGAGAATCTCACACCACTATACTATGTATGCAATTCTTGTATGGGTGATGTTTCATGTTTATTATCAAATATGGAGAACAATCTTCTGGAAAGAGGGTGATATCAACATCGTTGTTGGTGGAAACAAATTTGTAGAAGAAAAGTAACTATTTGTACGCCAAAGGAATAAGTTTCCTTTGGCTAGCTAGCCGTTTAGGCAAAAATCATGGAGTATATTTATAATGAAAATAGCAATCGTTGGTGCGGGTACAATAATTTACCAAGATGAGGGTGTAGGTGTATACGCTTCAAGGTATATAGAAGAAAATTTTACATTTACAGATGATGTGACATTAGTTGATGGCGGAGTACTGGGCTTTCAACTAATGACATACTATCAAGACTATGATAAGGTGATAATCCTTGATACTATAACTATGGATGATGAGGTAGGTTCTATTTATAACTTACCATCAGAAGAGTTACTAGGTCTAGGAAGTTATAAACAGACTGCCCATGAAGTAGAGATCATAGAGATGCTAGAGATATGCTCACTCTTGGAAAAAATGGCAGATGTAAATATCATAGGTATTATTCCAAAAGATATTGCAAGTGTAAATATTGGTCTGACGAACGAGATGAAAGATAAGTTCCATAACTTAATAGAAGCAGCAGTAGATGAGTTAGACAGGTCCGGTATAAAGTACAAAAGAAATCCCGAGACTGTACTGCTAGATGATATTATAGAAAAATATGCAAATCCACAAAGTGAGTTTAAAAATGGCTATCAAGCAAGTAATTAAATATAAAAGCGACAGTAAATATTTTGCAGGATTTTTACAATCTATGATTAAAGAGAGTGGCATTGTCGGAAGTATCTCTCAAGCTGATGATTCTATAGTTATGAGGTTAGATGACACAAATGCACAAGCAATAGCTGACTTTAGCCAACTCTCAAATAAATATCTGGCTCACTCTTTGTTCCTAGGTGATATACAGACTATACAGGTTGATTCTGATAGTTTAGAATCAGATTTTAAATCACCAACTTATAATATATCAGCATGTCCTAGATGCTTAGAAAAATTAACAGATCCGGCAAGTGAAGACTATTTAAATGATTCTCTAAAGTGTACGCACTACTCAAACGAGGCTAATGAAGAGTTCTTGGACTCTAAATATTATTCTCCACACTATAGCGAAGGAAGTGATCTTTTAGTAGTAGACCCAAACAGTGTGAATAGGCTATTTATGATGACCGAGGAAGAGATAAAAGCACTATTTAGTATAGAAAAACCGACTCTCAAAGTTACTATTAAAGATGAAATCTTAAGAGAACTGAGTGGAAAGAACTTTATAAATATAAAGTCACCATATAGTGTAAAGAGTAATCTAGTTGCACTAAATGCAAGAGAGAGCGAAGTTGAATATCTGTTTTTTGAGAGTAGTGATGATCTGAAAGTTGTTGTTGTTCAAGATAATACAACTGTAATAAGAGATGCAAGAGGTGTAACAAAAGAGCTAAAAGAATTAGATGCTGACAAAGAAATCAATAGATTTTTAAACATTGCACAAGAAGCAGGCTTTCTTAAAGGTTCAATCGCTGCAGATTTAAGTACTAGACATGGAATTTCTTTTATAGTATCAAATGAAACAGGACATAAAAAAGTTATAAGTTTTCAGGATTTTAGACTAATAGATGTACTGCAGCAGATGTCAAATGATGAAAATAAATCTAAACTTCTTCCAAATTTTGAGAAAAAGTTTCCTCACATTATGCAAGAACTTCGTGAAAATGATGAATATGGAATGTTTGAGACAGTTGCATCTATACTTGAACTTAAAGATAAAAGTTTTGAGTCAGTGAGTGACAAGTCTTTAGAATTTCATGGAAATGGTGGACTAAAGATAGATGCTGCCTTTTGTGATGAGGGGTTTGATTATGTTTCTTTTTTAGGTTCTATTATGAGCTTTAAACTAGCAGATACTGATGAACACTATTTAGCATACTCTATTTTTGAAGCTCTTGGCGATATGGCTATTTCAACTTTGACTCAATTAAAGACGAAATTTAAAATTGATAAGTTTGTAATGATGGGCGATATGTTCGAAAATACAGTACTTTACAGCAGAATACTAAGCAAGTTTCAACTAAATAACCCATACTTCTCAAAAGGTTTTGCATTAGACGATTAGACATAGTATAATTGCCTAAGAAGTTAAGGAGAAGAGATATTGTTAAGTAAAAAAGAACAAAAAAAAGAACAGATAATGCAAAGTGCATTAGAACTTTTTTCTGTAAAGGGTTTTTATAATACTACCATTCCTGACATAGCGAATGCGCTAAAGATGAGTGTTGGTAATATGTATAACTACTTTAAATCAAAAGATTTCCTTGCCAAAGAGATAATAAAGTACATATCAGTATATCTAGGACATAAATTAAAAGAAATTAATGAACAAAATATATCTACTCAAGAAAAAACTAGAAAAATAATAGAAGTTTATTTTGAAACAGCTATGCAAAAACCTGAGATGATAGATTATTTTTTACGAATCTATTTATCAAATCGTGAAGTCTTTAAAGAGGGCTGTGAAGGAATGATCTGTGTTAACGAGTTTGTTACAGAGATTATGATCTATTTTGAAGAAGGTGTAAGATGTGGAGACTTGAGAGATCAAGATTTTTTTAGTGCTTTTGGACTTTTTATGGGCTATCTTGGTGGTATGGTTTTTTTAAAAGGTGAAAATATTTTACCTAAAGAGTTAGATGATTATGTTGATGATATATCATATAATGTATACAAAGCTTTAAGCGTTTAAAAGATCATGAATAATAAGGTGAGAGTGTTATGGCTTAGCTCTATAGCTTGTAACGGTAACACTCACTCCTTTTTAAACTATCCATATATGGAACAATTTCTAAACGATTTTGAATTCATATACCACCCCGTAATCGACTCTAACTATAGCCTTAAAGAGATTGTCTCAGAGACAATAGAGTGTGATATATTACTTATAGAGGGCTCAATCTCTGATGAAATCAAAAGAGCAGATGTTAGAGTTGTAGATATAATCAAAAAGTATGCAAAAATAGTTAAAAAAATAATTACAGTAGGAACTTGTGCAACTTTTGGTGGAATCTTTAGAGAGAGCGACTATAAAGATACAACCGGACTACACTTTGAAAAAGAAAAACAAATAGACAGATTTCAAGATCTGTTGGGCAAAACCATCTCTTTATCAGGTTGCCCTGTACATCCGGAAGTTTTAGTAAATACTCTCTACGCTATTAAAAAAAGTGTTGATTTACAGCTGGACAGTTTTTTAAGACCAAAAGATTACTTCGCCTATACTATTCATAACGGATGTACAAGAAATGAATACTTTGAGTATAAAGTAGATAATCATAAGTTTGGTGAGCTTGAAGGTTGTATGTTTTACGATCATGGATGCCAAGCACCATTTACACACGGAAGCTGTAACAAAATACTCTGGAATGAAGTAAACTCAAAAACCAGAGCAGGTCTTCCTTGTATGGGATGTACTGAACCTGGATTTCCAAAAAGTAATCTATTTGGTACAAAAAAGAACATGGGTATTCCTCAGGAACTTCCTCTTGGTGTAGGAAAAAGAACATATCTTACACTCGCTGGTATAACAAAAGCATTTACAATAGATAGATTAGAAAAGAAGTTATTTGATGATTGAGCTAATAGAAAAGATAGAAGGTGAAGCGAAACTGGACTTTAGTTTCGAAGATGGAAAGATTGACTTTGTAGATATCGAGTTTATGACTGCTAGAAATATAGAAAAAATTCTAAAAGGTAAGTCTCCTCTAGATGCTCTTGTTATTAACCCCAGAGTCTGTGGAATATGCGGACATGCTCACCTTATAGCTACGGTTCAGGCTCTTGAAGACTGTTATGAAAACTTAGAGATATCTAACAAAGCCAAGATAATCAGAGAACTGACTCTTACCTTTGAGCTTATACAAAACCATTTTAAATGGTTCTATCTTACTATGAGACCTCTTTTTGGTGAAAAACAAGAAGTACTCAAAGCTACATATCCTAGTCAACTTATGGCTAAAGCAATAGCTGTATTTGGCGGACAATATCCGCACACTTCTTATGCTATAGTCGGCGGTGTTGTTTGTGATGTAACTGAAGTAGATATTATTAAAGTAAAACACTACATAGAAGAAGCTATAAAGTTTTTTGAAACAAATGTAGTACAAGCTGACACAAAAGACTTCTTAGTATGTGACAATGTAGATAAAGTTTTAAAAAAGAGTGGTGATTTACCTGATATTTTAAAAGGTATAAAAAAGAAAAAATATCTATCATATGGAAAAACTTACGATAGATTTATAGCTTTTGGAGAGAATAGTTACTTTACCAAGGGCAAGTCTCATAAGACTATAGCTACACATAACATATCTATAGACTACGTAAAAGAGTATACCAATCCAAATTCACTAGCTAAAAATGTAATGTACAAAGATAAATACTATGAAGTAGGTCCACTGGCTCGTGCAATGATAAATAAAGTACCGCTTGTAAAAGATGCCCATAGAAGATATGGTGATAATATCTTTAGTAGAATAATTGCTAGAGTTTGTGAGATACCACAACTACTAAACCATTCTAAAGAGCTACTGGAACAACTTGATATTAGTGAACCATCATATATAGAGCCTTTGATAGATATTACTCAGGTTAATGGTTCTGGAGAGAGTGCTGTTGAAGCTGCGAGAGGTTCTCTTATTCATAAAGTTGATATTGAGAATGGTGTTATAAAAAATTACGAGATAATAACTCCAACCCAGTGGAATCTAGGAAACGGAACAAAAGAAAACCTTGGAGTTTCACAAAAAGCGATGATAGGTTTAGAAGATGTAAAAACTGCCGAACTTGTCTTTAAGACTTTTGATGTCTGCTCTGTTTGTACTACTCATTAACTCTCAATAAATAAAATTTAACAAGGGAATCACCCTTGTATACAACATATTCTCTATAAAATACAACTCAACTGTAAAACTATCATTCAAAAAGATTGGCATATATTCGTTAATATTATAACAGAGCTAGTCTTTTATCTGTCTCCAGTTAAATTATAATATTAAGCTACACATAAGTTATTTTTATATAAACTTCTTACTGAATGATTATTCATTTATGAATATGAAGAGCAAAAGGAGAAATTATGGTGAGTGACACTCTATATAAAAAGTTGTCAGCTAGAGTCAACGAATTATCAAAGTTGCCTAAACTAGATGATCAAAAATCAATTCCAAAATTGATAGAAGAAAATGGGTTTTCTCGTAGAGAATTTATGACATGGGCTGGTACTATGACAGCTATGTTAGCGCTTCCAGCGAGTTATACACCGTTGATAGCTAAAGCAGCCGAGGTAGCGGATAGACTTCCTATTATCTGGTTGCACATGGCTGAATGTACTGGTTGTACTGAATCTTTACTAAGATCAGCAAATCCAAGTATAGACAGTTTGATTTTTGATCATATATCTTTAGAGTATCAAGAGACGATAATGTCAGCAGCCGGTTGGCAAGCAGAAGCAAATCTTGAAAATGCTATGGAAAAATACAAAGACAGATATGTGTTAATGGTAGAGGGTGGTATTCCTCACGGAAAAGGTGCTCACTTCCTGACAATTGGTGGACATGGTAAGACTGGTGAGCAAACTGCGATAGATGCTTCTGAGCATGCAGCAGCAATTTTTGCGATTGGTACTTGTTCTTCATTTGGTGGTGTTCAAGCGGCAGCTCCAAACCCGACAAATGCTACTTCACTTAGTAACATAACTAGTAAGCCTGTTATCAATGTACCTGGTTGTCCACCTAGTGAAAGCAATATAGTTGGAACACTATTACACTTCCTACTTTATGGAACGCTTCCAGCGCTTGATGCTTACAACAGACCAAAGTGGGCTTATGGACTTAGAATCCATGATATGTGTGAGAGACGTGGTCACTTTGACGCTGGTGAGTTCGTAGAGCAGTTCGGTGATGATGGAGCTAAAAATGGCTTCTGTCTGTATAAAGTAGGCTGTAAAGGTCCTTATACATTTAACAACTGTTCTAGACAGAAGTTCAATGAAGGTACATCTTGGCCAGTTCAAGCAGGACATGGTTGTGCTGGATGTAGTGAGCCGGATTTCTGGGATACTATGGGTGTTTTACATGAACCTCTTGCAGACAGACTATTTCACACAACATTTGGTGGACTGGGCTCAGATGCAACGGCAGATAAGATTGGTCTAGGACTACTTACTGTTACAGCAGTGGGAATCGCAGCACATGCAGCAATATCAGCTGTTAAGAAACCAAAAGAATAATCGAGGAGTTAATATGTCAAAAAGAGTAATAGTTGATCCTATAACAAGAATAGAAGGACACTTAAGAGCCGAGGTTATTGTTGGTGATGACGGAATTGTTGTAGATGCTTTTGTATCTTCAACATTATGGAGAGGATTAGAGGTAATTGCTAAAGGGAGAGATCCTAGAAACGTACCTCTAATGATGCAGAGAATCTGTGGTGTTTGTACATACTCTCACTACCTAAAAAGTACTATGGCAGTTGAAGATGCACTAGGAATCAAGATTCCTTACAATGCTGAGCTAGTAAGATCACTAATGAATGCAGCACTGTTTATTCATGATCATGTTGTTCACTTCTACCACTTACACGGTGTTGACTGGGTTGATATTGTATCAGCACTTAGTGCAGACCCTGCAAAAGCAAGTAAGTTGGCATTTAAATATTGTGACAATCCAATCGGTACAGGTGAGAATGAACTTAAATTAGTTAAAGAGAAAATAGGTAAGTTTGCTAAGAACCCTCAAGGACTTGGGCCATTTGCTAACGCATACTGGGGACACGGAACATATAGATTAACTCCAGAACAAAACTTGATTGCGCTTTCTCACTACTTAAAAGCACTAGAAGTTCAAAGAACAGCTGCTCAACTTTTAGCTATCTTTGGTGGTAAAAATCCACACCCACAAAGTCTTGCAGTTGGTGGAGTGACTTGTGTTATGGATATTCTAAACCCTGCAAAAATGGGTGAATACATGACTAAGTTTAAAGTACTTGCTAATTTTATAAACAATGCTTACTATCCTGATATCGTGATGGCAGCAGAGATGTATAAAACTGAAGGCTCAGTTGTTAAACCAGCTGGTGTTAAAAACTTCATGGCACATGAAGATTTTATAGTAGGCCGTGGTGATAGACTTTTTGAGAGCGGTATTATCTATGATGGAGACTTGAGTAAAGTATTTGAGATTGATGAAGATCTTATTACTGAAGAAGCAACACACTCTTGGTACCAAAATGATAAAGCACTTCACCCGTATGATGGTGAGACTGATCCTAAATATACAGGTTTTGTAGATGGTGAAACTGTTGGACCAGATGGGAAGATGATTCACTCTAAGCAAATCAATGAAAAAGAAAAATACTCTTGGATTAAATCACCTAGATATGATGGTAAGCCAATGGAAGTTGGACCTCTAGCATGTATGGTTGTTAGTTATGCAAAAGGCAATAAAAAAGTTCAAAAAGTTGTTAATGATTTCTTAAAAACTACAGGTCTTCCTGCAGGAGCGCTATTTACTACACTAGGTAGAACAGCAGCAAGAATGTTACAATCAAAACTAATTGGTGATAATGCACTAATCGCATTTAACAATCTTATTGAAAATCTAAAAGTTGACCAAGAGACTTGTGCTACTTATACTATTGATAAAGACAAAGAGTATAAAGGTAGAGGTATCGGTGATGTTCCTCGTGGAATGTTGAGTCACTGGGTTAGAATCAAAAATGGTGTTGTTGAAAACTATCAGGCTGTTGTTCCTTCTACTTGGAATGCAGGACCTATGGATGCTAACGGAGTTAAAGGCCCTTATGAAGCTGATTTAATCGGTCTTAAAATTGAAAATTTAACACAACCATTAGAGATTATCAGAATTATTCACTCTTATGATCCATGTATCGCATGTGCAGTTCACGTGATGGATACAAAAGGAAATCAACTAAGTGAGTACAAACTAGATCCTATTTATGGTGGATGTAGCGTATAAAAGGAGAAGCTATGATTAGTGAAGCTAGTAACAATATCGAAATAGAACAGGAAATAGAACAAGAGTTGGAATTTTCATCTGTTTACAGATGGCAACACTGGATTAGAGCTGCTTCAATTGTTGTTTTAACAATAACTGGATTTTATATAGCAGTTCCTTTTTTAATACCAGCAGTAAATGCTGATCCGACAAACTTTATGCAGGCTCTAATGAGATCTTGGCATATAATTTTTGGATTTGTACTTATTTCGGTAATTATATTGAAGAGTTACCTTTTTATCTTTGGAAGAAAACATGAGATGGAAAGAGCGGCTTTTAAAGATATTTTAAATCCAAAAATTTGGATTCAACAGATAGGGTACTATTTACTTATCTCAAAACACCCTAAACTAAGAGGAGTTTATAATCCACTTCAGTTTATGGCGTATTTTACCTTTTATCTGATGATATTTGGTCTGATTATTACAGGACTTATTATGTATGTTCATGTATATCACGATGGACTTGGAGCATTCCTTTATGATGTTATGAAGAGCATCGAGGTTATGATGGGTGGACTTGCAGTTGTTCGTATTACTCACCATATACTTACATGGGGTGTAATGTTATTTGTACTTGGTCATATTTATATGGCAATCTACAATGCTGTCTTTGGAAAAGAAGGCGGAATGGATGCAATATTTAGTGGTATGAAGTGGCATAAAAAACACTAGCTAAAAGCAAGGAATTCCTTGCTTTTGTTAGACGAAATAAGATCTTATAAACAATCACGATGAGACTAAAATGATTGTTTGTAAAATTTTATTTATTATATATAGAGGTGAAATATGAAAATATTAATACTAGGCATAGGTAATGTGCTATTTGGTGATGAGGGAATAGGTGTTCATTTAGCTAACTATTTGGATGAAAAATATAACTTTATATCTGATGAGCATACCGTTAATGTTGTAGACGGTGGAACTTTGGCTCAGATATTGATCCCGATTATTACTGACTATGACAGAGTCTTGTTAATAGACTGTGTTAATGTTCTTGATGGTGACATCGGAGATGTATACAGTTTTGACTTTGATGCTGTTCCTGATTATATCACTTGGCAAGGAAGCGCTCATGAAGTTGAGATGCTTCAAACTCTTCAAATGATAGAGATGCTAGGTGACCTGCCTCCTGTAAAAATCGTTGGTGTCATACCTTATGTAATCGGTGAAGACACAACTTTTACTATTACAAATGAGGTTTTAGAAGCTAGTAAGACAATGGAACATTCTATCATCAACTATTTAAAAGATTTAAATGTAGAAACAACTCTAAAAAATAGTGGTGCAATTTTGCAAGAAGTTGCAAGAACATCATACTTAAGGGGCACACAATGGTATTAGAACTATTATTTGAGTATTCATCCTCTTCATTGGTATATGATAAGTTATTACTGAGAAAGCTTGAAGAGTCAAAACTTGAAGGCAGACTTGTTAAAACAGACAAAGATATTAAGTTATATGTTGAAGCTGATGATAGTGACGAGTTAGAGCTGTTCGCTAATGAGCTTTCTCTAGAGTTACCTCACTCAATTTTCTTACGTAACACAGAAGTTAAAGTTGTAGATGCACTGCCTGATAATGACTTTATTTTACCTCAGAGTAAAAAGTTAGCTATGTCATTTTGTCCAAGTTGTTTGAGCAAGGTTTTAGATGAATCAAGCCAAGACTATTATAACCCATTTTGTGAATGTGAAGTGTGTGGATATGAAGCAGAGGGCAAGAGAGGAAACTATCATAGTCTGTTTGAGCAAATAGCAAACGCTATTAGCAGGGACTCTGTAGTAAAGGTAAATACATTTTACGGAGAGTATTACTTAGGTAAACTAAATGAAAAATGTAATGACATCTCTTTTGATATTTTAAGTTATGACCTGGCTACTATCTCAAAATACACAAATGTAACAACACCTGAAACAGTTGCTTTAGGTGCGATTGAAAAGCCACTAATTAGTTTAAAAACAAACTTGAAGTTTAAAATGGACTTTGAAGGTGTAAAAGAAGAGCTGTTAAGGTTTAAACTTGCAGATGATTTTATCCTTCACTTAACTATGATAGAGCTGCATAAGCTTGGCGTTGATTGTGTTTTTATAACTAAAGATGAGATGAAATATGAAACAGCACTTCTTTTAGCTGATTTTAAAGAGACTATGGAGCCGATAGAGTGTGTTGTTAGTGCAAAAAATATAGTTATTCTTCGTGGTACTAAAGGTCTTCCGATATTTGAGCTTACAAATGAAGCAGTCATCCCGTACATAGGGACATTTAACTCTGTAATAAAAGAACATAACTTTTCAGATAAAACAGTTGTTGGACTCAACATAAGTAAGGATTCTCATAACAACATACTTGTATATGGTAAGAAGTTCGGACTCATTGAGTACCTGTCTTTTAAGTCTGAGTATAGCTCGGTTGCAGAGATTTTTAAAGCAATAGCAGAAACAAATGAGTCAGGTATAAAACTTTTAACTAACTACAAAAGTAAATTTCCAGAGCTTTATGAAAAAGTTTCTTTGATTATCTTTGATGAAAAAGAGCTAAATATTTATAAACTATGGGGAATTATTTCCATTGTTTTAGGGTATAGTAACTCTAATGATATTTATGAAGCAGCAGATATACTAGAGAATAATGCAAAATCTTTTGTAGGTACAAAAGGACCTAGAATAGATTACAAATTGCAAAATATTAAATCAAAAGTTTATCTGGATCCATTGATGGTAATCAGAACAGCGATGACTTTTAAACTTGCCGGAGTTGATAGTCTATGTTTATCATATGGAGTGGTTGAGAGTTTTGTAGAGTTCTTGTCAGGTCAGCTTGATGAGATAAAACAAAACATGAATAATGATGTCGTTGTTGCATCTGGTTCACTGCTTGGGAACAAACATTTATTTTCTAAGTTGGATAAAGAAGTCTCAATTAATCATGAACTGTATTTCAACAAAGAATTACCGGTAGATGGGATAAACATTAGATATGGCGGAAATGAGTTACTTCACAACTAAAAGATTTGGTTTTAAGATATTTGGGCAAGTCCAAGGAGTTGGATTTCGTCCATTTGTCTACAAGATAGCAAATGAATTAAATCTAAATGGATTTGTTAAAAATAGCGAAAAGGGTGTTGATCTGGAGCTTGAAGGAGAGATCCTTCAAATAGAAGAGTTTATGAAGATACTAAACTCAGACAGACTGCCTCCATTAGCAAACATTGATAAAATACAACAAATAGAGATAAAACCTCTTTATAGGGAACAGTTTGAAATAATTCACTCTACTCTAAGTGTCAACAATGGCTCAAAAGTAGCATTGGTAATACCTGACACGGCGATTTGTGAAGAATGCTTATTTGATACTGACTCCCCTTACAAGTTGAAATATTACAATTATTTTGCCACTACCTGCACAAACTGTGGCCCAAGATATAGCATAATTCAAACTGTTCCTTATGACAGAGAAAATACCTCTATGAGTAAATTTAAAATGTGTGCCTCTTGTGAAGAAGAGTACACAGACCCTCTCAACAGACGCTACCACGCACAGCCGATTTCATGTAATGATTGCGGACCTACACTTACAGACACAATCGAGAAAACAGCAGAATTTATAAAAAACGGAAAAATTGTTGCCATGAAAGGTCTCGGCGGTTTTCATATAGTATGTGATGCAACAAATGATGAAGTCATAGAGAGGTTAAGAGTCCATAAAAATAGACCAACTAAACCACTGGCAATCATGTGCAAAGATTTAGAACAGGTAAAACAATTGGCATCTGCATCCAAGAAAGAGCAGGAACTTCTAAAGTCAAAAGAAGCTCCTATAGTTATTTTGAAGAAGTCTATAGATGCGCAGATGAAATTATCTGATAAAGTTGCTCCAAACATAGATAGAATAGGCTGCTTTTTGCCATATACAGCTCTACATCATCTGCTTTTTAAGCATCTTGAAAACCCAATAGTCGCTACGAGTGCGAATCTTGGAAGCGAGCCTATAATCATAAAGGCTCAAGATATAAAAGAGAAACTTCCATTTGTGGACTTTGTACTTGATTTTGACAGGGATATAGTAAATGGAGTAGATGACTCTTTAGTTCAAGTAGTAAACGGCAATCCCCAGATGCTAAGACTATCTCGGGGATATGCACCAAAGGTGATAAAGCTTCCCTTTAAGAGTGAAAAGAAAATCTTGGCAGTTGGTGCAAACGCTAAAAATGCCATAGCTTTTGTTATAGAAGACAACATCATACTATCTCCTCATATTGGGGATTTAGGTTCACTAAAAGCTTTTGAGTTTTTTGAAAGAACTATAGAGACTTTTAAAAGGTTTTATGACTTTGAACCTGATGTTATAGTTCACGATATGCATCCAAGCTACGAGACTACAAAATGGGCAAAGAAACAAGACAAAGAGCTTGTAGAGGTTCAGCATCACTTGGCTCACATATACGCATGTAAAGCTGAGTTTGGACTTAGTGGTGATTACTTAGGATTTAGTTTTGATGGAACTGGATATGGAAGTGACGGGAAGCTCTGGGGTGGAGAGATATTTGTCGGTGAAACGCGTAAATACAGCTTCAAACAGCTGAAACTTTTAGGTGGAGAAAAAGCTATAAAAGAGCCAAGACGAGTTGCACTAAGTATGCTTTTTGACAACTATTCACTTGATGAAGTTCTAAGTATTGATTTGGATTTGGTACGTTCTTTTAAAGCTAGCGAGATAAAAATCCTGCATCAAAGTCACACTAAAAACCTAAACGCTCCTCTAAGCTCATCAGTGGGGAGACTCTTTGACGCGATGGCTAGTTTTTCAAACCTCTTGCAGTTTCAAAGTTATGAGGGTGAAGCAGGACTTATCTGTGAGCAAAACTATAACCCAGATGTAACTAAAACCTTTGAGTACAAAATAGTTGATGGCATCATAGATATAGAGTTTGACTTTTTTGACAAAGAATTAGTAACAAGATTCATAACTACACTAGCGCAAATAGTCCTAGATATATCAAAGCAAGAGAAGATGGAAGTCATACTGAGCGGTGGGGTCTTTCAAAACAAAACACTACTAGAACTCGTAGCATCTGGACTTGAGAAAGAAAAGATAAAACACTACTACCAACAAGAGACAGCTATTAATGATGGTGGTATTGCTTTGGGTCAGGCATATTACTTATTGTAATATAAATTTTATAAGGTATAATAAATTGTAAGCAAATCTCTTTAAGAGGAAGTGAACGTGAATTTACTTATGAGATTCATCGTGATTTTTTGTATAACAACTTTATCTACCTTTGCAAACGAGAAAGTATCTCTGCAACTTCTTTGGAAACATCAGTTTGAGTTTGCCGGTTTTTACATGGCAAAAGAGAAAGGTTTCTACAAAGATGCAGGACTTGAAGTCGAGATAAAAGAGTTTGGCTTTGACATCAATATCGTGGATGATGTTCTCTTGGGCACTACCGACATAGGTATAGGTCGTTCTTCTTTGATATTAGATAAATTAAACGGCAAAAATATAGTCCTATTAAGTGCCATCTATCAAAGCTCACCATATGTACTTATATCAAAGCAACGTCCAGACCTTATAAATATAGAAGATTTTAAAAACAAAAAAATCATGCTCTCAGATAACTTGGGACAATTAGCATCTATATCATCAATGATGAAGATGAAAGAGATAAAACCTACAGACTACATAGAAGTTCCTCATAGTTTTAACATAGAAGATTTAGTAGAGGAAAAAGTTGATTTAATGACAACATACTTGTCAAATGAACCTTTTCATCTTATCGAATCAGGTGTAGGATATAGAGTATTTGATCCAAAAGATTATGGTTTTGACTTTTATGCTGATTTAGTATTTACTTCACAAACTTACCTAGAAGCAAAAGAAGAAAATATAGAAAAGTTTCGTGATGCGAGTTTAAAAGGTTGGCAGTACGCTTTTTCTAATATAGATGAAACAGTTGAAGTGATATTAGAAAAATACAACTCTCAACAAAAAAGTAAAAAAGCACTTTTATATGAAGCTGCTATACTAAAAAAACTTGCATATAAAGATGGTGTAGAGTTTGGTAATATAAATAAATCTAGAATACAAGAGATAGCTTATATATATAAACTTCTTGGAATGGCAAACAAATCAGATTCATCTTTGGATGATATAGTTTATAAACCGAATAAATTTTTAGACATGCTTGTACAAATATTTTCTTTAGAACTCTTATTTGCGATTGTAGGTGTTTTTATTCTTAACTATCTTTTAACACTATATGAGCAATATATTTTAAGAAGAGAGAACAAAAAACTAGAAGATACAGTAGAAAAAAAGACTGAAAAACTAAAAATCTATACTCAAGATCTTGAAAAACAAAAAGAGCTTTACGATCTTGTCTTTGAAAATGCTTCAAGTGGTGTTCTATTAATAGATATTGAAAACAATAAGTTTACAGAGTGTAATGATAAGGTTATAAAATTATTGGGAGCAGAGTCAAAAGATGATGTTTTAAATAAACGACCATCTGAACTATCTCCTGAGTATCAAGCTGATGGACAAAGAAGTGAGACGAAGGAAAAAGAACTAATCAAACAGGCTGTAGATGGTGGTGAATTGTGCTTTGAGTGGTTGCATGAAAAGAAAAGTGGTGAAGAGTTCTGGGTAGAGATAACTTTAACAAAACTGAGTATTGATAATAAAGATGTCCTTTATGTCACTTGGAAAGATATCAATGATAAAAAGAAGGTAGATCAAGAGCTTCAAGAGAGTAAAAACAAGCTCCAACAATTAAATGAAAATCTTGAAGAGAAGATTCTAGAGAGAACAAAAGAGTTGGAGAATGCCCTTAGTGTAAAGTCCAACTTTTTGGCAAATATGTCTCATGAGATACGTACACCGTTAAATGGAATAATGGGCTTTGTAGATATACTTTACAAAAATGAGACAGATGAAAAAAAGCAGGCAAAACTGCAAATAGTAAAAGAGTCCAGTAACTCCTTGCTTACTATCGTAAATGATATACTTGACTTTTCTAAGATAGAAAGTAAAAAGATGCTTGTTGAAAAGACACCTATAAATATTAGAGAGATATTTTCTCATGTATCAGAGCTATTTTTTGGCAAAGCAAAAGAAAAAGATATAAATATAACTTTAACTATAGATGAAAATCTTCCAAAAAATACACTCGGAGATGCGACAAGAGTAAAACAAGTCTTTTCAAATATACTAAGCAATGCAATAAAGTTCGCAAATAATAGTAGTACTGTAGTTGTAAATGTTAATTATATATGTGATGAAAATAGACTTTACTGCGAAGTAATCGATAGCGGAATCGGGATAGATGCTAATAATTTTTATTCTATATTTAACTCATTTGAGCAGGGAGACAGTAGTGTTAGTAGAAATTATGGAGGGACAGGGCTTGGTCTCTCTCTATCCAAGACTTTAGTTGAGCTAATGGGCGGGACTATCGGAGTTGAAAGCGAGCTTGGAGTAGGTAGTAAATTTTACTTTACTATAGAAATGCATGAAGTTGAAAGTTAGACTTTGTTAAAGCCTATAGATACAGATGAATTGAAATGTTTGCTTCAAAAGTATTTGTAAAGAGAAGCCTTTAGTATATGAATCTGTTCTTCTTGTGAGTAGTTGAATTTGAACTCTATCTCTTTTAGGTAGTAAAAAAAGTTTTCATCACGAATTCCTCGTATAATTTCTTTTATGAGTAAGTAGTTCTTTTTTAAAGTTTTTTTGACTTTAAAGCAAAGAAGTATTACTCTTTTAAGATTGAAGTACTAACTTCAAATCTTGTAACTTTCACAGTTTATGACTAAAGATAAAACAACATTTTTTTCCTTATAGCAGGATATGAAAATATTTTATATCTACTGACTACATCATTAAGCCAGTTGGTGTCTTTAGTTGTTAATCACTTATTAAAAGCTGTTGGGGTAGCTGTTATTTTAGCACCTACAACACATAGATTAACGAGGCTGTGAATTCTAACAATTTAACTTTTGTTTTTTTGTTAGGCAACTTAAGATTACACGACAAGGATTATAGAGATGTATTACGTAGGAATAGATATTGCAAAGAGTTTTCATGTTGTTTCAGTTATCGATGATAGTGAAACTAAGGTTATTAACAAGCCTTTTAAAATCAACAATGATTTAAAAGGGTTTGAAAAATTACTTACTATTTTAGATAGTGTCACTTTAGATAAAGATGACTTTATTATCGGTATAGAAGCAACTGGTATTTATGGTGAAAACCTTTTAGAGTTTTTAAAGTCTAAGGGCTATAGTGTTAAACTACTCAATCCATTTCAAACCTCAAGGTATAGAGAACAAATAACTATGAAAAAAGTAAAAAATGACAACATAGACTCTTTAGTTATAGCACTCTTTTTAAAAGATGGCAAATACTCATCAGGTTATGTAACTGATGATGAGTATCAGAGCCTTAGAACACTCTATAGAAATCGTGCTTCTATTCAGTCTGATATGAAAGAGGTTAAGAAGAGAATCATTACTCAAATAACAGTTACATTTCCAGAGTTTGAGAGCTTCACAAATCCATTTACCATAAGTGGTCTAGCTCTGCTTGAAAAGTATCCAACAGCATATCACTATAAGCATAGTAGCGTTGATAGAATCATGAAGATATTTGCTCATATTCAAGGCAATAACTTCAATAAAGACAAAGCCCTAAGATTACTAGAACTCTCAAGAGAGTCTATCTATTCAGGTAAGGCTAAAGATGCAAGAGCAATAGCTATTAGAAGTACTATTAGGCTTTTAAAGATGTATCTTAGTGAGATAGATATTATTGAAGCTGAGATACTCTCTTTGCTTGATAAAAAAGGCATTAATAGTTCAACACTTGATGAGCTACCAGAGAGTAACACTCTTATTGATAACCTTAAAACCATACCTGGAGTAAGTGATAAAACTGTAGCTGCTGTTATTAGTGAATGTGGAGACCTGACGAGGTTTCCATCTATACCTAAGTTTATAGGATATCTTGGACTCTTTCCAACAGAAAATAGCTCTGGTAATTCTAAAAGTGTAGGTCACTTAAGTAAAAGAGGCTCTTCTTTGGTCAAGCATGCACTATATCTTAGTGCTGTAAGTTGTCTGATACATAACAAACAGATGAAGCAACTCTACGATACTAAAAGAAGTCAAGGCAAATCTAAAAAAGAGGGACTTGTTGCAGTTTCAAGAAAACTTGCAACTATCATATACTCTATTTTTAAATACAACACACCCTATAATCCAAATCGTGTATTTACAAATTAGTCATAAACAGTGATAAGTTAAAGATCACAAGTTAGTACTTAAATCATTCATAATAGCAATAATATTTAAAGCTATTACCGTACTAGTTGTTAACCAAAATAGAGACAAATATATAATTTACTCTATAGTTTGATTATCAAAACACTCTTTGCTCAAATTTTAGAAATGAAATACAACAAAGAGTATTTAAAAAATCAAACTTGCAAGATTTTTAGCTCTTGCATAGTTCTTTGAAGTAATATTGTTAATAAACTAATGTCTATTTTTTACTTTCCTTGCTTTTTAAGTTATTCTTTATAAAAAGGCTTTATATTTTAAAATATTCTCTTCAAAGAAAATCCAAAACTTTGTAATAATATTTTCCCTCTTTTGAGTCTTTGAGATCTTGTTTAACATCATAAACTTCGAGAACTCTTTGAAATGTGCTTCCCCAGCACCGGAGTCTAAAAACTCATTTTTATATCTTTTTAAGTTTGGCATCAGCAGGTTGTAGATTTTATCTTTATAGTGAAAAGTCAGAAAGTTTTGAGCATCAAAGATGTTCTCTTTTATCTTTTTTTTACTCTGACTAAGGTAAATATACTCATCGTATTCTAAGACATCTTTATCTTGATACTCTTCTTCAAGAAAGTTAATTATAACTCCTCTAAAGAGCTCAAACTTTGTTTTAACAGTAAGGTAATTAAGACCTAGGTTGTTGGCAGTTTGATTTGCTGTAAGATTTTTGCTAAAGTACTCAATCAGATCGAAATCTCTTTGAACTTTTTTCGGAGAGAACTTTTTTTTACACTCTGAACACTTCAGTTGTCCAGATTTAAGCTCGTATAATTTTTTATTATTACAATAAATACAGTTCATATATTGATTTTAGCATAGTTTAGTCCCAAAAGTATATAAGAACCTCTCTAATTAACATTAGATTAAAATTAAAAAATGTAATATAATGAATACGTATTCATAAAAAGGAGTTTGCATATGGAAAATTTAGGTTTATTACTTATCTTTTGGTACGGCATCTTACATGCATTTGGACCAGATCACCTAACGGCAATAGCAGATTTCTCTATTGGTAAGAGTAAAAAGAAGACAATGACTATCACGACTCTTTTTGCTATTGGACATGGCTTAACCCTTTTTATATTTGCAAAGATTTTAGATACTTACAATATCAGTGAGTCAATACTCGGATATGGGGATGTTATTTCTGCATCTATTATATTGATGATGGGTATTTATCTGCTGTATATGGTCTATGATGATCGTATTCAGTTAAAGAAACACATCCATGATGGTAAGGAACACTTGCACATCTGGTTTGGAAAAGAACACGACCACAATAACCGTGACACAGCTTCGGCATTTACAATCGGAGCGTTGATGGGTATCGGTGGAGTTAGAGGTATGCTTGTAACTCTTGGTATGGTTGAAGCAAACAGTGTTGATTTGACAATGGTACTAGCATTTTCACTAGGTGTTATGGTAATTTTCATCGGTTTTGGTAGTGTGATATTGTATATCAATAAAAATCTATTAAATTCAAAACAAAATTTAAAAAGAGTATTTGCAACGGCTGGCGTAATATCAGTAGTTGTAGGCTCAAATATGCTACTAGCATAGAAATAAAATAAGGAATATATATTATGTGTAAAGATTGCGGTTGTAGTATAACGGATAGCGAAAGAAATTCTCACGGACATAGTCACTCTCATGGAGAAGAAACTCACTCACATGATCACGGAAGTTCACATGAACATCAAGATGCACATCAGCATCTACATGATAATCCACAGTTAAATGATCCAAAAACGATATCTATCATTACAAAGATTTTAGATAAGAATGATCAGGAAGCTCATCACAACAGAGAACACTTTAACTCTCATAATGTACTGTGCATAAACCTAATGAGTTCTCCAGGAAGTGGAAAAACAGCACTTTTAGAACACTTAGCAGATGTAGTTGACTTTAAGTTTGGTGTAGTAGAAGGTGACTTAGAGACTAGTAGAGATGCAGATAGACTAAAAGCTAAAGGCATACCGGCTCATCAGATTCAAACAGGCTCGGCTTGTCACTTGGATGCATTTATGGTTCATAAAGCTCTTCATCATATGGACTTAGAAAACCTTGATGTATGTTTTGTAGAAAATGTTGGAAACCTTGTTTGTCCTGCATCTTATGATGTTGGAAGTCACTTAAATATTGTTCTTGTAAGTATCCCTGAGGGTGAAGACAAAATCGCCAAATATCCAGTGATGTTTCGTCAAGCTGATTTGATTTTGTTTACAAAAGTAGATCTTCTTCCATATTTTGAATATGACATAGAACAAGAAAAAGCAGATGCCAGAAAAATCAAACCAAATGTTGACATAATAGAAGTTAGTACAAAAGATGAAGAGAGCTTGAAAAAAGTTGCACAGTGGATTAAGTTTAAAATGGAGATGAGATAATGTGTTTATCAATACCGTCTAAAGTAGTAAAAATAGATAAAGAGCTAAACATGGCTACAGTTGACACTATGGGTGTTCAAAGAAATGCCAGTTTAGATTTGATGGCAGAAGATGATATAAAATTAGGTGATTATGTACTTCTTCACATCGGCTTTATTATGAATAAAATTGATGAGGCAGATGCTATGGAGTCTATTGAACTATATAAAGAGATTATCGAAGCGATGAATGAAGAGGATAGGCAACTTGCGATTTTAGAGGACGACGAATGTCCAAATAGAGGTGCGTAAAATGGAACTAGAACTTAAAAACCTTTATGACGATTTTAGAGATGCAGACACGATAAAAGCATTTGCAAAAATCATCAAAGAAGATGCAAAAAAACTAAAGAATCCTATAAATATCATGGAAGTGTGTGGTGGTCATACTCACACTATTATGAAGTTCGGTATTCCTCAGCTTCTACCTGCCAACATTAAGTTCATTCATGGTCCTGGTTGTCCTGTTTGTATCATGCCAAAAGAGAGAATTGATCACGCTTATGTACTTAGTATGCAAGAGAATGTCATCTTAGTAACTCTAGGCGATATGATAAAAGTACCGGGAAGTAATGGAAGTCTTCAAGATGCAAGAAGCAAAGGTGCAGATGTACGATTTGTATATTCTCCCTTAGAGTGTCTCAAAATTGCAAAAGAGAACCCAGATGCGAAGGTAGTCTTTTTCGCCATTGGTTTTGAGACTACAACGCCAATGACAGCTGCACTTCTAGATGCTGTTATAAAGCAAGATGTAAAAAACGTCTTCCTTCATATAAACCACGTGACAGTTCCGGAAGTTATGAAAGAGCTTATAGACTCTAGAGATATTCATGTAGATAGTTACAACAACAAGATAGATGCATTTCTAGGGCCATCACATGTAAGCGTTATAAGCGGAAGTAAAATCTACGAAGAGTTCCCAAGAGACTACAACCGCCCAGTAGTCGTAACAGGTTTTGAGCCAGTTGATGTTATGCAGGGAATCAGCATGATAGTAAAACAGTTCATCGAAGATAGATGCGAGCTTGAAATAGAGTACAAAAGACTTGTAACTTATGATGGAAATAAAAAAGCTCAAGAGCTGACAGAAAAGTTCTTTGAAAAAGGAGACCTTTTCAAGTGGAGAGGTTTAGGAAATATTCCAGATAGTGGACTAAAACTAAAAGCAGAATTTGCTCAGTACGATGCTGAGGTAATCTACAAAGATATCCTTCCACTACAAGAGATAGAAGACCATAAACTATGCATCTGTGGAGATATCTTAAGAGGTATGGCAAATCCGCCGGAGTGTACTATCTTTGGAACTGCATGTAAACCAACTTCTCCAGTAGGAAGCTGTATGGTAAGTAGTGAAGGTGCTTGTGCCGCGTACTATAAGTACGGGAATCTGATATAATTATTAAAAATTAAATCATTTTCTAAAGGAATTTTATGAGCGAGTCAGAAAAAAACAAGAACAATCCACTACACGGTATCAAGTTAAAAGATATTTTAGAGGCTCTTGTTAAACACTATGGTTGGAAAAAACTAGGAAAACTCATAGATATCAGATGCTTTATGTTTGATCCTACAGTCAACTCAAGTCTAAAGTTTCTAAGAAAGACTCCTTGGGCTAGAACAAAAGTTGAAGAGCTCTACCTAAAAATGGTAGAAAAAAAATGAAAAGATTATTTATTATCAGACATGCAAAGTCGAGCTGGAAAAATTCATCATTAAATGATTTTGATAGACCTTTAAACGGTAGGGGCAAAAAAAATGCACCTTTGATGGGAAGAAGACTTAGAAAGAGACATGTCATTCCTGATATTTTCATATCGAGTCCTGCACTAAGAGCAAAGACAACGGCGGAGATTATTGCTCAAAAAGTAAAGTATTCTAAAGAGATTATCTATGATGATAACATTTATGCTTCTGCTGAAATAATTATTGACAAGATAATAAAAAAGGTAGATGATAAGCATAAAACTGTGTTTTTGCTAGGACATAACCCAGATTTAAACATGTTTGTAGAAGACTACGTAGACTTTGATGAGAACATAGTTACATGTGGAGTTGTAGAGATAGAATTTGATTGTAAAAGTTGGAAAGATATCAGTAGAAAAAAAGCAAAGTTTATCTCATTTGATTATCCGAAAAAGGAGC
Source organism: Sulfurimonas iocasae (assembly GCF_047716755.1). GTDB lineage: Bacteria > Campylobacterota > Campylobacteria > Campylobacterales > Sulfurimonadaceae > Sulfurimonas. The sequence continues at coordinate 997,889 of NZ_CP180409.1, forward strand.
AGGAATGAACTATAGATATATAGGTAAAACAGGTTTGAGAGTTACACCTATTTGTTTAGGGACTATGGGTTTTGGAAGCTGGAGTGATGAAGCTGAATCTTTTAAAATCATGGATAAGGCTTACGATCGAGGTATTAACTTCTTCGATACTGCTGAGCTTTATCCGGTTCCACCCAAGGAGATTTATGCAGGTGAAACTGAGATTATCATCGGTAAGTGGCTAAAGAATAAGAAAAGAGACAGCATAATCCTCGCTTCAAAAGTAGCAGGTGCTGCTAATGGCTGGTTTGTCCCTCCTGTTCGTCACGGTTTTACTGCTGTTGATAAGTTTCACATCAAAAGTGCAATAGAAGGAAGTCTGAAAAGACTTCAAACTGACTACATAGACCTATATCAGATGCACTGGCCAGATGCTGTAGTTCCTATAGAAGAGTCACTTAGAGCTTTTGAAGAGCTAGTTGACGAAGGAAAAGTAAGATATCTTGGAACTTCAAACGACACTGCCTATGGTCTTACAAAAGCAAATGAGACTTCTAAGAGAATAGGCATCCCAAGATTTGAGTCTATCCAAAACAACTTCTCTTTGAACAATCCAAGATTTTTGGATGAGTTGGCGCATGTGTGTGAGAAAGAGCAGATTTCTCTTCTTCCTTATTCGCCTATTGGTGGTGGAGTTCTAAGCGGTAAGTACAATGGAAAGTTCTACCCTACAAATGCTAGATTTTCTGAGTACTTAAAGAGTGAGAATCCTCGCATTAAAGCACAGGGTACAAGGTTTGTAAATAGCAAAACACTTGAAGCAACTGCTAAGTATATAGAAATAGCTAAGAGACTAAATATCTCTCCTGTCACTTTAGCCGTAGCATACTCAAAGCAGTTCAAGTTTGTAGCATCTACTATCATAGGTGCTAGAACTACTGAACAACTGGCTGACTCATTTGCTGCTATGGACTTAGAACTTAGTGATGAAGTTATGCAAGAGATTAAAGAAATACAACTAGATATTATGTATCCGATGGGATAAGAGGAATTTTATAATGACAAAAACAATTACACTAGCTCAAGGTAATGGCGGGCAAGAGAACAACGAACTTATTTCAAAAGTATTTTATAAAGCATTTGCTAATGAGATTTTAGAAAAGAGCGAAGATGCTGCCATTATTCACGGTGGTGAACTAGCGTTCTCTACTGATAGTTTTACAGTAAGCCCACTCTTTTTTCCAGGAGCTGACATAGGTAAGCTTGCAGTATGTGGAACTTGTAACGATCTTGCTATGATGGGTGCACAGCCTAAGTACCTGACTTGTAGTGTTATCATCGAAGAGGGCTTTCCTGTAAGAGACTTAGAGAAAATAGTACGCAGTATGAAAAAAGAGCTTGAACTGAATGGTGCTGTAGTTGTAAGTGGTGATACAAAAGTTGTGCCACGTGGAAGTGTTGATAAGATTTTTATAAATACTACAGGTATTGGAGAAGTTCTTAAAAAAGGAATCAGCTCTAATAATATTACTCAAGATGACCTGATACTTGTAAATCGTGATATGGGTTGTCATGGTGCTACTATTTTTGCTGCTCGTGAAGATATAGATATGAGTAGTTCACTTCAAAGTGATTGTGCTTCTCTTTTTCCTCAGGTAAAAGCTCTCTTAGATGCAGATATAAAGATAACTGCTCTTAGAGATGCAACAAGAGGCGGAGTTAGTGCGGTACTTAATGAGTGGTCAAAGCAATCAAATGTTTGTATAGAAGTAGAAGAAGAAAAAATGCCTGTTAGTGATGAAGTTAATGGCATCTGTGAGATGCTAGGCTTTGAAGCGGCCGCTTTAGCTAATGAAGGAACTTTTGTTCTCGCTATAAATAAAGATGATGCAGATAGAGCTGTAGAAATACTAAAGACTTTTGAAAACTGTTCGCAGGCTACTATTATAGGTAAAGTTACAGATGCTCATCTTCAAAAAGTTATACTAAACAGTAGCTGGGGTACAAAAAGATTTTTAGATACTCCTAGTGGTGAACTACTACCTCGAATCTGCTAAATATGAAAATCCTTCTAATCATCTCTAGTTTTAACTCTCTCTCTCAGAGAGTTTATTGTGAACTTCAAGATATGGGACATACTGTATCAATAGAGTTTGCTATAAATGATAAAGAGATGATAGATGCAGTTGATAGTTTCAAACCTGATATTATTTTTTCTCCATACCTAAAGAAGTTTATACCTAAAGAAATATTTTTAAATACTCCGACTTTTATTTTGCATCCTGGCATCCGTGGTGACAGAGGTCATAATGCTCTTGATCATGCCATCAGAGATGAAAAAAGAGAGTGGGGTGTAGTAATCCTCAAAGCAAACGAAGAGTTTGATGGTGGCGAGATATATAGCGAGGTTAGATTTGAGATGCGAGATGCATCAAAGGCATCTATATATAGGGCAGAAGTCGCAGATGCAACTATAAAAGCTATGAAAGAACTTTTTGTAAATCTAGCAGATGAGAACTTTAAACCGACTCCACAACTTCAAACACCGATGCACAAATACTTAACACAAAAAGATAGAGCTATAGACTGGGAAAAAGACACAACTAAAGAGATAATAAGAAAAGTAAGATTTAGTGATAGTTATCCGGGTGTAAAAGAAGTGCTGCTTGGAACTGAATGCTATCTTTTCGGAGTTTGGGAAGAAGAGAGACTAAGAGGAAAACCTAAAGAGGTTATAGCTAAAAGAGATGGAGCTATATGTGTAGGAACTGTTGATGGTGCTATATGGATAAGCCATCTCACAGAAGTTGGAAAGTTCAAGCTTCAAAGCACCTATGTTTTAAAAGAGAAAATAAAAGGTGTTAAAGAACTTCGCCTTCCTCTTATCTTTGATATGACATATAAAACATTTTATGAGATAGGTTCACATCGTGATGGTGACGTTGCTTACCTTTGTTTTAACTTCCATAATGGTGCTATGACTTCTGAGCAGTGCATCAGACTAAAGTATGCATTTGACTATATAAAAGAGAGTGCTAAAGTAGTTGTACTTATTGGTGCTGAGGAGTTCTTCTCAAATGGCATCCATCTAAACATACTAGAAGACTCTAAGAAGCAAGGAGAAGATGGATGGAGTAATATCAACGCTATGAATGATATAGTAAAGTCTATCATCTTCTCAGATGAAGTTATTACAGTTGCGTCTCTACATAAAAATGCAGGTGCTGGCGGAGTCTTCTTGGCTTTAGCTTGTGACTATGTAGTAGCATCTGAGGCAACAGTATTAAATCCTCACTACAAGACTCTAGGACTTAGCGGAAGTGAATACCATACTTATAGTCTGCCTAAAAGAGTTGGGGAAGCTAAGTCAAAAGAACTTCTTGAAGATTGTCTGCCTCTTAGTGCAAGTAACGCTAAAGATATAGGAATGATAGATGAGGTATTTAACAAAGAGAATTACTTTGATGATCTAAGAGGTTTTGCGACATCTCTTCTCAAAGATGAAAATAAGTATGATGACTACATATATAATAAGCAAGATTATTTAGAAGAGAATCAAGAGTATATAAATGAATGTAAAGAGCAAGAGCTTAAAGTCATGCATCCTGAGTTTTGGGATGAAGACAGTGAGTTCCATACTTTAAGACATGAGTTTGTATATAAAGTATGCCCAATTAAAACACCAGAGAGGTTGAGAGATGCATGAATATAGTATAGTCCAGTCGTTGTTAGATAGTTGTGAAGAGAACGCAAAAGCGAATAACGCTACAAAAGTAATGAAAGTTGTTATAAAGATAGGTGTGATGAGTGGAGTCGAGCCAGATCTTTTAAAAACAGCATTTGATACCTTTAAAGAGAAGACCATTTGTGAAGACGCAGAGTTCATTATAAACGTACAGAGCGTTGTCATCAAGTGTAATGAATGTCAAAAAGAGTCAACATTAAAAGAGTTAGAATATACCTGCCCAAGCTGTAAAAGTTCAGATTTACAAATTATCGATGGTGAAGACATGTACTTGATGCAATTGGAACTTGAATAAAATATTTTGATTAAATAAAACTTAAAGCTTGATTGGGTATAATTCCGAACTTTTATAAAGATTCAAGGAATTGTATATGTACGCAATTATCAAAAACGGTGGTAAGCAATATAAAGTTCAAGAGGGTGACGTTTTATTATTAGATAAAATGTCTCTTGAGCCAAAAGATATCATCGAAATTAAAGAAGTTTTAGCAGTGAACGCTGGTGAGCTTAAAATGGGAGCTCCATTCGTAGATGGTGCTATGGTTACTGCTGAAGTAATTAATGAAGGTCGTGACAGAAAAGTTGTGATTTTCAAAAAACGTCGTCGTAAAGACAGTAAAGTTAAAAGAGGTTTCAGAAGAGACTTCACTCGTGTTCGTATCACGAAAATAGCTGCTTAATAGCATAAACTAAGGAGATTTCAGATGGCACATAAGAAAGGTCAAGGTAGTACACAGAATAATCGTGACTCGGCTGGTAGAAGACTTGGTGTAAAGAAGTTTGGTGGAGAAGCTGTAATAGCTGGTAACATCATTATTCGTCAAAGAGGAACTAAGGTTCATCCAGGTAAAAACATGGGTATGGGTAAAGATCATACTTTATTTGCACTAGTTGATGGTGTTGTTAGATTCGAAAGAAAAGACAAAAAACGTCAACAAGTTTCAATTATACCTGCTGCATAATTCTACAATATTTGGGCTTCGGCTCAAATATTTCTACACTCAATTATTAGGTTTAACACCTAAAACAATTAAAATATTTAACAATTTACTCTTTTTAAATCCAAGTGAATTTTTAAGTATTAACAAGTAATAAACCAAGGATATCAAATGTTTACAGATAGTGTCGAATTAACAGTTTCATCGGGAAAAGGTGGGCAAGGGTGTGTAGCATTTCGTCGTGAAAAGTTTGTACTAAACGGTGGTCCTAATGGTGGCGACGGTGGAAAAGGTGGTGACATCTGGTTCAGATGTGATAACAATACGCACACACTTTCTCACTTTCAAAAAAGAATGCACATAAAAGCAGAAGGCGGAGTTCCTGGTGAAGGTTCTCGTATGACTGGTAAGGCTGGTGTTAAAAAAGTCATTATCGTTCCTCCTGGAACTCAGATTATAGATATAGAAACTGGTGAAATTCTTTTTGATATGGTTAAAGATGGACAAGAAGTTAAGTTCTTACAAGGTGGGAAAGGTGGACTTGGAAATACTCACTTTAAATCACCTACAAACCAAAGACCTACTTATTCTCAACCTGGTGAGAAGGGTGAGACAAGAGCTATTAAACTGGATCTAAAACTTATCGCTGATATCGGACTTGTCGGTTTTCCAAATGTTGGAAAGTCTACTTTAATCTCTACAGTCTCAAATGCTACTCCGGAGATAGCTAATTATGAGTTTACAACACTTACACCAAAGCTTGGTCAAGTAAACATAGGTGACTTTGAGTCATTTGTAATGGCAGATATCCCTGGTATTATCGGTGGAGCTCATGAGGGCAAAGGTCTTGGAATCCAATTTTTAAGACATATTGAGAGAACTAAAACTCTTTTATATATGGTAGATTTAGCTTCTTATAGAGATTTAAAAGAACAGATTGAAGTACTAAAAGATGAGATTAAATCATTTAGTGAAAAATTAGCTGAAAGTAAATATGCTATTGCTCTTACAAGAGTTGATATTGTACCGCCAGACGAAATAAATGAACTTGTTAATGGCTTTTTAGAGCTTCTTGGTCTTGAAGCATCTAAAACAAATGAGTTTAACTTTGATAGTGAAATGCCATTTTTTGTGCAAGATTCTGCAGATGAAACTTTAGGTTACGATAGAACTCTTCCATATCTAGTTGCACCTATATCTTCGGCAACTTATAAAAATATAGAAGCACTTAAATATTCTCTATTCAATCTAGTTCAAACGGATAGAATATAGCATGAAACGTGTAGTTGTTAAAGTTGGCAGTGCTGTTTTAACACAAGGTGATTCTGTTGCGCTGGAGCGTATGCAAGCTCTAGTGGATTTTTTAGTAGAGCTAAAAAAGAGTAATGAAGTTATATTAGTATCTTCTGGTGCAGTCGCAGCGGGATACACTAAGCTTCAACTTGATCGTAGTGTCCTTCAAAACAAACAAGCACTTGCATCCATAGGTCAACCGGTACTAATGCATAAATATGCTACAAAGTTTCAAGAGCATGATATTATCATATCACAAGTTCTGGTAACTGCAGCAAACTTCAACAAATCAGAAGATATAGTTAGAATAAAAAATACTGTTGATACTCTTTTGTCAAATGGTGTTATTCCTATCGTAAATGAAAACGATGCAACTGCCACAGAAGAACTGGTTGTTGGAGATAATGATCAACTCTCAGCTTATATCACCAAACACACTGATTCTGATATTTTGATTATACTATCAGATATAGATGCTTACTATGACGAAGATCCGCACAAAAACAAAGATGCAAATGTGCTAAAAATTGTAAGCATCATTGATGAGTGCGCATTAGAAAAAGAGGCTACGCCACACGGCAATTTTGCAACTGGCGGAATAGTCACAAAACTAAAAGCGGCATCTTACCTTTTAAACTTTGGTATTGATATGTTCTTGGCAAGCGGTTATGACTTAAGTGATGTAAAAAGCTATATGATAGATGCTAACCATAAGGGTGGGACTCTTTTTACAAGCGGTAAGAACTAAATGAATATTATTTTTATGGGAACGCCTGATTATGCTGAGTCTATATTAAAGCGTATTATAGATACTCCAGATATGAATGTAGTTGCAGTTTATACTCAACCCGACAAGCCTGTTGGCAGAAAAAAAGTTATGACTCCTCCTGTTGTAAAGACTCTGGCACTTGAACATAATATAGCACTCTTTCAGCCAACAAAACTTAGAAATAGTGAAACGGTACAAGAACTATTAAGTATAGAGTGTGACTTTATAGTCGTAGCTGCTTATGGACAAATACTTCCACTTGAAGTTCTGCAACATGCACCATGTATAAATCTTCATGCATCTATACTTCCACAGTATCGTGGAGCAAGCCCGATTCAGCAAACTCTTTTAAATGGAGATAAGCAAACAGGTGTTACTGCAATGCTTATGGATGTTGGTTTAGATACTGGCGATATATTGAAAATTGAGACTATTGAAGTTAGTGATGATGAGATGGTTGAATCTCTTTTTGAAAGATTGACTAAAACCGCATCTGAGCTAACTATAAATGTATTGAAAAATTTTAAATCATATACTCCTATAAAACAAGATGATTCTCTATCCACTCACTGCACTAAAATTACTAAAGCAGATGGTGAAGTGAGTTTTACGAACGCTACAGAGCTTTACAATAAATATCGTGCATTTACTCCATGGCCGGCAATATACTTAAGTAGTGGTCTAAAACTAAAAAATATAAAGTTAGAAGATATAAACTCTTCTAATAAAAATGGAAAAATTCTTCAAATAGATAATGATAGTATTGTCGTTGGATGTGAAAAGGGAAGCATTAGAATTTTCAAAGTTCAACCTGCATCTAAAAAAGAGATGGATATACTTTCTTATATTAATGGTAAAAGACTAAGCCTTGCAGACACTCTATCTTAAGACAATAGGCTCTACTCAAAATCACTTAAAAGAGCTTCTAAAGACAAAAGAGATAAAACTCCCCTTTGCAGTTGTTGCAGATGCTCAAACAGATGGTATAGGTAGTAGAGAAAATAGATGGAACTCTCTTGAAGGAAATCTATTTTTATCTTTTGCAATTGAGATTAAAAACTTGCCAAAAGATTTGAAACTTGAATCTGCCTCTATTTATTTTGCATATATCTTAAAAATTATACTTAATAGTTTAAATTCAGATGTTTGGATTAAATGGCCCAATGATTTTTATATAAAAGATAAAAAAATAGGTGGAATGATTACAAATATTGTTGATGATTCCCTCGTCTGTGGTGTTGGATTAAATATGACAACACAACCTGATGGATTTGCAAAGTTAGACATAGAAGTTTGCAGAGAAGAGCTACTTCAAAAATATTTCAAAAAAATTGAAAAAAAGATTTCATGGAAGCAAGTTTTTAGTAAATATGAGCTAGAATTTGACAAGAACAAAAACTTTTTTACACATAATAAAGGTTTAAGAATTCCATTGGAAGATGTAAGGCTTCAGAGTGATGGTTCCATAGTACGCAACGGCGAAAGGATATATAGTCTAAGATGAGTGAAGTAATAGTAATTGCAAATCAAAAGGGTGGGGTTGGTAAAACAACAACTGCTGTAAATTTAGCAGCGTCACTAGCTGTTGCAGAAAAAAAAGTGCTTTTGATTGATGCAGATCCTCAGGCTAATGCTACAACATCTTTAGGTTTTCACCGTAATGATTATGAGTTTAACATCTATCACGTACTTATTGGAACAAAAAAACTAAAAGATATTATTTTAAAATCAGATTTGCCTACTCTTCACCTTGCACCTTCAAACATAGGTCTTGTTGGAATTGAAAAAGAGTATTATGATAATGACAACAAGGACGGTCGTGAACTTGTATTAAAAAGAGCTATTGCAAATGTTCAAAAAGATTATGACTATATCATTATTGATTCACCTCCGGCACTTGGACCAATGACTATTAATGCTCTTTCAGCATCAAATTCTGTTATTATTCCTATTCAATGTGAGTTTTTCGCGCTTGAGGGTCTTGCACAACTTTTAAACACAGTTAAACTTGTTAGAAAGTCTATCAACCCTAACTTAAGTATAAAAGGTTTTTTACCAACTATGTTTAGCTCACAAAACAATTTATCTAAACAAGTATTTGCTGATTTATCTCAACACTTTAAAGGTAAGTTATTTAAAGATTCTAAAGATAAATATATAGTAGTACCGAGAAATGTAAAACTTGCAGAGGCTCCATCTTTTGGAAAACCTGCAATTTTATATGATGTAAAATCTGTAGGTTCAGTGGCTTACCAAAATTTAGCACAATCGATAATAGCATAATGAAATCTCAAAAACTCGGCCGTGGACTAGATGCACTTTTAGGTGAAATGGATGAAGCTTATGAAAATGAAGGTTCATCTAGAGATGAAGTTATGGAGTTACCACTTAAGGATATTAGACCAAACCCATATCAACCTAGAAAACAATTTGATGAGAGCTCCCTTTTAGAACTTGGTGAATCTATTAAAAATGATGGTCTGCTTCAACCAATAGTTATTACTCAAGACTTTGATGGATATGTTTTAATTGCAGGCGAAAGAAGACTTCGTGCTTCTAAGCTGGTAAAGTTGAAAACTATTCGTGCAATATTGATTAACACTGACAAGCAAAAGATGCGACAGTTTGCACTGATTGAAAATATTCAAAGAGATGAATTAAACTCTGTTGAACTTGCAGAAGCTTACAGTGAATTAATCAAAATGTATAATGTTACACAAGAAGAACTTGCAACTAAAATACATAAGAGTAGAACACATATTACAAATACTATCAGACTTCTTCAATTATCTTCAAAAACACAAAAAGCCTTAGTTGAGAAAAAAATTACTGCTGGACATGCAAAAGTTTTAATTGGTCTTGATGAAAAACAACAACAACTTATGGTTAATTCAATTATTGGTCAAAAACTTAGCGTTAGAGAAGTTGAATCAATTATTAAAAACATGAAACAAGAAAAAAATTCTACAGTTGTTAAAAGTAGTTTAGTTGAATATGATTTTTCTGATATCAAAGACAGATTTGATACTTTGGGCTTTAAGGCAAAAACTTCTAAAAATAAGCTAACTATTGAATTTGATGATGAGAGTCAAATCAGTGACTTTTTGAATTGTATTTCAAAATAGTGATAAAACGATGTGTAAATTTAACATTTTTTATAAAAATTATAAAATTCTTTAAAATTCTTTCATAGTTTAACTATCCTTTCAATTTTCTCGTAGTATAATCACGCAACTTTTAGGAGGTGCTATGTTAGATATAAGTCCGATACTACTTTTAGCTACATTTGTTGTATTTCTTTCACTAATCGCCGTTCTAAACAGTTGGCTTTATAATCCATTATTTAGTTTTATGAATAAAAGAGACGAAGATATCAAAAAAGATCTACAAAAAGTAGGTAATAATGATGATGAAATCAATGAACTTAATTCAAAAGCCGAGTCAATAATTAAAAATGCTAAACTGGAAGCTTCGGCCCTAAGAGAGAAAGTAATAGAAGATGCTAGAGAGTTAGCAGATAGTAAGTTAGAAGCAAAGCGTGCTGAATTAGCTAGCCAATATTTAGAATTTGAGCAATCACTTGCCAAATCTAAAGAACAGTTGACAAGTGACATAATGTCACAGGTTCCATTGTTTAAAGAAGCTGTTAAAGCTAAATTTAGTCAAATATAAGGATGTGGTGTGAGTAGAATTTTACTATTAATTATAATGATATCAACTTATGCATTAGCATCCAGTGGTGCAGAAGGTGGGGGTACAGATATAATTGAAAGAACAGTTAACTTTTTACTGTTCTTTGGTCTTGTATGGTACCTTGTTGCTGAACCTGCTAAAAACTTTTTTGCTGCAAGAAGTCAGGGAATTGCTGATGAGTTACAAAAAGTTCAAGATAAGTTAAAAGACTCTGTTTCTCTTAAAAAGAGAGCTTTAGCAAAAATTTCTGATGCTGAAAAATTTGCAGAAGAGTTAGTAACTTCTTCAAAAAGAGAAAACAAGATAATAAATGACAATATAATGCTTCAGTGTGAAGCAGACTTAGAAATAATTACTAAGCAAAATAGATCATTAATGGAGTTCGAACAAAGAAAAATGGTTCGTACTGTTGTTGAAGATATATTAAGTGAAGTTCTAAGTCAAAGTAGTGATAGTTTTGATAAAGAAGCTATGGCTAATGTTATCTTAAAGAAGGTGGCATAAATGGAAGAGTTAATTGCAAAAAGATATATCAAAGCTCTAAAGCAGAGTGCTGATGTACAGACAATGGAAAACATGACTGTAGTCTTTTCAGCTTTAGCTGAATCATTTAATGATGCAGCTTTTATCCAAATTATTGACAATCCAATGGTAAGTAAAGAACAGAAGTTAGAGATTCTTTTAGCTGCAGTAAAACCTGCTAAGTCTGAAATTATCAATACTTTAATTAAATTACTTGTAGAGAAAAATCGTACTTCTATTATCCCTGCTTTAGCAGAGGGAATGAGAAAAGATATGGCCGATACAAATAAAACCTATTCTGGTGTTGTATATAGTGATAGCGATATAGACGCAAAAGTTATTCAAGACCTAACTAGTGGTTTAAGTAAAAAATTTGATTCAAATATTTCATTAGATTTTATTAAAGATGATTTCAATGGTATTAAAGTGGATGTAGAAGATCTTGGTATAGAAATAAACTTTTCTAAAACAAGAATTAATAATCAAATAATAGAACATATAGTAAAAGCAATTTAACTTTCAATGAGAGGAGAGAAATAGTGGTAGCAAAAATTCAAGCTGATGAAATCAGTTCAATAATTAAAGAGCGTATCGATAACTTTGAATTAAGTGTTGATATTAATGAAACAGGTAAAATCGTTTCTTACGCTGATGGTGTTGCACAAGTTTACGGACTTAACAACGTTATGGCTGGAGAAATGGTAGAGTTTGAAGAGGGGACTCAAGGTTTAGTAATGAACCTTGAGGAGAGCGTAGTAGGTGTTGTTATTCTTGGACTAGGCGTAGGATTAAAAGAGGGTATGTCGGTTAAAAGACTTGGTAAACTTCTTAAAGTTCCAGTTGGTGACGCACTTTTAGGTCGTGTTATTAATGCACTTGGTGAACCAATTGATGGTAAAGGTCCAATTGAGACAACTGAAACTCGTTTCGTTGAGGAAAAAGCACCTGGTATTATGAATAGAAAATCTGTTCATGAGCCATTAGCAACTGGTATTAAGGCTATTGATGCTCTAGTTCCAATTGGTCGTGGTCAAAGAGAACTTATTATTGGTGACAGACAAACTGGTAAAACTACAGTTGCATTAGACGCTATCATTAACCAAAAGGGTAATGGTGTTATGTGTATCTATGTTGCAATAGGTCAAAAAGAATCAACTGTTGCACAAATTGTTCGTCGTTTAGAAGAGCATGGTGCAATGGAATATACAATTATTGTATCTGCAACAGCTGCTGAAGCTGCTGCACTTCAATTCTTAGCTCCATATACTGGTGTTACAATGGGCGAGTACTTCCGTGATAACGCTAGACATGGTCTAATCGTATATGATGATCTTTCTAAGCATGCGGTTGCATACCGTGAAATGTCACTAATCCTTCGTCGTCCTCCGGGCCGTGAAGCATATCCTGGTGATGTTTTCTATATTCATTCTCGTTTATTAGAGCGTGCTGCTAAATTATGTGATGAAGATGGAGCTGGAAGTCTTACTGCTCTTCCTATTATTGAGACTCAAGAGGGAGATGTTGCGGCATATATTCCAACTAATGTAATCTCTATTACAGATGGTCAGATATTCCTTGAGACTGAACTATTTAACTCGGGTGTACGTCCAGCGATTAACGTTGGTCTTTCAGTATCTCGTGTTGGTGGTGCTGCTCAGATTAAAGCTACTAAGCAAGTTGCTGGTACTTTACGTCTTGACCTTGCTCAGTATCGTGAACTTCAAGCATTTGCTCAGTTTGCATCTGATCTTGATGTGACATCTCGTAATCAACTAGAGCGTGGACAAAGAATGGTAGAGGTTCTAAAGCAAGGTCCTTTCTCTCCACTTTCTGCTGAGAAGCAAGTTGCTATCATTTTTGCTGGTAACGAAGGTTTCTTAGATGATTTTGACCCATCAAATGTTGTTCGTTTTGAAGCTGAGTTATATCCATTTATTGAAGCTAGTTATCCTCAGATTTTTGAGAATATTAGAAGCACTTCAAAAGTTGATGATGATACTAAAGCACTATTAATCAAAGCACTTGAAGAATTCAAAGCTACTTTCGTAGTAGCGTAAGGAAAACTTTATGGCAAACTTGAAAGATATTCAAAGACAGATAAAGAGTGTTTCTAACACTCAAAAGACGACTCGTGCAATGAAGCTTGTATCAACTGCAAAGCTTCGCCGTGCTGAAGAGCTTGCAAAACGCTCTCGTCTTTATGCTGACAAAATGAATCAGGTTATTGCCGAAATAGCTGGACGTATAAAATGTAATAAAATTGGAGGAATTGACAATCGCTGTTTTACAGAGATTGAAAATCCAAAAATGGTTGACATTGTTTTTGTTACTGCTGATAAAGGTTTATGTGGTGGTTTTAATATTCAAACGATTAAAGCTGTTAAGAAACTTATTAAAGAGTATAAAGATAAAAATGTAAAAGTGCGTTTACGTGGTATCGGTAAAAAGGGTGTTGAATTTTTTAAATATAACGAAGTTGAGTTATTTGATTCAGTTACAGATTTAAGTTCAAAACCTGATAAAGGAAGAGCTGATGAATTCATTATAACTTCTATTGAAGATTACAAAGATGGTAAAATCGATGGTCTTCATATTATCTATAACGGGTATAAAAACATGATTACTCAAGAGTTACATGTTAATAGTTTATTACCAATAGATACAACTAAGTTTGAGTGTGCTGATGTACAAGACTCAATGCTAGAGATAGAAGCTCAAGATGAAGAGCATATGTTAGATTCTTTAGTTAGTAGATATGTCCAATACGCTATGTATTATGCGCTAATAGATTCAGTTGCTGCTGAACATAGTGCTAGAATGCAGGCGATGGATACTGCTACAAATAACGCTAAAGATATGGTTAAGTCACTAAATGTTAAATTTAATAAAGCTAGACAAGCGGCTATTACTACAGAACTTATAGAGATTATAAGTGGTGTGGAGTCTATGAAATAATGGAGAAAAATATGATTGGTAAAATAAGCCAGGTTATGGGCCCGATTGTTGATGTTGATTTTGATGGATATCTTCCAATAATTAATGAAGCAATCGAAGTTCAAATTAGTTTAGAGGGTACTGAAAATCGTTTAGTACTTGAAGTTGCAGCTCACTTAGGTGATGGACGTGTAAGAACAATTGCTATGGATATGAGTGAAGGTTTAGTACGTGGTATGGATGCTACTGCTACTGGTTCACCTATTAAAGTTCCAGTTGGTGACAAGGTACTAGGTCGTATCTTTAACGTAATTGGTGAGACTATTGATGGCGGTGAGCAAATCACTGATTCAGAAAAATGGTCTATTCACCGTGCACCTCCACCATTGGTTGATCAGTCAACTACTACTGAGATGTTTGAAACAGGTATCAAAGTTGTTGATTTACTTGCTCCTTACTCTAAGGGTGGTAAAGTTGGTCTATTTGGTGGTGCCGGTGTTGGTAAAACAGTTATTATCATGGAGCTTATTCACAACGTTGCAATGGGTCATGATGGTCTATCTGTATTTGCTGGTGTTGGTGAGAGAACTCGTGAAGGTAATGACCTTTATCATGAGATGAAAGACTCTAACGTACTAGACAAAGTTGCACTTTGTTATGGTCAGATGAGTGAGCCTCCAGGAGCACGTAACCGTATTGCTCTTACAGGTATTACTATGGCTGAGTATTTTAGAGATGAAAAAGGTCTAGATGTATTGATGTTTATCGATAATATTTTCCGTTTCGCTCAATCAGGTTCAGAGATGTCTGCACTTCTTGGTCGTATCCCTTCAGCTGTTGGTTATCAACCTACCCTAGCTCGTGAAATGGGTGCATTACAAGATCGTATTACATCAACTAATAATGGTTCAATTACTTCTGTTCAAGCTGTATATGTACCTGCGGATGATTTAACTGACCCGGCTCCAGCTTCTGTATTTGCTCACCTAGATGCAACAACAGTACTTAACCGTAAAATTGCTGAAAAAGGTATCTATCCTGCAGTTGATCCTCTAGATTCAACTTCAAGATTACTTGATCCGCAAATTATTGGTGAAGAGCATTATAATGTAGCACGTGGTGTTCAACAAACACTTCAAAAGTACAAAGATCTTCAAGATATCATTGCGATTCTTGGTATGGATGAGCTTTCTGAAGATGATAAAAATATTGTTGAACGTGCTCGTAAAATTGAGAAATTCTTATCTCAGCCATTCTTCGTTGCAGAAGTATTTACAGGTTCTCCTGGTAAATATGTTTCTCTTGAAGATACTATTAAAGGGTTCAAAGGAATTCTTAATGGTGACTATGATGATATGTCAGAAAATGCATTCTACATGGTTGGTAATATGGATGAGGCAATTGAAAAAGCTGCAAAGCAAAAATAACTCATATATACTAAAGGACTGTAATGGATAAGTTAAAACTTGAAATCCTAACTCCTAATGGTGAAATCTTTAACGATAACGTCATTAGTGTAACTCTTCCCGGTGAAGAGGGAGAGTTCGGTGTTTTACCACATCACTCTTCATTATCAACTTTGTTAGAAGCTGGTATTATTGACATAGAAAAAGATGATAAGTCAATTGAGTCAATTTTAATAAACTGGGGTGTAGTTCAAGTTGACGAAGCCAAAGTTATTGTTTTAGTTGAGGGTGCTGTTGCTATTCGTGGAGATAGTGAAAGCGATATTGCAAATGCACTAGAAGATGCTAAAAAGCTTATTAATGATATTGCAGATGCAAATCCTGCTATTGCTGCTGCAACAGCTAGAATTGAATCAGCAGCTCAAAGATTACTTTAATCGATGATTAACAACCTCATAGATTTTTATCTTAAAAGTCACCCGGTAACTTTGGGTGTACTGGCTTTATTGTCAGTATATTTTATAGTACTTAATTGGGTGTTTTTTTACCGCTTTTTTTCTATTAACAGTTGGCTTAAAATTGAAAGCAGCTCTTTAGAGTCTCTTCTTTTAGGTGCATCAACTGTTAGTGATAAATCTTTTTTAAATAACTTCATAAAAACAAGTACAAATGTTAGTAAAGAGATTTTGGATTTAGGTATGCTTGCAGCTACTAAAGAAGCAACAAAAGGCTTGTCTTTACTCTCTATATTTGCATCTACTACGCCTTTTATAGGACTGTTTGGTACTGTTGTATCAATTCTAGATACATTTACACATATAGGTAAAAGCAGTGGAAGTATGTCTGTTATTTCTAGTGGTGTTTCAGATGCATTGGTTGCAACAGCAGCCGGTATATTTGTAGCAATATTTGCATATACTTATCATCAGGTTTTAAAAAGAAAATCATTCGAACTTGTTGGTTTTCTTCAGATGCAAAGTGACGCAATATTAGCTAGAAAAGTTTAGTTATATGTATGATTTTGAAGATAAACCAGAACTAAATATTACTCCACTTGTGGATGTAATGTTAGTTTTATTAGCAATTTTAATGGTAATAGCTCCAAATATCATATATGAAGAAAACATTAAATTACCTCAAGGCTCTATGAGTCAGCAACTATCTAAAATACCACCTGTACATATTTCAATAGATAAAGAACAAAATGTTAAAATAAATAAAGATAATTATCAACTACATGAGTTCATGGATAATTTTTTTCTTTATTCTAAAAAATTAGATTTAAAAGCTACTGTACTTATAAGTGCAGATAAAACTTTGGATTATGGTGTTGTAATGTCAGTTTTGGCTGCAGTAAAACAAGCAGGCTTTTCTGAGGTTTCATTAGCAACGAATGGGTAATAGTAACAATTCATATTTCTATATAAGTGGTTTTATTTCAATATCTCTTTTCGCATTCTTCTTATCTCTTATAATTTCTATGCTGTTTTCAAAATCAAATATTGATATATATGCTTTAAAAAAAGACAACTATATATCTATATCTTTAGATATGCCTAAAATACAAACAAGTACAGCAAAAAGTATAACAACTCCTGTGCTAGAAGATAGTGTTATAGAGCCAAGTGATGTTAATATTGATGATCTCTTTAGTGATGTTTGGACTAAAAAAATAAAAGAACCAAAACAAGTAGAAAAAAAAATTGATAATAAACGATTGTCAGAAATTGGCAAGAGGTCTAAAAAGATTGATAAGAATATTGTTAAGCCTATATCTGAAAAATCAACTGACAATAGTGAAGTTAAAAAAAGTGATGATTCGAAGAAGTTGTCAACCGCGAATGCGGTTAATGAATATTTGGCTAAAATTCAGGCTTTAGTTTATGAAAACTTTGTTCCACCTCCAAACTCTCAAGGTCATACTGTTAAGGCTGTGATAGAGTTAAGTGCTATTGGTAAGGTTATGGATTTTAGAATCTTGACATATTCTGCAAATAGTAGTTTAAATGATGAGTGTGATAAGATCAGAGATAGACTTATTGGAGTGTTGTTCCCTGCAAATCCGCAAAACAAATCCGGTAGTTATATAGTTATGTTAACATCCAAGGAGTGATTTTGAGAATATTATTTGTACTTTTATTTGTGTTTAGTTTGTCATATGCAAATGACGCGACTATAGAGGTTATTAAAAAGGTTGAATCTCTTCCTACAATTGCAGTAGAGGATTCATCGGTTAGTTACGATGATACGTTTAGACTGAGCTTTTTTAAGGCTTTAATTGCAGACTTAAATGTTATATCACTTTTTAATGTAGACAGACATCATGGTATAACTCACTTCAACGATACAGATGTTATGGTAGAAAATAAAGATATGGATTATGTTTTAAGATATAAAATGTTTGAAGATGATGATGGTGCTTTAAATATTGATCTTAAACTTATCAATAAAGAAGGTATTGCTCTAAATAAAAAATATAGAATCAGTAGAAAAAATGTCTATATGTTTGTCTCTCATACCATCGCTTATGATATCAATGAATTTATGGGAGCATCATCAGTTGAATGGATGAAACGTAGAGTTATATTTTCAAGAGTTGTAGCTCCTAAAGAAACTGAAATTGTTATTGCAGACTATACTCTTTCGTACCAGCATACTGTTGTCAAAGGTGGATTTAATGTCTTTCCAAAATGGGCGAACAAAGATCAAAATTCATTTTACTATTCATCTCTTGACTCTAAAAAACCAACACTGAAACATGTTGACATTATGACGGGTAAGAGCAAAGATATTATATCTTCAGACGGAATGATGATTTGTTCTGATGTAAGTAAAAATGGAAAAAAACTACTACTTACTATGGCTCCCAAAGGTCAACCTGATATCTATTTATATGATGTAGATACTTTTAAAACGCAAAAGATTACTACATATGGTGGGATTGATGTTAATGCCCAATTTATGGGTGATGAGACAATAATATTTATTTCTGGAAGATTAGGATATCCAAATATTTTTTCTAAAAAAATTGGAAGTAATAGTGTAGAACAAATGGTCTATTATGGTAAAAGTAATTCAGCATGTAGTACTTATGGTGAATATATAGTATATAAGGCAAGAGAAAGTTCAAATGCATTCTCAACAAATACTTTTAACTTACATTTAATTTCAACAAAAACAGATTTCATTAGAAGACTTACAGCTACTGGAGTAAATGAGTTTCCAAGATTTTCTATTGATGGAGACGCAATATTATTTATAAAAAATTATAAAGCTCAGAGTTCCATAGGCATTATAAGATTAAATCATAATAAAAACTATCTGTTTCCTCTTAAATATGGTAGGTTACAAGCAATGGATTGGTAATAAAGATAGTAATATAGATAAACTTTATCACTTTTGTATATGATATATCAACTTATTACTATTTTTTTGGTATAATCAAACAATTTAAAATCAAGGTAAGTAAATATGAAAAGTATAGTATTCTCAAGTGTTGTAATGGCACTTTTAGTTTTTAGTGGATGTGCAGACAAGAAACCAGCGGTTGACGAAGAAGTAAAACAAGAAGTTGTTGCTCAAGAAGTTGTTGCTCAAGAAGTTAAAGCTGTAAAAACTGAAACTGTATCTGCTGAAGATTCAACAGTAGGTGAAAGTGATATAGCACAATCAGACTCTAATGAAATGAATATCGCAAACTTAGAGAAAGAACTTTCAATTGTTTATTTTGACTTTGATAAGTTCAATATCCGTGCTGATATGCAAGATAGAGTAACAAATAGTGCTACAGTAGCAAATGCTGGAGCAAGTGCTTTTACTGTTAAACTTGAAGGTAATTGTGACGAGTGGGGTAGTGATGAGTATAACTTCGCACTAGGTTTGAAAAGAGCTTCTACAGTAAAGAAAGCACTAGTAGCTGAAGGTGTTAATGAGAGTCGTATTACAATGGTAAGTTATGGTGAAAGTAACCCTGTATGTAATGATAAAACTAAAGATTGTTGGGCGAATAATCGTCGCGTAGAATTTAAACTTCTTCCGTAACCTATGAATCGCATTTTTTTAGTTGTTTTCTTTGCAGCTATAGTGCCATTTAACTTAATCAGTGCCGAACCTTCTGCGTTTGGTGCTGGTGATTTAGATACTCCTGAACCTTATGGCTTAACATCAAGTGAAAAGGTTATTCTTCAAAACAAAGACAAACTCAAAAAAGTTGTTGTAAAAAGTAATAACCAAGCTAATGAAGTTGACTCATTAAGAGAAAGAATAGACGGTTTACAAACTATTATCGAGGGTTTAAGTAGAAGATCCCAAGAGAATAAATTGACTCTTAAAAATCTTGATGAAAAAAACACACAAGAGTTGATTAGTTCAAATGAGTATGAAAAAAGATTGAGTGAAATATCTCAAGCAAACTCTTTAGATATAAAAGATATGAAATTAGCAGTTTATGAATTAACTACTTTGTTAAATATAGTAAATTCAGCATATGTTTCAAAAAGTGAGTTTAATACTTTAGTTGATGATTTTAACAAGTTTAAAGAGTTAGTTTCTAAAGAACTGAAAAAAAGCTTTAAACCAAAAAAATCTAAACTAGATAATTTATCTAATGCTGAAGTGGAAAAATTAGCAAAAGAAAATTATGATAAAAAATATTATACAAAGAGTATAGAATATTATAGCCATCTGATTAAGAAAAACTATAAGCCTGCACGCTCACACTATATGTTGGGTGAGATAAAGTATTATAGAAAAAATTATGCTGATGCTATTGCCTATTTTAAGCAGAGTGCTTCTTTGTATTCTAAAGCATCTTATATGCCTGTTCTAATGCTACATACAGCTGTATCGATGGACAAGACAGGGGACAAAAAGAATGCTAAAACTTTTTATAAAGGTGTTATTGCTAAATATCCAAGCTCTAAAGAAGCTAAAATAGCAAAAAGTAATCTTAGTAAGATAAACTAATTACATAAGATTTAAGCAGTGTTATCTAAGTTTATGTTAGAATCCAAAAAAAATTAATAAAAGGTTTATTCAAATGGCAATAGAAGCAAATCAAATAGTATCATTAGAGTATGAAGTTCGTGATGGAGAAGCTGTAGTAGATAGTAACGTAGGTGGAGCACCTTTAGTATTTATGTTTGGTAAAGGTCAAATCATTCCAGGTTTAGAAAGTGGAATAAATAATATGGCAATTGGTGAAAAGGGTGACATCTTAGTTAAGGCTGAAGACGCTTATGGAACTCATAATCCAGATGCAAAACAAGAAGTTCCTAAAGATCAATTTTCTGGAATCGACTTAGATGTTGGTATGACTCTATATGGTCAAGGTGAAGATGGCGGAACTGTTCAAGTTGTTGTAAAAGAAATTGGTGAAGAAACTGTAATAATTGACTTTAACCACCCACTCGCTGGTAAAGACTTAATGTTTAGTGTAACTATTAACAATGTAAGAGATGCATCTGCAGAAGAAGCTATGTCAGGTATTCCTGCTGAAAATCAACAGGATGATGAATGTTGTGGTACTGGTGGCGGCACTGGTTGTGGATGCGACTAACTTTATAACTGCTTCGGAGTCTTCTCACCAAGCATTTAAAACAGCTACACTTTTAAAAACACTTAACGTAAACTCTCTGATTTCTGGAGAGGTTGGTGTTGGTAAAGAAACTCTTGCGCAGTATATACTTCCTGATGCTACGGTAATAGATGCATCTGATTTTGAGGAAATACTTAGTACTCTAGAGAGTGTTAATGAGATTATCATTGTCAATTTAGAAAATTCACCAAATATTAAAAGAATTATTGACGCTATAAATATTAATTCTGTTCGAGTTATTGCAACAGCAAAAAGCTCTTTTTCAAATGAACATATAGATGAGATTTTTAGTGTAAAATTTGATATACCACCTCTTCGTGATAGACTAGAAGATGTAGAAGAGCTAGTAAAGATGTTTACTAATGAAGCATCCTCACTTTTTTGTAGTAGTACAAAATTTAATACTGAAAATTTCACTCCAGACTTATCTCAAAACTCAAACTCCTTAAAAAGACAAGTGATGATTCACTCATTGTTACAAGATATTAAAGAGGTTGAATTAATGGATATTATAGAGAATTATTTGATGGATAAGCTAGGTTCACAAAGTGACTATAGAAATTTTTTGCATCTATATGAAGTTCCTCTTATTAAAGCTGGACTTAATAGATTTAAATCACAACTTCAATTATCGGATAAATTGGGTTTAAATAGAAATACACTCAGAAAAAAAATATCTGATAATGATAAGTATTTATAACATAACATTTTAAACACAAAGCCCACGCGATTCGTCACATTTTGATATAATTATACAATAGAATAAGGAAAAATAAAATATGAGTAAAATAGCAATGATATTTGCAGGACAGGGAAGTCAGGCAGTAGGTATGGGACAGGACTTTTACAATAATTCAGATATAGCAAAAGAGATGTTCAGTAAAGCTGGTGAGCGAATTGGTGTTAATTTTGACGAGTTGATTTTTAAAGAAAATGATATGCTCTCTCAGACGGCATATACTCAACCAGCTATATTATTAACACAAATGATAGCTTACCGTCTTTTTAAAGAAGCATGTCCTAATATTGAAGCTACACTTTTTTTAGGTCATTCACTTGGTGAGTTTTCTGCTTTATGCGCTAGTGGTGCGATAGATTATGTTGATGCAGTTGAACTTGTTCATAGACGTGGACAATTAATGCAAGATGCTTGTTCCGATATAGATGCAGGTATGATGGCAATCGTTGGATTAGATGATAGCTCTATAGAAGATATCTGCGCTACTGCTCTAGAAGCAGGTAAAAAAGTTTGGCCTGCAAATTATAATCAAGATGGTCAATTAGTTATTGCTGGAATAAAAACTGATTTAATATCACTAGAAGATACTTTTAAAAAAGCAGGGGCTAAAAGAGCTCTTCTTTTAAACATGTCTGTTGCAAGTCATTGTGAATTGTTATCAGCAGCTCAAGCTCCTTTAGAGAGTTTAATGGAGTCTATGATTAGAGAAAATTTTGAAGCACCCGTTGTTTCAAATGTTTCTACTCTTGGCTACTCAACAAAAGATGAAGCAGTATCCTTATTAAAAGATCAATTAGTTAAGCCTGTAAAATATAAACAATCAATTTTAGCAATTGCTGATGATATTGATATGGCTATAGAATTTGGTAATGGTGTTACTTTAAAAGGTTTAAATCGTAGAATTGCTAAAGATCTTAAAACACTTAACATCTCTGATATGGCTAGTCTTGAGAAAGTTACAGAGGAAATTTGCAACTAAAATGAGAGTTACACTTGCTCAAACATCACCGAAGTTGAATCGTTCTAATTTAGATGATATCTGCAAGACTATAGAAGAGTTTAAAAATAGAAGTGATTTAATAGTATTTTGTGAGTTGTCTTTGAATGGCTATCTGCTACAAGATAAACTTTATGAAGATGCTTGGGATATAGATGAACTTAGTAAAATAGAAATTTTAAGCAAAGATGTGGATATTGTTGTAGGTGCTGCAATGAAAGATGCCAATGGATTTAGAAATGCAGCTCTTTACTTTTCAAATGGCAAACTTTTAAGTCAGCATAATAAAGTTCATCTTCCAAACTACGGAATGTTTGAAGAGGCTAGATATTTTAAAGCCGGTGAAATATTTGAAAGCTTTGTAAGTCAGTTTGGTAAAACATCTATGCTGGTCTGTGAAGATTTATGGCATGAATCTGTTCATGTTGATTTGATAAATGAAAATCCTGATTTAATCATAGCTCTTGTAGCATCTCCAGCTCGTGGATTCAGTGATGATGGCTTGTTTATTGAAGAAAAGTGGTATTCAATAATTAAAACAGTAGCACGCGAGTGTAGTGCAAAAGTTATTTTTGTTAATAGAGTAGGTTTTGAAGATGGACTAGGGTTTTGGGGTGCAAGCTGCATAGTAGATAATGGCGGTAATATAATACATCAACTACCGCGTTATGAAACAATAACAAAAACATTTAAAATATTAGAGTAAATCTTTTTTTTTCCGGCTAAATATATAATATTTGCTCGTCAAAGAGATTTACACTATAAAAAGGAATAAATATGAAAATAGCAATAATGGGTGCAATGCCTGAAGAAGTAGCTCCAATACTAAAAAAATTAGGAACATATAAAACAACTAAATATGCAGATAATGAGTATTATGAAGCTTCATATAATGGTGTTGATATTGTTGTAGCTTACTCTAAAATTGGTAAAGTTTTTTCTACATTAACAAGTGCTACAATGATAGAGCATTTTAATTGTGACATACTACTTTTTAGTGGTGTAGCTGGTGCAATTAATCCAACTTTAAAGATTGGAGACTTGATTGTAGCAACAAGCTTATCTCAACATGATTTAGATATAACTGCATTTGGTCATCCTATGGGTTTTGTTCCTGGTGGTAGTGTATTTGTTGATGCAGATAAGGGATTAATAGAACTTTCAAAAGAAGTTGCAAAAGAGTTAGGTAAAACTCTGCAAGAGGGCATTATTGCTACAGGTGACCAATTTGTGCATGATGAAAATATTAAAGATAACATTGTAAAGAATTTCAATGCAGATGCCCTAGAGATGGAAGGTGGTTCCGTAGCAGTTGTTTGTAAATCTTTAAATATACCATTTTTTATACTTCGTGCTATTAGTGATACTGCTGATACAGATGCGAGTTTTTCTTTTGATGAATTTATGGAATCAAGCGCGATTATATCAGCTGAGTTTATTATGAAAATGGTAGATAAGCTTATTGCAAATAACACTAAATGAAAAAAATATGCCCATCTAAAAAAATAATGTCAAAACTTGGTCGTACAAATGCCGAGTTTAATCTTATCCAAGAGGGTGACAAGATTTTAGTTGGACTAAGTGGTGGTAAAGATTCTCTAACTATGATACATGCTATGGCTGAACAACAACGACGGGCTCCTTTTAAATTTGAGTTTATAGCTGTAACAGTTGGTTATGGGATGGGTGAGAATTTTGATAGTTTATCTCAGCATTGTAAAGAGTATAATATACCGCATATTGTACATGATACTAAAATTTATGAATTGGCAGAAGAAAAAATAAGGAAAAATTCATCATTTTGTAGCTTTTTCTCAAGAATGAGAAGAGGAACACTTTATGGCATAGCTGAAAAAAATGGGTGCAATAAACTCGCTCTTGGTCACCATATGGATGATGCTGCGGAGAGTTTCTTTATGAATTTTATCTATAATGGTCAGATGCGATCTCTTGCTCCAAAATACAAAGCTGAGAATGGATTAGTTATTATACGCCCTCTTATTCAGATGAGAGAGAGACAATTATCAGCCTTTGTAGTTGATAATAATATAGATACCATTGGTGATGAAGCCTGTCCTGCTATGCGTTTTGATATTAAGATGCCACATGCCCGTGCAAATATGAAAGGGATGCTATCTAGAATGGAAAAAGAGTTTCCTTCACTATTTACGTCAATGAATGCTGCATTTAAAAACATTTCAGTGGATAGTTTTTTTGATAAAGAGAAATTTAATATTTAGTTATTAAATTTTCTTCATCTTTAGCAATTTGAGTTTTTTTGTTGTGAAGAGTCTCCTCTTTTAATCTTTTTAAAAATTCTAGAATATTTTCTTGATACGAGATTGTATCACTATCTCTTGTTAAGTTTATAATAGGAAGAAGAGAGTCTATATCTATTTTCTTTGCATATCTAGGAATAATTTTTAACTCTTTTTGTATATGTGATACAAGCGTGTCGATATCTAAACCATTGTTGTCTTGTACTTTTTTAACTAACTCTTTTGTAGAAAGCATAAGTAAGTTGGCTCTATCTTCATCATTATTGTATATATTCATACCAATATTTTTTACAACTTCATAACTCTCATCATCCACTTCTTCATTGGAAACTATTAAGAGTGCAAAAATTTTAGCACGAAATTCTAATGACCCATGATGATGAACAAAAAGTTCACGAAAGGCACTGAAAAAATAGTGTTTAAGTTTGAAACTAAGTCTCATTCAAATCCTTAAAATCGATATATATATGGTATTATACATTTTTGAATTTAAAATATAGTTTTATAGGTGTTAAAAATATTAAATAACGAAGATTATAACGTTTTAAAGCACAATTTATAACTTATAAAAATTAACAATTAATTTAGTCAAAGAAGATGAAACTAGTAAAATAGTTATAGATTATAGCGAAGATGGTGCACTTATCATCTCGCAAATTAGTTAGGAGAAAATTATGGGTAGAGCCTTTGAATATAGAAAAGCATCAAAAATGAAAAGATGGGGAGCAATGTCAAAATTGTTTCCAAAACTCGGTAAAATAATTACAATGGCGGCAAAAGAGGGTAGTAGCGATCCAGATATGAACTCTAAGCTTCGTACAGCAATTATAAATGCTAAAGCTGAAAATATGCCTAAAGATAATATTGAAGCAGCGATAAAACGAGCATCAGCAAAAGATACTGAAAGTATGCTAGAAGTCAACTTTGAAGGAAAGGCTCCACATGGTGTTTTACTTTTTATAGAGTGTATGACTGATAATAATACTAGAACTGTTGCTAATGTAAAAAATATACTTACAAAGCATGGTGGAGAATTACTGACTAATGGTTCATTAGAGTTTATGTTTGATAGAAAAGCTCTTATAGAATTTTCTTTAAAAGATGGTATGGACGTAGAAGAACTTGAACTTGAGCTAATAGATGCAGGGCTTGAAGAGATAGAAGCAGAAGATGGAGTTTGTTTGGTTACAGGT
This sequence comes from Sulfurimonas iocasae, assembly GCF_047716755.1. Taxonomy (GTDB): domain Bacteria; phylum Campylobacterota; class Campylobacteria; order Campylobacterales; family Sulfurimonadaceae; genus Sulfurimonas. The sequence goes on from NZ_CP180409.1 coordinate 1,023,972, forward strand.
GACTATACAAGCTTTGGAACACTTACTGATGCTCTTGAGGGTATGGATATAGAAATTACAAAAGCAAACCTTGAAAGAATGGCGAATGTACCGGTAAATATCAGTGATGAACAACAAGCTGATATAGATAAAATATTAGAAAGACTTGAAGATGATGAAGATGTACAGAAGGTATTTACAAATTTAGCATAATTTAAAATGAAATTTATTAATCAAATCTACACTAATACTCTTGAGGTAAAGCAATCTAAATTTATTGCTTACCTCACCCCTTACTTAGAGTTTCAAAAAACACTTAATTACCTTAAACAAGAGCATCCAAAAGCTAGACATTTTGTTGTTGCATATAGATATCTAAATGAATTTAATCAAGTTGTAGAACATTCTAGTGATGATGGAGAACCAAAGGGAACGTCCGGTAAACCAAGCTTAATGGTCCTACAAGGTTCTTCTATAATAAACAGTGCAGTAATTATAGTAAGATACTTTGGAGGTACTAAACTTGGTACTGGCGGACTTGTGCGTGCATATAGTGAAGCAGTAAACTTGGTTATAGCTAAAGCTGAACTTTTTGAGTATAAACTAGAGGTAGAAGTTGAAGTTTATTTTGAGTACTCTAATATTAGAATGGTTGAATATGAGTGTGAAGAATTTTATATAGACATAGTTGAAAAAGCTTATGATACAGGAGCTATTTATAAGTTAAAATCAAGCAAAGAAAATATTGAAAAGTTTTTAAAAAAAATGGATAGATTAGTAAAAGTTGTAGAGTAGATATAAATATCTACCTACCTTGAACAGCATTACCCATATCCCACATAGGTAAGAATATACCAAGAGCTAAAAGAATAACCATAGATGCAATTATAAGTAGCATTATTGGTTCTATTGCTTCTGATAGACCATCGATAATAGCGTCGAATCTCATTTTATAGTACTCAGCAACTTTCTTTATCATAGTATCTAATGTACCACTATCTTCTCCTGCTCTAACCATTTGAATAATCATATTCTCAAAAAGTTTAGTCTCTGCTAGACCATTATTTAGAGTGCCACCTTTTTCAACAGTCAATCTAACTGAAGATAGCTTGAGTTTAAGAGGCAGATTATCTATCATAGATATTGAAGTCTCTAGTGCTTCAGCAATTGGAATTCCAGCACGGATAAGTTCTGAAAAAACCAGAGTAAAACGACTAAGAGTAGAAAACTTTATAATATTATTTATAAGGTATGTCCTAAGTAAAAACTTATGCCATCCAAATCTAATATCTTTATAATTATTGATAAGATATTTAAAAGTCATAAAAGATAAAAAGAGTACGGCTAAAACATATGGACCATAGTTATTAAATAAATACTCTAGTGTTAGTAGTATTTGTGTAGGCATTGGAAGCTCTGCATTTAATGATTCAAAAATATCTTTAAATTGTGGTACGACATAAGAGATTAAAATACTAAAGGCTATTGCCATTGCTATCATTACATTTCTAGGGTATGCCATTGCTTTTTTAAACTTAATAATATTTGCACGAATCTCTTCAAGCATGTCTGCTAGTGCATAAAGTGCCTCATCTAAATTACCAGTCTTTTCCCCAAGTTGTACCATTGCAATTGTTAGATTACCAAGTTCAAAGCGAAAGTTTTCCATAGAATTTGACAAGGCATGACCTGCATTAATATCATCAGCTAGTTTTCCAAATACATATTTTAAAGCTTGCTCATCAGTTGAAGCTGAGATTTCACTAAGTGAATCGTGGATAGAAATTCCGGCATTAGTCATAACTGCTAACTGTCTAATTGAAGCTATAAGTGCATCTGGTTTAATTTTTCTCTTTTTTATGTTTTGAAAAAAACTTGTCTTTAATCTTTTTAGTTGTTCTTCCAATGGTTCTTTTGCTTCAACTACTTTTATAATTAATCCGGAATGTTTTAGTTTGGCATAATCATTAGCTTCTTTTCTATTTTTTGCATATAATGGAATCTCTTCTCTTTTTCCTTTTGTAAGTATTGTTGCAACAAAATATTTCATCCTTTAGCCACTCTTAATATTTCTTCAATACTTGTAATCCCATCCAACGCTTTTTGAATCCCATTTTCAAATATTCCAATAAATCCATCTTTAGTAGCTTGAGCCAACATTGCATCTTTTGGTGCACCTTTAGCAATGAGGGATGAGAGTTCTTCTGTAACATTCAAGACCTCACAAATCATCTCTCTTCCCATATATCCAGTGTCGTTACACTCTTTACAACCTTGTCCCTTGTAAAATATTGCATTCTCTGGTATAAAGTTTTCTAGTTCTTCTAATGTAGACGCTGGAATTTTTTCAACTATTTTACATTTAGAACATATTTTTCTAACTAATCTTTGCGCCTGTATTGCTACTAATGCACCACTTATTAGGTAATTTTCTATTCCCATATCTACCATACGGGGAATAGCACTAATTGCATTATTTGTGTGTAGAGTAGAAATAACCATGTGTCCAGTTAGAGCAGCTTTTATCGCAATTTCAAGTGTTTCTTGGTCACGAATCTCACCAATCATAATTTTATCTGGATCTTGTCTAAGAATCGATCTAAGTGCATCTGCAAAACTTAGACCAATTTTTGGATTGACTTGGACTTGCTGAATTAGATTCATCCTATACTCTACCGGGTCTTCAACCGTAATTACCTTATCTGCTACATTCCTAAGTTCATTTAATGCTCCATACAAAGTTGTGGTTTTTCCACTTCCAGTTGGTCCTGTAACTAATATGATTCCAAAAGGCTCTTTAAGACCTTTTAACAGCTTCTTGTAACTAAGTGTATCCATGCCTGCATCTTCGAGCTTTACGAGAGCCTTTGCCTTATCCAGAACACGCATAACAATAGACTCACCATAAAGAATAGGTAGAGTAGATATACGAAAGTCATATTCTCTTTCACCCACAGCAGTAGAAAAACGTCCATCTTGAGGTTTTCTCTTTTCAGCAATATCTAGGTTGGCAAGTAGTTTAAGTCTTGATGCTAAAGGTGGATATATGTCTTTTTCAAAAATAAATATCTCTGCTAGTTTCCCATCAACACGAGCACGAACAACACAGTTCTTCTCTGTTGGCTCGATGTGAACATCACTTGCTCTAGCACGTATACAAGCTTTTAAAATCACATCAATTAGCAAGAGTATTGATGAGGCTTCTTGCTGTTCTTCAATAGAATTAATAGAGTTTAGTTCATCGCGTATTTTCTTAATTAAGCCTTTTACACTATCTTTTAGTTCAACTTTAAATAGGTATGACTGAATTTGCTTTTTTGTAGCAGTAGCAATTTTTACAATCTTTCTTGAAAAGAGTCTTTGAATAGCTTCTTGAGCTTCAATATTTAATGGATCACTAAAAGCTATTATTACATGCATGTCATCTTGAGAGATAGGAAGGGCTATATATTTTTTTAACTGAGCCAATGGGACTTTGCTGGTCAGTTGGTAGTCCATATCAATTGCATCTAAATCTAAAAAAGCCAATTCTAGCTCTTTTGAAAGTTTTTGAAGAACTTCCTTTTCATCGATATAGTCATAGTTGTCAAGAATAGACAATTCATAAACACCATTTCTGATTTGTACAACTATAAAACGAATTAATCTATCCATAGTCATAAAGCCAGAGAGTGTAATATCTCTGAGTATAAGATCTGAACTTAAGCCTTTTGATAAAAGCCTATCAACTTGAGCTTGCATAATTGAACCATTTGCAAGTAAATCATTGGTTATTCTATCCATAATTTAGCCCCATTTACCAGTAAATATGTCGTTGTAGAGTTTTAGTGTCATAAAACTCTTCAATAACTACTTTTTTAAGTTTCGTGTCTTTAGTAAGGTATAGTTTATATGTTAGTTTACTGTCTTTTTCATCTTCAAAGAGATAAAAATCCATTCGTTCATGAACACCTAGTTTTGCATAAAAATCAAATACCTTAGATAAAACATAGTCTGTTGTAGGTAGATTTAAAGAGGATAAATCATAGTTGTCAACCAGAGCATGATAAAGTAGTTTTTTTTGCATAAGTATTACAGAAAAGTACGCAGAGTTTGCACGAGCTTCAGGAGAAAATTTTAACATTGCTATTGGTATAGCCAAACGGTCTATATAGTCTGAATTTAGACAAGCAAAGGCATATAATGAAACAAATTCTTCATCTTTTTTATACTTTTTAAAATTGTCAAAACCTATTCTGCAAACATTTTCATATTTCTTATTTTGGTAGAGGCTAAGCATGTTTTGTTTTATATCTGCAAATAAGCTAATGCTAAATAATAGTATTAATAATATTTTCATTTAAATTCTCCTGATTTTATCTCATCTAAAAGTATTTTGGCTTGATTAGAATATGAGTGTTGGATATATTTTTCTAGGGTTTTAATAGCCTCATCTTTTTCATTGATTTTTACTAACGATTTTGCAAAGATAATCCAACTAGCTTCAATATTGTCATTTATTTCGTTTGTGATAAGGGCATAATTATAAGACTTATGATAATCCTCTAATTCATAATATTTTTTTGCAACAAAGAGACTAAGTGCCGGATTATTATTCTTTTTAAATCGTTTAATAACATGCTCTATATCTTCTTGAGTATTTTGCCTAGTAATTTGTATTGATTTTTTTTCAATTGTTTTTTTAATTTCTTTTGTTTCAACAACTTCTGGTTTCTTTATTTTTTTCTTTTGTACTTTATTTTTCTTTTGTACCTTGCTAGAGTCGACTTCACCGTTGTCATAACGAGATATTGAACTATGTTTTATGTTTGAGATGAAATTTAATGATGGAGATAGAAGAAGTTTTTTATTCTCATTAATACTTATTGCATTTTGTTTAGTCACAAGTTTTACTTCATCAACTTCTTTTTCTATTTTTACTTCTTCTATAGTATTATTATGTAATTCATTATTTTTAACAATAGAAATAATAACAAAAATAATTGATAAGCTTATAAAAATTACAATATGAGGCACATAAGATTTGATCTTATATTTGCGCCATCTTTTTTCTAAATTATTAACATTAAGCATTAATTAAACCTGTATGTATAGCTGACATTTCAACTATTTTCTTTGAGATTACATTTGTGTTTAAGCTGGATGGATTATTTTCATTGTACCATGAATAGATATCAAAAAGTGTATATAAAAGTTTATTTGTATCTCTATAGTTTCCTTTTGTAAGTTTATATATTAGGTTAACCTGTTTTTGTGAGAACATATTAGCACTGTCAAAACAATTTGCCTTCATAAGCTTCTTCTGTATGTAGATTTTCAGTTCAGCATTTGAAGCGTTTTCAAGTTCTATTGTCTCCCATATTCTAGTTTGAAAGTGCTCTTTTGCTATTAAATCTTCTCTTTGTGTTTTATGAAGAGTAATAACAAATTTTACTCTTCTAGTATCTGATAAAAGCCTAATCTTTTCCATCTGTGAACTTGAATAGAGTTGTGCTTCGTCTAAAAGTACTAATGGTACTTGTGTATCTTTTGATATATTTTGCTCAACAATCAACATGAATTGCGTAAAATTAAGTTCTCCCTGATATTTAACATTGAATAAATCTATAGCAAGTGATTTGAAAAATTCACTTTCTTCAAGAATTGGTGTTTGATATATGTAAATTTTCTCAGAAGATGAGAGGTCATGGTATAATTTTGTAAGAAACATACTCTTACCAGTTCCTGGCTTTCCAAATAAGAGTATCATTTTAAGTGGCTTTTTTACGGAATCCTTAAGAGACTGATATATAGTTGAAACTCTGTCAAATTGAATATAATCTTTTGCATTTACATTGTCTAGAAATACATTCTTAGAGTCTTTAAAGATGCTGTTTTGCATATTCCTATTTCACCTTTTCTTCTACTTCTTTATTGGCTTCATTTGAGATTTTTTCTGTCTTGTTAGATATAGACTTTTTATTTAATGTAACAGTTTCCTCAGTTATGCCCTTGAATCCAAGTTCAGCAAGTGAAACATTATTATTTGTTCTATCGATAATGTGTGGTTCAATGACAATAACTAGTTCTTGTATTTGTTTTGTCATTTCCTCATATTTAAAAAGATAACTTAAAATAGGAATATCACCTAAAATAGGCACTTGATTAGATGTGTTAACATTTTTTGTATTTATTAAACCACCTAGAATAATTCTATTACCATCTTTTACGGTTACAACCGATGATAGTTGGCGACGAACAAGGTCAGGGGGCATAACTCTTGAAGAACTATCTGAAGAAATAACCTGTGCAGTTTCTGAGAGTGAGGGGTTGATTTTTAGTGTTATGGTCTTATTATCAGCAATTTCAGGTGTTATATCTAGAAGAACACCTGCAAATACTGATTGTACTGTTTCATTTGAACTTTGTGTACCACTTGTTCCACCGGCTAAGGTCTCAGTACTTGTGATTTTATAAAAATATTCTGTACCTGCTGTTATAAGTGCAGGTTGATTATTAAGAGTTAAAACTTTTGGATTTGAAATTGATACAACATCACCTTGAGTCTGCAAAAATTTAATAACTTCATCTAGTGTTCCACCAGCCTTAATACTAACTAGGCTCGCTTCACTCGCACCAGTTGACCCTACTGTTTCTATGAGACCATCAGCAAATGTAGCTACATTGTTTGAAGACTGATAATCAACGCCAAGTGTTATCTTCTGTAGTGCAAATAGTTGTTGCCAGTCTATACCAGTAGTTTTACCTTCTTCCATAGTTACTGAGAGGATTTGTACATCTATCAAAACTTGTAGTTGTACTTTATCTTGAAGTTTTTTAAGATAGTCATCCAATCTATTCATTTGTTTTAATGTAGCAGTTACGGTGATAAGACCTGCATTTTTATTTATAATAGGTGCATCAGATTTATAGATATCTTGAGGTGTATTTATAATTCTTTGTAATTCTAAATCAAGTTCTTCCCAAAATTTTACTTCATCTGTAGATTCTATTTTAATTCCAGAATCAGCAATTGAACTATTTCCTGATGATGCTGCTGATGTAGTTGAAGATGAGCTTTTAGTTGAAGATGAGCTTTTAGTTGAAGATGAGCTAAGTGTCACATTTGTACTTCCTGTACCTTTTCTTTGTGAAAGAATATAATCAATACTAAAAACTTTTGTATTAAGATATGAAATTTTTAAAATATTATTCTCAAGAGTATAATATAAGTTGTTCTCTTTTAAAATAATACTTAATACTTCATCTATAGTTAAGTTTTTTAAATGAGTTTTGTTAAGCTTTGTCTCAAGAAATTTTTCTGCATAAGGGTCTGTGACAATAATACTAAATTCACACTCATCACTAAGTTGTTCTACAAAGTCAATGATTCGTGTATCTTTTGTTGAACTGATACTAAAGAGTTCATAAGAGCAGTTTGCATAACTACTACTTGATAAAAGAAGTGTTAAAAGGGACCCATAAACTATTTTTTTTATATGTTTCATTCTCTTATCCTGTTATTTAAATTTTATATTTCGTTTGGTATCGCTTGTTCTAAGAACAATTTTCGCACTACCTTTTATTAAAACAACAGAAGTCCTATTCATACTAGATAGTTTAAAACTACCTACATGCTCATCTAGTTTATACCACTTTCCATTTATTAAAGCAGATTTGTTAATTATAGCACTAAGGACTAGATGTTTTGATTGTTGTTGCAATATATCATTGCTTGTTTCTGATGAAGTTGTAGATTTACTTACACTAGAATATTTTACTGGTTTCTTTCTACTTTTGACATAACTTTTCTTATTACGATTTTTGTAAAATATAAAAGGATCTTTTATTTTGTTTAGTTCAGCGTCCTTCATCCCTTTTCTAGCAGGTTTTATAGCATCTATTTGAGTGTCAACCCACGATAGTTCATTTGAACTAAGAGTGATTGAACATAATAAAAAGATTATTAGAATAAATATTTTCATTAATATGTAATCCCCCAAACTGAGATAAATAACTCTGTATTAAGAGTTTTTTCTACTGAAATATTTAAATCATGAACATCAACTACTAAGTCACTTTGCTCTAGTGAGTTGATAAATCTAAGCGTATCTTTGTAATTTCCTGTACTTTTTAAAATGATGTCTAATACATGACCAAAAGAAGTGTTATTTTTTGCATATTCATTTTTAAAATCTATAATTTTAATACCATATTTTTTTGCATTAGTTGAAATAGAGTGTATATACTCACCCCATGTTCTTTCATCATATATTAGAGATGATATAGTTTCAATTTTACTTTTGATATATGCGTTATTTTCTTTATTAACTTGAAGTTGGGCTTGTGATATTTTAATCTCTCTATCAAGTGTCGTTATTTTTGATTCTGGATTGATTTGTAGAAATCTTTTATCTGTATTGATTTTAGAATTTATTGTTGTTATTTGCTTGTTCTTTGTTTCAAAATTAATTAAAGAACTTTCCCAAAAAAGTAGATATGAAAAGGCAAAAATAAGACTAAAAAGCATGATATATGTCATATATATATCTTTTTGACTTTTTTCTTTAAAAGATGCATCTATCCTTTGTAGATAGTCTTCTATATTTATTTTCATAATATACTCACTTTTAGCTCACTGAAGTACTTTTTAGACTTTTTTTTAAATTCTATATGTTCTAGTGAAAAATTGAATACACCATCATGTGTTTTAGTTAAATACTCTACCATCTCTGTGATTTTTTTATCTTTTTTTGAAATTAAATTTAGTGTAAATATTTTTAACTTTTTATCTTCTTTGTAAGCTAAAGAATCAATATTAATACCAAATTTATTCAAATCTTTTGTCAACAGAGATAAAAGTTTAGCTTTCATTGGATAATTAACTTTTACATCATGAATTTTTACTAGAGTTGTCTTTTTCTCTGCATACTCTTTTTTCTCTTGATTGAGAAGAGTTACAACTTTAGTTTTGTCCGCTTCTCTGTTTTTAATAGTAGCTTCTCTTGTTATTTTAATATTATGTAGCTCCGAATACTCTGTAACTAAGAGATCATATTGAAGAGTCTGAGCATAAGTTAAAACCCAGTATGTAACAGGATAGATAAAAGCAATGATCAATGAAGCTACACTTAGTAATATAAGTTTACCACTCTCTCTTTGCATGAATTTTGGGGGATGATGATATGTGGTGAAATTACAATCATACTTCTCTTCTGCTGGAAGCATTGTGTATATATGCATTAAAGAGTGAAGCTGATCTATAAAAACTCCATCACTCTCAAAACCATAGTCAAACTCAAAGTTACTTGATTTTATGCCAAGTTCAACCTCACTCATTTCATCAAGTTTAGTGACAGTTAGCATTTGTATGCCTATGTAAACGTGTTCTATCTTTTCTAGTTCATAAGCTCTTTTGACATAAGTTAATATGTCATTTACATTTGCAAAGATTTCTTTATAAAGTTTAATGAAGTATTCTTTGTAATCATTATCAGTCTCTTTAAGATTATGAGTGCAAAAGAATTCTATAAAGCTTTTATACTCAACTCTTTCACCATATAGTTCACAAAATCTCTCATGCATCTGTAAAAAAGAGTAATTGATAGATTTTGTATAAAGAAATTCTTTTTCATTATAAACAGTAATAAAAGCATCATTTTCTTGAAAGTAAATAAAACAGTGAGCATCGCTACTTTCTATAATTTCTTTTTCATATAACGATTTTAGTAATAATGGAGCAGGGATTATCGCATCAATATATTTTATTTTTTCAACTACATGTGAAAAAGTTTCATCCATTATTAGTGGATCAATAATAAAAACATGAAAGTTTCTATTATCCTCATCAAGAGAGTTGAAAGTTTCAATAAATTGTATCTGATAAGGAACTGCTTGATCTAGTGCTAGTTCATCATATACTTTATTATTTATAGCATCATGTAGATCTTCTTGGGGAATATTCTTTGAAATAGATATTTGAGAATTTATAAAGTTTTTAGTATTTAAATATGATATCGCATATTGTTCCATGCTGTACTGGGCAGAATCAGTTTCTGAAAGAAAGCTAGATATGCCACTAATATATGTGTTTTTATATGGATTAATAGATACTACACTTGAAAAAGAGTGTTCAGATTTTTCATTCATTTGCTATAACCCTATTTAAAATTAACCACCGACATGGAACAAAATTTATCATCTTTATAAAATTCTATTCTATAAAGTTTATGACTTTTATCAATAGAAAAGTTTTTGTCTAAAACTTTTAGATTTATATCAACTCCACTTTCACTAAGAAGTTTTTTTGATTTAAATCCAATAACATTAACACGCAAACTACTGTTTTTTACTATGCTAAAATCGTCATCAATAAAAAAAGATGACGCAGGTCTAATAGAGGCTACCTGTTTGTCAATTTTTATATAAATATTCTGTTCACAATTTTTAGCAATCTTAAAGTATTGAGGCTTTAGAGTTGTTATTTTTTTATTACCAATATAAACGACAAAATTACCATGAATTTTCTTTACACTACCCAATGGGTGTGAAAAATAGAATTCATTATCTCTTGATTTTAGCGGAATAAAGCTTAAAGATTTTTTTATATCATCTAAATCTAATGATATATTATTATTTACCCCTAAGGTACCATAGTTTTTTAATATGCTATTTAGTTCTATTTCATTTAAATCAAATTTTCTTTTAAAAGATATTTTCATAATTTTCATAAATTCTTCAATTGCCAAGAGTTGGTAGAAAACTTTCTTTGAGAGTGAGGGGAGGTTTTTACTACTTTCAATTGCAAAAGCTGGTTTATTATTGGTAACAGCAAAGTAGGTTAGAGAGAGTTGCATTGCTTCATCATCAAACTTACTATTCGTATTTTTAACGCCAAGAGTATGATGCTCTTTTAAAAGCTTTTTATTAATGTTTTTGGTAACAATTGAAGCGATAGAATCAAGGTTTCCAAATGGTTGTTCTTGCTTTAATTTACATTGATCTATAACACATGTTTGCCCCCAGGAATTCGGGTTGAAAATATTACCTTTATTTTCTTTTCTATAAAAACCATTTCCATCGTGGAGGTTTAAAACTAAAGACACTTTTTTAGAAAGTATAATATCTTTAATCTCTTCAATAATTTGTTTGTCTTTATCATTTTTCTTAATAACAGAAAATTTTCTGTTCATATCTCCATTTAAGCCTCTTTTATCGGCTTGAATACTGGATTTGTTTAGATTAGGTACTATCCAAAGATTTTTTGACTTTATTTCGTAGTGAGTGGCTAAAATTGAAGCTGCAAAGTAACCACCTGGTTCATCGCCATGTATACCACCAATAACAAGAAGAGTAGTATTTGAATCATTATTCTCTTTTTTTATAAGTTGTATATTTGAAGATGCCAATAGATTAATACTTAGAAATAAAAAAAAAGTAATTAAAAGTTTAAATTTGATAATAGACATTTTATTTTTCTGTTAGAATTTTCATGCTATTAGTTTTATCAAGCTTAATAACCAAGGTTTTATCTCCACTGAATTTAAAAGTATCAGATTTGTAAAGCTCTTTAAACGTTATTTGATATATATTCTTTGTGTTAGGATATGGAATAACATTAATGTTATTAAAAATTATTGTTTTTTTCTCAATTTTCTTAAATACTCTTGTTTTATATTTTTTAAATCTTTCAAATTTCATACCATCAAATCTAATAAAACCTTCTGAGTAAAAGTTTAAATATCCATCTATATCATCAAAAAGCCAGCTATATCTCCATGAATATAGTTGAGAAAGAATAGAAACTAGAATTTCTTTAGAAATTCCTTTTTTTACTTCATCACTATTTATAATTAAAAGAGTATTCTCTATATCTATTATATTATTTAGGCACTCTATGTTTGTATTATCTATAGCGATACATCCTTTTGTAAACTCATCTCTCTCCTGCTCGGTAGGAAGACCATGTATCCAGATGCCATGTCCATTCTTTCCTCTATATTTGTCATAGGTATTTGGATAAGAAGTAACAAATGCTAAAGGTCCATAAAATGAATCAAGTTTGTTCTCTTTTGATAGCTTTTTTGTGATTTTATAGATGCCTACGGGAGTCTTCAAGTCTCCTTCTTTCAACTTGTCACCTTTTATTTTACCTGTATATGCACTATACTTATTTTTAAATTCATAAGTGTTATTAGAGTCTTTAGTATATAAGTTAAGTGTTGAATTTTCTTTATTACATGTTAAAATATTTGGATAAGATTCCATATATCCAAAAGTAGTATCAATATCTTTTATATAGGCACTCCAATACTCTTTTTTTGTAAGTTCAAAGTCCATCTGTTTTTCGATTGTATTTATGCCATTTATTCTATAGCTAGTTAGTATGTCACTTGAATGTAATGATAAAGTGATTAATATTAAAAAAACAATTTTCATGATTTATATCCTATCTCTTCTAAAAATGCTTTATCTTTGGACCAGCCTTTTTTAACACTTACTTGCAGGTTTAAATATGCTTTTTTTCCACTTAGTCTCTCTATTTTCTCTCTTGCAGATTTACCAATTCTTTTTATTGATTCTCCACCTTTACCAATAATGATTCCTTTTTGAGACTCTTTTTCTATAATAATAGTTGCATGGATTCTATCGATGCCTTCTTCTTCCTCGATAGAATCTATAAGAACATCAGATTCATAAGGTATTTCATCACTTACATTTTCAAAGATTCCTTCTCTTATAAAGCCCGCGTAGATATCACGTACAAGTTCACTTGTTAAATCATCAGGATCATAAAGAAAGGGTGAATCTGGTAGATTTTTTGATATGATTTTTAGTAAATCTTCATGACCAACTTTTTTAGGGATTGCAACTGGAATAAGTGCTTCAAACTGATCTGAAAATTGATTATATGAAGCAATTCTTTTGAAAAGTTTTTCTTGGTTTACTTGATCTATCTTACTTAAAACAATTATATGTTTGACTTTAGCTTTGTTTAGCTTTAAAAACTTTTCATAGTGCTCTACTGAGTCAGTAACGGGAGCTAAGTAAACTATTAAGTCACAGTCCCCCATAGCTTTTAAAGCCTCATCTAGCATAAACTGGTTAAGAACTTTTTCTCTCTCATGAAGTCCTGGAGTATCAACAAATATTATTTGTGCATCACCATGCATTACAATAGCGTTAGAACGTTTTCTAGTTGCATTTGCCTTTTGGCTAACCATTGCTATATTCTCACCTAAAAGTGAGTTCATTAGTGTGCTTTTACCAGCGTTAGGACGTCCAATTAAAGATACGAAACCAGCTTTTGTCATTTTTTATTGCCTTTAATTTTATTTCATAAAATGAAAGGAAACCTTTTACTTTATGAGTACGGTATCGGAAATAATTCCAATACCTACGTTAACACTAGGTTTCCCTCGGCGGGAAGCCCATCGCATTTATGCGATTATACTGTTTATAAGATATATCTTGAGAGGTCATCGTCTTCAACGATTATGTCAAGTTTATCATGTACTAGTTTATCTGTAACAATAAACTCTTTTTCTTTATAAGCATCTGCTTCAAAGCTGATCTCTTCTAAAACTCTCTCTAAAACCGTATGAAGTCTTCTTGCCCCAATATCTTCTGTTGTCTCATTTGCCCTGTGTGAAAGTTTTGCTATTGCTTTAATAGCGTCATCTTCAAAGGTTAACTTTACATCTTCAACACTTAAAAGTGCTTCATACTGTTTAAGTAAAGAACTTTGAGTTTGTGTCAGTATTTTATAAAGAGTATCCTCTGTTAATGATTCAAGTTCAACTCTAAGAGGAAATCTACCTTGTAGTTCAGGAATCAGATCACTTGGTTTAGTAATATGAAATGCACCAGCTGCGATGAATAAAATATGATCTGTATTTATAACACCATATTTTGTAGTTACACTACTACCTTCAACGATAGGAAGTAAGTCTCTTTGAACACCTTCTTTACTCGGATCATTTCTTCCTTGGCTTTTCGAACTGATAGCAATTTTGTCAATTTCGTCTAAAAATATTATACCGCCATCTTCTGCACGCTTAAGTGCTTCGGTATTAATATTTGCCATATCAAGAAGTTTGTGACTGGCTTCAACTTTTAATATAGACTTAGCATCTTTGACTGTAACTTCTTTTTTATTATCTTCTTTATTCATAGTTTCAAAGATTTTTGAAAAACTCTCTTGAACTTTCACCATCTCTGGTGGAAGATTTGTGTCATTAAACTCTACGTGAACTTTGTCAAATTGTAGTTCAATGACGCTATCGTCCATATCGCCACTTAAAACTCTCTCTTCCGTAGCTCCAAGAAGTCTCTGATAATCATCTTTTTTACTCTCACTAGCACCTTCTGGAAGTGGAGGAAGAAGTTTTTCCACTATCTTGTTTAAAACATAGTTCTCTATTCTATCTTTATTTGCTTCTTCTTTTTCTTCTTTTACTATAGCAATAGATGCAATAACCAAATCACGAATCATAGATTCCACATCACGACCGACAAAACCGACTTCTGTATACTTACTCGCTTCTACTTTGATAAAAGGAACTTTCATCATCTTTGCAAGTCGTCTTGATATCTCTGTTTTACCAACACCGGTTGAGCCAATCATCAAAATATTCTTAGGCATTATTTCATCTTGTAACTCTTGTGATAGTTGCATTCTTCTATATCTGGTTCTTAAAGCAAGAGCAATAGTTTTTTTTGCATCACGCTGAGAAATTACATATTTATCAAGATATTCAACTATCTCTTTTGGGGTTAAGTCCATTATTTACTATCCTCTAATGTAAGAGTTTTAATACTGTGGTTTGTATAGATGCATAAATCTGCTGCAATAGATAAGCTCTCACGAACAAGATCTTCTTCATCTAGTTTGGCATGTTTTTTAAGTGCTCTTGCTGCAGAAATGGCGTAGTTGCCACCACTCCCAATAGAAGCAATCTCTCCATCTTCAGGTTCAACTACATCACCATTTCCAGTGAGAATAAAAATATGGTCGTTATTTAAAACTATCATCATTGCCTCAAGTCTTCTTAGAACTTTATCTTTACGCCAAGCTTTAGAGAATTCTATAACAGATTTTAAAAGATCGCCTTTTTTATCCTCTAAAAAATCTTCAAACATATCAAATAGATTAAAAGCATCTGCGGTACTTCCAGCAAAACCAGCTAAAATTTTACCCTTATGAAGTGTACGGATTTTTGTAGCGTTGCCTTTTAGAACTGAGTCTCCAAAAGTAACCTGTCCATCTCCACCAATAACGGCCTTATTCTTGCCTTTATATGCAAGTATTGTAGTAGCGTCAAACATTATTTTCTACTCTCCTTGAACATCCACATGCAGTGTAGCATGAAGACCATGACCTAGTTTAAAATCCAAATCATGTTCCCCGACAGTTTTAATTGCTATTTTTTCATTGATATGTTTTTTGTCAATTTCAATATCATGTTGCTCTTTTAGTGCAGCTGCAACTTCTTCTTTTGTTACTGAGCCAAAAAGGTGACCATTTTGACCAAGTTTTTTTGTGATAATAATTTCGCACTTATCAAGTTGTGAAGCTACCTTTTTAAGAGCGTCTACCTCTATTTGAAGATTTTCGGCTACTATTAACTCATCTTGAGCATGTTGAGCTAAAATTTCAGGAGTTGCTTGTCTTGCGAAACCTTTTCCAATAAGAAAATTCTTCCCATAACCATCTTTAACTTCTTTGACTTCGCCTTTTTTACCTAAGCTTTTTACATCTTTTATTAATAATACTTTCATACTTTACTCCTTAATTTTATTCCATAGAATGAAGGAAACATCTTCATTTATTTTTCTTGTTATCTTTCTATCTCGCCGCCATAAGAGACAATACCGTGAGTTAAATTTCCTACTTTTGTGTATCCCATATCATTTAAGATTCTTGCACAGTGAGCAGAACGACTACCAACATGACAGTAAAGGATTATATTTTCATCTTTAGATAACTTAGCATCATCTAATACTTGAAAGAAACTACTAGTTGGAACTAGAGCGTCTGCACCTTTGATATGCCCCATTTGCCATTCCATGTGCTCACGAACATCTACAAGTTTAAAGTCAACCATACCAATTTCTTTTGCTTCAATAAGTGACATAATCTCATCACCATCTAGTTCAGCTTGAGAGACTAATACTTCACACTCTTCTCTTGTAAGACCACGTGAATGAGTATGAACAACTTCTTCCATTCCCATCTCTATGCGCTTAGCTTCTGCAAATTCTGGAGTACAAAAAATACCACAATGGCATACACCACTTTGAGGAATTTCTTGTTCAATAGCTGGCTTACATGGACATATTCTATCATCAACACTTTTAGGTTTTTCGCCAGTTGTATCAACCATAAAACATGGACAAAATCTTTTGCTGTACATCATCTTGTTTCTAGCAAGACCCATTTGCACACCTTCGTTAACTTCATCTTGAGGATTATATTCCCAACCAAACTGAGCAACAACTTTGTCTGTAAATTTTACTGTTTTTTCCATTTCAGTCTGAAACTCTACTGAATTCATATCTATCTTAATTATACTCATTATTCATCCCTTATATTAATGCTTATTTGTGATTTCTTTTTTTACCTGCAATGATTCTTCTTAGTGCATTTAGTTTAATAAAACCTTCTGCATCTTTTTGGTTATATACTTCATCTTCTTCAAATGTTGAGTGCTCTTCAGAGTAAAGAGACATATCTGATTCACGTCCTACTACTTCAACATTCCCTTTGTAAAGTTTTAATTTAACACTACCTTGAACATATTTTTGCGTAGTGTCAATAGCAGCTTGAAGCATTTCACGCTCTGGAGAGAACCAAAATCCATTGTAGATTAGTTCTGCATATTTAGCAATCATTCCATCTTTCATATGAGCTTCTTCTCTGTCAAGACAAATAGACTCTATTGCGCGGTGAGCTTTTAACATAATTGTTCCACCCGGAGTCTCGTAACAGCCACGAGCCTTCATCCCAACAAAACGATTTTCAACAATATCAATTCTACCGATACCATGCTTATTACCATACTCGTTTAGTGCTCTTAGTATTGTAGCTGGACTCATATCTTTACCATTGATAGAGATAGGGTCACCATTTTTATATCCGATTGTTATATACTCTTTTTCATCAGGAGCATTCTCTGGAGAGTTTGTCCATAACCACATTGACTCTTCAGGCTCATTCATTGGATCTTCTAAATGAAGACCTTCATAAGAGATATGAAGAAGATTTGCATCCATAGAGTAAGGACTTACTGTTGGGTTACCATCTGCATCAACATGTTTTTGGTCAATTTTAATTCCATGTTTTTTTGCATATGCTAAAAGTTTTTCTCTAGAGTTTAGATCCCACTCTCTCCATGGAGCAATTACTGTAATATCAGGATTAAGACCTAGGTAACCAAGTTCAAATCTTACTTGGTCATTTCCTTTTCCAGTAGCTCCATGAGATACAGCATCTGCACCCATTTTATTTGCGATTTCAATCTGTTTTTTAGCGATAAGCGGTCTAGCTATAGATGTACCAAGTAGATACTCACCTTCATAAATAGCATTTGCTCTAAACATAGGGAAAACATAATCTTTTACAAATTCTTCTTGAATATCAAGTATAAAAATATTTTCAGGTTTTATACCGTTGTCAAGTGCTTTTTGACGTGCAGGTTCTACCTCTTCACCTTGACCTAAGTCAGCTGTGAAAGTTATAACTTCAGCGTTATACTCATCTTGTAACCATTTTAGAATGATACTTGTATCAAGTCCACCAGAGTAGGCAAGAACTACTTTTTTAACTTCTTTTTTCATATTGGAAAGTTCCCTTTTGCAAAATAATTGACGCGATTTTACTACAAAAAAGATTAAAAAATGGTTAGTATTAGATTTAATTAATAAGAGAGGTATAGAGTTAAAGAAAAGTACTTAGCCAAAAGGGTGAGTTTTAATTACCCTATTGAGTCTAATAATATACCAGTTACTTCTTGCATTTTAGGAAGAAAATCTTTTGCTTGTTCTGCTGGGAATCTTCTAAGCATTTTACTAGTTTCTGATTCAATTACAGATACATAAAATACATCATCTTTATCCACCCCAAATCTGAGATCTGTACTAATTGGAGCCATTGCCTTGTTTAATTGTTGTACTAATTCCTGAACCTGTTCTTTAGAATTAATCTTAGAACTTGTAACAGAAAGCTCCTTCGTTGCATTAGTCTGTCTTTGTTGTACTTGCTGAGCTGCTCTTCCTTGAGCTTCCTGCGAACCTACTTGTGATTGTTGTTGTCTTGCAACATTTGCTATGCCATCCATGACTCACTCCTTCTACAAAAATATTGTTATTACACAGCATATCGACATAATATGAATTAACTTTAATATTTTTATACAAATTTTTAAATTTCTTTTTTGAAACCTTAAGAATATGATAATCTTTCACTTATGAATGAGTATATAAAACTGTTAAAATCAGAGCCAATTTTAAGAAGACTATCAACAATACAACTTATCGCATATTTTGGTGCATGGTTTAGTAATGTAGCGATATATACGCTACTTCTTGAACTTAATGTTTCAGCATCTGTAGTGGCATTTGTAGCAATGTTACACTTTTTAGCGGGTGTAGTTCAGGCACCATTTTCTGGTTCAATAATTGACAGTGTACGACCGAAAAAACTTTTATTAATTCTTATTAGTGCAGAAATTTTCGCAACTTTTTCTTTAATATTTGTAAATTCTACATCAGATTTACTTCTTTTGTATGTATTGATTTTTGTTAAAATGGCAGCAGCTAGTTTTTATTTTACAACTGAAATGTCACTTCTTCCTAAAATATTGCGTGGAGATAAGCTCCAAAGAGCAAATGAACTTCACTCAATAATCTGGTCCCTATCATATACCCTTGGAATGGCAATTAGTGGTTTTGTTGTTTATTGGTTTGGAGTAAAAGTTGCATTTATCTTGGATTCATTAATGTTTGTAGTTGGTTTTGTTTTGCTTTACAACTTAGAGATAAAAGTAGAAGTAATAAAAACAGGTGAAAGTCTTTTTCAGATGATGAGAGATACTTTTAGATATATAAAAAAGACTCCTCAAGCTCTGCATCTAATGCTAATACATGCTTTTGTCGGTTTAACGGCTTTTGATGCATTAGTCGCGTTGATGGTCGATAAGTACTATGCATCTGTAATTGCGACTTCTTTAGCTCTTGGACTTCTTCATGCTTCTCGTGCGGTAGGCTTAGTTCTAGGACCTATACTTATAAGTAAATATATAAATAATAAACGAATTGTATATGTATTTATTGCTCAGGCATTAGCTGTTTGGCTATGGGCTTTTATGATGAAGGATTTTTATCTCTCTCTTATTGCTAGTGTAATAGTAGGGCTTTTTACAACAACACTTTGGTCATATTCATATACACTGCTTCAAAAAAATATTGAAGAAAAATACTATGGACGTATAGTTGCATATAACGATATGCTGTTTTTAAGTTCCGCAGCTTTTACATCATTTATGATAGGCTTTTTGGCAACCGCTGGTTTTTCTTTAGAATTTATAACAGTTGTTATAGGAGCAGGTTTTATCGTTGGCGGAGTCTATTTTACTTGGGTTTTAAAAACTCAAAATATTAAGGATATAAGAAATGATATATAAATCAAAAGTTGGAGATATAGATTTAAGTAAGCTTACAAGACTTTATCCTGCTGCAGTTGTAGAGATGCAAGGTGAAGTGGCTGAGATGAGCTTAGAGTGGATTGAGACGAATGAAGATAAGGTAAATCTAAAAGAGTATATTTTAGTCTTTGATTTTACTCCTTTAAAAGAAGAAGTTAAAGATAAAAAAGTTCTACATTTTCAAACAAAAGATGAGCTGATCCAAACTATGACAGAGGTAGCACAATTTTTTCAAGACTAGTCTCAAATGACACCAAAAGAGTATTTAAAATCGCAATTCCTGCGGCATTAAAGCACCTAGTTGATATCTTACAAGTTCTTATAGATATGCTTATGGTCGGTATGGTTAGTGTATCTGCACTTGCTGCAGTTGGTATGAGTATGCAGTTTATGATGGTTATAAATGTTTTGATGACACTATATGTAGTTGGTGGAAATGCACTTATTTCGAGATTTATTGGACAAGGACGTAAAAGACGTGCATCTGCACTACTTTATGGATTGAGTGTTTTTGCGATTATCTTGTCAGTTTTTGTAACTATAGGCGGTTATTTTGGAAGTTCACATATATACGCACTTATGGGTGCATCTGAAGATGTAATCTCTCAGGGTTCAATGTACTTTAAAATACTTTCTTTGGGAATAGTTGTCATATTTATAGATAACCTTCTTTATAATGCTCTCTCAGCTGCCGGAGATACAAAAAGTTCACTCTATATAAAACTCTTTTCTGCCGCAATTAATGCTTTTTTAAATTATGTTTTGATTTTTGGTCATTACGGTTTTGAAGCATATGGCATTGAAGGTGCGGCATATGCGACTGTAATAGCATATATATTTAATGTCATCGCGTATTATTTTCTTATAAAAAAATCAAACTCTAAGTTAAACCTTATCCCAATAATCCGCATAAAAGATATGATAAGAGCTTGGCACGTAGGTTGGAGTGCAGCGCTTGATCGCGCTATCTCTAGTATGTCATTTTTAGTTTTTGTCTCTATCATTACAGCATATGGTACAGCAGAACTGGCAGGTTATCAGGTTGGTCTTCGTATTGAAGGCATCGCATTTATGCCAGGCTTTGGTTTTGCAATTGCTGCTATGGCATTGGTAGGTCAAAATATTGGAGCTGCTAATAAAGAGAGAGCTTATAATATGGGAGTAATTAGTGGAAGAATTGCTTATATATTTATGGGAAGTGTCGGAATTGTTTTAATAACAATTCCTGAAGTGTTAGTATCTTTTTTTACTCAAGATATCGCGACAATTAAAGTAGCATCTTATTATCTTATATTAGTTGGCTTAGCTCAGATTCCTTTAGCTATTATGTTTGTATACTCTGGTGCCTTAAGAGGTGCAGGTGCGACTAAGACTACTCTAAAAATAAACGTTCTATCTTTATGGTTTTTAAGGGTTATACCATCATATATAGCCTATAAAATGGGTTATGGGATTATTATGATATTTATAATTATGAATATAGAAACACTACTAAAAGGTTTGATATATTGGTATATATATCAAAAGAGAGAGTGGTTAAATACCAAAGTTTGAATTAAAATGTTACAATATACAAAAATATTAAAATTTATAATAGTGAGCAATAGTGAGCAATATTGAATATTCCTGAGCAGACGAAACAAAAGACACTCTTACTAGTTATTGTGGTATTACTAATATCATGGATAGTAGGATATGTATTTTTAGATTATCAGTTTGAAAAGTCTACAAATGATCAGATAAATAATATAACTAAGTCTACTGAGAAACTTTTTAATAGTAAACTAAAAGAAGAAGATAAAATTTTAAAGCTCAGACTTAATAGCGTAGTCTCAGCTGATGGACTCTCTGAAGCTATAGCTAATGCTGATTATGAAAAAATAAACTCTATCGTCACTCCATATTATAATCATCTTAAATCAATAAATCCTGATATTAAAATTCTTACATTCCGATCTAAAGATGGAATCACACTGTATCGTGCGCATAAGCCTGACTTTCGTGGTGACGTAGTAAATAAAAAAAGAAAACTTATAATAGATACAAACACTATGCAAAGATCTTTTAGTGGCTTTGAAGTTGGTAAGCTAGAGATGACTTATCGTACAACTGAAGCTATTTTTTATAAAAATAGATATGTTGGAAATGTAGAGCTTGGTGTATCACCAAAACTATTTATAAAAGATTTTAAAACAGTCTTTAAAATAGATATTGGTATAGCAATAGATAAATCACTCACAGATATTATGCTTGAGCAAGACAAAGTATCTATAGATGATAAATATACCCTTATAAAAGGTAGTAAGATTTTAAAAAAGTATTTTACAAATCCTGAAGTCTTGTCTGATTTTAAAATAGATACGAATTTGCCTCTACAAAATCATATCTCTGAAACATTAGGATTTTTAGTTCTTGGATTTAATATCTCTAGTATAGTTAAACAAAATAGAGCTTTTATGTACAAGTTGCTTTTTATTGGAATATTTGTAGCCTTACTTCTTGTATTAGTACTACATGAAAGTTTTAACATAATGCTAAAACATTTTACAAAGCAAGTTTATACGGATCACTTAACAGGGCTTAGAAATAGACAATCCTTAAATGATGAACTATTTTTAGCGCAAAGCAATGTTCTTATTCTAAGTAATATAAAAGAGTTCAGTCTTTTAAATGAGCTTTATGGTGTTGATGTTGGTAATGAGGTTTTACAACAAGCAGCAAATGAATTTCAAAGCTTTGCGACTGAACATGACTTTATTGCCTATAGAGTTTCATCAGATGAGTATGTACTCTTAAAGCAGGACTTAAACTTCGAAGAAGATATCTATAATGAGATGTTAAATGAATTGCATAGTAGAATAAATACTCTTCCTGTTTACATTGGGGTAATAGAAGAGACTCTAAGAATAGAAATATATTCTGGACTAGCTTTTGATCATGAACACTCTCTTGAAGAGGCTCAGATGGCACTTAGAAAAGCTAAAGAGAAATCTCTTCCTTATCTTGCATACTCTCAAAGCGTAGATACTAAAAAGAACTCTGAGCGTATTTTAGGTATGAAAAAAATTATTAGACATGCTTTGGAGAATAAAAATGTTATTCCATTTTTTCAACCCATAACAGATAAAAATGGTAAAATACTTAAATATGAAGCCTTAGTGCGAATAGTTGATTTTGAAAATGGTAAGAAAAATATAATATTACCTGATGACTTTTTGCCTGTTGCCATAAAAAGTGGACTATACATAGAAGTCGCACAAGAGATGCTATTTCAAGCACTCTCTTTCTTCTCAGAGAGAAACGAGAAGATATCTGTAAACTTACTTCCAAATGATTTTTTTAACTATGCTCTTATGGATAAATTAGTAACGCTAATAAAGAAATTTGAATCACCTGGAAAAATAGTCATAGAAATCACGGAGCAAGAGGGTGTAGAAGATTTTGATAGACTTATGAAAATTATTGAGAAATTAAGACAAAAAGGTGTTTTAATAGCTATTGATGATTTTGGTAGCGGATATGCAAACTATACTCATATATTAAAAATAAAACCTGATTATCTAAAGATAGACGGCTCACTTATTAAAAATATATTAGTTGATAATGAATCAAAAATTTTAGTAAAAAGTATTATACGATTTGCTAAGGATTTAGAGACTAAAACTATTGCAGAATATGTAGAGAATGAAGAGATATTTAAACTTCTTAAAGAGTATGGTGTAGATGAGTTCCAGGGTTATTATTTTGGTCGTCCTACAGATTTAATAAATAGTTGAGGAAGAGATAAAAATAGTGAAGAATTTAATAAACGATATTATATGTCTTATTGAAAGTAATGATGAGTTGATAGAATATAAAAATAATCAAATTATCATAATGTCAAATGGACTTAAAAGTGCAATTTGTGCATTGATAGAAGAGAATAATAATAAAAATTTTGATGAAAAAGATGTGATTAAATTAGCTGTTAGAAAAGCATTAGAACTTAAGAAAAATGATGTAGTAGTAATTAAAAAACAGCATATTTTTATTAAGATTTTTAATAAGATTAGTACAAACGAGTATAACAAAGAAGAACGTAGATTTAATGGAATTGATAAGCAAGAGTTGGAAGTATTCTATAATAAGCATTTTTCAAAAGAAAGTAGCAGAAAATTTTTTATGATAATTGTTAAAAAATTTGTAGAGTTGCATTTTGAAGAACAAAGAATCGATAATAATATATATGAAAAAAATGTCTATGTCTATATACAAAAGATTATAGTAGAAGAATTAGTTGTTAAATTTGATAATCCTGTAGAATTTTTAAAAGGTTTTAGTGGTTATATTTTTAGAATTCATTTCAATAGTGTTTTTGACTCAATTGCTGAATATATGCTAAATGAGATTTCAATGTCAAATGAATATATGGTTGATTTTTTAAAGTATTACTCTCTAAATATTGTCATAGTCGATGGAATGAAATATAAAGTACCTGAATTAGAAACTGATGGTGGTTTAAAGTGGAATGTTATTTCAATGTTGTCAATAGCTAAAATATATATTAGAACAAGAGCATCGGTAATTAAACTTCAAAAAGAGATTCATACACTTGATGAACAAATAGTTGCGTTATTTATAGGTAAACTCTCACCGACAGAATATAATAATGATTATAATAAGAAGAAGCAAAAACTTACTGATGAATTAAGATACAAAAATGAGAAACTAGAAGACCTATTAGATGAAGTGCATAGAATAAAAAACAATGAGCTTAAAGAGCCTATTAAAAAAGAAATAGAAGTAGCTAAAAAAGCTATAATAACTATAAAGAAAACATTGGAACAACTTGCTACAAAAGAGATAAAGAGAAATGTAATAGATAAACATTTAAAACTAGAACGTGAAATTGAAAGTTTGCGTAGAGGACTAAAATCTCAAGAGAAGATATTAACTCAAAATAAAAAATCATTTCTTTCAATTAAAACTTCACTCGTAAAAGCTCTAATATCAAAAAAACAGCGTATGTAAATTAACTTTGAGATAGAATTCCATTATGAAATTAATAGATTATAAAAAAGCAGTTGAGCAGTTAAACCTATACTCATATAACTATTATGTACTTGACGATCCTATTACAACGGATGAAGTTTACGATAACCTTTACCATGAGGTTGTAGAGTATGAACAGAAGAATAAAAATGATATTTTAGCATCTTCACCTACACAGAGAATAGGTGATATAGTCTCTAGTGGATTTACAAAGGCTTCGCATCTATCACGTATGTGGT
The DNA here is from genome assembly GCF_047716755.1 of Sulfurimonas iocasae. Classification (GTDB taxonomy): domain Bacteria; phylum Campylobacterota; class Campylobacteria; order Campylobacterales; family Sulfurimonadaceae; genus Sulfurimonas. The sequence continues at coordinate 1,048,903 of NZ_CP180409.1, forward strand.
CTTTAGAAGATATTTTTGACTCACAAGGTCTAGAAAAATGGCTTACTAAGACATATAAACTTGATAGTAATATCTCATTTTATTGTGAGCCAAAGTTTGATGGGGCAAGTCTTAATCTTATATATGAAAATGGTGAACTCATTCATGGAATCACTCGTGGTGATGGAACGGTTGGTGAGCTAATAACTCAAAATGTGAAAACTATTCGTTCTATTCCACTTACAATAGAACATAAACAACGTATAGAAATACGTGGTGAAGTAGTGATTTTTAAAGATGAGTTTGACAAAATAAACGAAGCAAGATTAAAAGCAGGCGAAGCAGTTTTTGCAAATCCTAGAAATGCAGCTGCGGGAAGTTTACGACAGTTAGATTCAAGCATCACTGCATCTAGGAACCTAGTATTTTTACCTTATGGCGTTGGTGTAGATTCACTTGAATATAAACTGCTTAGTGAGAAAATGGCTTATATCTATGAACTTGGATTTAGAAAACCGCCTCAAAGAGCTACTTGTAAAGGCTACGATGAGATAGAAGCTATATATGAAGTTATGAAAAAAGATAGAGATAGCTATTCTATGATGCTCGATGGTATGGTTATAAAAGTCAATGAGATAGCATCTCAGATAGATATGGGCTATACGGTTAAAAATCCTCGTTTTTCAGTTGCATATAAATTTCCGGCAGTTGAGAAGATAACGACTGTAAGGGGTATTGTGCTTCAAGTTGGACGAAGTGGAGCAGTTACTCCTGTAGCTCAGGTTGAACCTACAGATATAGATGGTGTTATAGTTGAACGTGCGACTCTTCATAACTTTGATGAGATAGATAGAAAAGATATTCGTCTAAATGATAAGGTAATAATCCTTAGAAGTGGTGATGTTATACCTAAAATCATTAAAGTCCTTACTCATGAGAGAGATGGAAGCGAAGTTCCTTACGCTCGTCCGACACTTTGTCCAGTTTGTAAAAGTGAGCTTTTGGATGAAGGTGTTTTGTTGAAGTGTCAAAACTTGGAGTGTGAGGCTAGGGTGGTAAACTCTATTATCTATTTCGCATCTAAGCCATGTCTGAATATTGATGGTTTGGGAAATAAGATAGTAGAAACACTATTTACTTCAGGACTTGTAAAGAGTGTTGTTGACTTGTTTGATTTGACGCTAGATAAACTTTTAGCTCTTGAAGGTTTTAAGCAGAAGAAGTCTCAAAACCTTCTAGACTCTTTAGAAGCTGCCAAAGGAAGTGAGTACTGGAGATTTATAAACTCTTTGGGCATAGAGCATATTGGAGAGGTGGCATCTAAGACTTTGAGTGAGAACTTTGGTTCATCATTCATAGATGCATCTAAAGAAGAAATAATAGCATGTGAAGGTATCGGTGAAGAGATGGCAGAGTCTCTCTTGGAGTTTGTAAGAGTAAACAGTGAGACTATACTAACCCTGCAAGAGATATTAAAACCGCTTGAGCCTCTGCAAAAAGCTGAAGCGGTAGAAAACCCTTTTAAAGGCAAAACTGCTGTTTTAACTGGAACTATGAGCGAATCACGCGGTGCAATCAAAGAGATGCTAGAAGAGTTTGGTGCTAAAGTCTCCGGTTCTGTTTCTAAAAAGACAGACTTTTTGATTTACGGTGAAGATGCCGGAAGTAAATATGACAAAGCGATGAGTCTTGGAGTTGAGTGTTTAACAGAAGATGAGATGAGAAATAAAATAAGTGAGAGCCAATAGATGAAGATAATTTTATCAATACTGCTATTTTGTAGTGTTTTATTAGCAGACAGAGATGGTGGACCATATATAGGTTTTGGCTATGGAGTTTCTGAATTTTTTGATGATGGTGTCTTTAAAGAGGTAAATAAAGACAGCTCCGATACAATGATATTTTATGTTGGTGCATATATAAATAAACACCTATCTGTAGAACTAGCTAAAGTTGAGTTTAACTCTGGAAATTCATATGAGGCTGTTGACAACTCTAACCAAGATACGACTTTAACTTTCTCCTCTTTAAATGTAAGTACTCTGGCTCATTATGCTTTTTTTGATGATAGTTTAGATTTTTATGCAAAGTTTGGTGTAGGTGAGATGGATGCTGCAGGTGTAGGTTCTACAGGATTTACAATGATATATGGAGTTGGAGTAGGTTATAGAATTACTGATGCCTTAAGTGTTAAGGTGGCCTATGATAACTACGATATTGATTATCAAGAAAATACTACAGAACGTACTATGAATATTAAGCTTATGTATAGTGCTATTGAGTATCAGTTTTAATGAGACTTGACAACTATCTTGTAAATCATTCATTAGCTGGAAGTAGGACTAAAGCACAAACACTTATAAAAGATGGTTTGGTAAGTGTAAATGCTAAAGTATCTATAAAGAGTTCATTAAAAATAGAAGAAGGGGATGAGGTTATTGTGACAGAGCATAAGGAGTATGTCTCTCGTTCTGCACATAAACTAAGTTCATTCTTAGAAGAACTTAAACTTGATATTAAAGATAGTGTAGCTTTAGATATAGGTGCATCTACGGGTGGATTTACTCAGGTGCTTTTAGAGTTTGGAGTGAAAGAAGTAAGTGCTGTAGATGTAGGCAAAGAGCAACTGCATAAAACTCTCTTGGAGGATAAACGGGTTTTATCTTTTGAGAGTTGTGATATAAGAAAGTTTCAAAGTGAGAAAACTTTTGACATAGTTGTAAGTGATGTTGCCTTTATATCGCTACTAAATATTTTAGATGATATAGATAGACTAGCATCAAATAAAATTATACTTCTGTTTAAACCACAGTTTGAAGTTGGACGTGAAGCCAAAAGAGACAATCACGGAGTTGTTCTTGATGAAAAAGCTATTATGAATGCTATGATAAAATTTGAAGATGCCGCTACATTAAAAGGATGGAAGCTTATTATGAAGTCTCCATCAAAATTAACAGGAAAGGAGGGTAACCTTGAGTATTGCTACTGCTATGAAAAATAGTACTGCTATAGCCATCGGTGGTTTTGATGGTATGCATATAGGACATCAGCATCTTTTTGCGGAGCTTGATGAAAATGGGACTATTGTTGTTATTGAGACAGGGTATGCAAATCTTACACCTAAAAAAGAGCGTGAACATTTTTCTCACTATCCGATACTCTATCTTGAACTTGACGAAATTCGTCACTTAGATGGAGAAGGATTTATATCTCTACTTAAAAGTAAATTCCCAAAACTCCAAAAGATAGTTGTTGGTTATGACTTTCATTTTGGTAAAGATAGAAAGTATTCATTTGAAGATTTGGATACTCTTTTTAATTCAGAGGTGAAAGTTGTTGCTGAGGTTACCCACAATGGTGATTCAGTTCACTCTCACAAAATTAGAGCAAAACTGCAAATAGGTGACATAAAAGGTGCAAATGACTTTTTAGGACACAACTATACTATAAATGGAGCTTTAGTAGCCGGACAAGGTATAGGTAAAAAAGAGCTAGTTGCTACTATAAACATCCAAGCAACAGGCTTTTTAACTCCAAAAGAGGGCGTCTATGTTACTTTGACTCGTATAGATGATGAAGAACATTATCATCCATCTGTATCTTTTGTAGGGCATAGAGTTACTACGGATGGCTCATTTGCCGTTGAGTCACATATTCTAGATGGCGAAGTATTATGTAAAAAAGAAGCTAGAATAAGTTTTGTCTCTTTTATAAGAGATAATAAAAAATTTGACTCCATTGCTGAGTTGAAAAAAGCAATAAAAAAAGATATTAATATTGCTTCACAAAAATTAAAGTTGTTACAATTATGATAGAGTAAATCTTTTTCTTCTTCGGCTAAATATTATTACATAATATTTGCTCGTCGAAGAGATTTCCACTATTAAAAGAAAGAGGACATATTGAGAAAAAGAGAATATTTACAGAGTGTTGATGAAGATATAAGTTTTAAGTTTTATCAGACTCCTACTGATTTCGTGGTCGATGAGATACCATCAACAGAGTTTAAAGGCAAGGGTAACTACCTAATACTTCATGTTGAAAAAGTTGAACTTACAACATGGGATATGGTCGCTATATTTGCTGAATATATGGCAGTTCCTGCGCAAAAAATAGGTTATGCAGGTCTAAAAGATAAACATGCAACTACTACTCAGTATATCTCTGTAGATGCATCTTATGAGAAACTACTTAAGAAGTTTTACCATAAGCAGATAAAAATATTGAGTACTACGAGACACTCTCACTCCATTCGTATGGGTGATTTAGCAGGAAATAGATTTAGCATTAATCTTCATTTTGTTGATAATATAGATGCAGGCAAGATTGAAAAAGTAGCAAGAAGAATTTCTAAAGACGGTTTGCCTAACTATTTCGGTTATCAAAGATTTGGTCGTGATACTGAGAGTATTAAACAAGCAAAAGAGATGATTCAAGGAGATCTTTTTATAGAAGACAATAAGATTAAGAAATTTCTTATTTCTATCTATCAGAGTGTATTCTTTAATGATTGGCTAAGAGATAGAGTTATGCTTAGTTTAGAAAATGGTGAAACTAAATTTAAACTGCTTGAAGGTGATGTTTATCTCTCACATGATGGCAAGTTATCTACGCCGAAAATTATGCCGACAAATGATTATAATAGCAAAAAGGTAGTTCCTACTGGGCTTCTATGTGGTAGAGATGTTTTTCGTGCTCGCTCAGATGCAAGAGAGATAGAAAAAGAGTATGATGATGAGTTCTTACAAGACAAAGGTTATAGAAGAGAAGCTCTAATATATCCAAAAGAGATAGAGTGTACCTATGTTAAAAAGCAGACACTTTTAAATATTTCTTTCTCACTTCCAAAAGGTTCTTATGCTACAGTCTTTCTAGAATCAATTGCTGGGAAGAATTATAGTGCTAAAGATGTTAAAGCCAAAGCAAAAAAATAACAAATAAAGATGAATTTGCAAAAAAAGTATCTGCTATTATAATAATTTAATACAAGTTAGATTATAATCACGCAATTAATTTGAGACAGGGAGTACACCTATGGGTGAATTATTCACATTTTTCGGTCTAATATCTCACGATAAGACTTTTATCTACATGACACACATGTTATTATCTGCTGGTATCGCTTTGTTACTTGTAAGAGTAGCAATGTCAAACCTTCAACTAGTTCCTAAAGGGACACAGAATTTGATGGAAGCATACATCGGTGGCGTTCTTCAAATGGGTAGAGATGTAATGGGTGATGAAAATGCTCGCCGTTACGTTCCACTTGTTGCTACAATTGGTCTTTTTGTTGTTATTGCTAACTTAATTGGTGTTGTTCCAGGTTTTGAAGCTCCAACAGCATTTTTAGAAATGCCTTTAACTCTTGCTCTTGTAGTCTTTGTTTACTATAACTTTGAAGGTATTCGTCGTCAAGGTGTTATTAAATATTTCAAACACTTTATGGGTCCAGTTTGGTGGTTATATTGGTTAATGTTTCCTATAGAAATCGTTTCTCATTTTTCTCGTCTTATCTCTCTTTCTTTCCGTCTTTTTGGAAATGTAAAAGGTGATGATATGTTCTTAATGGTAATCTTGATGTTAGCTCCTTGGTTGCTTCCAATGATTCCATTTGCACTACTTACTTTTATGGCATTCTTACAAGCATTTATCTTTATGATGCTTACAACGGTTTACCTTGGTTCTGCAGTAGCAATCGAAGACCACTAAGTCTTACTAAGACAATATGCAAAAAGATAAATTCGATAGAATTATAAGTTTTTTGCTTGGAGCATCATGGGCTATAGTCATTTTTGGTGCTCTTATAACTTTTAAACTATTCCTCTTCCTAGGCTTCTCTTTAGCTCTTTTTACTACAGTTGTTTTTATTGTTATTTCTTTCTTTTTGATTTTAGGACTGGACTCTTTTGCTATAAATAGACAGAAGCTTGAAGAAGCTAAAAAACAGACTGAACTTTTAGAAAAAATATACTCCCAGCAAATCACATAAAACCCTTTAAAGCAAAAATTGGATAGAATCGATAATCAATTATTATTTATCCAAGGAAATATATGTTTGAAGTAGTTATAGGGCTTGAAGTCCATGTACAGCTAAACACAAAAACAAAACTTTTTTGCTCGTGTCCAACGAGTTTCAATCATAAACAAAATACAAATACTTGTCCAACTTGTCTAGCTCTTCCAGGTGCTTTACCTGTTCTAAATAAAGAAGTTCTGCATAAGTCAATTATGCTTGGTACTGCTATAGATGCTACTGTAAATCAGACATCATTTTTTGATAGAAAGTCTTACTTCTATCCTGATTCTCCAAGTGCATACCAGATTACTCAGCTTTATACACCTATAGTTGAACATGGTACGCTAAAGATAGACTTTGAAGATGGAAGTCATAAAATCATACGAATAAACCGTGCACATATAGAAGCAGATGCTGGTAAAAATATACATGATGGTGATATCTCTAAAGTTGATTTGAACCGTGCAGGTACCCCACTTTTAGAAATCGTCTCAGAACCAGATATGAGTAGTGCAGAGGAAGTGACTTTATATCTTAAAAAACTTCACTCAATTATCCGTTACTTAGATATTGGTGATGCAAATATGCAAGAGGGAAGTTTCCGTGTAGATGTAAATGTTTCTATAAGACCTAAAGGTGAAGAGAAGCTTTACACTCGTGTTGAGATTAAAAATATTAATAGTTTTAAATTTATCCAAAAAGCTATAGAACTTGAAGTTGCCCGTCAGAGTGAAGCTTGGGAAGATGGTGTTTATGAGCAAGAGATTTGCCAAGAGACCAGACTTTTTGATCAGGTAAAACAAGAGACTCGTTCAATGCGTGGTAAAGAAGAAGCTGCAGATTATCGTTACTTTCCAGAGCCAGATTTACTCAAGGCTGTTGTAACAGATGAGATGCTCGAAGTTTACTCTAAAATACCAGAGCTTCCAGATGCTAAAAGAGACAGATTTGTAAAAGATTATGGCATGAGTGAATATAATGCTGGTGTTGTTACATCAAGTGTTGAGATGGCTCATTTCTTTGAGACTATGATGCAAGAGGGTATTAGTGCTAAAAATGCTCTTACATGGCTTACAGTTGAGCTTCTAGGTCGTTTTAAAGGTGAGATTAATATTACAAATTCACCAGTAGATGCTAAAAAGCTTGGACATTTAGTTAAGCGTATTGAAGATAAGACTATCAGTGGTAAAGCGGCAAAAGAAGTACTTGATAAACTAATGCAAGAGAATTTGGAAGTAGATGGTGTCATAGAAGCACTAGGACTCAAGCAAGTTAGTGATACAGGAGCAATTGAAACTATGTGTGATGAAATTATTGCTGCAAATCCAGATAAAGTTGAGCAGTACAAAGGTGGGAAAGATAAACTTTTTGGTTTCTTTGTTGGTCAAGTCATGAAAGAGTCAAAAGGTAGTGCAAATCCACAGGCTGTAAATGAAGTATTAAAAGCAAAACTAGGCTAAATAAATGGGCTTATTCAAGCGTTTGATTGTAAATATTGCATATTTTATAAATACATCAGAAGCTTATCAAAGAAAAAAGCATTTTTTTTACAATTTACTAGAAAACAGTAATTACAAGTATAAAAAATATTTTGATATTTTTATGATGACACTTATCTTATTGAGTGTTGTTATTCTTATTAGAGAAGTTAAATATCCTGTTAGTGATTATCTTTTATTTTTTAGTGCATATATTATATCTATTATATTTTTTATAGAGTATATACTAAGATTTTGGATAAGCAGTAGCATTAGTAAAGTTATCATTGAACAGAGTGAACATGATATTATACTGGGACATAAGTTTAAACTTTTTAAAGCTTTAAAAAAGATAGCAAGCGACAAGTTAGCTTATGTTTTCTCAATAAAAGCCATTATCGATTTACTTGCTATATTACCATTTTTCCATGAACTAAGACTACTTCGTATATTTATACTCTTTAGGGTATTTAAACTTTTTAGATATGCAAAAAGTATACAAACTTTTACATCTATAATAACTGCTAAAAAATTTGAGTTTATAACTCTTTTTATTTTTACATCTATAATTGTATCTGTTTCATCTGTTTTGATTTATGTTATGGAAGCTAATAATCCAGATTCTCATATTAATACACTTTTTGAGGCTGTTTATTGGTCTGTTGTAACTATTTCAACAGTTGGTTTTGGAGATATTACTCCCATAACCGAAGCTGGTCGTATTGTTGCTATGGTAGTGATAATTGCAGGTATAGGTGTGTTCTCGTTTACTACTTCACTTATAGTTACATCATTTACAGAAAAATTGGATGAAATAAAAGATGTAAAATCCATTGATGATATAGCAAAGTTAAAAGAATTTTATCTTATATGTGGATATGGTATAGTTGCTAGGGAAGTTGCTAAAGAGTTGAAAAAAAATAATAATGTTATTATCATAGATGAGAACTCCCAAAAAGTAGAGTCTGCAAAAAAAGATGGTTTTACATCATTAAATTATGATCCAGGTTCTATCGAGAGTTATAAAAAACTTCGGATAGATATGGAGACTCAGATAAAAGCTATTCTTTGTTTAAGTCATAGTGATGTTCATAATGTATATACAGCTCTAACTGTTAGATCATTTAACAAAGATGTTTTTATACTCTCTACTTTGATAAATAAGACAAATAGAAACAAACTAAATTTTGCCGGTGTAAATGAAATTTTTTATGAAAAAGAGTTGGTTGGTATCATAGCTAAAGAATTTGTAGGTCAATCAGTTGCTTTTGAAGCCATCCATGCACTTAGAGAAAATTACAATGGTATAGCAGTTGAAGAAATACTTATAACTCAAAGAGTTTTAAAAAATTATGTAACAGTAGAAGATCTTCAAAATAAAAAGTACAGAATAATACTTTTAGGAGTTTATAAAAATGGTAAAAAAAGATTTTTCTTTAATCCAATAAATAGCACAATCTTAGAATTGGGTGATTATATTCTACTGATAGGAAATACAATTTTTATCAAAGAGTTTGCTCTCAGTTTAAATAAAAAGGATCAAAATGTTTGAGAGTAATGCTTTGATTTTTGGCTTAAATGATTTTACTTCTGAAATAGAAAAAAACATAGCATCTAACTATAAGAATATACATATACTTGAGTTGGCAAAAGATGGTGAAAATGGTTTTGATTTAAGTGATAACTGGGATCATTTAAAAGAAAAAGTAGATATTAATGACTCTGTTGCGTTTTGTGTTTTAGAAGATATGGCAGAAAATATATTTTTAACCATATCCCTAAGAGATACTTTTAAAGATCTCATTATAGTAGCTTTAGCCCAAGATAAAGAGAGCTCCGACAAACTAAAATTGGCTGGAGCTACTAGGATTTTACCAACTACGCAAACGACAGCGAATGTAATAGTTGAGATGCTTGAAAAACCTATAGTCACAGAGGTTCTGCATGAGATTTTATATGAAAAAAGTTCACTTAAAATAGCTCAAATAAAGATAGGAAAAAATAGTTCTTTTGAAGGGAGACATCCCGCAGATGTTGAATGGGATACTGTTCATGGAATCATAGTAATATCAGTTGTACATGAAGATATGAGTAGAGAATTTATCTACTCATCAAAATCAAAACATCATTTAATCAAAAGTGGAGATATATTTGTAGTAGTTGGATATGAAAACGATATAAAAGAGTTTGAGAAGCTAATAGGAGAAGATGAATGAGTAAAATAGGAGTTATAGGAGCAGGAAAATGGGGATCCGCATTAGCTTTTGCTCTGGGACAAAATAATGAAGTTTATATTACTTCAAGAACACCTAGAGATATTGAGAATTTTGTTTCATTAGAAGAGATTTTAAAACTTGAATATTTAGTAATTGCAATTCCAGCGCAACAAGTTTCATTATGGTTAAAAGAAAATTTTGTTTTTAACAATCAAAAAGTTTTAGTTGCTGCAAAAGGTATAGAAGCCAAAACAGGAAAGTTTTTAAATGATATTTATAGACCTTATGTACCTGATGAAAACATAGCATTTTTGTCTGGTCCATCATTTGCTACAGAAGTTCAAAAGTCTCTTCCTACCGCACTAGTAATAAACTCACATAACGAAGATCTTAGTGCAAAATTTGCTACTTTTTTCCCATCATTTATCAAAACATATACATCCACAGATGTTATGGGTGCTGAAGTTGCAGGAGCATATAAAAATGTAATTGCAATAGCTGCGGGAATATGTGAAGGACTAGGTCTTGGTAAAAATGCAGCCGCTTCACTAATTTCTCGCGGATTGGTTGAGATGCAAAGATTTGGTTATGTTTATGGAGCCAAAGAAGAAAGTTTTGTTGGACTTAGCGGAGCAGGTGATCTTTTCTTAACTGCTTCATCGACCATGAGTAGAAACTTTCGCGTAGGGCTTGGAATAGCCGCAGGAAAAAGCCAAAAAGAGATACTAGATGAGTTAGGTGAAGTAGCAGAAGGAATAGGAACTACTTATGCACTTCACAAAATCGCAAAAGAAAAAGATATATACCTACCAATTGCTACAGAAGTTTATAAAATGTTAGAGGGTGAAAACCCTCATGACAGTTTAAATAATTTTCTCTCAAGCTAATATTATTTATCTAAAATATATTCAGCAATAGCTCTAAGTTCATCATCACTTAGAGCACCTTTTTGTGAAGGCATCACACCAAAACGCTCTTTAGTTTCTTTTGTTATTTTACCAATAAGGTGACAACTTCCACATTTATTTTCAGCTAAACTCTCTATACCAGATGCTTGAACAAGTATAGAAGCTATCATAATAAAGGGTATAATTAATATTATTTTATTAGCTTTGACTTTAATCAAATCATTATGTATAATAGTTCAGATATTAATAAAAGTGAATATATATGAGCGAACACAAAGAGCAGTTTCAAAAAATAGGAGTTGGTGTACTTATTGGCATCTTTGTATTTGCAATATCACTTTTTTTATTTAACTCAACTCAGGCTTCGCTTTTAGGCTTAATAGCTTTCTTAGTTGTACTTTGGACAAACGAGGGCTTACCTCTTGCTATTGTATCTTTACTTCCTATCATACTCTTTCCAGCTTTTTCTATTTTAGATACAACTGCTACTGCTATTAACTATTCAAATCCTATTATATATTTGTTTTTAGGTGGTTTTATGCTTGCGATTGCAGTTGAAAAAAGCAATCTGCATACATGGATAGCAGATAAGATGCTCTCCTTATTTCCAAACACCCCAAGAGGAATGATTTTTTCTTTGACGATAACTTCTGGACTGCTTAGCTCAATTCTCTCAAACACTACAACAACACTTCTTCTTATGTCTATTGCCCTGTTTATTACAAATGATGTTAAGTTGAAGCTTAGATTTGCTCTTGCTATTGCTTATGGTGCTAGTGTTGGTGGGATTATGACCCCTATTGGAACTCCACCAAATCTCATCTTACTTGGAATTATGTCAAATAAAGGGATGGATACTATACCCTTTATTCAATGGATTTGGATGGTTGCTCCACTTGCTTTTATCATGTTTATCGTAGTGAGTATGATTTTAAGTTTTGGAGTTGCAAATACTTCCATATATAAAGATATACAAAAGGTAGCACTAAATACGGTGCAAAAGAAAATTTTATATCTAATTGGCGGATTAGTTTTACTTTTGCTTTTAAATGCTCCAATTGAACCTTTTTGGGGAGGTTTAGGTCTTAGTGAAGCTGGTGTCTTACTCTTTGCAGGTTTACTTCTTTTTATGCCTCCATTTAATGTGTTAGAGTGGATGGAGGATAAGGCAAAGATTCCGTATAGGATTATGTTCTTATTTGGTGCAGGTTTTTCTATAGCTAAAGCTTTTAGTGAAACAGGACTTGCATCTGAGGTTGCATCTTATCTTATTACTATGACAGAGTTACATCCTATTGTACTGCTCTTCGCAGTTGCCATGCTTATAACTTTTACAACAGAGATAACATCCAATACGGCACTTATATCTATAATGCTTCCAGTTATTTACTCCGTAGCTCAGCAGACTGGTATAAACACGACTCTGTTTATGATGGTAGCAACTCTGTGTGCTAGTTATGCTTTTATGCTCCCGATAGCCACTCCTCCAAATGCCATAGCTATGAGTAGTGGCGCAGTTGATGTTAAGAGTATGATAAAGTATGGATTTGTTTTAAATCTTGTAGGAATATTTTTGATAGTTATGATAGCTGAGTTTTTCTGGAAAGGTATTCTTACTTAGTATCGCATCTGTTGATTTTTTTGTTTTTAATCATAGTGAAGATGTCTTTTATGACAAGGAGCAAACAGATAAACCAGAGTGCATCTAATAAGTAGTTTTGATTTAGTCCATTAGAATACAAAAATGGGTAACCCACAAGATATGGCCACTTAAGAAAGTAAAAAAATAGTATGCCAACTCCATAGAGTTCTTTTAAAGTTCGTTTCATGAATGTATTATGCTAGAATTGCACTAAAAAAGGTATAAAATGATAGTTCATATTGTAATGTTCAAGTTTAAAGACGAAAATAAAGACGTAAACATAGAAGAGGTTACAAACAAACTAAACGCTCTAGTAGAGCTAATCCCTGCTTTAAAGTCGATGGAAGTTGGAGTTGATTTTAGTAAATCTGAGAGAGCATTTGATCTTTCTCTATACAGCACTTTTTGGGATAAAGAAGATCTACAAGATTACGCAGTTCACCCGGAGCATCTAAAGGTTGTTGAACTTATAAAAGAAGTTACACTTGAATCAAAAGTTGTTGATTACGTTCTTTAATATAGACTTTTTTATAAGTACCATATCGGTAGCATAGTAAATGATATTCAACCCTTGAGGTGTAATTTGGGTGTAATTGTATGACTGATAAGAAACAGGAATATTTACAAGAAAAGGCAAAACAGAAAATAATAGTCTAGAAATTAAACAGTCCAAGCAGTTTGAAGAACACTTTTATGACAATATAACAAAACTAGATAGAAACTTAGCTATACTAAATGCTTATGATGACGGCTACACACAAGTGAACATTGCAAACTATTTAAATGTATCAACATCACTAATCAGTAAGATTATAAAAAGTGGATATTCAACCCCTGGGGTGTAATTGTAATTGGAGAAGACTTAGAAAAAAGAGGTCGTAATGTTCAGTAGTAAAATATTAAAACATGCATATAAATTTATATTGATTATATTGATTTATGAACTATTTTCTACGATTAATATAAATGATGTTTTCCCTTGTTCACAATATAATAATATATTTTTTAAAACTATATGTCTAATACTGGCAGTATATAGTGCAAGTTTATATATATCTTATTTTACTTTTTTACCACATGTATATTTATTTACATCAGAGATGAGTTCGTATGCTCTTTACAATGATATTTTAGAACAGCTGATTTTAATCATACAAGTTATTACCTCTTTTAGTATTTCATATTTTATATCCAAACACTATAAGTTAGGCTATAAGTCACAATTATTTATTGCATATTTAACATATGTTTTTATAGCTCTTGCATTTACAATTTTATTTAGTAAAAGAGGAATATAAAGTAACAATGTCTTCCTTGCTAACCTATGATGGAACTAAAACTACAAACTACACCCCTCGTATAATACTAAATAGTGAAAAAAGCTATAATTTAGACAAGAAGATTCATTAGCATATCGAAATTCCGGGGACAAATTCCGGGGACAGAAATTACACCCAGTGAAGAATGGCACTAACTTAAGCAATAAAGTGGTTAAGTTAGTGCCATTCTTCACAAGGCTGTAATTGTATATTAAATTAAAACGCTATATTAAACAGTTCAAAGCATTTTCAATAATATTTTGATAGCATGTAGGTAAAGCAAGATAGAAAAACAATTTGAGGTAAGAAAAAATGAAAAAAATAGTTTTAGCATTGATGTTGCTAGTTGGTCTAAGTAGTGCTGAGGATATAACACCAAAGCTTGTCATTGATTTGACTGCTGGAAATATTAAGACATTTGAAGCAAGAGTATTAAAGGCTATAGTTGTAAATAAGAACCACTACAAGAGTAAAAACCAAGAGTTAGAAGTTGCAGTAGTTGTTCATGGAAGTGCATATAGATTTTTTGTAAATGATTTAAGTAAAACAAAATATAAAGATGATAAGGCACTTCTAGCTAAGAACAAAGAGATACAGAGTAAGATAAAATCACTACTTACTACTTACAATGTTGAGTTTTTTGCCTGCAAGACTGGAATGATAAAAAACAACCTTGTTGATGAAGATATTCTTAGTTTTGTAAAGATAGTTCCAACTGCTACAATAGCACTTATAGACAAACAAATCAGAGGTTACGCTTACCTGCTTGTTGAAGATAAATAGTTACACATACTCATTATAAAAAAGGATTTAAGATGCAAAGAAAAATTGATGGTATAGATGTCGAGACTTTTGGTGAAGTTAACAATCAAGCTATAGTTTTTATTCATGGGTTTCCTTTTGATCATACACTTTGGGATGATGTGATTAGTGAGTTTAAAGATGAGTATTATTGCATCTCGTATGATATTAGAGGTTTTGGTAAGTCAGAGATAAAGAGTGCTCAGTTTACGATGGAGAGTTATACACAAGACTTAGAGAGTGTTGTCTTGGGTCTAAAGTTGGATAAACCCATTATCTGTGGGTTTTCTATGGGTGGTTATATCGCACTTAGGGCAAATGAAAGAGAAAATTATAAGGCGTTAATACTTGCAAATACAGCAACAAATAGTGATAGTGATGAGGCAAAACTAAAAAGAGCTGCTGGCATTTCAGATATAGATGCTAAAGGAATTGAACCTTTTATAGACGCTTTTTTCTCAGCTGCTTTTAGTGAAGATTTTCTCAAGAAAGAACCACTAAAGATAGCAAACATCAAAAAAAATATCATGAACTTTAACCCAATAGGTATTAAAGCTGCACTACTTGCGATGATTAGTAGGACTGACACTACTCAAAGCTTAGAAGAGATGGATATTCCTGTTTTACTTATAACTAGCGAGAATGACAAGATAATACCTAAAGAGACTATGAAACAAATGGCAAGTAAGATAAAAAATTCAACTCTTGTTAGTTTAAGTGAGAGTGGACATGTGAGCATGATAGAAAATCCAGATGGATTTAAAAGTGCAGTGAGAAAATTCTTACAGAGTCTTTAGTATAAATTTATAGGGGTGTGCTTGAGGATAGGTTTAGTGTCTTCAAGAAGTAGTATAGGGTCTATAAATGGGGCTACTTGAGCCATGAAGTTTAGTAGTGACACGATTGGAGAAGCGTAGAAAAATTTTATTTTGTTGTTATATTGCCAGAGTCGGTCTGCGTATAGATGGATTTTGTGAGAAGTGTCTCCAATATTATCATCATTTTTGTCAAAACCGCTATATCTGTCCCAATAGTTGTACTCCACCACATTAGACTTAGTCTTAAACCCTGCGGTACTCTTTACTATATCATCAATATTTCCTATAAAATTATTATTTGAAAAAGTATTGTTACGAATAGTGAGGTGAAAGTGTATCGCCTCTTTGTTGTAAGATATTTCATTACTTACTATATATCTCTTCATCCCGACTTCTGTCCACTTCGAATCTATATATATTCCTTTAGCGTTGTATTTAAGCCTGTTGTGCTCAAATAAAAGCTTGTTTCCACCCTTTACCATTACTCCGATGCCAGCTGCCCCTTTAGAGCTTTGTATAGAGTTATTTATGATTTTTGTATTTTTTGTCATCATCAACATTAAAGAGACAGAGTTATACTTAAACTCATTTTCTTTGATGATATTATTGTTACTATGGGATATTTGTAAAGCAAATCTGGAGTTTGACATATGGTTATTTGAAATAATATTATTATTAGAGTAATTCATAGTAGCATCTCGAACTTTATCTATAATATTATTACTTATCATATTATTATGAGAGTGCCATATCTTTAGAGCGTCTCCTCTTAGACTTATATCATTGTCATAAGAAGTGATAAAATTATTAGATATGAGAGAGTCTTCTACCATTAACATATCAATGGCGTAGAGAGAGTTTAATATTTTGCAGTTACTAACTTCAGAGTTTTTAGAGTTGTTTATAAATATTGCCGAGTCAAGATTGTGCATCTGTTTACCGCTGTTTTGAATAGTCAGATTTTTTAAAACTACATTTGAACTGTTTATTGTGATGACTTTACCGACTCCACCACCGTCTATAATAGCACCATCATCCTTGCCTATGATTGAAAGAGGTTTGTTTATGACTATGTTGCCCGAGTAGATGCCATTTGGGAGTTTTAATGTAGCGCCTGGTGGGGCACTATCTATAGCTTCTTGGAGAATATTTGAGTATAGAGCAGAAATAAGAAATATAAAAAATAAAAATGTTTTCATCTCTTTTAAGCTTCTTTTTTAGTAAAATCTATGAATCTCTTCCATGATATTTGAAAATTCAATCTCTTTACCTTTTGATTTTAAAAAGTTAATTAGAGCTTCTTGAGAAGCTTCTACACCCTCACTTTTTTCTATTTTCAGAAGTTCTGCATAAAGTTTAGCGATAACTTCTATTACATGTTTAGAGATAGCTTTTCTTGAAGCGGTATAACCTATGATTTTACCTGTATCGGCATCTCTTCTTGACTCAAATTCAGTAAATATCCAGTAGTATCTGCCATCTTTTGCTAAGTTTTTAACTACAGCATTAATATTTTTACCTTGAGATATAGTCTCCCATAGAAGTTTAAAAACAATTTTTGGCATATCAGGATGTCTTATTATGCTATGGGGTTTTCCTATTAGTTCATCTTTTGAGTAACCACAAACTTCTACAAAGTAGTCATTACAAAAAGTGATTTTTCCAGTTTCGTCTGTTTCACTTACAATATATCTCTTAGGGTCCAATTGAATTTCTTCATTAAGTGGTGTTGGTCTAGACACGTTATATCCTTCCATTTAAAAGATTTATAAGAGCTTCTGGGATTTCTTTTAAGCTCATTATTCTTTTGCCATTATGTGCTTTAGAATAAGTTTCTGCTGCTTCATAAGTTGCAAATGCCGGTAAATCATCTCCTGCAGGAGATGTCATATTACTCCCGTAAACATAAAAAGCACCCTTAGCATTTATAGGTTTTAATGTTTCAAAATCAGTTACAATAATATCTTTAAAATCATTTTCGCTCTTAACGCCGACATCAAACCATTTTCCAGGTTGCTGATAAAACTCAATCATTGATTTAGGACTTGAAAAAAAGATTTTTTTGCCATTTGTCAACTCTATCTTTGCTACCCAATTTGGATCTTTGTGTACTTTTAAATGTCTAACTAAACCCTCTGTGTCTTTTGTGTAATCCATCTCGTACGAGAACAAAAAACTCGACATTAATACTGCTACTAAAACTATTTTAATCATGATAACCTTTCCTTTTTTAAACTAAATCTTTTTTCTCAAAAATCTTGTAACCCATAAATGCAAAAAGCAAACCTACAAGTAGAGGGTAACCTATAGATACAAGTACAAAAACTGTTTGACTCATAGAGTCAAGTATATAAAATGCAACCGGACCCATGACAGTAAGTTCTGGGTCAAATAATGATATGGCTGCAACTCTAAAAATCTCCATAGGATTTGCCATAGCAATGAAGATAATGAGTTCTTCGTTAAATCTATTTTGCATCATAAGTGAGATAAGTGCTATATCTATAAATGCAAGTAAAAATATCCACACAAAAAATGCTATGCCAAGAGCAACTTCAGAAGACTTTACAAATGAAGAGATAAAAAATGCTATACCTAAAAAGGCACTACTCATCGCAAACAGAAGCCCTGTATATAAGAAGAAGATGCTCCAAGGAATATCTGCTCCTTTAAATGCTCCATAAACAATGGCAATAACCATTGCAAAAAGAACGGGAAGGTATACAGTGATAAAACGCCCTATAATCTTACCCCAATAATATTGCTTTAATGATATTGGAAACGAGAGCATATATTCTAAAATATGGTTATCTCTGTCTCCAGAGATTGACCTAACCGTCGTTATAAGTATAAATATAGGCAAGATTACAATCGTAATTTGTATGTACATTAGGAGCAGTCTACTAAGACCACTAAAGCCCATAACCTGAGACTCCGTTACGCCTGCTATAAAAAACAGAGCAATCAAACCTCCAAAGACAAGAGAGTAAACAACAAACCATTTAGCTCTAAGAGACTCTTTTAAGTCCAAATATGCGATTAAATATAAATTTTTCATTAATATCCTAGTATCTGTTTTCTAATTTTCGGGTTAGCCATATGCTCACCTCTTAACATCTTCGTATATACTTCATCGAAGTCTATATGGTTTTGGATACCATTTTCATAGGCGCTAAATCCATATGACATAGGTGTTTTTTCACCTATCCTATAACTTGCACTTTGTGCATCTATGTAGTGAGCAGTGTCTCTAGAGAAGACTTTAGCTTTTGTTATATCTATGTTGTTTTCATGGCTCCATAAAATCATACAGCCTATGTCATCAAAGTAATATATGGTACCATTTTTAACTAAACTTGCACTATACAAGTTTAGTTTTTCTACTTGCATATGACATTTAGGACATACTTTAGTTTCACTTTTTAATGCTTCAGTTGATGAACTCTGTGAAGAGTTACAAGCCGTGAAAAAAGTAAGTGTTACAATAAGAAGTAGATTAAATTTTATCATCGGAAACCACTTTTCCCAAATCCATATATATTTGTCTGTTTACAAGATCTTTAATCTCTTCAAGTCTGTGTGTTACAAAAAGAAGAACTTTTTCCTCTTCATTTTGCTTTAATAGTCTGTAAAAATCATCTCTGGCTTTAGGGTCAAGATTTGCAGTAGGTTCATCATAAATGATGATATTACTCTTTTTTGCTAAAGAAATTGCGATAAGAAGCTTCTGCTTCATCCCCCCACTGAGTTTAAAAAATGATTTTTTCATGTTTGATTTTATATCAAGTTTCATCTCGTTTGCGTAGTGCATAATCTTCTCTTTATCTACATCTGCACTGATGCAAATATAATGAATAAGCTCTTCAATATTAAGCTTAATCGGAGGAGGTAGTTGAGGAACAAAACTTATCTCTTTTAAAACTTCTACTCTCTGCTTGATAGGCTCAAGACCATTTATAGAAACGTCTCCTGCATCTGGATGGTAGTAACCAAGTATAGCGCGAATAAGAGTAGTTTTACCAGCACCGTTTGCACCCATAAGGGCGATAGCTTCATTTTTTCTAAACTCACAGCTAATATTGTCTAGAGAAACATGCGCACCAAATTTTTTAGTTAAGTTATTTATTTTTATCATTATCTACACCAAGCTTTTTAATCTAAAGTCAAAGTTAAGAGCATCTGTGTGACAAACATCTATACATCTGCCGCAGAGTGTACAGTCAGCTCCAGTAATATACTCTCTTGTAATACCTTTTTCTTCTCTTTGTTTGTCGTATTTTGCTTTTGTAATCTCTAAAACTTGATTTTCAAAACATACATCACTACAAACCATACAGTGATCGCAGCTATCATTCCACTCAATTCTAAGTGCAGATACTTTTCCGATGTAACCATAAGTAGTTCCAATAGGACATATATAAGTACACCAAGCACGACGAGAGTAAAAAACCTCTATGGCAAATACAACTACTACCCAAAGAAATGCTAGAGACCATCCATACGTTATCATTCTACTTAGAATTCCTACAACATTAAATGTCTCAAAAACCAAGTAACCACTAGTTGCAGATAAAATTAAAAATATTGCCCAAAATATATGTCTAACTCTATGGTCAAACTTTCGCTCTTTTATGATTTTTTTATTTACTAAAGTGTTATGTAGTTTTTCACCAATTTCACTTAGAATTCCATAGGGGCAAACCCACGCACAGTAACTTCTACCACCAACAAGCAGGTAAACAATCAAGATAGTTGTTATACCTATTATCATATTGATAGGAAGTTCATGAGTTGCTAAAAACAGCTGCATAGTTGTATATAAGTCTATCATGTGAAAACCTAAAAATCTTGAACCACTGAGTGTACCTTCAAGCAACTGCAAATCAATAAAAAATGACAAGAAGAAAAAAAGGTGGATGGAAATAATCAGTATCCATCTTTTCATTCTATAGCTAAAAATCTTTTTGCCATCTTTTGTAGTATCAAAAAATGTAGAGAAAAAAGTTGATTTCTTTATGGTTTCTCTATTGTTATACTTATCCATTTAAATACTCCATTTAATTTACTATTCTTCTTACTCTCGTTCTTTAGCTCTTTGTGGAAATTCTCCAATTTCTTTTGCAAGTCTTCTGAGATCTTCATCATTTAGCTTGATTAGAAGACCCTTCATAATCATGTTCTCTCTTCTACCAGCTTTAAAGTCAGCTAAACTTTTATATAGTTGTTCTTCACTCTGACCAAATATTTTCGGCCCCATCATAGCTTTACCGTTTTGAAAGCCTGAACCGTTAGTGCCATGACAAGATGAACATTTACTCTTATACTCATTACTTACTTTAAACGCTCCAGCATTTCCAGCTTTATCTCTAAGAGCATTAAGTTCTTCATTTTCTTTTTCTCTGTCAGATTTTTCTTGAGGAGCTGTAGAAGCTGTCATATTTTGGTTTTTGCCGTCACCTGTACCGAAGTCTTTAATAACTTTAGAATGTTCACCACCATGATAAACAGGGTCATCCATCGCTGTAAAAACCATTAGTCCAATTATAAAAAGTGTTAAAGCACCTACTATTATATTCTTCACTATTTGTTCCTCATTTCGTTTATCTCTTTATTAAACTCATATATTTCGTGGGCTAATTTTTTAATTTTTGCGTCATCCATCATTTTTACCAAGTCGTTCATCAATGGATTTGATTTTTTACCAGTTTTAAAACTTATAATTTTGTTGTATATATATTCATAGTCTTTACCTAGAAGTGATGGACCTATAACTCCATTGGCATAGTCATTATGACATGCAGAACACTTCACTATGAACTCTTTAGAGAGTTTTTTTACAAGCATAGAAACCTGTACTTTATCATAAGGACTTCTAACATTCATATTTGCGTCAATGTTTGTTCTGGGTTTTACTCGAACAGATGCATCTACATTTGCAGGTCTAGAGTTTTCATCATAAGCACTTTTTATATTATAATCATAATAATAAGACTTACTTTGAGATTTATCATTCTCTTTTACTTTTACTTTGATGGCATGAGCATCTTTATTTTGAACAACTTCAATTTTTAAGGCCTCATCTGTTTTTGTTGAAGTCTCTTTTTTTACTTGTTTTTCTTCTTTGTTATCACTACATCCAGTTACACCTGCAATAAGCAATAAGCTTAATGTATATACTAAACATTGAATTTTATATGTTCTCATACATATCTCCTAGTTTTTATTTGCGTAATATTCTTCATAAGTAACTCTTGGTTTAACTACTATTGATGGTACTTTTGTTGGACATACTTCTTGACAAGCTCCACAGCCAATACATCCATCATAAATTTCAGGACGTTTACCCCCATTACTATCTCTAACCATGGCAATTGCACTCATAGGGTTTGGGATAGGACACATATCTGCACAAAGAGTACACTGCTCACCTTCAAATTTATCAAACTTTTCAAGTACTTTCTCTTCATACTCTGTTACATTATTAGTAGAGTTTATAAACTTATGCATTTTATCGTTGTAACCAGCAGGCACAGGCGTATTAGTCATAGCTATACATGTATCAGGAAATTCTAAAACTGCTATGCCCATATGTATATCTTCAGCTTTTTCACAATGGTGATCTAGGGCACCGCTAGGACATGCCAAGACACAAGGTACAGCTTCACAGGCATAACAACCTCTCACGTTAGCATCTATGTACGGAGTTCCAAGACCATGACCTTTTACCATATCTGATAGTTTTATCGAGTGATATGGACATACTTGAAGACATTGTCCACACTTAATACATAGAGCAAGAAATTTTTTCTCATCCACAGCTCCTGGAGGTCTTAATCTATTTTCTGCTCTAAGAGTGTAAGGGCTAAATATTATCCCTCCACCAAGCGCAAGACCTAATATCCCAAGTGTGGAATATTTAACAAACTCTCTTCTATCTGTTTGTACTTTTGCCATGTTTATCCTTTAATCCTAACTTTAGGTTTCTCATCTTCAAGTAAAAAAAGTGGTTTTGTAAATGGAGCAAGTTTTGCTAAAAAGTTTAAAAGTGAAATTACCGGTGAACCATAGAAAAACTTAACATTAGGATTGTAAACCCAAAGCTGGTCTGCATATTGATAAACTCTATGGGGAGTATCACCTATATTATCACCATCTCTGTCAAAGCCTGTATAGTTGTCCCAGTAGTTTCCTTCTATTTCATTTTCATTAGTTTTGGCACCTCTACTATCATTTATAATGTCTTCTATATTTCCCATAATTGTATTGTTTTTAAGAACATTATTCTCGCTTAGTGAATGAAAATGAATAGCTTCAGCATTATAAAGTATCTTGTTTCCTGACAACCAGTTTTTTGTATCTGGTTCAAATGGTGACCTGTCTATATATAAACCCTGAGCACAATAAATTATAGTATTGTCTTTTACAGTAAAGTTTGATACATCTTTAAGACCTATTCCCATTCCAGTAGCACCTAAAGAGCTTTGAATTGTATTTCCAATCGCTATAGTATCTTTTGAATACATAAAAAAGATTCCTACAGAGTTGAACTTATATGAGTTGTTTTTAACTATATTTTTCCCAGCATACATGAAATGCAAAGAGTATCTGCATCTTTCACCATGGTTTTCTTCAATAAGATTACCGTGTGAGTACCATATAACCATATCTCTTGATTTGTAAAGAGTGTTTTTTTTAACTATATTGTCATTTGAGTACCAAAGTCTTAGTCCATCACCACGCATACCTAAATCTAAATCTTTTGAAGTGATTGTGTTATTTGAGATAATCGAGTTACTTACCATCTGTAAATCTATACCAAATAGACAATCTTCTATAATACAGTTACTAATTTCACAGTTTTTACTCTCAACCATAGTAATAGCTGAGTCGATTTTATCGTGTCTCTCGCCACTTCCTATGATTTTTAAATTTTTAATAGTTACAAATGAGCTTTTTATATGTATTACAGTTCCAGAGCCTTCTCCATCAATAACTACACCATCTTCTTTACCTATTATTGTAATGGGTTTAGTAATTGTTATACTTCCCTTATAAACACCAGCAGGTAGTTTTAAAATAGAGCCTTCTGGTGCATTGTCTATTGCATCTTGCAATATATTAACTGCACTAAGTTGGCTATATAAAAAAAGAGAAAAAATGAAGAAAATTCTAAACATGTAAAGCCTTAATTCTCAATTTATGACTGCATCTCTTTTAATGCTTTTTCTTTTGCAAAAAATGCAAGCAGACTAAGTAGACCGATAGCTACAATCATATAAAAACCGATGGTCGGGTATGAATGTGTAATAAACTGCGCTATCTTTCCATCTCCAAATACTGTTGGCATGAAAGGTTTAATCTTAAATGCTCCCCAGTCATGAAGGTTATGTCCAAACCAATAGAGCCAGTAAGAGTAATCCGCTATAAACAGTAATGGTAGAGAAGCGGGAACAAGCATTATATAGTTTAGAATTCTATTGTTATAAGCAATAAAGTATATCATACCAAGAGATAGCAAAAGTAGTGCATAAATACCAATTTCTCTCTCAAAAGTACCACCAACCCACATAGGGTCCATTCCAACATAGTGATTAATAGTATTCATCTCATGAATTTCTCCACTGAATCCATCAAAGTGAAAATATACAGGAATTCCTAGAGGAAACGCTTCTTTTGGATAGTTTGGTGCCTCAAGCGAAACAGCCCAAATCGGTAGTGAAGCTACACCAATCTCAGATGCAGATTCAATCATTTGATCTAAGTTGTTATGTGCTTCTTTTGGTGTAGATACACTTTTGTATCTTCCTTTGTTGTAAAAGTTCCAAACTTTAGAACTAAATGAAGATATTTTATCACTCTCTTGATTGTCTATCTGTGTTAGTACACCGTTAAACGCAATCATTGGAAAAGTGAATGAAAAAGTTAAGATAAGTAAAGCTAAAAGAGCAAAGATTCTTGCTTTTTTTATACTTGGATGCATGTGTTTTCCTTGTTGTGATAATAACTATAGATTAATTAAACATATAATTATAGTTAATATATAGATTTATTATATCTAAAATATATTATACAAAACTAGATGCAAGTCAATAAATAGAGAAATATAAATATATATAAACTTTATTATATTAAATAACTATAATAAAACTAAAGGAATTATAATAAGAAAATTGATATATGTCAAGTAAAATAAGTTTAAATTATGATATGGGCATTTTTACAAGAAAAGTGACAATATTCAGTAGAATAAAATGTCTGTTAATATTATTTAGGATGGGGAAAAGGAGGGGAACCCCTCCTTTATAAACTTTATCTATTTTCTAGAATAAGTTAGCATTCTCGTCTATCCATTTAAGATACTCGATAATGTCTTCAGTTTCTTTTTCACTCATATGTTGATTAGGCATTTTAAGTTTAAAGTAATCAACCATACTTGCCACATATGGATCGTGATACATTTTTTCTGGATCCATAATGAAGTCTTTAACCCATTTTTCAGGGTTCTCATGTCTTTGAAGTACACCTGTAAGGTCTGGACCTGAAGATACTTTACCGATTACGTGACAACCGCCACATCCACCTTCTCCAAATGCTGTTTCACCAGCTTGCGCTGCATCAGATTTTTTAGTAGCGATTAATGATACTAGTGTATCTTTTGCTCTAATTCCAACGTCTGCAGTTTTAACCATTAGTTGCCAAATCATGTTCTCAAATAAAATAGCTTTTTCAAGATCACCTTTTTTTAAGGCTTCATCAGCTTTCTTTTTCTGAGCAGGAATTTGACCATATTGATCAAACGCATCAGTTACAAGAGCAGCAACAACTTTGTGATCTCCAAATTTGTTCTCTTTTAAGAACGCAACAACTGATTGAATTACAGCATCTGTAGCATCATTTACAGCAACAGTTTTTTTGTATTCAGCAGTTAAATCAGCTTTACTCATAGTTTTCATTTTTAGTTTTTGAGCCGAAACATATTTTTTGTTCGGATCTTTAACCATCAAGTAACCCATCATCTCTAAGTGAAGTGCAGAACAAAACTCTGTACAATAGTATGGGAAAACTCCTTCGATATCAGCAATAAATTTAATACTTGCTGTTTTACCTGGTTCTAAAGAAGCATGAACGTTAAAGTTATCTATTGTGAAACCGTGAGCCTCATCTTGAGCACGCTCTAAGTTTGTTAAGTACATTGTAACTTCATCACCTTTATTTACCGTGATTCTTTCAGGGTTAATATGTGAGCGAACTACAGTTGCATATATTTTTACTTTATTACCATTTCTTTCGATTCTCTCTTGACCAGCTAAAGTTTTACCTTCATGAATAGAGTCCGTTCTTGAGTTTGTACCCATTGGATATCTTACGTGACCATGAAGCTTAGAAGCACGAATTGCAACTGCTTGGTGAGGTTCACCTAAAGGTAAAGGCATGTCAACAAGCAAGTCCATTGTTTTACCACTAATATCAATTAGTTGGTGATTCTGTGGGTGAAGTGGACCAACATTCTGGAATCTATCAATCGCTAATTTATTCAGTGAAATGATATATTTTCCTTGAGGATCAGCAGATTTACCTTCCATACCACAAAGGTGTCCAACATTGTAGTGAACATTCTCTTTGTCTAAAACTTTTAAAGTTTTATAGTTCCATTTAACAATCTGTGAATCAACATAAAGTGAAGTATAAATCTCACCATCTTTCCAGTTTTTACCGTATTGATTGTGTAATGGCCCAAGACCTAGTTCAGCTTGACCGTGTAATGATTCTTTCATATCTAAGATAGGAATACCATAAGGGTCTTTGCCAACGTATTTTTTAGCTTTGATAAGTTTTTGAATCTTACTCCATTTAAAAACAGAAGCATGGGTATCTAGCTTACCACAAACTATGATATATTCACCATCAGGAGAAACATCAACACCGTGAGGTGATTTAGGCTCAGGAATTAAGAATAGTGCATTATTTTTAACAGCTATATCAATAGGAATAACTCTATGACCATTAATAACTTTCACATTTTTCTTATCTTCAGCTAATTTAGCTAATTTTTCCCAGTTATATACGTGTAAAAAGTCAGTGTCGTTTCTTGACATACCTGCTTCATTTGGTGGCATACCAACTTCGATTCCACCTGTGTACATTTCAGTGTTAAATGAGTTAGTAAATCCCCAACCGTGAGAAACACCTTTACCAGCATCACTTAAATCTTGCATATATGGAGGCATCTCTATAGTAAAAGATGCTTTTTCATTAATTTTACCCTTTTTATTGTCGAATTTCCACATAGTCACACCACCACGATATGACTCTTTATAATCTTCAATTGGATGATAGTTATTATCAAGGGGAGCAGCATATTGTGCAGCATCTATAATATACTCAGAGTTTTGTGTAAAGAAAGAACCACCGTGAGCAGATTTAAATACTTTGTTAGAAACAATTTGTTTTGTTTCAAAGTCAGCTAAATCTATAATCGCAATACGTGGATTAGCTTTATCATTTATAGCTAACCATTTACCATCATATTTTCCGTCTATTTCTGAAAGAGCAGGGTGGTGAGTATCTCCCCAATTAATCTCTCTTCCTCTAATATTACCTTGTCTTAAAACTTTTTTTGACTCTTCATCAAAGCCATAACCCTGCCAAGGTTCAGGTGTAAATACACCGATATATTTTAAGATTCTCATAGAAGGAACACCGTAAACAATTACTTGTCCGGCTTGTCCTGCAGAACTAAATACAACAAATTCATCTTTTACACCACTTGGGTTGTAAGTTTTTGCTGCACGAATAACATCTATTTCGCTTAATCCTCTTGCCTTCATTACTTTTTGTAGTTCACCACCCGCAGCAGACGCAACTGATGCGACTAGTGTAGTACCTACAATAAGTGAAGTAAGCTTGTTGAAATGCTTAGTCATTTTCTTCTCCTTAATCTTCTTTTAAATATATGAAATATACTCAAATGATTCAAAATATTATTATATTTAGGAGGTCAATAATTTGACTAAGGTCAAAATATGAGATTAATTTTAAAATTTAGTTACGTTTAAGATTATAGTTTGATACGAGGTTATCTAAATCTGATTTTAGATTTTCAAGTTTAAGTGCAGATGATGTTAACTCTTCTAAAGATTGTATCAAAGCATCCTCTTTTTTAGTTAATTCTTTGTCTATACTTTCATCTTCATCCATAACAGACAATAGTTCTAAGAGATCTTCTATATTGCGTTCTACATGTTCTAGTGAATTGTAAGAATGTTCTATAGAATTAGTTGAGTGCTCTATGGAACTATTGATTTTTTCTACAAGGAAATTAAAATTATTACTTGCTTGTAATAGTTCATTGTTATTTTGATTTACATTAATTGGTTCTAACTCTTTGATACTTGAATTTGTAATAATGTTTTTTGAAGTCTGAATAAATTTTTGCATAAAAGTAATTACATTTTTTAGCTGGGAAAATAAATATATAAGAAGCAGTACTAAAGTAATAAATAGTAAGTACTGTAGGTTTTTTTCATTATCTATTTTTTCTTGAAAGTATTGGTTATGCATTTTAGTGAGTTCATTAAATTCTACTACCAGTTTTATATTTGTGTTGTAGATATCATTTACAACTTGTTCAAGTAAAATACTTGAATACGCTGTCATAACTTTTCTTGTATCTCTAAAGTTTTGAACATGAAGATAAAATTTGTTCCATAAAAGAACTATTTCATCATTTTTATTTTTAATAGCAACTGAATTAATCTTATTTAATACTTTATCTTTATTGTTCAAGTTATCAATAAATTTTCGAATAGAGTCATCTAATTGTTTAGTAGAAGTATTTTGATTTTTGTATATATAAAAAATGTTTTTAGATATTTCTTGCGTAAAATCCTTTTGAGAATTTATATTATCCAAAATATGATTATTGTTTTTATTTTCATTAGATATATAGCTAGATAGAAATGCTAAAGCAATAGATAAAATAAAAACTAATACACCCACTACTTTTATCTTAGTCATTTCCTATCTCCTTTAGCGCTATTGTATCGAGTATTGTAACTTTACCTTGTATTATATCAATAATTCTATTGCGTTTAAGTCTATTTAATACACGAGATAGAGTTGCAGGTTGAATATGTAAAATTAGAGAAATATCATGTCGTTTCAGCTTGTTAAACATACTCAAATCGGAGTCTAACATCATTGCTACTTTTTCCACTGAGTCAAAAATAAACTCTCTATTTATCAAAGATTCAATTTTTTGAGATCTTAAACTGATTTGATTAACAAGCTCTATGCAGAGTAGGTTTTTTTGTAAAAAGTGCTTTTTAAATTCTTTATAATCTATGCTAAGTACCTGAGAGTCTTCAACAAGTGCAACATTGGAAAATGATGTTAAAGTTTCATTATTTATGTTTGTAATCTCTGATATTAGAGATTTGTTATATATATAATATAGAAATATTTCATTAGAATGTTTGTCAATCTTATAAGTTTTTGCTAATCCACTAACTAAAAATAGTAAGTTATTACTCTCTTGTTTTTCGTAATAAAGTATGTATTCATTATTGTATGATTGAAGTGAAGAAATGGAAGCTAAAAGTTCAACATCTTGAGTCTTTAGAGTTTTGAAAAAATCTAAAGATTCTATTATGTTTTTTAATGACAATTAAAAATCCTAGTTCAGATTTGAAATACAATCTTTTTGCGTAATGTCAAATTGAAACAGACGAACTTTAGTCTTTGCATTGACATAGACATATGAAGTGTCGATACCCGCTTCAAGAAACTTTTTAGATGATTGACAAATGCCTGCTGTTACAGCTTGTTTCATTCTTGTTCTGTCTTCTTTTTTTATTGCTTCATCGCTTTTTGCACCAGTGTTAATTTCAAATGTATAGATAAGTGTTGTATCTTTATTTTTAACAGATGCTAATGTTGTGAGTTTATCTATAGTTTGTGGGAGTGTACTTGAAATCTCTTTTGCAACTAATCTTGCTATTTCTTTATTTTGAGCCTTCATCTCTTTTTGTGGGAAAGTTCCAGTTCTTGTAGGAATGTCGGAAGCAACTAAAGCTATAGATAGTGAAATTAAGATTAGAAATATTTTGTTCATAAATTAGACTCTTTTTTAATGAATTATACACAACTAAACAATGTTCTAGTTTGATGTCAATCAATATAAGAGACTAAAAAACCTTAAAGAGGTTTATTAGTCTTGCTGTTGTCTCATATAAGATGGAATATCTAAATAGTTGTCGTCAAAATCACCACCAACTACTAGTTTTGGGCGTAGAATTGCTTTTGGAGCTGGAGTTTCATTTACAAAATCTTCATTGTTTGTACCACTATTAATTTCTTTTTCAAAACCAGTTGCAACAATAGTGATTTTGATATAATTTGGCTCTATTGTATCATCTGTTGAAGTACCAAAGATAACTTCTGCATCTTCGTGTGCACTCTCATGTACAACATTCATAGCATCTGAGATTTCCATTAATGGGAAATCCGGGTGCATTTTAAAGTGTACTAAGACACCCATAGCACCATTGATTGTCATATTATCAAGAAGAGGAGATTCTATTGCTGCTTTGATAGCTTCATAAGCAGCATTTTCACCTTCATACTCACCAACACCCATAAGTGCCATGCCCTTATGACTCATTACTGTTTGTAAATCGGCAAAATCCAGATTAATGTCATTTTCTCCACTTGAAAGGATAACACCTGATGTTCCACTAACAGCCTGAGCTAGAACACTATCTACTATTTTGAAACTTTCTTTTAGACCAAGTCTTCTATCAATTATAGAAAGAAGTTTGTCATTAGGAATAACTACTATAGAATCACTCTCTTTTTTTAGCTCTTCAAGTCCGGCTTCTGCAAGTTTAAGACGCTTTTTACCTTCAAATGCAAAAGGTTTGGTAACGATAGATATAGTTAAGGCACCAACTTCTTTTGCAATTTGAGCAACCACAGGAGCAGCACCGGTTCCTGTACCACCGCCAAGACCAGCGGAGATAAATACAATGTCAGCACCTTGAAGAGCAGATCTAATCTCATCATAATTCTCTAGCGCGGAGTCTTTACCGATTGCCGGTTTCATACCTGCACCAAGACCTTTAGTAAGCTTAGTACCGATTTGAATCTTTGAAGCACTCTCTGCTTCATAAAGAACCTGAGCATCTGTGTTGACCATAATCATTTCGATGCCAGTAACACCTTCTTTAATCATATGACCAATCATATTACCACCACCGCCACCAACGCCAACTGCAATAATTCTTGCTCCGTTTAAGTTGCTTGCTTCTTCAATATTAAATGGTTCCATCTCTCACTCCTTTAAAATAGCTGGGTAGCCCAGTTCCAAAATTTGCTAAAAGCTCCAGCTTCATCGCTTTTTTTCTCTTTTTTAGATGGTAAAGTAACCATAGTTTCCAATTTTTCTTCTTCATTAGCTGGAGCAATAGGTATTTCAGGCTCATTTGAAAAGTTGACGTTACTCTCTGCAACAGGCGCTTCATTTGAATGACGTACTCTTTTGTTTACATCTATCTCATAAGGAGTATAGTATTTGGCACTATACATAACTAAACCTATAGCACTTGAGAATTCAGCACTTCTTAGGTTGTCAAAAAGACCATCCATCTCAATAGGCTTAGCGAGACGAACAGGTACAGAACCAAAAGTTGCTACTGCTAAATCTCTGATGCCTTCCATTTTAGAAAAACCACCAGTCAAAACTATTCCTGCACCCAATTGATCTTTAAGCCCGCTGTTTTCAATAAACTGAGCAAGTATCATAAGTGTCTCTTCAACCCTTGCAAAGATTACATTGTGAACCACTTCAAGAGATACTTCATGAGTTGTGTTCTCATCTCCAATTATTGGAAGTTCTATAAGCTCATTGCTTGGTGTTAGTAGTGATCCATAACTTAGCTTTACGCTATCAGCAATATTTAGTGGGGTATGAAGTGCCATTGAAAGGTCACTTGTCACATGGTTTGAACCAACACCTAAAAAGTCGTTGTATCTAATAGAGTTACCAGAGTGAATAGTAATATTGCTAGTGTTACCACCCATATCTATGACTGCAACACCTAATTCTTTTTCATCTTGGTTTAGAGTTGCTATAGAAGATGCATACCCATTTAACACAATGTTTTCTACTTCTACACCAGCTCCACGAACAGCTTTTTTAAGGTTGTTAAGATTTGATTTTTGAGTAGTTATGATATGAGTTTCAACTTCAAGTCTTGAAGCATTCATTCCAAGAGGGTCTTCTATAAAGTCTTGATCATCTACTTTGAAGTTAAAAGGAAGAGCATGTAGAACATCATACTCATTTGGAATATTAGCATTGTATAGAGATGTGTGCATAACACGCTCAATCTCTTTAAAGCTAATTTCTTTATTTTGAATATTTACTATACCATTTGAGTTTAAACTTTTTGTATAAGCTCCAGATATTGATACCACAGCAGTTCTTACATCACTACCGGATACTCTTTTTGCATCATTTAAAGCTGTTTTTATCGACTTAGAAGCTAACTCTATGTTAGTTATACTTCCTTTTTTTAAACCTTGCGCTTTTGAAGTTCCTGCGCCTGTTATAGCTACTGATCCATCATCAGCAATTTCAGCGATGATAGCACATATCTTAGTAGAGCCAATATCTATGGCTAAAACAGTTCTGCTCAACTTAGAGTCCTTCGATAAATATCTCTGTTTTGTACTTGTTTTGTAGGTTTTTAATCAGACCTTCATTAAACATAGCACTCTTTAATCTAACAATTGGGTTGTTTGGATTAGTGTTAGTATTGTTAAGCAGTTTTTGTTCCAGTATATTATATAAAACAACATTTCCATTTTTCAAAGAAATAAAACCTCTTTTTTCTTGTGAAGAAAATAGTGCTACTAAAAATTCATTTGCATCCGCAACATCCATGTTTGTCAGTTTGGCAGCATCTACATTCGTAATATAGTCCGTTGTGTCACCACTAAACGTTGCTACAGAATTTTTAGCTAACTCAAGAAGTTTGTTTCTTTTTTGTTCTTGGATAAACATTACTAAAGCATCTTTTTTTGCTTCTTCAAAAGATTTTGCTTTTGAAGGATTTACCTTTGTTAGCTCAAATGTAAAGTATGCATCATTTACTAAAACAGGTTTTAGGAATGGAGATGTTATAGATAATTTAGATATTTTTTCTAAGACTTCAGCATTATAAGGATTATTTGAAGCTGAAATAACAGCAGTAGATACTTCTACATCAGAAGCAAGTTTGCTTTTTTTGTAAGCTATATATTGTCTAAGAGCAGCATCTTTAGTAGCTTTAGAGTCAAGCTCATCTATAACTGAACTTTTTGCATCTTCAAGTGGTAGAATTTTTCCTTGAGCATCTTTAAAGTGAGTTTTGTTAGCAAGGTAATGCTCGTTTATCTTAGCCTCATCATACTCATTTGATACTTTGTCTTGTTTAATAAACTTAACCTCATAACTAACTTCACTCATAAACTCTTGTTGTTTTGATTCCCAGTAAGGTTTAAGAGCGTCGTCTGAAGTGTCAATATTTATTTTATCAGCACTTAATATTTTATAGTTTATTTTATCAGCAATATTTAAAATACTATTGATTATATCTAGTTCATTCTTACTTACATCAACTGGAAGTAATTTTAGAGTTTTTTGGATAAGTAATTGTTTCTTAACGTCAGCTTCATACTCTTTAATGCTCATATCATTTCTGGAGAGAACTTCTTTGTATGTCTCTTTGTTAAAAACACCATCTTTAAAAAAATATTCTTGAGTTTTTAACTCATTTAAAAGTTCTATATCATTGATCTCTAAATCATAAGATAATCCAAGATTAATGATTAATGCCTGATCTGTTAACTGCTTAAGTGCTTGAGATTGAAGACCAAAACTCTTTGCTTTTTCTTCATCAAAATTACCCTGAAACATTTTGTTGTATTGAGCATAAAGGTTTGAGTATGTTTTTTGAAGTTCACCCATTGTAACCTCTACATTTCCAACTTTTGCCACGGCTCCGGCTTTGTCTCCGTATGAGTATTGTCCCCAACCAACAAAACCTGCTCCAACAAAAGCGATAGTTGAAATCCAGATAGTAATTATGAGGTATTTTTTATGTCTTTGCATCCATGTAATCATCTCTTTTTTTTACCTTATGTATGATATTTTTGTAATTCTAGGTAAATTCGTATTAAACCTTGATAAAGCTAGCTACTATTATGTTCAAGTTGAGAAGCTTAATACCATTCTAATAATTTTGTTACTTCATCTACTATAAAAGTTTTGATTGTTGTTTTCTCAAGTGGTTTTTTTGCTAGAAGTGCTTTTGAAATGTTTTGCATTTTAGCCTCTTTGAGTCTAACATCCATGCCATAGACTTCTCTTACATCACCTACGAGAGATACTTCTCCTATAAAAACTGTTTTTTTTGATATAGCTCGATTTCTAAAACTACTAATAATTGCTGCAAGAATTGCTAAGTCTGCACTTGTTTCAGTTATTTTAATACCCCCGGTAATATTTATAAATACATCATATCCAGATAGTGGGATTTCTAACTTTCTCTCAAGAAGTGCTAAAAGCATATTTAGTCTGTTGTTGTCAAATCCAGTTGCTTGTCTTTTAGAGTTTGGAGTGTGAGACTCAGATACTAATGCTTGAACTTCTAATATAATAGGACGAGAACCTTCCATAACAACGGTAAGAGCAGAACCTGCCTGTTCAGAATTTCGGTTAAAAAAGCGAGAAGCTACATCTGTGGCAGAGATTAAACCATCACTTCTCATCTCAAATACTCCTATCTCACTTGTTGGTCCAAAACGGTTTTTAAAGCCTCTTAATATTCTTAGCTCTTGAGATGAATCTCCCTCGAAATATAAAACTGTATCAACCATATGCTCCAAAACTCTAGGTCCTGCAATAGAGCCTTCTTTAGTGATATGACCGATGATGAAAATGGCTATGTCTTTTTCTTTTGCTATTCTCATAAGCTCAAATGTTATTTGTCTAACTTGCGTAACCGAGCCTGGTGCTGATGTGATGTTCTCAGTATAGATAGTCTGAATAGAGTCAATGATAATAAACTCATACTCTCTATGTTCAAGCTCTATTAAGATTTGCTCCAACCTGATTTCACTAAGAAGATATAAAGAGTCATTGTTTGAGCTTAAACGATTAGCACGTAGCTTAATCTGTCCACTTGATTCTTCTCCTGTCACATAGAGTACATTTTTGTTAGTAGATGCAATATTTGAAGCTACTTTTAGAAGTAGAGTTGATTTACCAACTCCTGGACTTCCACCAATCAGTGTTAGTGAACCGGGAACTATTCCACCACCTAAAACACCGTCAAGTTCTTTATCAAGTGAGCTATATCTATAAACTTCACTCTCTTGTATATCATTTATACTTACGGCTTTAGATGCACTACTAGATGCAGACTTAGTCTGTTTTACTACATCTTGCTGATGTTCACTTAGTTCTATAAATGAGTCCCATGCACCACAATTTGTGCATTTCCCCATCCATTTTGGAGTAGTAAGTCCACAGTGTTGGCACTCAAATAAAATCTTTTTCTTAGCCATGATATAAGCCTTTTTTTTTAAGTTATTGGTGATTATACAAATTTTTTTCAGTAGAAGTTTATTATATGACAAAATGTCATATTTAGTATCTAGTTTTTGTAATAACTCCGTAACTATTTACTTATAGACTTGCATTTTTAAAACAAAATATAAGGCTTTAAATGAATAAGTTATCTATAAAATTTCAAATTATTTTGCTCACTACGGTATCTTTAATATTATTAGCATCTATTACGACATTTCTATCAAGTTCTAAGAGTAAAGAAATATTGATGCAAAACAGTTACAAAAATCTAACAACTCTAAGAGATATCAAAAAAAATCAAATAGAGGAGTTTTTTGCTAAATCTGTGCGAGATATAGATGTATTAGCTATGAGTAAAAATCTTCAAGATATTTCCTGGGATCTTTTAACAGTTTTGGATGACCTTGAAGTTGCAGATAATGTGCCATTTCCTGTTAATAACCCTTCTGCAAAAGAAGAGCGTCTACCACATGAGCCATTTTTTCAAAAGTATTTAAAAGAGTATGGATATTACGACATATTTATAATTGCTGCAAAAACTGGGCATGTAATGTATAGTGCAACAAAAGAATCTGATTATGGAGCAAATCTAACTAGCGGTTCATTAAAAAATAGTGGATTAGCTCAAGTATATAAAAAAGCATTGGCAAACAATCGTCCTACATTTGTTGATATGAAACCATATGCACCTAGTAATGGTGTTCCTGCAATGTTCTTAGCAACTCCAATAGTTGTAAATGCTCAAGTCAAAGCTGTGCTTGTATTTCAAATAAGTGATGATGCCATTAACAAAGTAATGAGATACAGACATGACTATGGAGATACACAAGAAGACTATTTAGTTGGCTCAGATAAACTGATGAGAAGTGATAGCTATTTAGATGTAGAAGGACACTCGTTATACGCTTCTTTTGCTAATCCATCAAGTGGTTATGTAGATACAGTTGCATCTCGTGAAGCTTTAGAAGCAAAGAGTGATACTAAAATAGTAACTAATTACAATAACAATCTGGTGCTTTCTTCTTTTTCTACAGTAAAGGTAGGTAAAGATTTTAACTGGGCAATACTCTCAGAGATAAATGAGGCTGAAGTTCTTATAGTACCAAATAGTATAAGAGACAGTATCATTATATGGTCTTTGGTTATTTTGTTAGTCATAAGTACTATATCTGTTATGTTAGTTAATCGAAGTATCGTCAAACCATTAAATAGATTTAAAGAGACACTTTTAGAAATCGGAGACAATAAAAATTTGACCTTAATAGTAAATGAAAAGGCACCGTTGGAGATATCTCAGATGGCTAGAAGTTTTAATAATCTAATTGTAGAATTAAAAGATTTGATAGAGACTTCAAAACAAAGTTCTTCAGAAAATGCTTCTATATCACACGAACTCTCTACTACGTCACTTGGTGTAGGAAAAAATGTTGAGAAGTCTGTTAGTGTTGTTGATGAGGCTACTAAAAAAGCAAACTTCATTAAAAGTGAGATTGTGTCTTCTGTCTCAGATGCAAAAGAGAGTAAGAAAGATATCATAAAGGCAAACAAAAACTTGAATGATGCTCGTAAAGAGGTTGTCCTTTTAAGTTCTAAAATTCAGCATAGTGCTGAGCTTGAAGTTGAACTTGCTCATAGAATGAATACTTTATCTTCAGATGCTAATGAAGTTAAACATGTTTTAGAAATTATTGCAGATATTGCAGACCAGACAAATCTTCTTGCACTCAATGCTGCCATTGAAGCCGCTCGTGCCGGTGAGCATGGTCGCGGTTTTGCTGTAGTAGCTGATGAAGTTAGAAAGCTAGCCGAGAGAACACAAAAATCTCTTACTGACATAAATGCAACTATCAACGTTATAGTTCAATCTATAGGAGATGTAAGTGGACAGATGAGTAGTAATTCTCAAGAGATGCAAGAGCTAACAAATAGAGCTACAGATGTAGAAAAAACAATTAATAATACTGTATTAATCGTAAATGAAGCTGTATCTGCAAGTGATAAAACTGTTAGAGATTTTGAAAAAACTGGAAGTGATGTTGAAGCTATCGTTTCTCAGATCTCTGAGATTAATGAGATATCTTCAAAAAATGCTCGTAATGTAGAGGAGATTGTATCAGCTGCTGATCATCTAAACTCTTTAACAGATGATTTGCATTCTAAACTTGATCTCTTTCGTACTTAAGAGAAGAAGATAACTATTTAGTCTCTTCTTCAACATAGATAGCATCTAAAAGCCCATCTACAAACTCATATTTGTCAAACGGTGTTAGATTTTCCGGTTGTTCACCAGTTCCTACGAAAAGTATAGGAAGTTCTAGCGCGTAAGCAATAGAAAAGATTGAACCACCTTTTGCAGTTCCATCTAGTTTTGTGATGATAATTCCATCAATTCCTATCATTTCGTTAAAAGCTTTTGCTTGAGCTATTGCTGAGTTTCCTTGTGTTCCATCAACGATTAAAATTGTTCTATGAGGAGAACCTGGATGAGCTTTATCACATATGCGGTTAATCTTTTTAAGTTCATTTGCCAGATTTGTCTGTGTATGTAGACGACCTGCAGTGTCAATTATGACATTGTCAAAACCTTTTGATTTTGCAGAATCTATAGTGTCATATGCAACTGCAGATGAGTCATGCCCTTGTTTTGATGAAATTATAGGAATATCTAGTTTTTTAGACCAAAGTGTAAGTTGTTCTATTGCTGCCGCACGGAATGTATCTCCAGCACCTAAAATTACTTTCTTTCCCTCTTTTTTGTATCTCTGAGCAAGTTTTGAGATAGTAGTAGTTTTACCTGCACCATTTACTCCAACTATAAGTTCTACAAAAGGAGCAGTAAACTCAGGCTCTTTGTATGAAGTGTAGGCTAGGGTAGCTAAAAGTTTTGAGCGTAAGATATCTCTTGTAACTTTATTTTGATAAATCTCATTTAAAATAATTTCAACTAAGTCATACTCAACATCAGCTTCTAGAAGAATATCTTCAAGCTCATTCTTTGTAAATGAAATCTTTTTTTTTGGTGCAACAGTTCTTATCGCCTCTACTGTTTTTGATAGAGATTTTTTTATAAAACCAAACATATATATTTATTTACCAATTGCGAGCTTAATCTCGCTTTCAATTAGTTCTTCTTCTATTGAGCCTATGAAATGGTTTATATATTGTCCATCTTTGTAAAGGGCCATAATCGGAATAGGGTATCTTTCACCAAGTTTTAATTCATTTACAATAGTATCTGCCAAACGACGATTTTGATCAGAGTTAACAAGTGTATAGTTTGCATCATATGTTTTTCTAAAATCTAAAAGCTTTGAATTAGGGATACTGTCTTCTATAGTAATACCGATAATGATTAGGTCATCTTTGTACTTTTCTTGAAGTGAAGTAAGATGAGTTGCTGCTCCACGACATGGTGGACACCAAGTTGCAAAGATGTCAAAGATGACTACTTTGCCTTTTGCACCTTTAAGTACAAATCCAGAGCCCTCTTTTTTAACTATATATTGTTTGTTATCAAGGCCTGTTAATACATACTCGTTTGTTGAAATAATCTCGTTTACATCTTGAGGCTCTTCGTTGGAACATCCAACAAAGAATATAACTGAACTTAATAAAAGTGTTGTAGTGATTTTTTTAAACATTAAAATACCTTTTTATCATTTTTTTTATTGTAGAATATGCGAAATTATAACTTAAAGAATTTATATGCCTCTTACAAAATCTATATTTAGAGAAAATTGTATCAAAAAGATGAACAATGCTTCTTTTCATAGCAAATACTATAGAAATGCTATGATAAATAAACACCTCTTACGTGAATTAAAAAACATCAGAGGTGCAAAAGTGTTATTTTATTATCCGTTACCTTTTGAAGCAGATATAAGAAAAACACTCAATAAAATACGTAAAAATTGTGATATCTTTGTGCCATTTATGCAAGATGCAAGTTTTAAGATAGTACCATTTAGGTTACCGCTAAAGAAAAATAATTTTGGTATTTATGAAGCGGGAAATACAATAAGAAATATAAATAAAATTGATATAGCCATAGTGCCTACGGTTGGGGTTGATGGTAGATTACAAAGAATTGGTTTTGGGAAGGGAATGTATGATCGTTTCTTTGCAAAGTTAAAAAAGAGACCATACACAATTTTTACACAACCAGAAATTTGTTTTACAAAAAAGTTTATTTGCGATGATTATGATGTCGCATGTGATGTACTATTAACACCAAGGTTGATTAAAAAACCAAGGAAGTATTACGGGCTATAGAATAGGAAATTAATAATGTTAAATGAGATACTACTGGGTGGCTCTATTGCCACGGTAAGTGGTCTTTTTGGATTTTTTATCTCTAAGAAAATTACTCATGCTAATTTTGATGTTCTTGTTGATAAAGCAAAAGCAAAAGCAAGTGCAATTGAGAATGAAGCTCAATTGCTTCTGCATAAATCAAATGTAAAAGCGCAAGATGTTGAGCGTGAAGCTATTAAATATTATGAGAGTTCAAAAGAGAGAGCAAAAGCAGACCTGCACCAAAGAGAAGATGATGTTATACGAAAAGAGCAAAGTTTTATTCGTTATAAACAACTAGAAGATAAGAGACTTCGTGATGATGGCAGAGTTTTAGAAGTTAAAAAAGTTGATTTAGAAAGAAATGAGAAATCGCTAGAATCATTAAAGAAGAAGTATGAAGTCAAGATAGATGAAGCCCTTCATACTATAGAACATAGTGCTGGAATGACTCAAGATGAAGCAAAAAAAGTTCTACTTGATAATATAGAAGAGAAGTCTAGAGCAGATGTTGCTCATATAGTTAGACGTTACGAAAATGAGGCAAAAGAAGAAGGAAAGAAAAAAGCAAACTACATTTTAGCTCAGGCTACAAGTAGATTTGCAGGTAACTTTGCATCTGAGAGACTTACAAACCTTGTGCATCTCGAAGATGATGAGTTAAAAGGTCGTATTATTGGTAAAGAGGGTAGAAATATTAAAGCTATCGAGACTTTGATGGGTGTTGATATTATTATTGATGATACACCAAATGCAATTCTTATAAGCAGTTTTAACCTTTATCGTCGCGCAATTGCAACAAAAACTTTACAGCTTCTTATAGCGGATGGTCGTATTCAACCTGCAAGAATAGAAGAGATATATGACAAAGTAAGTGAAGAGTTTGAGGATGGCATTTTAACTGAAGGTGAAGAGCTGATTGCAGATATGGATATCGGAGTTATGCATCCAGAGCTTGTTAAGTTAATCGGTAAACTAAGATATCGTGCTAGTTACGGGCAAAACGCTTTAGCGCATACACTTGAAGTTGCTCACTTAGCAGGTATTATGGCCGCTGAAATGGGGGGAGATGCTAGACTTGCAAAAAGAGCTGGACTACTTCACGATATCGGCAAAGCTTTAACTCACGATCATGATGGAAATCATGTAGATTTGGGTGCTGAGATTTGTAACCGTTATAACGAACACAGTATAGTTATAAATGCAATATATGCTCACCACGGACAAGAAGAGATAAACTCTATCGAGTGTGGGGCTGTTTGTGCAGCAGATGCACTCTCAGCTGCAAGACCAGGTGCAAGAAGAGAAGTACTGGAGAGTTTCTTAAAAAGAGTTACACAAATAGAAGAGATAGCATCTGAGCACTCCGGTGTAAAGCAGGCTTATGCTATCAATGCAGGACGTGAAGTAAGAGTTATCGTTAATGCTACTTTGATTAACGATGATGAGTCTATTTTGATGTCAAGAGAGATAGCAAAAGAGATTGAAGAAAAAGTTCAATATCCTGGTGAGATAAAAGTAAATGTTATAAGAGAGAGTAGAGCTGTTGTGTATGCTAAGTAGTTAAACTACTTCGTATACTACATTTAATTTTTATCTTCTTAACACTCTGCTAACAAATAACTATTACAATACTCCATACAAAAGGAGTTTTACAATGAAAAAAATCTTATTATCGTTAATATTAATAGCAAGTGTCAGTTTTGCAACAGATAGTTTTGCAGAGCATGAAGCAAAAATGCAAGAGATGCAAGCGAGTAAGCAAACTACAAGTGGAGATGGTTCAGGAGAACAAAAAAGAAATCAAAATCAAAATAGTTATGGACAAACAGATGGTTCAGGCTCAGGTTCAGGTTCAGAAAATATGAATAAAGGCTCTAATAGTGGTGGCGGTGGTGGTGGCGGCCGAAGCAGATAGAGGTTAAATTAATTCATATGCTATATTATGATTTTTGAGCTCTTTTATAAATAGTTCAAAGTATTTCTTTACTTCTTTTTCATTGTAGTCACTAAGGGAGAGCTCAACATTTGCTTTTCCATCTTTAAAAACTGGTAAAGAAGACAATTCAATGTGTGATGGTAAAAGTTTCATCTGAGTGATTAGAGTCTCTTCACTTGTTTGGGCTAAAAGTGTATATCTGAACTTTTCTAATCTAGTAGAACATACTTTAGAGATGACTTCTTTTATCATTGGATGAGCCATCTCTGGAAATCCTGGAACAAAGAAAAATCTATTTTCTAAAGAGAACCCTGACATATTGTTTACTGGGTTAAAAAGT
This sequence comes from Sulfurimonas iocasae, assembly GCF_047716755.1. Lineage (GTDB taxonomy): Bacteria > Campylobacterota > Campylobacteria > Campylobacterales > Sulfurimonadaceae > Sulfurimonas. The sequence goes on from NZ_CP180409.1 coordinate 1,090,288, forward strand.
AACTCAGAACCTTCTGGTATATCGACCATATGAACTCTATGTGGATAGGCCTTGTCTGCAAATTTATCTATGATGTTTTTTTCAAATACTTTATGCCTTACTACAGGTTTGTTAGTAAATATTTCTGCTGATATTTCTCTAGTTAAATCATCAGGAGTTGAACCTATACCTCCAAATGAGAAAAGAATAGAGTCTTTATCTTTTTTTATAAGTTCATAACAACTCTTCATGAGATTAACATCATCTTTAACTATGAATGTTGCAAAAAGCTCATAACCATATTTTTGTAATTCATCGCGAACAAACTTGAAATGTTTATCTTCTCGTCTGGAATTTAAAATTTCTGTTCCAATTATTAGTGCATAAAAATTAATATTAACCCTAGTATTCATCTTCTATCTCATTCATCTCAGAATCATCATAAGGATCCATGTGAACTAATATATGAACACTTTTATCTTTAAAAAGATCTTTGATTTTAGCTTCTATCTTATCAGCAATAAGATGAGCATCATATAGAGAGATGCTTACGTTAAAAACAGTGTGAACAGATATAAAGATATGTGAGCCTGCTTCTCTGGTTTGAAGGTAGTGATAGTCACTAATACCATCGTCATTTTCTAAAATAGTTCTGATTTGCTCTAAATCTTCTTCAGGTAGAGCAGCATCAAGAAGCATTAAAATACCTTCTTTAATGATTGGCATAGCTGAGTAAATCATGTAAATCGCGATACCAACACCTAAAATGGGGTCTATCAATTGCTCTCCCGTCATAGAAATGAGTGCTAGAGCCATAAGAACCGCACCATTTGAGAAAAGGTCAGTTTTGTAATGAAGAGCATCCGCTTTTATAACCATGTTTTTAGTTTTTTTAGCAACATAATTTAAAAACGTTACTAGAACAAAAGTTACAACAAGTGATGCCGCCATTACCCAGATGCTGCTTAGCATAAACTCCATCTCTCTAGGGTGGGCAATCTTCACAAGTGCCTCATAGAGTATGAAAAGTGCAGATAAAGAGATAACTGTACCTTCAACAACTGCTGCAAGCGGTTCTATCTTGTTTCTTCCATAGTTGAACTGATCATCTGGATTTTTCTCAGACGTATTAAGTGCAAAGTAGTTAAATAGTGATACAGTCAAATCTAATAAGCTATCAATAGCAGAAGCAAGAACGGCAATAGAACCGCTTAAAATCCCGACAGTCATTTTTATTAGTACAAGGGCACCTGCAACTGATGTAGATATAACGGTGGCTTTTTTTTCTAATCTCATTCAAATGTTCCTTCATCTATTTGTTACGATATCAGAAGTAATCCCGCTACCTAACGTTAACACTGAGCTTTCTTAGACAGGAAGCCCATATTACTAGTGATATAAAATATATTTTAGATACAATTATAATGAAATTTACTTAAATAAAGAATAAAATGAACTTAGAAGAAATAAGAAAAGAAAGACAAAAGTGGATGACTTGGAAAAATATCAAGCCTATTCGCAATCTGATAGAGACTCTTGAAGATGGCTCGTTTGAAGTTGAACTTGGTGATGTTGTCAAGATTAGCGGTGATGTTAGTCAAAATATAGAAGATATTGCAAGAACTATGATGCCTTGGAGAAAAGGACCATTTGAGATTTTTGACTGTGTCATAGATGCAGAGTGGAAGAGTAACATAAAATACAATCTTTTAAGAGGGCATTTTAATTTAAAAGATAAGAGAGTTGCCGATATAGGATGTAACAATGGTTATTACTTATTTCGCATGCAAGAAGATGAACCAAAATCTCTAGTAGGTTTTGATCCATCGCCTTTGTATAAAACACAATTTGATTTTGTGAATCATTTTGTAAAAAGTGATATTGTTTATGAACTTTTGGGAGTGGAGCATTTAGAGTTCTATGAAGAGAAGTTCGATACTATCTTTTGTTTGGGTGTTTTATATCACAGAAGTGACCCTGTTACAATGCTAAAGTCACTCTTTCGTGGACTTGACAAAGAGGGTGAAGTGATACTTGATACTTTCTATATCGTTGGTGATGATGAAATGGCACTTTGTCCCAAATCATCTTACTCAAAGATACCAAATATCTACTTTGTACCGACAATACCTGCTCTTAAGAACTGGTGTTTAAGAGCAGGCTTTAGTAGCTTTGAGGTTTTAGAAACTTCAACTACTGACTTAGATGAGCAGAGAAAGACTTCATGGATAGAAGGACAATCACTAGAAGACTTTTTAAACCCTGAGGATAGTACAAAAACTGTAGAGGGTTATCCAGCCCCAAAAAGGGTATATGTTAAACTGATTAAATCACATTAATGTGATAGCTTACTGCCTAAGTTGAGTGTTAAGGTAATGGATAGATGAAGGGTTTCCTTCATTTTACAAAGTAAAATTAAGGAATAAATAAATGAGTACAGAAACAGAACTACCCGATGAAGAGTTAGAACTTGATGATTATAGAGAAGATGAAGAAAATAGCGTACTTTTATCAACTCATGAGAGTATCAATCGTGATTTAAATGGTGAGATTTTAAAGTTAGAAAGGGGCTATGTTGAGTTAAGGCTTATAACAAGCTCTGAAATGGTTGTTGACGACCAGGGTCTTATTCACAGTGGATTTATTTTTTCTGCTGCTGATTTTTCTGCTATGGCCGCTGTAAATGAAAGAAATGTAGTTCTTGTTGGAAGTGATTGTCAGTTTCTATCTCCTGTAAAGTTTGGTGATGAAGTGAATTTTGTTGCTAGAGTAAGACATAAAGAGGGTAGAAAAAGAAATGTTCATGTAGAAGCTCATGTTTTAGATATCAAAGTTTTTGAAGGTGAGTTTAAAACGGTTATAACAGATAGACATGTACTAAAGCTAAAACTTCTTGAAAATGATGATGAAGCAATACAAAGAGTGGAGTAAGTCCTCTCTTTTATTTTTTTGCAGTTAGTAAAAAGACACCAAAATCTCTGTGTGGTTTGTTAATAGTATTGATATTTTGAAAAGTTATATCACTAAATCCTGCATCTGCAGCAATCCTACATAGTTGATCCTTCTCAAACCCAAAGTGAAAAACACCGGTATTGTCTGAATGAAATGTCCCATCTTCACTTTCTAAGTCTGCAATAGCGATAAAACCATTTTCGTTGATATCTCTGTATATTGTTTCAAAGAAAGCTTTTAAATCTTTAACATGATGAAGTGTCATAGAACTAACTAAACCATCAAAAGCTCTACCCAGTGGTTTAGCTATAATATCTTGACAATAAGTCTCAATACTTATCTCAGGAGTATTCTTAGCCTCTAGCTTTTTCAACATACTAACAGATGTATCAACACCATAGACTTTTTTAACTCTATGTGCTATATCAAAACCAAGAAGACCTGTACCTACACCAAAATCTAAAATCTCCATACACTTTGTAAGTTCTATTTTTTTATTTATTGCATCTGCTATTATTTTAGCACCTTGGACCTGAACATCGCCCTTATCCCAATTTTTTGACTTTTCTTTAAAATGATCTTTCATTATAGAGTTCCTATCCAATAGTCTGCATATTGTTGTTCTTGTTTTATGGTTGTGGTTCCACCATGTCCAGGGTAGAGTGTTTTATCAAAATTCAGTTTTTTAAATCTCTCTAGGGAGTCTCTCATATCTTGCGGAGATGAGTATGGAAAATCTGTTCTACCGATAGAGCGTTCAAAGATAAAATCACCGCTAAACATTGCATCTTCTATCTCTATCATTGAACAACCCGGACAATGCCCAGGAAAATGGCGAAACTTTATTTTTACACCATCAAAATCAAATTCTTCTTCGGGTTTTACTTCAACATCCGGAATTGATGGTGGAAGATCTGGCATCCAGCTACTCTCAGAAAGTAACATAACATCACCTTTTGGAGTATAAAGTGGAATATTTAGTTTTTTTTGAAGCTCTGAATTTGACCATACATGATCAAAATGGCCATGTGTATTTAAAATAGCTACAGGATTTGTAACATTTTGTACTACCCATGAAGTTGCATCTACCCCTGGATCTATAATAAAGTCTTTACCATCTACAGTTACGATGTAACAGTTTGTTTGGTAAACACCCATAGGTTGAACTTTTATTTGCATCTTGACTCTTTTTTTATTTAGATTGTAACAAAACAATATAAATAAAAACAAAACATAAATTGTTAAACGAACTTTAAGTTAAAATTTATAGTTTAAGGAGTACCATTTTTTGGTATAGATCTTAACTTATAAGATTTTATAATAGGAGGAAAGATGTTGAAAAAAATTATTATGTTGATTGCTACGGCGACAATATTGTTTGCAGGAAGTGAGTCTAGTTATCCATCTGATTGGAAAAGTTATGAGAGCATTAAGACCCCACTTGCGATTTTAGGTGCACTACCTGATTGTAATGCTAATGTCTCTTCGCTACCAGCGATTTATCAAGAAACTGTTGCAACATATTGTGCAATAAAGCCAGGTGGTCCAGGTGCAGTTGCTATTTTAGTAAATAAAAGTGCCAAAGAACCATTTGCAAAAAGAGATGGTAAATTTCCTGATGGAGCAACTATGATTCTTCATCTAAAAGATTTAAAAGTTCTTTTTGTAACTACATATAAAGGGAATAAACCTCTTTATAGTATCTATACAGAAGATGGACAAGATGCAGCAAATGCTCCTGGAAGTGGATTGAATCCAAATGACTGTAGAACATGTCATACTGGATATGGTGCTTTTTGTCTAAATGGACAGTGTGCTTCACAAAAATAATTTTTAAAAAGGAACTTTTAATGAGTCATAAAAAATCTATTCAAGATATTTCATTAGTATATAAAGTTATTGTCACAGTTATAACATTTTCGATTATATTTACTCTGTGGATTGGTAAAATTATATACACTGAAAAGTATGACTCAGAGAGTAGAGGTATCATAAATACCGCTAAGGCTGCATTTTCAGCTTTAGTTCCTATAAGTGAGGTTTCGATTTCCGGTGCTAATTTAATGAAATTAAGATCAAATGATGTGAAGGCTATTGTAAAATCAACAGGTGCTTTAGTTATTGATGTTGATGGTATGAGCAACAAAATACCTAAGTCACTTTTTGCGCCAGAACAGCCTCCAAAACCTATAAAACATAGATTTGTAACTTCAAAAAATATAAGCGAAGATGATATACAAAAACTTGTCAATGCCGGAAAAATATTAAACAATGACACAGTAATTAAAAATGGTTATCTTATAATATCTAAAACTCTAAAAGTTAATAATGGTGGTAAAATAATAGCCATATTTGATGCTTCATCAATAGATGAAATTTCTTCTGAAATTATGTATATGTTGGCTATTAAAGTGTTGCCAGCACTATTGATTTTCATATTTGTTCTTGTATATGTTGTAAAATTGGTATTAAAACCAGCGTCAGTTATATCATCTGTCTTATCTAATGATATTCGTGATTTAAGAAAACATATTGATGTAAAAAATAAAGATGAATTAGGAATTATCTCGCATAGCTTTAATAGTTTTATAGATGAGATTAGAAGTTTAATCGTAAATATAAAAGAGAGTGGTTCTCAAAATCATGTTCAAGTTGAAGAGCTTATCTCTACATCACGAGAGATGCAACACCATATAAAAAATATGGCAAGAGCAATAGATGCTAGTGTTGGTTCCAGTCGTACAGTAAGAGAAGTATTAGACTCTAGTAATAAAGATTCTCAAACTACGAAAAACAATATAGCAAAAGCTCAATCTTCACTTGCTGAAGTTGGTAGTGAAATAGCACTTATGCGGGATACAGTTGAAAACGGTATGGAAAAAGAGTTGGCGATTGTTGGTAGATTAGAGTCTTTAAGTTCACAAATAGACGGAATGAAAGATGTTGTAAGTTCTATAAATGATATAGCAGATCAAACAAACTTACTGGCATTAAATGCGGCAATAGAAGCAGCACGTGCCGGGGAACATGGCCGTGGATTTGCTGTTGTTGCTGATGAAGTTAGAAAACTTGCTGAAAAAACACAAGGTTCACTAAGTGAGATAAATAATGTTATTTCAATATTTGTTGATTCTATAGCTATTACAAATTCAGAAATGAGTGCTAAGAAAAAAGATTATGAACATTTAGTAGAAGTATCTGTCGGTATTAATCAAAAAACATGTGGGGTGTCAAAGATTATGAAAGAAACAGTAGAAGTAGCTGAAAAGTCATCTCAGGTAACCAGTGATTTGTCAAACAGAGTTATTGAAATAATAGCAGAGATAGAAAAAATAAATGAATCATCTAGTTTGAACTTAAAAAGTGTAGATAGTATTTCAAATATATCTATAAATTTAAGAAAAACAGCAGATGAACTAGAAGATCAACTATCATTATTTAAAGTATAATAATTATCTAATACTAATTTGTTACAAAACTTTGATATAATATTTTTTGTTAAAGATTTTTAAAGGTTTGTTAATAAATATGAGTAAATACGCACAAATTTCAGACTATCTAGAACATTTTTTAGATAATGAAGTTCGTAAAACTGGTATAAAAAAAGTTGTTGTTGGTTTGAGTGGCGGACTTGATTCTGCTGTTGTAGCAGTTTTAGCCCATAAAACTTTTAGAGATGATTTGTTATGTGTGAAAATGCCTTCACACTACTCTTCGCAGAGTTCACTAGATGATGCTGATGCACTTTGTAGAGATTTTTTTATGAAGTCCATAACAGCATCTATTGAGCCGATGTTACGTGCATATGAAGAGTTGAATCCAAATATGGACAACCTAAGAAAAGGAAATTTCTCTTCTCGTATGAGAATGTCAACCTTATTTGATATCTCAGCAAGAGAAAATGCTTTGGTTTTAGGAACTAGTAACAAAAGTGAGTTGATGTTGGGTTATGGAACTCTATATGGAGATTTATCAAGTGCAGTTAATCCGATAGGTGATTTGTACAAAAGTGAAGTCTATGAGTTGGCAGAGTACTTAGGTGTAAGTAGAAGTATTATAGATAAAGCTCCATCAGCTGATTTATGGGATGGACAGAGTGACGAAGAAGATCTAGGTTATACATATGCACAGCTAGATGCTGCTTTGAAGTTATATGTAGAAGATAGATTGAGTAAAGAAGAAATAGTTAAAAAGGGGATAGACTCTCAGATGCTAGATATGATAATAGGAAGAATTTTTCGTAACCATTTTAAGCGAAAAATGCCAGTTATTGCAAAGCTAACATCCAGAACTATAAACCATGATTTTAACTACCCAAGAGACATAACCTTATAAGGACTAAAAATGAGAATACCGTTTTGTAAATATGAAAGTGGACGAGAAGAACATAGTAATGTAGCAGACGTTTTAGATGCAGAGGATTTTAATCAGGTAACTAAATTAGAAGAAGAGTTTGCTTCATATGTTGGAGCAGAGTATGCTTTAGCAACTTCTCACGGTACTTCAGCACTGCATCTTGCGATGCTCGCACTTGATCTTAAACGTGGTGATAAGGTGGTTTGTTCAGTAAATGCTTATCCAAACGTACCAGAAGTTGTTCGCCACTTTGATGCAGAACCTGTTTTCATAGATATTGAATCAAATACTTATAATATAAATCTAGACCTTTTAGAAGCCTACTTAGAAGATAATCAGTCGAAAAAATTAAAAGCTGTTATCGTTACTCACTTGGGGGGAACTACAGTTGATTTAGAAAGGCTATATGCTATTGCTAAGATATATAGTGTGAAAATTGTTGAAGATGCAAGTGAAGCTTTAGGAGCTACATATAAAGGAAAAAAGATAGGTTCTACAGGTGGAGATATTACTTGTTTTAACTTCTCTCCTCATTTAAAGAAAAATGTATGTAACGGAGGAATGCTTGTTACTGATAATGCCCAAATTATGGAACGTGCGAAACTTTTAACTAACCATGCTATAGAACGTGATGAAGATTCATTAGAATATATCTATGATGTAGTAGATATTGGTAATGATTACTCTTTATCCGAGTTAGCTGCTGCTTACATTAGAGCTCAAATTATGAAGCAAGATAAAAATATTAAGAGACATCAAGAGATAGCAAAAATCTACAGTGAGGCTTTAAAATCAACTGAGCATATAACTATTCCGGATATGAGCAATGATGAGAATCCATTCTCTTTGTATATTGTCAAAGTAGATAAAAACCGTGATTCTTTTGCACTTGAGCTTAAAAAAGCTGGTGTTGAGTGTGGATTACATTATATTCCACTGCATCTATTAACTTACTACAAATCAAAATATTCACTGAAGATTAATAACTTTCCTAAAGCACTACAGTGCTATCAGCAAGTACTATCTCTTCCTATATATGCTGGTATGGATGATAAAGAAGTAAAATTTGTTTGTGAAAAAGTTAAACAAATAGCTAAAACTAGAGTTTAATAACATTGAAAAAGAGTTTAGTATTTTGGGTTGAAGAGTATTTTTATAACCCGAATTTTCTTCAAAAACTTCTCTCTTTTTTACTCCTTCCTCTTAGTTGGGTATATTGTCTTGGTATGTTTATCCGCTTTAAAAGTAAAACCCCAGTTGATTTTGAAATAGACATAGTGAGTGTTGGAAATCTAAGTGTAGGCGGAAGTGGTAAAACACCATTGGTTACCACTCTTGCGTCCAGATATAAAGATGCTGCTGTTGTTCTTCGCGGTTATGGCCGTAGTAGTAACGGACTATATGTTGTTAAAGACAGAGATACTGTTTTGTGTGATGTAAATATTAGCGGAGATGAAGCTATGATATATGCTCACAAACTCCCAAATGCCATAGTTATAGTAAGTGAAGATAGACCTCTGGGAATACAAAAAGCTAAAGAGATGGGAGCCAAAATAGTTTTTTTAGATGATGCATACTCCAAGCATGATATTAAAAAACTAGACCTTCTTATAGATGTCAAAACCAAGAACAATAGATGCTTACCTTCAGGAGCTTTTAGAGAGAGACTTTGGTCTTATAAAGAAGCAATAGTTTTAGAGGATGGCAAAGATTTTAAAAGAGTAGTGAATCTTAAAAATAAAAGTGCTAAAATGTCACTTGTAACAGCTATTGCAAGACCATCAAGGCTAGATGAGTTTTTACCAGAAGTTGTAAGTAAAAATTACTTTGAAGATCATCATAAATTTACGAAAAAAGAATTAGAAGAAATTTTAAAAAAAGATAGTTCTGAGTCACTTTTACTTACCTATAAAGATTTTGTAAAAGTAGAATCTTTTAACCTACCAATATCACTACTAGATTTGGATGTGCAGGTTGATGAAAAAATATTTAGTAGAATTGATAATTATAGGGGCAAAGATTGAAAAAAAAGATTGAAACAGTAAAAACACTGCTTGATGCATTACCATTTATAAAAGAATTTAGGAATGAGATTGTTGTTATTAAATATGGCGGTTCAGCTCAGACTTCTGCACAATTAAAAGAAAAGTTTGCAGAAGACATTTTACTTATGTATCTTGTTGGTATTAAGCCCGTTATCGTTCATGGCGGAGGCTCAAAGATTACAGAGATGCTAGATGCTCTAAATATTGAGACTAAGTTTATAGATGGACAGAGAGTTACTACTAAAGAAGTTATGCGAATAGCAGAGATGATTCTTAGTGGAGAGATAAATAAAGAGATAGTTTCACTTCTTAATTCTCATGGAGCGAAAGCTATAGGTGTAAGTGGTAAAGATGCTCACTTTATTACTGCAAAAGCAAAAGATTTTGCAAAGTGGGGATTAACTGGGAATATTGACTCAGTGAAACCTGATGTAGTGGCTAAACTTATTGCTGATAAGTTTGTACCAGTTATTGCTCCAATAGCAGCCGGTGAAGAGATGGGACATCCTGGCTTTAACATAAATGCAGACTTATGTGCGTCGTATGTTGCAAAGGCTATAGGTGCAAATAAAATTATCTTCTTAACAGATACTCCTGGTGTTCTTAACAAGGAGAAGAAACTTATAGCTACTCTTACAAGAGATGAAGTTGATGCTCTAAAAGCTGATGGAACTATTCATGGTGGAATGGTGCCAAAGGTAGATGCATGCTTAGAAGCTATTGATGGCGGGGTAAAGAAAGCTCACATCATTGACGGTAGACTGGAGCACTCTATGTTGCTGGAACTTTTCACATCAGAAGGTGTTGGTACTCAGATAGTTAAGTGATTATCTAGACTACCACTCCTAAAGAGTAAATTTCCGTAGGTCTGTTTTTCTCATCTTTTATTATATTATTGACCCATTTGATAGTTTTAGTAGAACCATTTTTACATCTGATATTATTTGTAAATTCCCAATGAGCATTTTGACCATGAAAGAGGTCGCTAAACACTCCTAAAACTTCTACTAAATTACTATCGGGTATAAATATTTCAAACCAATTTTTTCCTAGAAGCTCTTTTTTTGTATATCCACTTATATTTGAAGATGTATCATTAAAATCTAGTATAATTGCTCCTGCATCTAATGATACTGTGAAGACATTTTTATTTGACATTATTTACATCTCCTTTTTGGTTTTTAAGATTTATAAGTATAGCTAAAATCTGTATATTACTTAAAAGAAGATAGCCTCTTGAACTATTACAAGTAATGATTAATAAATGAAGTGTATAATCACAAAATATATAAATAAAACTAAGGAATAATTAAATGTCAAAATATAGTGCACTATTTGAAGATGAAGATGATGTATTTTTAGGTTCACCAACTAGTAAATTGATGGATATAATTTTTAATGCCAACAATGATGTTGTTAGATATGATTTAGAAAATTTTATGAAAAGAAGAGCGGCAATGGAGCTTTTTTTAGAAGAAAAATTTGGTGAAGATTATGGCAAAGAAATTGACATCTTCATGATTGAGAGTTCTGAATCAGTTGAAATTAAGACTAAGAGTTTAAGTATTGAACTGATGGGTGAAATAGTTTCAAAAAGTGAATAAATAAAATGAAGCTGTTTTTACAAGTTTTTATTATTTTAGCACTAAGTTATAGTGCAGTTTTTGGAGATGAGTACAGAGATGTAACAACAATCTCTCTAAAAAAGGATGAACAAAAGAAAATTCTTGTAAAATATGGCGACATTACAAAACTCTTTAAATTTAACTGGACACTCTATCAAAATAGAGGATTAGTTATACATCGCTCATACGATAGAATAGTATCACAAAATATACTCTACTTAAGAGAAAAAAATCGTACTTTTCGCTTAGAGCTTAGACCTAGAGGTACGGGTTATTTTAATCCGGCTTATTTACTAGTTAAATTTAAAGAGTTTAATTATGAGACAAATGAAGCAGTATTTGAGCTGTTCTTGTTTGATAAAAAAACAGAGATTAGTTTAAAATATTTGAAGAATAGTTAAAGAGGTATGGATGCAAAGAGTTGAGAGTGAAATAACAAGATTGATAAAAGAGATTGATTATGACGAGGTAACTCGTCTTTTTAATATGCTCTCTGGTGGTAAAAGACTTAGGGCAAAGCTTATTTTAAAAATTGCTCCCAAACATGAAAAAGCTCCACTTCTAGCTGCTATAGTTGAGTTAATTCATGGAGCAAGTCTTCTTCATGATGATGTAATCGATGAGGCTTTAACAAGAAGAGGTGTGCCATCTGTTAATGCGACAGATGGCAGTAAAACTGCTGTGATGTTAGGAGATATTTTATATTCCAAAGCTTTTACAGAGCTTGTTGAGTTTGATAGAGATATTGCAAAAGTTATAGCAGCTTCTGTAACCTCACTCTCTAAGGGTGAGATGCAAGATGTGAAGATGGCAGATGAGTTTAATGAAGATGAAGAAAAATATCTTGATATGCTCTACCTTAAAACTGCTACTCTTATAGAAGCCGCGGCTTACGCTTCTGCTCTGCTTGCAGGCAAAAATGCTTCTTCATATGGAGTTTATGGACGAAACCTTGGCTTGTCATTTCAAATTATTGATGATATCTTGGATATTACAGCAGATGCTGTTACTCTTGGAAAACCAGCTATGAATGATTTTGTAGAGGGAAAATGTACACTTCCTTATATCTATCTCAACAGAGAATTAAATGCAGAGGATTCTGCAAGACTAAAAAACTCACATGCAAAACATATTGATGAGGATGAGACTCTTTGGATTAAAGCGAAGATGAAAGAACATAAAAGCGTTGAAAAATCATTTGAACTGGCTGTAAAACTATCAAATGAAGCTATGTTGGCTGTTAAAGATGATAAAGAGCTCATTGATATATTACAAACCATGATAAAAAGAAGTTACTAATGCACTATATAAATATAAGTTTCTCACACAAAAATTCTACTCTCGAGATTAGAGAAAAGTTGACATATCCTGATGATGAAAATGTTGAGGGGTGTTTAAGAGTTCTAAACGAGAGTGAGACGATAAATGAGACAATACTTATCTCTACATGCAATAGAATGGAAATTTTTTGTAGTTGTAATGATATATCTGCTGCAACTAAGCATATATTTGAAAAGCTGACAGCTCGTTCTGGAATTGCTATTGAAGAGTTAGAAGGTCGTGCTGATGTATTTGATGACAGTAGTGCTATTCATCATCTTTTCACTGTTGCATCTTCACTTGACTCAATGGTAATTGGAGAGACTCAGATTGCAGGTCAACTAAAAGATGCATTTAGGTTTTCATATGACAAAGGTTACTGTGGTCAAAAACTTGCACGTGCAATGCACAATGCCTTTAAATGTGCGGCAAAAGTAAGAAACGCAACTGATATCTCTTCTAAACCTGTTTCAATCGCAAGTGTTGCAGTTTCAAAACTTAAATCTGTTTTAGAGAGCGTTGAGGGAAAGAAAGCACTAATCATAGGTGTTGGAGAGATGTCTGAGATTACTGCAAAACATATGATATCAAATGGTGCTGATGTTTATATTATGAACAGAACAAAAGATAAAGCTTTTACTTTGGCAGAAGAGTGCGGGGCAAAGGTTTTGGACTTTGACCAACTTCCTCACATAATAAATGAGTTTGAGATTCTTTTCACTGCAACATCATCTCCAGTTCCTATCATTACTGATGATATTATCAAAGCATGTGATTTTGACAGATACTGGTTTGACTTAGCGATTCCAAGAGATATTATATATCATAAGGGCGAGCGTATAAACCTTTACCAAATAGATGATTTAAAAATAATTGTTGATGAAAACAGGGGTCTTAGAGAAGATGAGGCTAGAAAAGCTCATACTATTATAGGACGAAGCACAGTGGCATTTTTTGAGTGGCTGGATACTCTAAACATAGAACCAATGATAAAAGAGATATATGAAAAAGCTTTTGAAGCTGCAAAAATAGAGAGTAATAGAGTTATTAATAATGGCTATATTCCAAAAGAGTATGAAGAACAAGTTCGTAAAATGGGTGAGCAGGTAATGAAACGCTTTTTACATGATATGACTTCAAAAATGAGAAGTGTATCTGAAGATTCAAAATCAGACATGATAACCGGCGCTATGCAGTTTTTAATAAATAAAGATGCTGAGACAGAGATGCCAGATAATTATAAGTGTGAGCACGCTCTAAATGTAATACAACAAGGAAGCAAATGAGAAGAAGTAAAGCTTTTATACCAACAACAAAAGAAGTACCATCAGATGCAACACTTCCATCACACCAGTTTTTAATTAGAGGTGGATTTATAAACCAACAAGGCGCTGGTCTTTATAACTTTATGCCACTAGGCAAAATAGTACTAGAAAAAATTAGAACTATTGTAAAAGAAGAGTTGGATAATGCAGGTTGCAACGAGGTACAACTTAGCTTTGTGACACCTATGAGTCTATGGGAGAGAAGTGGTCGTTCCGAGACTATGGGAAAAGAGATGCTTCGCATCCAAGATAGACATCAAAACTCGTTTGTACTGAGTCCTACTAATGAAGAAGCTATGGTAGAGTTAGTAAAAAATAGAGTGACTTCTTATAAAGATTTACCTCTAAACCTATACCAGATAAATACTAAATTCCGTGATGAAGCAAGACCAAGATATGGTCTTTTACGCGGTCGTGAATTTTTAATGAAAGATGGATACTCTTTTCATGCATCTAAAGAAGATATGGTTAGAGAGTTTAACCTGATGGAAGAGACTTATAAAAAAATCTTCACTAGACTAGGACTTGATTTTAGAGTAGTTGAAGCAGATAGTGGAGCAATTGGTGGAGAAGGAAGTAAAGAATTTCATGTTTTAGCAAATAGTGGTGAAGATACTCTTGTTGTATGTGAATCATGTGACTACGGTGCAAATATTGAAACTATTTTTGAAGATGAAGCGCAAGTTGATGCTTATAATGAGAAATCTTATGAAGAGTTAGCAGTGTTAGAGTTAGAACAAAAATGTTCTTGTGGAGCTACACTTATTTTTAAAAAAGGTATAGAAGTTGGGCATATTTTTCAACTTGGAACTAAATATTCGGCGGCTTTAGAAGCACATTTTAATGATGATAATGGCAAACCAAAACCATTTGAGATGGCAACGTTCGGAATAGGTGTTAGTAGACTAGTAGCATCTGTAATAGAACAAAACCATGATGAAAATGGTTGTATTTGGACTAAAGAGACAGCTCCATTTATGGTAAATATTATGGTCTCAAATATTAAAGATGAAGAGCAAGTAATACTTGGTGAAGAACTCTACTTAAAACTTTTAGGTGAAAATGTTGAAGTTATGTTTGATGATAGAAAAGAAAGATTTGGCTTTAAGATGAAAGATGCAGAACTTATTGGTTTTCCATATACTGTTATAATTGGAAAAGAACTAGCCAACGGTCTTGTTCAAGTATACGATAGAAAAACAACACAAAAGTCATCAGTTAAAGTCGGTGATATATTTTCTACAATAATGGGACTAATATAGCATGATTTACTTTATAATATATCTCTTTTTAGAAGTTCTTATCTCTGTAAATATTTCATCATCTATTGGTGGTTTAGCAACATTCTTTGAAATAGTTTTAACTGCTTTTATAGGTATATTAATATTGATAAATTTTAGAACAACTCTTCTTCATAATATAACAGCAGTCTCTTATAATGCAATTGATCTTAGAGAGTTCCAAAAACTTAATCTCTTTACAATCATTGGTGCAATCTTACTGATAATCCCAGGTTTTTTAACTGATATAATAGGTATATTGATTCAGTTTAGCGTATTTACGAGTATGCTTGTTAACCGTTATAATGTAAAATCAGCTAATTATAAATCAAGTCACAATCAAGAAAATATAAGTAATATAGAAAAAAATATACAAAAGGATTCAGATGTCATTGATGTTGAAATTATTAGCGATAGCTCTACTACTAAATAGTTATTTACAGGCTTCTACTTCAAACGAAGATGTAGAAAAGTTTTTAAAAAAATCATTTGAGGGCAACCCAAATATAATCAAGCTAAGCGTTAAAGTTGAACAAACTATTGCTCTAGAAAAGGTAAAAGGTTGGAGTGCATATATAGTTGGTGTAGATGCAACGGTAAAAGCCAATCAAGGCAGTCGTGATGTCAAGCAAAAGATGATATGGTTCTCAAACGGAGATACTATTTCACCAGACCTTATAGATATTAAAACAGGGACTTCTTTAAAAGAGAGTGTTTCACCGTCATTTGCACTAAAATATTATAAAAAAGAAAACCTTATTTATGGAAATGCAGATGCTAAACATAGAGTGGCAATCTTCTCAGATCCATTGTGTCCATTTTGTAGAACTTTTGTCCCAAAAGCAATAGAGACTATGAAAAAAGATCCAAAGAAATTTGCTATATATTATTATCACTTTCCTCTTCCTTCACTTCACCCTGCAGCAGTAGAGTTAGTTAAAGCAGCAGTTGCAGCTGAGTTACAAGGTAAAAAAAATGTTGTACTTAAGCTTTACACTGTAGAAATAGACCCAAGAGAGAAAGATATCAGTAAAATTTTAGAAGCATTTAACAAAACAATGAAAACAAATATAACACCTGCTGATATAAACTCAAAAGCTGTTATGAATCATATTAACAGTGATTTAAACATTGCAAACAATTTAATGGTTGGTGGAACTCCAACTATGTTTTTTGATGATAAGTTAGACAAAACAAAAAGAAAATTTGAAAAGGTTAAATAGAGAATGAAAAAATTAGTAATAGCCACTAGAGTCTCTGATTTAGCACTATGGCAAGCATACCACATTAAAGCTAGAGTAGAGGCTTCATACCCTGAAATTACAGTTGAGTTAAATAAGATTGTAAGTAATGGGGACAAAGTTTTAGATAAACCTTTAGCTCTTATTGGCGGTAAGGGTCATTTTACAAAAGAACTAGAAGACGAGATGCTAGCAGGCAATGCTCATATTGCAGTTCACTCTTTAAAAGATGTTCCTACATATATTCCTGATGGTTTAGAACTAGTAGCGGTTACAAAGCGTCAAGATCAAAGTGATGTTTTCTTATCTCACAAGTATGAGTCTTTAGAAGATTTACCACAAGGAGCAGTTGTAGGGACTACAAGTCTTAGAAGAAGAATGCAACTTTTACAACAAAGACCAGATTTAAAGGTAAAAGACTTAAGAGGTAATGTAAATACAAGACTAAGAAAACTATCTGAGGGGCAATATGATGCTATTATCTTGGCATATATCGGTCTTCACAGATTAGACTTACTCAAAGATATTCCACATACTCAAAAATTATCGCTTGACATGATGATACCACCGATGGGACAAGCAGCTCTTGGTATAGAGATAGTTCAAGGAAATGACAAAGTTAGAGAGATAGCTGAGAGTTTAAAAGATGAAAAAACATTTATTTGTACTCAAATAGAGAGAGATTTTATTTCTAAAATTGGAGCAGGTTGTTCAGCACCTGTTGCTTGTAATGCTGTAGTTAATGGAGATAAAATAATTTTTAGAACTATGATAGGTTTTCCTAATGGCACAAATATAATGCAAGAAAAAATAGTAAAAGATTTTGATAAAAGTGATGGTCTAGGGTTTGAAATGGCTAAACTTATGATAGATAATGGAGCACTAGAGCTACTAAAAAGAGCAGAAGAAACAGCGTTTAAAGATGAAATGCCACAAAGATTATAAATATGAAAAAAACTATAGAGCTATTACAAAAAAACGGTGAACTAAGAGTTATTGATGATGAACTAGATATTTACCTTGAAATTCCTCATTTAGCATATGCAGAAGTAAAGAAAAAAGATGGTGGTAAAGCCATTCTTTTCACCAATGTAGTAGATAAAAAAAGCGGTATTAAATTTAGCGAGAATGTTTTTATGAATGTATTTGGTTCATATAAGCGTTGTGAACTTCTTTTTGGTCGCAGTATAGAATCAGTTGCAGATGAGATAACTAAACTTCTTCATATGAAACCTCCTGCAGGTTTTATGGATAAAATTTCAATGGCAAGTGAGCTTTTTGCACTTAAAAATATTTTTCCTAAACGTTTAAAGGGTAAGGGTGCTTGTCAGGAAGTAATCTATCAAGATGAAGATATTGATCTTTATAAATTACCAGTATTAACTACTTGGGAACAAGATGGTGGTCCTTTTATAACTATGGGGCAGGTTTATACACAAAGTTTAGATGGTGAGTTGGTAAATCTTGGTATGTATAGACTACAAGTCTATGATAAAAATCATTTAGGTATGCACTGGCAGATTCATAAAGACTCATCTCACTTTTTCGATCAGTATCAAAAAGCTGGTAAAAAAATGCCTGTAACAGTTGCAATAGGTGGTGATCCACTCTACACTTGGTGTGCAACTGCTCCACTGCCATATGGAGTAAATGAGCTTCTGATGTATGGTCTTATTAAAAAAGAACCTGCTAAATTAGTCAAATCTTTAACGACTCCACTATATATTCCAGCTGATGTTGATTATGTTATAGAAGGTTGGGTTGATACACAAGAAATGAGAATAGAAGGGCCTTTTGGCGATCATACAGGTTATTATACTTTAGAAGAACCATACCCAGTAATGCAAGTTAGTGCAATTACTACCAGAGCTAAACCTACATTTCTAGCTACTGTTGTAGGTAAGCCACCATTGGAAGATAAGTATATGGGTTGGGCAACTGGTAAAATCTTCTTTCCATTATTAAAGACTACTGTACCTGACTTACTTGACTATCATATGCCAGAAAATGCAGGTTTTCACAACTTAATACTTGCTAAAATGCAACCTCACTACAAAGGGCATGCAAAACAATTTATGCATGCTTTTTGGGGTGCAGGACAAATGAGTTTTGTAAAACATGCAATATTTTTAGATGAGAGCTCTCCAAAACTAGATAACTATGAAGTACTGACCTCTTACATATTGGATAGATTTACTCCTAAATCTCTTTTTATTTCTGAAGGTATTTTAGATGCACTTGATCACTCTTCACCAGAGACATTAGTCGGTGGAAAGCTTGGTATAGATGTTACTGCAGCTCATAAAGTAGAAGCTCCTCAGCTTTTAGGTGATGAAGAGCTACTAGAAAAAATTCAAGAGTTAATACCAGATGCTACCGGCGTACACCAATATATGAGACGTACTAAAAATCCGATTACTGTAATCACTCTAAATAAGACTAAAAATGCAAAAGAGTATTTTGATGCACTTATAGATTTAAGCACAAATATTAGAATTGTAATCTTTGTAGATGAGAATAAAAATGATTTGTTTAATCCATATATGTTGATTTGGCGTGTTACTAATAATATGGACGCTTTAAGAGATGTTTTTATTACAGGATTAATGGTTGGTGTTGATGGAACAAATAAAAGTGTTATAGACGGTTTTACTCGTGAATGGCCAGATGATGTTGATTGTACTCAAAGTGTAGTTGAAGAATTAAAGAAAAAAGGACTATGGGACTTGGATGAGAAGTTAAATAAAAAGTTTCAATTATAATAAATAAATAAATTAAGGAAATTAAAATGGATAAAATGTGGTCAGGCCGTTTTTCAGCGGGTGCTTCAAGTTTATTAGATGAGTTTAATGCTTCAATCATGTATGACAGAAAATTATATAAAGAAGATATTGAAGGTTCACTTGCTCATGCAGCAATGCTTACAAAACAAGAAATTTTAACAACTGAAGAACTTCGTCAAATTACTGAGGGTTTAAACCAGGTATTGAGTGAAATAGAATCAGGCAAATTTGAGTGGAAAATAGGCGATGAAGATCTTCATATGGGGATTGAAAAACGTTTAACTGCTATTATTGGAGATGCAGGTAAAAAACTACATACTGCAAGAAGTAGAAATGATCAAGTTGCTGTTGACTTCCGTCGCTGGGTTTTAAAAAGAAACTTAGACTTAGTAGATTCTCTAAAACTTTTAATGAAAGAGATCTTAGTTGTAGCACAGAAACACACAGAGACACTTATTCCTGGTATGACACATCTTCAACATGCTCAACCAACTAACTTTGGCTTTCATTTAGGAGCTTATCTAGCGATGTTTAAGCGTGATATTGCTAGATTTGAAGACTCATACAAAAGAAATAATGTTTCTCCGCTTGGTTGTGCTGCACTAGCAGGAACACCGCATAATGTAGATAGAGATATGACAGCGCAACTTCTTGGCTTTGATAGTGTAAGTGTGAACTGTTTAGATACTGTAAGTGACAGAGATTTTGCTTTAGAGATTTTGTTTAATATCTCAACTATGATGATGCATATCTCTCGTCTGAGTGAAGAACTTGTTATGTGGTCAAGTTATGAGTTTGGATTTGTAGAGTTAAGTGATGAATATTCCACAGGTTCATCTATCATGCCACAAAAGAAAAATCCTGATGTACCTGAGCTTCTTCGCGGAAAAACAGGTCGTGTATATGGCTCTTTAATGGGACTTTTAACTGTTATGAAAGGTCTTCCATTAGCTTACAACAAAGATACTCAAGAAGATAAAGAGGGTGTTTTTGATTCAGTTGATACAGCTTTAATATCTTTAGAGATTTTAAAAGAAGCTATTAAAACTATGGAAGTAAAAGCTCATAATATGGAATCTGCTTGTTCTGTTGGACATTTAGCAGCTACTGATTTAGCTGATTATTTAGTTGAGAAATGCGGTATCCCATTCCGTGAAGCTCATTTTATTACAGGTCACGCTGTTGCTAAGAGTGAAGAGTTAAAAATTGATTTAAGTGATATAGAATTTAAATATCTTAAAGAGATTGATTCAAGAATTAGTGAAGATGTACTAGAGTATTTAGTTCTTAAAAATTCTATGAATGCAAGAACTTCTGCAGGTGGAACCGCAACTGTAAGAACTGTGGAACAGTTAGAACAATTTAAGACTTTTTTAATAGAAACTAATCCGGAGTTATTTATATGAAAGTAAGTGTTTCTCACCAAGATGGTATGAAGTTTGAAGCTAAAACTTCAAAGAGTAGTTTTGTAATTGATTGTCCTGTTATATCTCCTGTTGAGTATTTTTTAGCTGGTATTATTACATGTAGTGCGACAGATATAGTTTTGATTCCAAAGAATCAAGATAAAACTGTTACGGATTTAGTTGTAGATGGTGAAGTTGTAAGAAATGAATCTCATCCATGTAAGTTTAATACTCTGCACCTGACATATAGTTTTAACTCAGATGGTGATGACACTATGGCTGCTCGCTGGGTTATGGCATCGTTAGAGACTTACTGCTCAACTATTAATACTATTCGTGATACTACAGCTATCACTTACTCTATCACACATAATGGTAAATTGATTCGCCAAAATGAGCAGATGATTTCGGGTGGTGGCTCAAACATTGATATGGGTGAAATAGAGAGTTGCCCATCTTAAGCTACTAAAGCTCTTTTTACTTTAAAATATATGAGATTTTTATTTTAAACTCTCTTGGAAAGTCAAAGAAAGAATCTTTCACAGAAATAGGAAAGCTTCTTGTAATCGCTTGAATAGCTGATTTTTTAAAAATACTTCTTCCTGAGATTATCTTAATATCCTCTACATTACCATCTGATAATATCTTAAACTTGACATCTACAAGTCCCTCTATACCTCTTCTTCTAGCCGTATGTGGGTAAGATTTATTACTATTAATTTTATGAATTAAATGTTTAATAAACAAATCTTGTTTTGCCTGAACAACTTCATGATTAATTTTATTTTGAGTCTTTGTAATAGTTTCTGTAGGAGTCACACTCTCTTGGGTCTCCTCTTCAACTACTTCTATCTCCTCTTCTATCTCTTTAACAGGCTCTATATGTTCTTCTATAGTTTTTTCTACTATAGGTTCTGGTATTGGTTTAGGGATGGGCTTTTCTTTAATCGGCTCAGGTTTTGGTTTCGGTTTTTTCTTTGGTTTTATTTTTTTTTCTATTTTTGGCTTGGGAGTTTCTGGTTGAGTTACGACTGAGAAACAGATTTTTTTAGTTACTTTTATATTTGCGTCTGCATTACAACTCTCATCAATATTTACAAAATAAATCACTCCTGCAATTAAGGAAAAATAAAAAATAAAACTGATTATAAATGATGAGAGATATCTATTCATGTTGTTTTGTACTTTCTTGAAAAATTATACATCGTAGGAAGGTAAAAAAGATTTAGTACTGTTCCCCATAAAAGTCCAAATCCCATAGTTACTGCTAAGGGTTGAAATGTTACAGCTTGTCCTGATGCAAAAAATATTAAAGATGAAAGACCTACAACAGTTGTTATAGATGTTAGTATAATTGGTCTTAACCTTCTTGAAGCAAGAGTTAATATATCATCTTTACTTTGAGCATTTTTCAGTGTTGCCATCATAATGATTCCGTCATTTACTATGACCCCGGCAAGTCCCAATGCCCCTATAAGAGATGGAAGTGATATATTTAAACCCATAAAAAAGTGACCTACATATACACCAAGAAGAGAAAAAGGGATAACAGACATAACGATAAAAGTCTCTCTAAGAGAATTAAACAGATATAGTATGGAGATAAAGATTAAAATAATAGCTAGTACTGAAGCCAATATCATCTCAGTTTGCATAGTCTTTTTTTGTTCTCTTTCACCTTTGAATTTTAACTTGATTCCTTTTACTTTTTTTAGTTCTTCAATGGTAGGAGCGATTTTTTCCAAGACTTCCGTTGCTGTTATGATAGATGGATCAACATTTGCAAAAACAAAAAAACTAATCTCTCCATCATCTTTAACCAATCTCTCTAGAGACTCTACTATTTCAAATTCACAAATATCTTTTAGTTTTACAAATGTATTGTTATTTAGAGGAATTTCAAGTCTTTTAAAACTCTCTAAACCATCTTCAACATTGAAGGATTTTACTTTTATATCTACAAGCTCATTACCGTCAAAAATAGTACCGACTTTTCTTGAAAGATAAAGATTGGATACGTAGTTGCCAAGGTATTCCTCAGTTATACCAAGCTCCTCTGCGTATGCATTTAGTTTGAGTTTTATCTCATCAGCTCCTATTTTAACATTGTCTCCATAATATTTAATTCCCACTATCTTGGAGAAAGCATCTTCTATTTCTCTAATAGCTTTTAGAGCTTTTTGATGATCATCACTGATTACACCTATGCGAATATCAGCTTTTGTATGACCCATTTTATTCTCGACAACCATTAGGTTGTTTAAATTAAATTGTTTTTTATACTTTTGCTCTTTTAGCCAAACTCTAAGATCTTGTGAAATATCTTGTGAAGATTTATCTCTTATTCTGTCCTTAGAATCATAATAAAAGCTCAGGTAAGGCGTTATGTATTTATCTACAAAATTTAAAGGCTTCATCTTATGTAATTCCATAGAAACATAGCCTACATAAGGGTACATCTCGGCAGATCCTGTTGCACTTCTTCTGTATCCCGCCGTTGAACTCACATGTTTTACAAAAAATCTATCATGATTTTTTAAAATATCTTTTTCTAAAGTTTGTACAATTATTAGAGATTCTTCTAGTGTAGTTGTAGGTGTTGCTTTAAATGTGATGCTGATAGAAGAGTCATCAAAGGGTTGAAACATCTGAAACTTTGAATTTTTTACACCCGTGTAGATTAGTGCTGGTACTATTATTAAAAAAATCAGTAAAAAAGTTTTTTGATATTTTACGAGCTGTTTTAGAATCTTTGAATAGAGTAGATTTATTTTTTCCCATGAGAGTGTTTTTGATTTTGCCGATAGAGTATGTGAAGCATGAATTGGTAAAAAGATAAATGACTCTATAAGTGAAGCGATAACAAGAGCAGAAAATGCAATTGGTATAAGCTGTATAATCTCACCGAGTCTTCCACTTAACATTAGTAGAGGAATGAAAGAGAATAGGGTAGTCAGTGAAGCAATGGTCACAGGTTTTGCCACCTCCTTAGTACCTAAAAAGGCTGCTTCTTTGGCTGAATATCCTTTTTCAATATATTGCTGAATATTCTCACTTACAACTATGGCATCATCGACGATAATACCGATGGCAATAAGCACACCTATAAGAGAGTTTACATTAATAGAATAACCTGTAAAGTAAAAGTATATTGCACCGATAACAAAAGATGTAGGAATACCCAGAGCTATGATAAATGCTATTCGTACATTAATTAAAATAGCAGTTAATAGTGTTATGAGAATAACACCAAGTAAAATGTTTGAGATGACAATATTTAGTGTATCTTTTATAACTACAGATTTATCCATTCTAACACTAAATTCAACACCATCAACATGCATCTGGGATATAAGTTTTTTAATATCATTAGATATAGTAACTGCATCACCTTTTGGATTTTGAGAGACAGCGAGTGTGATTGAGTTGTGCCCATTCATACTTGCAAGTGTTGATGAGTCTTCATACTTCTTTTTTATAGTGGCAATATCTTTTAGGGCAATTTGCTGATCATTTATATTTATAATAGTATTTTCAAATTCATTAGAGAATTTTTTATCATTTTGTGTAGAGATATAATACTGTTCTTTAGCATTATCTATTTTTCCCAAAGGAAATATATAAGATATCTCTGAAAATATTCGCATTGTCTCATCCAAGGAGAGGTTATACGCATTTACTTTTTTTTCATCTATCAGAACTTCATAAAAAAGTTCAGAATCTCCAAAAATAGTGACATCTGATACATCTTCGATTGAAAGAAGTCTGCTTTTAAATTTTTTAGAAAGAGCTTTGAGTTTATCTCTAGAGACATTCTCTGAGCGTATTGATACATGCATTATGCTTCTTGAATGTGCCACGCCTCTTATAATTGGGTCATCCATATCGCTTGGAAGATTTGTCCTGATTAGAGATATAGCATCTTCGATTTTGTTTGTTACATCTGTTTTATCTGCATTTTTATCTAGTTCTAATACTATCGTAAATACACCTGGAGACACAACAGATGTAACACTATCTACACCAACAATATTTTTAACTTCATCTTCAATCTCTTGAACAGCCATCTTATTTAGGATATCTACAGATGTACCGCTGTATGAGCCTCTAATTGTTATAGAGTTTGGTTCAATAGTCGGAGATATCTCTTTTGGAATTTGATTGTAAGCGAAGATGCCTACTGCAAAAAGTAGAAAAAAGAGAGCATAGTTGATTTTATAGTTATCAATAAAAAATTTTAACATTCTATCAAACATGAACTATTCCATTTCCTTTTCATACTCATAAGATTCATGTGCCAAAATTGCTGCTCCGTATGAAGTTGTTATTTGTGGAAACTCAGGAATAAATATCTTAATGCCGAGTTCATTTTCGATAGCATTAACCAAACCACGATTAAGGGCAGGCCCTCCATCAAAATAGATATTCTCTTTTATGCCGACTCTCTTAACTAGCTTTATAATTCTTCTTGCTATAGAGTAGTGAACACCCGCAACTATATCCTCAACACTATTGTCATTTCCTAAAAGTCCGATTATTTCAGACTCTGCAAATACTGCACAAGTGCTGTTGATTGCCAGTGGTGTACCCTCTGATTTAAAGTGATAATCACCTAAATCACTAACTTCAAGTTCCAGATTCATTGCAACAACATCGAGAAACTTTCCAGTCCCGGCCGCGCATCTGTCATTCATTGCAAAGTTTACTACATTTCCTTCACTATCTAATGAAATTGCCTTTGAATCTTGACCACCTATGTTAATAATAGTCTTTATTTCACACTTGTCTTTTGCAGCTGCTCTTGCTCCAATGGCATTTGCAGTTATCTCACTTATATTTTCATCTGCTTCTTTAAAGAGCTTTCTTCCGTAACCTGTTGCTACTGTATAGACTAAATCTTTTTCATCAATATTAAGCTCGCTTAGAAGCTCTTTTAGGCTCTGTTTCGCATACTTATAAAACATACTCCCACTGGCACTTATTTTATGTCCTATTAACTCTTTGTTCTCATCTATGAGAGCAATTTTAATAGCAGTTGAGCCTATATCGATTCCTGCAAAATATTGCATTAACGTTTCCTTCTTCTATTTTTGAGAGACTCTACAAAGGCTTCGATTCTGGTTGTAAGCTGACCTAGATGACTAGGGCTATAATCACTCTCAAGATAAATAATAGGTATACCTTCTTTCTCCATCGCTTCTAAAACAGATCTCTGTTCCATCTCATAGACTTGGCATCCGGCAAATGCCTGATAAACAACACCATCAGCCTTATACTCTTTTACTAAATCAATTATTCGTC
Source organism: Sulfurimonas iocasae (assembly GCF_047716755.1). Classification (GTDB taxonomy): domain Bacteria; phylum Campylobacterota; class Campylobacteria; order Campylobacterales; family Sulfurimonadaceae; genus Sulfurimonas. The sequence continues at coordinate 1,115,901 of NZ_CP180409.1, forward strand.
TTTTTCTGTCTTCATTTTTTGTAAATATTGGGCAAGTACACCCTTTTAAATATCTATCTGCAACACCGTCAATCATATCATTTACAAACCATTCATCAACACTTACCATGTCGTTAAACATTCTGTTTGATGAACATGTTTCATCTGCAACTATTATAGCATCAGATTGCTCTATTAAAAGAGGGATTTTTAGATTTGGAAAGATTGGAGGTGAGCCTGTGTAGACTATTCTTGGACTTCTTTTATGAGCAACATTAAACTCATCTTTTACTCTTTGCTCACACTCCTTTGTCAGTGCATCTACGGCTTCTATCCAGTTGTCTATTTTATCAAAGAAAAAAGCATTAGTAACAAGAAACATATCTACTCCTAAAATAGGAGAACTAGCATTTTTTCTCAGTACGTTTAGTTTATGGTAGAGATACTGAGCATATCCAACCTTTTTTATAGACTCTTTTAACTTCTTTTTTGTTATTTTTTTACCCAAATCAGCTGATAAATCTTTAGTGAATTTTCTGACACTTCGTCTCCAGTATTCACGGCTCTCTTCGCTCTCTTTTGTTCTTGGAAACTCCATATCATAGACTGAAAATCCCATTTCTTCTATAATCGCACCAGATTTTGCTTTTTGATCACATGTCGTTGGAGAAATAATAACATCGGGCTTATCTGAGAAGTTATCAGATACAAACTGTCCAACAGTCGCTTTTACTAAAGGACATGCTTTTGATGGAAGCAGGTCACTTCCAATCTCATCATTGGTATAAAAACCGTTGCAGAGTCTAAGAGGAACTGCATCAAGAGCATATATGATTTCAGATGGAACTTGGATGCACATAGTTCCAACTTTCACTTTATCACTGTGCAGAGGCTCATTTTTGCAATGTACACTCTCAAAAAGATTGTAAAAATAATCCATCGCTTTTGGAGGTTCTTTAAACTCATGTTTTATTTTTTCTAGTACCGTCATAGCTTCCATAGCTTTATGACGATTTTGTTTCTCTTTAGGAGTCTCTATTTTATATTCTGTAGTACTTTTAGTCATCTTTTTTATCCCACTCATCCATCTGCATTCTTTTTGTAAATCCACCTTTGGTAGATTTAAATATAGAGTGATTAACAAGGTCTAGATGCAAGACATCATCTTCAGGACAAGCAGCCACACATTTCAGACATAATATACAGTCATCTCTTAAGATATTCGTACTTGTAACATCATCAGCTATGTCTTTTATCTGCATATCACAAACCGTGTAGCAATCGCCACATTTTGTACATTTATCGCCATCTTTTTTAAGTTTTAAAAGAGCTGCATCACTAAATATATAGTGCATAGCACTCATAGGGCAAAAAAAGCAGAAAAATCTCTTTTTAACAAATGAACCAACCACAAAAAGACCGGTAAATATTAAGCCAAGTGAAGTAAGAATCATTGCACTTTTCGTTGAGAAGTCTAGACTCCATTGAGATGTATCTCCTACAAACAGTGGTGTTATCATTCTTCCAGGACAAATCTCACAAAACGCAGTTCTCCACTCTCCACCAAGAAGACCCATTCCAACAGCCATAGGAGCTAAAATTACAATAGCTAACATAAGGTACTTTATCTTTTTTAATTTGTTAAACTGAGGCTGTGTGTATGTGCTATATCTGATACCCATTTTCTTTCTCAAACCTGTTAACCAGTCTTGCATAGTACCTAATGGACAGGCATAACCACACCATGCTTTGTTAAATACAATAAACCAGAGTAAAAATGTTAAAAAAGCTATGAGAACAGAGATACTCGCTACGCTAAAGAGTACATCTAACGGACGAGCCAATTGATGTTGCAGAGGTAGAAAATAGCACATTCCACCAACTTCTTTGTCATAACCGCATGAAAATACGGGGATGCTATTTCCTAAATTGATAGAAAAGTAGCCTCCATATATAAAGAGGATAAAGAAAAACAGTTGTAGCCAAAAACGAAATCTTCGAATGTCGGCTTTGTTTATAAAGTCTCTAATTCTTTTCATCAAATCTTAGCTCCTTAAAAGGTTTCTCTCTTCTTTTTCTAAACCAGTAGATAGCAAATCCGGATAGTATAGCAGTAGCTGTTGCAGCCATTAAGCCATAAGCATAAGATCTGTATTCACTCTCTCCCGGATAATAAAGAGACGCATATGTTGCTTCGTAGTTTATATACTTATACTCTTTATCCTCATAGATGCCATTAGCGTCTTGTGTATAGTTTGCAGTTAATAAAAATTCGTTTTTATGTCTTCTGTCAAACTTATCCCACTCGGGAAAATAATCTTTTAAAAGCGTGAAAACTGCTATACCATTTTTATCTGTTTTAATTGTTTTTGACCAACCTGTTTTAGTTGAGAGTGTTAGTTTGGCATTTTCAACAGGATTGGAATTAAGTAAAACTTTAAGTCTAATTTTACCGCCTGAGTATAGACGATGATAAAAAGTCTCCCCATCCTCTCTTAGTCTTAAAATATCAAAAGGCACTTCTTTTATACTATGAGCTGACATTTTCTCCTCATCATATACAGCATCATTACTATGATTAAATCTCATATTTTCAAACTTTGCAGTTTTTATATATAGAGTATTATCTTGTACTATTTTATCCACGTAAAATAGGTTATAGTAACCATTGTTGGGCATTTTAAAACTAACTGATTTACAGCCTTCTTTTGTTGATTGAGATAATTTTGTTGTTTTTAAGTTGGCATCTAGAAGATAAAGTTCAGCATTTATGTTGCCCATACAGTTCTTATATCCAGTATTGTCTTCAAAGATAGGCCACAACTGTTTTGAAGGTACCCATTTTCTTCCACCACCATGGCTATGTCCACCGTAAGATTTTCCTTTTTTAGCTGATGGATTTGTGTCTGATAAATATACGCTATTGAGTGCTGTTGGTTTTTTATAAGTTTGAGCAGGTCTTCTTTTAAAATCTGTTAGAGCATTTTTATATGCCACGTCAAAGTTTACTATTTTTCCACCATTTTTTTGTATGAATGCCTCGGCATCTGCTTTAGAAGCAAAAGCAAACTTACTGCTTTTACTCATAATGCCTTTTTTCTTAGCTCCCATTACATAAAAAACTTTTGTTGCATCTATGAATTTAAGACTTTTTAAATCTACTGCTTGAATATCTTTTAGAGGAATCTTTTTTATACCCATCTCATTTGCAACGCAGTGCAAAGAACAAAACTGTTTAGTCTCTTCATTGTGTGTTGCCGCATGGTTAGCTTTATAAAATTTTGCCAAACTCATACCACAGCTTGCACAAGCTTCTTTATTTTTACCAGATTGTAAAATAGTGGCTTTGTCTTTAGCTACACTTTGAAATACTTTAGCACTTCCGCCATGGTTACCATGACCACTCGCTGCTCTGCCGTATGTGTCAAGTATATATCCTCTGTACATATTAACACTTAGGAAAAAGATTATCAGAGATGCAGCAAAAGGATATGCAATGATTTTTCTCATCTTCGTAGCATCTAGGAGTCTCATCCTCTTGTAGAGTATGATTAAAGCCCAAGCAATAGCTACCCATTTAAGTAAGCCAAACATATGCAACCAGCTATCTCCTCTGTTTGCCAGAGATGCAACATCTACTGAGAAGCCAAAACCTTGAGCAAAACCTTCAACTATACGCTCATAACCTCTTGTAAAAAATGTCTCAAGTGAGTGAGCGATTGAGCCTAAGATAAACAGCGGAGCATATGAGTAGCCAAGGTCATAAAAGATTTTCTTAAAATCTTTTTTTAGAATTTTAGATGCTATAAACATACCAAGAAGAGCGGCTACTATTGTAAAAAGCATCGCATAAAGAAATGCAAACAGTCCAACAGGATCTACCGGACCAAAGCTCATATAGTCTTTTAAGAACTCAGCTGTTTTTGACCATATCATATCTCCTGCAGCATTGCTTCGCCCGATTCCATGATGAAATGACATTGTAATAGGAATAGCTGCTAAGATAAGTATGTATGTCCAAATCTCTGCTTTTAGAACTTGAAATTTTGAAAATAGAGAAAATGATGGTTTTTCAACTTTAAAACTTACGGCTTCACATGCAGCGGAGCAATCCATACACAGAGTACAGTCAGTCATTGAATTTCGTTTATCGAATGTAAATGGCTTTAAGTTGTATGGACAAGCTGTTGCACACTCAAATGTTTTACAATCATTACATGCACTTTTGTATGTACCCAACCATGTAAAAGAGAGTCTGGCATAAGCACGGGTCAGCGTTCCAATAGGACAGATATATTTACAGTAACTCATATCTTTGTATAGAAAATAAACCACAAAAGAGAGTAGGGTCATAACCGTAAATAAAATTGCAGTGACAAACGGCATTCTGTAGAGACCAGGAAACATGTAATTGACAGCCCACCAACCAATAACAAGCAACACTATGCCTATGTATCTATTTTGCATCCACTTTGGCATGGTTTTTTTCAAGCCAAACTTTGTAATGTATTTTCCCATAAAGCCGTGAGGACAGACTCCGCAAAATACACGTCCTAATGTTGGAAGTGTTACAACCATAAACAGAGACCAAAAAATCCCCCAAAAGACAGCCCAAGTAAAGTTATTATCTTTTCCTGTATGTGTAAATCCAAAATATATAGCATAGAAAAATAGAGCCAAAACTGCTATTTTTAGAGTCATTAAGAACTTCTGATTTTTAAATAAAAAACCTATTATTGGTTTGCCATAAATATCATCTTTGTCACGTTTTATAAAATCTACCATTATTAAATTCCTAATCTTTTTTAAAGTATTAAAACACCGTTTAGTACTAATATTCCTACTGTTACCAGTAAAAGTGCCGCTATTCTCTCTATAATTAGCTTATAAGAGGAGAACTGCATCATCAATCCCTTGATAAGTTTTGAGAGTATAAAACCGTAAAATATAATTGAAAATATAACAGCACCAAGACCAAAGAACAAACCGAGTCCTATTGAGTTGTAAATACTGCTGCTATTTGCCGCTACTGCCAAAAGTGCCATTATCGGAGCACATGGGTTTATAGACATTGTTGCACCAATAGTAAAAAAACCGAGCTTATTTAACTTTGGTTTTTTTATTAGTGGAGCAGAGTGCCCACATGAGCCAGTTGGTTTAAAACTCTTGTATAAGAGATAAATTCCCATAGAAATTGTGCTAACACCTAAGATTACACTAAAAACTTGGTTGTCATTTAGCATCTGTTTTACCCAAACAGAACTCAGATATGCAACAATCGCTATTAATGTATAACTAAAAATTCTTCCCAAACTAAAAGGTAAAATAATACCAAGTGCTTGTTTTGTATTGGTAGAGTTACTCACTAGCAGAGGGCTTAAAAATGGCATACATGAAAACATACATGCAGTTGCTCCATAAGAGAGACCAATGATAAAGATTGATATAAAAGCTGTATATTCCATTTAAGTTCTCTTCTTAGTTTTTCTTGGTAATTATTCCAAGATTTCTAAATTTTTTTTCTTCTAGAGAGTCTAGAACTGAAACAAACAGGTCGAATTTTGCATCCTTGTCGCAGTTAATATGAACAGGTATCTTAATATCATGTTTCGAAAGTTCTATAATAATGTCTTTTTTTAAGACCTTAACCTTGTCAAATAAAATATCACCATTCTCTTTTATGGTAATAGTTAGATTCTTTTTACTGTTTTGCTTAGTTGCAGTTTTTGAAGTTGGAAGGTCAACAGGAATAATCCCTTTTGCTACGAATGTAGCTGTAATAAGGACTATCACAAGAAGTACAAGCATAATATCAATAAAGGGGACTACATTTATTGAATCAAATTTTTTAATTTGCAAGTTTTCTCTTTTCTTTTATATCCCAATGAGCTAGAATAACTTCAATTTTTCTAGCTAAATGGTTGTAAAATACTATGGCCGGAATTGCCACTATAAGTCCCATGGCAGTAGCTTTTAGAGCAAGAGCTAAAGATGTCATAATTATCTTAACCTCTAGCTCGCTACCTTGCCCCATAGAGTAAAAAGTTATGATAATTCCAAATACTGTACCAAGTAGTCCAATATATGGTGCATTAGAACCAAAAGTTGAGATAATATTGATATTATTAGTGAGAACAATTTCAAGTTCTTCTTTTGTCTCAAAACTTTGTACATCTACTCCTCTATAAAATATAATTCTCTCAATCCAAAACCAAAAAGTCATAAAACTCATAACTCCAAGAAGACCGATAATACCGTAGTCAACAATATCTTTTATTAGTTCTATGTTCATTTTTTTACCTACTTATTTATTATTAGAATTTTATAGTTGCACCGGCAAGTAAAGTTCTACCTGGGTTAACAGTTAGTCCCATATCTCTTATATCATAAAGTCCATCATTATTTCTATCACCAGTTACACGTGGCATCATATAGTATTGATTGTCAAAAAGATTTTCAATCTTTCCAAATACTTCAATATCAAAGTCTGATACTTTTGTATTGTATTTTGCTCTTAAGTTAACAACGGCATATCCATCAACTTCAACTCTATTTAAATCATCTGCATATTGAGAAGACTTATAGTTAACGTCAGCTGTTAACAGAACACTTGGCATTACTCTATAGTTACCCTCAAGATATACGGTATGGTTTGATGTTCTTGGTACAGTGTTACCAGCTAAATCATGAACACTATCCACAGCACCATTTAGTATTAACTTATAGTTGTCAAATCTTGTATATTTTGAGTCTAAATAAGTGTAGCTAAAAACAAATGAAAGGTCTTTCTTCTTATTACTATTAACAGCTAGTTCTAAACCTCGGTTTCTAATGTCAGCATAGTTTCCATATGTAGTTGCCGCTGCAGTCGGGTCTGTTACATAGTTACCGCTATCTTTTGCAATAACATCATTTCTATTAAGTTGAAAAATTGAAATTTCATATGAAAGTAAATCAGTTTTTTGTCTAATACCGATTTCATAGTTGATTGTTTTTTCTGTTGATATATTTGTATTGTTCGCATATGTATATCGACCTGAAAGAATATCGCCAGCATATAGTTGAGATACAGTTGGAACTCTAAAACCTGTAGAAATACTAGTGAATAGTATTTGCTTGTTTTTGAGATTGTAAGTAGCCCCAACTCTATATGAATCCTCATAATAAGTTTTCTTCCAGTTAGCTGATGTTAAGTTATTTGTATAGTCATAACTAATTTGATCATATCTAGCATTTAAAGTGGTTACAAAATCTTTAGATACTTTGTATTTTAATTCTCCATAAATGGCATTGATGTCTTCCATAGAGTTTGTGTCACTGCTAACTGTTCCTGCCGGTGTAGTTACTCCTCGGGAGGTGTAATCAACTCTATAGGTATTACTTTTATCTTCTTCATTTTTTGCTATATCAAGACCAGCCATTAGCGCAAACTTTTTTGCACTAAGTCTATACTCTGATTTTAAACCAATCTGATTCGTCTTAGCATAGGAATCATAGACATGATCATCATTTAGACCATCGTTATTGCTATCATATGCACTACTTCTATTTGTTGTAGTATCTTTATATGTATATAGTTGAGTCATTAGGTTTGAATTGTTTGTTATATCGTTAGAATATGTAACAAAGTATTTTTCTAGGTCTATATCATATTTTGTCGCATATCCTACTTCACCAGCACTTTTTGGATTGTCATCAACCTGATTTGTATATACGCCTGCATCATATGTTGTGTGAGTAATTGAACCTGTATCATTTTCATATCTTAAGGTCTTGTCTGCACCAAATGTTATGTCACTGCTATCATTTATATAGTATTGAAATTTACCATTAGCAGACTTAGTCCAATAATCAGAATCATCCCAGTAACCATTACTCCTTTTATAACTTGCTTGAACATTGGCTGCAAAATTTTCTGAAGCTGCATTGTAAGCTGCTAAATATTTTCCATATCCATAGCTACCTTGCTCTATAGTTGCAAGACCTTTGTTCTTATTTTTAGGTCTCTTTGTAGTAATAATAATAGCACCGGCAAGGGCATCGTTACCATATAGGTAAGAAGCACCACCTTTTAAAACTTTTATAGATTGAATGTTGTCAATATCAATATTAACACTTCCAGCTCTCTCTTGAACAGGTACACCATCTATAACAATAGCTACACCAGGTTTCTCACCCATATACATCTCAGTTCCTACACCTCTGATATGTATCTTGTTTGAGTCACCTTCATTTTTTCTAACTGTTACCCCTGGAAGAGTGTTTAATACATCAGCAATATTTTCTGCATGAAACTCTTCTACCTCACTTCCTTGCATAGTTGAAGTACTAGAGACTTCTGTTAGTTTGTTTGCAAATTTATCATCAATTGTAGATGATTCTACTTGTATTGTTCCTAAGTCAGATGCTGTTGCATTTATTACTAACGCACAAATAACCGATAGGTAAACTCTTTTTTTCATTTCTTCCCCTTAAGAATAGTAAAATTATTTAGTAGAATTATAAGAAGAAAGTGTTAATTATGTATTAAGTTTTATATTTAAGAAAGAATTAATTATAAGTGTTTTTTTAGGTTATTTTATGCTGGTGTAGAGAGGATGTTATAAGCCTCCTATCATCTTCATTAGTTCTTCAGGTCTATTAGAATTTTTTATAGCATTCTCTTTTGTAATAGTTCTTTTTTGCAGTAGATCTATCAACTGTTGAGCTTGAGTTGTCATGTTTGTTTCTTTTTGATTTAGTTGCATCTGTGAGTAGATCTGGTGGACTTTATCTTCACGTATTTGATTTTGAATTGCCGGATTCGTTATAAGAATCTCTTGTGTTGCAACTTTACCGCCACCAACTCTGGGAATAAGTGTTTGAGATACAACGGCGACGAGTGAAGAAGCTAGCTGTGCTCTAACTTGAGCCTGTTCTTCGCCATCAAAAACATCAATAATACGGTTAATAGTACCAGGTGCTGAGTTTGTGTGAAGTGTTCCAAATACTAAGTGACCAGTTTCAGCCGCTGTAAGAGCTGCACCGATAGTTTCAGCATCTCTCATTTCTCCGATAAGGATGATATCTGGATCTTGTCTAAGTGCATATTTTAGTGCAGTAGCAAAAGATGCAGTGTCATTTCCTACATCTCTTTGAGAAAACAGAGATTTAATATTTTTATGAACGAACTCAACAGGATCTTCAACAGTGATTATATGTCGTCTCTCTGTTAGGTTAATCTCATGAAGCATAGAAGCCAAAGTAGTTGACTTACCACTACCGGTCGGACCAGTTACAAGAATAAGACCTTTCTCTTTTTTAATAAGTTCTTTGAAAATAGGAGGATTGCCATATTCATCAAGTGTTGGAATATCTATAGGAATCATACGAAAAGCACAACCTATCCCACCGATAGTACGATAGTAGTTGGCACGAAAACGTCCAATACTTTTGAGCTCAAACGAAAAGTCAAGCTCATTAGCATCTTCAAAGATTTTTTTCTGCTTGTCTTCTATGAGTGAGTAAGCCATCTCTTCAATATCTTTAGCATTTAAAACAGCTAGATTTAGAGGACGTAGTTCTTTATCAATCCTTATCTGTGGTTCACTACCAACAACAAGGTGTAAATCACTTGAACCATATGCTAAAACACTCTTGAGCAGTTTTTTAATATCAACTACTTTTTTGACTTCCTCAGCTGTTTCACTCATAACAAGATTCTCCCGATTAGTCGATTATTTTTGGAACTATAAAGAAATTATCACCACTAAGCGGTGCATTCTTTAGTATATTGTCATTAATACTTCTATCACATGATGGAGAGTCTTCTCTAACTAAAGTACCTTTGTCATTCATAGCAAAATTATCATCAACACCATCAGTATTTAATTCGCTTAAGTTATCAACAAAGCTTACTATTTCAGATAATTGAGTAATAATCTCTTCTCTTTTACCCTCAGAAACTTTTAAAAAAGATAGTTTTTCTAATTTAGTTAATAATGCGTCATCTACTTGCATATGCATCCTAGTTATATAATTTGTATGATTGTAACAAAAAAAATCTATGTGTTTGATGAAATATTAACAAAGTATACGATATTATTTTAAACTTTTAGAAAATTATATAGTTAAGTAAGGAATATTTTTGAGTATTAAAAATGATATAGCAATGGTAAGAGAAGAGTTGAATTCTGAAGAGAAGTTTTTTGAAAAAGCTGTTATTACAGAAAAATTTATAAAAAAATATAAAAATTTAATGATTGGTGCTGTAGTTGTTTTGGTTGTTGCAATTGCAGCGAATGTAGCATACAGTATTAATAAACAGAGCCAAATAACAGCGGCAAATAATGCTCTTTCTACTCTGAGTGAAGATGCAACAAATTCTGAGGCACTTTTAACCCTAAAGAGCATCTCAACAGAACTATATGATGCATGGAGATACTCTAACGCAGTTGCTAAAAAAGATATGGTTACTATTAAAGAGCTAACAAACTCTTCAGCAGTTATGATTGGTGATCTTGCAAAGTATGAAATAGCACAAGATGCAAAAGATGCAGCTTCTTTAGACTCTTATGCTTCTACACAAGATGCTGTATATAAAGATTTAGCTTTAGTGCAAAGTGCAATTATCCTAATGAATAATTCACAAATCCAAAAAGCTCATGAAAAACTAGCCAAAGTATCTACTCAATCTTCAATGAGCAAAATAGCTAATGCATTGCTTCATTATGGAGTAAAGTAAGATTTTGAAAAATATATTTGTATTATTTATTATACTACTTATTACTTTTTTATTTGTAGGATGCAGTTCTAAAAAAGTTTTTGAACCAAAGATTATAAAAGATGACTGGGCATTTCACGGAACAAGTGAAGAGAAGATTGTTGATGTATCTTCAGATGTAGCTATGCTAGAGAACAGAAAAGTACTTTTAAAAGATAAAGTTATTGATACTACTATAGAAGAGTCATACAGACTTCTTGGTAATAGTGACGGTTGGATTCTTAGCTCTACTATTGATGGACAGCTTATTATAGAGTTTATAGAAGATAAGTCTATGAAGAAAAAATTTAACCTTAAAAAGACTATTGCCGGAGCAAGTATTAAAGATGATATTTTAGCAGTACTTTTTGCTGATAATGAGATGGCGCTTTACTCTGTATCCCAAGAGAGTCTTTTAGTTAAAATTCAAGGCAAGTCTCCTGTAGTTGTTGACTCTAGAATTGTAAACCCATACTTTATGAAAGACTTAGTTTTATTTTTAACTCTTGATGGAAAAATTGTAATCGTAAATTCAAAACTAAAAAAGAAACTCAGAACTACTATTGTCTCTTCAGAAGACAACTTTAATAATATTATATACTTTAATGTGGTTGACAATAGACTAATTGCAGCAACAGGAAACAAACTTCTGTCAATGGCTGATAAGGAGATTAGAGTTAGTTATGAGATAAGAAACATAGCTTATTCTGGTAAAGATATTTTCATCACTACTAAGCAGGGTGAAATTATATCTTTGACTCCAGATTTGCAAGTAAATGCAAAAGTGAAGTTCCCATTTGCTCACTTTTTAGGTCTAATAATTCATAATGACAAAATCTATGCACTGGAAAAAGAGGGTTACCTTATTGAACTTTCAAAAGACTTACAGCAATACAGCATATATGAAGTAGAAATAGAAGACGGTTATATTTTTGCAGCTAATAATATATTCTACATAGATGATGAGTATATCTCACTTGAGCAATGAGCTAGAAGCTTTTATAGAATATATAAGTGTAACAAGAGCACTTAGTAAAAAAAGTGTTGAGGCTTATAAAGGTGACCTTTCATCTATAGAAAATGAGTTACAAACTCCTCTTATTTCTCTTGAATCAAAAAGTGTTCTTGCATATTTATCAAGATATAAAAACAAAAGAACACTAAATAGAAAACTCTCCGCTATAAACGCTTTTTTTGACTTTTGTCATAAGAGTCACTTTAGCACAGAAAAAACAAAATACAAATTTGCAAAAATCCCAAAACTTCTTCCTAAATTTTTATCTTACAAAGAGATACAAAACTCCCTTGCACTTATAGATAGAAGCTCATGGTTAGGTCTTCGTGATTATGCTCTTATTATCTTTCTTTTTGCATCTGGAACACGTATTAGTGAATGTTTGGCATTAAGGGGAGAGGATATGGAAGATGGTTGGCTACATGTAAGACATGCCAAGGGAGAAAAAGAACGAATTGTTCCTATTGCAAAAGTTGCACTAGAGGCTATAAATGCTTATCTGTTGGAAAAACCAAAAGAGCATGAGTATATTTGGTGTAACTATAAGGGGGATTCTCTTAGTAGGATATCAGCTTATAAGATAACACAAAAATATCTTGGTGTATCTCCTCATGTTCTTCGTCACTCTTATGCAACATCACTTATCACAGGTGGAGCTGATCTTAGAGTGGTACAAGAGCTATTAGGACATGCTTCACTTTTAACGACGCAAATATATACACATATACAAAAGCAAGATTTAAAAGATACTGTCGAAGTTTGTCATCCTTTGGCATAAGATAAAACTATATGAAAAGTGATAAAAATATTAAAAATTCAATCTTATCAGTACCATTCTTGAAGTCACTCTTTCTTATTCAAAATGAGTGGCATCAGCATGGTGTTCTTTTTCATACACTTCGAGTTACATACTACACAATAAAAGCTAAAGATTTTAAACTTATACCTGCTGCACTTTTACATGATATAGGCAAGCCATTTTCCGCTTTTAAAAAAAATGAAGATGATATCATACATGGTGAATATAGTTTTACAGATCATGAAGAAGTAAGTTATCAAATCATAAAGAACTGGCCTTTTATAAGTGAATATACAAAAAAAATTGTTCGATACCACTATCTTATCCGTGATATAAAAAAGAGCAAAAAAGAAAACTATGAAAGATATGAAATTAAAAAAGTTCTTTGGGAATCTCTAAGTGATGAGATACATGAAGAGTTGAAAAGGTTTTTACATTATGATGATTTAGGAAAGGGAAAAAAGAGAAGATAGATATGTGATATCATCTAACACTATCGTAACAAATTTATGATAAAATAAATTATAAAATATTAAAACATTTGATTTTTCATATAGATTAAATAAATATATACTTTTATAATATAGTTTTTTATCTGCAAAATCTTCTATTTTTCAGCTTTATTTATTGTTTTTTCTATGATTTACCAAATATTATTAGGAGTTTTATATATATGATTAAAAAGTTTATACCCTTATTTGTTATACTAAGTTTAGTTGCCCTTATTGTAACTATTTTTCTCTCAGTTGCATCTCAAAAGCAGATGATAGTTATCAAAGAGGGTAACGTAAAAAAAGTGCCTTTGGAGATGGTTGTCAATAAATACCAAGATAGTGACTGTGGAATGGTTATAGATAATATGGACTATATTTCACAAGTTATTTCACCAAGTGGTAAGACTTGGTTTTTCCATGATCATGGGGGTTTTATAAAATGGCTAGAAGATAAAGAGTTTAGAGATTCCTCCACCATTTGGGTTATGAGTAGAGATACAAAAAAATGGATAGATGGAAGAAGTGCTTTTTATTCTCTTGTTGATAAAACACCAATGGGTTACGGATTTGGTGCGTATGAAAAAAAAGCTCCTACGCATGTAGATTTTGATACAATGCGACTACGAATGTTAAGGGGCGAGACTCTTAATAATCCTCATATAAGAAAACAACTCTTAGGACATTAGTAGCATTAGATGGAAACAGTAAATATATTAACAATTATTAGCATCGCTTTTTTAGGTTCTTTTGGTCATTGTATCGGTATGTGTGGTGGAATAGTTCTGGCATACTCCACAATAAAAATTGAGCCTAAGAGCTCTAAGGTTTCACAAAGTTTTGCCCACCTGCTTTACTCATTTGGTAGAGTCCTAACATATTCTATACTTGGTGCAATGTTTGGTGCTTTAGGCGGGGTAGTCACTTTTTCCAATAATGCAAACGGTGCTTTGCTTATATTTGCCGGTGTTGCTATGGTTCTAGCCGGATTATCTCTAATGGGTAAAATTAAATTTTTAACTCTTATAGAACACTCATTTTCTTCATCACCACTATATAAAAACGCTTTTAAAAAAGTTTTAAACTCAAAGTCAAACCTTAGTTTTTTTGTTCTTGGTATGCTAAACGGTCTGTTACCTTGTGGCTTTGTATATTTCTTTGCTATTACCGCTGCTAGTACTGCTGATCCTATTTATGGGGCTTTGGTAATGGCTATCTTTGGTATTAGTACTATACCTGCTATGTTTGGACTTGGCTTTTTAGCATCTTTAACATCTGCAACTAGTTTTAGAAACATGATGATGAGTCTTGCATCTGTAGCAGTCATTCTTTATGGGGCATATACAATCTACAATGGATATGATTATATTAGCAATCCTAAGAAATCATTGACAGAGTGTCATACTTAAATTATATATTTAAACACACTAAAAATGCTATGTATGAAGCAAAGTATCTTGGGAAAATCGCATGGTATTTTATAAAAAAGTGATATAATAACTTTAAAAAAAGGCTTGCGGATGAAAAGCTCAATTGTCGATAGTATAAAGTCTCTTCCCCCACTTTCAAAAACAATTAAAGATATAAATAAAATATATGCAAAAGAAGATGCTTCTGTACATGATTTGGCAAAGATAATTGAACACGACCCTATGATTGTAGCAAATCTTTTAAAAGTCGCAAACTCACCGCTTTACAGCTTTGGTAGAGATATAAGAAATGTTGCTCAGGCAGTAGGCCTGTTTGGTATGGGTATGACTCGTACTATTGCTCTTGGAAACTCTGTAAGAAAACTTTTAAATGTAGATATGCAACCATATGGCATTAGTTCTGATAAGTTTGCAGATATCTCAGGTATGCAGGCAGCTTTTATCTATAAATGGTATAGACAAATTGATAGAGAAAAAGCAGATAAGCTATATCTTAGTGCATTTTTACAAGAGACAGGAAAGATACTTATTGCAAGTGCTATTATTGAAGAAGATGAAACTATAAGTTTTAAGTCAGAGATTAAAAATTCAAACAACTTGGCAGTAGTTGAAAAATCCTACCTGGGAGTAACTACTTCTGAAATAACTGCAGAAGTTTTTGAGCACTGGGGATTTGATAAAGAGTTTATAGAGATGATTAGATTTGCAGACAATCCGCAAGATGCACCTGATGAACTAAGAGAATATTCTACAGCACTAAACATAGTAAAAACAATTATTCCGATAAACCAGCCACTCTCCGAGAGATCTATCAACTTTGGAATGAAGTTGGCTCAAGATGCAGGGTATAAAAGAAGTGTCTTAGAGAGTGTTATTGAAGAAATAATAGAGACTTTAGAGGATTAGTATGAGCAAGACAGTTACAGTAATAGACACTTTTGGTTTTTTCTTTCGTAGTTTTTATGCACTCCCACAACATTTAAAGAATAAAGATGGCTTTCCCACTGGGCTTTTAACGGGCTTTACGAACTTTATATCAACACTACAAAAACAGCACGACAGTGATTATCTGATTTTTGCAATAGACACAAAGGGAAATACTTTTAGAAATGAGATAGACCCAAACTATAAAGCAAACCGTACAGCTCCACCAGAAGAACTTACTATGCAACTCCCCATTGCTATCGAGTGGATAGACAAGATGGGTTATAAAACCTTAGGTCAAGTTGGTTTTGAAGCTGATGATATGATAGCAACAGTTGTAAAATATGCAAAAGAAAAAGGCTATAACGTTAGAGTAGTCTCTCATGATAAAGATCTTTATCAGCTTATAGATGATGGAAGAATTGTTGTTGTTGATGCTATAAAGCGTAAAAGTATGGATGAAGATGCATGTTTTGCTAAGTATGGAGTTACACCTGCGCAGTTTATAGATTATCAGTCTATTCTTGGAGATAGTGCAGATAATGTTCATGGAGTTAAAGGTATTGGAAAAGTTGGTGCTGAAAAACTTTTAGTTCAGTATGGAAATCTTGATAATATATATGCAAATATAGATGAGATTAAGCCTCCTGGGATACAAAAGAAGTTGAGGGAATCTCAAGACCAAGCATACATGTCAAAAGAGCTTGTAACACTAAAAGATGATGTTTTAGATGAGTTGGATTTTGAAGAGTATAAAATGGATATAGAGCATCCATTTTTAAATATCTATGATGAACTTGTAAAGTATGAACAAAATGCAGTTCTTAGAGTTTTACGTGCTAAAAATATGGTTAGTGATGAAGCTCACGCTGAGTCTGAATTAAGAGTTGAAGATGTAAAAGAGAGCAAAAACTTAGACTTCAAGACTACCTTATTAACAGATGCAAAAGAGTTAGAAACACTCTTGGACTCTTTAACTCCAGAGACTATTATCGCTTTTGATACTGAGACAACAGGACTTGATTATGAAAAAGATAAATTAGTAGGATTTAGCTTTAGTTTTAATGATAAAGAAGCATTCTATGTGCCGTTTGCACACTTTTACTTAGGAGTTGCAGATCAGATTTCTAAAGAGGATGCAGCTAGAGCTATTAAAAAGATATTTAACTCTAAAGTCGTAGGTCATAACATCAAGTTTGATCTTCACTTTGTAAGTAGATTTTTAAATGATGATACTCTTGAGGTATATGCTGATTCTATGATTTTAGCTTGGCTAATAAACCCAGAGAGTGCTCTAAGTCTTGATAAACTATCAGATAAATTACTAGACCATACTATGGTTGCTTTTAAAGAGACTGTAAAAAAAGGCGAGACATTTGCAAGTGTTGAACTCGAAGATGCCACTAAGTATGCTGCCGAAGATGCATATATAACTCTAAAACTATTTTATCTTTTAAATGAGAAGTTAAAACTCCAAAATGCATCTCATCTTATAGAAGAGTCACAAAGAGTTGAAGTTCCTTTTATAACTACACTTTTAGAGATGGAGAAAGAGGGTATAAAAATAGATGCTGAGTTTTTAGAGAAGTTTTTAGTGGAAGTAAAAGATACTCTCTCAAGCTTGACTAAAAAGATTTATGAGCTAGCTGGAAGTGAGTTTAACATCAACTCTACAAAACAGCTAGGAGTGATACTTTTTGAACATCTTGGACTTCCAGTTGGTAAAAAAACAAAGACTGGTTACTCAACTGATGAAAAAGTTTTAAACTCACTAAAAGATAAACATGAAATAATCACATCACTTTTAGAATACCGTGAGGTTTATAAGCTGTATTCTACTTACATAGAACCGCTTTTAAAGCTTAGTAAAGAAGATAAAAATGCAAGAATTCATACATCATTTGTTCAAACAGGAACAGCTACGGGAAGACTTAGTTCTAAAAATCCAAATCTACAAAATATACCTGTTAGAAGTGCTCTTGGTTTAAAAATTAGAGAAGCATTTGTAGCATCTGAGGATAAAAAATTAATCGGTATAGATTACTCACAAATTGAGCTTAGACTTCTAGCTCATTTTTCACGAGATAAAGTTTTAGTAGATGCATTTAAAGCTGGTAAAGATATTCATTTACAAACTGCTATCGCATTATTTGGCGAAGAAGAAGCTCCTAGTAAAAGAGCAGTTGCAAAAACAGTAAACTTTGGACTTCTCTATGGAATGGGACAGAAAAAACTCTCAGAGACTCTAGGCATCACTACAAAAGAAGCAAAAGAGATTATTGAAAAGTATTTTGAGTCATTTCCAACTGTTAAGACTTACTTTCGCTCAATTGTAGATAGTTCTAAAGAGATGGGTTACATAGAAACACTGCTTAAGAGACGTAGATACTTTGACTATGAAAATGCTTCACCGATGTTTAGAGCAGCTTATGATAGAGAATCTGTAAACAGCGTTTTTCAAGGAAGTGCATCTGATCTTATAAAACTCTCTATGAATAAAATATCAAAAGTCATAAAAGAAGAAAACTTAAATGCAAAAATGCTTTTACAAATCCATGATGAACTTATCTTTGAAGTAGAAGCATCCCAAGCAGAGATTCTTGGAAATAGGTTAAGAGAGATAATGGAGAGTATCTATGAGTTAAACATTCCATTAGAAGCAAGTATGAATATAGGTGATAACTGGGGTCAACTTAAGTAAAAAGTTTAATGGAATGTAAAACTCTATGATTTATTTGTAGTTTTATAAATAAAACTAAAAACTTCTGCAACGGCTTTATACAGTGCAGCTGGAACTTCTTTATCAAGCTCCACTTTTGAGAGCAGTTCTATAAGATCTTCATCTTTTTTTATAGGTAGATTATGTAGTTGGGCTATTTTGATAATATTATCAGCACTTTTGCCTTTTCCTTTAGCAATTACCCTTGGTGAAGATTCTTTATCTATGTTGTATCTTAATGCGACTGCTTTTTTATGACTCAGCATTTAGTGTTTCCCTGTAGTTTATTTTAATTCTTATCATGCTTTTATCTCAAACCCTACATTTATACCGTTGGAGAACTCTTCTGATGGAACTTCATAAGGTGAATTAGGAACTTTTTTTGTTGCATTTAAAAGGCGTATTTCTCTTGGTGTTATATTAGACTCTATAAGTGCTGAGCGAAGAGAAGAGATGTTTTCTTTTATTATTTTTTTAAACTCCTCATTATCAGAGTGTATTTGAATGTTGAGTTGGTTTTCTTCATATAAAACCAATCTAAGGTTTAACTCTCCATACTCTTTTAGTTTAAGCTCTATATCACAGTAAAATTTATCATCTTCACCTTTTTTTAGGTTTATATTTCCTTGCTCTAGTGCATCCCATGAAAAGGGAAGATAAAGGGATGAAGAGTTTGATAAATGTGACATAAGTTGGTAGTAGTCTATCTGAAGTGATAATTTATCAAGATTTTTCATTATTTCTGCTTGATTTGGAAGTGATGATTTAGCGATATCATCACTTGTTTTTAGCAATAATGATTTAAGATCAGTAGAGAGCATCTCTTTTATATGCTTACTAGAAGAGAGTTTTTGTGCGCTGTTTAAAGAGTCTAGTTTGTTTAAAATCAGTCCAATATCTTTTGAAAAAAGAGGATCAGCTTTACTTATTACATCTTTGAGCGGTTGCATCGCATTTTGAAGTTCTTGAGGAACTTTCTTGTTTGTAAATTGTTCAAGTGATATGTTGGGTGTTATTTGTAGTATTTTCACTAAAGCGTCGAGTAAACCTTTAGCCTCAGGAAGTGCACTTTTATTTAACATTGGAACCAGTTGCCCAACTGTATCTTGAATAGCCGGAAGTTTAAAATTTTCAGGAGTCAGAAGTTTTGGTCGTATCTGATGTTCAAGCTTTTGGAGTAAAGTATTAAAAGTTTTAGTAGTAGTAACATCACCTACTTTTAGATTTGTTTGTAGAGTCTCAACAATCTTTTCAATGCCTTTTACAAGTTGTGTTATAGCTTTTTTATCATCAGGAATAGTTTGTGTGAAAGATGTGTTTGAAGCGTTTTTTAGTGTTTGGCTATTTAACATATTTTGTATATGCTTACCCAAAGATTTAACAGGATAGACAGAACTTTTTTCAACTAAAACCTGTAGTGACTTTAGAGTATCTTTTAACTCTACTTGAGGGTTTTGTAGATTTTTTAATTTTGATTCTAAAAATACACCTGAGTCTGTAATCTTACTTTTTAATACGCCATCATTTGTTAGTTGTTTTATATCTCCTAAAAACTCTTTAAGTATTTTTTCTATGGAAAATGGTGTTCTTACTTTATCTAATATTGGAGAAGTTAGTTTCTCTTTTATAGTTGATAAATCAATATTTTTAAGATTGGATTCTAAAGACCTTATGATATTTTGTATTCCCTTACTAAGCTTAGCTAAAGATTGTGTCGTAGGAGAAGAAGAATTGGTTAAGGCTTCGTTTTTTATAAGATTTTTAATTTCTGAGCTTAAAGATTTAAGAGGAAATGCTGGACTTTTCTCTACAATGGTTAATATTGAGTTTAATGTTTCTTTTATCTGATTTTGAGCATTTTGCAAAGTTGTAGGAGTTAGAGGGGTTTTGTTTATATCATTTGGGCTTTTTGCATCTATGATAAATTTACTCACAATCTTTTGCATGGCTGCAGGTTCTATAGTCGATTTTAAAGAGCTTGGAGAATCTTGTGTTTGAGTTGTTGATGTTTTAGAGTTGGGTGTTCGTTTATCACTAGGTGCCATATCACTTAGTCTTTTCATATCTGAAATAAATTTACTTAATATTTTTTCTATAGGCATAGATTCTACACTTGATTTAAAAGAGTTTAAAAGTTCTTTTATAGTTGTAGATACATTGCCCAAATCTTTGAGAGTAGGGTTGTTTTTTAGCATCTCAAGAAGAACTTTGTCAGATGCAGAGCTTTTAGCACTCTCACTTAGGAGTGAATTTATAACAGACTTTAAGTCTTTACTCTTTACAATAACCTCAAGTTCTTGGGGTGTTGCACTTTTGAGAACTTCTTTTAAAGCTTTGTTTGTGCTAGGTAAAATAATATCAAGTTGTTTGTTGCTTGAGATGTTAATCATGGGATTAGTATAGCATTAATTGGATTTCTTGTTTATGAGTTTATACTCATCTATAAACTCTTTAGCATTATCCCCACGTAAAAATTCGGCTAAACCTATGAGTCCATCTACAAGATAACGGGCATTATAACCTTTGAGCTTTAGATAGGTGCGCGCCATGATTGCTCTGTCTTTATGAGGACAAGCTGTAACTATAAGTTTTGACTTATCAAGCTCATTTAAACGTTTAGGAAGTTCATTTATGGGAATGTTTATCGCATAAGGCATTCGCCACGCTTCGTACTCTTCTTTAAAGCGGATATCTACAAGCTGCGCAGTTCCTTCTTCAAGCATTACCAAAAGCTCAACCGCTCTTATCTTCATATCTTTACGCTCTTGGTATGTAAAAGAGTTCAAGTATGCGTCATAGCTTTGTGCCCAGAGGCTTAGTGTGAAAAATATTAGTATTAAAAAAACTCTTTTCATAGTTAATCTCCAAAATAAGTAAGGAATATTTTATCATATCTTTAATCAAGTTCATAATAAAGATGGTGTGATATAATCATACTATGTTAAAACAGTACAAAGAAGCCATAGAAAAAAGCAATATTATCTCAAGAACGGATATAGATGGCATCATCACATTTGTAAATGATGAGTTTTGTAATATTTCAGGTTATTCAAAAGATGAACTTATTGGTAAAAACCACAATATCGTAAGACATCCAGATGTAGATGCTTCAAAGTTTAAAACTCTTTGGGACACAATACTAGAGAAAAAAATCTATAAAGAGACTGTTAAAAACATTGCAAAAGACGGCTCTACTTTTTATGTAAATACAACCGTAATTCCCATACTGGATGTTGATGATAATATAGCTGAGTTTATAGCTATTCGTTACGATGTTACAAAAGAAGTCTTCTACAAAGAACAACTTTTAAAAAAAGAAAAAGAGCTAGAAGAGCTAAACAAAACTCTTGAACTTAGAGTTCAGGATAAAACAAAAGAGTTAGAAGAGCTAAACAAAACATTAGAACAGCGCGTGAAAGATGAAGTTTCTAAAAATGAAGAGAAACAAAAGGTTATGTTTTTGCAATCTCGTCAAGCATCTCTAGGTCAGATGCTGGCAAATGTTGCTCATCAGTGGAGACAACCTTTAACAGAGTTAAATCTCGCTATGTTTAGTATGAAAAAAGCAGCGCTTGATAATAAAACACAAGAGCTTACTGAACTTTATAGTGAGAGTAAAAACATTATAAAAAATATGTCTCAAACTATAGATGACTTTACAAACTTCTTTAATCCTCAAAAAGAGAAATATCCATTTAGCATAAGTGATAGTATAAATGAGTCCTTAAGTCTATTAGACAAGATGCTTGAATCTGAGATGATAAGTGTTAAAACTGACTTTGAAGATTTATGTGTTCTTGGCATCTCAAATGAGTTGACTCA
This sequence comes from Sulfurimonas iocasae, assembly GCF_047716755.1. Taxonomy (GTDB): domain Bacteria; phylum Campylobacterota; class Campylobacteria; order Campylobacterales; family Sulfurimonadaceae; genus Sulfurimonas. The sequence goes on from NZ_CP180409.1 coordinate 1,137,821, forward strand.
AGTAATTATAAACCTTATAAAAAATGCTAAAGATGCCTTTGTTACTAATGGCATCTTGATACGAGAAATAAATATAACAACTAAAAGAGAAGATAACTTCGCGTTAATAGAACTTCAAGATAATGCAGGTGGCATCTCTAAAGATACTATCGACAATATCTTTGAGCCATATTTTACGACTAAACATCAAAGTAGCGGAACAGGGCTTGGTCTTTTTATGTCAAAGATTATCTGTGAACAAGGTATGGATGGTTACTTAGATGTAAGAAGTAAAAAAGGTGTAACAACCTTTAGTATAAAGATACCGTTGGTAGACAATGAGAAATAAGTCATTAAAGAGTTTGAGAGTACTTCTCGTTGAAGATGAAGAGAATATTGCCAGACTTCTTAAAGGTGCCATAGGTGATAGCTTCCATAGCTTTATTATTGCTAAAGATGGTAAAGAGGGTTTAGATAAATTTATAAAGATATCTCCTGATATTGTTATAACAGATATCAATATGCCTAAACTTACAGGTCTAGAGATGGCAGGAGAGTTAAAGAAATTAAACCCTAATGTACCTGTAATAATCTTAAGTGCCTTTAGTGAGAGAGAGAAATTATTTAATGCAATAGACGTAGGAGTTGCTAAGTACTTTTTAAAACCTTATGACCCTGATGAGATACTAGAATATATATCTTCTATAGCTGATGAGCTTGGAAGTAAAGTGGTAAACTTAAGTGACGGTTTTAGTTTTAACAAGACAACACATGCTCTTTACAAAGATTCAAGGTTCGTCGCACTATCTAAAAATGAGAAGAAGTTTATAACTCTTCTTGTTGAAAGTGAAAATAACATTATAGATGATGAAACTATAAAAATGAGCATCTGGGGTGAGAGTGTTAGTGATGAGAGACTTAGAACTTTTGTAAGACGTCTAAGAGGCAAGACCTCTAAAACACTTATCATTAATGTAAAAGGTCTTGGATATAAACTTAGGTTCTTCTCTTAGTCCTGTTAGTTGCCTGAGCTGTTAGCGGGTCGTCTGGCCAATAGTGTCTTTTGTATTTTCCACGTAGCTCTTTTTTTACTTCATTATAAGTATTTGCCCAAAAGCTCTCTAAGTCTTGTGTTATTTGCATAGGTTTGGATGCAGGAGAGAGTAGGTGGATCATTAGTTTAACATTTGAATTTAGCACAGTAGGCGTATTTTGAGTGCCAAACATCTCTTGAAGTCTAACTGCAAGTATGGGCTTGTCTGCATCTGAATAGTCTATATAGATATTAGAACCGCTTGCGACTTTCATCTTCGCAGGTGCTAAAACATCAAGAGATTGCATTTGCTCCCACGTTAGTAATCCCGAGAGTATGGAGTAGAGATTTAGAGATGAAAGAGACTTTAATGAGTTTTTTCCTTCAATATAAGGAAGTAGCCACTCCTCCATAGTCTCAAGTAGATGTTCATCACTAAAGTCAGGAAACTCACAACTAACTTTAAGAGCCTTGTGAGCGTTTATAAAGTTTATACGATGTCTCAGAGCAAGAGAGTCTTTTGAGAACGCTAGAGAGTCTAAGCCTAGCTCTCGTATGGCATCTAACAGAACATATGAAACTTCTTCACTAGAACTGCTCTGCATCTGAGCCTCATTTATAACAATATTTCCAAAATAGCTTCTTTTTCTAGCCTCGACTCTTTGAAGCTCAGAGTTCCAAGAAAGTGACTCTTTAGTCTCTATATTCTCTTTTAAATAAAGTTCAATTTGAGACTTCTCTATAACTGCTGCCTTATATATAAGAGCATTTTCACTTCTTGCATCTAAATCGCAAACTACTAAGTATTGAGAGTCAAAAAGCTCATCTTCTCTATGTAAGTAAGCACCTTTCTTATTTGCCAAAAGATATGAGCAACCGTTCTTTTCTCTTCGTTTTGAGACTCTATCAGGATAGGCTAGAGCAAGAAGAACTCCTATCATCTCTAGATTGACAACACTCTTTTGCTTCTTTTCTATCCTAGATGCACTTTGAAGTAAAAATTTACAATGTTTTATGTCTATATGAGACGCATTTATGGAGATGCCACAACTGACATCGTGTAAAACAGAGACTCTTTCTCTTATATCGGAAGATCTGTACGCTGAGGTGTAGATATCTTTATCGTGAATTAGTACACAAAGTAGAGAAGCTTCATATGTAAGATGCATCTCTTTAGCTTTTATCATCATATGGGCTAATCGCGGATGCATACCAAATGAACACATCTCTTTTCCATGCGCAGTTATTTTACCTTTTGCATCTATGGCTCCAAGGTAAAACAGAAGCTCTTTAGCGTGAGTCATAGCACTCTCAGGCGGTAAGTCCATCCACTGAAGTTCGCTTATCTCTTCATTTCCCCAAAGGGAGAGTTCAAGTAGCATCTGTGTTAAATCTGTTGAGAGTATCTCGGGTTTGTCATGTTTTAGAAGTATCTTACCTTTATGCCAAAGATGATAACATTTACCAGCACTTAAGCGTCCTGCACGACCGGCTCTTTGAGTAGCAGAATCTTGTGATATAAAAGAGCTTTGAAGTCTGTTCATTCCTGAACTGCTATTAAAAACAGAACTATTTTGCAAACCTGAGTCTATGACTATCTTAATACCCTCTATGGTTAGACTTGTTTGTGCTATGTTAGTAGAGAGAACTATTTTTCTTTTACCTTTTGGTGGTGCTTTTATGGCTCTGTCTTGCTCTTCTTTAGAGAGGTTTCCATAAAGAGCAGATACAAAAATATTGCTGTTATTACTTTTTTCTAGAGACTCATTAATTAGCATCTGTGTCTTTTTTATCTCAGCTATCCCCGGTAAAAAGACAAGTACATTTCCATCGTCACTTTTTAAAACATCTGTTATAAGTTTAGAAACAAAAAAAGGAAGTTCTTTTTTTGTCGGTTCTTTTGTTCTGGCATCTAGATAGATATCTTCTACAGCAAATGAGCGACCTTCACTCTCTATGAGTGGAGCATCTTCTAGCAGATTACAAATAGCATTAGTGTTTAAAGTAGCAGACATAATAAGAAGTTTTAAATCATCTCTTATGATGGACTGAGATTCGAGTGTAAGTGCCAAAGATAAATCAGCATGGATGCTTCTCTCATGAAACTCATCAAAAATAATTAGCGCAACATCTTTTAGACTTGGATCTGCTTGAAGTTTACGAGTGAGGATTCCCTCTGTGACTATAAGAATCTTTGTTTTCTTACTTTTACGTGATTCCATCTTTATCTGATAACCAATTCTCTCTCCAACATTCTCGCCCAAAAGCTCAGCCATACGAGATGCCGAGGAGCGAACTGCCAAACGGCGAGGCTCTAACATAATAATGATTTTATCATCTAACCAAGGCTCATTTAATAGTGCAAGAGGAAGAGCAGTAGTCTTTCCAGCCCCAGGAGGAGCTTGTAGTACAAGACGATTGGAACTTAAGAGCTTTTCTTGTACTTGAGAGAGTACTTTGTTTATTGGTAAGTCTTGCATAAAGAAATGTTAGTGGTTTTTAATATTCATCTTAATGTTATAATCAAGGTGTTTACCATCTGAATTTACATCAACACGAGTCTTAGAACAAGCGGTGAAAACTGTAATGATTATAATAGTTATGGTTATAGTTAATATTTTCATATATGTAGTATATCAGAAAAGTGTAGATTAACTAATTAGATAGATGAAAGAAATTAAAATAGAGTTAACGAAAGTTAACTCTATTTATCTTAGGTTTATAAGTCGGGTCTTCGCCTGCTACTGTCCATAGTTTTTTAGCCATTGCACTTATGGAGTGCGAGAACTCTTCATCTATGGGCTCTAAAAAGTCAACATCTACAAAGGTACTCTTTAAAAGATTTTTTTCATACTCAAATCCTGAACCTGTAGGCTCTAGTTTTAGATTTTTACCACTTGTAAGGTTTGCAAGTACCCAAAGTGCTAAAAATTCTTCTGAAAACTTATTTAAAATGGCATCTGAAAACTCTTCAAAGTTACTGTGACCGCTTTGCTCAAAGATATCTATGATAAGTTCAAGGGTTTTATGTAGATGTACTAGTGGAACCATGGAAAAAAGCATACGACCGATGCTCTGACCAGTTGTATGAACAGCCCCTATAAATACTCTAGCTCCACCATCTGTATCGCCAAAATTGTTAGTTTTTAGACCTACTAAACCGATGTCTGTGTGTCTATGTCTTCCACAACCTTTGATACACCCAGAAAAACCGACAGTAATGCCATGCTCTGCTATCTTGGTTAGAGGCAGGTACTTTGTCTCGTTTTTGATACTCCAAAAAGAGTAAGGACAAAGATTACCCGCACAAGCGATAATAGTTGAACTCTCTTTTGGAGATGCAAATGGAGTAGAAGCACTTGGAAGTCCAAGCAAGTAAATATTTTGATCAACACCGATTCTAATTTCGACATTATTCTCAGATGCAAATTTAGATATTTCTTTCATCTCTTGGACACTTAAACGAGCGAAGTCTGTTTGGTAGCAGTAAGAGTAAGTTCCATCCCGAAGTTTTTCATTTGGCGAGAAAAGCTTTTTATCTAGTTGCAGTTCTCCGCTTGATTCAAATGATTTGCCATACTCTTTTTCTATATGTGCTTTTAAAGCAGGTAGTCCTATATTTTCTATGACATAAAATAGACGTGTTTTAGATCGAGAAAAACGAGAACCGTGAAGATAAAATGCTTCCACAAATGCTTTGAAAAAGTCAAAAACTTGCGCTTGGAGCAAAAAGATATCTGCTTCCTGGGCTATCTCTGTGTTTTTACCGCCCATATAAACATTAAAACCAAAGACACCATCTTTTTTTGCTAGAGCAAAATACAAATCATTTGCAAAAAATGATGTCACACTCGCACTGTTTCCTGAGATGCCAATACTAACGCGGCGAGGAAGCATTCCAACGTAGCGAGGATTTTTTATAATGTACTCTTCCATCTGTTTGATAATAGGATAAGTTTCTATCTCAGAATATGCTCCACGACCATCAAAAACATCTGTTACAATATTTCTGATGTTATCGCCAAAGCTCTGCCATGTTGTAAGACCGTGAGTGTTAAACTTTTTCCAGATATCAAGCACATTTTCTTCATCTGGACCGTGAATCTGTAGACCACCTCTAGCCGTTGTAATAACAGTAAGGTCGTACTCAGCAACAACATCAGCTATGTAAGAAAATTGTTCATGAGTTAGTTTTCCAGCAGCTATACGAAGACGTATAGTAAACTCATCTTCTAAAAAGTCAGTAGTAAATATACCAAAGTCTTGAAGAAAAAATCTATCACCTTCTGCTAAGTTGCCAAAGTCAAGATCTTCAAACTCTTTGAAATAGTCAATTGGTTTAAGTCTGGCTTTGTATCTCTCACGTTTGTTTAGTTTTGGTTCTACTTCTTGAGTTTGCATAAAAATCCACTCCGATAATTCAGATGCTTTATTCTACCTAATAATTATTATAAAAAAATTGATATATGTTAACGCCAAACAATATTTAGGTCATTTAATAAAAGAGATATATCAAAAGAGCTTCTTGGTGCGCTTAGGTTAGCTATGGACTCTCCAGTATCTTGAAACATTTGTATGTAGTAGTTTTTATTATAACCTCTTGAAGTTAAATCTTTTATGATTTTATTGATATCATCAGTGTTTAAAAGGTCGTTGTGCAGAGTAGTTCTTACCTCAAAATCTTCAAACTCATTTAAAAGATAATCTAGTGTTTTTGAGAACTCACTATACTTGTTTGAATGGGTAACTTTTGTGAACTTCTCTTTTGGTGCTTTGTAATCAAGTGCTACGAAGTCCAGCAGTTTTAAGTCCAGCAACTCTTTTACTTGTGAAAAATAAGTTCCATTTGTGTCTAGTTTAATTTTAAATCCAAGTTTTTTAATATCTTGGCAAAACTCTACTAAGTCATGAGAACTTGCTTCTCCTCCAGATAAAACTACAGCTTCAAGCATGTTTACACGTGTTTTTAAAAACTCTAAAACATCATTAGTAGTGTAGTTTCCACTTTTGGCAAACACTATCTCTTTGTTATAACAGTAGTCGCATCTCATGTTGCATCCGCTAAACCACACTATACAAGCTAGATGGTCAGGGTAGTCAACATGAGTAAACTTTGTTATATCATATACTGATCTCTTAACCTTATTATCTGTTCTCATATAATTTGAACAAAGTCCATATTATATTCAGTCACTAAAGTTCGCCTTTTGCTCAACGGAGTCATACTTACTCCGTAAATTGTTTTCGTTGTCTATGCTCACCAGTTTTTCCTACATTGAAACTCTCAACAGGTCTGTGGTAACCCATAACTCTTGTATATACAGTACACTTTTGTCTTTTGTCTTTTAGCAATGCTAATGCTTCATTTTTACTCATTTTGTTTTTCCTTTTGTTTTGGTTTAAATTTACGAAATTTCTAATTTTAAATTTTCTTGTTCGTGAATCAGTTCATCATCACATCTCGGGCAGAACTCATGCTCTCCTGCAATATATCCGTGTTTTGGACATACTGAGAAGAGTGGAGTTACTGTTATGTAAGGAAGTCTAAAGTTTGAAATAACATTTTTAACTAACTTTCTACACGCTTCTGTTGAGCTTATTTGTTCTTGCATGTATAGATGCAGAACTGTTCCTCCTGTGTATTTACACTGCAAATCATCTTGAAGTGTTAGTGCTTCAAAAGGATCATTAGTCAAATCAACAGGGATTTGAGAAGAGTTTGTATAGTAGATGTTTTCGCCCATACCAGCTTGAAGTATAGAATCCCCATATCTTTTCTTATCTTCTTTTGCAAATCTATATGTCGTTCCTTCTGCAGGTGTAGCTTCAAGGTTGTAAAGGTTTCCAGTATCTTCTTGAAACTCAACCATTCTATCTCTCATATGGTTTAAAAGCTCAGTTGCAAACTCGATTCCCTCTTCTGAACTAACATCATAAGCATCTGATGTAAAATTTCTTATCATCTCATTGATTCCGTTTACACCAATAGTTGAAAAGTGGTTTTTAAAACCTGGTAAGTATCTCTTAGTGTATGGGAAAAGCCCTCTATCATACATCTCTTGGATGAAAACACGTTTTTTCTCTAAAGTATTTTTCGCATGTTCCATTAACTGATCAATACGAACCATAAGAGCTTCTTTGTCTCCCTTGTAAAGAAAACCAAGTCTTGCCATATTTAATGTAACAACGCCAATACTCCCAGTCATCTCAGCACTTCCAAAAAGACCTCCTCCTCGCTTAAGGAGTTCTCTTAAGTCAAGTTGGAGTCTACAACACATACTTCTTACATGTCCCGGTTTATAAGCCTCTTCATTTTCTACTAAGTTGCCATCTGCATCTCTTTTGTACTGAGAACCTATAAAGTTTTGAAAGTATGAAGAACCAATTTTGGCTGTATTTTCAAAAAGAATATCAGTGTTTTCACCATACCAATCAAAATCTTCTGTAATATTTACAGTAGGAATAGGAAAAGTAAAAGGTTGTCCTGTTTTATCTCCCTCTGTCATAATTTCATAGTAAGCTTTGTTTATTTGGTTCATCTCTGGTTGAAAATATTTGTAAGTCATCTCTTCTAGTGAGTTACAGCCTCTCTCTTTAGCCTCAGCTTCAAGTTCACTATCTAAAAGATTTTTAAATAGATGTAACTGTTTTGAAGTTGGAGTTTGATCTTTTAAATCTTCTGGTACAGTCCAGTCAATAGTTACATTTGTAAAAGGTGACTGACCCCAACGAGCAGGAACATTTAAGTTGTAGATAAAACTTCTAATAGCTTTTTTAATCTCTTTATATGGTAACTTATCACGAAAAACGTAAGGAGCTAAGTAAGTGTCAAACGATGAAAATGCTTGAGCACCTGCCCACTCACTCTGTAAGATGCCAAGAAAGTTAGCCATCTGTCCAAGAGCTTCGCGGAAATGCTTAGGAGCGTCACTCTCTACACGACCACGAACTCCGTTAAAACCTTCATCTAAAAGTACACGAAGACTCCAACCTGCACAATAACCTGTAAGACAGTCTAAGTCATGAATATGATAGTCACCATCTCTATGAGCATGACCTTCTTCTTTTGAGTAGATTTTATCTAACCAATAGTTTGCTATTACCTTTCCAGCCGTGTTGTTTACAAGACCAGCATTTGAGTAACCAGTGTTAGAGTTTGCTTTGATTCTCCAGTCACTTTTACTAATATACTCTTCTATAGTTTGAGTTGAGTTGATGTATGTTGTGTCAAGCTCAAGCATACTATCTCTTTGCATCTTATGCATATGTCTATAAAGAATGAAAGAGCGCATTACATCAAAATATCTTCCTTTGTACAACTCTTTTTCTATGGCATCTTGAATATCTTCAACAGCTACAACACGTTTGTTTTTAAGACGATCTAGAACATTGAAAAATATAGAACTGTCATAAATAACATGTTCACTCTTAAAAGCCTTTTTAATTGCATCTTCAATCTTGTAAGATAAAAACTCTTTGTGTGTACCGTCTCTCTTTAAAATATTTTCAACCATAACAACGTCCCTTTAAATTAGTAATGAGAAGTTTAATAGAAGATGATTTAAACACTCATAATAAAATCTGTCACTTATGTGTCACTAAAAGCTCTATTAATTGCTATAGGGTATAATTCCTTATGAATAAAAAAACAGAAAAAATTTTAGAAATTTGGCATAAGCATTTTGGTGATGAGGAAAAGCAATATTCTGAGTTTGAAAGTTCAGATATTGAGTATTTTGTAGGTTGTTTGCTTTATAACCATTTTAACTTCTCTACGGCGTTGGATACTATGAAGACTATAGACCTTGCATATGATTTTTTAAATTCTTGTAATGAAGAGTATGATGAGATTATGGCAATTGTTAAGAGTATAGAGTTTGATGATGAAAAAGATAGTATAGAGTTCTTACAAAACTTTATAGCAGAGTCGCAGAAGAAGTATAACGCTAATGAACTCTACTTACTAAATCGTTTAGCTTACCATATGGATGGAGTTTACGAGAGATATATAAGTGGAGGAGAAGCTAAAAAAGTTGACTTTGTAGCTCCTGCTAAAGCAAACGCAAATCCTCTTTTGAGATAAGTATGCAGAAGTATCTTATAACCTCAAGAGAGTTCTATACAGATACGCCTGCAATCTTTCGTAACGTCGTGCATGAACAGTTTATAAAACATACTCCAACATACGCTCTGTACAGAGATAAATCAAATCCAAACTACGACATTCAAGCACCTCATTTTGTCGAAGTGTGTAGGCAGTTTGAAAATATTAAAAGTTTTATACACATGGATGTAAAACTGGCAAAAAAACTAGGTGCAAATGGTGTGCATTTAATATCAACTCAGTTTGATGAGATAAAAAAAGCAAAAGAGCTTGGGTTAGAAGTAATCATAAGCACTCATACCCATGATGAAGTCTTAAAAGCTCAGTCTCTTGGAGCAGACGCAGTTACATATAGTCCTATCTTTGCATCTCCAGACAAGGGTGAACCAAAAGGTATAGAAGATTTAAAAGAGCTTTTAAAAATATCTGAGATAAAAGTTTTTGCTCTTGGTGGGATAGTTGAAAAAGAACAAATTAAAATGATACAAGAGAGTGGAGCTTATGGGTTTGCTTCTATTCGTTACTTTTATTCCTAACTATAGTCTTTAAAATATCTCAAATATGTCTTTGAAATATTGCAATTTCATATATTTTTTAATTATTATTTAATATAAAGTTTAATATCATAGATATACTTTTTATACTAAAGGAATCTAAATGTTTTTGTTAAATACCCTCAAGGCACGTCTTATAGCTCTCACTGGAATGTCTATGCTTTCATTTCTTTTTTTAAGTGTCTTTTCTTACTTGTCTTTAACAGATATGGATGAATTATCACAAATAAAGTATGAAATTAAAACTATTGAGACTACAATACTTAACCTACGTCGTAATGAAAAAGATTTTCTTTCTAGAAAAAATTTAAAATATCAAGAAAAATTTCATAAAAATTACCAGCAACTTGTTCTAGATATAAAAAAAGCTTCTGCTGAGTTTGAAAAGCATAATATTGAAAAAAAAACATTAGTATCTCTTCAAGATATTGTAGATCTATATTCTAATAATTTCAATCACTTGGTATCTCTTCAAAAAACTATTGGTTTGCATCCAAAAGATGGTCTTTATGGTTCACTAAGAGCTAGTGTTCATAACTTAGAGGATTTACTTAAAAATGAGTCTAACTATAAACTGCAAGCAGATATGTTGATGTTACGTCGTGCAGAAAAAGATTTTATGTTAAGAAGTGATCTTAAATATCTTAAAAAGTTTGATAAAAGTATAGCTGTGTTTTTAAAAGATGCTAAGAAGACTAATTTATTAAACCATGATAAAATCATTACTTTTTTAAATGATTATAAAAAAGATTTTTATGGCTTAGTTAATGGTTATAAAAAAATGGGTCTTACGCCTAAAGATAGTGCCTTGGGTGAGTTGAGATCTACTATTCATAAATCAGATGTTTTGATAAATGAACTTTTAACAACTACAGATTTGATTTTAAATGAAAAAAGAAATAGCATACATACAATTATGATTACAAGCTTTATTCTATTGTTGGTATTAGTTGGATTATTTTCATATATTATTTCAAGAAGTATAAATACACAAATAGAAAAAATTTCCAAATCAATAGATATTATTACAAAAAACAGAGATGTCTCTTGTGAGATTGAAGTAGATGGAAAAAGTGAGATTAGTATATTGGCTCAAAATCTAAATAAAATGTTTCATGAGTTAAGAGATGTTATAAAAGATGCTAAAAAGAGTTCTACAGAAAATTCTTCAATATCTCATGAACTATCAACAAGTTCACTTCAAGTAGGAAGAAATGTTGAGTCATCAGTTGTAATTATTAATGAAGCTACAGATAAAACAAGTAAGATAACAGATTCGATTATGCACTTTATAGATGATTCTAAACAAAATAAAGAAAAGATGATAGAAGCGAACGGTATGCTTGGTGAAGCCAGAGATGAGATTGTAGTTTTAACTACAATAGTTCAACGTAGTGCAGAGGGAGAAGCTGAACTTGCTACTAATATAGAAAATCTTGCAAAAGATATGGACCAGGTAAAAGATGTTTTAACTGTTATATCTGATATTGCTGATCAAACAAATCTACTTGCACTAAACGCTGCTATTGAAGCTGCTCGTGCAGGTGAACATGGTCGTGGATTTGCCGTTGTTGCAGATGAAGTTAGAAAATTGGCTGAGAGAACACAAAAAACATTGACTGAGATAAATGCTACTATAAATATTATTGTTCAATCAAGCAGCTCTGCAAGTGAACATATGGAAAAAAACTCAAAGCAGATGAATGAGTTAGTAAATATATCTATAGAAGTTGAAAATAAAATAAATAAAACAACAGAAATTGTAAATAATGCAACAAATGTAAGTGATAAAACTGTAAAAGATTTTGAGAATACGGGTGAAGGGATAAGCTCTATTTCTAAAAGAATTAATGAAATAAACTCTATTTCAACAGAAAATGCAATAAGTGTAGAGGAAATAGCATCTGCATCTGAGCACTTAAATGGACTTACTCAGGCATTAACAAATAAGCTTGAGCAGTTCAAGACGTAGTAGTAGGTTTCTTCTTTTTGGCAAAACCTGCACCTTTTTTTACCTTGGCTTGAAGCTCTAAGGCTTCAATAATTAAGCGAAAATCCATACCCTCTTTATGCATACTTGCAAAACACGTAACGATAACAGCTATTGTATTTGGTACTTCGCCTTTTTGTTTATAAGACTGAATATTTTTTTCGCTTACTTTTATAAGTTTACTAAACTTTGGTAAGCTAATTTCCGCATCTAGAAGCAATTTTTTAAAATCTATAAATGTCATAATAATTCTTTGTAATCTTTTTGTAACCATAATTATAGCAAATTTGTTGACATTAATATATATAAAGTGTATAATCACTATAATTTATTACTAAAAGTAAGTAATAAGTCATAAAATAACCCTAAAAGGATCCACCAATGGCAAAAGAACTAAAGAAAAAAGCTGTAAAAAAAGTTGTAGCAAAAGCAACAAAGAAAGCTGTAAAGAAGAATATTGTTAAGAAAAAAGATGCAAAGTCTGTAGCAAAAAGTGTAGCAAAAACAGTTGCAAAGAAAAAGCCTGCTAACAAAAAAGCTGCTAAAAAGCTTGTAAAAAAAGTTCTAAAAAAGTAGTATCGTTAGTTTTTTAATTCTCCTGCTAGATAACCGCTAGCAAATGACCATTGGAGGTTATATCCTCCGCATGGTCCGTCTAGATTCATAACTTCTCCACAAAAGTACAATCCATCTATAATCTTACTCTGCATTGTTTTAGGATCTATCTCTTTTAATACAATTCCACCTCGTGTAATCATTGCCATTTTAAAGCCATCATGCCCCGTAATAGTTAGTGGTGTCCATGCAAGATAGTTTATAAGTTTTGCTCTTGCCCCTCCGGAGGTGGTTTTTAGTTTTGCATCTGGGCCAACTTCGCTAAGTAGACATAACTCTAAGGCAAGAGGAGTTGGAAGTAGGGTAGATATAAGTTCATGCATAGTTGCATCTTGGTTTTTAAGAGCCTCTTCTTTTAGATGCTTTGTAATTTGCTCCTCGTTCATTCCCTTTGTAAGGTTTAGTAAAATTGGAACTTCACCATATTTACTAATAAGTGGTGTTATCTCTCTTGCGAAGTCCAAAACTACAGGACCTCGAATTCCACTTTTTGTGAAGATAAGATCACCTGAAGCTTTTAATTTTTTATGCTTTTTCATGTCAACTCTAAGTTCAGCTTTTGCTATTGTATCTGCACGGCAATTTTGAACCCACTCTTCTTTAGTGCGAAGTGGCATCATTGCAGGATGTAGCTCAGTAGTTTTGTGCCCAAGCTCAGATGCAAGAGAGTAACCATCTCCCTCAGCACCTAAAACAGGATAGCCTAGACCTCCAGTTGCTATGATAACACAAGGAGCTAAAAATGTCTCAGTTGATGTTTGTATACCAGTTATTTGATTTTCTTCGCTAAGTATTTTTTCTACTTTTTGTGAGCATAAAACATCAATACCGACTCTTTGCATCTCCTCTGTTAAGCCTGAGATAATTGTAGCAGAGCTATGTGAAGTTGGAAATACTCTAAAGCCATCAGGTGCATGAGTTTCAACACCAATATCTTTAAAAAACTCTATAAGATTTTTATGATTAAAATTATTTAGAGCATCTTGCATAAAGCGACCATCTCTTCCAAACTTTGCCATAAAATCTTCATTTGATAGTGTGTTTGTTAGATTACAGCGACCACCACCTGTTGCTTTGAGCTTTGCACCTATTTGTGATAGTTTTTCTAGTAAAAGTACGCTTTTAGCATCTCTTGCAGCTCTTATGGCAGCTATCATTCCCGCTGCACCAGCTCCGACAACGATAAGATCATAGTTTTTTGACAAGAGAAACCCTTACTTTTTAGCATTTTAATAAGTGCAATTGTAGTATAATAAAGTTATGAAAAATCTAATTTTAATCTTTTTAACTCTTATTATCTTAGTAGGATGTAGTACAAGCTCTTTAAAGCTAAACAAAGATAAAGAACTTGTTTTGAAGTATAACTCTAGTGACTTGTTACTTGCAAACAAAAATATTGATTCAAGCTTTTTAAATTTTAAAGACCTTTTTGTCACTATATACAAGCTAGAAGATGAAAATGGAAGGGTTCTTTTTTATGAAGACGCTAGAACATCTTTAAACTTCGAGTTTGTAGAGCGTGGATTATATACTGTAATGTATATTTTTAATAATGTACAACGTTATGATATCGTATATGAAAGAAATAATTTAAAATTAGTGCAGTTTGCGCTAAAAGATAAAAGATATTTAAATGCAATGATTCAAGCCAGTGACTCACAAATATATTCATATACTTACGGATTTTCAAACAAAGAATTTATGAAAATAGCAAAGAAAATAAAAGTAAAAGATAGTGATACAATTGAGGAGTTAGAACACGAAGGCTTAGTTTTTAAGAACTCATCAAAAGCTCTTAGTAACTGGAATGATAGACTAGTCTTTTTTACACCGCTTATTGCACCTCTTCGCACGATGAGTGGAGCTTGAAGACATATTTTGGAGATAGAGAAAAATGCTATAAGTGTTACAGACCTAAGAGTTCATGTATGTGTGAGTACATTCACAATGTCAAGACGAAAACAAAGTTTATCATACTAATGCATCCAAAAGAATTTAAAAAAGTAAAAAATGGTACAGGACATCTTACTCATTTAGCTCTAGAGAACTCAGAACTATTTGTTGGCGTAGACTTTAGTAACCATCAAAAAATAAACGAGATTATAGAATCATACGATAGTTATGTCTTATATCCATCCAAAGATGCTCTAAATATCAGTAGCACGAATCCACACACTAAAAGAGATATGGCGATATTTATTATAGACTCTACATGGTCTTGTTCAGTGAAGATGCTAAGAGAATCTAAAAACCTTCAATCTCTTAGACATATGAGTTTTGATTCTACAAAATTGTCACAGTTTAAGATAAAACAGCAACCTGCTGAGTTTTGTCTCTCAACCATAGAATCTACTCTTAGTGTATTGGAATTGTTAAATAAGTATGAAATAGAGAAGATAAAAAAAAATGATATAGAGGAGTTTTTGAATCCATTTGAGCGGATGATAGAGTATCAGCAACAGATAATTGCTAATCCTGTAAGTAATGCTGTGAGGTTTAAACGACGAAGCGATAGATAGAGTATGAACATATAAACAAGGTATTTACTCTTGCTTCTCTACGAAGATGAAAAAAAATAGAATAGTGATTCTAAAGTCTACTTTATAAAGTATAACATAAATTATAAAATTAATTTATAATCATATAATAAATAAAAGTGTATTATTATCCTATATAATAAAAACACACGGAGATATATATGAAGAAAACGATTTTGGCTTTAGTTGCAAGTTCAGTACTAGCACTAGCAAGTGAGACTACTATTAATGCGACAATGAGTTTAATGACACAGGGAATGAATCAGATTCAAGCTGGGTTTTTATATAGCAACAAAAAAGATATTGCTGATGGTATTGAAGTATTAGAAAAAGCGAATGCTATCTTTGCAAATGTAGATGTTGCTCTTTTTATTAAGCATAACAATAAAATCCAAGTGACTCATAATATAAATAGTAATTTAGATAAAAATATTAAGGGACTTAAAAAAGCTATTGCAGCTGAAAACTACACAGATGCAACAAGAGAATATGGTGAGCTTACATCTAACTGTATTGCATGTCACAAAATAGTTAGAGGCTGGTAAATCTATCTTTTTTATTGAACATCTAGAGCGAAGTCTAACTATGTTAGATTTTTTCTAGATATTATTTGAAATTTATACTAATTTTATAAAATGGTTTATTAAAATAAGTTATAATACCTACCGAAAAAAAATATTTTAAAAGGTAGTTATATGAAATTAAGTAAATTATTAGCAGGTAGTGTTACAGCTACACTATTAGCTAGTACACTTTTAGCAGGTGGAAATGGTACTCATTGGGGTTATACAGGACATGAGGCACCTAAAAACTGGGGGAATTTATCTAGTGACTATTCTCTTTGTAAAGATGGTAAAACTCAGTCTCCAATAAACATCACTTCTGCGGTTACGATTGAATCTTCAAACTTAGAGAAGATTGGTTTTGATTACTCTACTGGAATCTCTTCTGTAATAAACAATGGTCATACTATTCAGGTTAACTTTGATAAGGGTAGTAGCATAACTATAGATGGAATAAAATTTCCACTTATTCAGTTTCACTTTCACACACCAAGTGAAAATCAGATTAATGGTAAAAACTTTCCTCTTGAAGGGCACTTTGTTCACGCTACAAAAGAGGGTTCTTTAGCTGTTGTAGCTCTAATGTTTGAAGATGGTACTGAGAATCCATTTATTAAAAAAGTATGGGCAAAAATGCCTCATAATGCTGGTGGAAAAAATGCTATTAGTATCTCTGCTAAAGAAGTGAATACACTTTTACCGACAAGTAAAGATTATTACAGATTTAGCGGTTCTTTAACTACACCACCATGTTCGGAAGGTGTTAGATGGTTAGTTCTTAAAAATTATACAACTATCTCAAAATCTCAAGTAAAAGAGTTTATTCACTTATTTCACGATCACGCTAACAACAGACCTATTCAGCCGATTAACGCTAGAAAAGTAATGAAGTAGTTATTTGTTAAACAAGGGCAACTCTAAAGAGTCAACTTTAGAGTGCTCATTTAATGTCAATAATATTATTTATTAAACATAACCGAGCCGAGTCTAACCATGTTAGAGCCACACTCTATAGCAAGTTCAAAATCACCACTCATCCCCATAGAACAAATAGTTGCTCCATCTAAGTTTTTGTAAATTTCATAAGTAGTTTCAAAACTCTTTTTGATAATATCTCTATTATCACTATGAGCACCAATACTCATAACCCCTTTTAGGTTGATATTTGGACACTCTTTTTTAATCTGTGAATATGCATATGCTGCATCTTCAGGCATAAAACCATGCTTTGACTCTTCTTTTGCAGAATTTATTTGAAGTAGTACATCTAGAATCATATCTTTAGCTTCAAGTTTTTTCTGTAGTTCATGTGCTAAATCTATAGAATCAAGTGCATGAAATAAAGTAGGGTTGATATCAAGTAGGTTATTTATCTTGTTTTTTTGTAAGTTACCTACAAAATGCCACTCTAATGGCAGCTCTTCAAGTTTTTCAGCTTTCAGCTTTAAGTCTTGAACCTTGTTCTCACCAAAAGCTCTTTGCCCGATGTTATAAAGTTTTGCAATCTCATCAGAAGTGGAGTACTTGCTAATAGCTACTACTTTTACTATGTGATAGTCACTAACTCTAAGCCTAGCCGTCTCAACTCTTCTGATTACATTATCTATATATATTTTATATTCTTCTTGTGTCATTTGTTTCCTTTTTCGAGTAAATCTTTTTCTTTTGTAGCTAAACATTACTTCGTAATATTTGCTCGTCAAAGAGATTTTCACGACTTACCCCATCAATCTATTAATATCATTTATTAATTCTCTATATACACCTATAATAAGTGTTTCTAAGAGTTTTTAAATCCCTACTTCTTAAATATTTTTTATTACTAGGTAGGGATTTATTTTAAAGTTACTAGAATTATATCAAAAAGAGCTGTGATTGCTTTTTATAAATCTTTCAATGACTTTTGAAGGATATTTTTGAGTTCAGCTTTAATTACATTATTGTTTAGAATTCTAACTTCTGGTAGCCACTGTTTCACAAATGAAAGAACTTCAGCAGAATTATAATAATGAAGTTGAATCAATAGCGTGGAATCAGTCTCTTTAATCAGAGTGGCTTGTTTTGGAAAATTTCTTTGTATGTATAGTTTTGCATTACCAATAACCTATAAATTAACATTTTTAGGATTTCCATCAAACCATACTGAATTAAATTTAGCAAACGTATCTTCAATCTCTTTTTCTACTGCAATATTACTAATGTAATTTTCACCTGCAAACACTACTTTATCAATACTATTCATATGGTAACTTTTTAACTTTTTAGATTCTACATCATATGCTAATAAATACCAAAAGTTAGAGAAGTTAGCTAGTCGATATGGATGAACATAAACTTGTTTTGATGAACCATCTTTCTTTGTATAATAGAATGAACAACTTTCTTGACTTTTAATAGCTTTTATTAATTTATAAAATTCATCTGTATGTGTTATATCTTCATAGGCTATGTCTAAAATAAACATATTTTTATACTCTTTGATTTCTGGTATAGAAGGGTCAATATAGCGATTCATCTGTGGCATAGCACTATGTTGTAAGCTTTTTAGCAAGGCTAGGGCGATATCAAGGTTGTCATTACTGGCACTATGTACTCTAAATCCATCTTTAATTCGGTAGTTTTGATTACCGAGACTCTCAATTTCATAAATATCTTTAAACAGTTCTATGTCTTTTTGTATCTGTCGTTGTGATATTGAAAACTCCTTAGATAAATCTGTAACATTAATGATATTACCAGTACTTAGGTAGTCAATGATACCAACGAGTCTATGAGTTAAAGAAGTTACAGCCATAAATAATCCTTATTAAAAGTAAAAATATTTTAGCATACGAACTCATAGTTCGCAATAAAAAGTTACTATACTTGTATAGATTTTAGTTGGAAATGGAATGTCCCCTATTTAATAGACAATATCATATCTGATATTTCTTCCTTGAGTACCTTCAATCTGATGTAAACAACCCAATTTCACAAGCTCTTGTATATCTCTTTTTGCTGTTGCCAAAGATGTTTTGGTCATTGCAACATATTTTTTTGTAGTAAGCCCGCCTTGAAATTCTCCTTCGTTATACTCTAATAACTTGCTTAGCACTTTTAATTGGCGCTGATTTAAAGTAATTTGACGCACCTTATCCCAAAACTTTGTTTTTTGTATAACTCTGTTGATTGCATCAAGTGTCTCTTGAAGTGAGTCGTTAAATCTATCTAAATACCATGATACCCAAGCTGTACAATCTAAATCTGGATTGTCTATCAAGTTTTGAGACATCTCTAATTTGTCATAATAATTTTTACGATCCTTTGCTATTGCACTAGAGATAGAAAAATATTTATATTCTATCCCAAAATCTTTTGAGATTATGTAATCACTTATGATTCTTGCCATTCTGCCATTGCCGTCATCATAAGGGTGAGTAGTTACAAACCATAAATGTGCTATCGCGCTTTTAATATAGATATCGTCATCGCTTGTATTAATATACTTCAACAAAGCATCCACATCATTATCTATTCTCTTAGCAGGCACTCCTACGAAATGTACTTTTTCTTTTCCAATTACGCCTGAGACAATTTGCATGTCATCATAATCACGAAACACTCCCAGTTTGATTTTAGTAAAACGGCTTGGAGTCTGGGAAAGAAGTGAAATATGCCATTTATGTAAACGCTCTAATTCTAGTGGCGTTGTGTTGAGTATGGTATCCATTAAAATATCCGCGAGAGAGTCAGTGTGATGGGTAGACTTGTCATATACTTTGTCAAATGTTGCATCTAGTTTTTTTCTTATTGAAGATCTTACACTCTCTCTTTGAAGATGTTCCCCCTCTATTGCAGAAGTGGAAACAATCTCGCTTGTAAAAAGATCTATCTTAATGTTGGTTTGAGTATCTTTATCAAGAAGCGTGATTAATGCTTTTACTTGACCTATACTCTGAGATATTTGTGTGATTTTAGGAAGAAGCTCACGAAGGTTATAATTAAATTTTGGATAATTGGGATGTTGCCAAATCCATAGTTGTTTCTTTTTCATTTTTACCTCATGAGCTGATTAGTTTTCTAATCGTATCATTATATGAGCTACTTGTCAATTATAAATAGCTCATATTTTAGATAGTTCCAAATGTTACAGGTTTAGCAACTGTCTAGTTTATAAGGAACATTCCATATCCTTACAACTGTTTATGTTGTGAAGTGTAACATATATCACATGAATTGCTCAGTGACTTATGTTATACTTTTCTTAATTTAAAATATAAGGATATAAAATGAGAAAATTAAACCTAACAGCACTTTTATTTGGCGCAGTTCTATTTACAGGACTAGGTGTAACATCTGTGAGTGCAGAAAGTGCAAAATGTGGTGCTGGCAAATGTGGAAGTTCGATGGAAAAGCCTGTTAAAGCCGTTGCCAAATGTGGTGCTGAGAAAAAAGCTGCAGTAAAATCAGCGAAATGTGGTGCTGAGAAGAAAGCTGAAATGAAAGCCGCAAAATGTGGAGCTGAGAAGAAAGCTGCAAAATGTGGTGCAAATAAATAACAATCACTGCAAGTACTTGTAGTAGAGAACAGCCTAAAGCTATATTTCTCTGTTACAAGCAATTAAAGTTTAAATTTCATCCTATCTTCTGCAAAAATAACTTCACCTTTAAAAATATTTTTAATAATGTTTAAGCTTTCCTTTTCATGTCCAGCTGTTCTGTTCATTCTATGTGAGAGAACAATTTTTTTAACATCTGCTTTGTGTGCTACATTCGCAATAATTGAAGGATTCATATGTAAATCTTTGGCGAATTTTCCTGCATGTTCTGGGATGGCATGATGCGCTATGAAAAGGTCTGCATTTTTTGCTATCTTATCTAGCTTATAATTTTCATTGTTTGTATCACCACTTATAACTATACTTTTTGAACCTACATCAATTCTAAGTGCAAGTGCCGGTACAATTCCATGATGCACACTGATGAGTTTTAAAGTAAAATCTTTGTATCGTTTAGTGATTATGCCTTGTTGTTTTATTTCGAAAGGGATGATTTGAAATGAGTCACTTTGCGAAGAGAGTATGTCATTCATATAACGATATGCTCCATTTTTTCCAAACAGATTATTTAAAAATTCTGTAATTGAAGGAAAAAATTTATTTCCCTCTGGTGCAATAACTTCTAATGACTCACTTCGAGAACTAAAAAAACCAGCTTTAACAAAGGCGGGCAAATCTACACTATGGTCAATATGCAAATGGGTTAAAACAGTAGCATCAAGAGTTTCTAGTTTGGCACCACTCTCCTCAAAGCGAAGCATAGAACCACTTCCCATATCTACTAAAAGTTTTGCCTCTCCATTAATCCAAAGCAGATAAGAGGTACTTGCTCTGCCATCAATTTCAGGTCCTCCTGATCCGAGTATTTCTAGTTCAGCATTAGCAGAAAAAAGAAGAGTTGAGCATATAAACAGGGTCAGTAAAAACTTCATATTAGTACTTTAGATTTGACATCAGCTCTTTTGCCAAGGCTACATTTTTACTAGAGCCTTCTATCGCCTGTTTTGTATCTTCCACCAATTGATTCATATCACCTTGAATAGTTTCTGAATCTTTTAGCTGTGTATCAATACAACTTAAAGCGATGGATACCTCTTTTTTGTTCTCAGTAGCATTGAATCCAAGACCATTAAGTATATTTACGGTCTCTTCAGCCAAAGAAACACTGCTTTGAATTCCATCGAGCATTCCTTTTTGTCGCTCTAACACATCATTTGATATACCCATGATAAGGCGCATCTCTAGCTGAACTTGGTCGGCTGCTTTATTTGTATTATCTGCTAGTTTTCTCACTTCATCTGCTACAACTGCAAAGCCTCTTCCATGTTCACCTGCGCGAGCGGCTTCAATTGCTGCATTTAAAGCTAGTAAATTTGTCTGGTCAGCAATATCTTTAATAGAATTAACTAAGTTGCTGATACCATTTATCTTTTCATTAAGTTCTGATATTTGTGTTTGAAATTCATTTGTCAGTTCATGATTCTGTTGCAGAGTATCTGAAAGACGATTAATATGTTCACCACTTTGTGCTGTAGAGATGAGTGTTTTATCTGCGATTTCATAAGACTTTTGTGTTATATCTTTAATCTCTATAGATTGTGATATAAATCCATCTACCATACTTCGTGTATTTTCAATACTGCCTAAACGATTTTTAGACGAATCATTTACTCTTTGTGCATTGGTATAAATAGTGTTCGCAATATCAAACGAATTTTGCTCAAGTATATGCTCAAGCAATTTTTCTTTTCTTTGAAACTCTTCAATCACTTCGTTTTTAACAAGTTGCTCATTCTCTTTAAGTCTAATTCCAAATAACATATATATTCCTTATTTTAGTTTCCAGCGTGTGTTGATTCCACATGTAGGACATTCCGGTATGAGTTCATTTTCTTTAACATGGATTTCACATCCGCATTTTTTACATTTTAAATCTGTTTCAACAATAGCTTTCGTCCCAATCTGAAACTCTACTTTCATAGCTGTTGCCGTATATGTCGTTACGCCATAAGGCACAAGGTAAGTGAGAGTGAGCTTTATAAAACTGAGATTTGCTATCTCTAATGCAATAAGTGCTTCTCCTTGGTTTATAAGATTTAAAGTTGTTCCGACAATGAGTGAAACCTTTAACGCTCTATTTATCACACTTGGAGATACTACAATCTCACAATATATTTTGAAATGATTCATATTAATCATTATGTTTATCCCTTATTTCTAAAAATTTATCTAAATTATCAATAAAAAGTGTTACTAATTTTGGCTCAAAATGTTTGCCACTCTCTTTTTTGAAAAGCTCTAAAATATCATCCAACTTCCAAGCTTTTTTATAAATGCGCTCACTTCCAAGTGCGTCAAAGACATCTGCAATAGCGGTGATTCGTCCAAATATATGAATATTTTCACCAATAACTCCTCTTGGATAACCAGAACCATCCCATTTTTCATGATGTTCATGAGCTACTGTTGCAGCAGCTTTAAGTATGGGTTTGTTTGAACTTTTAAGCATCTCATAACCCAACTGCGCATGTGTTTGCATAATGACCCATTCGTTTTTATCCAATTTTCTAGGAGCATTTAAAACAGCATCAGGAATTCCCACTTTACCGATGTCATGCATAGGACTAGCCATTTGCAGCAAATCAGCCTCTTTATGTGAAAGCCCGTATAAAAGTGCGAGTTCTTTAGAATAAAGTGCAACGCGTTTTACATGGTTTCCAGTCTCTTTAGAACGTGTTTCACCTATTTCACCCATGGCATAGATAACTTCTCTCTGTGTCTCTTCTATAGCATCATTTAGCTCGATGACTTCAGTTACATCAGTAAAGTAAACAAGTAAAAAACCTTCTTTTTTTATGCCTTGAAGTTCTATTTGGTAAAACTTATTACTGCACTCAAAAATAGAAGTTTTTGCTTGAGCTTGTTTGATGATTTCTTTGTACTCTTTAACTTCAATATCTTCAATAGAGTGAATGTTAGTTAGCTCAGTTTCGCTGGCACTGTTTTTAAAAAGTATTTGCCCTTTACTATCAAAAATAAAGACAGGAGATGTTCTATACTTTGGAAGAAGAGAAAGATAGTAGTTTTGAATGCTAAATTTTTCATTAATTTTAAATATATAATACATAAAGCAAAATTTTGTAAAAGCTGTATAGTAAATAATAACGCTGATGATAGCAAGAAATATAGATGAGCTCATGACAGCATATGACAAAAGTGCCGTAGCAATAACCATACGAATATAAGATTCAGTAGTCCCCATGTTACAACTGTGTTTTTCAAACATGAAAACCCCTTTTATTATATATATTTACATTATATCGTAAGCATAGATGGCTGTTATGTGACAAGTATTACATACTTTAGTATTTACATTTGTTATTATGCTCTTATAAATTAAAGGGGTCTATTATGAAATGTAAACAAATGTATATGGAATTTTCTCGTTTGAGCGAGTATGGAAAATCTCTCTCTTTATTATTCGCTAGATTAGCAGTTGCGTATGGCTTTTATGAGCCCGCTATGATGAAATGGAGTGACATTGATTCAGTTGCTCAGTGGTTTGGTTCCATGGGTATTCCATTTCCAACAATAAACGCATATATGGCAGCAAGTACAGAAGCAGCAGGCGTGATTTTACTTACACTTGGGCTACTAACTCGTTTTATATCAGGACCTTTAATCATTATTATGATTGTAGCTATTGTTACGGTACATTTGCCACATGGATTTTCAGCTGGGAAAAATGGTTTTGAAATCCCACTTTATTACATGTTATTTCTGTTTATATTTTTAACAAGTGGAGCAGGAAAATTCAGTCTTGATAGATTGATTTTTGGCGATAAAAGTTAAGTAATGGAAGCATTACTTAACTTTACTAGCAATATGGGAAATTATGATTTCCCAATATTGGTTTTTTTGTTTAAAGCGGCAATTATTGTCTTTATAGTTGTTTCTATTGTATTATTTATTTATGATAAATTTTTTCAACGTGAAGACCAACTGCTTATAAACTACCCATTGATTGGGCGAATGCGTTATTTTTTTTACCTGCTTCGTGACCCAATGCGTCAGTATTTTGGAGATGAAAAATTTTATGAATCTTTTGACAAGGTAAAATGGGTTTATGATTCAGCTGAGCGAAAATCTGCTTACGCATCTTTTTCGCCAGGGCAACCTCAAAAATCAGCAAGACTTTCTATAAAAAATGCAAATTGTGTTTTAAATACAGAAGATGTCAGTAATGAGTTTAGTGTAACCTTTGGTGAAGATTCTGTAAACCCATTTAAAACAAAGTCGGTCTTTGGACGAAGTGCTATGAGTGATGGAGCAATCTCGCCTGAGGGTACTCGCGCTTTTTCCAAAGGAGCATACCTTGATGAGTTTCCTATAAATACAGGAGAGGGCAGTTTGACCTCTAACTTTTTATATACGCATAAATATAATCCTAAAGATAACTGGTACCTTGATGTTTTAGAGGGAACTTTTTTTGCAAAAACTGTCTTTACTCTATTAAAGTTTTTACTTAATCGCGCTGTTGCACAACGAGTTTATAGACATATGGTAATACATACAGTAGATAGTGAGAGTTACTTGTTTGATGAAGAGGAAAAAGTATGTTTCAGAGTAAATTGGAAGGCTCCATTAGAACATTTTCCAAAAGTAGTGCCATCAGATATTCCTGATATTATTTTTCAAATGGGCAGTGGGCTTTATGGAGTTCGCAACAAAGATGGAAAGTTTGATGAAGAGCGCTATAAAAAGTCGATGAGTTTTGCAAAAATGACTGAGATTAAAATGGCTCAGGGAGCAAAGCAAACTGGTGGAAAACTTTTAGCTTCTAAAGTCAGTGAAGCAGTTGCCTACTATCGTGGAGTTGAACCATATAAAGATTTGTTCTCTCCAAATCAGTTTCCACATGCCAAGACTCTTGAAGAATTGTTTGATTTTATAGGAAGATTAAAAAAGCTCTCCAAAAAACCAGTTGGAGTTAAAATAGTTATATCTTCACAAGAGTCATTTGATGAGTATGCAAATCTAATTAAAAAAAGAATTGATAAAGGTACTAATGCTTATCCTGATTTTATTACAGTAGATGGAGGTGATGGTGGAAGCGGAGCTGCACCTTTAGAGATGATGATGACTGTAGGAATGGTTATTGCAAAAGCACTTCACATTGCAGATAGCACACTAAAAAGAGTTGGTGTTCGAGAAAAAGTCAAACTCATTGCGAGTGAAAAAGTGCTCACACCAGATGATGCTGTTGTTCTTTTTGGAATTGGTGCTGATTATATAGCCATAGCCAGAGCATTTATGATGAGTGCTGGATGTATTAGAGCAAGAGAATGTTCAGGTGCTCATGGCAGAAGTTGTCCTGTAGGACTTGCAACGCAAGATAAGAAAAAAAGAGCTTCATTCTTAGTTGAGCAAAAAGCACAAAATATTGCCTCTTATCATGGACAACTGTTGGCAGGTGTTCGCCAACTATTAGCAGTTATTGGAGTAAACCATATATCAAAACTAAACAAAAGTCATCTTATATTTAAAGACCATACCGGTAAAACATATATGAATGTAGATAGATATTTTAAAGAATCATTAATAGATTGAAGGATAAATTTATGCGTAACACAATTATAATTATATTTTCAATGCTAGTTAGTACACTAACTGCATCCCAGGAAGTTGGTAGCTATCAAAAGTCATTTAACACACTAATGCAGAAGATGAATAGTACTCCATCAAAGTTTTCTGCAGAGGAGAAAGAAACAATGAAAAAAGCTGCTAAAGATTTGGCTGAATCTCTTCCAAATCCAGGAATCCAAGTTGGTCAAAAAGCTCCAGATTTTAGCTTGAAAAATGCCTTTGGAGAAGAAGTTATCCTACAAACTGAACTTAAAAAAGGTCCTGTTGTTCTCGTCTTTTATCGTGGAGCATGGTGCCCATTTTGTAATATGCACTTACATGTACTGCAAGAAAGTTTAGGAGAATTTAGAAAGTATGGGGCACAGTTAATCACTATAACACCTCAAACACCAGACAAATCAGTAGAGCAAATCAAAAAAGATGATTATCCTTTTGAAGTACTAAGTGATTTGGATAACTCAGTTATGAAAGAGTACAAACTCTATTTTGAATTATCTAAAGAACTTTTAGATATATATAAAAATAATGGTCTTGATATAGAAGCTTTTAATGGTAAAAACCATACTGCACTACCAATACCTGGCAGTTTCGTTATAGATTCTAAAGGAATAGTTAGAGCTATGCAAGCGGATTCAGATTATAAGGTACGCATGGAGCCAAAAGTTATTATTGATGCATTAATAAAAATATCTAAGGATAAATAGTGAGCCTCTCACGCAGCTTAGCAGATCTCTATTAAGCGGCGAGAAAGTTTTACAATACCATTTTTTTCAAAACCTTTTAAAAGTCTACTGACTACTTCACGAGATGTTCCCAAAATATCACCTATCTCTTCATGTGAAATATGAATTGATTTTTCATCTTGTGAAAGTAGCCATTGTAAAAGGCGAGTGTCCAAACTAGAAAAGCGAATCTCTTCTATGAGAGATGCCATACTATCGAGTCGTTTAACATATTGGTCAAACACATATCTCTGAAATTCCTTATCTTCAACAAATAACTCTGCAATGAGTCCAACAGGTACATCAAAGCCTTCCAAATCTGTCTCAGCTATGGCAGTACCAACAGCGGGGGCACTATTATATGAACTTGTAAAGTTTACATTACACTGCTCACCTTGCTCAAAATAGTAGAGTAGAACACTTTGTCCATTTTCATGTTGTCTACTAACTCGAACACGACCTTTTGTTAAAAAAAGTATATCAGCACAAATATCACCTTGTGAATAAAGTTTCATTCCAGACGGAACTTCTATAAATGTAGATGCTGCTAAAAGTTTCTCTTTACTCTTCTCTTCAAGTTTATCAAAAAAATCGAATTCTTGCATTATTAAAACCTTTATGTTTTATCAGATTTTAGCACATAATTATAAAAATATATTATGTGATAGAGGTTACAGACAATTAATTTTTCTTGTGTCATAATGTACCTAATATAAAAAAGGAGGATGTTATGTGTATCCCTCATGGAGCGACCGGAACCGTAAGTAATGGTTTTGTCAAGAAAGATAAACCACAAAAGAGCATAAAAAGAGTTTCTCAGGATCAGTTTGAAAAAGGTGACCCTAATTTTGTAGATGAAAGAACAAAAGCGTACAAACCTAAAGAGGAAAAATCATTTCTTGCGTCTTTGTTTAAGTGATATATAATTAGAGATAGGTGTAGCGGAAATATCATACAGTATCTCATCGACACCGCCACCAAACTTAGTAACTGGCGGATTTAGGTTTGGAAATAATCCAAAAACCTCTTATTTTTGGAACAGATTTTAGTAACTGTATGAATGTTCCAAATAGAGTTGAATTGTGGAATATTCTCCAAAACCTACAGGTTGTTGATCTTTATACGAGAATCAACATTTATAAAAAAATAAGAGCCCCTTTTATACGACTTTCAACTATCTTTAGATATAACATATATTAATTATAACAAATGTTTGTTTATTAAGGATTTTAGATGATAAATGCATATAATGTGTGTTAATAAATAGTTATACAGCAGCTGCAACGGCTATGCAATCCCCAAAAAATAAGAACTGAGGTAAATATGGAATTTTCGTTATTAATAGGAGGTGTAGTGATTTTTTATTACGTCGTCAAAGGAATGACAACGTCCACAAAACAGCAAGTTCAGAAGACGAATAGCCTAAGTTCCGAAAATGAAATCGGATTTCATGATGATGACAATCTGGCTACCTTCAGTATTTCATATGGCGAGGAAGAGGAAATAAGCAAGAATAAAACACCGGGGAAATGGATAAAATCCGGTGAATCCATCACCATTAAGGGACAAACAATTATTGGTGGTAATTTTTATTTTGGAGGAAAGTTAAGTTCATTAGATGGATATGGAATAGAGGCCTCATTAATTGATGATTCACTAAAAATTGAAAACAAACCACACACATTTGAAAATGAAAGTTTAAGCTATTGGCCTAAATTTATATCTCTTACCCCTAAAGAACGTGGTGCTTTTCTCAATTGGATATCAGGGAATAGAAGTGATCCCGAGACACCCTTGGGTTATGTATTTATTTATTTCTATGGCATTGAAAGACGCATTACTGTTGACTCAATTAAACAAGCAGTGGATGATTCAGAATTTAAAACGTTGTTTGACGAAGTACTACGATTAAAAGCTATTTATGGCAGTAGTCGTTCTTTTTCAAATTATTCCATGTCACTATTGGAAATCATGTGTCTCCTACGCCCTCACGTAGTATCGTATCCTGATCTTGAGAAAATACCACAAAGGGATTCTCTGTTATTTAAACATCGACTTGCCACTACGGTTAATGATGAGAAGCCTATTTCCGCTGAACTGGCATTGGCATGGATTCGGTTTTACCCAGATTATAATCTAAAGAAACCGGCACGACGTTGTGTCTATGAATTCAACCAGATTTTTACATGCCTCTATCGTAAGAAATATGGGGACGGCATTATTGTCAAACCTAATAAAACACGGTTAAAGATCGAGTATCATCCCGCTAGTTCCTCTCTGCGTGGTATATCCTTACCTCAAGAGGATCTTCCAAACCCAAGTAATTTAAAAGGTCCTGTTAATAAGCTGATTGCAATTGCTGATGAATGTACAGCAGAATTAGATGCTTATAGTAGGTATCTTGCCAAACCAGATACTTCACGAACAGATATTGAAGCCATATTGTTATTGCCGGATAATTTTGATGATTTGGAATCTACTCTAGGATTAGGGAAGTTTAAAGAATGGGCAGATGATGCCATTTCGACAAAGAATGGGTTGGTTGATGTTGAAGAATTCTGGGCATATACAAAATCGCCTTTACCTTCCAAAATCAATAAAAAAGAAGCTGAATTAATTCAGAATCTTGCTCAAAAAGCCGGTTATGGCATCGCCCCTGATACTCGTTACCATCATGCCAAGTCGAGCACAGATGGAAAACTGGTTCTTTTTTCTGAAAGACATGGTAAATACTTTGAACCATCTAAGGCTTATACCGAAGTTGGTATGGCACTCCGTTTAGGGGCAATGGTTGCCACTATTGATTCTCATATTGATCAATCAGAATTAAACATATTAACTCAGCTCATTGATCACAATAGCAATCTCTCACCTACCGAAAAACAATCACTGCATGCCTACTTAGTATGGAGGTTAAATACACCTTCAAATATTATAGGCTTGAAAGCCAGACTAGAAACATTAGATAAAACAGAAAAAGCAGCGGTTAGCCGCATACTTGTGGGTGTGGCAATGGCCGATGGAAAAATAGATCCAAAAGAAATCAAACAGCTTGAAAAACTCTATACCTTGTTAGGTCTTGATAAAGCCCTTGTTACTGGAGACATTCATAGAATGTCATCAAGTAAAGTTGGTTTACGACCTTCAAACTTGGAAGCAGAGATAACTTCGTTAGCTCCTGCTTCATTCCAGTTGAATGAAAGTATGCTAGCAATTCATGAATCAGAAACAAAAGATGTACAAAGCATGTTGGGCGCAATATTCGTGGAATATGAGGCTACAAGCGAATCTGATGACTCAAATACTGACAGCATTACTATAGAAGAAGAAATCGGAATTGATAAACAGCATTATGCTTTGTTTGAAAGCTTGATACGAAAAGATAAATGGACTCGTAAAGAGGTGGACGCACTGTGCCGTGATTTAGGTCTGATGGTTAACGGAGCATTGGAAACTATTAATGACTGGTCGTTTGATAAAATAGATGCAGCGGTATTAGAAGAAGATGGTGACGCAATTTATGTCGATCAAGAAATCGTAGAAGAGATAGAAGGTTAAAATTATGGAAAAACGTATCCGATTAAAAGAACGTGATGCAATTATTCAATCACTGAAATCAGGTGTGACTCCCAAGATTGGGATTCAGCATATTCAGGTAGGTCGAAGCAATGAAGTTAAAGCGTTGTATAAGGACATTGAAAGAATTTCTGAAGGTGGAGCAGCATTTAGACTTATCATTGGTGATTATGGCTCAGGGAAAACATTTTTTCTGAGCGTAGTACGTTCCATTGCCCTTGAAAAGAAGCTGGTTACAGTTAATGCGGATCTTTCACCGGATCGACGACTACACGCTTCTTCAGGTCAGGCACGAAATCTTTATTCCGAACTTATGAGGAATCTGTCAACCCGTAATAAGCCAGATGGAAATGCATTAGCCAGTGTTGTAGAGCGGTTTGTAACTCAAGCTTGTAAAGAAGCAGATGAAAATAACACTAATGTTTCAACAGTAATACATCAAAAATTAGCATTTTTATCTGAACTGGTAGGCGGGTATGATTTTGCAAAAGTTATTAATGCTTACTGGAACGGTTATGAGCAAGATAATGAAGAACTAAAATCAAATGCTATTCGTTGGCTACGTGCTGAATACACAACGAAGACTGATGCTCGAAGGGATCTTGATGTCAGAACGATTATTTCGGATAACTCGTTTTATGACGCGCTAAAACTTATGAGTCTATTTGTACGTCAGGCAGGATATAAAGGTTTACTTGTTAATCTAGATGAGATGGTTAATCTTTATAAACTGAGCAATACGCAAGCACGTACATCTAACTATGAGCAGATTCTAAGAATTTTAAATGACTGCTTTCAGGGGTCGGCAGAATATCTCGGATTTTTATTGAGTGGAACACCGGAGTTTTTACTAGATCCCCGCAGAGGGTTGTATAGTTATGAAGCGTTGCAATCCCGTTTAGCTGAAAATACCTTTGCACAGAGAGCAGGGGTGATTGATTATTCCTCTCCATCACTACACCTAGCGAGTTTAACACCTGAAGAACTTTATATTCTCCTGAAGAACTTGCGCCATGTATTTGCCCAAGGAGACACATCTAAATATCTCATTCCTGATGATGCCCTAAAATCATTTTTACATCATTGCAATTCTGCTATCGGAGATGCCTATTTCCGTACACCGAGAAATACTATAAAAGCATTTTTAGATATGCTATCTGTACTAGATCAAAACCCTTCTATACAATGGTCCCAATTAGTTCAATCTATTACGATTGAAGAAGATCGACCAAGTGATACCGATGAAATCATTATAGATAGAGAGACTAGCGGAATTATGAATTCTGATGGATTAGCTGATTTCAAATTATGATTGAGGAATATCAGCGTCTTGATAAGCGTGTACAAAAATGGTTGTTTAATCAGGGATGGCCTGATTTAAGAGAAATACAAAAACGGGCAATTGAACCTATTCTGTCAGGTGATAGAGACGTTCTGATTAGCGCATCGACGGCAGCAGGTAAAACAGAAGCTTTTTTTCTACCAGCATGCAGTGCAATAGCCGAAGAGGAGAATGGTTTTGGTATTCTGTATATCAGTCCTTTAAAAGCATTGATTAACGATCAGTACCGCAGGCTCGAATCGTTAAGTGAAATGTTGGATATGCAGGTTACGCCGTGGCATGGTGATAGCCTTCAATCAAAAAAGAAGAAAGCCAGAAAAAATCCTTCCGGTATTCTCCTTATCACCCCTGAATCTTTGGAATCTCTCCTCGATAGGGATCCTGGATGGGTAAAGCAGTCTTTCGCCACACTTAAATATATTGTCATAGATGAATTTCATGCGTTTATCGGAACGGAACGAGGCCAGCAATTACTCTCTTTGCTTACACGCATTGAACATATTACGGGTCGAATCTCCAATCCCATACCGCGGGTTGCGCTAAGTGCGACACTTGGAGAAATTGAAAAAGTTCCACTTTCTCTCAGACCGAATAAAAGTCTACTTTGTGAAACTATTACGGATAGTCAGAACCAAAGCACTATTAAGGTTCAGGTTAAGGGATACTTAGAGCCACTAAATGAAACACGTACCTCCGCTGAACAACAGATTTGTCAGGAAATTTTCAAACTCTGTAGAGGTGACTCACATCTTGTTTTTGCAAATAGCCGCAGCAGGACAGAAAGTATTGCTGCACAGTTAAGTGATTTATGCGAACAGCAAGTTGTACCAAATGAATTTTTCCCACATCATGGTTCTTTAGCCAAAGAACTACGAGAATCTTTGGAGTCTAGATTGCAAAAAGGGAACTTACCTACTACTGCTATTTGTACTATGACCTTAGAGTTGGGCATCGACATCGGCAAGGTGAGTTCTGTTGTTCAGGTTACTGCACCACACTCTGTATCAAGTTTACGTCAGCGGCTAGGTCGATCCGGCAGAAGAAATTCACCATCTATTTTACGAATGCTCATTGCTGAAAATGAACTGAGTGATAAATCTAATATTGTAGATGGTCTTAGATTAGAACTGATACAGTCATTGGCAATGATACGGTTGCTTATCGTAGAGAATTGGTTTGAACCGGCAGATACAGAACAAATGCATCTCTCGACATTTTTACACCAGATTCTTGCTGTAATTGCACAGTGGGGAAGCACCCGTGCAAATCAACTATACTCTTTATTGTGCGAACAAGGATCATTCAAAGAAATATCTATTCAACACTTCAAGCAACTGCTGTCCCATATGGGAAGAATTCATCTGATACAGCAAATTAATAGCGGTGAACTAGTCTTAGGAAGTGAAGGCGAACGTATTACTAATTCATATACCTTTTACGCCGTATTTAAAACACCGGAAGAATTTCGCATTGTTGCAGGAAGTAAAACCCTTGGAACATTACCAATTGATTCGCTAATTCTTAAAGATCAGAATATTATATTTGGTGGTCGTAGATGGAAAGTCATCGATATTGATGATGAAAAGAAAGTTATTTATGTGACTGCAACAAAAGGTGGCAAACCCCCTAAATTTAATGGTAGTGGCATGTCAATTCATGACAGGGTTCGACAAGAGATGTTAAGCATCTATCGAAATGGTGACTATCGCATCGAGGTTGGTAATCAGAAAATAGATTTTGTGGATAATCTCGGAAGGCAGTTATTTCAAGAAGGAGCATACTTTTTTAAAGAAGCCAACCTTGAATATCAACCCATCTATCAAAATGGTAAACACTGCTATATTTTCTCATGGATGGGCGATAAAGTCGTTAATACTCTTGCTATTTTACTCATTCAAAATGGTTTTGTATGTAGTGTTTTTGCTGGTGTTATTGAAGTACAAAATTCTAATTCAAATGACATAAAGAATTACTTAATAGATATATCAAATGATGTACTACCGAATGAAACCGAATTATCGAGAACACTTTCTATTCAGCAAAAGCTAATTGAAAAGTATGATGAGTATCTGCCTGAAGAGTTGCTAACTGAGGGATACGGGAGAAAATTTTTTAATTCTAGAGCTACCAAACAATGGATATTAGATAACCTTGTTTGAGCTGTCGATCCAAATGCTGCATAACAAGTTAGTACACGCTGAAACCTCTTATTTTTGGAACAGTTTTTAGTAACAGAAAGATTGTTCCAAATAGAGTTGAATTTTTGAACATGCTTCAAAAAGAACAGGTTGTGAAACAAAGGAAAAAAAATCTATTTTTAATTCTCCGCTTAAGCAACATTTTGTAAGTTATGTAAGATATTTAACAATTAACACACAAAGTGTGATTTAATTTGAACATACAGTATTAAACGAACATTCAAACTTTAAGACTTTTATAGAGTTTCTCTTTTTTTTTGTATAAGCATGACAATATATCGTATTTTTTACACATTAACCTACAAATAATATGTGAGTTAATTATGTGCTTTAAAGTTGTTTTACATATAATGTAGTTGAATAAAGAGTTATCCGTTCACTGCGTGACCGGATAACGGGGGCGCGGGTTGAACACCCACTGGTCATCCGTCGCACAGCGCCAGATAACAAGCGGGAGGAGCAAGCAACCATTGCAAAACCTAAAGGTTTTCCAACGGCTGTTACTCACCCGCGCCCCCGTTATATACAAAGGACTTAAATGAAATATATTGCAATATTTTCTGTTATTTTATTTACTGCATGTAGCAGTACAGGAGTAATTCCAATGGACAAGGGAACTTATATGATTGGAAAAAGAAGTGTTCAAATTGGATTTGGTCCACCAAGTGGAGTTAAAGCAGATGTTTACAAAGAAGCAAATGAATTTTGCGCTCAAAAACAAAAGATGGTTAAAACTCTTAATCTAGAAGTTACAAATTCTGGTTTTGCTAAACCAGGACATATTTCACTAGAGTTTCAATGTGAATAGTAATTTATTTACTATCAAAAATGCAAGTATATAACAAGTACGAGGAACGCGATAATTTACCCAGCGGGAAAATTATCGCTCACGACAAACGTTGTCTGGACGCTTCGCATCCAGACAACGGGGGCGCGGGTTGAACACCCACTGGTCATCTGTCGCACAGCGCCAGATAACAAGCGGGAGGAGCAAGCAACCATTGTAAAACCTAAAGGTTTCTCAACGGCTGTTACTCACCCGCGCCCCCGTTATCCTCTCATACATGACACCTTGTCAACAAGCTCTTATTTTTGGAACAAATTATCCTGTTATTAATTTTGTTACATAAAGAGATGGATTTTGGAACAACGATTTTTTGCTCCAAAAGGTACAGGTTGTTGAACTTTAAAGCTTTATTCCAAATTTTTCCAGAACAAATATCACACTGTAATACGCTACGATAGTTAAAGCTGTCGATATAAATAGACTAGGGTAAAAACCTATCTCTTTTTTAATTAAATAAGGGAAAGCTATAAATAGTGTCATTGACGGTGCTATTAACCAAACAATTCTATTTGAAAATTCAACTGCACTATCACTGTTATTTGTATCAAC
This sequence comes from Sulfurimonas iocasae, assembly GCF_047716755.1. Classification (GTDB taxonomy): domain Bacteria; phylum Campylobacterota; class Campylobacteria; order Campylobacterales; family Sulfurimonadaceae; genus Sulfurimonas. Next base: position 1,172,614 of record NZ_CP180409.1, read on the forward strand.
ATACATCCATGTCATAGCCAATATTGACACCAAAGGGATAGCTGCTAATAATGCACCAGCTAAACTACTTCTCTTAGCTATTTCAGATATTAACACGATTAAAATAGTTGTAATAATTAGTTTTGTTATATAATAAGCCAATTTTTCAGTCCTTTATAATGGTAGATATTAGCCTGCATGATGCAGACTAATTTAATGATTATTTACCTGTAAAGTTAGCACCTGTGCTTTTTCCAGACAGGCTAAAAAAGATATAAAGAGTTTGCTTTGCTTTGTCTTTAATAATTCCTAATTATATTAAAGTTGCACGTATGTAGAAGCTGGAACTCCACACACCGGACAATTTTCTGGAGGTGTTCCTAGTTCTATATGACCACATATTGGGCATAAGTATATATTTACTTCATCTATATCTTTTCCACTTTTTACAGCTTCAAGTGCTTTTTTATAAAGCTCTGCATGGACTTTTTCTGCTTCCATAGCAAAGCCAAACATTTTTTTTGCTTTATGTTTATCAGCTACAGCTTGTTCGTACATTGGTGGATACATATCTTCATATTCATAAGTTTCACCAGCTATTGCAGCTTCAAGGTTTTCTAAAGTTGAACTTATTTTATCCATAGCTTTTAGATGTCCTTCTGCATGAATACGTTCTGCTTCAGCAGTAGTTTGAAATAGTTTAGCAATATTTGCAAATCCATCTTTTTCAGCTTTTTTAGCAAAGGCACTATATTTTTGGTAAGCTTGACTTTCACCACTAAAAGCAGTCTCTAAATTTTCTTGTGTTGTTGGCATAACATATCCTTTTTATTTTATTTTTCTAACTAAAGAAAAAACCATTGTTCAATAATTATAATAGTATTATAGTTAAAGAATGATTATTAATTAACTTAACATCACTGAATATACAGTGATGTCTTAGATCTATATTTTCTTAGGTTCTAATGATCCAAAACGTAAATAAAGAGCCGGCAATATAATCATGTTTAGCAGTGTAGAACTAAAAAGTCCAAACAAAATTACCATAGCCATTGGAGCCTGAATCTCACTTCCGGCTTCACCTACACCTAAAGCTAAAGGTACCATTGCAAGTCCTGCTGCAAGTGCCGTCATCAAGATCGGTATTAGACGCTCTTTAGCACCTTGCTTAACAGCTTGCTCAAAATCGGTAATCCCTTCTACACGTATTAGCGTATGAATATGTGAAATCATCATAACACCATTACGAGTTGCAATTCCAAAAAGTGTAATAAAGCCGATAAGAGTTGCAATAGAGACTATACCACCTGAAACATAGAGTCCAACAACCCCTCCAATAAGAGCAAAAGGTAGATTAACTAAAATCAGTGTTGCATCTTTCATAGAACCAAAAGCCAAATATAGAAGTAAAAATACACCAAATATGACTAACGTGCCTAAAATCATCAATATATCTGACGATTCCTGTGCACTTACAAACTGTCCGCCGTACTCAATACGGTAGCCCTTTGGCAAGCTTATATCTTTTTCTATTCCTTTTTTAATCTCTTCAACAATTCCAACCAAATCACTGTTTGAAACGTTTGATGTAAGAACAGTCTTGCGCTCCATCCCCTCTCTGCTAATCATATAAGGCATTCGTGCTTCTGAAATCTTTACAAGTGCATTCAAGGGAACTTGTGCACCCGAAGAAGTTTGAACAAGTGTTGATTTAATTACGTCAAGATCAACATTCTCTTTTTGTTTGTATTTTACTACAACATCATATAAACGATTTTTTTCAATAAGTTTTGTAGCTTCTGTGCCATAAAATGCTGTTTGAATAATAGTACTAAGCTCTGCTACACTTATCCCGTATGAAGCCATGACCGGACGGTTGAAGTCCATAACAAGTTGTGGAAGGTCTGTTTGATTTTCAACCATTACATCAACTGTACCCTCAACTTTTTCAACTACATCTTTAATTCTTTTTGCAATAGAACGCTGTTCATTTATATCCTCTCCAAATACCTTAATAGCGATGGCAGCTTTTGAACCAGATAGCATATGGTCTATTCTATGAGAAATTGGTTGACCTACGGAAATATTAACCCCGGCAACAGTAGCAAACTCTTTTCTTAGAGCCTCAAGAAACTCCTCTTTTGAGCGATTCTTCATATTTAGTTCTACTTCCATCTCAGATGCATGTACACCTTGTGCATGAGGATCTAATTCAGAACGTCCTGTCCTTCTTGTGACTGAGATAACCTCTTCAAATCCAAGTAAGACCTCTTCAACACGACCGCCAAGAGCATCTGACTTCTCTAAGGCAGTTCCTGGTAATGAAACAACAGCAACAGTCAAACTTCCCTCATTGAATTCTGGCAGGAAAGATTTACCGGCATTAAATAAAAATATACCTGCTATTACAAATAAAATACCAAAACTTATTACAAGCATTTTCCAGCGATAAATAGTAAATGTCAATACTTTGTCATATGTATTTACAAGCACTAATAAAAAGCTAGAAGTTTCATGTACATTTTTTGATTTTATTTTTAAGAAATAATAGCTCAGAACTGGAGTAATTGTAATTGCTACGACTAAAGAAGCCACAAGTGCACTTACATATGCCATCCCTAAAGGAGCTAAAAGTTTCCCCTCCATCCCTTCTAGGAAAAATAAAGGTACAAATACTAGTAAAATAATCATCGTAGCAAAAACAATAGAACTTTGTATCTCAAAGGTAGCATCTTTTATGACCTTTAAACGACTGTGTTGCTCGGATACCTCTTTCTCACTATTTTGTTGCAGTCGTCTGATAATGTTCTCAACAACAATAATAGCATCATCAACTAGCACTCCAAGGGCAATAGCCATACCACCTAGTGTCATAGTATTAATTGTAATATCTAGGGCATTCAGTAGAAATATTGTTGAAAATAGAGATAAAGGAATAGCCATAAGCGTAATAAGTGTAGCTCTAATACTGAGTAAAAACAGTAATACAATTATGACAACCAAAACAGCACCATCACGTAATGCATTTAAAAGATTACCTATAGCAGCGTCAATAAAAGAAGACTGTTTAAACAGGTCTTTTTCTATCTTCATCCCTTCGGGAAGACTGCTCTGAATTTCATCAATACTTAGCTCTATTTTTTTAGTAAGTTCAATGGTATTGACATTTGGCTGTTTCTGAATAGCCAAAACAACAGCCTTATTACCGTTATAAGAGCCTGTTCCACGTTTGGCAGCTGCACCGATATCGACATCCGCAACATCGGAAATTAGTATAGGAATACCATCTTTTATACTAATTACGGTACTGGAAATATCTTCAATATTTTGAAGTCTACCTACTCCTCTAATCATATACTCTTGAGAATTTTGAACATAATAACCAGCTGAAGCATTTTCATTTGATTGTGTAATAGCCTGAAGTATCTCATTTACATTTAAATCATAATCGATTAACTTTTCAGGTTTAATAAGTACTTGATACTGCTTTGTATCACCACCAATAGGGATAATATCTGAAATTCCTGATATGGAAAGTAGACGTTGACGTACATCCCAGTCTGCTACTGTTTTTAGTTCAATTGTTGAGTGCTTATCTGAGTGCAGAGCAATAAACATGATCTCACCCATAATAGAAGAGACTGGAGCCAATACAGGAGAACCTACATTTTGCGGTAAGTTCTCTTTAATTAGCTGAATCTTTTCAGTTACCAATTGACGGGCTCTGTATATATCTGTCCCCCAATCAAACTCTGCATAAACGACAGATATACCACTTAGTGAATTTGAACGGATACGTCGAAGCCCAGAGAGTCCATTTAGTCCATTTTCTATAGGTAGTGTTATAAGTCTCTCTATCTCCACTGGTGTCATAGCACCGGCTTCTGTAAGGACTGTAACTGTTGGTGCAGTCAAATCCGGAAAAATATCTACTTCAGATTTTCGAAGCTCTAACACTCCAAAAATCATAACAGCCATACCTAATGCCAAGACAATAAGGCGTTTTTGTAAAGACCAATTAATTATTTTTTCTAACATACTGAATCCTTAGTGTGCATGACCGGCACCGGCCGCTGCAGGTGAAACAGCAGATAAAAGAACCTGATAAGCACCTTTAGAAACGACATGCTCACCTTCACTTAGACCAGATGTTACTTCAATATAATCTCCAGTACTAATACCAGTCTGAATATTACGACGTTCAAAACTTTCTCCCCCTACCTGAACATATACAACATGCTGTCCATTGTCATTAACAATAGAACTTTTTGCAATCGCCAAGGTTTGCACCACTTTACCTGTATATGCTTTTACAGCATAACCTGCACCTGCTTTAAGAGATGAGGGAGGATTGTCTATTTCAAATATTAATGAAGCACAGCGCGTTTTTGGATCAACTCTGTCATTAAAATAAAGAAATTTTGTATTTTTATCTACATTAAATTCAAGTGAACTATCATTTAGAGTCAACTCTACACCCAATGGCTTAGTTACTTTATATATTTCACTTTGAGGAATATTTACATTAATCCAAAGTTTTTTAGGATTTATAATGTGTACTATAGGGTCACCCTCATTAACATATGATCCTGGCAATGCTAGTTGTTTAGCGATTTTACCCTCTATCGGACTTTTTAATGTAATACCACTTTGGTTACTGCTGCTTGTGTCCAGCTGATTTAATCTTTGAACCATATTCGCATGTTTTGCTTTAGCCATTTCGTAATTTTGCTGGGCAACAATTATGCGTTTTTGAGATACTGCATTTTTTGCTTTAAGCTTTTGCACACGTTCATTTTCATTTTTTTTCAAAGCAAGATTTGTCTCTGCTTTTTTAAGCTCATATTTAAGAGTTGAAATATCCTCTTTTTGTCCAAGTAGAGGTGTTATATATACTAACTCCATATTCTTTTTTACTTTTGAACCTACACCAAGCTCGCTGATCGGAGTAACAATTCCTGCAACAGGTGCACTCAAAATATACTCCTGATTGCTCGGAACCTCTGTTTTTGCAAATGTAGATACTGATTCACGTAATAACTTTTTTGAAGCTATCTGCGTGGCAAATTCAACTTTCCATTGCTGCTCTTTTAAATAGCTAATGCCATCATCCGCTTCCTCTTCACTACTCATTGGGATTTGTTCATATGAATTATAAACTTGAAACTTACCTAGTTTATGAGTTTGGATTATATTCCCTTGCTCAACTCTGATATCTAACTCGGCAAATCCACTCTGCGTTGGTATGGCAACTGGTTTAAAGATACCTTCAAATGCAGGAGCTTCAACACTAAAACATTCTTTTTTCTGATTTGAAAAAGTAAGACATGCTTCTACGCGTCCTTGCTTGAACGGCTTAAATGTATCCATATATGTAAAGTGTGCCAAAAAGGTAGATGGCTGGTTGAGAACAAACTGATCAAACTCTACAAATAGTTCTGTTTGTTTAGTATAGTCGGTAATAGCTATAGGTTCAGGTGCCGGTTTTTCTTCAACTTGTACACTTTTTTTATTCTCTTCATAGTGATCACTACATCCACTTAAAAGTAGTAGCGTTATTATTGAGATAAGAGATAGTTTTTTCATTAGTTATCCTTTAATAGGTTAATAGAGGATGCTTTACATAACTGCAGCCAATAGATATAAGATTGTGAAATCAAGTTCTGATGTTCAAGTTGACTTTGAAAATATAGTGTTTGAGCATCTAGAAGTTCAAGCAGGCTTATTTCACCAAGTTCAAATGAAAGCACACTGGTTTCATAGTATATTTTAGAAGGGTCAAGCAAATTTTTCTTGTAATCTTCAAACTGTTTTGAACTGTTCTTATATAGTTTGTGGTAACTGCTCACACGATTTTTAAGTTTATATAAAACCTCTTGTGTCTTAATAGTGCTTTTTTGGATTTTGGCATTTTGCATCTCTATTTTAGAGTTTTGAGTATTCCATAATGGTAAAGAGAGTTTAAAACCAAAACCATAAGTGCTATCTATGTTGTTATTTGGATTAAGATCACGCTCTGAATAAAGATATAGTTCAGGCAGTGCATAACGTGTTGCTTTTACAAGTGCCAGTTCTTGTTTTGTTGCTTGAAGCATAGCTTCATGTTTTGCATACTCCGGACTTTTTTCAAGAGACGCTGTCATAGTCTCAACTTTATTTTCATCAGCTTTAACGATATCACCTAAGATTAAAACTTCGCTATCTACATTAAGTAGAGACTGTGCCTCAAAAGTTGATTTTATATAACGGTTTTGAAAGCTCTGTTTTTTCATAAGGACTTGTTGTCTTAGAATCTCAATACGGGAACTTTCAAAGCCAGATATTTCACCTAACTCTTCACGATTTTTTGATTTTTCTTGTAAGTCCTTAATCTTTCTAAGTTGTTTATCTAACATCTCTACTTGCTTTTTCAAAAAATAAATACGTTGAAAAAGAGAAGCAGCTTGATACTGAACTTTTAGCAGAGTTGAATCTTTAGAGTATTTGGCACTATCTAACGAAAACTCAGCAGCTCTTTTTTTAGAGGAGTTTTCACCCCAAGCAGGTAGCTGTTGACTTACCTCAAAATATGTATAGTCGATGCTGTTTTCAAGTCCATCATCAAATGACATTTCAAGTGTAGGGTTTTTCCAAAGAGTTGATTGAGCAATTTTGCTTTTTTCAACGCTTAGTTGCGCTTCATCTTGTTTAATAGTGAATGAGGCTTCTACTGCCTTTTGTATAAAAGCATCCCATTGATATGCAGTGCTGTTATTTGCAGCGTAAAGGTTAATAATTATCGCTAAGGATAAGATAACAATTTTCATAAATAATATTCCTTATATTTTTTTATTGAAGGTCTTTATATAACATCTAATATGTACTTTATGAATAAAAAACAGATTTTTTTACATAATAGTGCATAGAATTTTTAAAGACACTAAGATTAGGTAGTTTAAGAGTGCTGAGTAGGAGGTGCGTGAAAAAGAACGTATCGTATAGGAATAGGTGGTGGGTCAATAAAAATGTATCTGCAAAAAGTAATTTTAGGAATAAACTGTATTACTTTTATTGGAAATAACTGTAAGAAGGAAAGAACAATACTCGTAAAAAGAAGTACGATAAGAAGGATACTGCTGATTACACCAGTATCATCTTGATACTCTGTATGCTCTGAGTAATGAAAAGTTGACTGCTCAGCAGAAATTTTATGTGTTTCAACTCCAGCATGATAGTGATCATGATGGTCATCAATATGAAAATGATAGGTGCTATTCATAGTTATTAATATAATGATAATACTGAAAAAAACTATTACCCTGTTAAACACTTAATTAGCACCTTCTTGACTTTATGTTTCGGAGTATATCGTAGTAAAGAAAATATAAACAAGTATTAAGCTAATATATTTTCACATCTATCTGTCATTCTTATCAAAAGGTGATAACATGACTAAAACAACCTAACGCTAAGTATTATGCTCTTAACAAATAATATTCTGTAATTTCCTCTCTATTATGATTGACTTCTTTTGAGACCTCCTTTAGAGCATTCTCTCTCATCATTCTGGAATGTCCCCTATAAAGTAGACATATTATAATTACTATAAAATAATCTCTATATAACTAACACCTAGTAATTGGAGCGTATCACAATGAGGGATTTCTTCTATCTCATTATCTCTAGGTTTTGGAATACAAATTATTCAAAATGATTTTCTGTGTTCCACAAAGTGTTCTAAAAGTCCAAACCCTAAATTCCCACAAACCTTAAGAAGTTTTAGAACATTTTATAAGCTGGTAAGTTTGATGATTTTTCTATGGTAAAATAGTTACTTGGTAGCTATAGGTATGCCTCGATGTTGATAATAGAAATGTATTTAAATCATATATGTCTACCTACCAAAAAATGCAAGTTTTTTAAAAACAATATTGTTCTAAGTGCAGTACGATGCAATCAAAGGAAAACGATGCTAAAGATATCAAACACTGTCACTCTAGCCGAGAGCGAAATCGAATTCTCTGCAATACGTGCACAAGGTTCTGGAGGGCAGAAGGTAAATAAGGTCTCTGCCGCAATCCACCTTCGCTTTAATATTGCCTCCTCCTCTCTGCCCGAGTTCTATAAAGAAAAGCTGTTAGGGCTCAAGGACAAGCGCATCACAAAAGAGGGAGTAATCGTCGTCAAGGCCCAGCAGCATCGAAGCCAGGAACAGAATAGGGAAGAAGCTATGGAACGCCTTATTGAGCTTATCAAAAATGTGAATCTCGTCCAGAAGAGACGTATCGCTACTAAACCGACCAAAGGGGGAGTCAAACGGCGACTCAACTCCAAGAAAAAACATGCCAAGAAAAAAAGTATGAGAGGAAAGGTGGAATTAGAATAGTATAATAGTCTAAATGTTTAAATAGAAATTTATAGACTTTAATCCAATAAAATTGCTCTAATCTTATTCCCCTCATCACTTCGAGTATAAGTCCTAACAGTAAGAATTATATTAGCATGACCAAGCAGTTCAGAGATAGTTGATAGATTAATATTTTTAGCGACAAGATTACGAGCAAAGGTATGTCTTAATATATGAACACCTTTTTTATTTATCAGTGCTTTTTTCATTTTATTTGATTGCATATTACATGGTAGAGTCCTACTCTACTCATAGCTTTACCTTAATTAGTAATAACTATATACTCTTTTTTTCATAGGAGTATTATATCCGAATGAGTTATTCATCTTCTTGCCTATTTTTATAACTAAAACCATCCACCAAACTTATCTATTATATAATTAGATAAATATTGATACTTTTCACTTCTTAAAACAATAAATAAAAATACAAAGAACATAATTGTAAGCAATAGTACATTTACACACCCATCAGCTTTTGGTAGTAAGTTAAATTGACAGTAATAATCAAGAGGTAAACTTACTGTTGTGCTTGTTTGTACTATCATGAGTATTCTTTTTGATTTGCTTGTTATATTGATACTTGCCTATAGATAAAGCTATTCCAAAAAACAATAGAAAAAAAGTTATTACTTCAATTGAGTTAATGTCTGAGTTCATTTGGATTCTCCATTGTCAGTTTGTTTTATTCTATTTAGGCTTAATATACCAGTAGATAGCCCTAGGATAATTAACGATAAAATTAATACACCTATATAGAATCCCATTTTTGCTTGATTAGAAAATATTCCATAAATTGAATATATTACTGAGAATATAGACAGTACTGATAATAACCTATGATAATTTAGCATATACAATCCTTTATTTTAAAAACTGAGATATTACAAACCATCTAAAGATGAATTGTGATTTTGATTTAGACTCAAAAAGCCAACTAAATATCGCTTTATATACTGGTATGATAACAAAGTATACAATGACAATAAATATTACTAACTCAAAAATATCTTTTATCATCATAAACCTTTATATCAAAGCAGTAACGTGATTAAAAAGATCGAAACCATAAGCAGTAATCTCTAAACTTGTAGCTAACATAAAAAATAATCTTTGCATTTTTAAATACTTCATCTTTGTTTCCTTATTTTGAAAGATAACCTTATAGTATTCAAAAATAAAAAAACAATCAAATGGATTTTACTATGAAGTGGATATGTAGGATTAGTTAAATAAGTGTCTGGTTTATAGGGGACATTCCAAGTATATATATTTATTTCATCATCTCAATTATTGTATATATTTTTTTATCCGTAGCATCTGGATAAATATTCTTCAAAGCTGTAAATTCATCTTCTTCAATATCTACATCTATAATTTCATCAGGTTTATCCATTAATGCATTAAATGTATTTTGAGCTTCGATAGCTCTCTCCGTACCATCGCCAAGATAAGCCTTCTCCGTTGTAGCTAAAAGTTTATGAGATAGCATTTTACTTACAGCATAGATATCCGCACCATTTCTAAGTGAGACAACGGCTACCATTGAACGGAGATCATGCATAACCATACCATGCACACCAATACTCGTCATAGTTTTATGAAAATGGTAGTTAGCTGCATCTCTTTTTAGATCAAAGACTTTGCCTTTTGTGGTTTTCTGAGACTTTATTGCATTTAAGAGTAGGGGAGTTAATACATAGGTAGGAGATGTTTTTGTTTTAGTAATCTCTTTTGGTAATGTAAAAGTTCCGTCTCTAAAATTAATATGTTTGTATTCTAGTTGTAAAGTTTCACCTATTCTTCTTCCACTAAGTAAAAATGCAAATACTCCTCTCATGATTGGATGAGGATACTCCAGTAGAGCTTTAGTAATCTTCTTTGCATCCTCATCGCTACCTTTAAAGGTTCTTTTTTTGTCATTCTTTGGAAGTATAATCTTTTTCCAGTTTAGATGTACATCGTTTAGTTCTAAAAGTGGTTTCATTACCATCTTAACAACATTTATAGTTGATGGAGATTTACTTTTAGTTATCATAGAGTTTATTAGGTTTTGTATATCATCTTCTGTTAGTTCATCTATTATTCTATTTCTTAGTTTGATTAAATGGGTGTTATAGCAACTCTCATATATTCGGATAGTATTATAACTTTGATTTATTTTTTTACCAGTAATCCAAGCTTCATAAACAGATGATAATTTTCTATCTTTAGTGTCTATTTTTGTAAATATTTTCTTTTCAGTTGAAAGAGTCCCTTTTGTTCTAAGAGTCTCTTTCATCTCCTCTCTATTACCAAGAAGTGAACTCACAGCTTTGGCTATAGATGTTCCCTTTTGAATTTGAAACGATAGTTTACCTCGGCATCTTTTGTTATTGTATACAGCCTCTACAGCTACCTGAATTCTATATATTCTATTTGGAGGTCTAGTTTCATTCTCTGTTGTGTATCTTGCTTCATCCTCTTTAAGTAAAATATACATTCCACTTGCAGAACTATTGTTAAGTTTAATTTTCACTGGTTTATGCTCTAAAACACCCATAAATAGCACCTTTGTTTGAAATCCCTACTTTTGACTAAAAATAGCAGTAAAGGTAGGGATTTTTGTAGTTATTAGTAGTTTATTGTATCTAGATGTATTTAAGAGGAAGCTTATAGAGCCCTGTAGCACAGGGTTCTATAGATGGATGTAGTTGGTTGTATATATATTAGTTCATCAATCTATTAATATCGTTAAAGAGACCTAGTCCCATAAGTGAAAAAAGTATTACCCATCCTGCAATAGTTAGTTTTATGATAATCGCTTCACTGGCCTCTCTTCTAAAGATAAACTCATAAAGATTAAACATGATGTGTCCACCATCAAGAGCTGGAATAGGAAGAAGGTTTAAAACTCCTAGGTTCACAGAGATTAGTGCTGCAAAAAATAGTACACTCATCCATCCTGCACTCGTTGCATCTGATGTAAGTTTTACGATGCTAATTACTCCACCTAACTCTTTAGCGGGAACTTCTCCAACTATAAGTTTTTTAAGCCCTGTAAATATCATAGTAGATGCAAAGATAGTCTGCTCTGTTGCATAGCTAAATGTCTCAGAAGGACTAAGCTCTAGTTTGTGTGAAACTCCGGCACTTCCTATACCTATCATCTTCTTCTTGATGATTTCGTTAAACATATTTTTTGTTTCTCTGATACTTGGAGTAAGAGTCTTAAACTCTATAAAACCATCTCGTATAACTTCTACATTTAAAGATCCATCAGAGTGTTCGATGATTTTTGCCATCTCTTTCCATGTGGTAATAGAAACACCGTTGATAGACTTGATTGTGTCGTTTGTTTTAAGTCCTGCAATTTCTGCAGGCGAATCTTTAACTACATCTCCAATAACAGGAGAAAGAATATTTGGACCGCCAAGAGCGATGATGAAGTAAAGAACAAATGCAAGTACAAAGTTAGCAAAAGGTCCTGCTAAAAGTATAAATATCTTTTGCATAGGAGTTTTAATATTATAGCTATCTTCATCGTAACTTTTTTTAGTTGGATCTGAGTCATCTTGACCCTTCATGCGTACATATCCGCCAAGAGGAATAGCTGAAATACTCCACTCAGTACTCCACTTCTTAAATGTAAGCATTCTCTTACCAAAACCGATGCTAAATACTTCTACCGAAACACCCATCATTCTAGCCGCAAAGTAGTGACCTAGTTCATGAAAAAATATAAGTGCCGATAGGACTAAAAGGGATACTAAAATACTCATTAAATCTCATCCTTAAGAAGTGCTTTTCTAAAGCCCCATAGATACTCTAAACCAGAGTAAACAGTAAGTGCTACTGCAAACCATAAAAGTTCATTTGCCATAGGCCAGTGCATAAGTAAAAAACCGATAGCAATCATCTGTGCTACAGTTTTTATTTTTCCAGCCCATGAAGCTTTAACATCTAGACCTTCACTAACTGCTACTGTTCTGATACCTGTAATAAAAAGCTCACGAACAATAATGATGTATATAGCCCAAGCAGAAGCTTCCCCTATCATCATAAGACCTAAAAAAGCTGCAAGAGTTAGCATCTTGTCTGCAAGTGGATCCAAGATTCCACCAAGAAGAGTCATCTGGTTCCACTCTCTAGCTATATAACCGTCAAAAAAGTCAGTTGCAGATGCTAAAATAAAAAGTAGAGATGCAAAGTAATAGTTCCACGATATATGATAACCGTTATCTGTGAATATTTCTGGATTTAAAATTACCCAAAACATCAACGGTGCTAAAAGTATACGAAGTGATGCTAAGGCATTTGGAAGGTTTAACAAAAAAAGTCCTTAAATTTATAATAACGTGATTCTAGCTGTTTTTTGCTTATTAATGGTTTACTTCTCTATCCAAAACTTTTTCTACAGATGCTATTTTAGTTTTTAGTCTGTTTTTTGTGTTTTTACGGATATCAAACTTCAAAGATGAATAAACTCTCTCACAATCACTAAGTTGCTCGTATGCTAACTCTATGATAGCAAGTGCTTCTTGCATCGTGTCAGTCTCAATGATTGTACCCATAGGTGTAAGTTGGTAAGAAACATAAGTTTTGTCAATTGCATCTATAATTTTACTAACTTGTGCAGAAACGGAAGAGCCGTCTCTGCAATCATCAGAAGTAGGGAACATTGCAAATTCTAATAAAACACTCATTTTATTTCCTCTTTAAGCTAGTGTATCGTACATATTAACACGAGCAAATTTTTGCGCAAGCATCGGAGCTGTAGCACCTCTTGCATTTGCAATAGACTTGTCAGCACCTCTATCTACTAGAATTCTACATAGCTTTGGCATATCATCCATGATGGCTTCCATCAATGGAGTCCAGCCAACACCGTCTACCTTGTTTATATCTGCACCGCTATCTAGTAAAAAGTTAACCATATCAGCTCTATCTCTTCTGATAGTTATATGTAAAAGTGTCCAGCCATATTTATTTTGTATGTTAATATCACTTAGTTTTTGAACTTCACTCTTAAAAAGTTCTAAGTCGTTATCGTAAACTATTTTTTCAAATATCTCGAAAGTATTGTTGTTCTGCATATTTTTTCCTTTTATTAAAACATATTTATGACGCCGTAGTTTAACAACTCTTCGTATTGTTCAGCGCTTAGTATGGACTTTACTTTTTCTATTCATCTAATAGTAATTGTTATTAGAATTGTATTATACATTTGTATATTCAAACTCAACTTAATACAAGTCAATCAAAAAACTTGATATAAGTCAAGATTATCTATTTAATAATAAAAATCTTAAAAAAAAATAGTAATTTAATAATGAATAGATATTCAAAAGTTAAATAGGATAAAATTACTCCGATTTAAAATACTAGAGCGTAACGCGTTCTTACCAAAGGATACAAAATGAAAAAAATCATTTTATTAATCGCATTAACATTAGGTGCTTTGCAAGCTGCGTCAGTAGTTCATTATGATACAACCAATGATGATAATTCAGGGATAAGCAAACCTAATCATCCTAATAGTGATATTTACCCAGGTAAATAATTTTTGAGTTTTCCACCTCGATAGAGGTGGAAATATAGTAGTATATATTTTTTACTAAAAAGAAGTCCCACCATCCACAACAATAGTCTGTCCTGTTAACTAAGAAGAATAGCTTCACATAAACAAGAGGTATAATGGAGTATATTCTAATAGTGTATAGCGTAGAGATTAGATAGAAAGTTTACTCTAGTTAAAAACTATATAAGCTTCTAATTTATTTTAAAAAAAAACAGATATTGCTACTAAACTCACCACAAATTTTACAATCTCAAACGCATCACTGCATGATTCTCAAAAGATAGAATACTTAATCAACAGAGATGATAAAAGACTCTATGCATATAGTGCTTAAATAAAAGCTATCTTTAGTTAATAAAAGCTTCGTACACGAAAAAGCATACCGTTCACGACTACTAACGTATGCCCAAGAAAGAGCAAATGACATAAAATCAAAGATAAGAGAATAGAAAATATAATTTAAATGTATTCAAGTGTTTTTTAAAGTAAAAATTGGTAATATTGTTTTTTATTAAAAAGGATTAAGAATGGATAAAAAATTGTTAGGTTCATTATTGTTTAGTTTATTGTTACTATTTACTGGATGTAGTACAACATATTATGAGGCAAAGCCAAAAGATACATATACTCCTACTAAGATTAATGTTACTGAGAAATATAGTAAAAATGATGTAGCTTTGATCAAAGTAGCAGATGGGATATCTATATGGGAAGTTGATGGTGAAAGAAAAGTTAATGCTTTTAAAATGATACTTGGGTTAAGTGGTTTAGATTCAATACTTATTCCAGAAGGAGATCATAGATTTGCATGTAGAAAAAAATATAGAAGTGGTTATAACATAAGAATTAATAATACATTTTTTAAAGGTGGACATGAGTATTTAGTTGATTATCTTCAAGTTGATGATAAGAAAATATATTATTGGGTTGAAGATTTGACTGATGGAAAAATAGTATATGGTAAGAAGGTTACTGCTGAGAGTTTATCTAAAGAAGTGGATATTTAAAACTGGTATAGCTTTTGTGCTATACCTAAAAAAATTATTGGAAAGAAGTCCCACCATCCACAACAATAGTCTGTCCTGTTAACCAAGAAGAACCATTCTCACATAAGAAAAGACACGCACCTGTAAGGTCTGTTGCGTCTCCCATACGATTAAGTGGTGAACGTTTTACTACTTCAGATTTTACTTCCTCATAGTTTGGAAATGCTTTTAGTGCATCTGTGTCTATTGGACCACCGCTTACAGCATTTACACGAATATTTTTCTCGCCAAGTTCAGCAGCAGCGTAACGAACCATAGTCTCAACTGCGGCTTTGTTAGTTCCATGACCAGCATAGTTTGGAGTATAAACTAGGTTACCAGTAGAACTCATAGAGATAATAGAACCACCACCAGTTTTTTCCATTCTACGAGCCGCTTCTTGAGCGCCAACTACAAATGCTTCAACAGTAGCAGTCCAAATGTTACCAAGACCTTTTGGTTTTAGTCTCATAAATGGAGCAAAACCACCAACAACAGCACGACCAGATATAATAGCATTTGAGATGAAATAATCAAGTCTATCAAAATCTTCATCAAACTCTTTATATACATCTTTGTAAGTAAGAGGCTCTAAGATATTTAGTTTGTAAGCACGAGCTTTAATGCCAAACTTCGATTCAATATCATTAATAATCTCAGTTGCAGTATCAGCACTAGAAGCGTAAGTGAATGCTACATCACAACCTTTTGCTGCAAATGCATAAACGACAGCTTTTCCGATACCACGAGTTCCACCACTGATAAATAAAGTCTTCCCTTGCATAGTTTGCTCACTCATCCTATAATCCTTTAATTTCGTAATTTTTCATAACTTCTTCTATCTTTTTCATATTCTCTAAGCTTGGAGGAACTAGAGGAAGACGATATTCTAATGTCTCAATCAGACCAGCGATGTACATAGCTGCTTTGATAGGAACAGGGTTTGACTCACAAAACATTACTGCGTTTAGTGGGTAAAGTTTGTCATTTATAGCTTTTGCCCCAGCAAAGTCACCAGATAAAGCTAGTCTAACTAACTCAGATTTTAAATCAGGCATAAGGTTTGATGTAACAGAAGTAATTCCAGCTCCACCATTTGCAAGAATAGGGTAGTCAATTGCATCGTCTCCTGAGAATACTTTAAGCTCAGGACAACGAGAAAGAAGCTCAACTGTACGCTCTAGTGAACCAGTAGCTTCTTTAACGCCATAGATATTTGCACAGTCGTTAAAAAGACGAATAGTTGTATCTGCTGTAATATCAACGCCAGTTCTTCCAGGTACATTGTAAAGCATAAATGGAAGTTCGCTTACAGATTCTGCAATAGCTTTATAGTGTTGGTATATACCTTCTTGAGATGGTTTGTTATAGTATGGACTAACAGAAAAGATAGCATCTACGCCACATTTTTGTGCGCGTTTTGCTGTATTTATAGCTTCTGCTGTTGAGTTACTGCCTGCACCTGCTAGTACCTTAGTATTTGTACCTTTACAAACTTCAACTGCTATTTCCATACATCTTATATCTTCATCAGAGGTAAGTGTAGCACTCTCACCAGTAGTTCCTACTGGACATACTGCATCCATACCGTTGTTAATCTGTCTCTGTACAAGCGCAGCATAAGACTGCTCATCAAGTTTACCATTTTTAAATGGAGTGATTAATGCTGTAGAAGATCCGGTTACTATATTCATTTATTGCCCTTGAGTTAAAAAATCTTGTGGGGAAAGAAATTTTTTATGTATTTAATAATGCGCAATTATATCGAAAAACTATTAAAAGTGTATTTTGCAAGATTATTTAATTTATTCTTTTTATAAGTAATTTTTATTCGTTGTTATGTTTCGATATAATCCAAAAGATGAAAAAAATAATTATAAATAAAAAATACTATGGCTCCATAGATCTTGCCCAGACGAGAAATGCTTATGACATCTTTGTATCTGTAATACGTGCTTATAAGGCAAATGAGTATATTTCACTAAGAACTATATACTCGGATGAAAAGTTGAAAAGTTTTGATAGTTATAAGAGTGGAGGCTTCGAATATGAGCTAAGAGAGCTAGATATGTATATAGAGCTTTCCAAACTATTGAATTTTACATCAGGAGATGCTAAAAAGTTGAAAAATCAGATGCTGTTTGTAAAAGATGATGCTTTTGTGCATCTAGACATATCTAAGAACTTGGTACTCTTTAACAAAAAGAAGCAAAGTAAAGCTAAACGCTCATACCTCTTTTGGGACATAGAAAACTTCTCAAACATCTCTCCTATGTTTAGTGACATCATAGAGCCCTTAGAGATAGAAGACGAGCATATCTATGTATCATGTAACCCAGACTCACTTTATCTTTTTAAAGCTGAGTGGGAAGCAGACCTTTTTGACTTTTCAAAAACATTTAACTCTTTTAACTTCACAAAGTGTGACCATGGTAAAAACGTAGCAGACGGAGTCTTACTAAACAACTTCAAAGATCTAAAAGCCAGAGATGCCAATGTATATGTAATGACATATGACAGAGAACTAAAAGAGAGGTTCAAAGATGCTTGTCATGAGAGCAATAACTTGTATGCTTTGGAGCGGAAGATACTTTATTAAAATGAATCTGTTAGTTTATTATGTTGATTAAGATTATTATATATAAAGAAAATTATTTTTAAGCTTTTTATATTATAATTAAATAGGTTTAAATTTTATTTTTAAGCTTAAATTTTTTAAAATAGGAGGTACTAATTATGGTAACAGAAAAAGAGTTCTTAGAAATTGTGGAAAAACATCTTGTTATACAAGCAGATGGGTATGTAAGCCTCCCCTTAAAACATAGCAGTTTAAACGGAATAATTCATCTCTAAATTGTACTTATCTAAATATTCAATAGGACTTAATTTTCCTAAAACTGCATGAGGTCTATCATTATTATAATCATCTATCCACTCTTTAGCCATGATTTTCACTTCATCAAGTGTGTAAAACAAATAAGCATCAAAGAACTCTCTTCGCATTGACCCATTAAACCTCTCAACTCTAGAGTTCTGAGTTGGACATCCAGGTTGTATGAATTTAAGCTCAATAGAGTGAATATAACACCACATCTCAAGTTTATGAGAGATAAACTCTGGGCCATTGTCTACTCTAATTGATTGCGGCTTACCTCTAAAATCTATAGCTCTTTGTAAGGTTTAAATAACTTTTACAGATGGAAGTGATACTCCAACTTCAAACTCTATAAGTTCACGATTAAACTCATCCATGATATTAAGAATTCTATATCTCTTGCCACTATAAAGAGTATCTGACATAAAGTCCATACTCCACTGCTCATTTGGCTCAAATAACTCCTGCAGAGGATGTTGAATTCTCTTTGGTATGCGTTTCTTAGTTCTCTTTTTAAAGTTGAGTCCTAAAGCCTTATAGATACGATAAACTCGTTTATGATTCCATGGAAGCCCAAGCTTTCTAAGACGATTGAAGATTAGCCAAAAACCATTCCGAGGGTGCTTATCTATTAGGTTGTTTATTGCATCTATAATTTTGCTATCATCTTTAGGTTTCTTCTCATAATAGAATGAATATTTACTAAACTCAATAATCTTACAAGCTTGAATGACGCTAACCTGAAAATGAACTACAATATGTTTAGCAGCTTCTCTCTTATCCTCAGGCTTTAGAGCTTTTTTTCTATGACATCCTTTAGATCTTCATTTGCAAGTGCCATATCTGCATACATCTTTTTAAGCTTTGTATTCTCACGTTCAAGCTCTCGTAGTTTTTTAACATCACTGCTTCGCATACCATTGAATTTCTGCTTCCATTTGTAATATGTATCTTTACTCACACCTTTTTCTCTAAGTGTTTCAACAACTGGTGCACCATCTTCAATGATCTTTAAAATATCAACTATCTGTTTGTCTGTAAACTTACTTTTTCGCATACTTACTCCTGATTTATTTTATCAGAATTATTCCGTTTTAGGTGGTATAGTTTTTGGGGAGGCTTACACGGACAAATACGGTATATTAGAAGTTGCTATACAATTTAGAGCTGAGTACTCTCAAGTGAAGTAATATTGGAATTATATTTATAAGTTAACAGCAAATAGTCAATATTATTATTTTTAAATTTTTTATAGCAGATGTCATAAAAGTTTTTCTCCATTATTCACATCTTTTGTAGGTTCTATCAAAATAGTTCCTTTTTTATCACAAACAACAGCTAAAACTAAAACTTCAGATTTTACTCCAGCAACTCTCATTGGTGGAAAATTCATAACAGCTAAAATTTGTTGACCTTTCAAAATTTCAAGACTATAATTTTCTGTAATCTGAGCAGAACTTTTTTTAATACCAATAACATCTCCGAAATCAATATCAAGTATATATGCTGGTTTCTTAGCTTTTTTATTAAAAGAAGCATTTAGAATTGTACCTACTCTAATATCAATTTTAAAAAAATCATCAATTGCTATTTCTTCTAATATACTTTTGTTTATCATAATTTTCCTTTTAATTTTACAAATAATTATTTAAAAGAACTTCCATAGGAATTTCTTCATGTAAATCTAATGAATCATACATAAATGATTTATGTTTTTCTGTTGTTGGTTTTCTTGTAAAAAAAATCAACATATCTCTAGTCGCTATATTTTTTTCATTTAATGCATAAACAGGAGATAAACTATGCTTTCTTTCATTATCTAAAATTAATAAAGTATCTAAAAAATTAATATGCTGACAAGAACCATAAACTAATTTATTATCAGCATCATTATATCTAATTCCACTGTCTTCTAAATTATCATGAATATAAGATACAGCACTTTTTGAAGTCATATTGCAATAGTCAAGAAGTGTAGTCATAGTATGGTCTACACCATCAGCATGAACACCTTCCAAAGCTGGTTCTCCAATAATCTTTTTAGTAGTTATTGTACGAAGATTAAATACTGTAGAAATCCATTTTTTAGACTTATAATTTAAATTAGATCGTTTTTTACTTTTCATATCTTTGAAAATTAACATTTGAAAAATCATTAATGATTGAAATGCCGTATTCAATTGTAATTCATCTTGTATCCCTCTAAATTTTCTCATTTGACCAGAATCATGTCTTTTGAAATTTTCATTTTCTGACAATATAAACGGTTGAAATTTTAAACGATTTAGTTTTTTATTTTTTAAGTTGAAACAAAAACGACCATTCTTTGATTGTCTAAAATTTAATGTAGGATCTTCTCCTAAATTATTACTAACGTTTTTAAGTTTTTTTATATCTTCTTTTTTTGCTCCTAAAGATAATAAAATTTTATTTATTCTTTCTCCTGATACAAAAACAAATTTGTTTTTGTAATATTCATTTTTAATATCTAAAACTTCTTTGTAAAAATCGTTATCCATGTAATTCATTACCCTTAAATTAAATTGTCTTTTTAGACATTATAATTGTAATATAATATTGTCACAGCTAGCGTCACAAAAAAAAATTATTTTAATTTTTTAGAAATATCTTTTCAAAAAAATTGAAATTATAATTCTTTTAACTCTTATTCAACTTTAAAACGACCAAGTTTAGAGTAGAGTTTTAGATGTTCTTATTTTATCATTAATCGTGATACTTCACCTATTGATCCACACTCTTCTCTCATATAATCAAGGGAATATTTATCTTCTATAGGAAGTTTTTTATTTGAATCAAATATTAGTCGGTAAGTACCAGTTATCTCATTATTTGTAGTGCTTTAAATGTCACTGTTAGCGTTACAAAGATACTAGTTTAACTCCAAAAGAGGGAATAGTCTCAATAAGTTGGTAATCAAGTTTATTTCTAAGTCTATAAATTAAAGTCCTTAATGAACTCTCAGATACACTATTATCAGGCCAGATAAAATATTCTAATTCTATAAAAGAAACAATATCTCGATTTGCATCAAAAAGTTTTTTTAATAATAATTTTTCTTTAATACTTAGTTTTATAGGTGAATTTTTATAGTAAAAATTTTCGTTTGAACTATCATAATAATAGTTCAACCCTAGATGTGCATAATTTTTATTCATTTCCTTTCGCATCCCCATACTTTTTAAGTCTGAATTTTATCTATTTAAAACAGTTAAAAATAACTTAAATAAATTTTATTTTATATTATATACTAATAAGTTGGTATTTTAGTATTTTGTAAAGATTTTTTATAAAAAGGGACTTAATGAAAAATACGGAGGTCCGAATAATCATTTTTTCTTATAACTCACTAGATAGTCATCAACCATTTTGAGCTTCAAACTTTTTGTAAAACCATTATGTATTTTCAATAACTTTTTCATCGGAGAAAAGACTCCACCATCTATGGCATTTGTAGTATTATGAATGACTATGTCTTTTTGATTTTTATATGTAAATAGGTAAGGTAAATGTGTAACTAAACTCTTGTATGTGGATACAAGTTTTTGGTGAGTAAAAGATTCTTTGAGAGTATTATGGTTTATAGTTCTTTCTGCTAAAAAGTCTTTATGCTTCTCGTACCACTCATTGAGCCTTTTTGTAAAAATTGTTCGTGTCGTGCTTGTTAAATTATACATGATTTTTTGGAGATCTTTTCCAGCTTTCAATCTTGGACGCATAGTGATATATCTCTGTATAACTTTCTTTTGATGGAAATGACACATTTGTACTGGATAGTCTTTAAAAGCCTTATACAAGCCTCTCTTACCATCAATTATGATAGCTTTTATAATGTACCCTAAAGCTAACAGCTCTTGAAGTAATTGTTTGTAGTCTTTTGTCAATTCACTCTGAACATGTTTCCACATCAATATTTCTTTGGTTAAAATATCTTTGAAAACCAAAGTGCCCAATTTATCTTTCTTCTTGCCATAAAAAGTAGCATCACAGACACTTACCACTTCTCGTGGTAAGTGAGTTTTTTCAATAGGTTCGTACTCAAATATTTGTTTCTTAATCCATGGAATACTACGATTATAATCAAGAGCTAAATCTTTTAGAATTTATCTTCTGTAAACATACTTTTTAAAGATGATTTCTTGTAGGCTTTTTGGTCTTCGTTTTGAGCTAAAAGAGCTGAGACAATTGTTACAAAAATATCTATTGATTCCTCTTCTAGAACCCTTAGATATTGTGTCTTTTGAATTACATTTTGGACAAGTTTTTACACTTTTTTACAGCTCATTGTAAATAAACATTTGTTTACTACCAATATACCATACTTTCAAGCACTTTTTAGACCCTCGTATTTTTCATTAAGTCTACAATCCTAATCGTGTATTTGCAAAGTCATAAACAGTGATAATTTAAAGATCCCAAGTTAGTACTTAAATCACTTATAATAGCAATAAATTTAAAGCTATTGCCATACTAAAATGAAATGTTCATAAACTGATGTCTATTTCTTAATTTCCTTGCTTTTTAAGTTCATATATAGACTCTTTTAATGCAAAGAGAAGATGTTTGATGCTATCTATACTATGTGTGTAGTTTACACTTATTCTAAGCCAGCTTGGTTTTTTATTATCAGCTTCTACTTCTGAAATACCAAAGAGGTCATGTCCATAGGGTCCGGCACAGCTACAGCCCGCACGTGTTTGGATGCCAAAGTTATGTGAGAGTTTCTCACATAAATCAAATGGGGTAATCCCGTGAAAGTTTATAGCCAAAATGCCGACACTGCTATGTCCTTCGTTTTGTCCGTAGATTGTATAGTTATCAAACTCAGATAGACCATCTTGTAGAAGTTTAAAGAGTTCTATTTTTCTCTCTTGGATTCTTTTTATACCTATCTCATTTCTAAGTTGGTAAGCAAAAGAGGCTTTAATGAGTTGAAGTATTGCCGGAGTTCCTGCATCTTCACGTATCTCAATATCTGAGTTAAATATATGCTCACTTGATGAGACATAAGCTACTGTTCCTCCACCTGCAAAAGTAGGGGATTCTTTTTCATTTATAAGACTCTTTCTTATAGCTAGTAGTCCACAAGTTCCTGGACCGCCTAAAAGTTTGTGAGGTGATAAGAACAGAGCATCAAATAACTTAGAGTCAACGTTCAAGCATGGTGATGAAGCAGCACTGTCAAATGCTATAACAGCGTTATACTTTCTCAGTAGCTTTGAAATCTTGACATATGGAGGGATGATGCCTGTAACATTTGAAGCAGTTGAAAATGCTCCTATTATCTGACGTGACTTGTTTTTCTCGAGTATATTTTCTAAAAACTCTATGTCAACATTTCCAGTCTTATCCAAAGGAATTCTCTGTGTGTCACAGATGGCTTCTCTGTAACTAATCTCATTTGAGTGGTGCTCAAAAGGCCCTATAACTATAAGAGGTTTTTCCAGATTCTCAAAGTCGATGTTAAATCTGGCTTTTGTTGCAGGAGGAATGTATAGACCAAGAAGTTCTTGAAACTTTTTGATAGCTCCCGTAGCTCCTGTTCCACAAGGAAGAAGAACAAAGTCTTTTTCTAGTGCGAGATGCTCTTTTAGATTTTCTCTTGCTATATCGTAGTAAAAAGATGTAGTCTTTGCATCACTTGCAAACTCTGAGTGAGTGTTTGCATATGTTGTGAGTACTTCTTGTATTCTCTGCTCGATAGGCTCGTAAGCAAGACCTGAAGCTGTGTAGTCAAAGTAGTTCTCTTTGTTTACACCGATAATACCCTCAGATATCTGTTTAAAAGTGATCTCCTCCTCAACAAACGGTCTAAAAATATCTTTTCTATTTAGCATAACTTACCTTTAAATTTTTATGTATAAAGGCTAGTACTTAGATACCTCTCTCCTGTATCACACAGGATAGTAACTATTGTTTTACCTCTATTTTCAGGCCTTGCGGCAATTTGTTTTGCTATAAATACGTTTGCACCTGATGAGATACCAACTAGCAGACCTTCTGTTTTTGCTAACTCTTTAGATGTTGCAAAAGCATCCTCGTCATCTACTTTTATCACTTCATCGAAGATTTCAGTATTTAGAACTCCTGGAATTATTCCGGCACCGATACCTTGTATCTTATGTGGACCAGGTTTTCCTCCTGAAATTACAGAAGAGGTTGAAGGCTCAACTGCTATTACTTGTATATTTGGGTTATGCTCTTTTAGAACTTCTCCAATTCCTGTTAGTGAACCGCCTGTTCCAACTGCAGCAACTAAAATATCTACTTTGCCGTCTGTATCTCTTAAAATCTCAAGAGCCGTTGTTCTTCGATGCATCTCTGGATTTGCCGGGTTATTAAACTGTTGAGGCATAAAACTGTTTGTCATCTCTGCATCTAGCTGGGCAGCTTTGTCAATTGCACCCTTCATGCCTGTCTCAGCAGGAGTCAGTACTATGTTTGCACCTAGTGCTGTTAGTAACTGACGTCTTTCCATACTCATAGACTCTGGCATTGTAAGAGTTAAGTTAAGTTTTTTTGCTGCACAAACCATCGCTAGACCAATTCCAGTATTCCCACTTGTAGGCTCAACGATTACAGTACTTTCATTGATTTTTCCATCTTCAAGAGCTGCATCTATCATCGCTAGAGCAATTCTGTCTTTAACAGAACTAGAAGGATTCATAAATTCACATTTGCCTAAAATAGTGGTGTTTGTATCGTTAGAGAATTTGTTTATTCTCACCAATGGAGTATTCCCGATTAACTCAGTTACATCTTTTGCAATCATAATAATTTATCCTTTAAATAT
The DNA here is from genome assembly GCF_047716755.1 of Sulfurimonas iocasae. Lineage (GTDB taxonomy): Bacteria > Campylobacterota > Campylobacteria > Campylobacterales > Sulfurimonadaceae > Sulfurimonas. The sequence goes on from NZ_CP180409.1 coordinate 1,197,249, forward strand.
GATATGTAATATTCTTAGAGTCTTTTTCTAAAAACTCCTCCAGCTCTTTTATTGAGAGTTGAAAAATCTCTTTTATCTTCTCTTGGGTATCTTCCCAAAATGGTTGTAACATATTGTCATTACTTTTGTTTTCAGTTTGTGCCATACAACACTCTAAAGAGTTTAGTACTTCATAAACCGTTATGTTATTTGTATCTCTTGATAGTTTATATCCACCGTTAGCACCTCTAACACTCTCAACCAGACCACTTTTCTTTAGTAGAACAAGTATCTGCTCAAGATAGTTTTGAGGAATATCACCTTTTGCAGCGATATCCTTGATTTGCAAGAGCTTATTATTTTCTTCTTTTGCCAGAATAATTATTGCTGTTAGGCCGTAAGCCCCTTTAGTTGATATGATTGCCATTTTTGAAGCCTTTATTTAATATAGTATAATAATAACAAGTTTACAGTTTGATATCAAGTAGTCTTATTGATTTACTATAGTATGAATTAATTATTTTAAATTATAGATAGTAAACTCATCGCCTTCTATCAAATCTTTTAAAAACAAGCTTATATATTTTTTGGAACTTTTAATATAAGAAGCAATTATCTTTTCAACTGTGCTATTAACATTTTTAGGTTTTATTTTCAATTTCATCTTTTCTCCAAATCTTGATTTATCTCCCTCAAGGGTTCCGCCTAAGACTAACTCGAAACCTGAAATAGTCTCACCCTTTTCGTCTTTAAACTTTGTCCCAACTAGTCCAATATCCACAATATTTGGATGTGAACATGAGTTTGAACATCCACTCATGGATATACTGACAGTTTCCTCAAAATCTGGAAATTTTTCGTGTAGATGCTCGGCTAAAGTTATAGCTGCATCTTTTGTCTCACTGATTCCAAATTTACAAAACTTCATCCCTGTACAAGAGATAGTCCTTGCCTTAAAAGGGTTTGGATTAGCATCTATATTTATTCTCTCTAAGTCCTTTACCAATGACGTAGCAGCATCTGATGGAACATCTATGACAACAAAGTTTTGAGTCGTTGTTGCTTTTATAGTTGTTACTCCATATCTCTCTAAAATATCTGCTAAGTCTTCTAAACCTTTTTCTCCAATATTTCCACCATTAACAGCACAGCCGATATATGACTTGCCCTTTACTTTAGACTCATGAACTCCGAAGTGCTCTCTTTTAGCATAAGGAGTATACTCCTGTACTTTGCCTTCTTCGAAGATAAAACCAAGGCTATCTTCAACTTCTTCCTTAAACTTTTCAAAACCCCATTTAGTTATGAGGTGACCAAGTCTTGCATTTTTTCTATTCTCTCTTAATCCGTGAACTTTATATAAAATAGAGATAACTTTTACAACTTCTAGAATTCTAGATGCTCCAACAAAACCAAGATGCAAAGCAAACTGTTTGTTAGATGCCAAACCACCACCAGCTCTTACATCAAACAAAATTCTTCCATCTTCAAACTTCACCGCAGAAAAAGACAAGTCTTGTATCTCATGTCCCATACAGTGTTTAGAGCATCCTGAAATTCCTACCTTGTATTTTCGAGGGAGATTAACTAAGTCTTTGTTTCCATCGAAGTAGTTATTTATTTGCTTTGTAATTTCACTAACATCATATATCTCATGTTTATCTACCCCAGATACCGGACATGTAACAATATTTCTAGGAACATCACCTGCTGCAAAAACAGAAGTCAGTCCAACACTTTTTAGTCTGTAGAAAATCTCTGGCAAATCACGTACTCTTATAAAGTGAAATTGTATAGATTGTCTTGTTGTAAAGTGAGCAGTTCCTTGTGCAAACTCTTTAGAGATGCCAGAAGCTATTCTTATTTGTTCTAAGTTCATCGCACCTTGAACCAATTTGACTCTTAACATGAAGTACAGAGTCTCATCATCAGATGCTTGTAGATTTTTATTTTGTGTATACAAACCATACCATTTAAATCTGTCTATATCTTCAGGCTCTACTTCTTCCCCGCTAATTGCGTAGTGATAAATATCTCTAAGAACATCTAAGCCACTTTTTTCAACTTTGATTCGTTCCACTCTCTGCGCTGCTGTTTCCTTTGCCATAATATTTCCTATAAAATCTCTTTAGCTTCCCAATGAGGAAAATGCTTTCTAACAAGAGCGTTAAACTCAACCTCATACTCTGAGTGTTCGTTTATTATCGCTTTTGCTGTTTGCTCGGACTTCTTTAGAATCATTCCTGCACCAACCGTGTTGTTTGTAATTCTATCTATGATGATAAAACTACCCATCGCTTTAATGTGGTCGTATGAATCATATGCGATGCTTTGATTGAGTGATAATCTAGCAAACCCAATCTCATTTAGTTCTAGTTTACTGATACTTTGCTGCTCTAGTGTATTTACATCAGTTCTATGATAAAATTTTTCAATAGAACCAGTAACTACTGTTGAAGCACGTTTAAAAAAGTACTGTTTGCCTTTTACTAAAGGCTCTTCATCCATCCAAACAATGTTTACATCTAAGTCACTTGCTTGATCTGGTTGCTCATCACTTTTTACTAAAATATCTCCACGAGAAATATCTATCTCATCATTTAGCGTGATAGTGATAGCCTGCTGTGCATAAGCACTCTCTAAGTTACCATCATAAGTAACTATCTCTTTAACACTCGAGCTTTTGCCTGATGGTAAAACAGTGACTGAATCTCCAACGTTAATAATTCCAGATGAAATAGTTCCACAAAAACCTCTAAAGTCTAAGTTTGGTCTGTTTACATACTGAACAGGCAGTCTAAAGTGAGTTAAATCTCTATCAGTCGCTATCTCGATAGTCTCAAGCGTATCCATAAGAGTCTTACCTCTATACCAAGGTGATTTTTTACTAACATTTACAACATTGTCGCCTTTTAAAGCAGACATAGGAATAAGTGTTAAGTCAGATGTTAAACCTAACTCATCTGCAAATTCCAAATAATCTTTTTTAATCTCTTCATATCTAGCTTCGCTAAAATCAACCAAGTCCATCTTATTTATTGCAATAACCAGATGCTTAATACCTAGAAGTTTTGTAATAAACGAGTGACGTCTAGTCTGGGTCTGTACACCATATCTTGCATCTATTAGGATGATGGCTAAGTCCGCTGTTGAAGCCCCTGTTGCCATATTTCTAGTGTACTGCTCGTGACCAGGAGTATCTGCAATGATAAACTTTCTCTTATCAGTCGCAAAATATCTATATGCAACATCGATAGTAATACCTTGTTCTCTCTCAGACGCTAGTCCATCAACTAAAAGTGCCAAGTCAAACTCTTCACCAGTAGTTCCAGATTTTTTAGTGTCATTTTTAATAGCAGCCAACTGATCTTCAAAAATCATTTTAGAGTCATGAAGAAGTCTGCCTATAAGAGTACTTTTACCATCATCAACACTACCGCAAGTGATGAATCTCAACAGTTGTTTGTTTTCATGTTCTTTTAGATAACTCTCTATGTCATTAGCTATTTTTATCTCTTGTTTTGACATCTTAAAAGTACCCCTCTATTTTCTTTTTCTCCATTGATCCCGTACTATCATTATCAATGACTCTGCCTTGTCTCTCGCTTGTTTTAGTAAGAAGCATCTCCTGAATAATCTCAGGAAGTGTAGTCGCTCTTGACTCGACTGCTCCCGTTAAAGGGTAACACCCAAGTGTTCTAAATCTAACACTTTCCATACTTGGAACCTCACCATCTTCTAGTGGAAGTCTCTCATCGTCAACTAAGATTTTTACGCCGTCTCTCATAACAACAGGTCTCTTTTTAGATAAATAAAGAGGGACAATGGGAATACCTTCAAGATATATGTATTGCCAAATATCTAGCTCTGTCCAGTTTGAAAGAGGGAATACTCTAATAGATTCACCTTTTTTAACTCTAGCATTGTAAATATTCCAAAGTTCCGGTCTCTGATTTTTAGGATCCCATCTATGTTTTTTATCTCTAAAAGAGTAGATTCTCTCTTTTGCACGACTCTTTTCTTCATCACGTCTTGCACCTCCAAATACAGCATCAAACTTGTACTTGTTAAGTGCTTGTTTTAAACCTTGAGTTTTCATAATATCAGTATGAACAGCAGAACCGTGAGAAAATGGTCCAATGTCTTGAGCTATTCCATCTGGATTTGTATGAACCAAAAGTTCAAACTCAAGATCTTTAGCCATTTTGTCACGAAACTCAATCATCTCTTTAAACTTCCATCTTGTATCCACATGTAGTAGAGGAAATGGTAGTTTGGCAGGGAAAAAAGCCTTCTGCGCAAGATGCAACATCACAGCAGAATCTTTACCTACAGAGTAAAGCATTGCCGGATTTTGGAACTCCGATACAACTTCTCTCATGATATGAATGGACTCAGCTTCTAGTTGTTTTAAATGTGTTAATTTTTCTTTATCAATCATCTTTGTCTCTTACGCAGATTTTTTTAAGTGTAATCCACACTCTTTATGTTCCGGGTTTTCCCACCACCATCTACCGCTTCTTATATCTCCACCTTCTCTAACAGCCCTTGTACATGGTGCACAACCTATACTTGGGTAACCAAGCTTGTGAAGTTTGTTATATGGAACTTTATAACTCTTTATATATGCCCATATATCTTGTTCAGACCAATCTTTTAAAGGAGAGACTTTGATAACATTATTCGCTTCATCAAACTCAAAAAGTTTCATGTCCTCTCTTGTTACACTTTGAGAAGATCTAAGACCTGTTACCCAGAAGTCAACACTTTTTAATGCTCTTTTTAATGGAGCTATTTTTCTAACTGCGCAACAGCTTTTTCTATTCCATATAGAATCATAAAAACCGTTTATTCCTTGTCTCTTGTATAGGTCTTCTATATCTGTAGCTTTTGGAAAAAATACTTTTACTTTAATGTTATATTTTAAATTAGTTTCATGCATCACACTATATGTTTCATCAGGAAGTCTTCCTGTATCAAGAGTAAAGATATTTGCTCTTTTATCAATTCTTATCATCATGTCAGTTAGTACTTGGTCTTCTGCTCCAAAGCTTGAAGACAAGGCTACCTTTTGTTTAGTCTCTCTTAAAAGAAACTCTAACACTTCTAGTGTAGATGAGTTATTAAACTCTTCATTTAATTGGTTTACTCTGTTTTGCATTTTTACTTCCTATATCTGATATTCTGGGCTTTGAATTTTTCCTAGTTGTATTTTATTCCATCCTCTTTCATGAAAATAATACAGAATCATTTTTGTTACAACTTCAATAGACCCAATAGATGCAGCCATTGCTAAATTGTCGGTAATAAAATATGAAATTACAATAGTGTCTATCGTTCCAACTGTTCTCCAAGAGATTGTTTTTACGATTGACCTGTAAGGCTTTTCTTTCATACTATTCCCTTAAAATTGATATCAACTATCAACGCATGGGGGAATTGTAACAAATATTATATTTAATGTCAAGTAAGTCTATAAGATTACTAGATTATGATTAAAATAAACTAATTATTGATCCAATAAAACTTCTTAAAAATCTTTAAAATAAAAGCTTTGTTGAAATATATATTTTTGTTAGGAATTTATATATATAGAAAATGTACAAAAGGTAAAAAATATCTTACCTATTTATGTTATAATTTATTAAAGAATATAGTTAAGTATGTATGATTACTATTTCTATAAAAAAATCAGGGGTGAATATGTTTAATTCTATTGCAAAAAAAGTAACATATATACTAGTTGTTGTAATTGTTGTTTCTATGATTGCATTTATTGGATATATAAATAATTTTCTTAATACATATATAGATAAAGAGACTCGTCTAAAGCTAGATACGAGCGTTGAAAGTATGGTTCATACTATGAATACTTATAATGGAGCATTAGATGATAGTGCTATAAAATTATATAGTGTATTTAAGGACAACTATAGTAACTTTTCTATTAATCCAAATGAAAAAATTGATGTATATGGTGTATCGACACCAGAATTATCAAGTAATGGAATAGTTATAAATAATAACTTTACAAAAATTGAAAAGTTTACAAAACAAACTGGTGCAGTAGCAACAGTTTTTGCTAGAGATGGTGATGATTTTGTACGTGTTTCTACATCTTTACTAAAAACTGATGGCAAAAGAGCAATGGGTACATATCTGGGTGGTTCTAAAAGCCCGGCATATGAGCCAATTATGAATAAGAAAACATTTGTAGGTAATGCAAGACTCTTTGGAAAAGATTATGTAACTGTTTATGCGCCAATAATAGATGCTTCTGAAAGTGTTATAGGTATTTTATTTATAGGTTATGACTTTACACAAGGACTTAAGTCTCTTTCTCAAAAGATAGATGAAATGAAGATGGGAGAAAATGGTCATTTTTATGCAATAAACTTGAAAACGAAAAAATATGATATTCACAGAACTATGAGAAACAAATCTGCAAGTTCAGATATCGCAACGCAGATTATAGAAAAAAAGAATGGCTATATAGAGTATAAAGAAGATGGATTAAGAAAAGCTGTAAGATTTAAAGAGTTTGCTAAATGGAACTCGGTAGTCGTAGGAGAAGTAAATTTAGCTGATTTTGAAAAAGAAAATATCAAGTTAAGGAATAACTTGATATTTGCTAGTACTATTATGATACTTGTTATTAGTTTTATTACATGGTTTATTGTCAGTAAAATTGTATCTTCACCACTGAATAATCTAATAAACCGTACAAAGGACTTATCAAGTGGGGATGGTGATCTTACAAAAAAACTAGATATAAAAGGACGTGATGAAATAGCTATAGCCAGTGAGGAAATAAATAACTTTATAGCAAAAGTAAGACTTATTATCTCAGATGCTAAACAGTTGTCGAGTGAAAATTCATCTGTCTCTCATGAACTATCAACTACATCAATTTCAGTAGGCAATTTGCTAGAAGAATCAACTACTATGGTAAACACAACAACTGAACAAGCCCTTACTATTAAAAATGAGATGGGAATCAGTATAGAAGAAGCAAAAAAATCTAAAGATGACTTAGAAAAAGCAAGTGGCTTTCTTGTAAAAGCAAATAAAGCAATTTTAGAACTTACTCAAGATATAAAAGTAAGTGCTTCAACTGAGGTAGAATTAGCAAATAGAATAAAACAACTAAGTCAAGATACCAAGCAGGTAAAAGAGGTACTATTAGTTATAGGTGATATCGCGGATCAGACAAATCTACTTGCTTTAAATGCAGCCATAGAAGCAGCTCGGGCAGGAGAACATGGACGAGGCTTTGCAGTTGTCGCTGATGAAGTTAGAAAGCTCGCAGAGAGAACACAAAAAAGTTTAGTAGATATTAATGCAACTATTAGTGTAATTATTCAATCTATTGTAGAGTCTAGCGATCAGATGAATTCAAACGCAATAAAAGTTGAAGAGTTAAGTGAGACAGCAATAAGTGTAGAAGACAAAATAACAGAACTCTCTTCGGTTATGAATCAAGCAGTAATCACAGCAGATAAAACAGTAGAGAGCTACATTCAAACAGGAAAAGATACTGAACATATAATTGACGGTGTTAGTAAAGTTAATGACTTAACTAGTAAAAATGCAAAAAGTGTTGAAGAAATAGCAAGTGCGGCAGAACATATGAATAATATGACTGAAACACTTAATAATAAGCTCTCTGAATTTAAAACTTAAGAGAGATGGTTGATAAATATTAACAGGATGAAATAAAAATAAAAGATAATTGTAATTTATCTTTAAAATTTGGAAAATAATAAACTTTTTGTCTAAAATAGAGCTTATTTTAAACTCATTATTATATAGTTTCAATAACAAAATATTTAGGAAGATACAATGCGAATTATATTATTAGGAGCACCTGGTGCTGGTAAAGGTACTCAAGCTCAATTTTTAACAAAAAAGTTCAACATTCCTCAGATCTCGACTGGTGATATGTTAAGAGCAGCTATTAAAGCTGGTACTGATATGGGAAAAATGGCTAAAGCAGCTATGGACTCTGGTCAACTTGTTACTGATGAGATTATTATTGGTCTTGTAAAAGATCGTATTGCCCAAGATGATTGTAAAAATGGTTATTTGCTAGATGGCTTCCCTCGTACACTTCCTCAAGCAGATGCAGTAACTCAGGCTGGTATCGTAATTGATGCAGTTATTGAAATTGATGTACCTGCCCAAGAAATAGTTAAACGTATGTCAGGTCGTCGTGCTCACCTAGCATCTGGACGTACTTATCACACTATTTTCAATCCTCCAAAAGTTGAAGGCAAAGATGATGAGACAGGTGAGGACTTAGTTCAACGTGCTGATGATAAAGAGGATGTAGTTCTTGATCGTTTAAAAGTTTACAATGAACTTACTCAACCGCTTATTGGTTACTATAAAGATCAAGCAAAAAAAATTGATACACTAACTTATATCACAGTAGATGGAACAGCTCACATCTCTGAAGTTGAAGCTGCTATTACAGCTCAACTAGGTTAATTATTATTTTTAGTGTCCAAGTAATACTTGGACATATATTTTTATAAACATAATATATTCAACTCTACTAATTGCATACTTATGTTAAAGCTAGACCAAGCATTTAAAAGAGTAGCTATGCAATTTCATCGTGTTCATATCGAAATAACAAATATCTGTGGTCTAGCATGTAGTTTTTGCCCGCCAAAACTTCAGCCCTCTAAAACAATGTCACTTGAACTATTTGCTAAAGTATTAACACAACTACAAGATTACACAAAATCACTTGCATTTCATGTAATGGGAGACCCTCTCATTCTCTCAAACCTAAATGATTACTTAGAACTTGCTCATAGTTATGGCTTTGAAGTAGAACTTACTACAAGTGGTTATTACTTAAATAACTTAGAAAACTCTATTATCTTTCATCCTTGTGTTCGTCAGTTAAACATTTCACTAAACAGCTACAATAAGAACTCTCTAAAGCTCACTTTTGATGATTATATTGACTCCATATTATCTACTTGTCAATACAAACTCATTCACAAGCCAAAGCCTTTTATAAATCTAAGAATATGGAACTTTGATGAAGCTTGCAGTGAAGTAGAATATAACGCTTTATTATTAAAAAAACTATCTGATTATTTTGAGATAAAACTAAACATTACAGAACTTTATAAGACTAGACCAAAATCTATACGTCTTGCCTCAAAAGTATTATTAAATTTTGATGAGTATTTTAAGTGGCCATCCTTAGGCTCAACTCACCACTCAAATGGAAGTTGCTATGGGCTGAAATCTCATATTGGTATACTAGCAGATGGGACAGTGGTTCCGTGTTGTTTAGATGGTGATGGTGTAATCAATCTTGGCAACCTAAACACAACAACTCTCAGTGAAGTCTTAGCTTCAAAAAGAGCAGTGTCGATGCGTGAAGGATTTTCTAACTCTATAGCAGTTGAAGAGTTGTGTTTGAAGTGTAGTTATAAAGATAGATTTTAAAAAAGGCTTATTCAGCCTTTTTTAAAATAAGAGTAGTTGATTTATTGAAGTTAAAATATTTATTTGCTGCATCTTGAACTTTTTTTGCAGTTATCTTTTTAATGTCTTCTTCGTAAGTTAAAAGTGGAGTAAGGTCACCACGAACAAGATAGCTACCATAAAGATTTGCTACAGAAGTTGAACTCTCTAGTGAATAGATGAAGTCTGCTTTTGAGTTAATCTTTACTTTGTCTAATTCTGCTTTAGTAACTTTTGATGTCTTCATTAGCTCTATCTGTTCTATAAGCTCTTTTTCTACATCTTCAGCTTTTACACCAGGATTACAAGATGCTAAAAAGATGAAAAGACCCGGGTCGATGTTTTCCATATTGTAAGCGTAGACTTGGTTTACAAGACGTTTTTTATCTATGAGTTCTTTATATAGCCTTGAACTTTTTCCAGAGTAAAGAATCTCTGAGATTACACTAAGTGTAACTTGGTCTTTGTCTTTAAAGTCCGGAATATGAAAAGTAATAGCGAGCATCTCTACTTCGCTCTCTTTGTGGATAGTTACTCTTTTAGCTCCGTCTTGTTCAGGCTCTACGAACTTAAACTCAGGAATCTTTGCACTGTTTTTGATATCGCCGAACTCTTTTTTAGCTTTTTTAAAGACTTCTTTAGGGTCAACATCACCTGTAACCATTAAAATAGCATTGCTTGGTTGATAGTAAGTCTTGTGAAAGTCTTTGATGTCTTTTATAGTCCAAGTCTGGATGTCATTCATAAACCCAATAGGAGTCCAATGATATGGATGATAAACATAAGCGTTGTTAAACATTGCAAAGTAAAGATAACCAAGTGGCGAGTTCTCTGTTCTCCATCGTCTCTCTTCTGCTACAACATCACGCTCAGGTTGGAACTCTTTATCTTTTAAGTTTAGATTTTGCATAAGTTCAGCATAAAGGCTTAGTGATTTTGAGAGATTATTTGTACTTGACTTTATGTAGTAGTGTGTATAATCAAAACTTGTAGATGCATTGTTTACACCACCTATACTTTTGACTTCTTTGTCAAACTCTCCAGCTGGAAGATTCTTTGTTGACTTAAAGTTCATATGTTCTAGCATGTGAGCAATACCGGTTTTTCCCATTACTTCGTTTCTACTTCCAACCTTGTAAAAGATATCAGTAGAGATTACATTTGTAGAATTTTTAAGAGGGATAACAACGATTTGCAGTCCATTTTTTAGTGTTTTAGTCTCATATTTTGGTAGTGATGATGCCATTAGTGTCCCTAAAGTTAGTATGAGTGCTAAGAAATATTTCATTTTCTGTCTGCACCGATTGCTTGAGTGATATTTGTATATCCATCAGCTTTGATAAGCTCTATAAGCCCTTTATTAATATTCATAACCATGTCAGGACCATGAAATACGATACCGCTCAGTATTTGCACTAGTGACGCTCCTGCTTTGATTCTTCTGTATGCTTCTTCGGCCGAGTCGATTCCACCTACAGATATAAGTGTAGTTTTACCGTAAAGCTCTTTTGCTACAGCTTCAAAGATTTTAAAACTTTTTTCTTTTAAGACTGCACCGCTAAGTCCACCTACATCATGAGGTTTTTTAACAAGAGAATAGTCAATAGTCGTATTAGTAGCAATGATACCGTCAGCACCTTGCGCAACTGCCATTTTTGTAAGTGCTACTGCATCTTCTTCACTCATATCAGGTGCTATTTTTAAAAGAATAGGCATATCTGTAAGTGCTTTAGCTTCACTAAAAAGTCTGCTAATGAACTCTTCGTTTTGCAGGTCTCTAAGACCAGGAGTATTTGGAGAAGATATATTGATAACAAAGTAGTCACCAAGACCATTAAAAGTTTTTATAAGATGCGTATAGTCATTGATAGCTTCACTCTCAGGAGTCAACTTGTTTTTTCCTATATTTACACCAATAGGAGTAGTAAAGGGATACATTTTTTTAAGTCTCGTCTGAACCTTTAGTGCTCCATCGTTGTTAAAGCCCATAGCATTTTGAATAGTTTTTTCCTCTACATGACGCCACATTCTAGGTTTTTGATTTCCAGCTTGTGGCTTAGGGGTAACAGTTCCGATTTCTGTAAAACCAAAACCTAAGATTTGCATACCGCGAATCATCGTAGCATTTTTATCAAATCCTGCACCAAGCCCAATAGGATTTAAAAAAGTACGACCAAATAACTCTTGTTTTAAAACATCGTCTGTAATAAAATGAGACTCTAGAAAAGAGTTAAACGGTATCTGGCAAATATTTGCAGCTCTTATAGCTGTTTCAGCTAAGTGGTGTGCATTTTCTGGCTGTAGTTTAAACAGCCAAGGTTTTATACTTTCATAATTAATCATATTCGCAAATTTACCTTTTTGTCATTTTAGAGATTATACTAAAATAAAGGTAATGATTTAATAAATGATACTAATGAGTAGAGTTTTAGTACCTCTAACTAGTGCTGTTGAATAGATAGAATTAGATACTCTTAAAGTAATTTAACTCAAGCAAGAGAGTAATTTAATTTAAATACATAAATAATAACAATTTCTTCAAATAACTAGGTTTAATTTGTTGTTTTATGTATAATAAATTATTATGAAGATATGATTCAATATATTAAGGATTAAAAGATAAATGAAAGATATTCTAAATAAATTATCATATATTGGAGTTTTACCGAGCGATTGTGAAAGTTCAATATCAAAAAAAGTTGCATTGACTTTGCTACCGTTATATATATTTTTACCAGCCATTATTTGGAGCGCAATATATCTATACTTGGATAATTTTGAAGCTTTTCTTGTTCCAATTACCTATGTCCTTATTTCGTTACTCTCTGGATATATTTTATATAAAACGAAGAATTTCATGTTTTTTGAAAAAACTCAACTTGTTTTAATCCTATTATTACCATTTATATTAATGTGGATACTTGGTGGATTTACAGCAGGTAGCTTTGTAATGATTTGGGCATTTTATGCACCTGTTACTGCCATTATGTATAGTCAAGATATGAAAAGTGGACTTAGATGGTTTATACTTTTTTTAGTTCTTGTTGTTATCTCTATGGTAATAGATGAAGATATTTCAACTAAAATAGAAAATCCACTGCCCAACCTTGCATTTGAAATATTTATAGCCTTAAATATTGGTGCTGGATTTGGTGGAATATTTTTTCTTATAAGTCAATTTATTAAAAATATTAGAGAGATGTCTAGTGCTTTAAAAGATGATAGAGAAACACTTTTTGAACTTACAAATGATCTTAAAAGTGCAAATAAAGAGCTGGAACATTTAGCAACTTGTGATGTTGTTACAGAACTTCCAAATAGACTATATTTCCAAGATATAGTTTTTGATATGTTTAATCGTGCAAAAATAAATAAAAAAATTGTAGCTATTATGTTTTTAGACCTTGATGGGTTTAAATCTATTAATGATACTTTAGGTCATGATGCTGGCGATGAAATTCTTAAACTAGTAGGAGCTCGTTTAAAATCATCTATACGAGCTTCTGACACAGTAGCCCGTGTTGGTGGTGATGAGTTTGCGATAGCAATTGGAGATATAACAGATGTTGAACATGAAAAAGAAATTGCTAAAATTATTATAAAAGAGGTGAATGAATTCTGTCCTTATAAAGATCATCGGTGTCATGTTGGTATCAGTATTGGGATTAGTTTTTACCCTGAACATGGAGATAGCTTAAATGAGCTGATTATTAGAGCAGATCAAGCTATGTATGAGATTAAAAAAATGGGTAAAAACAACTACTCAATTTATAAAAATGTCTAATAGTTATACTATTATGTGCTAGTTTTTGTGAAGACTTAGTATTATTTATCATGACAGCTGAAACATAATGCACTATTCTTGTTGTTATGTTTAAGATACATAGGCCATTTTTTTTCATGAGGATTATGACAGCTTCCGCATTCTAGTTTTCCATCTCTTAAAAGGTCATTGATGTTACTTGCATTACTCCAGTTATTTATGGAAGTATACTTTGGTCTTAGTCCGGCTACACCTTCAATATAGTTAACCATTACAGGATGACCACTATTTAAACTCATATTGCCAAAACTTCCGTAGAGTTTTCCCTTTCTGGGATAAATCATAGGCATATTTTTTGCATTTACACCATCATGACAGCCCATACACATAATAGACGAATCTTTAAATGAAGTATCTGTAGAGTTTAAGCTATCTAAATTAAGAGTATGACATTTAGAACATGCTTCCTTGATAGTATTTTCTGAAAAATTATCTGAATTATAATTATGAGGGTTGTCAGACATAAAGGAGAACAAGAAGGTAGTAAATAGAGTTAAGATTAAAAGATTTTTCACCACTTCACCTAATTTTTTTTGATATATTTGTGATATGGAGTATAACTTATTATAATAAAATTATAATAAGTTATTTAAGCTAGTTTATTTATTTCTTTGAAAAATCAGGTTCTTTAAAGATCTGTTTTCGTCTATAGATACAAATTCTTCCACATTTTCTAAACGTTTCACAAACTTAAAACTTGGAGCAAGTTCTTTTATGAGTTCTTTTATAAACTCTGCATCCAAATCAGGTGAGTTTAGACATGCTAGAAGTGTGCAATCTTCAGAAGCAATTTGTGGTAATTTCATAATAAGTTTTTTATAGTCTTTAGTAGCTTCAAAACTACCTTTTTGAAAGGTCGGAGGGTCTATAATAATCAAATCATATGGACCCTTCTTCTTTATGCGTGAGAATGATTTTAGGATGTTGTATGGATGAAAACTAACACCTCTGGTCTCTATGTCATTGAGATAATGATTTGCTCGCCCTGTACTTAATGCGCCTTTACTCATATCTATGTTAGATACTTTCTTGGCTCCACCAATCATAGCAGCCACACTAAAAGCACAAGTGTATGAGAAAAGATTTAACACGTTTTTGTCTTTAGAATTTTCTCTTACAAACTCTCTGCCATTTTTCATATCAGGAAAATACCCACTGTTGCGGTTTGAGAGGAGATTTAGCTTTATCTTCATAGCATTTTCAATTACAAAGATATTATCTAGGAGTTCACCAACTATAACTTCACTTGGAGCACCTTTAATGTAGCGACGCTGCAAAACTATAGTTTTATGTCTAGTAGAGGCTACGAACAACTTTAGCATCTCAAGCAGTTCTTTCTCTTTTTCCTCTTCAAAGTAGAGAGCAACACTTAATATGTCATTTATAGAATCGATAGTCAGATGCTTCCAACCATCATAAAGTCCTCCGCGACCATGAAAAAGTCTTTTGAACTCATTTGTTAAATTTTTTGAGTTTTCTTGTAAGTGTGTGTGTATATCGTTTATAGTCAAGGTTATTCTTTTATTTGTTTAGTTTATGTGAAATAATAGCAAATATTACATCAATTTGCTTACTAAATAAAGATAATTTTATTTTAACAAAGTATAATGCCGGAATATTAATTATTGGAATAAAACAAATGGCAACAATCAACAGTTCTTCTGTACATATAAAAGATGTAAATATTGATAACGATACAAAAGAAGCGTTGGAGAAAACGCTAAATAATCTCAGTGATGATTGGATTGCTAGCAGTATTACGGAGGTGTTTAAATCTTACTCGTCTAAGTTGATAACATTTCACGATATTCTGGATGAAGTTGACAATATTTTATATGGTGAACAGGGAGGAGAGGCCACTCTCGCAATGCTCCAATCTGCTGAAGACTTTAAGAAAGAATTTTCAAATACTTATCAAAGTATTAACTGTGATGTGGCTTCATAAATTTGACATCTATATGTAAGTATTTATAATACTTATGCTTTTTCCCAAAAAGTTCCTTGCGGTGTATCCATTATGTTTACACCAAAGGCTAAGATTTCATCACGAAGTTTGTCTGATTCTTGGAAGTTTTTCTCTTTTTTAGTCGCATCTCGTTTTACAATAAGGTCAAATATCTTCTCTTTTGTAGGAGCATCTACCCCAAACTGAAAGTACTCATAAGGGTTTTTGACTCCAAATCCTAGAACTGCTTCTATATAGTTTAAATTTGAGATAGTTTCGCGTTTAAGAACTTTATGTTTTCCTGCAGTGTCAAGTGTCTCGTTTGCATTTGATACCATCTCATCAATAAGTGCTAAAGCAGAAGATACGTTCATATCATCACTTAGAGCCTTTAGTAGAGCCTCTTTAAACTCAGTCGCATCTGTGTTGTCAGCTAGTCCAAAAAGTCTCTTTTTAAGTCTATATATCTTGTCAAGTCTCTTTTTAGAACTTGCTAAATCTTGGGTGTTGAAGTTAAAGTTACTTCTGTAGTGCGTACTTAGGAGGTAAAAGCGTAAAACCTCTCCGTCATACTCTTTTAGAGCATCTTTTAAGAAAAAACTGTTTCCTAAACTCTTAGACATTTTCTCACCGTCAATGTTTACAAAACCGTTATGCATCCAGTAATTTGCAAGTGCATGGTTAGTTGCACATCTTGTCTGGGCTGCTTCATTTTCATGGTGTGGAAAAAGAAGGTCTGCTCCACCACCATGGATATCTACTGCAAACTTTGCACCCTCAGATGCTAGATGCTTCTCTATCATCGCAGAACACTCTAGATGCCAACCAGGACGACCTTTGCCAAAAGGAGATTCAAAAGTCACAGAGCCGTCTTTTACGCTTTTCCATAGAGCGAAATCTGCGCTATTTTTTTTCATTGATGAGCTTTCAACCCTCTGCTGTTTGTCTTCGTCATCTTGAACTCTGTGAGAGAGTTTTAGGTACTCACTGTCACTGGCAGTGTCAAAGTAAACATCACCATCTTTAGTTGGGTAGGCGTGACCTGCATCTATGAGTTTTTGGATAAGTTCTGTCATGGCTTCTAAAGATTCTGTAGCTTTTGGCTCGATATCTGGACGAGATACACCTATGGCATCCATCTCTTTATGAAATGAGTTTGTATAGAAGTCTGTAATCTCTTTGATGTCTTTACTAAGTTCTTGTGCTTTTTTGATGATTTTGTCATCTATGTCCGTGATGTTTCTGGCGTAAGTTACTTCGTAACCGTTAGCTTTTAGAACTCTTGTGAGCAAGTCAAAAACCAAAGCACTTTTAGCGTGACCAAGGTGTGCGTCATCATAAACAGTCGGTCCACACACATAAAGAGAGGCTTTGCCTTCTACAAGTGGAGTAAACTCGCGTTTTGTTTTTTGTACTGAATCGTATATGTACATTTAAATTTTTCCTTTTAAAAGCCAGTTGTCATAAAGTCAACGGCTGAGATAATTTCATCTCTTTTATCTTTAACTGAACATATAGTTGAACCTAGATTATCCATAGATATACCTGCTAGTTCAGCTGTTGACATAGTAACTGTTAAATCATTTATTTTAAACTGAGGATTTAGTATTTTTGCTGGTTTCATATTTAAAACTAAAGGAACAACAACTCTTGTTGAAAGATTTTTTAGTATATCGTTTTGAATATCAAGCAAAAATGGTATCTCTCCATTTGTTTTTTGGTTTGTATTTTCATAAATATCAAACTGAGCCATTAAAAACTTCTTATTTCATCGCTGAAAGTACCATGTTTGGCAACTCTTTCATTATAACTATTTATGGAAGTCTTATTTTGAGCTTCCCAGTTCTTAATCTCTTGCTCTTTGATGAGTTGTATCAACGTCTTTTCTAAAGAGTTAGAGATGTTTATATGAAGCTCTTTTGCTTTTTTGAGCAAGTCAGAATTTATACTAAGATTTGTTGCTTTTTTCTTTGCATGAGAATTATAAAGTATAGTCATCTGTATCTCCTATGTGTATAAAGTATGTGTATAATTATAGCATTGAAAGTAGACAATGTAAAGAAGAAGTTTTTTTATATCCTTAATTAGAATTTATAATATAAGTTAAATACAATACCAACACCAAGTCCATATATAATATGTGAAATTGTAGGGGCTAATATAGTATTAGATTTTACAGATTTTTTTAATCCTAATATACCCCATCCAAATGATGGCATCATCCAAAACCATGGGAAAATATTTGTTAAAAATCCAAATATCATACCGTATAAAATATGATTTATTTCAAATCCTATATTAAATACATATAAAATCATAGGATATAATATCGTGATGCCACAACCTGCTATGATATAATGAAAAAACTTACCGGCATTAACTTCATTTGGCATAGTTCTAGTATTATCAATATTATCATGTGTAAAAGTACCTTTTAACATTAGTAAAAACCATTTTCCTATATGCTGAACTGTTACACCGCTACTAATTCCCTTTTTTGACATAAAACTTTCTGTCATGTCCATAAATACAGAACCAATCAACCCTGCAATACATGATACTACTAATATTTCAATCATCTTATTATTCCTTTAGATGTAACGTTCTAATTCATTAATAAATACCCGTAAGGCATTTATTAGTGTTCGATGATTTGTCATGCATACTTTGCATTTAAATAACTCATTCCATGTTTTGCTTTTGATGTGAGTAAGTCACCATCTGGAATACTAGTTATTTTTCTTATTTCTATTTTTGATGTTTCGGTTGACTCAGCTTTATCAAGATCTTCAGACTTAATTAATAACTCAAATCCGAGCATTATTACTGTTTGTCGTCCAAATAAATTATCCTCTGGTTCAACCGTGTCTTCAAAAGCAAAACCTGGCACACAGCTCACTTGAAGAATTTTAGAATCAAAAAATCCTTTATTACCTCCAACTTTTAATGGAAGTGTGCAGTTTTCAAAAGTAACTGCACCGAAAAAATCATACTCATAATTTTCTACTCTTTGTAAGTATTCAGAAGATGTTTTTCGATTATGAAATAAACATCGTTTACCATCAGTAAAAATAAAATATGTTGAGACTCTTGTATTATTAATCATAAATTTTGTCTTTTTTTCATTGGGAAGTTTATCAATATTCGCTGGTAATGAGCCTTCTTGTCTATACTCAGTGTTAATATTGTCTTCAAGTAATTTTCTAAATGCATTTGGCACTTCTTTAATCGTCATATCACTAATGTAATCATTGATGCATGAAGGAAAATTACCTTGCTCAATCACCATGGACATTGGTAATTTACCTTTATTTTTGACACTTGATTTTCTTAACCAAGTTACAGTTTTAACCACAATTGATTTTAAAATGATAATAGATAATGTTATTTTCCAATCAATAGCCATGATTCATATTCCTTTTGTATTTGGCATAAAAAATGTTGCCCCTTCTCCTGTAGAAAAGTGTTGTATAGTATAAATTTTCCAATTGCTTTTTTTATCAAAAGATTAGCATTTTTTAAAGCTTTTGTAATTCCATTTAGTGTCATTGTTCCACCTTCAAAATAATCATTTTGAAAATAAACGAGTATTAAAGCTTTTTGCATAGACTTTTTTTCCTTTTCCTTTAAATTTATAATGAATATTTTAGCATAAGTCCTGTCTTTTTCTAAAAATTTCTATCCATCTTTTTAAGTGTTTCAAATGTTATGGATAGTTCTTCGTCGCTAATATCCTTAAAAAGAGCACTATCTACAATTGAACTTAGCTGCAAAAGTTCATGAGCTATAGCCTGTGTTTGTTGTGTTGCTTTCACAAGATATGCACGTGGGTCAGTAGGGTGTTCAACTTTTTCAATATAGCTTTTTTTTTCAAGACGTTTAAGTGTTGTGGATAGGTTTGAAGGTTCAACTGAGATTAGGTCACACAATTGCACTTGCGTCATATCGCCTTTTTCACATAATGCTAACAAAATAGCTCGTTGTTCCGCGGTAATACCATATGGCTTTAGTTT
The DNA here is from genome assembly GCF_047716755.1 of Sulfurimonas iocasae. Lineage (GTDB taxonomy): Bacteria > Campylobacterota > Campylobacteria > Campylobacterales > Sulfurimonadaceae > Sulfurimonas. The sequence goes on from NZ_CP180409.1 coordinate 1,216,498, forward strand.
GTCATTCATTCGTTTTCTCATTTTACGTTTAACACGTGCAATAAGTAACCCTAAAGTTGCCGTTGACCCAAAAGTAGATACTTGTTCCATCATTAGCTTATATCTTTTGATGCAATTTTCATCGCTAAAAATCGCATATGTGGTAAGATAAACAGTAATGAAGGAAACGCTATAGCAAAAGCAGCTAGCCAAGCATGAAGCCATATATCTACAAAACCATTAATAAATCCAAGGTTTATTAATGAAATAGCAAATGACATAATAAATGTCATAACAAAAGCAATTAAAAATGATTGCACCAAAGAGAGATGTTTTTTGGAAATCATGAATACTCCTTATTTTTATACTGTAAGTATAGAGTAATAAGACTTAAATAGTTATTCAAATAGTTATTCAAATAGTTATTTAAATAACTATTTAATGCTCAACATGATAACTAAGTTTTGTTATATCTATTTTTTTTGATATAGCCCTCTTTTTTCATGCACTGATTAATTTCTTTTCTATTGTTTAATTATTTTAGCAGGGTTTGTGATTAATCAAATATAAGAACCAATAAAATCTTTAAAAACTAAAAGCAACCCAGCAAAAACGACCGTACCGATTACAAGATAGATAGCATTTTTAGAACGTAATATCTCAAAAAAGTTTTTAACTCCAAATACTTTTATAGTAAGAGTAAAACTCACAAAGCCACCGACTGTAGATGCGAGGGCTAGTCCGCTTACTCCCATTGGAGAGATAAGAGATAGTGCGAATATGATGTAAGTGATTAAAGAGTAGGTTGCTATCTTGGCTGCTTTCATTTGCATCTCTTTTGCATATAGCCATAGAACAAATAGCTTTTGAAGTCCAAATGGAAGTAGTCCTATCATATACATCTGCAATACAAGAGTGGTGTTTTGAGTGTCTTGAGTACTAAATGCACCTCGCTCAAAAAGCAGCCAAGTTATCTCACGTGATAGTATAAAACCACCAAGAGTACTTGCTGTAAGTAAAAACGCTAAAAACCAGAATGCACGTTGCAAAAAGAGTAGGGCTTTTTCTTCATCCTTGTTCTTTATGTATCTGGCAACTCTAGGAAAAAGAGCTATAGAAGTAGCAATGGCAAAAAGAGCAAGGGGGAGCTGGAAGATGCGGTTGGCGTAGTATAGGTATGAGATAGAGCCTGTTATTAAAAACGATGCTAAAAATGTATCTAAAAATGCACTAACCTGAGCAGTTGAGTTTCCCCACATAGCAGGAAAAAACTGTCTTCTAAACTCTCTTGTGTCTTTTTTGATGATTTTTGATTTAACTCTCAGATGTCTGAAACCACCTAAAATAAGTTTGCTTAGTCCCATTTTTTGGATGGCAATAATATGAACAGCCAGTTGCATTACTCCACCAATGACTACACCCCAACTTAGGTAGTAAACTATCTCTGTCTGGCTTTTGTCTTGTGAGAGAAGTAGAGCCAAAATTAGTGATATGTTTAAAAGGGCAGTTGAAAAGGCTGATGTTGCAAAGTGGTGTTTGTACTGAAGCATAGTGCTTAAAAAAGTGACTGAAAAGATTAGTGGCAAGTACCAAAAATTAATAGCTACAAATGGAGATGCCAACTCTATTGTTGCCGTGTCAAAACCCACTGCTATGGCTTTTGTGGCAAGAGCAGGCAGAAGATTTACAAGTAGAGTTATTATAAGTATGATAGATGAAAAGACTATAAAGATATTTGCTGAAAAAACACCCTTGTGCGAAGACTTAGCAAAGGCTGGTATAAAGACTTGAGTAAAAGCACCTTCTGCGAAGATACGACGAAAAAGATTGGGTAGTTTAAAAGCTATGAAAAAGATGTCACTATATATATTTGCACCAAGAACGGATGCTGTTAGTAAATCTCTTATAAATCCTAAAATTCTTGAAAACAAAATTCCAAAACTGTTTGTGAAAATAGCTTTAAACATGGGCTTCTTTATATAGAGTTTTATACTTTTACGAAAGTTTAACAAATATTTGATTAAAATAGAGGCTTTAATTTTAAAATTTAATCTTGGCAGGTAAAAATGGCGTTGTTTGGCTCAAACAAGAAGACTACTAAATCATCCAAAAAGATTCGACCAACTGTTATACGTACGCAAAACGTTGCAAAAGAGTTGATATCAATCGCAAAATCAAATGAGGTAAGTGTCAATACTATAGATTTCAATATACTAGAATCACAAACATATACAAGAGTCAATAATGGTGATAAAGAGGCAGACTGGGAAGAAGTTGCAGAGGAAAATCTTTCAGAGATAGAAGATAAAGGTAGCTTCCTAGATAAAAATTTCCAAATTAAACAGATGTATGAAATAGAAATCTTCTCAAAAACAGATAATGATCCATACAGTGACTTTAATTTAGCTGTTGGTGCCAATGCTACTAAGTGTAAAGTATACCTGAACATTAAAGAAGGTTCCAAAGTCTCTTTTAGTCCAAGATTTGAGGAAGATCTTCTTATCCTTATAAACAAGAGTAAAGTACGTGCAAACATCTTGATAAATATTTTTGATGAGATGCTCTCAGATGTAATCTCAAAAATAGTCGCTCATGTTAGAGTAGAAGAATCAGCTGTTTATAACAAAAGTGAAACGCACTTAATAGCTAAGGCTTATGAACCTACTCCTACTACTAATGACGCTTTAATCTTACACTATGATAAAAAAGACACTGTTGATGAAAAAGGTAAAATAGACTATGCAAACAGGGGTTTTATTCAGAGTGTACATAAAGATGAACTTCTTATTGAATATATAAAGATAAAAGAGGGGAAACCGGGTAGAAACTGTCGTGGTGAGTTTATGGAGCCCAAAGAGCCAATAGAGGAAAACACACCTACCTTTACTACTGATGATACTATAAAAATTATTGATTCTGATAAAAGCATAGAGTATCGTGCAGTTGAAAATGGATATATTGCTCTTGATGGAAATTTGTATACAATTAAGTCTGAAATTGATATAGGTGAGATTAGTTTTAAATCTACAGGTTCTATCTCTGCTGGTATAGACTCAGATGTAAATATCAGTGTAAAAGAAACTGATTCTGTCAAAGATGCTGTTGGTACTGGTATGGTTGTTGAAGTTAGTGAAATAGACATAGATGGTAATGTTGGCTCAAATGCTAAAGTTACAGCACATAAGGCTACCATAGGTGGTCAAACTCATAAAACAGCAATAATAACAGCGGATAATCTAAACATAAATGTTCATAAAGGAAAAGCATATGGAAAAGAGATCCATATATCAAGACTTGAGCATGGAGAGGTAGATGGAGAGATGGTTGAAATATCTCAAGCTATAGGCGGACATATAAGAGCTAAAGAGATACAGATAGAAGTATGTGGTTCTTATGTTAATGCAACTGCTTCAAGACTCATAGAGATTAAAAAGCTTCAGGGAAGTGAAAATGTTTTTACCATAGATCCACTGCTTAAAAAGTCTGCTCAAGAGGGGCTTAACGAGAATCAAAGTAAGATTACTGAGTTAGATAATGCAGTTGAAAACATAAAAAAAGAGATACTCAAGTATAAGAAATTGGTTAAAGATAATCAAGCAACTTTTAATGATGTAAAAAAACGTTTGATTCACTACAAAAAAAATGGTGTTAAAATGCCAGCATCTTTTGTAAAGCAATATAAACAGTTTCAAAAAGTGCAAGAGCACTTAGTGACTATAAAAAAAGAGTTTGAAATAAAAAATGACCAGCTAAATCTACTGACTACTAAAACAGCATCTTTTCAGGATAATATCTTTGATTCAAGAATTATTAACAGGGATAGATGGGTTGGCTTTAATGAGATAATATTTAAGCTGGTAGATCCACCGCTAGAATTATCTTTTAAACCAGAAGAAGGTTCAGCAGATAAGATATTTTCTATAGTTGAAGTAGACGATGGAGAATATAAAATCAAGGCGGTTAAAGAGTAGATGATAGTTGGAATAATCGGAAATGTAATATATAAAGAACCTACTTTTGTACATGTTGATGTTAGAGGAGTAGTTTATGAAGTTTTTATCTCTTTACATACTTTTTCAGCCTTAGGAAATGATGAAGTTAAACTCTTTACTACGCAGATTATTCGTGAAGATGCACAACTACTATTTGGATTTTTGGATATGGCGGAGAAAAAAATGTTTGCCAGACTCATAAAGATTAATGGTGTTGGACCAAAGGTTGCAATGGCAATCTGCTCAACATATACACCTAACCAGTTTGCTACTGTAATAAATAATAAAGATATGAACGGGGTAAAAAAAGTTCCGGGTATCGGTCCTAAAAGTGCAGGGCGAATTTTGGTTGAACTTAATGGTTTTGATGTGGAACTTATCTCATCTGGCGATGCACCTAAAAGCTTAGCATTTACTCAAGCAAGTGAAGCACTTGAATCACTAGGGTTTAAAAAGGACAAAATTGCTAAAGCACTTAGTGCATGTAACGGTGATGACACAGGTTCACTTGTAAAAGAGGCTCTAAAACTACTTCAAACTATTTGAAATAGTGCTAATAAGCTAAAAGTGCTATAATTGTGAGTTTTTAATTAAAGGGATAGATATATGAAACTATATGGCATACCTACTTGTGGTAGTGTGAGAAATGCAAGAAAATTTTTTAAAGATAATGATATTGATTTAGAATTTATTGACTTTAAAAAAACTTCTATTGATTGCGTGAAAGTTGATGAGTGGTTAGGGCAGATAGAAATGGACGTTCTTTTTAACAACCGCGGTACTAAGTACAGAACTTTAAAGCTCAAAGACTTGAGCCTTGATGAGAGTGGCAAACGTGAGTGGCTTTGTAAAGAGAATATGCTTTTAAAAAGACCAATAATCGAGTTTAAAGGTCAAGTTGTAGTTGGCTGGGACGAAGAAAAATACAAAGAAATATTTATAAAGTAAGGAATTACAAGTTGAAATTAACAATTTTATTCGGTGGTGCTAGTTTTGAACATGAGATTAGTATAGTAAGTGCTATAACTCTAAAAGAGAAGTTGGCAGGATTTGACTTAAGCTTTATTTTTTGTGATTTAGACCATAAATTTTATTTGATAGATTCATCAAAAATGAAAGCTAATACTTTTTCTAATGGGGAACATAAAAAGATGCCACAACTTAGCATCACTAATGGTTCATTTTCTCAAAAATCTATGTTTAGCTCAACTGAGCATTCAGGTCCTGTTTTAAATCTAATTCATGGTGCTGATGGTGAAGATGGCACTGTTGCATCTTTGCTTGATTTTTTCTCTATAAAATATATAGGGCCAAGAACAGATGCCAGTGTTTTTTCGTATGACAAAAGATATACAAAATGGCTTTGTGAAGCTAAAAAAATAAAAAGTGTAAAGTATGAAGTTATTTCATCAAATGAACACAAAAATATTAGTATAGAGTATCCAATTATCGTTAAACCTGCGAGACTTGGTAGTTCTATAGGTGTGAGTATTGTAAAAAATGAAGGTGATCTTGACTATGCTCTTGATGTTGCTTTTGAATATGACAGCTCTGTTATAGTTGAGCCATTTATAGAGGGTGTAAAAGAGTATAATTTAGCAGGTTTTATGGCAAAAGGTGAAATGTACTTTTCTATAGTTGAAGAACCTCAGAAAAACGAGTTCTTGGATTTTGAGAAAAAATATATGGACTTTTCACGTTCAGAACAAGTTTTAAAAGCAGATATAAGTCCTAAACTTGAAGCTAAGCTAAAAAGTAGTTTTGAGAAAGTTTATAAAAATCTTTTTGAAGGCGCACTTATTAGATGTGACTTTTTTGTAGTTGATGATGAAGTACTTCTAAATGAAATAAACCCTATTCCTGGTTCTATGGCAAACTATCTCTTTGAAGATTTTAAAGCTTCATTAGAGTTACTTAGAAACTCACTTCCAACACATAAAAGAGCAAAAGTAAATTATGAATATATTCACTCTATTAGTCAAGCAAAAGGTAAATAATGGCTATTAAGTCTATACAGTATAACCAACACACTTTAGATATAAGTTATGAAATATTAAATCCAGAAGCTTCTGTAGACTTGATTATATTACATGGTTGGGGAAGTAATAAAGGCTTAATGAAAAAATCATTTGCTCCATATATGGATACTTTTCGTCATATATACATAGATCTTCCTGGTTTTGGAGGCAGTACTTGTAATATTGCCCTAAAGACTAAAGATTATGCAAGAATTGTTGAACTTCTTATGATTCACATCAATGCATCTAAAAACATTATACTTGGTCACTCGTTTGGTGGGAAAGTTGCTGTTTTACTAGAACCTAAAGTTCTTGTTTTAGTTGCTAGTGCAGGTATTTACGTACCAAAATCTTTTAAAATAAAAGCAAAAATAGCCGCTTTTAAACTTCTTAAAACTTTTGGATTTGCAAAATTTCGTGCATTCTTTGTAGCAAAAGATGCAAAATCTTTAAATGAGCCTATGTATCAGACATTTAAAAATGTAGTTGATGAAGACTTTGCTGATGAATTTGCTGCCTACAACGGTAAAGCACTTCTTTGTTGGGGAAAAGAAGACACTGCTACACCTATAAGTTCAGCAGTAAAAATTGATGAGCTTATAAAAGATTCAACTCTTAAAATTTACGATGGTGATCACTACTTTTTTATGACTCATGCCAAAGAAGTTTCTCGTGAAATTGAAAATACATTTCTAAAAACTTTGGAGCATCATAATGTTTGATTTTGCGATTTTAATAGCCTTTGTAACAAATGTACTTTTTGTAACCGTTTTAGGATGGTATCTCATAACTAACTTACAGTGGTACGATTATAAACTATCTCGTGTTATTTTAAAACATCATAAGCCACATTGGCATCTGCTGTACTTTTTTATACCTTTTATAGCGTATTACACAACTGGAGAGTTTTTTCCTATTTTCTTTTATTTTGCAGTAGCTCCTGCTATTTTTATTTGGCATAAAAAATTAGATAAAAAGCTTGTTCTTACTTGGAGAGTTAAAAGATTTTTGATTCTTTTAGTCTCTTTGGTCCTTTTTCAAGATGTACTTTGTACTTTAAAAGATGCTTGTGGAACTTACGGTGTATTTATGCCTTTGGCTTTGGCTTATATCGGTAGTTTTATGATAGAGAAGTTTCTATTTATGGCATTCGCTAAAGAAGCAAAAAAGAAGTTAAACAACATAAAAGACTTACAAATAGTTGCAATCACTGGAAGCTACGGAAAAACAAGCATCAAAAACTTTGTGAGAGAGATACTTGCTACTAAGTACAATGTCTATGCAACTCCAAGAAGCGTAAATACTCTTGGTGGAATCATGCGTGATATAAATGAATCGTTGCCAAGTGATACTGAGATATATGTATGTGAAGCAGGGGCAAGAGAGAGTGGGGATATTTATGAAATAACTACTTTTTTGGAGCCTCAGATTGTAGTAGTTGGTAAAGTTGGAGAGGCTCATTTGGAGTACTTTAAATCTCTGAAAAATATTATAGCAGCTAAACTTGAAATCATGCAATCACCAAGACTTATGAAAGCTTTTATACACACTTCTGTAACGGATGAACCGCATGAAAAAGTAACTTTTTTTGGTGATAATATTCAAAACATAGATGCTACTTTAGATGGAACGGATTTTGAGCTAAAACTAGGTAATAACACACTAAAGCTTCATACAAATATATTAGGCTCTTTTCAAACTATGAATATCGAAGCAGCTGCAAATATTGCTAAAAGTTTTGGTATGAGTGACGAAGAGATAACTAAGGCAGTTGCAAAGTTAACTCCAGTTGAGCATAGACTTCAAAAGATAGTAGCTGGTGGTAAAATCATTATAGATGATGGTTATAACGGAAACATAGACGGAATGCTTGAAGGCATAAGACTCTGTTCACTCCACGAGGGCAGAAAAGTCATAGTTACACCTGGACTTGTTGAGAGTAGTGATGAGTTGAATCTAAAGCTTATAGACGCTATAAATGATGTCTTTGATATAGTAATTGTTACTGGTGCATTAAACGCTAAACTCTTTGAGAAGAACATCAAAGTGACAAATAAAACCATACTTCACGACAAATCAAAAATCCAAGATGTTTTAGCAGCTCAAACAAAAGCAGGAGACATCATACTCTTTGCAAATGATGCACCGAACTTTATATAGGTATTTGAATGAATGAAGCCCAAACGCGAACTAATTTAATTGATGATGAATTAAACAAATGTGGTTGGGATGTGAAAGACATCACTAAAGTAATCCAAGAATACGAGATAAAACTAGACGAAGATTTACCAGAGTTTTTTGACAGAGCTAAAAGGTATGTAGATTATGCTCTTATAAACAGAGTTGGAGAAGTTATCGCTGTTGTTGAAGCTAAAAGAGAGGACAAAACTCTTGGTAGCGCTAAAACACAAGCTCAGTATTATGCTCAGCGTATTAAAAATACTCAAGGTTTTGCTCCATTTATTTACATAACAAATGGACATGAGATAGAATTTTGGGATATTGAAAATTACCCTTTGCGAGAAGTTTTATCTTACCACTCTTTAGATGATTTAGAAACTTACTCAAAACGAAATAACAACAACACGAAACTCTCCCCAGAACTTATAAACAAGACAATAGCAGGAAGATACTACCAAATAGATGCTGTTACAAAAACACTCCAAGAGTTAAATGAAAACAAGAGAAATATTTTGTGGGTTATGGCAACAGGAACAGGAAAGACCAGAACAGTTATCTCTTTAGTTGATGTTTTACTTCGTGCTGGCAAAGTTAAAAGAGTTTTGTTTTTAGCAGACAGAAGAGAACTCGTCAAACAAGGGCTTGATGATTTTAAAGAACACATGCCAAACCAATCAAGACAACGCATAGAATCAGATAATTTCGAGAAAGATAAACGCATCTATGTTTCAACTTTTCAAACTATGATGAGTTTGTTTAAAACTACAGAGATAAGCCAAGGTTTTTTTGACTTAATCATAGCAGATGAGAGTCACAGAAGCATCTACAACTATTACGGACAACTTTTTTTAAAGTTTGATGCCATAAAGATGGGGCTTACTGCAACTCCAGTAGAGTTTGCAGACAGAGATACTTACAAGTTCTTTGGCACCGATGGAGGAAATCCTACTTTTGCATACACTTATGAAGAAGCCATAAAAGATAAGTTTTTATCGCCTTATGATGTTGTAGATGTAAAAACAAACTTCTTAGCTGATGGCATCAGGTTTGAGATGCTACCTAAGGCTGAACAAGAGAGACTTTTAGTTGATGGCTATGACGCAGATGAGATAGACTTTGAGGGAAGTGCTGTTGAGAAAATGGTTAAAAATGATGATACTAACCGTAAAATCTTAACTACACTTATGGAAGATGGATACAAAAATCCTCTGACAAACCTATCTGCAAAGACAATCATCTTTGCCATAAACAAATCCCACGCTAACAGACTTGTAAAACTTTTTGATGAGCTTTACCCTCAGTATAATTCAGAGGTCGCAAAAGTCATTACCTCTGAGCTTAACAACGCTGATGAGCTGATAAAAGAGTTTAAAGATAAGTATGAAAACAACAACTCCAAGTTTAGTATAGCCATCTCTGTGGGCATGTTAGATACTGGCATCGATGTTCCAAAAATCATGAACCTTGTCTTTGCAAAACCTGTCTTTTCAAAAGCTAAGTTTTGGCAGATGATAGGGCGTGGAACAAGACTTTATGATGGAGACTACAAAAAAGAGAAGTTTGTTATCTTTGACTTTTGGTCTAACTTTGAGTACTTTAACGAAAAACCAAGCGGAGAGACTCCAAAAGAGCAGTCGAGTCTTCACAGACAGATTTTTGAGCAAAACTTAGAGTTGTTGAAAAATCTAAGTGGAGATAACTTTGAGACTATAAAAAGAGAAGTTAAACAACAACTAGATGCCATACCAAAAGACGACTACTTTGTTAAAAAGCACTCAGCACAACTAGAACCATTTTTAAAAGACTTCGACAACAATCTCTCGCGTTTGAGTAGCATCTCTAAACTACTTGATAGAATCACAGTTCAAAACTACTCTGAGTTAAGGTTTAGACTTCAAACTAAAAAGCTACAAACTTACAAGATAATCCAAGACGATGAAAAACTACAAAAAAGCATTGAGAAAATAGTAACGGATGTTTTAAGACTTCAAAAAACCATCTCAGCAGTACAGATGCAAGAAGAGCTAATAGATGAGGCAGAGGAGGGCACTTTTTGGTTAGAGCTTGATTTTGTGGAGTCAAATGCTACTACAAATATCTTAGCACCGCTTATGGTTTACAAGTCTAAACGCCAAGATGCAAAAGAGTACCACTTTGACTTAGCAGATGCCATAAAGAGTAAAACAAACATAGAGATAAATCACTTAAGTGTAAACCTAGAAGTTTATGAAGAGCATATCTTAAAAGTTATACAAAAACTTACAAACGAAAGTCCGACTTTGCAAAAACTCTTTTTAGGTTTGCATCTAAGCGTTGAAGATATAGATGCACTAAAAGATGAGATGCTAAGAGAAGAGATAGATGCTAAGGTTTTAGGAGAGATGTTTGAGTGTAAGTCTGATGACTTGGTAGAGATATTTCAAAGCATCATAAACAAAAAAGAGTACAAACTCCCGCATCTACTTGATGAGTTTTTAAAAAATCACTCACTAAGCTCTACACAAATAGAGTTCATAAAAGCCATAAAGCACTATGTAAAAGAAAAGCACGACATTTCAAGGAAAGATTTAGTACAAAACCCATTTACAAAGTTCCACAAGATGGGAATACAAGGAGTCTTCCAAGGCTCACTTATGAATGAACTCGTAGAGATAATAGATGACAAAGAAGATAGTAAATGATAGAGAATTTTCCTGATGGGTGGAGAGTTGAGAAGTTGGGAGATATTTGTCAATTTATTAATGGGTACTCTTTCAAGAGTAATGCTTTTCAAAATCATGGCATACCAATTGTAAGAATAGGAAACCTAGTTAATGATGAGATAAATTTAGCTGATAGTGTTTGTTATAAAGAAGATAATAAATTAAAACCTTACATAATTTATAGAAGTGATATTTTAATTGCTATGTCTGGTGTTACAACTGGAAAAATGGCATTTAGTAATTTAGATAAAAAACTATATCTAAATCAACGAATAGGTGCTATGAGAACTAATAAAAGTATCTTACTTTCAAAGTATTTGTTTAATTTTTTATTGGGTAAAAAATCTTATTTACTTTCATTAGCTGGTGGTTCTGCTCAACCAAACCTTAGTAGTAATGATATAAAAAAATTAATAATTCCAATCCCACCACTTCCACAACAAGAAAAAATAGTAAAAGTTCTTGATATTAGCTCGGCTTTGATAGAGAAGCAAAAAGAGCTTATAAAAAACTATGACCTATTTTTAAAATCAAAGTTCATAGAGATGTTCGGCGACCCAATAAAAAATCCTTTTACGTGGGAAGTTGAAAAGCTTGAAAAATTAGCAAATATAAAAACAACTTCAATTAATTCTGACAGGATTACGAATGAAATATATATAGCCCTTGACAGCATAGAAAAAAATACTGGTAAACTAGTTAAAGTTTATAAATCAGATGAGTCAAATATTAAAAGTAATAAATATATTTTTACTTCAGATATGTTGTTATATGGAAAACTTCGTCCATATCTTAATAAAGTATTGTTACCAAGTTTTAACGGAATATGTAGCACAGATATTTTACCAATTAAACCAATTGATGATATTTCAACTAAACAATATGTAGCATATTATTTGAGACATACTAAGATAGTAGAATTATTATCAAATAGTGTTTCAGGAGCTAATTTACCAAGAGTATCTCCTAAAATATTAAGAAATTTAAATATTCAAAATCCCCCACTAACCCTACAAAACAAATTCGCATCTATAGTAGAAAAAACAGAAATTATAAAAGAAAAAGAGAACAAAAAACTAACATCTCTACAAACCCTACACAACAGCCTGATGGACAAAGCTTTTAAGGGAGAGATAATATGATTAAAAAAAAGCAACACTATGTGAGTCAGTATTATTTAAAAGCTTGGACAAATGAAAAAAATCAAATAATATGTCTGAGAGAAGATAAATTATTTCCATCAAATACTATGAATATTGCACAAGAGAACTATTTTTACGAACTACAAGATTTAACAGAAGAAGAAAAAAATCATACATATAGTTTTGCTATGCAAGCACCAAGTAAATATTTACAAAAGTTGCATATTGATTTTATACATAATTATTTAAAAGTTTTTAAATATGAGAATATAACTAGACATTTAATAGAAGATAAAAAAGAGCAAGTAGATGAACTACTAAATCAACATAAAAAAAATTATGAAGAGGATTACCACGCTCAAATAGAGGGCATAGGAAATAAATATTTAGATTTAATAAGAGATGGAAATATTTTATTTTATTATGATGATACTACAGAAGATAGAATGATGTTTTTATTTTTTATTGCTTTGCAATACATGAGAACAAAAAAAAGAAGAAATGCAGTAATCCAAGAATTTGAAAAAGACAACCTAAATATGAGAAAAATATGGCCTATTTTAGCACATCTAAGTGCTACAAATATAGCTGGTGGGCTACACTTAGAAAAAGAATATAATTTAGTGTTGTTAATAAACAAAACCGATATTAATTTTATTACAGGTGATCAACCTTTGATAAATACTTATAGTGTAGAAAATAAAAAAAATTTAGAAGATCATGAACTAGAGTTTTATTATCCAGTGAGTCCGAAACTATCAGTATTAATAACTAAAGATATAAAAGATAGTAGAGAAATAATTATTGCTGATGAAAAAAAGATTTGTTTGTATAACGATATGATTTTTAAATCCCATGAAGAACAAATATATGCAAATAGTAAGATTCATTTAGTAAGATATTTAGAGCTTAAAAAGAACTATAGTGATGAAAGCAGTGGATAGTTATTATGAAAGATGATCCATTCTACCTATCACAAAAGTTAATCTGCAAAGCCTCCCTTGGAGTCTTGTCAGTAGATGGGAACTTTGTGAGAATTATACAAAAAAATATAGAAATTGTAAAGAGATTAAGAAATTCGGAATTTCCGATTTTTCTATAAACTAAAAATGAAAAGTAGGGAAAATAATGTTCGTAAGAAGTGAAGTAAAAAGTAAAATAGACAGCATCTGGAACAAGTTTTGGAGTGGTGGCATCGCAAACCCTCTTAACGCCATAGAACAGATAAGCGCACTTATCTTTTTAAAGATGCTAAGTGAAAGAGATAACCAAAAGAAACTCCAAGCTTCCTTTACAGGCGAAGAGTACGAATCTATCTTTAAAGATGAGAAGATGGCTTCATGGGATGAGTTTCGTGAACTTGATAGTGAGTCGATGATGCAGACTGTTCGTGACAAAGCATTTCCTTTTATAAAAAACTATAACGAGGGGAGTGAGTTTAACAAGTCTCTTAAAGATTTGGCTTTTATCATCACTAAACCCTCTTTGCTTAGTGAGACTGTGGAGAGCATCCAAGAGATATTTAACATTTTAGAAAAAGATGAAAAAGGTTTTATGGATAGTTTGGGAGATATGTATGAGTATTTGCTAAGTGAGATAAGCTCAAGCGGAAAAAACGGACAGTTTCGTACACCTAGACATATCATACAGATGATGACTGAGCTTGTAAACCCACAAATAGGCGAGAGAGTTTTTGACCCGAGTGTGGGAACAGCAGGATTTTTAGTAAGTGCTTACACTCATATGTTAGCTCCATATACTGAGAAAGATGGAACTTTAGGAGCAAATCTCTCAGACAAAGCATCGTGGGATAAACTCTCAGATGATACTTTTTATGGAAATGATAGCGACATAAGTATGATACGAATATCTATGATGAATATGATGCTACATGACATACAAAATCCACATATAAAACAGATAGATACACTCTCTAAAAACTACAATGAAAAAGACAAATACGAAGTAGTTTTAGCAAATCCTCCATTTAAAGGAAGCATCGATAAAGATGACAAAAATGAAGGCTTTAGCATCTCATCTACAAAAACAGAACTTCTTTTTGTTGACCTCATTACAAGAGTTTTAGATGTTGGTGGAAGATGTGGAGTTATCATTCCTGATGGCGTTTTGTTTGGAAGCTCAAACGCACATAAGATGCTAAGACAAAATCTACTAGAGAAAAACGAGCTAAAAGCTGTAATCTCGATGCCAAGTGGAGTGTTCAAGCCTTATGCAGGAGTTTCTACTGCTGTTCTTATCTTTGTAAAAGGTGGCTCAACAGAGAAGGTTTGGTTTTATGACATGCTAGCAGATGGTTACACTTTGGATGACAAAAGAAATGTTACAGAGATAAACGATATACCAGACATCATAAAAAACTACGCTCTTAAAGATAAAGCTGACTACAAAGAGAGTAAAAAACACTTTTTTATAGATGCCGAACAAATAAAAGAAAATGATTATGACCTATCGATCAACCGCTATAAAACTATAGAATACGAAGAGATAGAGTATGCATCTACAGATAAGATTTTAGACGAGATGGAGAAGCTTTCTATAAGTATAGATGCTGATTTGGTAGAGCTTAAAGAGTTGTTGTAATGAATGATAAAAAGGTTTAAGATATAATGATGAATAAATTTATAAACTATATGGGGATATGAGATGAGTAAAAATCCAGTAGATTCTAAAGAACTTGAGAAAATCATAAGAACAACACAAAATATAGAAGGTTATAAAGAAGCTAATGCTGAAGTAGTAAAAGAGGTAAAGTTACTAAGGGAAAAGTATGGCATCAAAGTACAAAGTTCAAAGTAGTGACATATATATAAGAAATAGTGATGTACCTAAAAACAAGTTAAATATAGAAGATAGTACGCAAATCCATGAACTTGAAAAAGAGCTTTTAACAGAGGCTTATCAAGTTTTTTATGATGAACTCAATGAAGATACTATTTTTGATGAAGCATACTTTATAGAGCTTCACCGAAGAACTTTTGAAGCATTATATGATTGGGCAGGAGTTTATAGAGAACATAATATGGCAAAAGGCGAATCTAGATTTTGTCAAGGACTCTATGTAAAAAGTTCATCACAAAAAATATTTGCTCAACTTGAAGAAGAAAACTATTTAAAAGATTGTGAAAATATATCAAAAGAAGAATTTGTTAAAAAACTTGCTTATTATAAATGTGAAATAAACGCCTTGCACCCTTTTTATGAACTAAATGGTCGAATAACAAGACTCTTCTTTGATATGATTGTTTTGTTTAACGGATATAAGTATATTGATTATTCTTGTGTAACAGCAAAAGCCTACATAGATGCTGCAATAGAATGTGTACAGTTCGCAGATGAAACAAGTATGAAAACTATAATACTAAATGGATTAAATAAATAAAATGATAGATAAAAGCATAAAATATTTAGGGTACTTTACAGCTTTTATCTTAGCTATTTTAGTTTTACTGGTTGTATACGACGCAACTGCAAGGTACTTGTTTTCTACAGGTTCTATTGCTCTTCAAGAGTTGGAGTGGCATCTCTTTGATTTTATCATACTTTTTGGTATCGCTTATACTTTAAAAGAGAACGCTCATGTTAGAGTAGATATATTTTATGCTTCATATAGTGAAAAAACAAAAGCTATTGTAAATATAATTTCTCTAGTATTTTTTATACTTCCTTTTTCATTTCTTATTATCTATATAAGCATTGATTTTGTGGCTCTTAGTTTTGCCCAAAGTGAAGCTTCTTCAAATCCTGGTGGTTTGAAATATAGATTTATAGTTAAATCTCTTCTTCCTCTTTCTTTTGTTTTTTTAACACTTGTTGCACTTAAAGATGTAAAAATGAACTACAAAAAATGGAAGTCACTTTGATAGCTTTGTTTATGTTTATAGTAGTCCTAGCACTTCTTCTTATAGGAATACCAGTAGCTTTTGTTTTTGGAAGTGTGGCTATAGCTTTTGCTTTTCTTATCCCTAGTCTTGGGTTTGATGTTTTTGAAATCCTGCCTTTTAGAATCTACGGAATCATGTCAAACACAACTCTTATGGCAGTTCCTCTTTTTATAACAATGGGTTTGGTTTTGGAAAAGTCGAAAATGGCAGAAAGACTTCTGGTCTCTATGAGTGCTATGTTTCGTGACGTGCGTGGTGGTTTAGCTGTAAGTGTAGTTTTAGTCGGTGCGATGCTTGCTGCATCTACAGGTATAGTCTCAGCATCTGTAGTTATGATGAGTGTCATAGCACTTCCATTGATGCTAAAAGCAGGTTATGATAAAGGTCTTGCATCTGGAACTGTAGCAGCATCTGGAACTCTTGGACAGATTATACCTCCATCTATTATATTGATTATTCTTGGTGATGTAATGAGCGTAAGTGTAGGTGAGCTTTTTATGGGTGCAGTTTTACCGGGACTTGTTTTGGTTGGTCTCTATATAACTTACATACTAATACGTTCATATTTTTCACCTGAGATAGCACCGATTCCAAAGAATATAAAAGAAGTTTCAACAAAAGAAATAATCATCTCTATAGTTCCTCCACTTCTTTTAATGGTTTCTGTTTTAGGAAGTATTTTTGCGGGCATAGCATCTCCAACCGAGTCAGCTGCTTTTGGTGTTGTTGGTGCTCTAGTGCTTAGTTATATAAACAAGTCACTTAATCTCGAGATGCTAAAATATGCATCTTTAGAGAGTGTGAAACTTAGCGGTATGATATTTATGATTCTCATAGGTGCTACAGCCTTCTCTCTTGTATTTAACGAGCTAGGAGGAACTGATCTTATAGTTGAGTTTTTTCATGAAGATATAGGTGATGTATGGGTATTTATAGCTATCGCGATGATAAGTATCTTTATACTTGGTTTTTTTATAGACTTTATAGAGATATCATTTATTATTGTGCCGATACTTATTCCGGTTATGGAAGGTTTTGGCATCGACCCTATTTGGTTTGCAGTTCTTATTGCACTAAATCTTCAAGCCTCTTTTTTAACACCGCCCTTTGGACTATCTCTCTTTTTTCTAAAAGGTGCAGCTGGCGATAGTGTAAAGACCATAGAGATATACAAGGGAATTATTCCTTTTATACTTTTACAACTTTTAGGCTTAGGATTAGTTATACTTTTTCCAGATTTAGTTTTTGTATTTTTGTAAAAAAGATAAGTTTTCTTTAATTTTTATTTAAATAGAGTTATAATATTTCCAGATAGAGTGAGATGGAGATATTATGAGCACAAAAACAGCCACAATTGACGCAAATGAAGCCGTTGCAAGAGTTGCATATAAGATAAACGAAGTTATAGCTATCTATCCTATAACACCTGCTTCTGTGATGGGTGAACTTAGTGATATTTACTCTCTACACGGTGAAAAAAATATCTTTGGTACAGTTCCTGATGTTACAGAGATGCAGAGTGAAGGAGGGGCTAGTGGTGCAGTTCATGGAGCCCTTCAAAGCGGAGCTTTAACAACAACTTTTACCGCCTCTCAGGGTCTTTTGCTGATGATACCTAACATGTATAAGATTGCTGGTGAGCTTACTTCTACCGTCTTTCATGTAGCTTCCCGTTCTCTTGCCGCGCAAGCTCTTTCCATATTTGGTGATCACCAAGATGTTATGGGCGCAAGGCAGACAGGATTTGTATTGATGCCATCTTGCAGTGTTCAAGAAGCTCATGATTTTGCTCTTATATCCCAAGCAGCAACCCTTAAATCTCGCATACCTTTTTTACATTTTTTTGATGGATTTCGCACCTCTCACGAAGTGCAAAAAATCAATCTAATTGATGAAAATATTATGAGAGAGATGATAGATGAGGATTTAGTTTACGCTCATCGTTCTCGTGCCCTGACACCTGACAATCCATTTATTAGAGGAACTTCTCAAAATCCTGATGTCTATTTTCAAGGTCGCGAGAGCGTAAATAGTTACTATGAAAAGGTGCCTGCTATTTTACAAGGTGAGATGGATAAATTTGCCAATCTTACAGGTAGAGAGTATAAACTTTTTGATTATGTCGGCGCAGATGATGCAACAAAAATCATCATATTGATGGGCTCAGGTGCAGAGGCTGTTCATGAGAGTGTGGAGTATTTAAACAGAGTTGGCGAAAAAGTGGGAGTTGTGAAAGTTCGTTTAGCGCTTCCATTTAGCATAGAACATTTTATATCTGTACTTCCTAAAACGACACAATCTATAGCGGTTTTAGATAGAACGAAAGAGTCTGGTTCTCTTGGAGAGCCGCTTTATCTTGATGTTTTAACAGCACTTAGTGAAGCATTAAATGATAAAAAACTTCCATTTAAGATGCCAAAAATCATAGGTGGACGTTATGGGCTCTCATCAAAAGAGTTTACTCCTGCTATGATAAAAGCTGTATTTGATGAACTTACTAAAAAGAAGAGCAAAAATCACTTTACCATAGGCATAAATGATGATGTGACTCATACAAGTTTAGAGTATGATGAGAGTTTTGTACTTGAAGATAGCGAGGTTTTTGAGGCTATGTTTTTTGGACTTGGTTCTGATGGAACAGTTGGAGCAAATAAAAATTCTATTAAAATCATCGGAGAGGAGACAAATAACTATGTGCAGGGTTATTTTGTATATGATTCTAAAAAATCTGGTTCCGTAACTATCTCGCATCTTCGTTTTGGCTCCAAGCCTATTCGCTCTACATACCTCATACAAAAAGCTGACTTTGTAGCTTGTCATCAGAGTGTGTTTTTAGAAAAGTTTGACATACTCTCTCACGCAAAAGAGGGTGCTGTTTTTTTGCTTAACTCGCCATTTGCAAAAGATATTATTTGGAGTAAACTTCCAAAAGATGTACAGAAGCAAATAATAGATAAAAAACTGAAATTTTATGCTATAGACGCTACGAGCGTAGCAAACAACAGCGGTATGGGAAGACGAATAAATATTATAATGCAGACATGTTTTTTTGCAATATCTGGAGTTCTTAAGCAAGAAGAAGCAATAGAGAAGATTAAACACAGCATCGTAAAAACTTATGGAAAAAAAGGTAAAAAACTTGTGGAGATGAACAACAAAGCAGTTGATAATGCTTTGGTTAATCTATATGAGGTAAAAGTTGCTAATTATGTAACTTCAGATGTGAAAATGCAACCATCACTGAAGGGTGAATATAGTGAGTTTGTAGAGAATGTAACTCGTAAAATTTTAGAAGGTCACGGCAACGAGATAAGTGTTAGCGAGATGCCAAGTGATGGAACATGGCCAAGTGGTACAAGTAAGTATGAAAAACGAAATATTGGTTTGCAAGTCCCTATTTGGGATCCTGAAGTATGTATTCAGTGTAACACATGTGTGTTTGTTTGTCCACACTCAGTTATCCGCTCAAATGTTGTTGATGAATCTCTTTTATCTAATGCTCCGAAAGGTTTTTTATATACAAAAGCCAAGGGTAAAACATTTGATGAAAATGATAAGTTTATGATAAGTGTATCTGTTGAAGATTGTACAGGTTGTTCTTTATGTGTTGAAGAGTGTCCAGCTGTAAATAAAGACCAAAAAGATTTAAAAGCCATAAATATGCAGATGCTACCATCACTAAGAGAAGAGGGTGCTAAGGTTTGGGACTATTTTATCAATCTTCCTTTAGTTGATAGAGCAAAACTTGACCATTCAAAAGTAAAAGAGAGTCAATTTTTAGAACCACTTTTTGAGTTTTCAGGCGCATGCCCTGGTTGTGGAGAGACTCCTTATATTAAACTCGCTACACAACTTTTTGGAGATAGGATGATTGTGGCAAATGCTACTGGATGTTCATCAATATATGGCGGAAATCTGCCTACAACTCCTTGGAGTAAAAATGCACAAGGTAAAGGTCCTGCATGGTCAAACTCACTTTTTGAAGATAATGCAGAGTTTGGACTTGGCTTTAGACTTACAATAGATAAGCATGAAGTTCAAGCAAAAGAGTTATTAGAAGGCTTAAAAGAGGATGTTTCTCAAGAGTTAAGTAGTGAAATTTTAAATGCAGACCAACATGAAGAGAGCGCTCTTTATGAACAGAGACAAAGAGTTGAGATCTTAAAAGAAAAGCTTAAAAATTCTACACATAAAGATGCAAAAAACTTACTATCGCTTGCTGATTATTTAACAAAAAAATCTGTTTGGATTATCGGTGGTGATGGTTGGGCTTATGATATTGACTATGGTGGAGTTGACCATGTTTTAGCTAGTGGAAAAAATGTAAATATATTGGTCTTAGATACTCAAGTATACTCAAACACAGGCGGTCAACAATCAAAGGCAACATTTACCGGAGCGGTGGCTAAGTTTGCAGCCGGTGGAAAAGCAAAACTTCCAAAAGATTTGGCAATGATGGCAATTGCTTATGGAAATGTATATGTGGCTAGAGTTGCCATGGGAGCGAATGATAAACAGACACTTAAAGCATTTGTAGAAGCTGAAAAATATGATGGTGTATCTATCATCATTGCATATTCACACTGTATAGCCCACGGATATGATTTGAAATATGGCATGAATCAGCAAAAACTTGCTGTTGAGAGCGGTATATGGCCAATATTTAGATATAACCCAGAGCTAGAACGAGAGGGTAAAAATCCTATGATACTTGATTATAAAAAGCCTAAAATTCCCGTGAAAGAATTTATGTATAATGAAACTAGATTTAGCATGGTTGAGAAGATAAATGAAAATGATGCAAAAACTTTTATACAAACTGCACAAAATCATGCGGATGAACAGTACAAAAGATATTCAAATCTTGCCAATATTGATTATAATGGCAAGATAAACTAGAATATTGTAATTTGGTATAATAACATATATATATAAAGGTTTTTTATGGAAGATATTTTATACGCTCCTTGGCGAGATGAGTATATTAAAGGTAAAAAGATAGAAGGTTGTGTTTTTTGTCATATTAGTTCTCATGCTAAAGAAGATAATGATTTACATGTTCTATATAGAGACGAACACTGCTTTATCGTTATGAATGTCTATCCTTATACTCCTGGTCACTTTATGATTATTCCTCATATACACACTGATAAATTGGAGGATTTACCGTCTGAGACTTGGCTTCACATGAGTGCTTTAGCTCAAAAGAGTGTACGACTTTTAAAAGAGGGTTTTAATGCTAAAGGTGTCAATATTGGTATGAATTTAGGCAAAGCTGGTGGAGCAGGTATAGCTGAACATATACATATGCATCTTGTCCCTAGATGGGAGAGAGATACTAACTTTATCACTTGCGTAGCTCAGACTAGAGTCTACTCAACTGATTTTGATAAAATATATCAAAAAATCAAAAGTCTAATTCCAAAATATATAGATGTTAATTAGGTTTGTATATCTTTTACTGAAGTTGTATAGTTATTTTTTGTCTTCTTTTTTTCTAGTTAGAATAAATCCAAATATCCCTATAATTCCCAAAAGTACAAGAGTTCTTATTACGATAGTTAAACCATCTGTTTCAGCCATAGTATGCCTTTAAATATAGAGTATAGATTTTTATTGATTTATATGTAGTGTGGATGGGGATATAGGATTCGAACCTATGAATGCTAGCACCAAAAGCTAGTGCCTTACCACTTGGCGAATCCCCATCATTGAAAAATATGACGAAATTTTATCATACAAAACTTAGATTTCTATAAAAATAGTATGTTTTTTAAATAATTTTTCAAAAGTTTAAAATTTATTTGTGAAGTTTGCTATTTGAGTTAATGTGGTTGGTTGCGGAAGCAGGATTTGAACCTGCGACCTTCGGGTTATGAGCCCGACGAGCTACCGAACTGCTCTATTCCGCGAAATTTTATTTTCTTTTTCGTCAAACTTCAGCTCATAAATTACAATATGCTTTGCTAAACTTTTTCTTGAATAAAGAAAAATTGAAAAAGGGTGGATGGGGATATAGGATTCGAACCTATGAATGCTAGCACCAAAAGCTAGTGCCTTACCACTTGGCGAATCCCCATCATTTATGTTAATTGGTTGCGGAAGCAAGATTTGAACTTGCGACCTTCGGGTTATGAGCCCGACGAGCTACCGAACTGCTCTATTCCGCGGTATTTAACAAACGATATTACCATGTTTGTTGGAGCGAAATTATAGACAAATTGTTTTTTAAAGTCAAGAGAAACAGGGTTAAATTTATAAAATTTGTTTTGAACTCTTTTTAATTAACTTTTATGTATAATTCTGGCAAATAAAAAAAAGAGAATATATGACACCTACACAAAGAGTATTAGAAGCGATTGATGAGATAAAAAAGGGGAAAATGGTCATCATGGTTGATGATGAAGATAGAGAGAATGAGGGTGATTTAGTATATGCATCTGCATTTTCAACTCCTCAACATGTTAACTTTATGGCTACTCATGCAAGAGGTTTAATCTGTGTTGCTCTTAGTAAGTCTATAGCTACTCGCCTAGATCTTAACCCAATGGTAAGTTCAAATACATCTTCTTATGAGACAGCTTTTACAGTCTCTGTAGACGCTAAAAATGCTCTAACGGGTATTTCAGCAGGGGAGAGAGATGATACTATCAAAATTCTTGCAAACCCAATCTCTCATGCAGATGAGCTAGTAAAACCTGGACATATATTTCCTCTTATAGCTAAAGATGGCGGAACACTTGTTAGGACTGGTCATACTGAGGGTTCAGTTGACTTATGCCGTTTAGCAGGCTTAAGTGAATCATCTGTTATATGTGAGATTATCAAAGAAGATGGAACTATGGCTAGACGCGATGATCTTGATATTTTTGGTGAGGAACACAATCTTAAAACTATTTTCATCTCAGACATCGTTGAATACCGTCTAGCAAATGAGAGACTTGTAAAAGAGACTAGTGTTCAAGAGATAGACTTTTTTGATGTAAAAGTTAAGCAACATACTTTTTTAGATCACGATAATGTAGAACATACTGCTATAGTCTTTTATAATGCAGGAGAAGTGTCAAATGTAAGAGTTCATAATGTTATACCAGACATTGAACTTCTTTTAAATCAGAAAAAATACAATAACCTTGTAAACTCTATAGAGTATTTAAAACAAAACAGTGGTGTTTTAGTTTTTATAAATAAAACAAACCATCAGGATAATGCAGCTATGAAAGAGATTGGAACTGGTGCTCAGATACTAAAGTCTCTTGGTGTTTCGAAAATGAATCTTATAACATCTCTTAAGCAAACAGAATTTGTTGGTTTAGGCGGCTTTGGATTAGAAGTAAATGAGGTAATAAGTATCTAGTTTATTCACCTGAATAAACTAGATTTTTACCTTTTTCTTTAGCTTTATACATATAAGCATCTGCGCAGGCTATCATTTTATCAAGTTCATCAATATGTGAAGTTACCCCTGATGATATAGTAATATTTAATGCTATTTTATCATCTACAGTAAGTATTGAGCTACTAATATTCTTGGTAGCTTTTTGCATGACTTCCATCGCCTTATAATGTGGGCAATTTGGAAGCACTATAAGAAACTCCTCTCCACCAAATCTAATGCACTCATCAGACTCTCTAACTGATTCTTTAAGAATAATAAAAACTTGTTTTAATGCTTTATCTCCAACAGAATGTCCATATTTGTCATTGAGTAGTTTAAAGTTATCTATGTCTATCATTACTATCGATAGAGGTTCTTTATTTCTTTTTGAACGTATTAGTATTTTAGGCACTGTGCTATAAAAATATATGCGATTATTTAATCCAGTTAAGTAGTCTGTATTAGCCATATTTTTGACTTCATTAAACAAGCTAAGCATGGACAGAGTGTTAGAAACTCTTGCTATAAACTCTTCATGTACAAATGGCTTTGGAATATAATCATTAGCTCCGGCTCTTAGAAACTTTGAGATGGTGTTTGGATTATCCACCGCAGATAGTATTAATATTGGTAAGTGTTCTATGTTAAACTTTGAACGAATTTTTAGAGTTAGTTCATAACCATTCATTTTTGGCATCTTATAGTCAACAATTACTAAGTCAATTTTATCAGAGTCAGGATTATTTAAATATGACCACGCTTCTTCACCATCTAAAAAACCTATATTTTTTAGGTTTTGTGAATCCAGGACATAAGATAGTTTTTTAAGTACCAATTCTGAATCATCAACTACCATCACCTTAAAAGTGGAGTTTTTCATGATTCTTTTAATTACGTTAATATCGATTTTATCATTTCTATTGGAAGTAACAATATAATCTGTTGCACCGTAAGAGACTATCTCTTCTATAACTTTGTCATCATCACTATTGGTAAGAATAATTACAAGCTTAGAGTGACTTGTAAGTATATTTATAAGTCTAATATTCTCTTTGTTACGGCGAATAAGATAAATGTCAAAATTCAAATCAGTAACTGACTCTGCCGCTTCATAATCACTAGTCAAGGTACAATTTAAGTCTAAGCTGTTTTCCAGCTCTAGTTTAAGTTGTTTAGTATATCTTATGTCATTATCTACAATTAAAGCTGTACTAAGCATTTATATTAATCCTCTTGATATATAACCTAAATATTACAATAATTAATATATAATAAATATTAACTCTATTAAAGAATATATAAATGAAAAAAATTTTAACAATAATGATTCTGACTTATTTTATATTAGAAGCCAAAACAGTTTCACGAACACAAGTTATTATGTCAACTTTTATAACTATCTCCGTAGAAGAAAAAGATAAACATTTAGTAGAACATGGTTTTAAAATTATGAAGGATATAGAAGCATCCATATCTTCATATAAAAAAAGTGCTGTGATTTACAGATTAAACCAAGACAAAAAGGTTAAATTAGATAGTTATTCCTATCAAGCGCTTAAACAGAGTAAAGAATTATATAAAAAAAGTGATGGTTATTTTGATATAACTATTGGTTCTATTACAAAAGACTTGTACCACTTTGGAGAGCAAGGAAGAGTGCCTTCAAAACAAAAACTCTTAGATGCAAAGATAAATATCAGAGGTGTTCATTTTAGTAAAGATGAGGCTTTTTTAGATGAAAATATAAAGCTAGACCTCGGTGGTATGGGAAAAGGTTTTGCAGTTGACAAAGTAGCTGCTTACTTTAGAGCAAATAACATAGAGGCTCAAATCTCTGCGAGTGGAGATATTCGTTGTTTGGATACCTGCTTGATAGATGTTCAAAATCCATTTTCTGATGGTAAGCTTTTATCGTTTAAAACATCTAAAAAAAATCTTGGAATCACTACAAGCGGAAACTATAACAGATATGTTAAGTCTACTAAAAATAACCATTTGATAAACCCAAAACTAAAAAGCTCACAGACAAAATTTGTATCTATAACTTTAGTAGGAAGCATGAGTAGCAGTTTTCTGGATGCTTATGCGACAGCTTCAAGTGTAATGCCGCTTAAAAAAGCTTATGAGTTTTTAGATTCACAAGAGCTTGCCTACATTGTTTTACAAAGTGACGGAGATATGAGAATAAGCTCAAATATTGATGAGTACACAAACTCTCTAGTCATAAATGATACTGTAAAGAAGTAACCAAGAGATATAGAGAATCAGAGTTAAAAAGAGAAAAAATGACAATAGTTTTAAAAATGCGGCATATTCAAAACCGTTTACTATTAGCATCGGTGTAAATATCTCCAGCATAGCGCTGAAAAGTGTCAAGTAGATAACTGTTAAAGTACTCTTTTTATATCTGAGTTTTGTAAAGACTAAAAAGTGCAAAAGCACCATAGAAATAAGTCCAAATGAAAATATATGAGGTAGAGCAAGTTTAAGTATACCAATTGTACTTTTAGCAGGTATAAATTTATCCTCATTTCCCAGATAATAATCTAGTATTTTTTCATAGCTAAAGCCTATTTTATACTCAAAAAGCATTACAGCACTAGCTATTAGAAGTAGTGAGAAGATAAGATAGTATATGATGGAGAGTTTATACGCTTTTTGCATATAGCTTCCAAAATGAGTATAAAATCATATAAAGAGCACTTAGATGCCAGATGAAAAAAGTAATTACGTATAGATAAATAAATATAGCAGATACAAAGTAGGCAAGGGCAATAGCCACAAGTGAAGTTATAGCACTAATCATAAGAGTATTGGTCATAAAAGTTCTGCTTCTATTTGCCAGACGAATAAAAATAGCACTCAGAGTAAGGAGTATCATCATCATAAAAAATATCTCAGTATGCCAAAACTCCAAAAATGAAGCTCTAGGAATAGGGTCTATAAAATTTTCTTCACTTCCAAAAAGCGTTATATTTATTGTCTCTACAGAAATTCCAAAACCAAATGCTTTAACTAGAACATCTGAAATGATATAAAGAAGGATAAAGCTTAAAAAGCCTGTGAGAATAAGTCTCATAGCCTTATCTTTTTTTATGTTGTTTATAAGAGTGAATTTCACTACTTGGCCTTTAGCATCTCATTGTAAAAAGCAAATGCCAGTCGTGAAGAGTCTGTTATACTTCTAGCACTAAGCGTAGCACCTGTTATCGTAGGAATCTCTCTACCAACATTTAATTGTTTATCTGTAGAAATATTCTCAAATTGAGAAATCCATTTTTTTGATGGGATATACTCCATAGGTTCATTAAAAGCAATAATCTCTATTCCTATAAGAGTAGACTCTTTTGAGATAAGATAAAGAACAACAGCATTTTTTGAACGAACTTTTTTGTTGATAAGAACACCATAGCCCAATACTTCACTCCCTTTTGTAGCTTTAAAGGTCCTAAATATCTTAG
This sequence comes from Sulfurimonas iocasae, assembly GCF_047716755.1. Classification (GTDB taxonomy): domain Bacteria; phylum Campylobacterota; class Campylobacteria; order Campylobacterales; family Sulfurimonadaceae; genus Sulfurimonas. The sequence goes on from NZ_CP180409.1 coordinate 1,243,253, forward strand.
AACTGAGTTTTGTTTTTGCATTTGTTTGGATTTTCTTTGCTTGTTCATTTTTTAATAAAATATTCTTTTTCACTACAGTTGCATTAGCACCAAAGCTTTGCTTCATAGCATCTATAGGGGAAATCAGTACTTTTGCACTTAGTGGAAGCGCTATAAGTGTAAATATTATTAGATAAATTATTTTCATATTATATTTCTTTTTTTAAAGTTTTTAGGATTGTATATGATTATTTTTCAATTGTCAATTATGAATATCAATAAAAAGAGATTTGCACAGTATTGGCTGCAAACCTCTTCGTTAAAGGGAATTTTTTTACATTTTTAGAAAATAAATCCCATAGAGATACTTGCAGTATCTGTATCAACTGCACCTTGTCTTGCCATTGTATAATCAAATTTTAATACAACTTGTTCATGAGGGAAATAGTTTACACCAACCGTAGTTGTATCAAGGTCGTCACCAGAAGTTCCATTAGCTCTCTCTTGCTCAGGGTTAATGCTTTCAAACTGAACAAAGATAGGAAGCTGTTTTTTGATAGAGGTTAGAGATAAAATATCATAACTAAAATTTATATAACCACCCTTAGCTTTTTCAACCGCATCTGTTGCAATTTCTGCAGCATCTGATCTATCTGTTTGAGTATAAACACCATAAACTCTAGCACCGCTGTTTTTATAGTCTAAATGTACATCGTACATATTTGTAGTTGAACTAACACCGTTAACAGAGGGAGCGCTATATGCAGAAGCACCTACTAAAAGACCGTTGATACCAGTATAATCTACTCTAGCAGCAAAAGCAAGGTTCGCATCTGTTTGTTTAAATGATCCACCACGACCGTCTCTTAGCCATGTAGAACCATTAACCCCAGTTTGAAGGGCACTTACTGCTGTAAATTTATATGATAAGTTATCAATTATATCACCATAAACCATTACACCGCTCTCATGCCAAGTTGAAGGTATAAGGTACTTTGATGTATTTGGTCTTTGTACAGTTGTAAATAGTGTCGGTTCATGTCTCTCATTTATAAGACCAATAGGCATTAACATATTACCAACTCTGATATTTGCATTTTTATTAATTAAAAAGTCAAGATACATAAACTCAACTATAACTTCTCCACCCTCAGCAGTACCACCGTTGTTCGCTACACCACCGTGCTCAAACTCGATCTCTGTATTTAAGATGATGTTATCACTAAACTTATAACCAATATATGGAACAAATCTATATACATCTAAAGTTGTTTTATCTGTATTATTATTTGTGGTTGTGTCTGAGTAATACATCTCACCATAACCACCAATACTTAGAGGAGATTTTGAGTAGTAAACTTTTGAAGCTGCAGCTCCAAGACCATTGTAAGACTTTTTGCTATCAACAACAGTATAGTTAAACCCTGTTTTTAAATCACTAGTCTCATCAACTAATATTTGTGTCATCTCACGAAGTTCTTTAACTTCTTGCTTAAGAGCTTGAATATCTGATGACTCACTCGCGTAAGCAGAGCTACCTAGTAATAAAAAAGCACTTAATGCTAATGTTATATTTCTTCTTTTCATTTGTTTTCCTTTTGGTAATGATATTTGTTATCATTGTTTTGTAGTTGAATTGTAGCCTTAAAATTCTTAAATGAATATAAAAATGATAATTATTATTGATAAGCTATAAATAAAATAACTTAATGTTAAATTAGCTATAATAAATAAAAAATATAGAGAGTATATGAGAGAAATATTTAATAGAGTAGAAGATAATAGTGAAGTAGTTATTGAAGTAAACATAGAAGCAACAGATGCAAAAGAGATGAACCCTTGGCTTTTTAGTACATTTGTAAAATATGACAATTTAGATGAAACAAAAGAAGGCTATGAAGAGTTCTTAGAGACTAAAGAATCTCTTATCATAGCTTTAGAACATCAAGACAGAGCAGTATATGTAGGTACTAGAGTTATTGATGGATGGAATGAGTTTTATTTCTATGCATATGACTCTAAAAAGCTTGATTCAATAGTTAGCAAAATATTAACTCCTTCAAATTATGTTTATGAAAGTAATGTTGTAAGAGATACTAAATGGGGTTTTTATGAGACTCAGCTTTTTCCAACAGAGTTAGAGTTTTGTCATATTCAAAGTGCAAAAATAATCTTCTTACTAGAAGAAGAAGATGAAGACTTAACTATACAAAGAGAGGTTGAACATTATGTCTCGTTTGAAACTCCAACACAGAAAAATAGATTTATAAATACACTTGATATTGAGGGGTTTATTTTTAAGGATGAGATAAGTTCTGAAGAGTTTGAGCATGGTGTGGCTCTTGTTAAAAAGCATGCTGTAATAGAAAAAGAAGTTAAAAAAGTCGTAGATGAACTTTTTGCTAAAGTAAAAGAAAATAATGGTTATTATGAGGGTTGGAGTACAACTTTAGTTCAAGGTGAAGAGATATAGATGAAAGATATGTTCAAAATTCTGGGAGTTATAAACTATCTAATAGTTGTTTTTTTAAATGCTTTTACGGATTTGGGACATAAAATAATCATTCAAAATACTATCTTTAAAGTCTATGATGGTGATATGCAAATAGTTTTAACTGCTATAGTAAATACACTTATTATATTGCCTTTTATAGTTGCATTTTCTCCAACAGGTTTTTTAGCAGATAGATACCCTAAAAATGAAATTATGAAATACTCAGCTTTATTTGCTGTGTTTATTACACTTGCAATTACTTACGCTTACTATAATGGACATTTTTACATGGCATTTATTTTTACTTTTTTACTTGCTTTTCAGAGTGCTATATATGGTCCGTCTAAATATGGTTATATTAAAGAGTTGGTGGGCATAAAGTTTATAAGTAGTGGTAATGGAGCTGTTCAAGCTGTCACAACAGTTGCGATTCTTGGGGGCATGCTTTTTTATACAGTTTTATTTGAAGTTATTTTAAAAGATAGTTTTGTGACTAAAGAAGATATTTTAACTACCATAGCTCCTCTAGGTTGGCTCTTAGTTCTTGGTTCAGTCATACAATTTTTTCTAGCTTTAAAACTACCAAATAAAATGAATCAAGATAGTAAGAAAGAGTTTAATTTTAAAAGATATTTTAAAGGTGAATATTTACAAAAAAATATGAAAATAGTAAGAAGAAAAAAAGAGATTTTTGATGCTATTATTGCTCTTGGTCTTTTTTGGTCTATTTCACAAGTTATTCTTGCTGTATTTGGTGAATATGCCAAGAGTGAATTAGGAGTAACAAATACTATATATATCCAAGGTGTTATGACTCTAGCTGGCATAGGAATGGTAAGTGGAGCTATTATGGCTGCTAATTTTTCAAAGTACTATATAAACACCGGTTTAGCTGCTATAGGCTCCTCTGCTATAACAATAATTGTACTCTTAATTCCATTTTCAAGCTCTATGATTACTATGTCCATTCTCTTCATGCTATTTGGTATTTTCGCAGGATTTATAATGGTACCATTAAATGCACAAATACAATTCCTCTCTCCACGTGTTCACTTAGGTACAATACTCGCAGGAAACAATTTTGTACAAAATATTTTTATGTTTTCATTTTTAGTTTTGACAACAATTTTTGCATACTATGGAATGAATGCTAAAATTCTTATATACACTATGGTTTTAGTAGGACTATATCTTAGTTATATGTTATTTAAACGTTATTTTGTAATGTCTTTTTGGGCATTTTTAGAAATAATTTTAAAAACAAGATATAAATTTACATATCTTGGACTAGAAAATATTCCAGATTCTGGGGGAGTCCTACTTTTAGGAAATCATGTAAGCTGGGTAGATTGGGCAATAATTCAGATACCTATAAAAAGACGCTTAAATTTTATGATAGACAAAGATATTTATAACTGGAAATTATTTAAAAAAGCACTAAAAAAAGGTGAGGCAATTCCTATTTCACAAAAAGCTTCAAAAGATGCTTTTATAGATGCTTCAAAAAGACTAAAAAATGGTAAAATTGTGGCTTTATTTCCAGAGGGACAAATCAGCCTTGATGGAGAGACTGGAAAGTTTTACAAAGGATATGAACTTATCTCAAGTGATTATGAGGGGAAGATAGTTACTTTTTTTATCGATGGGATGAATGGAAGTATATTTTCTAAGACAAGAAATTCTAATTTATTTAGAAAAAGAGACGTAAGAGTATACTTCTCAAAGCCACTACACAGAGAAACAAAAACTCAAGAGATAAGAGAAATTATTACAAATTTAAAGGAAAAACATGAAACTGAACAAGCCTAAACATTCACTATTTCGTAACGGAATGTATGCAGTAGAAGGTTTTATCGATATAACAAAAAATGAGACATCATTTAAGTGGCAACTGCTTATGCTTAGTGTTATGGGAATTGTAGCCTGGAATTTACCTGTAAGTTTTGGATACTCCAGCATCTTATTTATATCTCTGTTTATTCCGGTGTTAGCAGAAGTTACAAACAGCTCTATTGAGAGAGTTGTTGATTTAGTTACTAGTGATTATCATATATTGGCAAAACAGGCAAAGGATGCAGGTGCAACTTTAGTTCTTTTAAGCCTTATTGTTACAGCTCTTATATGGATTTGTGTATTAGCAGTGGCATTTAATTTAGTATAAATAAAATTTAGGAAAAAAATAATGACAACTTTAATAATTGGTGCAGGTGGAGTTAGCCGCGTAGTAGTACATAAATGTGTACAAAATTCGGATGTATTTGGAAAAATCGTCTTAGCCAGTAGAAGTATAGGCAGATGCGAAACCATAAAAAGTGATTTTAAAGATGCTGACATAGAGATAACAACAGTAGATGCTGATGTTACAGACGAGGTCATAAAGCTTATAGAATCGTGTAAGGCAGATATTGTTATCAATGTTGCTCTTCCTTATCAGGATTTAACAATTATGGACGCTTGTATTGCAACAAAAACTCCATATTTAGACACTGCAAACTATGAGCATCCAGATGAGGCTAAGTTTGAGTATAAACTTCAATGGCAAAGAGATGAAAAGTTTAAAGAAGCTGGAATAATGGGACTTCTTGGAAGTGGATTTGACCCTGGGGCAACAAATGTATTTTGTGCTTATGCTCAAAAACATTACTTTGATGAGATTCACACTATAGATATCTTAGATTGTAATGCTGGTGACCACGGTTATGCATTTGCAACTAACTTTAACCCTGAGATTAACCTGCGTGAAGTAAGTTCTAAAGGGCGTTACTGGGAAAATGGGGAGTGGATAGAGACTGAGCCTATGGAGATTATGCAAGTTTGGGACTATCCTGAAGTTGGTCCAAAAGATTCCTACCTGCTTTACCATGAAGAGATGGAGTCACTTGTAAAACACATTAAAGGATTGAAACGTATTAGATTTTTTATGACATTTGGACAGAGCTATTTGACGCACATGAAGTGTCTTGAAAATGTAGGGATGCTAGGCATCGAGCCTGTTGAGCATAAGGGGCAAAAAATAATTCCTATGGAGTTTTTAAAGACTCTGCTTCCAGACCCTGCATCTCTTGGTCCAAGAACTACAGGAAAGACAAACATCGGCATCGTGGCTGAGGGAATCAAAGATGGTTTGAAAAAGAAAATTTATATCTACCAAGTAAAAGATCATGAAGATTGTTATGCAGAGACTAATTCTCAAGGCGTTTCATACTCTACTGGTGTTCCTGCAATGATAGGTGCAAAACTTATGATTAAAGGCATCTGGAGTGGGGCAGGTGTGTTTAATATGGAGCAAATGGATCCTGATCCATTTATGGATGAGATGAATACACAAGGTCTTCCTTGGCAGATAAAAGAGTTAGAAGTATAGACATTTATGAAAGAATATCAAAACATTAAAACACCATGTTATATCTGTGAAGAAGAGCTTTTAGAAAATAATCTAAAATTACTTGATTATGTGCAAAAAGAGAGTGGGGCAAAGATTATATTGGCTCTTAAGGGCTTTGCTATGTGGAGTACATTTCCTCAGATAAGAGAGTACTTACAAGGCTGTACTGCAAGTGGACTTCATGAGGCAAAGCTAGCATATGAGAAGTTTGGCAAAGAAGTTCATACTTATTCGCCTGCATATAAAGATGAAGATATTGATGAGATAGCACAAATATCAAATCATGTAGTGTTTAACTCTCCAAGCCAGCTCTTTAAATACGCTAAAAGAGTAAAAAAGGTAAACCCAGATGCCAGCATCTCTTTGCGTATAAACCCTGAACACTCTGCATCTCCAAAAGAGATATATAACCCTTGTGGCATCTACAGTCGTTTAGGAACTACTCTTGCAAACTTTGATGAGAAAGTTTTGAAATATATAGACGGACTTAACTTTCACGCTCTTTGTGAACAAGGAGCAGATGAACTAGAAGATGTTTTAAAGGCTTTTGAAGAGAAATTTTCAAAATACTTCAAGGGTTTGCATTACATCAACTTTGGTGGCGGACATCACATAACTAAAAAAGGTTATGATGTTGAAAAACTAATCAGAATTATTAAAGAGTTCAAAGCAAAATATGATGTAGAAATCTACCTAGAACCTGGTGAAGCTGTTGGCTGGGAGACAGGTGTTTTAGTAAGTTCTGTTTTAGATATAGTTGACAACGGTATGAAGATAGCGATTTTGGATACTTCAGCAGAAGCTCACATGCCAGACACACTTGCTATGCCATATCGTGCAGATGTGAGAGACTCTGGCGAAGCAGGAGAGAAAGAATTTACATATAGATTTGGTGGAAACACCTGTCTTGCAGGTGATATTATGGGTGATTACTCTTTTGATAAAGCCTTAAAGATTGGAGATAAAATAATCTTTGAAGACCAAATTCACTACACTTTTGTTAAAAATACAACTTTTAATGGAATAAAACTTCCATCACTTATGATAAAAAGAAAAGACAAGAGTTTACAAACGATAAAAGAGTTCGGATATGAAGAGTATAAAAATAGACTCTCCTGACATAAAACAACTTTTTATCTATTAAACTCAGGTATGATAAATTATTATAAAAAAAGAAGTTACCTAGAATTTTGAAAAGGAAAAACAATGATAGAAGATAAGCAAAAATGGAACGAAAGATATAAAGAGAGTCCGATGCCAGATCACGTTACTCCGATAATTGAAAAATATATAAAATATGTAAATGTTGGTCAAGCAATAGATTTAGCATGTGGAACAGGTAGAAATACTCACTTTTTAGCTGAGAAAGGTTTTGATGTAGATGCTGTAGATATTTCTGATTATGCACTTGAACTTATTAAAAATTCACCTACTATTAATAAAATAGAAACAGATTTAGATAAGTACAATATAACTCCTAAAAAGTATGATCTTATAGTAAATGTAAACTATTTAAATCGCCGTTTAGTATCTCAGATGAAAGATGCACTAAAACCAGACGGTGTAATCATTTTTGAGACATTTTTAGTTGCTCATGGTGATTTTAAACTGCCTACGATGAACTTGGATTATCTTTTGCGTAAGAATGAACTTCTGCACTACTTCATAGGTTTAGATGTTATCTATTATGAAGAGCGTATTGATACAAATATGAAAGGTGAGAGAGTAAAAGTTGCTTCCATAGTTGCTAAAAAAACAAAATAATACTTAGAGACCTTGAAGAAGAAGATACCAAAGTCTGTCAACTTCTTTATCATTTAAAAATATAGATGATTTGTTTTCAAACAGCTCTATAAGAGCTTCTTTGTTTATACCAAGAGTGTGAGAACAAGCCTTGTGTGTTGGTAAAAATGCTCGTACTAAAGATATCTCTTTCTCTTCTATTGGCAGTGAGCACAAAAAACAGTTAAGCTCTTCATGAAGCCTTCCTTCATTTTCCAGAAGCTTAGCATATGCCTCTATGGCTACTCTTTTTGGATTTTGTTTGTCCCAATTTTGGGATGCATAATCTAAAAGATCAAAGTAAAAATCATCTAACTCCTCTGCATCTCTGAGATGTTTATGAAAGAGTGACAGAAAATCTTGCCAAAGTTTAAGAAGTCTATAATCGTTTATCCATTTGAAACCTATATGTATAACATCTTTGAGTCTAGAGATACTAGATTTTGCACTCTCTTCTTTCTCGAAATCTATTTTAAATCCAAGATTTATGACACCATGTCTTGCTCCATAGAATCTATAAAGATTATCTAAGCTGCCCTTTGATATTATTGTAACTATTAAATCTTCATCTTTAACTTTGTTAAGATTGATGATGTAACCCTGCATTTTTTGCTTCTTTTATACACATATTTAAAATTTATTATAGAAATTTTACTGATATTATACTTCTTTAAACCTTTAAATAGTAAAATACTTAACCTTGTCTCTAAATATACTAAGTATGTTTAAAAAGAGATTAAATTTATATAAAATTAGTGACGAATTTACAAATTTTGGAGTGATTATGACAGAACATCATGATTTATTAAGATCATTTAAGGACAACTGTGGTTTTGGACTTATAGCCAATATCAAAAACAAAGCATCTCACAAAGTTTTAAATGATGCAGTAACTGCATTAGAGAGAATGATGCATCGTGGTGCAGTTGCAGCAGATGGAAAAACAGGAGATGGTAGCGGTCTGCTATTGTCTATGCCAGAAGAGTTTCTTCGTAATGAAGCATCTGGTAGTGGTATTGAATTACCTAAGCAGTTTGCAGTAGCTTCTGTTTTTACAAAAAATAGAGCACATTTAGAAATTTTAGAAGAGATTTGTATCAATAATGACCTAAAAGTTGTACTTACTCGTGATGTACCTGTAGATACAAATGCACTTGGTGATCAAGCTATAGCTTCATTACCAAATATTGTTCAGGTTTTTATTACACCAAACTCTATTATGGCTACAAATAGATTTGATGCACTTTTGTATCTTTCTCGTAAAGAGGCTGAGCATAAACTTATAGAGGACAGAGACTTCTATATCTCTTCTATGAGCTCAAAAGTTCTTTCATATAAGGGTCTTGTTATGCCTACGCATATTAAAGAGTTTTATAGAGACCTTCAAAGTGAAGATTTCAAAATATCATTTTCGCTTTTTCACCAAAGATTTTCAACAAATACTCTTCCTGAATGGAGACTTGCGCAACCATTCCGTGCAGTAGCACATAATGGTGAAATAAACTCAGTTGAAGGTAACCGTATAAATGTAGAGATAAAATCTGAGTCTATCAAGAGTGAAGTATTTACACAAGAGGAGATTGAAAGAATTCTTCCTATCTTACAACTTAACTCTTCTGATAGTGCATCTGCAGATAACTTTTTTGAATTTCTTATTGTTAATGGTATGGATTTCTTTAAAGCTGTTCGTGGTGTTATTCCTTCAGCTTGGCAAAATGCTCCTCATATGGATCCGGAACTTCGTGCATTTTATGAGTATCACTCTACCGTATTTGAAGCGTGGGACGGTCCAGCAGCATTCTCTGTAACAGATGGCCGTTATATTGGGTGCGTATTAGATAGAAATGGTCTTCGCCCATCAAAATATATAGTTACAAAAGATGATAATCTTCTAATAGCTAGTGAGTATGGTGTTGTAGATATTGCAGAAGAAGACATCAAAGAGAGAGGGCGTCTTCAATCGGGTGAAATGTTAGGACTTGACCTTAAATTTGGAAAACTTCTTAAAAATGAGCAGATAAATGATTATTTAAAAAGCTCAAACCCTTATATGAAGTGGTTAAATGAGCATATGATCTACCTACAAGAGCATGTAGAGGTCAACTATGCTACTAAATGTGAATTTGAGAAAGAAAACTTCATTAAAAGACAAAGATTCTTTAATATTACTCAAGAGGTAGTTGAGCAAGTAATTGAGCCGATGATAGTTGATTCGAAAGAGGCTGTTGGCTCTATGGGTGATGATACACCTCTTGCAGCATTTTCAAATAAACAGAGAAACTTTACTGATTATTTTAAACAGAAATTTGCTCAAGTAACAAATCCACCGATTGACCCGATTCGTGAAAAAGTTGTTATGAGTCTAAATACCGGTTTTGGTGAGGTTCATAATATATTAGATGAAATTCCTTCTCATGCGCATCGTCTTAAATCTATTTCTCCTATTATTACTTATGAAAAATTGGATGTACTAAAATCATTTGGAGACAAGAAGTCACCTCGTTATAAAGCCTTTTATCATAACACTACATTTTCAACAGCATATACTGGTTCTCTAAAAGATGCTTTAGATGCTTTAGTTATTAAAGTTATTAATTCAGTTGAAAATGAAGGTACTAGAATAATTATTTTAGATGATTATGAGTTTAGTTTAAACAATAAAATCATACCTATGGCTATGGTTGTCGGTCGTTTGAATTTTGCGCTGCTTAAAGCTAAAATTCGTCATCTTACATCTATGATATGTATAACTGGTGAAGTTATTGATTCGCATAGTGCAGCTGTACTTATCGGTTATGGAGCAAGTGCTGTTTATCCTAACCTTCTTTTTGCAACAGTTATAGATAAAATAGAATCATCAAATATGATGACTATGGATTGTAGTGAAGGAATAAAGTCAGTACATGGCTCACTAAATGCTGGTATTCTTAAAATTATGTCTAAAATGGGTATTGCAACTATCGCTTCTTACCGTAATGCTGGACTATTTGATGTTCTTGGTCTCAATGATGAGATTGTTAAAGATTGTTTTGAGAGTTCAAACTCAGAGCTCGGCGGATTAAATTATGAAGATATAGATGAGAGAATTACTAAGTACCATAAAGAAGCATTTGTAGAAGATGGTTTCAAAAAAATATTTCCACTGAATATCGGTGGATTTTATAAGTTTTATAGTGAGCAAGAACACCACGATTTTGGTCCTGCTGTTATTCATGCTATTCATGCAATGGCAGATAGTGGTAAAACTGAGGATTATAATAAACTAAAAAACTTAGTAAATAAACGTGGTCTAAAGTTTATCCGTGATTTCTTTGAAATTAAATCAGATAGAAAAGCTATTGATATTTCAAAAGTAGAGTCAAAGGAAAAAATCTTTAAAAGATTTGCATCTGCTGCTATGAGTCTTGGTTCTATATCTCCTGAAGCTCATGAGACTATTGCTATCGCAATGAATAGAATCGGTGCTCAATCAAACTCAGGTGAGGGTGGAGAAGATGCAGCGCGTTTTGGAACTGAAAGAGTATCTAAAATCAAGCAAGTTGCATCTGGTAGATTTGGTGTTACTCCTGCATATCTTAGAAGTGCTGAAGAGATACAGATTAAAGTTGCTCAGGGTGCTAAACCTGGTGAAGGTGGTCAACTCCCAGGACATAAAGTAACTGCGTTAATTGGTAAGTTACGCCATACTGTTCCTGGTGTAACACTTATTTCACCTCCACCACACCACGATATTTACTCTATTGAGGATTTATCACAGCTTATTTTTGACATCAAACAGGTTAATCCTAAAGCTAGAGTGGCAGTTAAGTTGGTTTCTACTATTGGTGTTGGTACTATTGCTGCGGGTGTTGCTAAAGCATATGCAGATAAAATTATCATCTCTGGTGGTGATGGTGGTACTGGTGCTGCTCCACTAACTTCTATCAAGTTTGCCGGTAATCCATGGGAAATTGGACTTAGTGAAGCTCATAATGCTCTTAAAGCTAATAACCTTCGTGGTCTTGTTGAACTTCAAGCAGATGGTGGTCTTAAGTCAGGTCTTGATGTTGTAAAAGCCGCACTTTTGGGTGCTGAATCTTACGCATTTGGTACAGGTGTTCTTACTATTGTTGGTTGTAAAATGCTTCGTATCTGTCACGTAAATAAATGTTCTGTAGGTATTGCAACTCAAAACGAAAAACTTCGCCAAGACTTCTTTAAAGGACATGTTGATCAAGTTATCAACTACTTTACTCTTTTAGCTGAAGACATTCGTTCTATTATGGCTGAACTAGGCTTTTCAACTATTGAAGAGATGGTAGGTCGTGTTGATTTACTTAAAGTTGTAGATGACAAATTTGCACAAAAATTTGACTTTTCCTCTATTTTACATGAAGAAGAGGGTGTAAATACTCATCAACAAAGATTTAATCATCCTTTTGATGACAATGTGTTTGAGCATGATGTTCTAGAAGAGGCTATGAGTGCTATCAAGCATCCTGAGCATCCGATTAGAATCACTAGAGAGATTAAAAATATTCATAGAAGTTTTGGTGCATTGATTTCCGGTGAAATAGCACAATATTATGGAGATACAGGTCTAAAAGCTGACACTATTAAAATCAACCTAAATGGTATTGCAGGTCAAGCTTTAGGTGCATTTTTGATTCATGGTGTATCTATTTACCTAAAAGGTGTAGCAAATGACTATATCGGTAAAGGTATGCACGGTGGTAAAATCATTATTAAGTCAGATAACGAAGGCGAAGAGTATAGTGCAGGTGGTAACACTTGTCTCTATGGTGCTACAGGCGGTAAGCTTTATATCTCTGGAAGCGTTGGAGAGAGATTTGCAGTTCGTAATTCAGGTGCCATAGCTATTGTTGAAGGTAGTGGTGATAATGCTTGTGAGTATATGACTGGTGGTATTGTTGCAATTTTAGGTCGCACAGGTATTAACTTTGGTGCCGGTATGACAGGTGGTGTAGCATTTGTATATGATGAAGATCATAGTTTTGTTGAAAATGTTAATCGTGAGTTAGTTGAAGCTATTCGTATCGATACAGATGATGGTGCAGATGCTAGACACTTACTTAAAAAATTACTAAAAGATTATGTAGTTGAGACTGAGAGTATAAAAGTTAAAGAACTACTTGAAAACTTCAGAGTAGAAGTGAGAAGTTTTTGGTTAATAAAACCTAAAAACTTAACAAAACTACCTCTTAGCATAGACAAAGGAGACTAATTATGAAAGAATATTTAACAACTGAGAGACTAGACCCTGCTAAAAGATTAGTCGTTGAGAGAACAAAAGATTTTGGTGAGATTTATGAAGTGTTTGAGCGTAGTGAAGCAGCTTCTCAGAGTGAAAGATGTATCCAGTGTGGCGATCCTTTTTGTCTAAATAAATGCCCACTACATAACTATATTCCTCAGTGGCTAAAGGCTGTTGCTGAAAAAGATTTGGAATTTGCATTTAAACTATCAAATGAGCCTTCGCCTTTTCCTGAAGTTATGGGTAGAGTTTGTCCACATGATAGATTATGTGAGGGTGACTGTACTTTGAATGATGGGCATGGTGCTATCACTATTGGTTCTATTGAGACTCACATAACAGAAGATGGTTTTAAGGCTGGTTATAAGCCAGAGTTTCCTGGTATTACTACTGATAAAAGCGTTGCAGTTATAGGAAGTGGACCTGCTGGTCTTTCTGCTGCTACATACCTTCTTCGTTCAGGTATCGCAGTAACTATGTATGAGAGAAGTGACCGTGCGGGTGGGCTTCTTACTTATGGTATCCCTAACTTTAAACTGGATAAGAAAATAGTTGAACGCCGCGTAAAACTGCTTGAAGAAGCTGGACTTAAACTGATTCTTAACTGTGAAGTAGGAAAAGACATCACTTTTGAAGATTTAGCTAACTCGCATGATGCTATATTCATAGGTGTTGGTGCTACTAAGGCAAAAAGAGCTTCTTTATCTGGTGAGAAAGCTTCTAATGTTTATGATGCTATGGATTACCTTACTGCTATGCAGAGAAAGAACTTCAAACTTTCATATGACAAGAAATTTGACTTTAAAGACTTGAATGTTGTTGTTATCGGTGGTGGAGATACTGCTATGGATTGTCTTAGAACTGCTAAAAGGGAAGATGCAAGAAGTGTAAACTGTCTTTATCGTAGAGATGCTAACAATATGCCAGGAAGTAAAAAAGAGTACAAAAATGCTATGGAAGAGGGTGTTGACTTTATGTTTAACGCTTCACCAAAAGCAATTATTTTAAATGAAGACTCAAAAGCTGTCGCAGTGGAAATTATTAAAACTAACCTTGGTTCAAAAGATGATAGTGGTCGTCAAAGAATGGAAGAGATTAAAGGAAGCGAAACAAGAGTTAACGCTGATGTAGTTATTATGTCTTTAGGTTTTGATCCTGAAGTTCCATCATTTTTACACGAGAATGGTATTGAGACAAACACTTGGGGTGGAATCATTATAAACGAGGAGACGCACGAGACAACTACTTCTGGCATCTATGCCGGTGGTGACTGTTATAGAGGTGCTGATCTTGTTGTTACAGCAGCTTATGATGGACGTGAAGCAGCTAGAAGCATCGCAAAATCTCTACTTAAATAATCAAAATATTCTATCTTACTCCTGCTCTTTTGAGCGGGACTCTCTGTACTTTTAATTATTTAAATGAGATATAAGTGTGTAAAAGGTTTAGTAGATGTTAAGGGGTTTTGTTAAAATGAACTCTGATATATTCGTTCCCACTTACAAAGTGGGAACGAACAAAAGAATCAAATTATTTTTTGATAGTAGGCATTCTTTCTTTGATACCTTTTTCCGTATAATATTTAATCATTGCTTTATCAGCTTCTAATTGAGTATCATAACCAGCAGCTTTTAAAGGAATTTGTTCCATCGCTGTTTTAACATTTTCCATGTCAGCCATAAGCTCTGAGCTAATTGGTTTTACATCAGTTCCACCATAAAGTGCAAGAGTCATATCCATAGATATTAAGTATCTTCTACCATCACCATACTCAACATAAATTACACGACACGGCATAAATCCACCATAAAAGCGAGAGTGGTCTAACATTTTTTTAGCAACACCTAAAGAACAAAATTCACCAATTCTAGCACGTGATATTTGATCTGGTTTAGGGTCTTTGATTCTAAACATTGGTTTTTCACCAACAAATCTCATGTTGTAATCACCAGCTAATGATTTCATCTCATCAAATATATCTTCTTCAGTTAACTCTTCATCCGTAACTAACCACTCTTTCATCATAGCTTGAGCCGGATCACCTGTCTCATCAACTATATCCATCATATCAGCATAAGCTACTTGTGTTTTTTCATCAAAGCCCATGAATTTAACACCTAAATTCATTGCAGTACAACCGCTCATTGTAAATGCAGCAAATACAGTTGCTACCATCATTAATATTTTTCTTTTCATTTTCTCTCCTAGTGAATATTTACATAATGTTATCATAATTTATAGTCATATATCAAAAAAAAGAGATACATTAGTGATAAAAATATAATTAAATTATCATATTACACACTATTTTATTTTTTAATCACTCTTTTTAGAAGATATATCTGTTTTATGCACTTTATGTAAAGTAACACATTACTTTTAATTATTATTGTTCTACTAGCTTTAGTTTTTATATATATCTTAATAATATATTTGCTAATATGTTATAAACTATCTTAGGGGAAATAAAATTAATAAACAAAATAGAAAAATAATTTTATACATATGGTTACTTCTTAGCTTTACTATAAGTAATGTATATGCAAAAGAGTCTTATATTACTGCTTCTGTTGCTATGGTTGGCATGAGCATGGACTATAGAGAGTATGATATAAATGGGCAGATTTTAGATAGTGAAGAGTCTGAATATGGGGATATCACAGGTACTGAGATTAGTTTAGGATACCTGTTTGACAAAGATGAATCAGCATATTCGCATGTAAAAATAAACTTACTTTCATTAAGCGGTGAAACAAAATATATAGGTTCACTTCTTTCTGGCGGTGGCCCTTATGGAAGTGTGGTCTCTACGACACAAAATGCCATAATAGATACAGATGTTTCATATATACACACAAATATTTATAACAATATATTTGAATTTAGTTATGGAATAGGACTAGGTTATCGTGAGTGGGAGAGAGCACTTTCAGCTTCACAGGTAGAAGTATATAAATGGTACTATCTAAAGCCTGTTATAGGTATGAGTGCTATGCTCTCAGATAGAGTGAAACTAGCTGCAAATATAGAGTATCAGCATGGTTTTGATACTGTGATGACATCATCAAATCCAGAACTTGACTTTACTCTCGGTGGAGCAACTATCTGGGAGCTTTCTATCCCAATAACTTATAGTTACAACAAAAATATAGATCTGTTTTTTGAAGCAACTTTTCAAAAGCAGGTAATTGTAGCATCTGGTGCAGAATACGATGCTCTAAGTGGTAAATATTATTATGAACCAGACAGCACAGCATATAACAATTATCTAAAATTTGGTGTTGCATTTAATTTTTAAAGTATAAATACGATATAATCGCGGATAATTTTTATATAATAAGGATATTCTTTGAACCTCTTAAGCATTTTTTCTTTTAGCTCTGACAAAAAACAAGTAACTAAAAACGAATCTTCTTCTCACTGGGTGAAGTGTAAATCATGTCACTCTCTTATGTATTACAAGGAAGTTGAAAATCAAAACTACGTTTGTCCAAAATGTGGATTTCACCTTCGTATAGGTGTAAAAGAGAGAATCAAGCTCCTAGAAGATGAAGGTACATTTGTTGAATATGATGGAAATCTTCATCCTGTTGATCCTCTGAAATTTGTAGATTCTAAAACATATATAAAAAGAATCGAAGAAGGTTTTGCTAAAACTGGAAGAAAATCATCGGTAGTTAGCGGTGAAATTGTTATGAATGGCGTATCTGCACAAATTGTAATCTTTGACTTTGGTTTTATGGGTGGATCATTAGGTTCAGTTGAAGGTGAAAAGATTGTTAGAGCGGTAAATCGTGCTATAGAGAAAAAAGAGGGTCTTATAATCTTGAGTGCTAGTGGTGGAGCTAGAATGCAAGAGAGTACATATTCTCTTTTACAAATGAGTAAAACATCAGCTGCTCTTGCAAAATTAGCGAATCACAAACTGCCTTACATATCAGTTCTTACTGATCCTACTATGGGTGGTGTTAGTGCTTCATTTGCAACACTTGGAGACATTATTATAGCTGAGCCTGGTGCTCTTATTGGTTTTGCTGGGCAGAGAGTTATCGAGCAGACTATTGGTTCGGCTCTTCCAGATGGTTTTCAAAGAGCAGAATTTCTACTTGAGAAAGGTTCTGTTGACATGATAGTAAATAGAAACGAACTTAAAAAGACAATTTCAGATATTTTAACACTTCTAAACAAAGCAGCTTAATGCGTCTTTATGCATTATGTGACCAAGAACTTCTCGACAAAAGAGGTATGCCTTTAGAAAAATTTATAGAGATAGCAAAAGCTAATAATGCCGAAATTATTCAGTATAGAAATAAAAATGCTGATATTGCTTTTATAAAACAACAACTTATTTTTATACGTAAAAACTATGATGGTTTTTTAATAGTCAATGATGCATATGAGCTGATAGAGTTTTGTGATGGTGTTCATGTTGGACAAGATGACCTCAAAGCAATTGATGAAGATGTATGTAAAGCGGTAAAAATTCTAAGAAATGTTATAAAAAAAGAGAAACTTTTAGGAATATCAACTCATAACGAAGAAGAAGTTCTCCAAGCTAATGAGATGGATTTAAATTATATAGGTTTAGGAGCATATAGAAATACAACAACAAAAAAAGATATTATAGGTGTTTTAGGCTCAGATTTAGATGCAATAGCTTCAAAATCAAAACATCTTGTAGCGGCAATCGGTGGGGTAATGCTTGATGATGAATTTTCAAATGTAACCTATATAGTTGTTGGTAGTGGATTAATAAAATGAAAATAGATATTGTTTCTATAGCAAAAAAAGAGAGGTCAACTTATGACCCTCTATATAAAGAGCTAACAAAAATGATTTCTCGCTTTGCAAAAGTGGAAGATATTGAAATTTTCTCTAAAGATGTAGCAAAATCACACACTATTTCACCAGAGGCCTCAAAACAAGCATATACACGTGCTTTGGAGCCATACACAAAGAACAGTTTTTGCATAAGTTTGCACCCTGATGGAAAATTAATCGATAGTTTTGAATTTAGTAAGCTTTTAAATGATAAAATGTCCATTAAATTTTTCGTAGGTGGTGCTTACGGTTTTGAAGATAGCTTTTTAAAACAAAGTAATTCTGTAATAAGTTTAGGTAAACTTACTATGAGTCACAAAATAGCAAAAGCAGTTTTGCTAGAACAGATTTATAGAGGTTTTTCCATATTAAGTAACCATCCATATCATAAGTAAGGACAGTCAGTGCAAGATAGTGAATTAAACTACTTTAAAGAGATTTTAGAAAGTAGAAAAGTACAAATAATCAAGAACATTTCAGGTGTCAATGATGAGTTAGATCAGCTTAATTCTTTAGAGTTAAACGATGAGGGTGATCATGCTTCTGTTAATAATAATTCTATGATAGAGAGTGCAATAGTCTTTCAACAAGAAAAAGAACTTGTTGAGATTCATGTCACTTTAGGTAAAATTGCTCATGGTGATTACGGAATATGTGAAATGTGTGAAGACCCAATAGGTTTCCAACGTTTAAAAGTGAAACCTCATGCTATATACTGCATCGACTGTAGAGAAATAGTAGAAAAGTCTAGTTAATTTAAGGAGCAAATTTATGTATATAAAAAGATATACAATAGCGTCACTAATCCTGATTGCTTTAGTGGGATGGTATGTTCAAGCATACGTTTCTCAAGATACAACTGCTATTGAAGTGTTTGGTGTATCATTACCATCGCTTCCTATTGCAATCTGGGTTATTGTTCCTCTTGTGATTTTATACATTTCTAGTGTTTTTCATATGGCATTTTATTCTATGTTATCGAGCTTCAAACTTCGTAAATATGATAAAGACTATGAAAAAGTTATAGATGCCATTGCTGATGCTTATCTGGCAAAAGATGAACGAAAACATATATATAAAACTCCTAGATATCAGCTGCTGGGTTCTATAATAGACAATACAACTCTATTTCCAAATTCTTCTTTAAATATGAGTACTCAGAATGAAAAACTTGATGCTGTTTTAAAAGTTATACAAGACATTAAAAATGGAGAAATTGTAGAGCTTAAAAAGTATGGACTCAAACCTGGAAATGCTTTAGTAATCCAAAACGATAGAAACCGTTACAAAAAAGGTGATATAACTGCTGATAATATTTTAAATCATGTCCAAAATCATGATGATACTTTAGTAAAAGAAGCATATGCTGATTTAGTTAAAACTGCTCCACTAAGTAAAATAGAACAACACAAATCTTTTTTAACCAAAGAGTCTCTGTTTGATATTTTAGCAAGAATTAATGCAGATGAAAATACTTTAGCAATTTCAAACGAAGTTTTAATCTCTTTTATTAAAGTTTTAGATTTAGATGCAAAAGATCTTATTAAAATCTCAAGTACTCTTTCAACTACTATGATTCCAGAACAGAGAATGAAACTTTTTGAGATACTAAGTGAAACTAGAGAAGATGCAATTGAAGCTCGAATGTTTACACTTTTTGATTTAGAAATGCTGGCTCCGGCTAATGATCTGTTGCAAAACACACAAGATGATGAGTACTTAAACTTTAAGGCTTATAGTGCACTAAAAGAGTGTGGTAAAAACTTCAATATCAACTTGTTTATTTAATGATTGATAAACTCTCTTTTGACAAACCAATTTATGTATTAGCTCCACTTGCAGGTTTTACTGACCTGCCTTTTAGGAGTGTAGTTAAAAAATTTGGAGCTGATCTTACAGTAAGTGAGATGCTAAGCTCAAATGCTCTCGCTCACGGCTCTGAAAAAACTCTCCATATGCTACAAAAAGCACCAATAGAAGACCCTTACTCTGTGCAAATATCTGGTTCACAGAGTGATATGGTAAGACGCGCCGTTGAAGTTCTTAATGAATATAACGGCATAGATATTCTTGACTTAAACTGTGGGTGTCCGGTTCCAAAAGTTGTTGGACATGGAAGTGGAAGTTCTCTACTATTAAACCTTCCTCTTATGGGTGATATTATTAAAACGATAAAAGAGACTTCAAATAAAAGCCTTACCAGTGTAAAGATTAGACTTGGATTCGAAGAGAAAAATCATATAGATATTGCAAAAATGGTTGAAGATAGTGGTGCTGACTTTTTAGCTGTTCACGGTAGAACTCGTGCAGGAAAGTTTAAAGCCGCTGTTGATTATGATGCAATAAAAGAGATAAAAGAGGCTGTATCTATTCCTGTAATAGCAAATGGAGATATAGACTCGTATGAAAAAGCAAAGTGGGTATTAGAGCATACTGGTAGCGATGGTGTAATGATTGGAAGGGGTGCTGTTGGTGCTCCATGGATTTTTCATCAGCTTCGCACTGGTAGTGAAGATATTGACAATAATATTAAGCATGATATAATCATGGAGCACTTTGACAAAATGATAGAGTTTTATGGCTTACATGGTGTGGCTATGTTTAGAAAGCATACACATACATACTCTAAAGGTTACAAAGGTGCCTCAGCACTTAGAAACAGCGTAAACCATATCTCTGATATTGGTGAGTATCGCGCTGTAATAGATGACTTCTTTAAAAATAGTGAGCAGGTGACTTAATGGCTAATACATGCTAGAAATCAGTAAATCAATCCAAACTTTAGATGATAGTGACATAGGTGATAATATTTTTCACTATGAGTATAATGTTAAGCATTTACTCTCTCTAATAAAAAAAGGTATAGATGAAGAGGACACTCTTTTTCTAAGCTCATATCGCTCTTTTGAGGGTGAAGTATATGAGAATTTCATATATGAAAAACTTTTAAGATATGCCGAAGAAAATGACAATATAGAGAAGTTTATTCTCAAAGGTTTTCATCAAGGCAGACAAAAGGCACATGCAAATACACTTTCTATAAGTGAAAAACAGCAAATAGTATATAGAACAAAAAGTAGAGAGATTAGCGAGTTTGATGCGATGCTAGTCACTAAAGATAAAGAACTTTATTTTGTTGAGATGACTCTTGTAAAATCTGTTTTGAAACTTAGAAAGAGGCTTAGGAAGAAAAAAGCACTTCTTGAGACCATCTTTCCAGACTACGAAATAAAAGCACTTATTATATTAAATGAGGGTGCTACTGGAACAAGACAGTTCCCAGATTATTGTAAAGTATGGTTTACAAAAGAGTTTTCTGCGCAAAATGTTTTAGATTATATAAAAAATCCAGACACAAAAGAGTTAGAGCCTATATCAAAAGTTGAATCTCAAGAAATGGTTGAAGCACATTCATTTAAACTTTACCAATTCAGATATTACAACACAATGTCGTGGATCACAAAAACTATTAGGTCTCATAAAAAACATATAATAGATATGGGCTTTTTAATGAAAGATACAATTCAGAGATACCATGACTTATATAATAAATTTTATATTGGTTATCTCAGTATAGAGAATGCAAAAGAACTTCTTGAGCTTAATGAAGAGTATCAAGAGAACCAAAGAGTTGTCGTTGCTATTGAAAAAAAATATAGTGATGAAATAGTTTTAACTTACTATATACAAAAAGGGCGTAAAAACCTATATTTATACTCTTTTGATGATAATGAAAAAATAACTAAAGAGAAAAAAGATCCATATGGAATCACTGTAACCGAAGTTTTTCATATGAATAAAATGATGGATGATAGTTACGAGCTTAATATGGCAAATATTAAGATGATTAAAAAATTACTTAGAGAGAGATTTGAGAGAGATTCAAAGAAGCCTTAGGCTTCGTAAGATATAGAAGCTGCTCTCTCTTTATATGCCTGTAGAGGCTCTTTTTTTTCATCTTTTAAGGATAAAAATTCATCTAATTCTTGATGTCTACTTTGTAAAATACTCTCAAAATCTTCCTGCGTCACAGGCTTATTGTCTGTAAACTTATCGAGTAAAATATTACCTGCACCCATTAGTACAAGATAACTCTGTTCACCAAAATCAAGCATAACAACACTATTTGTATTATCTATACTCTTTTGAAATCTAATAGATACGTTATTTTCCATTAAAGAATCAGTTGTCTGATTATCTTTAAACAACCAAGATTTTTTTTCTTCTTGTTTATTTTTTGGAACAGCTTTTCTTTTGATAATAAGTAAAAGAATTATTCCAACGATTAGTATAACAACTACGATATAGTAACTTTGAGTCATCTCTCCATCTTTTTTTGTAGGCAGAGATGCAAGTATATTGTTATTTTGAGATACGGGCTCTTTTACTTGTTCTGGAGCTTTTAAGCTAAATCTAAGTCTTAGTCCATAAGCATCAGATGTTTTAGATGCTTTTAGTGTTACAGAATCTGAAACAGATGCAACTATCTGAGCATATCCAGACATTGGAGTTATGCTAAGAGAGTGTAAATATTTAGAAGATAATTTTTTTAATTTTGTAGACTCTATTTTAGCATCTGTAAGTTTGATGACAATTTTTGATTGTGAGATGCTTTGTTTTATGATTCCTTCATAAGGAGTGTCAAAAGTAATCATAACATCTGCTCTATCTGTTCTGTCATAAATATTGTAACTTAGAATTTTCGAGGCATTAAGGGCTAGAGGAAGAAGAAAAATAAGTAAAAGTCTAATCATAGTCTCTCTTTTGAAAGATGGTATAAAACAGCACTGGAGTCTAGTACCTCATTGATACGAATAGCAAGATTTTTCTCATAAACCATAACTTCACCTTTGCCTAGTATACGACCATTTACATAAGATTCAACACTCTCACCCGCAGGCTTTTTAAGGTCTATTATAGAGCCTTTTTCTAGTTTTAATATATCAGCTATAGTTAACTCTGTCTCGCCAAGATCAGATACAAATTCTACTTCCATATCCAAAAGACCACTATAGTTCATCCATGATAATTCTTTATCTTCATTAAATGGGATATCTTTTTCCCCGTAGCTATGCTTTCTATTTTTAGCCAATTACAGTTCCTTAATCGCTATTATCATTTCATCATTTTCAATTTTAACAATTTTTGCTTCATCATATGCAAAATCAAAGTTATCTATTTTTTCAAAGTGAGGTGTGTCGATAGTATATGGGTTTTCATCGGCTTCTTCAGCAATTACTTTAGCACTTCCAACAATTAAGTTAGCAGTTTCTAGTGTCATATCTATTAAAGTCTCCTCATCACTCTCATCTTCTTCTAGAAAAAGTTTTGAAATTCTCTGCATAAAATTTTTATCAGAAGCTATATAAATTCTATGTTTTTTATCGTCTTGAGCAGATATGTCAATATAAGCAATTAATGTTATCTTTTCATTGATGCCATCACTGATGACATGTGGCTCACGGATTTGATGTATACAAAAATTTTCTGAGGCTTGAATTATAGTTTTTAACATTTTTACCCTTTATTGGCTTGATTATACTTCATTCAATCTCAAAGTAAAATTAAAGTATGAATAATAAATCAACTATAAAGCCTAGTCGGAGTACAATTCGCTAAAAGTTTTAATGGTTGTTAATGATTGAATTGATATTTCTTGGTGTTATTGTTGGAATTGTTTCAGGTTTTTTTGGCATTGGTGGTGGAACAATTTTAGTTCCACTTCTTTTATTACTTGGGTATGAGACAAAAATAGCAATTGGAATCGCCGTTGTGCAAATGGTTTTTAGTTCTGTATTTGGAAGTTATATAAATAATAAAAAAGGCACACTTGACGTTGCAATGATAGGCACCATAGGTATTGGCGGTTTTATCGGAGCACTTCTTAGCGGAAATATTACATCTAGTTTTAGTGATGAAATGTTAGAGATGATATTTTTAGCTTTTGCAATTTTTGCACTTACTAGACTTTTTTTTAAAACAAAACAAGAAAAAGCTCAAAGAGATGTAAACAAAGTTGTACTATTTATTATAGGTTTTTTATTAGGTGCTATAAGTATGACTATTGGTGTTGGAGGAAGCATAATCCTCGTTCCTATTTTAGTTGGTTTTTTACATGTGCCATTAAAAAAAGCTATTTCAGCAGGTCTGTTTTTTGTAGTTTTCTCATCTATAGCAGGTTTTATTTCTCATGCAAGATTAGGTCATGTTGATTTTGAGAGTGGAGTTGTTATTGGTTTGGCATCTCTGTTTGGGGTGTACTTTGGCATCTATTTAAAAGAGAAGGTAGATACAACTTTGCAAAAAAGACTATTAGTTATTTTTTACTTTTTAGTAGTGCTGTATCTAGTTCAAAGAATATTTATTTAAAAGGTTTTATGTGAAGAAAAAAGATGTAATAACAATAACAGGCGCAAGAGAAAATAATTTAAAAAATATAAATTTAACAATTCCAAAAAATGAATTGGTTGTGATGACAGGTATTAGTGGAAGTGGTAAATCAACACTGGCATTTGATACGCTATATGCAGAAGGGCAAAGACGTTACATGGAGTCTTTGTCATCTTATGCAAGACAGTTTCTTGATCGTGTTGGAAAGCCTGATGTGGATAAAATAGAGGGACTTACTCCTGCTATTGCAATTGATCAAAAAACAACTTCTAAAAATCCGCGTTCAACTGTTGGAACTATTACAGAGATATATGACTACTTTAGACTTTTATATGCTCGTGTCGGTGTTCAACACTGTCACAAATGTAAAAAAGTCATCTCGCAAATGTCAGCTTCAGATATTATTGGTGAAGTTGCTAAACTTCCAGAGGGTGCTAAACTTGTACTTTTAGCACCTCTAGTTCGTGAAAAGAAAGGTTCTTATGCTGATATGCTAGAGTCTCTTGTTCACAAAGGTTATGTAAGAGCTATGATTGACGGTGTTATGGTTAGACTTGATGAAGAGATAGAGCTAAGCAAGACTAAAAAACATACAATCAAGGTTGTTATAGACAGAGTTGTTGTTAAGCCGGAAAACAAAGAGCGTATTGCAGCTGATGTTGAAAAAGCTCTTAAAGAGAGTTATGGCGAATTAGAGATAGATATCTTAAATCATAAAGAACTGGACTTAAGTGTATCTCAAATGCATTATAGTGAGCATAACGCCTGTTTTGACTGTAAGATAAGCTTTGACCCGCTTGAGCCTCTTTCTTTCTCATTTAACTCTCCTAAGGGTGCTTGTAGTGAGTGTGATGGTCTAGGTCTAAGATATGCACTTGACCAAGATAAAATAATAGATATTGATTTGTCGGTGGAAAAGGGCGCTGTTAAGATTGTTTATGGTTTTAACAAGGGTTATTATTTTACTTTTTTAAAGGGTTTTTGTGCTGACAATGACATTGACATCACAATTCCTTACTCAGAACTTCCAGAGCATCAGAAAAAGGCTATTTTACACGGTGGTATAGAAGAGGTAAGTTTTCTTTGGAAAAATCATGAAGTAAAAAGAATGTGGCCAGGAATAATTAAAATAGCCTATGATATGTTTAAAGATGAAAAAGAGTTAGCTGACTATATGAGTGAAAAAATATGTAATGTATGTAATTCAAACAGACTAAAACTAGAATCTTTAGCAGTTAGAGTAGGTAAAAAAGGTATAGCCGAACTTTTAGAGATGCCAATAGGAAAAACTTACGAGTGGTTTGCAAAAGAGGATAATTTTTCATATCTTGATGCACAAGATACTCAGGTGGCACAGCCTATCTTAAATGAGATACGAGAGAGACTCTACTTCTTGTTTGATGTTGGACTCGGTTACATTACACTTGGAAGAGATGCGAGAAGCATCAGTGGTGGTGAAGCTCAGAGAATTCGCATTGCATCTCAAATCGGTAGTGGTTTAACAGGTGTTTTGTATGTTCTTGATGAGCCAAGTATCGGTCTTCATGAAAGGGATACTAAAAAGCTTATTCGCACGCTTAGAAGTCTTCAAGAAAAAGGCAACAGCGTTATCGTTGTTGAGCATGACAAAGAGACTATAGAAAATGCTGACTTTATAGTAGATATTGGTCCTAGTGCGGGTAAGTTTGGTGGTGATGTTATTTTTAGCGGAACACTAGATAAGCTAAAAAAAGCTAAAACTTTGACTTCTGATTATTTATATGGAAGAAAGAAGATAGAGTATTTTTACAGACGTTCTCAAGAAAAATATATAGAGATTAAGAATGTAACTATAAACAATATAGAAAAGTTAAGTGCAAAAATCCCACTAAATAATTTTGTGTGTATTACAGGGGTAAGTGGAAGCGGAAAGAGTTCTTTGATGCTCCAAACGCTACTACCTACTGCAAGAGAGTTATTAAACCATGCAAGAAAAGTAAATAAAGTTGCAGGTGTTGAGATTACAGGACTGGAGCACGTTGATAAAGTTATCTATCTTGACCAAAGTCCCATAGGTAGAACTCCTCGTTCAAACCCTGCTACATATACCGGAGTAATGGATGAGATACGAAATCTTTTCTCTCAAACCAAAGAGTCCCAGATTCGCGGATACACTACTTCAAGATTTAGCTTTAATGTTAAAGGTGGTAGATGTGAGAAGTGTCAGGGTGAGGGTGAAATCAAGATAGAGATGCACTTCTTGCCAGATATCATGGTTAAATGTGATACTTGTCTTGGAACTAGATATAACCAGCAGACTTTAGAAGTTTTTTACAAAGGTAAAACTATCTCTGATGTTCTTAATATGAGTGTAGATGAAGCATTTGATTTTTTTAAACCAATTCCAAAGATACATCAAAAAATGAAAACACTTGTTGATGTAGGTCTTGGTTATATTGCTCTTGGTCAAAATGCTGTAACACTCTCCGGTGGTGAGGCTCAAAGAATTAAGTTGAGTAAAGAGTTAAGCCGTAAAGATACAGGAAAGACTCTTTATATACTAGATGAACCTACAACTGGACTTCACTTTGCTGATGTTGACAGACTGACAAAAGTTTTGCATCACTTTGTAGAACTTGGAAACTCTGTGCTTATTATAGAACATAACTTAGATATGATTAAAAATGCTGACTGGGTTATAGATATGGGTCCAGAAGGTGGTTCAGGCGGTGGTTTGATTATCGCTGAGGGCTCACCTGAAGACTTGGCTATCTCTCATAAAGACAATGGCAGTTACACAGGTGCATATTTAGAAAAAGAGCTAGCCCTACATAAAAAATAATAGCCTTTTTTTAGGTTATTATTTTAAATAAAATCCAAGTTGTTAAGAACGAAAGAAGAACGCCATACCCAACTATTGCAGAGCTTAGCCTTGGAGCTAACCCTGCCATAGAAGCTACTGCTCCTGCCGTAATCATAGGTCCCATTCCTGCTTCCATAATAGAGACTAAAGCAGCTTTACTCTCCCATGAAAAAATCATAGATATTATTATAGCAATAATCGGAGATAAAATTAGTTTTACACCAAGTGCACTAAAAAAAGGTCTTAAATCTTCTTTTGGAAGTTTAAATCTTAACTGCAAGCCTACCGCAACAAGTGCCAAAGGAACTATGGTACTTGCAAATGACGATAAAACACTTATTACTAGGGGGTGAAATGTAGTTCCTATAAAAAATAGTGCTATTAACAGCGATAAAAAAGGTGGAAAAGTAAGGATTTTAAAAGCTATAGCTTTAATATTAACATTCTCTGTACTAGAGTAATATACTGAAATAAATGTACCATAAGTAGATAGCATTATAAAAGAGCCTAGTTGATCATACATTAAAATATAAGGTAATGCTGAGTTTCCAAAGTAAGCCTGAATAACTGGAATACCGACAAATGTAGTGTTTCCTAAAACCCCCACAAGCATTAAAGCTCCGGTAATATTTTTAGAAAATTTCAATATCTTAGATATGTAAAATATTACGATAGCACTCACCCCCATAACTATCCACGCAATGATAATTGGTATAAGAACTTCAAAAGAAAAGCTAAGCTTTGGTATCTGCAAGAGAGCCATTGCCGGTAGTGAGATGTACAAGATAAATTGATTTAATATAATAGGAGTATCTTTAGGGAAGATATCTCGTTTGTTAATGATGTAGCCGATAAATATAGCTACAAATATAAGAGCAAAATTTTCCATTATTTTTTAAATAGTTTTACTTCACATGTATTGATATCAGAAATAGTTCCGAATTCTTCTACGTAGTCTATACCCCAGTTAAACATATTTTCCAATACTGGTCTAAGCTTTTTGCCAATGGGCGTCAATGAATATACAACTTTTGGTGGAACTACAGCAAAAACTTCTCTATGGATAATATTTTTACTCTCTAGTTCTTTTAGTTTGACCGTTAAAGTCTTTTGAGTTATCTCAGATATTTCTTCGTGTAGGTCTTTAAATCTTTTATCATTTTCAAGCAGATGCCAAATAATGCTCATCTTCCATTTATCGTTAAAAATATCCAATGTTACTCCTACGGAGCATTTAAACTCTTTGTCATTTACATAGTACATAATATTCCTTGTGGTGTAATTATATCACAAAGTAAATTTAACTCCCTTACTTACCTAAAGTATCGTAAGGGAGTTTTAAGTTCATAAGATATATAATTTTTAAAAGTTAATAAAAAAAGGACACCGTAAAATGAATGATTTTATGTATTACAATCCTACTAAAATAGAATTTGGTAGAGCAAAAGAAAATAATATTGGTAAGTATATAAAAGAAGCAAATATTAAGAGTGTTTTACTTGTATATGGAACAGGCAGTATAAAGAAAAATGGACTATATAAAGTAATAATTGAATCTTTAAACAAGTATGGCATCTCTTATGAAGAGTTAGACGGTGTTGTTAGTAATCCTCTCTTAAGTAGAGTAAAAGATGGTATTAAAATAGTAAAAGAGAAAAAACTTCAGGCTGTTCTTGGTGTTGGTGGTGGTTCTGTTGTAGACTCTGCTAAAGCTATAGCTGTCGGTGCAAAATATGATGGTGATGTTTGGGACTTTTTTATAAATAAAGCTCAAATAAGTGAGGCTATTCCTGTGTTTACTGTAATGACATTAGCTGCAACAGCTAGTGAGATGAATGGTAATTCTGTTATTATGAATGATGAGACTTCTCAGAAATACTCTATATCTTCTGTAGTTGTTAATCCTGTTGTTTCAGTGGTAAATCCAGAGCTAATGGCTAGTGTATCAAAGGACTACTTGGCTTATTCAGCAGTTGATATTATCGCTCACTCTATTGAAGTCTATTTTACAGCTACCCTACATCCAAACTTTAGTTCTAGAATAGTTGAATCAATTATAAAGACAGTTATGGAGACTACAGAAGTCTTAATAAAAAATCCAGATGATTACGATGCAAGAGCTGAGTTTGCTTGGGTAGCTATTCAGGCTCTTAATGGACTTACACCTGCGGGAACAGAAGGTGGAAATTTTCCAAATCATATGATTGAACACTCCCTTTCTGCTATATATAATGTAGCTCATGGTGCTGGTCTTGGAGTTGTTATTCCTGCTTGGATGAAGTGGTACGAAAGTAAAAATCCTACGCAGTTTAAAAGATTTGCTAAAGAGATTTTTAATGAAGATGATTCTAGCAAGGGCATAAAAAAACTTGAAGAGTGGTTTGTTAAAATAGGAGCACCAACAACACTTGAAGCTGCAGGTATTCCTAGAAATGGCATCCAAGAGTTAGCAATCAATGCAAATGAGTTGGCATCTTTGTGGGGAATAGACGATATTTATACTACTAATGTTATTGTTGAAATTTTAGAAAAAGCTTAAAGGAAAGTGTAATGAAAAATGTTTTAATCATAAATGGACATCAAAGATATGATGAAGTAGCAGAAGGTAATCTTACAAGGATGTATATAAACTCTGCATCTGAATTTTTTAATAATAATGGCTTCAACGTAAAGCATAGTGTAGTTGAGAGTAACTATGATGTTAAAGAAGAAGTGCAAAAGTTTGCTTGGGCTGATTATATACTCTTTCAATATCCTATTTATTGGATGGGTGTCCCTTGGATAACAAAAAAATATATTGATGAAATATTTTCTACTGGTGTAAATAGCGTCACATATATTAATGATGGAAGAAGCAGAGAAGATGCGTCTAAACGCTATGGTAGCGGTGGTTTAATGCAGGATAAAAAATATATGCTTTCACTTACATACAACTGTCCAACTAGTGAGTTTTCTTCTAATGATGGTTTTTTTGATGGACTCTCTTTAGATGAAGCTAATATAGCTACTCATAAAACATTTCAGTTTTGTGGTGCAGAGCCTTTAGAGACTTATTCGGTGCATGATATATTTAAAGGTGATTTGGATATTGATAGTGAGCTAAAAAAGTTTACAAAAGTGTTAGAGAAAAATTTTATATAAAACAGGAAAAGATTATGGAAAAAACATTTGAAGAGTCATTGGGATTTAGACACGCATGTAAAGTATTTGATGAGAGTAAAAAGATATCTGATGAAGATATAAAGTTTATTCTGGATGCAGGAAGAAGATCTCCTTCATCGTTCGGTATGGAAGCTTGGAAATTTTTAGTTATTACAAATGAAGATTTAAAAGCTAAGCTAAGACCTGCATGCTGGAATCAGGCACAAATTACTACCTGTTCACATTTAGTAATTATATTAGCTGGAATTGAGTCAGTAAAGCCAGAATCAGGAATTCCCGAGAAAAGATTTGCTAGACGTGATATGTCTCAAGAGAATTTGGACTTCTATCTAAAACTATATGCAGAACATCTGGCAGATACTCTAAGTAGTGACGAGAACATATATGCATGGACAGCTAAACAGACTGCATTCGCTGGTGCAAATATGATGAGTGCAGCAGCTATTAGAGGAATAGACTCATGTCCCATAGAAGGTTTTGATAGAAATCAGGTTGAAGAGATTTTAAACATAGATAAGAGTAAGTTTAGACTATCTATGGCTATTCCCTTTGGATACAGAATAAATGAACAATCAGAGCAACAAAGATTAGATTTTGATGAAGTGATTGAGTTCATTAATTAAACTAGACAATAATGAACATGTTGCAGAAGTTAATAGAGTTGTAAAATAAATAATATATATTGATTTGAATTATTTTTGTTGAAAAATATTTAATATGATATAATTAATCCACTTAAGGATATATGGATGGATTTATCATACAATATTTTGATAGTTGATGATGTTAGTGACAATATAAAAGTTGCTATGAATATATTAAAAGAAAACAACTATAATTTCTCATTTGCAGTAAATGGAACACAAGCTCTTGAAATAGTTAAGACTAAAGACTTTGACCTTATACTGCTAGATATAATGATGCCTGATATTAATGGATTTGATGTCATTAAAACTCTTAAAAATGATTTTATTACTAAAAAAATTCCTATTATTTTTTTAACAGCAAAAGCAGATATAGACTCTATTACAAATGGTTTTGAACTTGGTGCAGTTGACTACATTACAAAACCTTTTCATCCATCAGAACTAATTTCTAGAGTATCTACACATCTAGAACTATATAGAGCAAAAAAAATACTTGAGCAGAATAATCTTAATCTGAATGTAAAGATAAAACATAATGAAAATAGACTTCTTACAGAGCTAGAAGAAACACAAAGAGATATTATTTATATGCTTACAGAACTTATGGAATCTTCCATAGATGAAACTGGAGAACATACTAAAAGGGTAGTTGATATTTCAGAGTTATTAGCAAAACTTCATAAATCTATAAATAATGATGAAGCCCTTATACTAAAACATGCTTCTGCCCTTCATGATATTGGCAAAATAACAATAGATCAAAATATTTTAAATAAACCTGGAAAATTAAGTGAAGAAGAATTTTCTATGATAAAAGAACATACAATAAATGCACATGCTATATTGAAAAATTCTAAGAGAAAACTTATCCAAGCTAGTGATATTATTGCTTATCAACATCATGAAAAGTACAATGGTAAAGGTTATCCTCAAGGTCTTAAAGGGGAAGAAATTCATATCTATGGTCGTATAGTAGCTCTTGCAGATGTTTTAGATGCACTAACACATAAAAGAGTTTATAAGGACTCATGGAGTTTTGATAAGGCTGCTAAATATATTATAGAGCATAAAGGTACACAGTTTGACCCATACCTAGTTGAGCTTTTTGAAAATAATATAGACGACTTTAAAAATATTCTAGAAGACTAAAATGAAACTTTTTTTAGTATACTTATCCTCTTTTATTTTATTTGTAACTTCATTACTTTCATCAGAATTAAACCTATCAAAAAATGAGATTAAGTGGATAAAAAATAACCCAGTAGTAAAGTTTGGTGCTGATAAAGAGTGGCCGCCTTTTGATTTTCTTGACAAAAATGGGAATTATGCAGGTCTTTCCTCTGAATATATCAAAATCATTGAGAAAAAAAGTGGTTTGAAAATTAAAGTTTATCCAGTTGTATGGTCAGAAGCTCTTAAAGCGGCTAAGAGTAAAGAATATGATGGTCTTACTTGTGCTGTTGAAACTGAAGATAGAAAAAAATATTTAAGATTTTCAGATTCTTACTTAAATGTTCCAATGGTAATTATAAGCAAATTTAAAAATAGTGATATTCAATCTATGGAAGATCTTGTTGGTAAAAGTGTTTCTCTCAATAAAGATTCATATGTACATGAATGGCTAAAGTCCAATTATCCAAAAATAAAGTTGCATCTGACAAAGTCAAATGTAGAATCATTGGAAGCAGTTTCAGTTGGTGAAGCTGACGCATATATTGGGAATTTAGCAGTATCAACATATATTATAAATAAGTATCTAATTAACAATTTAAAGGTAATTAGCAAAGTAAAAGGCTTTAATACCTCTATTGGTATTGCGATAGATAAAGATAATGATATTCTCTTTAGTATTATTCAAAAGAGTTTAAAAAGTATTACTTCACAAGAAGCCCAAAATATAAAGAGCAGATGGAGAAAAGTATTTAGTTTTGAAGAAAAAAATTCAGAGTTAAGATTTTCTAAAAAACAGCAAAAGTGGATAGATGAGCATCCTGTTATAAGATTTGTTATAGATAATCATTGGGAACCTATAGAGTTTTTTTCAAAAGATGAAAGAAAACATAGTGGTGTATCAAGCAGCTACTTAGATCTTTTAAGTAAAAAAACAGGTATAAAGTTTGAACTTATAAAGACTAAAACATGGAATGAAAGTGTAAATCTTATCAATAAACGCAAAGCAGATCTTTATGCCTGTGTGGCTAAAACAAGTGATAGAGAAAAAGTAGTCAACTTTTCTGTCCCATATCTCTCAATGCCACAAGTTTTTGTTACAAAGCACAATGTAAGCTACATTGAAAATATAGAGAGATTATATGCAAAGAAAGTAGTTTTAGTAGAGGGTTATTATATGGCGGATTTAATAAAAAAAGAACATCCTCAGATAGATATATTACTTGTTGAAGATATCAGCCAAGCTCTTAATGCTGTGACACAAAATAAAGCATATGCTTATATGGATATATTGCCAATAGTGAGTACTTATATACAAAAGAGGGGGTATTCGAATCTAAAGATATCAGGGATTACAACCTACAAGTCTAAGTTTAGTATGGCCATTAGAAATGATTGGAATGCTACAGGAGTAGAGGTTATAAACAAGGTATTAAGCTCTATAACAGAAGAAGAAAAAAATAATATTTACAACAAATGGATAGATGTTAAATATGATCAAGAGATAGACTACACAATAGTGTGGCAAATAGTTGTAGTCTTTTTGATATTTATATTTGGAACGCTATACTGGAACAGAAAGCTATCTGTGGAAGTTCAAAAGACAAAGCAGGCTCAAAAAGAGTTGTTTGAGCTTAACAAAAAGCTTGAAGAGGCAAAAGATATAGCAGTAAATGCAAATAAAGCCAAGAGCGACTTTTTGTCAAACATGAGTCATGAGATAAGAACTCCAATGAACGCAATTTTAGGTTTTGCGGAACTTCTTGATAAAAAGATAGAAGATCCAAAGCTTAAATCCTTTGTAAAGACTATCCGCTCATCAGGACAGTTACTGCTCTCTTTAATAAATGATATTCTTAATCTCTCTAAAATTGAATCTGGAAAACTGCTACTTGTAAAAACTAGAGTAAATATAAAAGATCTGTGTGAGGAGACACTTAGTATTTTTAAACTCCAAGCTGATAAAAAAAGTTTAAATCTTGTTTTAGAAGTTGATAATGAGATACCAAAAGCGATACTTATAGATAAGATTAGGCTAAATGAGATACTCATAAACCTTATAGGCAATGCTATAAAATTTACGCAAAAGGGATATGTAAAAGTATCAGTACTAGTTAATAAAGTCTACGATCGTTCCAGCAAGATTGATTTAACTATACGAGTAGAGGATAGTGGCATCGGTATAAGACAATCTGATCAAGATGTTATTTTTAATATATTTGAGCAAACTAACAATCAAGATATAAGTAAATATGGTGGTACAGGACTTGGTCTTGCTATTAGCAAAAAGTTGTCAAGATTGATGGGTGGTTCATTGGCAGTTGAGAGTACACTTGGAAAAGGATCTAGTTTTATTATTGGATTAAAAAATATTGATATTGCGTCTGTAAGTGATGAAGAACTGATTAGAGTGTCTGCTGATGTTCAAGAGAATGTAAAATTTGAAAAATCAGTTCTTTTAGTCGTAGATGATGTCAAAGAGAATAGAGATTTAGTTAAAGAGAGTTTATTCGAGACAGGAGTACAAATCTTAGAAGCTAGTAACGGAGAAGAGGCCATAGAGGTATTTAAGCGTGAAAATATTGATTTGATTTTAATGGACATAAGAATGCCTTTTATGGATGGATATACAGCAACAAAGATGATTAAAGAGTCTAGTTCAGTTCCCATTGTTGCATTAACAGCATCTGTAATGCAAGATGAAGTTAAAAAACTAGAGGGTGGAAGGTTTGACGGATATCTAAGAAAACCGGTTTCAGAAAAAGATTTATTTAAAGAGATATCAAAGTTTTTAGCTTTTAAAAGCACTAGTGCTTCCTCTAAAAAAACCATAGATAATATAAGTGTTTATAATATTGAAAATATAATTAACTTTTTGAATCACGTAGAAAAAAGAATAGAAGCAGAAGGATTATACGTAGCAGCCACCCAAACAAATGATATAAACAAAATAGAAGAGTTTGCTTTAAAGCTAAAAGAAATAGCTTTTGAGTGCAAAATAAACGATATGATAAAATACTCTCAAAAGCTTTTAGAAAAAGTCGACTCATTTGATATAGATGGAATAAGTTTAATATTAGACAAATATGAAATAAAAATTAAAGATTTAAAATCTAAATTATAGTTTTAAAAAGTACAGTATAATTACAAAAAAATTTACAAAGGCCAATAAAATGTCAACATATATTTTTGGACATACAAATCCTGATTCGGATTCTATAGTTGGAGCTATTTCTCTTTCATATCTTAAAAATCAACTAGGCGAAGATTGTATACCGACACGTCAAGGTGAAATATCTCCTGAGACAGAATTTATTTTAAATAAGTTTGGGGCAGAAGTACCTGAACTTAAAACTTCTTATGCTGGAGAGAATGTTTATATCGTTGATTTTTCTGATTTAGCTCAAGCTCCTGTTGATATTATGGATGCCACCATTTTAGGTATCTATGACCACCACAAACTTGGAGACTTGACTACTTCTACTCCATTAGAGTGTTGGATTAGACCTATTGGTTGTTCAAACACAGTTATTAAAGAAGCATATGATTATCATGGTATCAAGATTCCCAAAAATATAGCTGGTATGATGATGTGTGCTATTTTAAGTGATACGGTAATCTTTAAATCTCCTACATGTACCAAAATAGATACCAAGGCAGTTAAAGAACTGGCGATTATCGCTGGAATTCAAGACTATAAAGCACTTGGTATGGAGATGTTCATCGTTAAATCTGCTGTAGAGGGATCAACAGCTCGTGAGTTGACTACTCGTGATTATAAAGAGTTTGCAATGGGTAGTCAAAAGTTAGGTATTGGACAGCTTGAAGTAGTAGATTTAAGTGTATTCGATGAGATGAAAGATGATCTTTTTGCTGATATGAAAAAGTTAAAAGAAGAGGGTGGTTTACACTCTGTAATAATTCTTTTAACAGACATCATGAAAGAGGGTTCACAACTTTTAGTTGTTAGTGATGATGAGAGTAAGATTGAGAGTGCATTTGATTGTAAGTTAGAAAATTCTCAAGTATGGTTAGATGGTGTTCTTAGTCGTAAGAAACAGGTTATTCCTTTTTTACAGCCACAGTTTTAAGTTATATTGTAGAGATTAGGTGAGAGAAACTATAACTTTATCTTCGATTATAATTGAATTATAAAGGAGTTGTAGTAAATTTCTTCTATCTCACCATCTGTAAGATATTTATTTAAACTCTTTACTATTTCTTCTTTCATCTTTTTATTTGTTACTCTGGCATTTTCATTATTAGAGATAACATTAATAACAGCATTTCTTAAAACAGCACCTTTATCCAGTATTTCATCCTCGACGCTATTACCACTCAACCAACTGTAGCCTTTTTTTTCTTTAAATTTTAGAGATATATTTGTAGTTAGTTTTCTATTTCCAGATATATTCATTGTAAAATCACCAAGGCTTGCCATATTCCCTTTTTTTATTTTTACTGTAGTTGTGTAGTATCTCTCTTTGGATATTGCTA
This sequence comes from Sulfurimonas iocasae, assembly GCF_047716755.1. Taxonomy (GTDB): domain Bacteria; phylum Campylobacterota; class Campylobacteria; order Campylobacterales; family Sulfurimonadaceae; genus Sulfurimonas. Next base: position 1,279,676 of record NZ_CP180409.1, read on the forward strand.
TTTTTTCTTTTGAAGGAGCTAGCATATTATCTCTTATTTGACTAATAGAATCATCTTTTTCATTATATTTTTTTAGGTTGTTGAAGTCTGATTTAGACACCCCGTATGCCAATAAAAGAACTACAATAATGATGCTAATAGTAATTGTAGATATTTTTATGACTTTATGTAACATTTATTTTCCCCTCTGGATTATTCAGTGTAAAGATATCGTTTAATTTTTTTCGTTGGAGTTTTTACGAAAGGTTCTATCTGTTCCATAAATTTAATAATTTTAGAAGAAGCAGCAACCTGAGTATTTACTTCAATGCGCATCTCTTCTAAAAAGTTTATAATATCTTGGCTAACTTTAGCATCTGTATTTTTATTTGCATGAAACTTCTCGTCTAAAAGTTCATAATCTAAGTGAACTCTAGCAATTAGTTTACCATCTTGTTCCATAACAATGGAGTCAACTACAGCTTCATCTTGATTTATAATTGACTCTAGTTGTTCAGGATAGATATTTTTTCCATCAGAAGCGATAATTACATTTTTGCTTCTACCTCTGATAAATAGAAAACCTTCATCATCCATATATCCTAAATCGCCAGTTAAAAACCAACCATCTTCCATAACTTCTTTGGTTTTTTCTTTATCTTTATAGTAACCAAGCATTACACTAGGAGATTTGGCAATAATTTCACCTTCTCCAGTTATATGATTTGGATTTTTAATTTTTAGTTCCACACCATAAAAAGCTGGACCTGTTGACATAAACTTTGGACTTAAGTTTAAGTTTGTTCCAGCTAAAAGAGGTGCCGTTTCAGTTAGACCATAACCAATAGTATATGGAAACTCTGCTTCTATGAGAAACTTTTCTACAAATGGGGAGAGTGGAGCACCACCAATACCGAAAAATCTCAATCTTCCGCCAAATGTTTCTATAAGTTTCTTACCGGCTATTTTGTTAAATTTCTTTCTAACAAACGGAATCTTATAAAGAAGTCTCATAAATAATGAGCCTGTAAACTTCGGTAAAACTTTGTTTTTGTAAATTTTTTCAATAATTAGAGGTACGCTAAGCATCATTGTAGGTTTTACAATTTCAAAGGCTTTTAAAAGTACACTAGGAGTCGGTGTTTTATCTATATATGCAACGCTTGCACCGTGAAGAATAGGAACTATAAGACCGACTGTACACTCATAAGTATGTGCTAGTGGCAGGATAGATAAAAATACGTCATTATTATTGATTTCTAAGATGCAATGAGTAGAGAGTGCATTTGTTACAAGGTTTTTATGCGAGAGCATTACACCTTTTGAGTGACCTGTAGTTCCAGATGTATATATAAGAGCGGCTAAATCGTCTTCTTTTACAACTTTTGAGCCTGAGTTGGACATTTTTTGTGCCATCTCTTTTGTTTTCTTAGCCAAGTCTGCAAAGTGGTGTTTGTTTCTTGTTTCATCAATAATTTCTAAATTATCTAAGCTTACTACAAAACGTAAATTTAAATCGCTACTCTCTTCTATAGTAGTTAAGTGCTTTTCTGATACAAAAACAGCCTTAGCTTCTGAGTGTCTAAGTATGTGATGTACATCTGATGGATGAAAATCTGGAAGAACAGGTACGATAACAGCACCAATATAAGTAACACTAAAATATGCAACTCCCCAATTAGGCATATTTTCACTTAATAAAACTACTTTGTCACCTTGTGAGATACCATTTTCTAGTAGTAGTTCAACCATTTGTTGAACTTTTTCACCAAGCTCTGAGTAGAGCATAGGAGTTTCTCCAACCTTACCAAGTGAGTTCTCATTTGCGTACATCGATACAGAACGCTTAAACAAGCTTGGAAGTGTAAAGTTTTCTAAATTTTCATAAGGGTAATTCATATATAATCTCTTATTTTAAATTGATTTAGTATTATTATACATAAATATTACAAAAATTGGATTAGCTTGAGCAGAAGAAGTAAAACAAAACAACCAACACGAAACACAATAACATTTAGTGAGAAAGATTTTCTGCCAACAACAAGAGCAGAGATGGACGTACTAGGCTGGGAGCAGTGTGATGTTATCTTGGTTAGTGGAGATGCATATATAGATTCTCCATTCATCGGTGTAGCTATGGTTGGACGTATGCTAGAGCGTTTGGGCTATAAAGTAGGTATGATTGGTCAGCCTGATATCAAAAGTGATGTTGATATTAAGAGACTTGGAGAGCCTAGACTATACTGGGGAGTAAGTGGTGGAAGTGTTGACAGTATGGTATCAAACTATACAGCTACAAAAAAGTTTAGAAACTCTGATGATTATACTCCTGGTGGGAAGAATGACAAAAGACCAGACCGTGCTCTAAGTGTTTACTGTAATCTTATTCGCCAACACTTTAAAGCTACAGTTCCTTTAGTTCTTGGTGGCATCGAAGCATCTCTAAGAAGAGTTACTCACTATGACTACTGGGCTAACAAACTTAAAAAACCTGTTTTGTTTGACTCAAAGGCGGACATACTTATTTATGGTATGGGTGAGATAGCTTTAGAACAGTTGACACATGCTTTAAATAATAAAACTGACTATAAAGATATAAGAGGTATATGTTATATCTCTAAAGAAGCAAATTATGAATATATTCAACTACCATCACATCAAGAGTGTTTGGATGATAAAGAGAAGTATATGGATCTCTTTGATGACTTTTATGATAATAATGATCCAATAAGTGCAAAAGGACTTTGTCAACCTGTAGACGCACGCTTTCTTATACAAAATTCTCCTTGTGACTATTTGGATGAGCAGGAGATGGATGCAAACTCTAATCTACCTTTTACAAGGGAGTTACACCCGTACTATGCGAAGATGGGAAAAGTAAAGTGTTTAGAGACTATAAAGTTTTCTATTATGACACATCATGGATGCTGGGGAGAGTGTAATTTCTGTGCTATTGGTGTTCATCAAGGCAGAACTATTAGAACTCGTACCGAAGGTAACATACTAGAAGAAGCAAAAGAGTTTAACAAGTATAAAGATTATAAAGGCATCATAAGTGATGTTGGGGGTCCAACTGCAAATATGTATGGTTATGAGTGTGACAAGAAGCTTAAAAAAGGTACTTGTGATGATATACGTTGTGTAGATGCAGACAGACTTTGTAAAGTTATGCATGTAGACCATGGAAGAAACATAAATCTGCTTAGAAAGGTTAGAGAAGTAGAGGGTGTTAGAAAAGCCTTTGTAGCATCTGGTGTTAGATATGATCTTATTACTGCGGATAAAAAGCATGGGTATTCTTACTTAAAAGAGATGGTTAATCATCATATATCTGGACAGATGAAAGTCGCGCCTGAACATACTCAACAGCATGTCTTAGAGCTTATGGGTAAACCTGGAAAAGAGACTTTAGTTGACTTTAAAAAGATGTATGACAAGTTAAATAAAGAATCAGGAAAACCGCAGTTTTTAACTTACTATCTTATTGCAGCGCATCCGGGATGTGAGGAAAAAGATATGCATGAGTTAAAACGTTTTACGACAGATGAGCTTAAGATGAATCCTGAACAGGCTCAGGTGTTTACACCAACACCAGGAACATATTCGGCTGTTATGTACTATACAGAGTTAGACCCAAAAACTCGTAAGAAAATATTCGTTGAAAAAGATACAAAAAGAAAAGAGAAACAAAAACAGATAGTTGTTAAAAAAGATAATTTTTCTAGTGGCTTTGCTTCTTAGCTGTAATTAAGAAGCGATTTTCTTTTTTTTGCAGCATTTGATGCAAAAATTGTTCCAACTCTTACATTGCTCTCAGTTTTAATATTCTACAATACTCCAAATAAATAATTAAAAAGTATGAATAATGAGAATAGACAAGTTTTTAAACTCTGTAAATATAACAAAAAGACGATCAGTTGCACAAGACATGATAAGCAATAAAGTTGTTCTTATAAATGATGTTGTAGCAAAGGCAAGTAAAAATGTTGAAGTAGGAAGTATCATAAGTATTAACTATCTTGATATTACTAAAAAATATGAAGTATTGAAAATACCTTCAACAAAATCTACACCTAAATCTCTACAAGATGAGTATATAAAGGAAGTGTTATGACTTTTGATGAAGCAAAAAAACAGTTCACTTCTCTTTTTAATCATGAGATGAATGATTCTGAAATGCGTGAATTATTGGTAAGTATGAAGCTTGATGAACATACTTCTGTAGAGGCTATAGCTGCCGCTGCTGAAGTTATGCGAAGTAATGCCATACCTTTGCCTATTTGTGAAGAACTTCGCCTTAAAGCAATAGATATAGTTGGAACTGGCGGAGATAAGATAGGAAGCTTTAATATTTCATCTACGGTTGCAATTCTTGTAGCTGCATCTGGAAGTTATGTTGCAAAACATGGAAGCCGTTCTGTTACTTCAAAATCCGGTAGTGCTGATATGTTTGAAAAGCTTGGAGTTAGACTTGATTTAAGCATTGAAAATAGTGCTAGACTTTTAGAAGAGTCTGGGTTTGCTTTTATGTTTGCTCAAAATCATCATCCTGCAATGAAGTTTATTATGCCTGTGAGAAAAACTATTCCAGATAAGACTATATTTAACATTCTAGGTCCTTTAACAAATCCTGCAGGGGTTGAAAAATCATTGCTTGGTGTATTTGATAAAGCATTTGTACCAAAGATGGCAGAAGCTTTGAAAATAAACGGTGCAAAATCAACAATGGTTGTAAGCTCAAAAGAAGGTATGGATGAGATTAGTATCTCTGATATTAGCTACGCTTCAAGACTACATAATGGACAAGTACATGAGTTCGAAATCGATCCACAAAATTATGGAATCAAACGAGTTCCGCTAAAAGCTATAGTTGGTGGAGACGCAGCTTTTAATGCTAGCATTTTACATGATATTTTTGATTCACGTGCTACAGATGCACAGAGGGATATTGTACTTATCAATGCAGCATCTGCTCTTATGGTTGATGGAATGGCTAGGGATATTCAAGATGGGCTTGAAATTGCACGTGAAGTAGTAAAAAAAGGAAAAGCCAAAGAGAAATTAAAACAAATCATAGAGATTTCAAATAAATTATGATAAATTATCAACTAAATTTAGAAGAACTTCACATTTTAGTGGAGGAAATTAGCGAAAAATTTCAAAATGGAGTCATTATTTTAAGAGGTGACTTAGCATCTGGAAAAACAACTTTAGTAAAGACTTTAGTAGAGCATCTAGGTATAAAAGATGATGTGACTTCACCTACCTTTTCTCTTCAGCAATGTTATGGAGATAAGATTTATCATTATGATATTTACAACCATGGGGTAGAACATTTTATATCTTTAGGTATGCTAGAAGAGTTAGATAAAGATGGACTTCACTTAGTAGAGTGGGGTGATGATAGACTCTTTGAGATTCTAGATTCTGCTGGTATCAAAACATTAACGATAAAAATTGAAAAGCTAGATGATAATAGTAGAAATTATGAGGTAGATTATGCACACGCTTAAAGCAGTAGATTTAAAGAAAAAAATAAAAGATTTAGAAATAGTAAAAGGTATGAGTTTAGAAGTTAGCAGTGGAGAAGTAGTTGGACTTCTTGGACCAAATGGTGCAGGAAAGACAACGACATTTTACATGATTTGTGGACTTGTTGAAGCTAGTAGTGGTGAAGTTTTTTTTGATGGTGAAAACCTCTCAAATATGCCTTTGCATCAAAGAGCTATAAAGGGAATAGGCTATCTTCCACAAGAAGCGTCTATCTTTAAAGATTTAACAGTAGAAGATAACCTTATGGTTGCTGCACAAGTAAGTATTAAAGGTAAAGCCGAACAAGAAGCAAGAATATTAGAGCTTCTTGATATGTTTAATATTGAACCTATTCGTTATCGTAAAGGGATAAGTCTTAGTGGTGGTGAAAGGCGTCGTGTTGAGATAGCAAGAGCTTTGGTGAATAAACCAAAGTTTTTACTCCTTGATGAACCTTTTGCAGGGGTTGACCCTATCGCTGTTATGGATATTCAAAAAGTTATTCATCAGCTTGTATCTTATGATATCGGAGTATTGATTACCGACCATAATGTTCGTGAGACTTTGGCTGTCTGTGATAGAGCATATGTAATTAAAGCAGGAGAACTTTTAGCTTCTGGAACAAGCGATGAAATAGGACAAAATTCAGATGTTCGTACACATTATTTGGGTGAGGAATTTAAGCTTTAGGGCTTAAGCAAACATGGCAGCATTAAGACAAAATATTAACGTAGAGACAAAGCATAAGCTATCAAACACTCTACGTAACTGGTTGCCGATTTTACACTCGAGCCTTGGTGATTTGGGTGATGCTATGGCTCCTTTTGTTGAGTCAAATCCTGTAGTGGAAGTTGAGTCCGGTTATGAAGAGGATTTTGAGAAAAAAATCCCTAAAAAAATTATAAATGGACAAGTTAGTAACTCCCGTACTGAGCAAATAGAAGCTTTAACGGTCCAGAAAAAATCTCTTTATGAGGTTTTAGATGAGCAGATAGGCAAACCTCTTTTTCCTACTCCTATCTCTCAGTCCATAGCATTTTTTGTTGTGGAAAATTTAGATGAAAATGGATACTATGAAGGTGACACAGAAACATTCTGCAGTAAAAATGCTATTTCAATAGATGAGTTTGAAAAAATTCGTCTTAGATTCGCTCATGTAGAACCAGTTGGAATTGCTGCAAAAGATTTAGCAGAATCCTTTTTGTTTCAATTAGATTCTTCAGATATAAGTGATGAAGCCTATCCCTTATGTGTGGAAATTATAAAAGATATACAGGCTATACATAACTTTTCAGATAAAGATAATTTTAGTGAAGTAATGCGAGTACTTGGGACATTCAAAAATCCTCCTTCCATTGAGTACCAAGAAGAGTCTGCCCATGTAGTTCCTGATTTGATGATATTTTTTAATGACGAGGACTCTATAGAGATAAAATTAAACGACGCTTATTATCCAACTATAAAAATAGATAGTAACTACGCTGTAAAACATGAGTTTATTACTCAAAAGATAAAAGAAGCTAAGAGTCTTGTTGATGCACTTGATATGAGACGTGCAACGCTATATAAAGTTGGATTAATGATAGTTGAATACCAGTATGAGTTTTTTGTAGGCGGTCAGATTATGCCACTTACACTAAAAACTCTGGCCGATGAATTTGGACATAATCCATCGACTATCTCACGCGCAATTGCTAACAAGTATATTGCTTGTGATAGAGGTGTGTTTGCTATGAAAGAGTTCTTTACAACTGCAATAGATGAAGATGTGTCAAATGCAGCTATTAAAGAGTTCCTTGTTGGTTTAGTAAAACAAGAAACTAGAGAAAAACCTCTTAGTGATATGAAACTACTGGATCTTATTCAAGACAAATTCAAAGTAAAAATGGTTAGACGTACTATTGCCAAGTACAGAAAACAGCTAAATATTGCAGGTTCAAGTGAAAGGAAAAAACTCTATCATTTACATTAAAAAAAGATTGGAAGAAGAGGCAAGAAAGCGTAATAATGCGAACGAAGTCTCTGTCGATAAATTAGATCCCATTTTAGTAGCACATCGCTACAAAGATCCGAGTATTTCTCTTATCTGTGCGCTGTTTGCATATGGAAATGTTAAGCAAATAGTTAAGTTTTTAGACTCTTTGGATTTTTCACTACTTCAAAAAAGTGATAATGATATAAAAAAGGCTCTCAAAAACCATTACTACAGGTTTCAAAAAAGCGAAGATATTATAGCTCTCTTTATTGCTTTAAAACGCCTAAATGAGACTACAAGCCTGGAAGAAGTTTTTGTAAGAGCATATAAGACAAACTCTAACGTTATAGATGGAATAAACGCTCTTATAAAAATGTTAAAATCCCTCTATCCTCATAGTACACAAGGTTATAACTTCTTAACCTCAAAAGTCACCACAAAGACCAGAGGTGCAGGGGCATTAAAGAGATGGATGATGTTTCTAAGATGGATGGTAAGAGAAGACAATATCGACATGGGGTTATGGAAAGGCATTAGCAAAAAAGATCTGATTATGCCTCTTGATACTCATACTTTTAATGTTTCTAGAAAACTTGGATTACTGCAGAGAAAAACATATGACCTTCAAGCTGCCATAGAACTTACCGAGACTCTCCGAAGTTTTGATAAAGATGACCCACTAAAATATGACTTTGCACTCTATCGTATAGGACAAGAGAAGATTCTGTAAGATAAAGAACTCTTTTTAGTTACTTTTATTAATTGTTAATTAATATATAGGTATTATTAAATTAAAGGACATTTATGAGACATGCCATTTTAATCTTTTTGCTTACTTTTGGTTTATACGCAAAAACAATAACTCCCAACGAAGTTTATGCTCAAGCAAGGCTTATTTTTGATGAAATGCATTTTTTACTTAAGTATTATGGTATTGAGCATGATCATGATGGAATAATAAGTCGTACAGCCATAAAAGCACAACTTAAGCCACGTAATGTTTGGCAGATAACTTATGAAATAGCCATTAAAATTAATATTCTTAGAAATGCTCATAAGTTACCTACCATAGAACCGGTTAATGTAGCTCCGGTACTTAACTTAAATCCTGATTTAGTATATGAGCAGACACAAAGAATTTTGACAGAGATAAAAATTTTCAAGCATAGACTAGGTATAAAAAATAAAGAATTAAAAGCAAAAAGATATACGAACAAAACTTCAGTTGATGTTTTTAATCTTCTTAGAGAAATTAGCGCTTCTTTTGATGAACTAAATCAAGCAGGATTTACACCCTCTTATGTTTTTGGTGAGACAATGCGTGTATATGATGACCTCACTAGAATTTTAGCACATCTAAAAATAAAAGATAATACTATCCCGACAGCTAGAAATAATAATGCTACATCAAAAGACGCATTTAAAGTATCTATAAATATATTAGCCAAAATAAAAATGCTTCAGTTTTATATGGGCATAGAGAGCGTTGACTTTTCAGTTTTTAAGAAAGACGAACTTAGTCCAAGTGATGTTTTTACCATGAATCAAATGATTATTGCTGAATTACAAACAATCAAGGCATATGTAGGATTAAATTACTACATAACACCTGCTGCTACAACTTACACAGATAAAACATCTGTTGATGTTGAGCAGTTGATGAGTTGGAATCTTAGAAAAATATCGCTTATAAATATGAAAGCAGGAAAATAAGATGAATTTGAATATATCACTGCAAAATAAGATATTTTCTATTTTTATTGTTGTTTTAATTCTTGGTATCAGTTTTGTTGGATGGTATGGTTATAAAACTGCTACTGACGGTTATATAGAGAGTGCTTATGAGCTTAGTGAACATGTGACAGGTACACTAAGTGCCACTATAGAAGGTGAAATGGGACATGTTACAAGAGATGCTCTTTTTATAAAAGAATTTTATGCTCTTAGAAGATATATAATCTGGAAATCAATATCTGTAGATGCAAAAGCACAAAAATGGAAAGATATATTTTCAGATGCTCTGATGGACTTTTTAAAAGCACAACAGGACTACTACAAAATTAGAATACTGGATTTAGATGCAAATGAACTGTTTGTAGTTAAGTATGATGAGAAGCTCAATAGCGCTTATCTAGTACCAGATTCAAAGCTACAAAATAAGAGTGGAAGAGACTATGTTGAGGTTACTAAGAAACTAAAAAAAGATGAGTTTTATATATCAGATATGAATCTAAACCTTGAAAATTCAAAGATATCAAAGCCTTTTGTTCCAGTTGTTAGATACGCAACTCCTATGGTTAGTGATAATGGAGATATGATAGGAGTTTTCGTTGTTAGTATTTATGCACAGAACGTACTTGATATTGTTAAACAAGCATCTATTGATGGTGCTAAAAAAGGTTTTTCTCATTTTTTGATAGATAAAGGCGGAAACTATCTTTTTAATGAAGATGAGAGTCAAATGTGGGGTTCTCAAATAAAAGGAAAATCAAACTTTAATGATGATCATTTTAATCTAAAAAAGTTCATGAAAGACAAAGTAAAAGGAACGTTTATACATAATAGTAAGATTTACTCTTATCATGTAGTTCATCCACTAAAACAAAACAGTGACAATTATTGGTACGCAATCACAAGTGTAGATACAGATGTAGCACTTGAAAAGTTAGATGATTTTAAGCAGTTATTTATCTTGATATTACTATTTGTTGTAATTATTAGTTTCTTCTTTATAAGGTTTTATTTATTAAAAATCACCACTCCATTAGGTCAAGTAACTTCACAGCTAAAAGCACTTTCAAGAGGTGAGATAAAAAAAGAGGAAATCAACTATAGCGGTAATGATGAAATAAGTGAAATTGTAAATTCAACTAAAAAAGTGATAGATGCTATTGAGACAACAATATCTCAAGCCAATGCAGTTGCAGATGGTGATTTCTCAAAGGAGATAGAACTTCTTAGTAAGAATGATCAGCTTGGTCTTGCAATTATAAATATGACAAAAAGGCTAATAGAAATAACTTCTTTAGCTGAAAAACTCTCTATCGGTAACTATGATACAAAAATCATTGCAAAAAGTAGCGAAGACAGGCTTGGCATGGCTCTTATTGATATGATTAAATACCTTGAAGTAGTAGCTAGTGTTGCTGAGTCAATTGCTGATGGCAATATTGATGTAGATTACAAGATAGTTGGAGAGGAGGACAGGTTAGGTATTGCAATGCTTGATATGATAGGCTACTTAAGAAGAATTCTATCTCAAGCAGATGCCATAACCAAAAATGATTTTTCTCATAGTATTGAAGTGAAATCAAAAAATGATGAGTTAGGAATCGCTCTTGGCATCATGACTGATATACTAAAAGAAAATGATGAAAAAAATAAAAATGAAATTTATTTTAGCGATGGTATTGGTGAATTTAGTGATAAGCTGACTGGTATTAGCGACACGATGGAACTCTCTAAAAAAGCGATAACAATAGCAAGTAGATACGTAGAAGCTTGTAGCGGAGTCGTATATATATATGATAAAGAAAAAGCTGAACTTGGACTTATCGCTTCTTACTCTTTTACTCCCAAAGATAGTTCTTCAAACACATTTAAATTAGGAGATGGAGTAGTAGGACAGGTGGGATTTGAGAAAAAACAAATCTTACTTAAAAATGTACAAAACGAACACTATGATGTGAAAACTGGCACAACTCTATCTAAACCTAAGGAAGTATTTATTCTTCCTCTTATTCATGAAGGAGAACTTTTTGGTGTTGCAGAACTTATGACTTTTGATAGTTTCAGTGAGGTTCAAAAAGATTATCTTGCTAAGGCTACTAACATACTTACAACATCACTTTTTGCTGCTACTCAAAATATGAAGATAAAAGTCTTACTAGCAGATTCTAAACTAGCTTATGAAGAGCTACAAGTACAGAGTGAAGAGCTGCAGGAGACAAACGTTCAGATGGAGGAGCAACAGCAACAACTTACTCTTCAAGCTAAAGGTATGAAAATCAAAAACAATGAACTGATTCATGCTAAAGAAGACCTAGATAAGAGGGCAGACGATTTAGAAAAAGCTAGTAAATATAAAAGTGAGTTCTTGGCAAATATGTCTCATGAGCTTCGTACGCCACTTAACTCGATTATATTACTTTCAAAACTTCTTACTCAAAACAAGAGTGAGACATTGAGCGATAGTGATGTGTCAAAAACTTCGGTTATATATAAAGCAGGTAATGACTTACTACTTCTTATTAATGATATTTTGGACTTAAGTAAGATAGAATCCGGAAATATGGAACTTAATGAGAGTAAATCGGATACTAGTGAAATTAGAGAAGAAATTGAAGGTCTTTTTAGTGAAGTAGCAAAAGATAAAAAACTGGATTTTGAGGTGAAAGATAGTTTTAATAAAAGTTTTATAGTCGATAAAACAAAACTCTTGCAGATTATTAAAAACCTTCTCTCTAATGCATTTAAGTTTACAAAATCAGGTAAAGTATCTCTCTGCATATTTAAGAAAAATAGAGACATTATCTTTGAAGTATCAGACACAGGAATAGGTGTGCCAGAAGCCAAACTAGCTCTTATCTTTGAAGCATTTAAGCAAGTTGATGGGAGTATAAGTAGAAAGTATGGTGGAACGGGACTTGGTCTCTCTATTAGTAAAACATTTGTAGACTTGATGGGTGGACGTATAGAAGTAGATTCAAAAGAGGGCAAAGGCTCGAGTTTCTTAGTAATATTACCGATTCAAAAGAACAGTATTGAGAAAGTTGCACCGCTAAAGATAGAAACTAAAGAGAGTATAGTCACATATGATGAGATAGAATTATTTGACAAAGAACTTTTAAAAGGTAAAAATATCCTAATCGTAGATGATGATAGTAGAAATATTTTTACACTCTCTTCTGTAGTTCAAGAACTAGGAGCCGACACATATAGTGCTTTAAACGGTGAAGATGCATTTAAACTTCTAGAAGATGAAGAAGCAAATATGGATGTTATTCTTATGGATATTGTGATGCCCATTATGGACGGACTAAAAGCTATTGAGAAGATAAAAGCAGATGATAGATTTAAACATATTCCTATTATCGTAGTAACTGCAAAAATAATGAAAGAAGATAAAAGAATGTGCTACGAAGTCGGTGCAAATGATTATCTTGCTAAACCAATAAATCAAAATGCTCTAATCTCTATGTTAAAAGCATGGAGCAAGTAGTTGTTAAAATTTCTAAGGCAGGGTAGAGAGTGTAAAATAGAGATATATGACAATGTAAGCAGTGAAGAAGTTCTTCAACTTAAGGAGCTTCTAGATGAAAGTTTTTATCTATTTAGTATAAACTTTACACGTATATATTATATACCCGCTTCTCTTACCCAACTACTATATGAATACATAGAAGTTCTACAAAAAAATATCAATATAGTAGTAAATAAAAGTAGACTCTCTAAGTACTTAAATCATATTGGTCTAAAAGGTATCTTTGTATCTAAGTTAAAAGGCAGGAAGAGTACAAGTCCAAATATAAATGTAGTAGCTATCGGCGGAAGTGCAAATAGTAGTTCTAAGATTATTGAGATACTTTCAAATATAGACACAACAAAATTTGCAATATTTATAATCCAGCATATTAATCCTGTGAAAGATGGCATCTTTGATAAAATATTAGCTAATTATGTGGATAGTAATGTCTCTTATGCAACTGAGGGAATGGATGTAAAAGTAGGACAGATATATTTGGCTTCAAAAGATAGACATATGACAGTCAAGGAGTCTAAAATACATGTAGAAGACTCTGCTATTAAAAATGGAGCAAGACCATCCATATCTGTTAGTTTTGAGTCTTTAAGTCAAGAGTACAAAGATAACTTTTGTGGAATTATTACTTGTGGATATGCAACAGATGGTGTTGACTCACTAGCAACTCTTAGGAAGAATAACTCGGTTATTTTAGTTCAGAATCCAGATGACTGTGAAGCTAGTTCAATCCCTAAAGGGGCAAAAAATCAAAAAATATATGACTTTATATTTGACACAAGTGATATGGCTTTTTATCTAAGATGTATGAGTCTTCAATATGATAGTTTAGATGAGTGGATAACTTTTCTTTTTGATGAAGTGCACACTAGATATGAATATGATTTTAGACTTTACCAAAGAGACTCCCTAAAGAGAAGAGTTGAGCAGTTTATGATAAAACATAGAATAGTTGATATAAAAATATTTGTAGTATTAGTGCTTTTTAACAAATCTGCATTTAGGTCTCTGTTTTTGGATCTCTCTATAAATGTAACAGAGTTTTTTAGAGATGTTGAAGCTTCTAAAAAAATGATTGAGATCATTAATAAAGAGCATAAAAACTGTTATAATATAAGAATATGGAGTGCAGGTTGCAGTAGTGGAGAAGAGGGTTATTCTACTGCTATTATCTTAAATGAATTGGGATTACTGCATAAAAGCATAATTTACTCAACAGATTTTAATCCTATAGTAATTGAAGAAGCAAAAAATTCTATTTACTCTTTAGAACGCTTTAATAAGGCAAAAGAAGCTTATGGACGACTTGATTTTAAGACACCGTTAAAGAACTACTTTGAGGTAAATACAAAGTTTGTAAAAGTAAAAGAGCATCTAAAGCAGAATATTCTATTTTTTGTGCATAACCTAGAAAAAGACAGTGTGTTCAATGAGTTTGATATGATAGAGTGTAAAAATGTAATGATTTATTTTAACGAAGAACTAAAGCAAAATATCTTTAAAATATTTTATGATTCACTAAAGTTTGGCGGTCATCTATTTTTAGGTCCAAGTGAGATGCTTCCTTCAAACTTTGAAGATAGATTTGAAGTGTGTGACGATGTTAATAAAATATATAGGAAAATAGTGTAATGAAGAAAATTTTATGTGTTGATGATGTAGAAACAAATCTTTTTACTTTAGAAGCTCTTTTTGAAGTTCATCATAGTGATAAGTATGTTGTAGTTACAGCAATGTCAGGAAAAGAAGCATTAGAGATTTTACTTTCTCAAAAAATAGATCTGATACTGCTTGATGTGATGATGCCAGAATTAGATGGTTATGAGACTGCAAAACTAATTCTTAGCAATAAAAAGACAAGAGATATCCCAATTATCTTTTTAACAGCGAAAAAACATCAAGATACAATATCTAGGTGCTATGAGGTTGGTGGTGTTGACTATTTGAGCAAACCATATAATGAGCAGGAATTGTTTGTAAGAACCAAATTTCATCTTGATATGGTAGAAAATAAAAGAGTCTTAGAGGTTGAGAAAAAATTCACTCAAGATATCTTAGATATGCAAGACAATTTAGTTGTTATTTCAGATGGTAGTAAAGTTGTAAAGATTAATAGAGCTGTAACAAAGCTTTTTGATGTTAAAAGCATTGATGAATTTATAGCTAACTATGAATGTATATGTCACTATTTTGTACAAGAAGATGGATATTTTCACTTAGGTTTAGTAAAAGATGATGAGCTTTGGACAGATGTTTTACTAAAGCAACTAAAATCAAAAGATGTTTTAGTCTTAATAAATGATGTACAAAACTCACAGTTAAACTCTTTTGATATAAAGGCAAAAGTTTTTGGAAAAGACTTTCTTGTTACCTTAACAAATATTACTTCATTTGACGCAGAATCAAAAAATAATGAGCACGAAGCTTCTTATGACAGTTTGACAAATATATACAATAGAACCAAGTTAAATGATTTATTCTCTCAGGAAATAATTAAAGCACAAGCCAATAAGAATACTTTTGCTTTAATTATGATAGATATTGACTACTTTAAAGCTGTAAATGACAACTATGGACACTTAACCGGAGATGCAGTTTTAATACAGATGACAAATCTTATTAAAAAAAATATTAGAGATAGTGATATCTTTGCAAGATGGGGTGGAGAAGAGTTTGTGGTTCTTCTTCCACATATTGATTTGAAAAAGAGCGAGAAAATAGCGAACCATTTAAGGACTAAAATAGAAGCAGACAAATTTCCTAAAATAAGTAACCTTACATGTAGTTTTGGCGTTACTCTTTACAAAGCTGGAGATAATATAGACACTATTATCAAAAGGGCAGATTCAGCTCTATATAATGCAAAAAATCTAGGAAGAAACAGAGTATGTATAGTCAGTTGACAAATAGCTACAACATCCTATGTGTTGATGATAATGAGAATAACCTTTTTACATTAAGTGCATTGCTTGAAAATAGTGGCAATATTAATGTCATAGAAGCTTTGGGTGCAAAGACAGGGTTTGATAAGTTGCTTTTGGAAAAAATCGACCTTATTTTACTTGATGTTCAGATGCCTGATATGAATGGTTTTGAAATGGCAAGACTGCTAAAAGCGAATAAGAAAACAAAAGATATCCCTATTATTTTTGTAACAGCCGTCTTTAAAAGTGAAGAGTTCATAAAAGAGGGCTTTGAGATAGGAGCGGTTGATTATTTAACCAAGCCTATAGATGATAACCAACTACTAAATAAAATAATGCTTTACTTAGAGATATTTGAAAAAAACCATGAGATTATGCAGAGTGAGAAAAAGTTTATTGATATAGCGCAGAGTATAGGTGATGGTATTTATACTCTAGACCTAAACAATAAAGTTACTTTTGTAAACAATCAGGCACTTAATAAGCTTGGTTTTGACTATAAAGAACTTATGGGAAAAGAGATTCATGATTATATTCACTATAAAAATATTAATAATATACCCATAAAATCAAGTGAGTGTGAAATTCATAAAACAATGCTAAGCGGTAAAACATATAAAAATGATAATGAATATTTTGTAAAAAAAGATGGTAGTTTTTTACCTGTTTCAGTTCTTACAACACCTCTATATTTAGACAACAATATTATTGGATTAGTTACGGTTTTTAGAGATAATACAGAGAAAGAAAAAATATTAATTCTTGAAGAAGAGAAGATTAAAAATCAAGAGCAAATTATTCATTCTATGATTGATATGATAGAGTCTCGAGACTCTTATACAGCCGGTCATACAAAAAGAGTTGCTTACTATTGTGAACTTATAGCTACTGAGATGCAATACTCTAAAGAGGATGTAAATCTCTTAAAAAAAGCGGCTTGGTTACATGATATAGGAAAAATATCTACTCCTGATAGTGTACTGCTTAAGCCAAGCAAATTAAATAAGGTAGAATATAAACTTATTCAAGAACATCTATCGAGTGGTTATGAGATGCTAAGTAAAATAGATGATTACAAAGTTATTGCAGATATCATGAGAGAACATCATGAAAAGTATGACGGAAGTGGTTATCCAAGAGGTCTAAAGGCAAATGCCATTTTGCCACTTAGTAGAATTATGATAGTTGCAGATGCCTTTGACGCTATGACAACTAACAGAGTTTACAAACCTAAAAAGAGTCTATCAGTGGCACTTCAAGAACTTGAAGATCTTAGTACTGAGCATTTTCATCCAGAAGTAGTTGAGGCTTCTTTAAGGGCACTATCTAATGTTGATGTAAGTGGTGACACTTCCCAAGTTCCTAGGACATACATGGAAGAGCATAGATTTTCCTACTTTTACAAAGACAGACTTACTAATCTTTTTATTATTGACTATCTCTCTTTGGTTTTAAGATATCATTTATATTCTGACTCAGCATATCTTTACAGTGTTAAACTTAATGACTTTACTGAGTACAACAGAAGGTTTGGCTGGTCAAATGGAGATAGGTTTCTTATATCTTTTGCAAATTTTATAGATAATCTATATGATGATACAGTTGTATTTAGAGTAGAGGGTGATGACTTTATGATTTTGAGTGAGATTAAAAGAGAAACTTTAAAAGAAGATATTCTAAAAAGTAAAATTTTAGAAGATACACAACTTGGTCTTAGTGTTGGTGAAAGATATATTGAAAATATTATGGAAAAAGATGAAAAAATTATATTAGAAGAGTTTTAAAAAGATAATGGTTATTTATATTCATGGCTTTAGTGGGAGTGGAGAAGGTGTAAAAGCAAGAGCCTTTAGAGAGTACTTTAAGAGTGAAGGTGACACTTTTATTGCACCGTCTTTATCCTATATTCCAGACTTGGCTATAAAAACTTTAGAAGAACTAATAGAGTCTTATAATGGAAATATAAAACTAATAGGTTCATCTCTTGGTGGTTACTACACCATCTATTTAGCTAATAAGTATAATTTAAAAGCAGTTCTTATAAATCCTTCAATCCATCCATATATAACCTTGAAAAAAGTTCTTGGAGATGCTCCTAGTTTTTATGATGAGAGCAGTTTTACATGGATGGAGTCTCATATAAAGATGCTAAAAAAATATGAAACAAAAGTACAATCCCAAACTAATTTTATGCTTTTGGTTCAAAAAGGTGATGAGATTCTTGAGTATAAAGAAGCCCTAGATAAACTTCCAGATGCCAATATAGTTCTAGAAGATGGTGGCAGTCACAGTTTTGATGGGATTGCTAAACACTTTTACAGAATAAGAAGCTTTTTCGGGCTTTGATTAGTGTGATTTATAAATTATAATAATGCAATTTTTTAGTAGTTGATTTTTTCATATATATATTCTACTTTACTACAACTATGTATATCTTGGAACAAAATATTTTTATCCTAAGATTAAGACAAACTTACTATAATCACTTTAATAATTTAATATATTTAAGGCAAATATTTTGAGTGCACAACCATTTACACACTTACATCTTCATACGGAATACTCACTACTTGATGGCGCAAACAAACTTACAAACCTAGTCTCTCGTGTAAAAGAGTTAGGAATGACTTCTGTAGCTATGACTGACCATGGAAATATGTTTGGAGCTATAGACTTTTACCACCAGATGAAAGCGGCTGATATTAAGCCTATTATTGGGATGGAAGGCTATATTCATAACGGCGATACATTAGGTGATAAGTCTACAAAACAACGTTTCCACATCTGTTTATTTGCCAAAAATAAAAAAGGTTATGAAAACCTTATGTATCTATCTTCAAAAGCTTTTATAGAGGGTATGTACTATTTTCCTCGTATAAATAAAAAAGAGTTAGCATCTCATAGTGAAGGTATTATCTGTACTTCTGCTTGTCTTCAAGGAGAAGTAAACTGGCATCTAAATCTTGCTAATGAGAGAAATGTAAAAAACGGTGCCTTAGGTTATGAGGGTGCTAAAGCTGTAGCATTAGAATATAAAGAGATATTTGGTGATGATTTTTACTTAGAACTTATGCGTCATGGCATAGGAGACCAGCTCCATATTGACAATGATATACTAAAAATAGCAAAAGAGACAGGTATAAAAGTAGTAGCTACGAATGATACTCACTACACTTATCCAGGAGATGCACAATATCATGAAGCATTTATGTGCATCGGGATGAATAAACTTTATGATGATCCAAACCGTATGCGTCACTCAGTTCATGAGTTTTACTTAAAGTCTCCAGAACAAATGGCAAGACTTTTTGCAGATATACCAGAGGCGCTTGCACACACTCAAGAGATTGTTAATAAGATAGAAGATTATACTCCAGTTGTAAAAACACCAACTCCACCAAACTTTAAATTTACACCCGAATATGCGCAGACTGATGGTTTAACTCTTAGTAGTGATGATAAAGATATTGGAGATGCAGAGTATTTTACATACAGGTGTGAACTTGGTCTAATAAATAGACTAAAGCATGTATCCGAGGAAAAACATGAAGAGTATAAAGCGCGACTGAAATTTGAGATGGACATCATCAATTCTATGAAATTTCCTGGTTACATGCTTATAGTTTGGGACTTTGTTAAAGTTGCTAAAGAGATGGGCATCGCTGTTGGACCAGGGCGTGGTTCTGCCGCTGGAAGTTTGGTTGCATACTCTCTTGACATTACAGATATTGACCCTATGAAGTATGATTTGCTCTTTGAGAGATTTTTAAATCCTGAACGTGTATCTATGCCAGATATAGATATGGACTTTATGCAAGCTCGTCGTGGCGAGGTTATTGACTATGTTGTTGAGAAATATGGACGTAATCAAGTCGCACAGATTATTACTTTTGGTTCACTTCTTGCAAAAGGGGTTATCCGTGATGTTGCTCGTGTTCTTGATATGCCACTATCTCAAGCTGATAAGATGGCAAAACTTATCCCTGATGAACTTGGAATCACTCTAAATGGTAAAGAGAAAAAAGGCGAATTTATTGATGGAGCTTTTCAAAAAGAGCCAAAGCTTAGAGAACTCATAGACTCAGATGCCAATTCTAAAAGAGTTTGGGAATTTGCTAAAAAACTTGAAGGACTTAAGAGAAACTCAGGTATTCATGCTGCGGGTGTAGTTATCTCAAATGAAGAACTTTGGTATAAAACACCTATATATAAACCATCTGGTGAAGATACTTTTGTAACGCAATACTCACTTAACTATCTTGAAGATGTTGACCTAATCAAGTTTGACTTCCTTGGTCTTAAAACACTCGATGTAATTTACAATGCTATAAAGCTTATAAAAAGAAGATATGATAGAGATATAGACTGGCATACTATAGATGAAAACGACCCAAAGGTTTATGAGGTTATCCGTACCGGTGAGACAGTTGGAATGTTCCAGATAGAGTCTTCTGGCATGCAAGACCTGAATAAGCGACTTAAACCTGATAATTTCGAGGATTTGATTGCGGTCTTGGCACTTTACAGACCGGGACCGATGGAGTCTGGGATGTTAGACAGTTTTATCGAACGTAAGCATGGTCGTGAGGCTATCGAGTACACTTTTGATAATATGAAACCAATCCTTGAAAACACATATGGGGTCATTGTTTACCAAGAGCAAGTAATGCAGATTGTTCAAAATGTTGGTGGTTTTTCTCTTGGTTATTCGGATATTATCCGTCGAGCTATGGGTAAGAAAAAAGATATGAATGTCTACAATGCCGAGTTTTCTGAGGGTGCACAAAAACAAGGGTTTGATTATGCTCAGGCTTCTAAACTGTTTGATCTGATTGAAAAGTTTGCTGGATATGGTTTTAATAAATCTCACTCAGCAGCTTACGCAATGGTTACTTTTCAAACTGCATGGCTGAAGACTTACTATCCAAATGAGTTTATGGCGGCACTCTTAACTTCAGACAAAGACAACACTGAAAAAGTTGTTCGCTACATTGATGAAGTCAAGAGAATGGGCATAGAACTCTCTCCTCCTGATGTAAATGACTCTTACTTGGAGTTTTCGGCAATTACAAAAGATGAAAAAGATATTATTCTTTTTGGTCTGGGAGCTATTAAAGGTGTTGGTAAATCAGCTGTTTTATCAATCATCGAGACAAGAGAAGAAGAGGGCGAATTTACTTCAATAGAGAACTTTGTAAATAGAATAGACCCATCAAAGGTAAATAAACGCTTTATAGAGTCAAGTATAAAATCAGGTGGTTTTGACAGGTTTGGTTTCTCAAGAAAAGCTCTGCTTGACCAAATAGAGAAGATTATAGAGACTGCTAAAAAAGCTAGTGATGCTAAAAAAAATGCAGTCGGAAGTCTTTTTGGTGATGATGCTGAAATAACAACGGTAAAACTAGACCTTACAAACTCTGATGAATATGAACTAAAAGAGATTTTAGAGTTTGAAAAAGAGACTTTAGGTTTTTATGTATCTGGGCATCCGCTTGATGAGTATAGAGGTGTGATGGATGAGTTGAACTACTCACTATCCTCAGAACTTGAGGGCATCAAAGATGGAAGTTTTGCTATCTTTATCGGTAAGGTTGAAGATATTGTTAAAAAGGTTTCTAAAAAAGGAAACCAATTTGGAATCGTAAATCTTATGGACTTTCATGGAAATATTGAAATTATGCTTTTTTCAGATAAGCTTGAACAACTCGCAGATATGGATTTAGATGAGCCTATAGCATTTAAAGCAAAGATTACTCATACAGAGATGTTCACAAGAATCGGAGTTACAAAGATTATGACACTTAAAGAGTCTAAAAAAGAGTGTAAAAAAGTTAAAAAAGAGATTCGTGAAGTACCGCAAGAGCCACTGAATTTAGCTGTAAGACTAGATGATAATATGAATATTTTAGAAGATCTTTACAGACTAATAAGACAAAATCCGGGTAGTCGTCAACTTAAAATTACTATAATCTCAAAACTACACAATGTAGTAATTGACTCAGCCATAAGAGTAGACAGTAAAATCATAACGTCTTTAGACGGTAATGAAGCTATAGATATCATAGAGTAGGAAATTTAAATGGATAAAAAAGATTTTAATGAAGGTTTACTTGGGTTTTTAGATGCGTCACCTACCCCTTTTCATGCGACACAAAATATGTCTATGATGTTTGAAAATGCAGGATTTACAAAACTAGATGAAGAGAATAAATGGAAGCTAGAAGAGGGTAAAAAATACTATGTAACTCGTAATGATTCATCTGTTATTGCATTTACATATCCTAGAAATGCTAAAGACTACACTATGGTTGGTGCTCATACAGACTCTCCAAATTTAAAGCTAAAGCCAAATCCTGTGATTAAAGAGCATGGAGTTGTAAAGTTTGGTGTTGAGTCTTATGGTGGGCTTCTTCTGAATCCTTGGTTTGACAGAGATCTCTCTCTAGCGGGTCGCATTTCTTATCTTAATAGTGAAGGGGAGATTAAAGATATTTTAATAGATGCTAAAAAAGCCATTGCTATTATCCCCTCTTTAGCTATTCATCTTGATGAGAATGCCAACCAAGAGAGAACTGTAAATAAGCAAACAGATATATGCCCGATTTTAACTACCTCAGACGACTTTGAGTTTGATGAGTTTTTAAAATGGCAGTTGGCAAAACTAGATATTTTAGATGTTAAAGAGCTTTATGCATCTGAGCTTAGTTTTTATGATACGCAAAAAGCTTCTTTTGTTGGTTTGAATGATGATTTTATAGCTAGTGCAAGATTAGATAATCTGCTTAGTTGTTATGTTGGGATGCTTAGCATCTGTAGTGTAGAAGTTGATAAAGCAGTACTGTTTATTGCAAGTGACCATGAAGAAGTGGGAAGTGAATCTACATCTGGGGCAAGCGGTTCATTTTTAGAAAATACACTTCGAAGAATATTTCCGGATTATGATGAATATATGCAGATGATCAGGACTTCAATTCTGATTTCTGCTGATAATGCACATGCTATTCATCCAAACTATCCTACTAAACATGACTCAAATCATGCCCCTTATATAAACAAGGGAAGTGTAGTAAAGGTAAATGCAAACCAAAGATATGCATCTAACTCTAAAACTATTTCAAAGTTTATGAACGTAGCATCTGAACTAAATGAACCAATACAGCACTTCGTAACTAGAAGTGATATAAGTTGTGGCTCTACAATAGGTCCAATAACGGCTACAAGACTAGGAATAGAAACTCTTGATGTTGGATTGCCAACCTTTGCTATGCACTCCATTAGGGAGCTTTGTGGCTCTGACGATGCACACTCTTTTTATAAAATAATATTGGGATTTAATAGATAATGTCTGGTGTTACGGCTGAAGAGTTAAATCTTTTAATAGAACAGACCTATAAGGTTGAAAATGAGTTTAATGAACTCAAAGCTTCTTATGCTCACTTGCAAGATACAGTTGAAAAAGTCGTTGAGTTCTTACCAAATGCAATTTGGATTGTAAATAGTGATAACTCAGTCTTTTTACAAAATTCAAAAGCTAGAGATTTATTGGAACTGCTAAAACTTTTGGAGCTTAAAAATGACGACTATGAAGTAAACTTTAACTCTTGCTCTTACCTTATAAAAAGTTCAAACTACAAAGACAAAATAATGCTAAGTGCTACAGATATAACTGAGCAAAAAAGAAAAGAAAATCTTGCAACTATGGGGCAAATGGCAGCACATCTCTCTCATGAGATAAGAAATCCTATAGGCTCTATTTCACTGCTAAGCTCAACTCTTAAAAAACGTGTTATACCCGAAAATATACCCATAGTTGAAGAGATCCAAAAGTCTGTTTATCGTATAGACAGAATCATAAAAGCTACTCTGATGTTTTCTAAGGGAGTAGAAGCTTCAACAAGCTCATTTATGTGGAGTGATTTAAAGAACTCTATTGATATGTCTATTGGGTATTATGGGTATTCTAAAGAGATTAGTTTTATATTTCCAGAACAAGACTTTAAACTAAATGCAGATATAGACCTCTTAGAGATGCTCTTTTCAAACTTTATGGCTAATGCAATAGATGCAATTGAGTGTGATGACAATGAAGATGGAGTTGTAGAAATAGTTTATGAAAACGATGGCTCTTTTCATAAATTTTACATCAATGACAGTGGTATAGAGATAGAAAACAAAGAAGAGTTGTTTGAAGCTTTTAAGAGTACAAAAGTAAAGGGTAATGGTTTAGGACTTGTTCTATGCAGAGAAATTGCTGAGGCACATGGTGGTTCAGTTGAACTTTTAGATACACAAAAGAAGTGTTTTGAGATTAAGATTGCTATTTAAAAAAAGTACATTGTTCTAAGAAGATATAATTAAGAGATTTTTGGATAACATCACGTTAAAATCACTAATAAGAAGAGCAAATGAAATTCTTTTTACCGATACTTTGCTTACCCCTTTTTCTTTACGCTTACACGTTAGATGAATTGTTAGAACTATCTCATAACAATAAAGTTGTAGAGTCAGCAAAGCACACATTAACTTCTAAAGAACTACTTTATGAGAGCTCTAAAAGCTCGTATCTTCCTAGTATAGACATAGGTGCTAACTATGAAAATGCTTCTACAGAAACAGCAACTACTGCTCAAAACAAACTTGAATTTCAAGCTTCTATAACGTATACAATCTATGATGGTGATAAAAAAAAGAGCTTGTATAAGCAACAAGAATCATTAATAGATTCAAGTAAAAGCACAATCGAAGCTACTAAAAACTCAATCTCACTTGATGTCTCAAAACTCTATTTTGAGTATTTTGGACTTAAAGCTGATAAAGAAGCAACAATACAAGAGATGGAGCAGCTAAAAGAAGAACTTAAAAGAATTGAATTTTTTTATGAGGCAGGGAGTGTTACAAAAGATGAAGTTCTTACGATAGACTCAAGAGTAAAAAATACTCTGGTTTTACTTCAAGAGATAGAGTTAGAGATCCAAAAAGTAATACATACTTTAGAATATTATATATCAAAAAGAGTTGAGCATATTGATGGTAATACAACAATAAAATTGCCTATAGAACAAGAAGAGTCTTTAAGAGCAGACATAAAAGCTCTTGAGTATGAAGCAACTTCAGTAATGCATGAAGCAAATATTGAAAAAAGCCAAAACTTACCATTAGTTTATATAGATGATACATTGACTCATAATGAGTATTATTTTGATAATGAATCCTTAAAAAGTAGTTTTTTAGTAGATGATCAAAATATAATTATGCTAAATGTATCGTGGAATATTTTTGATTTTGGAGCTACAACTAAAGCGTATGAGTCTAAAGTTCAAGAGTATTTGAGTAAAAAATCAACAATAGAGTACGAAAAGAGTAAAGCAAACGTTGAATACAGATTGGCCAAAAAATCACTTTTAATTGCACAAGTAAAAGTAAAATCAACAAAAGCAGCTGCTGAAGCTGCATCTTTGGCATATGAGCTTATAAAATTTAAGTATAAAAATCAAACTATTGATAATGTTGCTTATCTCGCATCACTTAGTGAAAAGTATAATGCACAAAGAAATAGCAAAAAGGCTCTTTATGAGCTTGAAATTAGAAAAGCAGAACTGATTTATTTTAGTGGAAAAGATATTAAGGAGTTTTTATAGATGAAAAATTTAATAATTTTAACAGTGGTTCTATCCATGTTTTTAGCTGGTTGTACTGATGATAAAAAAAGTACTTCAGTTGCTCCTAAAGCGGCTCCAAAGCCACCTTTGTCTGTAGAAGTATATAAAGTGAAATTTGAAAAAGCTCCTTTAGTAAAGAGCTATTCTGCACTGCTTAAACCTTTCAATGAAGTTATGATAGTTGCACGAGTTAGTGGACTACTTATGAGTAGGAATTTTAAAGAGGGTGCATATGTAAAAAAAGGCGATATCCTTTATGAGATTCAAAAAGATGAGTATGCGGCAGCTTTAAATGAAGCAAAAGCATCTCTTTTAAAAGCGGAGGCAAATTTCAACAAAGCTTTTAAAGATTGGGAACGCAATGAGTATCTTTTTAAAAATAATGCAATTTCTGCCGTGACGCGTGATAATCTTTTTTATACTTATGAAGATGCAAAAGCAGAGGTAATAAAAACAAAAGCAATGCTCCAAAATGCTCAAATCAAGTTTGATTATACAACTGTAAAAGCACCAATAAGCGGAACAATAGGGATGAGAAACAGTGATATTGGCTCCTATATAGAGGTTGGTGAGCAGAGTTCGATGTTGGTTACAATTACCGCACAGGAACCAATATATGCCGAATTTTCACTACCAAGCAGTGATGTCTCAAAGCATATTTCTCAAATCAAAAACGGTACAAAAGTTATCTTAAGTGTCGGTGCAAAAAATTATACGGGAGAGATTGATTTTATCTCACCTAAAATAGATGCTCAGACTGATACTCTTAAATTAAGAGCAAAATTTCAAAACAGAGATAAAGAGTTAATAGTCGGCTCTTACGCAGAGATACAAATAGATGGATTAAGTTATGATAGTGTTGCTAAAATCCCTCAAGAAGCTCTTATCAAAACACAAGATGCAACAGTTGTTTATGTTGTAAAAGATTCAAAAATCTCGAGGAGACCTATCAAGAGCATACAAGTTCAAGATGGCATTGCTTATGTTGAAGAGGGTATTGAAGAAGGGGAAAATATTGTTATAAGCAATATCGCAAAACTGAGACCAAACTCAAAAGTTGCTATTATGAAAGGTAACTAAAATGTTTTCTAAATTTTTTATAAATAGACCTGTTTTTGCATCTGTTATCTCAATACTTATTGTTTTAGCTGGTGTTATCTCTATGCGTTCTTTGCCTATTGGAGAGTATCCTAGAGTTATTCCACCACAGATTGTAGTTACTGCTACTTATCAGGGTGCAAGTGCACAGACTATCTCAAAAACAGTTGCTGCACCTCTTGAAGAGCAGATAAACGGTGCTAAAGATATGCTCTATATGAACTCAATATCTGCGGATAATGGTACGCTTAGTATTAATATATTTTTTGAAGTTGGAACAAACCCTGATGATGCAAAGATAGATGTAAACAATCGTGTTCAAGCAGCCCTCTCAAGACTTCCTGAACAGGTTCAAAGACAGGGTATTAGAGTAAATGAGAGATCTCCAGATATGCTTCAGGTTATAATACTGCACTCACCAAAACAGACTCGAGATGTTAGCTTTTTATCAAACTATGCTCTTTTAAATATAGTAGATGATTTAAAAAGGATTAAGGGAATTGGCGATGTAACTATCTTTGGTGCAAAAGATTACTCAATGAGAATCTGGATAGACCCTTCAAAACTTAAAAAATACTCTCTTAGTGTTAATGATTTAGTTGTCTCCATTAGAGAGCAAAATGAGCAATATGCTGCTGGAAAACTCTCAGCAGAGCCAATTTCAAATAAAGAGATGTTTACATATACTATTGAAACACCCCAAAGGCTAAGTGAACCATCACAATTTTCGCAAATTATTATAAAAGCCAATGAAGATGGAAGCTCATTAAAACTTAAAGATGTAGCAACAGTAGAGCTTGGCTCTCAAAGTTATAGTATGAAAAATAAGCTCAATAACTCTCCTGCCGTACCAATTTTAATATTTTTACAAAGTGGTGCAAATGCAATAGAGACGGCAAAAGAGGTTCGTAAAGTCATATCTTCTATAAGTGAAGACTTTGTTGAAGATGTTGAATATACTATTCCTTATGATATTACTGATTTTGTCGAAATTTCTATAAATGAAGTTATTAAAACTTTTATAGAAGCTATCATCTTGGTTGCACTTATTATATTTTTGTTTTTGCAAAATTTTAGAGCTACACTTATACCGCTTATAGCTGTTCCAGTATCTATAATCGGTGCCTTTGCAGGGATGTATGTATTAGGCTTTAGTATTAACTTACTTACACTCTTTGGGCTTGTTTTAGCCATTGGGATAGTTGTTGATGATGCAATTATTGTTATAGAAAATGTTGAGAGGCATATAAAAGAGGGACTTACTCCAAAAGATGCTTCCATAAAAGCTATGCAAGAGGTTTCTGGTGCTTTAGTTGCAATTGTTTTAGTTCTCTCGGCTGTTTTTCTTCCAGTTGCTTTTTTAGGTGGTCTAAGTGGAGAGATGTATAGACAATTTGCTGTTACTATTGTTATCTCTTTAGCTATTTCAGGACTTGTTGCACTTACTCTAACCCCTGCATTATGTGCTTTAATATTAAAACCAACACATAAAGAGCCAAAGTATTTTTTCAAATGGTTTAACAACTTTTTTGAGAGTGCAACAAGGGGTTATTCAAATGCTTTGAAGCTAACCATACGCTATGCTTTTTTAAGTATGTTACTTTTTGCTGGACTTATATATATAACATTTGATATGTTTACAAATCTAAAAACAGGACTTGTTCCAACTGAAGATAAAGGAACTATTTTTGTATTTAGCTACAATCCTCCCTCCGCATCACTTAGTAGAACAGATTTGCTTACTTCAGAGATATATGATATAGCTTCTAAAGATGAAAAAAATATCAAAAATATAGTGCAGTTTGCTGGAATTGATTTTATAACATTTGCTCAAAGAACAAATGCTGCGGCTACCATTTTAAAGCTTCAACCTTGGGATGAGCGAAAAGATCCAACTCAAAGTGCAAGCTATCTTGCATCCAAAATAAGTAAAAAACTCTCTAAAACAAGTGACGGCTTCTCTTTTGGTGTTGTTCCTCCTCCAATTAGAGGGATGGGAATATCTGGTGGGTTTGAGATGTATGTTCAAAATAGGACGGGTGCTGATCTACATGAGCTACAAAAGTATGTTAATGAAATTATTAAAAAGGCAAATGCAAGACCAGAATTAATGAGTGTTAGAACTACGCTAAACACATCTGTTCCAAAATACAAAGTAGAGGTAGATACAGCAAAAGCAAAGTCAAAAGGTGTAAATATCGATGAGATTTATCAAACACTTAGTGCGACTTTTGGAAGTTTTTATGTAAATGATTTTAACCTCCTAGGCAGAACTTATATGGTAAATATGCAAGCTAAAGAATCCTTTAGAAAGAAACCTGAGGACTTAGAGAAAATATTTGTTAGAAGTGCAAAAGGGGAGATGATTCCTCTTAGCTCATTTGTAACACTAAAGCAAAGCTTTGGTGCTGATTTAGTGGAGAGATTTAACCTATTTAACGCTGCAAAAGTTTCAGGACAAGCATCTCTTGGGTATAGCTCCGGAGATGCACTAAGAGTTATCGAAGAGGTTTCAAATGAAGTTCTTCCAGATGGTTATAGTATTAGTTGGGTAGGAACTGCATATCAAGAGAAGCAGATATCAAGTGCTGGAAATCTTGCATTTATTTTTGGAATTTTATTTTTATACCTAATCTTAGCGGCTCAATATGAGAAATGGCTTATGCCAATAGCTGTTATTTTATCTGTTCCATTTGCTATTTTTGGAGCTGTTGTTGCTAACCATCTAAGAGGTCTTGAAAATGATATTTACTTCCAGATTGGAATACTTGTTCTAGCAGGCTTAAGTGCTAAAAATGCCATTTTGATTGTTGAGTTTGCAATTCAAAAAAGAAAGCAAGGAATGAAGCTTGTTGAAGCTGTCTTAGAAGCTGCAAAGATTCGTCTGCGTCCTATCATTATGACCTCTTTAGCTTTTACTATAGGAGTTATCCCTTTAGCTATTAGCAGCGGTGCAGGAGCAGCAAGTAGACACTCAATTGGAACCGGAGTGATAGGGGGAATGTTAGCAGCTACATTTTTAGCAATACTCTTTATACCTCTTTTTTATATCTTAGTTTCAAAAATTAGAAATAAAGATAGTAAGTAAAAAAATGGTATAATTCTTGCTTTTGATATAAATAGTTCATTCAAGGGTATCGGAATATGCCAGTAAATCATAGAAATATAACTCCACTTATTGAATTTGTCAAGATAGATAGATTTTATATTGTTTGTCATTTTAGATGTAAGATTACAAACAAGACGGTTATTTCAACTGTCCCATTTGAACCATATGATGGTAAGATAGAAATCTCATGGCAAGATTTATTACTGCATCCGTTTGAGTCATATAATAGGTATTATCATACGCCAATAACAATTTACAATCATGACTCCAATAATACTATCGTACTCAAGGCATTTAAAAAAGTTTCTAACTATTTTGAATGGAGCGATAGTTATGATAGTTATGTATATACAGCAAAAAAAGGTTTAGATTTTGAACAAAAAGTTAGTTGAAGTTCCAGGTACAACACTCCCGTTTTATACATATGAAGAAGATGGTTTAACATTTTTTGAATTTAATGCAACAGAATGCAGCCCACCAGAGCCTATGGTCAATACCATTAAAGGGCTTAGTCTTTTAAAAAATGAAAGTGATAGACTAGTGGGTCTGTTTTTCCACGAGCCATTTCCTCTTTATGAAAGAATTCCTTTTACCATATCACATGAAGCAGTAGAATTAGATAATGGGAATATTAAAGTTATATTTAAACGATCAGAGTAAGAAAAAAATAAGACCTTTTAAGTAAAATTATACAATAATGGTGAAGTATAGTCTAAAAGGATTACAATGTTTTACAACCTCTCTATTAGTAAAAAGATACATATTCCGCTAATTGCATCTATCATTTTTGGGTTCATTATAATAATAATGAACTATTTCATCTCTATAGATGAGATGAAAGAAAATGTACATAAAACACAAGAAAAATCACTTCGTTCAATATATAAAGAGACAATCAAGTTTAAAGAGAGCATAGGGCTTACTAATGCAATAAACATTTCAAAAAACTATGATGTTATTCGTGCTTTAAAAGAGAATGATAGAGATATAGCTATTGATGGACTTGTTTTAATATCTAAAGAGTTTAAAGAATTTACAGATTACAAAAATATCAAGATACATATCCATGATGCAAATGTACACAGCTTTTTAAGAGCTTGGAAACCGAAGAAATTTGGTGATGACCTTAGTTCATTTAGAAAGACTATAGTAAGTGTAAAAAATAATAAAAAACCGATTATTGCCATAGAACTTGGTCGTGCAGGTTTAGTTCTTCGTGGTCTGGCTCCAATCTTTGATGAGGGCAATTATATGGGTTCAGTTGAGTTTATGCAGGGACTAAACTCTATAGTTAAATCAGCAAGAGATATTAATGATTATGAAATAGCAATTGTTATAAAAAATGACTATCTCTCTACAGCTACTGCTCTTGAGTCTGCTCCAAAAATTGGAAACTATACTTTAGCAGTAAAAGAAAAAGATGTAAATCAGGGCTTTATGAGTAGTCTTGAAAATATAGATATCTCTAATACTGCTTCATTTATGTTAGCTGGTGATTACTATGTGGTTTCTGAACCTATAAAAGATTTCTCTGATAGAGTAGTTGGATATGCCGTTGTTGGTAACAAAGTCTCAAATGTTGAGAGTGTTATATCTCAATCAGAAGATTCTCTAATGAGGCAAGTCTATGTAATGGCTCTTATCGATTTATTTATATTGATATTTTTATTTATTGTTATTAAGATAGCTGTTGTAAATCCTATACTAAATCTTGATGCAGTTGCAAAAGAACTCGCACTTGGCGATGCAGACTTATCTAAAAGATTACCTGTAAATTCAGGAGATGAACTGGGGTATGCAAGTACAAGTTTTAATAAGTTTCTTGATAAGGCACAAATACTCTCTAATGCAGCAAAAGAAGAAGCACTTCGAGCAATTGAGTCTGAAAAAGCTGTTCAACAAAGCATGGATAAAAACAAACTAAACTTGGCTCTCTCAGATGAGATGATTCGAGGAGCAATTGATAATGCGAATAACTTAAGTGAAAGCATGAAGAAAAACGTTGAGAATGTAAACAGTATTAATAAACTAAATAAAGAGACTGAAGATGTTATTTCTAAAGTTACAAGCTCTACAGATGAGATTATAAGTACTATATCAAACATTACTGAGATGATAAGTGATTCAAGAGCATCTTCTGAGCAGTTAAACTCAAATGTTGAAGAGATATATAATGTTATATCTCTCATTAAAGATATCTCAGATCAAACTAATCTTCTCGCACTCAACGCTGCTATTGAAGCAGCTCGTGCAGGTGAGCATGGTCGTGGATTTGCAGTTGTTGCTGATGAAGTTAGAAAGCTTGCTGAACGTACACAAAAAGCTACCAGTGAAGTAGAAGCAAATATAAGTGTACTGAAACAAAATTCTATGAGTATGACAGAAAATAGTGAGCTTATAGAAGGACATACACAAGCTTCACAAGCTAAATTGGATGTCTTTAAAAATACTCTTGGTGAACTAATAGGTAACTCAGAAAAAATCACTGAAGATAATACAGTTATAGGAGATGAACTATTTGTAAATATGGCTAAGCTTGAGCATATGGTTTATAAAAACTATACATACTCATTGGCCTTAGAAGGAAAATCTGCTTCTGAACTAGGTAATCATAATACTTGTGGATTAGGTAAATGGTATGTTAAAGATGGTAAAGATAGCTTCGGTAGTAATGAAGCATTTAAATCTCTTGCAATACCTCATGACGGTGTCCATGAAAATATAGCACGTGTTATGAAAATGATTGCAGATGATAGTTCAATCAACCCAGATGAGATAGTTGCACTATTTAAAGATACTGAGCTTAAATCTAAAGAGATGTTCGCTATCTTGGATAGTATAGTTACAAAATAGTTTTATCTTGAAGGATTTATCATATCAAAAGTTTTAATTCTATCTGGTGCAGGAATTAGTGCTGAGTCTGGCATCTCTACTTTTAGAGAAACTGATGGACTTTGGGAAAAACACAGAATAGAAGATGTTTGTTCAGCTGGGTGTTTAGATATAAATGAAGAGGGTACAAAAAAATTTTATGATGCCAGAAGAGCTGATATAAAAGACAAGAAACCAAACTATGCTCATCGAGTCATAGTAGACTTAAAACAAAAGTATCCAAATCATATCTCAGTACTAACACAAAATGTAGATGATCTTTTTGAAAAAGCAGGTATGAAAAAGGATGAGATAGTACACCTTCATGGATATTTGCGAGAACTTAGATGCACAGAGTGTGAAGAGATATTTGATGTAGCTTATCAATCTCAAGACAGTTTTGCCTCGGAGTGTCCAAGTTGCGGTGCTAAACTAAGACCAAATATTGTGTTTTTTGGAGAGGCTGCTCCTGAGTATCAAAAGCTAACACAAGAGTTAAACAGCTGTCAGCTTATAGTGGTAATTGGCACAAGCGGAAATGTATTGGATGTTACATACTTCGCACAACTGACAGATAAGTCTATTTTAAACAATCTAGAACCAAATCCGGCCATAGATGACAGTTACTTTACTAAAGTTTACTATACGAAAGCTACGAAAGCTATAGATAAAATAGCCAAATATATAGAGGATTTTCTATAAAATGAATAAATACTTACTTTTTATATCCTTAATAATCATAGCCTTTAGTGGATGTAGTGTTGAACCCTTAAAGCCTGTAAAGGTAGATGTTCCTCAAGCAAGGATAGACTACTTAAAAGAGGTGAAACCCATACTAGACAAACGCTGTGTAGTATGCCACTCTTGTTACAACTCTCCATGCCAGCTAAAACTTAGCTCTTTTGAAGGAATAGACAGAGGTGCTTCAAAAGAGAAGGTATACCTTGGAGAAAGACTTATGGCACAAGACCCCTCTAGACTTTTTATAGATGCTAAAGATACTAAAGAGTGGAGAGAAAAAGGTTTTAGCAGTGTTTTAGAGAGTGACTCCGCGATGGGTTCAAATAACTCAATGATGCTTCTTTTACTAGATCATAAGATGAAAAACCCTCAAAGTAAGGGTGAATATTTTAGTGAGAGTAATGATTTAACTTGTTCTAAAGATAGGGATGAGCTTGCAGAGTTTTTAGATGAAAATCCACATAGTGGTATGCCATTTGGATTTCCACCACTTAGTAGAGAAGAGTATAAAGTTATAAAAAAATGGTTGGGGCAGGGTGCACCAGCTCAAACTTCTGCTGAGATAGCATCTTCAAAAACTCCTTCACCAAATGCACAAAAACTTATAGTAGAGTTTGAAAAGTTTTTAAACAACCAAGATGCTAAACATGTCATGAGTGCGAGGTATATTTATGAGCATCTTTTCTTGTCGCATATAGCTTTTGAAAATGCACCTGGTGAATTTTTTGAGTTAGTTCGCTCAAGTACGCCTGCTCCTGAGCTCATTAATATAATTGCTACTATACGTCCATATGATAATCCAAAAGTAGAGAAGTTTTACTATCGTTTTAAAAAGATACACTCGACTATAGTATATAAAACTCATATGGTCTATGATTTAAGTGCTGAAAAACTTATGCGATACAAAGAACTTTTTATAGAATCAAAATGGAAGGAAAAACCTCATATTGTAGGTTATAAAATAGACTATAATGCAGAGCCATTTAAGGTTTTTGCTCAGATTCCTGAAGTATCCAGATATAAGTTTTTACTTGATAATTCTGAGTATGTAATAAGAACTTTCATTAGGGGAC
The DNA here is from genome assembly GCF_047716755.1 of Sulfurimonas iocasae. Classification (GTDB taxonomy): domain Bacteria; phylum Campylobacterota; class Campylobacteria; order Campylobacterales; family Sulfurimonadaceae; genus Sulfurimonas. Next base: position 1,313,897 of record NZ_CP180409.1, read on the forward strand.
CTGTGTGTAAAGGTCAAATAGCACTAAATGTAATACGAGATAATTTCTGGGTTATGTTTATGAATCCTGATTATGATCTCTCCATAGTAAAAGATGGATTTTTAAAACAAGAGTATGAAAATCTAAAAATGCCCATAAAAGATGGAAGCGATGTAGTTGTACTAGATACTTTTAGTGATAAATATATAGATGCCGCTATTAAATACAATAAAAATAGGCAAAAATTATATGACAGTGTTTATAAAGATGGACTTAATATAGACAGCATCTGGAAGGGTGACAATGCTAAAAGCTCACCCTTTTTAACTGTATACAGACACTTTGATAGTGCTTCTTTACATAAAGGTGCTTTAGGGGGACTTCCAAAAACTGCTTGGGTCATTGATTATCCTCTTTTTGAGAGAATCTATTACGCGCTTGTTGCTGGTTTTGATGTTTATGGAAATGTAGGACATCAAATCTCAATACGTCGTTATATGAGTAGACTAAGAGTGGAAGGAGAAGTTAATTTTATAAACCTTCTTCCCAAAGAAGATAGAGAAAAGTTATTTACTTCATGGTATCTGAATGCTGAAAATCAGGAGGAGCACTTTTTGTCAAATAATGAGACAGCTATTAAGTATGAAAAGGTTGATTCAAAACGCGAGTTAATAGAAAAAGTAGTCAATACTCATCTTTTAAAATCTTGTAACATAAAGTTTGATGGGTTAAATTATATGTATGCAAACGAGAGAGTACCTAATCTTCCAGAACACTACTTAGCTAGTAGTGATTATGATAAGGCATTTAAATCATTGGTAAAAAAAGGGCTGCCATTTCTTAAGGTAGTTAACGGTCAACAGTCAAATTTAGCATATATAAGGATTAAAAACTTACCAAACTCACAAGATAAAGTAGTTTCTGCGGTTGTAAACAGATGGCATGATAACGTCTCTTTTATGTTTAGTGAAAAAGATAGTTTAGACACCAATAAAGATGAGTTTGACTTTATTGATGGATTTATCGGTTCATATCCAAACCTATTTTTAGTAGTAGACTATAAAGATCTACCTGATTTTTTTGATATGTTACATAGTTATGATGGAAGTCAAAAGTATATAGATAAGTTTTTGAAGTATGGTGTAAATCGTGGTGATGATGATTTTTGGGATACTTATGACTGGTTTCAAGAAAGATTTTATAAAGATAATCCTCATGAGGCAGGATTATTTGACCTGAATCGTTACTATCATAAAGTTTTTTTGAAATAGATTAAGCCTCTATTAGCTTATTTTGAATAGAATATCCTTTTTAATTAAAGGCTAATTATGAAACAAGTTTTATCTCTACTGAGCTCCATGAAATCCATGGCAGTTTTGATGTCTATTTTTGCATTTGCAATAGGCTATGCTACATTTGTAGAAAATGATTATGGAACTATAACAGCTAAAGCTGATATATATAATGCAAGATGGTTTGAAGTTCTAATGGGAGTTTTAACTATAAATCTTCTTTTAAACATACATAAATATAAAATGTATACACTTAAAAAAGCTCCTATCTTTATTTTTCACGTTGCATTTATTATTATAATCATCGGTGCCGCAGTAACTCGTTATATTGGATATGAAGGAACTATGCACATTCGTGAGGGCTCAAGCTCATCTACAATGACAAGTTCAGATACTTACTTTAAAGTTGATGCAAAAGTAGGTGACAAGCATGTTGTATCATCACAATCTCTTTACCTTTCTAAAAAAAGTACAAACTCTCTCTCTTCATCTTTAGAGATTGAAGGTAAAAAAGTTAGTGTAGAAATGATAGAGTATATTCCAGACGCGGTGGAGACAACAGTTCCTTCTGAGATTGGCAAAGCAATGGCTTCTATGATGGTTACTGGAACAGGCAAAGGCGAGCCTGTAACTCTAAGTGAGGGTTCATTTTATGAGAGTGAGAACTTTGTTTTAGATTTTAACTCCGGTAAATCATTTGATAAAATGGTTATCTCTCTTTTTGTTGAAGATGGTAAGTTTTTTATGAACCATGCTATGGCTCTATCATATTTAAAAATGGATGATCAGTCAAAAGGTACACTCAAAGCAAATACTAAAGAGCCTTTTGCAACAAGAACTCTTTTTAGTACAGCTGGAGGTGGTTTTGTTCTTAGAACTTTCTACCCTCATGCAGCTAAAAAGATAGTATCAAACCCAAATGCTTCTGCTCAAAGACCTGGTACTGATGGACTTAGATTTAAGATAACAGTTGATGACATCTCAAAAGAAGTTCTGATATTTGGACAAGCCGGAAGAATGGCAAAAGAGTATCATAATGATATCAATGGCGTTGATGTTCATCTCTCTTATGGTTCAAAAAAACTTCAACTTCCTTTTGAAATTAAATTAGAAAAGTTTGAGTTAGATAGATATCCTGGGTCAATGAGTCCTGCTTCTTATGCCAGTGAAGTTATCTTAGTAGACAAGGAACAAAATATAGAAATTCCTTATAGAATCTTTATGAATAATATTCTAGAGCATCGCGGATATAGATTTTTTCAATCATCTTATGATCAAGATGAAAAAGGAACAATCCTTTCAGTAAATAATGATCCCGGTACTCTGCCAACATATATAGGTTATATTCTTTTAACTATAGGAATGTTTTGGTCTCTTTTTTCAAAATCAAATAGATTTGCACAGTTAGCAAAAAGAGCAAAAAAAGCTGCTGATGAAAAAGCTGTTGGAGCTATCATCGCCCTTGGTCTTGTTTTTAGTTTAACACCTTCGTATGCCCAAAATTTAAATCCGACTATTAAAACCATTATCTCTTTTGATAAAGAGCATGCAACAAAGTTTGGTCAGTTAGTCATTCAAGATAGTGGCGGTAGAATGAAACCGATGGATACTCTCTCGACGGAGATATTAGCTAAGGTTCATAGAGGTTCCCACATCAATGTTGGGAAGTATAAGCTAGACTCAAATCAGGTTATTCTAGGAATGATGGTTAAACCTGAAGCATACCGTGACATTAAAATTATATACACAAAAAATCCTGAAGTTAATAAACTTATCGGTACTGCCGAAAATGCTAAGTATGCATCTTTTTCACAGTTTTTTAGTAATCCTGCAAATATGAGTGGATATAAACTTGCAGAACTTGTAAATAATGCAGTTAGAAAAGAACCAAAACATAGAGATATGCTTGATAAGGCGATTCTAAAAGTTGATGAGAGAGTGAATATTGCTTACTCTGTTTACACCGGTGCATTGATGAAAATGTGGCCTAAGCCAAATGATATAAATAATAAATGGTATCCGACTATTGAAGCACTTCAAACTTTTATACCTGAAGATGGTAAAAGACTCAGAACTGTGGCAGTTGAGTACTTTACATCTATAGATTCAGCACTAAACAGTGGGGACTGGACAAAGGCCAATGCGGCAATTGCAAAACTTGCAGAGTATCAGAAATTTTATGGTTCTGAAGTCTACCCATCTGAAAATAGAATAAAAGCAGAAATGTTTTACAATAAAGCATATATCTTTGAGACTCTTTATCCATTTTATCTTTTACTAGGTTTTATACTTTTAGTTCTTAGTTTTGTAAAAATCATAAAACCAAAATTTAAAATAGATATGTTTTCAAAAATTACACTTGGACTTCTGGTACTTTTCTTTATAGCACATACTTTTGGTCTTGGATTAAGATGGTATATCTCTGGTCACGCACCTTGGTCTAACGGCTATGAGTCTATGATTTACATTGGTTGGGCAACAGTCTTAGCAGGTTTTATTTTCTCAAAACGCTCATCAATGACTATGGCATCAACAGCTATTTTAGCAGGTCTAATTCTTTTTGTTGCACATCTGAACTGGATGGATCCACAAGTAACAAACTTAGTACCTGTTCTTAACTCATACTGGTTAAGTATACATGTTGCAGTAATCACTGCTAGTTATGGTTTCCTTGGACTTGGTGCGCTTCTTGGTGCTATAGTTATAGTGCTATTTATCATTAAAAGTAAGAAAAATGAGAAGCATATAACTCTGTCTATAAAAGAGTTAAATGCTATTAACGAGATGGCTTTGATGGCAGGTCTTGTTCTGCTTACTGTAGGAAATTTTTTAGGCGGTGTTTGGGCAAACGAATCTTGGGGTAGATACTGGGGCTGGGATCCAAAAGAGACTTGGGCACTTGTAACTATCTTGGTTTATGCAGTTATTGTACACCTTAGATTTATTAAGTCTATTTATAGTGAATTTAACTTTGCAGTTATTTCATTAATAGCTTACAGCTCTGTAATTATGACTTATTTTGGAGTGAACTACTACCTTGCAGGACTACACTCATATGCAAAAGGAGACCCTGTTCCTATTCCTGATTTTGTTCCTGTTACTTACGCGGTTATTTTTATCATAATAGCTTTAGCCTTTAGAAATAGAAAGTTAGCTAAGGTTTAAGAACATGGAGTTTAAGGGCTTTAGTAAAAAAACACTTCCTTTTCTAGAGTCCATTCGTAAAAACAACGACAAAGAGTGGTTTGAGGCTCACAGGTCTGAGTACGAAGAGTATATACTTGAGCCTTCCCGCGCCTTTGTGGAGGAGTTTGGTGAGCATCTTATGGCTCTTGAACCAACAATAAACTTCTCTCCTAAAATAAACAAATCTCTCTTTCGCATCTACCGTGATACTCGCAGAATGGGCGCCATTAAAGTACCTCTAAAACACCGCATCGGGGTTATATTTTGGCAAGGTAGCGGAAGCAGGATGCAAACTTCATCTTTTTACCTGCATTTCTCTCCCGATGAACTCTTTGTAGCTGTCGGTGTTAGATGGTTTGAAAAACCTATGCTGGATGCATTTCGTGAGTACATATTAGATGATAACAGAAGAGCCAATCTTGCATCTGTATTGGAGAGTTTGAATGCCAAAGGGTATAAAACAATTGAAAAAGGCTATAAAAGATATCCAAGAGGTTTCAGTGCCCAGATGTCAGACGCAGACCTGAGTTTGTACAAGGGAATGGCTACATATAAAGTTTTAGAGCCAAAACTCATAGAAGATGGTGATAAACTCATAGAGACACTATACAAAATATATGAAGAGATGCTACCATTACAGCAGTTGGTTTATGAGATTAGTTTGAGAGCAAAAGAGGAAGAGAGTTGAAAAAAGAAGCAGTAATACTATTAAACATGGGTGGACCGAACAACCTTGAAGAGGTTGAGATGTTTTTAAAAAATATGTTTGCAGATAAAAATATATTAACAATGAAAAGTAATCTTTTAAGAAAGTTTGTCGGTGGGATGATTACTTTTACCCGTACGGAAAGTTCTCAAGATATCTACCGTCAACTTGGTGGTAAGTCTCCCATTGTTGGACATACAAAGAAGTTAGTACAAAAGCTTCAAAAGAGACTTGGAGAAGATGTTTTAGTTGATTTTGTTATGAGATATACTCCTCCATTTGCTCCAGAAGTTATAGAAAAAATAAACAAAGAAAAAGTCCAAAAAATATATCTGATTCCACTATATCCTCAATACTCAACAACTACAACAAAGTCATCACTCGAAGACTTTGAAGAGCATTACCATGATATTGGCGAAGATGCTATTTTAGTTGAGATAAAACACTTTTTTGAAAATAAAACTTATAATAAAGCAATAGTTGAGAGAATCAAAGAGCAGATGCAAGATGTTAAATATGAAGATTTTGACATAATTTTTTCAGCTCATGGACTTCCTCAAAAGATAGTAGATGCAGGAGATGTTTATCAGCGTCATGTAGAAAAACATGTTGACATTTTAAAAGAAATACTTCAAGATGAGAATATGAACTTTCATGAAACTCATTTAGCATATCAGTCAAAAGTAGGACCTATGGAGTGGTTAAAACCATCTCTGGAAGATAAGCTAAAAACTGTCAGAAATAGGGGAGTGATAATCTTTCCTTTAGCTTTTACCATAGATAACTCTGAGACTGATTTTGAGCTTGAAATAGAGTATAGAGAGATAGCAGAAGAATTAGGCTTTAAAGAGTATAGAGTATGCAGATGTCCAAACGACAGTGAGCTTTTTGTTGATGCTTTAGAAGAAATTTATGAAAAAATGAAATAGGTAAAATATGTTTATTAAAATCTTATATTTATTTACTCTTGTATTATCTCTAAATGCTTATGAGCTCCCAACTCTAGAGCTCCCTAAAAAAAATAGTCCTGCAATACTAATGTTTGATGCAGATAGTGTTATAAAAGATACTGAGAAATTTTATTTGATAAAATGGAAGACTAAAAATGCGACTGATGTAAATATGACTTTATTTGGTAAAGTTGACTTACAAGGCAGTATAACAGTCACTGAAGAAGAATATAATAAAGGACCTGTTACTCTAAGGGCTTCTAACAAAGATAGTAGCTATGTAGATAAAGTTACAATCAATAAGTATGTTAATGGTGAAAAACCTACTCCTTTAATGAGAAAAAAACATAAGGGTTCTGGCGGTAAAGGAAAAAAATCTGGCAAAAACTCCGATCAAAGACAAATGTACTAAATGGGAGAGCAGATGAAAATAGTTATATTTGATATGGATGGAACTCTGCTAGATTCTAAAAAAGATATAACAATTTCTATAAATTATATAAGAGAGCTTCACTATAATCTTCCACCATTAAGTGAAGAATTTATTGTTGAGGCTATAAATATGGAAGTTAGAAACCTTCCTAAAATGTTTTATGGAACTGAACTCTATGAAGATAAAGACAGAGATGTTTTTGAAATTCACTATGCCCTTCAGTGCACACAGAATCCATATCTTTACAATGGAGTAAAAGAGACACTCCAAGAGCTTGTAGCATCTGGAGTGAAAATTTCTGTAGCAACCAATGCCCCAACACCTTTTGCATCAAGAATGCTAAAGCATCTAGAAGTAGATGAGATGTTTGATGTCATAATAGGTGCAGACAAAGTTAGAGTTTCAAAGCCAGATCCACAGATGCTGCACGAAATTTTAAATCATTATGGCTTTGACAAAGAACGAGATGAAGCTTGGATGGTTGGAGATAACTCTAAAGATATGTTAAGTGCTCAAAATGCAGGGATAGGCTCTATGTTTGCTACTTGGGGTTTTACACCTGAAGCAGATCATGAGATAGTGATTTTTGAACCAAAAGAGATATTAGATATTGTTTTATAAAAATATATGATAGAATAACTAAAAATTATCTTAAGGGGATAAAAGTGTTTGATAGTGATTTACTTCTAGCTTTTGTGTTTATGGCGATTCTATTTTTACGACAGATATCTATTCTAAAACAACCAAATAAGATAAACTACGCACCACTTATGATCGGAGTAGGTGTAATAAGCAGTGTGGTGCACTTTATTATCCATCCAGATATAACTGATGTTATTTTACTTTTAAGGGAGTCTTTTTTACCACTTTTAGTTGCGCTTTTACTCTATATAGTTATGAATATACTTCATCAAACTCAGCAGACTCAAAATGCAAGAACACATGATGAGTTTGCAAGAGTAATTACTACCCAAGTGAGTGAGTTAAAAGAGTTTATGGCTGAATTAGAAGGTCGTATGATTCTATTTCAACAAGATGACAGAAAAGATCAAGAAGAGATTCGAGAAAAGTTCAAGCACGATATTAAAGCACTTAATGCTATTGAGTTAAACCAAGGTAAATTCTTAGAGAAGTTTGATGGAATGGATGGATGGCATAAAGATGTCTCAAAATCATTTGAAGACTTTATAAATGTGCAACTTCCTGAACTTGATAATGTTGTTCACAAGCATATAGATATACTTAGAGTTGCCGAACAAGATCATTACAACCAGATAAAGACTACTCTTGATAAAGCTGTTGAGAGTAGGTTTGATATCTCAGAAGACCTAGATGACTTAAAAGATAATTTAAGTAGCATGAGAGCTATTTCTGATGATATAGCAAAAGCTATTACAAGACATACGCTTGAGCAGCTTTCAGGTGTAACAAAAACTTTTGAAAACCAGATAGTATCTTTGAAATCTCATACAGAGGGTATAAGTACATCCCTGTATGAGAGTGAGAATAGACTTAATGCAATACGAGAGCAGAGTGAGATGATAATGAAGCAAATGCTTCTTTCTTCTAAAAAGATGAATGAACTAGAATCTCAAAACAGTGGATTGCATGACATTTACTCAACTATAAAAAGTTTAGTTGGTGAGATAGAAATTATTAAAGCAGATTATGTAAAAGCACAATCACAACTTAGTAGCATCTCTAGTGAACTAAACTCAAAAAAAGAGGATGAAATAGATGTTATGAAAGAGCAGATGGAAGCTCTTATTGTAATACTTACAAAACGAATTGATGACTCTTTAGAAAAGTTACATCAGCACTACCATATAGCATCTGAAGATATTACTAAAAGTGTTCAGATTTTAGCTAAAAAAGCACAACTTCAAAAGGGTTATACAGACTTAAATTAGTTTATACTTAGTGTTATTAATGCCGGATAAAGAACTAAACCCATATATGGTAAAAAACCGTTTATAGGTGCAAGTAGTATAAGACTCAACTCTTGAGTGAGTTCTCTTTTTTTAAATACCTGCTCTATAAGTAAAATCTTAGTAGCTATGTCGGCAGTTTTTATGAACAGTAGAATCATCGCACTGATATTGTAGTCAGTTAATATAGCAAAACCGATAGCAAAATAAAATGTGGGTTGCATGATTAAAAAAAGAATTATACTCTTGGCGTAGTATTTATGCATACGAATAAGCATTCCCATTATGCTAGGTGCTTTTTGCCAACTTATCTCATAAAATTCAAGCAAAACAAACAGTAAAATATAATTTATAGCAACTTCATTTATCATAATTGTATTTTACTATAATAATTCTAGATATACCAATTTGAAAAATTAACTCATTTTGTATCTGTTTTATATGATTTAAATGTTATAAATCTAAAATATTTTACATACTATGTAAAGTTATATATTTTGATGTTATGATATATGGTTTTAATATCTATATATTTGTAAAAAGAGTAGTAAATAAAAGATAAAAGGAGTCGCATTTGGAAATAAACCAAGACGAACTAACATTTATACTTAATATCTTAGAAGCTGAAATAAATCAGTATAAAGAGAGTGACACAAGTGTGCACCCTTACGATATAGCAGAACAATTACTTAAACTTAGAGAGTTTAGCAGCCAAGAGTATGAAAAAATTATCAAAAAGATGCCTCATGGACTCTTTGCGGAGGTTTTATCTGAGCTTCCAGACTATGTCCAAGAAGAGACAGCTAACATTTTTAGTGTTAAGAAGCTTGCTAACATCGCTTCTCTTATGGATACAGATGACGCGGCTACCCTTATTCAAAATATTAGTGAAGAGCATGAGGAAATTTCTCAAAATATTCTAGGACATTTTGAAGATGAAGACAAAGAACTTATGGAGCAGCTTATATCTTACGAATGGGATGAAGCTGGTTCATATATGCAAACTGAACTCTTTAGTGCAAAAATCGATGAGAGCATTGGTGCAGCATTAGAGAGACTTAAAATATTAAAAACAAGTGGAGAAGTCGATAACATCTGGCATGTTCATCTTGTAAATGAAAGAGATAAATATTTAGGTTCAGTAAGTCTTGAAGATTTGATTATCTTTGATCATTCTCTAAACTTTGAAGATATCCCTTACGATAAGCATAAAAACTACTCTGTAAATCATAAAGAGAATATCAAAAATGTTGTAGAAATGGTAACTAACTACAACCTTAATGCTATTGCCGTTCTTGATGATAAAAACAGACTTATTGGTAGAATTACTTCTGATGATATTTATGACATTATTGAAGATACTGCTACAGAGCAAATCTTTAACCTTGCTGGTGTTAATGAGGAAGCTGAGCAAGATGAAGATATGTTTGAAATTGGTAAAACAAGAGCTATGTGGCTTGGACTTAACCTTTTAACGGCTATTGCTGCATCTTTGGTTATTGGTATGTTTGATGCGACAATCCAATCTTTAGTGGCACTGGCTATTTTAATGCCAATAGTTGCTTCTATGGGTGGAAATGCGGGAACACAAACACTTACCGTAACGGTACGTCAAATGGCGTTAGGTGACATTGAAGGTGAAAATGCAAAAAAAACAATTTATAAAGAAGTTGTGATTTCTTTAGTCAATGGAACTATTTTTGCCATTGTAATTGGTATTATCGCTTACTTTTGGTTTAATCTGCCGATGCTAGGTGTTGTTATAGGTTTATCTATGGTTATTAACCTCCTTGGAGCTGGTTTTTTTGGGAGTGTTATACCATTACTTCTTCAAAGAGCGGGAGTTGATCCAGCTATAGGAAGTATAGTTTTGCTTACTACTGTCACAGATATAGTAGGTTTTTTTAGCTTTCTAGGCTTAGCAAGCATTATTCTTTTATAAGGAGAGTTAATTGGAAAAAGTTATAGAAAATAAAGATAAAAAATTAAAATATTTTATTGAAGATTATTGGGATATATTTTTAGGAATTATTAGTATTATGCTTGCATTTTATTTTCATAAGATGGGACAAGGTGGTATGGCCACTCTTTTTGCAGCTATAGGTATTGGTTCACTTTCTTTAAGTGTTTCTGAAGTTGCAGAGATTCTATCTGAGAGACTTCAAGAACCATATGGCAGTTTCGTACTAACTTTAAGTGCTGTTGTAGTTGAGATTATACTTCTGTATATCATTTTACTTCAAGCAGTTACAGATCCAACTGTTGTAGATACGGTTAAAGGTGGTATTATTTCAGCTGTTATCGTGGATATGAATGTTCTTTTAGGACTTGCAGTATTTTTAGGTGGTCTTAGATTTACAGAACAAGAGTATAATAAAGAGACTTCTAGTACATATACAACGATTTTATTTGTAACAGCCGCGGCTTTACTTGTTCCAAGTGTATTAAGTCTAGGTAAGCATTCAGTTAAGGTAATTGAAGACGCTTCAATGTGGATTGCTGTGCTGTTAATGGTGTTTTACATTATTATTTTAATATTTCAAACAAAAACACATACACGCTTCTTTAAAAGTACTGTAAAAAGTAGAATTTTTAGATTAAAAAGAAAGGTGCCTGAAAAAGACTCAGAAGAAGATGATGATTATATCTTTGAGAAATTTAATAAGATTGGACTTATTGCTTCTATCTTTGTGTTTATAGTTATTATTGCGATTGGTGCTGAAGTCTTTGCTAGTGATGGGATTAAACTTGCCAAAGAATACGGCTTATCGGCAGGTATATCTGGTCTTATTATCGCAATTGTAGCAGTATCTCCTGAAATAGTAACAGCGATTAAAGCTGCAAAAAATGATGAGATACAAAGAGTTGTGAATATTGCTATGGGTGCTTCTACTGTTTCTATTTTATTAACAGTACCTATTCTGATGGGCTTAGCATATCTCAGTGGCATTCGTTTTACACTTGATTTTAATCCACTAGAAATTGGTGCTTTAATCCTCACGATAATACTAGCATGGAAAACAACAAATGAAGGAAAAACTAATTATTTTGCAGGAATGTCACATCTGATGTTCTTTTTGGCGTTCGCGATTATCGCAATGTATTATTAAAATATTATTTAAAAAGTTAAAGGAGAGCATTAATGATAGATGCTTTTTTACCACAAGTAGAACCAGATTCTCCAATCATTGTCAAAGAGAAAAAAAATGAGATAAATCAGAGGGGTGTTATACACTCTAAAGTTTCTGGTAAATTTGAGATACTCAAGGAACTCCCTAAAAAAGCAGACAGTATAGAAAATATTTTTAATTATGCAGATGCATTTGGACAGATACGATTTGCATATATTGATAATGTTGCTAAAATTAGCCCATCTCCCACAAAAATAGAAAAAAGTGCTAGTGCAATAGGTGGTGAATTTGGAATTAACACAGCAACATATTATGATTTTGGGTTTCATATATCGGCTTATGTTTCACAGAGTGTTCATTTTTTAAATCCAAGTAAAGAGAATTTAAACAATGATTTTGTAAATGTGGATAAGAATTCATTTGCGTATGTTGCAGAAGCAAGTATTGATTACAGAAGTGATTTACTTCAAGCAAAAATAGGTCGTATAAAAGTAGAAACACCTTATGCAGATAGTGATGATATCCGTATGGCTGCAAACACATTTGAAGGAGTATGGACGAATGTTAATTACACATCATCTTTAACAACTCAAGTGATGCTACTAAACAAATGGGCAGGCTATGATTCACAAGATGCAATACTAGAAAAAATCGCAAGATGAGTTTAAAAGTTTAGTTTCTGATGATGCATTTGGAATGGCTATTGGATCACTTACCTATGAATATAGCGAAAAAAGTGAAATATCTTTTTGGTATAGTTATATAGATAAGATGAGCGAAATAGCATATGCAGAAATAATAGGAATCTACTTTATAGATGGGAAAAGTTTTCATATAGATTATGGTATTCAAGCCAGTAATATTAAGGAGTTGAATAACTCTGGTGTTTCAGGTGACATTATTGGTGGAATGGGTATATTACATTATAGAGGTTTATTCTTGGGAGCGTCTTACAATAAAGCTTTTGTTGATGATGGAAAATACATCACAGATGGTTTTGGTGGTGGACCTTATTATACATCATTAGATGAAGCTAGTATATCTATAATTTCCGAAGCTTCTGTTGGCAAAGATGTTGAGGCTTTTAGAATTGGAACGGGGTATAACCTGAAAAAGACAGGAGTTAATCAACTTAAAGGATATATGATAGAACTCGTTTATGGAGAGTTATACACGAATAATGAAAAGATAAAAGAAAAAGATATTATACTAACTTATAAGGATTCAAAAAAAATTAATGTCGAAGGAATTTACGCACATTTTGACTCATCATACAATGGAAACTCCTTTGAAAGAGTACTATTTAGAATAAATTATTTATTTTAAAATTAATATATATAATAGAATTACTAATTTGTTATGTCATAAAAGGTTTGATATAAACCAGATACAAGAAGAGCAAAATGTGGAAATATGAGTTTATTATGATTACCCATCTTTTCCTAGAACTTCCGGAAATTAAGCGAACTTTAGTGACCTTTTTTGGAACCGTTTAATACTCTGAAAAGCTAATCATCAACTATTGAATTTTCTTACATTAATCTACTGTGTAAAGTAGCACACTCAGATGCTTATTTGTGTAAATAGTACCGTAAAATAGCCGTCAAAATGATATAATTATTTTGTTCCGAAAGCCAAACAACAGTGAATATACTTTCTAAAAACCTGCTTTAAAGTATTGGATATATCACAGCCTTCTGTGAATGATGTGATTAGGAGTAGTAAGTTAATTGTCATTATCAATTTTCCTACATGATAAAGAAATATTCGAAAGAATAGAGAATAGCACTAGCATCACCCTTGTTCCTATTCAAAGTGTATGGTACGATTACGTCCTTCGCCCTTAGCTTGGTAAACTGCCTTGTCTGCGTGTGTTATCAACTCCTGTAATAATTCGGGATCGAGAGTATTCACTGAAGTAGCTACTCCTATACTAACAGTGATCGGCTTACCAGCTACTTGTACTTGACGTATATGTTTATGCACTCTTTGTGCGGTGAATTCGGCTCCTGTTTTATCTACTGAGGGTAACCAAATGATAAATTCTTCTCCTCCATAGCGCACAACAAGGTCGCTCAAACGTATGCTCTCTTGAAATTGGCGTGCCAATTCAACAAGCACACGGTCTCCTTCATCGTGTCCATATTCATCATTGACCCTCTTAAAATGGTCTGCATCGATAAGCAAAACGGACGCACATATCCCAACGTTTGACTGCAACTGCCAATTTGTAACAGTCTTCTCCAGAGCACGTCTGTTAGCTAAACCTGTCAATGGATCAGTTTGACTAATTTCTGAGAGTTCACGGTTTTCAACCTCAATACCTTCTGTATACAAAGAAAGCTGTTTATGTAAGATGTTGAGCTGTGTGTTGGCCTGAGCCAGGTTTTCAGACATCTGTTGTGCTTCGCTACGAGCCTTTAGCAACTCTGCCTCGAATTGACTGCGCTCATATGCTACAAAAAATACCCAATAGTAGCTTTCTTGGCCATTCCGAAAAATTCTTTGGCAGTTAACTAGCACAGGAACACGTTGTTTCTGGCTGTCGTACAGTTGCATGTGAATTTCTTTGACTAGGGCTTCATGATACAAGATGGGCCAAAGATGTGTCTGTAGAAAAATACGGCTTGGAGGGGGGAGTAAATCTTCTAGGGGCTTGTTTTTCCATTGTTCAGCAGTTCCTCCCACTAATTGTAACAAATTTGTATTGGTCATGAGTATGTGACCTGTAGCATCTGTAAGCAATATGGGACAAGGTATCTGATTAATCAAAGTATCCATGAAATTGAAATACCCTCTTAGCTTAAACAAGAAGTATTGAAATATTCCTGCATAGCTTCTATAACTAACTCTGGATGACTCATATGTCCACAATGACCAGCCACATCCAGTACCTTAATCGTACTGTTTTTCAATTCTTTATGCAAATAATCACCAACTTCAAGTGGTGCCAAGGTGTCTCTACTGTGTTGAACAATCAAAGAAGGACAAATAACCAATGGTAAGTCGGCACGACTATCGGAAAAAAAAGTGGTTTTGGCAAAAACTCGTGCTACTTGTGGATCAGTGGAGCAAAAACTCTCTGACAGTTCTCGAGATACTGCTTCTCCTCCTCCTTCACCCGATACCACTGGAGCTAAATAGTTAGCCCAGCCTATATAGTTTTGATCCATCAAAGATAGTAGTCCTTCCAAGTCTTCACTCTCAAAACCACCTAAATACTCAGGTGGATGATTTAAAAAGCAAGGGGAAGGACCTATGAGAACCAAACGATCAAACAGTTTAGGACGCGCGATGGAAGCAAGTAATCCTGCACTACAACTGACAGAATGACCCACAAAGGTTACTCCGCTTTGTATGTCGAGCGCATCACAGACATCGAGAATGTCCTGTGCATAGCCTTGTAAACTTGAATATCGTTTGTTATCAAATGAAGCTATATCAGATTGTCCACTGCCAACATAATCAAATAAGATTTGACGGTGAGTAGAATTGAATGCAGGGGTAATTCGATTCCACATCTTTTGGTTACAGCCAAAACCATGTGCATAGAGGAGCACGGGACCTTTGTCCCCTTGTACATGTACGTTATTTCTTTTAATAATATTCATCTTATCTCCCATATTATCCGAAATTTTAAGTGCAATTCTTAAGTTGAAAGATGATATCATTTTTTCCTTAAGCGATTGTTTAATAAATTAATATATGGGCACTGCATCTTATATTTTGAACACCTTTTTTAAACTCAATAATTTTAGATGGAATAAATGTTGGAGTTCCTTTACTATTTTTATAAAAATGCTTATTTTCTATCAACTTATCATCTTTAATGTAGTTGTAAATAGTCTTTCTAGTCAGCCCTAAAAATTTAGCAACATCATTATATGTAGTTAAACTATTTATCCTAATCATAGATAGTATTAATTTTTAGTACAATACGAAAAAATATAATAAAAATTAGCTTTCAGTTTGAGATATTTTAGTGATAGTTTTAGTGTCCGCTAAATTATAAAAGGCTCGATAGTGACCTATACAAAGGGGTTTTGCATGCAGATAAGGGTCTATTATGAAGATACAGATACTGGTGGAGTTGTTTATCACTCTAATTATTTGAACTTTTGTGAAAGAGCTAGAAGTGATGCTTTTTTTAAAAAAGATATGACGCCTGTCTTGGAGAGTGGACATTTTGTTGCCAGAAAGTTAGAGGCTGACTATATAGCAAGTGCTAAACTTGGTGATGTGTTAGATGTTAAGACAGAACTTATTCAGATGAAGGCAGCTTCATTTACGCTTTTTCAAACAATTTTTAGAGATTCAAAAAAGATATTTGGTTTATCTATTACATTGGCTTACATCACATTTGAAGGAAAACCTCAAAAGATAGATGCAAATACAAAAGAGCTTATATTATCGCTCTTTGATAGTTGATATATGTTTAATAAATCTATATTTTGATGGGTTTAAAAGTTCTATGGGATAAATCATTTGATTTTCCGCTAGAGCTATGTCATACTCTCTATCCTCTCTTGTGGCAAGATTAAAAAAGTAATCAACACCCACGGTAGTTGTGTAGTTAATCCAATCATAAACAATATCGTTACCTAAAAGAGAGTTTGTCTCTATGAGAATATTGTTATTTTGAGTAATAGAGTTTGCAATTATCATGTTTTTTCTGTCTTCATATTGAGTCATAGATAAAATAAGCGGGTCATAGTTAATCTGAGTAGATAAAACATTTGTAGCGTTTGTATCATATAGTGTAAGTTGAGACATAATCATGCCGGTTTTTACAATCGGTGTATTTATAAAAAAAGAACCCTCTACAATTTCTTTGTTTTCAAAAAGTTGTTTTTCTAGATTTGTAGTTCTTTTTGGAATAGAAAATTTAACTACTGTTTTATTTGCATCTACTACTTGAGCTTGAATCTCTTCTATGCTAAGATTCTCATCAATTCCGCCATATATAAATTTTTTTTCTTCATATAGACTCAGTTTGTTTCCTATAGTAGATTTGTCATAAAAGATAACAAGTGGAGATACAGCTTCTTTTAAAAGCATATCGCTCTGTACTTGATAATCAATACCACCATAAACTAGATAAGATGAAGTAGATGTTATGTCTTTTTTATTTATAGTAGGAAAAAAGATATTTATATCAGGGTTTATTTCACCTATAGCATTTGCACCTTTTTGTGTTAATGGTGCTATAACATAGTTAAAACCATCTTGTGAAATTTGTTGTAATGCTTTTTGAATATCTTCAACACTTTCACTCTCAATTTTATAACTTTTTAACTCAAAAGAGTGGTTTTTTGCTATCAGATATGCAAATGAAGCATTTGTTGTAGATGAAGCATATCTGCCTATAACTTTATACGGTAAGAGCAGGGCAATGCGTATCTTTTCAGTTAATATTGCTGAACCAAGGTTTAAGATAGAGATACTCATCTTCCTCACTTCATCCTGTTCTTCGTTTGCAAGCTTTGAATCAGCGTGAGAGAGAAATGAAAAAATCATATCGTTATCAAGATACACCTGCATACAGTTTTCATCACATGGATAGGGATCCAAATTTTGTATATAAGTTTTTGGAAGTGGAATATTTGATATAAGATAACTCTGTGCAAATATAACTACTGGAAATATTAGTGTTAAAAAATATAGTTTTTTCATAGGCAGCTCTTTATAGTTTTTAAATCATTCATAGTGATTTTTTTTAATTCTGGATTTCTCAATAAAAACTGAGGATGGTAAATAGGAATAAGTTTGTATTTCTTGAAGTCTATCACATGTCCTCTTACACTTTGGAAATCTTTATCTTCATTCGTTAGTTTAAAGTAAGCATCTTCACCAAGTGTAACAATTACTTTTGGCTTTACAAACTCTATTTGTGTAAACAGATATGACTTGCATGAGTCCCACTCAGATGCAGACGGTATGTTAGAGTTTAATGGTTTGCATTTGATTGCATGTGTAAAATATACATCTGCAGTTTTTATACCTATGACTTTTTCTATCATATTAGTTAAGCTCTCACCACTTCTACCACTGTAGTACTCATTGTTAGTATCTTCACTCATTGAAACATTGAAATCTACGACCATAAGGTCTGCATTTGAATTTCCATAACCACTCATGCTCTGTTGTCTTGATTTACTCAAATCACATAAGTGACAAGATGAGATGTTACGCGAGAGTTCATCAAGTGTTTTTGGCTCTTCGTGAGTGCTCTTTTCATTTATCTGAAATGAATCAGTGTAGTTGAATCCAAGAGCTTTTAAACGGTAAAGATTTTGAAGAAGAATTAGATTTTGAAAAGACTTCACTCTATCACCTACCATTTATATTTTCGTGAGTATAGTTAAAGTGTGGTTCGTTTCGGCTTAAAGTTTTGCAATATATTTGCAACAAACCAAGGAAAATAGCACCTCTATAAATCTACTTTCCTAATCATTTTGCAGTATTATTGCTAAAAAGTGGTACAAAAACGGTACAGTTTTTAATAATCTTATAGTTTTAATATTTTATCTATGAAAATGGATCCGAATACTGGAAACTCTCAAATAACATAATAAAAACTACAAAAGACCATAAGCAAGAACTTTGTAGCTCATCAAATATTTCAATATATTTAAAAAATAGTTGTTATTGGGCTTAGTTTGAACACTAGTAAGTCAATATCAGCTATAATCTATTTAAAATTGTTTATTATATATGGGGTTATGTTGTATGAGTGATTACAAAAATATTGAAGAATTTTTACTTCATGTTAATAAATATTCTTCTAATAATAGTTACTTTAGTGAAAACTTCAGCTTTGATAAGTTAAATATTCAGAATGAAATAAGTTTGAATTTTACTAGTAACCTAATTCGACCTAAATGTTCATTTGCCTATACAAAAGAAAGTACAAAAAATCAATATGTATTAGGCAATGGAAATTATTTTAAAGTTGAAAACTGTATATTTCAAGATAATGTAACTATCAGTATAGTAAATCCAAATGCTAATATAGAATTTGTAAACTGTACATTCAAAAAAAAATTAGTTGTAAAATCAACTTCGAGTGAAGATACTAATAATATTTTTAGTTTCATTTTAAAAGGTGGTGAGGTTGATAATTTAGTTATTGATGGTGTGATAGCTAATTATAAGTTTTATATTAATCCTCAAAATAAGACTTATAAAAAATCAATAACAATACAAAACCTACAAATTAACGATAGTAAATTTATAGAAAACTTCAAACTACATAATACAATTATAAATAATATAGAAATAGAAGATGTTGATTTTGAAAAAAATGCAGATTTCTTTAAAAGTATATTTAAAAAAGGTTTACTTGAAGAAAATGACGATGAACAAACAACTCTAGGGGATATTGGTTTTAAAGCAATAAACTTTAGAAAATTAACCCTTTTTGGAGATACTAGATTTAATAAGAAACTTATTTTTAAATATGTAACTTTTGAAGGGCATAACCATTTTAAAAGTTCTATATTAGAAGAGGGCTTAGATTTAGAATATACAAATATACAACAAGAAATCAATTTTTATGGTATTCATATTATAGACACCTCAAGAACTTCACAAGAAACATTTAGAATAATCAAACATCAGTTTGAAAAACTTGGAAATAAAATAGAAGCTAATAAGTATCATGCTTTGGAGTTGGATAAAAAAAGAGAAAATCTGAAATCTGAAATAGACAATGAAGAAAAAAGAATAAATAAGAGTCTCTTTAATATATGGCTAGAATATATAGTCTTTCAAGTTCATTGGTTGAGTTCAGAACATTCAACAAACTGGTTTTTACCATTACTTTGGATTCCAATAGTAGGAATAACAAGTTCAATTTTAGCAAAGCCAGCTGATTTGACAGTTACAATACAAATAATGATGTTAGTATTATTTCTACCTATTTTAGTTTCACTTATTTTATCTTTAAAACTTGAAAAAAATATGTATGTATTAATGACTATATTATTTGGATTATCTATTTTTATATTTATAAACAGTGATATATATATAAGGGATGCTATACATTATATGTCATTAATACATTTAACAACTAGTGAAGTAATAATACTTGGTACTATTGATGATAAACTCACAATAAGACAAGTCTTTGTTTTATTTTTAAATAAAGTTTCTTTAGGTTATTTATATTATCAGTTTTTAATGTCTGTTAGAAAAGATACAAGAAAATAATGATAAAGTAATATGCCTTACAAAAGATTAAATAATTATATATTAAAGCTGAAAAAGTCTTCTTATTAGAACAACTTCTATAAATTAGACATATTCTCATCCATATGATTATATTGACAAGGTTTTATTTTTAATTGTTTAGTTGTCTTAGAATAGGTAAGTACATTATCATCAGAGATAAATAAGATACTTGTAACATCAGAACTTTTTAAATTTATGCATTCATGTCGTTTACTAAAATCTGATTTTAATGCAACCTCTATAGTATAATCCTTTAACACTTTTTCATTAAAAAAGTATAGTAGCTTTGATGTTGTAGATAAAACTATTACAAAAATAATAAAAATAACAATACTTTTAATGGTTTCACTTAGTGAGACAATATTATAGTTAAATACATATTTTAAAATAAGACCCAAAATAATAAATCCAGATAATAATTGAATGTATATTACTGGGTACATTAACACTTTTAAGGCAACTACAGGAAGATAAAACACAGTCAGAAATACAGTTGTTATAGGAAATAATTTTGGGTCTATATGAAAAATTTCATTTATTAAAGACATAGCATACGATAAGGCAAACATTGAATACAAAGCTAAAGTAAACACTACTATTGATTTTATCCAAATTTGTTTACTTAATATTTTATACATAATAGAATCCTGTATATATATAATTAATATTAAAAATGGAATATATATTGGTGCAAAAATTGTAAGAAATTTTGTATAGATTGAAGTTGCCACAAAACCCAATCCAAGTGTTATAAAAATTGTTACATATATCAGGAATAAAAAAATAATTGAACAGTTCTTTTTAGTTAGTTTAGACTTTAGCTTTTTAGTCTTTATAAAATATTTTGATACATTCATCATTTTTTCATTTCTCATGCTTTATTTTTTCCCAATAATCCTGACCTTTAAAGTTCTTCTCATAAAAAGCCATAGTATTTTGTACTATCGGTAAGAGACCTATATTATTCAACATTTCCATATTTCCAAGGTCTCCCAATAATACATTTCTAATAAGTCTAGATTTGTTCATGTTCATCTTTTTAGCAAGTTCTTCAATACGCTCATTCTCTTCTTTTGATACTCTAAAGCGTATCTCAATATCTCTTTTGTCTTCTTTTTTTGGTCTTCCTACTGTTGCCATTTGTCACTCCTATTTGTGAGATTATACACTATTAACTGATTATTGTCTTGACAAATATTAATTCAATACGCTAATATTCTTTTATGTAGATACAAATATTATAATACGTAGGAGTTAATTATGGCGAAATCAAATGGAAAAACAACGGTTATCTATTCAAAACAATTCAACGACTTTAAAATAGTTTCACTAAGAACTGTCAAAAATAAAAAATATAAGTCTTGGTTCTCAGTAGATAAATATAACTATCTAATAAATTCAGTCAACAATATTAAAGATGAAATTCAATTATATAAACTAAGAGAAGATATTCATTTTTTACCATATTTACCTATTCGTAAATCATATTTAAATAATACTCTTGAAGCTTTTAATTACTATTCAAATGAGCAAGGTTATAAACTACCATATATAGATAAAATTATAAGTGACTTAAAAGATATAATAACCAAAGATGTTCCCTTCAAGCTAAATGGAGATATATATTTATATCATACATATAAAATATTAGGCTTAATTAGAGATTCTTTTTTAGCCTATGAACTCTCTAATAATAAAGAATTTAAAAAAAATACAATTGCTAGGTTTAAACGAAGTAAACAATCTTTTCAGCAAAACCAAAAAAGACAAAGAAAACTCTACTTACAACACAAAAAAAAGAATAAAAATGCTAAAGTAAAATCTAAATCTACTTACCTCCTACATTCTTTCATGTACCGAACACTTAACTATAGAGATAAATATTTAAAAATTTTTATGGGTTATTTTGCAATGATGGGCATAGATAATATAAAAATACTTAATAACAATGATTATGAGTCAAATAAATTAAAAAAAGCACTAAATCTGTTTATGTCTGCTCAAGTAACAAAAGAAGATTGTGCTAATAGCCTTTCATCTGTTTTATATTTTTATTTACATTTTAAAATGAGATTTAAAAAAACAAATGCTTTACAATATACAAAATATTTAGTCGATAAAATCTATGGTATTTCAAATAACTACACAGGAAGTGAATTATTAAAAAATATACATATTAGTGAGGTTGTAGGTTCTCATATAGTCTTTGGATTTAGCACTAAAACTAAAATAATATCTGAACATCAAAAAGATTATTTAGAAAACACATTATTGAGTGCCCTTGAAGATGTACATATTAATAAAGATAAATTTGCAATAGACCAGATAAGACCAATTATCAATAACCCTCTTATATCTTATGTTTTAATGACGCCAATGGAACTATTAGAAAAATACTAGTAAAAGTTCCGAATTATTTCATATGCCAATCCCCTATAATTTTATCAGTCGAGACAAATAAACAAACATAACCAAGCTTGGTTAATTCAAAAAGGATTAACCCATGTTAAAACTAATCGCACTTCTAAATAATGTGTACCGTACGGATTCGTATTTGAACCGTGAAACTAAAGTTGAGACTCCGTCTCGTAATAAATTCCAATTAATGGTCAAAAAGCCAATGAAAAATGGAACCACAAAGCAAGAGCTTATAGACCTTAGCGTTAAAGATGAAGTATATAACAAATACAAAGATTCAATAGGAAAAACTATTGAGGTAGATGTTGGGTATTTTGGACAGAACATAACCTTCTTCGGAATCTAACCACAAAGCTCAGAGAGTCGTAGAGTCTCTAAACTGGTAACTAGCTTTTATAGATGTCGGCTAGCGGAGCCTCATCCGCTAGAGATAACTGTGAAAGCAGTTACCAATCACACAAACACAAAAAACTATTGTTGATTGATAAATCTCAAAGGCTATAGCTATGCCTAAAATATATCAATTTAATTGTCAAGGGGGTTTTAGTAACACCCCCTGACTTAAGTCATAAAGGAAGTATAAAATGAAAGGTAAGAATATAAAAAAGATACCTCATGTATCTGGGATAGACGCACTATACTACTTCGCTCAAAGTGGTGGTAACTATGATAACTACTATATGAACATTATAGACCAAATAGAAGATAAAAAAGCAGAGTTCACAGCTCTTAATTATGCTTATGCAGATAATGACATAATCATAACTATAAACGATATAGATGTAAAATATAGCGGTATGGGTAGAGATGGCTTCTTGTGGTTTAACCATGAGTTCTTTAGAGTTGGATTTAAAGATTCTGAGAAATCTCAAAACATTAATAACATAAGAGTTCAACTAAATGCTATAGGTATCTATACACTGGGTATCAAATCTCTAGTAGAGTATATCAACACTCAACTACTAAAAGGTTCACTACTAAGTACTAACTACTTTCCAGTAACTAGAATAGATGTAAATATGTTTGTACAACATAATTTCAACTATCTTAAAAAAGAGATGATACTTTCTAAAAAGAAAACTCATAGTGCAAATATTGGTGAGCGTTCAACTGGTTATGAACTAGAAACATACTATGTAGGTAAAAAGCCTTTCTTACTTAGAATCTATAACAAGTTAAAAGAGTTAGAAGTAGGCTCAGCAATTAAAAGAGAGCTAATGCATAACTACTTTTTAATAAATGGATTGGATACTAGAAAGCCTATCTTTAACGTTGAGTTTGAGTATCATAGAGAGTTTTTAAAACAGTACAATATAGACACTATAGAAGACGCACTAGAGCGCTCTCAAAGTTTATTTGAATTAGGATGTGATTTAGTAAAGATACTTGATATATCATCTTTAACAGAGGCACAGATAAACTCATCCAATCGTAAAAGAGCAGATATATTACCTATATGGCAATATATATCAACTCACTATGATAGTAAAGAGTTTATGCAGATAGCTACTCCAATGGAGAAGATAGAGCGAATCTCTTATAGATACTCACTAGAAGACGCTAGAAAACCCATTAAGAGACAGATAACTAGATTACTACTTCATGGTAATGCTCCAACACTCTTTTACTTCTATGAGCTACTACAGAACTCTAAAGAAGATTATGAACTAAGACAAAACATCAAGCAAGTTTATAAAGATAACAAAGAAGATAACCCAACATTCAAAGATGATTTAAAATCATACTCAAATGAGGGATTACAGAACTTTGAAAAGAAACTCTCTAAAGAGATGATGGGCATAGATATTAAAGATGAACAATATGATGAACTTCTTCATGCTTATAATGAGTTACATGACGAGCTTGTTTGTCGTGGGCTTGTTGAGTTTCCGTTTTAGGAGTTAAAAATGAATACTCAAGCTTTTGAAAATTTAGAGTTGATACCAGAACTTTTAACTAAAATCGGTTTAATAGCTGAGAGAATGGCTAAACTAGCACCACCAATTACTAGTAAAAAAGAAGTTGCAAGGTTTTTAAATAAGTCAGAGAGAACTGTTAATAATTACATAGAGCAAGGTTTATTAAGAGAGGGTTATCACTTTTATAGAAAAAATGCTAGAATACTAGTGTTTATAGAGGACGCTATTTTAGAGTTTCGTGATAAGCGAGACAAAGGAATAGTAAGGTGAAAAAGTTAAGATTTAAAAACCGTAATGGTATTTTATATTTTGGAGTAGGGGATAAATTAATATCATCTAAACTCAAATTTACAAGGGTAAATAAAAATATCATTATTGGTAAGTTCAGAGATGGCAAACTAAATGAGGAATTAGGCATAGGTGTAAATGAAGGAATACCTATGATAAATGATTTACTAGATGATGTTATGCAGAGTAAAACAACATTTGTAAAACATAAGACTTTGCTTGCTTACAAAGCTACTTTGAAGCATAGTATTTTGCCATATTTTGAAGATACACCAGTAAGTAGCATTAAACCAATAGCTATAAAAAAATGGCATGATATCCTTATAGCTAAAGGTTTAAAGAGGCAGTCAATATCAACTGCCCGAGTTCTTTTAAAAGAAGCATTTAATTTTGCAATCATGAGTGAATATATGGAGACTAATCCAGTTATTATGGTGCAACTTCCAAGAATGAAAAGGACAAAGAAAAAGCAAGAACCTTTTACTTTGGATGAGATAGATTTAATTTTAGATAATTGCCCTAATCAACAAGTGAAAAATTTTCTTGGTATATCATTTTTTACGGGAATGAGGTCGGGAGAAGTTTTAGCATTGGAGTGGAGTGATATTGATTTTGAAACAGACACTATATCAATAACAAAAACAATTGCACAAGGAACAATAAATACTCCAAAAACATATTCAAGTTACAGAGATATTGAAATGTTACCAAGTGCTAGAAGATTTTTTAAAAGTCAACAGCTTCAAACGGGAATAAAAGATAGTTATCTATTCTTTAATACAAAAGGTAATTATTATGGAAGTACTTTAGCTCTGTATAAAAACTATAAAAGTATTTTAACTGAGTTAAATCTTGAACATAGAACACTACATAATACTAGACATACATTTGCAAGTATGATGTTAAATAATGGAATAGACCCAATGTGGGTTTCAAATACTTTAGGACATGAAAATCTAGATATTACTCTGAAAGTATATACTCACTTCATGCCAAAAAAAGAAAAAATGGTTATAGACTTTTTAGACAAAAGATACAAAAATGGTACCGATAACCACTAGTATTTTAAATATCTGTTAAAAAAAGCGGTACAAAAGCGGTACAAAAAACCCACAAACATCGTGAATTACGATGGTATATTTAAAGTGTGGTTAAAATCTACTTTAGAATACTTTTATGGTAGAATAGTGATATAAAAAGTATGATATATAGCATGATAAAAGGAGAGGTTATCTTACAAATAAAAAGTTTTATATTAACATCATCTACTGAGGTCAGTGGTATTGTAAGGAGTGTCTTGGAGATACACAATACAAATTTATTAATACATCTTTCTTCTTATATGCACAATACAGTTCTTGTTCAAAACTTGAAATTAGAGTTAGAGAAGAAATTTCCTAAAGCTAAACTTGTTATGCTTAAACATGATGACAAGTCTCATACATCTGTGGTTGTTTATGACTTAGATAAAAAAACAGAGATAAAAGATATAAGTGATGAAGTTCTCAGAGAAATTCAGCTGACTGAGGAAGCAAAAGCAGATGATCTTAAAAATTGTAAAAAACAATTACTAAATAAATATTTTACAGATCATTTAACAAGTTTTCCAAACCTATACCAACTTCGAAAAGATTTATATGATAACGAAAACTTCGGGTTAATCACAATAGCAATAGATAATTTCGTAACTATTAATAATTTTTATGGATTTATGGTTGGAGATTATATAATCGAACAAGTTGGTAATTATCTTGTAGAAAATATGGATGAAAAAATATATAGAGTATCTGGAACAGAGTTTACTCTCTATTTAGAAAAAAGTTTAGATTTCTATGATCTAAAAGATTACTTAACAAAACTTTACCAAAAAGTAAAAAATGTAACAATTAGATACCAAGAAAATGATATAAGTGTAAGTATGACACTTGCCTCATGTGTAAACTCAAATCAAGAAAATCTTTTCTCTAAGGTATCAATGGCTCTAAAATATGCAAAAGATCATAGACTTCCATTTTGGATATATGAAGATAGAATGCGTTTTGAAAATGAGTATGAGAGAAATTTAAGTATTTCTAATGTAGTTAGACATGCGGTAGAAAATTCAAAAATTATTCCATATTTTCAACCTATCATAGATAATAATACATTAAAAATAAACAAATATGAGTGTTTAGCAAGACTTTTAGATGAGGATGACAATATAATCTCTCCATCTCTGTTTATACCTATCTCAAAGCGTATCAAGGTGTACAATCTTGTTACAAAAACAATTATTGACAAATCTTTTGAAGTTTTTGAAAAAAATGATTATGAATTTTGTATAAATATCTCTATGGAAGATATGATAAATAGTGAAATGTTTAATTTTATACTAAATAAACTAAAGTATAGCAATGCTTCAAACAGAGCAGTATTCGAGATTGTAGAATCTGAAGCAATACAGGATTTTGAAAAGATTGAACGTTTCATCAATGAGATAAAAAGATATGGAGCCAAAATAGCTATAGATGATTTTGGTGACGGCTATTCAAACTTTTCTTATTTAATTAAAATGAATGTTGATTTTTTAAAGATAGATGGTTCTCTTATAAAAGATATAGATACTGATAAAAACTCTTACTTGGTTGTTGAGACAATAGTTGATTTTGCAAAGAAGTTAGGCGTAAAAACTATTGCAGAGTTTGTTCATTCAAGTACAGTTATGGATAAAGTTAAATCAATGGGGATTGATTTTTCTCAAGGTTATCATATAGATAAACCATCATTGAACATAGAATAAAGAGGCTTAAAGCCTCTTTTAAATTATTGAGCTACGTCTACAGTAACTGGAGTGCCTTCCCAAATACCGTGCTTAGTACAGTATCCGTGAGCAACTAGATTTAGTTTTTTACCAGTTGGGATGATTGTAAAAGTTGTAGTATTGTGAGCCTTAGTATTTCCTAGAGTTCCTGGAACATAAGAAGCCTGAGCTAATTTAGTTTCACCATTAAAAAGAGTTATAGACTCGATATAGTGATCAAAATCATCTGGATGAGTATATTCATTACCCATTTTTACAGTTACTTCAAATGGCTCACCAGCTTTAGCAGTGTTTTGGCAGTGAATAAATGGAGAGTGACGGTCTATTAAGTCCTTTTTTGCTTCTCTTTCTACAGTATCAATATCAACGTACTTGTTAATCTTTGGCATTTGGATTCCTTTTGTTTTTTAAATTTTTATACGGTATTGTAACTTATAATCATTTACTACAACATAAATAAGAGTTTATTTGTCTTATTTAAGAAAAGTTTTATAAATGACTATAATGTTTTAGCACCACAGAAGATTCTGTTGTTGCCTTTGTCTATAGCATATACAATCTGGTATCTACTATTAGCCAAGTTTTGGTAGATATCACTATAGAAACCGACTGTTATTTGATCACCGTTAATTGATTTTTGATTTATATCTTTATCCATAAAGTAAAATGCTATACCGCTCTCATTAGCATCAAAGAGATAAGCCTCTTCACTAAAATTATTAGACTTAACGATACATTTCTCAGGTGGAGAAATTATACTTCTATCTACTTCTCTTTTATTAAGTACTGCCTGAAAACCATCACTAAGTGCTTTTAATTTTGTACTTTCATTCATTATTTCTATAATTGTCTCATCTAATATTTTAGAGTTTTTAAGTGAAATATTGGAATATTCACCAATACTATTCAATCCATTAAATACAGATTTTAATTGTTCTAACTGTATATCAAACTTCTCTTGGAAAATATTTATAGAGTTAACTGTTGTGTAAAGAGTTTCATGAACAGAATTAAAGTTATTTTCAAGGTGTTCAGATTTTTCTTTTAGTTCTGCAAAAATATCTTTTGTAGCGTCTGTGTCACTTGTAACATCGCCAATACTTTGCTCAATACTACTGATAACACCTTTTATCTCATTTGCACTGCTTTGTGATTTTTCAGCTAGTTTTCTGACTTCATCAGCAACAACTGCAAACCCACGTCCATGTTCACCTGCACGAGCGGCTTCTATGGCAGCATTAAGTGCCAGTAGGTTTGTTTGGTCAGCTATATCAGATATTGCTCCAATAGCACTTGAAACTTCCTCAGATAGAGTTCTAAGTGCCTCTACTGAGCCTGCAGTTTTTTCAATCGACTGATAAACTTTGTCTGTACTATCCATATTAGAAGCTAATATCTCTTTGCCGTCGTCTACACTCTGTATAGATCTTTTTGAATCATCTCTTAATGTACTCATGTTTTCTAAAAGTTCTTCATTAGATTTACTCACACTATTGATGAACGCTAGTGACTCTTTGACAACATTGTTTTGCTCTTCAACCATTTTCGAGTTGTCATCAACTTTTACTGTAGCGTATGAAGCGTTAAATGTTATATCTTTTGATTGTTCAACAACATTTTGAATAACAGGTTGAAGAGTATCAGCAGTTTTTTTAAGATGTCTGATTATTCTGTCAAATTCATTTTTTGTAAAGCTATTTTTAATTAGCTCTCCTTCAAGCTCTTTATCTAAAACAAAATTGCCATTTTCTATTTTAAAAATAATATCGAGTACTCTTGAAACTCTTTTTGTAATCTCATAATGAAAGAAAAGTTGGATTACTATTAGAACTAGTACAATGTTTAAAAACCAGTTTAGTCCCATCAAAAATATGTTGTTATCAAGAACTATATTATAATCAATAAGGTCAATTTTAACATTTTCTACAGCTATAATATTTCCAGGATTCCACGTAGGATGACACATCTTACATCTTTCTTCCGCCTCAATTGGACGAGCAAGAATATAGTAGTCTTTTCCATCTTCTACAACAAATTTATCTTTTTGTTTTACATCTCTATTATTTGCAAAGTAGTCTATTAGAGTCTCTTCATAATCAACAGCTCTATTTCTCTCTAACGTAGGCTCTTTTGAAGCTTGTTTGAAAAATATTTTTCCTTGGGAGATGTCTGTAAATCTTTTAAATACCTCATTTTGAATGACTTGTGGAATTTCAGGACTTTCTCCACTAAAGAACTTTTCATTTCTACTCTCTAGAAGTACACCTGCAAAGTTAAGTATAGATTCTGCTTTTGTCTTGAGGTTGTTATTGTACTCATTTTTATTTTCAGTATATAGTTTCCAATAAGCTGCTGTTGTAACAATTACTATTGTAAAAAATATTATTAAAGAGAATGCTGTACTAATCTTGAATTTTCTAAGAAACGCTAACATAATACTACCTTTTGAAATCTTTTATATAGTTATAGACAATAATAGTAGTTGAATCATGCTTTAAATCTAATAAATGAAATCATTACTAAAAGAACTCTTTAACCAAAAAGTAGATAAAATCGCGCTAATTTAATTAAAGAGTACAAATATGTTAAAACCGCTACTGATAGAGATTGGTGTTGAAGAGTTACCGGCTGTTCCACTTTTAAAAGAGTTGAAAAATATTGAGAAAAAATATGTTGATATTTTAGAGAAAAATTCACTTCTAGGTGAGTTTGAATTTTACTATACTCCTCGTCGTTTAGTTATTTGGCATAGAGAGTTCAAAACTCAGCAAGCTGACAGTGTAGAAGAGTTCTTTGGTGCACCTATTGCCGTTGCATATAAAGACGGAGAGCCTACACCTGCGGCAAACGGTTTTGCTAAAAAGTGTGGAGTTGCACTTAGTGAGATAGGTAAAGCTGAAAAGGGCGGCAAAGAAGTTCTTTACTACAAAAAAGATATTAAGGGTAAAGAGTCAACTGAACTGTTGTCAGACATCATTAATACTTGGATTAAATCATTAGACTTTGGTAAGTCTATGAGATGGGGAAGTTCTAGTGAGAGCTTCATTAGACCTATCCGCTGGGTAAATGTACTTTTGGGAGATGAAGTTGTAGATGTAGAGCTTTTTGGAGTTCGTTCTAAAAAAGAGACATTTGTTCACCGCATATCTAACTTTGACTCTGTTAGCATCTCCGGTGCTAAAGAGTATTTTGATATTTTAAAAGAGGGCGGGGTTACACTTTTTCAAGAACAAAGAAGAGAAGACATCTTAAATAACTTTGCATCTTTAGAAAAAGACAATGGAATCAACATCGAAGTAGATGCTGATCTGCTTGATGAAGTTGTAGCTATTACTGAACATCCAACTGCACTCCTTGGCTCATTTGAGGAGGAGTTTTTGAGACTTCCTCCTGAAGTTATCATCACTTCTATGAAAGAGCATCAAAGATATTTTCCAGTATTTAAAGATGGCAAACTTTTAAACAAGTTTGTTGTGGTCTCAAATGCACTTACAAATGACTTCTCTGAAGTTATAGAGGGAAATGAAAGAGTTCTTCGTCCTCGTTTAGCTGATGGACTTTTCTTTTACGATAACGATTTGAAAAATGGACTAAGAACAGACGGACTTGAAAAAGTTGCATTCTTTAAAGGTCTCGGCAGTGTTGCGGACAAGATTCAAAGAGAAGCAAAAATAGCCAACACACTTTTTGACATATATAAAATAGATGCTAAAAAAGAAGATTTAAACAGAGCTGTTAACTTAGCTAAAGCTGATTTGACAAGTGAGATGGTTTATGAGTTTACAGAGCTTCAAGGTCTTATGGGTGCTTATTACGCAAAAGAGCAGGGTGAAACAGGGGAAGTAGTAACAGCTATAAAAGAGCAGTACTTACCAGATGGAGAAGATAGCGCGCTTCCTTCAACTCCTATGAGTGCAATAATTGCTATGAGTATAAAGCTAGATACTCTTTTAGCTCTATTTAGTGTAAATCAAGTACCGACAGGCTCACGTGACCCATTTGCTCTTCGTCGTGCAGTAAATGGTCTTATACGAATTACTTCAGAGTACAACATGGCGTTTGATATAGTAGAAACTATGAAAGAGTTAGCATCTGGATATTCCCAGATAGATATGCAAAAGTTAGAGAGCTTTTTCCTAGAGCGAGTTAAGCAGTACTACAAAGTAAACCCTTCCATAGTTGAAGCGGTTCTTGCATCTGGAGAGAGAGAAATAGTTGCTATGGGTAAAAAGATAGCGGCACTAGATGCTATAGCTAACGCCGAGGGTTTTAGTGAGTCTTTTTCTACATTTAAGCGTGTTGCTAACATCACTAAAGATATTGACCTATCACAAGATATGAGTGTAGACATAAAACTCTTTGAAGATAAAGCAGAAGAGATTCTTTTTGAAGCATATAAAAATGTAGCAGTAAAATCATATGACTCTTATGAAGAAGAGTTAGATGCACTTCTAGGTCTTAAACCTGAACTTGATAAGTTCTTTGAAGATGTAATGGTAAACGCCCAAGACGCGGCTGTTAAAAACAACAGAAAATCTTTAGTGGCATCTATCTATAAAAGTATCTTGAAAATTGCAGATATAAAAGAAGTTAGTGTTTAATCTAGTAGATTTTAACTATGTCAATGAAAAAGATAGGAGGCTCACAGAGCTTTTCCTATCTCCAAAAAATACCACAAAAAAATACATCCTCGGTATAAACAAACTCACAAAGTCAATCCTCAAACATATAGAAGTCGATGGCATTATAGATGATTTTACTAGAGTTCAAAAGTCTCGTAAAAAGTCAGTTCTTAGCATCGATGAAGTGCCAAAAGACTCCATTATACTCTCAGCATCTACAGGAAGTCCACTAGAAGTTAAAAACACTCTAGATACACAAGGCTACACCAACTTTAACTATCTATCATTTTACAAATACTCAAAACTTCCCTTGGCTGCGCCTCCATTTATACTTGACTTTGAAGATGATTTTAAAGAAAATCGTGATGAGTATGCTTATCTTTATAACTTACTAGAAGATGAAAAGTCTAAAGAAGTTTTTACAAAAGTGCTTAACTTTAAAATCTCGTTTGATTTGGAGTTTATGCAAGGCTTTACAAACAAGCATGAAGAGCAGTATTTTGATAAAGAGATAATACCTAAGATAAAAAATATATGTTTTGTAGATGGTGGTGCATATGTCGGTGATACCATACCTCAAATAATAAAGAATTTTTCAGATTATAAAAAAATCTACGCTATTGAACCAAATAACTTACATATAAATATAGCAAAAAGAGATTTTGGAGATATGAAAAATATAGAGTTTATCAACTGTGGTTTGGGTTCTTGTGAAGAACTAAATCCTCAGAACATAGATGAGAAACAAAATAATTGTGACCATAACTACCAAGCGACTGACATAAATAGCATTGACAATATAGTAAAAGAAAAAGTTGACTTCATAAAGCTAGATATCGAAGGTGCAGAACAAGATGCAATAGATGGTGCAAAAGAGACTATAAAGCAGTATAAACCCATTTTGGCTATTTGCATCTACCATAAAGCAGAGGATTGGTATAAAATTCCTCAGAAGGTCTTGAGTATAGAGAGTGAATATAAAGTTTATTTACGACACTATATGGAAGGGATATTTGAGAGTGTTCTTTATTTTATCCCAAAAAAAAGATAGAATAAATACCAATTTAAAAAGGTACAACATGAAAAAACTACTATATATACTACTCGCTACACTACTAAGCACAAATATATTGGCAAATACTAAAGTTGAAGAATCCATTGTAAAGATATATACAGTCTCTAAAACACCAAACTATATGACACCTTGGAACTCTAATATAAAAAGATCTCATGGATCTGGAAGTATTATTAATGGAAATGGAAAAAGAATACTTACTAATGCTCATGTAGTTGCAAATCAAACTTTTATAGAGGTAAAGCGTTATGGTTCATCTAAACGTTATGAAGCAAAAGTAGACTATATCTCACATCAAGCAGACTTGGCAATACTCACAGTTGAGGATGAGTCATTTTTTAAAGGCGCTAAGGCTTTAACATTTGGAGAGTTGCCAACTATACGACAAGAAGTCACGGTATATGGTTTTCCAATGGGCGGAGATAGTCTTAGTGCAAGCACGGGAATAGTTTCGCGAATTGAGCATAATATGTATGCACACTCTAAAGAGATATTCTTATCCATCCAGATAGATGCAGCAGTAAACCCAGGAAGTAGTGGAGGTCCTGCTATTAGTAATGGTAAGATAGTCGGTGTTGTAATGCAACAGATATCGAAGTCTCAAAATCTTGGTTATTTAGTTCCTGCAGAAATAGTCAAACACTTTTTAGATGATATAAAAGATAAAAAATATGATGGTTTTCCTCACCTTGGAGTCGGTTCTCAAAAACTAGAAAATGAGGCACTTAGAAGTGTAAATAAGATGGATAAAAATACAACAGGTGTTTTGATTATAGATATAGCTGAGAAATCGCCAGCTTATGAAAAAATCAAACCAGGTGATGTACTTCTTAGTATTGATAATAACAAGATAGAAAATGATGGAACAGTAGAGTTTAGACATCATCAATTTACATCTTACAAATACTATATAGATAAAAAACAACTTGGTGAGACTGTATCTATGAGTGTACTAAGAGACGGGAAGAAAAAAGAACTCTCAATAAAACTTAATAATATAGCAGATGATAACCTCATGGTTGATACTGTAATTTATGATGAAATGCCCAAGTATTACATATATGGAGGTTATGTTTTTTCTCCACTAAGCAGAAACCTACTTTTAAACAGTCGCTCAACTCTTCTTAGTCTTAGAGAAGCAGCATCTAAGTGGGCTACGCAAGATAGAGAAGATGTTGTCCTACTTTTAAAAGTTCTTGCATCTGATATAAGTAGAGGAGACCATAATTTTTCTCTTTGGATAATAGATAAAGTAAACTCTAAAAAGTTCAAAAATTTCAAAGAGTTTGTGAAGATAGTTAAAGATTTTGAAGGTAAACATATTATTTTAGAAAATGAAGATGGTGTTAAAATAGCTATTGAGAGAGAAAAAGCTTTAAAGATTGAAAAAAGTATATTAAAGAGATATAGCATCAAAAGTAGTGAGAGACTTTAGGTGTATGGCTTATCCCATCAAGATTATTTGCTCGATGGGATAAGAAGTTTGATTAAGATAATTTTTGGATAGTTGGAGGGTTTGTTCTAAAAGCATTTTTAAAAGCGTTTATACGTTTTTCTTTTATCTTTCCAACCGCTAATGGAGATAAGAAGTACGCTACATCTATACACTCGTGGGCATCATAGTTATTATCATGAGTAAAATATACTTCTTTACCTAACTTCAGAGCCTGAGCAGCAATATTTTTAGCATATGTGATAATTTCTTTATGATGTCTATCATACTTATGCCCACTTCCAAAATAAACGAACTTTCCATTTAGACTCATGTTTATATAGTCTTGATAGTTTAGTTTTTTATCATAACGAGTTAATTGGTTTGTGTTGTATTTATCTAAATCTGCATCCAGTTCTTCTAGTATAGGGGTAGGTTCAATATTTGCTTTGTTGAGGTTAAATAGGTACTTTATTTCTAAAAGTTTTCCTCGGTAACCATCTCTGATTGATTTTGAAAAAAGATTCATCATGTCATTGAAGTTTAGCTCATGAAATTCATCACTAAACTCGAAGCCTTGGTCTGCAAGTAGTGAGTCGCTATTAAATCCAAGAGGGCTAATTGTAGGATTATATAAAAAAATAGTCCCAGCTACTGTTTTACGCTTTTTTTTGAGCATATTTTCAAAGTCGTTAATGTCGATTTTTATATCTTCTCTATCTTCATCTTTTTCATTGATGTAAATGTAATGTTTTGTTAAGTATTCATGGTCGAAGTTTGTTGAAAATTGTCCGAATGTTTGCATATTTGTAGTCCTATAAAACTTTTACGAATTGTACTATCATTCTAATTACAGGTAAGTTAAAGCCATAAAAATTAACAAAAGGAGTGAAATAATCCTCGTCGCTTAAGGTTACAATTCATAAAAAAACTTACGAAAATCCGCTGAATTTAACTCCGACGTTGACATACACTAGGAGTTTTAAAAGTAAAAAGAATGTTAGACAGCTCTTTGTTTTGTGCGAACTCGTAGATATTTAGAACTTTTTTATTAAGTATATTTTTGATAGTATTTAGCAAAGAAGTGTCAAATTTATGATTATAAAATTTAATAAGTTTTTATCTATAAGCACTTTCACGAGTAGTTACGTGAACAACTAAAATAACAAGCTTATCTTCATATTTTTTATAGATAACTCTGTAAGAGCGAAGTTTTAGACGGTACAGTTCTTCTTTTTGACCTTGAAGCTTTTTTATTTTGCCAGTCTGCATAAGAGCTATTTCATATTCAGTTGAAAAACTTTCTATAAAGTCTTCTAGCGAATCAAGTATAAAAGCTTGAGAATGTTTCTCTACTTTTTTTAATTCTTTTTTTGAAGAAGTAGCAAATTCTAGTGTATACAAACTATAATCCTAGTTCTTTTCTCATTTCATCAAGTGATAGAGTAGGCTCATTTGCTTCAAGTCTCTTTTCTGCTTCTTTTAAATCTATATAATCAAAATACATATCAAGAGCAGAAGCTATTATATGACTTTTCTTTTCATTAAGTTCTTCAGCATAGCGAGTTATGTCATTATTTACAGATGTTGGTAAAGTTATATTTAATCTTACAGTATTCATAGTTTATTCCTTATTATGTGTATGATTATACACCTTATTATGTGTATAAGTCAATATCTTTAAAATAAAAAGTGTAACCATTTTGTAACTAAACCCCTATATATCTATTTATCAAGAGTTATACTATAATTCTTGACATGATTTATATTGCATTTTTACTTTTTACCTTTTTGATAATTTTGTTTGCCCTTTATCAGGGTCAATACTTCTTAATCTTCTCTCCAACATATTTTCGTGAGGGAGAGTTTAGTAGTGGTTGTGAGATATTCAGCATTACAGCTGATGATGAAGTTGAGCTTGAAGGTGTTGTTTATGAACCATCAGATGCTAAAAATACTATTCTTTTTTTTGGTGGTAGAGAACACGACAGTGTCGGACTTATAGATAGACTTGCCGAGAACTTTAAAGATAGTAGAATCATAACTTTTAACTATCGTTCCTATGGAAGAAGCGGTGGCGTAGCAAGTGAGAAAAATATTTTAAAAGATGCCTTAAAGATAGCCACGATTGTTCAAAAAAACTATGGTGATTTTTACATACTTGGTTTTTCTCTTGGTACAAGTGTAGCTGCATCTGTTGCAAGTAGACATAAAACTTTTGGAGTCTTTTTGCTAGGCGCATTTGACTCAATCCTTTTAATGGCAAAAACTAAGTATGGAGTTGTGTTTTCTTGGATGTTAAAATATAAATTTGACAATGTGGAATTTGTAAAAAAAATAAAAGCACCTACATATTTGTTTGCAAGCAAGAGTGATGAAGTAGTAGATATAAAAAATGCTAGAAATTTAAAAAACAGCGTTAAAGAGTTAGCTTTTTATAAAGAGTTTGATGGTTTGTCACACAAAGAACTGCTTTGGAATGATGAAGTAGTAAAAAATATTAATGGAGTGTTGTCATAATGGAATTAGGATTTATGTTAAAGAAGTTTATAACGTTTTTTATCGAGCCGTACGGGATGGTGTTCTCACTGTTTTTTGTAGGGTTGTACTTTTTGTTTATGAAAAAAGAAAAATCAGCTAAAGTTTTCTTATCTTTGTCGTTTGGATTTTTGTTCTTATTTTCTTATCCACCATTTGCAAATTTTTTAATCACAAAACTTGAAAATCAATATCCTAAATATGACTACAAGACTCAGGTGAGATATATTCATGTTTTAGGAAGTGGACACAATACCGACCCCTCTCAGCCTCTTTCTTCTCAAATAGGTGGTGCTAGCGTCAAAAGAGATTTAGAGGGAATCTTGATTCATAAATCACTAAAAAATTCTAAAATTATTTTTACTGGTTATGAGGGAAATACAAATGTTGCTACGGCAATTATGAATGCAAAATTGGCGGAGGCATTAGGAGTAAAAAAAGAAAATCTACTTGTTAATCCAAAACCAAAAGATACAAAAGAAGAAGCTGTTTTTACAAAGTCTATAGTAGGAGATGAAGCTTTTATTTTAGTTACTTCAGCTACTCATATGCCTAGATCTATGATGCTCTTTAAGTCTCTTGGACTAAATCCAATTCCTGCTCCTACAAACTTTTATAAAAAAGAGTTTAGCGGATTTTTAAAGGTACCAGAGATAGGTTCGTTTCAAAACTCTCAAATAGCTATGCATGAATACTGGGGAATTTTATGGAACAAATTAAGAAATTAGTTTTTTTGTTAATGTATGGGTAACTAAAATAATAGTAAACTTCCATAATATTTTTACATACAAAGAGAGTCAGTCAATATGTTTTTAAAACTTCCAAAAATTCTAAGATTTTTACTAATTTTTATCCCATCTTTAACACTACTATATGTTGTTATGAGAGTTGCTTTTTACATAGTTTTTAGTGACCCAACTTCTCCTTTAATTATAAGTGATTTTATTAAGTCTATGTGGCTTGGACTCAGGTTTGATCTTAGAATGGTAGTACTTATGATTTTACCGCTTTTTTTCCTTGGTGGTATAAAGTGGATAAGCCCTTTTAGATATGCTTTTGCTCGTAATTTTTGGTTAGTATACCTCAGTGGGATTTTTGCATTTTATTTTATGTTTTATGTAGTAGATTTTGGTCACTATGCATATTTAAATACTCGACTTGATTTCACAGCTATGAGATTTGCCCAAAATGCTGCTATATCAGCAGAGATGGTATGGGAAAGTTACCATGTAATATGGATATTAATTGGAATAGCTTTAGCGAATATTATTTTTATTTACCTCACATATAAACTTTTACTTCTTATATCAAAACAAGCAGATGCGACTTTAACTGTTAAAAAATCTATTGCCTTTGGATTTGGAGCATTTTTAATTCTTCTAGTTGCCGGTTATAGTAAGTTTTCTCAGTATCCTCTTCGTTGGAGTGAAGCTGCTTTTTCTAAACACCCATTTGCTACGCAACTAACATATAATCCTATTCATTACTTTTTTGATACTTGGAAAAATGGACGAGTCTCTTATGATAAAAAAGAAGTTGCAAAGTATTATCCTTTAATAGCAGACTATATAGGCGTAAAAGATAAAAATGAAAAGACTCTAAACTATAAAAGAAAAATAACTCCTAAACATCCAATAGGGAATAAACCAAATATCGTTATCGTTATTTTAGAGTCTTTTGCATCTCATAAGTCAAATGTATCTGGTAACCCATTGAATCCATCTCCCTATTTAGGTGATTTAGCTAAAAAAGGATATCTATTTAAAAACTTTTTCACTCCTTCAACTGGAACGGCACGTTCTATCTACACAACAATAACAGGTCTTCCTGATGTTGAGTTAAAAGGAACATCAAGTCGTAACCCTCTTATTGTAAACCAACATAGCATAGGACAAGACTTTAAAGGTTATGAGAAGTCTTATTTTATTGGTGGTTCTGCATCTTGGGGTAATATTCGCGGTATGTTAAATCAATCAATGGATGATTTAAAGTTATACGAAGAGGGTGACTATTCATCTCCTAGGAATGATGTTTGGGGTATCTCAGACATAGATTTGTTTCGTGAAGCCAATAAGGCTCTTTTAACTATGAAAGAACCTTTTCTATCAGTAATCCAAACTTCAGGAAATCATAGACCATATACAATTCCAGATGACAGTTATGGGTATGAACCAAGAACTGATATAAGTGAAGAAGAAGTAGTTAAGTATGGTTTTCACTCTGTTAAAGAGTATAACTCATTTAGATTTATGGACTACTCCATAGGTCATTTTATGGAGTCAGCACGTAAAAGTGATTACTATAAAAATACTATCTTTATTTTTTGGGGTGATCACGGTATTGATGGTAGAACAGGTCAGCATACATATGTTGGTGAGAGTAGCTCGTATCTAAGTTTAGGATCTCATAGAGTTCCTTTTGTTATATACTCACCACTTATAAAAGAGCCAAAAGTTTTTGATAAGGTTATTAGTGAGGTAGACGCATTTCCAACTATTGCATCTATGGCTAACATCTCCTATACTGCTACAACACTAGGTCGTGATGCCTTTGATGATAGTTATGACAGTAGTAGATACGCTTTTACCATTCAGCATAGTATAAATCCTATGATTGGTCTTGTTGGAGAAAAATACTATTTTAAAACAAGATCAGACGGCACAGGTTCTGGACTTTATGACATAAAAAGTGATACACCTCTAAAAGATCATTCAGCCCAAAACAAAGAGCTAGTTAAAAAGATGAAAGATCTGACTTATGGTATTTATGAGACTGCTAAATATATCCCATACTTCAATAAGCGTGAAGACGCTAAGTAATTAGTATTTAATGCGGGCTAGATAAAGTCCGTTGCTTGGTGAGGGTTTAATCTTGTAACTCTTTTTACATTTTAATTGTTCTTCTAACTCTATTGAATCTAGCTTTAGAAGTGCTCCAACCATCAAACGAATCTGACTTCTTAAAAATCCATTCGCTTCAAAATTTAGAACAATGTAGCCTTTGTGTCTATATGCAAAGGCTTTAAAAACTTCTCGAACACTACTTTTTGTATCACTTCCTGTTTTCATAAAGTTTGCAAAATCATGTTGCCCAATATAGAGTTTTATATTTTTCTCTATTATGTCAAAATTTACAGAGCTTAGAAATGTTACAAAGTTATCTTCAAAAGGATTGCTTCTTGATTCTTTGATAATGTATCTATAGACTCTTTTTTTAGCACTATATCTTGCGTGAAACTCTGCATCTACTTCTTTAACTGATTTTACTTGTATGCTAGAGGGTAACATCTCGTTTAAAATTCTTTTGAGTTTATTTAAATTATTCCAAAATGGAGGCAAGTCAATATGACAAACCTGACCTGTCGCATGAACACCCTTGTCAGTTCTCCCAGATGCAACTATTTTAGAGTTTATATTCAGCTGAGATAT
The DNA here is from genome assembly GCF_047716755.1 of Sulfurimonas iocasae. Classification (GTDB taxonomy): domain Bacteria; phylum Campylobacterota; class Campylobacteria; order Campylobacterales; family Sulfurimonadaceae; genus Sulfurimonas. The sequence continues at coordinate 1,354,254 of NZ_CP180409.1, forward strand.
AACTTTTTCAAGATTTCCTAAAATGGTGTTTGATGAGCTTTTTTGTGCTTGAGAACCTAAAAAATTAGTACCATTGTAAGCGATAGTTAGAGCACAACGCATCTTATATTAGAATCTCGATACAACAGTTTTTTTGTATATGATGTACGTTACTACCAACCAAGTAATAGCTACTACTGGAATAGTATAGTATATTAAAACTTTTTGAAGTCCTAAAGTGGTACCATAATACAATAACACAGCTAAGAATAGATAGAGATATATTCTTCCTTTTTGATGTCTAACGTGTACTACACCAATACTTGCAACCAAAAATATGCTGATTAATGGAAAGAGACTTAAAAGAGTATCTGTAATCATCATATGAGTCTTACTCTCTTTTCTATCATCAGATAGCCAATATTCAAGAGGTGATCTGTAAGTGGCTAAATCGGTCTTCATTGTATCATTTATGAACATAGTTTCAAAGTCTATTTGTGAAAACTCTTCTTTTGAGTAACCATAACCTTCACCATCTATTAGTTTTAGTCTCAATATTCCGCCATCATTAATAATTTCAGCTCTTTTTGCACTAATTATAATCTCTTCTTTTTTATTTTTATTAAATAAAATCACATCAGAGTAGGTCTCATTTTCATTGTCTTTTCCGATATAGAGAAGCCAATTACCAAAACTGTGTCCAAACTCAGATGCACTGAGGTTAAATTTAGCTTCACTCTTTTTATAAGAGACAAAGTTGCTAGAGAGTGTCGTAGAGTAAGGAAAAAGAACTAAAAAGTTAAAACTTAACAGAAGTGTTAAAAGCAGAGCTGGTTTAAAAAGTGTTTTTATAATGAACTTTGGATGGATACCAAGAGCAAAAAGCACAACCATTTCATTATCTGTTGATAATTTAAACAGAGATAGTGCCGCTGCAATAAAAAAAGTAATAGGCAGTGTATAGAATAGAATCTCAGGAAGTACAAATATATAAAGCTTCGTCATATCCCATAGGCTTAGTTGTATAATAGCTGTGTATGTAGCTAGTTTAATCATAAAAATAACAGATGCGATGGCAAACAAAGGCATAAACATAGATAAAAATATCATGTATAAATTGTTGATTATATATTTTCTAAGTCTATCCATGGTTAATAATTTGCCTCAATATATGATAGGATAGGAGAGTCATAAATATACACTATAAAAGTAGCAAGTGCTAAAAATGGTACAAAAGGAACTCTCTGTTGTTCTGCTGATTTGTTTATAAGCAATAGCATAACAGGAAGAGCCATAATAGCAGATAAAAATATAGCAACTAGGGTAAGTTTTAGACCAAGTAGTGCTCCCATGGTAGCAGCTACCATTATATCTCCCTCTCCCATAGCCTCAATAAATGGTGTTCTATCATAAAATCTATTCCACGAAGTCTTAGTTTTTAGCCCAGCTCTATAAACAGAAGAAGTAAGATAATAAGAAAGAGAAAATCTAAGTAGTGTAAATCCACCTGCGAAGAGTAGGGCATTTTGAAAGTTTGTAAAAATTCCACTTATATTCCATGCTCCAAATATTGCAAAAAACATAGCTAAAAGGTTTAGAGAATCTGGAACCATTTTATATCTGAAGTCTATTACAGAGAGAGCTAAAAGCATTAAAAAACTAAGTCCAACTAAAAGAGTAGGCAGAGCCATAGAATATTTACTTGCTAAAGTTAAAAAGATTAAACCGGAGATTATCTCAATAATCGGATATTGAGAAGAGATAGATGCTTTACAAAATGAGCATTTACCTCTTAAGAAAATCCAAGATAAAATTGGAATATTATGCCAAGGTTTTAGAGGAGAATCGCAAGATGTACAGTGTGAAGAGACAAATACAACGCTCTCATTTTTTGGTATTCTGAGTATTACAACATTTAAAAATGAACCTATCAGAGCCCCTAGCACAAAAGCGATTAGCATCTCCACTATTTTAACCCTCCAAAACGGCGTTCAATCTTTGTAAAGCTCTTTATAATCTTCTCTAGCTCTGTTGTAGTAAAGTCAGGCCACAAAGTGTCTGTAAAGAAAAGCTCTGCATAAGCTGCCTGCCAAAGTAGAAAATTTGATAGTCTGTGATCTCCACCGGTTCTTATAAGCAAATCAACACCATGTTTGCAATCAAGTGCATTTCCCAGCATCTCTTGTGTTATATCATTTTCATAGTTTTTTATTTTATTTATTGCACGAAGCATCTCATCTTGTGAACCGTAGTTCAGCGCTAAAGATTGAACTAACCCATCACAGTGAGCAGTTTTATCTTTTACATCTTTGATTGTTTTTTGAAGTTGTTTAGAAAATGCTCTAGTGTCACCAATCGGTTCAAAACGAACATTATTATCTAAATAAACAGGCAGTTCTTTTTTAAGATAATTTTCTAATAGTTTCATCAAAAACTCAACTTCTAATCTAGGTCTTTTCCAGTTTTCTGTTGAAAAAGCATATAGAGTCAAACGCTCTATGTCTTTGTTGTTTGAGCAGTATGTAGTTATCTCTTTAACAACTTTTGCGCCTGCTTCATGACCTTTAACCCTTTTTTTACCACTAAGTTCAGCCCAGCGACCATTACCATCCATAATTATGGCAATATGATTAGCTCTGTTTATCATTACAGACTCTTAGAATGATTTAAGATATCAAAAGCAAGGCTCAACTTGTTGGCATCTGGTAGTGATTCTATTTTGTCAGGTGTTATAAACTCTATTTTATTTCTGTCACTTCCAAAACTAGAAGAGTCTTTTAAGATGTTTAGGCACACTGCGTCTACCTCTTTAGAATCTATCATCTTTGAAGCATTTTTCATTGCAGCTTCTTCGGCCATTTCAGCCTTAAAACCTACCGTAGTGATGCCATTTTTGTCTATTGAGCTTAATATATCTATATTTTGTTTTAGGCTAAGCTCAAAACTCTCACCTAGCATCTCTTTTTTTAGTTTTCCATCTTGTATAAATTCTGGAACATAGTCACTAACAGCAGCAGCCATAAATAGATATGGTTGTTTTTGAATCAGATGTATTTGCTCATCTCTCATTAGAGAGGCTTTTGAGAGTTTACCTTTTTTAGCAATGCGGATAGAATCAGTTAAATATTCTAGCATCTCTAATGAACTCTCAACATCAATAGTATGCATATCTTGTGGAATATTCTCTTCAAATCTTGTAGCGATTAGATTTACATCAGCACCCCTACAGTAAAGTGCAGTTGCAAGTGATGAAGCCATTTTTCCACTTGAGAAGTTTGAAATGTAACGAACATCATCAATTTTTTCTATAGTTCCGCCACCAGTTACTATAACTCTTCTATCATTCCAAAATTCTTCTTTTAAGAGGGCTCTTGCTGATTGCCAAAATATATCTATAGGTTCTGCCATAGCTCCATCACCTGTAGTCTTACATGCAAGCTCTTTAGTTTGAGTAGCTACAGTCTCATAGTTGGCAATAGCGAGCATTTTAAGGTTAGCCTTAGTTATTGGGTTCTCTATCATGTTTGTGTTTGCTGAAGGGGCTATAATCTTCTCTTTTGCAAATGCAAGAGCACATTGAAGCAGCATATTGTCAGCTATAGCATTTGCAAGCTTTGCAATAGTGTTTGCCGTTGCTGGAGCGATAACAAAAACATCTGCCCACTCAGTAGTTTTAATATGGTTATGATCATTGACCCAAGATTCGTTTGTGTCATCTAACACTTGATTTGAAGTAAGTGTCTCAAAGCTAAGAGGGGTAACAAACTTTTTAGCAGAGTCACTCATTACTACTTTTACATCAGCTCCTGCTTTAACAAAGAGTCTAACTAAATCCAGTGATTTATAAACAGCAATAGAGCCAGTAACTCCTAAAAGTATCTTTTTGTCTTTAAGTAAGTCAGACGGAATAAGCATAAAATCACCTTTTATAAATAATTAATGGATTATACCAAATTTATTGAAGAGTATCTTTACTTATTGATATATGTCAAGTTAACTTTTACAAACTAAGATAAAATTACAGCTTATAATAATTAAAAGGATAATTTATATGAAAACCTTAATCTACATCTTAGCTCTTAGTTCAATACTCTTTGCATCCGTCGATTTGGCCGACAGTGCAACTTGTAAAAAGTGTCACCCGATTATAGCCGCCGAGTTTCAAAGCTCAATGCATAAAAAATCATCTATATATGATGATAAGATTCATAAAGCAGTATGGGACAAACACCCCGCAAAAGCTAAAGGTGACTATAAGTGTGCAAAATGTCATACGCCAAATGCTACAAGCGAAAAAGCACAGCATGAAGGTATTACTTGTATTAGTTGTCACACTATTATGAGTGTTGAAAAACATGCAAAAGCAAACAAAAATATATATACTAAAAAGGAAAAAACTTTTTACTCTGCTGAAGTTGGTCGTGAAAGTGAGAAAGTTGAGTATAAAAAAGTAACATCATGGTGGGGAAATAAAACTACAGTTGGTTCAGCATATCATGACATAGACTATACAAATGAAAACTATTATAACGGACAGATGTGTATGGGTTGTCACTCTCATAAACAAAATTCACATGAGTTTTCAGTTTGTACAACTGAGGAAGAGGGTGCTAAAGATAAAGAGTCTAACTGTATAACTTGTCATATGCCAAAAATAGATGGAACTGCTACAACAGTTAGGCTAAGCAAACAACACTCTTTTCATGGTTTTGCAGGAGCAAGAGTTAATCCTGAGATGTTAAGTAAATATGTAGAACTTAGTTTTGCTTCATCAACTAAAGGTTTTGAAATAGTTGTAGAGAATAAGGCTCCACACAATCTAATGACACATCCATTAAGAGTTGTTCAATTAAAAACTACGCTTATTAGAAGATCAAAACAAACTGGTTTAAAAACTCACACCTTCATAAAAGTAATCGGTAAAGACGCTAAGCCTGCTATGCCTTGGTTAGCGACAGAAGTTGTAAAAGATACTATGATTAAAGCAAATGAAAAAAGAGTTGTTAAGTTTAATGAAGTGCTTAAGAGTGGCGATAAGGTAGAAGTAGTTCTTGGTTACTTTGTAGTAAATCCTAAAGCTCTTAAGAAGCTTAATCTTCAAGACGAAAAAGAGCTAAAAGTATTTACGATACTAAAGAGTAAATATTTTACTGTAGAGTAATATTTAAATATATAAAAGCTAAAAGTTATGCTGAGTAACTTTTACGCTCTATATCTCTTTCAACACGTTCTTTTACTTTTTTCAAAAGAGGCATATCTTCAATAGAAGAACTTTTCATATGACAACTATCCTTTAAATATGTCTCAACACATACATGTTTAGAAAAGCTACAGTAATTATCATGTTGACATGAATCTTGATTTTTAAGAGTTAGCATTATTTTTCCTTATCTTTAGTTCTTAGTATTATATAACTATTTAAGTAAATATGCAACCTCAATTAACATAACTTAACAAATTTCTCATTTTTATCTGCATGATTTTAAGAAAAAAAATTATTTTATTTTTCTGATAATCATAACTTTAAGATAATTTCCTTCTTTAAACTTATCTGTTACTCTAAAATCTTTGGGAAGAGAGAAGCTCTTTTCTACTTTATATTTTGAGTTTAACTCCTTAAATGCTTTAAATACGAAGTCACTAAATGTCATCATACTAAAATTCGCGGCATTTGTTGAGGCAACGATAACACCATTTTTATTTGTTATTTGGATGGCTTCTTTTAGAAGTTTTACATAGTCTTTTGAAGCACTAAATGTATGCTTTTTAGATCTTGCAAAACTAGGAGGGTCAAGAACTACCAAGTCAAATAAAAACTTTTTCCTTACAGCATATTTGAAATAGTTAAAAACATCTTCAACAATAATATCTTGAGTCTTTGAATCTATACTATTTACCCTAAATTGTTCTTGTGTTTTACTAAGACTTCTTCTAGCAAGATCGACACTTGTAGTCTTTTTCGCACCACCAAGAGCCGCAAAAACAGAGAAAGCTCCTGTGTAAGAGAAAGTGTTGAGTACTGTTTTACCTTTTGCGTATGTATCACGGATTGTTTTTCGTACATCTTTTTGATCTAAAAAAACTCCGACCATAGCTCCATCATCCAAGTATATGGCGAAGTTAGCTCCATTTTCTTTTACGATTATTGGTGAAGGAGCTTTTTGTCCACAAACAAAATCATCTGCATCATCGAGATACTTTCCTTTAGCATCAAATCTCTTTTTTTGATAGATACCTTTATATTCAACCGATGATTTAAGAGCTTCTAAAATATCTTCTTTCAGTTCGTATATACCAATTGAGTACCAAGTCAGCATATAATATCCGTCAAAGTAGTCAATAGTTAAACCACCGATTCCATCACCCTCGCCATTAAAAACTCTAAAGGCTGTTGTGCTTGCATCTTTAAAAAAAGAGTCTCTGTACTCTATGGCAGATTTTATTTTCTTTGCAAAGTAAGTGGAATCTATTGACTCATCTGCATTATAAGATAGTGCCCAGCCATAACCTTTATTCTGGATGCCATAATAGCCTTTTACTATGAAGTTTTCTTTAGCATCTTGCAGGTTTATTATAGTGCCTTCATCTGTCACCATATTCCAATCAACAACAGACTCTTTTGAAATCAAGGGATATCCATCTTTGTAATCACCTATAAATTCTGGTTTAACAGTTAAGTCTATTTCGTTTTTCATGCTTTTTTACTCTCTAGGCGGTCATACATAGCCAGCATATTATGATAATCACTATGAAGAGTTGTATTTATAATAAAATCATCACCATCTAGTATTCGCAGTGCTTTTTGAACTCTCTCTTGCGTGAAAATATTATACATTGCATCTTCATAATCCTCAAAGTCTAACTCCAACTCTTCCATACGAGCAAGTTCTACAATAATATGTCCAAGCTTATCTTCTGAATACTCAAGCAGTTCAAGGGCTTCATCATATTCGCTTAGTAGAAGAAATATTTGCGCTTTAAACTCTCTCATTGTGAAATTTTTTTCAAATATAACACCGATATATTTTTCCATATTTAGAGAATCTTCAAGAGATTCAATACTTATCATAATATCTTGAGGATCATAATCTGTGAAGTTTAAAACCATGTCACGAATCTCTTTGGAGTTATTTTTGTTGTTATATATCAAGTCTTCTATGGGGTAAACTTCAGAGATGCTAGGTACTATCATTTGACAAGAGTAAAACCCTAGATAGTTGTACTCTCTTAAATAACTCTCTTTACCCATCTCATGTAAAATATTCATAAGAAAATCATACTCTTGCTCACTTGTCTCGCCCGTGTATTTAAAAGCACAATAATCAAAGCTTTTTTTAGCACTCAAAAATCCAAATCCAAGTTTTCCATTTGAGTCTATAAAGTGAGATTCAAGGTTAAAACTGTCTGAGACTATACTCATATCAAAAGTTGGTACCTCAAAAGTATCTAGATTTTCTAAAGAACGACCTTGCATAAGCTCTGTCATAGTCCTCTCCAAAGAGACTTCTAAAATCGGATGTGCTCCAAAGGATACAAAAAGTGTGGAGTTTTTAGGGTTTATAAGTGAGATGGCAGTAACAGGAAATTTACCGCCAAGTGAAGCATCTAAGACCTCAACAATATAGCCTAATTCTCTAAGTGAAAGTACATCTTTATAAACTCTAGTAAATGACTCTAGAATTTCCTCTGGAAATTTTGGAAGCGAGTATCCATTTTTTATAATCTCTATCTTTGCATAACGCTCAAAAATCTCACTTAAAGCTTGAACTTGAGCCTCCATAGGTGTGTTTCCAGTAGCTAAACCATTGCTTACATAGAGGTTACTTAATATGTTTATGGGTATATATACCTTTTCTTTGCTAGAGTGTTTAACAAAAGGAAGGGCGACAATTTTGTCTTCATAATCACTGTTAAAGTCAACTAAATCGTCATCACTTAACTGTTTGTCTGGATTGTAAACTTCACGCAGTTCATCATTTAAGTACTCTCCGCCAAACTCAAAAGCAACTTCATCAGGGTAGTATTGTCTATTTGGAAGATGAAAATCAATAAAAAAGTTGTTTGTCTGAAGTCGCTCGATGTACTCACCCAAAGCACTCGCCATAGATGCATCTGAGAGAATCCCTTTCCCGTTTGAATAGATATGTCTTGGGGCTTCAACTGAGCTAAGGTTTACAGAGTAGCAGTTTTGCAAGGGATGTTTTTGTTGTGAAAAAATTGTCTCACAGCCAACATCAAAGAGTACCGTTTTCATTTTTATGATTGACTCTTCTAGTGTGGCATTTTTAGATAATAGCTTCATAGATTCTTATCTTGGAGTGATATTTTTTGTTTTACTTTATAGCAATGTTGCTCAGACATATAATTGATTCCTTGAAGATTTAAGGAAATTATAGCTGAGTAGAGATAAAAAGATGGTTTTAAATATATAGTTATTTAAGTAGAGGAAGAGTATTTATCATATTTTCACAATACTCCCACTCATCAAGAGTCTCTTTCCACTCTTTAGGAATAGCGTTTACGCCTTTGTATGCACCAAGTACCATACCGATAGCTATTCCTCTTGAAGCATTATCTCCACCTACCATAGCGTTAGCTTGAAGTGCTTTTTTAAGTCCATCTTCTTCGTCTGCATATTTTAGTATGAAATAAACTGCACCAGGGAGTGTTCCCTCAGTGGGACTTGCTTTACCTACTTTTATAGGTTCTGAGCGACCTACATCCCATAATCTAGCCATACTTGTGATTGCTAAGTCATCAGCAAACTGTTCGCGGTAAAGTGCTGAGTTTTCATCCGTAGCTTCATTGACCTTTGCAATAGCTTGAGAGACTTTTTCACTGAAAAATCCACCCATATCTACAGCTACCATCTCTATAGCATCTGAAGGGCTTACTCCATTTATGACTCTATGAGTAACGCGGGCAAAAAATTCTCCACCACCAAGAGCGTGAACATCTTTATGCGTAAACATGCTCTTTCTTGCAACATCCACTATCTCACTCTCAGTATCATAGTAAGCATGTGCAGCAGCGTGACGAATAGCCATAGCGTTAGAGATGCCACCCAAACGCTCAACAAGTACGCCTTGTTTTACCTGCGCATAAGTCTCTTTTGTCATAGTACATACCCAAGAGCCCCAGTTGTTTTCAAGTCTATTCATCCAATGTGGAATCATATTTGCAACATTAAAAGGTTTAGGAGTATCGGCAATAGCCGCAAGATGTTCTAAAACTAAAATATTATAATCACCATAGTCAGTAGTTCCACCAGCTTTTTTTCCAGGGTGGTAGTTTCTTTCACCCCAACCGATGCCATGAGTTTGTCCACCCATCATTTCTCCTGGTGACATAAACTTCTCTATTGGTTTCTGGCCATAAGCTTCATATATCTTTTTAGCGTCATATTCATAATGACTACCTAAGCAGAGGGCATCAGCAACAATAGCACCAAAAAAAGCACCTTTGATCTTTTCTTCTTTTGTAACATTACTCATAATTTATTCCTATTATTTTTAGCCATTGTATCTAGGAAATATTTAATGTTACTTATCTGTTTTTAAATGTTTTTTAGCTTAGTAATATTTAAGAAGTAGTTATTTAGACATCAAAGTCCATTAATATAACTATGGAGTTTTTACTTCTAGCCTTTGAATCTTTCATGCTCTTTTGAATTCTATCTATTACTGTAGTTGCACTATTGTACGTATTTATGTCTAATATACATATAGAACATGTTAGATGGCTATTAGAGCCAAAAGGTGTTTTTGATATTTTATCTCTTATTACTTTGGCAGTCATATCTAACTCTTTTTTTGATATATTACTGAAGCATATCATGAATTTGTCTGCATTCCAATGAGCAAGTATGTCTTTATCTCGAATAGAACGTTTTATGACCATTGAAATTTTTTTAATAGTAGCTTCAATAGCATTAATGTCATTAGTTTTAACAAAATCATCAAAATCATCTACATCGATATACATAAGAGAAAACGACTCCTTCTGCTTATTTCGTATTTTTTGTAGGTTTGAATTTATGATAGATGTCATATGCATCTTATTTGAAGTCTTTGTAAGTGGGTCAATAGATAGTAGTTCAGCTAGTTTTGACATTTTTTCTTTTAAAAGTGTTTGGAAGATTATATTCTTAATCTCTTTTTCAATTCTAGCTAGAATCTCTTCAGCTACAAATGGTTTTGAGATATAGTCAGCCGCACCAAGGTCAAATATCCTTTTAATGACATCTGGTTTTGTAAGAGATGTAAGAAAGATTACTGGAATATTTTTAGTTTTTTTATTCTCTTTGAGTTTGGTAATTGTCTCGTAACCATTCATAATTGGCATTTCAATATCTAAAATTATAAGATCAGGTTTATTATTATCGATGGCTTCTAGAGCTTCTTTTCCGTTTGAAGAAGAGTTGGTTATGTAGTTCTTTTGTTTTAAAATATTCAGAAGTGCCCTAACAACAAGAGTACTGTCTTCAACTATATGGATAGTATATTTAGAATATTCTATAACATTGGGATTTAAGTCTTGAACTTCCATCTATCTGTCCTTTGATAAGTGAAGCAATTATATTTAAATTAAACTTTAAATGACATAATCTTTTGTAATAATCTCCAATATATGTCCATTTTCATCTCTAAAATATACTCCACGTCCATCATAATTTGTATTGGTTTTTCCGTCATTGAGCTTAGATGGACCGCTTCCATAGACTACATTTTCTTCTTGTAAGCGTGCAAATATTTCATCAAATTGTTTATCGTTTACTTTAAATGCAAAATGCATTTTGCAAAACCTGCTTTGAGTCCTAAAATCAAGAGTAAGTGTAGAGTTTGCTTTTACAACTGCAAAATCTTCCCACTCTTTTAAAAACTCAAAGCCAAATATTTTTTCATACCATTTGGCAGATTTTATCTTGTCCTTTGCTGGTATGATAGTATGGTTGAGTGTTATTTCCATTATTTACTCCTTGTAATGTATCATTTTATTCTTTTTTAGTTAAATAATCTTTACTAACATATGTTAAGTAACAAATATGATAAGTATTTAATTATTTTAGTTACACTATAATAAATACTTTTTAACTCTAAATAAGGAAGATACTATGTTTGAGAATACAAAACTTATGAACCACACTTCTGCTGGGGGAACATCTAATCAAGATTGGTGGCCAAGCCAGTTAAAGCTAGATATCTTGCATCAACATTCCTCTCTTTCAAATCCTATGGATGATGATTTTAATTATGCTAAAGAGTTTAAAAGTCTTGACCTTGAAGCTGTTAAAAAAGATCTTATAGAAGTTATGACTACTTCACAGGACTGGTGGCCCGCAGACTTCGGTCACTATGGACCACTATTTATTCGTATGGCATGGCATAGTGCCGGTACTTATCGTAGTGCTGACGGACGTGGAGGTGGAGGAAATGGTAACCAGCGTTTTGCACCTCTTAATAGCTGGCCAGATAATGTAAATCTTGATAAAGCACGCAGGTTGATTTGGCCTGTTAAACAGAAGTATGGAAGAAAAATTTCTTGGGCTGATTTGATAATTTTGAGTGGTAATGTTGCTATGGAATCAATGGGTTTTAAAACATTTGGTTTTGGTGGTGGACGAGAAGATATATGGGAGAGCGAAAAGGATATATATTGGGGGACTGAAGGTACTTGGCTTGATGACAAACGTTATTCTGGTGAACATAAAGAGCTAGAAAATCCTCTAGCAGCTGTTCAAATGGGACTAATCTATGTAAACCCTGAAGGTCCAAACGGTAACCCAGATCCAATTGCAGCAGCTAAAGATATACGTGATACTTTTGCCAGAATGGCAATGAATGATGAAGAAACAGTTGCTTTGATTGCAGGTGGTCATACCTTTGGAAAAACTCATGGTGCTGGAGATGCTTCTCATCTTGGTCCTGAACCTGAAGCAGCAGGTATTGAAGAGCAGGGCTTTGGATGGAAAAGCAGTTTTGGTACAGGCAAAGGTGCTGATACAATAAGTAGCGGTCTGGAAGTCACTTGGACCACTACACCTACAAAGTGGAGTAGTAACTTTTTATGGAATTTGTTTGGATACGAATGGGAACTGACAAAAAGTCCGAATGGTGCGCATCAGTGGATACCTAAGCATGGAGCAGGGGCTAACTCAATACCTGATGCACATGATTCATCCAAACGTCATGTACCAACCATGCTAACTACAGATCTCTCCCTACGTTTTGACCCTGCTTATGAAAAAATTGCAAGACGTTTTTATGAAAATCCAGATGAGTTTCAAGATGCATTTGCCCGTGCATGGTTTAAGTTGACACATCGTGATATGGGACCATCATCACGATATCTTGGATCTGAAGTTCCTAATGAAGAACTAATCTGGCAAGATCCTATACCTAGTGTTAATCATAAATTAGTAGATGACAAAGATATTTCATCGCTGAAGGTTAAACTACTAGATTCTGGTTTATCTATATCAGAACTTGTATCGACGGCTTGGGCATCTGCTTCTACATTTCGTGGCTCAGATAAGCGAGGTGGAGCAAATGGTGCACGTATTCGTCTCTCTCCACAAAAAGATTGGGAAGTTAATCAGCCAGAACAACTCTCAAAAGTACTTGCTACACTTGAAGACATAAAAGATGAATTTAACAAAGCTCAATCTAATGGAAAGAAAATTTCACTTGCTGACTTGATTGTTTTAGGTGGTTGTGCAGGTATTGAGAGTGCAGCTAAAAATGCTGGATATGAAGTCGCAGTTGCTTTTACACCAGGTCGTATGGATGCCTCTGAGGAACAAACAGATGCTTATGCATTTGATGTACTAGAACCAATTGCGGATGGATTTCGTAATTATCTAAAAACAAAATATTCTGTTTCTGCTGAAGAGCTATTAGTAGACAAAGCACAACTATTGACATTGAGCGCACCTGAGATGACAGTTCTTCTTGGTGGAATGCGTGTTTTAAATATAAATGTTGGAGAGAAAAGTCATGGTGTATTTACTGAGCAGCTAGATTCTCTTAGTAATGACTTTTTTGTCAATTTACTAGATATGAGCACAGCATGGAAGCCACTCTTAGATGATAGAGATTTATTTGAAGGAAGCGATCGCTCAAGCGGTGAACTCAAGTGGAGAGCAACGCGAGTTGATTTAATTTTTGGTTCAAATTCACAACTGCGTGCTATAGCAGAAGTTTATGCTAGTTCAGATGCACAAAAGCTCTTTATAGATGACTTTATATCTGCCTGGACAAAAGTTATGAATCTTGATAGGTTTGATTTAGCTAAATAGTTTTGTCGATGACTACAAGAGATTTACTCGCTTTGAGGAGTCTCTTGTTCTTGTGTAGTATCTGTTTTTTTCTTTTGTTTACGATGACGAGGTTTTTTCTTTTTATCTTTTTTTATATGAGTCTTTTTTAAGTCAAGTTCTGTAGCTACAAAGCCTTCAAGTTCAACTTGCAAAATTTCCATTTTCATCTTTATTTCTATGATTTGTAGAGTAGACTCTTCATCAGGATTAACCAACAGTATAGACTCTCCAACTTCATCTACATAAGCTAAACGTACAAAATATTCTTCATACTCAATAGGCAAGTCGTAACTAACTATGAGTTGAATGTTTTTAAGTTCAAGTGATTTTAAAATCATATCAGTAGTTATGATGATGTTTAACTCAGATGCATTAAAAGATTTTGAAGCTTCTTCTAACTGCTGTGCTCTATGGTTACCATGAACTGCAAGAGCATTGATGCTTTGAGCTTTAAGATATGAGTGAAGAGCATCTGCGTTACGCTTACTCTTAGTGATAACTACAGTTTGTTTATTTGGAGTGTTTTTGATTAGTTGCTCAAACATAGCAGCTTTATCGTGTTGATCTGCGAAATGTACTACTTGTTTAGTTCTTTTTCCAATACTAACATTGTCAAAATACTTTTTCTTACTAGGTTTTTTAATTTGCTCAGACATCTAATTCCTTGGAAGTTTGAGCGAATTATAGCCTATTTATATCAACTAACTAGACCTAACTTTCTCGCGATGTCTTTAGAGTTTATATTTTTTCGCTAGAATCCCAATAAAATTTTATATTAAAGGAATTTAATGCAAGAAAATATTAAAAACTTTGTTGAAAATAGTAAGTTTCAAAACTTCATAATAGCACTTATTATTATAAACGGTATTACGATGGGTTTTGAGACATCCAAAGATTTTATGCAGAGTTACGGCTCAGTTATTCATATATTAGACAAGCTGATAATTACTATATTTACTATAGAGATTATGCTTCGCATCTACGCTCACAGATCTGCATTTTTTAAAGATACATGGAGTCTTTTTGATTTTGCTATCGTAGCTGTTTCTCTCGTTCCTGCAACTGGTGTATTTGAGATATTTAGAATCCTTAGAGTATTTAGACTTCTTAGACTTATAACAGTAGTTCCACAGATGAGAAAAATTATTATGGCCCTTGTGAGTGTAATACCTGGGATGCTTTCAATTGCGGCACTACTTATGTTGTTTTTTTATATCTTCGCCATCATGGCTACTCAGCTTTACAGCGAGAGTTTTCCTCTTTGGTTTGGTACGCTTGGAGAGTCTTTTTACACACTTTTTCAGATTATGACTTTAGAGTCTTGGTCTATGGGAATAGTAAGACCTATTATGGAAGTTCATCCATATGCTTGGACCTTTTTTGTACCATTTATATTTATGGTTACTTTTATCATGGTAAACCTAATAGTAGCCATAGTAGTAGATGCTATGGCTGAGATAAACAAAGATGAAACAAGCAGTGTTGTAGAGGAACTTCATACTCATGAAGATAGTACAACTCTACAACTAAGAGAGTTGCACTTAGATATTAAAGAGTTAAAAGAGTTAATGAGAGAGAAACTTTAGTTTCTTCTCTGTGGCTAATAAACACTGTCAAGTATAAGTACAAATTCACCAGCAAGTCCATAGTTTTTAGGTTCTAAGGGAGGTTTTTTATATGGATGTATCCATTTTTTGCCATCGTAGAGATGTTTAAAAAAGACTAAGTTATTATCTAGGTAAAGATTTAAGTCGTTGCTCATACGTATGCACCCATGCGACTGAGGAGTTCCTAAAGGAGCGCTGCTTGTGTGAGCGTGCATAGCTAACTGCAGTTTACCAGTAATGAGTTTCCATTTTTTGGTGTCTTTGATTTTTGTATTGTTTTCATTAAAAGTATTGTAGCGGATACTTTTTTGCTCACCAAAGAAAAAAACAAAGCTGTCTTTTTCGCCATATGGCATAGTTATGTTGTCTTTGTAAGTATCTCCATCAGAACGCCAACCACTCTTAATATTGAAAAAACCGGCAGGAGTTTTAAAATAATGGTCATCACCATTAGTAACTTCTTTTTCTCTGTTTATATTTCCGCTTGATATAAAGTCAAAGCCTATCGGGTAAAAATCTTTAGCTTCATTATCCCATAAGACTACTATAAGTACTTGTTTTGAGAGATCTATTAAAGTCAAAAATTGTGAAGAAGAGAGATATTTATGATTTTTCCATAGTTCTTTTTTAGCTTTTTTCCAGTAACTGTTATAGATGCGAAACTTATTAGCTCGCTTTTGAAGGGCCTTATCAACTAGAGACTTTTTGCGATATTTGGAATATAAAGGTTTTATAATAACGTTATCATAAAAGTCATTTTGAATTTTTTCTACATTCAAACTTGAAGCTTCTAGCAGTGATGATACCAATAGTGATACAATAAAAAACTTTAAAAATATGCTCATCTAATTGAAATCTTTTTGTAAGTCTCTTTTATGGTGCTTTTTTAGTGCATCTATAATTTGTTTATACATAACATATAACCTTGTAGATATTTTGTGTATTGTACACTATCTATATGAAACTTTTAATGGGTTCTAATTTTACCTCTTGGATATTCTTCATCCTCTGTCGGTATTTTTCTAGTCCAGTCTGCCTTTTGGTAAGTCTTAGGTGAAAATCTAGATTCAACAGACTCATTGACTTCTTTTTTCATAGTTTCCTGTTTAGCTTTTGGAGCTTTCATAGCACTTCCACATTTCTGGGTATCATATTGCATCTCTTGCGCACTAAGAGTTATTGCTCCAAGTAAAAGCGTTAATATTTGTATAGTTTTCATAAGTAGCCTTTGTAAATATTTATTTTTACTATTGTACTTAAAGCATTTTTATTAAAGTTTAAAAAAAAATACACTCTGCATTTAGTGTGTTATTATAAAGGTCTGTAAACCCTGACATTTTTAGTGTTCTTAGCATCTCTTAAGTATTGTGCATGTAGCTGACTCATGATGCCTTTTTCGCAGTAAAGTAGGTACTCTCTGTCTTGTGGAAGTTTAGAAAATTCAGTTTTTAGTTTATGAAATGGTATTTTGATAGATTCGCATGATGTTTCTATGCACTCATCCTCAGCGCGAATATCTATCACCACATAATCGCCTGAGTCTAAATCATTGATTACTTCTATGGGTGCTAGATTGCTAACATCATCTATGACTTCATCTACATAGATAGTTCCAGCATTTTCTACTGCCTTATCAAGCACTTCATAATTGAATTTTTTTGCTTCTCTCTCCATACGCTTAAAAGAACCATGCGTGATTGGGTTTTGTGAAATAACACCGCAATACTCAGGCATACTCTCAGCAAAGTGACGTGTTCCAATGTCGTCTGCTATGGCCATGATATCTGGCTTGTTCATGGTTGAGAGTGGGCGAAGTATCAGTTTGTTACTTACTTGGTCAATAAGTGCAAGATTTCTAAGTGTTTGCGAGGAGACTTGTGCGACACTCTCTCCTGTTAAAAGTGCATCTATCTCAAGCTCATCAGCAATTTTCTCAGAGGCCATAAGCATAAGACGTTTAAGAGTTACACCCATATATGTTGGGGCAGTAGAGCGAAAAATCTCTGTAAGGACATCATCAAAAGGTACAGATATAAACTTAACTCGATGGGATGAGCCAAACTTAGACCATAGATATAATGCTACTTGCTTAACCCCAATTTCATGCGCCATACCGCCAAGGTTAAAAAATACAAAATGTGTTTTAATACCTCTTTTCATAGTCAAGTAAGATGCAACAGTCGAGTCAAATCCTCCAGACATCAAAGATAAGATATCTCCTTGTGTCCCAATAGGAAAACCACTGAGACCTTTGTACTTTGTGGTAATAATATTGAGCTGACTCTCTATTAGTTCCATTTTAACAGTTATATCTGGGTTATGAAGGTCAACACCCTTAGCATCTGTATGTGCAAGTAGATAACCACCGACAGTACTCTCTAATTCAGTGGACTTAAAACTGTGCGTGCCTGTACGTTTTGCTCTAACTGCAAAAGTTTTGTCTTTTAGACTAGCGCCTAGTATTTCGCCAACTTTATGCTTTATCTTCTCAAGGCTGTTCATATTGTCAAACTGTAAAACTTCAAGAACTTGCTCGATTCCAGGTGTGTTTAAAAGAACTATTCTAACTTCAGGGAGCATTTCTATGGGTGTTAAGATTTCGATTTTGTCAGAAAACTTTCTTACTTTGATGTCTGCGTGGATACGCTCTAGTAACGTTATGAGGTTTGTGTAGAGTTGTCCTACCATTTGTCTTTTTGCTGAAGAACCTTTAATCATAATCTCTGGAAAAAACTTTAGAATAAACTTTTGTGTTTTAGTTGATGGGTTTTGCACTGCATAGCCTTGTTTTATGTAGATGGAAGTATAACATATGAGAGGGGTGTAGTTTTTACTATTGATAGTTACTAAGCTAAGTATCAAAAACTACTTGAAAATCTTGTGTTATAATCCGATAAAAAGAGAAGGAATATTTTATGGAAATATCAAAAGATAAACTTGTGTATCTCCAATACACTCTTCACGATGCCGATGGTACACATCTTAATCCAAATGAGGGAGAACTTATCTATCTTCATGGAGGATATGGGCATATATTTTCAGAACTTGAAAATGCTATTGAGAAAAAAGTGGTTGATGATTCTTTTAAAGTAACACTTTCTCCAGAAGAAGCTTTTGGAGAGTACGATGAGGAACTTCTCATAAAAGAGCAACTTAGTGAGCTTCCAAAAGATATTTATGTTGGTATGGAACTTGATTCAAATAGCGATGAGTTCCCAGACGAAACTTTAATATTTACAGTTATGGATATACATGATGACTATGCTACACTCAATGGAAACCACCCCCTTGCTGGAAAAACACTCACTTTTGAGGGAGTTATCACAAAGATTCAAGAACTAGAAGAAGATGCAGTTCGCAGAATTCTTGAACACGGTACCCAACATCACGACTAAGTCTCAAGAGTGATTACTCAAAGAATGCTTAGTTTATGGATTATCTACTTCGCATTATCATTTCAGTATTTGAATGATTAGCCATTTGAGCAATTTCAAGCATATTGAACTGACCACTTTTTAACATTGTTTATCAAAGCACGGCTTCGTATTTCTCTCCAAGTACTTGTTATACAGTTTAGATAGTTTCTTCTTCTAAAAATACAGGTGTTCCTATATAAGTTAAATATAAAAAAGTACCTTCTTTAAACTGATGTGTTGTTGTGCTTATTTTAACACCTATAATAGCATTTGCATCTTGATGTTCATTTGTTTTTTATTTGTTATTTCAATCATTGAAAAAATATTTGTAACTTTTAAATCACTTGGCAGTATATCTGTTGTTATTATTAGTATTTTGATCTTTTTGTAATTGTATAATGTTTGAGTTGAAAAACAAGGTGGTATTTTCACTGGGCTTTCCAAAGTTTTGTTATGCTTTAGCCTTGTAAACACTACTTTAATTTTCCCATTTATGTTCAACATTTAATATTGCTACACAATATTTCATTGCTAATAATAAATCTTCATGATTTGTTATTAAACCAGTTGAATTTAATTTTGCACTACAATTATTACCATGAAACGAACGTATATCAGGATTAGCCATTAGTTCTGCTTGAATAGTTATAGCTGTTGCTACAGCATAACCAATAAGTTTTCCTTTGTGATGAGCCTTTGTAATCATTTTGTCCTGACTATTAAGACTTGATGTAATACTTAAAACCATCAACACTGTTATTAATGTTTTTTTCATTTTCTCTCCAATGATTTGTTATATCTTTTTGTTAGCTTGTACATGTTATCAATTATCAATAATATTTTTTTGAAATGATTTATTCAGAAGAACTCTCCCTAAATAATTATTTAGCCATGTATATTTTACCTTAATCTTTTCATCTGTTATTTTAAGACCATCTGTTACAATGTTTTGATATTTTTTAATTACATTTATTTTTTGTTTTATTGCATTTTCTTTAATTTTATCATTAGGTATTTTAAACATTTTTCCTATCATAGGAGGTATTTGTTGTAATATTGCTAAGTAATTTACAAAATAGTAACCGTCACAATCTTTTGAAATAAAATTTAAATCATTATCACGATATTGTTGTGTCATTATTTCGTAAATTTCATCATTGACTATATTTTGTTCAAAAATTACTCTAGGGTATATGGCTATTTCTTTTTCAAGTTTATGAGCATCAGCTACACCTTCTCCCAATATAAAATTATCTGTAATACATGAATACTTTGATGAGATACCACCTCTTACTGTAAATCCAAACTTTAAAGCCATAAAATGATGTATAGAAGCAATAATCATTGATAATCTAAAAATCATCATACCTCTAATTATATTTTCATCTTCTTTTTTAATCTCATTCAAGTACTCTATACTTATTACAAAAGTATCTGAAATCCAACTATGTTTTATTTTTATGTATTTCAAATAATCAGCACTATCAATTTGAAATACATCTTGTTTTTCAAATTGAAGATACTCCATAACTTCATTGAAAGTATCATAAAAATCTTCTGCTTGATAATCATTTGTTATTTCAGTTTTTATGTGATTTGAAAAACCTAAAATATCTAAAAATGCAGTATATTGTATTTCAGATCCAACTTGTTCAATATAAAAAAACTCTTGAATTTTTTTATCCAAATCTTCGATATATTTCTTACATTCGTTTTTATCATGTGAAAGTAAATATACATCAATATATTTTTCACTAAAAGGAAGTTTTGTATCTTTAAATTCTAGTTCAATTTTATCTATTTCTTCTTTTTGCTGTTTATCTACGGTAGCATCTTTATTTATTAAAACATAATATTGAATATCATTCATTACCCATCCTAAATTTTAAACTCTGTATTTCCAGATAATGTGGCTTTTTGGATATAACGGGGGCGCGGGTGAGTAACTGCCGTTGAGAAACCTTTAGGTTTTGCAATGGTTGCTTGATCCTCCCGCTTGTTATCTGGCGCTGTGCGACAGATGACCAGTGGGTGTTCAACCCGTGCCCCCGTTATTCAAGGAACATTATAACACAAACAACTACCAATATAATTATTAAAGACATACTCAATATGTCCTCTATAAACTGGAAATATGACTAATTTCATAATTAATCGTCATATTTTTTAATATTTTATTAATATACTTAAATTATTTATGTCCTTTTATATTGTTCCGTTATTTTTAAAATAACCCATTAAACGGACAAAATGTCCCTTAAGTGAAAGGTGTGAATTATGGAAGTAAAAAAGAAACTACTTGATATCGTTAGAGATAAAACGAGAGTCTAGAAACCTTTATGCACTGTTGCAATAATGCTATATTTTTCTACGGTATTTGTACCTATTTTCTTCAAGAAGTTTTTAATATTATTTTACATTAGATAAATAGTTTGTTTATAGAAGTGCCTATTTATTGAGGTTTGTGTTGAAATATGTATGAAAATTAACGCTTTGAGGTATTCATTTTATAAATATCACTGATAGTTGAAGTTTTTGTTCTTTAGAAAAGCCCTATTTGCAGGGTATTATATGTTAGTGGTACCAGAGAGGGGATTTGAACCCCTAAGCCCGAAGGCAGCGGATTTTGAATCCGCCGTGTATACCGTTCCACCACTCTGGCTTGTGAGTTGGAATGATAGTGATTTATTACTTAAAAGTAAATAATATTTGTTTTATCTATTAAATGGAACTTTAATTGCTAGTATTGTATCATATGATAATAGTAAAAGGAGGTACATTATGAGAGTTACATCAGCTATGTATTATGATAACTTATATGGATCTAATAACTCAAAAATAAATGAGAGCCTTTTTGATGTAAACAAGCAGATATCATCTGGATTAAAAATTCAGTATGCTAAAGATGATGTTAGAACATTTGCTGAAACTATGAGACTAGATAATGAGCTTGCTACTCTTTCTCAGATTAAAAAAAGTACGGAAAGTGGTTACAAAGTTTCAAACCAAACTGATGTTGTATTAAATGAGTTTAGTACAACAATGGAAAGAATGAGAACTCTGATTATTCAAGCTTCTAATGGAACACAGAGTGACTCTTCTCTTGACGCAATTGCTAATGAGCTTAGAGTAGTAGAAGATCATTTTAAAAACCTATCAAATACCTCTATTAATGGTCAATATCTTTTTTCTGGAACAGCGGTTGATATTAAACCTATTTCTCCTGATGGCACATATAATGGAAATGATGGTTCTTTAAAGGCTTTTTTAGGTTCTGGAACTCAACAGCAGTACAACATGTCAGGTTCACAGTTATTTTTAGGAGAAGAAGTCTTAACAAAAAGAATGATAACGACAAATGTTGTACAGCCAAACCTAAGTGAAAAATACAACTTTGCCACAGGAGTTGAAAATGAAGCCCCACTGACTCCGGTAAAAGAAAGTGACACGATTCGTGATTTAATGGGTGACACAGATACTTTTGTAGATACTGAGAACTATAAACATCATTTTTATATCAGAGGAACTAAAAGTGATGGTACTACTTTTAAAGAAAAAGTATCTATGAAGGATGATGATAGCATTAGTGAACTCTTGATTAGAATCGGTGATGCATATGGGAATACACCAAATTTAAATATTGTAAATGTAAGTTTGAACAAATCAGGGCAAATAGTAATAGAAGATAAAATTAAAGGTTCAAGTAAAATAGATTTTCACATGGTTGGCGCTGTTGATTTTGGTAGAGAAGTTTTAGATATCAATGCTAAGGCTAAATTTGGATCTTTGGATATCAATGCTAAGGCTAAACTTGGAGCTTTGGATATCAATGCTGAAGCTAAACTTGGACCTTTAGATATCAATGCTAGGGCTCAATTTGGAGCTGTAGATGCTGCTGATGTAGATAATATTGATTTACTAGATGTTGGTGAAAGTAATTTTAGCGAGATAATGAATCCAACTAACCCTCCAGCAAATAATTTATATGTAAAAGAATTTGTAAAATCTGGATATAAATCTTCACTTGGAGCACCTGAAAAATTAGAAGCTTTGGTTTATGATAGAACTATGTTTTCAAAAGATGGTTCAAATTTGTCATCTAGTGTCTCTCAAATAGTAAGAGCAGACAACTCATTTGCTAATGGATCTACAAAGATTTCAGAAGTTGCTGACTTGTCTCAGCCTCCTTCAGTTGGTTCATTAGATGGAACACAGCTTAAACTAACTGGGACAGATGTTAGAGGGGAAGTTTATGATGTACAGATAGATTTGGCAACAGCAGGAACAACATTTTCATTAGATGGTGGGACTACAAATTTTAATGTATTTACTATTGAAGAACCAAGATCTGCCATTTCTGCAGATGATATGACTTATAAACAACTTATGGATATAGTCAATATAGTTGTAACAAACAATACCCCAGCAACATTTATTGATGAAGAAAATGAGAATAGGGTAGTTCCAACAAATATTCCTACTGATTATGATAATGCAATAAAAGCTTCAAGCTTTAATGGTAATACTTTTTTAAGTTATGATGGGAAAATAAATTTTAGAGAAATAGGAACAAGTGACACCTTAGCTTCAATGGCAATCCATGACGCAAGTAGCGGTAATTTTAGTGATGGAGCTTCAGCATCTGTAGTCTCATTTAACACTAATAATAGTATTGCAGTTGTAGATGCAAAAACAGACTTTTTTAAAGAAATAGATGAGATAATTACTGCGGTTGAAGACCATAAAACTCACCCAGATGCTTCAAGCGGTAGCGTAAGAAATCTTGGTATGGAAAATTCTATTACCAAAATAGATGCCTTACAAGAGCATTTCATTAGATCACATTCTTTAGTTGGTGCACAATCAAATGCTTTAACAAGGGCAAAAGAAAGAACAGACCTTTTAGAACTAAGCACGAAAACTCTTCGATCGGATGTACTTGATACCGATATAGCAGAGTCACAACTTGCTTTATCACAGCTAAAAAACAACTATGAGGCAATGCTCTCAACAGTAGGTAAAGTTTCAAAGTTAAATTTAGTAAACTATTTATAAATTTTTTTGCTATACCATCGCATTGCAAATTGCCAAAAAAGTTTCTTAGTGGAACATTTTTGGCTATACTTCATCTATAAAACACTTATTTATATTTTAAAGGCAAAATGATTTGAAAGAGACCTTATTTATCGTAACATTTGGAGTTTTAATCTATCTCGGATTTGCAACTATCTTTGGCAATAGTGGACTTATAGGAAGTTATGGTTCTATATTTGCTTCATATAATAATGAATATTTCGGATATATATCTTATGTATACTTAATTACTTTTTTAATACCTCTATATTTTCTTTACAGAGATACAACATACAATTTTAGAAAATTAGAACTTTTTGTAGCAACATTTTTGATGTTTTTTTCTTTTCTCTTAGCTCAGGCAATACTCATAAATGATGAACTTAGAGGAGTAATAGGAGCAAGCTTTGTTGATTTTTTAGCTCCATATATAGGACTATTTGGACTTTGGATATTTTGGTTTATGATTACTTCTGTTTCAACTTTGCTTCTTTTAGATAAAAGCATGAATGAAGTGACACTACTATTTTCAAATCTATTAAAAAAGCTTATGCCCAAACCAAAGGCTCAACTTGAATTTTACGAGAATGATAATAGTAAAGATGAGTATGATGAACCAGCATATTTGAGAAAAAAAGAAAATACAGAGCCTTTAGATATTAAAGAAAAAGAGTTTATTTTAAAATCAGTTACAGAACCGGATGTAGAGCTTGAATCTAAGGCAGAAGAACCTTCTAAAGAAGATATAGCATCAAGCTCACATACTATTTTAGAGATAGCATCAAAAGTTAAAGAACAAAAAAATGCTTTAATTGTTGATGAGCTAGAAGAAAATGCAAAGCTTTTAGAGGGAATGGAAAAGGGTGAAGTGGAAAAACCAAAGAACTTTACTCTGCCATCAGTTAAATTTTTACAAAAGCCAGATAAAACAGGGCACAGTGTAGATGAGAGCGAAGTAGATGACAAAATTCGCTACCTTATTGAAAAGCTGGCTCATTTTAAAATAGACGGTGACGTTGTAAGAACTTATGCAGGTCCTGTTGTTTCTACATTTGAGTTTAAGCCTGCTGCTAATGTTAAAGTAAGTAAGATATTAAATCTTCAAGATGATTTAGCAATGGCTCTAAGTGCAGAGACTATCCGTATTCAAGCTCCGATTCCTGGAAAAGATGTTGTAGGTATTGAGATACCAAATGAGACCGTTGATACTATCTATTTAAGAGAATTATTAGATTCAAAATTATTTAAAGAGTCTGCATCTCCTCTTACCATAGCCTTAGGTAAAGATATAGTAGGTAAGCCATTTATAACAGACCTTAAAAAGCTTCCACACCTTCTTATAGCTGGAACTACGGGAAGTGGTAAGAGTGTTGGTATAAATGCGATGATACTCTCTTTGTTATACAAAAACTCACCTGATCAACTTAGACTTCTTATGATAGATCCTAAGATGTTAGAGTTTTCTGTATATAATGATATTCCGCATCTGCTTACTCCAGTTATCACTAAGCCTAAGCAGGCTATAGTAGCCCTTAACAACATGGTTTCAGAGATGGAACGCCGTTATGAATTAATGAGTGAGACAAGAACTAAAAACATAGAAAACTACAATGACAGAGTAAAACGTGATGGTGGAGAGCACTTTCCCTATATCGTAGTTATTATTGATGAGCTTGCTGACTTGATGATGACAAGCGGAAAAGATGTTGAGCACTCTATCGCAAGACTTGCACAAATGGCAAGAGCATCTGGTATTCACTTAGTTGTAGCTACTCAAAGACCTTCTGTAGATGTTGTAACAGGTCTAATAAAAGCAAACTTACCATCTCGCATCTCATATAGAGTAGGGCAAAAAGTTGATAGTAAAATAATCTTAGATCAAATGGGTGCAGAGTCACTTCTTGGTCGTGGTGATATGCTATTTACCCCTCCCGGCTCTACAGGTTTAGTTAGACTTCACGCCCCATGGAGTGCGGAAGATGAGATAGAAAATATAGTAAATTTTATTAAGTCTCAACGAGAGCCAAACTATGATAAAAGCTTTTTGGTTGAAGAGAATGAATTAGATGGTGCTTCTAAAAATGAAACTTATGAAGAGCTAGACTCACTTTACCCAGATGCTAAAAATGTAATCATGACAGACAGAAAAACATCTATCTCATACTTACAGAGAAAACTTCAAGTTGGCTACAACCGTTCAGCAAGAATTATTGAGCAGTTAGAAGGAGAGGGCGTATTATCTTCTCCAAATACTAAAGGTATCCGTGAGATACTATAATGACTAAAGCACACTTAGTTTTTACAAAGTATCATAACTCTTATCGCGTTGATGTTAGAAACCTCGAACAACTCTCAGTTGAACAGATTCAAGAGTTACAGAACTTTGTAGAGAGTCGCAAGGGTATTTTTGACTTTACTTCATATAGCTTTGTAATTCAAAAGAGAATAGAATTTCATGAGTTTATGACACTAATACAATACAGCAATATAAAAGCTAGATGCGAAGAAAATATAATAACAGTTAAATCTCAGCCAAGAGTTGGTTTTGGTCAATACAAAGGTATGCAATATAGTGATCTTCCAGACTCTTATATGCTTTGGTTAAAGACAAACTATAGAGGCTATGACAGAGAACTTGTAGAAGCCGAGTTGAAAAAACGAAATTTATAACTCTTTAGGGCTAATCATATTCTCTGGAATCACCCACTTTTTAAACTGTTCTTCTGTCACAAGTTCAAGAGCCAGAGCAGCTTCAAGCAGGGTAGAGCCATCTTTGTGAGCTTTTTTAGCTATTTTGGTAGCGTTATCATATCCTATATGAGGATTAAGTGCTGTTACAAGCATAAGTGACTCATCTCTTAGTTTTGCTATGCGTTTTTCATTAGCAGTTATCCCTACTACACATCTATCTGTAAAACTTAGACATCCATCACTAAGTAAGCGGATGGATTGTAAAAGGTTGTAAATCATTACGGGTTTAAATACATTTAGCTCAAAATGTCCGTTAGAGCCTGCTATAGATATAGTTGTATGATTTCCCATTACTTGTGCTGATATCATGGTAAGAGCTTCACTCTGCGTAGGGTTTACTTTTCCAGGCATAATGGAGGATCCTGGTTCATTTTCAGCTAGACTTATTTCTCCGATGCCGCATCTCGGTCCAGATGCCAAGAATCGAATATCATTAGCAATTTTCATCATACTAACCGCAATAGTATTTAATGCTCCACTTGCTTCAACTATGGCATCATGGGCAGCAAGTGCTTCAAATTTATTTTCTGCTGTAACAAATCCAATATTAAGAGTTTTAGCAACTTGCTTGGCAAATGCTTCATCAAAGCCTTTTATGGAGTTCATTCCAGTGCCAACAGCAGTTCCTCCTTGTGCTAGTTGAAGCAGAGCAGGAAGTATGGCTTCAACCCTACGAATAGAGTTAGCTACTTGTGCTGTGTAACCTGAAAATTCTTGTCCTAGTGTTATTGGTGTGGCATCCTGAGTATGAGTTCGACCTATTTTTACAAGATGCTTAAATGTCTTAGACTTTTTATCTAGCTCTTCATACATATGCTTTAAAGAGGGCAGTAGCTTGTGTGTGATTTCTTCAACAGCCGCTATATGCATAGCAGTAGGAAACACATCGTTTGATGATTGACCCATATTGCAGTGATCATTTGGATGTACGGGAGTCTTAGAGCCGATAACTCCACCAAGAATCTCTATGGCACGATTAGATATGACTTCATTTGCGTTCATGTTACTTTGAGTACCAGAACCTGTTTGCCATATAGACAAAGGAAAGTGCTCATCAAGCTTCCCTTGCATTACTTCAGTAGATGCTTGGATAATTGCCTTTCCTATAATAGAATCTAAGAGACCATAATCCATATTTACTTTTGCACACGATTGCTTTACTATTGCTAAAGCTCTAATGAGAGGTTTTGGCATAGTTTCTATACCTATAGGAAAGTTTATAAGTGACCTGGCAGATTGCGCACCATAGTACATATTTGAGGGGACTTCAAGGTTACCAAAAGAGTCATTTTCAGTTCTAAATGAGTTCATGATTTTCTCCATAACTGATGTATCAAGTAGATAGTAACATAATAAGCTATATATTACACTCCTTTTGATACTCCGTTATGTTACTAAAGTTAACATATTGAAAAATATATGTCTAAAATATGTGTATTATAGTAACACTGTTTATTTTGGGTTTACTTATTAGGTTATAATCTTTTTAAATTAAAATACAGGAATGACTATGGCATTTTTAGAAGATTATAAAGCACACACAAAAGAGAGAGCTACTCTTGGTGTTCCACCATTAGCACTGACTGCAGAACAAACAGCAGAGCTTGTTGAATTATTAAAAGCTTCACCAATTGTGGAGCAAGACTATGCGATGGATATATTTGTAAATAAAATTCCTGCAGGTGTTGATGATGCTGCTTATGTAAAAGCTGCATTTTTAAATGATGTAGTTCAAGGAAATGTTTCTTGTGACTCTATAGACGCTGTAAAAGCATGTGAAATTTTAGGATTAATGCTAGGTGGTTTCAATGTTACTCCATTAGTTGAAGCTCTTAAAATAGATGGTGACGTTGCAAATGCTGCTGCTAATCAACTTAAAAATACAATCTTAGTATACGATTCATTCAATGACGTAAAAAGATTAATGGATGAAGGAAATGCTAAAGCTAAAGAGATAGTTGAATCTTGGGCGAACGGTGAGTGGTTTACTAACAAACCTGCTATGGATGAAGAGATTACAGTAACAGTTTACAAAATCCCAGGTGAAACAAACACTGATGATTTATCTCCAGCATCTGAAGCATTTACAAGAGCCGATATTCCTATACACGCAAACTCATTCTTGATAAACAGAATGGACAATCCACTAGATACTATGAAAAAGTTAAAAGAAAAAGGTCACCCATTAGCATATGTTGGTGATGTAGTTGGAACTGGTTCATCAAGAAAATCAGGAATCAACTCAGTTCAATGGCACATGGGTAAAGATATCCCAGGTATACCTAACAAAAGAACTGGTGGTATCGTAATTGGAGATATCATTGCTCCAATTTTCTTCAACACAGCAGAAGATTCAGGTTGTATTCCTATTCAAGCTCCAACAGCTGAACTAAATACTGGTGATGTTATCACTGTTAAACCATTTGATGGTACGATTGAAAAAGATGGTAAAGTAGTTTCTACTTATGAAATCGAACCAAATACTCTTCCTGATGAGATGAGAGCTGGTGGACGTATTCCACTTATCATTGGTAAAGGTTTAACTCTTAAAGCTAGAGAAGCTCTAGGAATGGATGCTGGTAATATTTTTATGACTCCTTCACAGCCAGCTGATAATGGTAAAGGTTTTACTTTAGCACAAAAAATGGTTGGTAAAGCTTGTGGAATCGAAGGCGTAAAGCCAGGTGTTTACTGTGAGCCAGTTGCTACAACTGTTGGTTCTCAAGATACAACTGGTCCTATGACTAGAGATGAAGTAAAAGAACTTGCTGCACTTAATTTTGGTGCCGATATGACTATGCAATCGTTCTGTCATACTGCTGCTTATCCAAAACCAGCGGATATTAAACTACAACATACACTTCCAGAGTTCTGGACTTCAAGAAAAGGTTTTATTCTTCGTCCAGGTGATGGTGTAATCCACTCATGGTTAAATAGACTTTGTCTTCCAGATACAGTAGGAACTGGTGCAGATTCACATACTCGTTTCCCAATAGGTATCTCGTTCCCAGCTGGTTCAGGTCTTGTTGCATTTGCTGGTGTTACTGGAATGATGCCACTTACTATGCCAGAATCTGTACTTGTAAGATTTAAAGGGACTATGCAACCGGGTATAACTCTTCGTGATATGGTAAACGCTATTCCTCACCAAGCTATTAAAGATGGTTTGCTTACGGTTGAGAAAGCTGGTAAGAAAAATATCTTTGGTGGTAGAGTTCTTGAAATTGAAGGCCTTGAAGATCTTAAATGTGAGCAAGCGTTTGAGCTTTCAGATGCTTCTGCTGAGCGTTCAGCTGCTGCTTGTACAGTTAAACTTAACAAAGAACCAATTATTGAGTACTTAAATTCAAACATCGCTTTAATTGATGAGTTAATTAAACAAGGTTACGAAGATGCAGCTACACTAGCTCGTAGACGTGATAAAATGAAAGACTGGATTGCTAATCCAGAACTAATGGAAGCTGATTCAGACGCAGAGTATGCAGCAGTAATCGAAATAGACATGGATCAAATCAAAGAGCCAATCCTTGCTTGTCCAAATGATCCAGATGATGTTAAAACACTTACTGAAATCCGCGCGGCTGGCTTAAGAACTGAGATTGATGAAGTCTTTGTTGGTTCTTGTATGACAAATATCGGACTCTTTCGTGCACTTGGTGAAATCCTAAAAGGTGAAGGTCCAGTTAAAAATAAACTATGGGTTTGTCCTCCAACAAAAATGGATGAGAAACAATTAGCTGAAGAAGGCTACTACTCTATCTTTGGTATGGCTGGAGCTAGAACTGAGATTCCTGGATGTTCTTTATGTATGGGTAATCAGGCATCTGTTGCACAGGATGCATGGGTATTCTCAACTTCAACTAGAAACTTCGATAATAGATTAGGTAAGGGTTCACAAGTTTATCTTGGATCTGCTGAGCTTGCTGCTGTTGTTGCACTTAAAGGTGCATTACCAACACCGCAGGAGTATTTAGAGATAGTTTCTGGAAAAATTACACCAGAGATGACAGATACAGTTTATAAATATCTTAACTTCAATACAGTAAGTCAAGAGCAACTAACTGCAATGATAAAATAAAACCAAAATAGCGACGCAACTTATGCGTTGCTTCCCTCCGTTACATCGCTCTTCGCTAATCTCTGATTACATCAAACTCTAGCGGGTATTTTGGAGTGAAGATTTTCATATCTATTTTTACATTTTGTTTTTGGTTTTTAAATACTATTTTTACTTTGTTTTCAAACTCATCTATATATGAGATAGTTTCAATTACTTCATCTTTTGTGGTTATTACAAACTTTGACTCTTTATAGTAAGCCTCATATCTATTTTTTTCTATTTTTTTTGCATTTCGTAGCATGTTGAAAAAATCTAGACTAGAGTCTATTCTTCTGATAATAACTTGCTCAATTTCCGGTTCGATAACTGTTGCGTTAAATCTATTTATATAAACGTCTTTTTTTATTGGGTTTGTATAGTTCCATACAGCATTTTGAGGCTTAGAAGCCGCTACGTGCCCACTATAAACTAATGATTTATTTTTATCGTCTGTAACACTTTGTGTAAAGTCAGCTTGAAATGAGTTTAAGCTATCAAACGAAGCAAAAGCAAGTGTAGAAGTTAAGAATAATGTAAATAAATGTTTCATAAAGCTCCTTATTTAAGAAATTATATCTAAGGGACTGTTTACATATTAATCAATATGAATTTTAAATAGTTTCATTTTTAAATTTATGCAAATTGTAACTATTACTATGCTAGAATAAGAGCAATTTCAGTGACTACTATATAGTAAACTATATAGTAGTCTATAACAAGGTTGAGAATGCTACAGGCATTAATGGGTAAGATATTTGGTACATCAAATGATCGTGAATTAAAAAAATATTCTAGAAGGGTTAACGATATCAATGCATTAGAAGCTAAGTATGAGGTTCTAAGCGATGATGATTTAAAAGAGGTGTTCTTAGAATTAAAGAACAGTGTTTTAAGTGAAGAAAAAAGTTTAAACGATGCTTTAGAGGACTCTTTTGCTATCACAAGAGAAGTTGGCAAAAGAGTTCTTAATATGAGACACTTCGACGTTCAACTAATAGGTGGTATGGCTCTTCATGAAGGTAGAATTGCTGAGATGAAGACAGGAGAGGGTAAAACTCTTGTAGCAACACTAGCAATTGTACTTAATGCTATGGCAGGCAAGGGTGTACATCTAGTAACGGTTAATGATTATCTTGCTTCTAGAGATGCAACAGAAATGGGTATTTTGTATAACTTTCTAGGTTTTTCTGTTGGCACTGTACTTGAAAGTAACTCTACACCAGAAGAAAAGATAGAAGCTTACAAGTGTGATATTACATATGGTACAAACAACGAGTTTGGTTTTGATTACTTAAGAGATAACATGAGTTACTCAGCTGATCAGATGGCTCAAAGAAATCACAATTTTGTGATTGTTGATGAAGTTGACAGTATTTTAATAGATGAAGCTAGAACACCGCTTATCATCTCTGGGCCTACGAACAGAGGTTTAGAAGACTACAAGATTGCTGATGATATATCTAAGAAACTTGTCAAAGATGAACATTTCAGTGTAGATGAGAAAGACAAGGTTATACTTATAACAGAAGATGGTATAACTAAAGCAGAAGAGCTTTTTGGTGTTGAAAATCTTTATAGTGTTGAAAACTCTTCTCTTCCTCATGCCCTTGATCAAGCACTTAAAGCTAACTATCTATTTGAAAAAGATGTTGATTATGTTGTAAATGACGGTGAAGTTGTAATTGTTGATGAGTTTACAGGTAGACTGAGCGAAGGTCGTCGTTTTAGTGAAGGTCTTCATCAGGCTCTTGAAGCTAAAGAAAAAGTAGAGATAAAAGAAGAGACACAAACTCTAGCAGACATAACATTTCAAAATTACTTTAGAATGTATGATAGGTTAGCAGGAATGACGGGTACTGCTGAGACTGAAGCTACTGAATTCGCTCAGATATATTCTCTTGATGTTGTATCTATTCCTACAAATATTCCTATTACAAGAAAAGATTTAAATGATCTTATTTATAAAACAGAAAAAGAAAAGTTTGATGCAGTTATAGAAACTATTAAAAAACTATCTAAAACAGGTCAGCCAGTTTTAATCGGTACAGCTTCTATTGAAAAATCTGAAGTTTTACATGAAGTTCTTAAAAAAGAGAAAATTGCTCATACGGTCTTAAATGCTAAAAACCATGCGCAAGAGGGTGAAATCATTAAAAATGCCGGTTCTAAAGGTGCAGTTACAATCGCTACGAATATGGCTGGACGTGGTGTTGACATCAAGGTAAATGATGAAGTGAAGACTCTTGGCGGTCTTTATATTGTAGGTACTGAGAGACATGAAAATCGTCGTATTGATAATCAGCTTCGTGGCCGTTCAGGTCGTCAAGGAGATGCTGGTACTACACAATTTTATCTATCATTAGAAGATAATTTACTTCGTATTTTTGGCTCTGATAAGATTAAGTCTATTATGGAGAGACTTGGTGTTGAAGATGGTGAATATATTGAGTCAAAAATGGTTACTCGTGCAGTTGAAAAAGCTCAAATGAAAGTTGAAAATATGCACTACGAAGGTAGAAAGCAGATTGTTGAATATGATGATGTAGCTAATGAGCAAAGAAAAATCGTTTACAGATTTAGAAATCAACTCCTAGACAAAGAATTTAACATCATTTCAAAAATTGATGAAATTAGAGCTGAATATGTATATAATATTTTAAATATCTGCGATATATACGACGGTGGAGAAAAAGAAGATTTTAATCTTAAAAAAATGTCTGAAGTATTAAAAGAAGAGTTGAACTTTGATCTCAATGTAGATGATTACTCTTCACTTGAATATGAAGAACTTCAAGAAAATCTAACTACTGTAATTAAAAAATCGTATGATGATAAGATGAGTGTACTAGAAGAAGAAGTTCAGTATGAAATAGCTAGAGAGCTTTATCTAAAAGAATTAGACAGTGCATGGAGAGAACATCTTTACGCTATGGATAATATGAAAACAGGTATTAGACTTCGTGCATATAACCAGAAAGATCCATTAGTAGAGTATAAAAAAGAGAGTTTTAGTCTCTTTACTGAGCTTATTAAAGATATTAAATTTAATACCATCAAAACTCTTCAAATTATCCAGTTTAAAATGGAGTCTGCAGAAGAAGAAGCTGCAAAAGTAGCTCAACAGCTAGAACTGCAAAGAAAATTTGATGAAGCAGCAAGACAGTTAAATCATCAATTAGAAGGTGATGACTCAGCATCTAAAAAAGTAGCTAGAAATGAGCCTTGTCCTTGTGGCAGTGGCAAAAAATATAAACAATGTTGTGGAAAAAGTGGTCCTAAGAAGGGGGTATTTGCTGGAAGCGGTGCTTTTGCGT
This sequence comes from Sulfurimonas iocasae, assembly GCF_047716755.1. GTDB lineage: Bacteria > Campylobacterota > Campylobacteria > Campylobacterales > Sulfurimonadaceae > Sulfurimonas. Next base: position 1,387,811 of record NZ_CP180409.1, read on the forward strand.
CTTGAAGGCATTAATTGTACCTTACCTAGTCAAGCGTTTCTTACGCTTTGACAAAGATCAACCCTTTATCTTTCTATCGGCACTACTTGCTTTTTTAGGCATTACTCTTGGTGTTATGGTTCTTCTTATAGCCATGGCGTTAATGAATGGTTTTGATAAAGAGTTCAAGAAAAAACTCACAATTATGAATTATCCTTTAACTATTATCCCAAAATTTTATGGTGCAGTTAATGAAAACCTTCTTATAGATTTAGAAACAAAATTTCCAGACCTTAACTTTAGTCCATATGTTCAGTCAGCTATTATGGCCAGAAGTGGAACAAAGTTAGAAGGTGGATATATCTTTGGTGTCAACTTTGAGGATGAAGCAAAAGTAAACAGTGTTTTAGCAGATGCTATTAAAAAAAATCAATTTTCAAAGTTTGATGTACTTATTGGTAAAAGTTTAAAAGATGAATTTAATCTTTATACTGACGACAGATTGATGTATATATTTACTCATGTTGAGCCAGGCGGACTCTCAATTACGCCGAAAATAAAACGCTTTAAAGTTAAAGGTATTTTTGATTCCGGGCTAAGTGCTTATGATAAGGCATACAGTTATACTACTTTATCATCGATGCAGTCAATGCTGCACATACCATCTAACCAATATGATGGAATCCATGTATTTTCAAATGATCCCCATGCAGATATTGTAAAAATCAAAGAGATTCTTCCTGTTAGTGTGACAGTGAAAGGGTGGTGGGAAGATAATGTTAACTTTTTTGCAGCACTAGAGCTGGAAAAAGCTTCTCTTTTTATCGTTTTAATGCTTATAATTTTAATTGCTGCTATCAACATAATCTCTTCGCTTTTAATGACTGTAATGAACAGAAGAAGTGAGATAGCACTTCTCCTGTCTTTAGGTGCAACCACCATAGAGATTAAGAAAGTATTTTTATACCTTGGTATAGTAATTGGAGTTAGTGGTATCTTAGCAGGAATTGTTTTTGGTATGAGTGGACTATGGATCTTAAGCACTTTTGATATTGTTTCTTTGCCAAAAGATGTTTATCCAACAACTACATTACCGCTTGATTTAAGTCTTAAAGACTTTTTTCTTATTGTTATTGGAGCATTTGTAATTGTAATTGCTTCATCTTACTACCCAGCTAAAAAAGCAAGTGAAGTAGATATTTTAACCGTTCTAAGAAACGAGTAAAAATTTACTTCTTGCTCCCTTTTTTTTCTTCATCATTTTCGTCACTTTTAAAGAGATAAAATGGTAGAAGTAGAGTTCTTTTAATAATATTTAATGGAGCTACTACGATATCTTGCACTATTAGACTTTCTACATCTGGGTCATTCAGTTTACCACTAATCTTCATTGATGTAGATATACTGTCTTCTCCCAATAGTATATAGCCAACAATAGGTATCTTTGATATACTGCTTCCCAAGTCTGTTTTGAGAGTTAGATCAATGTCTATGGTATTATTAACAAAACTAGCACTACCTTTTCCTACAATATCCATCTCTTTTGAATCAAGAGAAATATCAGTTATATTAAATATATTATCTTTAGCATGAAAATTTATGTATGTACTTTTAACTTCCAAACCATTATTACTATATCCAGGAAGTGAAAAGGTAATAAGAGATGGTATAGTATTTACGAATGCTAAAATATTATTTAAAGTCTTATATTCAATTATTGTAGTGTCTTTAATATGTATAAGCCCATTGTAGTCATTTATTGCACCAGCCATAGAAAAAGATAAATTTCCACCATTAAAGTCTGAAAGAGCAAATAGTTTATCCATAAATTCATCATTAAAATTATTTCCGTATAGATAAAATTTATGATTTTTTAGCTTAAAACCAGCATATCCTTTTTTATGTTTTAGTTGAGCAGTAGTAATATTATTAAAATACTGTAAGTGAATAGTATCAGATATAGCGTGTCTATTCTCACTAATATAAAGATAACAATTGTTTGCATCAAAGATGATGTTTTTACCTGCTTCACCATTAGAGTCTCTATCACTAGCATAGTTTAAAATTTCATCTAAATTAAGACCTACTTTATTTGCTGTTACCTTTATCTCTTTGCTTATTCTAACATCCACAGAGTTATTAATATTTAATAAAATATCGCTGGAACGTTTATCTATGTGACCTTTTATAATATATTTTTCAATAGGTTGATTATTTTTAACCATAAGTTTATATGGATATTTTGTATGTGCATACAATTGAATATTTTTATCTGTAGAATTTTTATATATACTAAAGTAACCGTTAGTTACATTGTAATCTTGTAAAAGTTCTGATTCTTTTGCTATTTTTTCTAAAGACTTGAATTTTAAATTCCATCCTTTATCTTTTAAAGTAAACAAGGCATTTACATTTTTAGCTTCTATCTCAGTTTTTTCCTGATTAGACATAACGTGAAGTTCTATGTCATCTTTTGAAGAAAATATTTCGCCCAAAGCTTTGTTTTTGAAATTTAGCTTCTTAAGTTTAATAGTTCCAGCTTCATCTTTAAATAAGTAATTAGCATTAAATTTTGCACTAGCCAAACCCTCTATGCTTGCTAAGGAGTTTAAAATTTTAAACTCCTGTTGATCAATCTCTATAGCTGTGTATTTAAGTATATAGTCTAAATTATTAGCATTGAATCTTATTTTATCATTTGAGGTAATAAAGAGTTTTTCATCGTATACAACTTGTAAAGAAGCACTTGATTGGTCCATTTTAAGGTCATGAAGTGTAAATTTTAATAAGTCAACATCAAAGTTGGCTCTGATTGGGTTTAGGGCAAATGTACCGGTTGCGTAAGCGGAAACAAGATTGTTTATACGTAGAGGAGTTGTAGGTATTTGTAGTGTAATAGTTTTTAAATCAAAAGGCATGGTTAATTCATCAACATCAACAACTTTATTTTTAAATAACCATGAAGAATTTTCAGCTGTTATGGTATCTTGCTTCTGTGAAATATTATAAGAAACTTTTAATGGTTTTAAACCACTTTTCAGACTAAGATCCAAGTCTTTAAAGTTTACATCTAAAATATCAAAGTCTATTATTCCCTCATTTCTTTTAGCATTAAATCTTACATCAACATTGGCTGTTGCTATATCTTCATATTTTGAATACATCTTATCTATTTTTACATCATAGTTATGCAAGAATACATGAGCATTAAATATATCTATATTAAGTCCAAGATAGTTGAAATTTGCTTTCTTTGTGAAAAAATCTCCCTTAGCTGTTACATCAATATTACGTAATCCTACTTCTATCTTAAGGTTTGTATCTACACTACCGCTATTTTGTAAAAAAGGAAGCTCTATTTCATACGTATGTAGCAGATATAATAAATCTTTATTTACCTTACCTTTAAAGAGTAAAAAGATTGTCAAAAGTTCTTCTTCTTTAGAAAAATCAATTTTCAACCAACTTTTATTTAAATAAAAACCATATTGATATGCTTTTTTTGGTCTAATATATAGTACCGAATCTTTAAACTCAAGTTCTGTTTCTTTTGATACAACAGGTTTTAGTTTAGGATTATAACTGTATTCTAAATCGCTTACAACAGCTAGTGCTCGAACATTTTTGTATGCCTCATCAAGCTTGTCATAATTTATCCAACCATAAGCACTCTTAAGCTCTATGTACGATGCTTTAACAGCATCGTACACCCAGTATTTAAGTTCTTTTGGCATTTCTAACATCTCTATTGTATGTTTAATATTTCTAATTTTCTTTTTTGAGATTAGTTTATAGGAAAGTTTTTCTTCATCAGCTATAGTATATGCTTTTAATAATATATCGTTGTTTATATCTACATCTAAATCAGAAATAAGCTCAAGATTATAGTAATTATCTAAAATTATATTACCCGTAATTTTAGTTTTTCTTTTGTAGTCATAAAACTCTTCAATTTTTGCATTAAAATAGTGAGACTCAAAATATAGTGAACTTTTTAAAGAAAAGTCTTTAGAAGAAGCTGTTAAAAATCCTTCTTCACCATCAATATACTTAAAAGAACCAGTGATATCATTAAATTTTATTTTATTGATTTCAATTTTTTCAAACCATTTATCAAAAAGAAGAAGTGATTTAAAGAACTTATTGGCTTTTTTTACGCTTATATCAGTTTTTTCATTTTGAGATTTTTTAATTATTATAATTTCTTGAATGCTAATGTTTAATTTTTCATTCCATTTAATGTATAATTTCTTAACTTTAAGATTTGGAATAGATATGTTTTGAATATATACCCCATTTTGCAATAGTATAAATAAAAGAGAGAGTGTCAAAAATATGAATGATAAAGCACTAACTATAGTAAAGTGGAGTTTTGAAATAGTATTGATTATTATTTTATCGTTCATGTATTACCTAAATCAGCCTGTACGTACCCAAAAGGTGGTATTTATACCAAAGGGTTCCATTAATCAAATTATAACACAACTATATAAGAGAAATTACAATGTAAGTAAATTAGATTCAATACTTTTAAGACTTATTGGTTCTCCTCAAAGTGGCTGGATAGATATGGGATCCACATACAGTGTTAGAGGAGATTTTTTATATAAATTGACAACTGCAAAAGCAGCACTCCAAAATGTAACACTTATTCCAGGTGAGACTACATATATATTTTTAAATCAATTGGCTGATAAACTTGAGTTGGATAGAGATATATTACAAAAAGAATACTCCCTCCAAGCTAATATAATAGAAGGCGCTTTAGTTCCTAACACCTATAAACTGCCACTGGGGATTACAGAAAAAGAGTTAATGAGGATTCTTATATATAATTCAAAGAAGCAAATGCAAGAGTTGTCAATAAAGTTATTTGGAACATATAATGAGAAAAGATGGTTTCATTTTGTAGCAATTGCATCTGTAATACAGAAAGAGTCTGCCAATATAAAAGAGATGCCGCTTGTAAGTTCAGTAATTTACAACAGAATCAAAAAAGGTATGAAGTTGCAAATGGATGGAACTCTAAATTATGGAAAATACTCGCATATTAAGATAACTCCAAAAAGGATTAGAGAAGATGATTCTATCTACAATACCTATAAAAATAGGGGTATACCAGAGGTTCCAGTTTGTAACGTCAGCTTTGAAGCAATAAAGGCTGCAGTTTTTCCTGCTAAGACAGATTACCTCTATTTTATGAAATCTAAGAGTGGGGGACATGATTTTTCACGTAACTATTCTACACATTTACGCAATATAAAGCATGTTACTAAATGAAACAAAATGAAAATATAACTAAATCTTTAGAGAAGCTTACTCAATATTATTTATCTTAGTGTTATGATTGCCTTGTAAGTTTTTGTGAAGTTAAGTTAAACTACATCACATAAAACAAAAATATTAACCTAAGGACAGAAGATGTCAAAAATTATTTGGTCAAAAATTGATGAAGCTCCGGCTTTAGCAACATATTCGTTACTACCTATTGTAAACGCTTTCACTAAAGCGGCTGGTGTAGAAGTGGTTACTAGTGATATTTCACTAGCAGGTAGAGTTCTTGCTGCAATGGGTCTTGCTGAAGATGAATTATCAAAGCTTGGCAAAGTTGTTTTACAAGAAGATGGAAACATTATTAAACTTCCAAATATCTCTGCTTCAGTTGGACAGCTTAAAGATTGTATTGCTGAGCTTCAAGGTCAAGGTTATGATATTCCTAACTATCCTGAAAATCCAGCAAATGCTGATGAAAAAGCTATTCAAGCTAAATATAGCACATGTTTAGGTTCTGCAGTTAATCCAGTTCTTCGTGAAGGAAACTCAGACAGACGTGCTGCAACTGCAGTTAAAAAATTTGCTCAGAAAAATCCTCACAAACTTAGAGCGTTCGCTGAAAACTCAAAAGCTTATGTTGCTCACATGGAAGGTAATGGAGATTTTTACGGTAATGAGAAGTCTGTTACTATTGAAAATGGACAAAAAGTTACTATTGAATTAAATGGTAGAGAGTTAGCTTCTATTGATACTCTTGATAAAGAGATTATCGATGCTACATATATGTCAGTTAAAGCTTTAAGAGCTTTCATTCAAAAAACAATTGATGATGCTAAGAAAAACGGTGTTTTATGGTCTATTCACCTTAAAGCTACTATGATGAAAATCTCTGATCCAATTATGTTTGGTCACGCTCTTGAAGTATTCTTTGCTCCTGTATTTGCTAAATATGCAGCTACGTTTGCAGAATTAAATGTAAATGCTAATCAAGGTATTTCTGATATAGAGAAAAAAATTGCTGGTCATGCCCAAGAAGCTGAAATCTTAGCTGCGTTTAAAGCGGTAGTTGAGTCTGATAACCCAGAAATCGCGATGGTTGATTCTGACAAAGGTACAACAAACTTCAATGCTTCTAATGATGTAATTATTGATGCTTCTATGCCGGTAGTTGTACGTGAAGGTGGTAAGCAGTGGAACAGAAAAGGTGACGCTGTAGAGTGTGTAGCAGTTATCCCTGATAGTACTTATGGTATGTTTCACCAAGAGATGGTAGCTGATTGTGTTAAAAACGGTCAGTACGATGTAACTACTATGGGTAACGTTGCAAACGTTGGTCTTATGGCTCAAAAAGCTGAAGAGTATGGTTCTCACCCTACTACTTTTGAATTGCACGAAGCAGGAACAGTTGAAGTTAAAGATACTGCTGGTAATGTTTTAATGTCTCATGAGTGTGAAGCTGGTGATATTTGGAGACTTGCACGTGTTAAAGATATTCCAATCAAAGACTGGGTTCGTTTAGCAGTTGAAAGAGCTAGACTTACTGGTTCTCCGGCAATCTTCTGGTTAGATGAAAATAGAGCTCATGATGCACAGATGATTAAAAAAGTAAATGTATACTTAAAAGATCACGATACTTCGGGACTTGATATTCAAACTATGAATGTAACTGACGCTACGCGTTACACAAATGCTCGTGTACGTAAAGGTGAAGATACTATCTCTGTAACTGGTAACGTTCTTCGTGACCACCTAACTGATATGTACCCAATTTTAGAGCTTGGAACATCTGCAAAAATGTTATCAATCGTTCCATTATTAGCTGGTGGTGGTCTTTATGAGACTGGTGCTGGTGGATCTGCTCCTAAACACGTTGATCAATTCTTGGCTGAAGGTCACCTTCGTTGGGATTCTTTAGGCGAGTTCTTAGCATTAGCTGAGTCTTTAAGATTTATCGGTCAAAAAAATAACGACTCAAAACTTGCTGCTCTTACTGCTGCTCTTGATGTTGCTAATGACGGTTACCTTGATAATAACAAAGAGCCTTCACGTAAATGTGGTGAGCCAGATAATAAAGCTTCTCACTTTTATGTAGCACAGTTCTGGGCTAAAGCACTTTCAGAAGGTAATGATGCTGAGCTAGCTGCTAAGTTTGCACCAGTAGCGAAAGCATTAACTGAAAATGAAGATAAAATAATCTCTGAACTTTTAGCTTCTGAAGGAAGTCCAAAAGATATCGGTGGTTACTTCCATCCAGATGATGCTAAAGCTGAAGCTGCAATGAGACCATCTGTAACTTTAAATGCTATAATTGACGCAATATAGTTAAAAGTCTTAATAAGAGAGTTGATAATACAACTCTCTTATAGCAAACATTTAAAGATTAAAGATATAATGCAATCTTTAATTGTTTACTATTAAAATTAATAAAATATCAAAAAGGGGTATTATGAGAGGAAAAAGAGTAGGAATTGTAGGCGTAGGAAACGTCGGTTCATCAGTAGCATATTCTTTAGCTATGAGCGGCTCTTGCCATGAAGTTATTTTAAGAGCAAACGATGTCGATAAAGCAAGAGGGAAGGCTTTAGATTTATCTCAAGCTGCTCAAGCTGCAAGAAAACACACTGTTATTTCAGTTGCAGAGACTTTAGAAGATGTAAGAGATTGTGATGTTGTTGTAATGACAGCAGGTAGTCCAAGGCTCCCTGGTATGAGTAGAGATGATTTACTTCTTAAAAATGCTTCCATCATGAGAGATGTTATGAGTGTAATAAAAATTTCATCACCAAATGCTGTTATTATTCCTGTGTCAAATCCACTTGATGTTATGGTCTATGTTGCACTAAAAGAGACTGGTTGGGATAGAAGTAGAGTTATTGGAATGGCAGGTATCTTAGATAGCGCTAGAATGGCTCACTTTGTATATGAAAAACTAGGTTATGGAGCAGGGCAGATTAGATGTTCTGTTATGGGTGGCCATGGAGATGACATGGTTCCACTTCCAAGATTTTCAACCGTTGCCGGTGTTCCTTTGACTGATCTTTTAACTTGGGATGAGATAACCGAGATTGTTGAGAAGACTAAAAAAGGTGGAGCTGAGATAGTTGGACTACTAAAAGATGGTAGTGCTTATTATGCACCTGCAAAATCAACTGCGCTTATGGTTGAAGCGGTTCTTACGGATACGAAACAGATCTATCCATGTGCTGTTATGCTTGATGGTGAATATGGACATACTAATGTTGTAAGTGGTGTTCCAGTTATGATTGGTGCTCGTGGTGTTGAAAAAGTTATAGAAGCTAATTTAAATGATGATCAAGATAGAAAATTTGCTAAATCAGTAAAAAGCGTTAAAGAGCTTATTGACGCACTATATGCGAATAATTTTTATGAATAACAATACATAGAGTTACTTACAGTAGCTCTATCCCACAGATAGCTTCTCTTAATATTTGTTTCATAACGTATCATTATGTAACAATGTAAAACCTATTTTATTTAAGCTTAACACTCAAACTTAAATTTAACTTTCTGACTATTACCTTATGATATTATTTAAGGTAATCTTTAAAATTAATCTAATTTATGGAGTGTTAAATGGATCATATTTCAACTGATATACTTATTGTTGGTGGTGGACCAGCTGGTCTTTCAACAGCAATAGCTTTAGCAGACAAACTAAAGCAAAAAGGTGTAATCAAGAAGATAATGCTTATAGAAAAAGGCAGTTCAATTGGTTCACACATACTATCTGGTGCAATTATCAGGCCACAAGTATTTCAGCATCTTCTAACAACGGGTGAGTTTGATGGTATTCCATTTGATTCAAAAGTTACAGATGATGAAGTGACAAAATTAAATAATGATGGAAGTGAATTTGTACTTCCTTTTCATCCGCCATATATGTCAAATAAAGGTAACTACTCCGCATCTTTAGGACAAATCTGTAAATACCTAGCTACTTTAGCCGAGAGTAGAGGTGTAGAAATATATACTGGTTTTTCAGTTGATTCTGTCATATATGACAGCGATAACAAAGTTATTGGTGTCAAAACAAAAGATACAGGTGTTGATCACAAGGGCATAAAACAAAAGAATTTTCAAGAAGGTACTACTGTAGAAGCAAAAATAACTGTTTTTGCTGAAGGCACTAGAGGTTCGGCAGTAAAAACTGTAATAGAAAAGTTAAACCTAGATGCTGGTAAGAATCCTCAGATTTATTCTTTGGGAGTAAAAGAGATATGGAAAGTTCCAGAGGGTAATATAGAAGCTGGAGCAATTAAGCATACTTTTGGATATCCATTAAAAGATAAAGAAGAGTTTGGCGGCGGTTTTATCTACGGGATGACTGATAATAGGGTTGCTGTTGGACTTGTTGTTGGTCTTGATTACCAAGACCCATCTTTTGATGTTCATGAAGCTATGCAAATTTACAAAACTCATCCATACGTTTCAAAAATTCTTAAAGGTGGTTCACCAATTGAAGCTGGTGCAAAGACACTACCTGAAGGTGGTTGGAACTCTATACCAAAATATTATGCTGACAATATGATGATTGTCGGTGATAGCGCAAGCTTTTTAAACACTGCAAGATTGAAGGGTATTCATTTAGCTGTTAGGTCTGGAATCTGTGCTGCAACCGCAGCAGTTGAGGCTTTAGTCAATAATGATACAAGTAAAAAGTCATTATCCAGATATGAAGAGTTGGTAAATAGTAGTTCGATATATAAAGAGTTGTATCCAACTAGAAATATGAGAGCAGTTATGCAAGATGGAATGATTCTAGGTGGAATCAAAATGGGTCTTCAGCTTGTTACCGGTGGTGCATGCCTGATGGTTCCAAAAGTTGAAGCCGATTATCTTGCAACTAAAAAGATTAAAGAGTTCGCTGGAGAACCTTTTAGAAGTAGATTTACTGATAAATTAGAAAAGAATAAAGAGCTTACTTTAGACAAAGTTACAACTGTTTATTATTCAAAAGCTATGCATGATGAAATACAGCCCGTTCATTTAGTTGTAAATAATGATGAGCAGTTTCAGACATCAAACATTAACGAGTATGGTTTATCGGAAGCTTCTATGTGTCCTGCTGAAGTTTATGAACTGCATATTGATAAAAAGAGTGGTGATAAATCACTTAGAATTCATGCCCAAAACTGTGTTCACTGCAAAACTTGCGATATTAAATCACCAAACAGTGGAATTACTTGGACTACACCTTATGGCGGCGACGGTCCAGATTATAATATGATGTAAAGCAAGGAGAAATATAAAATGTCTTTAACGATAATTAGTTTAATGAAACAAGTTCCCTTGCCTTCTGAAATGAGAATGGGTGATGATGGTTTAATGGATAGAACAAAAGCAAAGTCTATTATCAATATAGATTGTGGATTTGCCTTAGAAGCTGGACTTCAAATGAAACATGATTATCCAGATGCTAAACTTATAGTCTGTTCAATGGGACCACCATCTTTTGAAGTCTCTTTAAAAAAAGCTATCTCTATGGGATATGATGAAGCATATCTTCTAAGTGACAGAAAATTGGGTGGATCAGATACCTACGCTACAGGTTTAGCACTTTCGACTATGCTTAAGCATCTTGGATTTGCAAAAGGTCTGAATGAAGATTTTATAGTTGTGGCAGGTCGTCAGACAAGTGATGGTGATACTGCTCATGTTCCATCTCAAGTGGCTGAAAACTTATCAATACCACAAGCTACATTTATAGAAGTTGCGACTCTAAAAGATAGACACATAGAGGCAAAAAGAATAATAGAGGGCGGATATCAGATTATGAGATTGCCACTTCCGTGTGCACTCTCTTTTACTCCTACTGGTATTTCACCTAGAAGACCCTCGCTAAGCGGTACTGTGAAGGCAAGAAATACAGATATTAAAGTCTTTAGTATTGATGATATTAACTTGAGTGATGAAAAGATTGGCCTTAGTGGATCTCCTACTATTGTAGCAAAAGTAACAAATATTAAAAGTGAACGTGCAGCCATTAAAATGAGCGTAGGTAATAATGAAGCAGAGTTAGTACAAAGCCTGATAGAGAATCTGAAATCAGGGAAAAACACTATTGAAGAAAAAGAGAAAAAAGAGACTAAGCAGAAACAAAGACCTGAGGGTTTCGTAGATGTAGACTTTAGAAATGGTGCTTCTGGAATCTTAACTTGGGCAGAAGTGGTAAATGGAAAAATTTCAAGACCTTCTTTGGAACTTTTAACTCCAGCAGCAAAGCTGGCATCTGACCTTGGAGGAAATACTAAAGTTATAACTCTACTTATTGGTAATAAAGTTGGTGATTTAGCCAAAGAATTAATATCTTGTGGCAGTGATGAAGTAATAGTTGTGGACGATGAAAGACTAGAAGAATACAGAATCCTACCATTTGCATCAATTTTTGCACAAGTGATTAAAGATAAAAATCCAGAAATTGCTCTTTTTGCTGCAACAACTGCAGGTCGTGAATTAGCCCCTAGAATTGGAGTAAAGACTCATGGTGGCGTTACTGCAGATTGTACAGCCTTAGAAATTGGAGAGCATATTGATAGAAAGAAAAAAACAGTATTTGCTCCTATTCTTGAATCAAGAAGACCAACTTATGGCGAGTCAAAACTTGCAACAATTTTAGGATTTGTTTGCCCTCAAATCTCAACTGCGCGTGCAGGTACATTTGAAGTTCCAACACCAAATGCTAATAGAAAAGGGAGCATATCTACTTTTTCTCCAGTTTTAGTAGATGATGATTTTGTAACAGAGATTATTGAGACGGTAAGAGGTGAGGGTGGATTACAAAACCTGTTTGAAGCTGATATAATCATAACCGGTGGCAGAGGTACTCTAAGTGATAATATGAATTTGGTTAAAGATTTAGTAAATGCATTGAATGCGCAAGGAATAAATGCAGAGTGGGCAGTTAGCCGTCCTGTTGTAGATGAGGGATTATCAGAGTACGCTAGACAGATTGGACAAACAGGTAAAACAGTAAGACCAAAGGTTTATGTAGCAATTGGTGTAAGTGGTGCTGTTCAGCACATAGCTGGAATAAAAGAATCAGAGACTATTATTGTAATTAATCACAATGCAAAAGAGACAATTTTTCATAATGCTGATTTTGGTATCGTTGGTGAATATGAAGATGTCTTACCTGAGTTAATAGAAAAAGTAAATGCAGGATTTACCTTTGGAATTGAAGTTAAATAAAAAATAAAAAATAAAGGATATTGTATGGTAGGTAGAAAAGTAGGTATTGTGGGAGCTGGATTTGTTGGTGCAACAGCTGCGTATAGTTTGACTATGACAGGAAGATGTCACGAGGTTGTGCTTTATGATATAAATAGTGATCTTGCAATAGGAAAAGCTATGGATATAGGACAATCTACTAGTTATTCACCAAGAGGTACAATTGTAAATGCTGCTCTAGATGCTAGTGATTTAAAGGATTGTGATATTGTTGTTATAACAGCAGGTGTTCCACGTAAAGGTGACATGACAAGAGCGGATTTGTTAATGATAAATGCTAAAATCATGAAAGATGTTGTTAATAATGTTATGAAATATTCTCCGAATGCAATCATACTTTGTGTATCTAATCCACTTGATATAATGACTTATGTAGCTCATAAAATGACAGGTTGGGATAGAAGACGAATTATTGGTATGGCTGGAGCCTTAGATGGAGCAAGAATGGCGTATCAAATCCATAAAAAAGTTGGATATGGTTCAGGGCAGACTAGGGCGATGCTTATTGGTGATCACGGTCAAAATATGATTCCTCTACCTGAGATTTCAGCAATTGGTGGAGTTCCCCTAGATCAGATTGTTACAAAAAGGGACATGGAAGATATTATTGCTAGAACAAAAGATGGTGGAGCTGAGATAGTGAAGCATCTTGGTACTTCTGCATACTATGCTCCAGGTCGTGCAATAGCTGTTATGGTTGAAGCTATGATGGATGATAGTCAAATAGTTATGCCATCTTCAGTAATGCTTGATGGTGAATATGGATACAAGGATGTATGCGTGGGTGTTCCTGTTGTTCTAGGTAGTAATGGAGTAGAAAAAATAATTGAGTTAGATTTAGATGAGCAGACAAAAGCTAAGTTTAAAATATCAGTTGACTCAATTAAAGAGGGAATCGACATTTTGAAGGAAAAAGATTTTTTTGTGTAGAATCTACACCTTTTGAGCTAAATTAAAAATAATACATGTGTATAATCTACACACTTTTTCATATGTTTAAAAATAAATATAGATAATATACAGTATTATAAAAAGCGTGCTAAACTATGTTTCAAATATATTTAGTCTGAATATTTAACTAAGAGGAATTACGGATGCGTGAAATAGCGTACGAAGAAATAGTAAAAAATGTTAGAGATATAATCGTATATTCTGCTTCGAATTTACCAGAAGATGCTTTAAATGCCATGAAAGAGGCTTACAAGAATGAAAAAAGTCCTGTAAGTAAAGAGGTTTTAAAACAACTTTTAGAAAATGCTGACATTGCAAGCAGTGAAGCTCGCCCTCTATGTCAAGATACTGGATTAGCTGTTTTCTTTGTAAAGATTGGTGCTGATGTTAAAGTTGTTGGTGGTCTATTAAAAGATGCTATTAACGAAGGTACAGAAAAAGGTTATATTGAGGGTTATTTAAGAGCTTCAACTTGTCATCCTTTTACTCGTGCTAACAATAAAGACACTATTGGTTACAACTTACCGGCAATCATTCACCTTGATATAGTTGAAGGTGATAAGATAGATATAGAATACGCTGCTAAAGGTGGCGGTAGTGAGAATGTATCTCGCGCAAGAGTTTTTCCACCTGCAGCTGGAAAGCAGGGTGTAATTGACTATGTAAGAGAGTGTATCTCAGATGCCGGTCCAAATCCTTGTCCTCCACTTACGGTTGGTGTTGGAATTGGTGGAACATTTGAAAAAGCAGTAATTAGCTCTAAGCATGCGTTATTTCGTAACATAGGTTCTGTAAATGAAGATCCGGAAATGGCTGAGTTGGAAGATACTATTAAACTAGAACTTAATAAACTAGGAATCGGTACTATGGGTATGGGTGGAACAGAGACTGTTTTAGCTGTACATATTGAATCAAACCCGTGTCACATTGCTTCTTTACCTGTTTCGGTAAATGTACAATGTCATAGTTCACGTCATACACACATCACTATATAAAGGAAAACTATGAGTAAAACATATCATTTAACAACTCCACTAAGTGATGAAACTGTTTCAGAGTTACACAGTGGTGATATTGTGTATTTGAGTGGTATTATTTATACTGCAAGAGATGCAGCACACAAAAGATTGGTTGATTTACTTGATGAAGGTAAAGAACTTCCTTTTGATGTTAAAGGTGCTGTAATATATTTCGTTGGTCCAACACCACCTAAACCAGGTGACCCTATTGGAAGTGCAGGTCCAACTACATCTTACCGTATGGACTCTTATTCTCCGAGGCTTATTGCAGAGGGCTTAAAAGGAATGATAGGTAAGGGTAAAAGAAATAAAGATGTTACAGATGCTTGCGAAAAACACAAGGCTGTATATTTTGGTGCTACTGGTGGAGCCGGTGCACTTTTGGGTAAACAGATTAAGAGTGCAGAAGTTATCGCTTATGAGGAGCTAGGTCCCGAAGCAGTTAGAAAACTAGAAGTAGTTGACTTTCCTGTAACTGTAATTAATGATACTCATGGTGCTGATTTATACAAAATAGGTCGTGCACAATATGAAGTTAAATAGCTTCCATTTTAAAATAAGGAGAATAAATGAATATACATGAATATCAAGCAAAACAAATTTTTGCTAAATACAATATACCAACACCTAAAGGTATAATGGTTGAGAGTGTAAAAGCTGCTGTTACAGCTGCAGAGGAGTTAGGTGGTCCTATTTGGGTTGTTAAAGCTCAAATACATGCTGGTGGTCGTGGTTTAGGCGGTGGTGTTAAGCTAGCTAAATCAATTGATGAAGTAGAGGAGTTAGCTAATGAAATTCTTGGTATGACTTTGGTTACTCATCAAACTACTGCTGAAGGTAAGTTAGTTCAAAAACTTTATATTGAAGATGGTGCAGATATCAAAGATGAGTTATATCTTTCTGTTGTTCTTGATAGAAAATCTGAAATGCCTCTAATTATGGCATCTACAGAGGGTGGTATGGATATTGAAACTGTTGCTGAAAATACTCCAGAAAAAATTATCACTATTCCTGTTGATCCAGCTATTGGTTTTCAAGGTTTTCATGGTCGTCAACTTGCATTTGGTTTAGGTATTACTGATAAGATTGAGCAAAAGAATATCATTAAGTTTGCAGAAAAACTTTACAGACTTTATATGGAAAATGATGCAGAGATGATTGAAATCAATCCTCTTGTTAAAACTGCTAAAGGTGTATTCCTCGCTCTTGATGCGAAGATGGGATTTGATAATTCTGCTCTTGGAAGACAACCTGAAATCACTGCAATGAGAGATTTAACAGAAGAAGATGCTGATGAAGTAGAAGCTGCTAAATATGGTCTTTCTTATGTTGCTCTTGATGGTGAAATTGGTTGTATGGTAAATGGTGCCGGTCTTGCGATGGGTACTATGGATACAATTAACTATATGGGTGGAACTCCGGCTAACTTTTTAGATGTTGGCGGTAGTGCAAATGCTGAGACTGTTGCAAAAGGTTTTGAAATTATTCTTAAAAATCCTAAAGTTAAGGCTATTTTTGTCAATATTTTTGGTGGAATTGTTCGTTGTGACCGTATAGCTAATGGAATTTTAGAAGCTACTAAACTTACAGATGTTAACGTGCCGGTTATTGTTCGTCTTGATGGAACAAATGCTCCAGAGGCTGCTGAGATACTTAAAAATGCGAATATTCCAAACATTATTGTTGGTAATGATCTAGGTGATGGTGCTGCTAAGGCTGTTGCTGCTGCGAAAGGAAACTAATGTCAATTCTAGTAAATAAAGATACAAAAGTAATCGTTCAAGGTTTTACGGGTAAAGAGGGCACTTTTCATGCTGAACAATGTTTAGCATATGGTACTAAAATAGTAGGCGGTGTTACACCGAATAAAGGTGGTCAAGAGCATCTTGGTAAACCAGTTTTTAATACAGTCTTAGAAGCTGTAGAAACTACAGGTGCTACAGTTTCTATGATTTTTGTTCCACCTGCATTTGTTGGTGACGCTGTAATGGAAGCTGCTGAAGCAGGAATTAAACTTGCAGTAATTATTACTGAAGGTGCTCCAGTTAAAGATATGCAAGCTGCTAAGGCTCATGCAACTAAGCATGGTATGATGACTATCGGGCCGAATTGTCCTGGTATTATCACAGCTGAAGAGTGTAAGATTGGTATCATGCCAGGTTCAATTTTCAAAAAAGGTAATGTTGGCCTAATTTCAAAATCAGGTACATTAACTTATGAAGGTGCAAATCAAGTATGTAATGAAGGTTTCGGAATTACAACAGCTGTTGGTATTGGTGGAGACCCAATTATTGGTCTTTCATATTTGCAAATCTTACCAATGTTTGAAGCAGATCCAGAGACTGAGGCAATCGTTATGATTGGTGAAATTGGTGGAGATCTTGAGATTCAAGCTGCAAAACTAATTAAAGAACAAATCACTAAACCAGTTGTTGCTTTTATCGCTGGTCAAACTGCGCCTAAAGGTAAAACAATGGGTCATGCAGGTGCTATAGTTAGTGGTAGTGCAGGTACTGCAAAAGAGAAAATGGAAGCACTTGAAGCTGCTGGCGTAAAAGTTGTAGTTTCTCCTGCAGAAATTGGTAAGGCGATTGCAGAGGTTTTAGGTAAGTAATTTAACTCTTGTGTGAGCCTCGTAATGTAACAAAAAGCTATATTACGAAGCGCTACGAGCACAATTTAGATTTAAATTATAAAAACTTAGCTACTCTTTGTTTATAAAGAGTAAAGTACAAATTTTATTTGTACTTTAATAATAGGAGAATAAATGGGAACTTTTAAAACTGAAAACCCGGGCAACCAACCTGTATGGGTAAATACTAGTAACTGTAAAGCATGTGATATTTGTGTTTCAGTATGTCCATCAGGTGTACTTGGTATGAAATATGAGTCTACATCAACACTAGGTGCGATGATTTCAATCGACAACCCTGAGTCATGTATAGGATGTAATGAGTGTGAACTTACATGTCCTGATTTCGCTATTTATGTAGCAGATAAGCAAGAATATAAAGCGGCTGGATTTAGCTTTGCAAAACTTACTGATGAAGCTAAAGAACGCCAAGCAGCAATAATTGCAAACAATTATATGTCACTAAACCAAGGAGCTAAATAATGGCAACTAGAGAAGTAATATCTACAGGAAATGAATTAGCTGCTATTGCAGCTGTTGATGCAGGCTGTATGTTTTTTGGTGGTTATCCATTAACACCATCAAGTGAAGTAATGCACGTTATTTCTGACCTTTTACCAAAAAAAGGCGGAGTAGCAATACAAATGGAAGATGAAATCGGTGGTATCTGTGCTGTTATTGGTGCAGCTATGGTTGGTCAGCGTGCATTAACTGCGACTTCAGGTCCTGGTATGTCACTTAAAGCTGAACAACTAGGTCTTGCTCAAATGGCAGAAGTACCTTTAGTTTGTGTAAATGTTATGCGTGGTGGTCCATCAACTGGTCTTCCAACTCGTGTATCTCAAGGTGATATCCTTCAGTCTAAAAACCCATCACATGGTGATTATAAATCAATCACATTATGTGCAGGTTCATTAGCTGAGTGTTACACTGAAGTTGTAAGAGCATTCAATATTGCAGATAGATTTATGCAACCGGTTATTGTTTTACTAGATGAGACTATTGGTCATATGCATGGTAAAGCTGATCTTCCAACTGTTGAAGAAGTTGAAGCTGGAATAGTTCCAAGAAAAAGATTTGATGGTCCGGCTGAAGAGTATTTTCCATATGAGTGTGAGCATGATCAGCCAGCAGTTCTTAACCCTATGTATGAAGGTTATAGATATCACTTTACTGGTCTTCACCACGATAAAAATGGTTATCCTACTGAAGAGATTGAAACTTGTAGAAAACTAATCCAAAGATTAGAAGACAAAGTTGCATTACATGAAGATGAAGTTGAGTCTTATGAAGAGTTTATGATGGATGATGCTGAAGTAATGATTGTTGCTTACGGTTCTGTATCACTTGCTGCTAAAGAGTCAATTAGACACTTGAGAAAAGAGGGTATTAAAGCTGGTTTATTTAGACCAATTACTATCTGGCCTTCTCCAGCAGCAAAAATCAAAGAGCATACTGATAAAATTGAAAAAGTTTTAGTTGTTGAGTTAAACATTGGTCAATACCATGGTGAGATTCAAAGAGCAGCTGCGAGACTTGACATAGAAGGTCTTTTCAAAGTAAATGGTAGACCAATATCTCCATATGAGATTGTAAATAAAGTAAAGGAGTTATAAGATGGCATTTAATTATGATAAATATTTAAGACTTGAAAAAATGCCAACACTATGGTGTTGGGGTTGTGGTGATGGTGTTATTCTTAAAGCGTTCGTAAGAGCAATTGAAAAGATGGGTGTAAACCAAGACGACGTATGTGTAGTTTCTGGAATCGGTTGTTCTGGAAGATTTTCATCATATGTTGATTTCAATACAGTTCATACAACTCACGGTAGAACTATTGCTTATGCAACTGGTATTAAATTAGCAAAACCAGATAAAATGGTTATATGTGTTGCTGGTGACGGTGATGCACTAGCTATTGGTGGTAATCACACTATTCACGGTTGTAGAAGAAACATAGATATGACTATGATTATTATCAATAACTTTATCTATGGTTTAACTAACTCGCAAACTTCTCCAACTACACCAAAAGGTATGTGGACAGTTTCTCAAAAAGCTGGTAATATCGATCCAACTTTTGATACTTGTGACTTAGCAATCGCTGCTGGAGCTTCTTTTGTTGCTCGTGAAAGCATGCTTGATCCTAAAAAGTTAGAAAAAATGCTTATTAAAGCAATGGAGCACAAAGGTTTCTCTATGGCGGAAGTACTTTCTAACTGTCATATTAACCTTGGTAGAAAAAACAAAATGGTTTCTGCTATGGAAAACCTAGAGTGGATTGATAGTATTACTGCTCCAAAGAAGAAATACGATGCAATGACACCTGAAGAGCAACTTAACATACTTCCTACTGGTATCTTAAAGCAAGATTTAGAAGCTGATGAGTATTGTGACATGTATGCTGAGATTCAAAAAGTACATCAGGGTGAAAGAAAAGTAATCACTCAAGATGACTTCGCTAAAAAAATATAAGGAGACACAATGAGTAAAACATTAATGAGATTTACAGGTGTTGGTGGACAAGGTGTACTTCTTGCTGGTGAGATTTTTGCAGCTGCAAAAATTAAAACTGGTGGTCATGGGCTAAAAACTGCAACATATACATCACAAGTACGTGGTGGACCTACTGTTGTTGATATCCAACTTGATGATGAAGAAATTTACTATCCATATGCAAATGATGGTGAAATTGGTTTTATGCTTTCAGTTGCTGACGTTTCTTACAATTCATTTAAAAATGGTGTTCAAAAGGGCGGAACAATCGTTGTTGATCCAAACTTAGTTCATCCTACTGATGAAGATAGAAAAATGTGGAATATTCATGAGATTCCAATTATTACAATTGCTAAGGAAGAGGTTGGTAATGTAATTACTCAATCTGTTGTAGCACTTGCAATTGCAAACACTATGATGAATGCTATCGATAAAGATACTCTTATCGCTACAATGCTTTCAAAGGTGCCTGCTAAAGTTCACGATGTTAATAAAAAAGCATATGAGCTTGGTGAAAAATATGCTAAAGAAGCTATGGCTTAATTAGTTATTTTAAAGGATAACCTTTAATGGGTTGTCCTTTTTTTAAAGTCTATCTTTAATATTAATTAGTATTAAATTCTAATGCTTTCCCAAAAGAATTCCACATGCTTTTCAAACTGAGTAGAAATAGCAGTTGTTGAATCATTGTCAAACCTCATTAGTGTAACTTGAAGTCTCATATAGAATAGGGTGGATAGAAACTCATAAGATATCATCATAGGATCTTGTGAACGTATAAGTGAGTTCTGCATCATTATAAAGAAGGCCTCTGAGAGCATCTTTACATTTTTATCGTGAAATTCACTCATAAACTGCTCTCTAAGCTCTTTGTTGGCAAAAAGCTCTATCATGAGTAGTCTAAACATATTCTCATTGCTTTTATCAAATGTTAGAAGCTTGTACTGCATTGTAAAGTTTTGTAAAAAAGCTTTTCCTTTCATTGCTGATTCTTTTATGTCAGGTTCATTTTTAGAGAAGGGTGAGCTAAAAATACCCTTTGCTACTTCTAAAAATATCTCCTCTTTACTTTTGTAGTGATTGTATATTGCGCTCTCTCTAATTCCTACTTCTTTGGCTATTTTTCTAACGCTTGTACCTTTATACCCTAGCTCAGAGAATAGGGTAGTTGATACCTTTAGTATCTTTTGCTTTGTTCCAGTTCTTTTGTGGGGAGTCGTGTTTTCGGACATTTCAAGCCTTTTTATTTTAGTGAACGTATGTTAACTTTAATAGTAGTATATATGAACAATCGTTAATATAAGCTTATATCGATAAGAACATTTGTTCATATTAATCTATCATTTAATGAACGAATGTTCTTGTGTTAAAAAAACTGATTTAAAGGAACTTTTTTGTACTATTTCACAGGTACAGCAGATAGTGACTTGTTTAATCGCAAGAGGAAAGTCCGAGCTGCTATAAGACAGTGTTCCATTTAACTAATGGCCGTAGCAATACGAGGGAAAGTGCAACAGAGAGTAGACTGCCACAGCAATGTGGTAACGGTGAAAGGGTGGAGTAAGAGCCCACCAGTCTTTATGGCAACATAGAGAGCTTGTAAACCCAACATGGCAGCAAGAAACAGATGGTCAGCGTCTTATAATGCTACTGTTTCGCTAGAGATACTATGTAAATAGTAAAGTAGATTAATGCTATCAAGACAAAACTCGGCTTATAGCTGTACCTAATTCTTCCAATGTTCTATTTTAATACCATACAATTAACATTAATTTTATACTAAATAATATTAACTGCTTTTTTAATATTTATGTGTAATATACATTTGAGTTTTTATTTATAACTAATTTAAATAGTGTATAATTTTATTTATATAGAATATAAATCGTCTACTTATACTAATTAATATTAATATGGAATAAAAATGAAAAAAACAAATGCTATAGTAAAGTGGAGTAGAGATTGATGCTTTCAAGAGAATTTACATTATGTTAATCAATACAACAGCTAAAAGAGTAATGTTTATGTTTATGTTTATGTTAATACTTAGCAGTTCTTCACTTTTTGCAAATGAGTTTAGTTTTAGAAAATACAATCATGTTAAGAAGTTTTATGAAGCAAACAGTATGGAGGCTATTAAAGTAGCCAACAAATACAAACTTCCTCCAGCTGCACTGCTAGCCATTGCAGGATTAGAATCTGGATATGGAAGAGGATATGTTGCACAAATTACAGGAAACATTCTCAGTTTAGGAGCTTTTAAAAATGATAAAGAACTTCCTGGATTGTATCTACCCTACTCTAAATCAGAGAAAAAGGTTATTTTTGATCCAAATGAAATTAAAAAACACACTAAATCTGATTTAGTTTGGAAAAAGAGACCAAAAAGCTTAAAAAGAGACTATAGACCTGCCCCATACGCAGGAACAACAAAAAAACTTGAACTTCTTACTTATGATAAAAATCTTAAACATAGCTCACGTATGGCATGCTACAATGATTTTGCTACTAGATGGATAATAAATACTTCCAAAGTAAAGGCTTTTAAAGAAGCTAGAATTTGGCTTGATAAGCTAGTAGATAAGCATGGTAAGAAAATTCTTTTTACTAAAGAGGTTAATATGGAGTTTATATCAAAGATAGGTGGACATCCACGTTCTTTTAACTATAGAGAAGCTTGGCCAAAAAAAGCTAAGTTAATTATGAAAAAAGTTGGATTAATAAGACTTACAAATGATATACAATTTAAAGCTATGAACTTTGATAGCGCATGGAGAAGTATATGAACTCAACAAAAGAACAACTAATAGAAGATATTCAAAATCTTCTAAATTCATATAATAATGAAAATACAACATCAATTAATCCTGACTTATTAGAGTTTATGGATGAAAAAACATTAATAAGCATCATAGATTCTCTTTTAAATCAAAAGGAAGAATCTAAGGAACCAGATAGCGAATGGCTTGAAAAGTTCAAAAAATATGATATTTAGTTAGCTGTTATATAGAAATTTAATATTTTACAACAATTATAAAACCCCCCTATAAACCCCTGGTTTACTAACTTTCACTCTTTTTTTGTTTTTTTTAAACTAAAAAGATACTTTATTTGTTACCGAAATATCTGTATAATGATTTAAATATTTAACACAAAGGAATTAATATGGCAAATATTGATTTAGTTCAGTTAACTGGACAGACAAAAAAGTTGACGGCTATGATAGTTGAAGACGAAAAAGTAACAAATGAGCTTTTGAGCTCCACCTTTAAAAACTTCTTTTCTGATGTTTACTCTTGCTTCGATGGTGATGAAGCACTAAAAACATATGACAGAGTTTCGCCAGACGTTGTTTTTGTTGATATAGTTATGGCTGGTATGGACGGTATTGAATTATCTCGTAGAATTCGTGAAATAAATCCTACTCAAATTATTATTGTTATTTCTGCAAGTAATGACATTGAAAAAATTTCTGAATCTATTGAAGTTGGTGTAAATAGTTTTATTCAAAAACCTATTGATACTAAAAAAATTATTGAGCTTTTAACTAGTGTTACTGCTATGATTTCTAAAAAAAGAAAAATTGAGACTAAAACTTTCTCTATCTCTCTTCCTTTAGATCTTTATGATTTAGTAAATGACAATGCAAAAGCTGAAAGCATTTCTAAAAATGCTGTTATTATTAGAGCTCTTAGAGATTTCTACGAATAATTTACAATAAGTTTTACAGAGTTTCGATATTTTAAGGATTTATTAAGACATGTATCTATATAATTTCGGCTCAGTTAAACAAGCTGTTCGAAGTGGCCCCGTCGTCTAGCGGTTAGGATCCATGGTTTTCATCCATGTTACAGGAGTTCAATTCTCCTCGGGGTCACCAACTTTCAAGCCTATATTAGGCACTCTCCAGCTTTAAGTTTTCATTGGGTCACTCTTTGGGTCATCTTTTCACTTACAAATCATCTAAATAAACCATATAATATACACATCAATAACCAATATACTAAACATGATAGAACTACCCTATTCTCTTGTATTTCCACATGCCAACAATAGCCATAATCTCCAACATTATAATTCTTACAGTCTTACTCTTATATGAAATACTTCCACTGCATCACTGTAGCTTTTGCAAGCGATAGAACCAAGTAAATCTACTTCTTTATGACACCCTCCTCTTCTCATGATAAAGTTCAGTAATAGATACAGCACTCGACAAGTCAAACCACTCATAAGCCTCTTCATACTGCTCAAATCTATAGTCATTTATATAATCCACAAGTGCGTTTGGAGTGATGTTTTGTTCTAACATCTGTTTAGCTGCATCTGTCCAGTTACCGTTACGAACAGAGTCAAGTATGTCATCTTCTACACTTTCATACACTCTAGAATCATAATACTCAATCAAATCTATAACTTCATCAGCATCAACACTTTCTCTGTCTTCTAAAACTAGGTTGAACTTGTCAGCTAGTGCCAACAACTCCACATCATCCATTTGGTTAATCTCATTTCTGTATAAGCTCATCTTTTACCCTTTCTCAATATTTCGTAAATGTTGGCGGTCATAGACCGAAACGCTCTCATCTCTTCACACATTTCTTTTGGCTGAAAACCTTTTGAATACCGACTGCTGGCACTGCTACTCTTTATAATAAACTGGACTGTAGTTCATTTTAGTATCAAGATAGTGGTGTATGCTCTAAGGGTTCACAAGTTTTCTGACATCAAGAATATCAATAAAAGAAACGCTAGTTGCCACTGCTTAGATGATAGTAACGATAGTTGCCACCATGTGAAGAGTAATGTCTAGCAAGTGCTATTTAGATATAATTAATATATATTAATATCAATTATAAGGACAGTCCACATGCCAAGCATAGATAACAGAAACTTGTTTACAGATGGTAGGCATGTAGGCTCTGATGAGGCTTATACTCCATCATACGGCGTTAAACCTATAATTAAGTATATTCCATCACATGCCGTAGTATGGTGCCCATTTGATACGTCAGAGAGTGAGTTTGTAAAACAGATAAGTAAGACCAACAAAGTGATCTATAGCCACATAGATGATGACAAAGATTTCTTTACTTATGAACCACATGAGCATTGGGATATGATAATATCCAACCCGCCTTTTAAAAACAAAAGAGAGTTCTTCCAAAGAGCTCTAAGCTTCAACAAACCATTTGCACTTCTTATGACTGTTGCATGGCTCAACGATGCAGCACCTAAAGAACTCTTCAAAGATGTAGATTTGCAACTACTTATGTTTAACAAAAGAATGAAGTTCGCCAACCCAGACAACCGCATAAACAACAAAGTAACCTTCAGCAGTGCCTACTACTGCAACAACATCCTACCTAAGCAAATAGTTATGGAAGAGCTAGATGTTTGCTAAAACATCTCTATATAATCAATAAATGTTCACTCAGTGAACCACCATGGAGAGAAGCGACCAACAAGAGCCTAGAGGCGACTGAACGTGTAACATAAACTAAAGAGCTGTGCTTTGATGGTTAACATAGCTCTGTGTTCTTTTAAGTGAAACGGCAACTTAGGGCTGAGGCACGAAGACATAATTTGTAAAAGAATATGGAGTTATGTCTAAAACTTTCTTAATTCACCGCTGTGAATGTACGGAGGTCATTAGAGTTTAATTTTAAGTGGATTTTCACTTAAACTTGAACTGTACTGAGCTATCTCATTCACGGCTGTAGGTGAAGTAATAAAGTGTCCAAAGCTATACCACTTGTTTGAGCGGAGCGAGTTTTAAGGCTAATGCCGTTTGAATGTATCATCGTGCTGAAGTGAAGAATGAACGGCGCTCTGACAACACTTGCATGTACCAACTACCAACACAACTACACAACCAAGAAGAGCCAGACCAGTGTCAACGATAACAATTGAGCAGGGAGATGGACAGAGGGAATGCGATAGGTTAGGAAGTAACCACAGAGTGCCGAACACAATCCTCAATCTCCAGATGGAAGGTGTTCGGCACGAAGTCCATAGCAGACCTGAGGCTGCTATTGGGTCAAGCGAGACCTAAGGCTCGTGCGAAGCGAAGCGGAGGCTCTAACGCAGTGAGACCGTGGCTCACGCAGTTATTCTGGAACATGACCTTGGCATGTGGAACTACACAAAGATTCTTGGCATGTGGAAATACACAAAGATTCTTGGCATGTGGAAATACACAAAGATTCTTGGCATGTGGAAATACACAAAGATTCTTGGCATGTGGAAATATCTTGGCATGTGTAAGCAGTAAAGAAATAATTACTCACACATCATTTCATCTGAATAAGACCTTGCTTATGAAGTCGCAGTGCTGACCTTGGCAGCATGTAGGTATGAGAGACCCACTTGTTTGGCTCTTGCTTTATAATTAGTTTATACTCTGCTAGATTGATGTGGAGGGGGTGGTCTTTATGTGTATGGAAAGTTGAATGGCTACTAACCCTATACTGAAATTTTAAAATTTACAATAGAATTTGGTGAAATACTGGCATGTGGAAATGAAATATGGATACTGTTATTAGTGCTATCTAGATGTGTAATCAGATGGAAGTACCGTTGTTATTAAAGCTATGAGGGTATATTTAGTTTAGATAATAGTGAAGTGTTATTATTGTTATTATGTAATAAATTAGATTTTTTTAGTGTATGTATTCTACTTCTGGAGAGGATGGAGTGAGATAATAATGTTAAGGAAATAGATATAATCATCAAGCTGTACTCTGGTTCTTTGTGTATACTTTTAATGCTATAGATTGTTTTGTGATTAATATTCAGCAACGAAATATCATTATTCAGATACTATCTTTATAAAAAATAATAGGATGTTAAAGGTGAAAAGTAAAGTAGTAATGAGTTGGTTTTTAATGAGAAGGAGTTTATTATTCATAACACTATCACTGACTTCTATTATGTTTACTGGATGCCTATGTTTAACCTGTTGGGGTAATGGAACATGTGCAAATAAAGCTAAATGTGAAGGTGTTGGTCACTGTGAATATGGGTATGCAAAGTGTACATCATTAATGCTTGTAGACGAACCATATGATATGACTTGTGACGGTAAAGGAAGCTGTGATAGGAATATGACTTGTGATGGAATTGTTACTTATGGGGACAATAATATTGCATATTGTAAAGGTCATATGATATGTGGGGGAACAGAAGGAACTTGTGAAGGAAATGGAGTCTGTATTGGTGGGATAGGTGTTTGTGATGGAGTAGTAGCTAACTGTGTAGGATATGGAACATGTCAAGGAGTTGCAGCCACATGCCTTGGACTACCAGGTACAACATATGATTCAGATATCATGCTTGAGCACTCATTGAATGGACATGACTTAAGTAATATTAAATAAGAGAATTTAAAGTAGAATTTCATATATTTTAGGTAGATTTTGAATGGTGTATTCCCAAGATGGAGCTTTGGGAAAGGATGTTCTTATATGTAGTTAGCCATGGAATCTTTTTATTAATGCTGGTTGATAGGTTAATTAAAAAGATACTGATCTGCTGCTTTCATTTCTTTAGTTTCTTTTATTTCGTCAGCACAAGTTTTCTTATCAACTTCATCTATAACAGTACCAATAAGTGCCAAATTGAACCGTATGCATGTATAATCATTAGCTTTCAATTCGAAGCTACTTGGATCAAAGAATAGATTATCTCTAAATTTATGTGTACCAGGTGAAAACTCATATTTGAAGTAACTATTGTTACGTAAATTCCCAATACTTTTAGAATTATTCCCCTTGTTTTCATATGTACCAACTGCATCAACTTCAAATAATTGTACAGTTCTTATAATGCCAAAATAAGCATCAGGTCTATAAAAATAAACCGTTGCTTTTTCTTTATTATTTTTAAAAACTGAAAATTGCTGTCCAGATGCAGAACAGCCACTAAATCCTAAACCTAGTGCAACCACTAAACTAAGTCCTAAATATTTTAAAGTTTTCATTCTTACCCTTTTTAAATAATTAAAAACACCTTACACCAATAAGTATTAATGGAAGCTTTAACATAATTTAATTATCAATATTAATCACAACAATCACTTAACTGAGTTACTTATACCCATATATCGTTGAGAGTTTTTAGCGTATCTACTATCATTTGCACATATATATCGTTAGGATGCAGTAGTGACAAATGAAGAGCTAGATATTTACAGTGAGGAGATATTAGATATAGTATCTGCTAATGTAAAAATGTATCGTGAGAAGAAAGGTTACTCGCAGATGCAACTAGCTCTAGAAATAGGTATGAGCAGTGGAGCGTATCTTGGTCGTGCTGAAATACGAAAAGAAAACCACCATTTTAATATCAAGCATCTTGCTAAGATAGCGATGGTTTTGGATGTGCCTATAGCTTCATTTTTTAAGCCTTTTTAGCAGATTTTGTGTATATATAATTTTATACTAAAAAATCTACTTAGGCATATAAAATACTCTATGACATTTCGTCATAAAGTATCTCAAGTTTTTCAGTCTTAGATAAATTTCCAACAGAAGTATTTAAAATATCTAGTACCTTATCTTTATCTTTGAGTGAGAAAGTCTCACTTGCACCAGCAAATTTATAATTGCTTGAGCCAATATTATGTTCACTCAATGAAACTTTTACCATGTCTTCAAACTCAGCTATATCGTTATAATAAGCCAATATAAGTGGCTTTATAGATATATGGAATTTTTTATAGTTTTCTTTTATGGCATTTTTTATCTGTGCAAACCTCAATCTTGGCAGAGAATTTGTTTTACCATATTTTAGAATCTTATTGGCACCTATAGATATTTCAATAATATAGAAAAAGTTATTGGTGTAATCACCTATGCTCTCATCTAGAAAAGTCATATCTACACTATCTACGGTGCTGCCTATGCTTAGATAATTTGAAAGTTCATCTTTTGCTTCTTGAACTAAATCTAAATCCTGATATTTTTCAAATATCTTGTAAATTGTTACTATAATTGCTTGGTACTTTTGCTCTTCATTGCACCTGAAACACTCAGTAATGATATATCTTAGTGTGTCAATTTCTACATCATCAATGCGAACTCCACGAGCTGAAGGTGTAATGTAACCTCTACTTGGAGTGATATAGTTTTGAAGTAACTCCTGATAATCTTCACTTATTTGTTCTGGTCTGAACGCATTGATTTTTAATATGAACAAATCTGTATCTTCATTTAGTTTATCAAAAATGCTCATTAGTTTTCCTCCTTCTGACAGTCACCTTCACAGTCACTCTGACAGTCATTAATTTGTCATTTTACAGTCACTCTGACAGTCACTTTTTCAGTCATGACACACTACTACCACTACTTCTAGCGATAATCCTTTGTGCATCCACATAAATATACATGCCCAAGGGTTTACCTTAGACTGATTTATATTATGCTGCACTCTTAAAGTATTTTTCTGTCAGTTCCATGTAAACCTCTGGATGGAAAATTTGATCTATCATCATCTGCACATGCCAAAAAGTATGTTGAGCATGGTGTTCAAATAATTCTGAGTAACTAAAAGACTTATGAAATTTTGAGTCATACTCATCAAATAATTCTAGAAGCTCTTTTGTGATGAAAAAAGAGAATGTATTAATTATAGATGAAGTAATGTGTACTGACCCATACAAAAACTTTAGTTTTATATCATTAACTCTTTTAATCAAACTATTAGATAGCCTGTTGCACACTACTTTATCGGAATGATTTAGTGGATGTAACTTTGAATAATTAGCCAGTAGTTCTACTGATACATCAAAAATTTTATTCATTGATATATATAATTCTTTTTTAGTATCATCCATATCTACACATTCTGTCGAAGTAAATGTATAACCTAAACTACGAATTTTAATTTCTGCGTCTTTCATGTAATGTCCTTTTTAGTACTTTGTAATATGTGCTGAGATAGCTCAAAGACTATTCTTGGTTCTACCTCTAAGTTGTAATCTTGTAGCATTTTCACAGCCGTTGTATTAGCATTTAATCCTGTAACATTGCTTATTAAGTCATGAATTGCTACAATTACAGTAGATTTGTTTTTCAAACTTTCTACTGTAGCAGGTGCATCACTATTGGTCGTAGTGATTATTCCATCTGCTTCAACTTCTTCATTTTTCTTTTTGGCTTCACTTTTTGTAAGCTTAGCAACTCTGTTTCTCCGTTTGATATCATCATATAAAACTTTTACACCATTAACAGATTTAGTACAAAAGTTTAACTTTGTAGCTTCTCTTGAGATTGCCAATGCTGTTCTATGTGGTAATGCTACATGTAGAGTACTAAGCTCTACTCCATTGGTTAATAAATCCTTCAAAGTATTACGCTCTTCAGCTGTCCAATGCTTAGGCATTTATGCTACCTTCGCAGCTTCAAGCCATTCATTTATAGCTTCTCTGCTATAGCGTATATAGCTCCCAATCTTAGAAAATGGAATCTTTCGTTCCATTCTCAACCTTGCCTGACGGCTTACACTGAACCCGTATAAATCTTCAACCTCAAGTGGTGTTAACCACGCTTTATTTTGTAAGTCCATTTAGACTCCTTGTATAATCTCATTATTGAGATGTAATTCACAAATAACTCAAAACTTTAAAAGCTTCTAATTAATTGATTGTTGACATTATTCAATAAATTTCAATAAAATATGGGACAAAATATACTAAATTTTGTCCTTTCAGAAGATGGATTGTTAATGAAGTAGGAGTGGGATTTTTTTTATATATCTATGAATTTGCCTTGCATCATAAGGTGTCAATATCTTCCTTATTTTATATATAGTTGGTGCTTTCAAATTGTGTACTTTATGCTCAAACCATATTTCAAATAACCCCTGAAGATACTCAGTTGAACTATCTAACGGTATACTAAAAGTTTTTACAGTACTAGTGGTATATAAATTTTTAAGATATTTATCATAGTGCATTATTGGTATTATTGGATTAATCTCCACACTTATTGTATTTAGTGATACCTCATTATAAAATGCACATTCAAGTATTCTATAATAATTTAATTTTTTCATATCTAAATTTACGAGATTTGTAAAAATGTGTACTTGTCTTAGTAGTGGAAACTTATCAGTTTTGATGGGTTCTAAAATAGAGAAACAGTATCCCAACTTTTCATCATCTTTTAGTCTCTCCCAACTTGCATCTTTATCGTAATAATCAATTAGTTGATATCTTAGTATTACTTCCCTAGATTGTTTTTCAAATAATATCTCATTATGTTTTCCTTCTATTGAGTCATCGGAAGGAAAGTACTCTTCTCTAAGTTTCTCTTGCTCTTCATCATATTGTGCATCTGCACATATTGATTCCCAATCACTCATCCCAACAACCTTTTACTAGCATCCAGCGTATGCACCGATGAACTCTCTCTTTGCAGTGATAGGTATTGCTTCACTGTTGCAGTGTCTGTATGCCCTAGCATTGCGCTCAGGTGGATAGCTTCCACTCCCATTGATGATAGAGCCGATACAGATAAGTTTCTCATCCAGTGGAAGTTGTACTCTGGTACTGTTACTTCTCTAATCTTTTCCACATGCTCTCGTATTTCTGAGATTGGCTTAGATGGGTCTCTGTTACTTGCAAAGATGTAGTTGCCAAAGCGTTCACATTGCACAAGTGCTTCTTTAACATCTGATGGAAGCTTAAAGCTCATATCAGTATTGATTTTACTATTAGCAGCTCGTATGGTGTAGCTGTCATTTTTAAAATCTATGTCACTCCACATGAGATGCAGTGTCTCTGTCTTTCTTCTTCCATAGAACCCAAACAAGAATAGCGCTCTAATTTTATGATTCTCTGCAAATACACTATTTATGGCTTTATAGACTTCTCTATATTTGGTTTCAGCATTGCTGATCACTTTCTTCTCTTCAAGCTGTTTTCTTTTAATCTTGTGAATATGTTTCACTGGTGTAAACTGTATCAGCTCTTCATCTATTGCAAGTCTAAAGATAGGAACTAAAATAGCTGTGCTCTTCTGTCTTGTTGAGTTGGCTAAATGTTTTGTGAGTGCTGTAATAGTTGAGATGTGCATCGGTGTAACATTTGTTATCTTCATCTTACCAATAGTGGGTTTGATATAGTTGGCATAATGAAGCTTGTAAGACTTTTGTGTCTCTTCATTCCGTTCTGTCATTATCTGTAATCTGTCAAAGTAATCATCTACAGTTGCATCTAAGATAGCACCTGATGATTCCACTCTAAGCTTTACACCTTTTAACTCTTCTAGTTTCTTATACGCTGTTTTAAGCTTGTCTGCCTTTGTATGAGCAGGATTCGCATTGAAAACTTGCCTTGTTGCCTTTGCATTTGTTCTGAAATTTAACAAGAACTTGCAATCATTCGACTTGTGAACAAACAAGCCTTTGTGCTTTGTAGCAATATAATCGGATAGTAAAATAGCCATTGGGTCACACCTTTAATTTGTTATATCTCTATGGGGTCATCTAATGGGTCACACCTAGTATGCGATTAGATAACATTAAGAGATATTGATAAGTTTTCAAGATTGTAGATATAGCGTGCTTAGATGTAGATAAATTCTTTAAGATATATAATCAACTAGAGTTCAATTCTCCTCGGGGTCACCACTTTTTCTCTAAACTACCATATTTTAAGAACTTACATAAAAAAAACTATAGAAACTTTTTCCTTGTACTGACTAATTATGATAAAATCATAATATGACTTTAAGAAAAATAGTTGAAATATTATTATTGGCCTGTGTATATATTGTAAGCGCCAAGATTGGACAAACATTTGCTATAGGCCCTGGGAATGTTACACCTGTTTGGTTTCCTTCTGGAATTATATTTTTTATAATTCTATGGAGAGGTTATGCTATATTACCAGGTGTATTTTTAGGTGCAGCCATAGGAAATGGATGGGCCTATTGCTCTTTTGAAGACTACCAGCAAACCATCACAACTCTAACTGCAGCGTCTTTAAACGGTATTGGCGATACTTTATATGCTCTTATTGGAGTATACTATGTCAAAAAAGCAACTACAATAAACAATTTTTTCACCTCTTTTCAAGACATAATCACCTTCATAGTATACGCTGTGATTTTTGCTTCTTTAGTAAGTGCAATATTTGGAGTCACTGGTCTATTTTTAGCTGACTTAATAACAAGTAATGAATACTGGAGCTTATTTACTACATGGTTCATTGGAGATGCTGTAGGGGTTTTATTATTCGCACCACTCTTAATAACATTACTTCAAAATCAATGGAATTTTAAATTTCATCCAAGACTTTTTTTCTACTATATTCTTCTGGCAATTTTTATATTTCTGATTCCTTATATTCCTATTGTTAATCAGTTTGACATCTTACATATTCTCATTATAGCTATTCCTATTTTAATTTATATTGCATTTAGAGTAGATCAATTCTCTGCTTTATTTTTTGCAACTCTAGCAAGTTTAACAGTTCTTATTTCAAATGCATTCACTAATAAACATATTGATATTAACGAACTAAATCAAGTACTTATTTCTACGCAATTGTTTGTATTTTTATTATTTACAATCTTGTTATTTTTTATTGTTCTTGTCAATATACTTCATAATGAAGAAAATAAAAGAATTGAACAACATGACTTAATGTTAAAGTCTCAACAAAACGCAATTAGTGAAATGATATCAATGATTGCACATCAATGGAGACAACCATTAGCTGTTATAAGTATGCAAGTTAATAATATTCTTTTTGACATTGAGTTGAAAAACTTCAATACTTCAGTCGCCACTCAAAACCTTTATGAGTTACAAGAACAAGTATCTTATCTATCTAAAACAATGGATGACTTTGGATTAATGCACAACACAAGTAATACTGCAAATACAAGAGTTAACATCAACGAACCAATCTTAAAAGCAATTAGTTTACTAGAGAAAACATTTGTAAACAATAAAATTAGAATAGTGCACGAATTACATTCAAATAGTGAATTATCTATTTTAGAGGGTGAAATGCTTCAGGTTATTTTAAATATTTTAAACAATGCAAGATATATTCTAATTTCTAGAAAAATAGATAATCCTTTGGTGTATATCAAAACAAACGATTCAAAAGATAATACTACGATTATAATAGGCAATAATGGTGGTGGAATTGAGAGTAAACACATTGATAAAATATTTGATGCATACTACACCACCAAAGAAGAAAAAAATAATTCCGGCTTAGGTTTGTATATGTGTAAAATTATTATTGAGAAAAACTTTGGAGGAACTATTTGGTTCGACAATACAGAAAATGGAGTTGAGTTTACTATCAATCTTCCAGTTTAATTAAACTAACTATATCTTTTATACAATGTCACCACTTATGCTTATATAATTCCCTTTAAATTTATTATTTTAACTTTCCTGCGACAAGTTCATTTACCACTTTTGGGTTTGCTTTGCCACCTGTGGCTTTTAGTACTTGCCCGACAAAAAAGCCTAAAAGTTTTGTGTTACCAGCTTTAAACTTGAGCACGTTGTCTGGATTTTTTGCAATTACTTCATCAATAATAGGCAAGATTATAGAAGGGTCACTTATTTGCACAAGTCCTTTACTCTCAACTATTTGTGCTGGATTTTCTCCAGATTCTGCCATCTTTTCAAATACTTCTTTAGCGATTTTACTTGAAATAGTCTCATCATCAACCATCTTAATTAGTTCAGCTATCTGCGTAGCATTAAATTTCAGTTTATCTGATTGTTTTTCTTTTAACACTCTGGCTACTTCATTCACCACGATATTAGCTAGGCTCACAGGACTATTAAGCACAGATAGAGCCTCTTCATAGAATGACGAAAGATGCTCATCACGAGCTAAAATATTAGCTACTTCACTATTTAGTTTAAGTTCATTTGTGTACTTATCAAACAGTGCTTTTTGAGCTTCACTCATATGTGCTTCTTCACCATCTATTTGCACTTTTTTAGCTTGAGTTTTTGATGTATTCTCAGGTGCTTTTTTCTTTTTAGCGTAAGAGTCTTTAAGACCGACAATTTTATTAAACACAGGTGTTTCATCTGTGTAATCTATTGGATCAGCATAAAAGTACCCTTGTCTTTCAAACTGAAATCTTTCATCGGGTTTCTCATTTATCACAGAAGGCTCAATTAGAGCATTTTTGATAACTTTTAGAGAGTGAGGGTTTAAGTCTTCTAATCCTTCTGGTGCTTCTGATGAGTAGAGTCTGTCATAAAGTCTAACTTCTACACTCTTAGCAGATGCGGCATCTACCCACTGAATAGCACTTTTAACCTTGATACCGCTACTGTCTGAGCCACTTTTAGACTCAGGATGATACTCTGCTATTATTTCTGTGATATTTCCACTGGAGTCTTTAATAACTTCCTTATAAGTAATGATAAATCCGTGTCTAAGTCTAACTGGTTGTTGAGGCGTAAGACGGAAGTAACCTTTTGGAGGGTTTTCATTAAAATCATCACGCTCAATATAAATCTCTTTAGAAAAAGGTAATTTTCTTGAGCCTTCTTTAGGTACGTCATGTGGGTAGTACGGGGCTTCAATCTCTTCGCTGCCCTCATAATTTTTGATAGTTACTTTTATAGGGTCAAGTACACACATAACACGTGGCACTTTTGTATTTAAATCATCTCTTATACAAAATTCAAGCTGTGCAACATCAACCGTTGAGTTTGCTTTTGCTATACCTATTTGATCACAAAAGTTCAAAATAGATTGTGGAGTATAACCTCTTCTTCTATATCCAGCAATTGTTGGCATACGAGGATCATCCCAACCACTAACCTGCCCACCTTCAACCAATTCTAAAAGCTTTCTTTTACTCATAACGGTATAGTTAATAGCAAGACGTGCAAACTCATGCTGATAAGGACGTGGCAACTCAAGCTCAAGAGTATCTAGTACCCAATTATAAATATCACGGTTGTTTTCAAACTCTAGTGTACAGATAGAGTGAGAAATGCCCTCAATATAGTCAGACAAGCAGTGAGCAAAGTCATACATTGGGTAAATAGACCATTCATTACCAGCTCTAAAATGGTGCGAGTGTCTGATACGATATAAAAGCGGATCTCTCATTTTCATATTGGCTGCACTCATATCAATCTTAGCTCTTAATATATGTTCACCGTTTTTAAACTCACCCTTTTTCATTCTCTCAAAAAGGTCTAGATTTTCTTCAACCGTGCGCTGGGCATATTTGCTGCGTTTTCCTGCTTCTGTAACAGTACCGCGGTATTCACGTATCTCTTCTTCTGTTAGACTATCAACGTATGCCTTGCCCATTTTAATAAGCTCAACCGCATAATCGTATAGCTTAGGAAAATAATCAGAAGTAAAATATACTTGATTATCCCACTCAAATCCAAGCCACTCTACAGCATCTTGAAGAGCCTCAACATATTTAGTGTCTTCTTTAGTTGGATTTGTATCATCCATTCTCAAGTTACAGTGACCATTATAATCACGAGCGATACCAAAATTTATAAAGATAGACTTAGCATGTCCAATATGTGGGAACCCATTAGGCTCTGGAGGAAATCTTGTAACAACCTCTTTATATTTGCCTGACTTTAAATCTTCTTCAACTATTGTACGTAAAAAATCTTTGCTCTCGCTCATTATTATTAAACCTTTTAATTTTGAAACTATCATAAGAGCTGTATTTTATCAAATTAGAGCTTATAGCACCCTAGAGAAGTTAAACATACATCTTATAATTAATCAAAAATTTGTTAAAATCACAAAAATACTATTTTAGGAATTTTAATGCTTAGATTTGCGCCTAGTCCAACTGGTGATATGCACATAGGTGACCTCAGAACTGCCCTATTTAACTATATTGTGTCAAAACAGAGAAACGAAGATTTTATAGTTCGTATAGAAGATATAGAGAAAGAGAAAAATGTAGAAGGTAAAGATGAAGAAATATTAGCATTACTATCTCTTTTTGGCATTGAATACTCTCAAGTTATTTATCAAAGCGAAAACGTACGTTTTCACTCTGCTATGGCTCTGCAACTCATTCATGATAAAAAAGCATTTAGCTGCTTTTGTTCACACGAGTGGCTTGAAAAAAAGCGTGAAGAAGCAAAAGAGAACAAAAAAGCTTATAGTTACGACGATGCTTGTAGAAACCTGCCTGATGAGCTTGTGCTTGACAATATGAACCCCTTTACTATTAGACTAAGTAGACCAGATAAAGCCATAGTTATTAATGACCTCATAAAAGGTGAAGTTAGCTTTGAGCCAGATGCTGTTGATAGTTTTATAATCATGGATCAAGATAAAACTCCTACATATAACTTTGCTTGTGCAGTTGATGATATGCTAAGTGATATCTCTTTAGTTATTCGTAGCCAAGAGCATATGAGCGATACGCCTAAGCAAGACCACGTTAGAACATCTTTAGGTTATGAGAAAAAAGTAGAGTATGCTCACTTGCCTATTATTTTAAACGACACTTTTAGCGTTAAGTGGCTTTTAGAGGAAGGTTTCCTTCCAGCTGCTATTTCAAATTATTTAATATCAATAGCAAATGAGACACCTCAAGAGATTTTTGATGTTAAAGATGCGATAGAGTGGTTTAGCTTAGAAAAAATATCTAAGTCCCCTGCTCGCTTTAGTATTGAGCTTTTAAGAGAGATAAATAAAAAACATCTTAAAAACATGGATGCTACGGAGCTTTCAAGATATGTAGGTTTTGCAGATGCTAACATCGGTGAGCTTGCAAAGGTTTACTTAGAAGAAGCTTCTACTACAAAAGAGTTAAAATCGAAAATAGAAGCAATCTTCGCAGCCAAAGAAATTCCTGAGGAGTTTACAGAGGTTGCACAAATAATGGCAAAGACTATTAAAAATGCGCCATATTTTCAAGAGTATGATGATTTTAAAAAGTACATTATGAAAGAATCAACTCTTAAAGATGAAAACTTTTCTAAAGCACTGCATTTTTTACTAACTGGCGCAGGAAATGGTCCAGATATTGCTTTAGTTTATAAGTATTTAAAAAATTATATAAGAGAGATTATAAAATGAGTATGTTAATGGAAATAATTCAAGGACTTGGTTCTATTATTGTTAGTCTTGTAAATATTTATGTTTGGGTTATTATTGTTACAGCACTTTTAAGTTTTGTAAACCCAGACCCGTATAATCCTGTGGTTCAGTTTCTCCATAGAGTTACACAACCCGCATATAGACTTGTCCGTAGATTCATTAGAACAGACTTTAATGGATTAGACCTAGCACCACTTGTAATCATTATAGCTCTACAGATAGTTATTGTTTTACTGAGTGCCCTACTTCACTCATTGTAACTATGATTAAGATTTTTCTACCACTATTGCTTATGTTGGCATCTTTAGATGCCAACGTAACTCTTCAAGAGATAGACTCAAAACCTACAAGTCGCGCAAAAAACTTTATGATATGGCAATACCTAAAACAAGATATTACTCCCGAGCAAGCTGATAAAGCTTACGCTCAGATTAAGGGTAAAAGCAATAAACTATTTAAACTTTATGCAAAAAAAACGAATAATCCTCAAGTAAAGAAAAAAATCTCTTGCATGAAAGAGAAAAAACTTTTATCTATAGAAGATGATAAATGTTTAGAACTTGCCTTTTCTCCATACAAAACACTTGCCATGACAAAAAATGAAAGAGAGAAACTTTCAAAAAAGATTAAAACAAAAGCCAAAATAGAACTTCTTAGAATCCAGAATGAGCCCTACTCGCAAGAGGCATACAGTAAGTATGACGAGAACACGATACTATCACTTTTTGTAAGAACTACATCCAGGCATCGTAGAGAAAATCTTAACATTCATCTAAATAATGAGTTTATAAATAAACTATCATCATCTTGGAGAATATCTCAGTTTGTTAAAATAGTTGTGCATGACGACAAGCTAAACAGACTGCAGTTAGCTCTTTTAAACCTAGAGGGAGAAAAACTAAACTCTAAGACTAACTTTTATCTAGCCCTTAATCATATAAAATATCTAAACAACAAGGCAGCTATACATTACTTTAATCTATCTCTTTTAAAAGCTAAAAAGAAAATTGATATTGATAAGAACTACTTTTGGATGTATAAAGTTACAGAAGATAAAAAGTATCTAGATAAGTTACTACATAGTCGAGATATAAATATGTATACTCTTTATGCGCATGAAAAGCAAAACAAAAGCTTCAATAATTACTTTTGTGCTGTAGAAGTAAATGAAGATGAAGCAGATAAAAATATTCAAGACCCATTTGAGTGGAGCAGCGTAATAGCTGATATAAGGAAAGCTTCATCACAAGATAAACTTTATGAACTCTCTAAGACTTATATGCAAGAAAATATGATACCTGTTCAGACTCTCATACTTGAAAAAGCATATAAATACTCAATGCACGGTTATGTTATGCCATATGATAGGTATCTAAGAGATATATCAACAGATGAAAAAGCTCTTGTTTATGCGATTATGCGTCAAGAAAGTAGACTTATTCCTGCTGCTCTATCTCGCTCATATG
This sequence comes from Sulfurimonas iocasae, assembly GCF_047716755.1. GTDB lineage: Bacteria > Campylobacterota > Campylobacteria > Campylobacterales > Sulfurimonadaceae > Sulfurimonas. The sequence goes on from NZ_CP180409.1 coordinate 1,426,967, forward strand.
CTCTAGGTCTGATGCAGCTTATGCCGTTTGTAGCAGATGCTATCTCTAAACAGGTAAAAAATCCGGTAAAAAACTACGATGAGATGTTTATACCTAAAAATAACATTAACTATGCGCTCAAGCATCTAGAGTGGATGAAAAAGTCTCTGTATCACCCTCTTTTTATGGCTTATGCTTACAATGGCGGTATGGGTTTTTTAAGAAGATATCTTGAAAAAGGTACTTTTAACAGCGGAAAATATGAACCATTTTTGAGTATGGAGTTAATGTCTAACTCTGAGAGTAGAGAGTATGGAAAAAAAGTTCTAGCAAACTATGTGATGTACAAAAAAGTAATGGGTGAGGAAGTCTCTATTCTTCGCCTTTTTGATACGTTAACGCATCCGAAGAAGACTGATCGGTTTCGAGTACAAGGTTGATTGTGTTTTTTTCTTCTTTTTCAAAAGCTACAAGATAGTATCTCTTCCACTCACTACGAACAGAAGCTAGATGAGAAAACTTATTTTCAGCATCTAGCTTTTTTATTTTCATGGGAAGTTTACCGTTAAGTTTTATAGTGAGTTTTATCTCATCAAGACTGTTTGTGTCATACATCTTTTTTTCTTCTTTTAGGTAAAGATATACATAAAAATATTCGTTAACAGTATATATATTTGGATAGACGTCATTTAGATATATAGCAGAGAAAATTCCCTCTACATCTTCACCCATTTTTATTTTGCTTCCCTGTAAACTTGTTGCACTTAGTTCTTGATCTTCTTGCATTTTAAACTTGCTAAAAGCATTTTTATCTGCACATCCCATAAATAGTAGTGAAAAAGTTAAAATTAATAATATATATTTCATGATTATTCCTATAATTTATGAAAGAATTATATCTTATTAAACAAGCTTTTAAAGACTATTTTGTATAATCACTTAAAATTTTAGATAAATAAATATAAAGACATAAAGTGAACAAAAGATTAGCAGTTGCATTTACAGGTCCATCAAATAGTGGAAAAACTACTCTTATACTAAAAGTAGCCAGAAAACTGATTCATGAGCATGGTAAAAGAGTGGCAATAGTTAAACACGATCCAAGTGATAAGGCTCGTTTTGATGTAGAGGGCAAAGATAGTTATAAGTTCTCAGACACAGGGGCAGAAGTGATTGTCACTTCTCCAACTAGAACTACTTACTTCTCTAAACAAAACAAAGATTTAAATGAGATGATTAGACTTTTTAATGATTTTGATGTTCTACTTGTTGAAGGCTTAAAAAATTTACCACTGCCACGTATAAGTATATTTAGAGATGGTCTCGACAGCGACTACTTTCCTTATATGAATGCTTTGGCAATTGATGAGAGTATCAACACCCAGGACTACGATGTGCCTAGCAATGTTGATATTTTGGACTTAAATAACTGTGAAGATGTAATATCTTGGATACTTAAAAATGCGAAGGAAGTATAAATAAATGGATGACATATTTGACGCGATTCAGCGTACTGCAAAAAGAATTAAAAAAGCGATAGATGTTAAAGATATAGGCTATTCACAACTAGCCAACAGTTCTGGTGAGACTCAGCTTCAGCTCGACATTCAGTGTGACATGATTATTGAAGAGGAGTTTTCTCAAGTACCTTCTATTCACACCATTGCCAGTGAAGAGAAAGAAAAGGCGATGCTTTTAAATGAAAACGGAAAGTACTTTATCGCTTATGATCCACTTGATGGCTCATCTTTAGTGGATGTAAACCTAAGTGTTGGTTCTATCTTTGGTATTTATGATGGTGCTTTTGAAGTAGGCAAAATGGTTGCTTCATGTTATGTTGTTTTTGGTCCTCGTGTTGAGATGGTATTTGCTCACAACAAAGCAAAACTACACCTGCTTCAAGGTGAGAATTTTGAGTTTGTCAAAGAGATTCGTCTAAAAGAAAAAGGTAACTTAAATGCTCCTGGCGGCACTCAGCAAAATTGGGAACCTTACCATAAAGAGATGGTGGACAGCTTTTTTAAAGAGGGTTATCGCTTAAGGTATTCTGGTGGAATGGTTCCAGACCTTCACCAGCTTCTTCTTAAGGGTGGTGGACTATTTTCATATCCAGCAACTAGTGACAAGCCCGATGGAAAACTTCGTAAACTCTTTGAAGTGTTTCCTTTTGCGTTCATCTATAAAACTGCAGGTGGCGAAGCGATAGATGGTAAAGCTGATTTAATGAAGCTTTCATGTGGACATATCCATGATACTTCACCATGTTTTTTTGGCTCTAAATATGAGATAGCGAGAGTAAAAGAAGTTTATGCAGCCAACGCATAATCAAGAAAAAGATAAGTTTGAACTTCATCTTGATGAAATGATAGTCAAAGTGCAAGCTTGTCAAAAAGATAAAAAATTAGTATCTTGCAGCATTTGCGAACACTATATAGCTTGTGAACTTAGAATTGATTATGTAAAATCAGTATACAACAGCATGTCCAAAGGCGAGACAGGCGGATTTGAATTTTAATGAGGGAAATTAATGAATAAATATATAACAACACCTATCTATTATGTTAACGGTGAAGCACACATTGGACATGCATACACTACTTTTATAGCCGACACTATGGCTAGATATGAGAAACTAAAAGGTAATAGAACTTACTTTTTAACTGGCACAGATGAGCATGGACAGAAGATAGAAGAATCAGCACAAAAACATGGAAAACCAACCCAAGAGTTTGCAAATGAAATTAGTGCGTCATTTAAAAATCTATGGGATGAGTTTGAAATTGGTTATGACAAATTCATTAGAACTACAGATGCAGACCATAAACTAGGTGTTCAAAAAGCTTTTGAAGTGATGTATGCTAAGGGTGATATATATAAAGACTTTTATGAAGGACACTATTGTGTAAGCTGTGAGACTTTCTTTCCTGAGACTCAGTTGATAGACGGTGAGTTTTGTCCTGATTGTGGTAGAACAACAAGTATAGTAAAAGAAGAAAGTTACTTCTTTAGACTTTCAAAATACGAAGATGCACTTCTTAAGCACTATGCTGATAATCCTGATTTTATACTTCCTCGCTCTCGTGCTAATGAAGTTATAAACTTTGTAAAAGGTGGGCTTAGAGATCTCTCTGTTACTAGAACATCTTTTACTTGGGGTGTTAAGCTTCCTGAGTCTATGAATGATGACAAGCATGTTATGTATGTTTGGTTAGATGCTCTTATGAACTATGTTACAGCTCTAGGTTATGGCAAGGATGATGCTAACATGGACTTCTGGCCTGCATCTACGCACTTTGTAGGTAAAGATATTCTTCGTTTTCACGCTATTTACTGGCCTGCATTTCTTATGAGTCTTGACTTACCTCTTCCAAAACACATCGGTGCACACGGATGGTGGACTAGAGATGGCGAGAAGATGAGTAAGTCAAAAGGCAATGTTGTATCTCCTAAAGAAGTCTCAGATGTTTACGGTGTTGAAAACCTTAGATATTTTATGCTTAGAGAAGTTCCTTTCGGTCAAGATGGTGATTTTTCTCAAAGAGCATTTATAGATAGAATAAACTCAGAACTTAGTAATGATTTGGGTAACCTTCTAAATCGTATCATCGGTATGAGTGGAAAATACTCTGATTTTGAGATAGATAGCAAAGATGTAGAAAAATATCACACAAAAGAGCTAGATGCTATGAATGAGGCTCTTGGTAATCTTGATGATTTTATGCAAAACATGCAGACTCACAGATATCTAGAAGAGCTTTGGAAACTGTTTGCTATAGGGAACAAAGCTATTGAAGAGCATGCTCCATGGGTTAAAATGAAAGAAGGCAAAAAAGATGAAGCTCTTGCTACTGTTGCGCTTGTTGCAAATATCTTAGCTAAAGCATCTATCATGTTAAGTCCTGTTATGCCTAGAACTACTGCAACGATAGCAGATGCACTTAACTTTACTATAGATAACACTAGCTACAACGACCTTGTTGTAGATAAAAAGCTATTAAAATTATTTAATATCAAAAAAGTTCCCCCTCTTTTCCCTCGTGTTGAAGAGCCTTTAATGGAAGAAGCTCCAAAAGCTATGCCTGATGATAAGCCAAATGACAATATGAAAGCAGATCTTATTGCCGAGAAAGAATCTAAAAAAGAAGAAGATGATAACCTTATAGAGATTGGTCAGTTTTTTGAAACATCTTTAAAAGTCGGTACTGTTTTAGAGGCTGAGGAAGTTCCTAAGAGTAAAAAACTTCTCAAATTACAAGTTGATATAGGTGAAGATAAACCTCGTCAGGTTGTAGCTGGAATCAAAGAGTTTTATTCTGCCGATGCTCTGCTAAACACTCAAGTATGTGTAGTCGCTAACCTAAAACCTGCAAAGCTTATGGGAATGATATCTGAGGGAATGCTTCTTGCTGCTAAGGACGAAGATGGTCTATGTTTAGTAAGACCTGAAAAACCTAAAAAGGCAGGCACACCTATTGGATGAGACTTGAAAACTTCCTTGCACTTACACATGCTAAACTTGTAAATGAGCCATGTGTAAATAATTTTGAAAACACTGTTTTTGAAGCTAATAAAGTAAAGAGAGGTGATATCTTCTTTGCCTATAATGTTCAAGATATAGAGTTGGCTGTGTTAAACGGTGCATATGGAATAGTTTTTGACAAACCTACACAAATTCTCGATGAAGAAATAGCTTGGATAGAAGTAAACAGCATTGATGAAGCACTAAAGCGACTCCTTCGTTTCAAGATGATTGAAAAAGAAATAGTTGCTTATGAATGTAATGAGATTATTTTAAAACTTGCTCTTCAAGTGATTGCACAAACAACTTTTGTAGTTGTTTATGGAGATATAAAAAGTGTTTTCAAGTCCCTTTGGGAAGTAGAAAATGGAACTACAATACTTTTTTGCCCCACTCTAAACTCTAAAGATATGTTTACAAACGTAAAAACTCTATCTAAAATAGCCATAGAACCCATAGAGATTATGGAACAAACTCTTTTTGAGACATCATTTATATATGACAATATATTTTATGAGAGACAGCTAATTTCACCATTTTTTATTCCTTATCTTGCAGATTTATTACATCTGCTTAAAAGTCTAAAAATAGACTTTAGACTTAGAAAGTTTACACCTATAGAGCACTTTGAAGCAGTTTTTACAAACAAAAACTTTGAGATAAAAGATTTTGGAACTAGCGATAAAGTACTTATCTTTGAGAAAAACACAAGTCTTGTAGATAGCGAAATAACCTTTCTGCACTCTCGTGCATCCTGGGCAAAGATAATCTGCATCGTTCCTTCTTCTATTAAGCAATCTGAAGAAGAAAATATATTTGGTTACAAGCATGAAAAAGAGATATTACCTATATTAAAAGAAAACAACTTTCACTTTGCTCTTATAGTTGGAGTAGATAAGTCGATTCTCAACAAACGCATACCTTACCAAACTCAACTCACTTTAGACTTCTAACTCTCTCTTTAGCTCATCTTTATTAATCTTGTTCTTGTCACTCTGAACTAGCGGAAGTGACTTTTTATAGATAACTCTGCTTGGAATCATGTAAGATGCCAGATGTTTTTTCAACTCAAATATTATCTCTTTTGGTGCTATTTCACTTACTGAAGAGTAAACCATAACTATCTCCTCTTCTATAAGTTCATTATCTATAGAAAATACGGCACATTGCTCTATTTGAGGTAAGCATCTAGATACAACTGATTCTATTTCGTATGGAGAGACTCTGAAGCCTCTTGTTTTTATCATATTATCATGTCTTGAGACAAAATAGAAATATCCCTCTTCGTCTTTATAGACATAGTCACCGGAAGCTACAACTATCTCATCTGTGAGTTGCCCTTCTATATTGATAACATCTTTTAAAATCTCAATTGACTTAAATCTCTGAGCATTTTGCTGCGGTGCATTCCAGAAGCCTTTGTAGATGTATCCACCTCTGTGAATCAACTCCCCTACTTCTCGTACCGCACACTCTTTGCCGTCTTTGTTAATAACATAAAGTTCAACATCAGGAATTGCTTTACCAATGGAATCAGGTCTAATGCCTACTTGTGATGGATTTAAATAAGTTGAGCGAAACGCTTCTGTAAGCCCATGCATCGAGTAAAACGCAGCATTTTGAAAAGTTTTTTTACAGTTACTTATCATCTTAGCAGTCACGTTACCGCCAGATGAAGTGATAGTTTTTATACCATCAAAAAGCTCAGGATTTGGGATTCTGCTCATCTCTTCATCAAACATCTGCGTTATATTTATTGGCATTAGAGGTATAACGGTTACATTATCATCAATTAGGTGGTTAAAGAAATCTGCTGGTAATATAAATCTGTGTAGTGCTAAAGTAGCTTTTTTGTAAAGTGTACAAAAGATTTGATTTAGTCCATAATCAAGGTTAAAGATAAGAATACCAGAGATAACATCATCTTCTTGAAGGTCTAAGTACTGAGAAACAACGCGAGCAGAATCAATAAGATTTCTGTGCGAAATCACAATACCTTTAGGAGTTCCGCTCATGCCAAAAGAGTAAGTTATTAAAGCATTACTATGTCCATTTATATCACAAACATATGGTTTGTTGTAGTATTTAAAGATTTCTTCAAAAGATGCTATTTCCTTTGTGGACGTTTCATATGAAATAATATGACCATTAAAATCAATCTCTTCTATGCTATCTTGCTCTACTTTGTCTGTAATAATACACCTAATATTACAATCGCTTATTATATATTTAACCTGCTCTGGTTTTAAAAGTTTTGTAAGAGGTACCAACATATAGTCAGTTGATAAAATAGCTAGTATGGCAATAACCTGCTCTATTCCTTTACTTGAATATATACCAACTCTTGAGTCTTTTGGAAGATCTAACTCTTTTAAATAATAAGCTACCTGATTAACTTTTGCAAACAACTCAGAATAAGTTATGCTTTTTTCATTAAAAACTAATGCTATTTTATCTCCGTGAGTTTGCGCCGCATCTTCTATAAGTGTTCTTATGCAGTTTATTGACATTTTAATTTCCTTTTGCCCCAAGAGTCCAGATATCGTAGTTAGTATCTAGGATAGTTGCTGGATTGTGGTTTGAGTTTAGTATTTTTTTGTAAAAAAACGAGATGATATCTTCAATCTCGCTAGCTGATAAAACCTTTGTAATACCACCTGTTAGCACTATAGAGTTAATAGAGAGCAGTTTTAGGTTTATATATGACTGCTTGTAATGAGACATCTTGCATAAAACAAGAAAAATAGCGAGTTGCATCAGAGTCTTGGTTGCTTTTTGACTCTGCTCTTCAAATATATTCTCTGTAACTTTTAGATGCGTTAAAAGTTCATAAGTAAACTCATTATTTTGTGCAGCGAAGATTAGAGACTCTTTTGACTTATAAACACCTAGTTTTTTAAATACCAGTCTGTCATACTCATTCTCAGTAACAATATTATCATCAACTAAATCTTTTGAGTAGTGTATATCAGTTGTTGCACCACCGATATCTATGAGAATATATGGATTTACAACTGCAAACTTCGTATGAATCATAGGAAGAGTCTTATTTACGATGTAAGGCGTTGAGTATATCTGGTTAGAAGTAATGTTGTAGAGGTTCTTAATGCCCTCTTTGCCTACAATATCAGCCTGATAAAGGTTTGTTAGGTACTCTTTGAGGTTGTCTTCAACAATATGAAGTCTATCATCAATAATATTAGGCAATACTACAAGATTTTCAATTTTTTCTTTTAATGCAGGAGCCTCTTTTTCACTGCCTACAAATACAATGTTTGAGTACTTTAACTTCTCTAAGTAACTATATAGTTTTTCACCAAATATATTTGAAGTAGAGTTAATCCCTCCAACTACTATGACTACATCAATCAAATCACTTGGAATTGAGTAATCTTCGATGTTTTGATACAAAACTGTGTCTATGATGTTTATACCAGAGTTAAAGGCTATATTTGTAGCATACTTAAGTGAGAACAGGTTTGTTACTCCTATGATTAAGGTGCTTAAGCCACCATTGGCAGAAGAACATATATATACATCACTTTTGTCATAACTATGGATAGTTTCGCCGCATTTATATGTCAGGTCATCTAAAATATCTTTGTTGAAGTCTCTTAGATGCTGCTCAATACTTGAATCGGTAGAGACTTTAAAATATGTACTTCCAACGTCTATTAATAAGTTGCTCATTGCATAATCCCTATATCATGGATAATATCATTTACGATGCTTGTAGTGTCTTTAGTTAAGTCACACTGAGCTTTTTCATAAAGAAAACAACGATCAGGAATAGGAACATTTCCTCTTTTTATGATTCGTATGTTTTTCTTTGCATCTCGTATAGTTATCATTTCGTTACGGTTAATGATGTGCGGAGAAAACGGCACATCTATGATTCCACTTTTAATAGAGTTAAAAACCTTTCTCCATAGAGTATCAGCAGGGTCGTTAAACACCGCTTCCATGATAGCATGAACTTCAAGTGTTAATATCTCTTCTTCTTCCTCATCCACTATGTTTGGCAGACCGTTTAAGATGCCAAGAGTGTACTGAGTGTTTGCAACAGTTTTTGCATTTGCTTCTTTTGTAGGTATTCCAGAGGCTTCTTCTCTTGTTTTTGTGATGATTTTATTTGCACCGACCATAGCTGCAATAACAGTAGACATATTGATAAGCTGTTCTGCAAAATCTTTGTTAGTCGGAAAAGCTCCCATCCACTGATGATAAACAAGATTTATAGTTGCATCTCCACAGTTTATTGATTCGGCATAATATTTTGAGAGTTTTCTAATTACTGCACCCATTACGATATCTTGGTTCATAGAACCTGTTTGAGAAAATGAAACAGAGAACGATTTAACGCCCTCTTCAAGTGAGAGTAGCATCTCAAGAAGCTGAATAACTATAGTGATAGCAGGAGGTACTAAAGTAGCAGTAAGAGGACCAAAAGATTCTCTGTTTATAGGCTCATTTAGTTTTGAGTAGTTTGCACAAACTCTCTCAACATATTTCCAGTACAAGAAAGCTTTATCGAGTGGAAAGTTCTTTGAGTATGGTAGAAGGTAGGTAATAGGTCCACCCTCTATCTCAAAGATACCAGATGCTATGGCTGTCTCTATAAGAAGTCTGGCATCTGGAGTACCGTGACGAAGGCTCACAGGCTTGTTGAAGTGAGTTATCATTTTTCTTGTAGTTCTGTAACCATGATTAACCAGAGGATAGCCATTTAGCATGTCAATATCATTTTCTTCACTAAGACGAAGCATCTTTTTTGCTGTTGCGTAGTCGTTTAGTCTAGTGTTTGAGTCAATAGTAAGAGGCAAAACATCAACATTTGCTTCTACAAAGAACTCATTTAGAGCAAATTGTTTCTTATACGTTGGAAAACCACCGCGAGGCTGAACAAGCATCTTGTTTTTTGTTTTAAAGTTATGAGATATAAATAGGTCTTTGCTAGCATTTCTTACAAACTCTTCAACTTCTGCAAAGTCAAAGTTATCTACATACTCATTGGAGAGGATTATTTCTCTCTCTTCTTGGAGCAAACTCATTATTTATCTCTCTCTTTTAAAAACTCTTCTAAGGTGTCAAGTCCTGTATTTAAATCAACTTGATGAAAAACTAAATCAAAGCCGTATTTTTTATACTTTGGAACAATATCTTCAGCGCTTGCACTTCCAACAACTAAGTTTCCACCAATCATCATCACAAGATTATCTAAATTTTTATATTTTGATTTTAGCAGTTTAATCTCTCTGCTCCAACCCTCAGCCTCTCCATTTAGAGAGGATATAAGGAGTATATCCGCTCCTGTTTCCACGACTGCATCAAAGAACTCTTCTAGGTAAGTATTTACACCTAAGTTAAACACCTCAAATCCTCTTGCATTTAGCGAAAGTTCTATCAATCTGTTTGCTACAACATGTATGTCGTTCCCGACTACGCCTGTTACTACTTTCATATAATTTAATACCTATTATTTTGATTTTCTAAGGATATCAAAAATCTTGTAAAAGTTTGGTTAGGTGGGTTTATAAAATATACTTGGGTTTAAGGGATATTTTAAGGTGTTGATTTAATTTGTGAGTTTCTAGTTAATTAGGGTAAAATCTTCATTTAATAAATAGTTATATGCATAAAGAAGGTAACAGTGATTAGTCCAGAAAATAGGAATCGTGTTTTAATTAAGTTTATAGATGAACAATATGTAGATTCTTTTGTTAATGAAGGGCTTCTTTTCATGAATAATATTCGTATTTTTAGAGAATACGAAAATGCAGACTTAGGATTAAGGGGTGATTCAAATGAAGGTTTAATTGCGAGTTATTTGTCAGAAAACACTACATTAGAACTCAACGGACATATTCTTGAAGATATTGTAGATAAGGTAGATTTGAGAGCAGAACATCAGGGTGACATTAATATCTATTGTATGACAATACTTAGTGATAAAGATATTCTAGATGCAGGACAAACAGGCTTATATTTATCTAGTGAGTTCTTAAAATTAGGTAATAAGGCGGTGTTTATTGGTGGTAATAATATCACTACGTTCTTTAGTAGAGTGAAAAAATCAATTGAGAGTAATTCATCCTTATATTCTGCAGAAGATGAGTTTATCGTAGGAAAAAAAATTACATATGTTGAAAGAATGGAACATCATAATAGGCTAAGTATATTCAATAAATTTTCTGAGTATTCTTGGCAATTTGAATGGAGACTTGCATTAAAACAAAAGAATGCAACAAGTCCATTGGAGCTTCGCATCGGCGACCTTTCTGATATCGTGCATATTAGTGACACTGAATCTCTCATCAAAACAGCACTTAAATTACAACAGGCAGGAGACGTATAACAAAGCTCTGCACACCAATATGAACCGCGTATGTGGTTCATATTGGTGAGTTTAAACGTTATCTGATAATACAAAAAATTGACAAATTGAATATAACTAGATATATAAATATTCAAAAGGATTATGTATGAAAACAGTTACAATGAGAGTTGACGATTCTATCTATGATATGATAAAACTTGCTGCAGAAGGACAAGGAAGAAATATTTCTAATTTCATAGAGTTTGCGACAATGCAATACCTAACTTCATCACAGTTTGTAGAAAAAGATGAAATGACTGAAATTTTAGAAGATAAAGAGCTTGTTGAAAATCTAATGAATGGATTGGAAGATTTCAAAAAAAGCGACTATACAGTTGTCTAAATATCAAATTGATGAAACTAAAACTTTCAAGAAAGTTAAAAAAAAGATAGACAACAACTTTTAAATAAACATAATGGCAACCTATTGGCTATATTCAACCGTTATGTCAGAAGAGAGAATTTATACACAACCTTGTTTGTGTTATAATACTTATTTAAAATGCAGGAGATATTTATGATACAGCTATCAATACAAGAACCAAAAATTGAAAAGTTTTTTAATAGCTCAAAAGATGAAATAATGAAAGCATTGAAGTTTATTGTTGATAATGACATACATGATTTTTCTCAAATAAATAATACTTCTGAGCTTAGTGAAGAACAAAAGAAAGAGCTTGCCTCTAGAATAAGCTCATTTCACGAAAATCGCTCTATTGGCCGAGATTGGAATGATATAAAAAGTGATTTAGAAAGATAATTTTGACTTTAAAACTACATCCTCTTGCAGAAAATGATTTAAGAATTGCACTCAACTATTACTTTGAGATAAGCCAAAAATTAGAAAAAAGATTTTTATCTCATATTGACAAACAATTTAATAATATCCTAAATTCTCCAAATTTATATCAATATGAAACTAAGACATCTCAAAAAGTTATAATGAAAAAATTTCCATACATCATAATATATGAAAAATATGAAGATATTATAATGATATTGGCTATCTTTCATACAAAACAAAATCCAAAAAAATTAATACAAAGGCATAGCAAGACCTAGTAGTAAATGCTAGATCATTACTAAAGTCAACCGTTATGCATAAGATTACATCCCTACCATTCACCCCAATGAATGAATCTCCACTTTCTTTCGCTAATATTCTTTATATGTAAGAGATATAATTATCTAAGACACTACCCAAACAGTCTAGCAAAAAGTCCTAAGTCTTTACCGAGGACTTTGTCTATGGTCTTTATGTATTTGTCTATTGCGAGTAGTCCAGCACCTGCTTTTTTTACCATCTTGTCCTCCCCTATTACAACTGTCAGAGGGACACTTTTTATCATGAATTTTGCTGAAAGTTTTGGATTTTTTTCGGTGTTTACTTTTGCTATGATTACTTTTTCATCTTTGTAGTGCTCGGCTATCTTTGGTAAGTATGTCATAAGTGTTTGACAAGGTGCACAGCTATCGCTGTAAAAGTCTATAAATACAACTGCATCTATTTTTTCTATAAAAGATGGATAAGTAGAGTCTGTTAATTCTAACACTTGTGACATTGTAAGCCTTTGTTTTTTGCAAAAAGTTTGACATACTCTAAGTAAAAATAAGGTTATAATACACTCAATAAAGATTTTTAGGAAGAAAAATGAACTTTTTTACAGCAGATATTTGTGATGAACATAGTGATAAAGCACTCGTACTTGACCCAGAGTACAAAAATTACGGTGGTGTAGATAAATGCCAAGGGGAAGTTGTAACAATTAGACTAGATAAAAACAATTCAGAGCTTGTTAAACTTCTTCGTGACGAAGATGGAAGTGGAAAAGTTGTAGTTGTAGATGTAAGAGAAGAGTATTTTGCTGTTGTTGGCGAAAACTTGATGAAATTTGCACAAAAAAATAATTACGCTGGTATAATCGTTAATGGATATATCAGGGACACATTTGCGATAAAAGATATTCCAGTGGCTCTATACGCTCTTGGTGTATGTCCTAGAAAGTACATACCAGCTATGGAGGCTGAGCGAGATGTGCATCTATCTTTTGGCGGCATCGGTTTTAAAAATGGAGACTATATCTACGCAGACACAGATGGCATAATAGTTATGCCTGAGAAAATAGTATAAAATTAAAGGAAAAAATATTGACAACTATTAAAGAAATAAATGAAGAGATGGAAAAACTATTAAATGAAACAGATGAAGATGCTATAGATGAAGTAAGAGAGAAGTATGAGCCATTTGAAAAAAATATGAACTCACTTCTAGATGCTGAGACTATAGAATCTTATTTAGAGCGCTATGAAGAGATGAACAAAGAAGATATCGCTGCTTTAAGATGCTACAACTTAGACACTACTGAAGAGTTAAGCGCTTATATAGCAGACAAAGAGATTAGCTTTGATGCTTTAAAAACAGAGACTGCTTATGCAGCTTGTGAAGCTCTAAAATTTGCTATATACGATAGCGAAGAAGATGACGACTACTAGAGATGGATCGCAGGGCCTTTTTAACAACCGCTACTACAGCCTCAGCTGCACTTGCTTTAGGCGGGTGTAACGAGAGTAATCGTCAAGCCATAGACTACTCAAAACATCCAAAAAAACATGACAATAATGTAAAACGTGTAAATATAAATAGGAATAAAAAAACTGTTATAAAACTCGCCACAAGCTGGCCGGCACACTTTCCTATTATGGGTACAGGCGTTGAAAAGTTTGCACAAAGAGTGAAGGATGTCAGTGGCGGTTCTTTGGAGATAAAACTCTACCCAAAAAACACTCTTGTCCCTGCCCTAGCTGTTTTTGATGCCTGCAGTAGCGGTCAGATAGATGCTTTTCACTCTGGACCATACTATTGGAAAGGTAAAAACTCTGCATTTTCACTCTACACTGGTATGCCCTTTGGTTTCACATCTGAAGAGACTAATTCATGGATGCTCTTTGGCGGTGGATTAGAACTTTGGCGTGAGCAGTACGCAAAGTATAATCTCTACCCTTTAATGGGCGGAAACACTAACATCCAAATGGGTGGATGGTACAGAAAACCCATAAACTCACTTGCAGATATGCAAGGCCTAAAGATGCGTATGCCAGGTCTTGGCGGTGAAGTCTTCTCAAGGATGGGAGTCAATCCTGTTTTGCTTCCTGCAGGAGAAATATATACCTCTTTAGAGCGTGGTGTTATAGATGCCACCGAATGGGTTGGTCCTGCACTTGATATTAAAATGGGGTTTTATAAAGTTGCGCCATATTACTACTCTGGATGGCATGAGCCTGGTTCTATTTTGGAAGTTACATTTAACAAGCACTCATGGAGTAAATTGGCTTTTGAACATAAATCCATCATAGAAGTAGCATCTAGTGAGATGAATTCAAATATGACTTCTGAATTTCATGCTCAAAATATAAAAGCACTTGCAAAACTTCAAGAATTAAATATAAATATATATCAATATCCTGAGGATGTCATGGTTGCCGCTAAACAGGCACTACAAGATGTTATAGCCGACCTTAGCTCTCAAAATGAAGACTTTAAAAGAGTTTATGCATCCATAGAAAGCTACCTAAAGCTATCAAAAGAATGGAGCAATGCAAGTCTGCGTTACTTTCTAAATGAGAGATAAAGTATAATCCCATTTATGTATTAGAGGCATGATATTTGCTTCTAATAAAAAACATAAATCATGGGAACATAATTGAAAAAAATACTTGCTATATCCGCTCTACTTCAAACACTACTTTTTTCTTCATTTGAAGGTACTGTAATTGATAAAAACACTCTAATGCCTATAGAAAAGGCAATAATCAGCAACTCTGTAAAAAGCGTTAAATCAGATGAAAATGGTACATTTTCTATCCAAAGTAAAGAAACTAACTATCATGTAAAAGCTTATGGATATAGACCATACACATTTACATCAGATGCTAACACCACTACTATTGGTATAGAACCTATTAAAATCAAAGCTTTGTATCTTACTTTTTGGGGTGCAAATATTTACTCCAAAACTACAAAAAGAATCTTGGATATCATTGAAAATACAGAAATAAATGCTCTTGTTGTAGATGTGAAAAATGAGTATGGCTCTACTTCGTTTAGGACTTCATTTAAGCAGGCAAACGAATATGGTGCTTACAAAGATAGAACTATTGGAAGTATAGAAAACTTTATGGAAGTTATGAAGTCTAAAAATATCTATATGATTGCTAGGTTAACCGTGTTTAAGGATGAACTTCAAGCTTCAAACAACGAAGACTATGCAATTAAAAAAGAAGATGGTACTATCTGGAGAAATCATGATGATATGGCTTGGGTAGATCCTTTCGATGAAAGAAGTCATGAATATACTATACGCATTGCAGAAGAAGCAGCAAAGGTCGGATTTGATGAGATCAATTTTGACTATATCAGGTTTCCTGCAAGGACTGGACTAAAACTAAAAAAAGAGAATACTCAGGAAAATCGCATAATAGCGATAGAGAGCTTTTTAGACTCAGCTAAAGACAGGCTTAGAAAATATGGGGTATTTATCTCAGTTGATACGTATGGAAATATTTGCTGGGAAAAAGATGATATAGGAATAGGACAGATGGTAGAATCTCTTGCAAAGCATAGCGACTATATCTCTCCGATGCTATATCCTTCAGGATTTGCAAGCGGATCATTTTACTTTGAATATCCATCAGAACACCCTTATGAGGTTATACGCAGAAGCATTAAAAACATAAAACCAATCATAGATTCTAAGCGGGTAAGACCATGGTTACAGTACTTCAAGGACTATGCACACACAAAAAAACATTATGAAAAGTTTGAAGTAAATGAGCAGATAAGAGCATCTGATGACACCAACACAAGTGGCTGGATGTTATGGTCGCCTTCTAGTAGGTACCATGAAGAGTATTTTGAAGATTCTAAAAAGTAAAGTTTTGTCTATTTTTTATATCTTTTCTGACTCTTTTAGAGTCTGCAAAGTAGTCATTAACTAAGTCATTAAATTTTTTTGAATGATTCATGTGTACCAGGTGGGCTAACTCATGTACTACTACATAGTCAATCTGCTCTTTTTCTAGTTTAACGAGTTGAGTGTTGAAAGTAATAACTCCATCTGAACTACAGCTACCCCATCTGCTTCTCATCTTCTTTAGTTTTATCTCTTTGTATTTTAAGCCCATAATTTGAGAGTAATACTCAGTTCTAGAACTTAAATAGTTTTGAGAAAATATTTTGTAAAAATCATCGTAGCATCTGAGAATATTTTTTTGGTTTGGTTGCCTAACTCTATTTAAGAGAGTTCGTAGTTGCGAAGCTTCATCTATATCTACACTGCAAACCTCTCCAAAAAGTAAAACTTCATCTTCAAGGTTTATCTGCAGGGGTGGATTTTGTTCTCTCTTAAAGAGTTGCTTTCTTATCCAACTCTCTTTTTCAAGAAGTAAGCTTTCTATGTAGGATTTAGAGACTCTTGAAGTTTTTAAAACTACTTTAGACTCTTCATTAACACTTATATAGCTGTTTTTTAAGCTTGGTTTGCAAATATGGATAACATCCAAGTCTTTAAAAATTATTTCATTCGTAGTCAATTGGATCACTAACTCCGGCTAGTTTAAATCCGTTTAGTCTAAGTCTGCAACTGTCACAGACTCCACAAGCTTTGTTTTCACTTTTGTAACAGCTCCATGTAAGATGGAGTGGAACATTTAAATCTAATGATTTTTGAACAATTTGAGACTTTTTCAGATGAACTAAAGGCATTTTAATCTCTATATTTGTCTCATCTTTTGTACCTAGATTTATTGACTGCTCCATACTCTTTATATATGACTCCCTACAATCTGGGTAACCACTGCTGTCCTCTTCAACAACACCGATGCTAATTATCTCCGCTCCCTCTTTTTCAGCTATAGCCGCTGCCATACTTAAAAATATCCCATTTCTAAAAGGCACATAAGTTACAGGAACACCCTCTTCTATGCCACCTGTTGGAACCTCTATGTTTTTGTCTGTAAGTGCAGATGCTCCAAGTTGTTTAAAAAAGTCTAAATCAAGGATATATTTTTCTTTTACTTCTAAATCTTTACATACTTCATTAAAGCATTCTAGTTCTTTTTTTTGTGTTCTTTGATCGTAGTTAAAGTGCAGAGCTATTATCTCATAGCCAATATTTTTCATCATGTATGCGCTAAGAGTTGAGTCCATACCACCACTCATAACACACAATGCTTTTTTCGTTTGTTTATCCATGAGAGAATTTTAGCATATATTTTTAATAAAGATTAAAACAAATTAGGTATATAATAGGCAAATAAGCACATAAAGGAGATATTATGGATGTATCATCTTCATCAGGAAGCGGTTCAGTTTCCGCTCAAGTAGAAGTTATGAAAAAAGCTACAGAGGTCCAAGAACAACAAATCTTAAAGGTCCTTGATAGCGCGAATGAGCAATCTAGAGAAGTGACTGCTCAGAAAACGGGCGTGGGAAAAAACATAAATATAACAGGTTAGTCTCCTTCGCAAACTAAAAGCAGATATTTTTTTATATCTGCTTTTATAAAATATAAGCCTCATTAGATATAATTCACTCATGATTGAACTAGATAACAGAACCCCTATCAATGTAGACGAGCATTTTTTAGAAAAAATAGCATCAACACTCACAAACAAAGAGATAGAATTAATAATTACAAGCAAAGCTGAAATAAAAGAGATTAATAAAGAGCATAGGAATATAGACGCTCCAACAGATGTTTTAAGCTTCCCATATGAGGATATGCCGATGAGTCCATTAGGAAGCATAGTTATATCTTCTGGACATGTTGAAGAAATGTCTAAGGAATTAGGACATACTCAGGATGATGAATTAACCCTGCTCTTTATTCACGGATTACTGCATCTATTAGGATTTGACCACGAGGTTGATGATGGAGAGATGAGAGAAGAAGAGGCAAAACTCATAGAAAAGTTTAACTTACCTAAGAGTTTAATAATAAGAACACAAGGATAATAATGGATTTTATAATTTTTATAGCTGCAATGTCAGCGCTGATTTTTGGAGCAGATTTTATAATTAGAGAGTCTGAAAGAATAGCTCTTCATTTTAACATATCTCATTTTGTAATCGGGGCAACACTTGTTGCTTTTGGTACGTCTTTACCTGAAATGGCTGCATCTATGATGGCTGCAGGACAAGGGAAAAGTGACATGGCAGTTGCGAATGTTGTTGGAAGTGTTATTTTTAACATCACCTTAGTGCTTGGTGCAGTATTTTTCATAAGTAAAAAAATGCATCCAAAAAGAAATCTTTTCGCACTAGATAGTGCTTGGGTAATTATTCCACTTGTTATCTTTTTTATAATGGTACAAGACGGTGTTATAGATAGAGTAGACGGTCTTTTATACCTGCTACTAATGGTCTCATATCTAGTATTTCTTTTCAGCGATTCTAAAGATGATTTAGGCGGAGAAGTAGATGATGAACTTATTAAAGAGAAATTCAAGTGGGGTAAAACAATTTTACTTCTTACTATTGGATTTGCTTTAACCATAGGTGGTGCAAACTTTGTTGTAGAGAGTGGTACAAACATAGCGAGAGTTTTTGGTGTTAGTGAGTGGATTATTGGTATCTTTCTTATCTCTCTTGGAACATCCCTTCCTGAGCTTGTTGTTTCTCTTGTGGCTATAAAAAAAGGAAACGCAGAGATGAGTATAGGAAATATCATCGGATCAAACGTTGCAAACTTCTCTATGGTTTTAGGGGCTGCTTCTCTTGTAAATCCACTTACTGTTGATTTACTTGCTACAAAATTTGATATGTTTATTATGATAGCAGCATCTATCGCACTTGTGTTTATTCTTGCAAATAAACTCTACAACAAAGCTGGAGCAATCTTTTTATTGATTATTCTAGCTCTTTTTATTAAAAACGCTGTTGTTTAGTTAAAACTACTTCTTGATATACTTAAGCTCTAAGAGCTTGTTGTATATCTTTGAAACAATTTCACCAGCCGCAGATCCACCGTGTCCCCCATGCTCAACCATAACCATAACAACATACTGAGGATCTTTATATGGACCATAAGATGTAAACCATGCATGAGAACGGCTATAGTATGCCATCTCATGCTCTAGCTCTCTAGTTTCGATGTCTTGCATGATTCCAACCACTTGAGCTGTTCCTGTTTTTCCTGCTATTGTTACTTTAGAGTTAACATATTGAGTCGCTGTACCTTTTGGATAGTTACAAACTTCATACATAGCTTTTTGAATAAGAGGAAGTTTTTTTAACTCATCTTTGTTTAGCACATCTTTTGCTAAAGGCTTGTAAGGTTTGTTGCCTATAAGTTTAGCAAGGTGAGGAGTAGGAAGTTTTGAAGTAGCAATAAGTGCTGTAAACTGAGCAATTTGCATTGGGGTAACTAAAAAATCACCTTGACCGATTGAAGTATTTACAGTCTCCCCTATAAACCAAGGTCTATTGTATTTTTTTCTTTTCCATTTACGAGATGGAACAACACCAATAAACTCATTAGGTAGGTCAACACCAGTTTTTTTCCCAAGGCCATATCTCATAAGACCTTCGCTCATCTTCTTTATACCTACTTGCAAACTACCTTTGTAAAAGAAGTCATCACAACTCTCCCTGATAGCTTTTACTATACCTGTTTTCCTATGTCCATTATCCTTCCAGCATCTAAATACACGTTTACCAAGAGGCATAGAAGATCTACAATCAACAGTCCAAAATTCATCTATATCTGTTGTGATATAAAGTAAACCCAAACCTGGTTTTATGGAAGATCCAGGAGGATAAAGACCGTTAACAAGCTTGTTTGTAAATGGCTTATCGAGGCTGTTTGATAGTTTATCCCAGACTTTGTGAGAGATACCCGATACAAAAGTGTTTAAACTATATTCTGGAAAACTACTAGCAGAAAGAATAGCCCCATCAACATTCATTACAATTACTGCACCGGCTTTTTTATCAAACAGTGATGATACATACTTTTGAAACTCAATATCTAGGTTTAAAGTAAGTTTTCTATCTTCATCAGCGCTTACGTTTGATAACTCTTCTATTTCCTGGTTATTAGCATTTACTTTTATCTCTCTTTGGCCTGCTTCACCTTGAAGATATGTGTTATAGTACTTCTCTATGCCTGATTTACCTGTATATCCGATTAGCTCTAGTAGTTTGTCATCTTTAATATCTTTTATATTTGCACGAGATACATAACCAATGGCGTGTGCACCAATTTCCCCATATGGGTAGTATCTCTTAGGAGCTGGGACAATATTTACATTTTCTCTTAGGCTAAGAACGGAGTAAACCGGCATTATATCCTCATAGGAGATAAAGTGTACAACATCTATATAGTTATGATAGTAGTATGAATCTTTTTTTATATAGTTTTTAACAAGCTTCTCTTTTTTTAAATTAGGAAGAAGCTTTACTATATTGTCTATCTCTTCAGTAAACTTATCAATACTTTTTTCTAATCTCAGATGCGGGCGAAGCTGTATTTTAAAGCCAAGTTTATTTATTGCAATAGGTCTGTTGTTTCTATCTACTATCTCACCTCTTACTGGTGTTATTTGCTCAATTTTAATAGTGTTAGAATGAGAAAGTCTTTTATAATAAGTGTTTGATTCAACTGCAAGAAAAAAAACTCTTACAACAAGGGTCAACCAAGTAATAATAAACAGAGCAAGAATAAACTTAATTTTCACAATATACTCACTATAAAGAACTCAATTACCATATAGTATATTATATAGTAATTAACACTTGGCATTGGAAGTAAAAATATATTCGATAGAATAGATAGAAATAGATAAAAGCCAACATATGAAAGTAATACATACGATGCTTTAATGCAAGAAGCACAACCAAAATTTTTCTTTAATCTAGGTATAACAAACTTATAAATCAGACCGAGGTAAATAATAGAACTAAAGAGTGGATAGCCCATTTGAGATTCAAAAATGACTAAACAAAAAGCTATTAAAAAAATAGCAAGACTATCTTCTCTTTTTAGTGCATCTACAAAAAGTACAAAAAGTACGGCAAAGAGAGGTGGTAAAAATAAATAGATGCTGCTTAGACTTTCATATGCTATAAATAATAGCACATATATGAAAGGTACTAAAGAGTTTTGATTAGAGATACTTCGTTGCATACTGGGAAATGTTTACATTTAATACAATCGGCCCAAATCTTATGTTCAGGGAGGGACTCTTTTGAGATTTCAACGAAACCTAATCTTTCAAAGAAAGGTTGTCTATATGTTAGACATAGAACTTTTTGTAGTCCTAAACCAACAGCTTCATCAAGGCAAGTTTTAACAAGATTTTCACCTATTTTTTGTCCTCTAAAGCCTTCTTTTACTATTAACGATCTGATTTCTGCTAGATATTCTGTATGAATATGTAAAGCACAAAAACCTATCAGTTCATTGTCTTTTAAACATAGAGTATAAGACCTTATATTAGTAGCAACTTCATCATTACTTCTGTTTAATATAATTCCTGATTCTATCTCAGGCAAAACAAGCTCTTGCATCTTTTTTATGTCGCTAAGCTTTGCTTTTTGATAATTAATCATTAGCTTCCTCTTGTTCTGAATCATATTCATGCAAAATATCGTGAATAACTTTAATGGCTTTTTGCATTCCTTTTTTCTTGGAGCTAGAGACCATCATAGCATCTGGAAATCTTTTTCTCAGCGCATTTTGCTCTTTTTGGTTTAATTTGTCTATCTTTGTGAAGATTTGAAGTATATATTGATTTTCACTGCAATTATCAAATAAAAATTCACTTACGGAAGTATCTATATCAAGATCAGGATGTCTGCAATCAATAAGATGAATAAAAAGCTTTATTTGCTCTCTTTGAGAGATATAATCAGTTAAATTTTTCTCCCAATCATATTTTATTGACTTTGAAACCTTCGCATAACCAAAGCCAGGCAAATCTACAAATTTTGCAATACTTTTTTGAGAATTTTCTCTATCTATAAAAGTAACATCAAAATAGTTAATAAGTCTTGTTTTACCAGGTGTAGAAGAAACTTTAGCTAGGCCTTTATGATTTGTAAGTGCATTTAAAAGAGAACTTTTACCAACATTAGAACGCGCCATAAAAACAACTTCATTTTGTTCATCTGTTTCAGGTGCACCACTTATATTTGGTGCAGATGTAATAAACTTTGCATCTACGATTTCAATCATTTTTCTTCCTTCTCATCTGGCATCTTAAAGATCATTATAACAGGCTCTTTTGTAGCCCCTCTTGCGTATGCTTTACCTTCAATGGTCTTTAGCACAACTTCGTCACCTATAATCTCTTTTTTCTCATCTATCTGTTTTAAATGAACATCTCTGAAGAAGTGATACTCTTTGATAATAGGCATATAGATAACTTTTCCTGCTACACCCTGATAAAGAGAACCTTTTTTAGTCTCTATATTAAATGAAACATCACCCTCTGCTATATACTTAGTAGGTTGATGCTCAGCATCTGCATATACGGTTACTTTTGTTGCATTAAGCTCATCATTACCCTTGATGATGTTAACTTTTCCTTGAAATACAGAAACTCCTGTTTTTTCATCTGCATCAAATTGATTTGCTTTTATCCTTAACTCCTGCGATATTAAAGCCGATGCTAAAAATATTGTCATAATTGTTAAAAATTTCATAATTATCTCTCTTGTATTTGGTATTTTGCTACTACGTTTTTAGATTCCACTCTATTGAGACGGTTATCATAAATAACTGAAGTACCTACAACTATATTATCGCCTCTGTACATAACGTAGTCTTTATTCGTATGTGCAATTGCACTTTTCTTATTGTAAGTAGCTTCGTCTGATTCAAAAATTAGACCATCTTCTCTATTGTAAATTACATTGCCTTTTAAATCTATGATATCTTCCTTATCCATATATAATCCATTATCAGCTCTCATATTAGCAATAAATTCTTTAGAATTATCTGTATAATCTATGTTGTCAACTTTGTAGCGATTGCTATATCTAGTTGCTTTGGAGCCCTTCATAAGGGTTATCAAGCCCTTTTGGCTTAATTCATGAAGAGTAAAAGTTTCAAGCTGGAAAAGTGGAACATCAACAAACTTTCTTTGCTTGATATCTAATGGTTTAAAGCCAATAAATATCATCAAAAGGCCGAATGAAATAGCGATAAAAAATATATTTATATTCAATCTATCATCCAAACTTTCATAAACTCTTCTCTTTGATCATTTTCATCAACCAAAGTATCTATCATCTCTCTAACAGCACCATCACCGCCATTATTAGTTAAAACCTTGTTTACTATCTCTTTAATCTCTTTTACACCATCATTGGGTGTAAAACTTTTACCAACTAGACTTAACATGTTGTAGTCATTTAAATCATCTCCAATAGCCCCAACTTCATAAAAGTTAAGACCAAGTAACTCAACCAGCTCTTTTAGGACTCTATCTTTATCTCTTATTCCCTGATGAATATGCTGAATGCCAAGTTCTTGGGCTCTTCTTTGAACTATTTTAGAGTTTCTTCCAGTTATGATAGCAACTTGATTACCCATTTTTATCCACGATGAAATACCAAGACCATCTTTTACATTAAAGCTCTTACTTTCTATTGCTTCTGCCGAATATATTAATTTTCCATCAGTTAAACAGCCATCAACATCCAAAATAATCAACTTAATCATAAAACATCTTTAGTGCTAGGGATACCAACTCTTTCATTCTTTGTAGTTGCACGACGTATAGCAACAGCTAGAGCTTTAAACGAAGCTTCAATAATATGATGCTTATTTCTTCCTCTAAGAGCTATAATATGCGTACTTATTCTTGCATTCAGCACTAAGGCTCTAAAGAATTCCTCAACAAGTTCAGTATCAAAATTACCGACCTTGCCAGCTACATCAGACTCGTAAACCAAAAATGGTCTATTGCTTAAGTCTAAGTCACAAGAGACGCATGCTTCATCCATTACAATATTAGCACTACCAAATCTTTCCATGTTCTCTACAGGATATATAGCATCTGCTATTAAAGATCCAAGAACAATTCCAACATCTTCTACGCTGTGGTGATCATCTATATGAGTATCTCCAACACATTTTATGTTCATATCAATAAGTGAGTGTTTAGAGAAGCTCTCAAGCATATGATCTAAAAAGCCAACACCTGTATCTATTTTACTCCCGCCTTTTCCATATAACTCTAATGAAATTGTAATATCTGTTTCTTTTGTTTTTCTGCTTTTACTAATCATATTTAATCCTCTCTTACTATAAATGCATTCTCAAAATGCCCTTGTGCTTTGTAATCTCTTGCTTCTTGCTCACTTTTAAAGCCTTTTAACCAGACTTTAAATATTCTACCATCTTTATTTTCCATATCTTTTATAATTGTTTTATATCCATCTATATTGTCATTATCTTCTTGTACTTTTAAAGCACCTTCAACTTTTGAAAAAGAGGCTATTTGCAAAGCAAATCCATCTACAGGTGCTATCTGAGGTGATTTTTTCAACTCTTTTTTTGTTGGAATTTTCTTTTTTCCTTTTGACTCAAAACCTAAAATTTCTATGTTTACACGTGCTGTTCCAGTTCCAATCATGTTTATTTTACTAGCGGCTGATTTTGATAAATCTATAATTCTGGTATCTATAAAAGGTCCTCTATCATTAATTCTAACAACAGTACTCATGTCATTATCAATATTTGTAACCTTTACAATAGTGTTCATTGGCAGCGTTTTATGTGCAGCTGTCATATCATACATATTATATATTTCACCGTTAGAAGTATGTTTTCCATGAAAATCAGGACCATACCAACTAGCTCTACCATCGAACTCATCGCCAACACTTACAACCGTTGGATAATATCTTATACCTCTAATAACATAAGGTCTCATAGTAGGATGTGAGTATGTTTTATTATCCATAACAGAGCTATGAGCATTTTTATCATCTGAATAAGATTTAGGTGGAGAGTATTTATCTCCATTATAAACACGCTTACCTCTAGTACTACATGCAGTAAAAAATAGTATAAATAAAATTAACAGTACAGATATTAGTCTATTCATTTATTTTTAACCTGTCCCCTATTCTGATTAAACTGCCTCGAAGATGATTTTGTAGTTTAAGGTTTTGAACACTAACCTTATAAGCTTTAGAGATAGATTCTAAAGTATCTCCTTTTTTAACCATATAGTAGTGTCTCGTATCAATTTTTTTAGATTTTATTCTACTATCTATCGGGATAATAAGTCTTTGTCTTAAGCTTAAGCGATAATTTTTAAGTTTATTAAAATCTTTAATAACTCTATATGAAACACCATATCTTTTTCCAATTTTAGATAAGTTATCACCGCTTTTAACTACATGAACCTTATATATGTTTTTCATAGGCTCTGGAGTATATTTACGTTTAAACTCATTTAGTTTTATATACGGAATATAGACATCATAGCCTTTTGCATATGGAGGCACAAAGTCATATTTTAAATGTCTATTTAGTTTTTTTAACTCTATTAGTGGAATACCTATCATTTTTGATAGTCTTCTTATTGAATCACCGCTTGATAGCCGTACAGTTGAAATTGAGTAAGCATTTGCACGATTTAAAAGATGTTCATACTCACTATGCATTAAAAACTGCTCATCTTGACCAATCATAGCAAGTGCAACAATTTTTCTTATGTAAAACCTGCTCTCTCTTGGAATATACTTCTTTTTTGGGTCAAGCAATATTGATAGTTCATCACTGCCAGCTTTTCTTATAGCATTATTTAATCTACCACCACCACAGTTATAAGCTATAGCAGCTAAGTACCACTTACCAAATCTTTTATGTAACTGTGAGAGGTATTTTGCTGCTGCTTCAGTTGACTTAATAAGATCACGTCTCTCATCAACATACTCATCAATTTTTAGTCCATAAATTTTTCCTGTTGCTGGCATAAACTGCCATAACCCAGATGCTCTTTTTTTTGAATAAGCTCTAGTTGAGAAGTTAGACTCTGCCATAGCAAGATATAAAAATTCTGGAGGAATGCCATGTTTTGCCAAGATACTTTTTATAGCCGGAATAAAAGTATATGCCTCATCCATAGCTTTAAAGAAGTATTTATTCTTTTTAATTGTAGACTTTTTAGTCTTCATTTGATTCATTATTGGGTCATAAAGAAAAGAAGCCTCAATGTCAAATGACTCCAAAAGAGCCACTTCCTTGTTGTGATTGAAAACATATGTTAAATTAGCACTAAGCAGGATTGGTAAAAAAAGTAGAAGAAAATATTTTATCATTCAATAACTCTAATTTTAAATTTTAAAGTCTAGATTTTACCCAAAAAAACATTAATATCAGCGTAAAGAAAAGAGTTTTTGAGCATTTTGTGTAGTTGTGTCCTTAATATTTTTAAGTGGAATATCCAAAAGTTCAGATATTTTTTGTGCTACAAAAGTAGTATAAAAAGGTTCATTTCTCTCCCCACGATGTGGTGTTGGAGTTAGATATGGTCCATCTGTTTCTATAAGAAGTTTATCTTGAGGTATTTTTTCTAAAACATTGACTAATTTCTTTGCATTTTTAAAGGTCAATACACCTCCTATACCAAAATAAAAACCCTCTTTTGCTAAAGATAAAAGTTCTTCATCAGCATTATAACAGTGCAAAACTCCGCCAACTTCCTTAGCATCTGAGGCTTCTAGTATTTCTTTTGAATCTCTAGAGGCATCTCTAATATGAACAATAAGAGGCTTTTTATATTTTTTAGCAAGCTCTATTTGCGCTCTAAAGACTTCTTTTTGACGCTCTTTTTCTTTTAGTTTATCCTCATCACTACCTTCAAGTCTAAAATAGTCTAGTCCACATTCTCCAATAGCTACACACTTATCGTGTTTTACATATTTATCAAAGTCAAGTGCGTCAAATGACTCTATATCATAAGGATGCACGCCTACTGCAAAATAGACATCACTATTTGCTTCAACTATTTCCAAAGCTCTCTCTAGCGTATCTGGATGAGCACCAGGTATAATAAATCTCTTCACACCACCCTCTCTCGCTCTATCCAAGACTTCATCCAAGTCATCGTTATATCTAGAATCATCTAGATGAATATGTGTGTCTATTATCATCTGCTTGCCTCCAACAGCTCTTTTGCAAAACTTTTAGCCTCATTCGAAACGCTATCACCGCTTATTATCCTAGCTATTTCATCTATCCTATCATCAAAACTAAGCTCTTTAACCATAGACTCATCTTCATTTTTATGCACTAAGAAGTGCTGCTCACCCATAGATGTAAGCTGTGGCTGATGAGAAATCACAAAGATTTGAAAATGTTTAGATAATTGTCTTAAAACCTTTGCAACACTCATAGATTCCTCACCACTGAGATTTGCATCTATCTCATCAAGCATCAATACACCGCCATTTTGGCTCATAAACTCAGACTTTAAGGCTAGAATTGCAAGACGAAGTCTATTAAACTCTCCAGTACTTACTTTATTTAATTGAGTATGATTCAAATTAATTAATATCTCATCTTTTCCATAACTATTAAGCGCTATCTCTTGCATAGATACTTGAGCATCTCTTAGATATAAATCCTTCAAATATCTGTTTAAATCATCAGTAAATGTTGAAAGCTCTAATCTTCTTAGTTTTGTTAGAGAATCAGAAAGTTTTTGTACTTCTTTACTTAAAATAGCCTCTTTTTTAACTAGTTCATCTTTTGTTATCTCAATATTTTCATACTTTGTGAGTTCGATAATTTTTTGCTCTTTATACGCTAGAGCTTCTTCTATGCTTCCATATCTTCTCTTAAGAGAGCTAAGCTCTTCTATACGGTTTAAAACCTCTTCTATATCTACATCTTCAAGTGCATTAAACTTTGCTTCCGCACTATCAAAAAGCGCTCTTAACTCATTCATGCTGTCATCAAAAAACGAACTCTGTGCATCTAGAGCATCTAAGGCAGTGTTTACGAAGTGTTCACTATCAAAAATAACATTTGCCAAAGATATAGTCTCCAAAACTTTCTCTTTACGAGAAAGCTCTTTTTTTATCTCTAGCAACTCTTCATCTTCGGATACTTTAGGGTCTATCTCTTGAATCTTATTTATCTCAAAAGTTGCAAATTCTTTAAGTTCTACTATTTTACGTTCTTCTTCTTCGATTTTATCAAGTTCTATTTTTACTTTTTTATGTTCTACAAATGACTTTTCATACTCATATTTGAGACTGTAAATATCTGTAGATTTATTTTGGATTCTTGTATCTATGATTGAGATTAAGTTTTCATTTTCAAAGTCACTAAAATCTTTTAAACTTAAGTGTTTAAGGTAGTTTGAAGAGAGTTCAGAAATAGCTTTTCTAGAAACACTTTGATTGTTTATGAAGTATCTTGATTTCTCTTTTTTTATGTGTTTAAATATATTTATATCATCATTATCGATACCAGTCTCACTCGAATCCAACTCCCATGTAACACTAGATTCACATAAAGATGCTTCACAAGAGTCTGTACCCAAAGATGAGAGTATCGCCTTCATAAGTATAGATTTACCGCTACCACTTGGACCTGT
The DNA here is from genome assembly GCF_047716755.1 of Sulfurimonas iocasae. GTDB lineage: Bacteria > Campylobacterota > Campylobacteria > Campylobacterales > Sulfurimonadaceae > Sulfurimonas. The sequence continues at coordinate 1,455,463 of NZ_CP180409.1, forward strand.
AAAAACCACTAACCCAGCAGTTGGATTTAACTCTATTTCTCTAAAACTAAGATAATCTTTAAGATAAAATCTTTCTATCATCTCTATTCTCCCCAACCAAGCTTCTCTTTTAATACATCAAAGTAGTTAAACTCTTCTCTGTGGATAAGTTTTGCAGTTCTTGTTGCTAACTTTATATGAACACTTTGATCTTTATCTAGTTCATGCATATCTTGACCATCTATGATTACTAAGGCTCTAGGTTCTGGTGTTTTCATCTCAATTGAGAATTCACCTGGAAGCACAACAGGCCTTTGCGTTAAAGAGTGAGGGCAAATAGGAGTAAGTACGAAAACTTTAGACAAAGGAAAGAGAACTGGTCCTCCAGCTGAAACATTATATGCAGTAGAGCCTGTTGGAGTTGCAACAATTACACCATCTCCATAGTAAGTATTAAAGGCTTTTTTATCTACTAATGTTTCAATATGCATCATATTTGAAACCGAAGGACGAGTTAATACCATATCATTAAAAGCGTACATCTTTTTCTCAGAATTTTCACTCACAATTCTAACCTCTAAAACAGAACGCTCATCTACTCTAACTTTGCCTTTAACCATATTGTTTACAAATTCATCAAGTTCATCCAAATCTACATCTGCGAGAAAACCTAGACTACCAGCATAAACGCCTAAAACAGGGATGTCATATTTAAAAGATCTTCTAACGGCAGAGATAAGTGTACCATCACCTCCAAGAGTAACCAGAGCATCTACATATTCACATAATACATCAAATTCCATCCCCATAATGTCAATCATAGCTCCACTAATACTATCTAGATAAACATCAATACCATACTTTTTAAAAACTTTCTCAAGTATGTAATAGCTATTTTTAAGTTCTGGAGTCGATGGTCTCAAAAGAACACCAATCTTTTTTATATTATTTGCTTGCAAAATGACTCACTATTAATTATTTTTCACTTATTATACACTTTTGTAGTTAAAAAAATAAAAATATTGCAAATTGTCATGTGAATTAAAAATCTTTTTAAGGGGATTTTACCTTATCCATAGCTACAATAGCATTAGATAAAAGCTATAGAGCATGATGACAACTATGTTAGGGTATAAGTGAGTACTAAAAAGTGCTCTATTATGAAATTAGGAATTATTTTGAATAATGGTATCCATAGAAAAAGAGATAAAGTCTTAGGACTGCTTGAGCTAGTTGCTATTGCTCTTGGTGGAATGATAGGTGGCGGAATTTTCACAGTTTTGGGTATTTCAGTATCTATGATAGGTATTTTCACTCCAGTAGCATTTATTATTGGTGGTTTGCTTGCTATTTTAGCAGTCTATCCATACATCAAGCTTGCCATATACTACAAAGATGAAGGGGCAACTTACTCCTTTTTTAAAAGAACATTTCCTAAACATCAATTTGGTGCATCTCTTGTTGGCTGGTGGGTGATTTTTGGCTATATTAGCACCTTGGCGCTATATGCTTATACCTTTGCTTCATATGCCATTAGTGGTTTTGAGTTTGCTGATAGCGAGTGGATGAGAAAAGCAGTGGCTGGATTTATTATTGTCATTTTTACACTTATAAATATTTGGAGCGTAAAAGGGATGGGAAAAGTAGAAGATATTATGGTTTACACTAAACTTATAATTTTAGTAGTTATCTCTTTTGTGCTTGTCAATAATTCAAATACGACTATTCCAATTTTACTAAAAGATAGCGGTGATATAAGCATTTTATCTATTTTAATTGTTGCTTCACTTACTTTTGTTGCTTTTGAGGGATTTCAGCTTGTTATCAATGCTGTCAATGAGATGGACAAACCAGAGGTAAATATTCCTAAATCAATCTATATCGCTGTAATTATAGCAATCATAATCTATCTTGTTCTTTCCATTGGAGCCATACTAGCTATACCTCTTGATGATATTATAAAGAACCAAGAGTATGCTCTAGCTTCAGGAGCTGATAAAATATTGGGGCATTGGGGAACAGATTTGGTAGTAATCGGTGCGATGCTGGCAACCAGCAGTGCAATAAGCGGTACTCTTTTTGGTGCCTCAAGACAAATCTCCGCTATAGCAAAAGATGGATACTTTCCTGCCTTGTTGACTAAAAGAAAAAATAATATTCCAATCTATTCTATAGTTACAATGTCTATTTTAGCTTTTGCTTTAATTCTGGTTGGAAATTTAAAAGTTATTTTAGAGTTTGCCAGTGTGACCTTTTTGTTAGTCTCGCTTTTAATGGCATATACAAACTATAAAATATATAAAAAAACTAACTCCTCCCTGTTTTTAACCATTCTTGCGATGGCAGGACTGCTAATTGGAACAATATTGATAATATATTATGAAGCCACAACTAAAGTAGAACAGTTATATTTTATTTGCGGTTTATTCGTACTCCTTACTTTTTGTGCATGGCTTTATTCAAGAAATAAAAATAGAGCCATATAGTTATATAAGTAACTTTAAGATATAATCGCGAAAATTTTATATAGGATTCTATATTTTGAGAAGTCATTACTGTACAGATTTAAATGAAGAGAATGTAGGACAAGATGTTGTTCTAACAGGTTGGGCAAATAATCATCGTGACCACGGTGGGATTATTTTTATTGATTTACGTGATAAAACAGGTCTTATTCAACTAACATGTGACCCTGAAGATGGTGCTGGGGCGCATAAAGTTGCTGATGGAGTTCGTGATGAGTATGTTTTAATTGCTAAAGGTAAAGTTCGTCTTCGTGGTGAAGGTCTAACAAATCCAAAGCTAAAAACTGGTGCTATTGAGATTATTGTTACAGAGCTTATCATTGAGAATAAAAGTGCTCCGGTTCCTTTTGTAATCGGTGACCCTAATGTTGGTGAAGAGACAAGACTTAAGTATCGTTACTTAGAGCTTCGTGATCCTGCAATGTATGAAACATTTCGTCTTCGTTCTAAAGCAGCAATCGCAGCAAGAAACATCCTTGATGCAAATGGTTTCTTAGAAGTTGAAACTCCTATTCTCACTAAATCAACTCCAGAGGGTGCTAGAGATTATCTAGTTCCATCTCGTGTACACAATGGCGAGTTTTACGCTCTTCCACAATCACCACAGCTTTTTAAGCAGCTTCTAATGGTTGGTGGATTTGATCGTTACTTTCAAATAGCTAAATGTTTCCGTGATGAAGATTTAAGAGCTGACAGACAACCTGAGTTCACTCAGATAGATGTTGAAATGAGTTTTTGTAATCAAGAAGACGTAATCAAAGTTGCAGAAGATCTTCTTGAAGCAATGTTCAAAGCTTGCGACATCAATGTTAAGGCTCCATTTAACCGTATTACTCATAACGATGCAATGGAATTTTACGGTTCTGACAAACCAGATTTAAGATATGACCTTAAAATGGTTGACGTTATCGATATTTTTGAGAGATGTGATAATGAAATCTTTACTAACATCGCTAAAAAGCCACATGTTAACCGTATTAAAGCTCTTAAAGTTCCTGGTGCTGACTTAGTATTTTCTAAACGTGAGATGAAAAGCTTCGAAGACTTTGTAAGACAGTTCGGCGCACACGGTCTTGGTTACTTCCAAATGAAAGAAGACGGTCTTAAAGGTCCACTTATTAAGTTTTTTAGTGAAGAAGATATAGCTCTATTGGTTGAAAGACTTGATATGCAAGTTGGTGACGTTGTATTTTTCGGTGCAGGCGATAAAAAAACTGTATGGGATTATATGGGTAGATTTAGAAACTTCATCGCTGAGCATGAAAAGATGAATATCTTAGATAGAGATGCTTATGAATTTGTATGGGTAGTTGATTTTCCTATGTTTGAAGTTGAAGATGGAAGAGTAAAAGCACTTCACCATCCATTTACGCAGCCTAAAGATACTGATAAAGACGATGTTGAAGATATAGAATCTATCGCTTATGACATCGTTCTAAACGGTACTGAGCTTGGTGGTGGTTCTATTCGTATTCATAAAGAAGACGTACAAAATGAAGTATTTAAACTTCTAGGAATCGAAGAAGAAGAAGCACAAGAAAAATTTGGTTTCTTACTAGATGCACTTAAGTTTGGAGCACCCCCACATGGTGGTTTTGCATTAGGCTTTGATAGAATGATGATGCTTATCACTAAAAAATCAAGCATCCGTGACGTTATAGCATTTCCTAAAACACAAAAAGCTTCTTGTATCCTTACAAAAGCACCAAGTACTGTTGATAATACTCAACTTCGCGACCTTCATATTCGTCTTAGAGAACAGGTAAAATAGTCCCGTAAAGGAAAGTAATTTCCTTTACTCCGCTCCAGCCGCTTAGGCTACTAAAGCTAACTTTTGCAAAAGTTAGTTCAAAACTTCAAGGATTTATTTTTTGAAAAAACTTTTTTTAATTATCGGAGCACCTGGCTCTGGTAAAACTACAGATGCAGAATTAATAGCCGAGCAAAATGACAAGATAACACACTACTCTACCGGCGATATGCTTAGAGCAGAAGTTGCAACTAAGAGTGAACTTGGACTCGAAATTGACCAATATATCTCAAAAGGTCTAATCGTACCTATTGCAGTAGCTATCAAAACAATTACTAATGCTATTAAAAATGCCCCTACTGACATTATCATCATTGATGGATACCCTAGAAGCATGGAGCAGTTAAATGCTTTAGATGAGTATCTAAGAAGTGATTCATCTTTAGAGCTTGCGAGTGTTATAGAAGTAGCTGTTAGCGAAGAGACTGCTCGCGATAGAGTTCTGGGTCGTGCCCGCGGTGCTGATGACAACACAGAAGTATTTGACAACCGTATGAAAGTTTACATTGAACCTCTAAATGAAATTCAATCTTTTTATACCGATAAAGGCATTTTAAAAGTGATTTCTGGCGAAGGGACTATAGAAGAGATAGTCGCTGAGATGGGAACCTTTATAGAATCTAAAATATAAACGGATTATAAAGCCCCTCAATGTAGACGGCTGAATTTTTTAGAATTTAATCTAGGTATTGTATAAGTCATCATTTTACTTTTATTTATGTTAAGTTTGCATTTGTAGTTGCTTGGTATAATTTAAACACTAAACACATAAGGTTGCAAATGGCTAAGATACTACTGGTTGAAGATGATAAAATTCTCTCTGAGACACTCATAGAGTTGCTTGAAGATGAGGGTTATGATTTAACACTTGCCAGAAGTGGCAATGAAGCCTTAGATGCGACTTATCTTGCGGAGTTTGAACTTATGCTTGTCGATGTAAATATTCCCGACTTTGATGGTTTTGAATTACTCAAAATGTTAAGAAATTCAGGTAACACAACCCCTTGTATATTTTTAACCTCACTAAATGATATCGCTTCGCTCTCTAGAGGTTTTGAAGTTGGTGCAGATGACTACATAAAAAAACCATTTCATTTTGATGAGCTTCTAGTTAGAATACAAGCGCTTATTAGAAAATCATACCATACTCTAAATAATGAAATAAAGTATAACTCTTTAATATATAAAATCTCAACAAATGAACTACTAGATGCTAAAACACTTGTCTCGTTGGCTCCGCAAGAGAAAAAGTTACTCTCTTTATTTTTTAAACGTTTAAATGAGACTGTAGCAAAACAAGAGCTCTTGCATGAACTAGACAGCGTAAATGAGTCTAGTGAGGGTGTTTTGAGAGTCTACATAACAAAACTACGAAAAGTTGGTTTAGAGATTCAGACAATCAAAGGAACAGGATACAGACTTGTTAAAGCATGAGAAAAAAGCGTATATAAAATTCTTTATTCCTTACTTTGGTAGCATAGCTATACTTATCTTAGCATCTGGATTTTTCTATTTTCAAGAGCAAAAACAGATGCTCATAGAAAAGGAACACTTTTCTATGATAGATTACATTCGCCAACTAAAAATGAAACAACAACTACCAAAGAACAGTTCTATTACTTATGAGGTGTTAGACAAAAAGATAGAAAACTTTAACATAAATAACTTCACGATTAAAGAGAAGCATTTTGAAAAATATATTCCATATAGTTGGGATGGAGATTATCTACTTGTAAAAAAGAACAAGCAGGAGTTTTATAAAAAACTTTTTTATACCAAAGTAGAAATTGTCTCAGGACAGATACTTCTTCTTTTTATATTTGCTCTTCTTAGTTATTTTCTTGCACTTCGCGCACTTAGACCAATGCAAGAAGCAATCATAAAACTAGATAACTTTTCAAAAGATCTCATTCATGACTTAAATACACCTCTTACTTCTATACTTTTAAATATGAAACTTTTAGAGAAAAACAGTAATTTTAACGGCAATAAGCCACTTAGTAGAATCAAAAAGAATGTTGAAAATATTTCTGAACTTCACAACAACCTCACTACGCTACTTCAAGAAGATACTATGCTTGTCAGCGAGCAAAATATCGTTAAAATTATAGAAGATGTAGTCTTGACTCATCAAAAAATATATACGCATTTGGAGTACAAGATAGAGCTAAAAGAGTTTTATGTATCTGTAAATAAAAATGCATTTTCTCAAGTTCTTACAAATCTCATCTCAAATGCGAGCAAGTATAACAAGCAAGATGGGTTTATAAAAATTTACTCTATAAATAGAATTTTATATATTGAAGATAATGGTATCGGAATTAAAAATCCAAGTGAGATATTTAACCGCTCTTATACAGAACAAAATAGTGGAACTGGAATAGGACTTGATATTACAAAACGTTTGTGTCAAGCCATGGATATAGAAATATCCGCCACTTCACAAACAGGAGTTGGTAGCACTGTTAGTTTGAAGTTTAAATGCTAAGATTAATCTTCTTCCACAAATCCAAATTCTTCTTCGTTGCCCTTCTGAGCTTCTAAAATATCATTTATAAGTTCTTTAGCTTCTTCTTCATCGATGTCACCATTTTTTATATCTTCTAAAACATCTTGCAAGTCAGCTTTAAACTCACGAAGTTCTTCAATCTCTTCTTTTGCATCTTCACTGGCATCTTTGTTATCAGCTATCTCTTCAAAAATTTCATCCAATCTTTCATCGATATCCGGTATAACACTTTTAGTAAGTAGTTCTTCTAATTTTTCTATATTGGACATGTAATTTCCTTAAATTATTTGTGACATCATACTAAAAAAAGGCAAAAAAATTAATAAATTATAGATTATGTCGATATAAATACATCATAAGTCAAGGAATATTATTATGTTAGTTTGGTTATTGGTATTTTTATTGCTAGTGGTGATTAGTTATGTTGTTTATAGGGTTTCTTTTTCTAAAAAAATAGAAAACTCAAAAAGTACTAATCAACATTTTACTTTCAAAATATAAGAGAGAATTATGACTACTAGAAATAATCACGTATTTAAAGGCCATAAAACACTACTGGGAAGCAGGTATGTAACTTACGGGGAAGTTGAGCTACCTGTAAAATATGAATTATTTTCCAAATCAAAAGATGGGTTTGATTGGGGATATAATGGTTCTGCCTCTATTCAACTGGCATTTTCAATGCTTCATCAACTCAGTGATACAGAGTTTGCAACAGAACATGCTTCTCTATTTTGTCAAGAAGTTATAAAGTCACTAAACTCTAGAGATTGGATACTTAATGCTTCTGATGTTATAGAATGGATAGAAAAAAACTCCGACAATACGGTAAGACTACAAGCTCAGTTTAAGAGCATGAGTATGGTTAAACCACCGCAAAAAGCTAAAAAAAGAAAAAGAAATGTTGTCAAAGACGTATGTCGTGAACTTTCTATCACACAAAAAAATCTTGCAGAGATTTTAGAAATTCCTGAGGGAACAGTAAGTAGTTGGGCTGTTAAAAATGAAATCCCTAGACTTGGCAAGAAAGCAATTGAGTTCTATATTCAAAATAGAAAAAATCAAGAAGTTGTAGATAGCTATAAAAATTTTGTTAAACTTTTACAAAGTGCATAAAACTTTATACATTTCTTGAGTTTTCGAACTCATTTACACTTTGTATGACTTCAAAAGTCAACTTTTCTAACTCTTCTGTTTCTATATCATATTTATCACAAAAATCTTCAACAGCTTTTATATCAAATTTTTCAAGATTCTTTGCAAATATAAGAATCTCTCCTAGAATACCCTCACCATTAATAATAGCTTCTTTTATTTCAGAATCCATGTTTAACTCTTCTAAAATAGAATTCATACTAACATTAAACAGAGTATCTAAAAGTGATACAATACCTACAAAATAGACTTTAGAAGAAAACTCTTTTACTCCACTATTCTCTATCTGCTTAGAGACTTTAACCATAAGATTTGTTCTATTTTTCAGAAGTTGCATTAACGGTGATGCCGTATCATTCTCGTCAACAGTCCCGTTTATAGAGTAAACCATTAAAATAAGCCACTTAGTGAGAGGTGTTCTACCCATAAGAGTTAGTATCTGGCGAATTGAGGAAATTCTTTGTCTAAAATGAAATGAACCAGAGTTTACATACTTTAAAAGTTGTAATGATATAGCATGATTCTCTTCAAATTTCTCAACAATCTCATCTATACTTGAATTAATCATAATGTAATTACAGAGATTAATGGCTTTAAGACTATTTGGATCAAATTTTTCTTGTTCTAAAATTTTTGGTTTAGAGAAGAAGTAACCCTGAACATAATCACCTTTAAACTCTTTAGCTTTGTCATACATTTTATGTGTTTCCACTTTTGTAAAAATAACTATTAAATCTTTACCCTCTAAAAGTTTTAGATTCTCTTTAGATGTGTTAATATCTACTTTTATATAAGTTATATACTTTAAAATATTGGAAAACTTATCAAATGTTTCTTCTGTAAGTAGAACATCATTTATAGCTAAAAGATGTCCCATTTTACTAAGTTGTATTATTCTATTCTCAAGAGCCTCTGTAAACTCTATATTTGCCTGTAGGGCAAATATAAAATGTTCTTTAGGGATATAAAACACAACATCATGCATTAAGAATTTTTTATCTGCTTTTATAAAGGCTTTATTATCCCCCAAGAGACTTTTTACACCAAATTTATTTAACACATTACTTAAAACAGTCACTGTAGCGTATCTGTCATTTTTTATATTTGAGCTTTGATTAGAATCTCTATATAATAATTCATACGCAAATATATTGTTGTTCTTGTCTAAAATAGGTTGTCTAGCTATATATAGGCTTGAGTGCATGATAAATCTTTATTAAAAAATTTTTACGATTATACAAAAATATCCTTAAGCTCACAAAAAGTGATTCTTTGATACTATATAATTTACTATATAGCAAGGAGAGTGTATGAAACCAAAAGATGAGATAACAAGAAGTCTACTCATTGATAGAAGTACATGGGATGAGGCGATGAAATACTCTAGAAGTAGATACAAAATGAGCTTAAGTAAAGTAGTAGAGTCACTACTTCAAGATTGGCTTGCTAAAGAAAAAAGAAAGCCATTAGATAATGAAAATCAAGGTAAGTTTTTTCACTAAAACATCGTAGTATTATCTAGCATAAGCCTTGTTTCTTGGGCTATTTTCATCATATTCAAAAACTTCTAAAACACTTTTTTTATTCATTTTTCTGGCAAAATCAACAGCTGAAAACCCTTTTGCATCCACAGCATTTTGATCTGCACCATGCTTGATAAGAAGCTTTGCTATCTCTATTCTTCCATAAGAAGCTGCTGCCATTAAAGGGGTAAACCTGCTTCTTCTTTGCGTAAAATTTACATCTATTCCCTGTTCAATTATATACTCTACCATTTCAAAATTATTATATGTAATTGACATATCAAATATACTTACACCTTCATTATCAAAGTCATATATATCAGCACCATTTTCCAGAAGTAGCATCAATAAGTCCATATCACATCTGCTTCTTAAAGCAAAGGCTAATACTGATTCACCTGATTCATTAGCTTCATTTACATCCGCACCATCTTTTATATACTTTTTAACACTTACAAAATCATTGTTTTTTAAAAATTCCAGCCATTTATTCATAATGTAAGTATATATAAATTCTTGTTAGTAGTTTTTAAGTATAATTGCGACAATAAATTATTAAGCGGGGATTCATGGAAATAACACAAACAACAGATGCTTTTAAAGCTCTTATAGAAAATATCAAATCATCAACTACTGGCTACAAAGACCCTTTAGCCTTCGGTATATGTAGAGTAGACTTAGGTCAGATAAATATTGAAAAGACGCTTCAAGCGACATACCCTTTAATTAACTGGAATGAGAACTTCGGCAGTGCTGCAATTTTCATCAAAGCACTTGCGGAGCAAGGTGTAGAGGTTGATTTTACTGAGAGTGAGGTTGTTTGTGATATTAATGCTGCATTTTTAAAGAGTTGTCTAAATGCGTTTACACCTTATGCTGATGAAGCTTATGGAGATGCTCATAAAAACATTCAAGTAGTATCTGCACTTTATAACCAGATTATGAACAGTGGCTCTTTAGAAGGCGAATTCAAAGTAACATTTATTTTTGCAGATGAAGCACTTAAAAGTGTTGAAGCGACATATTTAAAGCTTTATGCAATAAGTCAAGCAAAGGTAGAGCTTAGAGGTATTAACCTAAATGGTGCATTCGGTGCCTTGCCTAACGTTGCTTGGTCAAATGGTCAGCCTATCGAACTTGACTACCTAAGAGAGTTTGAAATCGAGCTAAAACTTGCTAATGAATATCCTCATATTGATTTTGTAGATAAATTTCCAAGATTTTTACAACATATAATCCCTGCAGATAATACTAGAATATTAGAGACTTCAAAAGTAAGATTTGGTGCACAATTAGCTGCTGGAACAACTGTAATGCCAGGTGCTTCATACATTAACTTCAATGCTGGAACAACTGGTTCAGTTATGGTTGAAGGTCGTATTTCTAGTTCTGCTATAGTTGGAGATGGTTCAGATGTTGGTGGTGGTGCTTCCATTCTTGGTGTACTTAGTGGAACAGATGGAAACCCTATCTCTGTTGGCAAAAACACACTTCTAGGAGCAAATTCAACTTGTGGTATCCCTTTAGGTGATGGCTGTATAATAGATGCAGGTTTAGCAATTTTAGAGGGAACAAAAGTTGGTATCTATCCTAAAGAGCTTGCTAAAATCCAAAAAGTAAACAAAGGTCTTACTATGGAAGGCGAAATCTTCAAAGGTAAGAGTTTGGCAGGATTAAATGGTCTTCACTATAGACAAAACTCTATGACTGGTGAGATTACAGCTTCTCGCTCAACTAGAGAGATTAAACTTAACGCTGATTTACACTAATAAAGTAGATGCTTTTGCATCTACTTTTAATCTATAAACAAGCTTTCAGAAAGATAGTATTATAATAACTTATAGAAATAGTAACTTAAATGTCTCCTAAGCCATCTTCTTGACTCACGAGGTCTTTTATTATTTCAAATAGGAGTCAATTATGAATATATCGAGTAATTTATCGTCTATACAAGCTCATCAGACAATGATGAACACAAATGCTAACAATATTGCAAATGTCAATACAAGCGGTTTTGTTCCATCAGACACCAGAATATCAAGTAATGAAGGTTCTGTAAGTGCAAATACAAGAAAATCAGATAATACTGGATCAACAACAAGCCAAGTAAATTTAGCTAAAGAAATTCCAGATCAGATTATTGCTCAAGATGCAACAGAAGTAAATGTAACAGCAATCAAAACTCAAGATGAAATGCTAGGCTCTCTCTTAGATATTAAAGCGTAATATTTTAGCTACTGAGTTAAAATATTCATACTTTCTAAATTCCCAAGTATTTCACCCTCTTTATCATAGTCTTCTAAGTTTTTGCCAAGTCTTAAAGTACTAAAAACACTCTTGCCTATTACAACTCTGCCCTCAACATCGTCTTTTTTAGTTTTGATTCCCCATGTGTTATGAAATACAATTATTTCATCTTTAAATGTTCCTACATAAAGAACTATATGTCCTTTCTTGTACAGAAGGGTTTGAAAAGGAACAGCAGAAGTTTTAATGATAGAGATCTTTTCTTCATCGGATAGATCTTCTAAGTTAATAATTTTCCCCACTTTAGCTTGCTGAGATGAGTTTCTTGGAAGCCATATACCAAACGGTGCATACATATCACGAAGCATTGAAGAACAATCCCTTTGACCATACATACCACCCCAGCCATAGTTACTTTTATATACTTCACTCATTATGCTTGTAAGAGCTTTTCTATCTAGGTTTAAGATATCTTTTCTTGCTATATCTTTAGATATTTTTACTTTTTCAAACTTTGGACTAGAGTTTTTATAAGAAGAGATAGCTAAGGCTGTAAAATTTTTATCATTTTCTGAAATTAGAGCTAACATCATTCCAATCTTTGAAGAGAAAAGAAAAGTTCCATCTGAGCTATATATTGGTACATCTTCCTTGACTAAAAAAATCTGTTGTGCTTTTTGCCATAAGTCTATATGTTCTTTTTTTAAAAAAGCAATCTCACTGCTTTTTATCCAGCCAGAAGTAAAGCTGCTAAATGCATAAACCCACTCTTTGTCTTTAGAATAGTGAGATACAAAGAGTGGTTTATTTGCGTGCAGTGTACTGTTTTGAAGATAATCAAAAGGAAAACCTTCTCCCGCTTTTTTTGGATCTCGAAGAAGTGGTTTTATTGTAGGAAAAGCTCTTATATTTACATGTCTCAATGTTACAGCTTTTGCATTTAGTGTCCCATATTTACCAAAGTTAGCATTATCGAGCATTTCATCAAAAAACTCTTGTTTTAAAAGTTGAAGATTTTCTCCATAGCTATCTCCAGCCTTATAAGCATTAAATGGCCATTTAACATCTTCTAACGTTTCTCTTGGCGCTGTATCATTCCAGACATTGAAATAATACTTTTCATATTTGTTTTGAATATTGTAAGTTTTTGTTTTTGTATCTACCTCTTGTGTAAAGAACTCAACATCTTGAGGAATATTTACTAAATCATAAATCTCTATACTTTTTTCAAATTCTTTTTTAAGCTCTGCTTCTTTATCTACTCCTTGCTTAGAAACAACAGGTTCTTTGGAAGAACATGATGCAAAGACTAAAGCAAATAACACTAAAAAAATATATTTCAAATTATCTATCCTATTTTAATCTACATCACCAAATCTACTAACCACTCTACCAATTACTTCTATTTCATTGGGTTCAAGAGTTTGTGTCGAATATACTTGATTATCAGATATTATATCTATTTTTCCATCTATTCTTTTTTGAACACGCTTAATAAAGAGTCCAGCTTCTGTTCTAATCGTGAAAACACCACCTCTTTGAAGATCGGTCTTAGCTCGATTTATAAATACGATGTCATTATAACTAAAAGTTGGTTCCATAGAATCACCTGAAACGTTAATAGCCTCTATATTTTTCATCTCACTCTCACCACCAAGCATAAATACAAACTGCTCAGGAAGTTCAAGCTCTTCTATTTCTTCACATTGCTCATCTGCTCCACCACCAGCAGATGCATTTACATCAGTGAAGTACTTAACCATATAAAACCTATTGGTTGCTTCTACAAGACTCTCTGGTGACTGTCCATATAACATCCAGTTAATAGATATACTTCTAGAGGCACAAAAGTCCATAAGTTCTCCAAAGGGAACCTTATTTCTCTTTTTCATGGTTGCAAAATTCATTTGAGATATACCTAATACATCAGCTACATCTTTATCAAATATCTTTTTAGAGTTAAACTCAGAAGATACTATACTCTTGATTTCTTCAACAATTTCTAAAAAATTCTTCATGTCATTTCTCCTATGTTTTTTAGATTATAATAGATTTTTGCAATAAAGTCAAAGAAAATATGGCAAATTGTCATACTTTTTATATTTATGCGAAAAAATGATTAAGATATGACATATTTAACAAAGGATATGTAATGTCAATGATTATTAAAAATGCAGAGAGTCTATTTGAAAGATTTGAAAATTCTATTGAAATGTGGGCGAGTAAAGTTTTTTAAGACTCACTCTCTTTATCTTTTTTCTTTTGTTCTTCATCTCTTTTGAAGCCTGCTTCTCTTTGTGCAGATTTATTTTTATGATAGCCACCAAAAATAAAAACCATAAATAGAATAAAAAGAACAATCATGATTCCATCAAGAATACTCATGAAACCTCCTTAAAACGATTATAGTTTTGCCTTATAGCATCATATAGGACTATCCCTGTACTTATAGCCAAATTCAAACTTCTACCCTCTTTTGTCATAGGTATTGTTATGTTTTGCTCTTTGTAAGTATTTAAAATATCTTCTGGGATTCCCGCTGTTTCACTACCAAAGAAGATAAAGTCACCCTCTTTAAACCCTGCATCAAAATATGGTCTGTCTGTTTTTGTTGTTGCAAAATAAGCATTATCAGTAATTTTATTCATCTGAAAAAACTCTTCTATACTTTCGTAAACATGCAAATCAAGCTTTTCCCAGTAGTCAAGCCCTGCTCTACGAACTGCTTTTTCATCTATGTCAAAGGCTATAGGCTTTATTATATGCAGAGATGCCCCTGCATTTACGCATAAGCGCCCTATTGCACCTGTATTATTAGGAATTTGTGGATTTACTAAAACTAAATTAAACATTTACTCTAACACCTCTGAAAAACTTGTTTTTCTAGCTTTAGTGTATATCATTAGAAGATAACCGTTTTATTTGCATATACAAAAATTCTGTCTTCAAGAGCAAGCTTAAGCGCACGTGATAAAACAACTTTTTCTACATCTTTACCTGAACGTTGCATATCTCTCCAACTATAAGCATGATCAACATGTATAACTTCTTGGGCAATGATTGGACCTTCATCAAGGTTATTATTTACAAAGTGTGCTGTTGCACCAATAATCTTAACTCCCCTATTATAGGCTTGTTTATATGGATTAGCACCAATAAATGCAGGTAAAAAAGAGTGATGAATATTTATAATCTTATCTTCATAAGTCTCTACAAATCTAGGAGTTAGTATTCGCATATATTTAGCCAGTACAATATAATCAACATCTTTGAAGCTGTCTATACACTCTATAATCTTTTGCTCATGTTGTATGCGTTCATATCCCTCATGCGAAACAGTTATATAGGGAATATCAAATCTGGTAACTAAAGACTCAAGCTCATCATAGTTAGATATTACAGCTAAAATATTTGCATCTAATTCACCCGCCTCATGACGGATAAGGATGTCACCAAGTGCATGAAGCTCTTTGGTTGCCATAATAATAATATTTTTCTTTTTAGGTTCAACTAGTTTGATTCCTGCACTATCTGGTAGAACTTCTTTAAGAGCAATTTCAAGTTTATCTAAGTCTATGTCTCCATCTACAACACTTCGCATAAAGAACTTGTTGTTTTCTTTATCAACAAACTCACTATTTGATAGCATATTTAAAGCATTATTGAAAAAAACTGTTGATATCTTATGAACCAAACCTTTTTCATCATTTGCATCTATAAGAACTCTACATTGACTCACTTTAGTTTTCCTTTTTCTAACTGCTCTGCTCTTAAGTCTATTGTAGCTAGTGCATACTCTAGAAAGTTTAGAGTCATATCTACCTTAGCTTCTATATTTGTGTTATTTGGTGCCTGAAAACCTTCAAATAGCACAAGAAGTCTCTCTTTTAAAGAGTTTAAAAATAAAATTTCACCATCTACTGAAGAGGGGTTATTTTCTTTAGAAACTCTATCTTCTTTCATTAAAGGCGTTTGCGTTAAAGGTTTTGGTTCACCACTCTCTGTTATTTGTATTTTTTTAGGCTTGATAGAACTGTTTAAAACTTTCTTTGTAGTTTCATTATCTTCCATCTCTGCTAAAGTTGATAGTATTACATCTTCTAATTCCATGACTTTAATAACCACCTTTCAAACTCGTTAAATTCAACATCTGCTTCCATCTTTATGAAAAACTCTTTCATTTGGGTATTTACATTTGAAAACTTTTTTCTTATGCCTGAGAGTCTTCTAATGGCAATTTTAGCTTCACCGTTTGAGGGATCATTTTTTAAGATTTCTTTGTAAATTTCCAAGGCCTCAATTTTGAGACCTTGCAACTCATAAATATTAGCTAGTGTAAGAGTTTGCATATAAAAATTTTATTTCTATCTTGCGCTATAGTTAGCGATAATAGAACCCATTTCACTAGTTGAGCAAACTTCTTTAGCATCAAACTGTGCTAAATCACCAGTTCTATAGCCTTCGCTAAGTGCTCTTTTAATAGCACTGTCGATTTTATCGGCAGCTTCATTTTCACCAAGAGCATATCTAAGCATCATAGATGCAGAAGCAATAGTAGCGATTGGATTTGCTATGCCTTGACCTGCGATATCTGGAGCAGAACCATGAATAGGTTCAAAAACACCAACTTTATCACCTACAGATGCTGACGGTAAAAGACCTATAGAGCCACAAAGCATAGAAGCTTCATCACTTAAAATATCACCAAAAAGATTTCCCGTAAGCATTACATCGAACTGTTTTGGATTTAATATAAGTTGCATAGCAGCATTATCTACATACATATGAGAAAGCTCCACATCTGGATACTCAGCAGATACCTCAGTAACAACATCTCTCCAAAGTTGAGAAACATCAAGTACGTTTGCTTTATCTACAGAACAAACTCTTTTGCTTCTTGTCATTGCAATTTTGAAAGCTTGATGTGCAATACGAACTATCTCAGAGCGTGTATAAACCATAGTGTTCCAGCCTTTATCTTCTGTACGTCCTTTAGGTTCACCAAAATAGATACCGCCAATAAGCTCTCTAATAACCATAATATCTACGCCTTTAATAATCTTAGGCTTAAGCGATGATGCATTGATTAGCTCATCATAAACAACTGCAGGACGAAGATTTGCATAAACACCAAGCTCTTTACGAAATCTTAAAAGACCACTTTCTGGACGTTTTTCTCTAGGTAGCGAATCCCATTTTTCTCCACCGATTGCACCAAAAAGTACAGCATCAGAGTTTAAAGAGATATTGATAGTCTCTTTAGGAAGTGGATCGCCTGTAATATCATAAGCAACACCACCCATCAAAGCTTCTTCATACTCAAAATTAATTCCACAGCATGAAGATACAGCATCCAAAACTTTAACAGCCTCATCTATAATCTCCGGGCCTATTCCATCACCTTTAATTAGTGCTATTTTATAGTTTTTCATTATCTACCTTTAATTTCATTTTGTGCAAAATTCATCAATCCGCCAGCATCTATAAGTTCTTGCATAAACTCCGGAATTGGAGTGAAGTCATACGTTTTATTTGTAGTTTTGTTTGTGATTGTACCAGCATTCATATCTACACTAATTTCATCACCTTCGCTTATTTCAGCGCTCTCTTTGAGTTCAAATATAGGAAGACCCATATTAAATGCATTTCTATAAAAAATTCTTGCGAAAGTTGGAGCAATAATTGCGGCAACACCAGCAGCCTTGAGTGCTATGGGTGCATGTTCTCTTGAACTTCCACAACCAAAGTTTTCACCGGCAACTATAACATCACCTATACTCATGTTGTTTACAAATTCAGGGTCAGCATCTTCCATAACATGTTTTGCTAGTTCCTCTGGAACCGATGTATTAAGATAACGAGCTGCGATTATTAAATCTGTGTCTATATCTTTTCCAAAAGTCCAAACTTTTCCATCAATATTTGCTTTTTGCATATTAAATCCTAAATATATTTTAAAAATATTTTTGCGATTATATCCAAAATGAGATTGGTATTAGTTTAAAGCCGCTGTTGATTACAATTCAATAAAAAAGATATTTTATTTGAGGTTGTATTATTTATAAGTCCCGGAATTTGTCCGAGACTAAATTATGTAGTATTATCGTTTGAGGTTATTTGTAGTTTGTAGCATTTCATCACTTGTTGTGATTACTTTTGAATTAGAATCGTATGCACGTTGTCCTGTAATAAGGTCTGTTAATTCAACAACAAGCTCAACATTACTTAGTTCAACAAAACCCTGTCTAAGAACACCAAGACCATCAATTCCCGGAGTTCCCTCTACTGGTTGTCCAGAACTATCTGTTTCAATATATAGATTATCACCCCGTGAGTGTAGTCCAGCCGGATTAATAAAATTTGTAAGCGAAATTTGACCGATTTGTGTTGCTTGAGTTTGTCCTGGCTGCACAACAGTAACTGTACCATCAGCACCTACACTGATGTTCGTAGCATCTGGTGGAATAACTGTTTCAGGAATGAGTTTATAACCATCACTATTCACTACACTACCATTGTCATCAACTTTAAAAGCACCATTTCTACTGTAAACCTCTGTTCCATCAGGAAGTTCTAATTTAAAAAAACCTCTACCAGTAATAGCCATATCGAGTTGGTTGTCTGTTTGTTTAAGACTTCCTTCTGAAAATATCTTATTAATTGCTGTAGGACGAGTTCCAAGACCAACTTCTATACCTGTAGGGCTTTTAGTCATATCACTAGTGGCTGTTCCTGCATAAGACATAACTTTATACATTAAGTCAGCAAATTCTGCACGAGATTTTTTAAAACCTATTGTATTAACATTGGCAATATTATTGGCCGTTGTGTCTATCTGTGTCTGCATCCCTAACATTCCTGTAGAGGCAGTATAAAGTGATTGCATCATAACTTAATTCCTTAATTTTATTTCATAAATGAAGGAAACCCTCCAACTTATGCTTTAGTAAAGCTAGGCTCTCTTAGCTAGTTTTTCTATCGCGTCACGGTTCATATCGTTCATCTGGGCATCCATAGCTTTTTGATACATTCCAACTAAACGATTTGTTTCTATCATCTGAGTCATCATATTCACGGCATTTACATTACTTTTTTCAACATAACCCTGAGAGACAGCTCCAGTTTCATTTAAACTCTTCAAACCTGTTGTTCCATCATACCGATAAAGATTATTACCCTCTTTTTTAAGAAATGCAATATTATCAGGTTGAGCAATAAAAAGATGTGAACCCTGAACTACCTTAATGCTGTTTGGTATGTTTTTGTACATCTGACCATTTTTATCAACTTGTATAATATTTTCATTCTCATTGATTGTTATATTTCCACCAGCTTCAAAATAGTCATTTGCTAAAACCTCATAACCATTCTTTGTGATAAGTCTTCCTTCATCATCCTTTGTAAAAGAACCATCTCTAGTAAGCCTGACACCTTCAGGAGTCTTAACTAAGAAAAAAAGTCCCTCTCTGGAGAGAGCAAAATCCATATCATTGTTAGTTAGCTGCATATTACCAACAGAGTGGTTTGTATATGAGTCAACTATCTGAGGAGCTTTTGTCATACTTCTATTTATAAACTGTGCCCCATCTTTACTATGATTTTCATTTGGCAGTTCATCTCTTGCTTCTTTGTAAAGACGCTGAAAATCACCCACAACCAGATTATCCTCTTTAAACCCTACTGTATTAACATTGGCAAGGTTATTGGCAATGGTGTCTAAGCGATTAAACTGTGTTACCATCCCAGCTGCTGAACTATAATATCCGCTTTGCATAAAATCCCTTTATTTCGCATATCTGTTTTAACAAAAGCAAAGTGTGTTCCAAAAATAAATTATCTAAATTTAAGACCTCTTTAAAACAATTTCGGTATAATCCACTCTTTAAAAAATCTTAACCATTAAGGCATATTTTAATATGACAGCAAAAGAACTCAACAAAGCTATAGACTCATATTTTGCAGATCACAAATCGAAAGATTGTGGTACTTATGAATCTCTAATTGACCTTTTTGATAAACAGCCAACAGCGGCACAAGCCAAAAACATACATAAGCTTATGTTAAAGCATAAAAAATGCCTTTATACAGCAAGTGAACATGCTAAAAATCTAAATGATAAAGAAGCTGAAGCTAGAAGAGACGCACAAAGAAAGATGCTTGCTAATAATGAATCAGACAAGTTTGACATCTTAAAAGAACATGAACTTCTTGAGTGGTCTCGTTCAGACTCACCTGTTCGTATGTATCTTCGTGAAATGGGACAGATTCCTCTTCTTACTAAAGAAGAAGAGATTGAGATTTCTAAAAAGATAGAAGGTGGAGAAAGTATTATTATAGATGCTATCTGTTCTGTACCTTATCTGATTAGATTTATTCTTGACTATAAAGAACCTCTTATAAATCGTGAAAGAAGAGTAAAAGAGCTTTTTAAAAGCTTTGAAGACGAGAAAGAAGATAGTGATGATGCAGAGGCTACAGAAGTCGAAGCTGAAGATGAAAGTAAAACACTAACTGCTAAAGATAAAAGCAGAGTGGAAAAAGTAACTATTAGCTTTAAAGCACTTGAAAAAGCTAAAAAAGAGTGGATGAAACTGGCTGAAAAAGCACCTGAAGATTTGGATGGCAAGATTACAGTAGAAATAGTTCATTACTTTCTAAGTGTAACTTTTAAAAAATCTGTTTTAAAAGAGAAACTTTTAGAGCTTGGTCCAACTTCTAAACTTATCAATGAACTTGTTAAAGCAATGGAAACTGCACTTAAGACTGATGATGGTTATGACAAAGAGCTTAAAAGACTTGAGTATAAACTACCACTTTTTAATGCAACACTAAAAGCTAATCACAAAGTTTTAGTAGAGAAAATTTGTGAATTAACAAAAGAAGATATTGCTGGTATGGTTCCAGAAGCTACTATGGTCAGTACATATATGGAAATAAAAAAGCTAGTTCAAACAAAAGAAGCTTCAAAAAATAGTTTTGACATGGAGCCGGAAAAACTTCTTGATATTTTAGAGCAAATCAAACGTGGAAAAAACATATCTGAGATATCTAAGACAAAAATGGCAAAGTCTAATCTAAGACTTGTTGTTTCTATTGCTAAGAGATATACAAACCGTGGATTACCGTTTCTTGACCTTATTCAAGAAGGTAATATAGGACTTATGAAGGCTGTTGACAAGTTTGAGTATCAAAAAGGCTACAAGTTTTCTACTTATGCTACATGGTGGATTCGCCAAGCAATTAGTCGTGCTATTGCTGATCAAGCTAGAACAATTCGTATTCCAATTCATATGATTGAGACTATTAATCGTATTAATAAAATAATGCGTAAACACCTTCAAGAACATGGTAAAGAACCAGATGTAGATAAGATTGCACTAGAAGTTGGTTTATCTGTTGAGAAAGTTAAAAACGTTATAAAAATCACAAAAGAGCCTATCTCTCTTGAAGCACCAATTGGCAATGAAGATGATGGTAGATTTGGTGACTTTATTGAAGATAAATCATCAATTTCTCCTTCAGATGCTATACTTAAAGATGACCTTAGAGTTCAAATTGAAGGTGTTTTAGAGCAGTTAAACGAAAGAGAAAAAGCTGTTATAAAACTTCGTTTTGGAATTATGGATGATGAAAGCGATAGAACTCTAGAAGAAATCGGGAAAGAACTTAGTGTTACTCGTGAGCGTGTTCGCCAGATTGAGTCAAGTGCTATTAAGAAACTTAAACATCCTAAAGTAGGTAGAAAACTTAAAAGCTATATAGAGGAATAAAATCTATGACTTTTGAGCAACAGTGGCTTGAGTATGATTACAACCCTTTCATAACTTTTAGCTCTAATGGAAAGATTTTATCACTAAATGCTGAAGCCCAGTTTCTTTTAGGTGCTGCATCAGCAAGTGAACTTTTTGAACTTACTACAACTTACGCAAATGTATCTTTTGGTTTTAAAACAACTTTTCTAGAACTGGAGTTTGGTAGATACAAGTTTTTTGCTCTTACTGTTGGTTATGAAAACGAAGATGAGATAGGGATTAAACTCTATCAATCTCCATCATTTAAATTAAACAATCCAAAGCCTGTTGGTGAAATAACAAATGTTTATACACTTGTAGACCTATGTATATCAACAAACTCTATTAACTCTAATATAAAATATACAAAAGAGTTTGATCCAACTATTCCAGAGATTATCATCAATACAAACAAGTTCATAAAACTTCTTAATAAAATCTATGTTTGCTTTGAAGACAACGATACCGTAAATACTAAAATATTTTATAGGGTCGGAGAACATATAAAGTTTGAAAATAAAAAATACAGTATATTTTCTATTGAGATAAAAGCAGAAAATATTAATCAACAAAAAGCTGATGAACTAGAGGTTTTTGCATCTAGCACTAACTTCTATATTGATATACAAAAAAAGATAACTATCAATATACCAATGATAACTTCTTAAGAGCTATTTTTCGACAGAAAAAAGCTCTTTAGCACTCAATGAACCAACCACTATTCCAACAAGCAAAGATGGCAGATAAATAGCTATATCTAGTAGTTCATTATTTTTAAGAGCAACAAAACCCAAAACCAAAAATAGATATGGCACAAGTCTAAATAGTGATGAACTTCCTTTAGCCCCTTGTTTCATGCTCTCAAGGCTGAAAGTTTTTATTTTTTTCTTCTCTTCTTTTACAATAGCTTTTAGGTCTAACTCTTCTACAGGAGCATAGTTTATAGAATCTTCTTCATATAGTTCATGCGGATCTTCTATCTCATCTAAGATATCTCTCTTCTCTTCAACCATATCGGATGCAACTTGAGTGTTAATCATCTTTCTATAAGCGTAGGAGGAGCCTAAAATAATAAACAGACTGCTTAAAAATGCAATCTGTAAATTGATAAAAAAGCTAAATGATATTAACGAAGATGCTATTATCAAAAGTTCTACTATAGTGATAAGCTTAATACCTTTTTTCACCATAATCCTCATCATCATCTTCTTCTTCCAATTTCTTTTTAATAGCATATCTAGGCTCTTTAGCTAACTCTTCAAAAACTTTATACTGTTTTGAATAAGCTTTATAGACATTTAAAATTGCTCCCGCAATACCAATAGCAACACCAACCCAAAACAACCACCCTATTTCTGTTAGACTACGAAGAAGATAACCAATACCTACACCCATAGCAACAGCAACAACCATAGAGATTCCTAGAGAAAGACTATCAGCAGCCTCAATGATAGGTTTCACTCTAGGTTTATGATTTTCTTTTTTATCTAATCTATTTTTGATTTTTTCAAGAGAGTCATCTATGACCTCTTTGTTATCTTCGTCATTTACCTTGTTAGCCATTTGTAATTGCCTTTAGTACTTTTGCACTAGCTTTAATTGTATCTTCTATCATCTCATCAGTAATAGCTGTAGATATAAAACCTGTCTCATAAAGTGAACAAGCAAAATAAAAGCCTTCTTGAATCATTCCAGCGTGAAATTTAGCAAAAAGCTCAGCATCTGATCTGCAAGCATCTGCAAAGTTTTTAACCGGCTTTTTATTAAAGAAAAACCCAAACATACTTCCTCTTGTATCTATTTGCATCGTAATACCACAAGATGTAGCAGCTTCTTGCATACCCTCTACAAGTCTTTTAGCACGCACATTTAAAACATTCATAACCGGCGCATTTTTCTTTAGTTTACTAAGTGCAGCAAGTCCAGCTGCCATTGCAACAGGATTTCCGCTAAGCGTACCCGCTTGATAAACAGGTCCCTCAGGAGAAAGCATTGCCATTATCTCTGCACGTGCTCCAAATGCACCAACTGGCATACCGCCACCTATAACTTTACCAAGAGTAACAATGTCTGGAGTTGTGCCGGTAATAGACTCAGCACCATTTATAGATGCACGAAAACCACTCATAACTTCATCAAAAATCAGTAGAGTACCATTCTCATCACAAATCTTTCTTAGTTCAGCCAAGAATTCTTTATCTGCAGGAACAAGTCCCATATTCCCAGCGATAGGCTCTATGATTACACAAGCGATATCACTAGAATCTGCAAAACATTTTTTTACACTATCAATATCGTTATATGTAGCTAGTAGGGTATGCTTAGTAAAATCAGCTGGTACACCAGGAGAGCTTGGATTTCCAAAAGTTACAGCACCACTTCCTGCTTCAACTAAAAGAGAATCACTATGCCCATGATAACAACCGGTAAATTTAACAATATCATCACGGCCTGTAAAACCACGTGCTAGACGAATGGCACTCATAACCGCTTCTGTTCCACTACTTACAAATCTAATCTTATCAATTGAGTCAAACATAGATACAACAAGTTGTGCTAAATCTGTTTCAGCTTGCGTAGGAGCGCCAAAACTAAGTCCATGCTTTACAGCTTCGATGACAGCAGCTTCTATGCTTTCATCTCTATGACCAAAAAGAAGTGGTCCCCAACTCTGTACAAAATCAACATATTTGTTGCCATCAACATCCGTTAAATAAGCGCCCTTTCCCTCAGTAATAAACAGTGGAATTCCACCAACGCTTGAAAATGCTCTAACTGGAGAGTTAACTCCACCTGGGATTAAACTTTGTGCTTGTTCAAATGCTTTTAACGATGCTTGAGTACTCATTTAAATACCTTAAATAATTTTTTTTCTTATTATATCTAAAGATATATATTAGTTAGGCTAACCTTATGTTTCATTAATATATATTAGTTATAATCATCGAAATTATTTAAAATTAAAATAAACGGAACAATTTGAATAGATCTTCTTTTGCTTTATTTGTAGCACTTCTCATACATCTTCTCCTTGTGTTGATTTTTTGGTTACTTGGCACAATTTCTCCGGAGATAAAAAAACCTGCAAAACAAGAAGAGAAAAAGATTAAAATCTCACTAAAAGAAATGCCTAAAAAAGATAAAAAATCTGGAGATATAAAAAAGAAAATAGAACCTTCAACTATCGCTCCGCCTATGCCAAAAGGTTCTCAGCTAGAGAAGATAGTTAAACCACCTGTAAAATACGAACCAAAAAAACCAGTTAAAAAGCCAAAGTTGAATCCAACTGAGCCCGAACCAGTATCTAAAGCAGAGCCAAAAACAGAACCCTTATTGCAAAAACCATTTATAACATTAGCTCCGAAAAAAGATGTAAACACAACTGAGCAAGAGCCTAAAAAAGAGACTAAAAAGTCTCTAAACCCACTATATGCTATGTTGTCTCAAGATAAATCTTCCAAAGAAGAAGAGACTGAAGAAAAGAAAACATATAAAAGCAGTAGCATAAATCAAAACATTAAAGAGCTTTACGGTGATGAGTTTGGAAAACTTAGCCCTGGACAGCAAAAATATATCTTAGATAATCAAGAGATTATGAGAAGGATTACACAGCAAGTTCTTACTCGTGTAGCGAGAGTAAATCTTTCAAGAGATTTAAATGTAAACAGAAGTAACGTTATAGAGTTTTATCTGCATCCAAATGGAGATATGAGTGACTTTAAATTTTTAGAAAAAAGTGGTTATTATGTACTTGATGACACTACAAAAGAGACAATAGAATATGCCTACAGTAGATACCCACGACCTACAGAAAAAACTCTAGTCAGATACAATGTTTTTTATAATCTAGCAAGATACTAATACAATTATTTTAATTGGTGCTATAATTACCCTCGTAACACTATAGTTTTTTTTTAACTATTGGAAAAGCTTGGTTATTGCTCATTTATAAAGATTTAATTATGCCAAAATATAAGTCCACTCTATTACTTTCAATACTTACAACTTTTACTCTTGGAGCAGATTCAAAATTAAAAGAAGCATTTTTAAATGCTAATATTGATGCCCAGATAAAACTGTTTTACTATGACATTAGTAAAGAAACAGCACCTGATGCCTATGCTACATCACTTGGTGGATATCTAAAATATACTACAGACACAAAAAATCCACTCTTTGCATCTATAAGATTTCACACATCAAATCCTGTTGGGGATAGCTTAAACAAAGAGAATACTGCTCTTTTTAATAATGATAACAATGCCAAAGCTCTTACGACTATTAGTGAATCATTTCTTGCATATAGAACAAAAGATAGAGTTATGAAGCTTGGTAACTTTATGCTTAATACTCCAATGATGAATGATGACACAACCAGGATAGTTCCATGGAGTTATCAAGGCTTTGCATATACTGGGGAGAGCATAAAAGATATAGAGGTTCAACTTTACTACATCAGTTCTATTCGCTCATTTATATCAGATGCATACAAAAAAGAGAGTGCTAGTGGAGAGTTTGGAGATAACGGAATTAGTATGTTATCACTTCACTATACTGGAATAAATGGACTTAAAACTCAGGCATTTTACTACTATGCTCCAGAACTTTACTCCACCTTTGTTGCACAAGCTGATTATGAGATTTTTGTGGATAATAACGCTTTATTTTGTATAGGCGCTCAGTATTTCAACAGTGGTAATGGTGGAAAATATGCACTCAGAGAGAATGCCAATGGTGGAGATGATATCAATCTTTTAGCAATAAGGAGTTCAGTTGATGCAGAGAACTGGATGCTTTCTCTAAGTTACTCACAGAATTTTGGTCTTAGTGGCATAGTAAAAGGCTATGGTGGTTTAGCAAAAGTCTATACAACTTCTATGGTAGCAAATGGTCGTGGAAATTACAAACCTGAGACTTGGATGCTCAATGGTACTTACAATCTACCTTTAGGTTCACACCATAGTGAAGTAGCATTTACGCTTACAAACACTCAGGTAAATGACCCAAGAGGCGATGGTTTTAATGCTTACTATTTTCATTTTAAACATTACTTCACTAAAGAAGCTTCTATCCATCTAAGATATGAAAACTTAAACTATACAAATACCAAGAGTGATACCTCTTACTTTCGCGCAATCGCTAGTTACAAGTTTTAACTATCCACTCTTGCTCTACAAGTAATTCAGCACCACAAAATACTTTTCCAACAAAGGTGTCACCAACGCTATAGTTACTAACACCTTTGGGTGTACCACTCATAATAATGTCATTATCTTCTAAGGACATAAATGACTCTATCTCATTTAAAATATCTTGTGGTTTATGTATCATAAGATTATAGGTCGCTTCTTGAGTAAGCTTGTCATTTATATAAAGCACTAGACTAAGCTTTGTAATATCACCCTCAAAAGCTACAAACTCACTTATAACAGCAGAATTATCAAAGGCTTTTGCTCTCTCCCAAGGAAGACTTTTTGATTTTAAATATGATTGAACATTTGCCTTTGTAAGATCAAGTCCAAAACCGACACCTGCTATCTTTTTATCTCTGATTAAAAAGCATATCTCAGCTTCAAATCTTGTATCTTCACTAAAATAATACAACTCATCACTTATGGCAGAGTTTGGCTTGTTAAAAAGAACTATACTCTCAGGTGTCTCATTACCAAGCTCTTTGATATGCTCAACATAGTTTCTTCCCACACAGACTACTTTAGATGTAAAAACGTTTTGAGTGTTGTACCTTGTAATTTTCATGATTAACCCTTTAAATGTTTAAAAGTGCTAAAGCACCCTTATATATGGGTTCATCAATAAACCCATACTCTTCATCCACAAAACCTGTAACTCCGCTCTCTTTGTGCATCTCAAAGAGTTTAACTATGTCTTTTGCTCTTTGTATTTGAGCTTCATCATCAACAAACTTTTCATTTGCAAGTCGCACTTGGTCTGGAGAAATACAACCTTTTGCATTATAACCCATGCTCTTTTCAAGATCTAACCAAAGAGAAAACTCATCTAGATTTTTAAACTCTTGATAAACAAAAGAGACTGGCTTAACTCTCATAGCCTTACAAGTAATTAAAAAGTGAGAGAGCATGTATTTCATTGTTGGATTATTTAGATTTATAAGACTATGCGAAAGTTTCATATCTGCAAACAAATCTAAAATACCGAGATAAAAAGTAGTGACTCTAAGGTTACCTTTTAGTGTTGAGAGGTTATGCCAAGCTTCTGATGTCTCGATAGATAGATGCAACTCTATATCTTCATTTAAAAGAGCAAGAACATTATCTACTTCTTTTTTGTTTTTTATCTTTGGGACTCTAATAGCATCCGGCATAAACTGATTCAAGTAAGTAATCTCTTCATACCCGCCCTCATCAAGTGCATTTACACGTACTACAAGTTTTTTATCGCACTCTCTATGCTTGACTAAAAATATAGCACATAAAACAAGTGCGAAAGGCTTATCTTCTTTACTTACACCATCTTCAAGATTTAGCATTATACAATCAGCATCTAGGCTTTGTATCTTGCTAAGATGCTTGACATTATTACATGAAAGCATCAAAACAGAACGAAAATCATTTCTTTTATTTATAACTCTAAATGTTGGTTCTGCCATTGAATCTAAAGCTTTTAAATCTCTATTTAAATAGGCTTCTTCTATTTTACTTAGCATCTGATTTCTCTTTATTTTCTTGAAGATATAAATATAAAGCCTGAACTTCTTTGTTTGTTAAAAAGTATCTTGGCATTCCTTCTTTTGAATTATCTAATGCTCTATAAAAGGTATCAAAATCAAGACTATTTATAGCTGGTCCTTCAAAACTTTTTTTCTTTTTTTTATGTATATATCTAGCTACAAGCTTACCTTCACCTTTCTCTCCATGACAAAGATGACAGCCTATTCCTCTAGGATTTTTATAAAGTTGAGATGCATATTCAAGCGGAGTAATAAATGATGTAGCTCCAAACAAAAAATAAGGAAAAGTAAAAAGCAGAAAAAATCTCATAAGATGACCTTCTAAATATATGATGATATAATAACAAAAAAATAATTTATGAGCTTTAAACTAAACATCTAGTCCCTTTTTATCTATTGTAAATCTCTATATAGTACACCTAAAGCGCCATATTATTATTTGATGGGTATAATGATAAAAAAATATTTATGAGGTTTAAATGCAAATACTAG
Organism: Sulfurimonas iocasae; assembly: GCF_047716755.1. Lineage (GTDB taxonomy): Bacteria > Campylobacterota > Campylobacteria > Campylobacterales > Sulfurimonadaceae > Sulfurimonas. The sequence continues at coordinate 1,484,203 of NZ_CP180409.1, forward strand.
ATGGTAAGGCACTCTCAAAAAAAATAGAAGAAAGAATTACACAAGAAGTTAAAGACTTAAAGTCAACATGTGGATGTACTCCCGGTTTAGCAGTTGTTCTAGTTGGTCAAGATCAGGCAAGTGCTACATATGTAAACATGAAAAAAAAAGCTTGCGATAAAGTTGGTTTCTACTCTATTACTCACGATATGCCAGAGACAATATCACAAGAAGCTATTGAAAAAACAATTATTATGATGAACAATGACTCAAATATCGACGGTATATTAATTCAACTTCCTTTGCCTAAACATATTGACACAACAAAACTTTTAGAACTTGTAGCTCCAGAGAAAGATGTTGATGGTTTTCACCCTTATAATGTTGGTCGTTTAGTTACAAATCTTGATGGTTTTGTTCCTTGTACTCCACTTGGAGTTATGGAACTATTACGTGAATATAAGATAGATGTAAAAGGTAAAAACTGTGTAGTTGTCGGTGCTTCAAATATAGTTGGAAAACCTATGGCTTCACTTCTTTTAAATGCAGATGCTACAGTTGAGATATGTCATATTTTTACAGATGATTTGAAAAAACACACTTTAAATGCAGATGTAGTTTTAGTTGGCGTTGGCATTATCAACCTTATAACTGCAGATATGGTTAAAGATGATGTTATCATTATAGATATTGGTGTAAGTAGAACTAAAGAGGGTAAACTTGTTGGTGATGTTGACTTTCTTAATGTAAGTAAAAAAAGTTCTTACATTACTCCAAGCCCTGGAGGTGTTGGTCCGATGACAATTGCCATGCTTCTTAGTAACACTCTTAAAGCTGCAAAAAACAACGCTGCTAAACTTTCCAAACAAAGTGAATCTTAATGAAAAAAATCATACACAAAGCTTATAAATTCTCTAACTCATGGACTGGAACTGTTGTCATAGTTCTTTTTGTTATATTTTTTATAGCTCAAGCTTTTAGAATTCCATCAGGCTCTATGAAAGACTCACTTCTTATAGGTGACCATCTATTTGCTAAAAAATTCGCTTACGGCATCTCTATGCCTCATATCCCTTTTCTTGAGATGTCTATTATGCCGTGGAGTGATAGACTTCGTTTAGTAGATGGTGATACTCCTGAACGTGGTGATATAGTTATCTTCAGATATCCTGGAAACACTAAACAACATTTTGTAAAAAGATGTGTTGCACTTCCTGGAGATGAATTATTTGTATCTGAGAAAAATTTATTCGTTCATCATAAAGAAGGTGATGAGTGGATAAAAGAGAACTTCAAAGATTTTGAAATCATAGTCTTTGCTGGAAAACTATGGGTTAAAAATCCTTATATGAAAGCTCATCCCGGTATTCACCATGATGAAAAAATCACAAACAACGGAAGATATCCGCTGCCACTCTTCTACTTTTCTCCTATAAAAGTGGATAAAGATAACTACTTTATGATGGGAGATAACAGAGATCACTCAAATGACAGTCGTTTTTGGGGTGCTGTTCCTTATGAAAACATCGAAGGAACTCCTTGGTTTATATACTTCTCAGTCAATGATGACTGGGAAATCAGATGGGACAGAATGGGGAAAACTCCCACAGACCTAGAGTCAGCTTGGAATCTTGATTTAGCTAGAGAAGAAAGAATTAAAAAAGATAAAGATGACCATGGAATCTATTGATTTACTAAAAATACTAGCAGCAGTACTTGCCCTAGCAGTAGCTATCATCGGTCATGAGATTATGCACGGATGGGTAGCATATATGTATGGAGACACAACTGCTAAAAATGCAGGAAGACTATCTATAAATCCACTTATCCATATTGATTTAGTAGGTACTATTATAGTTCCTGCAACTATGTACTTCTTACCTATGCTCTTAGGTGGAGAGAGTGGATTTTTATTTGGTTGGGCAAAACCTGTACCTATAAATACTGCTACAGTCATTAGAAGTGGTGGATACAACGCGGCTATGCAAGTTGACCTTGCAGGAATTGTCTACAACTTTACACTGGCTACTATAGCATCTATCGCTGTTGTTGCAATGGCTCAACCTACAACTGCTGATAGTTTGGTTTATGTCTTTGCATATTTATTTGTATTTCAGCTTCTAATCATAAATGTTGTTTTAGGAGTATTTAATTTACTTCCTATTCCTCAGTTTGACGGAGCGCACTTTTTAATGCATCTAGCTCTAAAGTATAGAGTAAATGAAGTTGCGGAGTTCTTTTACAAAAATGAAAGATACGGAATCATAGTGGTTTTAATCATACTTATGACACCACTAAAAACGTACCTGCTTTTAATGCCGGTACAAGCTATTTTACAGCTATTAACATAATTAATAAGGACAAATATTGAAGTTTTTTATCGCTACTGATCATGCGGGAATTGATTTAAAAGATTATACAGTTGAACTACTAAAAGAAAAGGGTCATGAGGTTATTGACTTAGGTCCTTTTTCAAAGACAAGAGTTGATTATCCTGACTACGCAGTTAAAGTAGCTGAGGCTGTTCTAGCAGATGCAAGTTCTCAGGGGATCCTTATCTGTGGTTCAGGTATAGGTATGAGTATAGCTGCAAATCGTTATACTGGTATTAGAGCAGCTCTTTGTCATGATGCTTACACGGCTATGGTTGCTCGAGGTCATAACGATGCAAACATTCTTTGTTTTGGCGAAAGAATTATTGGGAAAGGTGTAGCTGAGTCTATACTAGATTCTTGGATTGCCTCTGATTTTGATGGTGGAAGACACTCCGGTCGTGTTGAGAAAATAGAAGCGATAAACACATAAATTAAAGGAAAGAGCATATGTTTTGGGAATGGTCACTTTTAACAATATTATCAATTTTATCTGTTTATCTTTTTGTGAAGATGTATTACTTTAAAAGTATTACAAGCAAAGAACAAAGAGGTAATGACCTTATGAAGATAACTCTTCAAGAAGCAGAGATACTTATAAGAAAGTATCAAATACAACTCCAACGTGCACTTGGAAATGTTGATATCTTAAGTGAAGAGCTTACTAAACTTAGGAATGAACTAAAAGTTCTAAAACAAAGAAATACTAAACATAGACAAGAGACTGATCGACTAAATGGAAAAATCAAAGCACTAGAGGGTCGTATAGACGCTCTACTATAAAGAATAAAAGGAAGACATATATTATGACATTAAGTAAAACAGAAAGAAAAATTATTGAAGAGTCAATCAGAGATATTAAAGACTTTCCTAAGCCTGGAATAGTTTTTAAAGATATCACTACACTTTTAAACAACCAAGAAGCTTATGGTGTACTAATGAATCACCTATACCAAAGATATAAAGAATACAACCTTGACTACATAGCAGGCATAGATGCAAGAGGCTTTATATTCGGAGCAGCTCTTGCTCAGATGTTAGGTCTTGGTTTTGTTCCTATTAGAAAAAAAGGAAAACTTCCATATACAACTATCAGTGAGAAATATGCGCTAGAATATGGCGTAGATGAAGTTGAAGTTCACATAGATGCTTTTAGTGCTATCCCTAATGCAAAAGTTCTTATTATAGATGACTTAATTGCTACAGGCGGAACTGCAAACGCTGCTACTACACTTGTGAACCAAACAGGTGCTAAATGTGTTGAAGCTTGTTTTATCATCGGTCTTAGTTTCTTAGACGGCATAAAAACACTAGAAGAAAAAACTGATGTTTACTCTCTTATAGAGGTTAATTAATGTATATTCCTTCAGCTTCAAAATTCGATCCGGATGAAAATGGACATTTTGGCATCTTTGGTGGACGTTATGTTCCTGAAACGCTTATGCCTGCGCTTCTAGAACTAAAAAAAGAGTATGAAAAAATTCGTTTTGATGAAGATTTCTGGAAGGAAGTTGACTACTATTTGACAGACTATGTCGGTCGCCCTTCTCCACTTTACTACGCAGAGAATATCTCTAAAGAACTCGGTGCCAAAATCTACTTAAAACGTGAAGACCTTAACCATACAGGTGCTCACAAAATAAACAATGTTATAGCTCAAGGTCTTATGGCTAAAAGACTTGGATATAAAAAAATAATAGCTGAAACTGGGGCTGGACAACATGGTGTTGCAACTGCCACAATCTGTGCACTATTAGATTTAGAGTGCGAAGTGTTTATGGGTGCTAAAGATGTACAGCGTCAAGAGTTGAATGTATTTCGTATGAAACTTCTAGGTGCTAAAGTAAATGCTGTTGAGAGTGGTTCATGTACTTTAAAAGATGCTATGAACGAAGCTATCCGTCACTGGGTAACAAATGCTAGAGATACTTTTTACATTATCGGAACTGTTGCAGGTCCGCATCCATACCCAATGATGGTTAGAGACTTTCAGGCTATTATTGGTTATGAAGCCAGAGCACAGATACTAGAAAAAGAAAACAGACTGCCAGACCATGTTATAGCATGTATAGGTGGTGGCTCAAACGCTATAGGAATGTTCCAACACTTCCTAGAAGACGAGGAAGTTGAGTGTATCGGTATTGAAGCAGGTGGACTAGGACTAGACACAGATAAACATGGCTGTTCTTTGGAAAAAGGTCGCCCTGGTGTTTTACACGGTCAGATGAGTTACACACTTCAAGATGAAGATGGACAGATAATAGAAGCTCACTCTATCTCAGCCGGACTTGACTACCCTGGAATAGGACCAGAACACTCTTTTCACAATGACAATAAAACTGTAACATATGACAATGCAACGGACCAAGAAGCTCTAGACGCATTTGTATGGTTATCACAAAAAGAGGGAATCATTCCTGCTTTTGAGAGTGCTCACGCAGTAGCATATCTTAAAAAGATGAAAAATATAAAAGATAAACTTATCATTGTAAATCTATCAGGTCGCGGGGATAAAGATATGATTCAAGCTAAAGAGATACTACACTTCGATTAAATTTAATAGGACTCTTTGTCCTATTTAAAGTTTTTAACTATATAGATACTTATATATATGGAGATTAATTTTGATTACATTTAGGTTTATTGAAAACGAAAATATTCATTCCACTATTCCTCGTATAATTTCTTTTATGAGTAAGTAGTTCTTTTTTAAAGTTTTTTTGACTTTAAAGCAAAGAAGTATTACTCTTTTAAGATTGAAGTACTAACTTCAAATCTTGTAACTTTCACAGTTTATGACTAAAGATAAAACAACATTTTTTTCCTTATAGCAGGATATGAAAATATTTTATATCTACTGACTACATCATTAAGCCAGTTGGTGTCTTTAGTTGTTAATCACTTATTAAAAGCTGTTGGGGTAGCTGTTATTTTAGCACCTACAACACATAGATTAACGAGGCTGTGAATTCTAACAATTTAACTTTTGTTTTTTTGTTAGGCAACTTAAGATTACACGACAAGGATTATAGAGATGTATTACGTAGGAATAGATATTGCAAAGAGTTTTCATGTTGTTTCAGTTATCGATGATAGTGAAACTAAGGTTATTAACAAGCCTTTTAAAATCAACAATGATTTAAAAGGGTTTGAAAAATTACTTACTATTTTAGATAGTGTCACTTTAGATAAAGATGACTTTATTATCGGTATAGAAGCAACTGGTATTTATGGTGAAAACCTTTTAGAGTTTTTAAAGTCTAAGGGCTATAGTGTTAAACTACTCAATCCATTTCAAACCTCAAGGTATAGAGAACAAATAACTATGAAAAAAGTAAAAAATGACAACATAGACTCTTTAGTTATAGCACTCTTTTTAAAAGATGGCAAATACTCATCAGGTTATGTAACTGATGATGAGTATCAGAGCCTTAGAACACTCTATAGAAATCGTGCTTCTATTCAGTCTGATATGAAAGAGGTTAAGAAGAGAATCATTACTCAAATAACAGTTACATTTCCAGAGTTTGAGAGCTTCACAAATCCATTTACCATAAGTGGTCTAGCTCTGCTTGAAAAGTATCCAACAGCATATCACTATAAGCATAGTAGCGTTGATAGAATCATGAAGATATTTGCTCATATTCAAGGCAATAACTTCAATAAAGACAAAGCCCTAAGATTACTAGAACTCTCAAGAGAGTCTATCTATTCAGGTAAGGCTAAAGATGCAAGAGCAATAGCTATTAGAAGTACTATTAGGCTTTTAAAGATGTATCTTAGTGAGATAGATATTATTGAAGCTGAGATACTCTCTTTGCTTGATAAAAAAGGCATTAATAGTTCAACACTTGATGAGCTACCAGAGAGTAACACTCTTATTGATAACCTTAAAACCATACCTGGAGTAAGTGATAAAACTGTAGCTGCTGTTATTAGTGAATGTGGAGACCTGACGAGGTTTCCATCTATACCTAAGTTTATAGGATATCTTGGACTCTTTCCAACAGAAAATAGCTCTGGTAATTCTAAAAGTGTAGGTCACTTAAGTAAAAGAGGCTCTTCTTTGGTCAAGCATGCACTATATCTTAGTGCTGTAAGTTGTCTGATACATAACAAACAGATGAAGCAACTCTACGATACTAAAAGAAGTCAAGGCAAATCTAAAAAAGAGGGACTTGTTGCAGTTTCAAGAAAACTTGCAACTATCATATACTCTATTTTTAAATACAACACACCCTATAATCCAAATCGTGTATTTACAAATTAGTCATAAACAGTGATAAGTTAAAGATCACAAGTTAGTACTTAAATCATTCATAATAGCAATAATATTTAAAGCTATTACCGTACTAGTTGTTAACCAAAATAGAGACAAATATATAATTTACTCTATAGTTTGATTATCAAAACACTCTTTGCTCAAATTTTAGAAATGAAATACAACAAAGAGTATTTAAAAAATCAAACTTGCAAGATTTTTAGCTCTTGCATAGTTCTTTGAAGTAATATTGTTAATAAACTAATGTCTATTTTTTACTTTCCTTGCTTTTTAAGTTATTCTTTATAAAAAGGCTTTACTTCAAGTTTTAAATGAAAAAATTTTAGAAGAAGTCTTAAAAAGTAGACTTGATGAGATGATAAAACAAAACTATCAATGCATCGGTATCTTTGATAAAAAGCAGCTCATTGGTATCTGTGGCATCTGGATGCTTACAAAATACTATGTCGGAAAACATATAGAACCTGATAATGTCATCATACTTTCAAAGTACCAAAACCAAAATATTGGTAAAAAGCTGATGACTTGGATATATGATTATGCTAAGAAAAATAATTGTGTTGCTAGTGAATTAAATTGCTATGTAAACAATGATAAAGCACATAAATTCTGGGAAAAAGAGGGCTATAAAGTAATAGGTCTACATTATCAAAAGAAGTTTGAAGATACCTAAAAAGAGTATATGGGAAAAGTAATGAAATCAAAACACTCCAGAGCCTCTGTAATGCAAACTACGAAGGCGACTTTAGAAGACATCCCTCAACTATGTCAACTACTAAACTCTCTTTTTGAGCAAGAAATAGAGTTTACACCTGATGAAGAGGCACAGATACGAGGTCTAAAAGCTATTATGTCAAATTCAGAAATCGGCCATATACTAGTCATAAAAAAAGAAAATATAGTTCTAGGTATGGTCAATCTCTTATATACTATTTCAACAGCACTCGGAGCCAAAGTCGGCATCTTGGAAGATATGGTAATATTAAAAAGTTGTCGCTCTCAAGGTATAGGCTCAGAACTTATAGTATTTGCTATAGAGTTTGCCAAAGAAAATGGATGTAAACGCTTAACACTACTTACAGATGTAGATAATATTAGTGCACATCAATTATATACAACAAAAGGCTTTTGTCGCTCTTCTATGATACCTTTTCGAATGACTCTAAACAATTTCACATTTTAAGCACACTCTTTAGCTACAATACATACATAAACTTTTTGTAGGAGTATATAATGAGCATAACAGAACATGGTATTTCCATAGGTATAAACAGAGTCAACGAATTCTTTTTTATGAAGATAAAAATAAACGGAACTCTAACACATGAAGATTATGAAAGAATGATTCCGATTTTTAAAAGTTCTATAGAAGGTGTGACTGAACCTGATATTAGAGTCCTTATAGATGCAACTGAGTTTAATGGATGGGAGTTGAGAGCTGCATGGGATGATTTTAAATTTGGCATGGAATTTAGACAAAGCTTCAGTAAAGTAGCTATAGTTGGGACAAGCACTGTAGAGAAGTACGCTGTAAAAATAGGAAGCTGGTTTGTAAATGGGGAAATGAAGTTTTTCAAATCTCTTGACAATGCATATGAGTGGTTAAACAAAGAAGAAGTTACACCAATAACTCCTGTACAAAAAGATTTACACGCCAGAAAAGAAGATATAAGAGATGACCTTGAATCACTTTTTGAGTCTAACCTAAAGATTGTTGATTGGAATGTACCAGAACCTGATGACCAAGATGCTTCCGAAATTATAGTAAACATTCTAGAGGAAAAGCTCAAAGAGATAAAGGCTGATGTAAAGGACGGAAAATATAAATAACTTCTCACTTCTTGAAGAAATTTGGCATGCTATCTCTCATGGGCTTGGTTTAGCTTTAAGTATAGCAGGACTTGTCATATTAGTTGCGTTTGCAAGCATAAACGGTTCTATCGTAGCTATAACAAGCAGTGCAATATTTGGAACTACCCTTATCTTAATGTATGGCTCATCTACGCTGTATCATGCTGTTACACATGTAAAAGCAAAAGAGTTATTTCAAAAATTTGACCATGCTTCTATATACTTTTTAATAGCGGGTAGTTACACACCTATTACTCTTGTTTCACTTTCAGGTGTATGGGGTTATTCCCTTGCAACTGCGGTTTGGACAACTGCACTTTTTGGCATCTATATGAAGTTTGTCTATCCAAATCGTTTTGAAAAACTATCTCTTTTTTTATATTTAATCATGGGTTGGAGCATTGTTATAGCTATCAAACCTCTAGGTGAAGTTATGGAGAGTGGCGGTATTTACCTTCTTATAGCTGGTGGTCTTTCTTACACATTGGGAGTATTCTTCTACGTCAATGACCACAAAAATTTCTATCACGCCATCTGGCATCTCTTTGTTCTTGGAGGGAGTATCTTTCATTTCTTTATGACACTCTTTTATATCATATAAATAAACTCTATTTTATACTCTTTTAGATACTATCTTGCAAAATAAATTAACAATATGGAAACTTTATGAACATTCAACTATTAAACAAAAATATTTCAGATATCAAAGCAGATATCTTAGTAGAGTTTTTAACTCCCGACACCTTAAAAGAACATACAGAAGTTAAAATGTTAAAGCAAGCAGGCTTCAAGGCAGAGCAAGATTCTACTTGTTTTTTACATGAAAAGGGTCTACTTTTTTGTGGAGCTGATAGTAAAAAAAGTGATAATATTAGAAGTGCAACTGTTAGTATGGTTAAAGCACTTAAATCTTCAAACTATGTAAGTGCAAGATTTAGTGTTATTAAAAACAACTCTCTAACTGCTATGGTTGAGGGTATAGTTTTGGGTGGGTATGAGTTTAATGAGTATAAGTCAAAACCAAAAGAAATAACTCTAAAAGATATCTTCCTTGCATCTAATGACCTTGATTATAATGAGCTGAAAATAACTTTTGATGAAGCACTAATAATTGCAAATGCAACCTGCTACACTCGCGATATTGTAAACAGAGCACCCCAAGAGTTAAACCCTGAGACTTTTGCTATTTTGGCAAAGAAACTAGCAGATAGTAATTCGCTAGAGTGCAATATACTCGCAGAAGATGATTTGAAAAAAGAAAGAATGGGAGCTATGCTTGCAGTTGGTCGTGCTTCTATCCATGAGAGTCAACTTATCCACTTAGCTTATAAACCTGCCAATCCTAAAAAAATCATCTCACTTGTAGGAAAAGGTCTTACATATGACAGTGGTGGATTAAGCCTTAAACCTGCGGCAAATATGGTAACAATGAAGATGGATAAAGCTGGTGCTTGTGCAGTTTTAGGGATGATAAAAGCAGCTAGTGAGTTAAAACTTGATGTTGAGATTCATGCATTTATCGGTGCAGTTGAAAATATGGTTGGCGGAAACGCTTATAAGCCTGATGATGTGTTGGTATCAAGAAGTGGAACTACTATTGAAGTTAGAAACACAGATGCAGAGGGTCGTTTAGTTTTAGCAGACGTTTTAACTTACGCTCAAGAAAATGTAAAAGCTGACGGTATCTTTGATTTTGCAACACTTACAGGTGCATGTATGGTTGCTCTTGGTCAATACACAACTGGAATTATGGGACACTCTCATAAACTAAAACATGACTTCTCAAAAGCTGCTACGACTTCTGGAGAGTTAACAGGTTCACTTCCATTTAACAAACATCTTAAAAAACTTCTAAAGAGCGAAATAGCAGATATCTCAAATGTCTCTTCTAAACCTTACGGTGGAGCTATCACAGCAGGTCTTTTTTTAGATAAGTTCATCAAAGATGAGAATAAAGACAAATGGATGCACTTTGATATAGCAGGCTCTGCTTACACAGAGACTCCATGGGACTGTAACGTTTATGGTGGAACTGGAGCTGGTGTGCGTTTTATGAGTGAGTACTTGAAAAACATATGACAAAAGAGCGCGAAGGCGAACTTTTAATGATAGGACTCTCCATCTTGGAGAGTTGGTTTCCAATACTTTCAATCGTAGCCATTTCACATATCGGCGCACTGCATACTTATGCCTTTTCTTTGTTTATATCATTGTTCTTTTTTCTAATCTTGATGCTAAAGAAAAACTTATTTGCAGAGCTAAAAAACAGAGATGCCTATAAAGATTTACTGCTTACAAGTTTTTGGATTACAACACTCTTTGCCTTAGTTTTTATAGGTATGCAGTTCACTACAGCTGGAAATATGTCAGTGATAATATTTACTCAACTCTTCTTCTCATACCTTTATTTCAATTTATTTGGAAAAGAAAAAATAGATTTTCTTCATAGCGTAGGAGCTTTTATTATGGGTATTGGAGCGATAGTCATCCTCATTCCTGATGATTTAACTTTCAACAAGGGTGATTTAATAATCCTTGTAGCAGCGGCTATTGCTCCTGTTGCAAATTTTTACTCAAAGCGTGCAAGAGGACATTGCTCATCTATAACAATATTAGGATTCAGAACAATCATAGCACTCCCCATTATTGCCCTTTTAGCTTGGATAATAGAACCTGAAATCAGCCTGGAGGCTCTAGAAAAAGTTCTACCCTATGTAGCATTAATAGGATTAGTTATATTTGGCTTCTCTAAAATCTTATGGATGGAAGCTCTACATCGCATCTCCATCACTAAAGTAAGTGCTATGATTGCGTTAGTTCCGCCTATGACACTCTTTTTTGCATACCTTTACTTGGATGAACAGCCTGAGCTTCGTCAGATACTAGGAATAATTCCCGTGCTTATTGGTGGCTATCTTTTAACAAAACCAATCAAAGTCAAAGAAATATCTTCATAGATGCAAACAACGACTAATAAATCAACTATTTACTTATTTACAGATGGTAGTGCCAATCCTCAAAAAAAGATTGGTTTTGGTGCTTACTTGATTCTAGATAAAGATGAACTATACTCTAATATTTTCTCTAAAGACGATGTAATAACTAAAATATTTGAGAACACAAGCTCATCTAAACTTGAGTTAGAAGCTCTGCTTTGGGCACTAAATGAAATAAGAGCTCAAAACAGTAAAGTTGTTATTTTTACAGATTGCCAAAATATTATTGGACTAAAAGATAGACGCGAAAGATTTGAAAAGAACAACTATATGACCAAGAAAAAAGTTCTAATTAGAAATCATAAACTATATAAAGAATTCTATATACTTACAGAGAAAATAGAGTGTGATTTTGTAAAAGTTAAAGGACATAAAAAAAATGAAGAAAAAAGTATTATAGACAAAATCTTCACGCTAGTGGACAAAGCTGCTAGAGATGCTCTTCGCGAATCTTTGTTATAAAAGTTAAATTTATATGTTGTTTTGCTGATAGAATCTATGGAATAAAGTCTGTAAAAACCATGGTATAAATTATGTTACAACTTTGGAAATATGTATATTAGAGGTAAAAAGAATATTTGGAAGCCAAAAAACTTTTTATTAAAAGCTTTTAATGCTAATATATCGGCTATATAAGAATTTCAATAAACTTAGAAGAACTATATTTGCACTATTACTGGGTTATTTTGATACTTATTGGTTTTCTTGAGTACTTTTAGAAGCCATTTTAACTTCTTTTTGTGCATATTTATTGTAGTATAGTTACAGCTTATATAAAAATTGTTGTAAGGTGGTATCTTGAATTTTAGATTTCTAGAAGTAAATAACGATGATTTATTAGAAAAAGTATTTGCGTTTAGATATAAAATAATTTTGGAAATATATCCAGAGTATCTACATAATTCTGACTTTATTGATGATAAAGAACATGATAAGTATGATCCATATTCAATACATTTCGCTGCATTGGATGCTAACAATGAAGTTTGTGCAACAGTAAGACTAATTCATAACTCACCAATTGGATATCCGACAGAAAACAGTATGATATTTGACAGAGACATGTTTAACAGAGATAAACTTGGAGAGATGTCAAGAATATTTGTTGATACTAAATATAGAAATATAAAAACTACAAAACTTATAATAGAAGAGGTTAAAAAATTCATGTATATCAAAATGATGGAACTTGATATAAAATATACTTATGGGTCACTAGAAGCAAGCTTTCTAAGACTACTAAGAATCTATAAAATGTGTTATGATATTATTGGTGAAGAACAGGTTCATGTGCATGTGGGCTTGCGTTATCCATGTATTTTACATACTGAACAATTGGGTATAGATAACCCTAATCTTGTCAAACTATGGAAAAACCACTATGAATCATAATATTTTATACAAGCAGCACAAACTCTGCCTAGCTCTATTACTATCAATGAGCCTAACAAGTCTGAATGCGGAGACAAGTAATTTGCTAGAATCTATCTCTGGTGAGATGAAACACTTTAGCGAAGTTGCAACTGTTACAAAACAGAATGAACACTATCAGCCATATATTATCTCAGTATTTCAAGGTAAAGAGCTGGAAAAACTTGGCGTCTCAAACCTAAAAGAAGCCCTTGAGTTAGTGCCTGGTGTTGATATGGCTACAGATAATTTCAACAATCAAACTCCTATATTCAGAGGTTCAAATGCTCTAGCATACGGACAAACAAAACTTTTCATAGATGATGTACTCGTTAACAATGTCTTTTTTGACTCTTATTCTGAGTACCTCTCTTTTCCTATAGAGATGATTAAAAGAGTTGAAGTAGTCCGTGGTCCAGGAAGTAAAACAGATGGCGTCAATGCATACGCAGGTTCTATTCATGTTATAACTTATGCGGAAGACTTCAAAGACTTTGAAAACAATGATAAACTAGTCTTTAAATATGGTTCTAATGACTATATGATGGGTGGATTTACAAAAAACTTCAAAAGTGAAGACTTAAAAGTTTTTACAGATTTTTATTATCAGCAGGATGACAAAAAACTATACGCCGGTCCAGATGGTTTATCTCAAGGAGTACTTGGTGCTACAAACATACCGCTTTCTCAAACAGGAGACGCTCCTGTATGGTTTAAGGAATACTCGCTAGGTCTAAATATCAAATATAAAGATATCTCCGTAAAAGCAAGAATGCATGAGCATACACAAGGAAGTGCTTACGGAATAAACTTAGCACTACCACAAGATAACGATCGAGTAAAACTACCAAGTTATTTTCTTGAGCTTGGTTACAATAAAGAGCTTAATAACATTGAAGTTGATATTAAAGCAGGAGTCAAATACGATACATTTGACTCAAAATCTAAACTACTTCCAGACGACTTAAATATCAGCGGTGTTGTTTATAGCAATGGAGTCTATGGGGAACATCTTGCTAAGCAACAAACCCTATACCAATCTTCTTACTTTAGATATAGTGGAATACAAAGTCATTCTATTACTGCCGGTTATCGCTTTACTAATGAAGAAACGGTTGATATGATTTCAAAACTCTCAAATAGAGAGACTGGTGATTCTGCTTTAGTTGACTATACTGACACATTGCCTTTTTTTGATAAAAATGCGAAACGTAATACCATTATTCTATCTATACAAGACGAATTCCAATACAGCAATAAATTCAGCTTTATCTATGGTTTTTACTATGAGGATAACACATATAAAACTACAGGAGTCGAACCTAGGCTCTCTATGGTATACCAACATAGCATAGATAACATTTTTAAAGCAATGTATAGTCGTTCTCATAGAAATGCTTCATGGCAAGAGATGTATACCATGAACAATGGTGCTAGAGTTGGTAATACAGACTTAGATCCAGAAACAGTAGACGCTTTTGAGATTGCATATATTAAGAAATTCTCTAGTGATGCATATATACAAACGAATGTATATTATCTTATGAATAAAGATCAAATATATAATACCGTAGCAGATCCTACATATAGAAATGTAGTAGATACAGATATATATGGTTTCGAGTTTGAGTATAAAGGAAGCTTAACATCTTCAGATCAATTATATATTAACTACTCTTATGTAACTGGAGATTCTTACATAAAAGATGAAAAGAAGAGTGAACCACTATCTAATATTGCATCCCATTTAGCTAAAGGATACTATATCTACAACATTAGTAGTTCATTATCTCTTAGCGGCCTTGCAAAGTATGTAGGTTCAAAAGAGAGAGAACCTGGTGATACTAGAGCTAAACTAGAAGCATATTCTACCCTAGACACCTCTATTAACTATAAAAATAAGAAGTATAACTATACCATAGCCCTTAGTTTAAAAAATATATTTGATGCAACTGTTAAGTACCCATCTGCTCCAAATACATACACTGAAGATTATGAGCAAGAAGGCAGAAACTTTCTTATCACTCTTACAAAGAAGTTTTAAATGAAAAAAATAATTTTCTTTTGCTTAATCATGGTTAATGTGTCTTATGGATATAGTTATAATGACATCTTGCTAAAAGCGCAAGCATCTATTTTTCCAAAAATAATGCTTCTGGACAAAAAACTGGAGAATAAACTCATTGACGGAAAAGTTGTTTACACAATAGCATATGATGAAAGTGATTTACATATAGCACAAGAAATAAGTGACTTTATAGATAAAAACTTTGAAGGGAATTTTGACAAATATTTGTATAAAATCAACTTAGTTGAATTTTCTGATTTATCAAATGATACAGAGACATCTGCTATTTATACCCTAAATTCAGATAAATACATCGACAAAGTTGCCAAAATAGCCAAAGACAAAGGGGTAATAGCTTTTTCATATGATATAGAAAATCTAAAAAAAGGATTGCTATTTTCTCTAGTACTAGAGAAATCAACGGTTCTTTATCTAAATAAAGAAGACCTAAATAAAACAAAAATAGACTTTGTTGATTCTTTATTACAAATGGTTAGGTTCATGGACAAAAATAATTTATAATTGTCTCTCAATTTCGACATTATTATGTTAAAATATCTTTTACAGAATATATCTGTCTAACTTGACTGGAGGTTTCATTATTATGAGAATCAAAAAAATCAAATCTATCTCCAGTAAAATAGTACTCTTTATTATACTTATTTTTCTATTTAGTGCTTTGATAATTTTCACTGTATTTGAAAGAGTGAATAAAAAAGCCTTTTATAGTATAGAGATGGAAAAAGCAAACCTTGTTGCTACGACTATAGAACCTTTAATTGCCCTAAATATTTATCTTGACATGAAAGATAGAATAGATCAAGCATTAAATCAACTTCTAGAAAATCCTAATATACTAGCTGTCAAAGTTTTAAAGAAGCAGAAAATTATTAATGAAATAAAATCACCACACTATTCTAGCAATATAGAAGAATCTTTTATTATAGAACAAGCCATATATCAACCAAACTCCAAAAAAGTACTTGGTTCTATAATTATTACATATTCAAATAAAAACTATAAAGAATTAATAAATCAATATACCAAAATACTACTAATAATGTTTGTTGTTTTTAGTGTTATTTTTACAATTTTTGGTTTATATGTAAAAAAACTTTTATCACCTCTTAGAAATATTGCCAAATCATTAAAAGAATATTCACCAGATAAAGAGATTGACATACCATATCTATCTCAAAATAATGAAATAGGACTTATTTCAAAAGCTCTAAATGATATGCAGAAAAAAATATCTCAATATTCAAAGAAGCAAAAAAACATAAACCAATATCTTGAAGAAAAGGTAAATGAAAAAACATTGGAGTTACGTAGACAACTATATACCGATACGCTTACAAAACTGCCAAATAGGCACAGTCTTGTTAATAATATCATTAGTAATAATGATGGAGCGCTCCTTATTATTAATATAGATGACTTTAAAGAAATCAATGATTTTTTTGGACAAATTGCAGGTGATGACATATTAAAAAGTTTTGCATATAAGCTTAATGGTATGTTTAATAAGAAGCAAAACTCCACTGTAAGTAGAATTTCAGGTGATGAGTTTGCTCTATTTTTCACAAAAAAACCATCTAAAGAAGAGTTTATTAAAATAGCTGAAAAATTAGTATCAGATATTGAGAAGATGATATTTTTATATGAAAATAATGAACTCTCTATTAGAGTTTCTATAGGTGGGTCTTATCAAATAGAAAATATCTTAGAAAAAGCAGATATAGCTCTAAAATCAGCGAAGAAACAACAAGAGTCTTTTTTACTTTATGATGAAAACTTAAATATTGAAGTTCA
The DNA here is from genome assembly GCF_047716755.1 of Sulfurimonas iocasae. Lineage (GTDB taxonomy): Bacteria > Campylobacterota > Campylobacteria > Campylobacterales > Sulfurimonadaceae > Sulfurimonas. The sequence continues at coordinate 1,500,973 of NZ_CP180409.1, forward strand.
ATATAAAGATAACATCGAATGGGTAAAAAATCTTAAGATTGCTATAGCTAATGATAAGATAGTTCCATATTTTCAGGCTATATATGACAATAAATCAGACAAAATTGCAAGTTACGAGTGCTTAATACGTTTGATTGATGAAGATGGAAATATAATTAGCCCATATAAATTTTTAACAATCGCTAAAAAAAGTAGACTTTATAGTAAATTGACAAGAATTATGATTGAAAAAAGTTGTATGTATTTTGAAAATATAGACTCTGATTTTTCTGTAAATCTATCAGTTGAAGATATTTTAAATAAAAGTACTGTTGAATTCATAAAGCAAAAAATAAAAGAGCATAATGTTTCTAAAAAGATTATATTTGAGATTTTAGAATCTGAAGGTATAGAAAACTATGAAGATGTATCAATATTTACAAATGAGATGAAAGAGCTTGGTTGTAGAATAGCTATAGATGATTTTGGTTCTGGATATTCAAACTTTGAGCATATTCTTAAGCTAAACATAGACTACATAAAGATAGATGGTACTCTCATAAAAAATATAGATCATGACGTAAATGCTCAAATAGTTGTTAAGACTATTGTTGATTTTGCGCAGAGATTAAACATATTAACTGTATCAGAGTTTGTACATAATGAAGAAGTTTATAAAAAAGTAAAAGATTTAAGTATTGATCGTACTCAAGGGTTTTTCTTAGCCCAGCCCCAAAACAAAATATAAAGACAATAAACTCTTTATAAATAAACCAAGTATAATTTAGGTAGTATAACGAAATTATTTTACAAGTATTATAAAGGGCACAAATGGGATTAAGTATAGGTCTAGTAGGACTTCCAAACGTAGGTAAATCAACAACATTCAATGCATTAACAAAAGCACAAAACGCAGAAGCTGCAAACTACCCATTTTGTACGATAGAACCAAATAAAGCGGTAGTTCCAGTTCCTGATAAAAGATTAACAGAACTCGCAAAAATCGTCAACCCTGAGAGAATTCAGTATTCTACATTAGACTTTGTAGATATTGCCGGTCTTGTAAAAGGTGCTTCTAAAGGTGAAGGTCTTGGTAATAAGTTTTTATCTACTATTCGTGAAACTGAGGTTATACTGCAAATTGTTAGATGTTTTGATGATGAAAACATTGTTCACAATGAGGGTAGTATTGACCCACTTCGTGATGTTGAAATCATCGAAGGAGAACTAATCCTTGCTGACATTGAAGTGCTTTCTAATCGCATAGATAGACTTAAGAAACAAGCTAAAGCTGATAAAGGTGCTAAAGCTGCCCTAGAGATGGCAGAAGAACTAATAGAGTTTTTAGGTGATGGGAACTTAGCTAGAAACTTCAAAGATGTAAATAGCGATATATACCAACAACTAAATAACGAAGTTAGGTTTTTAACTCAAAAAGAGATTATGTATGGTGCTAATACTGATGAAGATGGTCTTTTAGAAGATAATGAGTATGTAATATCTCTAAGGGAACATGCACAAAAGAATAACTGTGAACTTATCAAACTTTGTGCAAAAGTTGAAGAGGAACTGATTGGTCTTGACGATGATGAAGCACAAGAGTTTTTAACAGACCTTGGTGTTGAAGAATCAGGACTAGAGCAAATCATACACAAAGGTTTTGATAAACTGGGTCTTATGAGTTACTTTACAGCTGGTGTTAAAGAGGTTCGTGCTTGGACTATCAGAAAAAATTCAACAGCTCCAAGAGCGGCCGCAGCTATTCACAATGACTTTGAAAAAGGTTTTATCCGCGCTGAAGTTATAGCTTATAATGATTTTGTAGAGCTTGGCGGTGAAGCAAAAGCCAAAGAAGCCGGTAAAATGAGACTAGAAGGTAAAGAGTACATAGTTCAAGACGGCGATGTAATGCACTTCAGATTTAACGTTTAGATATAACAGCCGATATAACATAAACTAACCGTGAAGGAAATATTATGGAGTTAAAATATGTTGGTCCAAAGCCAATAATATCACATACTGGTATAGAGTTCAACAACAACAAAGAGGATAAATATGTTTATCTAAACATTGTTGTTCAGCTTTTAAAAGCGCTTAACCACGACTACTTTAAAGATAAAATATATAACTATCAAGTCTCGACACAACGTCTATCTTCAGAAGAACTATATGATGAATTACAAAAACAGTGTCCAAATATTAAGGCACTGATGGAACAAGAGAATCATAATGTAGAAGAAGAGATTGAGCATAACATACATAGAGCAGAAGAAAATAGTGTTTTAAATGAAGAAAACAAGCAAGTACTACTTAATAATATAAATTTAATGCATGACTACTTAGTTCAACGTTCTATAAATAAAAGTATATATTACTGTGCTATAGATGCATTAGCTGAATTACTTAAAAATGATCATATAGATTATATAATTACACCTATGTTTCAAAAGTTTTCTCATGTGCTTCACTCTGTTCAAGGTAGTTTAAAAAAGCAAAAATCACCAATTGACACTTCTTTAGATATATATCAAAAAGATGGTAAGCTACTTGTTCGACTACGAGTCATAAACACTTAAGAAAGGTGGCTCATTCCAATCATAGTTTGAACCATAGTATCTTTTAGTCTTTTAATAGCTGGATCAAATTTATCAAGTTTTAGATTCTTTAGTTTACTTAGTTCTTTCTCTGCTTTATCTAGTAAATTATGCAACCTCTGCTTCTCATCTGCGTCTATCATAGAGTTTGTATATTTCTTTTTTATTTCAATAACTTTTGTCTTAGCATTAGTTATATCTGAGTTCTTAGTATTTTGAGCAGCTTCGATACGATTGTATAGCTGATAAAAGTTATGCATCTCAAGTATTTGTCGATTTTTAATCAAATCACTTTGTAATGTTTCTTGTATAAGTTTAGTCGTTTTGTTGTTTTGTTTAGTATTTGAAACAAGTTCTATAAATGTATCAGCTACCTCTTCAAAGATATATCGTCTATATTTTTCATAGTAATCTTCAGCAATATCGTGTATAAATTTAACTCTTGCTTTATCATTAAGCTCGCCTACAGCTTCTCTTTTTGGATAATACAAAACTTCAGTTGCAAAACTCATCCACTCATTTGCTATTTCATGAAAAAGTATATTTATTATCTGAGTAAGTTTAAAGTTATCATAGCTTTGTAAATATAAAAAATTTATTTCATATTTTAATTTATTTCGAACAAGAGTCTGAGCAAGTATTTCCATAATCTCTATCCTGTCATAGTGAGAAGAAACATGTAATACTTCCCATTCAAACAGTGTTCTATCCTTAAATAGCTCATCAATATACTTTTGCTTTTCATCTTGTGTTCTATACATTTTTAGCTATAGTTTCTCCATACTTGATATCTTTACCAACCAAATCTTCAAGTTCTAACATACCTTTTTCGGCAAGTATTACTATTGTAGAACCCATCTCAAAACATCCAAAATCATCACCCTTGTTTAAATACAACTCGTCATAATCATATACAGTAGAAACAATAGCATCCGCATTTGTTTTTATTTTTGGCTCAAATGAAACTTGCATCACACCAACATTCAAAGCACCCACAAGCACCATATAAAATATTTTACCAGATGTATTTTCACACATCAAAACAACTCTTTCATTTTCTATGAAAAGGTTAAGCCTTTTTCTTAATGATGGAAAATTTACAGGGTAGAGTTTACCTGGAATATGAACAACTCTTAAAACTTTCAGATTTGTAGGTATATGATAACGGTGATAATCTTTTGGAGATAAATAAAAGTTTATAAAATTTCCATGATGAACAACTTTTTTCTCATCATCGCTAAAGTGCTCACCTAAAAGCTCATCACTTGAGTATCTCATACCTTTTATTTGATGTGAAAAATCAGCTTCCAACCCTCCACACGCCGATACTAGAGAGTCACAAGGTGATATAAAAGCCTCTGAATCTAAAGAGTACTTTCTATCCTCTTTTAGCTTTCTTGTAAAAAGAGCATTTAAACTTTTATATGAACTAGGAGTGTGAAACTCACTCATATCTAGACCCATTAGCTTTACATAAGAGTTATTTACAATTTTTTGAAACCATTTTGAGAACTCTTTATTTGCAAATTTTCCAAAGTTTTGTGAAATTGCTGACGTTATATGTTTACTCATTTATATTTTTATCCTACTAGTTGATTTTTCTTTTTCTAAAGAAGCTTAAAAAACTTTCTAAAAAGCCTATAAAACTTTCTAAAGAAGCTTGCGCTTTGCTATTTCCTCTAAAAGAACTGTTGCATATGAGCCTTTAGGAAGAGTAAAGTTCATCTCATACTGTGCTTCAATAGGCTTAAATCGCCCCTCTATATCTTCTGGAAAAACCCATGCGTATCTTCTTGCACCATCTGCATTTATCTCATCATCAAAGTCTTTTTCTATATCTCTTGCTATACCTGATGATATTTTAACTTTTTTTCCACACAAAAGACCAGTAACAGATATATTTCTATCATTAAATCTATTTAAATCATCTTCAGATGCTTCATAATCAAACAATCTTCCGTGGGGATAATGCTCCATTACATCACCTACAATAAGTTTAAATGGATGTTTCTGTGCTTTTAATTTTGATAGTTCATGATTTGGCATATTTAAAATGGATTCTAGTTCTGCCGGCTCAAAATTATTTACCAGTCTGTTTATCTCCAGTCTTCTACTAAGCCATAGATTAAAAAGATGACTCTGATAAGCATTGATAAGTAGTTTTTTTACTCTAGGATTACGTTCTCTTGCTTCACCTTTAGCAAGTTTTTCACCTAGAATATGGTTATCACCATCATTTCCAAATCTTTGATAACCAAAAAAGTTAGGCATACCGAACTTAGTTATATTTTTAAGGGCTTCATCTATTTTTACGGCACTTGTAGGATTTACTTTTTTTACTTTAATAAAAAATCTATTACCTTTTAAGTGCCCTATTCGTATCTTATTATTATGGTAAGTTTTTGAGATAATTTTTACATTTTCATGCTCAAAATTCTCCAGCATCTCTTCATGTTGTTTATGAATAGAAATATACTGTTTTGTCATTGCATGTTTGTCTTTTAAACCAGCATACCCAATATCTCTATTTTTGATACCCAGATATCTTGCAAATATCCCCACTAATTCAGATGTAGTAAGATTTTTCTTTCTTACAAAAAGAATTAAGTGCTCACCTTCCCCTGAAAATTCATAAAGAGGTATCTCTTCAACAACAAAGTCTCTTGGAGTCTGTTTAAAATGAAAATCGATGCTAGTATGATCTAGCGAATAAAATCTATCCATTATATATGCCTTTAAAAATGATGCGCTTTGCATCTGAAAGTATATCTAACTCTTGCGCTTGTTGCAAAAATATTCAGCGGTGTTCTTGCTTGTTTAGAGCGTCTTATAAGTGCTTTTACATATCTCTTGTCAAAGGCTACTAACATTTCATACTCTTCCCCACTGCAAGCTAAAGTTTTTGAAATTTTTTTATTAAATTTAAATCCTATTCTATTTACTCTTGCTAATTTATCTAAATCACTAAAAAGACCATCTGAGATATCCATTCCAGAACTTAAAAATCTACTACAATTATTTACAAATTTTTCTCTTAGTTTAATGTCTATAAATTTAGACTTTTTATGTAGTTTACCAAGATTAAAAAGACCTTGTAAATCTTTTTTACTTTTACCAAGTTCGCCGGTATATGCCACCATATAACCATGCCTCAGCCCACTTCGTAACAATGGCTTCTTTGTATGTGAAATAATAGTTATAGTAATATCTAATTTAATATTGCTAATAGTATCTCCACCTATAATCTCAATACCATACTTATCTGCTGCATCTTTAAAGCCAGATGCCAACTCTCGCATCTGCTGCTTTGAGATATTTTTTGGCATAGCAACACTTAAAAGAGCATACTTTGGTTTTGCATTCATAGAAATTGCATCTGAGATATTGATCATCATAGCCTTTGTGGCTATTTGATAATAACTCAACCATTTTGTCTTAAAATGTACATTCTCAAAAAATGCGTCTTTTGAGTAAACTTGATTACCAATCAAAGCACCATCATCACCAATACGACTACTATTAAATTGAGATATAAAATAATTTTCTAAATTCAAACAAACTTCTTTAAAATTACCTTTAAGTAAGATTAAAGGCTATAAATATAAAATACTTATGATTATATCATTTTTAGGAAAAATAATATGAAACATTCTATAAATAAGATTTTCAATAACCTTTCTTCACTTTTAATAATTATAACTTTGTGTGTTGGACTAATCACTATTTTAGTTCTAGAACAAAACAGTTCCTATTCAAAGATAAATAATCTTAAAAATCAAAAAGAGCTTATCGAGAGCTTAGTAAACTTGCAAAAAAAAGACATAGAACTAGCTCTTATACAATTTAATAGTAAAAGTACTCAATTACATCACGAGATTGAAAAACTTCGTAAGTTAAACAAATATGACTACACTGGAAAGTTTTTATTAGGAAACTCCCAAGAGTTTTTATCTGATCTTGATAAATTGTCAAAACTTACTACTAACTTCAATGAATCAGCTCATAAATACTACATAAAAAATCTCAAAAATATTGAAGAAAAAAATAGAGATCTAAAAATTGCTTTTTATTCTATAAATACATTTATAGACTCTATGATTATTAAAAACATATCATATAATGAAGATAAATTTCATCTGCTTGAAAAAATAACTCTCTTTTCATTTATACTCACCTTGCTAACTGCATTTTGGTATAGAAGAAGATTAAACTCTATTTACACAGATATTTTGCATCTATACGCAATTAATAATAAAAAAGATTATGATATCTTTTCAGAGGAAGCAGACGCAATTAAACTTAGAATGAGAAGAAAACCTCCCCTAGCTGACAACCTTGCTATGCTAGATCCTGTGACACAAATTAACAACCATAATGGAATGTTAAGTTCATACAATCATAAAAAAGAGATGAAAGATAGTAACTTTATCTCAGTTACTATCTTTGAAATAGATAACTTTTCTAAACAAAAAAGAGCTTTTTCACAAGAATTTACGCAAGCCATACTAAAAAAAGTTGCTTTTACGATATCTCTGCATGAACAAGCAACAGATGTTATAGCTAGAACCGATTACAACCAGTTTACTATCATCCTTTCAAGAACTTCTAAAGAACAATCATTCAAAGACATAGATATCATTCGCCAAAGTATCTCTGAAATCAAGTTTAAAGCACCTGATGGAGATTCTGTAACAATCACGGTTAGTGGTGGTTTTATGATTAAACCAAATAACTTAAACTTAGAAAAAGCTATTAAAAAAGCTAAAGAAGTTTTAGCTTATGCAAAAGAACATGGCATAAATTCAATTTCACAACTTAGAGATATAGCCGAACATAAGCTCTAAAATGCATGTTACAAAAGGTTACTCTTACCTATTCTAAATACTTATACATGTCCTAAATAGTAACAAACTCAAACTTCCTTATTTCAAAGCATATATTTAGCATTCACAAAGGCTTCTCACGCTACAATCAACATTATTTTTATATCTTTAACGAAGGAAAGCTAATGAGTATTCCTATTTATACTTACGACGCAATAATTGTTGGTGCAGGTCTTGCCGGATGTGCAGCAGCTAGAGAGTTGCAAAATGCAGGAAAAAAAGTTGCTGTTATTACAAAGTTACATCCATTGAGAAGCCACTCGGGGGCAGCTCAAGGTGGTGTTAACGCAGCATTTAGTGATGAAGACAGTGTTGAGTTACACGAATTTGATACAGTAAAAGGGTCTGACTATTTGGCAGATCAAGATGCTGTTGAGTTCATGTGTCAAAAAGCTCCGGAGACTATTCGTTGGGCAGAGAGAATGGGTGCAGCATTTAGCCGTACGGCAGATGGAAAGATTGCTCAAAGACCTTTTGGTGGGCAAAGTTCTCCTCGTGCATGTTATGCTAAGGATAGAACAGGTTTAACTCTACTACAAACTATATATGAACAAGCACACCGTGCCGGTGTTAAGTTCTGGGATGAGTGGTATGCAGCTGATTTAATCTACAAAGATGGAAAAGTTAGCGGTGTTGTTGCTTTTAATATTCGTGATATGCAGACTGTAATTTTTAATGCAAAATCAGTAATGTTTGCAACAGGCGGTTACGCTCGTTCATACAAAATTAACTCTAACGCTCATGCAAATACTGGTGATGGTCTTTCTATTGTTGCTCGTCACGGTCTTCCTTTAGAAGATATGGAATTTGTACAGTTTCATCCATCTGGACTATCTGGAAATGGTGTTTTAATCTCTGAAGCAGCTCGCGGTGAAGGTGGTAAACTTTTTAACTCTCTTGGTGAACGATTTATGGAGAAATATGCTCCAAATGCTATGGAACTTGCGTCTCGTGATGTTGTAAGTCGTGCAATCTTAAATGAAATTAGAGAAGGTCGCGGTGTTGGTCCTAGAAAAGATGCAGTTTTCATTGATGTTACGCATCTAGGAAAAGATTTGATTATGGAAAGACTTCCTGAGCTTCGTGATTTAGCTATCACTTTCTTAGGTCTTGACATGATTAAAGAGCCTATTCTAATCTCTGCAACAGCTCACTACTCTATGGGTGGTATTCCAGTTAATATTGCTGGAAACGTTCGAAAGAACAATGATGAGTTAATCGAAGGTTTTTATGCTGCTGGTGAGTGTTCATGTGTATCAGTTCATGGGGCTAACCGTCTCGGTGCCAACTCTGTTTTAGAAGCTCTACTTTTTGGTCGTTTTGTTGGTAAAACAATGGTAAAAGAGATTGATAGTATTGAACTTCGTCCTGCAACTGTAGAAGATGCCAAAACTTCTTTAGATGAGATGAATTTTATTTTAAATAATAATGGTGATGAAACTATCCCTAATCTTAGAGAAGAGCTTCAGCAATGTATGACGGACAATGCCGGTGCATTTAGAACAAAAGATACTTTAGAAATTGCAATAGCAAAAGTTAAAGAACTTCGCAAAAGATTCAAAAACATTCGCATAAAAGACAAATCAAAAGTGTTTAACACTGAGCTTCAAGAAGCTATAGAGTTTGGTCATATGATTGATTACTCTGCATTTATCGTTGAGAGTGCTATAGCTAGAAATGAGAGCCGCGGTGCTCACTATAGAGAAGATTTTGATACTCGTGACGATGAAAACTTCTTAAAACATACAATGGCTTATATGGATAAAAATGGTGATATCTCACTTGATTACATGGATGTTACTCTTGGCAAACATGAACTTAAAGCTAGAACATACTAGAGAAGGATGAAAGACTTATGAGTACAAATACAATAACTACACAACAAGTAAACTTTAAAGTATTTCGTTTTAATGCTGATGAAGACTATCTTCCATATTACGAAGATTATAATATGGAAGTTACTTCTGAAGAAGTTGTACTAGACATATTAAATAGAATTAAATGGGACCACGATGGTAGTTTTTCTTATCGTCGTAGTTGCCGTCACGGAATCTGTGGTGCCTGCGCTATTAAAGTAAATGGTCGCTCAACTCTTGCTTGTAAAGAGAGTATGACGACTATGCTAGAGCTTTTTGGAAATGAACTTACTATAGAGCCATTAAGCATCAAAAGAGCTGTAAAAGACATGATTATAGACAAGGGTGATTTCTGGGAAAAGCACGATGCAATTCATCCATATCTTATCTCTGATGTTGATGAACATCCTGAGCATGAGCATCTTGTAACACCGGAAGAAGCTGAAGAGCTAAATGAAGCAGACTTATGTATTCAATGTGGTGCTTGTCACTACGCTTGTCCAGTTGTAGAAATCAACGAAGACTTCTTCGGTCCTGCAGCATTTGCTAAGGCATACCGCTTTGAAGCTGATGTTCGTGATGACGCTCATACAGAGAGACTTCTTAACCTGCACGAAGAGGGTCAAGGCCTTTGGGATTGTGTTAAGTGTTTTGAGTGTGCAGAGGTTTGTCCTAAAGATGTTGATCCAATAGATAAAATCACTAAGCTACACCAGATGCTATTTCGTGAGGGAGTTGCAACATCAAATGTAGCTACTCGTCATGCTGTTGGGTTCAAACACTCTATTGCTAAAAGAGGTGTTTTAGATGAAGGTCAGCTAGTTCTTTATTCAGAGGGTCCAGGAATTATCAAACATATTCCCGTAGCACTAAGAATGTTTAGAAAAGGTAAAATCGCATTACCTTGGAATATTCCAACATCTGATAATCTTGATGAAATTCAAAAACTTGTAAAATCATCATCAACTGCAAAGTTCTAGGAGCAACAATATGAAAAAACTAAAATATGCACTTTTTACAGGATGTACAGCTAAACAAAGTACTCCAGAGCAGATGATGTCAACTTTAGCAGTAGCAGAGAAATTAAATATTGAGCTTGTAGAGCTTACTGAAGCTTCATGTTGTGGTGCTTCTCATCTACAAGATTATGATGATTTTTTATCTCTAGTTTTAAATGCTAGAAATATTGCTTACGCTGAAAAGCATGGATTGACTATGGTTACTATCTGTAATACTTGTCAACTAAATACAGCAATGACTAAACATCGTCTTGATAACAATACAGACCTTAAAGCCAGAGTGAATGAAAAACTTGCAGAAGTTGGTTTAGAATACAAAGGTACTTCTAATATTATTCACTTTTTATATGCAATTATAGACGACATCGGTCTTGATAAAATTAAAGAGATGGTAGTTACTCCTCTTAGCCAGTTCAATATTGCACCATTCTATGGTTGTCACAATATCCGTCCATCTGAGCTTCATAATGAGTCTCATAAAACGCCAGAGAGTGCTTACCGCCCTACTTCACTTGACGATTTAATCATTGCTTGTGGTGGTAAAACAGTTGACTATGAAGAGAAAAACAAATGTTGTGGTTTCCATGTGGAACTTCAAGCTCCAAAAACTGCAGCAATCCTAACTGGTAATGCAATTGCCGGTGCTATGGATGGTAATGCTGACTGGATGGTAACTCCATGTCCATTATGTCATCTAAAACTTGATACTCAAACACATCATGCTTCTAAAGCTATTGGTCGTGAAGTTGAGCTTCCTGTTCTTCATATGCAACAAATGATTGGTCTTGCCCTTGGTATTTCTAGTGCTGAGTTAGGTCTAAAACATCACCTTGCAGAAGTTAATTTCGTATAATAAACTAAGGTTAGTATTAAAATCTGTTAAATAATTTTAATACTAAAGTGGATCTGATAACGCTTACAATTAGCCCATTAGCACAAAATACTAATGGGCAATAAAAATCTTCTACAGTTATAAAATATACCTTTTGTATCAATATATCTTTACGTTTCTACCACCCTGCAGCCGTAAGCAATTGCGCAGCTAAGGTTGTATTATGGAAGGCAACCATTGCATCTACTCCCGCCGGATATGCAAAAGCATACCAAACGTAAAGATTGGCACCAGCTGGACCGAAGTTATAAGGATTTACTACACCTCCACCTCCTCCTGCTAACCATGTAGCACAACCGTTACATGGAGCTAATTCAACAAAAAGCACTGCATCTGGAGCTATTGGAACTAAGCCATTATTTCCAGCAGCCGTAATAGCACAACGTTCAGCGTGACCACCTACCGGTCCTTGATCAAGTCCACCAGCTGCGATACGTGAATTACCAAAGGCAACTCCGTATGGATGGACACCTACAGCAGGAAAATGATTTGTTGGTGTAACTGCGAATGCAGCACAGCAAGAAGCAGGACCAATACCAACCCCAACATTACGAACAGCATCGAAGTGGCGAATTGCTTGATCAGCTAAAACTTGAGCAGTAGCATATCCAGGTTGGGCTGCATTTGCTGGAGTTAGTTGGTTAATGAATACTGGCATCTTTTGTCTCCTTATCAATTACTCTTATTATTATGTTAAACATTTTCTATCCTTTTTTAGTATTTTATAAAGGTCTATTACCATCTTCTTGATGACCTTTAAGCTTATTATTGTATTCAGCATACTTCTGTACACTACTTTGAAGTATTTCTCTACTTTGGTGAGCAGCTGATATCTCAGCACCACAACCATTGCAACTAAATGATCCACCTTGAGCCAATATATATGGCTCAAGTGAAATTTCTACTATTCTACAAGCTGGACATTCAATATTTACAAACATTTTATGTTACGCTGGTGGAGTTGGAGTTGGAGTTGGAGTTGGAGTTGGAGCTGGAGTTGTACTTGGAAGCACAAGAGGTGAAACATTTTTCGCATAAGCATCAATAATAGTTGTTACTCCTAATGGAAGAGGAAGTTGACCTGCATGTACTGCCACTGTATATTTAGCTGAATTACTTTGAGAGTAATGAGTATCGCTTTTATTCTCACTGCTACTGTCATGTGAAACACTACCATGTACCTCCACATGAAACGGTCCAATTTTAGCTGAAGCAGTGAAATCAGCTTTCTCTGCAGTACTTGATTTGTCGTCTGTAGAATTGTCTTTTGCAAAACTAGATTTTACTTCCATATCAAAAGTAACATTCACATCATCAACCGCAAGCGAATTAAGAGGTATGATAGTTAAAATCGGTAACTCAAAGGCTGTTGTTGTTTGTTCAATAGTTGGCTCTGCACCATTTACTCCTGGTTGAACAACACTTCTCTTAAGCGTCATACTAATCATAACTGGATCATATTTTGATTTATCCTTAGCATCTTGTGTAAAACACGTGTTCATCATAAAAGTTAATTGTGTCATAGCCATCTGCTGATTTGCTTCTGCAGCTGCTTGTAAGGGGCCACCAATAAGTGCACCCATTGGAAGACCTGAGAACTGTTGTCCCATTGCTAAAATTTGACTATCTGCTGCCATTGTATATCCTTTTTAATTAATAAATTTTGAAATTAGTTTGGAATCTGTGCCCGTAGAGCTTTATTGTATCCCTCTACTATAGCTTGAACTCCTGATGATTTATTGTCAGCCTTTATGGTAATTGTAATCTTTGCGTTTGGTGTAGAACCGCTATCACTAGATGAACGTAGAAATCCACCTTTTTTAGGTTGCGGAAAACCTACCATTACCTCACCATTATCTTCCATTACTTCCAGATCCATTTCTATTTTCACATCATCAAGTTGCAGAGTTGGTGCAGGTGTCAATGTAATCAACGGAACTGATACAAATTGTGTTGATGGACCATCTTGAGTCATTATTGGATATTTCATATCCACAGTTTTTGGTATTAAATACTCAACATCTTCAAGGTCATCAATATCTTGAACTCCATTAGAACTTTTTGATTGATGGAAATATCCCATCAATGTATTGATATTATTTCTGGAAACGGTTTCCATGGCTTGATCTACAGCACCCTGAATTACAGTTACCAATTGTGTTAGCTTAATCAAAATCACACCTTTTTATTTATTTATTTATTAAAAAATAATTTATAATTACTTTCTAATGCCTTGTCATTGAGTTTATGCTCTTTTACAATTTTACATGACAAACTCCTTTGACATACTGAGTTTTTAATATTTCTCAATAATAATTTTCAGTGTTAAAAACTATATAAACACATTAAAAATAATATAATCTAACTATTAGATTAAAATTAGAATTAGACGTTTTCATATAGGCTTAAAATATAGTATTTTGCAAAATGTACCCTACTCTTGGTATATTACTAAGTGGTAATTCAGGTATTTTTTTTCTTAATCTGTAAATCAACTCTCTTAATGAAGATGTTCTATCTTCATTATCATTCCAAATATTTAACATAAGTTGTTCTGCACTTATGCAACTGTTTTTATTTTTAATTAATGAGCTTAAACACTTAAGTTCATTATTTGTCAATTTAATTATTTTTCCATTACTGCGAATGATAGATTTTTCTAAGTCAAATAGACATCCTCGTTTTAAAAAGACTTGTGTTGATTTAACTCTGCTTGTAATTATCTTTGTATTTACAACCATTAAGATAGCCTCTAAATCAAACTCATCTACAGGCTTAATTAAATATCCAAATGGAGACACTGAACTAGCCTTAGCAATTGTTTTAGTATCTTTATAAGCTGTAATAAACACAATGTTTACATTCTGATTGTAAACATGAATTTTTCTGGCACACTCAATACCATTAATAGTGGATTCAATGTTAATATCTAGTAAAAGAAGATCTACATTACTCATGTTAATTGATTTAATTAAATCTAGTGCATTATAGAAATTTCCAATCACATTATGTCCTAACTTTATAACTGTTTTTTCTATAAAACATGCTGTTTTAGCATCACCTTCAAGTATAACAATATTCATTTGATAACCTTTATTAAATTATATATTTCTATCTCTAAAAATAATTTTTTTATTTGGGAGTAATATATTATTATGTTAACTTATTATTGTGAAATATATATATTGTTACAAAATATAATATATACAATTTATATTTAACTATTTTACATTTGTAGAATATTAGAATAAAATTAGAATAGAATAAGAATAAAATTAGATATTATTTCTCTACATCATAAAAACAATATCAAAATAAAGACTTATCTTTAGTTATAATTTCGTAAATTAAAAAATGGAAAATATTATTATGTCAAACTCAATCGAAATAATCTCATGGAACGTTAACGGTATTCGTGCTGTTGGTAACAAAGAAGCTCTCAAGTGGATAGACGAACGTCAACCTGACATCTTATGCCTACAAGAGATAAAAGCTCTTGAGGAGCAAATTCCAGACAATCTATTTGAAAAAGAGTATCAAGATATTATTGTGAACTCTGCCACAAAAAAAGGCTATAGTGGAACAATGACTTGGAGTACTTTAAAGAGTGACTACAACTCAACATCCCAAGACATAGATACTCTCTCAGAGGGAAGAATAGTTGAGACTCACTATGAGACAATAGTTCTTTTTAATGTATATTTTCCAAATGGACAAAAAGATGAAGAAAGACTTGCACATAAAATGAAATTCTATGATGATTTTTTTAATTATTGTGAAGAGTTAAAAGAAGATGGAAAGTCAATTATAATTTGCGGAGATGTAAATACAGCCCATAAAGAGATAGACCTTAAAAATCCAAAAGCAAACTCTAAAACATCGGGTTTCCTGCCAATTGAGAGAGAGTGGATAGACAAACTCATCGACCATGGCTACATAGATACTTTTAGATATGTAAATGGTGATGAGATAGATAGATATAGCTGGTGGTCGTACCGCTCATCGGCAAGACTTAAAAATGTTGGCTGGAGAATAGATTATTTTTTCATCTCCGAGGATTTGGCTGAAAACTTGGAAGATGCTTTCATACTAGACTATATTGAAGGCTCTGACCACTGCCCTGTTGGAATTAAAATCAATATTTAAATACATAATCCTATCGCTATATTATTGCAAGGATAAATATATGTCAACTAATATACTCTTATACTAGATGCTTATAATGAGTTATTTTATAAAAATGGTTATGCATCAACTTCTTTTAGCGATATTGAAAATATAACAGGCTTAAGCAAGGGTAATATCACATACCACTTTAAAAATAAACAATCTATTCTAGAGGGTATTATTTAAAATAGACTCCAAGATATAAATAAGCTCTTAGAATCATGGGAAAAAGAGAGTAATAAGCCTCAAGCTAGATTAATTATGTTCTGCGACATGATATTAAATCAAAAAAATAATTTAGAAAAATTTGGCTGTCCTATGGGTACATCAACCAGTGAGTTTTCAAAAAATGAACCAGAGTTATATGAGATAACCTTACCACTATTTGAAAGATTCAAAGAGTGGCTAACACAAGAATACTTAAATCTTAAATTTACAAATAAAGAAGCCCAACAAAAAGCAATGAAATTAAAGACCTAAAGAGTGAACTTTTAAGCTGCATAACTTGAGGATATGCTTGGTAACTTTTACAACTAGCCTCAAACATTATAACAAAAAGAGCAGAAAAATTAATCTCTGCCCTAAGAGCTTAAAGCTTAATCTCAATGCCAGTCCCACCGTCTTCAACTATATCTCCAAGAACAAGACCTAATGGAATGGAAGAATTACCCTTTTTGTTATAGTCTTTGTTATTAATCTTCACTTTAAAGTCATAAGGCCCACTCCAATTTAAACACATCGGAGTTATATAAACCGTTTCTTCAGGTACAATAAAATCAATAGTCTTATTAATCGGACCAGTTAATCCGTTAATTTCAGTGATGGGACTGTATGCACTACCCTTTTTAATATTAATGGTTACCATTACAGTAAAACCATTTACACTCTGTATATGACAGATTGGAGCACTACTATTAGTGCCGGAAGCGACAAGAAACATTTCGTTGTCACAGGCTGTTATGTGAATTTGATTCATAATATTTTCCTTTTAGTTTTACTAAATATTATAGGCCTTTATTTATTGCCTATAAGGTCTAGCCTCGCAAATTCGCGAAGCAAATCTTATATAAGTTATTACCCCTAATAGTTTACAATTGAACTTAACTTGAGGTCTTGTATATTGAATACTTTTATTTTAACCTTAATCCCTCCTCTAAATAGATTGATATCTCAGTTTATACTGCTAACTATTTATTAAAATAAATTATATAATGAAAGACCTTAAAAAATAAAATAAAATAGAATTAAATAGAATACGGTAAGAATGTTTTTTTAATAACTATTAAATTTTTGAAGCTGTTAGTACCTAGTCCGTCATAGCCAATATTTCAGTATTGCCAGAGCTGTCACCGTAAGCATAACAGCTTTAAAGAGTGGCTAACACAAGAATATTTAGATCATAAATTTACGAATAAAGAAGCCCAACAAAAAGCAATGAAATTAAAGACATAAAGAGTGAAATTTTAAGCTTATAATTAAATTGGTACACCGATTGCTAAATAACTTATAATTATAAAAATAAAGAAAACTTTTTAAGAGTTTTTATCACAAAAGGAGTTATCATGCAAAATGTAGTAGTAGAACATTTAGGTGGGTATCCGCAAAAACTAATAGATTTACAATGGCTTGAAGATGAGCTTCAAGATGTAAATCAAGATGAAGTTGGTCTTGACTGGAACAAACAGCGTAAATGCGTCGAACACAAATTTACTGACGATTTAGAAGTTGAATATTATGTACTAGAGCATTGGGCAGACCATGTTGGTGCAAAATTTAATATAACACAAGAGGCAAATAAAGATGGCTTCTTTTCTGCTTTTATCTATAGATAACTCTCTTACACAAAGAGAGTTTGTCATAATTATTTTGGCTTTGGTCTAAAAGCTTTTATAACCTCTTCGTTAGTTTCAATAAATGGACCTTCAAGTAAATCTATGCAGTAAGGAACAGCTGGAAAGACTGCGTCTAGGCACTCACGAATTGATTTTGGTTTTCCTGGTAGGTTTATTATTAAAGATTTTCCTCTTATTCCAGCAGTTTGACGAGATAAAATTGCCGTAGGAACATATTGTAGACTTACCTGACGCATCAACTCACCAAAACCGGGCATCATTTTTTGACATACATTCTCAGTAGCCTCAGGAGTCACATCTCTTAAAGCCGGACCTGTTCCTCCTGTTGTTACTACTAAACAACACCCTGCCTCATCACAAAGCTCTTTCATTGTCTTCTCAAGTATATCTTGCTCATCAGGTATACATCTATAAACTATCTCAAACTCACTAATCAAATAATCTGCCAATGTATCTTGAATCGCTACACCAGAGATATCTTCATAAATACCTTTACTTGCTCTATCACTTGCTGTTATTACGCCTATTTTTATTTCGCTCATACTCTTAAATTCCTTATAATTAATTATTTATAAAATCTACTTAATAAACAATCCTCAACTTCTTTGCAAAAAATGATTTGCATCTTTTATGTATGTCACAGTTGCTACTTCTAAAAAGAACTCTCTTGCCCCTGCAACATCTATAATCTTATCTTTTTCTCCAAGGTATACTTCTATTTTTATGCCTCTATCAACAAGTTCTACTAACTCTTCTAAATTCCATTCGTAGTTGAGTAATTCTTCTAGCTCTTGTTTATTAGTTTGTTTATGTTCTACAATTTTTTTCTCGTATGGTTCAAAACATGAATTCATAAACTGACTCATATAAGCTAATTCATTTTTAGTATATGCCAATAACTGTAATTTTTTAAATTTAGCTGCATATCTTTGAAAAAATACTGGAGACACTAACTGTAAAGTATCTATTCTTTTTCCAGATACCAACTGTTCTTTAGCATAATTAAATGCTTTAATAGCACCATAACTAAAACCAGATACAGAGTAGTCTGATTTATTTAAATACTCATCAAGAAGATAACTTTCATTTTTTAAAGAAAAACCGCTAAAGAAGTGCATCTATCTCTTTTTTAACATCTAACTTTGTGATGCTTTCTCTCTCATTTAATATGTCTTCAACCCCTTGAATAGCACCATTCATGGACTCTAAAAGTAGTCTTGTTTCATTATATAACCTACCCATTAAAGTTATGTCTTCTTCATTAACTGATATTAAAGACGAACCCATGCCATAATCTTGTAGCATCTTATTAACTAGTTCTTTTGCCTCATCTAAATCAACCTTAGCACTACTTGCATGTTCACCATACTTAATATCAGATGCAACCATTCCAGCAAGAAGCATTTTTATTCTCGCTTCTAATTCATGTTTAATAAGTGGTTCATCTGTAGTTGGTGTTAATTTTTCATTTGAAAGCATTAACTTTTCAAATGGAAGATCAAAGTAAGTAGCCGTAATAGCTTTTGCAGCTTGATATGTAACTCTATACTCTTTTTGCTTATCACTTAGCATCTGAAGTTTTTTCTTACCAAACATCACCTTGTCTTTTACCTGATGGAAATGTTCTATATTTACTTGAAAATCATTCTGTCTAAGAGCTAAAAGAGCAGCTTCATTTACTAGAGCGGCTAAAGATGCCCCATTAAATCCTACTGTCATATTAGCAACCGCCATCACATCTAAATCATGAGGAACTTTGTTTAAATACTTCTCTAAGATAGATGCTCTTTCTCTTTTTGTAGGAAGTTCTACAAATACTCTTCTGTCAAATCTGCCTGAACGCAGAAGTGCAGAGTCAAGAACTTCTATCTTATTTGTAGCAGCTATAACAATAATTCCACTTTGATTCTCAAATCCATCCATCTCAGTAAGAAGTTGATTTAGAGTTGCTTCACGCTCATCACTTCTTTGACCATCTCTTTTTTTACCAACGGCATCTATTTCATCTATGAAAATTATAGATGGTGCATTATTTTTAGCAGCATGAAAAAGTTCATGTACTCTTTTTGCTCCCATACCAACATATATTTGAACAAATGAAGCACCACTTTGATAGAAAAATGGTACACCGGCTTCATGTGCTACAGCTTTTGCTATCATAGTTTTTCCAACACCAGGAGGGCCAACTAAAAGAACACCACGAGGCATTCTAGCTCCAAAACTTTTATAGCGTTTTGGGTTTTTTATAAAGTCAATTATCTCTTCAAGCTCAATTTTAACGTCACTTATACCGCCTATATCGCTAAACTTCACATCACTCTTGATAGCTTCAACTGGGGTGTTTTGAGTGATATCTACTCTTGAAGCAGATTGGGCTCCTACTCCTTCAAAAAGAGGTGAGTGTTTTTGCCACCATCTAAGTAGCAGCGTTCCTATCCCTAAGAAAAGAACACCAAATAATATATATACAATTACACTAGAACCTGAATCAACCTCTACTTTGTAGTTTACAAACATTTTAGGAGTAACTTGAGAAGAAGCTATTCTATAAAACTCATTATCGGTTTTCAAATAAACATAGTCTTTTGTAATGGTAACACTTTTTACACTACGATTATCAAGTATTTTTTGAGCATTAAATAGGGTGATATCAGATGCATTATCTCTAAGTATTGCAAAAAGAACTAACGCAATAATTATAAATGTTGAAACATATAGTAAAATTCTGTTCGTTTTAGAATTTGGCATGATTAAATTCTCCTCTGACTTCATAATTTTGAATATTTACCCAGTTACCGAGTAAATCTTCTTTTGATTCTACTACTATCTTATTAAAATGTTGATCGTGTCCGATAAATAGTGAGTCTTTTTGACTCTCTAACAAAACTTCAAGCTCGCCGCTAAAAGACTTTCTAAAGTCTAAGTTCTTCTCTTTTATAATGGCTTCTAACTCATGCAGACGTTCTTTTGCTACTTTACCATTGACTTCTGGTTTTAACATAGCAGATGGAGTCCCATCTCGTTTAGAATATGTAAAAGAATGAAGGTGAGTTAGTGGTAAATCTTTAACATTTTGCATAGCTTCATCCCAAAGTTTTTGCGTCTCTCCAGGATGACCTGTTATAAAGTCAGTCCCAATTGCAAAACCCTTAGATGCCAATAATTCAAAAAGTTCTCTATCTTGCTTGTAAACATTTCTTCTATTCATGATTTTTAGCATCTCTTCAGATGTATGCTGAAGAGCAATATGTAGATGTTTTTCAAGCCAAGGCTCACCTAAAATCTCTTTAAATTCATCACTTATTTGGATAGGTTCAACACTTCCAAGTCTAATACGTCTAACCCCACGGATTTGCGAAATCTTTTTCATAAGTTTTGCTACAGAGCTTCCTGTTTTTTGTCCATAACTGCCAACATTTGTGCCGGTTAAAATAAACTCTCCAAAACCATTTAAAGCGAGTCTTCTAATCTGCTCAAGTATGCGTCCTTCATCCATACTTCTAGCATCTCCGCGTACAAATGGAATAATACAGTAAGAACAGCGGAAATTACACCCTTCTTGAATCTTTATAAACGCCCTGCTCTTGCCAATAAAGTCATCAACAACTGCCTCGTCTATATGGTTTAAGTCTCCCGGGTCATAAAAAGGTTTTTCTGAGGAAAGCAGAGAATCAATTTTTAGCTTTTCACTCTGCCCAAAAACACCATGAACTCTACCCGATGCAAGAAGGCTTTCACCTTTAGTATGTGCCCCGCAACCAGTTAAAAAGACTTTCGCATTCATAGTCTTCTCTACGTGTGAAAGATATGAGCGAACATGAGAGTCAGCTCCGTTTGTAACTGTACATGAGTTAATTACAACTGCATCTGCCTCAGATTCATCTTGTGTAATTTCATAATCTTTTAAAGCACCCATCATAACCTGAGAATCATAAAGATTTGTTCTACAACCGAAGGTCTTAAAATATACCTTCTTCATACAGTCTCCTTTTTTGCGAACAAAGTCCACAAAAAATTCCTCTCACTAAAGCTAGCCCTTTGGGCAGAGGTAATTATAATCACTTATACAACCTCTCTAGTATCAAAAGGAGGCTCTTTAGTCTCAGTTTGAATATGTAACTTTTGAGTAGGGTACGCGATTGTAATATCATCTTCTTTGTTAAATGCGTCTACAATCTCAACAGATATAACACTTCTTAAAGTCAGTGTAGCATAGGCATTTGTCAAGTACCAAGAGTCAATAGATATTCCATTAGGCTCTATAAATGAAAAAATTCTTGGTTCAACGTTTGTATTTTTAAGACTATATTGATTTCTAAGTTTATTTAACTGCTTTCTTGTAATATCTGTATAACCTTTAGAGTATTTTTTAACTATTTCTTTAGCTAGATGCATAGCTTTTTTATGGTTTGAGTCAAATGAAATTGTTATATGCACTCCATCCCAAACAGTTTTTAGTGAAGAGTGCGTATAGTTTGCTATCATATGTGTAAAAACATAGTTGTTTGGAACAAAGACAATTCTTCCGGCTCTTCTATTAGTTGTAACAGCTGTTAAAGTAATGTCTTCAAGTATAGTCATACGAAGAAGTGAAATATCCATAACATCTCCAACATACTTCATACCACCCATATCAACTCTTATTCTGTCTCCAACATGGATACTACCACCTATAACTATTACTAGCCAACCCAAAATACTCATAAACCAGTCTTTCATGGCGATAGCGATACCTGCAGATGCAAAACCTAGTATTGTTACAAGATAACTGGCATTTTCAATATAGTTAAAAAAGATAATTAAAATAATAAGAGTAACATTTATAAATGTAATGATTTTATTTGCCATATAAAATCGCTCATTATCCGTAATATACTTTTTAACAAAAAATTTAAGTATGAAAAATATGAAAAACACAACAAGAACTACTACACCGATTCTAGCTAATTTAATAACTTGAACTTCAATATCTTTGTTCACATTTATTTCTAAAATCTCTAATCTTTTTTGATAAACTTCTGCTGTAACAGCCATAGTCTCTAGTGCGGTCTCAAATCTCTCTAGCTGTTTGATTTTTACCTCTGAATCTTTTCCATACTCTTTATTTATATCTAGTATGGCTAGTTTTTTATAGATATTTTTTTCTTTTTGTAAAAGAGCTATCAACTCTGTCAAATCTTCTTTTCTTTTTATGTACTCATTATAAGCAGCATCTTGAGTTTTAATAAGAGAGATGCCCGTAAATATATCAAAAGGATTGGTTATGCTTGGCGTGTCTTCAATAATTGGAGGGGTGATTATTTTTGAAAATGGCGCACTATCTTTCTCTTTTAGCTTTTCAATCTGAGAAGCTAAAATCTTCTCTTTGGAAATCAAAGCACTAAGTTCATCTTGCTGACTCAAAGTTTTTTTTCTTTTTTTCTGAAGAAATTTTATGCGCTTTTTTATCTTTTGTAAAGAGTCTCTAACATCAATAGAGGTCAAATAAGAAGCATAACTTTTAGTCCAAACCTTCTCCTTTGATATCTCATTTTCTAGTTGTTCTAATGCTTTAATATAATCAGAGATTCTTGCAACTCTTTGATTCTCTTTTTCTACTGTAAGCTCCGTTAATTCAGTTTCACTCAGTGTTGTATTATTTTCTTGTCCTTGTGAATATAGCAGAGAAGTAAATAGTAAAAACAGAAAAAAAATTTTCTTCATTTACTTACCTCCAAACTGGTCTAATACTGAGATAATATTTTGCTTTTGTATATTATCCGTAATATTTACATCACCGATACCAACTGGAATAATAAACGTTATATTAGTGTCTGAACTTTTTTTATCTAAAAAGAATGTCTCATAAAAACTATTACTGTCTTCAACAGAGTATGATGTAGGAAGATTATACTTCTCTAGTAAATTCTTAACTCTTAAAGCCTCATCTTTACTCATTAACTCCATACTTACAGCTGTTTCATTTGCCATAACCATACCTATAGCTACTGCTTCTCCATGTAAAAATCTTTTATATTTTGTTTCATTTTCTATAACATGACCAAATGTATGTCCGTAGTTCAATGCAGCTCTTAGGCCATGCTCTTTTTCATCTTTAGCAACCACATCTGCTTTTGTAGCAACCGCTTGTTTTATAGCTTCTTGAAGTACTTTAGAATCATTTAAATCAGCATTTTCTAAAAACTCGAAGAATTTTTTGTTAAAAGTAACTGCCATTTTTACTATTTCTGCAACACCTGCACCAAATTCACGAGAAGGAAGCGTTGTTAAAAAATGAGGGTCTATTAGCACAGCTTTTGGTTGATGAAAAGCTCCAATAAGGTTTTTTCCATAGGAGTTATTCATCCCTGTTTTTCCACCAACACTTGCGTCTACTTGAGAAAGTAGAGTCGTAGGTATCTGAAGAAAGTCTATCCCTCTTTGATAGATGCTAGCCGCAAAACCTGTCATATCACCTATTACTCCACCACCAAATGCTATAAGCATTGACTTACGATTAAAACGATGATTAAAAAGAGATTCTAAAATGACATCTATACTTTTTTGGTTTTTGTACTCTTCTCCATCTGGCAGTGTGATTATGTAGAGCTCTTTAGCACTAATTTTACTTAGTAGATATGCCAGATGCAAACCTGCGACTTTAGGATTTGTAACTATAGCTACTTTTGCATCAAAATGGGTCTTAGGAAGTGAGTCTATAGTTATATTGTATGAGTTATCAACGACTTTTTTCAGGGGGATGTTTACTTGCATTATATGTCCAAAAATTTTAATTAATTAATTGAATATATAATACTTAAAAAAGGGTAAAATAAAGCTAAATCACAACTTTAGAGCTGAACAGGTATAAAAATTTGATGATAATCATCTAGTTTATAATAAAGTTTTTCGCTATCAGTTGATAAAAGTGAATAGATGCGCCTATTTGTAAGCTTATATGTAAATGGTAAAATATGTACAAAGTTATCTTTTTGTCTAAGTGTTCTAATAGGATTTTGATTTTCTTTTATAACCTTAATACTCTTGGAAAAAATCGTTGCAAGATTATAATAATGCTCAATAACCTGCTCTTTTTCTTCCTGATGTTCATTCATATAATTGTATATTTCTAAATTAAATCCCATCTGCTCAGAGATATCAAATATCGTAGCTGATATCTTCTCCAAGTCACGATTATCATTAAGTATGATAGCGGCATCTTTAACATTTGAAAAAGATCTATCTGAGAGTTTCAATACAGGAACATGTGATTCATATAGAGTTTTTCTTGTGTAATAATCTGCGAACATCTCAGCAGAGACTATAACAAGTCCTATATGATAAACTTTTATATCATTATAAAAGGTCGCTCTTAAGTCTATAGATTTATATTCTATATCCACTACTATATTATCATCTCTAAACTCTTTTATATACTGAAGAATATCTATATTGCTAGGATTTACCACTTTAATAATAAGATCATGTTTGAATTTTTTATGAGCAAAAACTGCTCTTCTGATAAGCTCTTCAATTGTTACTAGATTAACAGTATTCATATCAACATATAGAAAAATATTTGACCCAAAAGGTTCCGGAAATTGCCCTAGCTCTCTTTTAATCGCACGATAAACTGATTTTAGAACTGCTGGTTCACCAACTAAAACAAGCAAGTCATTTGGTTGTATCATTCTTCTACGAGATGGCATTAACAGTTTTCTATTTCTATATATAGCAACAATACGCCAATTTTTTTGCTCAATTACACCTATATGTCTATAAACGAAGGAACTTCCAAATGGAACTAAAACTTCCATTATCTCACCCTCACCTATTCCTACATTTTGAGCTATAACAGGAACATTTGGAAGGTAGTCTAAGAGTCTAGATGCTAAAAGTTCATTTGAATTAACTAAAACAACATTTGGATCTTCATTTTCCATATCCCACTTGTTTAAAACAATTACACGGAGCTGCTTTTTTACAAGTTTAATATTCTTTATAGTATTTTCAACATCAAGTTGATTGTCCATGGCAACAATTACCTGAACAAACTCCATTTTCAACAGATTAGAAAGCTTGTAAAAACTTGTTGGGTCAAACTCATAAAACTTAAAACGTGCCGGATTTATATCTTCATACTCTTTAGCTTTGATTTGAACTACATAGTAAATATTTTCACTAGTGTAGGTCTCAATAACCCTTTGTATAAAATGTTCTCCGGCTGTACCATCACTAATAATTAAAATTTTTTTCAAAGTATACTCTGCTGTATTGAAATTTTTGTTATTATATCATTTTTCAAGTGGACTTAACTTATATTAATAATTACTAAGATAAGTTTGAAATACTCAAAATATTAACTTAGTTCTTGGCAAAGAGCTAAAAACTCTTCTCCATATCTTTTATATTTAACTTCTCCCACACCATTTACATCCAACATATCAGTTTTTGTCTGTGGTAATTTTTGTGCAAACTCCAAAAGTGTTTTATCTGAAAAAACTATATAAGCAGGTATCTCGTTTTTTGAAGCTATATCAAATCTAAGAGCCTTAAACTTATCAAATATAACATCTTCAACAGGAGTCAATTCTTCTTTTTTAGAACTTCTTCCTTTTACATCCATTTTATGCTTATCAATCTCAACAGCAACTTTTTTCTGTAAAATTCCTATCCCAAATTTTTTAAGTTTTATCGCTCTAAACTCACCTATTTCTATAGCGTCTAACTCAAAAAGTCTATCAGCTATAGCATTCCAGACCTCTTTCGAAGTATCTTTTCCAATCGAATAAACAGAGAGTTTATCATGATTAAACTGTAATACTTTTTGTCCACGTGAGCCTCTTAAAACATCTATAATATGAACCATTCCAAACTTTTGCTCACATCTATAGATGCAAGAAAGAAGCTTTTGTGATTCAAGTGTTATATCTATTTTTTCAACTTCACCACGTCTACAGTTATCACAAATATCAGCACAGTCATCTATCTCATCATCAAAATACTTAGCTATTAACTTATGTCTACACTCACTGGAGTTTGAAAAGCCATACATCTTACGAAGCTTATTATATAGTAATTCTTTATACTCTAAATTTTCTATATCATCTATAAAACTTCTCATCTTAACATCATCTGATTTTGTGTATAATAGAAGAGTTTGTGCTTCTAAACCATCTCTTCCTGCACGACCAATCTCTTGATAATAATTCTCCATAGTCTTTGGCATACTCATATGAACTACAAAACGAATATTACTCTTATCGATGCCCATACCAAAAGCAATAGTTGCAACAACTATATCTATCTCTTCATATATAAAATTTTTATATACTTTATTTCTTATTTCACTTGAAAAGCCTGCATGATATGCACCTACTTTAAAACCTTTTGTTTTTAAAAATCCGGCAACTGCCTCAACATCTTTTTTACTAAATGCATAAACAATACCGCATTTCCCGTTATGTTTGGCAAGAAAGTTTATAAGTTGAGTTCGACCATTGCCTGATCTTGGCTGAGCAGAGATTGTAAGGTTATCTCTAAGTGTTTTACCGCGAAGCTGTAAAGGGTTTGATAGATTTAATGTTTTAACTATATCGTCTTGAACTCTGTGTGTTGCAGTTGCTGTAAAAGCTGCTATACAAACATCAGGAAAGATTTGCTTTAACTTTGAGAGATTTCGATAGTCGGCTCTAAACTCATGTCCCCACTCGCTTACACAGTGAGCTTCATCAATAACAAAAAAATTTATTTTAACTCTTTGTAAAAGTTCAATGAAACCATTAGCACTAAGCCTTTCTGGTGCGATGTAAAGTAGTTTGATTTCACCTTGAAGAAGTCTGGAAATAATCTCTTGAACATCATTAAAATCTTGTGATGAGTTAATCATTTCAGCTTTTATATCATTGTTTTGAAGGGCATATACTTGATCTTGCATAAGAGCAATTAAAGGGGAAACAACAACTGTTACGCCATCCATCATCAAAGACGGCAATTGGTAACACAAAGATTTACCACCACCAGTTGGTAGAATAGTGATTAAATCTCTTGAGTTTAAAATAGCATCCACTGCTTCTTCTTGTGATTGGCGAAAACTGTCATGTCCAAATGTAGTTTTAAGTAGGTTGCCTTTAACCATCAAATAGCGAACTGAGAAACGATTTTTTTTCTTTTATATGCACGCTTTTTCTTTCATCAACAAAATTAGGGTCGCCGTTTTCAAAAATAGTCTGCGACACTCTTTTTATATGTTTTTTCGGTTTTAGCTCTATGTAGCCATTATCTTTTTTGCCCGTGGCACCATGCGGAATACACATAATGAACCTCCTGCTATAAAGTACTTATTCTAGAAAATTGCTTAAATAAAACAACTATTTTTAAACTTTTTCCAGCTAATTGTAATAATACTATGACTATGCTTATCATTACATGAGCTTATGGAATTACTTTATAAGATTTAAAATCCTAGTTTAGCAAAATCTTCATCATTCATCTTTCTATCGCTTCCGTCACTCTCATAAATACGCCCTTTTTTAGCACGACCATCTTCCATTGTAACTTTATATTTCATATTTCCGTTTGCATAATACTCTTTTTGAGTGCCATAGAACTTTCCATTGTCATCAAAACTTAGTTTTGCTTTCATATTACCATTTGAATAGTAAACTTTTTTTGAACCAACAAGCTTATTCATTCTATAATTACTTACAGATTTTAATTGAGAATTATCATAGTATTCTTTTTGAGTACCATCTATTTTCCCGTTATACATAGGTATCTCAGCTTTTAAAACACCATTTTTATAGTATCCATATGTTATTCCATGAACTGTACCATTTTTAAAGTTTGTTTTTGTTTTGAGACGACCATTATCATAAAAAGCTCTCGCTGTTCCGTTTAGTTTTTTATTTTCATAGTTTCTTTCAAACTTAACTTTTCCATTTGGATATAAAGTTTTTTTAACCTCTGCACTTAGAGATACTGTTGCTAAAATTGCTACTAGAGCAAGACTAATTTGTTTTTTCATTTTCTTCCCTTTTTTTTTTAATTTGAATTAACTATAATCCGATTTTTTCAGGATCAACATGTTCTTCTATTCCACCCTCACACTCTTGAGGTTTATGATCTCTCCCCTCAGGACAAATAGCTACAGTATTATCTATTAGTACCGGAACTAAAAAGAGAGATACTACTGTCGAAGCGATTGATCCAAAGATAAGAGCAATGCCTAAGCCACCAAAAATAGGGTCAGTTGAGAGGAGTAAACTACCAAGAATAATGGCTACAGCTGTCATAAGGATAGGCTTGGCACGTGTTGAAGTAGAGATAGAAATAGCTCTTCTTTTTTCAACACCTTTTTCTATCAATGCTTTTGAAAAGTCAATTAAAAGAAGAGAACTTCTAGCACTAATACCCATCAGTGAGATAAATCCAATTAGAGAGGTGGCTGTTAAAAAAAAGTTTATATCTGCAAAAAACAGAGATATCATATCTGTAATAAAGTGCCCTACTATAACACCTATAATAGAGAGAAAACTTGCAAGTAAAATAATTCCGCTTAAAGCAAAAGACTTATAATACATTACCATCAGTAAAAACATCAATACTAGGGCTGCTATAAATGCTCCTCCTAAATCTCTAAAAGTATCTAGGGATACTTTCATCTCGCCATCCCAACGAAGTAGCATCTTTTTCCCAGTTCTTTTCTCTACAAGATTTAAGTCAAACATATATGTTGACATGCCATTTACTTTACTAACCTCAAAATCCCTAGAGAGAGTCTCTATCAATTTATCTCTTGCTTCCATTAATGGGTAGACTTGAGATACCATATCACACTCAGCAGTAATACTGACAAAATTTTGCAAGTTTTTTCTAAAGATTGTAGGATTTGACGGAATCTCTTTTACATGTACAACTTCTTTAATAGGTATCATCATACCCATAGGATTAATTAGTTTTAAGCGTGATAGTTTGAAGTAAATGCCATCTTTATTATTTGGTTTAATCGAGCGACTTTCATCATTTAGTCGAACAAAAATAGGAATTTGATCTTGCTGTATTTTAGAATTTTTCACAGCAACAACCATCCCCTCAAATGCTATATAAAGTATATTATTTACCTGTTCAACACTTAGTCCACTTCTGATTACTTTTTCTTTATCTGGAGTTATCTCAAAGTACGGGTAGATATCATCTTGCATAACATCTATATCAACAAGTCCCTCGGTATTTGCTAAAACCTTAGAAATACGTTCAGCAGTTTCACGCATCAACATACTGTCTTTACCAAAAAGATTAATAACAATTGTCGCAAAAGTAGGAGGACCAGAGGGCATCTCTACAAACTTTATAGTAGTAGCATTTACTAATGGTTCACAACGCTTTTGAATAATAGGACGAATACGATGAACCATTTTATAAGAAGCTTCATCACGAGAGTGTTTATCACTTAGATTTACAACTATTTCAGCCTGATTTTTCATTCTTTTTAGTGCACTGCCCTTAACTAATCCTGCATAATCCAGTGGAGCACCTTGAGCTAAGTAGACTTCAACATCATTTACCTCTACCTCTTGCTTTAAATAACTAAGAACACAACCTGTAACCTTACTCGTCTGCTCTAAAGAACTATTTGTTGCGGTGTCTACATAGATACTAAAAGTATTTGCACTTTTACCTGGGAGCATTTTAGCTAAAACAATTTTAGTAGGAATCATCATAACAGATAGAACAAAAGCCAAAACTATGTAAAGAATTACTTTTCTTTTCTTTTTTTTAGAATTTAAAATTCCATAAATCAGCTCTTCCATACTAATGCGTACCTTTGACGCGTTTAATCATTTTTTTCGCTAAAAAAGGTGTAAATACATATGCTACAAATAGTGAAACAGCTAGAGCAACAGGTACATTTAGCGGTATTGGTTTCATAAACTGACCCATCATACCTCCAACAAATGCCATAGGTACCATCGTTAATATAATCGCAATAGTCGCAATATTCGTAGATGGACCTATTTCATCAGTAGCTTCAACTATAATTCTATCAAAGCTATGATTCTGCGTCTCTTTTAAGTGCATACGTCTGTGAATATTTTCAATAACAATAATCGCATCATCAACAATCAGACCAAGACTAAGTAGAAATGCAAACAGAGTAATCCTATTAACAGTTTGGTCTGTCATATAGGCAATAAAAAGAGTAGTTGCAAGAATCATTGGAACGGCAATAGAGACAACTGCAGACTCTCTCCATCCTAAAAATGGGATAAGAATTAAACCGATAATACCAATAGTAATAATAAGATGGTGCATTAGCTCACTAACGGCTTCATTAGCACGAACCCCATAATTTCTTGTAACTATATAACCGATGCCAGCTTCTTCAAAATGTTCACTTTTATCTTCTAGTAGTTCAAGAACATCCTCTGCTACATGCACAGCATTTGTCCCTTTTATTTTTGATACAGTTAAAGTAACTTGTTGTATTGGGTCATCAAATGTAGAATTATTATCTCTTGAAGCTACTTGAGAGTTTTGAAAGTGTTGTATATCATATCCGTATTCAATCTTTGCAACGTGTTTTAAGTATATAGGAGAACCCATATATTGAGCAATAATAAGATTGTTTAAATCATCAATATCCTCAATAGCATTCTTAACACCAAAAACGATGATAGAATCCTTACTTGTTGGCGCATTAATATTTGGAGCATTGTTTGCTATTGCTTTTACAGATGCTGCTATTTGACCAAGGGAAAGATGGTAACTAGACAATTTATCCAGATCAACCTTTATATTAAACTGTGGAGAATGAACTCCCTTTAATGTACTCTTTGACACATTATCAATAGCATTAATCTCTTGTTGAATTTCTCTTACGAGGTGATACTGCTTAAGCGTGCTTGGCTTAGTTGAGTTCTTTTGATAAAAAGCGACTGTCACAACAGGAATATCAATATCTATGTCAAAAGGTTTGACCAATGGCATACCTATTCCCCTAGGTAGTGTATCCATATTTTGCATGACTTTATCATATAGTTTTAGATTAGAGTCTTCTCTATTCTCACCGATTAAATATTGTACATTTACCATTCCTACATTATTCATAGCCGTGCCATAGATATGTTCAACACCCTTAATCTCGCGGATTCTTCTCTCAAGTGGTTTTATTACAACATTTGTAATCGCTTCTGGGGATGCACCAGGTATCATAACTATAATAGATCCACCGCTTACTTCTATCTGAGGGTCCTCTTCTCTTGGAGCGATATTTAATGTTATATATCCTAGAAGAATAATAGAAATAGCAAATATCATTGTCAAAGGATTATTTAAAAAGACTTCAGCCAAATATCCGGCTATATTTTTACTTTTATACTCATCAGACATATTTATTAGTCTCTTGTATAGTATTTTTCATCTATATTAATTAAAATTTTCGCATACATTCCTGGAAAAATCTTATCACTCTTTTTCTCAAAGTTAATAATGATTTTAAACGTATGCGCCATAGGGTTTGCACTTGGGACTATTGATTTTATATAACCTGTGTCTATATAGCTAATAGAAGGAATATCAATCTTAACCTTTTGAAATTTATTCACATACTTCAAATCTGACTCAGCAACTTCAGCCTCTATCTGTAAGTGATCTAAATCTACTATAATCATACCAAGCATTCCTGGAGCAACTAAATCTCCAACTCTAATTCTTTTCTCAACAATAATCCCACTATTTGGTGCTTTAATTTCTAAATAGCCCGTTACAGTTGCTACTTGCTTGATTTTTGAAGCAGCATTCTTTACAAGAACCTGAGCAGATGCAAGTCCAGCTTGTACATTATCTGCAGTAATATCAAGATTTTGCATATCTTGTGAATTAAACATTCCTTGTTTTTTTAGTAGTTTCTTTTCTCTGTTAATAGTATTAATACGCGTTTGATACATATTTACTATGGAGTTTGCTTGTTCAAGTGCTAAATCTGCCTGAGACTTTAAGATATCAAACTCTGCTGATTCCATTTCAAATAAGGTGTCCTCTCTCTCAACTCTATCACCAATATCAAAATATATGTGCTTTATATATCCCATGTATCTTGCACCAACCATTTTTTGGTTGTAAGAAACAACCGTGCCTGTTATCGGCAAATCGAAAGCTAACACTTCTGATATTAGAAAAATTAAAATTGTTAAACTAACCTTTTTCAATATATAAATCTCAACTTCTTACCACTGACGAATTTCATGATGGCATTTCATACACTGCTTCATTATCTTTGTATAAGCTTGAGTTGAAGCTTGAACATCCCCAACAGCAAATCTTTCTATAATCGTCTTTGCTTTTTTATCAATATTTTTAACTATCTTATTACTAAATATAACTTTATTATTCATATATCTTGCCATTGGATCTTTTTCTTCTTTTTCTTCAAGAGGTGGTTGAATTCTTCTTATCGCATCTGAGAGTGCTAGTGCACCATTTTGGACTATATCATTATTGTTATAGAAAAAACCTGTCCCCATAGTTGCCATTGCTTCTGCCATCGTTTGCATATCTTTAATGCGATCTGCTTTTGTATACGAACCAGCAAAAAGTGCCGTACCTAATAATAATACTACTATAGATATTTTTTTCATCAACCAACCTTTATAATAGAATAATTTCTTTATCTAAGAAGAGTATAACTAAAATATTTATTTATGTAACATTTTTTATAAAATTTTAATAAAGTGATTTTGTCACAAGTTTGTCACAAAAAAACCTTTTGCAACATCACAATCAAGGAGACTAAAACGACTTCATAATTATTTAACATAAATAATATCACAACTTTTTATAAGCAAGTATTATAGGGGGCTATAAGGGTTTTTAATATAAAAAAAATCAAAAATATAAAAAATAATTATATGTGAATTTAAGTTACACTTTAGCTTTTAAGGGTTATAGTTGTGATGTAACACACTGTTTATCACATAACTGTGATAGTAATATGAAGATATAGTTAAGATAAATAGTATAATTTAAGGAGTGTACATGAAAAAAACAATTGTAATGAGCAGTATCGTTTTAGGTTTATTAACAACAACGATTTCGGCTGGGGATTTTAGTTTTGGGGACATGTTTAAGGATATGAAAGAAGCTACAACAACGATGAGTCATGATGCTCGTGATACAGCAGACTCTATGAAAGATGGAGGGGTTGAAGTAAGTAAGAGTGGGGAAAGAACTGTTACTAGTTTAGGACATGATGCTCGCGATACAGCTGTTAAAGCTTCTGATGACCTTAAAACAAGTGAAATTGCTACCGTTAAAAGTGGTGAAGTTTCTACAACAAGTGTAAGTCGTGATGTACGTGACAGTACAATTGAACTTGCTGAAGATTCAAAAGACAGTATCTCTAATACAAGTCGTGACTTCAAAGATAGCTCTACTATGGCAACAAAAGATTTCAAAGACTCTACTGTAGCAGTTTCTCATGATATGAATGACGCTACTAAAACTACTTCTAATAATCTAAATGACTCGACTAAGAGTATTTCTAGTGACCTTAAGAGTTCAACTGAGACTACTTCTAACAATTTGAATGATTCTACTAAGACTACTTCAAATAACTTGAATGATTCTACAAAAAGTGTATCTAGTGACCTTAAGAGTTCAACTGAGACTACTTCTAACAATTTGAATGATTCTACTAAGACTACTTCAAATAACTTCAATGATTCAACGAAGACTATCTCTAACAATGCCAATGATTCAACGAAGACTACGTCAAACAACTTCAATGACTCAACAAAAACTGTATCTAACGATGCAAGAAGATCATCTGTGAGTGCAACCGACAATGCAAATGATTCAACAAAAACTGTATCTAATGATGCAAGAAGATCATCTGTAAGTGCTACAGAAAATGCTAGTGATGCTACTCACTCTTTAACTGACAAAGAGTACTCAGACTACCAAAAATATAAAGCTTCTAAAAAATAGTAGCTTTTACAGCAGGAGAGAATGAAATCTCTCTTGTATTTGAAAAAATATATTTATTTGTAAAGCAAAATTTTGTTTTTATTTCACAAATAAATTTATAATAAGGCTTACAATTTGAACATAAACTCAACAAAAATAATACTTGCATCTACACTCATATGCCTAAACTTAACTATCCTAAGTGCTAATCAAACAAAGACAATAAATGTAAAAATACCTGAAACACCTGAAGTACTTGCAAAAGTTCCCAATGTAAATATTATAACAAATGATGGTACGGAGTACAAAAACAATCCTACCATGGAAGTTCCAAAGAAAAGAAGTGCTATTGGTTCGAGCAAAAGAATACCACCAAACTATAATAAAAAAGAGAGTAATAAAATTTTAAAAGATGTAAAAGTTGGAGAAATAAATAATACTATTATCTCAGCATATCTTCAAACTCTCCTAGTTTCAAAAGAGGAACTAATTAAAAAACTTACAGAAGCAAACTTTAAAATATTATCTGAATATAAAGTGGACAAAAAAGGAGAACTAACATCGATTGTCTTCACAAATGATGATATTACAAAATTAGCTTCAAAAGATATGAGAGGTTTTGCAGGTTCTCTTAGAATACTAATGGATAAACAAAACTCTCGAATCAGTATTGCTAATCCACTATATGTTATGGAAGCATTTATGCAAGATGATCATAATGAAAAGATTGCAAAAGAGACTCTAGACAAGTTGCACTCGATTTTTAGTGACTTGCAAAACTCAAAAGATATAGTTAAATTTTCTAGATTAAAAAGATATCGCTTTATGGAAAATATGCCTTATTATCAAGATATGACAAAAATTGCTATTGGTGATAATAAAACTCTTTTAGCAAAAGCTAGAAAATCAAAAAAAATAGTTTATGAACATCATCTAGATAATGGTTCTGTAATCATCGGTGTTAAACTCTCCAATAGAACAAGTAAGTTTGTAAAAAAAATAGGCTATCAAAACAGTGGATTACTACCTTATCCTATTTTAATTGAAAATAACACAGCAAAAATACTAGCACCTAAGTACTACATAGCAGTTATGTACCCGATGCTTTCTATGTCTGAATTTATGATGATTGCCACAATTCCAGGAGCCATACAAAAAGATTGCGATAGAGTATTCCGCTAAGAGTGCTATAATAACACCAATATAAAACTACATACTATAATTAGGAATAACTATATGCCATCGCAAAAACAGTTTACAAACTTATCTATTGTCTTAAGAAAAGGACGAGGCTGCTCTCTTAGACTCTTATGGCTACTCTCTGTACCAATTTTCCTCTTTTTATTTGCAATTGCAGGATATTTAAAA
Organism: Sulfurimonas iocasae; assembly: GCF_047716755.1. GTDB lineage: Bacteria > Campylobacterota > Campylobacteria > Campylobacterales > Sulfurimonadaceae > Sulfurimonas. Next base: position 1,536,528 of record NZ_CP180409.1, read on the forward strand.
ATAATTAACTTTCATGTTGAGATACATAGCGTCTTAATGATTGGTTCAATATTTGTTATTTATATTTTTTTTATGAGACACAATGCTTATTATGCAGCTTGTAAACTGAGAAGAAATTCTGATGAAGTAAATGCTAATCTTTTAAAATATATAAATAAAAATCTGCTATCTATTACAGGTATAGAAAAAGCAAATGCTCCACTAGATGACTTTTTACACGAAGAAGCAAAGAAGATGAGAAATGAAAACTTCTCATCAATTGCAGCCGGAATTTTTCCTACTCTCGGTATCTTAGGGACATTCATCAGTATCGCCATTTCTATGCCTGATTTTTCTTCACAAACTTCTCAAGTTCTTGAAGAAGAAATTTCAAAACTGCTTGGCGGTGTTGGAACAGCTTTTTATGTATCTATTTATGGTATTTTTTTATCTATCTGGTGGATATTTTTTGAAAAAAGCGGGATGAGTCGTTTTCAAAAAGATGCAAACATCATAAAAGAAGCAACTCTTGATTACTTTTGGCAAAAAGAGGAAGTTGAACAAACATACTTTAGAAAAAGTATGGAAAACTTTGAAAAGCTAAACAGTGTATTTGACACCTTTGCATCTGGAGCCTTCGTAGAAAACCTAAACAAAACACTAGCTCAAAGAATGCATATTTTTGAACAAATAATAGAACATGAGCAAAAAGCCACTGGAAAAGTTGCACAACTTTTAGAAGATGGGGCGATTAGACTAGAAACAATTGCAAACCAGCAAAAAGATTTAACATCTATATTTCAAACAACAATTGATAAGTTTGAAAACTTTGCCCTAAGTGTAGAAGCTCAACATAACTCTCTTGATAAAGCACATAACGCTCTTTCTTCTGAGTTTTCTCGTGCTGTTATGATAGCTGAAGTTCTAAGTGAAAATAGCGTAAAACTAAATGACGCACTCTCAAATATAAATGTACAAAATGTACAAAACTTATATAGTGGAGTAATAAACAATATAGAATCAATGAAAAAAGAGATAGATCAGATTGGTGTATCTTTTGATGATAAAATAAACCAATTTGATGATAAGTTTTTAAATAAACTGCAAAATACACTGAAACTAATTGATTCTGAGACTGCAACAATCGTTTCACAAATATCTCAACTTAAATCAGATGGCAGCTAATACCCAATGTTAAAACAAGACAAAAATGAGAGTCAAAACTTCTGGATATCTTATGCCGACTTAATGGCTGGACTACTATTTGTTTTCATACTTGTAGTTGGTGCCATCGTTGTTAAAACACTTCTTATGCAGAGTGATTTACAAACTATTCGTCTAAACCTTGAAAAAGAAAAAAGTGCTTTAGAGATGAGTGAATCTGAGCTATTTCAAAAAAAGAAGAAACTGCGTGAACTAGTTAAAAAACTTCAAGCTTCAAGAGAAGAAAATATGAGACTTAGTATGCAGATAAGTATGCTAAAAACACAAACAGATGACTTAAAAGATGAAATCTCTATCCTAAATCTAGATGTAGAGAAAAAAGCTTCTAAACTAACACTTAGTGAAAAAGAGATGTTACTGCTAAAAGAGTTGCTGCTTGAGAGCGAAGAAGAAGCAAATATGCTCAGATATAAGATTGATATCATTAATAAAGAGTTAGATGGGACAAAGGCTGAGATATCACAGCTACAGACCTTTGTAAAAAATGCAGATGCAAGACATGAGTTAGACAGCAGTTTTATAAAAATAAGAGATGAAGAGATAGCACAACTAGAAAAAGCTCTTTTACTAAAATCAAGAGACTACCAGAGAGTTGTAGAAGATCTAAATATAACTAAGATAAAAATCAAAAATTTAACAGGTATTAAGATTTCAGTTGTTCAAAGATTGAAGAAAAAACTTGGAAATTCAATTGCAATTGATCCAAAAACAGGTTCTCTACGTTTTTCATCAAACATACTTTTTCCTCAAGGCAAAGCAGAGTTAAAACCAAGTGCTAAGAAAGAACTTAGTCGTATCCTAGGTAAATATATAGATGTGCTGCTAAACGATTCTAAAATGCGTCGTTATATTGATATAATTACTATAGAAGGTCATACAAACTCAGACGGAACATATCTTTACAACTTAGATCTTTCTCAACAAAGGGCGCTTACTGTAATGCGCTTTTTATATAAGCAGTATCCAAAGAACAGAAAACTTTTCAAAAGGTATCTTAGTGCAAGTGGAAGATCGTTTTCTGAGCCAATTTTAGGCAAACATAATAAAGAAGATAAAGATGCTTCTAGAAGAATAGAGATTAAATTTCGCATAAAAAGTGAAGATGCGGTAAAAGAATTAATGAACTATTTAAATAAAAAGGAGAGTTGATATGAAAGATGATGAGCTTTTAATTCACCCAAAAAAGCTTCAAGCTCTTAGAGAACATCTACAGCTAAGACTTGTCCGTAGAAAAAAAACCAGAGAGCTACTTCTTCCAGATGAGAAGAGTAACTTTGTAAATAAGATGAAAAATATTTTTAATGCTTATCAGTAACGCATAGCTTCTTTTGATGGGTTTTTAATAAATTCTATCACAGACGGGTCTCTCTTTAAAGCTGTAATCTGAACTTCCTTATTTGGTTTTTTAATAAATCTTATTAGTTTTGCATCTTGACTAACAGCTGAGATTTGAATTTCTTGATTTGGCTTGTTAATATATCTGATTAGTTCTGGATTATTTTTTACTGCTGAGAGTTTATCTTCTTGTTTGCACTTATTAATGTTTTCTTTACTACAAGTTATCTTTTTTTTGTGTGTAGCTTTAAAAGCACAAGCACTAAATAAAATACCTACAACTAAAATGGATGTAAATAGAGCAATAAATTTTTTCATATATATATCCTTATCTCTTAATAATCTGAGAATTTTTTATCCACATATCTTTTTTAGCTTTTTTCCATTTTTTATCTACAAATAAGCCTGTTATTTTAACCCAGTTTATTGTTTTCTTATTTGATGTAAATGAAGTATTTTGTGTCCATATATTTATCCGTTTTCCATTTGGAGAGTCATAAATATTACTATCAGACTTTAAACGATAAGTACTTGCTTTAGTTATTAGTACTTTTTCTTTTAAATCTGCATTTTCTTTTGGCATCAATCTAGGAAAAGGATTATCATCTATCTTTTTTGGAGTCTGCTTAGATTGGTTTTTAATACTCTTTTTCAAAGCCAATATACTATTTTCTTTGATTTTTAAAAGTTTTTTATATTTTTGTATGATTTTTTTATTTTTTTTGGATAAGTCATTAAGATAGTCAATTTCAGTTTTTAATTGCTTTTGATATTGAACTGATTTAGAATAATTTTTATTAGGCTCTACTACATCTGCTCTAAGGGTCTCTTTACTCTTTAAAGTGTTTTGACACTCTTTATACTGAACACGAAGTTTTGTTATGTCTTCTACTATTGAGTCTATTCTTTTCATCTCATCTGCTTGAGAAAATGAGACTAATAAGAGCGTAATAAAAAGAGCTTTCATAGAGTTACCTTTTAATTAATTTAACACCCATTTCAACATGATGTGTATATGGAAACTGATCAAATAGCGCCATATCCATAATATCATGGGTTTTAGCTAAAATATCTAAATCTCTTGCAAGAGTCTCTGGGTTACATGAAATATATAAAATATTATCATATCTAGATGCGAACCTGCATGATGCTTCATCCATTCCACTTCTTGGAGGGTCTACAAAGATAGTGTTAATGTTATACGCATTTATATCTATCTCATTCATACGACGGAACTCTCTTTTTCCATCAAGTGCTTGAACAAACTCTTCAACACTCATGCGTACAAACTCTATATTATGAACATCATTTAAAAGCATGTTTTCTTTTGCTGCATTTATAGATGGTTTAGAGATTTCAGTAGCTAAGACTTTATTAAACTTTTTTGCAAAAGGTATAGTAAAGTTACCAGCACCACAGTAGAGCTCTAACAAATCTCCGTCACAATCAGATATACTCTTTAAAGCCCATGATATCATCTGCTCATTTACTTTAGAATTTGGCTGAGTAAAACTGTTTTCAATATATTTAAATCTATATACTTCGTTTTGAATGTTTAAACTTTCAGTAATATAGTCTTGCCCTACTATAAGCTTTTGCTTACGACTTCTTCCTATAATGTAGATGCCAAGCTCTTTTGCTATCTCAGTAGCTTTTTCTTGCCACTGCTCATCTAGTTTTCTATGGTAGATAAGTGAAACAACTATCTCTCCACTATTTGAGCTTAAAAAATCTGCACCAAATAACTTATATCCTATATCTTTATCTATAATAGATATCAGAAGTTTTGGCATAAGAGCATGAATAAATTCATTTACCTGAGGGCAATCATCAACTAAGACTACACCTTTGTGCTGCAGATGATTCATACCATAGTAGATATCATCATCTTTATGCCATATCTTAAACTCACTTCTTGAACGATAGTGAGAATCTGATGATTTAAAAACAGAGATATCTTTTTTGTAAAAATTTAAAAATCTATCTCTATTTATCTCTAGTTTTTCGCTAAGTTGTCCCTCATAGCCGTCTTTATATATTCTACAAGCACCACACTCTCCAAAATATTTACAATCCATTTATTATCTATCCTACTTTATTGTTGCTATGAGGTTACCGATGAGTAGATTCCATCCATCAATCAATACAAAAACAAGTATCTTAAAGGGCAGAGAAATCATTACAGGAGGGAGCATCATCATACCCATAGACATAAGTATAGATGCAACAACCATATCAATAACTAAAAATGGTAAAAAGAGTAAAAAGCCTATCTCAAAGGCTGTTTTTAACTCACTTATTACAAAAGAAGGGATAATAACAGATAGAGGAACATCAGCAACTGTTGCTGGATTTTCCATCTTTCTTATTCTAAAAAAAAGTGCTAAGTCTTTCTCTCTTGTATTTCTTATCATAAAGTTTTTAAAAGGAAGAGCTGTTCTATCAAAAGCCTCTTCATAGCCAATCTTTTCTTCTATATAAGGTTTTATGCCCTTATCATAAGACTCTTGTCCTATTGGTTCCATAACAAAGAATGTCAAAATCATTGCAAGCATAACAAGAAGCTGTGTTGGCGGCACTTGTTGAGTTCCAAGGGCTTGTCTTAAAAACCCAAAGACTATGACAAAACGGGTAAATGTAGTCATAACAAGTATCATACTTGGAGCTAAAAAGAGTAGAGTTAGAGCAACTAAAACATTAAGTGAACTTACTAGTTGCTGTGGAGTATCAGGAGCTGAAAGAGCAAAGTTCATAGTCGGTATGTTTACAACTTCTGCTCCTAAAATAGAAACAAAAGCTAAAAGCAAAATTGCAAATCGTAGCATTATTTACTCGTGGCCTTATCTAAGATAGAACTTTTAATTTTTTGTTCTTGGTCTGACTTGCTACCATAAAAATGTAACTCAACTCTACGATTTTTTTCTCGTCCTGCCTTTGTTACATTTGTAGCTAATGGTTTATATTCTGCAAACCCTGCAGCATTGATTCTTTTTGGATCTACACCATCAAGAAGCAACTCTTGAAGAACTGATATTGCTCTAGCTGAAGAGAGCTCCCAATTATCTTTAAAGACACTACTTTTGCCAGGTCCTTGATTGTCTGTATGACCTTGAACGCTAACTTGCATTGTTTTTGGTAGCTCTTCTACTATAAGAGCCACTCTTTTAAGAAAAAGGAGAGCATCTTCATTCTCTATAGTTGCACTACCGGATTTAAATAGTAATGAAGCAGGAAGTTCTATCACAAAGCCTTCTTGTGCTTCTTCAACAGAAATAGCCGGTCCATGGCCTTTTCCCATCATCTCGTTTGCATCTATAGCAGCTTGGGCAACTCTATTTACTACTTCACTTGTCTCATCCTTAGACTCAATAGGAGTAGACTCTTGGATGCGCTGTCTAGAGATCTCAGTCTTTGTACCACCCTCTAAAACACTCATTGCACCCGAGAGTGAACCAATAGCTTCAGATATTTTCTTTGCATCCATACTTGACATCGAAAGTAATAAAACAAAAAAACAAAGTAAAAGGGACATCAAGTCCCCAAAAGCTGCTAACCAGCCAGGTAAACATTTCTCACATTCTGGACATTTTTTCTTAGCCATTACCTATATCCATTAATCAAATTGACTTACACGATCTTTAGGAGCTAAGTAAGCTAATAATTTTGCTTCTAATACCCTAGGTGCATCTCCTGATTGAATAGACATAATTCCAGACAAAATCATTTCTTTAACCAAAGTCTCTTCATCATTTCTAATACCTAGTATGATAGATATTGGTGTACCAACAACATTACCAATAATGGCACCATACATGGTTGTAAGTAAAGCAACTGCCATTGATGGACCAATTGCAGATGGGTCTGCCATATTTAAGAGCATTGCAACAAGACCAATGAGTGTACCAACCATACCCATAGCACCTGCTAGAGCCGCCCAGTTACTAAACATAGAACCATTTAGCTTATGACGTTCACTTGTTTGTTCCATCTCTATCTCTAAAAGCTCACGAATAGTATCAGGTTCACTACCGTCAATCGCCATAGAAAGTCCTTTTTTCAAGAACTCATTAGGTTCAGCATTAACTTCACCCTCAAGGGCTAAGATGCCATCTTTTCTAGCTTTTGTAGCAAAATCAACAAGTTTTTTTATTAGTCCAATTTCATCTTCTACAGTAGGTTTAATAGCTACCATAAAAACTTTTACAAAGCCTTTCATCTGAGATGGTTTGAAAGATATCATCAACGCACCAATACTACCACCAACAACAATCAAAACAGATGGAATATCAATATATGCACCGACACCAACACCCATTGACATAGCACCCATCAGAAGAGCTAAAACCAGAACTATACCAACAACCGTACCTAAATCCATTCAAATACCTTAAAGACTAAATATTGAGCTTATAATACCACAAATAATATTATACAGCTATCATAAACGAAGAAAATCATTGAATTATGAATATTAAAACTGTACAATTACACAAATATTAGAGGAAAACCACATATGCTAGAACTTTTACACAAACAACCAAAAAAGAGTGCTTTTTCTATCATAATCACTCTAGCTATCTTTTCAGCTATATACAATGCCTTCTTGCCACTTCACGGAGATGAAGCTTACTACTGGATGTGGAGTCATCATCTCCAAACTGGTTACTATGATCATCCACCTTTTATAGCATATATGATTTATCTTACAAACTTTATATCTCAAGCAGAGTGGGGAGTAAGACTTGTAAATGTCTTTTCAATGAGTATCTCAGCTCTATATATTTTTAAACTTACTTCTGAGATATTTGATGATAAAATTGCACTAAATGCACTACTGATTTTTTCCAGTATTATCTTAGTTCATGCCGGCTACATCATTACAACACCGGATTCACCTCTTATTCTTTTTTATTCAATTACTCTTTATTACTCTTACAGAGCAATATTTTATGGAAAGACTATTGATTATGCCCTTACAGGAGTCTTGCTTGGGCTTATGATGCTTAGTAAATACACGGCTATTTTATTTGTATTTACTTTACTAATTTTTATATTCCTAAAAAGACGAGACATTCTCTTTAAAACAAACTTTTATTTGGCTATTTTTCTATCTGTAATTGTTGTTTCTCCCATGCTTTTTTGGAATTATCAGCACGATTGGATTAGTTTTACATTTCAGCTAGATCATGGTTCAACTGAAAACTTTGAGATTTATCCTCATCTCTTTTTTGAGTTCTTTGGCGGACAATTTGGAATATTCTCTCCTGTTTTTACAGGAGTTTTATTTTACTTTCTTGTTAAAGACAAACTTTATTACAAAAATGATAAACTTTTTTTTCTAGCTCTTAGCACAATTACTATATTGCTCTTTTTCTTTTACAAAAGTTTTTTTACCAGAATGGAGCTAAATTACACAGCTCCTGCATACATATCAGGAGCAATATTAACAGCTTATATCTTTGAGCACTATAAGCTTGTAAGACTGTTTAAAGTCGGACTCATAATTGCTATTATTTTAACTATTATAGGTCGCTTTGGATTTTTGTTTTATCTAGAGATTGTTCAAGATAGAATGTATGGAAACAAAGAAGCTGTACAACTTCTGCAAACCCATGTTAAAGAGGGTGATAGTTTTTATGGTGATCACCTTACTATGGCCGCATATTTAAAGTACTACTTAAAAGGTCACCCTGATACCGATGTGGCTCCAAAAAATAGATTTTCACAATACGATATGTGGAGAGAGAAAGATTACTTGAAAAATGGTTTAGTCTTAACTAGAGATCCTGAGCTTAAAAGGTTAAAAGCTTTATATAATGATGTAGAGCTTGTTGATAGTATCACTGTTAAAAAAGGTATTACAAAAACAAAAACTCTATATATATACAGAGTTTCCAATGTCAAATAAAATATTAATAGTATTTTAGATATAATCACACTAATTTAAAATATGGCAAGAGATGAAAAATACAATTAAATTGATTATAACTATTGTTATGTTTTATTTTCTATTTCAGTATGTAGATTTTAAAAATCTCATCGAAATACTTGCCAAAAGTCACGGTGGGACAATACTTATAGCCCTGCTCTTTCAACTTGGAAGTACATATATAGCAGCATATAGATGGCGACTTATTATGCAACTTCTAGTTTTTAAAGAAACAGTTTCTTATTATGTGAAGAGTTATTTTAAAGCCGCTTTTTTTAACCAAGTCTTGCCAAGCAGTATTGGTGGAGATGCTGTTCGTATTATAGACCTTACCCAAAAAGGTTATGATAAAAAAGATGCTTTTTATGGAGTCTTTGTGGATAGGGTTGTAGGGCTTGTCGGTCTTTTAGTTTTAAACCTCCTTGCTACAATCATTTTCTTTGGAACATTTGACAAAGATTTTTCTCTCCTTATCATATTAATCACTCTTGGCGGTATCATCGGATTCACTCTTCTTTTTCACCTTGAGAAGATTAAATTTTTAGCAAAATACAAAGGTTTGGATCTTTTTCATAGATTGGCTAGAAGGTTAAACAGTCTATATGCAGACAGAACTCTTCTTTACAAACATATTGCTATCTCTGTTGGCGTACATCTATTAACTATATTAGCTATTTATGCTTTAGCTCTTAGTATTGATTTTCATATGTCATTTCAGATTTTTCTTATAGCTATTCCACCAGTATTTTTACTTACAATTGTGCCTATATCACTGGCTGGATGGGGAATACGCGAAGGTGCAATGGTTGGTATATTTATGCTTATCGGAGCAGATGAGACTAAAGTCTTAGCTATGAGTATTCTTTACGGACTACTACTTATGATAGCTTCAATCCCAGGTTCATACTTCTGGGTTAAAAGCAAACGCGCAACTTAAAAAACTAATAAATTAAAGGAAACTATAACTATATGAATGTAGATACAATGAGAAATATCGACCACTATGCTGGTATACCACTAACATTTTTAGGTACGATTATTAAAAAAACTGTAGATTTTTTCGTTCCACCTAAAAAAATAAAACCAAAAAACGTACTTCTTATAGAACTCTCAGAGATGGGAAGTGCCATAATTGTCGATCCTGCTATGAGAAAGTTAAAAGCGAATATCGAGGGTGAACTATATTTTGTAATCTTTTCTAAAAACAAGGTAAGTCTGCAACTTCTTGAAACTGTAAAAGAAGAGAACATCTACGCTATCGATGAGAGCTCAATACTAAATCTTGCTACAAGTACACTTGGCTTTTTAAAATGGTGTCGTAAAAATGAGATTGATTCTGTTATAGATTTAGAACTATTCTCTCGCTTTACTGCACTTTTAACTGCTACATGTGGAGCGGTTAACCGTGTAGGTTTTCATGCATTTCACAACGAAGGGCTTTACAGAGGTGACTTCTTAACTAGAAAAGTAGCATACAACGCTCATCAACACATTGCTAAAAATTTCATCTCTTTAGTAGATGCTCTTTTAAGCGAAAAACAGGAACTTCCCTTTACAAAAAGAGTCATTCCTGATGATGAGATTATCATTGCAAAAGCTATTATCAGTGATGAAGAGAGAACAGATGTAAGAGCTATTATCTCACAAATGTATGAAGGTTTTGACAAAGAAAAAAATCCTGTTATTTTAGTTAACTCAAATGCTTCTGATCTGCTTCCTCAAAGAAGATGGGATAAAGAAAACTATGGTGATGTTATAAAACTTATCTTAGACTACAATTCGAATGCCATCATCTTACTAACTGGTGCTCCCGCTGAAAAAACAGGTGCACAGTTTTTAGCTGACTACGTGGGTGATAAGAGATGTATCAACTTTGCAGGTGCTGTTAAGTTTTTACAACTTCCAGCACTCTATAGTGTGAGTAAATTTATGCTTACAAATGACTCAGGACCTGCTCACTTTGCATCTATTACAGATATGCACACTTTTGTTCTTTTTGGACCTGAGACTCCAGCACTATATGGCTCACTTGGACCTACTACTCCTATCTATGCAGGTATGGCTTGTAGCCCTTGTGTAAGTGCATCTAATCATAGAAAAACACCATGTACAGACAACCAATGTATACAAATAATTACTCCAGAGTGGGTATTTAACACTCTAAAACCAAAAATTGATGAACTTAGCAAGTAAGCAACATAAAAACTTTCTATACTTTATAAGCATCGTAGCCATTTTACGGCTCGCACTAGCTCCGTTTGTGGGGCTTGGTGTTGATGAAGCTCACTATGTACTTTACGCTCTAAATCTAGATCTTAGCTATTTTGACCATCCTCCTTTAGTTGGCTGGATTCAGTATATTTTCACTTCTATTTTTGGAACTGGAGAGTTTGGTGCAAGAGTGGCAGCTATAGTTATTGGGTTTGTAACATCTATTTTTATATATAAACTCATATACGATATCAACAAAAACACTACAGAAGCATTTGTAGCAGTTTTAGCACTTCATGCATCTTTTCTTTTTAATGCTCTTTTTTTAATGCTGATGCCAGATACTCTGCTGTTTTTACTTATTCTTCCTATCATCTTTACGGTTATAGAGATTGAGAAAAACAATAAACTCCCTCAGTGGCTTTTACTTGGAGTACTTTTAGGTTTAGCGGGTCTCTCAAAGTACACGGCAGTTCTTTTTATATTTCCTATTATCATTTATGTCTTGATGAGAAAAAGATACGACTTGCTATATACACCAAAGATTATTCTTTCTATTTTGATTGCTTTTGTAATCATACTACCTGTCATCATTTGGAACATTCAAAATGACTGGTCAAGTTTTGCTTATCAGAGTTCCCATGTAGTTGGAAACAGCACTATTAATTGGAATGGTTTCATAAGCTCCATAGGAGCTCAAATAGGCGCTTATAATCCATTTTTAGCTCCTCTTGCTTTTTATGGTCTGTACAAAGCTCTTCGTAGCCAAAACTCTACTCTTTTTTTAACAGCTCTCTTTGGTTTAGTGATGATTTTATTTTTTACATATGCATCTCTATATAAAACTGCCCTACCACACTGGTCAGCTCTTTTTTATATGCTTTTCATCCCTCTTGGCACATTTTATATGCTTAGGATATCTAAAAAGTATCTAAAGTTTGCCATAGGTTTTGGGCTTATTCTTAGCACTATTTCTTACGCTGAATTGGGTTTTAAATTTATTCCTCAACCAGAGTATCAATCACTTCATCGAGATATATATGGCTGGGATAAAATCATCTCAAAAGCAAATGAGCAGATTTCAGATGCTTCCTCGCAAGCTCTTGGGGTTACTAACTGGACTCTGGCATCTCGTGCTATCTACTACAACCGTAACTACGACTCGAATGTTTATCTCATAGACAACAGAGATGATCAGTTTGATGTTTGGGAAAAAGATAAACCAATTGGCAAAGATTTAGTTATCATCAACACTCACTCATTTAAAAAAGATATAGATGCTTATATGAAATGTTCTAAAGTGATTATACATAATGAATTTGATATAATACTAAACAATTCAAAGGTAAATACCATACAATTAGTTACATGTAAAAACTACCAAGGTCTTAAATGATATTTTCAAAAAAAGCTTACTTAGTCTATGTACTGACACTTATTATACTTATGTTTGTATCATACTTTACACTTGATATGCGCGTTGCTCACTTCTTTTTAGCTGATGTAAAAACTTACGAACCCATAGGTGATTTTATAAGCATATTTGGTGAGTCTCACTGGTACATAGGAACTGCTATCTTAGGTTTTTTATTTTTTAAGTTTTACAAGAAAAATGAACTATATCAACAGAGATTTCTGTTTTTACTTTATATCAATCTTTTCTCAGGAATTATCAGCCTTTTTCTAAAGTGGATATTTGGACGTATTAGACCTTGGGGATTAAGAGGCGAAAATGACGATTACGGTTTTTTACTATTTCAAAATTTTGATATGAGCTTCGTTGAGAAGATGAAGTATCATTATGTAACTTTATTAGAAGCACCGACTACATATACTTCATTTCCATCAGGGCATACAACGACTGTATTTGCGGTTTTTACATATTTAGTTATTTTGTTTCCAAAGTATCTATATCTTTGGTTAACTCTTGGAATTGTAATCTCAAGTAGTAGATTGCTTGCAAATGATCATTTTATTAGTGATATTTTTGCTGGTATCATGATTGGTACAATCTCAACTATGTTTTTATACTCTAAATTAAGGAAAAAAATTGAAACAGTTTCTTAAAAAAACACTACTTTTTATATTTATTGTAGCTTCTATATATGGAGTTGGTAGACTTGGTGTTGTAACTTATGACAGTTACATTTTTGTTCCTAGAGAACCATATACAGTTATGCAGACTCAAAACTCAATAACAGTTAAATGGCAAAGTAATGAGTTTGAAGTAGGTTCACTAGAGTATGGATTTTTCTCCGATTCTTTTAGTAAAAATATACAAGATGAGAAAAAGACTAAAAAACACTCTATAACTATCTCAGGATTAAATGAGTGTACAAAGTACTATTATAGAGTCAATTCTGATTCACTAGAAATAGATAACGAAGATAGAAGTTTCAAGACACTATGTAAAAATGCAGACTCTCAAAAGATCTGGGTTATTGGTGACAGCGGAGAACCTGGTAAAAATCAAGAGAGAGTTTATAAGCAAATGCTAAAACAAATTGATAACGATTTTAACAAACTTGATATGTGGGTTTTACTTGGTGACAACGCTTACAGAAGTGGAACTCAAAAACAATACAACCAAAACTTATTTAAACCATACAAAGAGCTTGTAAAAAGGTTCGTTCCTTGGGCTATTATTGGTAACCATGATGCTAGAAGATGGGCTTTTTACAATATTTGGGATTTTCCGACAAATGGTGAAAGCGGGGGTGAACCAAGCGGTAGCGAGAAATACTACTCTATAGATAACGGAAACCTGCATCTTGTAATGTTAGACTCTGAGATGCGTCGCATTGATGCGAACAGTGATATGGTAGCATGGCTTAAAAAAGATTTAAGTAAAAATACGAAACCTTGGGTTATTGTTGCTCTTCACACACCTCCATATACAAATGGCGGTCACAACTCAGACAGTGACTACGATAGCGGTGGACGCATGAAAAAAGTAAGAGAAAACCTTGTACCTATCTTTGATGCGTATGGTGTAGACTTAGTTCTTAGTGGACATTCTCATGATTATGAACGCTCAAAACTCATAGTAAACCATATAGGTAAGAGTAAAAGCTTCGACAAACAAAACATCGTTCAAGACGCAAAGAGTTGTTACACTAAATCTATTAAGCCAACAAAAGACAGCGGAACTATCTATCAAGTTTGTGGTTCATCGGCAAAACTGGATCAGGCAAAATTAAAACACCCTGCTCTCCCTTTTGCATTTGCTGAAATGGGCTCTTTACTACTAGATATAACACCAACAACTCTAAGTTCAAAGTTTATCAACATTGATGGTAAAATCTTGGACGAATTTATAATCAAAAAAGATAACACTTCATGCGAAGGTAAATAATGAATAAAGACCAAATAAGTATAGTAATTTTAGCTGCTGGAAAAGGTAGCCGTATGAAATCTCCAAAAGCAAAAGTTCTTCACAGTATCTGTGGAAAACCTATGCTTTATCATATCATCAAAGCTTCTTTAGAAATCTCAGACGACATTACCGTAGTTGTGGCTCACCAAAAAGATGCAGTTATAGAGCAGATAAGCTCTTTCTTTGACAACATACACTTTGTAGTCCAAGATGCAGATAACTTCCCTGGAACTGGTGGAGCTATGATGGGAGTACAAGCAAAGAACGAAAAAGTTTTAGTTCTAAATGGAGACATGCCTCTTATCACTTCAAATGCACTCCAAGGCTTTTTAGATACAGATGCCGATATTATTATGTCTATATTTGATTTGGAAGACCCGGATGGTTATGGTCGCGTTATCATAGAAGACGGTCATATTCAACGTATCGTAGAGCAAAAAGATGCATCTGTCACTGAGCTAAAAGTCACAAGTGTAAATGCCGGAATCTATGCCTTTTCAAAAAGTGTTATAGAGAAGTACATCCCTCTTCTAAGTAATGATAACGCTCAAAAAGAATACTATCTTACTGATGTTATATCTATGGCAAAAGCAGACTATCTAAATATCTCTCCACTTCTTGTAAATGAAGAGAACTTTAAGGGTGTGAACTCTAAAAAAGATCTCTCAGATGCTGAACTAATCATGCAAGACAAGATAAAAACTCACTGGATGACAACTGGTGTAATTATGCAACTTCCTTCTACTATATACATTGAAGAGGGAGTAACTTTTGAAGGTGAATGTATCATCGAAAATGGTTGTCGCCTTACAGGAAACACACTTATACAAAACTCTCATATAAAAGCTGGGAGTGTTATAGAAGACTCTATCGTTAAAAACTCAGATGTTGGACCTATGGCACATCTTCGCCCTGCTTCTTACTTGCAAGACACTCATATTGGAAACTTTGTAGAAATTAAAAAAAGTTCTCTAAAAGGTGTAAAAGCCGGACATTTAAGCTACATCGGAGATGCTCAGGTTGATGAAGGAACAAACATAGGAGCAGGTGTTATCACATGTAACTATGACGGTATTAAAAAGTACAAAACTATTATAGGCAAAAATGTTTTTGTAGGAAGTGACTCTCAATTAGTCGCACCAGTTCAGATAGAAGACGATGTTATGATTGCAGCTGGAACTACGCTTACTAGTGGAAAAGTTGAAAAAGGCTCACTTGCCATCAGCCGAACAAAACTTAGAACTGTTAAAGATTTTTATTACAAATTTTTTAAAAAATAAATATTTAGGAATATCATGAACAATTCAACGCTGCAAAATGTTGCAAACTCCAATGTACTGCAACTAATTATATTTGTTTTAGGTTTTGGTATAGAGAGCTTCTTTCTTGGCTTCTCTATTACTCTTTTAGTTATTACAATCATTCACATTACTTTAGCGCTATACTTACGCTCACAACTAATGATAGTTAAAGCGTCTGTTGAGGCCGTAACACTCTCTATGGATAAAGTAAGTCACGGTAACTTTGATACAGTTGCTCCAGAAATCGGCAAAGGCGAAACTTATGCACTAGGTCATGAATTTAACTCAATGATGAAACAGTTAAGTAACTATATGCAAGAGACTACTAAGGCCGTTAAAATAGCTGAAGACACAAACAAGTCTTACTACGCAAATACAGATGGACTAAATAAAGTCTTTAAAGAAGCTGCAGATGCTATAAATCACTCGGTAAAAACTATTGAATCTGGATATAAAGCACAGATAAGAGGAAATTTTACTGAAAAGCTTCATCACCTTGGTGGAGGTATCGCTCATGGTTTAAAACAGATACAAAACAATCTCTTAACTAACTCTGATGAAGTGAACATAATCTCACAAATGTCTGAGAAAACAGCAGTAGAAGCAAACCAAAGTTTAGATTCTATGCAAGATATATTGAAAATGTTTAACAATTTAACTCAAAAAGTAGCTGCTACAAATGAAAACATAAACTCTCTTTCTGAGAGATCAAACGAGATATCAGCTATTGCTGATATCATTAAAGATATTGCAGAACAAACAAATCTGCTTGCACTAAACGCAGCTATTGAAGCAGCTCGTGCAGGTGAACATGGACGCGGATTTGCGGTTGTTGCAGATGAAGTTAGAAAACTGGCTGAACGTACTCAAAAATCTACTCAAGAGATATCTGTTACTATTCAAACATTGCAGCAAGAGACTCAGGAAATCCAATCAAACGCAGGAGATATGTCGGAAATAGCGGATAATGCAACTCACACTATTGATAATTTTGCAACTACCTTAAATAGCTTTCATACTAACGCTCAAAGTTCAGCGGAATATGCAAGTTTTATTCGTGATTCATTATTTATGGTACTTGTAAAAATTGATCATATTTTATTTAAATCAAATGCTTATGCATCTGTTCTTGCCCAAAAAAGTGTATCAGAATTTAGCGATCATAAAGAGTGTCGTCTAGGTAAATGGTACTTTGGCGAAGGAGAAGAGAGATATGGTCATACTAAAAACTTCACAAGCATAAACACTCCACATACTCTAGTACATAAAAATGTACATAAGAATATAAAACTTATAGATACAGACAAAGTACTTAGCAAAGAGAATGAAACTTCTATTATTGACAACTTTATTTCTATGGAAGAAGAAAGTAATAAACTATTTACTATTTTAGATGATATTATTAATGAGTTATATCCTACAAATAAAAAATAGATTTTACATAAATTTTACAAAAAATAGCTACACTCAATAATATTTTATCAAAGGGTGTAGCATATGTCTACAAAAAACTTTTCACTTTTAAACAAACTTCTTATAGCGCTAATTCCAATTATACTTATTGCTTTTGTCATACTTTCATTTATCATGTATAAGCAGATAAACTCTATACAAAACAGTATATATAACAAAGAGGAACACTCTCTAAAGAGTAATATAAAAAAAGACCTAAACATGAAACTAGAAGCGCTAAAAAACATAGTTGTCTCCATATCCAACAACTCTCTTGTAGTAAACAGTATGTATGATGAAGACCGTGAATCTATCTTCAACGAGATATTTAAACTAAGAGAAGCTCTGACTACAAATAAATCTTTTAAAAACCCACTTATTCAAGTAGTAGATCTTATGAGTACATCATATGTTAAGTCTTGGGATAAAAGGGCTTACGGTGCAGATGTCGGTATGCGCAGTAGTATAAAAATAGTTCAAGAAGATATGACACCATTTATTGGCTCAGAAGTAACAAGGGGCGGTCTTATGATGGTTGCAACTGCACCTCTTATGTATGTTGTTGAAGATGAAGAAGATGAGTATATAGGAAGTGTTGACTTTATCTTGCGTTTTAACACCCTCATCTACAAAAAGAACGACCCACAAGATACTCGTGACCTACTGATACTTGTAGATAAAAAGTACCTAGAAATTGCGCAGTATGTAAAAGATCCAATAACTATCGGCTCTTACTATATTGATCATGGAGATGACAAACCAAACAAAGCATTTGTAGATGCTGCTTCTGTTCTTGATTTGGAAGCACTCAAAGCCAAAGGGCATCTGGCTGATGATAAATACTTCTATACGTATGAGAACATTAAAGATAATGATGGAAAAAACATAGGTATATTTCTCTTAGCAAAACCCTTAGATGAAGTAAAAGCTACAGCAAATGAAGCTACAAAAGCATTATTTTCTTTAATAGTTATCTTTTTTATTGCAAGTGTAATCATCTTATTTGTTCTAATATTTACAACAAAAGTATTAATCTTATCTCCACTCGAAGAACTCTCAAGCATTGCCAAAGATATCTCTAGCGGTAGAGGAGACCTTACAAAAAGACTTGCCGAGAAGTCAAATGATGAAATAGGTAAAACTTCAAACTACTTCAATAGTTTTATAGAAAAAGTACAAGATATGGTCTCAAAAGTTATGTTATCAGGACAAAAAACATATGAAGATGTAGAGGGTGTTACACAGAACTTAGTACAGATAAGTGAGCGTATGAGCCAAGAGAGAGACTTTCTTCATAAGGCTACAAACTTAGGTGCTGATGTTCAAAACATAATCAAAGAGTCACTAGATGACTCCATCCAAACAAGTAACAAGGTTAACCTTGCAGTTAAGAATCTATCCTCGGCACACGATGACATTGTAAAACTTGTGACATCTGTAAACAACGTGTCTGAGAAAGAGAATGAGATAGCACTCTCACTTGCAGAGTTAAGTAAAGATGCTGAAAATGTAAAATCGGTACTAAGCATCATAGTCGAGATTGCTGACCAAACAAATCTTCTAGCACTAAATGCTGCTATAGAAGCGGCTCGTGCAGGTGAGCACGGACGTGGGTTTGCTGTGGTAGCAGATGAAGTCAGAAAGCTTGCAGAACGTACACAGAGTGCTCTTACTGAGATAAATGCAACCATAAATGTTATAGTTCAGTCCATCGTTGAATCAAGTACTCAGATAGATATAAATGCAAAGTCAGTTATACAATTAGTAGAACACACTACAAGTGTAAAAGATAAGATTTTAGATAGTTCTAAGTATATTCAAGAAGCTTCTATAATGGCAAAAAACTCAGAAATAGTTTCTAAAAACTTGGCTAAAGATACTAGAAGCATTATTGAGAATATAGATGATGTAGATAAGCTCTCTACTCAGAACAAAGGCTCTTTAGAAGAGATAGAACAAAAAGTCAAAAAGGTACAAGAGAGTGCTAAGGACTTAAATGAGCAACTAGGACTATTTAAAGTTCAGTAAATATTGGTTATCATATCTTAGTTAAATTCGTTAATTAGGATTTTTTTGAAAATATTACACTTTAGCGATACTCACTTAGGGTATAACGACTTAGACATTTTAAATGATGAAAATATCAACCAAAGAGAAGCGGACTTTTATGACGCTTTTTCTAAAGTTGTTGAACAAATCAAACTAACAAAACCTGATTATATTATCCACACAGGCGACCTTTTTCACAGAGCTAGTCCATCAAATCGAGCTATCACTTTTGCACTTGAACAATTCAAAATCATAGATGCGCTAAATATTCCATTTATCCTTATAGCTGGAAACCACTCAACACCAAGAACAAACTTAAGCTCTCCAATTTTAAAGATATTTGATGGTTTTAAAAACGTATATGTCTCATACGAACAAAAATACAAAAAAGTAGAGTTTGAGACAATAGTCTTTCACACCCTGCCCCACATGAATGACGACTCTAAAGCACTAGAGCAAATAGAGCTTTGCGAGTCAAACATAGATGCAAAGAAAAAGAACATCATGATGATGCACTGCTCTGTCGGAGCGCATTACTTGATGCAAGAGTTTGGCGAGTGGGTTTATCCTAAAGATAAAGAGTATATATTTGAAAAAATGGACTATGTAGCTCTTGGTCACTGGCACGGTTTTGGTAAAGTCGGCAAACATGAAAACGTTTACTACAGCGGTTCAACAGAAAGAACAAGCCTAAATGACAAACGAAACTCAAAAGGCTTTATAGAACTAACTCTAAACGGCTCTCTAGACGTAAACTACAAAGAGATAAGCATACGACCAATAGTAAGCAAAGAAATCGACTGTGAGGCTTATGAGAGTTCTTTAGCATCTATAGATGCAACTGACACAAAAGATGCAATAGTCGAAGTAAAACTAAAAAATCTTACAGCCCTACAATCCATAGATATTCAAAACTCAGACATCAAAGAACAATTTGTAGATGCTATGAGTGTGAGTGTCAAAAGAGAGTTCAAAAGAGATGCCAACGAAATAGAAATTGTAGATGCTGAGGCAATAAGCCTTGAAGAGTTCTTTTTGGAGCATATAAAAGAAGATGCGAATGAAGAAGAGTTTGACAGACTAAAAGGTAAAGTGCAAGAGCTTTTTGCACACTATGAGGAGTCCAGCGATGATACTCTCTAAACTCCATCTTGAAAACTTCAAAAAGTACATGACTTACGACATAGAGTTTGGCGAAGGACTTGTCGGGATCATCGGTAAAAACGGTAGCGGAAAGTCTACGATATTTGAAGCCATACTCTTTGCTCTTTATGGAGAGGCTAAAAAACGAGGGAACAAAGAGCTAGTGCGAAACGCTAACGCATCTGACAAAGATGCAGTAGTAGTTGAGCTTGACTTTGAGTTTGAGGGTGTAGAATACAAAGTGGTGCGAGAGTTCCGCGGAAAAGCTCTAAGTGCAAACGCTAAGTTATTTAAAAACGGTGAGCTTACAACTACGGGAGCAAAAGAAGTAACCATTGCCATAGTAGCTCTGACAAAGATGAGTAAAGATGCATTTATGCATACACTCTTTGCATCTCAAAAAGAGCTGACAAGCCTAAGCACTCTCAAAAATGAAGATCGTAAAAAGATGATACGTAAACTTCTTGGACTTGAAAAGATAGACTTCGTAGAAAAAGAGCTAATAGAGAAAAGCCGTGAACTAAAGCGTGAGATAAGTGCATTTGCCGAAGTGCTTCTTGGCGCTGATGAGATAAAAGCAAAGCAAGAGCAAATAAAACAAAACCAAGAGAAAAATAGTCTTCTAAAAAAAGATGAACAAGACAAAACCAAAGAGCTTGTAACTTTAAAAGACAAAGAGCAGTTAATAAAAAAAGAGCTTGATGTTTTTACAAAGACCAAAGAGCAAAAACAAAAACTATTGGCTGGACTGGAACTTCTAAAAAACTCTAAAAGCATAGAGTTAATAAACCAAGCAAAGCTCATAGCCGAGAATCATGAGCTAGAACACAAACAAGAAGAACTAGCTACTCTTGCATCTCTGAAAAAAGAGTACCTAAGCCTGCAAGAAGATTTGAAAAACCAAGAGTTGCTAAAAGAGTATTTCCTAAAACGTGAAGGGCTTACAAAAGAGCAAGTACAATTAAGAGAGCAGTATAAAAAAGCCAAAGCTGACATACAAGGACTAGAGAAAGAGTGTGAGATGTTCGAGCAGTACAGTTTTGATGCAAAGAACTTAGAACAAGACCTCTCACTACGCCAAGATGCCATTGAGGTAAAACACACCATAGAGCAAGAGCTACTCTTAGAGATGAAAGCCCAGCAGAGAATCATAGACGAGACAAACGCGAAGATTGCAAACATCAAAGAGTTAGGAAAAGGTTCAGCCTGCCCTACTTGTACAAGACCGCTTTTAGAGGAGTATGACAATGTTATAAATTCACTAAATGAGATAGTCCAAGGCACTCACCAAAAGAAGATAAACGACTACAACACTCAGCTCAAAAATGTACAAGAGCAAAAAGCCAAACTCATTGAACAGAAAAAAGTAAAAGATAAAGAGTACCTAGAGCTTACAAAAATACTAAACATCATTACCTCTAAACTTCGTGACCTCTCTCGTGCAAAAGAGCACTTCAAACTCGTAGAGCAAAAAGGTCTAAAAAACAAAGAAGAACTAAAAGCACTAGAGCAGTTTAGCTACGATGAAAAACTTCACACAAAAGTGCGTAAAAAGTACGATGAACTAACACCAAAATACAAACATGCAGTGAGCCTAGAAACAGAACTAAAAAGACTAGATGCAGTAAAAAAAGACTTGGCAAATGTAACTAAAAACATAGAAGAACTAAAGAAAAAATACCAAGACAAAGAACAAGAGTACAACAAAGTTCTCTACGATGAAGATGCTCACAAACAAAAGCTCGCACAGCATGACGAAGCACTAAAAACAGTAGATGCACAGACAACTACGTTAAACGACATCAAAGTAGCCATAGCATCTATAGTCGGAGAGATAAAGACCATCCAAAACTCCCTAGACAACAACGAAGCTCAACTCAAAAAAGTCCAAACAAAAAAAGATGACCTAAGAGACTACGAGAAGATCAAAACAAGCCTAGCAGAGTTCAAGACAAAACTAAACGCAAAAGTAGCTCCTCGCATCTCTAGCCTAGCATCTGAGATGTACTCTCAAATAACAAAAGGCAGATACCAACACATAGAAGTAAGCAACGACTTCGACTTTTTCATCTACGATGAGGGCAAAAAGTACCCCATAGAACGCTTCAGCGGTGGAGAGATAGACCTGGCAAACTTAGTACTTCGCATCGCCATCTCAAAAACTCTCACAGAACTAAGCGGTGCAAGTAGCATTGGTTTCTTAGCGTTTGATGAAGTGTTTGGAAGTCAAGACGAAGCAAGACGCATGGAGATATTAGAAGCGTTTCACACCATCAAAGAGCAGTACAGACAGATATTTCTTATATCTCATGAGATGGAGATTAAAGAGATGTTTGAGCGGGTTGTGGAGCTTTAAAATTTAAAAGGAAAAATAATGAAAAAATTTGTTCGTTATATCTTAAGTATATATGACTTTCTTGAAACAACACTACTACCTAATTTATTCTTATGGGGTTCTTGGATGACAGGAATTACCTTTTTCTTGATAGTAACTCAGAAAATTCCAGGTTCTATTGCAGATGATAAATGTTTAGTAGCACCCATAGGAATAATTATCGCATCTTTTATTGCTTCTGCATCTGTAATGAAATCAATTGTTAGTAATAAAAAATTGCATGATAAGTCAATGAATCAGAATAAAGAAGATAATGATAATGCCCATTCAAATGCTATAAAACTTCAAGAAGAATCAATTGCTTCAAGTGAAAAGTTACAAAATCAATCAATTTATGCGAGTCAAAAGTTACAAGCGGAATCAATTGAAGAAAACAAAAGATTAAATCAAGAGTCAATTGACATAGCAGAGCTCAGAGATATAAAAGAAAGAACAAGCCAAGACAGAAGTAAAACATTGTTTATGGTTCATATTTGTAGTCAAGTTAGAGATAGGTATAAGTCTATTCCTAATGATATTACAGACGTTACTCAAGGACTTGCATACATTCACAAAATGGAACAAGAGACAGAAAACTCAATAAAATTATGGATGAAGCTATCTGATGATAAGTTCTTTTATCTCTTCACTAAAGATGTATATAAACATTTTGAACTAATCACACATAATTTGCATCATATAAAAGATAATATTGATAAAGCATATAAAAACTCAAACTTAGATATTAAAGAGATTAATAAGATTATTGAGAAACAAAATATAATTATCTCAGAACTAGATGCACTATTAAAAGAAATAACACCTGAAAAGGAACTCGATGTCTAGAGAAGGTGAAGCGTTTAATTATTTAACAAATATAGCCATCTTTATGGGTGTATCACTTTTTACTGTTTTATTGATTTTACTCATAAGTGATCCTGGTCATTTTTTATCAAGCTATGGAGGTTTATTATCTGCACTATTTATATTGATTGCTTCTGGTATAGCCTCTGCATCTGTGATGAAGTCTATTCAAGCGAATAAAGAGTTAAAAGAAAATGAAACTTTTAGAGAAGACATGGCTAAACGAAATTATATTATTGCTATTTGTACACAAATAAAGAAAAATAATGAGAGTATAATAGAAGTTATTGGTGACTCTGAAATAAGTACATTTGAACGGAACTTTATTGAAGATCAGTTACATTCATCTTTAGAATTGGCAAAAAAAATTTTCAACGATAGATATATGGTAATTATTCAACATAATAATAACAATGAATTTATGATTACATATAACAGTTTAAATCTTTTCCACAAACTCAGTACAAATAATGAGGTTTTGAAAGACAATAAGAGAGATTATGAAAAAGAAAAAATATTATCAAAAATTGATGAAAGCACCAAATCTATGGATGCAATTATTATTAATCTAAATAATAATATAAAAGATAAGGAAAGTTAAAAAATTACACCCAAATGAAATTAAGATACACCCCAGAGGTTGAATATCCACTTTTTAAGTACTTTATTTAACACAGATATATTGCTTATTTTAAATATTGATGAAAATAAGTTATAATACTTGAACTATTAAACTAAACAAAAAAGGTAAATCATGCACTCATTAAGGCTAGATATTGACAATTCGGTCTATTCACAAGTTTTATCTTTTGTAAAACAGTTTAAAAAAGATGAAGTCAACATCGTAGAAGATAACATAAGAGAAGATTTTTTAACATCGTCGATAGAAGATGTACAAAAAAGAGTAGCAGATGCAGAAAAAAACAACAACTTCTCATCTCATGAAGATTTTTGGTCTGATATAGATAGTAAAACTAGAGACTTATAGCTTGCAAATTGTTTATGAAGAAAGCTTTTCAAAGTCTTTTTTAAACATACTCACTTTCATTTCCAAAGACAAAAAATCATCCGCTATAAAATTTAAAAACAATCTAAAAGAAAAAATAGAACTTCTAAAACTATCTCCATTAATGTGTAGAAAATCTAAATATATAGATAATGAAAACTATCGTGATTTAATCTTTAAGGGCTACACAACAATTTACAAAATCGAAGAAAAACAAATTAAGATTTTAGATATATTCAAATGGGAAGATAGAGCACAAACTTGATACGAGAGAGCATTTAAAATTCCGGGTCAGCTACTTTCAAAACACTTTTGGACTTCTATTTCTTTCTATAATGAAACATAAAATAATTAAAAGAGTGTTAAATTAACTAGCTAATTTTCTAGCTCTTTTGCACCTATATCAAATTATTTTTTTAGTTTCTGTAATCATTTCATCTTTTTTCATGACAATACCCCTTCATTAAGTATTCAATATAAAAAACTTGTATAATAATCACAAAAGTATTATGATGAAAAATAGTTATGATGCGATTGTACTTGGGGCAGGAATAAATGGTGTAGCAATAGCAAAGGCTTTGGCGATTGCCGAGAAAAAAGTACTTGTTATAGAAAAAAATCATATAGCATCTGGCGCTTCGTCCAACTCTTCTCGCCTTATACATGGTGGACTTCGCTACCTTGAACAGTATGAATTTTCTCTTATAAGAGAATCTTTAAAAGATCAAAAATATCTTTTAGATACTTACCCATCTCTTGTCAAACTTCACCCTTTTTATTTTCCTATATACAACAACTCTAAACGTCCAGACTGGATGATTGGGCTTGGTTTATGGCTTTACAGCTTGTTTTCTAAACATGGAAAAAAGGCTCTAAAGGTTTCTAAAGAAGAGTTTTTTAGTGAGTTTAAAAACATAAAAGACAACAACATAAGAGCTATTTTTAAAACAAATCTCTTCATCAATGCTACAGGTGCGTGGATAGATGAAATAAACAAAGAATTTAACTTACCATCCTCCTACACCATAGAAAAAGTCAGTGGAATTCATATTGTAATAGAGAGCCTGCTCATTCCTGAGCCTCTTCTCTTAGAAACAGCCTGTAAACGTATCTTTTTTATGATTCCTGAGGATAAGACAACTATTATAGGTACTACAGAGCGAAGTGTTCTGCATATATACGGTGGAAAACTGACCACTTTCACCTCTTTGGCAAGAAAAGTAGTTAATCTTCTCTCAAGAGATGTTTGAGAGAAGAGACAGAAAATCACTAAAATATAAGAGTTAAACTTCTCTAAACACACTCGCCTTTAAAATATTTTTTTAGTAAAAAAGGCGGTATAACAGTTGTAATAATTATCACAAATATCAGCATTGCAT
This sequence comes from Sulfurimonas iocasae, assembly GCF_047716755.1. Lineage (GTDB taxonomy): Bacteria > Campylobacterota > Campylobacteria > Campylobacterales > Sulfurimonadaceae > Sulfurimonas. The sequence goes on from NZ_CP180409.1 coordinate 1,562,150, forward strand.
ATATTTCATTTGGCAAGATTCCGTTTACTCTGCCCATCTCGGCAAATATAAGACCAACCTCGCCTCTTGGTATCATGGATATTCCGATTATTACATTGTTTTTGATACACTTTTGAATAATAAAAAATGCACCTATAAACTTACTGAAAAAAGCTATAAATACAAAAGATACTCCCATAAGCCAAAACGAAGAAGATGTAAAATCTATGACAGTCAAATCCATAGAGAGACCAACCATAACAAAAAATATAGGTGTAAATATTTGAATAATTGGTCTCATATTTATTTCGACTTCGTGGAGCAGTTTATCATTTGTGCTTAAAAATGCACCAAATGGTAAGAAAAATCTTCTTGAAAGAGCTATACCTGCCGCAAAAGAACCTAAAATAGCAGGTGCTCCAACTAAATGTGACAAGTATGCAAAAAATAAAATAAGAGAGATTATAATAGTTGGGATATAGCCAGGCACCAAATCTTTACCATGAAATTTATCTATCATATATGAGAGTGTTTTAGCTAAAATAGGAGCTAAGATTAAAAATGTCAAAACCATACCAGCTACCGATAAAGTATGATTAAAATTAGTTTCATGGGAGATTGAAAAGTCATAGATAAATACAAGCAATATAATACCTATAATATCATCAATTACAGCAGCACCAATAACGATTTGAGCAATATTTGTATTTTGCATATGTATATCTTTTAAAACTCTAACCGTGATACCAATACTTGTGGCGGTTAGCGTTCCAGCTATAAACAAAGATATATCAAATGACAACTCAAAAAGATAATATGCTACAGAAAATCCAAATATTAAAGGTAAAATAACCCCAAGGAGTGCCACAACAAGCGATTTGCTTCCTGCATCTTTTAAACGATTAAAATCTGTTTCCAGTCCAACTTCAAAAAGAAGTAAAATAATTCCAATCTCTGCTAATATTTTTAGTATCTCATTTGGCTCTATAAGACCTAAAATAGATGAACCAAGAACAATTCCAGCGAATACTTCACCAAGAACAGATGGCACACCAAATCTTGCGAATAACTCACCCAAAAATCTTGATACCATTAAAATTAAAAACAGCGTTAAAATAAAATCATGTGCTTCCATGCACTATTATACTATTTTCTTAAAAACAGACTAAACCTCAATATTAATGTTTTTTCCAACATCTTCATCTTTGTAAAAACTATGAGTTCCATCACAAAAGACTCCTTCTTTGCTTCTTCCACACGCACAAATTAGGTACTCAACACCAGTTTCTAGTTTTACGCCTTTTGATTTGTTATTAAATATAACTGAATCTTTACACATTGTTCTCTCCTCAACTACACCCATGAGTTAATATGAATATCCAGTATCCGAAGCTACTTTCAAAACACTTTTGAACTTCTATTTCTTTCTATAATGTGACATAAAATAGTTAAAAGAGTGTTTTAAAGCTTTATTTGTTAACTCTACAAATTCTTTGACTTCTTTGTAATTTTCTTCAGCCTTACTTGAAATAGTGTCAAATTTTTTGTCTGCTTCTTGATAAAGACTTTCTAGCTCTTTTGCACCTACATCAAACTGTTTTTTAGCTTCTATACTTAGATGTGAACTTGCTTCTTTAATCTCATCTATCTCTTTTTGGAACTTAACTAACTGTTTCTTAGCTTCTGCAATCATTTCATCTTTTTTCATGACATACCCCTTTATTAAGTTTTCTTATCTTAATTCTATCATAGATGACTTGATATATTTAATAATAGTTACTAAAGAGAAGATTCGCAAGTATTCAATGTAAAAACCTTGTATAATAACTACAAAGGGGTTATGATGAAAAATAGTTATGATGCAATTATACTTGGGGCAGGAATAAATGGTTTAGCAATAGCAAAAGCTTTGGCGATTGCCGAGAAAAAAGTACTTGTTATAGAAAAAAGTCATATAGCATCTGGCGCTTCATCCAACTCTTCTCGCCTTATACATGGTGGACTTCGCTACCTTGAACAGTATGAATTTTCTCTTATAAGAGAATCTTTAAAAGATCAAAAATATCTTTTAGATACTTATCCATCTCTAGTCAAACTTCACCCTTTTTATTTTCCTATATACAACAACTCTAAACGTCCAGACTGGATGATTGGGCTTGGTTTATGGCTTTACAGCTTGTTTTCAAAACATGGAAAAAAGGCTATAAAGGTTTCTAAAGAGGAGTTTTTTAGTGAGTTTAAAAACATAAAAGACAACAACATAAGAGCTGTTTTTAAATACTACGATGCAAAAACAGATGATGATGCACTCACACATAAGATAGCCTCAGAAGCTCAAGATGCAGGAGTAAATATACTCGAAAATACACAACTCAAAGAACTACACATAGAAAATGATACTATCACTTTTGATACTAGCAAAGGAGTTTTTAAAACAAATCTCTTCATCAATGCTACAGGTGCGTGGATTGATGAGATAAACAAAGAATTTAACCTGCCATCCTCCTACACCATAGAAAAAGTCAGTGGAATTCATATTGTTATAGATAACCTGCTCATTCCTGAGCCTCTTCTCTTAGAAACAGCCAGTAAACGTATCTTTTTTATGATTCCCGAGGATAAAACAACTATCATAGGTACTACAGAGCGAAGTGAAAACTCAAATGTTGATGATATAAAGGTAAATAACGAAGATATACAATATCTTTTACAAGAGAGTAACAAGTACCTAAAAACAGAGCTAAAAACTAGTGATATTAAAGAGACTTACATAGGAGTAAGACCTATTATCAAAAGTAAAAAAGATATTTCTCAAATGTCCAGAGAGTACAAGCTAGACCTGCATCATATTGCAAACAACAGAATTCTACATATATACGGTGGAAAATTGACCACTTTTACCTCTTTGGCAAGAAAAGTAGTTAATCTTCTCTCAAGAGATGTTTGAGAGGCTTACACTTAAAAAAGTTCAATTAAAAATCTAGCAGGAGCAGAAAATGATGCCTCAAACATCACTTTTAATAGAACATTTTTCATGTTCTTATATTTGTTTATATTAAGCTTTAGTTACTATAATGAAAGTGAATAAATAGTTAGATGCAAAGAGAGGTTAATATGGTAAAAATAAAGTTTTATACAGCACTTGTTCTAATTGTACTTGTCCTTATTATTGTTTTACAAAACACAGCGCTTGTGGAGACTAAGATTCTATTTGCAACAATTATAATGTCTCGAGCTGCTCTTTTAGGTATTACTATGCTCATTGGTGTAGCTGTCGGTTTTCTTATAGCTCTAAACCTTGCAAATCGTTTACCTAAAAAAGATTGATATTTTAACAAACAACTAGGAGAAAGTTATGTGTAAAGATGCGATCATATTTAACAACAAACCAAAGGGTACAAAACTAGAAGCTGGTGTTGAGTACTTAATTTGTGCATGTGGAAGAAGTAAAGATGGTGTATTTTGCGACGGAAGTCATAGTTTTTACACAGATGAAGATATTGGAAAGAACATCAACATTGAGCCTTTACCTCTTTAAGTAAACTCATTATACAGAAACAAGGCATCTTTTATGATGGACAAGTATTTATATTAACAATGTCTTAACACAAATACTGTATTATCACTTTACCAAATAAAAGGAAGAAAATATGACAACAAAATTCTTTACAATAGTAACTCTCTTAGTATTAACAATAGGCTCAACTTCACTACTTGCAAAACAAAAACCATTTTTAATCCATGGGCAGTTACCTCACCTGACTGCAGTCATAATGCAACTATGGGACGATGAAGACTTAGCACTTACACCTGAACAAAAAACAAAACTAAAACAGATTAGACTAAAAACTGTAGGTGGTCTAGCAACTCTAAAAGGTGAAGTATTTCCACTTGAAGCTGAGATAGTTAAAGCAAGTAAAAATGGTACTAATCCTAAAGAGTTAGAAGAAGATGTTGAGAAGTTAGCAGAACTAAGAGCAGAAGCAACGATGATTCACCTTAAATGTCTATACAACACGAGAAATATTCTTACAAAAAAACAGCTTAAGATGTTAGATTAAAGTATTTGCAGTGCTAAAAGGCTACTGCAAATACATCTCCATATCATTCAACTCATCTAGAGTTGGTTGAGTCAACTTAGTGTGACACCCATTGAGCTCTTCTTTTAAATGTTGGTCTATATGATGATTATCGCGGATTGCTGAATAAATCCCGATATCTATAGTTTCTTCATACTTTATAAAAGTATCAAAGATATCATTTAATGTATTTAAATTCTTTGTTTCTTTTGCAACACTGATAACATGGGTTCTGTCCCTCCACAACTCTGATAAAGAATCTCTTTTAATGATTGCCTCTACAGCTTTTTCCATCTCTTGTATATAGTGCGAATGCATAGCGTATCCTTTTTTTTTGTTCTCTTTAAATAATTTTATCCCTATATTGTATGTTTAGTAATATTGTTTGCAAAGTAATTAATAAAATTAAAATACTCTAAATAAGAAAACAATTTTAGATGTTTTGGAAGTTTTACTAAGATAAAGAAATAAAATTAATGTTAGAATATTATGATATAAAGGGGTATTGATGAACAATATTGAAAAAATCCTCCATAAAGATGAGTCTGTTTTAGTTAAAGCAGACATATCTAAAACTTTTTATACGTCTATCACTTCACTTTATTTATTGGGATTTATTCTGCTTTTTATAGGTTATGAATATGGTATAGGCGTCATTGGTGCTGTCTTAGTCCTGCGAACATTTTATATTAACTTACAAGAGATAAAAGAGAAGAAGTCATATAACTGTTTACTTACTCAAAACAGGCTCATTATACTAAAAGGTCATAAGATAAAAGAGATTTTTCCCATAAACCTTGAAGATATAAGAACTATATACATTAAGCCAATTAACCAAAAACTAAAACACATCTTAGATGTTGGCACTTTAGAAGTTATTACTACATCTGGTGGTCGATATGTGATTCAAAATATAAAAGAACCGTATCTCTATCACAAAGCTATTATTGGAGATATTGTCAGTGCCACACACTATTCAAACAAAAATAAAAAAAAGAAGACATAATGTCACTAAAAGATAAAGAAAAATGGGACGTAAAGTATCTCGAGAAAAGCCAACTGTTAAGACCTAGAGAAGCTAGTCAAAATCTAAAAAAAAACATCGTACACTGTAAAGGGACTAAGGCTTTAGACTTAGCATGTGGCTCAGGGAGAAACAGCATCTTTTTAGCCCAGTGCGGTTTTGAAGTAGATGCATTTGATATTGCCGAAGTTGCCATAAAAGCCTTAGAGGCTGAAGCGAAAAAGAGAAATCTTACTTCTAAAATAAATGCTTATAAAGTTGATTTAGACACACATATCATCAAAAAAAATTATTATGATATTATCGTTATGTCCAACTTTTTAGATAGAGCAGTTTTAGCATCTGCCATGAAGTCACTAAAAAAAGATGGGATACTTTTTGTTGAAACATACATGCTAAGCGATTCAAATGAAAAAGATTCAAACATAAACAACCTGTTAAAGAGTCAAGAATTAAAAGAGATGTTAGATGACTCATGGGATATTCTTTACTATGATGAGTTTGAAAATGAGGACTATGAAATATATAAGATGAAAAAGCAAGTAGTAGTTGCGAAAAACAAGCAAATATCAAAATTTTAAAGTTTTTACTTTTATGAAATATTAATGAAAGCCCACAATTGAAAATAATATGTTAGAATACAAAAAAAAGTATATATATGTTAAGTAAGTTTGTCTTTTTTATTCTACTCTCTAGTCTTTTATATGCTGAGAATATCATTCAAAGTACTTACCATATAAATAGTGATGATATATATATTTCTAACATTATAAAAAATCCTTCATATGACAAACAGATATACAAAATAGAACTTGGAAAGTATACAAAGAGAGTAAGAACAAAAGAACTTTTAAAAGTTCTCAAAAAGTACGGATACAAAAACTTTAGTGCTAAAAGTAGATATGTAAAGTTTATAAAAAAAAGTCCTATAGATACATCAAAAATAGCTTCAAGTATTAAAAAATACTATTTAGCTAATTATAAGAACATAGATATAAAAGAGATAATAGTTGAACCAAGAGGCTATCTAGAAACTCTTCCGCAAGAGTATCAAGTTGAGATAAGAAGACAAAATTATCTTTCTAAAAGTGGTGTTTTAAATATAAAAACAGTGGATAATAAAAAAATATATTTCAACTATCGTATAGTCGCAAATATTTGGATTTACATCACAAAAAAACGAATAAAAAAAGATACTGAACTATCAGTCATAAATACTATAAAAAAGAGTATAATTTTGGATAATTTTAGGTCAAAACCCATAGAAGTTTTAGATGCCAATGCCCTTCAAAGCAAACATCATATTAAAAAAAATAAGATTCTAACAGCAAGAGATATTGAAACATTAAATGTTGTAAAAAAGAACTCTTACGTAAATGTCAGTTTAGATTCTCTAAATATGTCTATTAGCTTTAGTGCAAAAGCACTCCAAGATGGAAAAGTAGGAGATACTATAACAGTTCAAAAAAGTGACCTTAAGAGACTAAAGGTGAAAGTTATTGGTAAGAATAGAGTGGAGATAAGATGACAAAAAAAATAATTATAGCTACAAGTGGTGCTAGTGGAGTAAACTTGGGACTAAAAACCCTTAAATTACTTCCAAAAGAAATAGATAAACATTTTATTATGACAAAGAATTCAGAAATTGTTTTAGATAAAGAGAACAACCTAACAGCTTATGATAATGAAGATATATCTGCAAGTATCGCATCCGGTTCTTTTGGTACAGATGCAATGATAATAGCGCCATGCAGTATGAATACTCTTGCTAAAATCGCCTGTGGCATTTCTGATAACTTGGTTACAAGATGCGCTAGTGTAATGATAAAAGAGCATAAAAAGCTTATTCTTGCTCCACGAGAGATGCCGTTTTCTGCTATTGCTTTGGAAAACATGCAAAAACTTGCTACCTTGGGAGTTATTATAGCTCCACCAGTAATGGCTTACTATTCTGAGCAAAAAACTCTTGATGAGATGGAAAACTTCATCATAGGTAAGTGGTTTGATCTGCTTAATATAGAAAACAACCTTTATAAAAGATGGGAATAATATGAACAAAATAGCACTCTATCCTGGTACATTTGACCCTATTACAAATGGTCACTATGATATTATTGAAAGAGCATTGAGACTTTTTGATGAAGTAATTATAGCTGTTGCTATCTCAGAAGATAAAAAACCTATGTTTACACTTGATGAGCGTATAGAGATGACAAAAGAAGCTATCAAAGACTTAAAGAATGTAAGAGTTGTTGGCTTTGATAATCTAACTGTTGAACTTGCAAAGACACATGATGCCAGTATTATCATACGAGGTCTTAGAGCTGTAAGTGATTTTGAGTATGAACTGCAGCTTGGCTATCTAAATAACTCACTAGATGACACCATAGAAACTGTCTATCTAATGCCAAAATTAAAGCATGCATTTATTAGCTCGTCTATAGTAAGAAATCTGCTTAAATTCAATGGTAAAACAGAGCATCTGCTTCCAAAAGAAGTTCAGAAAATCATAGGGAGTATGAATTCATGTACATTGCAATAGAAGGTATAGACACAGCTGGAAAGAGCACACAAATTCAGAAGCTCAAAGAGAATCTTCCAGATGCTATTATTACAAAAGAGCCAGGGGCTACAGCTATTGGTAAAGAGATAAGAGATATTGTTCTTAGTGCAAAAACACAAAGTAAAAAAGCTGAATTTTTACTCTTTTTAGCAGATCGTGCTGAACATATTAAAGAAGTAGTTGGGCCAAATTTGGGAAAAATGATTATCTCAGATAGAAGTGTAGTAAGCGGTGTAGCATATGCTCTGATTCAAGGTGAAATAAGCGAAACAGCTATAGTTCACTTAAATAGATTTGCAACAGGCGGTATTTACCCTGAGAAAGTTTTTCTTCTTAAACTTACAAAAGAAGAACTTGAGTACAGACTTTCTCAAAAAGAACTAGATGGAATTGAGTTAAGAGGTGCAGAGTATCTCTTAAGCATACAAGATGCAATCATAAAAGCTACAGAGCTTCTAAACTTGGAACTTGTAACCATAGATGCTACAAACGCCATTGAAGAGATAACTAAAGAGATACTCAAAAATATTGAGTAGCTATTTAATTTAGCTTGTTACTCTATCTGCATTTTGCAGATCATCTAGTATTTGACAAAAAGGATCGTGTATATCATTACACACTTCTGTCCCTATAAAAACATGATTATCTGTTTTGTCATATGCTTCTTCTGCAAAATCCCAATTAATATGATTCCAAAACTCTTCTAAGTATTTAGGACGTAAGTTTCTATAATCTATATAATATGCATGTTCCCAAACATCACATACAAATAATGGCACCATACCTGAACCCAAAGGTGTTTGTGCATTATGAGTTTGTTTAAGCATTAACTGACCTTTTGGTTCTCGAACTAACCAAACCCAACCTGAACCAAAAAGTGTCGTTGCTGCCTTTATAAATTCTTCTTTTAAAGCTTCTAAAGAGCCAAAGTCATTATTGATTTTATTCAAAAAATTTCCACTTGGATTTAACTTTAAATTAGTAAGACTGTTCCAATAAAAAGTATGATTAAATACTTGTGCAGAATTATTAAAAACAGCTCCATCAGAATCACGAATAATGGATGAGAGTGACATTTTATCAAACTCAGTTCCTTGAATTAATTCATTGAGCTTATTTACATAAGCAGTATGGTGTTTATAGTAATGATACTTTATAGTCTCCTCGGAGATAAAAGGCTCAAGGGCATTGTCAGCGAATGGCAGTTTTGGTAATTCAATCATAACTTTTCCTTTAATAAATCATATCACTTTGCAAATAATTATAAGATTTTTTTATTAAAATACATTGAATAATCTTACTTACTTTAAAAAAAGGGCTTCAATAAATCATATATAAGCAAAAAATGGTATTCTTTCATTTTAATAATTATTACGCGAATAGACATAACGAAGGAAACAAATGATTAAATCACTCAGAGGAATGAATGATATATTAAGTGAAGATTATGAAAGATTTACTCACTTCATTAATACAGCTACTAATATAGCTCAAAAGTATGGCTACCACTTCATAGAAACTCCTTTACTCGAAGAGACTGCTCTTTTTAAACGTTCAGTTGGTGAATCTAGTGATATTGTCGGTAAAGAAATGTATCAGTTCATAGATAAAGGCGACAATGATGTCTGTCTTCGTCCAGAAGGAACGGCTGGTGTTGTTCGCGCATTTATCCAGAAAAAACTAGATAAAGCCGGTGGAATACACAGATTTTTCTACCATGGTCCAATGTTTCGTTATGAGAGACCTCAAAAAGGAAGACTAAGAGAGTTCCATCAGTTTGGTGTTGAGAGTTTTGGCGTTGATAGTGTTTATGAAGATGCTACTATGATTATGATGGTTAGTGATATTTTAAAAGCTCTTGGAATCGGTTATAGACTTCAACTAAATTCTCTTGGAGATAATAACTGTATGCCTCAGTATCGCGAAAAGTTAGTAGAGTTTGTAAAAGGGTGTGGAGATGATATCTGCGAAGATTGCATAAGAAGACTTGACACTAACCCTATTCGTGTACTTGACTGTAAAAATGAAAGTTGCCAAGCACTATACAAAGACGCACCAAAACTAATCAACTGTTTATGCAAAAATTGTGAAGATGATTTTAGTTCTCTTAAAAAAATTCTAGAAGATAATAACATCGACTATGAAATAGATACAAATCTAGTTCGTGGACTGGACTACTACTCAAAAACTGCATTTGAGTTTGTAAGTGATAATATTGGAAGCCAGAGTGCCATTGCAGGTGGTGGTAGATATGACAGACTTGTAGAGTTCCTAGATGGTCGCCCTACCCCAGCTGTTGGTTTTGCCATGGGTATAGAGCGTCTTATGGAACTTATTGTTATGCCTGAAGTATCAAGAGAAGGCTATTATATAGGAGCTATGGACGAAGAAGCTGTCAGCTTAGTGGTCAAGTTAGCTCATAAGAAAAGAAAAACAGACAGAGTGATTATTGATTATAAAGCTAAAAACTTTAAAAACCATATTAAAAGTGCAGATAAAGAAAATGTAAAATACTTCTGTATTATTGGTAGCAATGAGATACAAAGTGCTACTATGACAGTTAAGAATCTAGAAGATAAAACTCAACGGACAATGGACTTAAAGGATTTTTAATGGATACCCTTCATATATTATGGGCTATATCTATAGACTTTATTGAATTTTTCATACTTGCTGGTATCCTTGCTATAATAATGCTATATGTATATGATAAATATGTTCAAAGAAAACATGCCTTACTAATAAACTATCCTCTTATTGGTCGTTTTAGATATCTATTTGAAACATTAAGAGAACCTCTTCGTCAATATTTTGCAGAAGAGACATTTTATGATTCAAAAGACAAGGTTGACTGGGTATACACAGCAGCAAAAGATAAACCAAACTACAAGTCATTTTCGGTTGCTCAACCATTTTCCGGTTCAAGGTTTATTATTAAACACGCTACAAATGTGCTAAACGACGATGAAGTAGACGAAGATACATCTGTAATTTTTGGTAAAGACAGAGAAATTCCATTTGTATCTTATACACCTATTATCCGTTCTGCTATGAGTGATGGTTCACTTTCTCCTGAAGCCATAAGAGCATTTTCAATAGCTGGAAAAAAAACAAACCTTACTATAAATACAGGTGAAGGTTCTTTAACCTCAAACCATCTTTTTACACACAAGCCAGACTTAAAAAATGCTGAGTATCTTGAGATAGTAAAAAGCACTCCATGGGCTGAGTTCTTATTTAAAATAGGAAATAAACTCTTTAATAGATCTAGAGCTTTAAAATGGTACAGAACTGCTCTACTTAATAAAAAAACTCAAAACACATATATCTATGATACTATCTCACATGTACTTTTTAGAGTAAATTGGAAAGCTCCATTAGAGTCTTTTCCAAAAGAGGTACCAACTGATATAGCAAATACAATTTTTCAAATGAGTTCAGGACTTTACGGAGTTAGAGATGAAGATGGAAAGTTTGATGAGCTAAAATACCAAAAAGTAATGAAGTTTTGTCGTATGACTGAGATAAAGATTGCACAAGGTGCAAAACAAACTGGTGGAAAACTAGCAGCTGCAAAAGTTACTGCTGATATTGCTTACTACAGAGGTGTTCCAGAAGGTAAAGATATATTTTCACCTAACAGGTTCCCTTATGCAGACTCTACTGAACATCTACTTGATTTTGTTGAGAGACTTCAAAAACTCTCTGGTAAGCCTGTTGGATTTAAGATAGTCATCTCAGATGCAAATGCAGTTGATGAGATGGTACTAGCTATATCAAAAAGAAAAACAGCAGGTAGAAATATTCCTGATTTTATTACTGTTGACAGTGGAGAAGGTGGTAGTGCTACAGCTCCTCTAGAGTTAATGGAGTCAGTTGGGCTTACGACAAATAATGCTCTATACGTTTTAGATACAATGCTAAAAAAACATGAAATACGTCAAGATATAAAAATCATAGCAAGTGGGAAAATTTTAACTCCTGATGATGCAATAATTACTTTATGTATGGGTGCAGACGCTATTGGTATTGCGAGAGGTTTTATGATGAGTGGCGGCTGTATACGTGCTCGTATGTGTTCTGGTTTTGGCTCACACGTATGCCCCGTTGGAATGGCAACACAAGATGAGAAGAAAAGAGCTTCATATCTAGTTATTAAAGAAGGAAAAGAGATAGGAAATTATCATATTAACCTAATCAAAGGGATGAAAGTCGTCTTAGCAGTTATGGGAATTAAGAATATTAATGATCTAAACAAGTCGCATCTTACATTTAAAAATCAAAATTCTGAAATATATTTTGATATAGATAAATATTTTCACCAAAAGTTGAATATATAACATGAATAATTTTGGATTAAACATATGGTCAAATAAAAACTTTGTTATTGAAGACGGCCTAATAAAACTAAACTATAAAAGTATGCCTTCTCTTTTGGAGATAACTGAAAAGATTCGTTCTAATAATGTGCGTGGACCTATGTTACTTAGGTTTCCACATCTTATAAGAAGACAGATTCGTACACTCTATTCTTACTTTGATAAAGCAATAAAAAACAACAAATACGAAGGTAGTTTCAATGCTGTTTTTCCATTAAAAGTAAATCAGTTTCCACATGCTGTTGAAGCTATTATGTCTCAAGGTAAAAAGTTTAACTATGGACTTGAGGCAGGAAGTAAAGCAGAACTTATTCTCGCAATGAGTCAAACTAATTTAGGTGCTAATATAACAGTTAATGGGTTTAAAGATAAAGAGATGATAACTCTTGGTTTTATTGCAGCTCAAAGCGGGCATAATATTACACTTACCATTGAGGGGCTCGGCGAACTTGAGACTATTATAGAAGTTGCAAAAGAGTGTAATTTAAAAATACCTAACATTGGCATCAGAGTTAGACTTCACAGCGCAGGAAGTGGCATCTGGGCTAAGAGTGGTGGCATGGATGCTAAATTTGGTCTAACATCAACAGAAATCATTGAAGCTATTACACTTCTCTCTCAAGAAGATATGCTAAACAACTTAACAATGATTCACTTTCATATTGGTTCTCAAATGTCAGATATAGCACCACTAAAGAGAGCTCTTCGTGAAGCTGGAAACATCTATGCCGAACTTAGAAAGATGGGAGCTAAAGAGTTAAATAACATCAATATTGGTGGTGGTTTAGCCGTAGAATATGATCAACACACTCCTTCTACATCTAGAAACTACTCTATAGATGAGTTTTCAAGCAGTGTTGTATTTTTACTAGCTGAAATAATGAATGCTAAAAAGGTTAAGCATCCAAATATCTTTACTGAATCAGGTAGATTTATTGTTGCTTCGCACGCTCTACTTATTACTCCTGTTTTAGAACTTTTCTCGCAAGACTATCAAGAAAAACTACTAAACTTTAAAGAAGTAAACCCTCCTATACTACAAGAACTTATCGAGTTAAACAAGCTTCTTAGTAATCAAAACTGCATAGAGTATCTTCATGATGCTCTAGATCATATGGAATCACTTCTTACTCTTTTTGATTTAGGTTACATTGACTTGCAAGATAGATCAAATGCAGAAATATTAGTTCATAATATTATAAAAAAAGCTCTTTATCTAAAATCAGCAAACCCTACAGATGAGCTTGAGCAATTACAGGTAAAACTACAAGAAAGATACCTAATCAATGCTTCTATATTTCAAAGCTTACCTGATTATTGGGGATTAGATCAACATTTTCCTGTAATGCCTATTCATCATTTAAACTCCACTCCATTAAGAGCTGCATCTTTGTGGGATATAACATGTGATAGTGATGGGGAGATAGGTTTCAACCCAGAGAAACCCTTGTATTTACATGATATAAACTTAGATGAAGAAGAGTACTTTCTTGGTTTTTTTAATGTTGGAGCTTATCAAGAGACTTTAGGGATGAATCATAACCTTTTTACACATCCAAGCGAATACACCATAAAAATTGATGATGAAGGTTATAAAATCATAAATGAAGTTGAGTCAAAAAGTATCTTAGATATCTTAGAATCTATTGGTTATGATAAAAATGAAATTTTAGAAAAACTTAAAAATGACCTGATAATGAGTGATTTTATTGCAGAGAAAGAAAAAGATGATACACTTGCAAAACTTGAAACTTTTGTAGAACAAAATGGTTATCTACGAACAACAAATTAAGGCTTATTATGGGAATTTACGCACAAATAAAAGAAGATTTTTCAAATGCTTACAAAAATGACCCTGCCCTAAACTCAAAAATAGATTTTCTCTTCAACTATCCTGGTGTTTGGGCAATTGCTTGGTACAGAATAGGACACAAGCTTCACAAATCAAACTTCAAAAGACTCGCAAGAATAATAATGGGTCTAAACCAGATGATTACCACTATAGATATTCATCCAGCTGCAACTATTGGTCAAAGAGTTTTTATAGATCATGGTGTTGGTGTTGTTATCGGTGAGACAGCTGTCATAGAAGATGATGTACTAATCTATCAAGGTGTAACTCTTGGTGGGGTATCTCTAACTCATGGAAAACGTCATCCAACTATAAAAAAAGGTGCTGTACTTGGTGCTGGTGCTAAAGTTCTTGGAAATATTACCATAGGTGAGTATTCTAAAATAGGGGCTAATTCTGTTGTTGTTAAAGAAGTTCCAGATTACTCAACTGCCATAGGTATTCCTGCTCATGTTATTGCAAAAGGGAGATGTAAAGATCCATTTATGCACAATATGCTTCCAGATATCAATAAAGAGATGTTTGAGTATTTACTTAAAAGGGTTGCTATTTTAGAGCATATCCTAGTTGAAGACAATAATAACGTTCTTGTAGAAGATTTAGAATTAGAAAGCATATATGAATCATTTATTAAGGCTATGAAAAGCTAAAAACTTCAAAACCTCTTTTATAAAAACAAATATCTATTATTTTTTTAGTATAATGTCACCAATATTTTATTGGAGGCACTTATGCTAACTGACCGCGTTAACACACTATCTGAATCTATTACAATCGCTATTACAACTTTGGCACAGGAACTAAAAGCAGAGGGTAAAGATATCCTTAGTTTTTCTGCAGGAGAGCCTGACTTTAACACACCTCAAGTAATTAAAGATGCTGCTATAAAAGCAATAAATGAAGGTTTCACTAAGTACACCGCTGTTGATGGAATTGTTGAACTTAGAGAGGCTATTGCAGCAAAGTTGAAAAAAGATAATGGTTTAACTTATGCTCCAAACCAAATAATTGTAAATAATGGAGCTAAACACTCACTATTTAATCTTTTCTCAGCAACTATACAAGATGGTGCTGAAGTGATTATTCCTGCGCCTTACTGGGTAACATATCCAGAGCTTGTTAAGTATTGTGGTGGTAAGGTAGTTGAGATTGAGACTACTGATGAGACTTCATTTAAGATTACTCCTGAGCAATTAAAAGCTGCAATCACACCTAAGACTAGAATGTTAATTTTAACGACTCCTTCCAATCCTACTGGTTCTATCTACACAAAAGAAGAGTTAGTTGAAATTGCAAAAGTACTAGAAGGAACTGATATCATCGTGGCATCTGATGAGATGTATGAAAAACTCACTTATGAAGGTACATTTACATCATGTGCTGCAATTAGTGAAGATATGTATAAAAGAACTGTGACTATCAATGGACTTAGCAAATCAGTTGCAATGACTGGTTGGAGATTTGGTTATATGGCAGCAGCAGATACAGAACTTATCAAAGCTACTAAAAAATTACAAAGTCAAAGTACTTCAAATGTAAACTCAATTACTCAAAAAGCTGCAATAGCAGGTCTTGATGGAAGTGCAGATGCTGATATAGAAATGATGAGAAAAGCATTTATAGAACGTAGAGATGAAGCTGTTAAGCTAGTAAATGCAATTGATGGACTTAGTGTTGTTAAACCTGATGGCGCTTTTTATCTTTTTGTAAATATAAAAGAAGTTAGTTCTGACTCACTTGACTTTGCAAAAGAGTTATTAGACAAAAAACTTGTTGCTGTAGTTCCTGGCGTTGCATTTGGCAGTGAAGGTTACTTTAGAATGAGTTTTGCAACCGATATTGACACTATAAGAACTGGTATTGCAAGAATTGCTGAGTTTGTAGGTGAGTTAAAAAAAAGAGTTTAAAGTAGGTCTAACCTACTTTAAACTTTGTAACGCTTCAATAACTTCATCTAAGTTTTCAAGTGGAAGATGTACTTTCCACTCTGGAGCATCTACATTCCCAGATAGAGAAATACCAATACTAGCTACAGTATGACTGTCTTTTCCATATGGCTCTTCCAATTTAGCAACTGAAATAATACCTTTTTTAGTTCCACTTAATGCAATTGTTTTTGACATTATAAATTCCTTAATTTTACTGTTTTAATAGTCTAGCGATTTTAACCTGAAGTTTCAACCATAACTTATGATCCATCAGAGGGAAACCAGCAAAAGTTAAGCCACTTTCTTTGATACTTTTTGTTATACCGCTTCTTGCAGCAAATGTATTAAAAGGAGCTATACTTAAATGTCCAGCTGTAGCACTTTGTCCACCCATTACAACATTTCTTCCCAAAGTACTAGAACCAGAGATACCGGTTTGAGCAACTATAACACTATATTCGCCTATTATACAGTTATGTCCAACTTGAACAAGGTTGTCTATGCGAACACCTTTTTTAATAAGAGTAGTACCAAAGGCAGCTCTATCTATTGTTGTTGAGCTGCCAATTTCAACATCATCTTCTATGATAACATTTCCATTTTGATAAATTTTTCTATGTTCACCAATTTTTGATGTCGCAAAACCAAAACCATCACTTCCTATAGTTGTATTTGCATGTATAATACAATCATTTCCTATCTTACAATCTCTATATACTGTGACATTAGGATATATAATAGTATTATCACCGATTATAGATTCGGCTCCTATATACACATGTGCCATTATCATACAATTTTTACCAATTTTAGCGCCATTTGCTATCTCTGCTTTAGATGAAACTTTACTACCCTCACCCACTTGGGCAGCGGCTAGTGAGTTATCTTCTATACTTGGTGCAAAATATTTTGAAAGTGTAGCCATTTGCCAATAGGCAAAGTCAACTACTAGGGCTACGCAACCATTTTGTACGTAATCTTTTGTAGCATTATCTACTATTATAGCACCGGCCTTAGAATTTTTAATATCATTGATATATTTTGAATTTGAAACAAAAGAGATTTCTGTACTTGAAGCTTCTGTTAGTGTATTCATACTTGTTATTTCAAAATCTTCACCATAAAACTCTGCTCCTATTATTGAAGCTATTTCTGATATCTTCATTATAACCCTTTTAAGAATTTAGCTTTGCTATTTTACTTTGAAGTCTTCTCCACGCCTTGTGATCCATAAGAGGATATCCACTATAGACTCCACCACTCTCTTTTATGCTTTTTGTTATACCACTACGTGCTGTAAATGTTGAAAAAGCAGCTATATCTAAATGGTCTGAAAATGCGCACTGTCCACTTACAACACAGTTTCGTCCGAGTTTAGTTGAACCACCGACTCCAGTTTGTGCTACAAATATAGAGTATTCACCAATCTCACAATTATGTGCAATATGAATAAAATTATCCAATTTTGCACCTGTTTTGATAATAGTAGAATTAAATACAGCTCTATCTACTGCACAGTTAGCACCAAATTCTACATCATTTTCGATAATAACATTACCATTTTGGTAAATCTTAATGTGTTCACCAGTTTTTGTATGAGAAAACCCGAAACCATCTCCGCCTATTACAGTACCAGAATGAATAATACAATTATCTCCTACAATACAATCACGGTAAATTGTTACATTTGGATATAGTATAGTATTGTTTCCAATACTGGCATTTGAACCAACATAAGCTCCCGCCATAATAGTTGTATTAGAGCCTATTAAAGCTCCTTTTTCTATTTTTGCCATGTTATCTATATATGTACCCTCTCCTATCACGCTTTCTAAAGCATCAAAGTCTATAGGTTTTGGTGCAAAAAGTTTTGTTGCATATGCCATAAATATAGACACATCATCACATACTATGTATGAAGCATTTTTGGGAATAAATTCTACTAAGTCTTTTGAAATTAAAAAAGCTTTTGCTTTTGAAGATGTAAGTTCTTTCGCATATTTTTTGTGGACTGCAAATGTAAGCTGAGAGTCTGATGCAAGAGACAACTCATTCATTGAGTCTATCTCTACATCATCTCCTTGTAAATCACTATTTAAGTAAGTAGCAACTTCACTAAAAAGCATAATTATCTCTCTAGTGCTACGGCACCACTTTTAACGATTTCTTTAGGATTATATCTCTTGATAATCTTTAAAAAGTTTTCAACACGTTTAGGTTCATCTGCAACCATAACAATAATTACATTTTCACCTACATTTACTATCTTGCCATTGTAAGCATCACAAAGAGTACTTATTTCTGTAATGTTTTCAGTTACAGGAAACTTAATCAAAGCCATCTCTTTTTCAACTAAATCAGCGTGTTCATAAACTCTAAAAATAGGTATAAGCTTATGAAGTTGTTTAGTAATCTGTTCTATCACTCTAACTGAACCAGAAGTTACAATAGTCAATCTCGAGTATTTACTCTCAGGAATAGGAGCAACCGTCAATGATGTTATGTTGTAACCTCTAGCCGAAAAGAGGTCTGTTATACGAGATAAAACACTTGATTCATTAACTACAATAACTGAAATAACTCTTCTTTCACTAATCTCAGTCATCATTTCTCCTTTTTCTCTAATAACATCATATTAAACAAGCTTCCGCCTGATGGAACCATTGGCATAACATTTTCAAGTCTCTCAACTACAACATCTATAAAAGCAACAATATTTTTCTCTACTGCATCTTTTAGAGCTGCGTCGAACTCTTCTTTAGTAGTAACTCTATAACCAATACCACCGAATGCTTCTGCTAACTTTACAAAGTCAGGCTGAACACTCAAATCTGTTTCACTATGACGTTTATCGTAAAAAAGTGTTTGCCACTGACGAACCATTCCAAGATAGTTATTATTTAAAATAATGTTAATTACAGGTAACTTTTTCTCAACTGCTGTCATTAACTCTTGACAGTTCATCAAAATAGAGCCATCACCTGTAAAGTTAATACTAATTTTTTCAGGAGATGCAGCCTTAACACCCATTGCAGCAGGAAAACCAAAGCCCATAGTTCCAAGTCCACCGGAACTTATGAATTGTCTTGGACGACTAAATGGATAGAATTGTGCACTCCACATCTGATGCTGTCCAACATCTGTAGATATATTTGCATCATCTCCAAGTAGTTCACCTACTCTCTGGATTACCCACTGAGGTTTAATCCTATCTGTATCTTCATGATATGTTAAAGGATGCAGCTCATTAAAGTTCTTAATAGTATCTCTCCAACCCTCATACTTAGCCGAGTTTATCTTTGAAGCAGTTTCTAACATCTCAATAACAACATTTTTAACATCACCAACAATTGGGTAATCAGCATTAATAAGTTTAGAAATAGATGCAGGATCAATATCTACATGTATAACTCCAGCATTTTTAGCAAACTCTGAAATCTTACCAGTTACACGGTCATCAAATCTAGCACCAAGGCCTATGACCAGGTCTGTTTCACTCATAGCCATATTTGCAGCGTAAGAACCATGCATACCAAGCATAGAGATTAGTAGTTCATCATCATGACTTAGAGTTCCTCTTGCCATAAATGTCTCAACAGCTGGTATTCCAGTACGTTTTACTAAATCTCTAACCTCATAAGCAGCATTTGCATTAATAATACCGCCACCTAGATAGAAAAGTGGTCTTTTTGACTTTGCAATAGCGTCCATAGCCTTTCTTATCTGACGTGGATTACCTTTGACATGAGGTTTATAAGTCTCTAAATCAACTTCAATAGAATAATCAAACTCTGCAATCTCGGCTGTAACATCTTTTGGAATATCAACATGAACAGGACCAGGACGGCCAGTTGCTGCAATATGAAATGCTTCTTTTAGTACTCGAGGCAAGTCACTTGCGTTAGTTACAAGGTAGTTATGTTTAGTACATGAACGACTTATTCCAACTGCATCTATTTCTTGAAATGCATCTGTTCCAATAAGACTCATAGGAACCTGTCCACTAATTACAACTAGCGGTATAGAATCCATATAAGCATCTGCTAAACCAGTTACTGCATTTGTAAACCCTGGACCACTAGTAATCATGGCAACACCAACCTTACCACTAGCCTTCGAGTAACCTTCTGCAGCATGTACGGCAGCTTGTTCGTGTCTTGTCAAAATATGTTTAAAATTATCTTGCTTATAAATCTCGTCGTAGACATTCATAATCGCTCCACCAGGGTAGCCAAATACTGTGTCTACGCCTTCTGCGATTAAAGCTTCAATGACCATCTGTGCGCCACTAATTTGCATAAAGTCTCCTCTAATAAAAAATTCGCTTATTATATTTAAAAAGAACTATATTAGAGGTTAAACTGTGTGAGAGTCATACAGATTAAACCTAATCTAAGATAGACTTCACAACCATAGAGGGTCTCCACATATCAATAGAGCCTTTAGTTTGGAGTTCAAGGTTAAGTTTTGAGTTTGGATATCTATTTTTAAATAATTGAAAAAAACTTTCTATCTGATTTTCTAATCCAAAGCATAAAATATAGTTTTTTATTCCATTTTCTATAAGAGTCTGTTCTTTCTTCATCTTCACAGCTTTTTCAAGTTGATACATATAATACCAACTATATATATTTGCCAAAGCATTATTTTTAGAGCTAATCTTTATATATTTTTTTAGAACTTCGTTTAACATTTTCAAGTCACCACTAAGTGCATACTTATTTGCTTTTTGAAGATCTGTATTCCATTCATTTTGCAACATTTTCCCATCTTCAGACTCTTGAAGTTCTTCATTAGATGCTAAAAGATTATACGCTGTTTCTATATCACCATCTTCCATTGCATTAAAAAATTTCTGTTTATTTTCTATATCTTTTATTAAGCATTTAACTTCATCAGTAAAATGACTAAAATCTACTAAGACTCTAAGAATTTTAATTGCGGAATGAGAATCTCCAGCTTGAAGTAATTTTTGACTATTTATGTAGAGAGTGTCAGCATAATTCATTAGTGCATCATAGTCAGAAAACTCTTTTAAAAATGGATTTAATTTTATAAGTTCAAACGCTATTATAAAATCTTTTTGTCCAACTGCTATTCTAAAGCGCTTATATACTTCGTTTTTTGTTAAAAGGTCTTGAATAAGTTTTGTTTTTTGAGTTATACCTCTATATGGAGCAAGTATTTCACGTGCTTTATCTGCATATTTAGGGTCCATAGCATATTTTTGTGCCAAAGCAAATGCCTTTTTCCAGGCAAGTTCAAGAGTTTTATAAATTTTTGAGTCTTGATACATCGGATGCTTTAGAGCCAAAGAATAAGCAAGTGCCAATTTACCCTGCTTTGCTAGTGTAGCGAATTTGTCAAACTCTTGATACTCAAGCGTGATATTTTGCATAATAGTGTTCTTCGAAGGTATATTTTTGAAGTTTTCAAAAAGGTTTATTGCTCTTTGTTTATCACCGGCTTCAAATGCTAGTTTTATTTTTTTTAGAGTTATGTCCCACAAATTAGTAATAAGTTGATACATTTTTGTGTACTCTAGAAGTGGATTTCGCTCAATATATTTTTGAATAGCTTCATAGTCTTTAACTTTTACTTTTTCTTTTATATAATCCATACCGTCATAAATATTATAAAAAAGAAGGTCACCCTTTTGAGTACCAATTAAAAGCTGTTCATTGTTTTTGTCAAAGTATAAAGCAGTAATAGAAGATGTCACTTTTATATATTTTTTTGTTATAAGCTTATAGCTTTCAAGTTCGTAAACTAATATATAACCTAGTTCAGTTCCAAAAAACAAGAATTTATCATCTGAACTTGTTGTAATATTGAGCACATCATCATGTATACCTTCAAGTCTTGTAATCACTTTACCACTGTGGTAGTCCCAGATAATCGCACTATTTTTTTTATCTATACTAACAAGTCTATGCTCACTTAAAAAATGAACTTTCAAAACAGGGTCTGCATGTGCTGTGAGTCTATGCTTTTGAGACATTGTTGTCATACTGAATATTTGAACTTTTTTATCGTAACTCGCAGTTGCAACCCACTGTCCATTTGCACTAAATGCTATGTCATTTACAGTATCAACATGAACTGGAAGCGTAAATGCTATCTTTTTAGTTTGTACATCAATTGCGCATGACTTTCCATCATCGCCTCCGGTAAACACGTATCTATCTTTAGGCTCAATTGCAACACAACTGACTTCACCTTGATGTCTATCAATTTTTGCAAGTATTTTTTTGCTTTTAGCATCAAAAAGAAGCGCTTCATTACAACTTTCACTTAATACCAAGAAGTTACTTGAATCACTACTAAAATCAACAACATTATTTTTAAATCTAGAGTGAGAGATACCTCCCTTAAATCCAGATATTATACCTAGCGTATTGATATCCAAAAACCTTACAT
The DNA here is from genome assembly GCF_047716755.1 of Sulfurimonas iocasae. GTDB lineage: Bacteria > Campylobacterota > Campylobacteria > Campylobacterales > Sulfurimonadaceae > Sulfurimonas. The sequence continues at coordinate 1,584,374 of NZ_CP180409.1, forward strand.
TAGTCTTAGAATCAACAACTAAAAGTTTACCATCATCAAGAATCTTAAGTTTAATAATCGCGTTTTTAAAGTTTATTTTTTTTATTGCTTTCATCTTAATAATCTCTTAAATAACCTTCATTTTTTAGAACATCAGTTATCTCTTGTTGATGAGTCTCACCTTTTGTTTCCATATGTACAGTAACATTGGCATCTCCATAATCAAGAGAGATTGAAGTTCTATCATAAGAGATATGTACAATATTTGCATTTAACTCTCTAAGTAACTCTGTAAATCTCATCAATGAACCAGGTTTATCTATTAATGTAACTGTTACTTTCATTTTTCTACCAGATTTCAGAAGACCTTTTTCAATAATGACAGAAAGCAGAGTTACATCCATATTTCCACCACTAAGGACTAATGCTACTTTTTTACCTCTAAGGTGAGCTAATTTTTCATGAAGCATCGCAGCTACAGATGCAGCTCCTGCACCCTCAACAACAAGTTTTTGTTTCTCTAGTAAAAATAAAATTGCACTTGCTATCTCTGCATCATCAACACTAACAAAAGTATCTACATTTTTAAGAGCATATTTAAGTGTTATAGCAGAAGTGTCACGAACAGCTATACCATCTGCAATAGTTCTAACACTTACGCTATCTACAGGCTTTTTAAGCTCGTAGGAGTTTTTAAAAGCTGGGGCACCTTTTGCACTCACTCCAATTACTTCTATGTTTGGATTTATACTTTTAATAGCTGTTGACATACCTGCTATAAGACCTCCGCCACCTACGGGAATCACTACAGCATCTAAGTCCTTACAACTATCCAAGATATCAAGCGCTAAAGTACCCTGACCTGCCATAACTTCTTCATCTTCAAATGGATGAACAAAGGTTAAAGAGTTCTTTTTTCCGTATGAAAGTGCATAAGCATATGCTTCATCATAATTTGTACCAGCTAAGATAACCTCTGCACCGTAATACTTAACACCATCAATTTTTGTAAGTGGTGTTGACTCCGGCATTACAATGACTGCACGGATATTGAATTTTGAAGCTGATAGAGCAACTCCCTGAGCATGATTTCCAGCACTTGCTGCTACCACACCACAAGCTCTTTGAGCATCTGTTAAGGAAGCAATTTTATTGTAAGCACCTCTTATTTTAAAAGCACCTGTTACTTGAAGATTTTCTTTTTTAAGATAAATCTTACTTGATGTCATCTCACTCAAATATGGTGCGTATGAAAAAGGGGTATCAACTATAACATTTTTTATACGTTCTCTTGCTTCGTAAATTTTATTTATATCTAACAATATCACATGCCTTTAAGTGCTTTGTGTTCTATCATCGTACACATATTTTGTACAACTTTCATTTCAACATCTTTTGCTTTTTGTGCTGCAACATTATTTACAATACCAAGTTGAGCCCAAAAAACCTTTATATCGCCTCTTGCTATACAGGCATCCGCAACAGCCTCTAGAGCTTTAGCTGCTCTAAATATATCTACCATATCAACAGGAAATGGAATTTCACCAAGTGATCTATATACTTTTTCACCTAAGATAGTATCTTCTTTAGGATATACAGGAACTATTTTAAAGCCTTCTTCTTGTAAGTATTTAGCAACTCTATGACTTGCTTTATCAGCATCTGGTGATAATCCGATAACAGCAATTGTCTTTACTTCTTCAAAGATTTCTTTTATTTCTTGTTTGTTTGAATTAACTGAAGGAAATTCACATTCCATTATTTTATCCCCTATCATATTTTATAATATCTTAAAATATTATATCGAAAATTTATAAAGTAATTAATAAACTAAGTTCTCCTACTCTCGCTTACGCGAGAACAAGAGCTATTTCAGAAGTTTTTTCCAAGCTTTTTCAATCTTAGCTGCAAGTTTTTTAGTGATACCTTTTACTTCTGTAAGAATAGAAGTGTTTTGGTGTAGTACACCAACTACTTCATCAACATTCCCAAAGTGTTCTACTATCTTTTTAACTTTTTTATTACCGATGCCATCAACAGATGTTAAGAAGTCGCTTAACTCTTCTTTAGTTATGTTAGCTTCTTGAGTCTCTGATTCGTTAGACTCATCTTTAGTTGGATGCGGAACAGGTTTATCTTTAGGAATTTCTTGTTTTGATGATTTTTTAGTTGGTTTTAAAGCAAGATTATCTTGGTAGTTATAAATCTCACTTGGCCACTCTTCACTCCATCTTCTTTTAACATCATACATTTTGTATTCATTATCTAGCATATGAAGATAGACTTCATTTTCACCAAATAATTTTCTCTTTTTACCAAAGTATGCACCATCATAACTAGCTGTGTACTTACCAAATGTGATGTGTCTCATTGTTCTAAGGATTGAGCTGTCAAGTTTACCTAACTCTTCCCAGTTAAACATAGGAGCGTGAGGTTTTCTAAATCTACCTTCACTAAGACTCCACATAATGTATTGACCAATCCAATCTCTAATGTATGGGAATGCTGCAAATGCTGTAGCACACTCTAAGATGTGAACCTTGCCATCTTTTCCATATGCAACATCACAAGCCCAGTACTCAGCTTTAGCCGCTTTAGATACTCTTACAGCTAAATCGAGTACATTTTTTGGAACATCATTATAGTCCATGCTTCCACCCTGAGAAGTGTTAGTTAACCATTCACCCTCCGGTGCACGTCTCCAGAATGCACAAACAGGTTTATGACCTATTAGCATTACACGGATATCAGCTTCCATAGGTACAAAGTCTTGAAAATATTGAGGATGATATTTTTTCTCATCATAAAGTTCTCTTGCCTCTTTATAACTATCTACCTTATGAACAAAGTATCCGCCATAATTCGACGGTCCATAAGATTTTTTAATTATTTTAGGATATTCACATTTTTTAAGAAACTTATCTGCGTTGTCATGCTTGTAGTAGATATATGTCTTAGGAATAGGTAAGTCATATTTCCAGGCAAATCTTGTAACATTTTCTTTTGATTTGTTAGAAAACTGTGTATCCATTGATGGGATAAATCTCACATGTGGGAGTTCTCTTGCAATTTCGCGGAAAGTTTCATAAGCAGTCGCTGGAATATTACCTATTAGTACATCAATTTTTTTTCTTTTTACCTCTTTGATAAATCTATCTTTATCATTTTTCCAGTGGTAAGTAACTGTCTCTATCTTATTTGGCCATCCTTTAAAGTTTGAATGATCAAAAAATCTCAGTACATAATCAAGGTATAAAAAACCTAGTTTTGGTAGTTGCTTATTACTTAGTCCCATTTTTAGTTACTCCCCATATTTTATTTGTTATTTTACTTTTTCTAGATATTCACAATCAACAGTATTTACTTTTATTAAATCACCTTGAAGAACATGGTAAGGCACTTGAACAACCGCACCAGTCTCTAATGTTGCAGGTTTTTTACTCCCACTTGAAGTATCACCTTTAAAGTTCGGAGGTGTTTCTGTGATAATAAGCTCCATAGTTTCAGGAGCAGCAACAGATATAGCTTGGTCTTTGTAGAAGATAATATCAACATTAATCCCATCTTTAAACCACTTAGATGCATCATCGCATTGTTCATAGGTAAGCCCAAGTTGATCATAAGTATCATTGTCCATGAACTGATACATATCACCATCATCATAAAGATATTGCATAGTTTTGTAGTCGATGATTGGAACTTCAAACTTATCTCCAGCATGAAGAGTTTTCTCAACTATTTTGCCATTTAAAAAACTCTTTGCTTTCATACGAACAAACGCTGCACCTTTCCCTGGTTTTACATGTTGAAATTCCACTACTCTACAAGGAACTTCGCCCACTACTAGACGAACTCCTTTTTTGATATCACCCATTCCTACAGTTGCCATTCACACACCTCTTAAATATTTTTGTAATTCTACATAAAAATGGCTTAAATTCATTAATTTATTGTTATTCTCTTATTCTAGATACAATACTATTTCTTATATTAGAAGGATAACACTATTATGAAAAAATTATTTTTATTTTCCACACTTTTACTATCTACTCTCTATTCTCATGAGTGTCACTATAAATTAAATATTGACTTAGATGTTGACAATGGCATACTTCAAGGTAAGGCCACTATTGAGAGTGATCACCCAACAATGAAACTACTAGATTCTAAAGCAAATATTTTGGAAATTAAAAATGCAACATTAAATATTAATGCCAAAATTCCGCAATTAATAAAGCTAGATGCTAATAAATCTGTAGAAATATCATTTAGTCATAACTTTAAACCAATTAATGGAGATATAATTTTATTGGAGACTTGGTATCCAAAAATTGATATGATGTGTTCCTATGAGACGATTATTTCAAATTCAGATATCACAGCTATTGTAGAATCTACTAAAGCTCCAATAGATAGTCTCCACTTAATAGCATCTAAAAACTACACAATAAATTCTAAGATTACTAAAGAAAATATGAATCTCTCAACATACTTTTATCCTGAGGATTCTCATCTTTCAGATAAATATCTTCAAAAAACAGAGGAATACTTTAAACTATATAAAGATATGTTTGGGTTTATTCCTTTTAAAAAATTCTCTGTTGTAGAAACTCCTTTTCCTGCTGGTTATGCAATGCCAACATATACTCTTATTGGAAAACAGATTATTGATAAAGATTTTGTACTGGATAATTCTTTAGGACATGAAATAGTCCATCAGTGGTTTGGTAACTATGTGCATGCTCCATATCAAGGAAACTGGGTTGAGGGTATGACTACATTTTATTCCGACTATCTCTATGCAAAAAAGAGTTTTAAGGAAGTTGATTACAGAAAAAACATGCTCATAAAGTATGATTCATATGTGAATTCAAATAATGAAATTTCATTGATTGAGTTTAAACATAAAAAACAAGAGAGCTCAGATGCAATTGGCTACTCAAAAGCAACTTTCTTTTTTTATATGCTAGAGAGAAAAATAGGCAAAGAAGCTTTTGATAATGGAGTAAAAGAATTACTTAATAAATACAAATATAAAGTGGCTACTTATAAAAACCTAAGAGAGATATTTGAAAAAACATCAGAAAAAAAACTACTTGATTTTTTTAAAACATGGGTATACAAAAAAGGAGCATTAGATTTTAATGTAAACAATATCGACTTAAAATATATACAAAATAATTATGTTTTAACATTTGACATTACAAATAACATGGGGAGTGGTTATCTTCCTCTGTCCATATGCTCTGATGATGAGTGTTTATACACAAAAATTGATTTAAGCAAAAAAAATCCGCGTATAGAGATAGACATAGAACCAACTAAAATTATTTTTGATGAGAGTTATGAGATTTTCAGAAAACTAGATTTAAAAGAAATTCCTCCAACTATCTCAAAAATTATTCAGGGTAATGCTATATTGGTTATTGATAAAGCAGACGAGAAAAGATTTTCGAAGTTCAAGCACGCTTATAAAAATTTCAAATATGCTGATGAAATCACGTATAAAGAACTTAAAAACAATAATATTTTTATTTTAGGTTCTAAAAACTCTCTACTGAAGCAGATTGCTGTTTCATTTGAAATGCAAGGTGATGCAAAGATTGAGCTATTTAAAAATCCTCTGAATGAAAAAAATGTTATAGCTGTATTTGATATGAAAAAACTCTCAAAGTCTATTTTTTATAAGTTAAGACATCTTGGTAAATACTCAACCGTAATCTTTAAAGGCGGAAATATTATACAAAAGACAACAAAGCCGTCTTTAAAAGGTGTAACTTACAATATAAATAGCAGCTCTTTAGCGCTTAAACCACAAGCGCAAAAATTCAACAAGGTTATTGGAGATATTGCTAAGAGTAAAGTTGTATTTATTGGAGAGAGCCATACAGATTTTTCAAGCCATCTTAATCAGCTAAAAATAATTAAAGAGATGTACAAAAAAAATAAAAAACTAGCCATTGCAATGGAGATGTTTCAAAAGCCATATCAAAAATATCTTGATGCATTTGTAGAAGGCAAAATCACTGAAAAAGAGATGATTATAAAAACAGAGTATTTTAAAAGGTGGAAGTATGACTATGAGCTTTACAGACCAATTTTACTTTTTGCAAAAGAAAAACGTATTCCTATTATTGCAATAAACATAGATAGAGAAATAACTAAAAAAGTTGTTAAGGAAGGTATAGATGCACTAAGTGACAAGCAACAAGCTCTACTGCCTAACTCAATCGACTTTGCTGCAACTAAGTACAAAGAAGAGCTAAAAATGATATATGGAATGCATCAATCCGGTAGCTTTAAAAACTTTGATGAGTTTTACCATGCACAACTAATTTGGGATGAATCAATGGCCGCAAATATAGTCGGTTTTATAGAAAAAAAACCTGACTATTCTGTTGCTGTTTTGGCTGGTAATGGTCATATTATGTATGGATATGGAATACCAAGTAGAATCCAAAGACGAGGAATAAAAGACTATACTATTGCTCTTAATCTAACAAATCCAGAACCTGGCATAGCTGACTATATACTTTATCCATCGACTATAGGTACACAGAAATCTAAAAAACTTGGTGTTTTTCTTAAAGATGGTAAAAAATTAGAAGTACTGAAATTTGTTGAAAAATCTTTAGCCAAAAAAGCTGGTATGAAAGTTGGAGATACTATTATAGCTTTCAATACAACCCCAGTAAAAAACTTAGCTGAGCTTAAAACAGAACTAGCATTTGTAAAAGACGATGTAAAACTAACACTCATTAGAGATTCAAAAAAAATTGATATAGATATTAGTTTTTTAGAGAAATGATATAATGTCAGCAAATTTATATATTTTAGGACACTAACAACTATGGAATTCACTTTAGAAACCACTTCAAAAAATGCTCGTGCTTGTACAATAAAAACTGCTCACTCAACTATAAAAACACCTGTATTCATGCCTGTAGGAACACTAGGCAGCGTTAAAGCACTCGATATGGAAGATGTAGTAGATATGCTGGGAGCTGAAATAATCTTGGCAAATACTTACCATATGTACCTTCGTCCAGGAGATGAAACTGTTGCTAAAATGGGTAAACTTCATAAGTTTACAACCTATCCAAAAAGTTTTTTAACAGATAGTGGCGGATTTCAGGCATTTAGCCTTAGTGATATCTCAAAACCAAAAGAAAACGGCATAGAGTTCCGTTCTCACATAGATGGCTCAAAACACTTCTTTACACCAAAAAAAGTTATAGATATTCAGAATAATCTTGGCTCAGACATCATGATGATTTTAGATGATTTGGTTGCTCTTCCTGCAACTCAGGAGCGAATCAAGCTCTCTATTGAGAGAACTACCGCGTGGGCAAAAGAGTCCATAGAGTATTTTCGCTCAAAGCAAGCAAAAGGTATAGGGCAAGAGCAAAATATCTTTGCCATCATTCAGGGTGGAACTGACAAAGCATTTCGTACAAAATCTGCTACTGAGCTTTGTGCTATGGATTTTGATGGTTTTGCTATAGGTGGGCTCTCAGTTGGAGAGTTAAATAGCGAAATGTATGACACAGTTGAGCATACTGTACAGTACATGCCTAAAGATAAGCCTCGCTACCTTATGGGTGTCGGAACTCCAGAAGATTTAATAGAAAATATTGAAAGAGGCATAGATATGTTCGACTGTGTTATGCCGACTCGTAATGCAAGAAATGGTACTCTTTTTACATCTTTTGGAAAAATCAACATAAAAGGTGCAAAGTTTAAAGAAGATGAAGCACCAATTGATCCGGAGTGCAAGTGTATAACTTGCCAGAGATACTCTCGTGCATATCTTAACCATATGTTTAGAGCTCGAGAAATAACATACTTTAGACTTGCCACCATTCATAATCTTCATTACTATCTAAATCTTATGAGAGAAGTTAGAGTTGCTATTTTAGAAGATAAATTTGCAGAATATAAAGAAGAATTTTATAGAAAAAGACAAAAGCAATAAATTTAGTTATATTACTCACTACTAACTCACTACTATCAGATAAGATACTATTTTTGAAAATATTAAATTAAGGAAAATAACCATAATGAAGAATGAAAGACTTTTTAAAGTAGGACAAAACTTAGTAAAATTTGCATGGACGATTGAGATTATAGCTGTAATAATTGGCTTTTTAATCTCTATAATTGTTTCTTACTCTGTATTTAATGAAATAAACAGATTTGATAAAGCTTTCACATTTGGTGATTACGCGGCTATACTAGTTGCAGGTCTTCCTTTTTTACTTGTTGCTATTGTTGAAGCAACTAAGATTCCTATAGCAACTGCTATGATGTATGCGAAGCATAAACCTTGGAAAGTCATGCTATTTTTTGGAATAATTTTACTTTCATTAATCACCTTTGAAACTATGATAAATGGTTTTGAGCGTAACTTTGCCAACCTTACTTTTGCAATAGATGAGAGAAAAAGTAAATCTCTTTTAATACAACATAGTATTGACAACATTGAAGATCAAAAACAAAAAATAGATACTATAAAAATTGATAAAGTTGAAAATACTTATGCGAATAGAATCGCTCGCGCAAACAAGAACTACAATGAACAGGTAGAGAATCAAAATAAGTATATCAACCAGCAACTAAATGGCATGGATGATAGTTATAAAGTTAAAATAGATGAGGAATTAAACTCTCTTTACGCGAAAGAGAGTAAAATATATGAATCATGGGATAAAGAACGTGAAAGCATGCAAAAACGTCTACGAAATCTACTCAATCAAAATGTAACAGGGGCAAATAAAGACAAAGAGAAACTATCAAGTGAAGTTGACTTATTAAAAGAAGAGATGAAGAAAAAAATGGCAGACTCAACTTTCTTAACAAGAGGTGCAGTTGAGAGAAAATACAGAAAACTAATATCAGAGAAAGAAAAACGTCTCTATGCTGTCTCAGACTATGCAACAGGAACAAAAGCACTTGACCAACAAACTGGTACAGAGAAACAGCTGCAAGAACAGTTAGCAGTTGTTGGTAAGACTTATCAAAAACGTATAGATGCTATTCACTCACGTATCGACTATTTAAACAGCCAACTTAAAAAGCATCAAAATTCAAATGATTTTTTACAAACTAAGTATCGAACAGAATTAGAAGACTTTACCCTTCATGCTGCTAAAAACAAGGCTGAACTGGTTAGAAGAGCAGCTAACGATAAGAATAGTCTTTATAATAAATATACAAATATACAAACTAAGGTTAAAGACCACGATGCAAAGATTTTTGAACTAAAAAAAGAACAGACTGCTTTACACTATGAGATGAATAGACTTGTAAATCAAAATCAAATTTACCGAGTTGCGTCATACATAAGTTCTAAAGAGAATGGTATGGATGTACCACGTGAGACAGTTGGTCTAGTTGCACTAATTTGGTTTGCTTCACTCGCATTTATCAGTTCTGTAACTGGTGTATTCTTAGCGATTGCCGGTATATATATTCAGAAGTGTTATGATCCTGAGTTAAATGAGAAGATTGTAGTTTAGTCTTCTTTATTTACGGCGCTTAAGTATTTCAGGAAGTACAAAGTGTCTAAAGTGTAGGTCATTAATCGGTTTTTTCAAAAAACGATGTACTCCTGCCTTTTTCATATCTGAATAACTTCCATGACTCTCATCACCACTAATAGCAAAAAAAGAATTCTTTAAGTCAGGCTTATTCTCAAATACCAACTTAGAGAACTTACAACCATCCATCTTCGGCATATTTATATCTGTAAAAACTATATCTGCACCATTTTGTCTGATAAACTTTATAGCATCATTACCATTTTCAAATGAGAACATCTCATCATCTTCCACACCAAAATCTTCCAAAAAAGATTTTATTATCATTCTAATAGTAAGAGAGTCATCTAGTATTATTATTTTCATATAACAATTATACCTGATTTGTCTTCAAAAAAATTGATATATGTCATTATTTAGTTAAAATATATTAATAACATTTACCGTTATAGGGAAATTCTCTATTTGATATGAACGTTAGTACCAGGTTTACCTCTAAAAATAACATGACAAGCAACACAACCATTAGCAATAGGGCTAAGTAAAGCAGCAGCACCAGCCATGTCTCCTTTTTCAGCAGCTTGAGCAAATTTTATAGCATTACCTTCAACAGCAGTATTCATACTATCAAGACCGCCAAGAAGTTCATCAGTGATTTGATCAAGTTCCAAGTAAGCAATTAAACCACCACGAGGTATTCTATGATTGGCAATACGACGAGCAGCATCAGCAGCCATTTCAGGGTTATTCATAAAAACAGCACTTACCATAGTCTCATAATCTTGACCAACTTCTTGCATAACTTGACGTAAAGTAGACTGCATAGAGTGACGATCATGATGTCTATATATTTGAATAAGAGTTCCTTTAGTAGAATCAGAAAGTTTACCAATTCTTTGTTTTAACTCATTATCTAAAAGTCCCAGAGAAGCTTTCATTTTTATTTGAGCTTCTTTAGTTGTAAGCTTAGGCTCACCATCTACATTTGCCAATAACACTGAAGCTGATACTAACAGTGAAAGTCCAAGAATTATGTTTTTCATGTTTTTCCTTTTTTTTACTTCAAATAAATTAAATATTTTTTTGAAGATAATTCAGTCTAGGATTTTTATAGAGTATTTGAGCAAAATAAAAAATAAATATATAAAAAAATAGAGTTAATGTTGCGAAAAGAAACACATTTTTAGATAAAAAAAGGTTATAATAAAAAAAACTGTAATATAAGAAAATATTATGTTTCTCTTGTGCTACTTTAGTCACAGACAGAGTGGATTTGTTAGACTATAATGGGCCTCTGGTAGATTATTTAAAAAAGATTTCAAGCTAATTAAAAGTAAAATAAATTTAATTATTAAGATTTATACGGTTATTTTTTAGATTCTCGAAATATCTTAATAATCTCTCCACTTAACTCTTGTGAGTTATAAAGCGATTGCTCATTATCTACTATTCTTTTAGCGTTTGGATTAAAAAGTAAAGCATTTACTTTTTGTCCTACTTTGATTTCTCCAGCTTCTTTGCCTATACTTTTTGCAGGATTTTGTGATGTTAGTTTAACTAACTCTGTCATTGTTAGAAGTCCACTTTTGACAAGTTTAGTATAATACAGAGGCATAGCATCACCAAGTGCTTCACATCCATAGTCAGCATCATAAAAAGCAACCTCTTTATTTACGGGAGAGCTTGGCTGATGAAGTGTTGTAAGAATATCTATCTCTTTGTTTTTAAGTGCTGCTCTTAAAAGTTCTACATCATCTGCTGATGCTAAAGGCGGGTCAAGTTTTGCTGTAGTATTGAAACCCTCACAAGCCTCATCAGAGTTAGTTAAGTGATGGATAGAGACTTCACATTTTACATCTACACCATCCTCTTTTGCTTTAGTTATAAGAGAGATTGAGCGAGGAGAGGCAATAGACTTAAAAAGTATCTTGATATTAAAATGCCTTGCTATTTCTATCATACGTGACACGTGCAGAACTTCACTTAAATCAGGAATGCCTGCAAGTCCAAGCTTTGAGCTTACATCACCATCTAGCATAACTCCACTCTTTATCAAGGAGTTATCTTCTGCCTTACAAAAGATTGTAACATCATACATCAAAGCATACTCTGCTATTTTAATAGCCACATCATTTTTGGCTATGGTACTCATATATGGAACAACAGCTCCACTTTTTAAAAGTATTGCAATATTGCTGAGTGTACTATCCTCTTTTAGAGTGTTTAGCATTAGGTCTATTTTTGCACCGCTTAAATTATGCAGTCCATTTTGAGCAAACTCCAAAACAACTTCATTATCGATTGCAGGTTTACTGTCAGCATTTAAGACCACATGTCCAACTCCACCTAAAAGTGCTTCATCTGAAATAGCTTTAATATTTTTTGAGTTTAAATTTGAGTCATACAGTCTTACATTTGTGTCTACAAGCAGAGGCATAAAGTATGCACCATCTGCATCTATTGTTTCAGAATCATCAAGCTTTGTGCCTATCTCTGCTATAACTCCATTTTCTATGCGTATATCTGCCTTATATTCACCATTAACATCACATACTACTGCATTTGAAATTACCATTTTTAATTCCTACTCAAAATATTCTAATAATGCTTCTTTGTCTATTTTTTTAGACTTAACATCTATGATATCATGATCTTTAAAGAACTTTAAAATTCTAGAAAGAGTCTCTGGTGATACACTCAGTATCTCTGCTATTAGAATATTTTTAGTAGTGAAAAAATTATCGGTATGGTTATAGATATACTTAGCAACTCTCTCTCTTGAGTCTAAAACTAAATTTGTAGATATGATAGTCTCAAGGTTTTTTATCTTTTTTATCAACGAAGTCTGTATGATAAATGAAAGCTCAGGATTGGAATAGATAATCCCTTTTAATTTTTCAAAATCTATCTTTATAATCTCAACATCTGTATATGCTTTAGCTGTTGCAGGATAAGGTATTTGCTCAAAATTGGCAACCTCTCCTATAAGTTCATTCTCGTGAAAATATTTTAAAACTATCTCTTTGTGATTTGATGAAGTTTTATATAGTTTAATGATTCCAGATGCTAAAAGATATAGGTATTTGGAGTCATCTCCCTCATAAAAAACGATATTATCTTTTGAAATGGTATGTTCTGTAGTAAATTTTTCTATTTTATTTAATGTATTTTCATCCAAATCTTTGAACATATCTATATCATTTAATTTTATTTTCATTGATTTATCTTTGTAACTCTATTTATAACTTCATCATAAGATATAATCTCTTCACCTTTTTTGATGGTGTCTTTTGATTTATGTGCAGAAAAACCGTACGCCATCGGTGTAACATTATTTGTATCATAAAATGCAGTTCTTGCATCTATAAACTCTCCAGAGTTTACATCTGTTACCCATATTATCGCTTTGTTCTTCCACTCAATTTTTTCTTCTTCAAGCCAAAGAGCCATACAACCAATGTCATCAAACATATATGTTTTTGACGTATCTGGATTTCTAATTTGAACTGTATTTTTTCTATCACTTACAACCATAACACATCTACTACACATATCTCTATCCCAGTGAACTTCCGCCACACCTTTTTCAGCTTTTTTTTCACAAGCTAAAAACATTACTCCAATAACAAGAAGTAACAAAACTTTTAGATACTTAACCATCAAAGCCAAACCCCATTTTTTATAAAATATATCATCACAAATGAACTCAGTAATATAACATAAAGAGTGTTAAATATCAGAGACTTTTTGTAACTTTTATCTCTATCTTCTTTATTATACTCTATGAATCCAACTACAAGACCATAAAAGGTTCCCATAAATAGGAGGGCATAGATAAGGTATCCTACAAAGTAGTAATCACTCTGTAAAAAACAAAATGGACAATGATGAGATGGAAGTTCATATATATATGTTCCAAAAAAAATAATTAAAGTCACTAAAGATATGATTACAAAAAAAGCGTTACTTATAGCGAATAAATATCTATTTTTAATCATGTAAAAAAAGATTATTAATAAAAAAGTTCCATAAAACAAAGACAATAAAAGAGTAGTATCAAGAGCAAAAATATTTGATATTGCAGAAGTTGAAGAACTAGAATATAGAGTTCCACAACAACTCACCATCTTATTTATCTCAATTGAACCAAACATTATTCCTTCTACAATTAACTCAGTCATAAAAAGAAAGAACGCTATAACAAATAAACCAAACTTCTGTTTTGTATATCGTTGATTTTCATGTTTCATATCTTCATTATGAAGAACAATCCAATATGCAAAGATATATAAGTTTATGATTTTTAGTATAATAAGAGGTATACCGTACTCTGTCGCATCTACAACCCCTGCCCCACACATAGCCCCAGTAAGCACATTTGATATTTTGTCAAGCGTAAATACAAAAAACAAAAATAACGGTACTTTTATAATGAAGATATATTTGATAATCGTAGCACCGAGATAACTCTGTTTTTCTAACTTATACTGTTCTTTACTCACGGAGTCTAAGTTCCATCCCATATAGATTTTAACACTCAGCACAAAAGCAATAATACCAAAAAATGCGAAGAGCGTATTTAGTATAAAGATGGCTAAAACTTCTGGCGTAAGTATCAAACTATAGCTCCATTATGCATCTCTATTTCTCTATCTACAAAGTCAAGGTCAAAAAAGAGCGGGTCATGCGTAGCGATTACTATAGTTTTATTAAGAGTCTTTAGCTCACGAAGCATCTCTATAAAGTGAAGTGATAGTTTTTCATCAAGATTTGCAGTTGGTTCGTCTGCTATGATTATTTTAGGATTATTAACATTTGCTCTAGCAATTGCAACACGCTGTTGTTCTCCGCCAGATAGGTTTTTAATAATAGAATCCGCTTTATGCTCTATCTTAAACATCTTCATAACTCTTTGTAGCTTCTCATTTGCCACATTTGCATCTGGATTTAAAGGAACAAGAGGAAGCAAAATATTCTCTTTTACACTAAGACTAGTTATAAGGTTATACTTCTGAAATATAAAACCTATGTTATCTCGTCTATACTCAGATGCAAAGTTATCAGGAAGCTTTGATATGTGTTTAGCATCTACTATAACTTCACCGCTTGTAGGTTTAGAAAGTGCCGCGATGAGTGAGAGAACACTACTCTTTCCACTTCCACTAGCACCTTTTAAAACTACAAGTTCACCCTCTTTTATATTTAGGTTTATATTTTCAAGTGCAGTTACGACATTATTTTTGTTTATCTCGTATTTTTTTGTTATGTTTTTTAATTCTATCATCTATTGACTGCTTTTTTTTAAAAGTTTCTTCATTTCTTTATCAAAATCAGATTCTATTTTTTGTATTTTATTAAATTCATCGTACTCGCTGAAAGCTTTTTCTTCGGCTTGAGTTCTTGAAATTCTACCACTATTTTCAAGAATTTCATATTCATTAAATTCAAGAAATTTGTTTACAGAGTCTGCAATTTTATCCATTGTTAGCTTCATATGCATTTCTATCATTCTCTCTATATAGTCAAAATATCCACCCACCGCTCGTTCAAGTTTTTTTATATCATCTTCACTTAAGTAGTTTTTAGCAATAACTGTGTCTGACTTTAAAACTCTGCCATCTGGAGAATTTTTAAAAGTTTGAAGTCCCATAAAAGGTTTTAGTTTATCTGCATTTTCATAAATAATCTCTGCTGATGTTTGTCCGCTTATGGCAAAGTGAAATTTATTTTGCACAGTTGCATAAAAGTTTTTTGTTATCTGTGTATTTTTATCATAATCTACACTACACTCAGCAAATATATCTGTAATCTGCTGATATATTCTTCTTTCACTAGCACGAATAGAACGGACTCTCTCAAGCAGTTCTTTAAAGTAATCCTTACCAAAATAGCGACCATTTTTAAGTCTCTCATCATCCATTGTAAAGCCCTTGATGATATACTCTTTCAGTATTTTAGTAACCCAAATTCTAAACTGTGTAGCTTTCGTGGAATTTACACGATAACCTACTGAGAGAATAGCATCTAAGTTATAAAAGTTTATTTCCCTTTTAACTTCTCTTTTACCTTCCATTTGAACTCTTGGGAATTTCCCAATAGTTGCTTCTTCTTCTAGTTCATGACTTTTATAAATATTTTTAAGATGCTCATTAATTGTAGTAACATCTACTCCAAAAAGTTCAGCTATCTTTTTTTGAGGTAACCAAACAGTTTCATTATGCATATATATTTCAATTTTTACATCGCTGTTTGGGGTGGTATATAGTAAGAATTCTGTATTTAAATTTTGCATTATTTAAAATTTTCCAAAAGAGTCACAACTTGACTTTGTACTTCATTGCTAAGTTCTAAAACATTTTTTACACTTCTTGTTCTATTGTAAAATTTCAACCACCAAGATTTTTTAGGATATGTTTGTAATTCATTCTTACTTTGTTCAATTATTTCTATGGACTCTTTCAAACTAGAATTTTCTTCTAGTTTTTCAATTCTTTTTTGTAGTTCTTCTAACCTATTAGTTAATTCTTCTTTTTCAATTCTTGTAAACTTCTCTGTATCATCTTTAAATTTTTCATTTAACTTTATCTCAAAATCTTCAATATCAGTTATATCATCTATACTAAAGTCAATATTATTTTTCAAATCTTCATTCAAATATAAAAGCCATGAACCGATGCCATAAATACATTGGTCAATACTATCATGATTATTTATTTCTCTATTTTTAATTCCACCTGGCTTCTCAATAGTTTGTAAAACTTTTTCTCTTTCTACTTTTTGATTTGATAAGGGTTGAATGTATAATGCTCCAAATGCACTATAAGTTTCTTTTTTTATTAGGTTTTCTTCAATATTAAAAGAATAGCTTGAACTTCCTCTAAATTGTATGCTTGCTAAAATATTTCCATCTTCAGGAAATTCAAATTTAAAGTCATCTATAGAGAACAGTGTAGATTCATCAATCTTATTTTTTATACTCTGTATTTTTGTATTTCTAATTATTGGCATCTAAACTCCTTAAACTGTTTTATTAGCATTAACTATAAAATACTATCTTATTTTAAAACAAAAGCAAAAAAAACATTACAATTTGTCATATTTATCTTATAACCTCGTCAGCATCTAAAGTAGCTGTCTTCCATGATGGGATAATAGTCGCTGCTATATAGATAGGAACACTCAAGAAAAAGACTAAAAAAAGTGTTTGAATATCAAAGATAAAAGGAAGTTCAAACGATGTTTTTAGTTGTGAATAACCTGTAAATATATTTTGTAAAAGTGGTGCTTGAAAAATATAAACAAATCCAAAAGCTAAAATCACACCTACCATGTATGCTATAAAAGAGATGATAAAACCCTCATAAAACTTCTCTTTAAGAACATCATCAATTCTCCAACCGATAGCTTTAAGTATGCCTATCTCTCTCTTTTCTTCGCTGGAAAGTCCACTTGCTTTATCGTAGATGATTATGAAAAATGTAAACAGTGAGATTATAAAAAGTGCTAAAAATATCCCGCTCTTATAGTCAAAGATATTTTGATAAGATATTTTCAAATCATTTTTAGTGATTATCCTGCTATCTGGAAACATCAGTTTTATCTTAGATGCTATGGTCGCTACTTCATCAAGATTAGAGACTTTTACAACTATATCAGTTGCTTTTGTTTCTTCTATGTCAAATATCTCTCTGACATTATCTTTTGACATGACTATCATGTCGTTAGATTCTAGCTGAGTATCACCGTCAAAAACTCCTACTACATCTACTTTTTTTAGAGTTCCATCTGGTTTTATGAAGTTAAAGTATTCTTTATAGTAGTTGTCGTGCATAGTTTTTTCAACTCCGTTTCCAACAACCATAAAACTATTTGTACTATCTCCTAGCTCTCCATTTTTAACTACTCTAGAGAGTGATTCTTTATACTGAGCTTCAAATTTATCAACTCCTACTATAGAGAAATTTACTCCAGCATTTTCAAAGTAGTAGTAACCCCACACACGAGCGACAACATCTACAACTCCAGTAATTTCCAATATCTCATCTTGCATCTGTACATCTATGTCGTAATGTCTTCCTCCTTTAATCTTTTGAACAACTATCTCAGGAAGAGCATCTACAGTAGACATCAGCTCATACTTAATGGAGTTGGTTATAAAAAAGATACTCGTTAAAAGAAAAATAAGAAGTGTTAAAATAGTTGTAATGAAAAAGCTTTTATACTTCTGTCTAAGTATTGCATTTATAGCGTACTCTATAAGGTAAAAATTAATTTTACTGCGCATTTGCGTGTCCATTTATAATATGAGAGTGTGAATAGGCATAAGTAGATGGAAAGTACTCTCTAAGACTTCCATCATCTTTGTATATTGAGAACATATCACTCATGCTTCTATGTCTAATAAAAGTAGCTTCAGTTGAAATTGCCAAATCAGGAAGACCGCTAAGAGCTACAAACTCTTTTCTTTTAGTTTGCGACTCTTGACTAAGAGTTTTTGTAGCACTTAGATAGATACTCTCTAAAACTAAAATAGCCATAATAAAAAAAAGTATTAATAACAAACGAGGAGTTTTTGGAGTGTAGAGATACTTATTCATCTAGTTTATTCACTTCATCTGCTTTAATCGATTCAAACTTCAAGACTTTAACACCCTTGTGATCCAGACTAAATGTCTTGGCATCTGATAGCTTTTCAAAAGGAATAAGTTCATCTCCCATCGGTCCGTAAACATCACTTCCTATAACAAAATAAGACTCTCTAGCTTCTATGGCTTTTTGAGAGTAGTAATCTGTCACTAAGATTTTTGAGATGCCACCTTTGTGTTCAAAGTAGTACTTCATCAGATCTTTCACGCCGTCAAATGAGTAGTGCATATCTTTGTAGAATATCTGTGCGGCCCATTTTGGATACTTATAAACAAACATTCCACATATAGGGCACTTCTCATCTTTAGTAACATGTATCTTGCCCTTAATATCACCCAAGTCACCAAATCTTTTTACTTCCCAAAGGTAAAGAGCCAGAGCTTGAAGCTGTTTCTCTTTTAGAGGTTTACATAGTTTACTCTTTTGTATGTCAGCTTTTAGCTCATTTATCTCTATGTAGTTTGTAGCATCTATATCTTGTTTACATTTTTTATCAAAAATCTTTTTACCCATAGGATATATTTTTTTAACTTTTTTCTTCTTTATAGCCTCAGTGTCAGAGAGAAGAGACTCTTTTGCAGATTTCATAGCTTCTTCAAATGAGACTACTTTGCCTTTATATTTTTTTGCAAATTTATCTGCATCTGACTTTAAAGCAAAGGCTAGTTTACTTTTTTTGCTCATAGTTCCTTTTACATAAGAGCCTAAAACATAGTAAGCACTAGAAGCATCTATGAGTTTTTCACTAGATGCATCAATGACCTTTATGCTAGAACTCTCTATACCATACTCTTCTTTGTCTATGACTAAACACCTCATAGAACAGTATTGTCTTGTGGTTTTGTTCTGAAGTTGTGAAGTATGATTTGTCTTGTAAAACATTTTTAGGTTCATCCCACAGACTGGACACCAATGTTTTTCATGTCCTTTTTGGACTAATACAGGTTCTTTGGAAGCAATTTTTGAAAAGTTTTTTGCATTTAAATTTAATGAAGAGAAAATTAATAAAGTGATTAATATAAATATCTTTAATGTTGTCATAAAAATCCTTAATTACAGAAGTATTATTTTATCTGAAATTATTTATGATAACTTGAAAAGCATCGAGACCATAGCTAGTATAGCCTCGATAAGTGTAGTTATAGCCTATCTTCTGCCTAAGTAGATGCCGACAGCTTGAAGTTTTTTGCCATTCATATCTCCACAGATCTTACTTGTCTTTACAAATGCTTTAGCCTCAGCAGTTGAGTTGAACTTAAGATCTGTTTTTTTACACATCTTGTTGTACATCATCTCTCCTTTTTTAGCCATCATCGCTTGTTTTTGGGCAATCATTTTCATCTCTTTTTCTAAGCTTTTTGAAGCAATAGCGTAAGTATTTTCAAAATTAAGTACTTTTCCGCCAAATTTTTCAGAGAAAGCTTTAGCATCTTCTTTTTTAGCAAAAGCGTACTTGCTTGTCATACTCATAGTGCCTTTTTTACTACTACCTACTACATAAGTAGCAGTAGACGCATCTATAAACTTAAGAGTTGTAACATCAACAACTTTAATATCTTTAAGAGAATTTTTGTTTTTTATGTTTGTCTCTGCTAAACAATGGAGTGAACAATATTGTTCAGTGTGATCACCATGAGTCGCAGCGTGATTTGTTTTATAAAACATTGGAAGTGTCATTCCACAAGCTGGACAATACATCTTCGCATCTCCAGATTGAACAATTGTAGCTTTTTTCATATCAACACTTTGAAACATCTTCATCTGATTGTTTCCTTGAGAATTACCCTTATTCTCACCCATCGCACCAAACATTAACGTACTTAGTACTAAAATACCAGCAATAATCTTTTTCATTCTATCTCCAGTTCTTATAATTTACATAATTATAAGAAATAACTGTTAAAAAAGTGTTAAGTCTTATGAAATACGAAGAAGCATTAGTCTTCTCACAAAAAGAATAACCAGTCCTATAGCTAGTATTTTGAAGTCAAGTTCACTTGCCATATGTATATTTGCAAATGTATCGCTTTGTGTAGCTTCTAATCCTATAGCTTGCATAGCTAAAATTTTTGGGGAGTAAACAGCACTAAACATAAGAGAAGAAAAAACTATAGTTACAGAACTTGCAAAAGCGATGGCATCTCTTTGACCCATCTTATACATTACTGCTTCATAAATTAATACTACAGATGCTACGACATATAACCAGTAGCTAAATCTGTGAAATACTTCACCCATAATTATTCCGGAGTTATAGTGGTCTAAAGAGATATCAACTAAAATCTTGTCTGAGTTAAAAATAACAGGTGCTACCACTGCACCTAAAACTATTACAGCACCAAACGAAGCTGCAAGCATTATCAAATAGGCAAAATCTATATAAATTTTTTTACTCAAAGCAATTACCGCCTTTATATTTTTAGTGTAAAACCACGATCAAAATTACTAAAATCTTTATAAAAATTCAAACTGTCAAAATCTGTGTCTTTTAAATATATTTGTATTTTATCCTTTTGGTCATAACCCATCTCACATGTAAAAAAGTTAATATTACGCTTTAAGGCTTCATCAAGAAGATTTTGAATAATTTCATCCCCCACACTTCCGCCAAACAGGGCATTTTGAGGCTCATAAGAGAGGTTTGATTCTAAAACAACTTCATCTGCTATGTATGGAGGATTTGAGATAAGATAATCAATACTCTCACTTATTGGCTCTAAGAGTGAACCAAGTCGCAGTTCAATCCTATCTTGCATTGAAAATTTCTCTATATTTACCTGTGCAACTTTTAGTGCATCTGGCGATATATCAACGGCTATAAACTTAGCATTTTTAAAGTGCTGTGCAAGAACTATGGAGATGATTCCGCTTCCAACTCCAACCTCTACAAAGGTCATGTTGGCATCTAAATCTGGAGTATTTTTTAAAACTTCATCTATAAGAAGTTCTGTTTCAGGACGAGGGATAAGAGCGCCAGGTGATATATAGAACTCTTGGCTGTAAAAACTCACTCTATTTGTAATGTATTCCAAAGGCTCATTTTTAGCTCTTCGCTCTACCCATTCATACAATGAATCTACATTTGCAACTTCACTGCTTTGATTAGTAATAAGCCAAAGTTCATCAACTTGCAAGTGCATCATAACAAGAAGTTGAGCTTCTCTAGAGGCTCGCTCTATAAAAGGATTTAAAGCAGAGGTAATATCTGCTAAGACATTTTTAACTATATGTTGGCTTCGCATTTGCCCTCTAAAGCCCTTTTATCCACATTTCCCACATCAACACCAAGTTCTTTTAACCTCTCTAGTACTGGAGGGTGAGTGTAGTGAAAAAAGATATAGATAGGATGAGAAAGAGGAAAACTTTTATTCTCAGTTACGAGCTTTTTAAGTGCATTTGCTAGCTCTATTTCTCCGCCTTTTCCTGCTAATTCACTTCCCATTCTATCTGCCGCATACTCATTGTGGCGACTGACAATTCCCATGATTGGCATCATAATAAATCCTAAAACCGGCATAAACAGCATAAGAAGAATCATAACTAAGTATGGTTCTTGGCTTATTCCCAATTCTAAATAAAGAGAGTCTGGCAGATTTCCAAAAATTCCAAACATTGCTAAGAGCATTACACCAACTAAAGCTATGTTTTTATAGATATCACCATGAGCAAAGTGTCCCAGTTCATGTCCTAAAACTGCTAAAAGTTCTTTTGTACTAAGCTTTTCTATGAGTGTGTCATAAAGCACAACTCTCTTGGCTTTTCCAAATCCGCCAAAATAAGCATTTAGTCTAGCATCTCTCTTAGATGCATCACTTACAAAGACACCAGAACTTACAAAACCGGTCTTTTGCATAAGAGTTTTTATCTCAGAATCTAGAGCTTCATCTTGTAGCGGAGTAAGTTTGTCAAAAAACATTGCACGAAAAGCAGGATAGAGCATATTTATTAGTACTACTACACCAAAGATAAATACAAAACTCCATAACCACCAAAGAGCAAAGTTAGTGATAATAGCGTAAATCCCCCACACGACTAAAGAGCCAAGCACAAGTGTCATAACAAAAGAGATAAGAGTATCTTTTACCCACTGAGCCATAGTAGATTTGTTAAAGCCAAACTTCTCATCTAGTACAAATTTTTCATAGTATGAAAAAGGCAGTGAAAGAACTGAGTTGATTACAACAAAGCCCATAACAATAGCAATATTCATAAACGCTTCATTATCAAAAATCATATTGTTTGAAAGATATGAAATACCAAATCCAATCCAGGCTATAAACATAAGATAATCTATAAATGAACTTACTATAGACATCTTCTCCTTTGCAACGGCATAATTACCCGCTTTTAGGAAGTCTGCATCTGAGAGTAAGATGGCTTCTTTTCTTTTAGCTATATTTACATAACCGATTTGCATTACACTTGTGTAAATAGAGATTAGAACGAACAGAGTATAGATAGTGACAATTGTCATTAACATTTGATGACCTTAATTTTTTTTGGTATTGTATCGAAACTTCTTATCTCATTGGTACAGTTTTGTATGTTTTATCTTGAGATGTAGGCTCATCCCCTTCATAATAGCTTGAAGCAATAGTATAAATAACACCCATAATCAGACTTGCTACTACAACAGCCCAAATAACTTTCTTTTTTTCACCTTTTAATGTATCGTAATCTTCAATACTTTCTAAAGTAGGTTCACTCATCTTACTATCCTTCTATTTATTTTTAATATAATAGCTAGTTATTTTTATATAAATTATATATTTATTAATTAAAAAATATATTTAAGACTTAATTTGTTTCTAGGCTACTTCAAAGAACTAATAGCCTGTTTTGCGATATCAATAAACCCATCAGCTCCAGGTACAAAAGGGATAAGAGATGTCCCTATTCCTCCCCAGATAACAAGTAGTGCCATTACAACAATAAGTATAGTACTTATATCAAACGGGAAATTTTTTTGAGGTTTATCAGATTCATAGAAGTACATCATAGCAATAAGTTTGAAGTAGTAATAAACTGATATAAAAGCCGTCAAAATCCCAAGACCTGCCAGAAAAATCTGTCCTGATTCTATGGCACTCGTAAATATATAAAATTTTCCTAGAAATCCTATAGTTGAAGGAAATCCTGCTAGAGAGAGCATAAATATACTCATCATTATCGCCATATATGGACGCCTAGAAGCAAAACCTTTAAAATCTTCATAGTGCATCTGCCTCTTACTCTGTGAAGCGATAAAGCTAAGAATACCAAATGCGCCGACAGAACTTAAAAAGTATGCAATAAGATAAAACATAATAGCCGGAGCTGCAAGCTCTGAACCCAGACCGATGGACGATATTGCAATAAGCAGATATCCACTATGAACGATGGATGAACCAGCAAGCATTCGCTTAACCAGTGTTTGGCTAATTGCGAGCCATGAACCCCCAATAAGAGTCAGTATAGTTATAGCTTGAAGTATCTCAGTCCAGAAGCTGTTAATAGGTCCAAAGTTGACTATAAAAAGACGCAAGGCAATTGCAAAAATAGCTATTTTAAATGTAGATGCCATAAACATTGTAATTGGATATGGTGCACCGTGATAAACATCAACTACCCATGAGTGAAAAGGCACAGCTCCAATTTTAAACATGATAGTAATCATGATAAAGGTACTACCAACAATCAGCATAGTCATATCTTCTATATTGTTACTAGATACATAGCTAGATATTTGTGTAAGTGATGTAGAACCTACAGCCCCATAAATAAGAGCAGTTCCAAGCATAAAAAACACACCAGTCATGGAACCTAAAATCACATACTTCATCATCGCTTCTGAACTTATTTTGTTATTTTTATGATAACCAACAAGAACGTAAACGCTAATTGAAGCAATTTCTAAGGCTATAAAAACTGTTACAAGTTCATGAGCATGCGAGAGCATCATCATTCCAAAAACACTAAATAAAATTAGTGCAAAATACTCTCCATTAAAATATTGACGACTTTTAAAATAGTCATTATTTATAAGAAGTGTAAGAATTGCTCCAGCTGTAAACATAAGATCAAAGATTGTTGCAAAATCATCGAGAATAAAACTCTCTTTAAAAACACTCTCAAAAAGAAAAGTGCTAGTATGATTTCCAAGAGTATAGTATTGCATTGCAAATGAGATAATTAGAAAAAACACCGCAACAATATTTAATCTATCAAGTTTAATCCGTCTAGAGTTGCTAAGTAACATTAAAATAAATGCACCTATAACGATAATAGCCATCGGCATTGCAAGTAGAAGTTGTTCAATCATTTCACTCCTCCTATTACAAGCATAAACTCTTGTAGTGTAGTGTATAGCTGTGTCTCATAAAGTTGCATAAAAAATGAAGGTACTATGCCCGTAGCTAGCAAAAGTATAAGTAATGGCAGAAGCATTACGATCTCTCTAATACTCAAGTCACTATATTTTATGTCATTATTTGATTGACCAAAAAGAGTTCTTTGAAGCATCCAAAAAACATATATCATAGCTGAGAGCATAGTTGTAGCTGTTAAAACTCCTATCCAAATACTTGCTTTAAATGCACCAATAATAATTAAAAGTTCTGCTACAAAACCTCCAGTTCCAGGTAGTCCAGCAATACTAAGTGCGAAAAATGTAAAGAAAAATGTAAACTTTGGAGCCTTTGATGCTATACCACCCAAAGAAGAAATATTAACCGTTTTAAATCTCTTATATGTCAAGCCTATCATTAAAAAAATACCGGTACTAGCAAGTGCATGAGTTACAATAAAATAAAGACTTCCACTCCAAGCATACTCATTTGTCAAAAATATACCAAGGGCAATCAAAGAGAGGTGTGAACCTGAAGAATAAGCAAACATCTTTCTAAGATTGTCTTCTGTTATCGCACGCACAGCATAGTATAAAAGACCAATAAGAGCGAGAACTATAATCGTAGGTGCATAGTAAGACAATGTAGTTTCAAACAGACCATATCCAAATCTCCAAATACCGTAGATACCAAGCTTTGCCATAATAGCCGACATAATAACAACTGCCGGAGTCGGTGCAGAACCATATGCTGGAGCCATCCAAGTGTGAAAACCTACAAGAGGAATTTTTATTGCAAATGCAAGTAAAAATCCAGCTGTAAGCCAAATAGATGTTTGTGCGTTAAATACCAGAGTAGCTAAATCACTTAGAGAAAAACTCCACATTCCAGTAGTCTCGAAATAGATATATCCAAGATACAGAATTGAAAATAGCATACTCATAGAACCTAAGATTGTCATCAACACTATTTTCATAGAGTTATACTGGTGCATACCGTTTCCATACTTTCCAATCATAATAAAAATAGGCAAAAGCATAGTCTCCCAAAATAGATAAAAAAGAATAAGGTCTAATGATAAAACAGCCCCTGTAACACCAGTTTGAAGAAGCATCATATTATACCAATAACCTTTTCTATTTTCATGAAACATATAGATATATAGAGGTGGCATCAAAGAAGTTATTAGAAGCAAGATTATCAAAGAGAGGTAATCAACACCTATATAGTAGCTGATACCTGCATTTTTAATCCATGGAAGATCTTGAGCAAATTGAATTCCAAGAGTTGTGTCAAAGTTATATGTAAGTATCCCAACAAGAAATAGTGTCGCTATAGATGAAAACATCGCTCCGATTTTTAATACTCTTATCGGTGCTCTAAATATTCCAAGAACAACAGCCATAAAAAGTGGTAAAAAGATTATATTTGTAAGAATATGGCTTATCATGATAGTAGTCCTAATTTCAATAGCATGTAAAATGATATACCGGAGATACCTATTAAAATATACATCGCATAGAACCTTACTTTTGCGTTTTGAAGTTTAGAGAAAAGCTGTGCTGATTTTGTGTAACCCCATACATTGAAGTTGATAAAACCGTCAAAGATTTTCGGGTCTATTGTGTTAGCAATCAGACGACTTAGCACAAGAAGTGGTCTTAGTATAATAAACTCATATATCTCATCAATATAAAATTTGTTTACTACAACTCTTTTGAAGATTGTGTCTGTTTTTGCCTCTTGAGCCTCAACAGCAAACATTTTATATGCTAAACCCATACCCATTAGAGCTAGAAGCACATTTAGTCCGCCAAGTATATACTCAGTGGCGTGGGAGATATGAATAGTTGTATCAGGCAGAGCTAAAAATGTATTAAACCAAGAACTTCCACCGTAAGCTTCATTTACTCCAAGCAGACCCGCTGTTGCACTTCCAAATGCCAAAAAGACAAGAGGGGTAGTCATTGAACTTGGAAGAGCATAAACTTTTTTAGACTCTTTTGGTGATGAGTGAAAAACACTAAAGAGCATTCTAAACATATAAAAGGCAGTGAGCATGGCAGTTAGTGAGCCAACTCCCCAGATAATATAATGCTCGTGAGCAAAGGCGGAGACCAAGATGGCATCTTTAGAAAAAAATCCTGCAAACGGAGGTATACCGCTGATTGCAAGTGTAGCTATAAACATAGTGATATAGACTAACTTTAAATCTTTTTTCAATCCACCCATCTTAAATATATTTTGTTCATGATGCAAAGCGATTATAACGGCACCAGCACCCATAAAAAGAAGTGCTTTAAAAAATGCATGAGTAAAAACATGAAAGATTCCACTGCTGTAAGCACCCAACCCTACGGCTATAAACATATAACCAAGTTGACTCATTGTGGAGTACGCAAGTATCTTTTTTATATCACTTTGGTATGAGGCTATGATGGCGGCAAAGAGTGCAGACGTAGCTCCTATTGTAGCAATGAAGAGTCCAATATCTGGAATCTCTACATACAAAAAGCTGTATCTTGCAACCATATAAACGCCGGCTGTAACCATAGTAGCTGCATGAATTAAAGCTGAGACAGGAGTTGGTCCAGCCATTGCATCTGGCAACCACACATAAAGTGGAATCTGTGCGGATTTACCCATGGCTCCGACAAAAAGAAGCACTCCAATCAAGCTTAACATTTCAGGCTCTATTATATGAATATTTGCTTTTATAGAATCAAAGGTAAATCCTGTTCCTTCTAAAGAGACAAACAAAAGTGACAGAGCCATGATAAAACCAAAATCACCTACACGGTTTAGTATAAAAGCTTTGTTTGCGGCTGTTATATTTTTAGACTCTGTATGATAAAAACCGATAAGAAAATAAGAAGATAATCCAACAAGTTCCCAACCTACAAACATCATAATAGGGTTGTCTGCCAAAACAAGAAGAAGCATACTTCCCATAAAAAGGTTAAAATAGCTAAAGAATTTTCCATAAGCCTTGTCATCTCTCATATATCCTGCAGCATAGATATGAATAAGAGTTCCAATAAGAGTTATAAAAGATATCATTACTACGCTGAGTCTATCTGCCATAAATGCAACAGAGATATTAAAATCTCCTACACTTATCCATGTAAAAAGGGATTCATGAATTGTATCAGCACCGCTAAGAAGCCGAAATCCAACCAAAAAAGATAGTAGTGTCATGATAACTGGTGACGCAATTCCAACCATGGTGTAAAATGCGTATCGTTTTTTGTTGGTGTTTCCAAGATAAACTAGAGCCATTAAAAGAGCTGAGAGGAATGGCAATATAACAATTAGACTAAGCATTTGAATCTGCCTCTTTTAATTTATCTAAATCATCACTATCTATAGTTCTGTTTTCTCTGTAAATATGAACAATCATTGCCAGGAATATAGCCGCTTCTGCTGCAATTACAGCAATAATCAAAAGTGCAATAACAGAACCGCTTGCATCTCCGAGTATCTTTGAAAAGGTTGCAAGCACAAGATTTACAGAACTTAGCATTAACTCTATTGACATATATACAACAAACAAATTTCTTCTGCTTATTAGACCAACAAGTCCTATGCTAAAGAGTAATGAAGCCAAAAGAAAAAACATATCCGGTGTCATGATTGCTCCTTAGGTATGTTATCACTCTTTCTTGCTATTACGATAGCACCAACCATAGCAGTAAGAAGTAAAATAGATACAATCTCAAAAGGTAGAACCCATTCACTAAATAGTAGTTTTCCTATTACTTTAGAGCTAATTGTCTCCATTTCACTAAAGTTTTGATGCATAGAGGTAAGAGTTTTGTAGAGCAATAGAGTAAAGGGTGTAACCAAGATTGATGAAAATATTATCCATTTGAACTTGTTTGGCTCATAAGGCATATTTTCATCTTTAGCATTAACAGTCAAAATTGTCAGCATACTTAAAACAACAACTGCTCCAACTGAAACCATTATCTGAGCCAATGCCAAGAATCTACTATCAAGAAGAGCAAACATTCCTGCAAGTCCTATCATGGCAACTAAAAATCCAAAAGCGCTAAAGAGAGTCTGCTTGTTACTAATCATAGCAATACTTCCGCCAAGCATAAACATCGCCAAAATACTAAATATACTAATCTCGAGCACTACACGTCTCCTCTCCAAAAGCACCTTTGTTTGCTAAAAGTTGTTCTTTACTTAGCACAAAGTCTTCCCTTTTATTTCCTGTAAGTGAAAAGATACCTGTATCCATTCGAATAGCATCACATGGACAAGCTTCTACGCAATAACCGCAAAATACACACTCTAAAGTATCTATAAAAAATGTTTTTGGCATCTTTTCATCATGACCGTCGTTTCTAGCTGTCGCCTCAATAAAAATACAATTTGAGGGACAAGCTGTAGCACACATAAAACAAGCTACGCAAGCTATAGAAGAATCAGCTCTATGAGTTAATCTATGAAGACCTCTGTATCTGTTTGTAATGTCCCTTGGTTGCTCTTGCGGATACTCTAAAGTATCAATGCTATTAGAATCATTAAGATTGTTAAACAGATGTTTAAATGTAACTTTTACACCATCATATATAGCAGGCAGATAAAGCTTGTCTTTAAAACTGCTTCCGTACCTTGGGATTACTTTTATGTTTTGACTCATAAATTCACTCCTACAACTACTATAGCTGTTATAAAGATATTAAAAAGTGCAAGAGGAAGTAGATAGTACCAACCCAATTTTTGCACCTGATCGTAACGAAACCTTGGAACTGTCCATCTTATAAGAATAAAAAAGATGTTAAACATCATAAGCTTAACTACAAAAACAACTATCTGAAAGAGTGTTATTGCAATATTATTTGCAAATGCGCTATCAGCTAAAAATACTAGGTACATTAAAATAGCTTCGACTAAAAGAGTCATCCCTATCATAGCTATAGTTAAGATCTTAGTCTCAAAATCTCGTCCACCATCTGTTGAAACAGTAGGTCTTACAGTGTTGTTTTTGCGCATCCATCTTATTAGGATTGTAACAATAATTGGCATGATAACCATTAGTGAAACAGCAAGAACAGAGAAGTTCTCAAGAAGCATCTCAGTTGATACCCAAGGAATCTGGTAACCACCAAAAATCATGGTAATAATAACTGCACTTGCAGTGTTCATAGCTACATACTCACCCATAAAATACATTGCAAACTTCATAGCAGTATATTCCGTCATAAAGCCTGCAACAATCTCACTCTCGCCCTCAGCAACTGTAAAAGGATTACGATTTGTCTCGGCAAAAAGAGAAACTATCAAAATTATCGCAGCAAGAGGCTGAACTAAAATCCCCCAAGAAGGAAGAAAACCAAAAAAAGTTCCACTCTGCCAAGTGACCATAGCATTAAAATCTACAGTGTCATATGTAATAATAAAAGCTAAGATGCTAAGACCCAAAGGAAGCTCATAACTTACAACCATTGAGCTAGCTCTTATAGCACCTAAGAGCGAATATTTATTGTGAGACAACCATCCGCCAAAGATAACTCCTAAAACTCCAATGGCACTAATAGCCATATACCAAAAAATACCAAAATCAATCGGCAAAGCGGAGATTCGAAGACTCTCACCGTCTATAACAATAGTATCTGCAAACGGTATAGCCATAAAGGCTAAAAGTGCTGCTGTAAATGTAATAATCGGAGCGAGCATAAAAAGCCATTTTCCACTTTTAATATGTGATGGATAGTACTCTTCTTTTAGTAGAAGTTTTACAACATCGGCAAATGACTGAACAACTCCACCTAAGCGAAAACCACCTATATTTGTACGGTTTGGTCCAAGTCTGTCTTGAATAAGACCCGCAACTCTACGCTCAAGCCACACTAAAACAGGTATAGTCAAAAGTGCAAGTAAAGTACCAAGAGCAAATGAGATAATCGCTACGACTATTGCTGAGATACTCACACTCTAACCTTTTGTATCCACTCTTGTATAGTTGGAATAGGAGTGTTTTTAAAAACTGCTCTCTCACAAGCTTGAGTTATACCGTCTTCATTTGTTAGATGCCCTGAACTCTCACTATATGCCGCTATTGGAAATGTCAGTTCTAAACCATCATTTTCATGAGTTAAAAAACTAATTTTTTCACTTGCATGAATATCCGATGGATGATTGAAGTTTATAATTAAATCGCTTTTTACAGTGCTAGACTCTGCTATGTTTAAACTTTGTATTGTCTTATAATTTGCAGCTCTCATAGAGCTTTTTAGCATAGCATCTTCAAAATCTTCATCTTTATAAATATTCAAAGGAGATATAACCTGTGCATCTATCTCTTTTGCAAACTCTAAAATAGCCTCTATCTCTTCAGTGTAGAGGTTAGCATCTACTATAATTGTTGTATTACTCTTATATTTACTGACCTTAGACTTAAACTCTTTTATAGCTTCATCTTCGCTCAGTTGTTTGTTTTTAAAAACTATATTTTCTTGACGATTTTTTTCAAGCTCTTTGTAACTGAGTCTTCCCTCATCGCAGATGAAAAAACCGTTTACAGCATCATTTCTTCTAGGGCGAAACCTATATACAACATCATCTTTATACTTCATTTTATTGTGATCTATATAGATGTTACACCCTTTTGCACAGCCGTGGCAAATGGATTTACTAACCTTTAAAAACCAGACTCTTTGAGAGAATCTAAAGTCTTTACTTGTTAATGCTCCAACAGGACATAAATCTACAACATTCATAGCATATGGGTTGTCGAGTTTTCTACCAGGAATCGTACTTACTTTTGCATCGTCACCTCTGCCTATTATTCCAAGTTCATGCGTATGTGTGATTTTATCTGTGAATCTTGTACATCTTGCACATAAAACACATCTCTCTTGGTCAAGCATAACGTTTGACCCTAAATCAATATGCTTGTCGTGTTTCACTTTTTCTTGTATTGTCACCTCTGTATCGTGAAGTCCATGTTCCATATAGAATTTTTGCAAAGAACATTCTCCGGCCTGATCACAAACTGGGCAATCAACTGGATGATTTATCAACTCCAGCTCCAAAATATCTCTTCTTATCTTATGTATCTGCTCTGTTTTTGAGCGAACTTCCATGCCCTCTTTAACAAATGTGTCACAAGCTATCTGTGGTCTTTTTTGCCCCTCAATCTCAACCATGCACATTCTGCAGTTTCCATCAGCTCCGAGTGATTCATGGTAACAAAAATATGGAACTTTTATCTTCTCTTTTATTAGTAAATCGATAAGAAGAGAACCTTCTTCCACACTGTAAGTTTTAGCATCTACAATTACATCTACCATCTCACTCATAGTGCCTCCTCAAACTCATCTCTAAACTTTTCAATAAAAGAGACTAAAACAGTTGAAACAGACGGTGCAAAAACACAAATGGTTTTTCCATTCATAACATCTGCTAAATCCAAGAGTTTATCTATATCTGCTTTAGTACCTTTTTTATCTAGTATCTTTGCTACGATCTTGTCACTCCAACCGGTTCCCTCACGACAAGGTGTACACTGTCCACATGATTCTTCATGGTAAAACTCTAAAATATTTTTTAAAACCTCAACCATATCTGTATCTTCATCCATAATTATCATGCCACCTGTTCCAAGTGAACTTCCAATAGAACGAAGAGCTTCATAATCAAGAGTAAGATTTTCACACTCTCTTGCGGTTAAAACACCACATGAAACACCACCAGGAATAACAGCTTTTAGTTTTTTACCATTTTTAATTCCACCACCAAAATAGTTTATATATTCCATCATAGACACACCAAATTCATATTCATAAACACCGGGTTTCTCAATATGACCACTCATAGCAAAAAGCAGAGTTCCAGGACTTTTTTCTGTCCCAAATTCTCTGTAAGCATCTGAGCCGTTTTGTATTATAAAAGGAACTGAAGCTATAGTCTCAACATTATTTACAAGTGTTGGATTACCAAAGTACCACTCTGGTTCTTTTTGTTTTGGCTTTAGTCTTGGATGACCACGTTTACCTTCCATAGACTCTAGTAGAGCAGATTTTTCTCCACAGATATACGCACCAGCACCACGATGTATAGTTATATCACACTCATCTAAAAGTCCATCAGCATAAGCTTCATCTATAGCCGCTTGTAAAATATGCTGAAATTGAAAATATTCTCCGCGAATATAGATATAAGCGTGCTTTACCTTAACGCTATAACAAGTTAAGATAATTCCCTCAATAAGAAGATGAGGGTCTTTTGAGATAATCTGTCTATCTTTAAAAGTTCCTGGCTCACTCTCATCACAGTTAACTGCCAAAAATGACGCTTTATCAGAATCTTGAGGCATTAGTTCCCACTTATCACCAGCAGATGCCCCACCTCCACCTTTTCCTCTTAGGTTTGCATCTTTAATAATCTGAATCATATCTGTAGGTGAATACTCATCCATTTTTGCTAAGCTTGCGTATCCATTATTGGCTTTTGCAACCTCTAAAGTGTGAGAGTTTTCAAGCTCAAATTTACGAGATACTATTTTGCAATCTCTCATTTAAGCTCCTTTAAAATTTCATCCACTTTTTTGATTGTAAGATTTTCATAATAGATATCATTTATCTGCATTACTGGTGCAGTTGAACATGAGCCTAAACACTCAACATGCTTAATTTTTACATCTTTAGAACTCAGATGCTTTAAAATTTCATCACTTCCGCAAAGCTTACAAGAGAGAGTTTTACATACTTGAACTTTTAGTTTATCTTGAGACTCAAGCTCAAACATGGAGTAGAATGTAGCTACTCTGTATACCTCCATAGGAGGTATATTTATCTGCTTAGATATTTCATCTATAGCTTCTATGGAGATGTACCCATCTTGATACTGAACCATCCATAGACAGGGAAGGCAAAGAGCTTCTTGGCTTGGATATCTTGTTTTTAGTTCTGATATTTTTTCTAAATTTTCTTGTGTAAATGTAAACATTATCTATCCATCTCTCCCGCTATTATGTTGAGGCTTCCCAAAGTCATAATCGCATCTGCGACTTGATAGTTCTCTATTATTTTTGGATAGGCTGCCATATGGTAAAAACTAGGTGGTCTTACTTTTACTTTATATGGTGTTCCGCTTCCATCACTTACTATATAAAACCCAAGTTCACCATTTGCAGCTTCAAAAGCACCGTAGTATTCACCCTCTGGAACTTTCACACCTTCAGTTACAAGCATGAACTGATTCATCATATCTTCAATTCCACCGTACACACAGCTCTTTTTTGGCATTGTAATTCTTCTGTCACTTACATTTATATCGCCATCTGGCATTCTCTTTACTGCTTGACGAATAATCTTCATGCTTTCATTCATCTCTTCAAAACGAACCATCATTCTGTCATAAGTGTCACCTACTGAACCGACAACCATATCAAAGTCAAAAGTATCATAGTAGTAGTGTGGTTTAGCAAACCTTAAATCATAAGCTACTCCGCTTGCACGAAGATTTGGTCCTGTAAATCCATAGCTGATAGCTTGCTTGACGCTAACTGGAGATATATCTTGAATACGATCATTGTAGATTCTATTGTGTGTAATCATCTTTAGTGATTCAGTGATTCCAAAATCAATTTTTGTCAAAACATCTTCTAAATCACTCTGCCAACCATCATACAAGTCATGCGTCATTCCACCTATTCTCATATATGAGTTTGTAAGTCTAGCTCCGGTAAGTTTTGATAAAAAATCGTAAGCATCATTACGAGGATTAAACAGATACCAGTAGTTAGTCTGTCCACCCATATCTAGAAGTCCTGCAGCCAAACATACAAGATGGTCAATTACTCTAGAGAGTTCAGCCAGTATAACTCTTATAAAGATTCCACGATCTGGCAGAGTTATATCCATCATCTCCTCAACAGTCTTTGCAAAAGCAATGTTGTTCATAAGTGCCGAACAGTAGTTAAGTCTGTCCGTGTATGGAATAATCTGGTTGTAGTTATGATTTTCACAACTCTTCTCAAAACCACGGTGTAAGTATCCTATCTCAGATGCTGCCGCTACAATTTTTTCACCATCTAGTGCTGCTAAGGTTCTGATAGTACCATGACTTGCTGGATGTGATGGACCAAGATTTACTATCATCAAATCATCTTTATTCATATCCAGTTCTCTATCTTTGAGAAGCGGTTTCATCTCATCCATCAAATCTTGTGAAGTTGTACAGTACTGACCTTTGGTAATTTCATAATCTTTTCTAAGTGGATGACCTACAAACTCCATATGATTAAGCAGACGTTTTAGCATCTTATGGTTTGCAAAGTTTATGCCGTATTGGTCGTAAACTTCTCTCTCAGCCCACTCAGCTGAGGCAAAAAGTGCAGATATAGATTCTACTCCGACTTCTTCATCTGCAACTGCTACTTTATAAATCTTAGTCTCTTTAAACCCTGAGTGTCTAAGTATATAAACAAGTTCAAACCTAGTAGATGCTGGATGACTTTTATCAAGGTTATCTATGCACGTAATATCAAGCAAAAGTGTAAAACCATCTTTTTCTTTAGCATCTTTAATAGTTTGAAAAATTTCAGAAGAATCTATTATTATAAAATTAGACATCATCTAACTTACCTTTAAACTCAGTGTTTCTTACTTTAAAACTCTCTTCACGTTTAAGTTGTCTTTGTATATCTAAAACAGCATCTAGTATGGCTTCAGGACGAGGAGGACAACCTGCTACATATACATCTACAGGAACTATCTCATCTATTCCTTGAAGAGTTGTGTAGTTGTCATAAAATCCGCCAGTTGATGCACAAGCCCCAACTGCTATTACCCATTTAGGTTCTGGCATCTGATCGTAAATCTGCTTTAAAATAGGAGCTTGCTTATAGCTAACAGTCCCCGCTACTACAAGTAAGTCAGCATGACGAGGAGAAAATCTAAGAACTTCTGCCCCAAATCTTGAAATATCGTAACGACTCGCTGCTGTAGCCATAAACTCAATAGCACAACATGCCGTACCAAAGACAAAAGGCCATAAAGAAGCTTCACGACCCCAGTTTATAACTGCATCTAGTTTTGTAGTAACTACTGCATCGTCGAGCATATGAGTGTTGCTTAAGTCCATTTTAGTACCCCAGATTTGTATACATAGATAAGTCCACCGATAAGTAGAGCCATAAAGATGAACATCTCCATAAGAGCAAAAAGACCAAACTCTCTAAGGTTTAAAGCCCATGGAAACATAAAAAGAACTTCCACATCGAAGATAAGAAAAATTATTCCAACTATAAAAAACTTAACGTTGAAACCATCAAAAGAATCTTTATGCGTAAGGCGTATGCCACCTTCAACAGGTTCATTTTTTCGCTCATTGTCACTTGAAGTACCTAAATACTTTGTCAGGTGAAAAAGCAAAGGTAAGAGTATTGCTAGTGCTGCTATCATAATGGAGGCTAAAAAATTAGAATCTGACATCTTTCTCATTTATGTTTAATTTAGTGTATTAGCTTATTTAACATTATATCAATATCTTATTCATAATGATTACAAGTTTAAAAATTTGATGCAATTTATCAAAGAATAAAATGGGGACAGTACAGCATACATAATAATTATTATATACTAAAAAATATAATTTTTTTATTTGAGTAATCATGATTATGCCTGATTTAGATATAATTGCACTATTATAAATACCGAGGTTATTAGTTGCGTTTTTTACTACTTATTTTATTAACTTTTACACTTTCTTATGCCTCTTCGTCTTATGAGCTTGGCAAAAAGCTTTATATGGAAAAAGGGTGTTTTTCTTGTCATGGTTCTAAGCTTGAAGGGATGCATAAGTATCCTCGTCTTGCAAACCGAGCAAAGGGCTTTCTTACTTACAAACTTAAACGATTTCGTAATAAAAAATCAGATAACCAACAACAAGAGATGATGATAGCTTTTGCTGTTTCACTAAGCGATAAGGATATCGAAAATTTAGTAGCATATATGACTGATTATGTTGAGGATGAAAATACTGAGAGATATGATGATAGTTTTCAAACACAGGGGGATGGTGGATCATGAAAGTATTGGTTAGTGCTTTAGAACACTCGGCAAACATGCATCTTAAGTCTCTCAAAAAAGAGCTTAGTGATGAGACAGAATTTATTGGAATATTTGATAGTGACTTGGGTGACTCTATAGTAGATCTTAGAAGTCTGGCTATCATGGGATTTGTAGATGCCATCAAAAAACTACGCTACTTTTTAAAGCTAAACTCGCAGATGGTTGATTTAGCCCAAGATGCAGACAAAGTTCTGCTTATAGACTCATCAGGATTTAATCTTCCGCTGGCTAAAAAAATAAAAAAACGATACCCAAACAAAGAAATTATTTACTACATCTTACCTCAAGCTTGGGCATGGAAGAAAAAACGGATTCCTGTTCTAGAAAAGACTATAGACCATTTAGCTTCTATACTTCCCTTTGAGAAAGAGTATTACTCACCTAACGCTCCCATAACTTATGTTGGGCATCCACTACTTGATATCATAAAAGATTTTAAACAAGAAATTAGCAATGATGTAAAAAATATTGCTTTTATGCCTGGAAGTCGTAAGGGCGAGATAAAAAAACTCATGCCGATTTTTGAAGAAGTTAGCCGTAAACTTGGGATTGAGTCAACTATTATTATTCCAAAGCACTTCACAAAAGAAGATATAAAAGAGCTTTATGGTAACCTATCGGGTTTTAAAATAGCCGAAGATGCACATAAAACTCTTTATGAAGCAGATTTTGCGTTTATCTGTAGTGGTACGGCTACACTTGAAGCAGCACTAATAGGAACTCCTTTTGTGCTTAGCTACATTGCCAAACCATTAGACTACTTCATTGCGTCTAAACTGGTTAAACTAAGTCATATAGGTCTTAGTAACATCATGTTTACACAGTTTAATGACAGAGACTTACATCCGGAATTTATTCAAGAAGATGTAACAGCAGATAATCTCATAAAAGCTTTTAATGAGTATGACAGAAGTACATTTTTAGATGATTCAAAAAGTCTAAGAGCTTACTTAAAACACGGTAGTTCAAAAAACATAGCAGCAATTATAGAGGATAAAAATGAAAATTAATTTTATAGATTTACAGGCACAATATTTAGAGTATCAAGCAGAAATAGACAGTGAAGTTTTAGAGGTATTTAGCTCGGCTCAGTTTATCGGTGGAGCTAAACTAAACGCTCTTGAAGAGAACTTAGCTACTTATACAGGTGCCAAACATGCTATCGGTTGTAGCAGTGGAACAGATGCTCTTTTACTATCTCTTATGGCTTTAAATATCGGTTATGGTGATGAAGTTATAACTACTCCTTTTACATTTATTGCTACTGCTGAAGTAATAGCTTTTTTGGGTGCTAAACCTATTTTTGTTGATATTGATGAGAAAAGCTACAATATAGATCCTACTAAGATTGAGAGCGTAATTACAGAAAAAACTAAAGCTATCATGCCTGTTTCGCTTTATGGTCAATGTGCAGATATGGATGCTATAAATGAAATAGCCAAAAGACATGAAATCCCTGTAATCGAAGACGCTTGCCAGAGTTTCGGTGCTACTTACAATGGAAAAAAATCTTGTAATCTCTCAACTATAGGTTGTACAAGTTTCTTTCCATCAAAACCTCTTGGTGCTTATGGTGACGGTGGAGCTATCTTTACAAATGATGATGAACTTGCAGCAAAAATGAGAATGTTGCTTAATCATGGTCAAAATGAAAGATATAAACATAAATACATCGGTATGAATGGTCGTTTAGATGCTGTTCAAGCTGCAATTTTAAATGTTAAGCTAAAACACTTTGACAAAGAAGTAAAGACTCGAGATGAGATAGGTACAAGATATAATGACCTTCTCGAAGATGCTGATGTTATAACTCCAAAAATTGCGGAGAATAACACTAGTGTATTTGCTCAGTACTCTATAAGAACTAAAGAGAGAGAGGAGTTAATCGCTAAACTTAGTGCTTTAGAGATTCCAACTGCAGTTCACTACCCAGTTCCACTTCACCTCCAAGAAGCCTTTGCAAATCTTGGTTACAAAGAGGGAGATTTTCCTATCAGCGAAGAGATATCGACTCAAATCATGTCACTTCCTATGAGTCCGTATCTTACAGAAGCTCAACAAGACTTTATTGTTAAATCTATAAAAGGCGAATAATGAAAAACATTTCGATAGTCGGCTTAGGCGTAATGGGGAAAAACCACTACAAAACTCTAAAAAATATTAAGGGTGCAAAGATAGTTGGACTATGTGATGTACATCATAGTGATGAGTATGAAGAACCATACTACACAGACTTTGAGACTATGCTTATTGAAACTAAACCTGACGCAGTTATCATTGTAACACCTACATTCTTACATAAAGAGATTGCTCTTGTTTGTGTTAAACACGATATTCATATGTTTATAGAAAAACCGGCAGCTTCAAGTGTAGCAGATGCAAAGATAATGGCAGAAGCGATAAAAGCTAAAAATCTTAAAAGCTGTGTAGGACATATTGAGAGGTTTAATCCTGTTGTAAAAGCTCTTATAAACGAAATATCAGAACATGAAGTGTTATCTATCTCTATTACTCGTAGTGGAGCATTTCCTGAGAGAATCGCAGATGTTGGAATTTTAACCGATCTCTCAGTTCATGATAGTGACCTTATTAGATTTATTACCCAAAAAGATATAGTTAGAAGTGCCGTTTTTAAATCTCAAAAAATTCACAAAACACACGAAGATAATGCAATTTTGGCATTTGAACTTGAAGGTTCAGTTGTTGGTGACATCACTACAAACTGGCTTACTCCTTACAGAAAAAGAAGTATTACTGTAGCTTGTAGAGTAGATACAAGCAGTAAGATAAAATACTTTGAAGCAGATTTACTTTCTCAAACACTCAAAGAGAGAATAAATATAGATGCTTCCTCTCACACAACAAGAAACTGTTTTGTAGCTAGAAGTAATGCTCTTAATGATGAGCTTGAAGCATTTGTCAACTACCTAGAGAGTGGAGACATTGGTTCTTTAGCTACTGTAGAAGACAGTATTATTACACTGGAGATTGCCAATGATTCATAAAAGCTCAATAATAGAAGATGGTGCTAAAATAGCTGATAATGTAGTCATAGGACCATTTTGTAATATTGGCAAAGATGTGGAGTTAAAGTCTGGTTGCAGACTAGAATCAAACGTGATTTTAAAAGGAAAACTCACAGTAGATGAAGGTGTAAGAATCTTTAGTTTTACAGCCATAGGTAATGAAAATTCAGAAATAGAGATAGGTGAAAAAACACATATCAGAGAATTTGTACAACTTGGTGCTCAAGAAGGCGAAGATGGTACAAGTAAAAAGATAACTATTGGTGCCAACAACTTTCTTATGGGGTATGTTCAAATACTTAGCGGAGCTGTTACAGGTGAGTTTTGTATCCTTACAAATGCTGTTAGAGTCAATGAAAATGTTACTTGTGAAGATAGAGTTATCGTTGGCGGTCTTAGTACCATAGAAGCCGGTAATACTATTGGTACAGGAGTAATGATTGGTGGAGCTTCATGTGTAGACCGCGACATACCTCCATTTACGCTTGTAGAGGGCAACAAAGCGACTGTTAAAGGTCTAAATGTTGTAGGTCTAAGAAGAAAACTTGAAAATAAAGAAGATATAGAAAAAATTAAATCTATTTTTAAACAGATACTTGGTGATGTAGTTGATAAAGAGCTGGCATCTGATATAGCTAAAAAGCATGAAAATGAGTATGCTAGAAAATTCGCTTCGTTTATCTCAACAAGTAATATTTAGTTGATTATATTAAACGATTGTAATTACCTCTAACACACCTGACATAACACTTGCCTTTTCTAGTGTTATTATAGGTTTTACCGCTTTTAAAATCAATATTTAATGCATTCATAATGTCTGAGAGGTTTGGTGAAGATGACCAATAGTGATTTGATTGAATATTTTTAAATCCATATCTTATAGCTGGGTCAAACTTACTTTCATCAACTATTGATTTTAGTTCTTTTAATCTTGGTAAGTACCAGTCATCATACCCTGCAAAAACCAAACTTCGACAATACTGTTTAGCATCTTTGCGATTTTTTCTTATAGTTTTAGCATCTATATTATCTTGCCACATCAAACCTGTATTCTTGTCTATTACTAACTCTTTTGCATCATCTCTGAGTAAAGCAATTTTTACCTTAGGCTTTACTTCTTTTTTTTGAATGTTTGGTGATTTTCCTAAGTTTATTTCATAAGAAAAAAGCATGGTGGTTATTAGTGTAATTTGTAGCAGTTTATTTATCATTTTATAAGTCTTTCTCCATTTAGGCTATGCAAAGTTGAACTTTTGTATTATATCAAATAATATATATTTTTAAATATATTGAGGGATGCAAGGGCTAAACATATGTTTGATGGACTTTATTTTGAATATCCAAGTGTAGCTTTTGTTATTTTACTTTTTATCCTTTGTGCAGTTATTTGCAAGATGAAACTACCATCCTTATATTTTCCACATATATCTCAGTTTATGAAAGTATCAAATGGTGCATCTAAACTACTCCTATTTTTAAAGTGGCTGAGCATTGCAATGCTTATAGTATCACTTATGTCTCCCGTAAAAGATGAACCTTATGAGTTAGAACCAAAAAAGGGTTATGAAATAGCTCTGATACTTGATGCTTCAGAGTCTATGAAAGCAAAAGGTTTTGATGAAAGCAACAGAGACTTAACTCGTTTTGATGTCGTAAAAAAGATAGTATCAGACTTTATCATAAGTAGAAAAAATGACAATATGGGTATTGTAGTTTTTGGAGCATACTCATTTATAGCGTCTCCACTAACTTATGATGCCAATATTTTAAAAGATGTAGTCTCAAACCTCTACATCGGAATGGCAGGAAAATTTACAGCACTTTTTGAATCACTGGCTCAGGGTGTTAACCTGCTTAAAGCATCAAAATCAGTTAGCAAAATCGCTATTTTACTAACTGATGGGTACAACACCCCTGATAGTGAATTTCCTTTTGAAGCAGCTATTGACTTTGCAAAAAAACATGATGTAAAAGTCTATCCTATAGGGATAGGAAAATCTAATGAGTACAATAAAAAGATGCTAGATAAAATTGCTGCGCAGACAGGTGGTGTAGCTTTTGGGGCGTCAAATGCAAGTGAACTTAATGTTGTATATGCAAAAATAAATGAGTTAGAAAAGTCAGATATAGACAATGAGACATTTAGTTTTTTAAGATACTACTATATTTTTCCATTAGTTGTTTCATTTTTATCTTTGATTTTGTATATGTTATTTAGAAACAAAAGAGGATATAACTAATGACTTTTTTACATCCTGAATTTATTTACTTTATGTTTGCTCCACTTATGATAATTTACGCATATATAATGATTCGAAAAGAGTCGCATGAACACTACTTTTCAAAAGAGATTATGGATAAGTTAAGAATTAATTCTAATTCACTCACTCTAAAGGCAAGAAATACTCTGTTGTTTTTAGCAGGAGTATTAATAATTATAGCTTCAGCAGAGCCTGTACTTAAAGATGGAACTGTGCGAGTCAAGGCGATAGGTGGTGATATCTTAATAGCCTTAGATATTTCAGACTCTATGTTGTGCGAAGACGTATATCCAAATAGACTTGAATTGGCTAAGAAAAAAGCTCTTGTGATGATAAATAAAACTACAAAAGATAGAGTGGGAGTAATAGCCTTTGCAAAAAATAGTTATCTTGTTTCTCCAATTAGTTTTGATACAAAAACAGTCTCTTTTTTACTATCAAAACTAGATACATCTAGCATAACTCAAAAAGGTACAGATATCCTCACAATGTTAGAAACAGTAACAAAAACTAAAACTACTACAGATAAGAAATACCTTTTAATTTTAAGTGATGGTGGAGATGAAACAGATTTTTCGGCTGAAATAAAATTTGCAAAAGAAAAAGGTATTGTAGTTTTTGTTCTTGGTATGGGAACCGAACTTGGTGCATCTATTAAAAAGAAAGATGGCACACTTATAAAGTATAACGACAAGGTCATCATATCAAAACTAAATGAATCCATCTCTGAGCTTGCCTTGCGCACTGGTGGTGTTTATATTCAAAATACAACATCTTCAAGAGACATAGAAGCAATGTTTAGTGAGATCATAAATAACACTGAACATAAAGAGCTTAAAAGCCAAGAGATACAGAGATATGTAGCCCTGTTTTACTATCCAATAATTCTTGCAATAGTTATTTTACTCATCGCTTTTAATTCTCTTGGTAAAAAAGTTAAACACGACAAGTCAGCATCAATATTTGTACTTTTTATATTAATATTTAGTAACTCTCCAGCTATTGGAGATGTGTTTGACTTTAAGAAGTTGGCTCAAGCAAAAAAATTTTATGAAGCTAAAGACTACAACTCCTCTGCAAAAATCTATGAAGAGTATGCAAGAAAAAATAATAGTGGACAAGCTTATTATAATGCTGGAAATTCATACTATAAAGAAAAACAATATTTAAAAGCTTTAAGTGCTTATTCATTTGCAAGACTTGAAGATAAAGAGTTAAGAGCTAAGAAGTTATCAAACATGGGCAATGCTCTTGTACGCTTAGGTACGCTAAATACGCTAGAGCGGGCAGTAAAACATTATGAAGTATCATTAAAACTAAAAGAAGACAAACCCACAAGAGAGAACTTAGAGGCTGTAAAAAAGGCTTTAGAGGATAATAAAAAGAAAGAAGAGAAAGAAAAAGGAGACGAACAAGAAGAGAAGGATAAAAAATATTCAGAGCAAAAAACTGATGAAAATGGTGACGATTCTGATGAA
This sequence comes from Sulfurimonas iocasae, assembly GCF_047716755.1. Lineage (GTDB taxonomy): Bacteria > Campylobacterota > Campylobacteria > Campylobacterales > Sulfurimonadaceae > Sulfurimonas. Next base: position 1,627,718 of record NZ_CP180409.1, read on the forward strand.
GCAAACGATAAAAACAATAAAAACAAAAACAAAAACAAAAATTCTAAGAGTAATGACAGCTCAAAAAGTAAAAAATCAGATGAGAAAGTAAGACCTGATAAAAAGAAAAATTCTGATGATGCTAAGTCTCAAGAGAATAAGGACAATGATAACAAAAACTCAAATAATGACAACAATAATGAAGATAGCCAAGAACAAGTAAAAGAGCTAAAAGATAAGAATAAAAAAGAAGTTAAAAACAAAGCTAATAATGCTCAATCGGATTTAAAACTTCAAAAGATGAGTGACTTAGAAGAAGCAAAATGGGTTAAAAAGTTAAACTCCAATCAAAATACTTATCTTTATAGATTAAACAAAGAAACAATTGAAAATGATGAAAAGAATGAAAAACCTTGGTAAAACTATATCTTATTTAAATGTGTCAAAAACTCTTTTGGTTCTATAAAACCTATAATAGTTTTAGACTTGATTACTTCAGAATTTTTATCAAAGAAAAGTATTGCTGGAGGACCGAATACTCCGTACTTTCTACTTAAGTCTTTTTGCTCTTTTTTGTTATCTGTAACATCTGCTTGTATTAAAATAAACTCATCCATCTTATTTTTAACATCAATATTTGCGAAAGTCACATCTTCTAATTCTTTACAAGAGGTACACCACTCAGCGTAAAAATCAAGCATTATATTTTTGCCTTTATGCTTAGACAAAAGCTCATCTAACTCTGTAATAGATTTTACTATTATAAAGTTAGTATGCTTTTTCTCACTTTGAGCAACACCGGATACTACCTGTGGTTTTAAAAATGATAAAGGCTTAGTCATACTTGTTGAGCCACCTAAAACACCTATAAAAAGAGCTACGGAATAGATAAATATTATTACAGCAATACTTCTTTTAAATATATGTGAATCTTTATCAAAAGTACCTAAATAAATAGCAAAACCAAGACCAAGCATAGAATAAAGAGCCATAGTAACATAGACATCAACTACACGCTCTAACATCCATACAGCAACACCTAACATCATAATACCAAAAATGGCACTAACCATAGTCATCCATGCACCAGGTTTAGGCATAAACTTACCTGCACTTACACCAACTACTATAAGAGGAATACCCATACCGATACTCAAAGAAAATAGTGCCATACCACCAAGAACTGCATCTCCGGTTTGACCTATATAGACAAGAGCACCTGCTAATGGAGCAGCTACACAAGGTCCAACTATAAGAGCTGATAAAAATCCCATAACAGCTACACCAATAAATCCACTTTTATGGCTAGATGCACTTACCTTTGAAACCAAAGAATCTGGAAGTTTAAGCTCATAAAAACCAAACATACTCATAGCAAGAGCCACAAAGACACCCGCAAATGAGTAGATAACCCAAGGAGTTTGAAGAGCAGCTTGAAGATTAGCTCCAAATAGACCTGCTAAAACACCAGCAATTGTATAAGCTACTGCCATTGCAAGGACATAAATTACAGAGAGCATAAATGCTCTTTTAGTAGTTATACCCTCTCCTTGAGAGATTATAACTCCAGAGATAATAGGAATCATAGGAAATACACATGGAGTAAGTGCAAGAAGTAAACCAAAGCCTAAAAATGTTAAAAGAACTACAAAAATATTTCCAGATTTAATAGTATCTGCAATGGTATCTGTCTCAGATTTCTCTTCTTTAGCAGGTTTAACTTTTTCTTCTTTTTTTGTCTCTGATTTTTTTAAAGATGCTTGAGCTAACTTGGATGTGTCTATATCAAAGAGGTATACTTTACTAAGTGGTTCATAACAAAGACCTTGTTCAGAACAGCCTTGATAGGAGAAACTAAGTTCAATATTTTTTACTCCTGTAACACCGCTATCTTTTTGTAAAGTAACTACAAAACTCGGTGATTTTAAATAAACCATCTCTTCATGGTGTTTAACACTTTTTGGACCATCTATATTAGCTATAGATATACCACTGCCCTCTTTTATAGAGAACTTGAGTTGCTCTTCATATAGATAAATATCTTTAGCAATATTAAGAGTAGCCTCTATTTGCATCTGGGAGTTAACTTTTGCTTCTGGTATAAATGCTTCTTCTGGCATCAAAAACTTAGGAGCAGCAAAGACTAATACGGAGGTTAAAAGTAGTAAAAGTAGTTTTTTCATGTAATTTTGCCTATTAAAATAATTCAATTATTATAACTAATAAAAATGTGATATCTATTATCTTTTATGTTATTAATGAAGTCTAAATTCTTATTATCACAAAACTGTTACTATTATTAGCAACTAAAAAGTTGCTAATTAATCGCTAACTGGGATGTAGGCATAACCCTCATTTTGTTTATCAATGAGACCTATTGTAGAGTTAGGAATAAGTTCAACAAAACTAACTATATTCTTCTCTTTTAACTTATTTTTTTTCATACCCACTTCACACATCAAAAACTCAACAGCATATGTATCTGACAAACTTTCAATTCTTGTCTTAAGTTCTGCATATGCTTTAAGAAGTTCTTTATCATCTTTGTATATAGTCTTTTTAGGGTCTTTTACAAAAAATCTGTATGCACCGCCATGTATGACAACTGCAACTTCCAACTCTTTTAATTTACCCTCATAATAATTCTTATGAGCAACTATACCTTTTAATATCTTCTTTTGAAAATTTTCAACACTACTAGTCGTTAAGTCAATAACAACTTTATATGTGGAATCCTCAGCACTAAGCAGACCAATAAATGCTAGTAATAATATAAATTTTTTCATCTTCTATTACTCCGTTACTTCTTTTAAAATATCTTCAAAATCATCTTGAGCTTTTTGAAGAACAGCTTGTGCTTCTTTGTTGTCAACTCTAGCACTACTCATCCAGTTATAAACACCTGGAAATCCCATAACAATCTTATCTTCATCTTTTTTCTTGTATACCATCAGTGTACAAGGAGCAAAAGCAGCAGCTTCAGGACGTGTTTGAGAAACTGTATAAATAACTTTTAACTTACAAATAGAGTAGGTAACGTAAAAATCAAATGGACTAGATTTTCCATCTTCAACTAACTCTTCGTTAAAGTCTAAGTAGTTTGCCATAACAAAACCTACTGGCTTAAAACCATTTTCTAAACTAAGTTCTACTTCTTCTTTCATATCTTCGAAGTCTTCACCATCCAAATCAAGCTCATACTTAGTAACTAAGTCCCTACTCTCTTTTAAACTATCTTCACTTAGTTTATGTTTTGCATTTGGTAGTACACTTCTTATGCTTTTTAAAACTTCTTTTTCAATAGACTTTAATAGCTTATCATCAAAGCCCAATATTTTAGCTTGAGCTTCAGAAGTTAGTGTTGATACATGGAGTGTATCTTCATCTAAACCTTGATAAATACCTACACCAAGGGGAGTAAATACACCTGCATCTGGGTGTTTTTTTACTAAATCATGAGAGAGTTTTGAATGATATACAGTTAAAAGATTATAGATTTTAAAGTTTGTCTTTTTAAACTGTTTTGTATATGGAAGATTCATCTCACTGTTTACTGCTATTTTAAAACCATGTTTTACAAATGCTTTTTCTATTGCATCTGGAGTAATAGAACCATTTTTATTATCTACTTCAAACAGATGCAAATCTCCTTGAGCAAATACAACACTAGCACTAAAAAGTGCAACAAATAATACAACTAACTTTTTCATTTTATTCCTTCATATTTAAATTGAACTAACTTATGGGACTATGTTTATCCAGCCATCTTTAACTCTCTCTATTATCTCAACTATTCCAGCTGTTACAATTACACTATCTTCTATAAGCTCTTCTTCTTTTATTTTTTTTGTTTTCATAGTATTTCTGCATGCGATAAATTCTACGTCAAGAAGCATCAAAGCTCGTACTCTTAGAGCTATCTCTTTATGGATTTTTAATAAAGTTTTAATACCTTTAGAATAAGCTACTATCTTCATCTCTACATTTTCAGGTCCATAAAACTTCAACACATTATTTGCACTACTTAATACATGATGAATCTCTTCATCATCACCACTTTTTATGGAAAAAACTATTTGACGTTGATTATCAATAGCAGGTTTTGGCTCAGCAAACTCCGTATCAGCAAATGAGACGATACAAAGAGTTAGTAAAATTAACGTAAAATTTTTCATTTTATTCCTTTTGTTAGATCTTTAAAATCTTGAATATTCCAAGAACCAGGTATTGTTTTGAGTATCTTTTTATCTGCGTCTAAAAAATAAAAAGTAGGTGTAAAGTTAACTTTAAGACCAAGTGGTAGTTTTTCATTATCCATATTTATCTTTACTGCAATAAACCTCTCATCTAACCACCTACTCATATCTTTGTCTTTAAAAACATCTCTATGCATTTCTTCACAGTAGTGACATCCTGTTCTAACAACATCAATCATAATTATCTTTTTACTCTGTTTTTGCATCTTAAGAGCATCTTCATATGAGTGAAATTCAACTGCGAATAGTGAAGATAAACTCAGAGCTAAAATCAAGATAAATCTATTCACTTTCCCACTCCAACATTCTGTATGCAATTTCAACATTTTGTCTATGCATAGAGTCATAAAAATTTATATCTTTAAATTTTTCCATCTTCACCATATTTACAACATCACCTATCTCTTCACCATCTTCTAAAAGCATAGCAACTCTGTCTCTTAAGGTCTTTATATAGTTATATGTCATGTCAATGGAAGTTCTATCTACTATTTCTCCATGTCCACCTACGATAAAATCTACATCCATTGCTCTGACTTTATCAAGGCTCTCTAGCCAGCCATTGAGATTTCCATCTCTTATTGAAGGTAAGCGGTCATTAAAAACCAAATCTCCAACAAAAACAATTTTTCCATCTGGAATGTAAATTAAAAGATCACTGTTTGTATGAGCTTTTTTATTAACACTTTTTATGTAAACTTTTTTTCCATCAATGTCCAATACTTTTTCATCCTTAACAAAAATAGTAGGAAATATTTGAGTCGTTTTAGCATAAGCTTGCTGACTTATTCTCTTTTGCATTCTAGTCATCTCAACTTTTGACTCATTTTTAAATACACTTGAACCTATAATTTTCACACCAATTGAAGCATAGTAAGAGTTACCAAGCCAGTGATCATCATGAACATGAGTATTAATTACATAAGAGATTGGTAGGTTATTGATTTTTTTCATTTTTTCATATGCTTGGAGAGCATATGAGTATGTAGGACCACTATCTATCACAAGATAGCTAGTCCCCATATTAACAAAACAGGAGTTGACCATATTACCGTTGTTATGCTCGTCCATCACTTCTGGCAAGCCGAAAAAGCAGTGTGTCTCTTCACTGACTTTTTCAGGCTTAAGAGTATAATCAAAAGCTAGGAGAGAATGAATAAACACAAAATATATTAGAAGTGACTTCAAAGCATAACCTTTTTAGTAATTTAGTCTAGAATTTAAATTGATACTGAACAATAAACGCGTCATCTCTATAACCACCTAATCCAGTCCATTTATCAGCAGCAACTTCAGTTGCTCCATTTCCACTAGCTAAGATGTAGTTAAATACAACTTTATGCTGATTTCTTCCACGCTTAGCTTTACGAGAAAAATCTTGATATGGTGAAGATATAAAATAATTGAAACCTAAGTAAGTATTTCCTAAATCTGTTGAATGAGTATTCAAATATTTACCTTCTGCATTAGCTTGAATATGTTTAGCAACTAATTCCAATGTTGGAGTTACAAAGTATGCAGCTGTAGCAGTAGCAACTTTTTCATTATAATCTCTTACTCCTTGAATATTGTTACCCGTTGTATATTCAGCTTTAAGGCTTAATGCACCTAAGTTAGAATCAATACCAACATTGATTGATGTATAATCTTCATTAAAACCATCTGCGGCAGTTGTTGCCCCGTCTACTGCATTATATCCACCAGCATTTTGGGAAATTGCATAAGAAGCTTCTATGTGAAATGCTTCTGTGTAGTCAAACATACCACGAACTGCATAAGAGTTACCACCAAATTCTATTGATCCACTAGAAGTTCCTCCTGGCAATACAGTAGTGTCTCTTTTTAGAGCAGCACTTCTACTTGCTTGATTGGCAATCATAACATCATAACCAAAACCCTTCCAAGGACGTTCATGACCCATTTCAAAACCGTCAACTTTACCATTATTTCCTAAGAACATGTCACGACCAGAAAACATTAAACCAGTATTTCTTTCAAGTACAAGAGATTTATCCAAACCACGTTCTGCGATATCAAGATTCCATCCTGGCATAGTAAAGCCCATACCGTGAGGCATCTTAATTAAACCTAGTTTTATAGTGAATGCATCGTCAGCTTGATATGCAATAAAAGCATCTTTAACAAGTTTTGGAATAGAGTCACCATCAGTATGGTCACTTGCTCCAGTAGCATCTTGATTGAAGTCTAAGAAAACTTTACCACGAACTTTACCAGCTACATATTTCCAACCAAGACGAATACGCTGTGCTCTAAATGCAACATCTGAGTCAGCTTTTTCTACAGAACCAGCTTCTTTGATCTTCATACCGTCCCCACCAACCATTTCAAGTTGAGCAAAACCAAAGAACGTAAGCTTAGTATCTACATCACCAACTTTTTTCTTCATTGTATAACCAGCTGACGCCGATGTACTCATAAGTATTAGTGCTGCTGCGCTTGCAGCTATTTTAATCATTGTATTCTTTTTCATTATCTACCCTTATTTATTAATTATGCGTATGTTATAATTAAAGTGTTTGACTTTGTTATTATTAACATATTCAGATTAGGATGGTAGTTAGAGCTACCATCGGCCTAAACTAACAGCTTCTATAACCTTTTACTGGACATCCACAATCATAATCAACTAAAGTAACATTCCCTTCATTACTTACATCAACTACTTTTTGTTTTTTAATGTAATCACGAGTCACGTCATAAACTGCTCTAATTTTATCTTTTTGAAGATTTTCACCAGCATTTTGCAAGTTACCACCCCAAGATGAAACTATGTATGTTTTATTCAAGTCTATCGGTTTACCTCCAATCATAAGTTTAGAAATACGTTTACCAGCTGCGGCAGCAACTGCGATAGAGTAAGTAACTCCACCCAAGCGACTCATGTCACCACCCTGTTGATAAAGAGGGTTTGCATTAAATACATTATCTGCTATATCTTCTAATAGAGTTGCAATCTTAGAGCCTTTTAACTCAAATGTATAAACATCAGGATAAGTGATACCACACATTTCATATACATTATCCATCAAAATATCATCTCCTGCAAGAACTGTTGTTCCCCATCTATATCCAGGAGTAAAAGAGATATCACACTTCATCTCATCCATGATAGCGTCATTAATGAGCTGATCAAAAGTTGAGAAGAAAGTATCTCTTTTATATAGAGTATTTTTTGTTTTACCTAACACTTCATTAAACTCCGCAGCAAACGGTGCATATAGCTCATCTACAAGTTTAACTCCTGCAGGATCTGCGGGAATCATATTAGATGCTATTGGAACAAGTTTGTACTCATAGTCAATTACTTTACCATCTTTAGCATCTATATCTAAACGACCAACATATTTACCATGACTACCTGCAATAACGATAACAGTACCGTTGATTGTGATAGGCTTAGGAGAAGGGTCATGTGTATGTCCGCTTAAAATAAAGTCAATACCGTGAACCATACGAGCAACTTCTTGGTCAACACTAAATCCATCATGAGAAAGAACTACAACACAATCAACTTTATGCTCATTTCTTAACTCGTTTACATACTCCTGAAGTGTTTCAGGTCTGATACCAAAACTCCAGCCATCTGTAAACTCTCTAGGGTTTGCAGTTGAAGTAAAAGGAAATGACTGACCGATAATACCAATCTTTGCCCCGCCACGTTCTTCAATAGTGTATGGTTCAAAAATAAGTTCTTCATACTCATCTGCAAAAGGGTCATTACCAACAACATTTTGAGAGATAAACTTAGCATCTAACATCTCTATTAGCTCTTTAACACGCTCTTTACCATAAGTAAATTCCCAGTGCCCTACCATTACATCAACACCAAGGTAATTTTGAGCTTTAACGATAGCTTCACCTCGAGTTTTTAGTGCAACACCTGTACCTTGCCAAGTATCTCCAGAGTCAAGAAAAAGTACATTTTCATTTCCACGCTCAGTTCTTACATGATCTAAATAAGTTTTCATATGAGCAATACCACCCATTTTTCCGAACTTTTTAGCCAAAGTGTCAAAATCCATATGAGTATCAAAGTAAGCATCTAAAGAACTAGGTTCTAATCCATAATGCGCAGCAAAAGCTTCACCACATAAAAATCCAGGTGTTCCAACAAGATTTGGAGCAGAGATCAAAGTAGATGGCTCTCTCCAATAAAGTGGTTTAATATGAGCATGAATATCACACATATGCAGCAGTGTAAAATTACCTGTTGCTTTAAAGTCATAAATATCTTTTAATGATATTTGTGCAGGTGTTTTTGCACTTGAGGTAGAACATCCAGCTGATGCAACTCCAAGTCCAAAGATTGCGGCAATATGCATAAAGTCTCTTCTAGAAATTTCCATTATCTTTCCCTATCTCTTAATACCAGGAACAGCGATTTCTGTGCCCTTAGCTTCATCTGTAAGATAAACTTCAAGTGCAACCATTTCTGGTGAGCCAAGAGGAATAACTTTTAATAAAGCATTTTTCATACAACCCTGAAAGCGGCGTTGCAACGTTCTTAGAGATGATTTAGTCATTCTATATGCTGGCCAAGTTGCTGCAACTGCAACACCTTTATTACTTAAGTCTGGTAGCGGTTGTGTTCTTAAAACACTACCTATTACAGCATCTGAATGACAGCTAAGACATGCTAGACCACGTCCACCACGTTTTTGCTCAAACGTTAGTTTACCCAATGCATAAGCATCTTTCATATGTTGATTTGCATTGACATCGATGTTACTCTTCTCACCATTAGCAATAGTCTTAACATATGTACTCATATCAAACATATTCGAACTTTTTAGTGCAAATGGCTTATGATTATTTTTATACATAAGAGCTTGAAGTACTTGATCTACACCAACTACTTGTTTAAAATCTTTTAAGTAACGAGGAAAACCTGCTATGAAAGCTGGTAATTCATCTTCACTTACATTTAAAAATGCTGCTAAACCAGCATCTCCACCACAATACTCCTCAAGAAGTTCGTTACCGTTTTCTACCATAATATCAGCTGGATTATTTTCTAACATCTCAGCATACATCGCACGGTCAGCATCACTCATTGCAAACTGCTCACTTGCAAAAGTCAATGAAGAAAGAAGTGCAATAAATAGTGCTATTTTTATTCCTGTTTTCATTGATTATCCTTTTGGTTTAATCTTTTTGCTTTTTTCATTTACTTCACCAGTATTATCAGTATATGTAACGCTAAAATTACCTTTACCGTTAATTTTAATATATGTAGTAAATACCGGGTTAGTAGAGAGTGATTCCCATACGTTCATAGTTGTAATGACTTTTCCGTTATAGCTAAACTTTACATTGTTAATATATTTAGCCGGAATAATCTCTTTAGTTTTTTTATCTTTACGCATACCTGTTTCCATTGGATGCATAACCATAAAACTTACTTTAACTATTTCACCATCTTTAAATTTTTTTGGCTTGATTTTAATCAGTGATTTTCTTTTTCCCATTTTTAATTCCTTAATTTTTATATTTGTAGATTATGTTAAATGGTCGAAAATCAACCACATCCACCGATAGTAACTTTTACACTTTGACTAGCAGTAATAAATGATCCATCACTAAGCTCAACCACTGTTGCAACATCTTGAGTCCCACCAAGTTTAATACGAGTTGCAAACATTGCTTTTCCATTTGCAGGAGTTAAGTGAACATCAATACAACGAGTGTTTGCGTTTTTAGTAGCAAAAATATGAATTGCTTTTACATAGTCAGCTTCAGTCATCGGAGACTCAACCTCAACAGTAACAGGAACAACAGCACCGTTCTCAGCAATTTCTGGAACTTTCAATTTAATTTTTGAAGATACAACAGGAGTTTTACCACCAGTTACAGCATCTACAGCAGCTTTAAATGTAAGATCATTAGGACCTGAGGGTTTCTTTGCATCAGCTGCAAAACTCATTGTTGGAGCAACAGCAGCAACTGCAGCAACTGTACCTAATTTCTTGAAAAAATCTCTTCTTTGCATAGTTTATCTTCCTTTATTTTTCAGAAACAATATATGAAGTAATCTCACATATCTCTTTAGTTGTGAATAACTTAGTAGTTAAGTTAATAGTCATGTGTGTATTTTTATTGTCTATACGAGGATCAGCAATTTTTTGAAAAACAAATTGATTATTTCTAACACCAGTCGCCATAAACATATTTTTATAGTCTGTTAAGTCGGGACCAATATTTCCAGCACCTTTAGCACCTTCTATATTATGACAAGCGACACAGTTTCCATATTGTTTATTTGGAATTTTGTCACCAGGCATATAAGTTTTACCTGGCTCCATTTGCTTTTTAGCAAGACCTTGGGGTAATTTACCCTTTGCTTTTCCACCGTTTAAATTATGGAATATAAAAGCACCTCTTGCGATAGCTTTAGGATCTGTTGTTATACAACCAGTTGGCATAGTAAAAGTTTTAGCTGGAGCCAATAGATCTTTTTGAATCATCTTGCTTGCATTTGGTTTCTCTATAACACTACTATAATCAGCAGCGAAAAGTGAAGCACTTACAAGTAGTGATATCATCACAGTTTTCTTCATTCTTGTTCCTCCTATTCTTATTTCAGGAGCAAGTTTATCACTCGAATGTAAAATTAATGTAAAATCAGATTAAATTATAATTATTTTGTAGAAGGAGATGGGAAAATATAAAGAAATTCACTTCCTACCTTTGGAGTAGATTCTATTACAAGCTCTATATTAGCCTTGTTTATGATGGATTTCACGATATTTAGCCCTATTCCGAAACCACCTTTACTGACGTTTTCTCTATAGTACCTGCTAAATATTTTTTCAACTTTTTCGATTCCAACACCATAATCTCTAAAGCTTAAATGACATTTTTCATCTTTCATATATAGACTTATATCTATTTTTGAGTTTTCATGTGAGTATTTTATTGCATTAGATATAGTATTGTCTATAACACGTTGTAGTTCTTTTGAGTTCATATATATATTAGTACATTCCTTGATATCTGTATTTATTATTATATTTTTCATCAAAGCCACTTCACTAAAGTATTCTATTCTATCTGCTAGAAAAGCACTCATATTAATATATTCACCTTCATGTTTAAGTTTATCATGCTTAATGAGATAATCCATATCATTATATATGTTAGAGAGAACCTTTGTTGCTGCTTTCATCCTTTGTAAATACTTATTTGGTTCATTCTTTCTATTGTAAAGATCAATATTTACATTTATAATAGACAGAGGAGTATTTATCTCATGCATAGAATCTTTTATAAAATTATCAAGTTGTTTATTCATTTTTTGAAACGGTTTAGCAAAAGTCTGTAAAAAGAACATACTAAGCATAAAGACTAGTGTCACAACACTAAAGAGTATATACATAACCTTTTCATAAACTACGGCAAAAGAGAGTTGATTTTTAACTATTAGATACTTAGCACCAAAATATCTGTTGTTTGGAAGGTTAACAATCAAGTATGCATCATTGCCATCTAAGTGATATCCATCTTTAAAGTACTTTATCTTGTAATTTACTAAAGAGAAAATTGGTTGAAAACTCTCATCATAAAGACCTGATTCAAATGTTTTAAATCTTGGGTATTCAAAATATTCATCATTTCCATTGTACTCTTGCATAGCTTTTATGACTAAAAGAGATTTTTCTTTTAGTAGCAACTCATTTTGTATAGAGTGAATATTTTTCATATATATGAAATAGAAAAATAGAGGGGTTAAAAGTATTACTGAGACAAGAGAAGTATATATTAGTGCATACTTTGCCGAGTATTGACTATCTTTCAATTATATATCCTAGCCCTCTTCTGTTTTGTATAACACCCTCTGGTAGTTTTTTACGTAAGTTATTTAGCTGTACTCTAATAGTAGCAGGTTCTACATACTCTCCCCAAACCTCATCTTGAAACATCTGAGTAGATACTACGGCATTTTTATTTTTTATCAAAACTTCTAAAAGGTCTTGTTCTGTCTTTCTGAGGACTATTTCATCATCTTTAAGTGTTAACTTACTTTTTTTCATATCATAAACAATATTGCAACCAATATGAATTATAGAACTATCATCTTGAAAAAAACTTGCTAGTGCATGGTCTATACGAAGTTCTAACTCTTCTAAATCAAATGGTTTTCTGATGTAATCACAACACCCTCTTTTATAACCCTCTTTTAAATCATCCATATCCGTCATAGATGTTAAGAAGATTGCAGGTACTTTTTTATCATCAAGTCTAAGTTTTTTTAAAAGTTCAAAACCATTGAGTGATGGAACATTTACATCAAGCAGTAAAATATCATAAGCTTTGTCATATACAGCCTCATAAGCTTCCCTTCCATCCATAAAACCATCCACTTCATAACCTAAGTCTGTTAAAAACTCTTCTATACTTATACGAAGTGAATACTCATCTTCTAATAATAAAATTTTCATTTAATTTTCCCGTCTATCTTTTTAATAATATTTCTCTCTAACATCATCTGAATAAGCTCATCTTTAGAGTACTTGTCAAATTTTTCATATGCTTCATCCAAAAATACTTGTCTATCTTCTTTATCAATTACATCTTGAAGATAGACCATAGAACTGGCTGAGTAATCATTATATATGTTCTTTTCATACTTCTCTTCTTTTACAACATCATAGAGACCACTTCTTGTGACATTAATAAGAAATGATATATCATCCTCAGGATTTCTAAAATACTCCAGATACTTCTCAGGCAGAACAAAGACAAATGCACCTATGGCTTTAAATTCTCCATCATACATTGTCTCATAAAAGATATATTTATTATCTTTATATGCAACATTACTCAGCCTTAGTTCTTTAAAGTCTATCTTATTTAGTGTTTGGATATGATTATAATTATAGTTTCTATTTGATACTACATAATTATTTATAGCTAGATTTTCCATCATAAGTACTGCGCTATCCATATGTTTAACATCTAAAAGTACATATAGATCTACACCCATAGAACTAAAAAAGTCAGTGATTGATTTGAAAAATGAGATAACTTCCACAAAACCAAGAAATTCACCATCTTTATATATAGGTACTGTTGCCTTTATACCTAAACGTCTTCCTATCTCTATAGAAGTACGTGGTGTTTTGTGAGTCTCAAAATATTTAAAGTCAGTTCTATAATCACCTAGTGGCATCCCAGCATATATGTCATCCCAACTTCTTGCAAAGATATTTAAATCTTTTGTAATAATTTGAGCTCTTATAAGTATATTTGTATTATTATTGATTGTAGTAGTTATATCTGAGAGTATCTTATAACCCAAATCTTCATCATCATTTTCTAAAGCATCTACGAGTGCTTTGTTTTTGGAAAGAAAGAGTGCCATCTTCAAGTCATCCATTTTATAAGACTTTAACTCTGAGTCAAGAGTTAGTGTAACCTGATCCATAATATTCTTAATCTTCTGCTCTTTTATCTCATTTTTGTAGTAAAACATACCCATTGCAATAATAACAACTATTAAGACAAAAATAACAACTATCTTTTTTAACATTTATATACCAATTTAAAATAATTTTAAGTGATTATAACTAATAAGTAGCAGAGTTTGAAAAGAAAATTAAGCCTAACTATGTATTTTCTTAAACTCTTCACTCTCTTTTATATTTTCAAATAATACTTCGCTATCAATTTCATCTCTTAACTGAGGAGATTTTTCTATGGCTATTAGTAAATCTTCAATCGCCTCATGTTTGTTGTCAAGAACCGCGTTTGCACAAGAGCGTTGCCAGTAGGCATAACCATATTCAGGGTCAATTTCTATGGCTTTATTACTAAGATTCAAAGCCCATTCATGCTCATCCATGTCAAGAACTGCATCTGCTTTGTAAGCATAAACTTCTGCATCATTAGCATTTACTTTTAAAATCTCATCATAAATATCTATTCTCGACTGAGGGTTTGTTTCCAAATTTGAGCGCATCCACAAAGAGTGAATATACTGAGTATTATATATTTTATTTTGATTGTCCAATATCTTTTTTGACTGCTGTGTTAGTGTATCTTGAAGTGCCTGCATCTGAGCATTATATTTTTTAGTAATATCATCTAACCTGTTCTCAACTATCTCTTCAGTTTTTCGTCTTATATCTCTAAGTGAATTCCATCCCGCAAAAATAAGGATGGATGTTGCGGCTGCAATAAGGTAAAATACATTTCCAATAGTATCAGTGATATATCTGGCTGCTCTATCTGTTTGCTCAACTTGAGCTCTTGAGAGTCTTTGTTCAACCTCATTTTTTACTTTTAAATTTTCTATTCGTAAATCTTTAAGTTCATCCATTATATATCGCTCTATCAATGGCTTCTTTAACTCTTTATCAAGACCTTTTATTTGAGTATTATCAGCATTTAGCGAAGTATAAAAAATCAAAAAAGATAGAAGTACAAAAAATTTAAACACAATATTCATAGAGAGAGCCTTTGGTAAATAAAATTAAATGACATTATAGCTAATGTCACTAAGGAATACACCCTCTGATAATCTCTTCACGTGTAGTTTTTATAATAGATTTTATTTTAATGTCATCTGTCACAGCCTTATCAAGTAACTTTAATGCTTCATCAGCTCTAGAGGTGTTGCACAAAAGATCTGCTAGATTATTCAAAACAAGTGGATGTGTAGAATCAATTGATAAGATTTTTCGATATATTTGTTCGGCACTACTTATCTCATTAGAACTATAATAGGCATTTCCCAATGCAAATAAAATAGCTATATCTTCTGGCCAACGTATAAGAGCACTTTTGTATGCAGTAATAGCTTCTTTTCTCATCCCTGTTTTTTCAAGGTCGTAAGCAGAATGTAGAAACTTTTTTGGTGAAACAGTTGCAGGAAGTTCTCCAGGAGGCAATAGTACAACTCCCCAATTGCCGCTTCTCTCCCATAATGCAGCAAATGTACCAATCGCTATTGCTTGATTTGGTTTGTCAGCAAAATGCATCAGAATTCTCTGCTCTTTGGCATCATATCCAGTAATTGGAGCATAGTGCCAAAGGGGATACCATGAGTAGCTTCTGTTTACCAACACAATAACTGGATGATGCGCTGAGAGTTCAGCAAAAAGTGCTTCAAATGTTGGCTCCAAAGGATAAGCAATCAAGCCGTTAACTCTTGCTGCAGAAATGAGTTCTATCTGTAGGGTGCCTCCTTTTTCAGGAATCAATGTCCTCTCATCCAATTCTTTAAGCGTAAGATGCGGGACATAGGAAGTTGTTGATTGCCAGTAAGAAGAAACCATCTCAATTGAGGTTGAGCCACAAAGATCAGAACGTGGTGGAACAAAAGGAACATTAATAGCAGATGATTGGTAATTATTATCTAAAGGTAGAGGACTCTTTGGCGTACAGCCACTTGAAATAATCAAAGTGGCTACGCTAAAAACTAAAAAAAGTATTTTGTTTATATTCACTTCACTGCTTAATTATTTGTTATAGGCTTAGTAAAGTTAAAAACGTTTGTTACTCCAAGTATATCAGTAATTAGTAATACTATAAAAATAAAAACAATAGCACCTACTATAGACATACCAGCATCTGCTCCAGCAGGCAATGTATCTATTTGATATGCAATTTTTGACGCTTCTTCATCAGTCATAGAAGCAATTCTAGCTTCAATCATGTTTGAGTCTACACCCAACTCTTCAAATCTTTTTGCTACATCTTCACGAGAAATAATCTGAGCAAGTTTGTCTTTAGAAGGCGAAGAAACAGAATGCCCAACAAGCATCTCTGTGGAAGCCATTTGTGCTGATAACATCCCACTAAATAGAGATATACTCAAGATAAATGATAAAACGAGTTTTGAAATTTTCATATACTTTCCTTTATTATGTAAGCAAAAGCAATAAATGTTTTGCGATGCGTTAGATATTGTAGTCCCATTCATATTAATCCAAGCTTTCTACTGTAAAACTGATTTGATTAAAAACTATATTTTTATATTAGTTTGAAAAAAGATATAATATTGGAGCCTAATAAATTTAACAAGGATATTCCCTTTGCTTAAAAAATTCAATATATTATCGTCACTACAATCAAACTTTAAATACTCAAAGAAGGCTGTTATATTTATTGTTATCCTATCAATAGTATTTTCATTTATTATTTGGATTCTTACAAAAAATTATTATGAAAGTTTTTCAAAAGAAAAGTTTAAAGTATCTGTTAATGAAAATATGCAGCGCATTGAAAAACAGATGTCAAGTTATGAGAATGTTCTACGTAGCGGAATTGGACTCTTTCACGCCAGCGACAAAGTCACTAGGCAAGATTGGTTTGATTTTACGCAGACAATAAAAGTCAAACAAAAATATCCTGGTATTCAGGGTTTTGGTTTTACAATTATGCTTGCCCCTGATGAAATCACTACTCTTGAGAAAAAAATGCGCGCGGAGGGGTTTCCTTCATTTACTCTCAAGCCACCTGGAAAACGTGAACAATACAGCAGTATTTTATATCTAGAACCACTAGATAAACGTAATATTCAAGCTATCGGCTATGATATGTTTTCACAAGTTACTCGTAGAACTGCTATGGAGCGAGCAAGAGACACTGGAGAAGCAACTATCTCAGGAAAAGTAACTCTTGTCCAAGAAATTGACTCTGATGTACAAGCCGGAATGTTGATGTACTTTCCACTATATAAAAAAAAGTTTAATACCGACAACACTCAAGAGCGCAAAAAAGCATTAATTGGATTTGTTTATGGTGCATTTCGCATGAATGACCTTATGAATAAAATAAAACCCAATGAATCAATCTCAGATTTTGAAATCTACGACAGCGCAGAGATGTCAGAAAAAAGTCTTATGTATCGTTCATTTGAAAAATCATCACATAATGCAAAATACCATACAAAAAAAATAACTAAAGTCAGTAACCATACATGGTACGTCCATTTCTCAAGCACACAGAAGTTTGATACCACCAATAATGAACAGTATCCACTCTTATTGACACTCTTTTGGTTATCTGTTTATTTTATTTTACTTTTCATTATTTTAGCACTTATTAAAAGTAGACATTTACTACAATCACAAGCCATTGAACTCCGTAAACTCTCACAAGTTGTTGAGCAGAGTCCTAATGGAATTATTATTACAAATGTTAATAATGAGATTGAGTATTCAAATTCCTCTTTTAGCAAAATAACAGGCTATTCAAAACTTGAAGCTATTGGGAAAAACACAGATTCTCTTATATCAGACAGAACATCGACAAAAACATATAATAGGATAAAAGACTCTATTAAAAGAGGGAAAAGCTGGTATGGGGAGTTTATAAGTAACCGTAAAAATGGACCAGAGCACACCTTATCTATTGTTTCTTTTCCAATCATCCAAGATAACGGAAATAAGTCTAACTATGTATCGATAATAGAAGATATAACTCATGAAAAAGAGTTGGAAAATGAGCTCATTCGAGCTAAAGAAGTGGCGGAAAAAGCAAACAAAGCAAAATCAGATTTCTTGGCAAACATGAGCCATGAGATAAGGACACCTCTAAATGGTATTTTAGGCTTAATCAACTTAGTACTTAAGAGTGGGTTAAACCAACAACAAAGAGATTATCTTGAAAAATCTATAATATCTTCAAAAGCACTTCTTAATGTAATAAATGACATCTTAGATTACTCAAAGATAGAAGCCGGCAAATTAAACTTGGAAAATAATATATTTGAGTTGGACAGTGTAATTAGTAACATCAAAGATCTGTTTGAATATCAAGCAAACAACAAGGGACTAAAAATCAATATAAATCTCAAAGAGCACTTTATTCTTATTGGAGATCCTCTTTGTTTAACTCAGATACTTACAAATATAGTTGGAAATGCCATTAAATTTACAGACAAAGGAACTATCTACATAGATGTTGAGCTCACAAAAGAGGATGATTACTATATGAAACTAAAGTTCACTATAAAAGATAGCGGGATAGGAATGAGTGAAGAAGTTTTAAATAATCTTTTTATGGAATTTAGCCAAGCAGACAACTCTATTACCCGTAAATATGGAGGAACTGGTTTAGGTCTTACTATATCTAAACAGTTGATAAATCTTATGAGTGGAGATATATGGGTAACTAGCAAGAAAGATGAGGGGAGTGAGTTTGTTTTTACAGCTACATTTGGAAAAGTTGAAAATGAAGATAGTTCTAAAAATTTACAAAATCAGTTGGATATAAAAGAGCAAAAGATTACATACGATACTACAAAACTTATAGGTTCACATATACTACTTGTAGAAGATAATAAAATAAATCAGATAGTAGCATTAGGTATTTTAGAAGGGTTAGAGATAAATGTTGACGTTGCAACTAACGGTAAAGAAGCAGTTCAAATGATAGAAGACTCCAAAGAGTATGATCTTATCCTGATGGATCTTCAGATGCCTATTATGGATGGATTTGAAGCTAGCAAGCGTATTAGATATATAGATGAAAATATACCGATTGTAGCGCTTAGTGCGGCTGTAATGCAAGAAGATTTAGTAAAAACAGCCGAAGCTAAAATGTCTGCGCACTTGGCAAAACCTATTGATGAGAATGAGCTAATAGAAACTCTGCTTAAATTTATAAAACCAAAAAAATCTTCTAAAAAAGAATTGAAATCATCTGATACAAAGCTAAAACCTGATGAGTTAATAACAGAGTTTTATGGTGTAGATTTAGATAAGTTGAAAAAAAGAATCGGTAATAAACCAAAAATTATAAAACAACTTCTTTCAAGTTTTTGTAAAGAGTATGAAAATGTAGAACAGATTTTAGATATATCTAAAGTAGAGACAGATGAGTTTAACAATGCGATTCACTCACTAAAAGGAGTTAGCGGGAATATCTCACTTACGGAGATTTACGAGCTTACAAATCAGATATACAACACTCAGGACATTTCGTTGAAAAAAGAGCTCACATCGAAACTTATAGATATAATAAAAAAGAGTGTTGAAAATATCAAGAGTAGTTTATATGCAGATGAGAGTAAAGTTTCTACAAAAGAGTATAAAAAAGATGATGTGCTAAAATATGTAAAAGAGATTCAAGAGGATTTAAAACACTTTAAGGCTATATCTTTAGAGAGAGTAGAGCATTTAGAAATGATGTTGGCTTTTCACACAGAAAAAGGTATCATTAAGGAATTAAAAACAGATTTAATTGGATATAAATATAAAGACGCAGAAAAAATACTGAGCAATATATACAAAAATATTGGTGAATTAAGATGAAAAAACAAAACGTACTTATAGTTGATGATGAGAGTGCAAATATCTCTGTCCTCTTTGAGATACTAAATGAAAAGTATAATATATTAGTAGCGACAGATGGTGTGACGGCATTAGAAATAGTAAATTCTACTGAAAATATTGATCTCATCTTGCTTGATATTGTTATGCCTGAGATGGATGGTTATGAAGTAGCGTACACCTTAAAACATAATAAGAAAACAGTTGATTTGCCTTTTATATTTTTAACTGCCAAGAATGACTCACAAAGTATAGTCAAAGGTTTCAGCGCAGGAGCAGTTGATTATATTTCTAAACCTTTTGAAAAAGAAGAACTTTTAATCAGAGTTCATACTCACCTTCAATTATATAAGCTTAAAAATGCCCTTTCTAATTCCTTTCGTGAAGTACAGAGCAAAGTAAACGAGCTCGACACGCTAAACAGTGAGTTATTTAAAAATAAAAATTTTTTACAATCTGTTTTAGACTACACATCTCATGCAATAATTACAACAGACATAAATGGAACTATTACACTCTTTAACAAAGCAGCCCAGCGGATGCTAGGCTATAGCTCCAGCGAGCTTGTAGATAAACAATCACCCGCAATCTTTCATGATATCTCTGAAGTTGAACAAAGAGCAGAAGAGTTTTCAAAAGAGCTGGGAGAGAAGATTGAGGTTGGCTTTGATGTGTTTATTGCAAAAAGCAGACACGGACTTAATAATACTCATGAATGGAAGTATATAACTAAAAGCAAAGATATAATCATAGTCAGTCTTTCTATCAGTGCACTCCGTGATAGTTCAAATATTGTTACTGGATATATAGGCATAGCAGAAGATATCTCACAAAAGAAAAAAAATGAGAAGAAGATCAAAGATTATATTGAACTTGTAGATAAAAATATCATCACCTCATCTACAGATTTAAAAGGGAACATAACTTATGCATCTGAAGCATTTTGTAAGATTTCAGGCTACACAAAAGAGGAACTCTTAAGTAAAAACCATAGAGTTATAAGACACCCAGATACAAGTAAAGAGTTCTTTGTAGATTTATGGGAAAAAATCTCTGCAGATAAAGAGTGGAGAGGCATACTTAAAAATAGAGCCAAAGACGGCTCTTTTTATTGGGTGGATACAGCCATATATCCTATCTATAATGAAGATAATAAAAAAGTTGGCTACACTGCAATAAGACAAGATATAACAGATAAAAAAAGAGTTGAAGAGCTCTCTATTAGAGATGAGTTGACATCTCTGTACAACCGACGCTATTTTAATGAAGTGTTAGATAAAGAGCTTCAACGTGCAAAAAGAGACTCTAAAAGCATTGTATTTTTGATGATAGATATTGATCACTTTAAGCAGTATAATGACACATATGGACACCATGCCGGAGATGATGTACTTGAAAAGATAGGTGCAGTTTTAAATGACTTCTCAAAACGCGCAGGTGATTTTGCATTTAGGCTTGGAGGGGAGGAGTTTGGACTCATCTACTATGAAGACACCACTCAAGATATGCTAAAATTTGCAAACAATCTTATTAAAGCGATAGAAGCACTTAAAATTCCCCACATTCATAATTCTGTATCAGAGTTTGTAACAGGTTCAATAGGTTTAGTCTGTAAAAATGTAGAGCAAAATACAACGGCAGAAGAGATATACAAGGAAGCTGATGAGAACTTATACAAGGCCAAAGAGTCTGGAAGAAATAGAGTTGTCAGCAATATCTAACACTAATTAGTCTCTTGAGAATAGTGATATTACTTTAAGACAAGCAATTATTAATTGATTTTTTATTTAAGTACAATATTAGCGATATTTTTATACTCTACAAAAAATCAATTAATATCTTTTTACTTTTAGGAAAATCAACATGTCAAATAGATTAGTTACAGAAGATTCACCATACTTACAACAACATAAAAACAATCCTGTAGACTGGTTTCCTTGGGGTGATGAAGCATTTACTAAGGCCCAAAAAGAAAACAAAGCTATCTTTATAAGCATCGGTTACTCATCTTGTCACTGGTGTCATGTAATGGAAGAGATGGTATTTGAAAACAAAGAGTGTGCAGATATTTTAAATGAGCATTTTGTTTGTATCAAAGTTGACCGTGAAGAGAGACCTGACATCGACAAGCACTATCAAGAAGTTCATATGCTTCTTAATCGTCGCGCAGGTGGTTGGCCGACATCTATCTTTTGTACTCCTCAAAATAAACCGTTTTTTGCAGGAACTTACATACCTCCTGAGTCTCAGCAAGGTTCTATTGAAGGTATGGGGTTTAAAGAACTTACAAAACTTATAAGCTTAAAAGTAAAAGAAAATGACGCTTCTCTATATAAAAATGCTGATGAAGTGGAGAGTTTTTTAAACACAAAAGAGCATCCAAAAGAAGCAACAGTTCTAAAAGAAGAATTTAGAAAGAACTTTATGCTTCAAGTGAAAAACAACTATGAGCCAAAAAATGGTGGGTTTTCTGTAACTCCTAAGTTTCCTCATGCATCTACACTAGGTACACTCTTGACAATTGACAAACTTTATGATGACAAGTCAGCAAAAGCTATGCTTATACATACTTTAGAGTCCATGAAAAAAGGCGGAATGTATGATCTTGTTGATGGCGGTTTTTGTCGTTATTCAGTAGATAGTGAGTGGAGAGTTCCTCACTTTGAGAAGATGCTTTACGATAACGCCCTACTTTGTGAACTTTACGCAAATGCTTACTTGACGTACAAAGATGAGAGCTTTTTAGCTACTGCAAAAGAAGTTGCTGATTTTTGGTACAACTTTATGAGTGAAGATAATCTCTTTTACAGTGCAAGTGATGCAGATAGTGAAGGTGAAGAGGGAACTTACTTTATTTATACTTATGATGAAGTTTATAAGACTCTATCTGATAATGGTTATGAGAATATAGAATCGATGCTTGCAAAGATGGAAGTAACACCCCAAGGAAACTTTGAAGGTAAAAATATCATCCGTTTTAACAATGGCGTAGTTCCCAAGGAATTTGAAAAAGTTAAGATTCTTCTACAAGATTTAAGAAAAAACAGAGAGTATCCCTTTATAGATAAAAAAGTTCAAACATCTTGGTCAAGTATGATGATAAAAGCACTATTTACGCTTGGAGCTATAGATGCTAAGTACAAAGACAGAGCTGTAAAAAGTCTAGATGCACTTCTTAAAACTATGTTTATAGACTCTAAACTCTACCACACTACTCTTATCCACAAAACTCCTAAAGTAGAAGCTTTCTTAGAAGACTATGCATATCTTGCTCAAGCTCTTATATCTGCCTACAACGCTACTCAAGATGAGATTTATCTTATCAAAGCTCAAAGGTTTGCAAATATTGCTTTAGAAGAGTTTTACAAAAAAGGAAGCTGGAACTTTAGCAATGGAGAGTTTGAGACAAAAGCAGAAATAGCTGACAATACTTATACAAGTTCTGTTAGCATCATGGTAGATGTCTTAATCTCTTTGGGAACTCTTCTTGAAGATGAAAAGTACACTCATTTTGCATTTAAAACTCTCGAGTATAACTCTTACGAGTTAGGAAGAAGACCTGTAATATATCCATATATGCTACGTCAGACTCTTAGATATTTAAAAGGCGACAGAGTTATAAAATCAAATGCCACAAACCTAGATGCTAAGGCCTATGAACTAAGTATTCTAGCATATCCGTTTATACTTAAAAAGCTTAGTCAGGATGCAGAATTTATGGTGTGTGGAGACAAAAGATGTTTTTCAAACACGAATAATATAAATAAAATTAATGATATAATAAAAAATAGTTTTTAAAAAAAAGGAAAGAAATGAAAGTAGCAATATTAACAATAATACTAGCCCTAGGAATCGTATCAGTCTTTACAGCTTGTGAGCGAAATGATTATCAACACCCCGGTTATCGTTCAAAATAGTAAATAATTTTTAAGAGGTATTAATGCTAAAAGAAATAGGTAAGCTTATATTTATGATAGAGCTTGGATATAGACATATTAAAATATTCAAGCGTACATATTTTCACCCGTTTATATCACTAAAACCAGCATATACACAGCTCTCTAAAGATAGACAATCATACTCTAACGGGGTGATAGAATATTTAAATATCGAGATTGAGCTTATCGGTGAAGTGCCAAGTCAAGATAAAATTCTTTATGCCATAAATCACAGGTCTTTACTTGATATAATAGTCATGGAACATATTTTTTCAAAACATGACAAGAATGGTACTTGGATAGCTAAACAAGAACTATTCGATGCCTTTTATGGCGACTTCTTTAGATATAGCGGATGCATAAGTGTTGACTTGGAAAATAGAAAAGGTCTCTTAAAATTTTTTAAAGAGATAAAAAAGACTCTCTCAAAAATAGATGACTTTAATATCTACATCTTCCCAGAGGGTGAAAGAAATAAAACAACCAATATTTTAGAGTTTCAAAGTGGAGCGCAAAAAATTGCAAAAGCAAATCAGCTTGATGTTGTTCCTGTTTTTATAAACGACACTTTAGAAAGTGTTTTTAAACATGCTCCCTACAAAAAGAAAAAAGTAGTACAAGTACATATGGGCGATTTAATTAAACATGAAAATTTAGAAGAAAATTATTTAAATTTTGTTCTAAATGCTAAGGGAGAAAAATAGTGAATAGTATGAAGTTAGGTGTAAACATAGACCATGTAGCTGTTTTAAGAGAAGCAAGACGAGTAAATGATCCAGACATACTAAACGCTCTACACGTTGCTTGTGCTAATGGTGCAGACCAGATTACGATACATCTTCGTGAGGACAGAAGACACATTCAAGACATAGATGCTAAAAATATTATGATGCACTCACAGCTACCTGTAAACCTTGAGTGTTCTATTAATAAAGATATCTTAAACATCGTGAGTGACTTAAGACCTCACCGTGCTACTTTAGTTCCTGAAAAAAGAGAAGAAGTTACAACTGAAGGAGGACTAGATGTTTTTACTTATGAAGACAAGATATCTTATGCGATTGAACAGCTTCATGACTATATCATCCCTGTTTCACTATTTGTAGATCCAACCATAGAAGCTATTGAGAAGTCAAAAGAGTTGGGTGCTGAGATGGTTGAACTTCACACAGGTTCATTTGCCAACATATTTGCAATGCTTTACTCTTCACTTCCTCATACAAACCACTCAGTTAAAGAGCTTGAACTTCCTCGTCATGAACTTGCAATCAGGCTTGAAAAGTCTCTACAAGAACTTCAAACGGCAGCTACACATGCTAAAAAAATTGGACTTGAAGTAGCAGCGGGTCACGGTCTAAACTACCACAATGTTTCATATATGATGAGCATCGAAGAAATCACCGAGTTAAACATAGGTCAGAGTATTATTGCTAGAAGTATTTTCACTGGCTTGGCAGATGCTGTTAAAGAGATGAAGAGACTTACTACAAGATAAACAAGGTGTAATAAAATGTTTATATTTCATACGTCAGTTTTCATAAATAAAAATATAAAGTATTTAAATGTTTAATGTTGATACTTTATTTTTAGATGATGAATATACCGTAGACGTTAAGGTTAATTATTCACTAAATTATTCTATCGCAGGAATATTAAGAATATCAAATAAGCAAATATTATTAGAAGTTTTTGGCGAGACAAACAGCGATAATAAATATGACTATAGAGAATATTTTGATAGTTTAGAATGTACGAACTATTTAAATAGTACATTCAAACTATTAGATGTTCAATTAGTAAGTTCACACAATTCAAGTTTATCACAAGGTAGAGGCTCTTTTTATGATATATTTGAAGTAAAAGAGATTTTATATAATAACAATTATATTATGAAAGATATTAAATTTTATGGACTATCATTTAAGTCAGAAGACAAAGTTAAATGGATAGGTAATACTAATTTACAACAAACTATTATTGATAGCTACTATGCAAAAACAATCTCAAAAGTAAATACGGAAGAGTTCCGAATAGACTTAGGAGATTTATATTTAGTTATTTTTTATCCAATTACTACATATATGAACTCACCTGAACAAAAAGCAGGTATAAATTTTTCACCAGTTGTAAATATTCAAATGAAAGAACAATCAACATTTGAAGTCATAAAAGAAAGATATCAAGAATTATTAAATCTATTTTATTTATTAATAGGTTATGATATTAAAGTTTCTCAAACACTATTATACAGCGATAATAACGATACTATGTCATACTACTACAATCAAGATTTAGATAGACGAAGTGACAGATTAATATTCTTAAACCTTGGACATAATCTAAGGTTCGAACAAAGTCATACCAATGCATTACCTTTAAATCTTTTCCAAAATTATTTTGCACTTAGTTCATATAAGAAAAGATTATTTTCTTATTATAAAAAATATAAGCTATTTAATTATGGTGAAGAAAACTTTTTAGGATTTTTTAGAATTCTAGAGAATACTATGTTTAATAATGAAATTCTTTCAGAAGAATTAGCTGAAAAGTTAAAAAAAGAAGAAAGTAGAGAAAATTTAAAAGAATTTCGTATTAATAATTGTAAAAATAAAAAAATAAAAAGCCAAGATTGCATAACTTATATAAAGTTATTAGTTTTTTATAATATGCTTGATACTGAACTAAGAGAAGAGATTAGAATAACTAAACAAGACATCAGGAATATCGTCAAACTAAGGAATGACATAACGCACTTTAATGAATATAATGTAAGTAATGAAAAGATAAAAAATTATGCTGTCTTTTTAGAGTTTTTTTCTACATACACATTACTGAGGTTATTAGACTATCCAAAAGAACAGTTCCTTAATAATACAAGATTCTATGCTAATTATCATATAATCAAAAAAGAAAATATTGGAATAAACTAAAAGAGGAAGGAAATCAAACGGTGACAAATTTTCACCGTTTGAAAATAAAAAATGAACCAACAAAAAATCAACATTGCAATCAGCATAGGCGACTTAAACGGAGTGGGTATAGAGATAGCTCTAAAAGCTCACGAAGAAGTCTCCAAGCTTTGTAATCCTATCTACTGCATTAATCAAGAGATGCTTTCACAAGCTACAAAACTTTTAAATGTCAAAATACCAAACGATATAAATCTGTATCCAGTTGATGGCGAATTTACTATAGAATCAGGAAAAGTTAGTTCTGCATCTGGAAAATACTCTTATGACTCTTTTATGAGTGCTATCAAACTGTGTGAAGATAAAAAAGCAGATGCAGTTGTTACTTTGCCTATTCATAAAGAGGCTTGGATGATGGCTAGTTTAGAGTATAAAGGTCATACTGACCTACTCCGCCAGCACTTCAACAAAGATGCCATTATGATGCTAGGCTGCGAGATGATGTTTGTCGCACTTTTTACAGAGCATATTCCTCTTAAAGATGTAGCTGCATCTGTGCAGTATGTAAAACTAAAACAGTTTTTTATGGACTTGCATAACTCAATTGGAGATGAAAAAGTAGCCGTGCTTGGTTTAAATCCACATGCTGGCGATAATGGTGTGCTAGGAAATGAAGAGTTGAGAATAACAAAAGCGATAAAAAGTGCAAATAAAAAGCTAGGCTTCGAGCAGTTTATAGGTCCAATAGTTCCTGATGTAGCTTTTACGTCTCATGCAAGAAAAAACTACAAATACTTTGTAGCAATGTACCACGACCAAGGTCTAGCACCTCTAAAAGCCCTCTACTTTGATGAGAGCATAAACGTATCACTAAACCTGCCAATAATCAGAACATCAGTTGACCATGGAACTGCCTTTGACATCGCTTACAAAGGTAAAGCTAAAACACTTAGTTATATCAATGCCATAAAGAGTGCTATTTCTTTTATAAAATAGACTTCTTATATAAAAGGTACATTATTATGAAAAAAATATTTAAATATCAAACTTGGCATCTACTCTTGGTTATTATATTTCTTGGCTTTGCGCAACTCTTTGTAGCATCTACTCCTGAGCTTATGAGCAAAGAGCTTTGGAGCATTAGTTCTAAGTCTTGGTTTTGGATTGCTGTTGCCACTCCTATAGTTCATCAGATATATGTTTGGCTAGTATGGCGACTAGAACTATACAAAAATATATTTAGCTCACTTTACGGTTTGGAAAAAGCTTTTAAAGCATATAAAATTGGTTTTAGTATATTGTTTGTATCTAGACTTATTTTCATTATTATTTTAAGTTACAGTGACATGCACTCACTAGAAATAAGTTCATATGTCGTTTATACTATTGTGGCTATTATTACTTTGCCTGTTATCTATCTTTTTTACTCTGTTAAGAAATATTTTACTATTGATAGAGCTTTTGGAATAGATCATTTTGATAAAAGCTATAATGTGGCGTTTGAGAAAAAAGGAATCTTTCGTTTTACAAACAATGGTATGTATATTTACGGTCTTATGATTCTCTACATCCCAGGCTTACTTCTATTTTCAAAAGCAGCTTTAGTTGTAGCACTCTTTAACCATATATACATTTGGGTTCATTACTACACTACTGAACTTCCTGACATAAAAGAAATTTATGGTAAGACTCCCATTAAAAAATAATTTATAATAATTATGCTATTTTAAGATTATAATAGGTATCATTCCACAAAGGATATTTTTTATCCTTAAATATCTTTTATCAAGGACTTATATGAAAATAATTGCTTCATTAACATTAGCTACTGTCTCTATTATGGCTGCAAACCTAATCAATACTGCAAAAGAAGTAGGATTAGAGCCAATCCCTAGTTCAAAAATTGAGCTATATAAAATTATTGATGATTCTAGAAATCCAATAACATCTAAAAAAATAGAGCTTGGTAAAAAACTTTACTTTGATCCAAGACTATCTAAAAGTGGTATTATAAGCTGTAACACATGTCATAACTTAGGCGAAGGTGGAGATGATGGTATACCTGCTGCCATAGGTCATAAATGGACTGCTAATCCACATCACTTAAATTCACCTACAGTTTATAATGCTGTATTTTTTGAAGCACAATTTTGGGATGGTCGTGCAAAAGACTTAGAGGAACAAGCTCAAGGTCCTATACAAGCACATCCAGAGATGGCTGCTACAAAAGGTCATGTTGAAAAAACTGTAAATTCAATGCCTACTTATGTAGATGCATTTAAAGATGCATATGGCAAAGATGTAAAAGTTACATTTGAAAAGATTACAGATACTATTGGTTTGTTTGAGAGAACTTTAGTGACGCCAGCTCCTTACGATGATTATCTAAACGGGGATGATAACGCAATGACAACTGCACAAAAAGATGGACTTAAAACTTTTATAGACAAAGGTTGTGCTTCATGTCACAATGGAATCTCACTTGGTAAAGGAATGAACGCATTTAATGTTGCAGCCGTTTATAAATACCAAAATGTAGGTGACTTTAAAGGTGATATAAATGCAATGGTAAAAGTGCCTACTCTTCGTAACATAACACAGACTGCTCCATATTTTCATAATGGTAAAATCTGGAGTTTAAAAGAAACTATTGTAGAGATGGGAAGAGTTCAACTAGGAACTAAGATAAGTGATGCAGAAGCTGCTTCAATAGAAGAGTTTTTTAAAGCATTAGAGGGAAGAAAACCTGTTTTTTCAATACCAATGCTTCCAGCTTCTACAGCTTCAACACCTCGACCAGATATGAACTAAATAAATAGCAACTTTACGTTGCTATTTAGTCTCACAAAGATCAAACTTAATGTTAGTTTGAAAACCTATCTCTACATCACTCCACGTTTTACCCTCATGCAAATCATAACAAGCTTTGTTAATAGCACTAAGAGCTTTAGAAGCACTAAAATCTAGAATGTCTATATTACCAGTTGCACTTAAGTCACCTTTGTTAAAAACATATGACATTGGTACATTTTTAGTTACACCGTTCATAGTTACCCCAACACTCATTACACCAGTTTTTGGTTTACCGCGTTCGCGTTTGTTTGACTTAATATCTACTATCTTTGCTGTAATATTTTTAGAACTCATTTGCTCAAAAAAGAACTTTACTAGCTTCTCATCTCTACCACTATTTTTAGAGTTGACACTCTTTGTGTCAATGACTACACTTGAACCTACAAGTATTTCACGGAAGTTATTTCCCTTAGGAGCTACTGCTGTGTATTTTACACTATTAAAAATTCCGCCAACTCCTGCTTTTGCCGGTGTTTTATAGGCTTTCCAGCTTACACTTACAGCTCCATCTTGACTTAAGATGCAAGAGCCACCTTTTGTTCCCATTTCCTCTGCATACGACATTGTCGCAACTAAAAATAGAGCTATTAAAAACTTTATCATTATCTTTCTCCTTTTATGTTGAGAGAGTATAACCGTTGATATATAAATTCAAATTAAATAAATAGATTTAGTTTTCTCTGTTATACTTTGAAATATGAATCCAATACTATTTTTCACAGCCTTTTTGGGCGTTTTTATTCTACTTAACATGTACATCTCAAAAAGGCTTATTGCCAAATTAGATATTAAAGAGAAGCACAAAGTATATCTTCGTATCTTTTTAGTCGTCAACTTTTTTGGCATCATAGGTTATATGCTAGGTCGCTACTACGTTGACATTCCTAACTGGCTCTACTTTCTTTTCTCACTTCCCATTGGCATACTATTTTTACTCTTTTGTACGGCTATCATCTACGATATATCAAGGGTGCTTCTTCATCACTCTCCAATTTCTAAAAAAAGAAGAAACTTCTTTAAACGCTCACTTGATATCTCTTCTTTAGTAGTAGCTACCTCTCTTAGTGCTAGGTCTATATATGAGGCTAGACATGTGAAGTTAGAGAAAATAAATATCAAGATAAACAAGCTAAAGAAACCTTACAAGATAGTCCAACTCAGTGACATTCACATAGGTGGACTAATTGATAAGACTTTCATTCACAATATAGTCCAAAGGGTAAACGCTTTAAAACCAGACATAGTTGTCATAACTGGTGACTTAGTAGATATAAGTATAGCCCATGCAAAAGAGACATTATCTGAGCTAAAGAACTTAAAATCTACATATGGAACTTTTTTTGTAGTTGGAAATCACGAATACTTTCACGATATAGCAACTATTATATACACACTCAAAGCTCTTGGCATCAGAGTACTTGAAAATGAAAATCTTTATATTGGCAAAGAAGGAGAAGGATTTAATTTAGCTGGTGTATACGATGTATTTGGCTACAGGACTAAGAGCTACATACCAGAGATAAGCGACGCCCTTCGTGGACTAAAAGAGTCACCAACTGTACTTCTGGCTCATCAACCCAGATACATAGAAGAAGTAACTCATAGTGTTGACTTGATGTTAAGCGGTCATACTCATGGCGGTCAGCTTTATCCATTTAGGTTTCTTGTTAAACTTCAACAGCCATACATAAGCGGTCTGCATCAGCACAATGAAGAGTTGCAGATATATGTAAACAAAGGAACTGGTTTTTGGGGCCCACCTATGAGACTCGGTGCAAGTTCTGAGATAACAGAGATAACTATTGAGCCTGCAGTTTAAGATATTTTTCTAAACATAATACTATTTTTACTATTATGTTTTATCATCTTTAAACCAAGCTCAGATGCCATATACTCAAATGTCTTAATAGAAAAGAAGCCTATATGTGTTATGTCTTTTATGTAAAACCACTTCAAGAACTTCTCATCATTACTTGGATGAAAGTAAGTCATAAGAAGTAAATATCCATCTTTGTTTAGATGTAAGAGTAGTTCTTTTAAAATATCTAGCGGACTTGCTAGATGCTCGATAACTTCGGTGGAGACAATCAAATCATACTTTTTATTTTTATATACTTTTTGTGGAAAATAAAACAAATCATATCTATCACAAAAGATGCCTCTTCTCTCAAGTAAAATAGGTAAAACTTCACCCTCACCACAACCAAAATCTAGTGCTATTTTTATCTCTTTTGCATCTATGCCAACAAATTCATCTATAAGATTCTCAAACATATTTACATAACCAAGTGATTCTAAGTTGTTTTCGTGATTATCATAATGCTCCTTCTCAAGGCTTGCATCTAAGTAGTGTTTGTCATCCAAAAATATATAGTCACACTCTTCGCATCTGTAGTAAATTTTAACAGATTTAGCATCTTTTATTACAGTTGTATTACAGTTACATATTTTACATTTATTCATGAAGTTATTTTATCTTCTTTTGTTATAATCTAGCATCAAAATTAAGCCTTTTTATAAAGAATAACTTAAAAAGCAAGGAAAGTAAAAAATAGACATTAGTTTATTAACAATATTACTTCAAAGAACTATGCAAGAGCTAAAAATCTTGCAAGTTTGATTTTTTAAATACTCTTTGTTGTATTTCATTTCTAAAATTTGAGCAAAGAGTGTTTTGATAATCAAACTATAGAGTAAATTATATATTTGTCTCTATTTTGGTTAACAACTAGTACGGTAATAGCTTTAAATATTATTGCTATTATGAATGATTTAAGTACTAACTTGTGATCTTTAACTTATCACTGTTTATGACTAATTTGTAAATACACGATTTGGATTATAGGGTGTGTTGTATTTAAAAATAGAGTATATGATAGTTGCAAGTTTTCTTGAAACTGCAACAAGTCCCTCTTTTTTAGATTTGCCTTGACTTCTTTTAGTATCGTAGAGTTGCTTCATCTGTTTGTTATGTATCAGACAACTTACAGCACTAAGATATAGTGCATGCTTGACCAAAGAAGAGCCTCTTTTACTTAAGTGACCTACACTTTTAGAATTACCAGAGCTATTTTCTGTTGGAAAGAGTCCAAGATATCCTATAAACTTAGGTATAGATGGAAACCTCGTCAGGTCTCCACATTCACTAATAACAGCAGCTACAGTTTTATCACTTACTCCAGGTATGGTTTTAAGGTTATCAATAAGAGTGTTACTCTCTGGTAGCTCATCAAGTGTTGAACTATTAATGCCTTTTTTATCAAGCAAAGAGAGTATCTCAGCTTCAATAATATCTATCTCACTAAGATACATCTTTAAAAGCCTAATAGTACTTCTAATAGCTATTGCTCTTGCATCTTTAGCCTTACCTGAATAGATAGACTCTCTTGAGAGTTCTAGTAATCTTAGGGCTTTGTCTTTATTGAAGTTATTGCCTTGAATATGAGCAAATATCTTCATGATTCTATCAACGCTACTATGCTTATAGTGATATGCTGTTGGATACTTTTCAAGCAGAGCTAGACCACTTATGGTAAATGGATTTGTGAAGCTCTCAAACTCTGGAAATGTAACTGTTATTTGAGTAATGATTCTCTTCTTAACCTCTTTCATATCAGACTGAATAGAAGCACGATTTCTATAGAGTGTTCTAAGGCTCTGATACTCATCATCAGTTACATAACCTGATGAGTATTTGCCATCTTTTAAAAAGAGTGCTATAACTAAAGAGTCTATGTTGTCATTTTTTACTTTTTTCATAGTTATTTGTTCTCTATACCTTGAGGTTTGAAATGGATTGAGTAGTTTAACACTATAGCCCTTAGACTTTAAAAACTCTAAAAGGTTTTCACCATAAATACCAGTTGCTTCTATACCGATAATAAAGTCATCTTTATCTAAAGTGACACTATCTAAAATAGTAAGTAATTTTTCAAACCCTTTTAAATCATTGTTGATTTTAAAAGGCTTGTTAATAACCTTAGTTTCACTATCATCGATAACTGAAACAACATGAAAACTCTTTGCAATATCTATTCCTACGTAATACATCTCTATAATCCTTGTCGTGTAATCTTAAGTTGCCTAACAAAAAAACAAAAGTTAAATTGTTAGAATTCACAGCCTCGTTAATCTATGTGTTGTAGGTGCTAAAATAACAGCTACCCCAACAGCTTTTAATAAGTGATTAACAACTAAAGACACCAACTGGCTTAATGATGTAGTCAGTAGATATAAAATATTTTCATATCCTGCTATAAGGAAAAAAATGTTGTTTTATCTTTAGTCATAAACTGTGAAAGTTACAAGATTTGAAGTTAGTACTTCAATCTTAAAAGAGTAATACTTCTTTGCTTTAAAGTCAAAAAAACTTTAAAAAAGAACTACTTACTCATAAAAGAAATTATACGAGGAATACTTATGGCATATTTTAAAAAAGTAAAAGTAAAAGACAAACTTTACGGTATGGTTTTTGGTGCAGGAAAAGTTACTCAGGTATTTGAAGACTCTCACTATAAGATGATGGTTACCTTTAAAAATGGTCACGAAATTCCATATACAGAAGATGGAATACCGGGTTGGGGTAATTTCAAAAAACAAACTATTTTTTACAAATCTGATATTGACCTTACTGATGTTGACTTCTCTCCTGTCTCTAAAGTGCTCTCTCCTAAAAAGATTATCAAATTAAGAGAAAAGAAAAAGCTAGAAGTTAGACTTCCATCTGGAATCTGGTCAAACTGTGTTAAGTGTGCAAAAGAGTATGTGGAAGAGATGCTGGAGAATGAAAACTATCACCTATTTAGAAAAAAGAAAGACTAGATTATGAAAAAACTACTATTTACCGGTTTACTTTTAGTTGCGTCTACACTCTTTGGAGAGCGTGTTTTTATAGATAAAAGCACATCTTTAATTTGGCAAGACCATCAAGACAACGAAGACCTTTCTATAACTTACTATCAGTCTAAAGATTATTGTGCAGACTTAGTCATAGGAAAGTATAACAACTTTCGTATACCTAGCCTAGTTGAGCTTCAAAGTATTGTGGATTATAAAAACTATAATTCCGCTATAAAAAAAGGTTTTGACTACGTTAGCGATGAGTACTACTGGACTACGACACCCTTTGTTGGTGAAAAAAATGTAGTATGGTTAATTCACTTTAAAAAGGGCGAGAGAACGGTAAAAGACATGCACTATGACAGGCATATCAGATGCGTTCAAAGTTCAATATAGTACAACTATTTCTACTACTTTTTCTTTTTGAAAACCTTTACGCTCTGCGACCTGCCGCAGTAGCTGGATCGTTTTATACAAACAACAAATCCCAACTCCAAACAGAAATAAAAACTCTTTTGCGTAATGCTAAAACATTTGAGCAAAAAAACATCAATGCACTTATAGTTCCTCACGCCGGTTATGTCTTCTGCGCAAATGTAGCTTCTACTGCTTACAAAACTCTAAACAAAAGATATAAAAATATTTTTCTCATTGGTTCAAGCCACTATATCAGTTTTGACGGTGCTTCCATCTACAACATAGGAGACTATAATACACCACTTGGAAATGTAAAGGTAAATAAGACTCTTGCGACTAAACTCATTGAAAACTCTCAGTACTTTACCTTCCATAAAGATGCACATAAAAAAGAGCATACACTAGAAGTACAACTTCCTTTTTTGCAAACAATCTATGGTAAAGATATAAATATAATCCCTATCATCATAGCCACCTCAAATCTAGGTACAATTAAGTCCATAGCAAAGGGTTTATCGCCCTACTTTAATGATGATAATCTTTTTATAATAAGTACAGATCTCTCTCATTACCCTACATTTGACGATGCAAACAGTGTAGATAAAAAGACTCTTGACTCACTTACAAAGAACAATCCACAAAAATTTGTAGAAGCTTTGGCAAAAAATGAAGATGCCAAGATAGAAGCACTTCAAACATCAGCATGCGGTTGGAGTTCTCTACTTACCCTTCTCTACATAACAAATAACAAACCTTATAAATATGAGATATTAGAGTATAAAAACTCTGCACATAGTAAATATGGAGATAAAAAAAAAGTTGTCGGTTATGGAGCTATGAGAGTCTATAAATCTGATGAGTTTTTTCTAACTTTAAAGGAGAAACAAGAACTGCTAAACATTGCTAACCTATCTCTATATCAAGCCATAGCAAATAAAAAAAAGCTAGTTGTAGATGAGAGCAAGATATCTCCAAAACTAAAAGAGCATTTAGGAGCCTTTGTGACTCTACACAAAAATAAGATACTTAGAGGTTGCATCGGTACATTTGGGCCTGATAAGCCACTCTATAAAGTCATTGTAGATATGACAATTGAGTCTGCACTTCACGACACTAGATTTAAAGAGGTAAAGCAAAGTGAGCTAAAAGATATAAAGATAGAGATATCTGTCTTAACACCAAGAAAAAAGATATCTTCACTTGATGAGATAGTCATAGGAAAACATGGCATCTACATAAAAAAAGGCTCTAAAACAGGTACTTACCTGCCACATGTTGCAACTGAGATGAAATGGGATACAAAAGAATTTGTAGGCAACTGTTCAGAGGAGAAAGTAGGCATCGGATATAATGGTTACAAAGATGCTGAGCTTTTTATATATGAAGCCATAGTTTTTGATATTAAAGATATTTTAAAAGATTAAATCTTCAAAAAATTATACGAGTGTCTCAATATCCACTAACTCCACACGACTACAATCTTTTTTGAATAACTTTTTTGCGATAGCATCTTCTTCAGCTAAAACAAGAATATCTGCAAAGTCATCTTTTGATACTTCAAGCGTGTATAACTCTTTAGCAGTTTCAACTATAAGAGAAGCATCTTCACTCTGCGTAACTAGCTCAATATTTCTTAAACCCTTTGCAAACTCACTCTTAATCGCTTTAGATATTTTCTCATTTAAAAGTAGCTCTTGAAGTTTTACTTTTGTGTTCAAATCTGACTCACACAATATTTTATATGTTACAACTATGTTGCCATTCATAATATGGTTCCTTTATATAGTATCTGGTGTTAAACCAACGTCTTGTAAGTAGTGACGTAACTTAACTATGGAGTCTAAGGACAAATCATTTTTATGTGAAAGTGCCATTATTAACTCTTTATCGTTAAAACTCAATTTTGCTTTATTATGTTTAGTAATCTCTATCTCGATACCAAAATGCTCAAGAGCCGAAAGAAGTCTTTTAACGTCTATGTTTCCAGATATCGGATGTTCAAATAGTTTTTCTATTTTTGCCTTGTATTTATGACTCATTCATATCCTTTTAGACTTCTATAAAATGGTGAGAGAGATCTTTTTCAATATCTAAGAGTGCTTTATCCAGTCTTGCAAAAATAGTCTTTATGTCATCATCTTCATTGAATATAGTAGTTGAAAAATTTGACTTTAGATGCGAAACAGTTCCAAATATATTTTCTAAGATGATGCTATTTAACTTATGAGCGTATTTATCTACACCTTTCAAATCAGTATTTGGTGCTATTATGACAAAATTTTTCTGATCATACTTTATAAGTATATCTGTATTTCTAATTTTTAATTTTAAAAGCTTTGTTATATCTTGGAGTATTTTTTCTGAAACTCTATTTTTAAATATATCGTCACTTCTTCCAATATTATAGACTCTAAACATCATTACACTCACATTTTGCGAGTTTTTATGAATTTTATCTATGTGTGATTGCAAGGAGGTAAACTCTTTTAGTTTATCAAGCGGTCCTACATTATAAACTTCAGAATCACTTTGAGCATGATTTTCTATACACTTTTGTATAAGCTCTATCAACTCTTCTTTAGTTTTTGATTGTAAATCTATACCTTTGATATCAAACACAACTATACCTCTTTGTATCTATTCTCATTTTATAGTATATCAAATTTTTCAATTAGCGTCTGCTTTGAATTGAATAACTTCATAAATTTGGTATCTCACAGCTATTAAAATAATATCTGCCCTGTCATCATCCCAGGAAGAGAAACTATACCTACTGCTTTAGAATTATCTACCCATTTACGATAGTAGTACCAAACAACGGCTAATGGAAGCAGTAGGAACAAAAAGTTTTGTACTGGTATTAACTTCCATACTACTCTCCAAAATTTATATAGTTACTGTCTTTTTTTAAATATAAGAAGTGTCTTATCTTCTGTGTCATACAGGGAGAAAGTCTGTTTATCAATTAGTTTCAGACCTGAAAGATTTTGAAAAGTTTTTATTTTGTGAAAGTATTGGATTATTGTATCTTGGTGTTTTATAAATTTCTCATCATTTTTTTCAAAAAGAGTAAATTGTGTATGAAGTTCATCGTTTGCAAATTCAGCATCTACGACCAAGAACTCTTTGTCGTTCTCAGCACTCATAGTGCCCTCTGCCACATCACTAAAACCATAAAGAGTGTTTATGTCTGCTATAAATATTCCATCGTCATTTAGCTTTGAAGAGATGGCATCTAAGAACTTTACCAATGCATCTTTGTTCATAAAGTTTAAAACATCAAAGATAGCGACTACAGCATCATAAGTCCCCTCAACATCGGCTACATCTATACACTCGGCATCTAAACCTTGAGCCTTGCACTCTTCAATCATAACTGAGCTAAGATCAATACCCTTGCACTTCACGCCATCGCTAATCATACGTTGCATAAAACCACCACGACCACAACCAACATCTAAAAGAGTTTTGATTTTATACTCGTCTAATTCTGAGCGATAGAGGTCGTAAAGTGCTTCAGTAGCTTCTTCAATGCCTAAAAGGTGTTCAGTTTTTGCATACAAATCTAGATTTGTCATTAAGCTTTTTGCTCTGCTTTAATTACTTCATTTATTTTTTTATATATATCTAGAACTTCATCTTTTTTAGCGATGTAGCTGTTTTTGTTAGCGATAAGATAAGTTGATGAAGTCATAATATCTTGAACAACTTCCAAGCCGTTTTGCTTCATAGTAGCACCAGTCTCTACAACATCAACAATCATATCAGCAAGTCCGATAATCGGAGCAAGTTCTATAGAACCGTAAAGTTTGATGATGTCAACAGAAACGGCTCTCTCTTCAAAGTAACGCTTAGTGATGTTAACCATTTTAGATGCCACTTTAAGGTCTGGTTTGTCAAGGTCAAGTTTTTCGCCTTTTTTCATGCCAATAGAGACTTTACAAATGCCACGTTTAAGGTCTAGCAAACGAACAACATCAAGCCCCTGCTCTTCTAAAGTATCAAGTCCAACAACACCTATATCAGCAGCTTGATGATAAACATAAGTCGCCACATCTTGGTTTCTAACAAGTAAAAAACGAAAATTAGGAGTATCTAGGATGAGCTTTCTATCATCAAATTTAAAAGTGTTACCAAATATAGTCTCAAATATTTCTAAAGTCTCTTTTGCAATACGACCTTTTGGAAGCGCAACTGTTAGCATTTTATGCCCTTGTATATATTTATATTTTTCGCATTTTATCTAAATGTAGCTCAAAGTTTTATAAGCTATGTTATAATTGCTTCAATTTTAAAACTGGGGAGAAGTGTGAAGACAATTATAAACTATAAACCTTGTCATTGCAACTGTTTCTTCAACATAAGAACAAAACTCGCAATTTTGTTTAATGTTTTTATCCCTAGATGCAAATACTACACACCATGTTTTGCATTTCGTAGAACCGGTGTACACCCTCCTCTTTAATATCCTTTATACTTCATAACAAATAAAAAAATAATAATAAACATATCAAAGGATATAGTCATGTCAAAAAATTACGTAGTAGGGTTTCCAAGAATCGGAGAACAAAGAGAATTAAAAAAAGTATTAGAGAGTTTTTGGGCAAATAATTGTTCATTTAAAGACGTTAAGAACGTAGCTAAAGAGCTTAAAAAGAGACACTGGAACTATCAAAAAGATGCCGGTATAGATTTTATTAGCTCAAATGACTTTTCTCTATATGACAACATGTTAGATACTGCCATAATGCTAGGAGCTATTCCTAAAAGGTTTAAAGAGTTAAAAGATGAAGAACTATATTTTTCTATGGCTAGAGGAAATAAACATAGTGTAGCTATGGAGATGACAAAGTGGTTTAACACAAACTATCACTATATAGTTGCTGAGCTATCACTTGATGACACATATGAACTAAACGCTTCAAAAATTTTAAATGAGTATAAAGAAGCAAAAGAGCTTGGTATTAAAACAAAGATAAACCTTATTGGTCCCATAACATTTTTAGGGCTATCTAAAAGAGTCGACAGAGGAGATACAAATGAGTTATTTAGCAAGATACTCCCTATCTATGAAGAACTTTTAAAAGAGATAGCAAAACTTGATGAAAATATAACTCTTCAAATAGACGAGCCTATCTTTGCTAAAGACAATGACACTAAACTCCTAAGTCTAATCAAACCCGCTTATGACACTTTAGCAAATGTAAGTAGCAACATAAATATAATTGTAACTACATATTTTGAACACTCAAACGAAGCTACAAAAATATTGCTAAATACTCCTATATGGGCACTTGGACTTGACTTTTTATATGGAGAACAAAACCTTGAATCACTTAAACTCATACAAGGTAGTTCCAAAAAACTTGTGGCAGGTGTAGTTGACGGTAGAAATATTTGGAAGAACAATATTCTTAAAACCAATGAACTACTTGAGACTATTGCCAAAACAGTTGATAAAAAGGACATCATTGTCAGCTCTTCTTGTAGTCTACTGCACTCTCCTTTTACACTTGAGTATGAAGACAAACTTGATGTAAATATCAAAAACTGGCTTAGTTATGCCAAAGAAAAATTAGATGAGATATCTCTTGTCTCAAAACTCTTTTTTAACTCTCTTGATGATTTAAATGAGGAAGAAACTACTGCTTTGGATAAAAACTTTAAAGCTAACCAAGATAGAAAAACTTCAGCTCTTATACATGATAAAGTTGTTCAAGAAAGAGTTTTAAACAACATAAAACTTCAAAGAGACGGAAAATATGAAGATAGAATCAAACTACAAAAAAGTGCTTTAAAATATAAAGATTTAGCGACGACGACTATTGGTTCATTTCCTCAAACTCCAGAAGTCAGACAAGCAAGAAAAGAATTTAAAAACAACACAATATCAAAAGAGGTTTATGAAGCAAATATGAAAGCTTACATAGATGATTGTGTATCTTTTCAAGAAGAGTGTGGAATTGAAATCTTAGTACATGGTGAGCCTGAAAGAAACGATATGGTTGAGTATTTTGGCGAACAATTAAAAGGATATGGTTTTTCACAAAACGGCTGGGTACAAAGTTATGGAAGCAGATGTGTTAAACCACCGTTTATCTATGGAGATATTAGCCGTCCTAAGCCTATGACTGTTGATTGGATAACTTATGCACAAAGTAAAACTGATAAAATCATGAAAGGAATGTTAACAGGTCCTGTAACTATTTTAAACTGGTCATTTGTAAGAGATGATAAAGAAAGAAGTGAAGTCTCAAAGCAGATTGCAGTCGCGCTAAGTGATGAGATAGATGATTTACAAAAGGCAGGCATTAAAATAATCCAAGTCGATGAAGCAGCCTTTAAAGAAGGATACCCGCTTAGAGCTCAAAAGATAAAATCATATGAAAAATGGGCTGTAAGAGATTTTAAGATAGCGGTAAGTTCAGCTAAAGAAAAGACTCAAATTCACACGCATATGTGTTACAGTGAGTTTAATGACATTATACAAACCATCGAGGACATGGATGCAGACGTTATCTCTATAGAGACTGCAAGAAGTGGAAATGAGCTCTTAAAAATCTTTAAAAAATATGGATACAAACAAGAAGTTGGTCCTGGAGTATATGATATACACTCTCCAAGAATTCCAAGTGTTAATGAAATAAAAAAACAGATAGATATGCTACTAGAAGTATTACCAAAAGAACAACTTTGGATAAATCCTGATTGTGGTTTGAAAACTAGAAGATGGGAAGAAGTAAAACCAAGTCTTGTAAATATGGTTGAAGCTGTAAAGCTAGTAAGAGAAGAACTAAAATAAAAGGACAAGGCATTTATGCCCTGTCCTCATCTATTTTGCAAGAGCTTCTTCATTCCCTTAAATATCAAACTTTCATTAACCTTGGCATCTGGAAAGATTTTTGCAAACTCTTTTGCATCTCCGCCCGTTAAGACAATGTTCATATCATGAGATATGACTTCGCAGTATAAAGTTTTTAGGTAGCCATAGCTTATGGCATCTGTGGAGTTTTTCGGCAGAGTATTTAAATCTAAGTCGAAGTTAAATGGATAATCTAAGGCTGAAGATATATCTTTGTAAGTCTTACTCATGGCATTTAACCCTGGATAGATAAAGCCTCCTTGAAATAAGCCGTCTTTTACTACATCTACAGTTACGGCACTTCCTGCATCTATGATGATTCCATTCTCAATTGCTTCAGATGCCACCATCCTGTCAACACCCATAGTCTCATAATATTTACTCATATCTAGTTTAGTTGAGAGGTCTATCCAGTTTGGCAAATTTTTTAAAATTGTTTTGATTTTTGGATTTACGCAGATGTAGTGAATATCTTCTTTTATAGTTGAAGGGTCAAAACTGAGTCTGTCTTTTTTGTAGTCTGTTTCACCGTCTAAGAAGTGGTATGAAGTGTTTCCTATGTCACAAAGAAGCATTACTGAATTTTCCAGCCTTGGCTTTTAAAAGCTTCTTTTGCTTTAGAACATAGCGGTGCATCTATAAAAATAATCTTGTGTTTAAAGTTGTGTCCACAAAAAACTGTCAGTTTCGCATATATCTCTTCAAATTTATGCACGTCTTTCATAAGTAGTCTGCTCTTTTGACTTACAGCAAAAATTGCCCAAAAATAGCCGGTTGTATCTGTTGCTTTATACATTTTTATTTTGTTGCGTATCCCCAACTCTTTAGGAGCAACCTCTTGCATCTTTTTATAAATTTTCCCTTTTTTTCTAAGGGAGTCAACTACCATTTGCATATCTATTTTTTGCCTTTATTATTAAAAGCATATCTTATCAAAACTATACTTCAAAGATACACAAGTATGATATAATTATTATATATGAAAGTAGTTCAAAAAAATATAATAACGGTGGATTCTCATACACTGTTAGATTTAGACTCTGTTGCTGTTGGCGATACTATAACATTTGATGTTTTTATAAAAAAGAGCAATGATTATATTATTATTATAGAAGCTGGAACCTATTTATCAGAGGCTTTGTATGCAAAACTGAAAAAACGACCTAGCTTATATATATTTAAAAATGACCAAAAGAAGCTTTCGCTTACATGTGAGACTCTAAAATATTATATTAAATACAATAAAAACAATCCCGATAAAAGAATAGAATTTATTTACAAGATAAACAATGAACTTTTTGAGAACTTTTTGAAAAATAAACTCAACAAGATTGATTTAA
Organism: Sulfurimonas iocasae; assembly: GCF_047716755.1. GTDB lineage: Bacteria > Campylobacterota > Campylobacteria > Campylobacterales > Sulfurimonadaceae > Sulfurimonas. The sequence goes on from NZ_CP180409.1 coordinate 1,670,410, forward strand.
AATGTGTAACTATAATCTTAGAATCAATTCTTTACCTACTCAAGTACGATATTAATTTTTTAAAAAATACAATTCCATACTTTATAGAAAACAACTCCCTATCTAACCATTCACTACATGTGACTATATATGCTATGAAGCTTGGAAATGACCTTGATTTAGACAATAAAAAGCTTATACAAATAGGAACTGCTGCTCTTTTGCACGATCTTGGTGTAAAAAAAATCAAGGAGTCTTTAATGAATAAAAGCTCAAAACTTGATATTTTAGAGCTTGAACAAGTTCAAAAACATGTCACATATAGTATTGCTATTATAGAACAAAACAATATACATGACCCCATTATTTTAGACGCAATCAGGCATCATCATGAACAATATGATGGGAATGGATATCCAGATAAAATAAAGCAAGGGGAGATAAGTATTTTTGCTTCTATTTTAGCTATTTGTGATGTTTTCGATGCGCTTACAAGCAACAGACCTCATAGAAAACAATATACATCTTTTGAAGCTATTAAGATGATGATTAAAGATGATTCAATGGTAAACAAATTTAACCGTAAATACCTTCAACTACTACTTAAATCACTCTAGCTAATTCATAAAGCTAGGGTAGATTTTTTTGATTAAAAAATAAATTTTACATCCAATACAGTAATTAAAAAAAGCCTCAAGTAAAGCACATGACAAAAATATAAACGATACTATGATTGAAAAGAAATAAAGATTTAAATTATTTCCTGCTATTAGCATAAGAACAAAAAAAAGACCAAAGTATCCAGCCAGTCTTTTTGCACCACCATCAGTAAACTCATCTTTTAATTTAAAAAGTTTTTTAAGTAAGCTTGATATCTGAAAGATAGGAGAATACTTTTTTTTACAAAATAAACGCACCATAAAATCAAAAAACAAAATATATAGTATAAAAACGTTAAACGTAATCATATAAGTGACTAGCAAAATACTAACCATTAGGGCTACAAATCTAGCTACATTGCTATCAACATTTTCAAAATTAAGGGGACATGAGTGAGACAAAGTAAATAACCTTTAATATTTTTTATTGAAAGTTTAGTATCTTATTCTTAAAGTATTATTATTTTAATTTCTTATATTCTCTTCAATCATCATTTTTATCTTGAAGAACTCTTTTTCCATAGCAAAACAGCTTCTCATTGTACATGCTAAATACTCAAAGTTTGTCTTTTCATTTTTCATCAAAACATATGGATGTTTAATTTTTTTTATATTTAAAAAATCTTTTATCAGAATCTCTTTAGTGTTTTTTAATGTTACAACTTCCTTTTCTTGCATTAAAAATGCTATAGCAGATGCAGGAACATTGGACTGCTCTTTTTCTATCAAAGTGTTTTGAGATTCTAATGTTTTTAGGGCTAGTTTTTCATATCTAAACGAAGCTCTCAAAGATGCAAGTTTAATAATATTTTTAGTCATTCTTGCAAGTGCAGAGGTGTAGTACTTGTTACGCATATCTGCTTTTATATTTAGCTCATCATCGCTTTGATACCAGATACCATTTTTATAAAATTTACTCTTTGCCTTATTTAAAAAGTACTCTGCTTTTGAGAGTTTATCTTCATCAAAATTGGCTTCGTAAGATGCAAGCAAAGCTGAGATTATAAAGCTATAGTCTTCTAAAAGAGCTAACTGTAAAGGCTTTGTTCCTATAAGAGCTTGATGATATAGCTCCCCTTTTTTAAACATATATGCTAAAAGAGCCCCTAAGTGTTCATCTGCCTTTTTTGCATACTTCCTATCAAGTGCTGAAGCCTTATAGAGTGCCTCTATCATCATGGCATTCCAAGCTGTATTTATCTTTTTATCTATAAACGGATACTCTTTGTTTTTACGGACTTTAAGAAGTTCAGCTCTAAACTCTTTAAAACCTTTTACTCTATCGTTTGACATAAAGTTAAGATGTATTTTTGACTCAAAGTTTCCAAACTCATCAAAAGAAAAATCTTCTCTTAATGTTTTAGCATTTAAATTGTTCTTTAGTGCTTGTTCAATTTCATCACTTGTAAATATAAAGTATTTACCTTCTTCATGATAAGTGTCAGCATCTGAGGCACTGTAGTAGAGCTTATTTTTGACAAATTTCTTATCCAGCATTTCAATGCTCTCTCTTACAACATCTTTATACAACTTTTTTTGAGTTAATAGATATCCACGTACATAAAGAGGAATAAGTTCAGCTTGGTTATAAAGCATCTTCTCAAAGTGAGGAATCTCCCAAGCTGCATCTACGCTGTAACGAAAAAAACCTCCCTCTACATGGTCGTAAAGTCCACGCATAGCCATTGCATCTAGCATAGCTAAAGAGTTTTTTTGTAGTTTTTGGCTCTTTTTTAAAAGTGCCAAGTCCATCATAAGGGCTAGTTTTGAAGCTTCTGGAAACTTTTTGTTTCTTCCAAAACCTGCATATATATCATCAAAACTTTTTTCAATTGAAACACTTAAAGTATCTACAGAGATTTTTGCACTATCACTTTTCAGTCTCACTAAAGGTTTATTCATTAAATACTCCATAGCTTGAGCTTGAGCTAAAACACCTTTGTAGTCGCTTTTGTATCTCATGCTTATCTTAGGTAAAAGAGTATCAAAACCCTCGTGAAAGTACTCTTCGCTTGGAGGTATATAAGTCCCAATATAAAACGGCTCTTTATCATAAGTCAAAAAAGCATTCAGAGGCCATCCTCCATTTCTTTTTTTTACCTTTAGATGCAGTTGTTGATAGTAACTATCAAGATGTGGCATCTCTTCACGGTCAACTTTTATACAAACAAAGTTCTTGTTAAACAACTCTGCTATTGCTTTATTTTCAAAAGACTCTTTAGCCATCACATGACACCAGTGACATGTTGAGTATCCTATAGATAGGAAAACAGCCTTGTTTTCTCTTTTTGCTTTAAGAAAAGCTTTATTACCCCAAGGTAGCCAGTTGATTGGATTTGTCGCATGTTGTTGTAGATAGGGAGAGGTTTCCTGTGCTAATTCATTTTTTAGTTCATCAGCATCTATAAAGATAAAAAAAAGTAATATCACTAGTATCTGTTTCATTTAACTATTATATCCTAAAACATAATTAATGTGATTTTAATGTGATATATAAAAAAGAAATATATGTTATAATAAAAACTTAATTTAATTATAACAACAAAAGATAAGGAAAATAGATGAAAAAAATAGTTGGTGTGTTACTTACAGCATTTCTTCTTAATGCTTCTGATATTGCAGTCTCAAACTCTCTCACATTAAATGAGGCTATCGAGATTTTAAAATCAGAAAACTTAGAGATAAAGACTGCATCACTTAATGTAGATTCAGCAAAGGCGGAAATTCAAACCGCTAGTGGTAGCCATTGGGGTAAGCTTGACTTCGTGCAAGACTATGCGAACTCAAATGATGCAGGAAATGTATTTGGATTTAAGTTAACTTCGAGAGAGGCAACTTTTAATGATTTCGGATTTGCAGATTTTGGAAAAATCTCGAATGATACACCTCCAGATGACTTAAACTATCCAGATGCTAGAAACTTTTTTCAGAGCAAACTAAAATATGAAGTTCCTCTTTTTACAGGTTTTCAAATATCAAGTTATGTTGATATCATGGAATCAATGACAAAAATAAAAAAACTAGAAAAAAAACAAGTTATAAACGAAAAAATTTATCAAACGAGAAAAAGCTTTTATGACATGGCTCTGCTTCGTAACTCTACTAAAAATTTAAATACAATTCTTACAAATATTGAGACCTTGGAAGATATGACAAAAGAGATGATTCAAGTTGGATATGCAAAAAAGGTTGACCTTTTAGAAGTTCAAGCTAAAAAAGGCAATGTACAAAGATTGATTCTTCAAATGGAATCTAATCAAAAACTTCTCTATCACTACATCAGCTTCTTGCTAAACCAAAAAGTAGAAAATATCTCTACTACTTCCCCAAATGTTACTATGCCTAACTTTACAAACGAAGATATTTTAAATAATAACCTTGATATACAAAAAGCTTCGAGAGGTCTTGAAGTTCGCAAAAGTATGGTTGATGTATCTAAATCTACTTACTACCCGATGGTTGGAGCTTTTGCAGAAGTTGCAACTGCAGACAATACCTTTTTAGGAGATGCAGACGACCATAAAGCATATACAGTAGGTGCAAGACTTACTTGGAATATCTTTAATGGTGGCATTGATGATGCAAAAGTTGAAAAATCACGTATAGAGCATATGAAAACAAAAACACAAGTAGAGTTAGCAAAACAAGGTATAGCACTTAAAGTAGCTAAGATAAGAACTGAGATAGATACTTATAATGCTGAAATCATTTCTTTAGAAAAAGAGCTGGCTCTTGCAAATGAGATTTACACAAACTATGAGGGCAGATATAGAGAAAAACTAACTTCTATGAGTGATGTAATTATAAAACAATCAGAACAGATTCAAAAAATACTAGAACTGCAAATGGCACAAAACAAAAGAAATGAGCGTATATTCGCCTTAGAAAAATTAGCAAACGGAGAAAATAGATAATGAATAAGATTTTAATATTAATAGCACTTGGAGCTTCACTTATAGCTGAGACTCTTACACTCTCTGGAAGTGTTATTTCAGATAACCAAAAGATGATTACAAGCCGTTTTATGGGCTTTGTTACAGAAGTAAATGTAAGCGAGGGAGAGAGAGTGGTTAGAGATCAAGTTCTTTATTCTATAGATTCAAGAGAGATAGACTCAGCAAAGAGACAGTCTGAACTTAGCCTTCAAATGTATCAAAACCAATACTCAAACGTAAAACTAAACCTAGACAGATACAGAAGACTTCTTGCAAAAGATATGGTTTCAAAATATGAAGTAGAGAACCTAGAGTTAGCTGCACTTAACCTTCAAGATATGATTTCTATTGCAAAAGCAAGACTTCAAGAAGTTCAAAATCAATATAGATATCTAAATGTTAAGGCACCAAACGCAGGTGTAGTAGTTGCTAAAAATATTAAAGTTGGTGAAATGGCTATGCCTGGAATGCCGGCAATTATACTTTCTGACTTGAGTAATTTAAAAATCTCTGCAGAAATTGCAGAAAATGATTTAAGCCGAATTCAACACGGAACTGAAGTTATTGTAAATATCCCATCACTAAATATTAAAAGTAGTGGTAAAGTTAGTGCAATAATTCCAAGTTCAAACCCAATGACTCACACTTTTAAAATCAAAATTTCATTCAAAAGTAATAACAAATCAGTGTATCCTGGTATGTATGCAACTGTAGAAATAAAATAAGGTGCAAATATGGAAAAAATAGAATCTTATCAACCAACTGATTCAGCTGGTAAGTTAGCAAAAGGTTTTTTACGAAATCCCCTTACACTTGTACTTGGTGTATCCCTGCTAGCCATCGGATATCTGGCACTTATGATTATGCCTAGAGAAGAAAATCCACAGATGGTAGTTAGTGGATCTACGGTTATTGTAGCCCTTCCTGGAGCTAGTGCCGCTGAGATACAAAAAGTAATCGTACAGCCATTAGAGAGAAAACTAAAAGAAGTAAAGGGTGTTGAACATATCTATGGAACTGCTATGGACAATGTCGGTATCGTGAATGCAGCTTTTTTTATCGGTGAAGAGAAAGAGGGATCAAACCTTAAAGTCTATGATAAAATTATGCAAAACTCTAATATGTTTCCAAAAGGTGCAATGAATCCTATCATTAAGCCTCTTGATATTGATGTTGATATTCCCGTTGTGACAGTTGCCTTTTACTCAAATGATAAAAGTATGAGCAAAACAGAACTTTATAACAAAGTAAAAAAGATTCAACATCAAGTTAATGGCTTGGATAATGTAGCTGTAACAGAGGTAAAAGGTGGAAACAAACCTCAATTTAACATAAATGTAGACCTTTATAAACTCTCTGGTTATAACCTTTCTATGGGACAGATTGTTAAAGCTGTACAGTCACTTTCATACAGTGTTCCTGCTGTAAAAAACCGAACTAATGACAATAAAATAATCATGGTTGGTGTAAAAAACGCTATTGAAAGTTCAAAAGATATTGGAAATATTATTGTTGCACAGTACATGGGTTCTCCAATCTACTTAAATCAAATAGCAAAAGTGGAAAAATCTTATGATATTCAAAACTTCAAATCAGTTCAAATCAGCGTAAGAGATGAAAGTGGTAAATTTCAACCACTTCAAGATCAAGTTACTCTAACAGTCTCTAAGCTTCAAGGTACAAATGCCGTTGTAATTGCAGATGCTGTAAAAACAGAACTAGCCTCGTATAAAGGTTACTTACATGATAATGGTATCAGCTATGTTATCACTAGAAATGATGGAGAAAGAGCAGATGAAGCTGTTAATGAACTAGTATTTCACCTGGTACTCTCTATTGTAATCATTGCTATTTTACTTGTTCTTGTTCTTGGTTGGAGAGAATCTCTTATTGTTACTTTTACAGTACCTGCCATCTTAGCAATTACACTTTTTGTAGCTTACTTAACTGGGCAGACTATCAATAGAATCACACTATTCGCATTTTTACTATCTCTTGGTCTCTTAGTAGATGCTGCGATTATTGTTATTGAAAATATTCACAGACACTATCATGATGTTGCATCTGCGCATTGTACTGCAGACAATTTAATGATACGTGCAACTGATGAGATAGGTCCACCTACAAATATAGCAACTTTGGCGATTATTATGACTATGGTTCCAATGGCATTTGTTGGACAGATGATGGGTCAGTTTATGAAACCAATTCCAGCTAATGTTCCCGTAGCTCTTATTGCTTCATTATTTGTTGCATATATTTTCACACCGTACTTAGCAGTTAGAATGCTAAAAAGACCAGATTTTGATAAAAAAGGAGGTCATTAATGTTTGATAAATTTGAAAAAGCTATTTTTAATGGAATCCAAAGTGGCACAAAAAGAAAGATAATCTTTTTTGGAACGCTTATAGCATTTATACTTTCTGTACTGATGATAGCGCCGAGTAAAATGGTCTTAGCGAAGATGTTACCAGGTAAAAATAATGATACATTTAACATCTATGCAACACTTGCAAACGGAAGTTCGGTTGAGCAGACTAAAAATGTAACTGATTGTATTGTTGGATATATTCAAAAAGAAGGTGAGGTTTTAGATATTGAGGTTTTCTTAGGTATGGGAGCTCCTCTTGATTTTGCAGGACTAATAAAAGGCTCACATTTTAAAAATTCTGAAAATGTTGCAGAAATTGTTTTAAACCTTACAAAGAAACATGACAGAAGTGAGCCTTCATATATGATGGTTCAGCGTATGAGACCAATTATTGTCAAAAACTGTGAGTCACTATATCCTGATACTGTTGTATCTTTTGTTGAGCCACCTGCAGGACCTCCGGTTTTAGCAGCTATTGTTGCTGAAGTTTATGGCGGGGATGCACAAGGTATAAGAGAATTATCAAATAGAATATCGGATGTATTTAAAAAGACTGATGGTTTAGTAGATATAGATATTATGCAAGATGAGATTTATGACACTTTTGAAGTTCAAGTAGATAGTACAAAGGTCTCTCTCTCTGGTGCAAATATCAAGCAGTTAAATGACATTCTTTATCTTGCATTTGAAGGTATGCAGATAGCTGTTAAGAACTCTGATGTTTATAATGATCAAATTCCTATCTATCTATCACTTTCTCAAGACTCAAAAAGATTTACTTCTAAAGATATCAATGCAGTAAAAGCTAAACTTTCATCTTTGAAGCTTATGAATAAAATGGGTATGATGATACCTGTAACTGAATTAGTAACGATTAAACCTAAAAAGTCAAACCCTTTGATTATGAGTAAAAATCTTCATCAGATGACAAATGTTATGGCTGAGACAGATATGCTTTCACAAGTTTATCCTCTGATGGATGCAAGAAATGTTATTCTTGATACATTTACAGATAAATATGAGATAGAAAAAATCGGTATGTTTAACCTTAAACTTACAGATAAAGATACAAAAGAGATATATAAAATCATTTGGGATGGAGAGATGGAAGTAACACTTGATACTTTTGTTGAACTCGGTGCTGCATTTATAGCCGCTCTAATCCTTATCTTTTTATTAATGGTAATATACTATAAAAGTTATACACTCAGCGGTATCATTCTTTTAGGCTCGTTTTTGTCTATCATAGGGGTAATCGTTGGTCACTGGATTATGGACATCTTTACTGATGATACTTTCTTTTTAACTGCGACTTCACTCATCGGATTTATTGCACTAATAGGAATCAGTTCTCGTAACTCACTTCTTCTTATAGACTTTACAAAGTCACTAATGGATGAAAAGGGAATGCATAAAGCTGAAGCTATCGCATACGCAACTGCAACTCGTGCTAAGCCAATCTTCCTAACTGCGGCAGCTATTATTCTTGCGTCTACACTTCTTGCCGGAGATGCTGTATTTGGCGGTCTTGGTGTTGCTCTGATATTTGGAACTATAGCAGCCGTTGTAGCTTCTCTTATCGTTGTACCTGTACTTCTATTTAAAACAGATTTGGAAAAACACTTTCACTTTCATGAGAGAAAAGAGGTATCTATTGATAATCCACTTTAATCTCTTTCTTTTATAACCAGATAGTCATACTATCTGGTTAGTTATACTTAACAAAAACTCTTCTATTTGCATCTTTTTTTATCTCTGAAAAATTATCTAAATAGTCCAAATAAGTAATAAGATATTTTCTACTTAGTGGATGTTTGGCTTTAAAGTTTTGTATCTCTATATAACCGTCTTTTTTTATAATCTCTTTCATATCATTTACAAGTGAACTTAAACTAGAAGAGTGGATGAAAAGGTTATGTTGAAGTCTTATAACTTGTTTTTTAGCGCAGAGTGATTTTAAAATCTCATCACCCATTTCTCTGTCTATATCTAGGTCATCATAGATGTTGTAAGGAGCAGTTGGAGCGATGCCCTCCTCTTCTAAACGTTTTAACATTATCTGCTCTAGAGAGCTTGTGAAGTCTTCTTTTATATCTGCATTTTTATAGAGGTTTCCATCTTTTACTAAAAACTCTTCAGCTACAAGTTCATTTAAAACAAGCTCTATAAAATCAGTACTCGCCCACTTTAGTCTGAGCTTTATAGAAGCATTTGAGAGAAGTGCGTATTGATTTTTAGTGTAGATATTTTTAATATTGGCGTAAATAGTAGCTTTTGTAGATAAAGGATAGATGATAAGCTCTTTTTCATCCACAAAGCTTTCATATAACTCTTTAGCACTATGGAGTGCTTCTTGATGTGAGAGTGCAAACCTTTGTGCAGATGAGATGAGTCCTAAACCTTTTTTATGTGCATAAAGTAAAATCGAGTATGCTTTTGGTATATCTTTTTTTTGTAGCGCTTCTAAGAGATGCAACTTTTGAGACTTTTTCATAGGGTCACTTACAGGGTTTAAAACTACCCCGCCAGCCACTGTAAAGTTTCCATCTCTTATGATTAGTTTCTCATTGTAGATGCTAAAGATATCCTCTTCACTTTTTATAGATGCAAAACCCTCTGTCAAAGAATCCTCTGAGTTAAAGAGTAAGACCTTTGCATCTATCTTTCTTGAACCTATATAGATTGAGTAGTGTCTATTATGATGTAAAAACTTATCTTTTAGTGTTTTAAAAGAGATGTCTATAGAGTTAAAACCTCTGAGATATCCTTTTTTGCTGATAACAAAACCTCTTTTTATATCCTTAGCATCTACACCACTCAAATTTATGGCTGTTCTATTTGAGATATTTGCAGTCTGGGCATCTGCCCCATGGACTTGAAGGTTTTTAATCTTGGACTCTTTTTGTATATCACAGATAAACAGTTTGTCATTCACTTCTATGGGTTTACCAAGTACAGTCCCAGTTACAATAGTTCCTGCACCCTTAGCACTAAAGACTCTGTCAACATAGTATCTAAAGAAATTCTCTTCTATCTTTGTACTTGCATCAAGAGTAAAAAGTCTCTCTTTGAGGTTCTCTATTGAAACCTCATCGAAAATAGAGACACCCATACTAAATTTCAAGTCAAAGTCATATCTGTGAATAAACTCTTCAACTTCTAATAGTTTTTTCTCTAGCTCAGCCTCGTCTATCAAGTCTTTTTTTGTAACCACTAAGACTGCATTTTTTACACCAAGTAGATTTAAAATCTCTAGATGCTCTACAGTCTGTGGCTTTATTCCCTCAACTGCACTCACAACTATAAGTACACAGTCAAAAGAAAATGCTCCAGCTATCATGTTTTTTACAAGTTTTTCATGTCCGGGAACATCTATAAAAGCTATATTTTTATCATTTTGAGCAATGTTTGAAAAACTAAGGTCTATAGTTATACCACGCTCTTGTTCTTCTTTTGTAGTATCACCTTCAAAACCATTGAGTGCTTTGATAAGAGCTGTTTTACCGTGGTCAATATGTCCACATGTTCCTATGATAAAGTTAGACATCTGATATCTCTTTTATTACGCTTATTATTTGCTCTATTTCACTTTTTCGTATAGCTCTAAAGTCTAGTAAAAACTTATCGTCTTCTATTCGACCTATTATTTTTCTCTCTCTAAATAGTTTTTCCATCTTGTTTTGTTTATAGTTTTTTATTTTGATGCTCATTGCGATGCTTGGAATGGTTCTGTTTGGTGTAGTACCGCCACCTATGACAGTTTTGGTCTCTATGATTTCAGACTCGCATATATCCTTTACTGCTTCTTGTAAAGATAGTGCATTTTCTCTTAGTTCATCAGTAGGAGTGAAAAGCATCTTTAAAGTAGGAATCTCATCTATCTTGTTAAGCAACACTGACGTTACGCTCTCTTCTAGCAGTGCAAGGGTAAGTTTATCTACTCTTAACATACGAAGAAGCTGATTCTTTTTGAGTTTAGCGATGTACTCTTTTTTTCCTACTATGATTCCAGCTTGTACACTTCCTAAAAGCTTATCCCCTGAGAAACTAAGAAGTGATGGATTTTCTTCCATATATTTTAGTACTGAGGGTTCATGCTGGTCAAGTCCATAAGGAAGATCAACCAGATGCCCGCTTCCCATATCGTAGTAGTCTATAAGATTTTTCTCACGTGCGAGGTGTACTAACTCTTTAAACTCGACCTCAGAGCTAAAGCCTTCTATAGAGTAGTTAGACTTATGAACTTTCATAAGCATTGATGTCTTCTCAGTTATGGCATCTTCATAGTCATACAGATGCGTTTTGTTTGTAGCTCCGACTTCAACAAGATTTGCCCCACTGTGTTTCATAACATCTGGGATTCTAAAACTTCCGCCTATCTCTACAAGCTCACCGCGACTCACGACCACTTCTTTTTTCTTTGCAAAGGTATTAAGGATTAAAAAGACTGCACTTGCGTTATTGTTGACTATAAGAACATCTTCGCATCCAAGAAGTCTACAAATCACATCTGAGATATGAGAGTATCTCTCTCCTCTTTTACCTTTGGCTAAATCGTACTCTAGGTTGTTGTAGCTAGTTACTACATCTTTTACTTTATCAAATGCTTTTTCATCTATCAGGCTTCGTCCCAAGTTTGTATGTACTATTACGCCAGTTGCATTGATTAGCTTTTGTAGAGAGGGTTTTGTAAGTTCAGAGTATTTTTGTAAAACTGCATCTACCAACTCATCTTCGGTGAAAGATTCTACTTCATTTTTTAAAATGTTTTCTCTTAAGTTTTGAAGAACTTCTTGAGTAATACTAACAACAAGTGACGAGGCTAAGTCATCAAATTTTTCATTCTGGGTAAACTTGTCTACCTTAGGAATAGATTTTAGTAAAAACATTTTTACCCTTTTTTAGATAGTTTTTATATTTTATGTAGTACACTTCAGTTGTACAAGATTTGGGGGGCATGTGACCCTGGTGGGCACCACAGGTTTCAACCCTGATTGGAGGTTTTGCTGACAAACCCTCGGGAGGTTCGATTCCTTCGCCTTCTCACCAAACTTAGTACACGATTATCGGTCTATCTCCTCTTGGAATAATAGAACCAATCACACACGCGTAACCAAAAGTCAAATCTTCAACTCTTTTTACATACTCCCGTGCGTCTTTTTCATTCATAGATACTAATAGTCCACCCGATGTTTGTGCATCACAAAACATTAGTGCGTACTTCGTAGCATCGCTAACAAATGTAACCTTATCTTCTAAATACTTCATATTTCTCTTAGTCCCACCAGGAACTACATCTTTTTCTGCCAACTCAAATGCATCTGCCATAACAGGAACACTCTTGGCATCTATACTAAGAGTTACAAATTCATTTGTAGACTCGTAAGCGTGACCAAGCAGACCAAAACCTGTAACATCAGTACAAGCACTTACTTCATACTCCCCTAGGAGTCTTGAGGGTAAATGGTTAAGAGCTTCCATAACTTTTATGGCTTCAAGAGTAGTCTCTGTTTTAAGTAGGTCTCTCTTAATGGCAGTTGTTAAGATACCCATGCCTATAGGTTTAGTCAACACTAAAACATGTCCTATCTTGGGAGTATTATTTCTAAGAACTTTACTAGGATGTATCATCCCTGTAACGCTAAGTCCATAATACATCTCAAGTGACTCTATAGTATGACCGCCGATTAAAACACCACCGCACTCTTTTATCTTCTCATTTCCGCCTCTTAGTATTTCACTAAGAACTTCATAGTCATGATTAGTCTTGTCAAAGCCTACAATGTTTAGTGCAGTCTTAACTTCTGCTCCCATTGCAAATATATCTGATAAAGAGTTTGCTGCTGCGATTTTTCCATATATAAACGGGTCATCAACAACAGGTGTAATAAAATCAACAGTTTGGACTAATGCTTCATTTTCATTTATCTTAAAAACCGAAGCGTCTTCACTGTTTTCAAATCCTACAAGCACATTTTCGTTATCTGGTATAAGTGAGCGAATTGTATGTTTTAGATCTCCCGGACCCATCTTCGCTGCTCAACCAGCTGCTTGAACGAACTTAGTTAATTTAGATTCGTTATTCATGTTTAGCCTTAAAGTATTTTATGGGGTAAGTGTAAGAAGTGTAGTAAAAGATTTTATTACATTTATGTACACCTAATCCATAGGTTAATGTTACTTGTATTCTACTAGTTATAAAATTAAACTAATATTAAAATAGTAAAGATTATTTTACTATTTAAGTAAAAATTAATATTTATTCCTATAAAGTTAGGTTATTAAAGAGCATTTGCCTAAGGTTTAGGCTTGACATAAATAAGTTATGCTAATTTTATGACTCTCACTTAATGCTTCAAAATTATTTTGGAGTTATCATGAAAAATATACTACTAAGCCTACTACTCTCTTCAAGTTTGTTCTCTCAAACATTTACATTCTCAGCAATCCCTGACCAAGATGAGACAAAGCTAAAAGAGCGTTTCTCAAAACTAGCCGTTTATCTCTCACAAAAGTTAAATGTAGATGCTAAGTTTATACCTATTAAATCTTACTCAGCATCTATAGCTGCTTTTAGAAACAAACAAGTTCAACTAGCTTGGTTTGGCGGTTTTAGCGGTGTTAAAGCTAGACAGATAGTTCCAAACTCTATAGCTATAGCACAAGGTGTTCAAGATAGAGAGTTTCGCTCATACATCATAGCAAACACTAAAATAGGTTTAAAATACTCAAATAATTTTCCAAAAGAGATTCAAAATAAAACATTTACTTTTGGCTCAAAAGGCTCTACAAGTGGGCGACTTATGCCTGAGTACTTTATACGTGAGCATCTAGGTAAAGCTCCCTCAGAAGTTTTTTCTAAAGTTGGTTACTCTGGAAACCATACTAAGACTATCGCTTTGGTTCAAAGTGGAGCTTACCAAGTCGGTGCGGTTAACTTTAAAGTGTGGGACTCAGCTCTAAAAAATGGAAAGATAGACACTTCTAAAGTAAAGATTATATGGAAGACACCTACTTTTCCGGACTATCAGTTTACAGCTCATGGAGACCTAGATGCTACTTATGGAGAGGGTTTTACAAAGAGACTTAAAGAGACTCTTTTAAACCTAAAAGATAAAGAGATTTTAGCCTCATTTGATAGAAGCGGTTTTATAGAAGCAAAGAACTCAGACTTTGATCCCATACTTAGTGTTGGGAAAAAAACAGGTCTTATAGACTAGGTCTTATCATGGCATTTTCATTAAACGACGAGTCCATATCTTACAATGACCAAGTCATACTACACTCTGTCTCTCTTGATATAAAAAGAGGAGAGAGAGTTGCACTTCTTGGTAAAAGTGGAAGTGGAAAAAGTACTCTTATCAAAAAGCTTTATGAGTCAAAAAAGCAAGAGTCTTCTTACATTCCTCAAGATCTTGGTTTAGTTGAAAACTTATCTACTTATAACAATATCTACATTGCTAAACTAGATGAGTTTTCAACTATTCACAATCTCATAAACCTGATAAACCCTGCACAAGAAGATGTGAATGATGTCATAGACATTATAGATGCATTAGAGTTAGAAGATAAACTCTTTGAGAAAGTCCACTCTCTCTCAGGCGGTCAAAAACAAAGAGTAGCCGTTGGTAGAGCTATGTATGAGAACAAGAGCATCTTACTTGCTGATGAGCCTATTTCAGCTCTTGATGAGTACCTAAGTTCTAAAGTAATCACCACTCTAAAAGAGAGCTTTGAGACTATTGTTTGTGCTCTTCACAATGTAGAACTTGCAACTAAAAACTTTGATAGAGTTATTGGTCTAAAAAACTCTAAAATCATCATAGACAAAAAATGCTCAGAGCTTAGCGAAGACGATATTCAAAAGTTGTACTATGTTTGCGAGTAAAAATTTTAGAGTTTCATTTATATTTGTCGCGATAGGGCTGATATCTTTTTACTTCGCAGATTTAGAGATAACTACTATAGATGCTACAAGTCTAAGTCAAGACTTCTTTCTTTCTATATTTTCCATGGAGTTTAACGACTACTCTGTTTTACTAAAAGCATTTTTAACAACTATCTCTATAGCTGTTTTAGCTATATTTTTCTCTTGTATTTTTGGAGCTATTCTTTCACTCTTTTTTGGCTCACTTGTAGTTAGAATATCTTTAGCATTTACAAGAGCTATACATGAACTTTTTTGGGCGTTGATATTTCTACAGATATTTGGATTAAACACTCTAACTGCTCTTTTAGCCATAGTCATCCCCTACTCTGCAACTCTGGCAAAAGTCTACGCTGAGATACTTCAAGAGAACGATAGTTTTGGAGATACACTAAGAGGAAGAGACAAACTCTCTTACTTTATCTACACAAAGATACCAGGTGCACTTCCTCATCTTATCTCATATACAAGATACCGTTTTGAGTGTGCTCTTCGCTCTACTGCCATACTTGGATTTGTCGGTATCACTACACTTGGGTACTACTTGTCTTCTTCATTTATGCAGGGGTTTTACCATGAAGTTTGGCTAATACTAATTTTGTTTTATATTCTTATAGCATCTATCAAGCAGTGGTTTAACAAATATACGTTTGCCCCTTTAGTTATAGCTTCATTTTTGTATCTGGATGACTTTAGCGGTTTCAATTTTGCTAACTTAAAAAGATTTTTCACAGAGGACATCATCCCTCACCCAATCAAAAATGACTTAGGTCTGCAAAGCACTCTTTCATGGTTTGAAAACATCTTTGCAAATGAGATTTTACCAGGAGCCACAAACACACTGGTTCTTACACAGCTTTCACTTTTACTGACTGCACTTTTGACTTTAGTGTTGTTTCCACTTGTAAGTTCAAAGTTTTCTTCCAAGCCGACAAAGATATCTGCACATGTATTTTTAGTAGTTCTTCGCTCTACTCCAGAGTATATTTTGGCTTATATATTTTTACAACTCTTTGGTCCATCGATGCTTCCAGCAGCTCTTGCACTTATGCTTCATAACGGCTCAATTATCTCTCACCTTATAGGTCATGACACAGATGCAATGAAGCTTCGCATCGACACTACAAAGAGAAAAACAGAACTTTACTTTTATGAAGTTCTACCAAGAGTTTACTCTCAGTTTTTGGCATTTTTGTTTTACAGATGGGAAATCATCATGAGAGAGAGTGCCATACTTGGTGTGCTTGGCATCACAACTCTCGGATTTTACATAGACTCAGCCATAGAAGACTTTAGACTAGACAAGATGTTCTTACTTCTAATAGTCACCGCACTTTTAAACATCTTAGTAGATGTAATCTCAAAAAAAACAAGAGAGTATCTTAGAGCGACTAAGAACATATCTACATGCCAATACGAAGGAAAATAGATGAATGATTATAGAATGATAATAGATGCTGAGCAATGCGTTGGATGCCATGCTTGTGAGGTTGCTTGTAAGCAGGAGTTTGGTGCTCCTTTAGGTTACTTTAGAACTATGACTCTTTACTTAGACACGGGAAGCTATCCTAAAGTAAAAAGAGACTTCCTTCCTCTTATGTGTCGCCAATGTGAGAGTGCTGAGTGTATGAGTGTTTGTACAAGAGGAGCCTTAAGCAGAGTAAACGGAATCATAGAAGTAGATGAAAGCAAGTGCGATGGTTGTGGAGACTGTGTAAGTGCTTGTTCTATAGGTGCTATTTATGTCAACCCTTTTTCAAACAATGCTGAGAAGTGTAACTTGTGTTCTCATAGACTCGAAGTTGGTATGAGACCAGCTTGTGAAGAAACTTGTGTGGCAGATGCCATCAAAGTTATCAGCTCAGATGCAGAGATACCATCAGATGCAATACCTTTTAAAAATGCACCAAACGATAAACCTAGAACTCTCCACATAGGTGCAAATGAACTGATGAAACAAAAACTAAGAGCAGGGAAAAACTTCTCACCACTAAACTACGAAATCAATACTTGGGCGGAAAAAGATCATGAATAGAAGAGACTTTATAAAAACAAGTGCCATCACTATCGCTACTTTACAACTCGGAGATGTGATATCTCTTACTCCAGGTGCACAAGCAGCTGAAATAGTAAATATAAAAAGTTTTTTAACAGCCCAGACACTTGCAAAGAATATAAAAGATATAGAGAAGATTCCTAGTGTATGTCTAAACTGCTCAAGCGTATGTGGTATGAATGTACTTGTAAAAGATGGAAAAGTTCTTGGTGTAGAAGGTAATCTAAACGATCCAAACTCACAAGGAAAACTATGTGCAAAAGCACACGGTGGAGTCTCTGCTATAGACTACCCTGAGAGAATAGTTTACCCTCTCAAACGTGTAGGAAAACGTGGTGAAGGTCTTTGGCAGAGAATCACGATGGAAGAAGCATATGACACTATCGCTAAAAAAATCAAAAAGAACCTAGATGCAGGTAAACCAGAACAGGTAGTTTTTCACCAAGGTAGAAATAAAATGGGTGACATAACAGGTCGCTTTATGGATGCTATCGGCTCACCGGTTGTACTAAACCATAGAGGCTTATGCTCATCTAACAAAAGAGCTGCAAACTATACGACTATAGGTGACACAAGCTGGGAAACACTAGATGCCGCAGAGTGTAAATATCTTCTAAACTTCGGTTCTAACTTTTTTGAGACTCACCAAGGAGGGCTTCCTCTTCTAAAAAGATTTGTAGAGGGAAAACGAAAAGGTCTGAAGCTTGTAACATTTGATACTAGGCTTTCAAATACAGCGGGAAGAAGTGATGAGTGGTTCGCTCCATTTCCATCTTCTGAGGGTGCTATTGCTCTGGCTATGGCAAATGTAATCGTAGAGAAAAAACTATATGACAAAGAGTTTATAGATGAGTGGTGTAATACTTCTTTAGATGAGATAAAAGAGTTTGTTAAACCATATACTCCTAAGTATGCATCTGAGGTAAGTGGACTTAGTGAAGAAGATATCGTGAGAGTAGCTATAGAGTTTGCATCTGCTGCTCCTGCTTGTGCCGCTTTTACAAACAGAGGTTCACAAGCTCACCAAAACGGTCTTAACAATGATAGATCAGTAATTATTCTAAATGCTCTAGTTGGTAGCATCGGTAAAAAAGGCGGTTACGCTTTTGGTGGTTCTAAAAGTAAAAGTCATAAGTCATTTCCAATGCCTAGTCCTATTCCTCCAAAACCAAAGTTTACAACAGACTTAGAAGACCCGAGACTCTACCCACTCTCAAACAAATGGCAAAAGATGAGAGTAAGTCATCTTGCCTTTGATAAACTTAAAAATAAAGAACAGCAAATAGATGTTTATATATCTTACACTATCTCAGCTCCGCAAACTTGGCCTGAGGGTCCATCTGTAACGGTTGATGTACTTAAAGATGAGAGCGTCATACCTTTCCATGCTTGTAGTGATGTTGTCTACTCTGAGATGGCTCACTATGCTGATATTATCCTTCCAGATGCTACATACTTTGAGAGGTTCACTATTGAGGGTAGAAATGCTTATGAGCTTATCCCATACTTTGCACTAAGACAACCAGCAATTCAGCCTCCTTATGAGTGTGAGAACTTGGCAGATACTCTTATAAAAATCGCACAAAGACTGGGTAAACCAGTATCTAAATACTTTGCTTTTGACTCTTACGAAGAGTTTATAAAACTCCGCCTTTCAACTCTTCCTAAAAGAGAGGGACTAAGCGGTTTTGAGTATATGAAAAAGCACGGAGTCTGGGTTGAAGACAAAGAAAAGAACTACGAGTCATACGACAAAGTCCTTAGTAAAAAACAACTTGAAGGCTCATTTGTAAAAGATGGAATCATCTACGTTGTGGATAAAGACAAGAACAAAGCCATCGGAATCATGAAAAACGGAGTAGCCAGAAGAGGTCTTAAAACTCCATCTAGGAAGTTTGAAATATACTCTAGTACCATTGAAAATACAGCTAAATCTTTAAACATAAAAGATGATGGATTTCCTCACTTTGAGATGCCAGCATCTCTTAAAGAGATAAAAGAAGATGAACTAGTCCTTACTACTTTTAAATGGAATGTTCACACTCAAGCAAGAACAACATCTCAAAAGTACCTGACTGAGATAGTTCACGATAATCCTGTTTGGATAAACTCTGAGACTGCAAAAAAACTAAACATAAAAGACGGTGACTATATGGAGATAACTACATATAGACCAAAGAGTGGATTTAGAGCATCGCTAAAAGATGAAGTAGTAGGCACAATGAGTGTAAAAGCTCATGTAACACAAGGCATCCATCCACAAGTCATAGCTATGAGTAACTCACTTGGTATGAACTTTGGCGGTAGAATTGCCAAAGGTACAAATGGTGATAAACAAAACATTACAGGTTTTTCAAAAGATGACGACTTAGAGTTAGATGGAAATATCTGGTGGGACAAGAAGTTTGGAGGTGCTGGAAACGGCTTCAATCCAAACCACATCATCCCAATCAACCCTGCCCCAATGGTAGGAATGCAGGCTTGGAATGATACTGTTTGTAGGATTAGGAAGGTTTAATTATTACCTATATAGCAAATTTGATACACTTGACTCACCAAAGAACACCTCGGTTAGTTCAACGAGGTGTTCTGAAATATTTACTGGCAGTTATTAGGAAAATCATAATATTATTTTATTTCAAGATTAGATTCATCTAAATCAATATATTGATATATCATAACTATACCAACACTATTTGGATAAATCATATAAATAATTTTCATACCATCTAAAATAATTTCTCTAATATTTTCATTATCGAATGTAGCATTTACTTTACCGATATAAGGATGTTGAAGCATATCTCTAATTCGAGATACTAGTTTTGTTGTATATGATTTAGCTCGAGATGGATTGTCTTTTGATATGTGGCTTTTTAGTTTAAATATAAATTCTTTGGAATCATGAGAAAAATTCACTTTCATAAAATTTATTTATTTAACTCTTCTAGTAGTTCTTCAGATGAATAGACATTGTCGTTTTCGATTTGCTCTAAACCTTTTAGGACACCAGCTTTTTCATATTTATAAATTGAGTCATCAATTATTTCAACTGATTCACCTTGCTTACTTAAAGACTCTAAAAAGGATAATATTTTTTGAGATACACTCTCTGAAGCATTTAAATGTAAAGTCATTGGGCTACCTCTTTATTTTAATAACTCTATTATATCCACTTTTAATAAATCCATTCAACAGCAGATACTTTATTCGTTTCATATACCTAAGCGTTCTAGTTCCCAAGTTTCACTTGGGAATTCATACTGACATATACCCTTCCAAGAAAGGCATCTGAGCTATCTAAACCAACAAACAAATTAACTCTAATTATTAATCCAATATAAAAGTATACCCCTTATTTATTGTTTTAACACCTAAAAAGTGGAGATTCACTCACTGGGCTGAATGGTGAACTATGGCGGTAGAATCGCTAAGGGTGAAAATGGCTTCAATCCAAACCACATCATCCCAATCAACCCTGCCCCAATGGTAGGAATGCAAGTTGTAGGATTAGGAAGGTTTAGTTGTGTCTATCTCTCCAAGTAATCTATCAAAATCACTTTTATATGATTTATCTTGGATTACTTTATATTTTTCAAATTCACTTATTGCAAATTCTTTTGCAATAAGTGCTGTAACTTTTCCTGCATTTTCTAAAATATCTCGTTCATTAAATTGTAAAAAAGCATTTAACTTTTGACTCCAATCTTTCATAGTCATTGGTATATTCCTTTCAGCTTGGTCTTCAGCATAATCAAGATACATAGTTACAATTCTATCAAGTGATTTTATCTCATTTTGAGCTAGATAATTTTTAGCAACTGTAACATCAGATTTTAATATTTTCCCATTTGGTGCTTTTTTCCAGTTTGTAAGTCCCATATGTTCTTTTTGATGATTTACTCTTTGGACTATAAGTTCAGATGCAGTATGACCGTGAATAGCCCAATGCAGTTTATTTTGTACAATAGCGAAAAATTCTTGTGTTGTAGGAGCTTTAAAGTCATAGTCCAAAGCAGTTGCATAAATATCTGTTATTTGTTGATAGAAGTTTCTTTCACTCTCTCTTATATCTCTTATTTCTAATATTAAATCTTTATAGTATTGTGGATTTAGATAGCTACCATTTTTTAATCTTTCATTATCAAGTACATAACCACGAGTAGTAAAGGTTTTTAAAACTGACGTAGCCCATCTTCTAAATTCTATACCCTTGTTTGAGTTTATTCTATACCCAAGTGAGATAATTACTTCAAGATTATAATGGTCTATATTTCTACTAACCTCTCTTTTACCTTCTTTTTGAACTATTAGGAATTTCCTAATAGTTGAACTTTCTTCTAGTTCATTGGTTTTAAATATATTTTTAAGATGTTCATTTATAGTAGCTACATTTACATCAAACAGTTTAGCTATTAGTTTTTGAGTTAGCCATACTGTTTCATCTGATACTTTTACTTCTATGGTATCTTGTCCGTTATCAGTTGTAAATATTAAAAATTCTGCTGTAGAGTTTCTTATTGTTAAGTTTTTATTCATTTTATCTATCCTTTACCGCACCACTTTTAAAATTTTAACTAAAAATTATAGTTTTATTTAAAAACATGTCATTTAGTAATACTTTTTTTTTAAACGGAGTTAATCCAAACCACATCATCCCAATCAACCCTACCCCAATGGTAGGAATGCAGGCTTGGAACGATACCGTTTGTAGGATTAGGAAGGTTTAGTTAGTAGAGTAATATTTTTACACCCACAAAGTGGAGATTCATTCACAGGGATGTAACTCTATTTGTTCCGAGTATTTGCTAATCTTGCCCCTGATTTGTCTGTGTGGCAATTTCTCCAATGAATAAATATGTATGAATTACTGCTAACCTTGCTTCATTAAGAGATACATCAATGTGTACACCCTTACAAGTTTTTTCATAAATTATATCGAGCCGTGAAGCAAGGTGTTCCAATTCTGATTCTAGTAAAATATAAGTGCCTTTACTTTCTCCAAGGTCTGCTAAGTATGCAAGAATACGATTTTTATATTGCTCAGTGCCAACTTTTCTATTTTTTCCTTTTCTATCTTTCCATTCCTCTTCTCTTGCTGGAAACACTGAATCAGCAACATCCATTAGTAAACGTCTGCATGAGGTTAATGCTGCTGACCTAGATTCTTCTGATCCATCTGCCATTCTTTCGTTGATAGCCACTATTTTTTCTGCTGATTTAGGACAGTGAGAGCGAATAAAAGTATCAACAAGATTACGTGCCCCTTCAAAAATCTCTTCTGCAACATCACCAAATTCAACTGCTAAATATGTATCAGTGGCATAATTATGTATTGCAGCTTTCATTGATGAATATAATGCTTTGCTGTTTGCATAATTTTTTTTCTGTTGTAATTGAAGTTTAATTTGACTTTTCACTAGTGCTTCTGTAGCTCTTCGTTCAAGGTGGTCTTTTACATTTGCTGTTGGAGAATTTGCAGTTCCAAGTGAGTTCAACAAAGCTTCATCTGATTCAGAATTTGCTTCTATTATAGATAGACTTTGAGGATAGTATTTGGATGTTTTAATATTAAGTCGTCCTCCAGATATTGCATACTTTTCACAACTACCCAACTCTTTGAATGAAAATTCACCAGGGTATCCTTTGGTTTCTAAATCTAGCCAAAGTTGCGCATCAGAATCACGCATTAACCTTGCGAGCCTTTTGGCTTTCATCAGAACAGCATCTATTTTGGATGTAGAACTTTCTAAATCATCCAACAAAGCTTCAGCAATTTTTCTAGCTTCATCTATTTTTTTACTCAAGAACTATCCTTTTAATTTAATGGCTAACTATTTATTCATAATTATAGCAAGAACAAACAGAAAATCATAAATTAATTGGACATTCAATATGTCATTTTTATACGGTATATTATTAAAAGAAGTGTTAAGTATTTTGAGTTCCCAAGCAAAAAGTGCATGGGAACGAGGAAAGTTTAGTAGGTTGAACTAACTACTCAGTAAGTTCTGTAAGAATATTTTTAATCTTTTCTTGAGTTTCACGAACTGCTTTGATTGTAGCTTCTTCTTTAATACCTAAGTCATCGATCCAGTTATCAATAGATGGGTAAGCTATATGTACAGTGTCGTCATCTTTTTTCTTGTATATAACTACTGAAAAAGGAGCGTAAGCACCAGCATCTGGATGATTTTTTGAAACTGGGTATATAGCATTAAATCTAATGATAGAATAAGTATCGAAGAAATCATAAGCGTCATGCTCTAATGTATAAGACTTTGGTACTAAAAATCCAACTGGACTTATTTCACTTTCAAACTCTTTCTTAAAACTATTTTTTGCTTCTACATATGTAGTACCTTTTTCAAGTTCAAATTCTGTTGTAAACTCAGTAACTAAACCATCAGCTACACTTGCTCCATGGTTTACACTTAGGTACTTACCATTTGGCAGTGCTTTATGAAGTGCTACACCTACTAACTTTGAGTATGCTATAAGGTCTGGGTTTGAAGAGGGAATCTTTGTGATTCTAGACATACCAGCTAATGATAAAGTAGAAATATTAATGTTGTTTTTTGCATCTACAATGATCTTCTTTTTTCAATGATAAACAATTTAGAAAAGGGTTGTAGTATACTTTCAAAAGAAGAGATTATGGAGTATATTTCATCAGCAGCTCTTCGTAGTCAAAATGTAAAACTTGATACATACTCGTTTTTAGTAGGTATGGCTTATGAGATAAAAAAAAGACCATTAGATGCACAAACTTTAGAAGAGTTATCGTCTATAGCGAATAAAAACTCTATTAGTTAATGGAGTTAATACCTGTAGATGATATAGATACAGACGAACTACAAATCTACCATAAAATCCGTGACAATGCTTTTGATGAGTTAAACTCTTTTGTTGCGGATTCTCCAAAAGTCGTAAATATACTTTTAGATACGGACTTAAAGATTGAGTCTATTTTAGCAACAAATGAATATTACGAAGAGTTTAAAAAACTTATTCAAACTAAAAATATCCCAAAACTTTATTTAGCAACAAAAGAGCAGATGCAAGGCATCGTTGGACATAAAATTCATCATCATTGTATGATGCATGGTATTCGTCCTAGTGAGAATAGCCTAGATTCTTTAGATGATAATATCTTAATGTTAGATGCTATAACTTCAAGTGAAAACATTGGCTCTATAGCGCGTAGTGGAGCAGCTCTTGCTGAGATTACTAATGATTCAACACCACTCTCAAAAGTAAAAGTTTCTAAAAAATGGGTATTACTTATGGGTCACGAAGGTTTAGGACTAAGTAAAGATATCTTAGATATTTGTGATGAGGTAGTAAATATAGAGATGGCAGATGGTGTCAGAAGCCTAAATGTAGCCGTTGCATCCTCCTTGATGATGTATCAGTTTAAATCATTAAATTTGCTATAATAGTGATAGTATATGGGTGAACCCTCTTTATTTACTTAGATATTTTTGAGTGAAAATATAATAGGAGGAAGCTGACACCTCTTCCCCTTTTTTATTAATGTTTGTCGTGCGATTTGCTTTTTCCGTGGTCATGCCCGCCGCCGCCTGCTACCATATTGTGTATACCTTCAACAAAATGAACATACTGGACATATGATTCTACATACTCTCTGCCGTCTTTTACGCTCTCATCCATGTGAATTCTTTTTTCTTTAGCCTCTTTAAAACGTTTTTTAATAGCCGTCTCTACTGCTTGGCCTATCTTTTTAGCAAGCTTGTCTACTGAACCTTTTTCAAGAGCTTTGTCTGCTGCCACAATAGGCGGAGCTATTATTCCTGAGGCTTTGATTCCTGTGTATGGTGCTCCTTCTCCGGCTCGGTGAACTCTTACTAACGTTTCAAAGAAATAGTGGTCTGCAATCTCCTGCACATCCTTACCTTTGTTTCGTACTTTCATGGCACTTTTAAATGCATGCCTAACCTCTTCTTCGCTGTGAGAATCTTTTAGCCATTTCAAAACTGGCGTGACATCTTTTTTTTCTATAGCAGTTCTAGCATCAATTATCACTGGGCCATCAAGCGTATCACAATGCGCATAAGCATTACTTGTCAGAGCGATTGCAAGCAGAGGCACACATCCTATTTTCATATATTTTTTTAACATTTTAATCCTTTGTTTTGTGTTGGCTGCAGTTTAAAACAACTAAGCCAACGTGGGGTTAATGCTTGGATAACAGATAGTAAACATAAGTAATACTAATAATATAGAATAGAACACTCTAAGAAATTATTTCTTTTTTGTAGCATTTTTTCTTCAAACTCAAATAGATTGACATGGTAAGCGGTGTTATCATGCCTATACTTGGATATTTATTCATAAGTTTCTTTAGCAACTTATCATTTGTAAAGATTGCTAAGTTGTATTTTTTATGATGAACTTTGCCATATCTTTTAGAAAAGATTGAGTTCATGTCATTATTTACATCAACTATTACGCCAACATCCCCAAACGCTTTTTCAACTGTTTTAGCGTTAATTGCACCCTTTGAGTTATCAACACTAAATATTTGAAGATTTTGAGAGTTTGCTGAACAAACACTTGCACTTAGTGCTAAAAATGCACCTATAAAGATCATTGAAATCTTTTTCATTGTTATCCTTTAAATTAATTATTACATTTTACTATATAAATATGTAAAACATACATTTTTGTGACAAATGATAAATTAGTTTTGTAATAGTGAGAATAGATGTAGTGGGTTATGTGTAAAGAGGCATAAAAAGCTTTATACCTCCTCTTAGATTTATTTAGCTAATTGCTTAAAGAGTTTATTTAACCATTTCTCAGCATCTTTAACCTTATCAAATCTTTGAGATTTAGCAACTTGATCTTTACCTTCATAAAATCTAACTCTTATACCGTCTTCTACATGATCAATCTTTGTTCTCGTAATTCTATTGAAGTTCAAATGAACTCTCTCATTTAATTTTACAAACACAGCTACCTCCTAATTTTATATATTGTAACACAATAGAGTTTTTTAGTCAAACATTTTTTACCCAAATAACTCCTGTAATTTCTGACTTAAGTAAAAAAAGTAAAAAATATTTTACTTTTTAAGCTAAACTTAATATGAACTCCTATATAGTTTTACTTATACTAAATATAAGGTTGACTACTATGAGTATCGAAAATATGTTAAACAATCGTGAATCTGGCATAAAGTTGTCTCGTCGTGATGCCATAAAACTAATGGGTATTTCACCAATTGCTGCTTCTGTACTTGCAAGTGCTGGAACAAGTTCTATAGCTGAGGCAAGTGCTGATGTTTCTGGAAAAGTTATTATCGTTGGTGGTGGAGCTGGAGCAATTATGGCACTTTCACGTATTTATCGTGCTATAGAAAATCCAGACATTACTATAATTGCACCCAATGAAGTACACCTTTATCAGCCTGGACAAGTTTTCATTGGTGCTGGTGAAATGGAGATGGAAGACATCATATTGGATAATAACAATTATATTGACCAAGATGAAGTTACTTGGGTTAAAGATGCAGTAGAGGTATTTGACCCTGACAATAACACTGTTACGACGAGAGCTGGTAAAGAGTTAAAATATGATTACCTTGTAGTAGCAACAGGTGCTCAATATAATTACGAAATGATCGAAGGTTTAACAAAAGAAGATATTGGGACAAATGGAATCACTAGTGTTTATCTTAATGATTTAGAAAAAGGTACATCAGTTGGTGCTACTGCTACTTGGGAGTGGAATAAAGCTCTAAAAGAAGCTTCTAAAACTTCAAAACAAAAAGTTATATTTACACATCCAAATACAAAAATTAAATGTGGTGGTGCTCCACAAAAAGTTATGCATTTAGCTGCTGATTTTCTTAAAAAAGATGAACTAAGTGCTGAGTATACTTTTGTATCAAGTACAAAATCTCTTTTCCCACTTCCTCACGTAGCAAAAGCATTAGAAAAAGTACAAGCTAGATATGACACTATTACAAGTAAATTTCAGCATCACTTACAAGCTATAGACGTGAAAAATAAGAAAGCTACATTTCTACATGTTTATAGTGAAGATGTTTATGATGAAGAGATGGATGAAACAGAAATTGTTAGTCATGAAGATACTATTGTTATGGATTATGACTTTATTCACATCACTCCACCTATGTCATCTATAACTTCACTTATGAATTCTAAGCTTGTTGATTTCACTGGATGGCTTGAAGTAGACAAACATACTCTACAACATAAACGCTATAGTAATGTGTTTGGTATAGGTGATACATGTGGAATCCCTATGGGTAAAACAGGTGGTTCAGCAAGACACCAAGGACCAATTCTTACAGAAAATCTTATCTCTGTTATGAAAAATGAAAAACCTAAAGCTATGTTTGATGGATATACTGTTTGTCCTATTAAAACAGCATATGGTGAAATTCTGATGGCTGAATTTAATTATGAAGGAGATGCACCAACTATTCCTTTCTTATCTATTGAAAAGCCTAGATATTTTTGGTGGCTATTTGACTTATATCAGTTGAAACCGATGTATCAATATCTTATGCTAACAGGTAGATTTTAAAAAGGTAGGATTTTGGTGAAAAACGAAGTACTTTATAGTGCAAAGAGATATAAAAAACTTATATCTCTTATTATTTTTTATGTCACTTAGCTAATTGCTTAAATAGTTTATTTATCTAAATCAATTCTAATACTTTCTCATTAAACCTATAAGTTTTATGTGCAACCTTCACTAAGATTTTTTTCTCTGCAAGTTCTTTAAAGAGCTTTATAAGCGTTGGTTTAGATATAGAAATCTTTTGCATGATCTCACTGTAGGAAGAAACAAGTTCATTTTTTTCATTTAAATTATCCAATATCCATTTAACTACTTCAACTTGTTTAGAGTCAGTAATGGCAGATATAGTTCTAATTATATTTGAATTTTTTTGTATCTCTCTTTCTTGCACAAGAGGCAAAAGTATGTCGTGAAGAGTGTTAAGTAACTCTTTTAAGTTTATAGGTTTAACAATATAGTTTTCTACTTTTAGTTTTATGGCATCTAGTAAATACTTTGTATCTGTATGTGCAGTGGTTAAAACTGCCGGTATATCAATATTTTTCTCTTCTTTTAACTCTTTTAAAAAATCTATTCCATTTTCATTTTCTAGCAAAATATCTGAGATAATAACATCAACTTTTTTCTGCTTTATTATCTGCTTCGCTTCCTCTGAAGTTTTTACGGCATATACATTTTTAAAAAAGTCACTTAACATATCTCTTGTCTGCCTCAGGAGAGAGTCATCATCTTCTAGATAAAGTACATTAAATTCATTTAGTATGTTTAAATTTTTAGTCATTAGTTTTATCACCTTTATTCATAGGGATTGTAATTGTAAAGAGAGTACAGTTCTCAAAATCTCTATGTCCTATTTTATAATAAATATTCTTACAATCAATTGTTCCTTGCATATGTTTTTGGATAATTTGTTGTGACATATAAAGACCTATACCAGTTCCCGCACTCTTATATTTAGTTGTATAGTATGGTTCAAACACATGAGGAAGTATTTCTTCATCTATCCCACCGCCATTATCTACTATATTTATTCTTATCTTATTTTTTGATTTTTTAACTGTTATCTCTATAAGTTTTTTATGCTCTTTTGATATAAGAGCATCTTTAGAGTTTGAGATAATATTTAAAAAGACATGAGAAAGTTCATTGAAAAAGCCATGCATCTTTACATCATGGAGTATCTTTAAGTGGAGTTCTATTTTCTCTTTATCTAAAATATATTTTGAGAGCTCAAAAGAGTGTTCAATACATTCTTTTAAAGAAAACTCTTCCTTGTCTCTATTTGGCTTAAAGAAGTTTTGAAAATCTTCAAGAGTATTTGACATATTGTTTCCCAGCAAAATAGCATCTTTTACTTTCTTCTCAACAATTTGGGGAGTCAATTTTCCTAACTCCATCTTAGTTCCAATACCCTGAATTATCATCATAAGTGAGCCTAATGGTTGTCTCCATTGATGAGCTATGTTTGAAATCATCTCGCCTAAACTGGCAAGTCTTGCTTGTTGAAACATTATCAGATCTTTTTTTCGTGAGTTTCCTACTTCATTTTGGATTCTTCTTTCTAGAGATTCATTGAGAGCTTGAAGCTCTTTTGTCTTTTCATTTACCGCATCTTCTAAGCCAAAGTGAAGTCTTTTAAAATGTGTAATAATTACAATTGAGAGCACTATTGAAAACAAAAATACCCATACGATGGAAATATTTAAAATCATAGAAAGAATATTAAATACCTTTTGAGTGTCTCCTTTCTCACTTATAGCCATATTTAGATCATAATTAGTCAAGTTTGTAATATATATAGAGATTGTATTTATCTCAAAATTAATATTATCTATAAGAGACGAAACTCTCTCATAATTTTCATTTGACAACTCTATAATTATTTTATTAACCAACTCTTTTATCTTTATATTTTTATCATTTATATTTGAGATAATACTATGTTGTAAAATCTTGTTTTTATCTTGACTTCCTATAATAAAAAACTCTTTGATTATCCTGGTAACCCAAGATATTTTATACTCCTGTGAAAAAGTTATTTCCAAATATTTTCTCCAGTTTTTTTCAATAAGCTGTTCACCCAAGTTCAAAACATCATATGATTGCTCTAGAGTAATATTTTTATGATAGACATCATATAGTGTGTCATGTATATTGACTACATATGCATCTTTGATAGTTTCGAGTTTAATAATCGGTTTGGTCCTCTTTTCAAACAAAATATCAAAGTCGTGCTTTACGGTATAAATAGATATTTGAGAGAATATTATTATTAACAACATTCCTCCTATAATTATAAAAAGTAAAATAGATGTCTTATATGTAAAAGGTATTTTATCTATGTAGGACAATATATTTTTAATTCTCATTGTACACTTCTATGAATTTAGAGTTTTTGTATTTAAACAGATAGACTTTGTTGTGCAATTGAGTATTTTTATAATCTATATCAACACCATCTAAAATATCATTTGGAAGTTGCTTAATCTCTTTTAAAAACTTTTTTCTTGTAATAGTTCCCTCAACATTCTTTAAAGCCCCAACAACTGATTTAGCTGCTAAAAATGCTTCTAAAGATATAAAACCTAAAGGCTGATCCGGGAAGTACTTCTTCATCATCTTTTTATACTCTACTATAACAGGTTTTGAACTATCCTTGTAGCTTGGTACAACTTGAGAAAAAAGTAAATTCTCTGTATTGTAATCTAACTCTCTTATCATCTCATCTGCATCTCCAAAAGAGATATTACAAAAAATAGTATTTTTAAAAACTGGATCTTTCTTTGCCGTTTTAATAAACAGAGCATTTGCTTTATAGGCTCCAATCATAAAAATAGCCTCTGGATTTGAGCTTTTTATCTCATGAATAGCATGTCTTATAGAAAGAGTATTTCTTTTATACGTTCCTTCTCCTGCAAGATTTAGTCCTCTTTCGTTTAATGAGTAAAGAAGTGAAACAAAACCCTCTTCTCCATAATCATCATTTTGATAAAAAACAGCAAATTTTGAAATGTCTCTTTGATTTTGCAAATACTCTACTGTATAGTCAATCTCTTCTTTATAAGAACTTCTGAAATTAACAATATTTATTCTTTTGTTGCTTCTTAAAAAAGAAGCTCCTGTAATAGGAGCTATCAAAGGTATTTCCGTATTTCTAAGTATAGGTAATATTTTTTTTACTGTTGGAGTTCCAACTAAACCAAAAAAGGCAAAAACATTTTTATCAATAAGTCTTTTAATATTCTCTGCAGTCATGTCAGGCTCATATTTATCATCATAAACAATAAGTTTAACTTTTACATCTCCTAGCAACTTATTTTGCCCAGCATGCAAGAAATATGAGTTCGCTCCACTATATACAGCATCACCAAAAGCGTGCATAATTCCACTTCTTGGTATAGAAAGACCTAGTTTTAAGGATTTGGCGTCAAAACTATTTTTTTCAATATTTAGGAATATTAAAACAAAAGTAATCAATACTGCTATTACATACTTAAGCACCAAAATCCTTTTTTATTGATTATAACATAAATCACTATTATATAAAAAATTGGTAAAATATATTTGACAATTTAATGACAGTGTAAGTTTATAGTAGTTAAAATTGGTAATATATATTTTACCAAAAGGATTTTAAGATGCAAGAATTTGTCTATTTTAGTGATAGAGGACTTGATTTTCCACTCCCCGAAAATATATTAGTTACCTCTGAGCTTTCAACTGCTTCAAATAATGACTTTATAGTATCAAACTCAAAAAATGTACATGGTGAAATTATTGCAGATGAAATAGACTTTTATATAAGTAACTCAAAAGATTCTATCGCAAACAAAATCAAAAATGTAGAAAAATTATATGAAATAAATGCTATTAGATTTGATATGGCACAAGATATAAAATACACTCAAAAAATTTCACAAGAAGTTCTACTTGTATCTTCTGATGAACAAAAAGCAGAGTTTTTAAAATCTATGATTCCTGATGAGTTTAATCTTTTACATGTAACACCTGAAGTGGTTAAATCTATATCCGGACATATTGGTAATCTAACCGTAATTGTAAATGACAACTTCAAAGATGCAACACTTCATGTTTCTCAAATAGTATGGTATAACCAAGAAGAGATAGCGACTAAACAAAGTGGTACTTTTGACCCACTTGAGAGTTCGCTAGATGATGTTCTTGCAACTCTACGTATAAACATAAGTAATTATGAATACAAAAAGTTTATTGTGTATGACCAAAACATTTGTCAGTTTCATGAGAGAAGAGAAAAAACATGTGGAAAGTGTGCTGTTGTCTGCCCGACTGTTGCTATTGAGAGAGATGATGATATCAAGCATCTACTCTTCTCACAAATAGACTGTCACGGCTGTGGTGGATGTATATCTGTATGTCCATCGGGTGCACTAGATTATGCTCCACTAAATAGAGAGAGCATCTATGATATATCAAGAATATTCAGCGGACACATCCCTTTAGTAATCCCTCAAAAAATGAACATTAAAGAGTTAAATGTAGAACTAAAAGAAAATATTTTGCCTTTTGCTATTGAAGGTGAAAAATTCCTCCATGAAGGAACACTTCTAACTATCGCGCAAGAGTCAGGCTCACAAGTAATTTTTTACTCTGACTTTCTTTCAAAAGGTACAAAAGATGCCATTAGAATTTTAAATGACATATATCAAAAAAGATATAATCTTGATGCAATTATAGTTGCAATGGATGAGAGTGAACTAGTAGATGCTCTAAAGAGAGTTAACTTTATAAAAGATTCAAGACATACTATAAATGAACTAAATACAAGAAAAAGAGAAATATTTGCTACAAGACTTAAAAACATTGTGGGTGAAGACGACTTAGGTGAAGTTCAAACAGGCGAGCATATTCACTATGCAAAAGTAAATGTCAATGAGGCCAACTGTACTCTATGTTTAGCTTGTGTAGCTGCTTGTAACGTTGATGCACTCGTGGCAAATATATCTGACAACTCTCTAAGAATAAATCCTAGCATCTGTACAGCATGTGGTTTTTGTGAAGTTGTTTGTCCGGAAAAAGAGTGTTTAACAATCGAAGAAGATGTTATCAAACTAAATCCTACTTGGTTTACAGAACAAGTTCTTGCAACAGACACTTTGTTTGCATGTGTTGAGTGTGGTAAAGAATTTGCCACAACAAAATCAATAGAAAAAATCGCTTCTATTATGTCTCCTATCTTTGCTCACGATCCAATAAAAGAGAGAACTTTGTACTGCTGTGAAGATTGTAAGCCAAAGATTATGATGACAAGTTATATGGAAAATAGAGATTTATACAATACACCAGGAGATATGTAATGAATGAAGAAAAAATGAACAAAGCGAGAGCTTTATACTATGCAATGTTTTCAAGATGTTTTGTTTTTACAACAGACACCAAAAGATACTTTGAACTGATTAGTTTCATAGACATATTGAAAGAAAATCCTTTAGATAAAGCTTCTGCTGAGGCATTTGAGAACATAAGAAAAATTGTTAAATCTGATTCTAACATTACATTTATGAAAGAGTTTGATGCAATCTTTCACTCACCAGAGACTCATACTCTCAGAACAACTGCTTCATACTATGATGAAGATGTAGAAAGTGGCAAGAAAAGAGTTGAGATGCAAAACTTTCTGGCTAAAACAAAAATCAGAAGAGATGAAAAATCTTACACTGATTATGAAGATCATATAGGTTTTATCTTTTCTGTAATGAGCGAATTATGTGAACTTATTGCAAATGGAGAAGATCAATATAAAAATACAGCACATTGTATTTTTGAGCAAATCTTAAATGACTTTGTAGACAAATTTTCTAAAGAACTATATGAACATGAGAATGCAGACATATTTAAAAATGTAGTTATTTTACTTAAATCGTTTATAGAGTTTGAAAGACTTTATTTAGAAGTTCAAACTCCCGTATATGACCAAGTAAAAGTTCAGGCTAAACCAAAAGGCGAAGAACTCTCAGATGCAGAAATTGCGAGAAGAGAAAAGAACAGACTATTAAGACAAAAAGGTCCAAAAGAAGAAAATGATGCTTGTGAAATTAACATAGCTTATGATGTAGAGGATGACATTTAGTCATCTTCTATGAGATTGAGGCAAGATAAATTAGTTTACCTTGCCTCAGTCTCATGATTTTTTTATGGGGCTAATCACAAATAAAAGGAGACAACGATGCAAGAAAGTAGAAGAAACTTCTTCAAAAGAAGTGCATTAGTTGTTGGGGCTGCTGCTGTCAGTGCCACGGCGTTAGCTGCTAATAAAGATAAAGCTATAGAAGCTGATTCAAACGGAGTTGTTGTAGGAACATCTACTAAAAAAGAGATTCTTTACACAAAAACAAAAGCTTGGGAAGATTTTTACAAACAAGCTTTATAGTAAATAAGGAGAGAGTATGTTAGTTGACACATATGAAACACTCAAAGCTCAAATCGGTAGAAGGTCATTTATGAAAATGGCTGCTGTCGCTACGGCTACAAGTGTAACAGGTGCATTTGCTAATGATGGGGTAACAAGAGCTGCTACACAAGAGGAAGTTAAAAATCCTTTTCCAGGCTCTACTAAAGTTAAAACTATCTGTACTGCATGTTCGGTTGGATGCGGTATTATCGCAGAAGTACAAA
The DNA here is from genome assembly GCF_047716755.1 of Sulfurimonas iocasae. GTDB lineage: Bacteria > Campylobacterota > Campylobacteria > Campylobacterales > Sulfurimonadaceae > Sulfurimonas. The sequence continues at coordinate 1,704,566 of NZ_CP180409.1, forward strand.
ACGGCGTTTGGGTAAGACAAGAAGTTGCACAAGACCACCCTATTTCTTTAGGTGGACACTGTTGTAAGGGTGCTGATATGATTGATATGGTTAGGTCTGAGGTTAGACTTAAGCATCCAATGGTAAAAGAAGCTGGAAAATGGAAAAGATTAAGTTGGGACGATGCATTAGACAGAATCGCAACTAAACTAAAAGCTTCTCATGAAACAGCAGGACCAGACTCAGCAATGTTTTTAGGATCTGCAAAAATGAGTACTGAACAGGCATATTATTTTAGAAAATTTGCCGCAATGTATGGAACGAACAATATAGATCACCAAGCTAGAATTTGACATAGTGCAACAGTCGCCGGTGTGGCGAATACATGGGGTTATGGCGCTATGACCAATTCACTTGGAGATATCCAAAATGCTAAAGCAATTATCATTTTTGGAGCGAATCCTGCGGTTAATCACCCAGTTGGATTTCAACATTTTCTAAAAGCTAAGGAAAGAAACAATGCAAAAATAATTGTTATCGATCCTGTTTTTACTAAAACTGCTGCAAAAGCAGACCATTATTGTCAAATAAGACCAGGTACAGATATACCATTTATGTATGGAATGTTGCATCTAATCTTTAAAAACAACTGGCATGATGAGAGCTTTATCAAAGACAGAGTTTACGGTATGGAAGATATCATGGAAGAAGCTAAAAAGTGGAATCCTAAAAAAGTTGAGGATGTAACAGGTGTACCTGCTGATCAACTTATTCAAATTACAAAACTATATGCACAGTCTAATCCTGGTACTTTAATCTGGGCTATGGGTTTAACTCAGCATTCAGTAGGAAGTTCTAATACTAGACTTGCTCCAATCTTGCAACTTGCTCTTGGAAACATGGGTGTTGAAGGTGGTGGAACTAATATTTTAAGAGGTCACGATAATGTTCAAGGTGCTACAGACATGTGTTGTTTATCACACACACTGCCTGGTTACTATGGATTAAGTTCTGGTTCGTGGAAATACTTTGCTAAATCTTGGGGTGTTGACTATGAATGGTTAGCTAAAAAAAGATTTAAGAATGAAGAATGGATGGGCAAAAAAGGATTTACACTTTCTCGTTGGTGGGCTGGTGTACTAGATGGTAAAGACGGTAATGATCAAATTCATAACGCTGGAACTAATCTAAAAAATCTTTTTGTAATGGGTAATGGTATTACATCAATTGCTCAACAAGCTAAAGTAAAAGAAGGTCTAGATAACCTAGATATGATTGTACTTTGTGATCCTTTTGTTAATGAAGCAGCAATTTTAACTGATAAGCAAGACGATGTATTTATTTTACCGGCTGCAACTCAGTTTGAGACGTCAGGAACTGTAACTGCAACTAACAGATCAGTTCAGTGGAGATCAAAAGTAGTTGAACCTATGTATGAGTCAAAAACTGACCACGACATTATGTTCGAACTGGCGAAAAGACTCGGTTTTTATGATGAATATACTGCCGGTATGAAAATTAAAGAGAATAAAAAAGATTTTACATGGCCTGAAGATGCTACTGATGAAATAGCAAGAATCATTAAAACCATTGGTTTAACTGGTTGGACTGCTGCTAGAATCAAGAGGCAAACTGAAAACTGGCATATGTTTGATCAAATCTCTGGACGTGGATACGGCAAGATGAAGGGTGAATATTATGGTTTACCTTGGCCAGCATGGACAGAGACTCATGGTGGTAGCCCGTTACTATACAACATCAACAGAAGTGTTGCTGAGGGTGGTATGGGATTTAGAAATAGATTTGGTTTAGAACATGATGGACATGATTTACTTGCAGGTGCAGGAAGTGCTCCTAAAGATTCTGCAAAGAAAGATGGTTATCCTGAGATTACAGCTAAAAATATTGAAGAAGTTCTTGGCATCAAGCTAACTGCTGATGAGAAAAAAAGAATTGGTAAAAACTGGAAAGTTGATACTTCTAATATTATTGCCGAGAAATGTATGCAACAAGGTATGGCTCCTTATGGAAATGCTAAAGCGAGAGCTAAAGTATGGACATTCCCAGACCAAATTCCAATGCACAGAGAGCCTATTCACTCTCCAAGACAAGACTTAGTGAAACAATATCCTACTTATGAGGATAAGCGTGATCATTATAGAGTTGATACTCAGTATGCTTCTAAGCAAAATGAACAAGATTGGTCGAAAGATTTCCCTATCAACCTTGTAACTGGAAGACTTGTAAATATGAATGGTGCAGGTATGGAAAATAGAGCAAGTAAATATTTAGCTGCCCTAACTCCAGAAATGTTCTGTAGCATTAACCCTGACTTAGCTGGTAAATACGGTATCAGAGATGGTTCAATGATGTGGATTCATTCACCTGAAGGTACGAAGATTAAAGTAAAAGCGAAGTATTCTTTTTCAGTACCTGAAGATAGAATTTTTATGCCTTTTCATTTTGCTGGTCATTTTCAAGGTGAGGATTTATCTCATAAGTATCCAAAAGGAACTAAACCTTATGCTGTAGGAGAAAGTGCTAATACTGTTACAAACTACGGTTATGACATTATCACTCAAATCCCTGAAACTAAAGGCGGATTATGCCGCATAGAATTCGCGTAAGGAGTTGGTTATGAGTGAAAATGCAAGATTAAAATTTTATTGTGACGAGCATAGATGTATTTCATGTGATGGTTGTTCAGTAGCTTGTGCGGAAGCGCACGAGTTACCAGCAGGTATCAACAGAAGAAAAGTAATTACTATGAATGAGGGTATTTTAGGTTTAGAATACTCTCTGTCTATCGCTTGTATGCACTGTACAGATGCTCCTTGTGAGCAAGTTTGTCCAACTGATTGTTTTTATATCAGAGAGGACGGTATCGTTTTACACGACAAAGAAAAATGTATCGGTTGTGCCTATTGTCTATATGCTTGTCCTTTTGGTGCTCCTCAGTTCCCTTCAGACGGTGCATTTGGAATCAAAGGTGTAATGGATAAATGTACGATGTGTGCTGGTGGTCCAGAGGAGACTAACTCACATAAAGAGAGAGAAATGTACGGACAAAATAGAATCTCAGAAGGTAAAGTACCTGTTTGTGCAGCTATGTGTTCTACTAAAGCATTACTTGTTGGTGATTCAGCAGAAATATCTGATATCTATAGAGAAAGAATATTGTCAGTTGGTCATGGTACGAAAACTCAACCTTATGGATGGTCAACAGCATACGGTTCTAAAATATAGGACGCTATTATGAAAAGTAAATATATAATAATCGCTCTTTTAGCACTCTCTTCACTAGCATTTGGTGCTAGTGAAAGTGTTGTATGGAGTGACAATCTAATTGATAATATCCTTGGTTACGATAAACAAGGTTCATTACATTTAGGACAATATTTTACTATTTTACAAAGTACATATTTCAAACCACTATTTTTGGGTGTTTTATTTGGAGTACCAGCAGTGTTTGTTTTACACTATTTGGTAATTGGTCCAATGATTTTCTCTCATGATAGAAAGAAAATTTATGTGTTTACTGTGTTTCACAGAGTTATTCATGCCATCGCAGGTGTATCTTTCATCTTACTTATTCCTACGGGTTTGATTATGATGTTTGGTAGTACTTTTGGCGGTGGAGAATTTGTAAAAGTGTGCAAAGAGATTCATGCAATCTCAACGCTTCTTTTTATAGTAAGTATTGTACCTATGTTTTTTATGTGGCTTAGATGGATGTTTATTCACTTAGATGACATTAAATGGATGATGATTGTAGGCGGTTATCTCAATAAAGATAAAAAACCGGTTCCTGCAGGTAGATTTAATGCTGGGCAAAAAACTTGGTATTGGTTGGCTACTCTTGGTGGATTTATTATGATTGGTACTGGTGCGGCTATGTATTTTCAAGACATTAGACTTGATATTCTAGCATCTAACCATATCTCTCAAATTGACTTTTTAAGAGCAAGTGCTATTGTTCATAATGCTTTAGGATTGGCTGTAGTAGCTCTTTTCTTTACTCATGTTTATATGGCAGTGTTTGCGATTAAAGGTGCTATCCACAGTATGATAGATGGTCACAAAGAAGAAGAAGAAGTCGAAATTCTTCATAGTTCTTATTATAGAGAGCTAAAAGAAAAAGGCGAAGTTTAACAGGTTCGTTAGTTCATTCCCCCATTTTGGTGGAGTGTTCTTTTTTTAAACAATTTAAATATGCAAAATTTGCATAGTTGAGAGGTACAAAATGTCTAATAGCAAATATTTAAAAACAATCATCATCGACAGAGTAAACGGTGATGAAATCACAGAAATTGAAGATGTAACTATTGAAGAAGCGAGACTAAATGTTTACCTCAATGGTGAAAAAATCATATCTATGATGTGTATACCAAAAGATCAAAAGGCTCATGCCATTGGCTTTTTAATGAGCGAAAATGTAATCACTGATATAAGTGATGTTGAATCTATTGAAGTAAGTGAAGACGGTTTAAGAGTTGATATCAAAGCAGCAGTTGATACAGACTCATTACAAAACCTATATAAAGAAAAAACACTAGTAAGCGGTTGTGGTGGAGGGATTACCGGTAATATTGCTGGAAGTCTTGAAATCCCATTTAACCAAACTAATTTTGTGATTAGCTCAAAGACTATCAGCGATGAAGTTAAAAAATTTTACGCCGATAGCGAACTATATAGACTAACAGGTTGTGTTCATAAAGCAATGTTGTTTTTAGAAGATACAAGTGTTGTAACTGCCGAAGATATCGGTAGACACAATGCGATAGATAAAGCTGTAGGCAAGTGTAAGATAGATGGACTTGACACTACAAAAGCTGTTTTATTTGTTAGTGGAAGATTAAGTTCTGAAATGGTTGTAAAAGCTGTTATGCATAGAATACCCATAGTGGTTTCTAGAACTGCTCCGACATACCTTGGAGTGCAAACAGCCAATAAACACGGCATAACTCTTATAGGTTTTGCCAGAGGAAGAAAGATGAACATATATACTCATAGTGGAAGAGTTCATGGATAATATAGCCCAAATTTTAAAGCAATATCTAAGTGAAGCTGGGAAAATCAACTGCTTAGATGCTTTTAAATTGGCTAGAGAATTAAATATACAACCTAAAGAAATAGCTGAGTTTACAAAAAAATACGGTATCAAAATCGATAACTGTGAACTTGGTGTTTTTGGCAGTAATAATTTTGGTGAGCTAAGTGATGATATATATGAAAAACTATCTTCAAAAGCCAACTCTGAAAAAAAACTAGAATGTAGTAGTGCATGGGAGGTAGCTCAAGAATTTTCTTTAAATAAGGTTGGTTCAACTACTAAAAAAAGTGATATCGAAGTTATATATTGTCAACTTGGATGTTTTAGAACAAGGATTCATCATGGTAGTAAAAGTTAAGACCTGGATAGAAGATGACAATGAGCATCTAATCTTTGGTGGAGGTAAAACTCAAATATTAGAACTAATCGATGAAACAGGTTCTATCTCCGAAGCATCTAAGAGAGTCGGTATGAACTATAAAAAAGCTTGGACACATATCAAAATACTTCAAGAGTATATTGAAGATGATTTAGTAATAGTAAAAAAAGGAAGAGATTCCGGCGGAACGTCTCTAACCCCTAAAGCTAAAGAGCTTATAGCCAAGTATAAACTTTTAGAAAAAGAGGTAAGAAACTTCTCAACTAAGAGATTTGAAGAGATTTTTATGGCGGATGGAGAGATTATTCATTGTACAAAGGAGAATCAAAATGTATAAACTAAACTATTTGAATTATCCTGAGGCAAATAATCTAACTATCTCAAATACTTTGAGCATTGAGGCTTTGAGCAGTAATGTTGAGTTTGAAAGTTTGAGTAAAAATTTAACATCGAGATTTAACTTCACTTGCTTACATAGTTTCTCTTTTTCAAAAGAGGGTTTTTTAGCTTTGATGCTAGAACTAAGAGTAGATATTGCAGTGAGTCTTGGTGAGAGTGAAGCAGTGCTTCAAGCAGCCGAGCTTTATGAGTCACTTGGGTTTAAAGTGGTCTATATAAGCCTTATGTCTGATGGAACCATTGATTATGAAGCTATAAAATCTCTAAAGCTAAAGTACTTGTTTATATCATCTTACATCATTGATACTTTTGTAAAAGTTGATTTACAAAAGGTAAAAGAACTCTTTAGTGGCACTCTTATCTCAAATATATCAGCAACACTAGATGCTGATAATTGTGACGTGGCTTATTTTGATGTTTACAAACTTAGCGGTTATTTTACGCACTCTGTATTACTTCATAATAATCTTTTTAAAGAGCAAAATATTGCAAATATAGACACGATAGGTTTAAAACTAATTTTAGATGCTACAAATAAAAACATAGAACAGATTACTTGTAAAAATGAGTTTATCAAAATTCTAGCAGAGACTCTAAAAGAGGACCTAATCTTCTTTGTAGATGCAGATGCAACACTTAATTATGTTGTTCATTTTGGATTAAAAGGTATAAAAGCAAGAGAAGTAATCAGAAACTTAAGTCTGGATAATATTTTTGTTACAAATGGAGAGGGATGCTCTTTAGGTCTTTCACGCCCCTCTAGGATACTCCAAGCTATGGGTTATACGGAGTTGCAAAGCAGACAAGCCCTCTCTTTGTCTTTTTGCAAAAATTTAAGCAGTGATGACATTCTCTATGTGGTATCAAAAATAGGAAAATCATACAGACAGATAAAGGCTTTACATGGATAAGTATTTAAATTTTAAAGATGCTGTATCTTTGTCATTAGATATTGCAGACATTACTAAAATTGAGGAAATAGCTCATATAGAAGATTCTATTGGGAGAGTTTTAGCACAAGATATCTTCTGTATTAAAAACCTGCCCTCTTTTAATAACTCTGCTATGGATGGCTTTGCAATAAAAGCTACAGATGCAGGAAAGAGACTTAAAGTTGTTAAAACAATCCTAGCGGGCGAAAACTCTTATGAGTGCTTGGGAGATAATGAGTGCTATAAGATAATGACTGGGGCTAAAGTTCCGAGCGATGCAGACACTATCATCCCCATAGAAGATGTTTTGTACTACGAAAATAATGAAGTTACAATAAAACAAAATGTTGTCAAAAACTCATCTTTAAGATTTAAAGGTGAAGAAAAAGCAGTTAAAGATTTGTTGTTTAACAAAGGAGAAGTAGTTACATCAGCAATGGTTGCGATACTAGCCTCTCAAGGCATAACTATGCTCTGTTTATACAAGAAGCTAAATATTGCTGTTGTATCTACCGGAAATGAGTTAAAAGAGCCATGGGAAAGTGCAAATGAAAGTGAGATTTATAATTGTAACTCTTATGCAATTATCTCACTCTTAAAAGAAAAAGGCTTTGAAGCAACTTACACAGGTCTTGTACCTGACTCTTTGGAGAAGTCAATAGCGTTTGTAAAAGGTCTTAAGAGTTACGATGTCATTATAACAACCGGTGGCATCTCTATGGGAGATGCAGACTTTATGGCAGAAGCATTTCAAAGTAATGGTTTGGATATAGCTTTTCATGGTGTAAATATAAAACCTGGTCGTCCTATTATGATGGGCAAAATGCAAAACACCTTTGTTATGTGTCTACCTGGAAATCCCTTAACTGCAATGGTAAACATGCATCTATTTGCACTTCCAGTTCTGCATAAGATGCAAGGCTCTTTAAATATCTACCATGATATAGACATCGCTAAGAATATCCAGAATTTTAAAACAAAATCAGGTCGTGTAAATGTTGTGCTTGGTTTTTACAAAAATGCAGAATATAGAGTCACTCAGGAGAATAAATATGGCTCAGGGATGATTACGGTCCTGCACGAGAGTAACTGTATTCTTGTAACAGATGAAGCAACCGCTTCAATAAGAGAGCAAGAAAGCGTTAAGGTAATTAAATTTAATTGTCTTTATACAAAAGATCAAATTGATCTATTCAACTAAGAGGCAAAGAAGATGAATAAAAAAATATTACTAAGTCTAGGACTAAGTATCCTGTTGGCATCTAGCATGTTGGCAAAAGAGAAAATAACGGTATTTCATGCAGGTAGTCTGGCAGTTCCATTTGCAGATATGGAAAAGGCGTTTGAGGCTAAATACCCTCAGTATGATGTACAAAGAGAAGCTAGTGGAAGCAGAGCAGCTGCTAGAAAAATCTCTGAAATCGGTAAAGCTGCTGATGTAATGGCTAGTGCTGATTATAATGTAATAGATAATCTGCTTATTCCAAATCATGCAAAATTCAATGCGCAGTTTGCAACTAATGAGATGGCAATAGCCTACACAGCAAAAGCAAAATATGCTAATGAAATTAATTCACAAAACTGGCCAGAGATTTTTCTAAGAGATGGTGTTAAAGTTGGTCACTCAAATCCAAATATGGACCCATGTGGATATAGATCAATCTTAGTAACAAAACTGGCAGAAAAACACTATAATACTCCAGGTTTTTTTGATAAATTATTTGGTTACGGTGACTCATATAAAGTTGGTGAAGAAGACAGAAATAAAGTAATTGTCAGACCAAAAGAGACAGACCTACTTGGACTTATCGAAGCTAATGCTTACGACTATTTATATATCTATAAATCTGTTGCACAGCAACACGGTCTTAACTATATTACTCTGCCAAAGCAAGTATCTCTAAAAGATGATGAGTTTAAAGAGTTCTATAAAACTGCCTCATTTGACATCAATGGAAAAAAGCCAGGTCAATTCATCACTAAAAAAGGTGGAGCAATGATTTACGGTATCACAGTTGCACAAAATAAAAAATCACCTGCGAACAAAGAAGGTGCAATCAAGTTTGTAAACTTTGTGCTCTCAGATGAAGGTCAAGAGATTATGATTAAAAATGGTCAGGGAGTTATCTCTCCTGCGAAAATTTCTGGAGATGCTTCCATAATAGGAAAGTAATAAAGAATGGACTACTTAAAAATACAAGACCTAACAAGTAACACAGGTAATTTTTTGCTTAAGAACATAAACCTAGATATACAAAATAATGAGTATTTTGTTCTCCTTGGTCAAAGTGGAAGCGGAAAGACCATGTTACTAGAGACGATTGCCGGACTAAATCCATGTAGTGGAAATATAATTTATAAAGGTAATGACATCTCTTTAGTGCCAACTGAGAAGAGAGACATAGGTTTTGTATATCAGGACTTTGCACTATTTCCTAATCTAAATGTGCAAGAGAATATCAGATTTTCATCAAAATATAAAAAGATAGAAGATGCAGATGAGCTATTTAAAGATATCGTAGACTTTTTAAAGCTGGAAAATCTCCTTGGGCGTGGAACTCAGGACTTAAGTGGTGGAGAAAAGCAACGAGTAGCAATAGCTAGAGCTATATTTTCAAGACCTAAGATTCTACTTTTGGATGAGCCCCTAAGTGCAATTGATCCAACTTTTAGAAATGCGATTATGAAGAGCTTAAAAGACATTCACAGAAGATATGACGTTATCACTATTCATGTAACGCATAACTTTAGAGAGGCTTCTTACCTAGCTGATAAAATCGCAATTATAATGAATGGTGAGATAAAACAAGTCGGAGCAGCAAAAGATGTTTTAAACCATCCTGCAAATATAGAAGTAGCAAAGTTTTTAGGTTTTAAAAATATTTTTCCTGCAACAATGATTGGCTATGAACCTTCATCAAAAGTTTATTCAGTTGATCCAAATGTTATCAGAATATCTAACAATAAAGATATGAAAACTGACTACATTTTTGAAGGAGTAGTTGATGAGTGCATGGGAATAGTTGATCATTATAAACTTTTTGTAAAAGTTAAACAATATCAATTTTTTATAAAAATTTTAAAAAGAGATTATGAGGGATGTTATGCAGATAGAACGAAGGTAATACAAATAGGGTTTGATAAAAAAGACATCAGTTTTATATAAGTTGTTAAGCAGAAATGCTTAAGAGAAATAAAAAAATAAAATGGAAATAACATGAAAAAAAAATTAACTAAAATCAGTCTCTTAGCGAGTGCTTTATTAATGTCAACAAGTCTGTATGCAGAGAGTGAACTACCAAAACATGCACTCAAAACAAACTATCAAAAAGTTTACAATAATACACCTAAAACAGTTGATAGTTTTGCAAATATGTTTAAAGAAGGGGAATTTTATGGAGCACTTCGCTCAAACACATTTTACTATGTGTGGGAAAAAGAGAGTAATTCACAAAAGACACATGCAGTAAGTGGTCTAGGAGGTTCACTAGTTTATAAAAGTGCTACTCTAAACAATTTTGATTTTTCAGTAGGACTTTACTATTCTCAAGGATTTTTTGATGAGAGTAGTGATCCTGTAAGCAGCTTAAAAGCTGGAGTAGACGTTGTAAGCAGATATAATTATGCTAATACAGGAAGTAAATCTATGGGTGTTTTAGGCGAAGCTTTTGTTCGTTACCAAGGGGTCCCTAAAACAGAAGTAATCTTAGGTCGTCAAAAGGTTGAGACATTCTATACTAAATCAAATGACACTAAAATGATTCCAAATACATTTGACGGTGTAGTTGCTACAACGAAAACTATAGACAATACATCTATAAAACTAGGATATTTAGCAAAACAAAAACTACGTAACCATACTGAGTCACACTCTGTTCTTATGTATGATAATTCAGATTCTGCTAACTATTCTCAATGGAATGGAAATGATGATTCAGCAATGCATAAAGGTCTTTCATATACTAATCTAAAAGATGCCGGTGCTAGTACTGACGCACCACTAATTGTAGGCGATGTAAATAATAAGTCTATAAAAAATTTAAAACTAGATACATCTTTTTATGTAGTACCGGAACTTTTATCTGAAATAATGGCTGAGGCTAACTATAAAATAGATATGGGTAACTTTTCCTTATCACCGGGTATGCGTTATATCAAACAGATTGACCACGGTGCAGGTAAAATAGGTGGAGCAGCTTATAGTGGAGATTTGGCTGGTTTAAGTGGAGCAAGCGGTGGATATAATAATGCGGATTCACTGGAGTCTCAAATGATAGCAGCACGTTTAGTATCTACTTTTAGCGTTTTCAAACTAAACCTTGCTTACTCACAAGTTTTTGATGAAGCTGACTTAATCACTCCATGGCGTGGATTCCCAACATCTGGATACACTCGTTCAATGGCACGTTACAACTGGAAGGCAAATACTAAAAGTTACCGTATAGAGTTAGTCCGTAATGCAAACAAAAAAGGTATCTATAAAGATTTATTTATTCAGATGTCAATCTTGCATACAGATGCGGATGAAAATAAAGGTAATTATGATGAAAACTATTACTATATAGGATTTGTACAAAATATTCCTTCTTTAGTTGATTTACAATGGCGTCTTAGACTTGGATACAACGATACAAAGAAGGTAGATGCAGATAGCTTAGATGCACGTTTTGAGATTAACTACCTATTTTAATCTAAAGAGAGAAAAGGCGATATAATGAAAGCGATAAACAAAAGTAATATATTTAACATAACATTAATAGTTTTAGCTTTAATTATAGTCTTTTTTCTTAGTGCTCCTATAATAAAAATATTTATAGGTGTAGGAAGTGAAAAACTACTTGAGACTATAAAAGATGGTGAAGCAATTGATTCTATAATCCTTACTATGAAAGTATCTGCATGGGCAATGGTTTTTGTACTTTTTACAGGATTACCTCTTGCTTATGTAATAGCAAGATATGATTTTTATGGAAAAAGCTTAGTTGAATCACTAATTGATATTCCTGTAATGATACCTCACACCGCCGCAGGCATCGCTCTTCTTACAACTTTTGGAGATACTCAAATAGGTGAGTTTTTTAAATTTTTCGGCATTGAATTTATAGGTACTGAGTATGGAATCATGATAGCTATGATGTTCCTATCAGCTCCATTTTTAATAAACAGTGCAAAAGACGGATTTAGAAAAGTAGATGTAAAACTTGAAAAAACTGCAAGAACATTAGGAGCTTCTCCTATTAATGTATTTTTTAGAATTACAATCCCTAATGCAAAAAAAGACATAATAAACGGTTCTCTAATGATGTGGAGCAGAGGTCTTGGCGAGTTTGGTGCAATAGTGATTTTAGTTTATCATCCTATGACTACACCTGTTCTTATCTTTGATAGATTTAACAGTTATGGCCTTAGTTACAGTGCTCCATTAGCAGCAGTAATCATAGGTTTTAGCATGTTTGTATTTTTAGTAGTTAGGTTTATTACAAATCGTTTGTAGAAAAAGAGAGTTCAATCCTCGATATGAGGATTGAGTAAGAAATTAAATTCTTGCGTAATTAACACTCAAACAAGCGTCTAATGAAGCTAACTCTTCAAGAGTTTTTTCATCTACTGCATTATCTACTAAGATAACAGCTAAAGCTTCTGCATCTTTGTTTCTTGCAAGTGAGAAATCAGAAATATTAACATTGTTTTTAGCTAGTGTAGAACCTATACTTCCAATAACACCAGGAACATCACTGTTTTTAAACAGAATCATATCACCTTTAAGAGCTACTTCAATATCAAAGCCATCTATTGCAACAATACGTTTAAGACCATCGTCAAAAATTGTTGCACTAATTGTAGTTGTACCTTCTGAAGTTGTAAGTTTTACAGTAATAAGGTTTTTAAACACAGAAGAATCACTAAGAGCTTGAGATTCAATTTTAATACCTTTTTCTTTAGCTACAAACTCAGCATTAACATAGTTAATAGTATCACTTGAACTTTCACTCATAGCACCAACTGCAACAAAAGTAGATAAAGATTCAACATACTCAGCAATGTCCCCTTGACCACTAACTTTTATAGCTACAATTTGAGATTGATTAATCTGTGAAGCTAAGAAACCAATCTTTTGACCCATTTCTAAAAATGGTTTTACAAATGATGGTATTTTACTCTCATCTATTGGTAAGTTCATAGCGTGTGCAAAAGAGATACCTTTAGCAGCTTCAATAGCATTTCCAGCTGCTTGAGTACCTATGTTATATTGAGATTCATAAGTATTTGCACCTAAATGCGGAGATACCACAATGTTATCTAAATCTAAAAGTGGGTTGTCCGTAGCCGGTTCTTTGTTGAATACATCAATACCAGCAAAGCGAATTTTTTTAGATTTAAGACCATTAAAAAGCGCTTCTTCATTATAAAGACCACCTCTAGCACAGTTAATTAGAACCACACCATCTTTCATCTTAGCAATTTCAGCTTCATCAATCATATTTAAAGTTTCTTGATTTTTAGGAGTGTGAATAGTAATAATGTCACAAGCTAATATATCAGCAAAATTTTTAGTATAAATCATATCAAGATCAGTAACTTTTGATGGGTGAATGTAAGGGTCGTAAGCGACAATATCCATCTCAAAAGATTGAGCACGTTTAGCTACACGAGAACCGATATTACCAAAACCGATAACACCTAGTTTCTTACCTTTCATCTCATATCCATACCATTTTTCTCTTTTCCAGATTCTTTGGTTTTTAAGATGATCATGAGAGTATGGAAACATTCTCATACATGAAAGCATATGAGCCATTGTAAGTTCAACTGCAGCTATTGTGTTTGCAGTTGGAACATTCATTACAATGATACCTTCTTTAGAACATCCATGAATATCTACATTATCAACACCAACACCTGCTCTAACAATAGCTTTCATATTAGTTGCATGTTTAATGAAGTTTTCATCAACATCAGTTGAACTTCTTGTGATTGCTACATCAGCAGTAGGGATGATTTTTTCAACTAGTTCTGTCTTATCAACATCAGCTGCCATTATAAAATTAATATTTTCATCATTACGAAGCATCTCTAAACCAGCTTCGTGAATATGGTCACAAACTACAATTGTATGTTTTTTACGAGTCGGCATTTAGCGCCTCCCTGCATTGAATTTTAATTCTTATCATTATGTCAATCCTCTTTATACAGCTTTACTTTGGCTGAAATTTGATAATTTTTCAAGACTCTAACTAAAGAGTTTAATTTTTCAATATTTTTTGAATAGATAAGCAATTCTACACTGCTTTTATCTCTTTTGAGATAATATCTTAATTTATGTTGTTTTAACTCTTCTTTTAGACAGAATAGTTGATATGGATCTAAAAGAGAGGCGGATAGTTTATAAATAGTGTTACTAGTTATTTTCTCAACTAAATCAATTTCTATGTAAGCTTCATTAACAGGATAAAAATACCCTAGTCTCTCAGTTTTAGAAAAATGATTTAACCAGACTTCTTTAGATTTTTTTTGAACTACTTCACTCTTATGTTCAATTGGTTCAATATAATCAAGTTTTTGTGAAGGATTTATTGAAATTAAAAAGAAGATAATAAAAATGGCAACTCCAAGTGCTAGGACTGGAGTAAACCACTTTAATATTTTTTGCATCTTATTGGAATTTATCTTTTATCAGATCGCCTAGAGAGTTCGATGAGTTATCATTAATCTCTTCTAGAAGTGCTTGATTTTTAATATAGTCTAGTTTTTTTACAGATAAACGAATACGATCTCTACGAGTATCTATAACAGCAATAGCAGCTTCAATTTCTTGACCAACTTCTAACTCTTCTTTTACTAAAGGAGCTAAATCTTCATCACGAATAAGTGCATCAACACCATCTTCTAAAGAAACAAATACACCAAAATCTTTGATATCACGGATAGTTCCGGTTACAACAGAGTTTACTTTGTGAGAAGTTGCAAATTTATCTATTGGGCTCTCTAAAAGAGTTTTACGGTTTAGTGATATTTTTTGATCTTCAGCATTTATTTTAGCAATCTTAACTTCAACTTCTTCGCCTGATTTTAAAACATCTTTACATTTAATGTTTTTATCCCAAGAGATATCTTGATTATGTAATAAACCTTCAACTGAACCAACACGTACAAACGCACCGAAGTCAGTAAGAGATGTAACTGTACCAGTTACTACATCACCTTCGTTGTAGTTTCTAACGAACTCATCAAATGGTTTTGGTAAAAGTCTTTTTAATGAAACACGGAGTTTGTGAGTTTTAGGATTGATTTCAATAACTTCAACATCAATATCTTCACCAACAGTTAAATAATCGTTAGGATTTTTAACGTTTTTGTTCCAAGTGATCTCTGAAATATGTAAGAAACCTTCAATATCATTTCCAAGATCAACAAATACACCGTAAGCTTCAATATTTGAAACAGTTACAGTAATTGTATCACCTTCATCTAATTCACTTTCCACTTCTGCCCATGGATCTGGTTGAACAGCTTTTATTGAAAGAGAAAGATGTCTTTTATCTTTATCATAAGAGATAGCTTTAACAGTTACAACATCACCCTCTTTGTAAAGTTTTGATGGGTTAACTGGACCCTTATAGCTAATCTCATTATAGTGAACTAGACCATCAACACCACCAACATCTACAAACATCCCGTAGCTAGTGATTTTTTTGATTGTACCTTCTACAATGATATCATCTTCCATTAATTTGTCGATGATTTCTTTCTTTTTCTTTCTCTCTTCGTTAAACAGTTTACGACGAGAAACTACAATTGAGTTCTCTGCAGGATCTACTTTAACAACTTGAGCTTTGATTTTGCGACCAACAACATCATCGCCATCTTTAAAAGCAGCTAAAGAACGTGGCATAAAGAAAGAAACATCATCAGCTTCTACTACGTATCCACCACGATTTTTCTTAGTGATGATACCTTCAATTATTACTTCTTCAAAGTCTTCTTTGTGTAGTTCAATAAAGTCAATAGTTTTTTGTTGCTCTAAAACTTTCTTGTAAGAGATTTTAGGACGCTCATTGTAGTATCCCATAACCATTACTTTAATCTTATCGCCAGTACTAAACATTAACTCACCGTCTTCACCACGGATTTCATCAAGGTTTACAATACCTTCTAGCTTATCGCCAACACCAACTAATGCTCTATTCTCGTCTGCTTGAATCTCAACAATCTCACCCTCTACGATGCGACTTGATTCCTGCTGCTTTTCTGTTGCAGCAAACATCTCTGCAAAATTCTCTTCTTCTTCAAATGATTCGTTATCGAACGCCATTACCTATCCTCTTGTTACATAAAAATTGCGTGATTATATCTAAATAATGTTGATTTTAGCATTAATTTATAAAGAGAAGTAGCGAATGCTTATAAAAAAGTTATTTATTAACATTCTTTTGGATAGAGTTGACTACATTTTGAATAATCCATTTAAAAGATTATATAGTTTTAGTAAGCTTATCACTTTATATAACTTAATTTAGGATTATCTTTTTTCTTTTAAAAATTATAAACAATCGAGAGCAAATTTACGCTTTGTTGTTATCATGTCCATTTTTTTGACTATCGGAAATACCAGCTGTCATAATAAATCTAATAGAATCTTCGATACTCATATCAAGAGGCATAAGATTTTTTCTAGGAATCAACAAACTATATCCACCAATTTGATAACTCATCTGCAAGTAAACCAACACGGGTTCTTCCATATCAAGATTATCAAAATTATTAAATTCTTCTTGAGTAATTAAGCCAATAATTTTTGCTTCCATTGCAGGTATGTCCACCAAAACAGTTATCTTATCTTTTTTATTTTTCATATTAGAGAAAAAGTTATAAAAATCTTTCATGCCCCCAAAAATACTGCCAATAATTGGCATTTTTACTATTGTTTTATCAATAAAGATTCTAAATTTTTGCACAACCCAAAGCTTTAAAAGAATCCCCATAAAATAAACAAAAATAAACCCTACCGCAATGCCTAAGCCCGGTATATAGTACGCTTCTGGAAGCATAAGAAGTAGAAACTGTTTAAAAAATGTTTCCGTTTTTTCTAAAATCCAAATAACAATATAAAAAGCCAAAGCCGTAGGAAGTATAAGACCTAAGCCATTAAAAAATGTTTTCACTCTAATTTCCTCTTTTTCTTTAGTAATATATGAAAATAATTGTATCATAATTGACATTGAGAAACCCCTAAAAATTCAAATAAAAAACTATTAAGCTTTATTTATGTTTAAAACCGTTACAGTATAGTTTACTTAAATATGAAAGGAGTTAGATGTGATTAATTTGGCAATTACTTTTTTGATTATTGCAATCATAGCTGGTGTATTAGGACTTTCAGGAATCGCGGGTACAGCAACAAGCATTGCATGGATATTGTTTGTAGTTGGATTAATAGTGTCAGTATTCCTTTGGATTACTGGACGTCGAAGACTATAAATAACTTAAAAGGAAAATAAATGAAAAGTAAAATATTAATAGGGGCATTGCTAGTAGCATTTATACTTGTGATAACAGGATGTGAAGAAAAAGGACCAGCAGAAAAGGCTGGAGAAAAGATTGATAAATTAATAAGGGGAGTGCAATAAACTCCCCTGAAACTATCTCAATTCTAAATAACTTTTGGGGTTTAAATAGACAATATAAAGTTATTTATTAACATTCTTTTGGATAGAGTTGACTACATTTTGAATAATCCAATCAGGAGTAGATGCACCTGCACTTATTCCGCAAAATGTTTTATCATTAAACCAATCATAATCTAAATCATTTTCATCTTCTATATGGTAACTACTTTGACAATAATCATCTGAGATGCTAAAGAGTTGTTTTGTATTTGATGAGTTTTTCCCACCTATAATAATCATAATATCAGCTTTTTTAGAAATTTTTCTAACAGCTTCTTGATTTTCAAAAGTTGCGTTACAAATAGTGTTAAAAACCCTTACCTCTTTATGTCTTGGTATAAGATAGTTAGCTACTTCCATATAATCTTCAACTTTTCTGGTTGTTTGAGCAACTAAAGCTATTCTCTCTTTTAGTTTTAAGTCTTCTAAATCCTTAGGACAGGTGACAACTGTCGCCCCGTAAGTAGCGTAACTTTTAACACCTTTTATCTCAGGATGAGCTTCATCACCGAAAATAATTATGTCATAACCAGCTTCACTCATCTCCTGACAAATTTGCTGTGGTTTTGTTACATATGGGCATGTTGCATCTACAACATTAACACTATTATCTTTTAGCTCTTGAAGTTCATTTTTTGGGATACCATGAGTACGGATTACCGCTTTATCTCCAGAATTAAAACTTTTATGGTCATCTGTAAGACCAACTTTAAAATCTTTTTCAAGTCGAGCGATTTCTTTAGAGTTATGAATAAGAGGACCGTAAGTAGAAGCATTTTTATTCTCTTCTGCTATTTTAATAGCTCTCTTAACTCCAAAACAAAATCCGTAATTCTCAGCAAGTTCAATGTGCATAATATCTGTCTCCTTCACTAAAGCTACGCCTATCGGCTATGATTTTTTTATTCTTTCATCAATATCAAGTTCAATACTAGTAATTTTTTGCAATAGTTCAAAAAAGTTTGGAAATGATGTATTTATACACTCTAAATCAGTTACAGTCATCCCGCATCTAAGACCGGCAATAATAAAACTCATAGCTATTCTATGATCTCCATCACTATCTACAGTAGCACTCTTTAGCTCACCACCAACAACTCTGTATCCATCTTTGTATTCGTGAACTTCAATGCCTGCAGTGCGAAGACCTTCTACAACGGTAGAGATTCTATCACTTTCTTTTACACGAAGTTCCTCAGCATTTTTAACAATAGACTCACCTCTAGCACATGCAAATGCAATTGAGAGAGCTGGTAGTTCATCTATAAGCCATGAAATATTGTCTTCAACAGTAATTCCGTGAAGAGGAGCATACTTAACATGAATATCTCCGATAGGCTCATACCTGTTGTCAGTTAACTCATAACTGATATCTGCACCCATTCTCTCTAAGGCTTTAAACGCTTCTATACGCGTAGGATTAAGAGTTACACCCTCTAAAATAATGTCAGAATCTGGCGTAATAGCCGCTGCAACCGCAAAGAAAAATGCACTTGAGGGGTCAGCGGGAACTCTAATAGTAAGAGGAGAAAGAAGTTCTTTCATAGGATTTATTGTAGTTTTAAGACCATCTACAACTATATCAGCACCCATACCTTTTAACATTCTCTCAGTATGATCACGAGATAGTTCCGGTTCAGTATAAGAACAAGTTCCATCAGCTCTTAGAGCTGCTAATATCATACATGATTTTACTTGAGCAGATGCTATGCGGCTCTCATAATCAAATGCTTTAAGAGATGCTCCACGGATACTAAGCGGTGCTAGGTTAGAATCTTCTCTTCCATCTATAACTGCACCTATTTCACGAAGAGGGTTTGTAACACGTTTCATTGGTCTTTTACGCAGGTATTTATCACCAGTTAAAACAAAGTGTCCATTAGCTGAACTAAGTAAGCCGCAGAAAAGTCTCATACCAGTTCCGGAGTTACCACAATCTAATATTTCAAACGGCTCTTTTATACCATCAGAAGATATTTTTATAGTCTCTCCATCATCTTCAACTGTAGCTCCCAGATTTTTTACAATCTCTAAAGAGTTTAGTGTATCTTCTGCTCTTAAAAAGTTACTAATTTCACTAGTTCCTGAGCCAAGCATTGCAAACATAGCACAACGATGCGAGATAGATTTATCTGGAGCTATTTTCTCTAGCTTCAATGAAAACTTATTTGCTTTACTTACCTTTACACTGCTCATCTCAGTCCGATTCCCAGTTCACTGCCAAGTGCTTTTAAAATTGCATCCATAGATGAAGTTATATCTTCTTCTTCGAGTGTTTTATCATTTGATTGAAGCATAAAACGAATAGAGAGACTCATGTTTTCACCCAATGACTCATCACTATATCTGTCAACCGGATAAAATCTTATAAGTTCTTCACTTGCGTGTGTTTCTATTACATTCTTGACTTTTTCATAGCTCATCTCTTTAGGCATTATAATACTTAAATCTCTAAAAGAAGCTTGATATTTTGATGATTTTTTTGCAATCTTAAGTTCGTATGGAAGCTTAGGAAAATCAAGTTCACATATAAAAGTTGCATCTAGTCCATAACTATCTTCAACAGTTGGATGAACACGAAACAGTTCTCCGATTACCTCACCTTTTTGCAATATTTCTGCACTTTGATATAGATGTGAAAGTCTATGTTTTGTCTCATATTGACGAAGTTCAAACTCTCCAATAATATCAGAAATTTTCTGCGTAAAAAAAGCAAAATCAATTTTTTGCGGTTTTCCGGCATTTGCAAGACTCTCTTTGTGAGCATCTCCACTAAAAAGCATAGACATTTTCAGTGACTCTTCTCTTTTAGAGTTAAATACAGAACCAATTTCAAAAAGTCTAACTGAAGATAGACCATTTTTAATATTTTGTGAAGCTGCTTTTAATAGTCCAGTCATCAAAGTTGTTCTTAGCGTATCAAAAGTATTTGTAATTGGGTTTAAAAGCTCTAGCTTTTCATCTAGTGTCTCAAATCCATATCTATCAAGAACTTTTTTCTCATCAAAAACAAAAGCGATAGCCTCAAAAAAGCCACTTTGAGCCGCTTTATGTCTATATACACTTCTTTTTTTATATGCAAAATAGTCATCTTCAAGTCTTGAAGCTTCTGTAAAAATAAAAGGTTTCGAAGGTATATTGTCAATTCCGACAAGACGAACAATCTCTTCAACAATATCTTGTTTATTAGAGATATCATGACGGAATCTAGGCACAGAAATTACAAAATTTTCTGCTGATGATTTAGTTGTACCAAACCCAAGATTTCTTAAAATCTTAGTTATTCTAATCTTATCTATCTTGGCACCGATAATATCATCAATTTCTTGTTTTGTAATGGTTACAATTTTATTTTCATAAGAGTCACAAAGCTCAATGGTACCACCAAAAACAGATGACGAGGAATTTGACTCTATCAGATTCAAACAGAAGTCAAGACCTTGGTTTAGTTCAGGTTCACTCCCTCTTGAAGTTCTATAGTACATTGGACCAGAGTCTATTTTACTTTCTTGCATTCTTTTAGAGATGATATCTGGTGGAATATAGCTAGCTTCTATAAGAACAGTTCCTTCATCATAAGTCACTTTAGATATATCTTCTTGAATTATTCCAACTGTTGAAGCTTTAACCGTTGACATTATAGATGCATAACCATTTTCATCGTTTTTAAGTTCAACTTTTGCCATAGTTTCATTTTCTGCGCAGAAAAAACCATAATTATATGCTCTTAAAATTACACCGCTACTATGAGTTACATAAAGCATTAACGACTCTATGTCTGTTTCTCTAGAGTCTTCTATCTGTGCTAATCTTAGTTTTACAATAAAAGGAAGATTCAAGTCTTTTAAATCAACTGCTCTATAGCGAAGATTCACATCTAGCCCATTTTCATAAGAAAGACTTAATATACGCCCTATCCCAACTCTTCTGTCTTCATCTTCATTGATGTTGGTTTCTCTAATAGGTCTATCATATGCAGCACTTAAATCTCTTGCAACACCTCTAATACTTAGACAATCACCACGATTTGCAGTTAATTCTATCTCTATTAAATCATCACTGAGTGTAGCAAGAGTAGAGACTTCTTGACCAAGTTCATACTTACCGAGGCTACTATCTAACTCAATGATTCCACTTTGACAATCTTCAAGACCAATTTCACCTGCAGAACAGATCATTCCCTCAGACTCAACACCACGAAGTTTTACAGGCTTGATAACTGTATCATTTGGCATTACAGCACCGATTGTAGCAACTACAACATCGAGTCCTTCTCTAACATTTGAAGCACCACAAACAATCTGACGAATACTTGTTCCGATATCCACTTTACAAACGTTTAATTTATCTGCATCTGGATGTTTTTCACACTCTAAAACTTTACCTACGATTATCTTTTTAGGAATCTCATAACTATGAATACGATCTACTTCTAAACCTATGGTATTGAATGTTTTTGCTAAATCATCTGTAGATATACCATCTAAATCAATCCATTCATTTAGCCAACTTCTAGTAACTATCATTGAAACTGCTCCAACAACTTAATATCTCCCTCAAATAGTGAACGAAGATCTCCAATATGATGAATCAACATTGCCATTCTTTCAACTCCTAAACCAAATGCGTATCCGCTAACATTTTCATACTTAACAGCTTTAAAAACATTTGAATCAACTATACCACATCCTAATATCTCTATCCATCCAGTTTTAGAACATACTCTACAGCCCTCACCTTTACAAAAAACACATGAGATATCTACCTCAGAGGAAGGTTCTGTGAAAGGGAAGAAAGAAGGGCGAAAACGCACTTCTACATCACCAAACATATACTTCAAAAAATCTTCCATTATATATTTCAAATTTGCAAAAGAGACTTTACCTTCTTCATCAACTAGAAGTCCTTCCACTTGATGAAACATAGGTGTATGAGTTATGTCATAATCACGACGAAATACGGCACCTGGAGCTATCATACGAATTGGTGGTTTTTGACTCATCATAGTTCTTATTTGAACAGGAGAAGTATGAGTACGAAGTAGCATCTCATCTTTAAAGTAAAATGTATCTTGCATATCTCTTGCCGGATGATATTTTGGTAGGTTTAGTGCTTCAAAATTATTAAAATCATCTTCTACCATATTTCCAGTTTTAACAGCAAAATTCATAGCAGAAAAATACTCTACTATTCTATCCATTGTCTCCATAACTGGATGTAATGCACCGGCTTCAGAGCCAACACTAAACATCGAAACATCAATAGCTTCAGCTTTCATAGATTTTTGTAACTCTATAGTTTGCAGGGTTATTCTTCTGGCTGAAAGCTCATTCATCAATGAACTCTTATGTGTGTTTAAATCTTGTGCTATTTTCGATTTTTCTTCATTTGGTGCTGTTTTCATCTTAGCAAACTCTGCTGCAAGAACACCTTTTTTTCCAAAAACACAAATGCGAATCTCTTCAAGATTTTCTACACTCTGCGCTTCTTTTATTTTGTCATACCACTCTTTCAATAGAGTCTCCATAATTGCGAGGCTTCACCCTCTTAAATTTTAAAATAGATTATAGTCAAATATAATTTATATATAGCTTCATTTATCATTTTATATGCTATAATTTACCTATAAACCTCAATATAAAAGGAAAAAAAATGTGTTTATTTTGTAAAATTGTAAATAAAGAGATACCCTCAAATATTATTCTAGAAGATGATAATTTCATCGCATTTCATGATATCAACCCAAAAGCTCCACTTCATATATTAGCAATACCGAAAATCCATGTAGATAGTTTTAATGATGTAAGTGCGGAGATGATGTCAAACATGACAGTGTTCATACAAAAGATTGTACAAGAAGTTAAAATAGAAGAAAGTGGATATAGAATTATAACAAATATTGGAGATAACGGAGGACAAGAGGTTAAGCATTTACACTTTCATGTGTTAGGTGGAGCCAAACTAAAATGGGGTCACTTTAGTGATGCAGATCCTAAAGGTCACTTCTAAAAAATGTTAAAAAAACTACTACTTATTATATGTGTTGCCTCTATGCTTATAGCGCAAAGTGCTCAAGATTTTAAGAACCAGCAGATGCAAGGTTTCAATAAAGAAAAAAAACAGTTTGGCATCTATAAAAAGAGTCAAGAAGAAGAGTTTGACACCTACCAAAAAGAACAGAACAAAGCTTACAAAGCTTATAAAAAAGAGATTGGTGTTTTTTGGGATGAGCCAAAAATATCTACTAAGAAAAAATGGGTCTCTTACACAGAAGATAAAAAAACAAGAACAGATGTAGATTTTTCTAAAGAGACTATAACTATAGAGACTATAGCTTCATCGCCCCAAGAAGCAAAACAAAAACTTCAGGTGGCACTTGCAAAAGTTGTAACAGTAGATACAAAAACAGTTCAAGAAACAGACCCTTTAGAAAAAAGACTATCAAAGATAAAGAAGCCCATTGGCGTTGTTGGTGGAGAAGTTAAAGCAGAACCAATTTTATCTACTATAGTCTTTAAAAATCCACCCACACAAGCAAGCGTAAATGCTTATGTAAACAAGTATGTAAAATATGACAAGATTAAAGCCAAAAAATCAACAAAAATAAAACATGCAAAAATCTATTCGCTCAACGTAGCACTTCCTAAAGACACAATGATTAAAAGATCAAAAATATACTACGAAGAAGTGAAAAAGAATGCAAAACTTCAAAGACTTCCAATGTCCTTAGTTTTTGCTGTTATGCACACTGAGAGTAGTTTCAATCCAAGAGCAAGATCTCATATACCTGCATATGGACTTATGCAGATCGTACCAAGAACAGCAGGTATAGATACTTATAAATTTCTATACAAAAAGAAAAGACTTGTCTCTGGAAGTTATCTTTACAACAGTTCAAATAATATAAAAATGGGTACTGCATATCTGCATATACTTTACTACAAATATTTAAAAGATATAAAAAATCAAGACACTAAACTATTTTGTACAATAGCCGCTTATAATACTGGTGCGGGAAACATAGCATGGGCTTTTACAAGAAATTATAATATGAAAAAGGCGGCACCACTTATAAATAAAAAGTCACCTAAAGAAGTTTATAATAAGCTTTTGAGAGATTTAAGATATGAAGAGCCAAAGCACTATTTAAAAAGAGTCTCACAAAGAATGAGTTCTTATTATAGGCTATATGGCAGTTAAATTATTTATAGGATAAACTCTAAAAAACACTTTTAGAGTTTTCTCCCCATTCTCTTTTTTGCATAGAATATGAAAGCTCATACGCTATTATAATCAATACTCCTGTTGCTACTAAAACCGTTGCCATTTCTAACATAATATGCTCCTTTACATCTTATTTTTTATATTCTATATTATAAAATTAATAAATGTAAAAAAAATGGCATTTTGTCATAGAATTTATATTCTATTCGATCATATTTGAATTTTTTTGCAACAACACAAGTACAGAAAATATAAGTACTATGTATTACTTTGATACATTAAAATATAGTCTAGATACCCAATAATCGCTTCCTATCTTTGATACTATTACCCCAGCTAATGAATACGACCAATAAGCTGCTAAAATAACTCTTAAAAAAGGCGGTACTGGAGTTTCATCATAAGCTTCAAAATACACAGCGGCTATAGATAACAGAATCAATGTGATAAATGCAAAAGAAAAAAGCTTTTTTCTTTTTTCATCAATATCTATCCGATTTAAAGTAGAATCAGGTGAATAATAATTTTCTTTAACCTTAGTATTGTTTGTTACATCACATGCACGAACAGCTTCTTTAGGCGTAGTCTTTATTTCACTTATTAATCCCTCATTAAAACTATTTAATATTGTCAATACTGTTTCTAAATTTTTATCTTCTACCAAAAGTTTTATTTCATTCATATGTTTCCTTATTTACTATCTTCTATTTCTTTACTCACTATGTTTAAATCCTAAAATAGACACACTGTAATAATTATAGCAGGTCTTTTGATGTCTTCATTAAAGCTATCTTATTAGAAATGTGTCTACTGAGATAATTCATAAAACACTCCATTAAGCAAGCTCCGTAAATCATTTGGATATAACTCAATTTCAACCCCACGACGTCCAGCACTTACATAAATAGTGGAATATTTTTCTGCCGATGAATCAATAATAGTTTTAAGTAGTTTTTTCTGTCCTAAAGGACTTACCCCGCCTAAAACATACCCTGTTGATCGCTCTACATCAGATTTGCTCGCCATTATAGCTTTCTTTGCTCCTATAGCTTTTGCAATTTTTTTCATATTCAACATAGATGAAACAGGAATCACTCCAACAGCTAGCTCTTTATTATCTAATCTAACAACTAGTGTTTTAAATACTCTAAACTCATCAATTCCCAATTTTTCAGCTGCTTCTAGTCCATAAGACTCGCGAGATGAATCGTGAGTATACTCATGCACCTTGTAAGATATTTTAATTTTCTTCACTATATCAATAGCTGGTGTCATTATATTCCCCTACTTCAAACTATTTAATAAAACACTATATTACTTAAACGAAGGATTAAAAATGAGTGGAAGTTTTACTTTTTGTACTTCCTAAACCGTATCATTTTAAATCTCTCACCGAGAAAGTTT
The DNA here is from genome assembly GCF_047716755.1 of Sulfurimonas iocasae. Classification (GTDB taxonomy): domain Bacteria; phylum Campylobacterota; class Campylobacteria; order Campylobacterales; family Sulfurimonadaceae; genus Sulfurimonas. The sequence goes on from NZ_CP180409.1 coordinate 1,730,603, forward strand.
GGCATGATTAGCATCTTCGCTTTTTGAAGTTCTTGTTCGTAGATTTTTTCATCTGCATTATCTTTTAGCATCTCTAGAAGATTTAGTATACCCATATCTACAAGAGCTACCATTTGAGCTTTTAGTTCTATGAACTTCACTCCTGCATCTACGTACGCATCTTTTACATGCTCAAATGTAACATCGTAAGTTATGTCAGACTTTTTAAAAAGCTCTTCGCGTTTTATATCTTCTTCAAAAAACGGTATGACTTTATGCTTTGCATATACTCTTATAGAAAAGTCGGGACGAGCTATCATCTCACCATAGTCAAAGCTCATAAACTCGAACTTCTCACATGAGTTAGCCATCTCTTTTGCAAACTCTTCATAACCTATGGCTATCTCGCCTCTGTCTTTGTTGTACTTTTTAGCTTTTGCATCTACCCAGTCATTGTCTACGTCAAATTTCACATCATGTTCTTCGACTCTTCCTGTTTTACCTTTATAGTAAAGTTCACAAGGAAATGCATCAAATATCTCATTTGCAATGAAAAATGCATTTTTACACTTTAATTCACCAAGTGACTTATGGTGAGTAAGACTTACTACATCTCCAAAAGACTCTTTAAAATACTTTCTTTGTTGCTCTTGAAGCTCATCAAACCTTTCTATGATTACAAACTTTAAACTATTTAGAAGTTTTGGTCTAAGGGTATTTATAAACTCAATAACATCAGCTAAAAAGTAACCATGATGAGCACCAATCTCACAAATAGTCCCATCTTTTTCTAAAAAACCCTCATCAACCAAAGAGATAATATGTTTTGCAATAGTTCCACCAAAAAACTTACTTGTACTTACCGCTGTATAAAAATCACCATCTTTGCCTATATTTTTATAAGTAGCATAGTATCCATTTTCACCATAAAGCCATTCATACACATAGTCGCTAAATTTCATTTTTATACATCTCATAAAGTGTTAGTAGTTCAAGTTGCTTATCCATTTCAAAAACTTCTGATTCTATTTTTTGGATTCCTACTGAGTTTTCCAATAGTTCTACATCAAAACTTGTTTTATATCCAGCACTAAAGAGATTTCTTGTATCTATAAGTAATTTTTCATATATATCTTTATTTTCCCTGCTTAATACTATTTTTTTCTCAAAGTTATTTATGTTTTGCATGACCTGCTCAAAAAGTGCACGAAGTTCTACTTTCTTGTCTTCGATGACTGTTTTTGACTTCAAAAAATCTATCCTTGAAGATTCAATATCCCTAAAAGTATTAATATCAATTGGAATGTAAGCTTTAAAACCATAATCATAATAATCTTTTTCTGTAAAAATAGAAGCTGATGTTGGTGAGTACTGCTGATTGCTCTTACTCCAGTTATAACCAGCAGTCAGACTGACTTTAGGAAGATATTTGGCTATTATTATATTTTTGTTGTATCTATTTTTTTCTATATCACTTTGAGACATATCTAAAACTATGTTGTACTTTAAAAACTGCTCTTTATTGAGCATTTTTAAGTGTGGTATTAAAGCAGTTTCATAAGGCATATCGCTAATTGCCTGAAACTGTGAGATAAGTCTCTCTTTATTTGTTTGGATATCATAAAGTGCTTGAATTACAATATTTCTCTCAATAATAGCATTGTCCAAAAAGCCAGAATCAAGCTGACCATTTAAATACTGCTCTTTTTTCAACTCTAAGTTTATCTCTGAATTTTTTATCTGTAATTTTTGTTTGTCTATTTTTAAATCCATCTGCTTTATCTGCATTAAAAAAGAGATTGCATCTTTTACCAACTTTCTTTTTGCAACATCTACAGAGTAGTTCGTATATATCCTTGAAGCTTCTGCAAACTTAATACCATAGTAAATACCACCACTTTGAAAAATAGGTTGTTCCATTTTTAAAGCAGCATTTTCTGAAGTTTGCACACTTTTATATGGATCACTTTCAGAATAGCTGTATTGTAAGTTTAGCGGTGCTATCCATGAATCGCGAAGCTTAGAACTCTCAGCTTCATTTTTTTTATAATCATAAGAGAACTGCTCTTTTTTATTTTTGGATATATATGAGTCTAGCGGATCATTGTTTTCACTAGCACTAAGAACTGTACTACAAAGAATTAACTGCGCGATTAAGAGACTTAAAGCCTTCATCTATTTCCTCTCTTGTAATTGTTAGTGGTGGCAAAAATCTTAAAGTATTTTTTCCAGCTTTTAATACCATCACACCTTCATCTCTTGCATTAGAGATGATTGCACTTAAGGTTTCTGCATTTTTAACTCTAAGTCCACACATCATTCCAATGCCTACTTTAGATGTAAACATTTTTCTATTTGCACTATAAAATTTTTCTAACTCTTGATTAAAGTAATCTATATTTTTTTCTAACTCTCCACTATCAGAATATTCTTTTAAGACATCTAGCACTTCACATGCAGCAGCTGTGCTTAAGTAGTTTCCGCCAAAAGTAGAACCGTGATCACCAGCAGTTAAAACTCCCTTAAGAGACGTCATTACGACACCTATAGGAACTCCACCACCAAGACCTTTGGCTAAAGTAATGATATCTGGCTCAATCTCATAAAGATTAGATGCTAAAAACTCTCCAGTTCTGTAAACACCTGTTTGAACTTCATCAACAATAAGTAATATATTTTTTGATTTTAGCATCTTTGCTAAAGCTTGAACTTGGGCTTTGTCTTGTGGCTGAACTCCACCCTCGCCTTGAACAAGCTCTATCATTACCGCCGAAGTATGATTATCTATGAGGCTCTCTACTTGGTCAATGTTATCTGCATATACAAAACCATCCGGAAATGGACCAAAATAATTATGCATAGACTCCTGTCCTGTAGCTTTTACAGTTGTAATAGTTCTGCCATGAAAAGAGTGCTGCAGAGTAATAATCTTGTATCTTTTAATTTCACCATCGCGCTCACCGTACTTTCTAGCAATCTTTATAGCACCCTCATTTGCTTCAGCTCCACTGTTACCGAAGAAACACTGCATATCAAAGCCACTTGCTTCAACTATCTTTTGTGCAGCCTTAGCCTGTGGTGCAATATTATAAAGGTTTGAGATATGTGTAATTTTTGATAGTTGTTCACAAATTGCACTATTGACTCTTTTATTTGCATGACCTACGCTAACAACACCAATACCAGAAGTAAAATCTATATACTTCTTGCCTTCAGCATCTAGCAATCTTGCATTATTTCCACTCACAAACTCTACATCTGCTCTCGCGTATGTAGGTAAAACATATTTTTTATCTAATTCTTTTATATTACTCATTATTTATACCTCTAAAATTATTAATGTATTATAGTATAAATGACTAAAAATTTTATATAATCAATTTTTAATATATTATCTTATATCATGCTACACACAAATAAAAGGTTTTTTTTGAAATCACTAGCATATAGACTGACTTTAGTAATAACAACTATATTATTTTCAGCTTGTTCAAACATGCAAATTGGATTTGAAGAAGATAGTCCATTTTATACTCCTCCATCAGAAAAAAACCTTGAACCTAAAGAAACTGTTGAAAAAATCACTCCAAAAAAAGAGATTATCGAAGAATCTGAAACATCTTTTAGTTACTCGCGTGAAGATGATTATTAGAGATTAAACTTTAGTAAGTTCTACTCTATTTTCCTGATAAATCGCACTTTTACCTTCGTACGAGTGTTTTGAAGATGTTAAATTATTAACACCTTTTGTGCCGCTGAAAATTAATACACAATCCTCTCTTAAGTCATTATTTAGCTTAACTTTCAAATCTACACTTCCTGATACGGAAGATATTCTTACTATTTCATTCTCTTTAAAGCCTAAAGAGCTGTGAAGATATACATTCTGTTCACGGTTAAACTGAGAGTTTAAGCTCATAACACTCTTAGAAGTGATTAGATGCAGTTTGTCATTTTTTTGCATCTCAGCTTCAAACTCATCCAGAAATAAAAACTCACTGTCATCTGTATCGAAACCTTCTTTGTATGGAATCTCTTCTCTGCCTTGAACATACCAGATGCCATCCGTCTTTTGAACTGCAAAGTTTTTAAAATGGTTTAAATAAAACTCTTCACTCTCAATAGAAACATTAAAATATTTACACAAATAAGCGCTTAAGTCATATTCACTTATTCCTTCATCTATATCTGAAATTTTGTCCATTGTCATCATGGCATTATGAGAGTATGATGTTCTAACATCATTTTTATGCAAAAAACTCTTTGCAGGAATTACTAAATCTGCAACCTCGCTTGTCTCATTCTCAAAAAGCCCAAAATATACTACATTTTCACTTTGACTGATGGACTCTTTTACTCTCAAACTATCTGGCATCTGAGAGAGCGGGTTTGCTCCTTGAATAAACACAGTTTTAAAGTTAGAGAACTCTGTGTTAACCTTTGATACTCTCTTTGGTGATGAGTTAAATGGTGAAGTTATATGCTCTTTTGAGTTACCCAAGTAAGCGACTCCACATCCCTCTTTACCAAAAAGACCAAGCATAACCCCAAAAGCATCTATGGCTCTTAGAACATCAGCTCCATTTCTATACTTCTGTATTCCGACACCACAAACAATGGCAACTTTTTTATCTTTAACAAGAGCTAATATATCACCTATTTGACCAAGAGTCACATCTATATCGTCAAGAGTAGCTTTGATTCTTACAGTTTGTGTCAACTCATAATACTCTTCATATTCAGGTGCATGCTCTTTTAAATATTCTTCATCACAGTTATGTTCTATATGTAAAAATCTACTAAGTAACATCGCAAGAGAAAGGTCCCCTCGTGGTTTTATCTGAATATGTAAATCTGCCATTTTTGCTATCTTAGTTTTTAAAGGGTCTATAACTATAATAGTTTTATCTTTGATAAGTGGGAGGATATGACTAGAAGTTGTATGTGGATTTCTGCCCCAAAATATAACTACCTCAGATTTTGCTATCTCAGAGAGTGGCATATTTTTGTTTGAACCTCTGCCCTCAACTATTCCAGCTTCCCCTGCTCCATCGCACAAAGTTCCATCTGTTAAAGTAGCTCCATAAGATGCAAAAAAATGATCACTTACCTCTTGCATCAGAGCAAAGTTTCCACTTCCTCTATAGTGCAATATCTCAGAAGGATTTGATTCACGCAGCATCTGAGCCAAATGGATAAGTGCCCCCTCCATAGTGATTTCTTTACCTTTGTACCTAGGTGTTTTAATATTTTTGTGATTGTTATAATGATTCATATGTGGACATAAAAAACCTTTTGTATGTCCTATTTTAATACCTTTTAATCTACCGTCATCATAAGTTATTGAACAAGCATCATAACAATCAAGAGGGCACGCCGTAATTTTATTCATTTCTGAGTTCAATCTTTGTGAGTCTTGAAAATATCTTTGGAGACTTTATAATTATCTGCGCCATATATTTAGATATATTTTTACTGTCTGCTATATTTAAAATTCTAGAAATTTTATATTCAGTTTTTTTACCATCCATATAAATGACTCTTTTTTTAGCGTCTAATACATCTGATTCATCTAAATATATAGTTAACTTTGCCTTAGAAGTATCTGCAACTTGAGCAAGTGGAGTTGCAATACTGACAACCTGACCCACTTTAACTAAAATACTGTAAAGTATGAAATCTTTAGCCGTTAAATTTTTATCTTCTACACTTCTAGCAAGCTGAGCTTCTCTAAGTTTTAAATCTGTAATTTGAACCTTTAAATTTTGAATCTCTTTTTGAGTATTTAAAAATTGATTTTCACTACTTATTAGGTCATGGAACTCTTTGTCTTTTTCTACAACTGATTTGATTTTTAAAGATTTTATTCTCTTATAGTTAGCTCTTTTTTTCTTTAAAGACTCTTCGAGATTTTTTAAAACACTCTCATTAACACTGACCATATCTCTTAAAAATATCAGCTTCTCTTGTACAAAGAAAAGCTCTTTTTTATCGAGAACATCATCTATATTGATGTATGCCTTTGATGTTAACTTTTTTCCTATCATATTTTCATCAATAAAAAGAACAAGTCCAGAAACATTTGATGATATATTTCTTAGCTCATAGGGCTCAACTTTTGAATAATATACTTTAGCAAACGACAGAGTAAACGTTAAAAATAAAATTGTTAAAATTTTCACTTCTTAATACCTTTATTAGAATTGAGGATATTTTACCATTTCATTATTAACATTGAAGCATAATTTCATTTTATTTTTGGTACTATTTAAGAAGTTTTAATTAAAGGGTATATATGTCTGTTTTATCCAAGGTAGATGCAACTACAAATCTAGCAAAAAATAATGAACTTCAACTTTTGGTTTTTAGAATCAACAATAAAGAAGATTCTGCATTTTATGCGATTAACGTTTTTAAGACTAGAGAAGTTGTTGAGTCTAAGAATCATTTTATGACTCAAATTCCGTCAGCTCATCCTCTTTTAGAAGGGACTATTATTCTTCGTGGACTTCAAATTCCAATATTGAATCTTCCTCAATGGTTAGGTACAACTCTAACTAAAAAAGAAATGTCTTTATCAAATATCCTTATCTGTGACTTCAATGGAATTATTATAGGTCTTAGAATCATGTCTGCATACAGAGTTATAAAGAAAAATTGGAATGAGATGCATGCACCTGATAGCTACAGACTAAAAGATGATGGTGTTGTCATGAATGACACAAGACTTGAAGATGGCAGTCTATGTCTTATCTTAGACTATGAAAAACTCTTGGCAGACGTAGTTCCCCAAGCGATGGTTAATGTACACGAATCACCTGAAAACATCCTAGACTTACCTATGCCTGCTAAGCTTAAAGATGGAGAAGTACTAATTGCAGAAGACTCCAAAACAGCACAAAGACATCTAATACATATTTTCAAAAATGCTAGAATTAAAATGAAACTCTTTGATAATGGGAAAAAACTGGTTGATTATATTTTTGAAATGAAAGACCCGTCAATAATTCCGGCTATTATTACAGATATTGAAATGCCTGAGATGTCAGGCTTTACTGTGATTCAGACATTAAGAAAAGATATTACTACTAAAAATATACCTATAATTGTAAATAGCTCTATGACTGGAGAAAACAATAAAAGAGAAGCAGAAATGCTTGGTGCAAGTGGCTTTATAGATAAAACAAAAAGCCATAACATAATACCACTCATTATAGAAGTAATGAATAATCATAGTTAACTACACACATTTAGCTTGTTTTTAAGACAAGCTAACTTTTTTATCTTCATATTTTTTTGTAGAATATAATGGTCTGAAAAATCAAGACAACTTTTGGGCTTAATTAATTACCACCTCTAACTGTTACCTTAGCCTATATTTTTTATAACCAATAGCTGAATGAAACTACTTAAAAATTTATACTCAGCTTAGTATATTTTTTAGTGAAATTACGTTAAAATATACTAAGTAATAAGTAGATAAGATATTGAGTTACACACAAGTTAGATATCAACAAAGCTACCATAGGATATTTTATGAATATTAGTAAAGAAGATATAGAACAGTTTAAACAAATGTGTCTAAATATCTCCGTGTTGATGGTAGATGATGAAGTTGAACTGACAAAAAGTTACAAAAAAATAGCACTGCGTTTTTTTGAGTCTGTAGACATAGCAAACAGTGGTACACAAGCTCTTGAAATGTATAAACAAAATAAATACAACATTATATATACAGACCTCAGTATGCCAGGTATGCATGGTATAGAATTAATTCGAGAAGTAAAAAAGGTAAACCCAAAACAAACGTTTATTGTAATCTCTGCTGGCAATGAGTCTGAAAAACTCATGGAATTACTCTCTTTAAACATTTCCGGTTTTATTGTAAAACCTTTTAAAACAAGTAACTTCTTACATGTAAGCACAGAACAAATTTCTATTATTCTCCAGTCAAGATTACTTTTAGAACAAGCTGATGAACTAAATAAAGAAATAGTAAAAATAACAAAAGAGAAACAAGACCAAGAAAAGATGCTCATTCAACAATCAAAACTTGCTCAAACAGGTGAGATGATATCTATGATATCACATCAATGGAGACAACCATTGTCTTCCATAACAACTACTTTATCCGGATTAAAGACAAGATTTGATCTTGGTATATACGATGATAAAGAAAATCCCGTTGAAGCAATTAGCACTGACTTCAATAGAGCATTTCATAAGATTGAAAATACGGCTAAATTTCTTTCAAAAACAGTAAATGATTTTAGAAACTTTTATCGTCCTGACAATGAAAAAACTGCTGTAGATATCTGCAATGCAATGAATAGTGTACTTAGAATTATTAATCCACATGAAAATAATATAGAAGTAAACTACAGCTGCTTAACAGTTGCTGGTAGAGAGGTTTTTACCTTTGAAGGTGAGTTAAAACAAGTCTTTATTAGTATTATTAATAATGCTATAGATGCCTTATTGGATAAAGAGATAGTTAATCCAAAGATATCTATTGAAATAACTCAAAAAGATGATAACCTTATAGTAAGTATCACTGACAATGCAGGTGGTATTCCAGAAGATATTATAGATAATATATTTTTACCATACTTCTCAACTAAAAGTGAAAAAAATGGAACTGGGCTTGGACTTCATATGGCAAAAACTATTGTAGAACGTCATAGTAACGGTATTTTAAGTGTTAAAAATTCTAAAGCTTTTAATGGGGCAGAGTTTACTATAAGTATTCCAAAATCAAAAAAAAAGGATTAATATGAACAATGCAAAAAATTTAAGACAGTATACAAAGCATCTAAATGTTTTATATGTTGAAGATGATGATCAACTAAGAGAGAGTACGCTTTTCTTGTTGGAACCTTTTTTTAAAGAAATAGATTCTGCTTGCAATGGAAAAGAAGGTTTAGATCTATACAACAAAAAACAATATGATATTGTAATCACAGATATAAGTATGCCAAAAATGAATGGTATAGAGATGATATCTAAGATAAAAGAGATTAATATTGAACAAAAAATTATAGCTATATCAGCACATAATGAATCAAATATATTAATGGAATTAATCCAAGCAGGAGTTAATAGTTTTATATTAAAACCTATTCTTCAAAATGAAGTCATTAATACACTCTACCCTATTAGCAGAGATGCATATACCCAGATACTAAACATTGAACTAGTAAACGGATTGAACCAGAAAAATGAAGAGTTAGAAAAACAGTTAAAAAATATAAAAGCTAAAAACAACACTATTGACACAAAACATGCTCAAATTGAAAAATTATTACAAATTAAATCTACAAATAAAGAGAATAAAGCTGATGGAGTTATGTCTGAGTATTTTGAAAAGGATGATGATGAAGGTGATGAAAATGTAGTCTTTATGAAAGATGATGCCGATGATTTATTGGAATACTTTAATGAGATATCCGAGCATATTTCACTTGCCCTTATTCATTCAAACAAAGATGAAATTCTAGAGATTGCAAAAATATTCTCTAAGACATCTTCTTTACTACTTAGGTACTCACCATATTTAGACTCATTAGCTGCGATTATGGAGGAGCTATCACAAGCTTTAAATAGCCATACTGATGAGTTTATGAATGTTTTAACAAATGACAGTGACAGTGTATTTAGTCTTTTTGATGCAGTAAGTTCTGATATGCATCGTTATGTTAAAAGGTTTAGTGTGGAAAGTATTGCTATGAAAAACTCGCACCATATTCATGATCCAACAACACTTAGTATAAGTCAAATAATATCAATATTTACAGAAAATCAACTAGCATCCGGAGAGATTGAGTTTTTTTAGTGAAGAGGATTTTTACTATTCATCCAAAAGGGATGAATAGTAATAACTATATACTTAGTTATTGAAAAAGTGAAATAAGTACACCAGCAGCAACTGCTGAACCGATAACACCTGCAACATTTGGACCCATAGCATGCATTAGAAGCATATTTGAGCGGTCATATTCCATACCAACTTTATTTGATACACGAGCTGCCATTGGAACAGCAGATACCCCCGCTGAACCTATAAGTGGATTAACTTTATGTCCTGGGAACATATTCATAATCTTAGCCATAAGTACACCCGAAGCAGTACCTACAGAGAATGCAATAATACCAAGAGCCATAATAAACATAGTATCTGGAACTAAGAACTGATCAGCTGCTAGTTTAGAACCAACACCAAGACCTAAGAAAATAGTTACAATATTTATAAGTGAATTTTGTAGAGTATCATTAAGACGTTCAACTACACCTGACTCTTTTAAGAAGTTACCAAACATAAATGCACCGATAAGTGGCGTAGATTCTGGTAAAACTAAAATAGCAAGAGAAAGAACCATTACTGGAAAAATTAACTTCTCTAAGCGAGACACATGACGAAGTGTAGTCATTTTAATTCTTCTTTCTACATCAGTTGTTAATGCTTTCATAATAGGAGGTTGAATAATAGGAACCATAGCCATATATGAGTAAGATGCAACTGCAATTGCTCCAAGAAGTTCTGGTGCTAGTTTTGTCGCGATAAATATAGACGTAGGACCATCAGCTCCACCAATAATTGAGATGGCACTTGCTTGTTGAAGAGTAAAATCAACAAAACCCATTTGAGACAGTGCAACAGCTCCAACAAGTGTTCCAAAAATACCAAACTGAGCAGCTCCACCAAGAAGTGCTGTTTTAGGATTTGAAAGCAGTGGACCGAAATCAGTCATAGCCCCAACACCCATAAAGATAATAATTGGGAACATTTCATTTGAGAGACCCATATCATATATAACACCTAGAAATCCATGAGCACCTGCGATATTTGCAACGGGGATATTGGCTAAAAGACCACCAAAAGCAATCGGCAACAGTAACAAAGGCTCAAATCCTTTTCTAATAGCTAACCAAAATAGGAAGAATGTAAGTAAAATCATAAGTACGCGACCCCAAGACTTATGAAAATCACTCATGTCTTCACCATGAGCATTCTTCTCATTTGGATCAGGATTAATAAGAGCATTAATACCTGTTGACTTTAAAAAACCACCAACCATTTCAGAAAAAGGTTTAGTTTTATAAGTCTCCTCTTGATGTGCTGAAAGAGCTTCAGTTGTGGCGGGAGCACTAGCATGCAATGCACTAAAGCTAAAAAGCATCAGTGCAAGTAATTTTATAAGAAAAAATTTCATCTACTTATCCTAATACTGCTACGACTTGACCTTCTACTACCTTGTCGTTTGTTGCAACATTGATAGACTTAATAACGCCACCACGAGGTGCAACAACATCTATTTCCATTTTCATAGATTCTAGAATCATTATCACATCACCTTCGTTTACGCTTTGACCAGGATTAGCAACAATTTTCCAAACATTACCTGGGAGTAGTGCTTTAATTGAAACTTCATTACCAGAAGCTTTTGCTGCAGGTGCTTCTGGAACTACACTCTCTCCATCTACTGCTGTAACTTGAATATTTGCATCACCTTCTGCAACTTGAACACTAAACTTCTGACCATCTACTACTACTGTATAATTTCCATTACCCATATTTGAACTTCCTTCACAATCTTTTTTCATCTCTGATATTTTTCGAACATTTAACTCGCCCTCGCCTTTTAGAAACTGTATACCTTTTTCTTGACAAGCGGCTGCAATAAATATATTTTCTTCTGTTATTTCTATGTCTTCTTCTTTAAGCTTTTTAATCCAAGTCTCTAAAGATTTACTCTCATCTGCTTCAGTTAAATCAAGAACTTTTTGAGTGGTTGGTTCTAAGCCTAATTTTTCTGAAGCGATTTTAACAATTTCTGGGTCTGGAGCAACCGGAGTTTTACCAAAATAACCAAGAACCATTTTTCCATAACCTGGAGCAATAGCTTTCCAAGGACCTTGCATTACATTGTTAAGTGCTTGTTGGAAATAGAACTGAGAAACAGGAGTTACAGATGTACCATAGCCACCTTTTTCTACAACCTCTTGCATAGCCGCTATAACTTCTGGAAATTTATCTAAAATATCATTATCACGCATCATTTGTGTATTTGCAGTCAATGCACCGCCTGGCATTGGTGAAAATGGAATAATTGGGGAAACCATTGTCGCTTCAGGAGGCATAAAATAATCAGATAAACAATTCTGTAACTCTTTTTCATATGTAAGAATCTTACCGATTTCTAATCCACCAAGGTCATAATCCATACCTTTTGTTGCATGAAGCATAGTTAAAATATCCGGTTGACTTGTACCACCTGAGACTGGAGCAGCAGCCATGTCTATACCATCAACACCAGCTTCTAAAGCTGCCATATAAGCAGAAACAGAAACACCGGCAGTCTCATGAGTATGAAGACGTAAGTGTGTTCCCTCAGGGACTAATCCACGAGCCATTTTAATAGTATCAAAAACTTTTTGAGGATTTGAAGTACCAGAAGCATCTTTAAAACAGATACTATTATAAGGAATGCCACTGTCTAAAATTTCACGAAGGGTTTTCTCATAAAATTCAGTTGTATGAGCACCGTGACATCCTGGAGGTAAATCCATCATAGTAACAACTATTTCATGCTTAAGTCCATGATGAACAATTCTTTCACCTGAGTATTTTAAGTTTTCAACGTCATTAAGAGCATCAAAATTTCTAATTGTAGTTGTACCATGCTTTTTAAACATTTTTGCATGAAGGTCGATTAACTCTTTACTACCAGTGTCTAACATTACTGTATTAACACCACGAGCTAGAGTTTGAAGATTAGCCTCTGGACCAACAATTTTACGAAACTTGTCCATCATTTCAAAAGCGTCTTCTCTTAAGTAGAAATATAAAGATTGAAATCTTGCTCCACCACCAAATTCAAAGTGATTTATCCCTGCTCTTTTAGCTGCCTCTACTGCTGGAAAAAAATCATCCATTAGTACACGACCACCAAAAACTGATTGGAAACCATCTCTAAAGGTTGTATCCATTACATCTATAAATTTTTTAGCCATTATAATCCTTAACCTTGTTTATGGTGAGATATTGCTGCACTTATTGCTGCAATTATTTTTTTATTATCTTGTGTTGTATTTACTGCTGTGTCTAAACTTGCTTTTGGTTCAGGGAAAAATTTATGTATAATATATGACATGATATTCATGCACACTATCATAATAACTAGGAATAGAAGAACTGTTCCCATTCCTAATCCCATAAACTTAAAACCTTCTAATACTAGGTTAGTTTCCATATATTTACCTTTGTTACAATTTTGCAAAAAGTATAGTGTAAAGATGTTTAAACGAAGTTTTCAATTGTTTTATAATTTTTTAAAGTTGTTCAATTGTTACTTTTTGATTATATACTTCTGTCATAAATTCTACAAAAAGATAATAATCATGAAAAACAGTGTAAAAAAATTCGGACAAATTAACTCGATAGAGGGCTATTCTTATCTTATTCTACTTTTTATTGCGATGCCAATGAAATATGAATTTGGTTATCCTATGGCAGTAAAAATTGCAGGTATGATTCATGGTATTCTTTTTATACTTTTTTGTCTATTATTGGTAATAGCATGGAAAGATAGTAAATGGTCGTTTAGTGAGAATATCATCTTTTTTGTAGCTTCGCTTATCCCTTTTGGAACCTTTTATACAAAAAGTAAAATAAAATCTTATGAGTAAAAAAGAATAATTTTGATAAAATACAAAATTAAAAAAACATAATAGTAAGGATAGCAATGATAGCAGGAATGCACGAACAAGACTTTGTAGCATATATAATTTTTGGACTTACATTAAACTTCTTATTTTCTATACTTTTTGGAGTCTATCTTAGTAAAAATATAGGTATGAAGGAGATGATAGAGTCCAAAGGAGATAAAGAGCAATCTCTTCTTGTAAGTCTGAGTCTTTTTATCCCTTTTGCAAAAATGCTTATCACTTTGTATAGAGTAACAATTCTTCAGTTGTATTTTCTTAACAAGGGTTATACACACAAAGAGTTTTGGGTATATATGACTAACAATAGTTAGTCGACTATTTATATACCTCTTCTATACAACTGCTAAAAATCTTTTCATCCCATAGTCCTTTTTTATCTACTTTTGCTTTTCTTTGAGCAAGAGTATAGTAACCATCAAACTCTTCATCTTTAAACTTAGGTTTTAAAATAGCTAACCCTTTAACAAGAAGGAGCTCTGAAAGAGTCATTTGACCTCTTGCATATAAAATACAATTGCTATCTCGAATCTCAACATGATACTGTTGTCTATCTTCCAATAATGAATCCGCATAATATTTTAAGTTTGGATTCTTTTTATAAAACTTATCTATATTATCCCTACACATCGATCCTGATTTAGAACTATTATAAAGTTTCTCAAGCGTTAACAATCCATACGGTTTGCACTCAAATGTATACTTACCGATTCCAAACATTTGAACTTCATTTGACACAGTTTTATTCAAAATAGCCAATACAGGTTCTTTTGCATCTACTGATAAACTCAGCACTACATAAACTATAAAAATATTTATTTTTCTTAGCATATGTGATTTTAACATGTTATAATTGAAATCTGTGAATAAATTTTAAGGTATGCAACTAGATGAATGATTTTCAACTCAAACTTATCCTTAGTATATTAAGTGGTGTAGTATTTTCATTTGTATTTATTTTACTTGCTTTCGCGCTTCCTATAGATAATAAAAGTCAACTAAATGTAAAAAAACCAAAAGGTATGCTGGAGAAAGTTTCACATTCTGCTAGAAAATAATGATAAATAGTTAGTCAAAATCAAATTGACTATGAGTGCAGTTTATGCACTCATATAAAAATTATAATGCTTTAGTAATAATTCTATTAAGTCTTGAGATAAAGCCTGCCGTATCATCAAGTTCCATGCCATCAAATAGCTTTGCTTGATCAAACAAAACATGCGCTGCATCATTGATAAGGTTTTGGTCAGATGAATCTTTAAGTTTCATTATAAGCTCATGCTTAGGGTTGATTTGAAGAATTGGAGCTGGAGCCGGAGCACCTGTGTCTTGTCCCATTTGTTTCATCATCTGAGCCATCATATAGGCTGGGTCTTCTTTATCTTCTTTTAGCTTAACAGGAGAGTCAACTAAGTCTGAAGTAGTTTCAACTGCTTTAACGCTATCACCTAGTGCATCTTTGAACTCTTTTGCAAGACTTTCATAGCTTTTTGCAACTTCTTCTTCGGCTTTTTTCTCTTCTTCACTCTCTTCAAACTTAGCATCCGCAACTGCTACAAGTTTGTACTCTTTATATTCAGTTACCATTGGGAAAATAATAGTATCAACTTCTTCATTTAAAACTAAAACATCTATACCTTTAGCTTTAAATCTCTCTAGTGCAGGAGAAGATTTCAACATTGAGAGTGAAGTCTTACCAGTGATGTAGTAAATCTCTTTTTTAGCTTCATCTACATTTTTAACAAAATCTTCAATCATCACAGTTTCACTAGAGTTAAGAGTGTTAAACTTCATAAGTTCTAAAATTTTCTCGCGGTTACCGAAGTCACTGTAAAGACCTTCTTTAAGTACATTTCCAAATTCTGAGAAGAACTCATCATATTTTGCAGAATTTTTCTTAGCCATTTTAGAAAGCTCTGAGAGTACTTTTTTAACAGACGCATTTTTAATTTTATTCATAACAGCATTTGACTGTAAAATCTCGCGAGATACATTAAGTGGTAAGTCTTTAGAATCAATTACACCTCTTAAAAATCTTAAATAAGTAGGCATCAACTCTTTTTCATCATCAGTGATAAAGACACGGTTTATGTAAAGTTTAATACCTGTTTGGTAATCAACTCTAAACATATCCATAGGAGCTTTTGATGGGATATAGAAAAGTGTAGTATACTCTATAGCACCCTCAGCTTTGTTGTGCATCCAAGTAAGAGGTTCTTCAGATGAGTGAGCGATTGAGCTATAAAAATCTTTATATTCATCATCAGAAATTTCACTTTTTGAGATTGTCCAAAGTGCATTTGCACGGTTGATTTGCTCATTTTCTATCTCAGTTTTTGAGGGCTCAGTCTCTTTACCATCATCATCTGTAACGGCAGGAATATGCTTTTCTTTATCCATAAAAATAGCAAATGGAATGTGATTAGAATATTTTTTTATGATTGTCTCGATTCTATGAGCTTCTAAAAATTCCTCTTCTTCATCATTAAGATGCATTACAATCGTAGTACCATGACCGTCTTGAGTAGTGTTTTCTAACTCAAACTCACCGTCTCCTGTACTTGTCCATAAAAATGCCTGTTCTTCTCCAGCTTTTTTAGTAGTAACTTCAACTTTGTGAGCCACCATGAAACAAGCGTAAAAACCAACACCAAACTGACCAATAAGGTTAGAATCTGCTTTTTGATCACCTGTAAGATTTTCTAAAAATGCTTTAGTACCAGATTTTGCAATAGTTCCAAGATTATTCATCAAATCTTCTTCGTTCATACCGATACCAGAATCTTTTATAGTCAAGGTCTTAGCTTCTCTATTTGCAACGATATCAATGCGAGGTGTGAAAGTCACATCTTTGTACTTTTGCTCAGTTAAAACCAACATGTTTAATTTATCTAGTGCATCTGAAGCATTTGAAATCAACTCACGTATGAAAATTTCTTTGTTTGAATAGAGTGAGTGAATCATTAAGTTTAGTATTTGATTTGCTTCTGTTTGAAACTGATGTTTTGCCATCTTTAATATCCTTGTGTAAAAATTTACCGTAGTTTATCAAAAAAAAGTTAATAGTTGCAAGTTACATCAACTTAGTTTAGTCTAAATAACTCATATAAGTTTAGTCAACTTCAAATTAATTTATTTTAGCTATAATTATTAAGCTAATAAATAGAGGTAATTTTATGGAAAATGATTTTATAGAAATGATGGAACCAACTCCAAAACTTCATTCTAAAAAATGTAAACTGATATCTTTTACGATAAGAATCTTTTTACAGTTTTTCATATATATTGTAGCTCTCATAGTTTGGCTGCTGTTTGATTACTTTATAGCCATAGCAACTCTGCTTCTTAGTTTTATCATAATGGGTATTATACGCTCAAAAATTAGAAATAGTGTAATACCGTCAAAACAGAGAGAATATCAGTATAGTGATCAAGGAATTGCTGATTGGTTTACCTCAAAAGAGTTATGTTTTGAGGATAACAAAGAGTAAATGATGAAAGAAAAAATAGACATATTAATAGTAGAAGATGATATAGACTTATCAGACCTTCTTGCTAGTTATCTTATCAATAGTGATTACACTGTAGACACCTTAAACAATCCGCTTAAAGTTCTTGCACAACTGCAAGAGAGATCTTACAAAATCATTCTACTGGATCTCTCTTTACCAAAAATGGATGGATTGATGTTGTGTGAACTAATCCGTAAAAAATATACTATACCAATCATAATCATGTCTGCACGAGATAATGTAAGTGATAAGGTGCTTGGACTTGAAAAAGGTGCCGATGATTATCTGCCAAAGCCATTCGATACCAGAGAACTTATAGCTAGAATACAGGTTCAACTAAGAAGAGCCAATAATAATGTAAATACTACTGAAACTTTTGAAGATCATGAATTTAGATGTGACAAAACAACTATGAAGATTTTTTTTAAAGATAAACCACTTGATCTAACTGTAGCAGAGTTTGGGGTGTTAAAACTCTTTCTTTTAAACAGAGAGATAGTGTTTTCCCGTGAACAGATTTTAGACAGTGTTGATGGTATGAACTGGAGCAGCGGAGATAGAAGCATCGATGTAATCATTAGTAGACTTCGTACAAAATTAAATGACAACCCAAGAGAACCAAAATACTTTGAATCTGTCAGAGGTATTGGTTATAGAATGATGCAAAATGAATAAACACTCTATATTACTACGAATTATAATATTTTTTATTTTAGCTCTCGTAGCTACAACTGCTCTGTTTAAAGTAATGCACAAGCATGAGTTTACAAATGAAAAAGAAAAACTTCGTGTTCACTATCATCATGTTGCTATGTCTGTTATGAGATGGAAGATTGGAGAGAGTAGTTATGATGAACTACTTGCTTCTTTGAAAAAAGACAAAATATCTGTAGTTGATAATACTAAACTATATAAAAGCATTCAAAGTCTTAAAAAATTTGACACGGTTTCTTGTGCAAAGGGAGATTTTCATCTCTATGAGCAAGGGTCTTTTAGATATGTAATTGTTCCGCCCGAAGTTGGTACAATGTTACTAAAAGATGAAAATACTCAGTCTATAAATGTTGATTATGTATGGTGGTTGTATACAGCTTTTATAGCTATTATGTTAATTCTATTTTTATCTATTGCGATTAGTCTATACCCACTTAAGCATCTACAACAGCAGATTCGTCGTTTTGGAGAGGGAGATATAGATATAGATTTTACTTCAACGCGTAAAGATGAAATTGCAGATGTATCAAATGAATTTAACAAATCAGCTAAAAAAATCAGAAATATACTACAAGCAAGAATCATTTTTTTAAGAAACATTACCCATGAGTGTAAAACACCCATTACAAGTGGTAAACTAGCACTCGAATTTATAGAAGAGTCTAAAGCTAAAGAAAAACTAAACAATGTATTTACACGTTTAGAGTTGCTCTTAAAAGAGTTTGTACATATTGAAAAAATTACAGCAACAGATCAAATACTTCAAAAGAAACCCTACCCACTTACAGATATTTTAGACCAAGCTACTGATATGCTTTTTTTAGAACCTAATACTATTAAAAACAATTTTTACACAAAAAAATTAGATGTTAATTTTGAATTATTTACAATAGTCTTTAAAAATCTAATTGACAACGCTCTTAAATATTCACAAGATGGTGATTTTTATATAGAGTGCTTAGAGCATAGCATTCTTTTTTGCTCACTAGGTAATGAGATAGATGAGAGTTTAGAGCATTATATTCAACCATTTACAAAAGGTGAGATGAAAGCATCTGAGAGTTTTGGTTTAGGTCTATACATAGTAGATGCCATCCTTAAAAAGCATAACTATATTTTTTCGTATAAATATGAAAACGGATACAACTGTTTTAAAATTGAACTCTAATCATTAACAAGCTATTAACACTTTATTAATAGCTAATTTACATATTTTTTTTATAGTTTGTATTGAATTTAAATCAAAAGGATCGATATGAAAGTAAAGTATTTACTAGTGATACTTTTAACATTAAGCTCAACACTGATTGCAAATGCAAAATTTGCTTTAGACAGTGAGTGTAAAAGTTGTCACCCGTTAATCTCACAAGAGTATGAGAGTGCTATGCATAAAAACTCTACAATTTTTAAAGACCCTATTCATAAAGCAGTATGGGATAGGCATCCAGTTAATAAGAAAAAGGGTAAATACAAGTGTGCTAAATGTCATACTCCAACTGCAAGCAATCTAAAAGAGATGATGGGTAAAGGGACTAAAGGTATTCCAGATGCTTCCAACCCAACACATACCGAAGGTATCTCATGTGCATTTTGTCACCGTATAGAATCTATAAAACACGGTTCTATGTCAAACTCAAATATTGTTTCTAAAAAAGAGAAACATTATTTTGGAACTATCAAGAATGTACTAGAGAGTGAGTTTCATACTTCATCATCTGATAACAAAAATTTTCAAAACGGAAATGTATGTATAGGTTGCCACTCTCATAAAAAGAACAAGGCTCAACTAAATGTATGTTCTACAAATATAAGCAACGAGATGGACAGAGCTAACTGTGTTTCTTGTCACATGCCAAAAGTAGACGGGTCTGTATCAAATGTAAGAGAGACTAAAAAACACAGTTTTCACGGTTTTCCAGGTGCTCATACTCATCAGGATATGCTTTCAAAATATATAGGACTTGAGTTATTGAAAAATATAGGTAGTTTTGAAGTCGCTGTTAACAATAAAAGTTCACATGCACTACTTTTGCATCCACTACGTCTATCTCAACTTCGTGTTAGTGTAGAGAGAGATTCTAAAGTTGAAAAGTTTAAGCCAGAGGTCTTTGTAAGAGTTATTGGCAAAGATGGCAAACCTACACCTCCATGGGTAGCAAATAGCGTTGTAAAAGACACTATGATAAAAGCAAATGAGAAACGTGTAGTTAGATATAAAAAGCAACTTCAAAAAGGGGACAAAGTACATGTAACACTTGGATATTTCTTAGTTAAACCAAAAGCACTTAAAAAGTTTGGTCTTGAAAATGATGCAGTAGCTAAAAAGTTTTATGTTCTTAAAAAAGAAACATTCATAGTTAAATAGTATGTCATTAACATTACGTTAACAAAACACTAACATATAGTTGACATTAGTTTGTCACAATTATGTAAGAAAAAAAAGAAGAATAAATGAAAAAGATAGCTATCTCAATAGCTGCACTTGTAGGGACTATGGTTCTTCAAGCGGCAGATGCTCCAAAAGTAGAAGAAACATCACTACTAAGTGATGGAGTTGTTTCAGGGCAACTAAAAGCAATGCATATTATCAGTGACAAAGATAATGCTTGGACACCAAATGATGGTAGTGGTTATTTAGCTACTCTAAAATATGTAACTCCTGAAGTTTTGGATGGTCTTAAATTTGGGGCTGCTTTTTATATCAATGGTGATACGGGTCTTAGTAAATGGGATTCTGGTGAGAAAAATGCACTTGGTATGTTTACCGCTACTCAAGGGCAAGAAAAATCACTACTTGGTCAAGCCTACGTAGAATATAATAATGATATGTTGAGCTTTAGAGGTGGACGTCAAATTTTAACTACACCACTTACAGAAATTAAATGGTCTTTAATGCCAAACTTTTATGATGGTTATATGTTAGGAACCCAAAAAGTTACTGGATTTTCATTTGATCTTGGTCATATTACAAGAATGTCATATGGTTCTAGAGCAGCGACTGACTGGAGTCTAATCGGGGAAAAGACTAAGACTGCCGGTGTAGCTAGACCTATGGAGGCACAGAGTGCGACAGGTATAGTTCAAGCAGAGTTTCATAGTCTTGCAGAAGGTGCTGGAGTAACTGAGAATACAGCAGGAATGACGGTAGTTGGAGCAACATATAAAGGTGTAAAAGGTGTAAAAGGATTAAAAGTATCTTTATGGGACTACTATGCATGGGATATTTCAAATATGCTCTATGCTAATATTGATTACATGTTTCCTGTAGTTAAAGGTACAAATCTAGCACTTAGTGCTCAGTATTTGCAACAGAGTGAAGTTGGCGATAAACTAGCTGGAACATTAAACTATAGCTTGATGGGTGCTAAAGCAAAAATCGGTAATAAAAAATGGTCAGTTTATGCTGCATATAATAAGTCAAATGACCAAGACAACGATGGAAATACATTTATAAAAAGTGGTTTTTTAAATGCATGGGGAGCTGATCCAGCTTATACAAGTTCACTTTTTTCTCGTAATGCCTACAGACAAGATGTTAGTGCATACAAAGTTGGCGGACACTATACAATTATGAAAGGGTTAAAGATTATTGTGAGTTATGCTAACTATGGTCAATCTAAGACAACAGGTTATGCTACTTCAAATATAGCAGCTCAAGAAGATGCGACAGAAGCTGATATTATCCTAGCTTACAAACCGACTAAAGCATGGATGCTAAAAGTATTTAATGCAATAAGAACTAGTGAGTATACTACAGATCTAGCAGAAAAGAAAATGAATCATTTCCGTGCTATAGCATCTTATGACTTTTAATCTATAAACATATTATTATTCATCCCAATATCAACTTATAGTGGTATTGGGTAAGTAGATTATTTTCTCCTGATTCGATACCTTCTTGCTCAAGGTATCGGATATCTTCCTTTTTTTGATATACTCTCAACATGACTAAAGTGCAACGACGACAGATTAGATATGTTTAGCAAGAATTTAGAAAGACTCTTTTTAGCTGTTATACTTATAGCTCTCTTAGTTCTTGTTAAGAACTACTACGACGGTTATACCTTTAAAATAAACGACATACCAGATAGCTATAAACAGCGCATAGCGAATAAAGAACAAGAAGTAATTCAACTAATGCAGAGTCACTATGGCTTTTCTTTTAGAGTTCCAATTATAATAACAGACAGATTTAAAGGAAGATTATATGGAATCACAGCATATAAAGATGGTGAGATAAAAATATATCTAAATAAAAAAGTGATGCAAGAGAGTATGGACTATATGGTAGATAGTGTCATAGCTCATGAATATGCACATGCTCTTATTTTTAAACTTGGTATTAGAGATAGAAATAAAGACTCTCACTCAAAAGAGTGGCAGCAAGCTTGTGTTAATCTAGGTGGTCTTAATTGTGAGCAGTACGTAAACTCTCAAGATGTAGTTATGGGAAAACTCCCTTTTTAATAATGGAAGATAAAATGAACTATGAGTTTGAAGAAGATGCAGAACCTACTTGGCTGACAAAACAACGAGAAGATGCTCTTTTAGCTGAAAAAGCCTATGCAAAAAATGAAAAAATAGTTCATAAAAAAGGCGATCAGGTAGGAAACTTTCTATTTGTTCACTACAACAAGTTTAAAAATCGTGCTACTTTTGAGTGTCAAGAGTGCGGCAGAAAGTTTACATATAACATCTACTCAATAAAAAATAAAAAACGCTGTAAATGGTATAAGTTCCATGACAAAAAATTTAAGTCATAAAAGCACCTATTAACAATATACCCGATATTATTATACAAATTTAATAAAAGAAGTCCCAAAACTAAATGGCATTAATAGACCTACAAAATATTTCCAAACATTACTCAGCTCAAAAAATATTAACAGAAGTAAATTTTCATGTAGATGAGGGTGAACGTATTGTTATTATTGGTAAAAATGGCAGTGGTAAATCTACTCTTATGAAGATAGTAAATGGAACACTAGAGCAAGATGCTGGCGAGAGAATCACAAAAAACGATTTAGAAGTTAAAATGCTAGACCAAAGACCAAACTTCAAAGAGGGGCATACGGTTAGAGAAGCCGTTGAAGATGGCCTTTGTGAACTTAATTTGGCAAAGACAAGATACAATGAACTCTCACTACTTTTAGCAGATGATTTTGAAAATAAAAAACTTATAGATGAACATGAAAATCTTTCTCGCTACATTGAACATCATAATGCTTGGAACTTAGATGACAAGATAGAAAGAATCATTCAACACTTTGATTTAAAACAGTATGAAGACAAGCCAATAGTTCTACTTAGTGGAGGAGAACAACGTCGTGTTGCTCTTGCATCTTTGCTGTTGCAAAAACCTGATATCTTACTGCTTGATGAGCCTACCAATCATCTAGATGTATATATGGTTGAATTTTTAGAAGAGCTTATCTTAAAAGAAAAATTTACACTTGTTTTCATCTCACACGATAGGTACTTCATAGACAGAATTGCCACTAAGAGTATAGAGGTTGAAGATTGTGCCTTAAGAGAATACAGCGGCGGATATAGTGACTACTTGACACAAAAAGCAGAGCACATTAGAACACTTCAAAAACAGCATGATAATCTTCTTGACATCTTAAAAAGAGAAAATGCTTGGTATGCAAGAGGTGTTCGCGCCAGACTTAAAAGAAATGAAGGTCGTAAAGAGAGACTTATGAACCTTCGTGATGATGCTAAAAATAATCCTGCAAAAATCAGAAAAATGGCAATTGAGCTTCAAAGAGAAGCAAAACACTTCAACCGTGACAAAAGTATAAATAAACAAAAAATGCTTTTTGAAGTAGAAGATTTATCTCTTACACTTGGGTCTAAAGAACTTCTAAAAAACTTTACAACCCGCATCTTGCAAAAAGATGTTATAGCTATAGTAGGACCAAATGGAAGTGGTAAATCAACACTCCTTAAAGCTCTTTTAGGACGTCTTGAGCCAACTTCGGGAAAGATAAAACAGGGTGAGTTTAAGATAGGTTACTTTGACCAACATCGAGAGATGCTAGATGATGATAAAAATCTTATGGAGACATTTTGTCCTCATGGCGGAGATAGAGTAAGCGTTCGCGGTAAAGATATGCATGTCTATGGATACCTTAAAAACTTTCTTTTTCCAAGAGAATTTTTAGAAAAAAAAGTAGGTATTCTTAGCGGTGGAGAAAAAAATCGTATTGCTCTTGCCCTGCTCTTTACAAAAAATGTTGATATCTTGATTTTAGATGAACCTACAAATGATTTAGACATTCCAACTATCAACATTTTAGAAGAACAATTAACGAACTTTGCTGGTGCTGTTATCATTGTTTCTCATGATAGATATTTTGTAGATAAAATCGCTAAAAAACTTTTTATTTTTAAAAAAGATAAACATATTGAGGAATCTCATCAGCAATACTCGGAGTACTTAGAGCTTGAAAAAGAGTTAAAAGAGCTTGATGAGATGGAGGCTGATGCAACTAAGGTAAAACCAAAAGAAGAAATTCGAGAAAAGGTTAAGACTTTAAAGCTTACATTTAAAGAAAAAATTGCCTTAGAAAAACTACCACAAGAGATAGAAGACCTTGAACTTCAAATGGAAGAAAAAAACAGGTGTTTAGCAGATCCAAAATGTTATGAAGATATTGGTATAAGTATACTTGCCAAAGAGCTACATGAAATTGAAAAAAAATATGAACAAAAAGTTGATGAGTTATTAAATATTGAAGAAAAAAATGAAGAAATACTATCTTTATAAAATTAGTATAATATAGTAATTTTAATTTAAACTATATCTGTTATTATTATATATAGAAGCCTTAGATAAGGAGAGTTTAACAATGTTTGATAAAATATTAAAGAATATTAACCTTATTGAAAAGAACAAAGAATCAATCATAGACGCTTGGATGAATTACAAAGTCGTTCAAGAGACACTCAAAAAAAATAACTTAAACATACGCTTTTATAGAGAAAACTTTGCTACAAAAGTTTTTGACTATGCACTAGGGGTAGTGAAATCTCAGAATAATTTTGGAGAGTGTCCGGTAATCAGTGTAATGCTTATTATTTTTAAGAAAAAAAACATTCCTCTGTCTGATGTATTTATAATTTGTGTACATTTAAAAAATGCTTTTTTATGTTTTGCAAACCAAAACAAAAAACTTGATAATGAGATGATTAATGAAATCTCTCAACTAATGGATTTTAATTTTAAAGGTGTTATTGATGATTATGTAGCCCTTTATTACCAAGACATACGTATTGACTCCAAAGTAAACACAGAAACTCTTACACAAAGCACACCCAAATATGCAGATATGGAGGTTGATAAAAAAAGTTTATCTGCCGCTACATATCTAAAAGAAGTAGATATAAATTATGAAATTATCGCTGAATTAGATGAACAGAAAATGACACTTTAGATGCTATAGAAGCAGAAGAGTTTATAACTCAAAATGCTTTAATTGATTCTGCAGAATTATTTGAAAGGTATTCAAAAGTTTTAAATAATATGTATGATTTTGAAGAACTCTCATACACCTTAGTTATATTAAGTAAGCTTCTATCTCAGTCTGAGTGTTCCACAATGAGTAATGATGAACAAAACTATATTCAGATATATTTAAAAGCTATTATCAGTGATCTTAGCAGTTGGAGGAAATCTATATTCATAAATAAAAGTGCAGAAGATATTCACTATCTAGACAAAACTCTTCTAAGTAGTATAGCTCAACTACAGATTACACTAATACCAAATGATAATAGTTCAGAAGAGGAAATAGAGTTTTTTTAAAACTCTATTTTTTAGCTTCTTTTAAAGTGTCCGCGATTAAAAATGCCAATTCTAAAGATTGGTCAGCATTTAGTCTTGGATCACAATGAGTATGGTAACGAGAGCTAAGATCTTCTTCTGTTACGGTAAATGAACCACCAATACACTCAGTAACATTTTTACCTGTCATTTCTAAGTGAACACCACCACCTATAGTTCCCTCAGCTTTGTGAACTTGGAAGAACTGCTTCATCTCAGTTAAAATAGAATCTACTGGACGAGTTTTATAGTTAGTAGATGATTTAATAGTATTGCCATGCATTGGATCACAACTCCATATTACTTTCATACCCTCTTTTTCCACCGCACGAATAAGCTTTGGCATACCTTCACCGACTTTATTTGCACCCATTCTAACGATTATGTTAAGACGTCCTGCTTCATTCTCAGGGTTTAATGTTTGACAAAGTTTAATTAAGTCTTCAGGATCCATACTTGGTCCAGCTTTAACACCTACAGGATTTTTAACACCCTTTAAGTACTCAACATGTGCACCATCTAGTTGACGGGTTCTATCACCAATCCATAACATGTGAGCAGAAGTATCATACCAGTCACCAGATATAGAATCTTTTCTAGTGAAAGCTTCTTCATATGGAAGCAAAAGGGCTTCATGAGATGTATAAAAGTCTGTTTCTCTAAGATTTCTATATGTTTTAGATGTGATTCCACAAGCTTGCATAAAACGTAGAGAATTTTCTATTTCTTGAGCTAATTGCTCATATTTTTCAGAAACTTCACTCTTATTTGCAAAAGCAAGATTCCACTTATGAACTTTATGTAAATCAGCCAAACCACCTGTTGCAAATGCACGAAGCAGGTTTTGAGTTGCTGCTGCTTGATTATAAGCTTTTATCATACGTTCTGGGTCTGGAGTACGAGCCTCTGGCGTAAACTCAACACCATTTATAATATCACCACGGTATGAATCAAGTGTAATTCCATCAAATGTCTCTGTATCACTAGAACGAGGCTTAGCAAACTGCCCGCCAAGACGACCGACTTTAACAACAGGAACACCACCGGCATATGTCATTACTACAGCCATCTGCATTAAAGCTTTAAATGTATCGCGGATATTATCAGCATGAAATTCACTAAAGCTCTCAGCACAATCTCCACCTTGAAGTAAAAAAGCATTTCCTTCTACAACATCAGCAAGTTGACTCTTTAATCTTTGCGCTTCTCCGGCAAATACAAGTGGAGGATAGTTCTCTAACTCTTTTAAAACTCTGTTCAATTCATCTTTGTTTGGATAAGTTGGTTGTTGTAAAATTGGCTTCTCTCTCCAACTTGTAGGACTCCAAATACTCATAATAAAACCTTAAATTTATAATTTTTATAATTTTACATTAAAACACCTAAAATAGCTCTGAGAATAACAAAAGCTTGTTTTATGCTTATATTAGTATAATACGAAAATATTTTACTAGGATATCGTCATGCAAAAAGATGAACTAATATCTCTCGCTAATGAGATGTGTAAAGAACTTCTATCGATTGTAAATGAGCAAAAAGAAGTCACTAGAGAAGATGTTGCCAACTATCTTCAAAAATCTGCTCAGATAATCATGAAAGTTAGTCATGAAGATATGAGTAGTTCCGGTTTTGCTGAGGCTCTATTTCACAATGCATACAAAGATATAGCTAACAAAAGTTTATCTTCATACGCAAATACAAATGCAAATATAAAAAAACTCACTGAAATGCATGAGAAAACTCTCTTGGAATGTAGTGCCCAGCATATCGATTTACCTTTATTAACTAGTAAATTTGATGAAATTCAATCTCATATGAGTGATGAAGTTAAAAAAGCAAATGAAATCATCACCCAACTTTCAACTCAAGTAAAAACACTAGAGGAAAAATCAAACTTAGACTCATTAACAAAAGTCTTTAACAGACGTGCTCTTTCCTCTTATCTTAAAAATGTATGTTCAAACAATGAACTCTCATATGAGTTTCATATGCTTATTATGGACATTGATGATTTTAAAAATATAAATGACAAATGTGGACATGTAGCCGGAGATAAAGTTTTAATCTTTATAGCAAATATTCTAAAGAAAACTCTTAGAGACGGAGACAAAGTATTTAGATATGGTGGAGAAGAGTTTATCATCATTTTAAACCGTATTGATGATATACACTGTAAACAAATCACAAATAGACTTCTTGCTTTAGTTAGAGGTAACAAACTAATTTATAAAGGTGAAGGACTTAGAGTAACTATGAGTATCGGAACGACTAAATATGTTAATGGAGACACTCCAGACTCTCTAATTGCTAGAGCGGATAAAGCTCTTTACAGAGCTAAAACTAATGGTAAAGATCAAATGCATACGGAAATGAAATAAAATGGAATTTAACTACTTTGACTTAATAGCCTCAGTTATTATATTAATGCTGGGTCTTAAAGGGATACTTAATGGCTTTTTTAAAGAGGTTTTTGGACTAGTTGGCATTATTGGTGGTATTTTTGTAGCTTCACGAATTGGAGATACAGTTGGACAATCTCTAAGTGATATGATTTTCAAGTTTGAAAATAGTGCTGCTATCAGTTTCTCAGGCTTTTTAGTAACATTAGCACTATTTTGGATTTTTATGATTATTGTTGGTTACATATTTAAAAAACTCAGCCTATTAAGTGGTCTTGGAATCTTTGACAGAATACTTGGTTTTGTATTTGGTGCAAGTAAATTCTTTTTAATTGCTGCTGTTATTGCACATGCTGCTTATAATATAAAAGCAATAAAATCAACTATTGAAGTTCCAATGGAAAATAGTTTCCTTTTTCCAGCCCTAGTTACTACTGGTGCTTTCATTATGAAGCTTGATCCTGTTGAGATAAGTGATGATATAAATTCTACTATTGATGAAGTAAAAAATATCACTAAAACTTCAACTCAAAAAATTGTAGAAAATACAAAAAAAGAACTAGAATCTAAGATGGGGGAGAAAAAATAATTATGTCAGAAGTAATAACCGATTTTAATGATAGAACTGTTGAGTATGAGCAACTTTTAAATGACTTTAAATCATTACTTAAGAAAAACTCTTTAAAATTTACAATTCAAAGAGAAGTTATTTTAGAGACTCTTTACAACTCTGATGAGCATCTGACTCCAGAATCCCTACATCATCTGATACAAGAAAAATTTCCAGACTTAAATACTGGAATAGCAACAGTTTATAGAACTCTTTCACTTTTAGAAGATTCAGATATGGTTACCTCACTCTCTTTTGGTGCTCAAGGTAAAAAATATGAACTTGGTGCAAAAAATCACCATGATCATCTTATATGCACAGAGTGTGGAAATATTACTGAATTTGTAGATGAACAGATCGAAGATAGACAGCAACATATTGCAAATGAGCTTGGATTTGAGATGAAAGACCACTCAATGCAAATCTATGGCATCTGTAAAAATTGTCAACAAAAATAATCTGGTTCATTAAGAACTAGCTTTATTGACCACAAAACAAGGGAACCGCTTTTGCAAAGCAAAATGTTTCTTTAGACGGTCTAAGCGAAATAAATTAAGTAACAAGGAAAAATATTGGCTTTTGAAAATAAGTTTATACAACAAAGAATTGAAAAAGCGGAGGTATTAAGAGAAGCTGGATTTAACCCTTACTCTAATGACTCTGGTAGAAATACGACTATTGAAAAATATTTAAATGTAAACTCTGATATAGAGGAAAAAGAAGATAAAAGAGATGAAAATCGTCACTACTGTGTTAGTGGTAGAATCAAACTTCTTAGAATTATGGGTAAGGCAAGTTTTGCAAAGATTGAAGATGAGAGTGGAATGTTACAAATATATGTAGCAAGAGACAATCTTCCTGAAGGTTTTTATAATGATATTTTTAAAAAGAATATCGAAGTTGGTGATATAATTGAAGTAAGCGGTTACCCTTTTGTAACTGGAAAGGGAGAATTGTCACTTCATGCAACTGAACTAAAACTTTTAACTAAAGCTATTGCGCCACTTCCAGAAAAGTTTCATGGTGTTACAGATAAAGAGATTAGATATAGAAAAAGATATTTAGATTTAATTATGAATGCTGATGTTCGCAATACTTTCAAAACTCGTTCAAAAGTCATATCTTTAACAAGACGTTTCTTTGAAGACAAGGGCTTTTTAGAAGTTGAGACTCCTATGATGCACCCAATCGCTGGTGGAGCAAATGCTAAACCATTTGTTACTCACCACAATGCCCTTGGAATAGATAGATTTCTAAGAATTGCACCTGAGCTTTACCTAAAAAGACTTATTGTAGGTGGATTTGAAGCAGTATTTGAAATAAATAGAAACTTTAGAAATGAAGGAATGGATGCTACTCACAATCCTGAGTTTACATCGATTGAATTTTACTGGGCTTATAAGACTTACAAAGATTTGATAGAGATTACTAAAGAGTACTTTCAATATCTTTTTGAGCATTTAAACCTTCCGACTTTACTTCCTTACGGTGAGTTGGAAGTTAACTTTGACAACTTTACAGAGATACCACTTATAGAATCACTAACTACTATCGGAGGGGTTCCTGCAGATGTAGTTAATGATAAAAATAAAATTGTAGAGTTCTTAAAAAGCAAGAACTTAACAGTTAAACCAGGTCAAAACCTAGGTCAACTCCAAGGTGAACTGTTTGACGAATTTGTAGAAGAAAAACTTATAGACCCTACTTTTATTACTGAATATCCAGTGGAGATCTCACCACTTGCTCGTAGAAGTGATGAGAATCCTGATATTACAGAGAGATTTGAGCTTTTCATAGCAGGTCGTGAAATAGCAAATGCATTTAGTGAGTTAAATGATCCTATTGACCAATATGAAAGATTTAAGGGTCAAGTAGATGCTAAAGATGCCGGTGATGATGAAGCACATGAGATGGATGAAGATTTTATAGACGCATTAAGCTATGGAATGGCCCCAACAGCAGGTCAAGGAATCGGTATAGATAGACTTGTAATGCTTTTAACAAATGAGCATTCTATTAGAGACGTCTTATTGTTCCCGGCAATGAAACCAATACATAACGAAGAAAAAACTCCAGAAGAAGAATAGAACTACTCTGAAAGTTAAAGGGCATACAACTTTGCCCTTTTTCATTAAATTTCCTTATTAATAAAAAATTACGATACAATGAATACAATATTTTAAATTAAGGAGATGATTATGGCAAAAGGTAAAGATGTTCAAAAATCTGCTAAGACAGCAGCAACTAAAACTTTAAAAGAGAAAAGAGAAGAAAAAAAAGCTAAAAAAGCAGCAAGAGGATAGTATATTAATATACACATAAAACTAAATATCTTTTTCTTCTCTCTTTGCTAAAGGGATTCTAATAACGAAAAGTGCACCATTTTCAGTATTATATGCTTCTATAGTGCCGCTAAATTTTATTTCAACAATTGTCTTTGTTATAAAAAGTCCAAGTCCTGTACCCTGTGATTGATGCTTAGTCGTAAAATATGCATCAAATATTTTATCAACAATATCATCATCAAACCCTCCTCCATTATCACTAATCTTAATAATATTGTTTTCATCTTCAACCAGACACTCTATATTTATTCTTCCATTCTCTTTATTACTGCCTGTTATAGCATCTACAGCATTATGCAGTATAACCAAAATAGCCTGTTCAATTTCACTAATAGATCCATAAGCAATAGAAGCTTTATCTAGATTTACTTCAATAGCTATCTTCTTGTTGTCAAACATGCTGTCTAGCAACTGCAAACTTTCTGTAATTGCTCTTTCAATGTGAAAAATTTCAATATTATTATCATTATGATCTTCTCCTCCTAAGAAATTTTTAAACACATCAATTGTTTTTGACATAAAAACTATCTGATTGTGAATCTCCTTAAAAAGTTTTTCCTGATATTTGATATCAACTTCTCCCATCATATTTTTAATTGTTAAATCAGTCATACATAGTTCAACTACATTAAGAGGTTGCTTCCATTGATGAGAGATATTACTTATCATCGTTCCCATTTCAATAAATCTTGATTGCTTAAGCAAAAAGGCATCTTTTGCTTTATTATTTTCTTCTTCAATAGCCTTTTCTCTCATGGCATCATCAATATTTTGTTGCATCTGCTTAAATCCATTGACAATCTCAAATATAACATCATCTTTATTTAAAGTAAATGATTTAAAGACAAGCATATCACCTGGCATATAGCCTTTGATTTCTGTAGCAATCCTGCTCAATGGCATTAGCAAGCCTTTTAATAATCGCATTTCCAAATAGAAATACAGAGTTAAAATTATGCCAAAAAGAACTCCAGTAGTAGTGTACTTTTCCGATAGTTCTTTCAACATATGGTTACTATTAATAATCTTAAGTGTACCCATACTATTTTTAGAAAAGTCATTCTCTGGGCTAAAAACATCTTTTTCATACTCTATATTATATGAATCTCCTGCAATATATTCTGATGTTCTACTCTCAGATATAAGCACGCCATTCTTATCCTTAAAAGCTATATATTCAAGTTTATAGGCCATAAGCATATCTTTTAAGAACTCATCCATTTCAGAGCTATCTGCTTGATTGTTTAAAAAATACCATACACTAACCCTCGGGGTTAAAGATTCAGCAATTATTTCAATATGTGTGTTCTCTGATTGCATAAAGGTATCGTTAATAAGCTTATATATCAATGTGCCCCCTGCAACTATTATAAACGACAAAGCAAGAACAATAAACATAAATAACTTTCGCTGCAAAGAAACAGCACCAAGTGACTTTATAAATTTTTTACGTAAAATAGTCATTTAAAATACCGCACATTCTCTCTTTATTTATTTAGATGTCATATTATAGCATACCTGCGAACATATAATAATATAAAAAGTGAAAATAGTTTATAAAAAGTGAATAAAAAATTTCAAAATACTATTCAGTATTTTATTATCATATTTTTTGTATAATCGTCATATTTAATTTACAAGGAATTTTGTAACATGAGCTTTTTAAAAGAGTATGATAGTGAAATATTTGATTTATGCGAAAAAGAGTTAGAGCGTCAAACTAACCACTTAGAGATGATTGCATCTGAGAACTTTACACTTCCAGCAGTAATGGAAGCAATGGGTTCAGTATTTACTAACAAATATGCTGAGGGTTATCCTGCAAAACGTTACTATGGTGGTTGTGAGTATGCTGATGGCGTTGAGCAGTTAGCAATTGACAGAGCATGTGAGCTTTTCGGATGTAGCTATGCTAATGTACAACCACACTCAGGTTCTCAAGCAAATGCCGCTGTTTATGCCGGTCTTTTAAAAGCTGGTGATAAACTTCTAGGTATGGACTTAAGCCATGGTGGTCACTTAACACACGGCTCAAAGCCAAGTTTTTCTGGTCAAAACTACCACTCTTTTACTTATGGTGTTGAACTTGATGGCCGTATTAACTATGATAGAGTTATGGATATTGCTCAAATTACTAAACCTAAAATCATTGTTTGTGGTGCCTCTGCATACGCTCGTGAAATAGACTTCAGAAAATTCCGTGAAATAGCAGATGCTGTTGGCGCAATTTTGTTTGCAGATATAGCACATATCGCTGGTTTAGTTGCAGCTGATGAACATCCTAGCCCATTTCCTCATGCACATGTTGTAACTACAACTACGCATAAAACTCTTGCAGGTCCAAGAGGCGGTATGATTATGACTAATGATGAAGATATTGCAAAGAAAATGAACTCAGCAATCTTCCCTGCGCTTCAAGGTGGACCGCTTGTTCATGTTATCGCGGCAAAAGCAGTTGGTTTCAAATACAATCTTTCACCTGAATGGAAAGAGTATGCTAAACAAGTAAAAGCAAATGCTAAAGTTCTTGGTGAGGTAATGATGAAACGTGGATTTGATGTAGTCTCAGGCGGTACAGACAACCACCTAATCTTAGTATCTTTTGTTGGTCGTGAATTTTCTGGTAAAGATGCAGATGCTGCTCTTGGTAATGCTGGTATCACTATCAACAAAAACACAGTTCCTGGCGAGACAAGAAGTCCCTTTGTCACTTCAGGTATACGCGTTGGTTCTCCTGCTCTTACTTCTCGTGGTATGAAAGAGAAAGAGTTTGAATTGATTGCAAATAGAATGGCAGATGTTCTTGATGATATTAACAACACTGATTTACAAGCAAAAATCAGAGAAGAGTTTAAAGCTTTAGCTCAAAACTTTGTAATTTATAATCAATCAACTTATTAAGGATAATAAATGACTGCGATGGATCTAAAACTTATTAAAATGGTAAGTGATCACTACTGGATAAAGCGTGATGTAGTAGTAGACAAATTAACATTCAAAGGTCGTACTTTTTACAATAAGTTTGAAAAAGTGGATGCTCCGTTGACTCAGTCAATTATTAATCAACACATCAAAGGGGATATAACGGTTGCTCATTCTATTGTAAATAGTCGAAATAAGGTTGAGAATATTGTTATTGACTATAATGGAAGAGACCCTGAGAGATTTTACCATAAAGCACAACTTTTGCTTCGTGAAGAAGGTTTTATAAATTTTACAGCTTACAATACAAAAACGGAAGGTCATCTTCATGTTTATATTCACAAAGGTCATACAACTTTGCAAGAAGCGATTCAACTTGGTAAAATGATTTCTATGAAACTTGCTGCTAAACAGCCTAAACAGTGGAGAATGTTTCCAAATGCTGATATGCCAGATGAGTATAATATTTTAACACTACCATACGAAGTTTATGCCAAGGAGCGTGGAGCTTCTTGGTCTAAACACATGTAAATAGTTACTGATTTTTGGTATTATAAGTGCTATTAAAACTAAAAAGGGGATTTTATGACTGAGAAAAATGAATTAAACGATATTATTTTAAATAGAGGGGCTTCTAATGGCTCAAACAAAAAAATTATTTTAGCGGTAGCAACACTTGGAGTAATTTTAATAATTGTTGTAATGCTTATGAGTACTCTAACTCCAGATGCTAAAGATAACTTACCACAACCAATTCCACTTCCTCAAGAAGAAGCCAATTCAATCCCAGAACCCAAGGAAGAGCCACTATTTGAAGAGGTTCAAGTTGTAGAAGAAAACTCTAAAAACAACGATAATTTAGATGAAATAGCTCAAAGATTAAAACAAGAATCTCAAGAAAGCAAACAGGTTGTTAAACCTAAAGAGATAAAAAAAGTAGTAAATACTAAAACGGATATTGCACCTAAAAAAGTAACTACAGTTAAAAAAGAAGCTCCAAAAACTGTATCTTCAAGCGCTAAAACATACTTTATTCAAGTTGGTTCTTTCTCAAAATATGCACCAAACAAAAAATTCTTAGATTCTATATTAAGCCAAGGTTATAGATATAAGTTCCATAAAGTAACTAATAACTCTAAAATACTAAACAAAGTACTAGTAGGACCTTTTTACAATGAAAAAGAAGCAAGAGCTGCTTTAAGAATTATCAGAAGTAACATAGAAGCTGGTGCTTTTTTAATTAAACAATAATGATATATTCTAAACAATTTATACTTGACCAACTAGCTCCTATTGCTGTTTATTCTAAACTAAAAAGTATGTTTAAAGGTGAGATTTACAATCTTCTTGAGAGTGCTGGACAGAGTGACGGAAACTATAGTTTTATCTGCATCGGGGCAAGAGAAAGACTACAATATATAAACGATGAAACTATTTACACAGATTCAGATGGCATAAAACACAAAAAAGAAGAAAACCCTTTTACTTTTTTAAAAAAATATTATAAAGACATAGATACAGCTAAGTACAAAGAAGCTACAACAGAGTTAAATATTGGTTATGTTGATGGTTTTATCGGTTATATTGGCTACGATATGGTTAAAGTATTTGAGCCTAAACTTGGCTCAAGTATGGACAACTTAGAAGATGAATTAAATACTCCTGATCTTGACTTGATTCTCCCTAAGCTTATTTTAGTATATTCACATAAAAATCATCAAATTACTCTTGTAAGTACTCTAAAAGAGATGAGTTATAGATTTGATTCTATTGAAAAATCACTAAAGAGTTCTTATGAATATGTTCATATGAAGAAAAATATTGGTTCGGACAAAGGCAGTTTTGCCCATTCAAAAGAAAAATTCTTTGAAATGATTGAAAATTCTAAAGAGATGATTAGAAGTGGTGATGTTTTTCAGATTTTAATGACAAACCGTTTTACAAGAAATATTAAAGTTGACCCTTTTAGTTTTTATCGAATACTGCGAACTAAAAATCCATCTCCATACATGTTTTTACTTGAGTATGATGACTTCAACATTGTTGGAAGTTCTCCAGAAGTAATGGTTAGACTCAGTAATGGCGAACTTCTTCTTCGTCCTATTGCAGGAACTAGAAAAAGAGGTAAGAACAAACATAGAGATAAAGAGCTCGAGCTTGAACTACTTGCTGACCCTAAAGAGCTTGCAGAACATCTAATGCTAATAGATCTTGGTAGAAACGATGTAAGTCGTGTTGCCAAAACTGGAAGTGTTAAAGTTAAAGATATGATGCACATTGAGCGTTTCTCTCACGTTATGCATATAGTATCTGATGTTATAGCAGAGCTTGATGAAGGCAAAGATATGTTTGACCTTTTCATGGCAACGTTTACAGCAGGAACAATGACTGGGGCACCGAAGATACGTGCTATGGAGCTTATAGCTGAGTTTGAAGGCATCAAACGTGGCTTTTATAGTGGAAGTGTCGGCTACTTCGGTTTTGATGGTAATATGGACACTGCGATAACTATACGTACTGCTATGGTTAAAGACGACAAGGTTGTACTTCAAGCGGGTGCAGGTGTTGTTGCAGATAGCCAAAATGAGTTAGAATACTTAGAAGTAGAAAATAAACTAGGTGCACTTGTTCACTCACTAGAAGATTTAGACTAAATGAAATTGTTTGCGATTTTTGGTGACCCTGTGTCACACTCTCGCTCTCCGCTTATGCATAACTGTGTATTTAAAAATCTAAACTACAAAGCTTGTTACACTAGAGTTCATCTTAAAGATGGATCAAAACTAAAAGAGACTTTTTTTTCTCTTGGTCTTAGTGGCGCAAATGTAACTGTTCCTCATAAAGAAGCAGCATACAAAGCTTGTGATGAAGTTAGAGGTTTTGCAAAAACTGTAGGTGTTGTAAATACTCTTATAAATGAAAATGGCAAGCTTATAGGTTACAATACAGATGCTGATGGTTTTATGTATGCCATAGAAGAATTTTCTAAAATAGAAAATGTACTTATACTAGGAGCTGGTGGAACTGCAAAAGCATTAGCGTCTAGGTTTATACAAGATGAAACGAAAGTATCTGTTTTAAATAGAAGCCAAGGCAGACTCTCTTACTTTAAAGAGATTGGTTGTGAAACCTTTAACTGGGATACTTACAAAACTGCAAAATACGACTTAGTTGTAAACACAACAAGTGCCGGACTAAAAGATGAAGAACTTCCTGCCCCAAAAGAAATCATAAAAGATGCTTTAGCTAATACTTCATTCGTTGCAGATGCAATATATGGCAAACTTACACCATTTTTACGCCTAGCACAAGAAAAAAACATCACGTTCAAAGATGGAGCTGATATGCTTCTAGGTCAAGGTGTTTTAGCAAATGAACTTTTTGTAAATAAAGAACTTAAACTAGAAGATATAAAGACTCATATGAAAAAGAGTTTTGAACTCTAGTCTTATTTTACGCAAAGCACCCTAAAACTATTATTGTGTTATAATTTTGCTATGAGCGAAATGAATAAATGGATGAAAGTAGCCTATAGTGAAGCAATTCAAGGGATGCTTGCCAACAGCGGTGGACCTTTTGGTGCCGTTATTATCAAAAATAAAAAAATTATTTCACAAGCACATAATGAGGTCTTAAAAACAAATGACCCTACGGCGCATGCTGAGATAAATGCTATCAGAGAGGCTAGCTTTAAACTTGATACTTTTGATCTCTCAGGCTGTATTTTATATACTAGCTGTATGCCCTGCCCCATGTGCCTAGGAGCTATATTCTGGTCAAGAATCAGGACTGTTTATTACGGAGCTACTGAAGACGATGCAGCTCGCGGCGGTTTTGATGACAAAAAATTTTATGAGATGTTAAAGAGTGAAAACAGTGGCTTGATTCTTAAACAGATAGATGCAAAACAAAATGCTGAGCTTTTTGACTTATGGCTTAAGAAGAATGATAGAGAGATGTATTAGTTTTTTATAAACACAAATATATTATTTTGTACTATTATTGCTTAGCTTATTCACATCTTGTGTAAATTTTACTATAAAGTGATGATAATTGTATTAAATGATGTACAATACATAATATATGAAAAAACATACTATCGAACAAATAACTATCTTCATCAGTGTTAGTAAATGGCTTCTCTTATCTTCCATAATTGGGGTAATTATTGGAGCAAGTGTTACACTGTTTTTAAAAATTCTACAGTATTCTGAAGAAAATCAAAATTTACTACCATTTCCACACTATTATTTACTTCCACTTGCACTTGTTGCAACAGTTT
This sequence comes from Sulfurimonas iocasae, assembly GCF_047716755.1. Taxonomy (GTDB): domain Bacteria; phylum Campylobacterota; class Campylobacteria; order Campylobacterales; family Sulfurimonadaceae; genus Sulfurimonas. The sequence goes on from NZ_CP180409.1 coordinate 1,768,916, forward strand.
GGATAGTAACTAAATTTGCTCCGGATGCGAAAGGTCACGGAACTGAAAAAGTTATTGAGGCAGTGCATAAAAGACATGGAAAGATTGAGCTTGAAGTAATTCCTATCAAACTACTAGCTACTGTAATGACAATTTTTTCGGGTGGTTCTGTAGGAAAAGAAGGACCCGGAGCACAGATTGGTGCAGGAATGGCTTCTTTTGTATCTGATATTTTTCACTTTAGCAAAGAAGACCGTAAAAAACTAGTTATCTGCGGGATTGGTGCCGGCTTTGCATCTGTATTTGGTACTCCGATTGCGGGTGCTATCTTTGGAGTTGAAGTTCTCATTATTGGTTTGATCCGTTATGATGTACTGCTTCCATCTTTTATTGCTGGTTTTGCAGCATTTTCGACTGCACAATATTTAGGAATTCAATATACTTATTTTGATATTAACTTTCATCAACATATATCACTTGATTTCCCCCTTATTCTTAAAGTAGTGTTAGGCGGATTCTTTTTTGGCTTTATCTCTGATCTCACCATAACTTTTATGAAACGCTCACATAGAACAATTAAAAAAATACCTCTGAATATTTATCTCAAAGCTTTTCTAGGTGGAATTTTTTTAGTCTTACTTTCATTTGTTGTTGGAGATCAATACTTTGGTCTTGGTCTTGGGACAATAGATAACGCACTTATGCCAGACCAATCTTTAGTTAAAGATATTCCTTGGTATGCATTTTTTCTAAAAACTATATTTACTTCTATTACCTTGGCTCTTGGTGGAAGCGGCGGAGTAGTCACTCCAATATTTTACATAGGTGCGACTAGTGGTAACTGGTTTGGTACACTTATTGGTAATGACCATTTAGCATTTTTTGCTGCACTTGGTTTTATCAGTGTACTTGCTGGTACTACCAACGCACCTATTGCAGCAACAATTATGGCTATGGAGCTTTTTGGCATAGAAGTAGCACACTATGCAGCCATATCTGTAGTAATCAGTTTTTTAATGACAGGACATCGAAGCGTCTTTCCTTCACAAATTCTAGCAATGAAAAAATCTGATATGCTAAATATCAAAACCGGTGAGAGTATTGAAGACACCGAAGTTTCAATGCATGATGAAGATATAAATAAAATAAGAGACATTAGAAAACGGCTTCAAAGTAAGCGTAAAAAACGACATGAAAAACCAAAATCTAGACTTTAGTAAAAACTTTTCTATCTATATATCTTTTAAACTCAACAACAAACATAACACCAACTGAGATTACAATAATCTCTATCCATGTCTCAAAATTTAAAGCTTCACTTTTAAATATTGTGTTCATAAACTCTGCATAAGTAAATGTTACTTGGATTAAAATCATTAAAGCCACACCCAAAAGTAAGTACTTATTATTAAAAATATTGGTTTTAAACACTGATTGATATAACTCTTTACAGTTAAATAGATAAAAAAGTTCAATAAAAACAAAGACATTTACCGCAACAGTTCTAGCATATTCTATACTATGTCCATTGTGTAGAGCGTAACTAAACATACCATATGATGTTACGAGCATATAAAAACCAACTACTAGCATCTGAACTATAATTTCTGTAGTTAAGATAGGCGTTTTAGGGTCTCTTGGTGCTCTTTTCATAATGAAATCTTCACCTGATTCAAATACAAGCATTAGTCCTAAAAAAATTGCTGTTGACATATTTATCCATAAGATTTGTACGGGCAGTATCGGAAGAGTAACTCCAAGCAATATTGCCACCAAGATAACAAGACCTTCACCAAGATTTGTTGGCAAAGTCCATGTAATAAACTTAATCAAGTTGTCAAATACAATTCGTCCCTCCTTAATAGCGTGTGCGATTGATTGAAAATTATCATCACTTAAAATCATATCTGAAGCTTCTTTAGCCACTTCAGTACCGCCTTTTCCCATAGCAATCCCTATATCGGCTTGTTTTAGCGCAGGTGCGTCATTGACACCATCTCCTGTCATTGCTACAATTTCACCTCTGGCTTGAAGAGCATCTACAATACGTAGTTTTTGTTCAGGTTCTACTCTTGCAAAAACTTTTACAGTTGCAACCTTTTCTATCAGTTCAGCATCACTTAGATTAATCATATCCTTTCCTCTAAGGACTGAGTCTTCAAATTTGGCATCTTTATCTAATATAAACATCATCTTGGCAATGGAAAATGCAGTGAGTACATGGTCTCCGGTAATCATAATAATATTTATACCTGCTCCGATAGATTCCTTTACGGCTTCTATCGCTTCAGGCTTAGGAGGATCCATCATAGCTTGAAGACCTAAAAAGACAAATTCACTATAGACTTCTTCTTTATCAAACTTATCTTGATGAGTAATTTTTTTTGCTATTGCCAAAACTCTTAAGCCATTAGAAGCATACTCTTCTGCTTTATTTAAAATCTCTATTTTACTTATTTGTTTATCTTCTGCATCTAAAGATGTAAAATCACAAATATCTAGGATTTTTTCTATAGAACCTTTTATGTAGATAATATTTTGATTGTTTTTAACATCATAATTAAGAGTAGCCATCAGTTGACGATCTGACTCAAATGGTAAAAGATCAACTCTGGGATATCCTTTATTTAAAGTATGTTCATCATATCCGCACTTTATTGAACTGACAATCAAAGCACCCTCAGTTGGGTCGCCACTTATATCGTAGTTACCTTCTTTATTTACCAGATATGATTCATTACAAAGATAACCCGCTTTTAGTACCTCTTTTAAATCATAGTTACAAGTATCAATCTTTTGTCCGTCTTTAAATAAATCACCTTCTGGGTTATAACCATTACCGGTTACCTCATAAGAAGTACTTCCGCAATATATATTTGTAACCGTCATTTTATTTTGAGTTAGCGTTCCCGTTTTATCCGAACAAATAGTAGTAACACTCCCTAGTGTCTCAACAGCTGGCAGTTTTCTTATTATGACATTCTTACTAGCCATTCTACTCACACCAATAGCTAAAGTAATAGTAACTGCTGCTGGTAGACCTTCAGGAATTGCACCAACTGCAAGAGCAACAGATGCCATAAAGGTGTCTACTACACTCATATCTCTTAAAACACCTACTAAAAATGTAAATGCCGCAAGAGCTAAGATAACATAGAGTAAAATTTTAGAAAATGATGATATTTTTTTTGTAAGTGGGGTTTGCATAGCTGTTGTAGCATCTATAAGGTGAGCAATTTTACCAAGTTCTGTATGTTCTGCTGTAGCTACTACTATACCTTTAGCTCGACCATAAGTGACATATGTTCCAGAAAATGTCATATTTTTTCTATCACCAAGTATTATATTTTCAGAGTGTGTTGAGATATTTTTTTGAACTGCTACTGATTCACCTGTGAGCATAGACTCATCAACTTTTAAATCTTTGTTCTCAAGCAGTCTTAAATCTGCCGGTACTTTTGAACCAGACTCAAGTAAGACTATATCTCCAGGAACTAAATCAACTGAGTCAATAGTAATCTTTTTGCCATCTCTAATTACAACTGCCTCAGTATGCATCATCTGCTTAAGTGATTCTATAGCCTCCTGTGCTTTTACCTCTTGCATAAAACCGATAATTACATTAATGATGACAACAGCAAAGATAACTCCACTATCAACCCACTCGTGTAAAAATGCAGTGACTGCAGACGCACCTAGTAGTATATATATAAGAGCATTATGAAACTGCATAAAAAACTTTTTAATGTAAGAGTCTTGCTTTTTCTCTTTTAGAGAGTTTTCACCAAAGAACTCTTCGCGATGTTTTATACTAAGTGAGCCTAAACCATCAACACTATCACTTTCAAAAAGTTCTAATATTTTTTCACTCTCTAAGCTATGCCAGTTTTGTCCTATTAGATGTTGCATCTTATAAACTCTTTATTTTATATCTACTAAGCTCTTTACCCTTAGTGTCTACTATATGAACTGCACAAGCAAGACAGGGGTCAAAGGAGTGCAAAACTCTTAAGACTTCAAGTGGTTTTGAGCTATCTTCTATTTTGATTCCAATAAGCGCTTCTTCATAAGCACCTCTTACTCCATCAAAGTTTTTAGGAGTTGCATTCCATGTTGTTGGCGCGATTACTGAAAAATTCTCTATCTTTTGGTTTTTAATACTTACAAAATGAGACAGTGTTCCACGAGGTACTTCAAAAAAAGCCCTGCCTTTAGTATCTTTTTCTAACTTTTCAAAATCATATCTAGTCCAAGTTTCTGTGTCATAATATTTTACATTTTGAATGAGCCGTGAGACCAGTTTAAAAATATACTCACAGATATAACCTGTCTCTATCGCCCTAGCCGCATTTCTGCCAACCGTAGTAGATAAATCAATCAACTCTAAACCGGTATCTTCTAAAAACTCATCTACAAAGGATTTTATTAGTCTATTGTCTTTTTTATAACTAATCAGTACTCTTGCAAGCGGACCGGTTTCCATAACTTTAGCGTTATACCTTGGAGCTTTTATCCACGAGTATTTATCATCATTTTTTGCAGTCTTTAAACTTCCATCTTCATTTAAGTCTGTATAACAGACTTCATTATCCTCTGCCTGCCCCTTATACCCCAGGGCATCCTCTCTGGCTTTGCCATTCACCTTATACCAGGCACGGTCAATTTCTTCTGTAATTTTACTCTCATCAAACTCTTGTATATTGTCAAAATCGTGATTATAAATAATTCCGGAGCAAAATAGTTTCTTATCTTCGTCAAACTCATAACCGCCAACTGACATAAAGTTACCATTAGCACGACCAAGACCTGCTTTTATCTCATCTCTGTAAGCAATGGCTAATAACTTAGCATCTGGCAGGTAAGCACGGTCAATAAACTCTTTTGCTTCTTTTATAACAAAGAGATAATCATTGAGTCTTTGAGGGTTGAGCATGTCCGCGACACTTGTAACACCACCTACAACAATACTTTGAGGGTGTGGTGTTTTACCTCCAAAAATAGCCACAGCCTTGGAGATTTTTGTTTGAAATTTAAGTGCTTCAAGATAGTGGGAAATCATTATCAGATTTTGTTCAGGAGTCAGTCTGTAGTCACTGTGCCCCCAGTAGCCATTAGAAAATGGGCCAAGTTTCCCTGCATCTACGAAATTTTGTAGTTTTTTTATTGTTGTTTCATAGTGGGAGTTAGAATTTCTAAATGGTTGATCTGAATATTTATGCGCCTCTTTAGAAGTCATCTTTGCATCTGCTTGCAGGGCTGATGTAACATCTACAAAGTCTAAGGAGTGAAGATGATAAAAATGGACTACATGGTCTTGAATAAAAAGAGCCATAGCCATTAAATCTCTAATAATCTCAGCATTTTTTGGAAGCTCTAAAGAGTAAGCATCCTCAACAGACGAAACAGCTGCACGAAAATGAGAGTTTGTACAGACACCGCAAATCCTGCCAGCTAGAAGTCCTGCATCTCGTGGATCACGACCTTTTAGTATGATTTCAATACCGCGAAAGAGCCCTCCACTGACATAAGCTTCTTGAACCACTCCATCATCATCTACTTCTACTTCAGCTCTTAAATGTCCTTCAATTCTTGTAATCGGGTCAATAACGATTTTTTTCATTATACGCCTCTACTTAATTAAATATTGATACTTATACAATGTTATCATATTTACGATAATTAAAGTTTAAATGTCACTATTTAAGTGTCTTAGTATTTTTATTAAGGCAACTAGATATATAATGCCTTCAAATAATTGTATGGATATATATTAAATGAATATTAAGCAAAATCTTTTGGGCGGTATAACTGCCGCTGTCATTGCTCTGCCTTTAGGACTTGCCTTTGGTGTTGCTAGTGGGTTGGGTGCTACTGCAGGAATCTACGGTGCTATCATTTTAGGATTTTTTGCTTCACTTTTTGGTGGAACTCCCTCACAAATCTCTGGACCGACAGGACCTATGACTGTAGTAATTGCGGCTGCTGTTATTAGTCTAAATGGGGATATCGGTCTTATAGTCACAACCGTTTTGCTTGCAGGTATTTTTCAAATCATCTTTGGCATCTCTAAAATTGGGAAGTTTGTTCAGTACATCCCCTACCCTGTTATCTCAGGTTTTATGAGCGGAATTGGTATTATTATTATTATCTTGCAAATAAATCCATATCTAGGACTCTCTAGTGATGCTTCTATAGTGCATATTTTTATGACTCTTCCATCAAATATCTCAGATACAAATCTTAGTTCTTTTATAGTTGCAACGGCTACTATGATTATTATGTTTTTCTCGCCAAATAAAATTGCTAAAGTTATTCCTACTCCCCTTATTGCGATTGTAGTTCTTACACCTCTTAGCATCTACTTCAACTTAGAAGTAGATGCTATCGGTGAGATTCCTGCCGTTTTGCCTTCATTTGTTATGCCGAAAATGAATTTACAACACTACACCACCGTTATATCTTTAGCTTTTACTTTAGCAGTTTTGGGGACAATAGATACACTTTTAACTTCTATAGTAGCCGATTCTATTACAGGCACTAAACACAAGCCAAATAAAGAACTTATAGGTCAAGGTATAGGAAACTCTCTTTGTGCTCTTACAGGCTCTCTTCCTGGTGCTGGAGCTACTATGAGAACCGTTATAAATATTAAAAGTGGTGGTACACATAAAATATCTGGAATGTTTCACGCTCTTATACTTTTAGCAATAGTTTTGTTTTTAGCTCCTCTTGCATCTCAAATACCTCTTGCTATCCTTGCAGGAATACTTGTTAAAGTCGGTGTTGACATCTTAGACTATAGATTTATATCTATCTGGAGAGACAGTCCTAAAAATGATTTAAGCGTTATGCTGGTAGTATTTTTTATAACTGTGTTTGTTGACCTCATCACGGCTGTAGGAGTCGGTATAGTCCTTGCATCTCTTCTTATAGTCTATAGAATTACAAAAGAAGCAAAGATAACTCTAGTCGATTCTCATCATAAAAATGTACAAACAGATGTAGAGTACGATTTAGCAGACAAAAAAGTCAGAGTCATCAAGATAAACGGGGCTTTCTTCTTTGGTTCAAGTACCGCATTTGAGGGTAAAACAAATTCCATCCTAGATACGAAAGTTGTTATCATTGACATCTTGGATGTTCCGTTTATGGATATAACTGCAATTTTTACACTTAAAGACTTCATCACAAAACTGCAAAAAGACGATATAAAAGTGATGATACTAGCAAAAGAACAAGATAAAAATCAACTCTTAAAACTAAACAAAACACATGTATTTGACAAGGTAGAATTTTATGAAGATATGGATGAAGCCTTTAAAAAGATTTAGTCTTTTTTTTCTTCCTCATACTTTCTCTCATTTGCAAACTTATCAAAAAAGCCCATCTCGGTACATCCCATACATCCATGACCGGCTTGGACTGGCCAGCTTGTTCCACCATTAAACTTCATAGTCGGGCAGTTTACATTTGTGTATGGTCCTTTACAGCCCATCTCAAAAAGACACCAGCCTTTTTTCGCACCCTCGTCTCCCCACTCTTTTACAAACTCTCCAAGCTCATAATTTCCTCTTCGCTCACAATCATCATGAACACGACTTGAGTATGCCCACAGAGGACGGTTAAACTTATCTAATGGCGGCAATTCTTCAAACATAAGATATGAAAGAAGTGTCCCAACTATGTTAGTCGGATTTGTAGGACATCCTGAGAGATTTATAATATCATCTCTCTTAAGTGCTTCTGCCACACCCACTGCTCCTGTTGGATTTGGATGAGCTGCTACTACTCCACCATCAAAGGCACAAGAGCCAACCGCTAACACAAGGGCTGCATCTTTTGCACACTTTTGGAGTAGTTTTATTCCTGTTTCGCCACGTGGACCGATGCGAAGAAATTTTCCATCCATTGCAAGCGGAACTGCTCCCTCAACTATGAGAATATACTCACCTTTTTGGTTTTTGATGATATCTTCTAAGATAGTCTCACTTTGGTCACCACTGGCACTCATAAGCAGTTCATGATAATCAAGTGAGACATAGTCAAAAATAATATCTTCGATAGCTGGGTTTGTTGACTTTATGAATGCCTCAGAGTTCCCACTACAATCAGCAAGTTCAAGCCAGATAATAGGAACTTTGTTTAGAGCACAAACTGCACCCTCTACTATCTGTTCAAAGTTTGGATGAAGTTGCATATTTGCTGTTACCATAGAGACCCAGCTGTTTACTTCTGACTTTGCAATATCTAAAGAGTTCATAGCTGCATCTAGATTATCTGTTGTGAGATTATTTCTAGGATTTAGTGTATTGAACTTATCTATGCGTTTTTGAACCTCAGCTATTTCCTTTTCTCTTTTAATATCCTCAGCACTTTTTCTTGGCATGCTTGGGTCTATGAGATGTTGAGACTCTTTTATAACATCTTCAACCATAATCTTGCATCTGCCACAGACTCTACCCGCTTGTGAAAAATCTGCCAACTCTGAGAATGAACTTATTCCCGTCTCAGCTACAATATCTACCAAGTCTTGATGATAAACATGTTCACAACTGCAGATTAATCTTCCTCTCTCGCCTATGAGTCTGTTTTGATAAAGATAGTTTATATCTACTTCTTCACCACTGTTTATTAGAGTCTCTATATAACCCACATCTACGTTTGAGTTAATTCCTATAAACCTAGTTAGTTTGTCTTGGCTTACAAAATACTCATCTATTCTGCTGTCTTTTTTTGAAGTAATAAGTATCTTTTCATACTCGTTGTTAAACTTTGGAGAGTTCACTTCTATAAGGTCAAACTCACCGACTTTTAGCATATCGATGCTGACTCCAAGTTCAAACTCTTTATTCTCTGCACCTATTATATGATAGATGGCACAATCAGCTTCCATAGTACACTCTTTAACATGCCCCGCAACAAAGTTAAACTCTTCAACTTCTGCACACTCACCTACTGCATAGATACTATCATCTTCTGTTTGCATATAAAGATTTGTAAGTATTCCTTTGTTGCATCTAAGAGCATCTCTAAAATTTTCAATGTTTGGTTTAATACCTGTGCCAAAAATAAGAAAAGGATTTTTGATATTTATTTTTTTTGTTTGAATTGAAACTATTTCACCATTTTCAATAACTTTATCAATTATCTCATCTTCATATGAGATTTTGATTTTTCCATCTTTGGTGTAACACTCTTCTATGGTTTTTATGGAGTCTATTGATAGGTCTTTAGAGTACAGATGCTTACCTCTGATAAGCAAAGTAATATCTATAATATTTGGCATATCATTGAGAGTCTCTAATAGTTCAAGCCCGATAGGTCCGCTTCCTACTATAACAACATTTTTGTTTTGTGTTCCGGCTCTGATAATGTCACAATCATCTGCACTTCTAAATACGGCTGCGTTTTTTATGCCTTTTATATCAAAAAGAGTAACGGGTACAGAACCCGTAGCAATAATGAGCTTGTCATAACTAAACATAGCATCTTCAGAGAATACTCTCTTAGCATCTCTGTCTATTTTGTTTATGGTGTGGTTTAGTTCCAGTTGCACGGTAGGGTCAAGTGGCAAAGATATTTCACTCTCATCTTGCGACTCATCAATAAGACGGCAAAGATGTATCCTGTCATAAGGAGCGTGCTTTTCATCACTGAGTATAGTGACTTCTAAAGATGAATCTTGTTTTTTAAGGTTGTTTGCCAAATACACTGCAGCGATACCACCGCCGACGATTACTACTCTCATCTGCAATCCTTAATATAAAAACTTTGTACAACTTTATATATTATATAACAATCTACCTAGAAAAACTAAATCCTACAGAAAATTTTGTGACGTGGTTATCATAGTCAATTAAACTTTCACCATATCCACTAAATACCTTCATAAAAAAGTAAGCATTGTCTATTAGTGGATAAGAGTATGTAGCTTCTACTGCTCCATATCCTGTCGTGAAGTTTCCTCTCCCCATAAATGTAAACATATGTCTACCTGTAAAGTAGTTCAGTTTTACAGATGTATATCCGAGGTAGTCCATAATGTCAGGATTATCTTTATCATCAGCAGTTCCTGGAAAAGGTGAGATTAGTCTGAACTCCGTTAAAAGAGTATCGTATTGAAATGCAAACTCAGAGTACATATAGTTCAGACTTCTTGAGCGATTTCCCGGGTTATCAGCTGGGGTAGCATATACAACGTTAGCATTGTCCCCTTGACCATTTGAGGTATGAGCTAGACCAAGTTTTATAGATTTCATATTAAAAAGTGTGTCTTTATCTGAAACAGGAAACTCTATAAAACCTTCAGGATTATAATTTGTCTCTCTAAACGGAGACGATTCTGAATATATCTGCCAAAATGCTCGATGTGAATAGGCAAGATAATAACTCTCATTTAATCCAAAGAGACCAGTTCCAAGATATAGTTTGAGACTTACTTGCAGTTCTGCTTCCACATTTCTGTATTCATCTGTTGGAACATAAGACTTGTATGCTCCTTCTTTATAGCCAAAAGGAAGTAAATAGTTTATTTTGTGTGGTTTAAGACCAAAATCTCTGTTTAGCCACTTTTGCATAGCTTTTTTTGCTTTTATATCTTCTATTTCGTTAACTTCATACTTATCTAGTTCTGTACCTTTTATACTGTTTATATCAGCAGATAAAGAGGCTGTGTATAAAAATAAAAGTATAAAAACATATCTCAAAACTAAACCTTTACTCTATCTTCTAAAGCTCTTGTGAGAGATAGGATATCAATATTTTCCAAACTTACACCGGTAGGAACACCTTGGGCTATCTTAGAAAAGTTTACTTTGTGAGCGTTAAGTTTATCTTCTATATATAGAATTACTGCATCATTTGAGATAGATGGAGTCAGGGCAAAGATTATCTCATGAACTCCGCCTTCAACAATTTTAATCAAGTGCGAAATGCTTAACTCTTCTAAAGAGTCAAGCACAAAATATTTACCGTCAAAAAGACCATTTTCTTCAAGCAAAAGAATATCTTTTGCATTCTCAATGATACATAAGATGGTATCATCGCGTCTCTCATCTGAGCAGATAAAACAGAGTTCATCTTCACTCATACCACCACAAATAGTACACTTCTTTACAGAACCTAGTGCTTCTTCAATAGTATGAGAAATTTTCATACCTACATAACTATCTTTTACAACCATGTGGTATGCAAGTCTTGTTGCTGATTTTTTACCTATTGTTGGCAGTTCTTGCAAAGCATCTACTAAACGGTTAAATTTATCTAACGAACCTCTCACTCTGCGCCTTTTGGTAAAAATATCCATAGGCTTAAAGGTGACTTTAGTTTGCCAGCACTCATCTCAGCTTCATAAGAAGAACCAAAAAACATATCAGCTCTTAGAGAACCCTTTATAGCACCGCCCGTATCTTCTGCCATTACTACCCTACTTATATTTTGATTGTTTATTTTAGCATCTAAAAACAACATACTTCCTAATGGAATAAAACTTCTATCTACTGCTACTGAACGTTCAGGAGTCAAAACAAGCCCAAGTGAGCCAGATGCTGCCTTACTTCTCTCTTGAAAAAACACTACAGATTCATTAAAATCAAGAACTTCATCAATTCTGTTTTGGTTTTGCATAAGCCATGTTCGGATGCTTTGAAGTGAAATATCTTTGCTTGGTATTTCACCCATATTAATCAAATATTTTCCAATAGAGCTGTACTTATGTCCATTTTGGTTAGCAAAACCAATAAAAATAGTCTCTCCATTTTCTAAGTTTACTCTTCCTGAGCCTTGAACTTCTAAAAAAAAGAGATCAATTTTAGAGTCAGTATAGCAAATAACATCAGCATCTATTACTTCTTCTTTTGTTTGTTCTCTAGTGTAATAAGGAACTAACCTTTTATCTTTAAGACGACCTCTTAATCTATAATTTTTTAAATCTGGATAAATGCTACTCAAATCCACTGTAATAAGGTCTTTAGGCTCACTATATATAGGGTAAATATATGGTTCTTTTTTTGTCAACGAACCTTTTAAGCTAGGCTCATAATAACCAGTTAAAAGCCCTTCATCTTCGGCATCTAAAGGAGCAATCTTGTAAATATTAAACTCACTCTCTAAAAATGCTTTATAGTCTTGAACTTGCTCTACTTTTAGACATAGCTCTGAGTATATTTTTTGAGTTTTGCTACTTTTACAACTGTTTACAAATGAGCTGATTGCTTCTTCGTAATTTTCACTTTTCCAGTTAGGGAGTTCATTAAAGTCCGCTTGTGTTAAGTATGTTTTTGGCATCTGAGGCATCAGAATTTTAGGCTCTTTAGAACATCCAAAGAAGAGTATAGAAATGCTAAGAATAATAATTATATTTTGTGTCATAAGAAGAATTATACTGATATTAAATTTAAAACGATATAATTGCAAAAAATATTTTTAGGTGTACAACTACTATGCAAGATTTAAGCTATTACGAAATACTAGAAGTAACACAAAGTGCTGATAAAACAACTATTAAAAAAGCTTACAGAGCTATGGCAAAAAAATATCATCCGGATAAAAATGCAGGTGATGCAGATGCAGAACACAAGTTCAAACTATGTAATGAAGCTTATCAGTGTCTAAGTGATGAGAAACAAAAAAGCATCTACGACCGTTACGGTAAAGAAGGACTTCAAGGTATGGGAGGCGGCGGTGGTCGTTCATCTGGTGGTTTTGATGATTTAGGTTCTATGTTTGAAGAGATGTTTAGCGGATTTGGAGGCGGTGGAAGTCGTCGTCAAAACCCTGCTGATATGGAAAAATATCCTCTTGATATGAATGTGGATATGTATATCTCTTTTAATGAAGCTATCTTTGGATGTGAAAAAGAGATAGAGTTCAGTTACAAAAAAGCCTGTAAACCATGTAAAGGTACTGGTGCAAAAAGTGGTAAACTATCAACTTGTGCTCAGTGTAAAGGTCAGGGTCAGGTTTATATGAAACAAGGCTTTATGACTTTTTCTCAAACTTGTCCTGTTTGTAATGGTGCCGGTAGTGCTCCAGCAGATAAATGTAACAGCTGTCATGGCAATGGTTATGAAGAAGCAAGAGAGTCTGTAACTATTAAAGTTCCTAAAGGTATCGATGAAGGAAACCGTCTGAGAGTATCAGGTAAAGGAAATATTGGCAAAAAGGGTTCACGTGGTGATTTATATGTTACCTTTAGCGTAAAACCTGATAAACACTTCCAAAGAGAAGGAAATGATGTTTATATAGCTATTCCTGTATTCTTTACTCAAGCAGTTGCAGGTGAAACTCTTAATATTCCGTCACTTACTGGTGAATTAGAGCTTAATCTTGATATTGGAACAAAAGACAAACAGCACTTTACATTTAGAGGTGAAGGTATAGAAGATGTTCACGGTCACGGTAAAGGAAACTTAATCGCTCAAGTAAACATTACATATCCTAAAAAACTAAGTGACGAACAAAAAGAGCTTCTTATTAAACTACAAGATTCTTTTGGCATCGAGTCAAAACCACATGAAAGTGTTTTAGACTCTGCAATAGATAAAATGAAAAACTGGTTCTCATAACCGGTTTTTTATTTTAAAATTCTTTTTTTCTCCTACTTTTAACTATCCTATTTTTAAACTTTACTATAAAATCTACTTAAAAAAATAACTACTAAATATAAATAATTATTATATTAAGCAAAATAGTTATAGTATAGTAAATAAATTAAGAGGAGAACAAGATGACTCATGAAACTTCAAACCTTTCAAGAAGAACTTTTGTTAAAGGTATTGTAGCTACTGGTTTAGTTACATCTTCATCACTAACTTTAAATGCTAGTACCAAGATATCTCAAAGAAGAGAAACTGAGCAACTCAGTGGAACCAAATTCAATTTAACTATTGATAAAATAAATGTAAATATAACGGGAAAACCTGCAGTTGCAACGGCAGTAAATTCGATGATAGCCGGTCCTACTCTTAGATGGAAAGAAGGTCAAGATGTAACTATTAACGTTACTAATAATCTTGCAGAAAGTACTTCTATCCATTGGCATGGTATTATTTTGCCTACTCATATGGATGGTGTTCCTGGCATTAGTTTTGATGGTATTTCCGCTGGAGAAACTTTTACATACAAATTTACAGTAGTTCAAAGCGGAACATATTGGTACCATTCACACTCAGAGTTTCAAGAACAAACAGGTATTTATGGTGCGATAGTAATCGAGCCAAAAGAAGAAATACTTGAATACGACAGAGAGTATGTTATATCTTTGTCTGACTGGTCAGATGAAAAACCTGATTCTATTTATAGAAAAATAAAACTCTCAGCGGATTATTACAATTTTAAACAAAGAACCGTTGGAGACTTTTTTGACGAAGTAAAAGAATTAGGGTTTTTAGAAGCATTTAATCAAAGAAAAATGTGGAATGAGATGGCTATGACAGATAGAGATTTATCTGATGTTACAGGCTATACATATACATACTTAATGAATGGACAAAATCCAGCGACAAACTTTAAAGCTCTATTTAAAAATGGGGAAAAAATAAGACTACGTTTTATAAATAGCTCAGCAATGACTTTTTTTGATGTACGAATCCCAGGGCTGAAAATGAGCGTAGTTTCTTCTGATGGAAATTATGTACAAGCTGTATCAGTCGATGAGTTTAGAATCGGAGTAGCAGAAACATACGATGTGATAGTTGAGCCTGAAGAAAACAAAGCTTACTCAATCTTCGCTCAAAGTCTGGATAGAAGTGGTTACGCTCTTGGAGCTTTAACTTATGATGCAAGTGTTGTAGCGACTATTCCAGAGATGGATCCCCTTCCAATTTTATCACATGCTGATATGGGTATGAATATGTCCTCAATGAAAGAGATGCCAAAGAAAAAAGAGACTGCTATGAAGTGTGGTGGAGGTATGGATATGTCTGAGCCTAAGATGGATATGAGTAAGCCTGCAATTCCTATGACTCCTCTAGAAGAGAGTCGTGGAGTTCAAACAACTATGCGAGCTATGAACCCTCAATATAGACTTTCAGACCCAGGAGTAGGACTAAGAAACAATGGTAGAAAAGTTCTTACTTATGCTGACTTAAAATCATTAACTCCAACAACACATGAGAGATATCCTGAAAGGGAAATAGTTCTTCGTTTAACAGGAAACATGGAGAGATACATGTGGTCTATTAATGGTATAGCCTATAAAGATGCTGCGCCATTAGAGTTTAAATATGGCGAAAGACTAAGAATAACTTACATTAATGACACTATGATGAACCACCCAATGCACCTGCATGGAATGTGGAGTGATTTAGAAACAGGTGATGATAATTATCTCCCAAAAAAACACACTATCATCGCTCAACCCGGTTCAAAAATTAGTTTTCGTGTAAATGTAGATGCTAGAGGTTCTTGGGCATATCATTGTCACTTGCTTTATCATATGGCAGGTATGTTTAGAAAAGTCGTAGTGGTTTAAGGGAGATTAAGTATTATGAAAAATTTATTATTAATTATAGCATTAGGATTTACTACATCTCTATTTGCAGGTGGAGGCGGTGATATATTTAGAGCTACCGTGATGGTAGATAACTTAGAATATCAGTACAATGATGAAAAGTCTGTTTCATGGGATACATATGCCTATATAGGCTATGACTTAAACAAGATGTATATTTATTCAGAAGGTGAAAAAGCAAAAGACTCTTCGTCTGCTAATAGTGAGAACCAATTAGTATATTCTCGTGCTATAACTCCATACTGGGACATTCAGATAGGTGCTGCTTATGATAAAACCGAGAATTCAGACCAAACATGGGGTGTTATAGGAGTTCAAGGACTTGCTCCTTACTTTTTTGAAACAAGAGCAGTTATTTTAGTAGCTGATGATGGGAATATTGGGTTTAGAGCCGAAAGTGAATATGAAGCTTTAATAACTCAAAAATTAATACTTACTCCAAGTGTAGCTTTATCTGCATATACACAAAATAACGAAAATATGGCTATTGGAAGCGGTCTGTCTAATTTAAAAGTAGGCGCAAGACTAAGGTATGAGTTTATAAGAGAGTTTGCACCATATGTTGGTGTTGAGTGGAGTAAAAATTTTGGAAATACAGATGATTACTCTGCGTTAGATGAAGTCTATGCAACAGTCGGTTTAAGATTTTGGTTTTAGTTGGAAAAATAAGTACAAGGAGTTCGTTATGGGTAATTATGGAATGAGTGGATTTGGGATGGGATTTGGTTGGTTGATACCTTTATTATTTATTGGGGCATTGATATATTTTATAAATGGCAATAAAAAAGAAGATTTATCAGCAAGAGATATTCTTGATAAAAGATATGCTAACGGTGAAATTTCTGAAAAAGAGTATAAAGCTAAAAAAATTGCCCTAAAATAGGAGGTGCATTATGAGTGAAGATACTAAAGAGTGTTGCCAAGTAGATTTTCCTCATAAGCAAGATAATATTTATACATGTCCGATGCATCCCGAAGTGCAACAAAACTCTCCAGGATCTTGTCCTAAGTGTGGAATGGCACTAGAACCTATGATAGCTGAGGTTGAGGAAGATACAGACGAGCTTGAGTATATGAGCAGGAGATTTTGGATTAGTTTAGCTCTGTCTATTCCTGTTTTTATTGTCTCAATGACAAGTGATTTAGCACCGGAGCTTTTGCCTAGCTCTTTCTCTATGCTAAATATCCAGTGGTTTCTTTTTGTGCTTGCGACGCCCGTAGTACTTTGGGGTGGATGGCCTTTTTTTGTACGTGGATACCTTTCAGTAAAAACATGGAACTTAAATATGTTTACGCTTATCGCAATTGGTGTGAGTGCTGCATATATTTACAGTCTCTTTGCACTATTTTTACCAAGTCTCTTTCCGCCTCTGATGCAGACTGATGATGGCTTAGTTCATGTCTATTTTGAAGCGGCAGCTGTTATTATAACCTTGGTTTTGCTAGGACAAGTTTTAGAGTTAAAAGCTAGAAGTAAAACAAATAGTGCGATTAAAACACTTCTGAATCTTGCACCAAAACAAGCTCATCGTATAGATGCAGATGGAGTGGAAGAAGATGTACATCTTGAGCTAGTTCATGTTGGAGATAAACTTAGGATTAAACCGGGCGAAAAAATCCCCGTAGATGGAGTAGTCTTAGAGGGTCAAAGTAATCTTGATGAGTCTATGATAACTGGAGAGCCTGTTCTTTTGTCAAAAACTAAAGATAATTTGCTTATAGGTGCAACTTTAAATAAAAACGGCACTCTTATTATGCAAGCTCAAAAAGTTGGAAGTGATACCATGCTCTCTCAAATAGTAGAATTAGTATCAAAAGCTCAACGCTCACGAGCACCTATTCAGCAACTTGCAGATACGGTATCTAGTTACTTTGTACCAGCGGTTGTAATAGCAGCTATATTGGCATTTTTTGCTTGGTACTTCTTTGGACCTGAGCCTCGTTTGGCTTATGCCATAGTATCTGCTGTCGCGGTTTTAATCATCGCCTGCCCATGTGCTTTAGGTCTAGCAACACCTATCTCAATAATGGTGGGAACTGGTAGAGCTGCACTATCTGGGATTCTGATAAAAGATGCAAAAACATTAGAGACTATGGAGAAAGTAAACACTCTTGTAGTTGATAAAACAGGAACGCTAACACAAGGAAAACCTAAAGTTACAAGCTTTTTAGTGCAAGATGGTTTTGATGAAAAAAGTATTTTAAAGTACGCTGCGAGTTTAGAGCGTGTAAGTGAGCATCCTTTAGCCCAAGCGGTAGTTGAGTATGCTAAAGATAATGATGTAGAACTTAGTGAAGTTTTAAATTTTAACTCTATTACCGGAAAAGGTATCGAGGGGGAAATTGAAAATAAAAAAGTTGCACTTGGAAGTGAGAGTTTCTTAAAGAGTTTAGGTGTATCAACACAAAATATCATTAAAGAAAAAGATGCCCTAAGAGAAGAAGCAAACGGTGTAATTTATATGGCTATAGATGCTAAGTTTTGCGCCATTATAGGGATTGAAGACCCCATAAAAGCTACATCTGCTGAGGCTATAAAAGAGCTTATAAAAGAGGGTATTAAAGTTGTTGTAATAAGTGGAGATAATGAAACAACCGCTAGAGCAGTTGCTAAAAAACTAGGAATTGATGAAGTTTATGCTGGCATCTTACCTGAGGGTAAAGCAAAAATAGTTAAAGAGTTACAAGAAAAAGGTGCAGTTGTGGCAATGGCAGGAGACGGCATAAATGATGCGCCTGCCTTGGCACAAGCTGACGTCGGTATCGCTATGGGCACAGGAACTGATGTAGCGATTGAGAGTGCTGGCATCACTTTGATAAAAGGCGATTTGTTGTCAATTTTAAAAGTTTTAAAATTAAGTCGTGCTACTATGAAAAATATCAGACAAAATCTATTTTTTGCCTTTATCTATAATAGTGCAGGTGTTCCAATAGCAGCAGGAGTGCTTTACCCATACTTTGGGATTTTACTATCGCCTGTTATCGCGGCAGCTGCAATGAGTTTTAGCTCAGTCTCCGTTATAGTAAATGCTTTGCGTTTAAAAAATATGAAAATAGATAAATAATATCTATTTTTACTCACAAACCCCTCACACTAGCCTGTTACAATATAACATCTAAAAAAAGAGAATAAAATACTTTCTCTAAACAAAGCCTTTTTATAAAGAATAACTTAAAAAGCAAGGAAAGTAAAAAATAGACATTAGTTTATTAACAATATTACTTCAAAGAACTATGCAAGAGCTAAAAATCTTGCAAGTTTGATTTTTTAAATACTCTTTGTTGTATTTCATTTCTAAAATTTGAGCAAAGAGTGTTTTGATAATCAAACTATAGAGTAAATTATATATTTGTCTCTATTTTGGTTAACAACTAGTACGGTAATAGCTTTAAATATTATTGCTATTATGAATGATTTAAGTACTAACTTGTGATCTTTAACTTATCACTGTTTATGACTAATTTGTAAATACACGATTTGGATTATAGGGTGTGTTGTATTTAAAAATAGAGTATATGATAGTTGCAAGTTTTCTTGAAACTGCAACAAGTCCCTCTTTTTTAGATTTGCCTTGACTTCTTTTAGTATCGTAGAGTTGCTTCATCTGTTTGTTATGTATCAGACAACTTACAGCACTAAGATATAGTGCATGCTTGACCAAAGAAGAGCCTCTTTTACTTAAGTGACCTACACTTTTAGAATTACCAGAGCTATTTTCTGTTGGAAAGAGTCCAAGATATCCTATAAACTTAGGTATAGATGGAAACCTCGTCAGGTCTCCACATTCACTAATAACAGCAGCTACAGTTTTATCACTTACTCCAGGTATGGTTTTAAGGTTATCAATAAGAGTGTTACTCTCTGGTAGCTCATCAAGTGTTGAACTATTAATGCCTTTTTTATCAAGCAAAGAGAGTATCTCAGCTTCAATAATATCTATCTCACTAAGATACATCTTTAAAAGCCTAATAGTACTTCTAATAGCTATTGCTCTTGCATCTTTAGCCTTACCTGAATAGATAGACTCTCTTGAGAGTTCTAGTAATCTTAGGGCTTTGTCTTTATTGAAGTTATTGCCTTGAATATGAGCAAATATCTTCATGATTCTATCAACGCTACTATGCTTATAGTGATATGCTGTTGGATACTTTTCAAGCAGAGCTAGACCACTTATGGTAAATGGATTTGTGAAGCTCTCAAACTCTGGAAATGTAACTGTTATTTGAGTAATGATTCTCTTCTTAACCTCTTTCATATCAGACTGAATAGAAGCACGATTTCTATAGAGTGTTCTAAGGCTCTGATACTCATCATCAGTTACATAACCTGATGAGTATTTGCCATCTTTTAAAAAGAGTGCTATAACTAAAGAGTCTATGTTGTCATTTTTTACTTTTTTCATAGTTATTTGTTCTCTATACCTTGAGGTTTGAAATGGATTGAGTAGTTTAACACTATAGCCCTTAGACTTTAAAAACTCTAAAAGGTTTTCACCATAAATACCAGTTGCTTCTATACCGATAATAAAGTCATCTTTATCTAAAGTGACACTATCTAAAATAGTAAGTAATTTTTCAAACCCTTTTAAATCATTGTTGATTTTAAAAGGCTTGTTAATAACCTTAGTTTCACTATCATCGATAACTGAAACAACATGAAAACTCTTTGCAATATCTATTCCTACGTAATACATCTCTATAATCCTTGTCGTGTAATCTTAAGTTGCCTAACAAAAAAACAAAAGTTAAATTGTTAGAATTCACAGCCTCGTTAATCTATGTGTTGTAGGTGCTAAAATAACAGCTACCCCAACAGCTTTTAATAAGTGATTAACAACTAAAGACACCAACTGGCTTAATGATGTAGTCAGTAGATATAAAATATTTTCATATCCTGCTATAAGGAAAAAAATGTTGTTTTATCTTTAGTCATAAACTGTGAAAGTTACAAGATTTGAAGTTAGTACTTCAATCTTAAAAGAGTAATACTTCTTTGCTTTAAAGTCAAAAAAACTTTAAAAAAGAACTACTTACTCATAAAAGAAATTATACGAGGAAATGTTATGAAACTGTTATCTATTGTGGCTAGTACTATTTTAGTACTAGGTTTAAGTCCATCTTTGTATGCGGATGTAGAATATGAACATGCTGTTAAAACATCTTCAAGTGTAGATAGTCCTACTCAGGATATGTCTAAAATGAAAGCTGCGGGTAAGTGCGGAAGCAAATAGTATTTAATACTATTGTAACTCTAACGCTACTTTTAAAAGTATAGAGTTTCCCTTTAAATCTGACTTATATAGATATTAAGGGGAGCATTATGCTTACACAGAATTATTTCATTTTCATTTCATTTTAAAATCCCATAATTGTATAAAATATATGTGGAACATACTATGAAACAATTTATCAGACTTAGCACCTTAACTATCCTTGCAAACTTATCACTATTAGCTAGCCAAGTTCCAAACAATGACGAAGATTGGAATTGAGTTTGAGTAGGAAGTAAAATGATAAAAATCATGATAACAATATCTCTTTTGAGTTTAGTTTTAAATGCTGATGTAATGAGTTACTATAAAAATGTACTCAATACATTACAATATGACAGAACTTACTCTTTATATAAAAATGCAAATGATATATCAAAAGAGAGTGTAAATTACACCCGTTATACAAACTTTGCACTAGATGCCAATTATGCAAATACAAAAGCAAAAACTTTAAGTAGTTCATTTACTACAATTGATGTAGCTATCAACGATACTTTAGACCTTTTTGGAAAAGGAAGTTATAAAGTTAAAGAACTCTCTCTTAATTTAAAAGAAAAAAAATCTCTTCTAAACTTACAAAAAGAACAACTATTTATTACTCTTATAGATATGCTAGCACAATATCATAAAATAGACGAGCAACTCTCACTTCATAAAGCACTAATAATAGAACAAGAAAATATATATACAAAACTTCAGATACTGCAACAGAGTGGTGCAATAACAAGTATTGATTTATTACGGTTTAAAAATACTATTACAGCTTTGAAAACAAAAATGATTAGTGAAGAGTCCCAACTGAGCAAGATGCAAATACAACTTAAACTGTATGCTCCAAA
Source organism: Sulfurimonas iocasae (assembly GCF_047716755.1). Lineage (GTDB taxonomy): Bacteria > Campylobacterota > Campylobacteria > Campylobacterales > Sulfurimonadaceae > Sulfurimonas. The sequence goes on from NZ_CP180409.1 coordinate 1,790,518, forward strand.
TGAGCTTATCCCAACTTTAAAACAGACTAAACTACTTTACTCAAAAGAGGAATTCTTAACATACAATCCATTACTAAAGATAAATGATATAAACGCACAAAGATTAAATACACAAGCAAAAAGTTTGCAGTACAGCTATCTACCTGATGTTATAGCAGGAGTAGCTTATCAACAGCTAGGCGATCCAACAGGATATGGAGACAACTACTCTTTTAATATTGGATTGCATATACCATTAAACGGTGGTGATTTTAAACAAGCCCAAGCATTTAAAGCCCAAGCACTTACACAAAAAAGTAAAACTACCCAGTATAAAATAAACAGAGAAAATGAGTATACAAAACTTTATGAAGATTATCTAAATGCACAAAAACAGTTAACTGTACTTCAAGAGAGCTTAGATGATTATAGCAAAAGTGAAAAAACTATAAAAATAGCATTTTTGAGACAGTATGTTGATTTTAATACCTACGTACAAGTGCTGACTCAAACACTTAATATAAAAGAGCAAATCATTGCTATGAAGTATCAAGAGAGTTCAAAAGCTACTACTTTAAATGCTATTTCATCAGGGAAAATTTATGAATAAAATAATTTTACTAGCTTATATTGCGACAACACTTTTTGCCGCATCTGTAGAGGTGACTGTAATAAAACCAGAGCCAAACAAACAAGCTTTAAGTGTTGAAGTAGATGGTGTAGTAGTTGCCCAAAATAAAAATGTAATTACTGCAAAAGCAAATGGTGTTATTAAACTTTTTGTTAAGAATAATTCAAATGTATTTAAAGGCGATAAAATCGCTCAAATTTCAGATGAGAGAAGAGAGCAAACACAAAAACTCTTAAAAACGAAACTTTCTCTTATAAAAAACGAGATGAACTTTCAACAAATAAAACTAGACGATGCCAAAGATATGTTTAAATTGGGAGTTGGTTCTAAAAATAGTTACTTAAATGAAAAAGTAATAAATGAACAATTAAAAGAGAACTTCCAAACTTTAAATAATGAGTATGAAATACTTAAATTAGAGAAAAATAATTCTATAATTTATGCATTAGAAGATGGAACTATTACAAACTTAGTAGCTTCAAACTCCTACATAAACTATGGTGTAGCTCTAGGGAATTTCATAAGTAAAAAGAGTCTCATAAAACTTTTTGTGGATGGCGCCTATGCAGATAAACTTAAAGTTGGTACTTTAGCAAATATCCAAAGTAGTTATAAAAATACAGCTGCAACTATTATAAATATCTTACCTACAAGTACAAACAACCTTTTAGAAGTTATGGCAGAACCTGAAAATAGTCTCCCTCTTAACTTACAAGTAAATGCAACTATTTATCTTAGGTCTTTAAATGGTTTAACTCTTCCAAAAAAGGCTATAGTTTTAGTAGAAAATCATCCAGCAATTTACATCATAAAAGATGGGATAGCACATATGAAATATGTAGAAATTTTAAAAGATATGGTGGATAGTGTACTTATAAAAAATACTTTAGATAAAGAAAATCAAATTGCTGTAAAAAACAGTTATATGCTTCATGACGATTTAGAGGTAATCGTAAAATGAAACCAAAAGAAAAAGGTTTCTATCTCTACATTCTTAAAAATAAACTAGCAATTTTACTTATCATTGCTCTTTTAACAGGTGTTGGATATAAACTCTCTTTTACTATTGCAAAAGGTGTTTTGCCAAATATATTTTTTCCTCGTATTGAAGTGAGTATAGATAATGGACACTCACCAATTTCACAAATGCTTTATGGTGTCACTAAACCAGCTGAAGAAGCACTAAAAACTGTTCAAGATGTCGAAAAAATAGTCTCTTCCACTTCTGTTGGAACGACAGATATTAATATCTATTTTAACTGGAATATAGATCCTTATCTAGCCTATCAACTTGTGCAAGCTCGTGTTGCAGATATAAAAAACTCTTTAAGTGCTGGAGCAACTGTAACAATCCGACAAGCCACACCAAGTATATATCCTGTTTCCATTTATGCTATTGGTTCAGATAATATCTCTCGTGCAAAACTTACTGAAAAACTTTACTATGAGCTTAAACCTGTAATGCTTGGAGTAGAAGGCGTTTATGATATACAGATAAAATCTCCTGCTTGGAGTGAGTATAAACTTGTTCTTGACAGTAAAAAGGTAGCACAGTTCCATCTCAACATTGATGATATTATCTCACAATTAAAGGCTCAAAATAGTATAGACTTTCTTGGACTTATTGATAGTAAATATACTCAGTATATATTATCGCTTAATCAAAAAAGAACCGATGCAAATGAACTTATGAAATTGAGTATTGATTTAGGAAATAGTAAAAGTATCAAACTAAGTCAAATCGCAGTAATGCTTGAGAGTCAAAACCCAATAAAGCAATATAGTGCTTCAAGTAAGTACACCAACAGTGTTATCTTTAATCTTCTTCGTCAACCCAATGCAAACTCAATAGATGTGCAAAATAATTTCAATGTTAAAGTCAATGAACTTAATGCTAAATTTGCAAAAGATGGGATACATTTAGAAAAATATTATGATGGAACAGACTTTATAAATAGTGCAGTTGGAAGTGTTATTGATGCCATAGCTCTTGGTTCTTTTATAGCAGTTCTTATCATTTTTTTCTTTTTAAGAAAGTTTACTCTTTCTCTTGTAGCTCTTTTTATCATACCAATTACATTTTTTATAACCATGATAGGTATGAAACTTATAGGTATTGACTTTAATATCTTCTCTCTAGGTGGTATGGTTGCTGCTCTTGGTGGACTTATAGACCAGATGCTTATAGTCATAGAGAATATTGAAAGACATTATGAAAATGGTGAGACTAAAAGAGATGCTATACTAAAAGGTGTAAAAGAAATAGTGCCCATCATGAGTGTATCTACTGCTCTGTCTATTCTTATCTTTATACCTTTATTACTTGTAAGTGGTATAGTTGGAGAGTTTTTTAAGCAACTAGCAACTGTACTAGTTATCACATACTTTGTGTCACAAATTATAGCTATCTTCTTAACGCCAATTATTGCATTTTTAGCACTTCCAAAAGAGCAAAATAAACACGAAGATTTTATGAAAAAATACATAACTCTTTATACAAAATTTTTAAGAAAAAGTTTTAAACACTCTTGGATTTCATTGCCTATCATCTTAATATCACTTACAACTTCAGCCTATCTCTATCTTCATACTCCATCTACATTTTTACCAGAGTGGGATGAGGGAAATATTGTTATAGATTTAGTAATGCCAACAGATATTACACTTTCTCAATCAAATGAAGAGTTTAAACAAATTGGTGAAATTATTAGTGGAGTTCAAGAGGTAGAGGGGTGGACTATGCGAATTGGCACAGGCTTAGGAGGACTTTTTAAACCTGTTAATCAAGGAGACTTTCTTGTTACTCTAAAAGCTAATCATAAACGCAATAGCTTTGAGATTATTGATGAACTTAGATTAAAAATACAAGAGAGCGTTCCTAATATTATAGAACTTGGCTTATCCCAAGTTCTTGAAGATAGACTTGGAGATATTATGGGTGCTGATGCTCCCATCGCTGTTATGTTATTTGGTTCAAATCCTGATGAGCTTATAGAGGAAGGCTATAAACTCCAAAAAGATTTACGAAATCTAGAAGATGTTGAAGAGGTTAATATTTTGACTTCTTATGCTTCACCTTCGATTAACATAAAAGCTAAAAGTATTGCCCTCTCAAGATATGGTATAGATGAAAATATGATACGAACTCAAATTCGTTCACTCTACTATGGTGAAGTGGTCGCTTCTATTGCAAATGGTGAGAAACTTACAAACCTAAGAGTACTTATGAGCCGTCCAAATATTGATCCTATTGAGTATCTAAAAAAAGATTTGAAAATTTATTCTCCCGTCTTAAAACAGAGAATACCTCTCAAAGAACTTGCAGAAATTCACTATGAAAATAAAGTGTCGGAAGTAACTCACAACAACCTCTCTCCTGTCTGTATTCTTGGTATTAGATTTAAAGGGAATGATATGAGTAAAGTTGTAAGTGAGATAAAAACCACCCTCACAAATGCAAAAATTCCTGATAATATAACAACAGATATTAGTGGCTTTTATAAAGAACAACAAAAGTCTTTTAAAGAGATGAGTTTTGTAATTTTACTTGCTGTTTCTATCATTTTTATCGGACTTCTCCTACATTTTAGCTCACTCAAAATTGCATTCTCTATTCTTATGGCATTAGCACTCACATCAACAGGTGTTTTATTAGCACTCTATCTTACACATAGCTCTTTAGATATTATGGCATTTATGGGTATCTTAATAGTACTAAGTATTGTTATAAATAATAATGTACTCATCTTTGATTTTTATCGTATGAATACTAACAATGAAAAAGATGAGATAGAAAAACAGCTTAATGCTTTAGCTTTTCGTGCAAAACCAATACTTATGACAATGATCTCAAATGCTTTAGCACTTTTACCTATCGCTTTGGCTATAGGAAGTGGTACTCAAATCATTCAAAATTTAGCCATTGCCATTATGGGAGGATTACTTTTTGCCATTATAGTTAACCTCTACATTATTCCTCTATTTTTTCATTTTATAGGATTTAAAAGGTGAGAAGTATAAACAAAAATATAGTTTTTTTAGGTTTTGTTAGTTTTTTTGCAGATATGGCTAGCAGTATGCTAATGACAATTCTTCCTATATTTATGGTTTATGTATTACATGAAGGCGTTGATAAACTGGGTATTGTTATTGCAATAGCAACATTTATATCCTATGCCTTTAGGATTTTATTTGGCTATCTGAGCGATAAGTATAATATTGTAAAACCATTTGTTGTTACAGGCTATTTTATCTCTGCCTTATCACAACCACTACTCGCATTTTCAACTACATTTATGAGTGTTGGGCTTCTGCGTGGTGTAGAGAGGATGGGAAAAGCTGTTCGTAGTGCTTCTAAAGATTCACTCATTAGTAGCTATTCCAAAAAACAAGAACATGGAAAAACATTTGGTTTTCACAAAATGATGGATATAGCAGGCGAACTTAGTGGAGCTTTTATTATCTATCTAATTTTCATCTACTTCAGTAAAGATGAAAATAGTATTCGATTAATATTTGAATTAACACTTATCCCTGGACTTATCGCAACTTTTATAGCACTTGTGTTTGTAAAAGATGTACCAAAAAATGTAACTAACAAAAGCAGTGTAATCAATAGAGAAGATTATAAGCTCCTGCCTATGCTTTTTATTTACTTTGGATTCATATTTTTTTTAATGAGTGAACAATTTTTTATTTTAAGGGCAAAAGAGAGTGGTTATTCATTAGAAATGATTCCTCTTTTTGTGATGAGTTTTACAGCTATTCAAACATTGACGAGTTATTATAGTGGTGTCTTAAGTGATAAATTAGGAAATTTCAAAATATTGCTACTCTCTTTTGTGTTTGCTATCATTTCTGTTGTAACGGTACAAATAAACCTTTGGATAGCATTCATAACTTTAGGACTTTTTACAGTATTGAGTCTTAATGCTATCAGAGCATATATATCTCAATATGCTAATTCCAAGGGTTTTATATTTGGTGTGTTTTATGGTGGGGTAGCTATTTCAAGTGCTTTGGGTGCTCTTGTTATTGGTTATATTTGGAAATTATATGGATTTGAAAGTGTTGTCGTCTTTAGTGTACTTGGTATGTTGGCTTTAACATTTTTATTGCTTATTCTGGTAAAAAAACAGTGATGAAAAAGTTTTTCGAGGTTATGCAGTAGAATTTAGAATAAATTCTGATAATCAGCAAAAAGCAGCATAGAGGATGAAGAATTAAAAATAAAATCAAGGGTATAATTTAGTGATGAAAATACTAATAATAGAAGACGATAAAAATATTCTATCCCTTTTAAAAAGAGGGTTTGAAGAAGATGGCTATATTGTTGATAGTGCAACTGATGGTGAAGATGGTGAATATTTAGCTACTACCAATAGGTACGATGTAATTATCTTAGATTGGATGTTACCGATAAAAAGTGGTATAAAAATATTAAGTTCACTGCGAAAGAATAAGATTACCACTCCAACTCTTATGTTAAGTGCTAAAGGTGAAACAAAAGATAAAATATCAGGTTTAAATGTAGGAGCAGATGACTATCTCTCAAAACCTTTCTCTTTTGAAGAGTTAGAAGCTAGAGTACAAGCACTGCACCGCAGAAGTCTTTCAAGCGGAGTGAATGAAGTACAAGTAAAAAATGCCACTATAAATATTAGCGATAAAGTTGTTAAAATCGATAAAATGATAGTACCCTTGACTGCTAAAGAATATGAGCTTTTAATGTTTTTGATACAGCATAAAAATGTAATGGTTTCAAATGCAATGATTGAAGAACAACTTTGGAACAACCAAGAGTATATCAACTCAAATGTCATTCAAGTGACAATCTATCATTTACGAAAAAAACTCGGTAAATATTTTATACAAAGCAGTAGAGGTTTAGGATATAAAATTGAAACAACATAGCTTAAAAAGACGAATATTACTCTGGTTTGGTAGTGGAAGCACCATTGTTTTAGTTTTGTTTAGTTTGGCATTTAACTACTTTTTAAACGAGAGTATAAACAGTAGTATCAAAGCTCAAATGCATAAAATGGCACAAGATATTGACTTTGCAATTGTAAAAGAAAATAAAATTATCAAGCATAGTGATAATTTTACTCTTAAAAATTTTGAAGATTATTTAAATAGAGATAACGATTTTTTTATTATAGAACATACGGATGATGATGATTATATAGATGCCTTATATATTACTAAAGAAAAAGATACTTTTTTTCTTCTGTATAAAACTAATATTGATAATAAGATTGAAGAGTTTCAAGATGTACTTTTATTGCTAGTACCTATTTTACTACTTGTTTTGATACTATTAGCTAGTAAAATGATAGATAAAATTTTAATGCCTATCAATAAACTCATAGAAGCAACAAATAGTACTTCAGTCACAAAATTCTCACACAATATTGCACTTCCTAAAGAAAATGATGAAATAAAAGAACTCGTATTGTCTTTTAATAAGATGATAATAAGGTTGAGAAATGAGGTAGAGAGTTTAGATAGATTTAATAGTGATGTATCCCACGAACTTAAAACTCCTCTGACTGTAATACAAGGAGAGATAGAAATTACTCTTAGAAAAATTAGAGAACCTAAAGTGTATGAAAAAAGTATGCAGACTATTTTTGAACAATCTAAACAGATACAAAGTATTGTTGAGCAACTATTGCTCCTCACAAAATATACTAAAGAAAATATTAGAGAATCATTTGAGATATGTAATCTTGACTCTATGCTTTTAAGTTGTATTGATAAGTACGCGGAACAATTAAAAGCTAAAAATTTGCATTTAGATATTAAGAAAATAGAAGTAGTTTCATTAAATGCAAGCCCTATCCTAATTAACTCTATTTTTTCTAACTTACTTGATAATGCAATAAAATATACTCCAAAGGGCAAGAATATTTCTATTGAACTTTATCAAGCAGATACAATTGTATTTACCATAAAAGATGAAGGTATTGGAATATCAGAAGAGCACTCTCACAAAATTACAGAAAGATTTTATAGAGTTGATGAGTCTCGGTATATTAAAGGTTCTGGTCTGGGGCTTAGTATAGTGAAAAATAGTGTTGAATTACATGAAGGAAGTTTAACTTTTGACTCTTCTTTAAAGCAAGGCTTGATAGTTACAGTTAATATATAAACAATCTTCTTCAAAACTCTTTTATAGAAAACTTATAATAATCTTTTTTTAACCCTCCAACACCACATCCCAGTAGTGGTATAACTACACTTGGATTTTTTATGTCTTCGTTTTTGACTCTAACTTTGATTATACTTATCATAGAGTTTAAAGCATGTTGCATCTGCATATATGTTGGATAAGAAGACTCAAAACTTTTGCTGTAATTCATAACCACAACATGAAGAGCGTACTCAAAGTTTGTAGCAGTTCCAGAACCTGATATGATTACATCTCCCTGCTCTATATCACCAACTCTTTTTTTAATCTCATAAAGAAGCTCCTCCACAATGTTCTCTAAAGCCCTCTGATATACCATTTCCCAACTTTATTTTAAAGTTCATGTTGATTCACTATATGACCTGCACTTGATTTCTTCCGTTGTCTTTTGCTTTATAAAGAGCTTTATCAATCCTTTCTAAAGTATCTATAATCTCTTCCTTTTGTATGTATAGTGTAATACCAAAACTAGCTGTGATGTTATCTACCTCTTCAAAGTGATAGTTCTCAATACTCTGTCGTATATGCTCAGTGGCTTTTTCAAGTGAGTCTATACAATTTACTTTCATAAGAACAATAAACTCTTCTCCACCCCATCTTATTAGATAGTCCGTATCACGTACAGAGTCCCTGATGACAGTAGTAAAGTCTTTTAATACTATGTCACCTCTATTGTGTCCATAAGTATCATTTACATCTTTGAAATGGTCTATGTCGCACATAATAACTCCAAGTTCTTTTGGTTGTACATCTTTTATTATGGAGTTAATGTTGTTATCAAAAAACTCTCTATTTAGAGTTCCGGTCAGTTTATCATGAGTAGCTTTTATTTTTAATTTAGAGTGTTCAATCATTGTATTACTAATATCTGTAAAAGAAACTATAAAACTTCCTTCTTCAAACTGACCTACTGAGACACTAAATGTGTGTAGCATCAAATTAGAATCAAGCATTGCAACAATTCGCTCTTCTTCTGACAATGCTTTAATGATCTCAATCCAGTTTTCATCTTCATCTACTTTGTCCAAATTAAAAAAATTATCATCTGTCACAAACTTTTCACATATACATTTATGGTGTTTTACAAAATCATCAATATTATTAAATCTAAAGAAATTCAACATAGCCTGATTTGCCATTATAATTGACTTACCATTAGTCAAAACAATAATATTTTCTTGGAAATCAAAAAGCTTTTGAAGTTTATTGTTAAAAAGAGTTAAATCATTTTTTTTCTTCTCAAGTTTAGATGTTAATCTGTAAATACTCTTTTCTTTTTTTTTAATTAGAATATATCCTCCACCAATCAATAATACACTTATTAGTAAAATAATTAAACTTAATATTTCAATAGAAGCGTACATAATATGATGCTCTATAGAGGTATCACTTAAAAAAACAAAGTAACCAAGTTCCTTGCCTGAGACATCCACAAGTCTCTCTTTTGAGACAAAATAATCAATACCTTCATGAGTTATATCTCCATAAATTAAATTACCACTTAGTATATATTCCATCTCTTTTGGAATTGTGAAAGTATTGTAGACGATGTAATAATCTTTTGTTTGCTTTTTTGTTAGAAGTCTATGTTTAACAAACTCAGATGCATTTAAAAACACCTCTTTTTTTACCGCAATATAGATCATTGATTTTAAAGATGTTGAGATTTCATTTATAATTTTATCTATCTCTTTTCCAAGTTCTATATAACCTATAATCTTTCCATTATCTATCCATGGTTTTACAACACGAAGAGTATAATTTTTCTTTGGACCAAATTCGAGTCCATAAAATAGGGACTCTTTTTCTTTTGCTTTTTTAAATGTAACTCTATCAATAATATCTTGATCTCTCTCATAATCATGAACTCTAAGAAGTACCCTTCCATCAGTTTTAATGAAGTACATATGAGTAAGATCTACATTTCTATTTAACCTAGTATATATTTTTTTTATAGAGTGATTTAATTCTTCTTTATCCTGAGCCAAAAAAAGTTTTGTAATTTCATCTCTATTTTGAATAAAGTCTATATATTCACTAATTATGTCAGCTTCTGCACTTACTTTTTCATTCAAGTCATCTGTAAACTGCCTGGATGTACTCTCTTTACTTTTATGAATAAAATTCTCTTGGGTGTACATAACTGCGACTACAGTAAGCAGTGCCATTAGTATAGTAACAAGTATAAGAGGAAGATAAAGATTTAGTCTAAACATTAAAAACCTTCTAATTATATTTCCCTATTATTATATATATTTACTTATAGTTTTTGAAATGTGACCACAATAGATGAAAAATACAATAAATATCAACATATGAAACATTTTACATAAAAATATAGAACTTAAATATGCCAAGATATTAAAAGATGATTTATGATAAACTATCAAAAATCATAAAGGTAGATGCAGTAAAATGAACAGACAACACTTAAAAAACCAACTATCAACTTTGGCCTTGTCTATGTTTAGAAAAGACTTCTTTGGCATCTACCATGGTTCTCTATCTGCAAAAACAGAATCAAATCGTTTTGTTATAAATACAAAAGAAGCTGTTTTTGACGCTATTGACGAAAATTCTCTGATTGAGTTATATTTCAAAAAAGATTATAGATGGAACCAAGCAAGTATAGATTCAAGTATTCATTTTAGCATCTACTCCCAAATATCAGATGCTAAATTTGTATCTTTTACAATGCCTCCATTTACTACTGCTTACTCACTTGAACACAATATAATTACTCCAAAGGACTACTTTGGTTTTAAAGAGCTTGGTTCTATTGAAATAGTTGACCCAAAACAGTTTGAAAACTGGTATGATAGAGCACAAAGTGAAATAGCTTACTATTTTCAAACAAATAAAACAAACATCATGGTTATACGTGGTTATGGAGTTTATGCATTTAACAGAGATATGCATGAGATGGCAAAAAAGCTGGCTATTTTAGAAAAAAGTTGCAGACTATTGATGCTTGATGGCTCTCAAAGAGATTTTAATTTTGATTAATTATTTAAAAGGAAATATTTAAATGGCACAATTTGAAGTTGACGAAGAAGATTTTCAAGCAGTGATAGACAAAGAATTTAGTAAGGGTAAAATAGTAATACTAAAATTCGGCTCAGAATTTTGTGAAGCATGTTCTGCATTAGAGATGGAATTAGAACAGCTCGAAGATATGATTGAAAATATATCAATCATATCAGTTGACTGTAATCAGTCTCCAGAAATTGCAGAAGCCTATGATATTTATCAACTTCCTACTATGATTATATTTGAAAATAAAGACAAAATCTTACATGAAAGCGAAGGTGTTATTCTCTCTGAAGACATTAAAAGGATTATAGAGTCTAAACTATAATCCTTTTATAGCCTCATAGGCTGTATCCATCATTTTATCTATCTCTTTATTTGTAATAATATAAGGAGGCATAAAATATACTACATGCCCAAGAGGTCTGAGTAAAACTCCATTTTTAAGTCCATGAGTATAAACTTTTAAACCTATTCTTTCTTCTGGTTTATAACCTTTTAATTCAACCACACATATCATTCCTGTTTGTCTTATAGATGCTACATTTTGCAGCTCTTTAAACTTTTGAAGTTTATCACTCATATACTTTGCAGTGACTCTATTTTTCTCAACAACATTATCATTTTCAAATATATCTAGTGTTGCATTTGCAGCAGCACAAGCAAGTGCATTTCCCGTGTAGGAATGAGAGTGTAAAAATGCTTTATGCTCACCATAGTCACAGTAAAATTTTGCGTAAATCTCATTAGTTGTCAGCACAACTGATAGAGGAAGATAACCAGCTGTCAAACCTTTAGATAGAACTATAAAATCAGGTGTAATATTGGCTTTTTCACATGCAAATAGCTCTCCCGTCCTACCAAAACCAACCATAACTTCATCAGCTATTAAATGCACATCATACTTGCTACAAATAGCACGAACAAGGACTAAAAACTCAGGATGATACATATGCATATAACCGGCACCTTGAACTAAAGGCTCTAAAATAATTGCACTTATTTCAGATGCTCTTTGCTTACATAACTCTTCAAACTCAGATGCGGCAGCTCTAGCTGCTTCAACACTCATATCACTCGGAACAGCTGTCTGTATAGTCTTTAGTAAAAGTGGCTCATACGTTTGCTTATAAAGCTCTACATCACCTACACTCAGAGCTCCTATAGTCTCACCATGATATGAGTTTGTTAGTGAGACAAAGATATCTTTTGCAACTTTACCGTCATTTTTATGTGCATGGTAACTCATTTTTAGAGCAACTTCTACAGCACTAGAACCATTGTCTGAGTAAAAACATTTTTCCAAGCCCTCTGGTGTTAACTTTACCAAACGCTCAGATAATTTTACAACCGGTTCATGAGTAAAACCAGCCAGTATGACATGTTCTAAAGTATCTAACTGCTCTTTTATTTTCTCGTTAATATAAGGATTTGTATGACCAAATAAATTTACCCACCAACTACTTACTGCATCTATAAACTTATTGCCCTCAAAATCTTCAAGGTAAACCCCATAAGCTTTTTTTATTGGAGTAAGAGGAAGAGTCTCATGGTCTTTCATCTGAGTACATGGATGCCATAATACATCCAAGTCTCTGTTTTTAAGTTCTAAATTGTTCATAGTAATAGCCTCATAATATTCTGATGCCATTCTATACAACAATATCTTAAAACAAAGTGTTTCTAGCTATATTGTGTCACTCTATTTTTTATAAGTTCTTCTTCATAAAATAAGTCTGAAAACAATATGTTATTTATTTATATATAGTTATATTTTATGTGCAAAAATTGAGTTAATTATTCATTATATAAAGCTACATTACAATATAATAGACTATAATTTTAAAATAAATACAATAAAAGGATATCAATGATAGATGCTGAATTCAGAAGTGAAGAAAAGTTTGTACGATTATCATTAGCTTACGAAGGCACAAATGAGAAACAACAAGTATGTTCTTGTGTTGAAAAAATAATAATAAAACATAAAATACAGCCTGAAACACATACAACAAGTATATCAAATGGTAGAGAAGTTTTAGTTGTAGAGTATTCTGGTGATAATAATCGTGAAGTTGGCACTATTTTTGAAGAAATAATAAAAGCTTTAGAAATTAAAAAGTGTATCTAAGATAATGAATTTAGAAGAATACGCAGAGGGTAATAAACTTTTTAAATCTTATTTTAAAAAGAACAAAGAATCCCTTCTAAAACTAGTAAGAAGTGGGCAAAGTCCAAAGGCTCTTTTTATTGGCTGTTCTGATTCTAGAGTAATACCTGACTTAATGGTTCAATCTGCTCCTGGTGATTTGTTTGTCATTAGGAATGTAGGAAACTTTGTTCCACCATACAAACCTGATGAAGATTATCATGCAACAGCTTCTGGAATTGAATATGCAGTTAGCGTTTTAAAAGTTCAAGAAGTGATAATATGCGGTCATACTCACTGTGGGGCATGTAGTAGTCTTTACGAAGAGATTGATGACCCATCACTTATCCACACAAAAAAATGGCTTGAACTTGGAAAAAGTGCAAAAACAAGTGCTATTCTTAGTCTTGGTGCAGATGCTCCAAAAGAAGAACTATTACGTTTAACAGAGAAACTCTCTATAATGAAACAGATAGATAATATTTTAACATATCCAATTATCAAGACTCGTTTTGAAGCCGGTACACTATCTATTCATGGATGGTACTACGACATAGAAACTGGTAATATTGACTATTACAATGCAGATGCTTGTGAGTTTTTACCACTAAAAGATTTGGCACAATCAAGTGATAATTTATAAATATTTTATAAATTCCGATATACTAACACTATTATAATTTAAGGGAAAATAGATGGCAGAAGAACAAAGCACAGAAGAAGATGCACCCGCGGAGAAAAAATCTAGTAATATGTTGATGATTGTCATCATCGTAGTTCTTATACTTATAATTATTGGTGGTGCTGTTGTAGCTCTACTCTTAATGGGTGGTGATGATGAAGCTGCTACAAATCAGTCTGCTCCACAAGCTAAGCAAAGAAGTGATTCACAAGCTAAAAGAAGTTCTGGAAACTACCTTGACTCTCGAAAACTAAACGATATCGGTATCTTATACCCACTAGATACTTTTACTGTAAACTTAAAAAGTGATGCAGGTCGTCGTTACTTAAAAGTTACTATGTCTTTAGAGCTAGAAGGTGATGAACTAAGTTTGGAACTAGATAATAAATCTCCCGTACTAAGAGACAGAGTTATAAGGATTTTAACTTCAAAATCACTTGAAGAGATTTCTTCTAAAAAAGGTAAGCAAAAAATTAGTGAACAAATTATGGACACTCTCAATGCTATGATCTCAGATGGTCGAATCAAAGGTATATACTTTACGGAATTTGTTGTTCAGTAAGCAAATTTAACCAAACCCTTACAAGCCCCTTTACATAGGGGTTTTTCTATATTTAACTATCTTCATATTTAATCTAAAATACCCCATTTTCAGCGAAATGAGTGGACTTAGAAGGTAGTTACATGACATTATTAAGCCAAAAAATCCCCACTTCTTATACTGGTATTTTCTATAAAGAAATAATAAATGATGAAAAAAAAGTAGTGGATAAAGTATTTATTATTAGTATAATGAACCCCTAAATCAGAACCAGTAAAATTTGTTTTCTTATTTCTAAAATGTTAAAATTTAAATAGAAAATATAGGGATTAAATATGAGTGTAAAAAGAAAAAGTTATAGTGCAGATTTTAAAACTAAATTGGTACTGGAAGTTTTAGAGGGTGAAAAAACTGTTAATAAAATAGCAAGTGCATATGGAGTTTTACCTTTGAGTTTAAGAAATTGGAAAAAGCAGAGCTACTGATAATATTTGTATTGAGAGATTCTGGCGAAGTATCAAGTACGAGGAGATTTATCTGAATGAATATAAAAACATAAAATCTTTAAACCGAGCTATAAAAAAATATATGAACTCGTACAATAAAAAAAGATTACATTCAGCGATTGCTTACAAAACTCCAAATGAAGTTTATTATCAAGCAATCAATAATTTAGACTCAAGGAGAGAAAAACCGTTACCGGAAGTATCGTATAGAGGTGAAATAAGAAAAGTTGTTTTACTGGTCTTGAAAAAGGCAACCATTATACTTTTTAGCATTTTCAACCCTATTAAATCTCATAATACTTTCATATTATTTTATCTAAATTACTGAGCTTTAATATAAAGTCTAACGCACTATCATTTGCTGACTCATCCATGACTTACTTCATTACATTTTGTAAGCTTTCGCAGTAAGTAGTAAATATGATATAATAATGCTATCTATAAAAAGGAGAGGCTATGGTTAATCGTGATGAAATATTGAATATACTTAAAAATTATAAAAAAAATAATATAAATAAGTATGATATTGTTGAACTAGGTTTATTTGGTTCTGTTGCAAGAAATCAAGCTTCTTCAAATAGTGATGTTGATATTTGTATTAAAACAAAAACTCCTGATATGTTTGTATTAGTACATATAAAAGAAGAGCTTCAAAAGCTTTTATCTAATTCTATAGATATAGTTAGAATAAGAGATAGAATGAATCCTTATCTAAAGAGTAGAATAGATAAAGAAGCAATATATGTATGATAAGTCTCTAGTAGTAGAGATACTAATACAAATATTAAATGCCTCAAAAACTGTAGCAAAAAGATTTGAGGTTGTTGATAGTATTGATTATTTCATAGATACTCCAGAGGGTCAAGAAAAGCTAGATAGCATTTGTATGCAATTGATTGCTATTGGAGAAAGTTTAAAAAATATTGATAAAATTACAAACAAAACCTTATTAGAAAAATATCCACAAGTTGACTGGAAAGGTGCAAAAGGAATTAGAGATATTATATCTCATCATTATTTTGATTTAGACGCAGAAGAAATTTATTTTGTATGTGATACAAAACTAGACACACTCATAAAAACTATCGAAATTATATTAGAAGATTTAAAGTAAAAAATAAGCGGACTTTTAGCAGACTTGTTTTTTTACAAAGATAAAAAACACTCAGAATAATGTAATACAGGGCAAAGGACAGACTTCATGTTACCAAAATACTCAGAATTTGTTGTTCAGTAAATGATTGGGGTAGACCTTATAAAAACTTCTCGCATGGATCGCTTAATAGAGCGATTTGGCGAAAAAGCACTTCTTAGATTTTTATCTCCTGAGGAAATTAAACTTGTTAAAAACAATAAAACCGCTTCTGGTTTTTGGGCAACTAAAGAAGCTGTCTCAAAAGCTCTTGGAGTGGGGATAGGCAAGGAGTGTGCCTTTGAAGACATAAAGATATCTAAGACTCATAGAGGTGCTCCAAAACTGGAACTTTCTCAAAAGTTAATTGAAAACTTTAACATAATAGATACATCAGTTTCAATTACTCATGATGGCGAATATGCTATTGCAGTAGTTGTAATACAAAAAAATTAACCGCCACCTACAAAATCTAGTAATTCTAACTTATCTGAATCTTTCAATCTGTAAGACTCCCAATCATTTTGTTTCACTATTTCCATATTTACGGCGGCGGCCATAACCTTACCTTCTAACGACAACTCTTTAAGCACCTTAGCTAATGTGATTTCATTATCAAATTCTTTTGTTTTACCATTTATTATAATATTCATTTTTTCTCTTTTTCATATAATTTTAATACATCTAATACAGCAAAATTATTTTTACTCTTGCAAACTCATATACTATATATTCAGAATTTGATTTTAACTTAGGATCAGTATCTGTGTCAAGTAAACAATCAACTATTCATCATATTTTTATAATAAATGAAATTATGCAGGTTTTTATGTCATCAATAGTATCTGCAAAAAACATATTGAGAGTTTAAAAGAACGGATTGTAACATGTTGGCTCCCATTAAGGCAAAATCATTAATATTGTATCCATATTTATTGAATTAACGCCCAATAAAAGATATACTAAGTAGAGAGAAACCAACTATATAGAGAGGAACAGGATGTTAAATTCCAAAGAGATACTTAAATATACAAAGAACCTTTCGATTTTATTTGTAGAAGATCATGATGAGCTAAGAGAAAATACAACTGAAATATTGAAAAATTTTTTTGATAAAGTTGATTGTGCTGAAGATGGAAAAGAAGCACTAAAAAAGTATAAAGAAAACTCTAAATATTATGACATTGTTTTAAGTGATATCCAGATGCCTAATTTAAATGGTGTTGAACTAACTTCAAAACTGTATGAACTTAATCCATCTCAGCTTTTGATAATACTATCAGCCCACGATGATACAAAATACCTCTTACCTCTGATTAATCTAGGGATAGAACAGTTTGTTAAAAAACCTATAGATTATCAAGAATTATTAAGAGCTTTACTAAACAGTTCTAGAAAGATTCAAAAAGATGCTACAACTATAGCGTCTGTATCATCTCAAAAAATACATCTAAGCGATAATGTTATTTTTGATAAAGACAATAGTTCTCTTCTTGAAAATGACAAAATGGTATACTTAACTAAATATGAAATAATTTTTATGCAGTTTCTAAGTAATCACGTTGGTAAAATCTATTCAAATGAAGATATTGCAAGCCAATATGAGATGTTAGAGGAAAGCCTCGACATACAGAATATAAGAAAGCTAGTCTCTAAACTAAGAAAGAAACTTCCTGAAAACTCTTTAGAAAGTATTTATGGAATCGGTTACAGAATCATTCCATTTATAGCAGATTAAATAAACTACGGGTCTTAGTGACCCGTTATGCAATCCTCAAATTTCTCATAAAATTACCAGCTATTATTGTACTTCTTTCTTTAAAAAAATCTGCAATATGAGGTTCATATATAGTGTCTAAAGTCTCAAAAAAAAGATTTAACCATTGCTCAAAAGTAGAACGCTCAAGACCACCTAAGTGTAAATGCGGAGCTAAAGGATTACCTCTGTAGTTTTGATCACCTATAGTTATAGAAGCCCAAAAATTTGTAAGTAGCTCTATATGAGGTTTCCATAGGTTATTATTTAGATTATCACCTAGTTTTTCAATAAAAAAAGGACCGACTACGTCATCATTTATTATTTTTGCATAAAAGCGCACAACCATTTTATTTAAGTTTTTTTTTGTAATTTCATTTGTTAACATTATAGTTCTTTGTATTTAAATTTGTCCGATTATATCAGAAGCTATATATAAAATACTTAGAAACTTATCTACTCTTTTGATATTGTAAAATTTTAAGAATATACAATCTTTATCTCTTTTGAATTACAAAATATATATACTCTTGTGTACTCTCTTTTGGAGTAATATGTTCATAATCTTCGCTTTGAATAAGAATCAAGTTTGATGGAAGTTCACCTGACATCTTTTTATGGTTATACTGTACAATATCTAACCCTGCACACTGAATTGGACCATCCACTTTAAATGTACTAACAATAGCCACACCTTTAGCTTTAAGTGAGTTATTTAATACCTTAAAATATTCTTCTCGCTCTTTTTTAGAAAGTAAAAAATGAAAAACTGCTCTATCATGCCAAATATCAAACTTCTTGTCTGTTTTAAAATTTAAGATATCTTTACAAATAAATTGCACATTATCATTATTTATTCTTGAGTGTACAATATCAAGCGAAGTTTTTGCTGTATCTAGTAGAGTAATATCTTTATACCCATCATTTAGTAAAGTATCCACAAGATATGAAGCTCCACAACCTATATCAATTATATTAGCATCATTTTTTGCATATTTTTTGATAAGTTCTACAGATTTTTGCGGTGAACTTTGATGCCAAAGCACTTGAGTATAATCAAGCTTTTGAAATATATTATCCCAATGTTTTTCTCGTAGTTTCTGTTCTTGTATAATAGGTATGTTCATTGTTCTCAACATTTTATATTTATTTTTTTTAAAAAGTTATTACTTTATCACTACTAATTACCCAATCTGATAATATTTGCATAGTTGAAGATATGGCTTCATCAAAATAAGGTTCATTTTTAAAAAGACCACATCTTGCATTACAAGTGCCACATACTTGTAAATTGATTCCTGATTCATGCATCTTTTTTAGCATCTCAACTAAGTCATAATCATAACTATCTGGCTTAGTTGTTTTATCACGAGCTAAATCAACTGCATCATTCATTAAAAAAATATTTACACTTTCACCACTTTTATAAAGTGTTTTAGCTAAACGAAGTGCATTCCAAATAACATCAGTTCCATCATATGGTTGTTTATTTAAAATTATAGTTATCATTTTATTTTTCCTGATTTAAAATCACATTTCCTAGTCCAGTCTTGACAGGATAACCAGCTTTTGCCCACTCTTTAAGACCACCTTTTAGAGTGGTTGCATTTTTATAACCCATCTTTTTTAGTACTTGCGCTGCGAGTGCTCCACGACCACCTTTACGACAATATGTAACTATTATTACATCTTTATCTTGAATTAGTTTATCTACTTTCCATTCTAAATTTCCGCGAGTTATAGAGATAAATTGTTCTTTATTCATGTCATTTGAGGGGATACTTCCTTCTGCTCTTTGCTCACTTTCTCTAACATCAAGTACAATAATATCTTCATCCTCATCGAGTAAACTTTTAAGTTTTTTAGCAGATACTTCACCAACCTCTTTTTGTGCTTGTTTTATTAAGTCCATTTTACCCATGGACTCAGCCATTAATGTTGTTGTTGTTAATAATAATGTAATTACTAATAATAAATTTTTCATATCTCTTCCTTGTGTTTATTTATTGTTTAGCGTACAGGTATGTATGCATAACCTTCATTTTGTTTTTCTATGAGCCCCATTGTTGAGCTTGGAACAAGTTTTACAAATGAATATATATCCTTTTCTTTTAATCCTGCCTTTCGCATATTCGCTTCACAAATAAGAAATTCTACTTCATATATATCACTAGCAGAGGTAATACGTTTTTTTAGGTCGCTATTTACTTTAACTAACTCAGTTTGATTTTTATAGGGTGAATTGGCAAGATTTTTAACAAAAAACTTGAAAGAATCTCCATGAATAACTACAACTGCATTAAACTCCTGCATTATTCCTTGATAGTGAGCGGTATATCTAGCAACACCACTTAAAATTCTTTGCTCAAATGTTTTCATATCTCCTGTAGTAAGATCAAAAACAACTTTTCTTATTACCTCTTCATCACCCTCCGACGCACTAAGTTGCGTAGCCATTACAGGTAACATACTCAAAGCAATTAAAAAAATGAGATTTTTAATTTTTTTCATCTATTCTCCTCGTATAATTTCTTTTATGAGTAAGTAGTTCTTTTTTAAAGTTTTTTTGACTTTAAAGCAAAGAAGTATTACTCTTTTAAGATTGAAGTACTAACTTCAAATCTTGTAACTTTCACAGTTTATGACTAAAGATAAAACAACATTTTTTTCCTTATAGCAGGATATGAAAATATTTTATATCTACTGACTACATCATTAAGCCAGTTGGTGTCTTTAGTTGTTAATCACTTATTAAAAGCTGTTGGGGTAGCTGTTATTTTAGCACCTACAACACATAGATTAACGAGGCTGTGAATTCTAACAATTTAACTTTTGTTTTTTTGTTAGGCAACTTAAGATTACACGACAAGGATTATAGAGATGTATTACGTAGGAATAGATATTGCAAAGAGTTTTCATGTTGTTTCAGTTATCGATGATAGTGAAACTAAGGTTATTAACAAGCCTTTTAAAATCAACAATGATTTAAAAGGGTTTGAAAAATTACTTACTATTTTAGATAGTGTCACTTTAGATAAAGATGACTTTATTATCGGTATAGAAGCAACTGGTATTTATGGTGAAAACCTTTTAGAGTTTTTAAAGTCTAAGGGCTATAGTGTTAAACTACTCAATCCATTTCAAACCTCAAGGTATAGAGAACAAATAACTATGAAAAAAGTAAAAAATGACAACATAGACTCTTTAGTTATAGCACTCTTTTTAAAAGATGGCAAATACTCATCAGGTTATGTAACTGATGATGAGTATCAGAGCCTTAGAACACTCTATAGAAATCGTGCTTCTATTCAGTCTGATATGAAAGAGGTTAAGAAGAGAATCATTACTCAAATAACAGTTACATTTCCAGAGTTTGAGAGCTTCACAAATCCATTTACCATAAGTGGTCTAGCTCTGCTTGAAAAGTATCCAACAGCATATCACTATAAGCATAGTAGCGTTGATAGAATCATGAAGATATTTGCTCATATTCAAGGCAATAACTTCAATAAAGACAAAGCCCTAAGATTACTAGAACTCTCAAGAGAGTCTATCTATTCAGGTAAGGCTAAAGATGCAAGAGCAATAGCTATTAGAAGTACTATTAGGCTTTTAAAGATGTATCTTAGTGAGATAGATATTATTGAAGCTGAGATACTCTCTTTGCTTGATAAAAAAGGCATTAATAGTTCAACACTTGATGAGCTACCAGAGAGTAACACTCTTATTGATAACCTTAAAACCATACCTGGAGTAAGTGATAAAACTGTAGCTGCTGTTATTAGTGAATGTGGAGACCTGACGAGGTTTCCATCTATACCTAAGTTTATAGGATATCTTGGACTCTTTCCAACAGAAAATAGCTCTGGTAATTCTAAAAGTGTAGGTCACTTAAGTAAAAGAGGCTCTTCTTTGGTCAAGCATGCACTATATCTTAGTGCTGTAAGTTGTCTGATACATAACAAACAGATGAAGCAACTCTACGATACTAAAAGAAGTCAAGGCAAATCTAAAAAAGAGGGACTTGTTGCAGTTTCAAGAAAACTTGCAACTATCATATACTCTATTTTTAAATACAACACACCCTATAATCCAAATCGTGTATTTACAAATTAGTCATAAACAGTGATAAGTTAAAGATCACAAGTTAGTACTTAAATCATTCATAATAGCAATAATATTTAAAGCTATTACCGTACTAGTTGTTAACCAAAATAGAGACAAATATATAATTTACTCTATAGTTTGATTATCAAAACACTCTTTGCTCAAATTTTAGAAATGAAATACAACAAAGAGTATTTAAAAAATCAAACTTGCAAGATTTTTAGCTCTTGCATAGTTCTTTGAAGTAATATTGTTAATAAACTAATGTCTATTTTTTACTTTCCTTGCTTTTTAAGTTATTCTTTATAAAAAGGCTTTAATTTTAAGAAATAATAACTTAGTAATGTAAAATATACTTTCCTATATGCATATTTAGGCATTTAACTAAATAGATAAGAGTATGGTATAATTTTTAAATTAAAATGTCAAGGAAAGATATGTTAGATATGAAACAAAAGATAAAAATTTTTAAAGCCTTAGGGAATGAAACCCGCTTTTTAATTTTTAAAAATGTTTTTACAGGTGGTTACACATGTTCACTTGATAAAAAAGATCCAAACGTTAAAGTTAGTCCACATGCTACATGTGTGAGTACAATAGCCGAACATTTTGATTTTTCTCTTCCTACAATCTCAAAACATTTAAAAGAGCTAAGAGAGGCAGACATCATTACTATGGAGAAAAAAGGTAACAAGATATATATAGAGCCAAATATAGAAACTATTCGTGAATTAGGTAGTTGCTTTAGTGTATTAGTTGATAATTTTGAATCAAATAGAGAGCTCTTCTTTGGGGATATTATAGTTAGTTAAATAACTTTATATCAATTATAAATTTAACAAAAAAATATAAGGCACTTTGACTTTGCTCTGATTGCTATCTAGCACTAATTTAAAGAGTATGAAGGGTGTTGTCTATCAGTATGACAACACCAAGTAGATATAGTATTTAATGGTAAAACAAGGGTATTTTAATAAAGCGTAAAGTTATTGTTAACTGATATTAAATTATTTTCTTTTATTATCTTAAGCGTTTTTTCCAATTTAAGAAATTTTTCTTCTTCATCAGCAATTGAACTTTGCGCTTCAAGATTAAACTTGTTCATATTAACATCTAAATAACCAGTATCAAAACTTCCTTCTTTAAAAGTAGTATCTCTTACTATCTCTCTATGAAGCGGTATATTTGTTTTAAAACCTTCTATGTGAAATTCATCCAATGCACGTCTAGCTTTAGCAACTGCACCTTTCCAATCAAGAGCCCAAACAATAAGTTTTCCAAGCATAGAATCATAACTCGTAGGTAACTCATATCCGCTATAAAGACTGGTATCTAGTCTAACACCAGGACCACCCGGTGTTAAGTATTTTATTACAGTTCCGGCTGTAGGCATAAAATTGTTTTGTGGGTCTTCAGAGTTGATTCTAAACTCTATAGCATATCCTCTAAATTGTATCTGCTCTTGTAAATATTTTAACTTATCTCCTGCAGCTATCTCTATCATTCTTTGAATAATATCGACTCCCGTTACTATCTCAGTTACAGGATGTTCTACTTGAACTCTTGTATTCATCTCAATAAAATATGCATTATCTTTCTCATCTACTAGGAATTCAACCGTACCAACACTTTCATAACCAAGTTGTTTCATGGCATCTACTGAGATTTTGCAAAGTTTTTGTCTTACTTCATCATTTAAAAGAGGAGAAGGTGTTATCTCAATAACTTTTTGATGTCGTCTCTGAATTGAACAATCTCTCTCACCTAAGTGAACTACATTTCCATGTTGATCAGCAACAATTTGGATTTCTATATGTCTAGGGTTTTGAACATATTTTTCTATAAATACATCTCCTTTACCAAAATATTTTATAGATTCATTCGTGGCAGAATCAAACATTTTTGAGAAATCATTAGCAAAATGCACAATTCTCATACCTCTTCCACCACCACCAAATGCTGCTTTAATTATAATAGGATAACCTATCTCTAAAGCGATTCTTCTACCTTCTTCTTCATCAATCACAGGGGTGTTTGTTCCTTCTAGCACAGGAACTCCTATCTTTTTCATAGCAACTTTTGAAGCCATTTTATCACCAAAAAGTTCTATATGATGTGGTTTTGGTCCTATGAAAATTAAACCGTTATCTTCGCAAGCCTGTGCAAATTCTGCACTCTCAGATAAAAAACCATATCCCGGATGGATAGCATCACAGCTTGCTTTTTTTGCTAAATCAATTATTTTGTCATATTTTAAATATGCATCAATTGGATTACCTACTATCGGATAACATTCATCAGCTCTCGTAACCCATACACCATTCACATCCACTTCAGAAAATACAACTACAGATGTTATCTCAAGTTCTTTACATGCTCTTATAATTCTTAGGGCTATTTCACCACGGTTTGCTACTAAAACTTTAGAAATTTTTTTCATATTATACCTCTGCTTAATTCAATGACATTATTCTAGTAAATTCAAAGTAGAAAATTCTTCTTCTTTTTTGTCAATTTATTTGTTTATAAAAATAGTTAAAATTGTCTATAATTGTTATTTTATTTATTCAAATTTGCTATAATATTTCTTATGAACAAAGATACTCTTCAAAAAAACGTTAAAATATCCAACAGTATTATGTACTACATATATACCCATATAGATGTAAATATAGATATGGATGAACTAAGTCGTAACCTTGGTATAAGTAAGTTTTATATGCACAAATTATTTAAAAATACATTTGGAAAAAATATTTATGAAAGTATTAAATCTATCAGGTTGCAAAAAGCAGCAAGTCTATTACTAACCAATAAATACTCTACAATATCAGAAATAGCTAATCTATGTGGATATAGTTCTCACTCTTCATTTATAAAAGCATTCAGAAATAAATTTGACGTTTCTCCTAAAGAGTGGAGAAACGGTGCATATAAAAAATACTCAAATTCTATTTTACAAGCATCAAATATCTCTATAAACTCTACACTGGATTTTTCAAAACTCTCCGCTACAATAGTTGACATGCCTTCTATGAAAAGTTACTATATACGTAATAATGGATATATAAATAATGTTAAAGAGACTTGGCAAAAACTATATACTTTAATCTTAAATCAAAAAATAAAAAAGTATCAAATGGTAGCTCTACTTCATGATAATCCAACCATAACAGACTTAAATAATTGTCAGTACATAGCTTGTATAATAACTGATGAACAGGAAGGTGTATTTACAAAAAGATTGCCAAAATTTAAAATCTCCGATGGCGTATATGCAAAATTTGACTTACAAGGTTATGGTGAAGATATACTAAGATTTATACAATGGGTATATCATGACTGGCTCGTAGACAGCGAATATGAGACAACAACAAAACCCTCATTTATTGTTTACCATAAAAATAACTATCTAAATAATGAGAATTTATTTGATATAAGTTATTATCTATCAATTAAATTCTAATCTTTGTAATACTTTTAAATCTAAGAAACCTATAGATATGAGAAAAGTAAAATTTATATCTGTTATACTGTTGCCATTGAAAAGAAGAAGGTATATATGACACTTATGGATGCAGTGCTAGAGTTAATTAAGCTTATATCTCTAATGATATTTGTTTCATCTATAGGAGCTCAGGGATGGATAGCTTTTTTAGATATAACTAAATACTTTACAAATGAACTCGAAAGATTCCGCCCAGAACCAGCACATGATAAATACTCAAGAATGAGACCGTAAAATAAACTGTGTAAACCCACCTTCTATTCCTAAATCACTTAGTATATTTTGACACAATTTCGCTAAAAAAGATACTAAGTTGAGGATAAATCTCATACCAATTTCTAATGCTGTTAGCTTTCCATTTTTCTTGTTGCTCTTGAGTAGCAAGATATAGCATCTTAAAAGCAGATTCTATAGTAGGAAATGAGCCTTTAGATTTTGTCTTTCTTTTTATAGTTGCGTTTAGTGATTCTATAGGGTTAGTTGTATAAATTAATTTTCTAACTGAATTTGGATATTTGAAAAAAGTAGAAAGTTCATTCCAATTATTTGTCCAAGAGAGGGTGATATTTGGATATTTTTTACCCCAGATATCATTAAACTCAGTAAGAGCTAATTGAGCATCTTCTTCATTGAGCGCTGAGTATACAGATTTTAAATCTTTAGCAACTGCTTTTCTATCTTTCCAAGAAACAAACTTCAAAGAGCTTCTTATCTGATGAACGATACATCTTTGTATCTCTGCTTTAGGATAAACGGCTTGGATGGCTTCTTTGAAGCCGTTTAAACCGTCTATTGCGAAGATTAGAACATCTTGTATTCCACGCTTTTGGATATCATTTAAAACCGTAAGCCAATATTTAGAAGTTTCATTCTCACCGATCCAAATACCAATAATCTCTTTTTTGCCTTCAAGCGTTATTCCTAGCATTATATAAGCTGCTATATTTTTAACAACTCTATCAACTCTTATCTTTAGCACTGTAGCATCCATAAAGATAATGGGATAAATAGGTTCTAGTGGACGAGACTGCCACTCATTTGCTTTTTCAATAACCTTTTCAGTAATGTTTGAGATCGTCTGAGCAGAGAGTTCATAGCCGTATAAATCATCAAGATGATGCTGTATATCTCTTACACTCATACCTTTGGTATAGAGTGAAAGAATAAGGTCTTCACTGCCATCTAAAAGTACTTCTCTCTTTTTTACCAGTTGTGGCTCAAATGTAGATTCTCTATCTCTGGGGATAGAAACATCAAATTGACCATACTTTGAGTTTATTTTTTTATCATTGTAGCCGTTACGGTAGTTTGGAGTATCTGAGGGTTGATGCTTTTCATAACCTAGATGTGAAGTTAGTTCTTCTGAAGAAGCTGTCTGAATAACTTCTCTAAGTATATTCTTAAACTCGTTGGTTATATCATCTAAAGATGTAAATGTACCATCTTTAATTTGTTTTTTTAGCTCTTCGTGGTTTATTAAACTCATATGTAAATCCTTATAAATAATTCACTTGATGACTATATCAAATAAATTTAATTTTTAAGGTTTACACAGTTAGATTTACACTCTCTCAAGAATAGCTATTATTATTGGTGTTTTTGTTTTACTGCTCGATTAAAATAAAAATTTAAATATAACTTTGTAGTTTTTCATATTCTGTTTTTGGCAACTTATCGACATCTTCTTTATTAATAATCTCAACACTTGTTATATCATTGCTATCAATATCTTTTCGTAAATATTTTAATACAGGTTTTCCAAGAGCATAAACTTCATGTTTAATTATTTGAGCATTTTCATTGTAAATTATATTTTCACCATGTAACTTGCCATTATCATACATTTTAGTACTTTTAATACTTTTGTCTGCTTTAGGAATGAAGTATCTTATCTCTTGTCCCTGTCTCTTATCTTCTACAAAATACTCTAGCTTTGACAAAACACCTTTAACAGTAAAATGCTTAACTTCTTTAATGCCATTTTCTTCATTAATCAACTCCTTAACGTAAGCATCTTTAGCATCATAATAATTCTTTGTAACAAAGGTGTCACCTAATTTATAAGTTTCAGTTTTTATATTTTTACTTGGATAGTTACTTATTTTATGTTTTTCTCTCATTATAGTCCTTATGTGAACGAATTGTATCACATTATTTAGTTTTTAATTACTGGTACAACCTTCTTAAAAAATAACACACCAATTGGAGGCAGTGTTATAGATATGGAAAATCTTTTTGTATCTACTGATATATCTCTAGCTTTAAGAACCCCTGTATTTCCTATATTACAACCACCATAATACTCTGATTGTGAATTAAATATCTCTTCATATCTTCCATCTTCTGGAACCCCTACGCGGTAGTGAATGAGTTCTTGATTTGAAAAATTGCACACAACCAGTATTGTCTCGTTCTCATTATCGCATTTGCGTATAAAACTTATGCAGTTTCGCTGATAATCTGCATCGTTTATCCACTCAAACCCTTCTCTCTTCTCGTCATATTGATAGAGCGCTTTTTGGGTACGATAAAGTGCATTTATATCTGAGACCATCTTTTGGAGTTTTTTATGAAGAGGCTCTTCAAGCAGATGCCAGTCAAGACTCTCTTTATAATTCCACTCTGCAAATTGGGCTATTTCACCACCCATAAACATCAGTTTTTTCCCAGGATGAGCTATCATGTAGCTGTAAAGAGCCCTGAGGTTTGAAAATTTATCTTCAAGTTTTCCTGGCATCTTATTAATGAGAGAGCCTTTTATATGTACCACCTCATCATGGCTCAGAGGAAGTAGAAAATTTTCATCATATGCATACCACATGCTAAAAGTAAGCTGTTTATGATAGTGCTGACGATAGATGGGGTCATAACTTAGATACTTCAGAGAGTCGTGCATCCAACCCATATTCCACTTAAGACCAAATCCTAAACCGCCTACATCAGTTGGGCGAGTTACCATAGGCCAGGCAGTTGATTCTTCAGCAATCATCAATATATCTGGAAATGCTCCATAAGTTGTACGGTTAAGCTCTTTTAAAAAATGAACTGCTTCGAGATTTTCATTTCCACCGTACTTGTTTGCAATCCACTCCCCCTCTTTTCTTGCGTAGTCTAGATGAAGCATGGAAGCCACGGCATCTACTCTTATACCGTCAATATGGTATTTATCCAGCCAAAACATTGCAGAACTTATCAAAAATGCTCTTACCTCGTTTCGCCCATAGTTAAAGATTATGCTGCCCCATTCCGGATGATATCCCTGCTTTGGATCTGCATGTTCATAAAGTGCGGTTCCGTCAAAGTTTATCAGACCGTGTAAATCAACTGCAAAATGAGAAGGCACCCAATCCATAATCACACCGATGTCACTTTTATGCAGAGTGTCAATTAGATACATCAAATCCTGAGGTTCTCCAAAGCGTGCCGTAGCTGCAAAATATCCCACCACCTGATATCCCCATGAACCAAAATACGGATACTCCGTAAAAGGCATAAACTCTACATGTGTATAGTTCATCTCTAAAAGATATGAGACCAGCTCATCCGCCATCTCCCTGTATGAAAGATAACGGTTATCCTCTTCTGTCTTTTTGCGCCATGAACCAAGATGCACCTCATATATATTTATCGGAGCATCATGTGCATTATATTTAGCGCGCTTTTTCATCCAGCTCTTATCCTGCCACTCATAGTTATCAATCTCCCAGATACGTGAGGCGGATTTTGAAGGTTTTTCACTGTAAAATGAAAACGGGTCGCTTTTATCGTGTACTATATTGTGCATATTTGAGACGATATGGTATTTATAAGTAAGTCCTTGTTCTATATCCTCAACAAAACATTCCCAGATACCAGAATCATCCTCTCTCTTTTTCAAAGGATGGATAGTTTTATCATAATTATTAAAATCACCACACACTGAGACGGTTTTGGCATTTGGCGCCCAAACGCTGAAATAAACACCGCAGGTATCTCCTCTTTTCATAAAATGAGACCCAAACTTCTCATAAAGTCTGGCATGGCTCCCCTCTAAAAAAAGATGAATATCATAATCGCTGAAACGTGTCACATCATAATGTATTGCGTTATTCATGACTTATCCTTTTTTTCTATTACGTCTATGAAGCAGTGCTTGGTAGTAAACACTCTCATAAACCATAGCCGTATCATCCCATCCAAAATGCTTTTTCATGCCATTTTGTATCAGCATATTTATCGCATCTTTATTGTTGTACCAGATATCAACTGCCCATACAATCGTACCGTAAAGTGCTTCACCGGAGGCTTCATAAAACTTAAACCCTGTACCTGAGTTCTCAAGAGAATCGTAGTTTTGTATAGTATCATCAAGTCCGCCCGTAGCTCTTACTATGGGTAAAGTTGCGTAACTAAGCGAATATAACTGGTTGAGTCCACAAGGTTCAAAAAGAGATGGCATAAGAAAAAAATCGCTTCCAGCTTCAATCTTATGAGCAAGGTCGTTTCTGTAACCTATATAGCAAGCAAACTTATTTCTGTGAATATCTGATATATGACTAAAGAAATCTTCCGCCCACTTCTCTCCTGCTCCCAGTAGCACTATCTGAATATCCAAATCCATCAGTCTGTAAATCTCCTGAGCTATCAGCGAGATGCCCTTTTGCTCAACCAGACGTCCTACAAAACCTATAAGAGCGACATCCTCTCTTTGGGGAAGATTAAATATTTTTTGAAGTTCTTTTTTACAGATTTTTTTGCCAGATAGGTCATTTAAATCATAGTTTTTTGCTATATATTTATCATTAGCCGGATTCCATTCATCATAATCAATCCCGTTTAAAATACCATGAAGTTTATTAGCATGTGCATTTATAACATTTTTAAGGCCCCAGTCAAATTCGGGACCCCTTATCTCAAGTGAATATTTGGGACTGACGGTTGTGAGTGCATCTGTATGAACGATCCCGCCTTTTAGGAGGTTGACTCCGTCATAATCTTCCAACTCATAAATATTAAAGTTCTGCCATCCTATGCCCAACACTTCCATAACATCTTTGCTAAATCTTCCTTGATGCTGGAGGTTGTGTATAGTTAAAACTGAGGCTGTATTTTCAAAGTCTGAATCATGTGCGTACATAGTATTAAGAAGCAGAGGGATAAGAGCAGTATGCCAATCATTTACATGAATAATATCAGGCTTAAAATGAAGCTTTTTGCTTAACTGCATCACAGCTTTTGAGAAAAATACAAATCTTTGATAATTATCAGCATATGCCTCCCCTCCCTCCTCATAAAGACCGCTACGACCAAAATAGGCTTCATGGTCTATGAAATAAACAGGTATGTCTGAATCAGGCAACATACCTTCTAAAACCAAAGCCCAGGCTTCGCCCTCACGTCCCATATCTACACCAAGTGCTCCGTCCAATGCCTTAAAGCTGTTTTTATCAATTGCATAATAACGCGGCATCACAATCCTCACATCATGTCCAAGTGCTTTAAGGGCTTTTGGTAATGCTCCTGTGACATCTGCCAGTCCGCCTGTTTTTGCAAATGGAACAACTTCTGAGGCTGCCATAAGTATTTTCAGTTTATCCATAAGGGTTTCCATCCAAAAGTTTTGCACCTTCCATAGAGCCATTTTTTAAAGATGACACAACAATCTGTACCTCTTCAAGAGTGTTTTTTTGTACATATCCTTCAAGGTTCTCTTTGATGTATTTTAAAAGATATTCATTGTTCTTTATAACACCGCCTCCCAAAACTAAAACTTCAGGATTACACAAGGTAATAAGTATTGCAACTGCATATAGCAGAGCTTCTTTAAAAGAAATAGCTATCTCTTTAGTATGCTTCTCTTTTGAGTTTTCAAGCTCATCAAGAAGTAGTTTTGGAATGTTAAAATGCTTCATCCACCTATTCATTCCCGAGCCTGAAGCAAAAAGCTCAAGACAGTTAGTCTTAGAACATCCGCAAGCAAATGGAGCTTCTTTATACGAAATATGTCCAATCTCAAAAGCTTGGTTTTTTACCCCTCTGATTAATTTTCCCTCATCTATAAAGGCACTGCCTATACCAGTACCGACATATAAAGCCACAATAGAATCTGACTTAATAAACTCCGCTTCGGCGACAACGGCACACTTTAGGTCATTTTCAATTTCCAATCTAAGATTGTAGCGAGATTCAAAATACTCTTTTATCTTTGGCTCGGATACATGAAGATTTGGAGCAGACAATATCTCTCCCTCAAAAATCTGTCCCGCAAATGAGATTCCGATAAAACTTATCAAAGGATAGAGCACAAGCAAGTGTTCTATATATTTTACAAGTTCCCTCTCCTGCGATGAGACTTTTTGACTTATAATCTCAGATGATGTATGCAGTTCACTTCTCAGGTTAGTTCCACCTACATCAATAAAGAGTTTCATCACCTTTTTTCCACAAGTGAATTATAGATTGTGGCATAAGCTTTGGCACCTCTATCCCAAGAAAAATCACACTCCATATTATGAAGATTTATCTTATTTAAACGTTCTTTGTCTTTATATAATTCTAAGGCTTTTTTAATGGCTTTAATAAGTGCTTTTGGCTTTTTTTTCTCAAAACATATCCCAAATCCGCTCATATTTTTTGAGTCAAAATCATCAATAGAATTCACGCTGTCTTTTAAGCCTCCAACACTGTTTACAATCGGTATAGTTCCGTAATTCATTGCAATCAGTTGGTTAAGCCCGCAAGGCTCAAATAGAGACGGCATTAACATAAAATCGGCTGATGCATACATCCTGCGAGAGAGTTCCTCGTCATAGCCAAAATAAAAGTTTATGTTCTTGTGTTTTGAACTTATAGATTTTATCTGTTTGGAGTATTTTTTCTCACCATTACCCAAGATGGCAATATTGAGTTTCATAGTGCTTATTTTATCCAACTCTTTTACAAGCAGGTCAATCCCTTTTTGCCAAGTAAAACGGCCAATGAAGATGAAAAGAGGTCTCTGTGTGTTTTTAATGTCTCTTTCTTTAAGATATGACTGTTTATTTTTATATTTTTTATCATAACTCTTTGAATCGTAGTTATTCTCAAGTGCTGTATCTGTTTTTGGAGAAAAATTAGAAATATCGATTCCATTTAAAATACCAACTGTCTTATTTTGATGTTTTGCCAAAAATCCCTCAAGACCGCATCCAAATTCTGGCGTAAGTATCTCTTTTGCATAATTTGGGCTTACAGTAGTAATGACATCGGCATAAGCTATGCCTGCTTTCATAAAATTCATATCTCCATAAAACTCCAAAGATTCCATGTTAAAGTAGGATGAAGAGAGTCCGAGTCTGCTCAGAGCTTTCTTCTCAAACACACCCTGATATGCAAGATTGTGTATCGTGTATACACACTTGGTTTTAATTGAGCTATCTTCTTTGAGAAAAAGTGCACAAAGTGCACTCTGCCAGTCATTAAGATGGAGCAGATCATAAGGTTCTACACTCTGTTTGATAAAAGCTATTACAGCTTTGCTAAAAAGCCCAAAACGAAGGTCATTATCTTTGTACCCTTTCTCTGGTGTACCGTAAAGAGACTTTTTAGCACAAAGTATACGTGTATCAATAAAATAGCACTTTATCCCTTCGTATGAAGTACTAAACAACTCTACAAGATGCTTTTTTTTACCAAGCAAAATCTCAAATGATATTCCGGTATGAACAATGTCAAATCTATCTTTGTCTATAGAACTGTACATAGGCATCATAATCGATATATCAAACATCGGCAAAAGAGCCTTTGGTAGTCCAAGAGAAACATCAGCCAAACCACCGCTTTTTGCAAAAGGATAGACTTCACTTGAGACAAAAAGAATCTTTTTCTGTTTTTTAGATTTTTTCAAAAGAACTCCTTAACAGCTTTGCGCAATACTCAGGTTCGACAGGATTTATCATAGTGCTTGTAGAAAGTTCAAAACCGCCATGTCTGTAAATACTAGGTATGATTCGCATCTCAAATCTGCATATTGTGCTTTTATGATTAATATTTGTATCTATATAAAAATATTTTTGCATCGGAGATACAGAGAGACTCATATTAAAATCAAAGTTTCCAAGTTGTAAATTCATTGTTGCAAAAAGCTCTTTTAAAAGGTTTGAAAGTTCCTCTAGTTTTTCATCTTCAATCTTATCAATTTCTGCCGAGAGATTATTACTTGTGATTATTACTTCAAACGGGTACTCACTAGCAAATGGGCAAAAAGCTATAAAAGAATCTGTTTCTCTTATCACTCGTTCTCCCTCACGCTTCTCTTCATCTATAATATCATCCATTAAAGCTCTTCCACTATCCATATAGTAGTGATACATCCTCTCATATTTACGAGCAATTTCTTTTGGTACTATAGGTAATCCTATAAGTTGTGTATGTGGATGTGCCTGAGTGGCACCTGCCGATTGTCCCTGATTTTTAAATATGCTGATATAGGCTATTCTTTTATCGTTTCTCAAATCGCTAACCCTAGCCTGTATTGTCTTAAGCCAGTTAAAAATATCCTCAGATGATAATTCAGATATAGAACTTAGATGTTTTGGTGTGTCTATAATTATTTCATGCGCTCCAAAACCATCCCACACTTTATTTGTACCTTCATTTTTCAACTGATACGGTGCTTCAATTTGTACCGCTTTAAAGAGATTTGGAACTACGCGGGTAAGCCACCCTTTTTCATCTGCAAAACTTCCCTTATCTCTGATGGAGAATATCTCATTTGGAGTCATAGATTCCTTGCCCTCGCAAAAAGGACATATACTAGAACTCTCTTCCTCCTTACTCCAAGACATATAATCAGGACGGCGCATACGTTCAGGGGCAATAATAACATAACTGTCTTGCAGACGGTTATATCGAATCTCAGACATCTTCCACCTCCAAAACTCCTTCTAAAGAGAAATTTTTTGAAAAAGGAAGCACAAAAGCCATACTAAGAGATTGTGTTGTCAAATCAAATCCTTGCTCACTTTGAGATACAGTTTTTAAAGGGTAGTAAAGAAAATCCACCTCTCTATCAAGGCTTATAATGATTTTTTTATCTAAATAAGAATCTGTTATTTCCAATGATTTCATTCTCTCTTTTTTGGCACCTACAGATATTTTCTCACCATTTACTCTGACTTTTTCATACTCTGCAAAATGTAGGTTTAACTCCAATATATAATTAAAAAAATAGTCAGAATCTGTAGCGAGTTCTATTTTAAACCTGAATCCGTTTTGCTTCGTAATATAACTCTTCTTTAGATGCGTGTTATATTTTTGAGGCAGATATACCCCACCCTCTCGCTCAAACACGATTGCCTCTGAATCTTTTGAATATAAAAACGGCTGGTTTGCAAAATCCCCATACTCCTTAAAACTACAAGAACGAAAATTCTCAAGAGTAGCAGACTTGTCGCTTATATGATCTACAAAAGAGTTCTTTATGTACCAATCATATACTAAAGCTTCTTTAATCTCCTCATTGATGTGGTGTGCACTATTATGTATGGTGTCAATCCCATCCAAAAAACAATCATTTTTATCCATTTGCTTCTCGGATGGTGGCCTCAACATCCTTTCATGGTAGGATTCTTTTCGTCTGCTGAGAGTATTTTGCCAGTTAAAGCATTTTTGCAAATCATCAAACTCGATAAGCTGTCCTCCATATTTGCTGTCAAATCTAAAGATATATTTCGGCGTTACGGATTTTACTTTGAGATAACCGTCCATCTCACTCTCATCCGTACTTATCAAAGTTTTGCCCGAATATCTTAGTTTTTCACACTCAATCAGGTAGCTGTATGCATTGTCCCTGAGATTTGGAAGATAAAGACCTCCAAAAACGCCATGCCACATAACATCATTTGTTTGAAGTTTATAAAGGTTTTCATTAAAAAGTTCATTTTTTATCTCCTCTTTCATAGATGAGAGTTCAAGCATCCTCTTGTGGATGCGATTACTCTCCTCATACTTCACAAAGAAGTTTTTCCATATCCCACCTTTTAAAAACTTGATTCCTTCTTCATTATAGCGCTCCTCTCCCATCTCATTTTTCAAGATTTCAAGAGCTATAGCATCATCAGCCTTTAGACTCCACTCTCCCATCTCATAATAAGATACGTTAGGTAG
Source organism: Sulfurimonas iocasae (assembly GCF_047716755.1). Classification (GTDB taxonomy): domain Bacteria; phylum Campylobacterota; class Campylobacteria; order Campylobacterales; family Sulfurimonadaceae; genus Sulfurimonas. The sequence goes on from NZ_CP180409.1 coordinate 1,825,856, forward strand.
GTAGGCGATACCACGCGTTTTTTGTTCTTTAAAATATTTACCATAATGCTCACATTTAATTTCATCATCTTTTAGTACAGTTTGTATAAATTTTTCGAGCCATCCCTTTTCGTATACCCAAGCGTAAGTGCCCGGCCACATACCGAATTTTTCCGCGTCGTCAAATATAACAGCGGCTGAATCTTTCTCTCTCGAATATAATTTTATTATTTTTATGCAACGCTCAACACTGAAAAAAGGCAGGGCATAGCGAAGTTTTTTACTAATTGGAAATATTCCTATACTTTTACCACCCTCTTCAGTGGTATAATATCCATCTAAAACATCTTCATCAATGCCGGCTGATTGAAAGTGGTAATCATCTAGTAGCGTATATTCTATCTCTGATTTATGTAGGTCTGAGACTAGTGAAGAGTCCCATACTCTCTCACTAAGCCAAAGCCCTTTTGGATTTTGATTGAAGTTTATCTCTATCTCAGAACTAAGTTTTTTAATCTGAGCTATTCTATCTTGCGATGGAATTGCACTGAGTACCGGTTCATAAAACCCCGCGCCAAAAAATTCTATACTACCTTTATTGGATAATTCAACTATGTTTTTAAAAAGCTTTGGATAATCGCTCTCAATCTGTTGCATAAGCCAACCACTGCAATGTACAGAAAATCGAAACTCCGGATATCTGCTAAGCACCTCAAAAAAAGGTGCATAACATACGTTTACTGCATGGCTTATAACCTCTTTAAAATTATCTACGGGCTGATGCATATGGATACCAAATAATAGTGTGGTTTTATTTCTCATAATCACTCCTATACAAACCAGCTGTCGCTATAATCTTCATCCAGTTGCAGTTCCAAAGCACCACAACCTGGCAATGTCTGAATGACTTTACCCTCTTTGAGTATCTTAAAACGCAGATGAACAATACTTAAAGCTTCAAAAACAGTTTTAGCAAGAGCAATTTCAATACTACTGTGTACACTCATGATAATACCAGATTGATGTTTCTGCTCATTCAAGTTTAAACTTATAGTCTCTGAGAGTTCCTCGATTATTATCTCCAAAACTGTTTTTTCTTTGTCTATCTTTGTCATATCTGCATCAAAGGCTATATATACCATATCTTCGTTATGTCCAAATCTAATTTTTTCAACAGCTCCTCTGGTTCGCTCCATATTTGAGAAAATTCTATTTTCATCAATGCTTCCGCAACCTATCCATTCAAAAAAAGATGAAGATTTTCCATCTATTTTAGGATAAATATGGGCTTGAGGTTTAAGTATAAAAGAAGTTCCGCTTTTATGCTTGATAATAGGTTCAAACAAGCCCTCCGGAGGTTGCATATTTAAAAGTTCATATATACTTATGAGATGTTTTCTAAAAAGCATGTCAAACTCTGCAGCAAACTCCGTAAAGTGTTCATCACCATACCACCAGAACCAGTCACTGCACTGTGCAGTTAAAAAATGATTTTCAATTGTCTTATAGTCTTTATCACTTATTTCATGGGTATAATTATCATAATCTCTTCGAGCCTGAAAAAGCAATTCCCAAGCTCGATTTTTATCAGGATGTCCAACCCATGTTGAAAAATCACCGCTTATCCAACTTCCGGGCTTCAAGTTCTCAAGTTCTAAAGCTTCATCCTCTATCAACTCATCCATGCAGATTGTTTTACACCAAGGAAGGTCTGAAAGCTTTTCATAAAGTTTCATAAAAAATGGATAAGCATTATCCTTATAATACTCCCATGCATTTTCTCCATCTAGAATTATAAAGAGTGTGTCTTGCTTATCTTCAGAAGCCAAAGGTGCAATGGCTGAGATAAATTGCTCTACTGATTGAGAAGCAGGTCTGAATCTGTAATCAAAACCTATTAAATCACTCATAGCGTGATCGCGAAATGCGATAAATACTTCATTATATTGATATGGCTTATAGAGATTTGCTCTTTTATTATCACCCAGAGATTTAAAAAGTATATCTTCATCCGTAGCAATCCACTTAATCCCCTCATTTTTGTATATCTCTATACTTTTGACATCTACCGCTCCTTCAGCGGGCCAAAAACCCACAGGTTCAACTCCAAAGGTCTCTTTATAAAGTTTTTTTGCTCGTTTGACATGTTTGATGGCATCGTCTTTAAAAGAAAGTGGATTTTGTGGAGTCTTTGTATGAATGTTTGCCTTTTGCACATTGTCCATATCTATTAAAAGAGGAAGTATGGGATGAAAATATGGAGTTGTAGAAATTGAAATAATTTTTCTTTTCAATAAAGAGGTGTAAAATGGAAGAATTTCACCGATAAAAGCACTAAGTGTATCAAGCAGTAAAGTTTTATCTTCCGATGAGTAGTCACGCTCTTTTTGAAACAATACTTTTACTGTTTCATTGTTCAAACGAAGATAATTCCCACACCATGCCAAGAGAAATTGCATCTGTAGATCAATTAACTCCTCATCGCTAAAACTTTCAAGATAGTAGAGTTCATTAAAACGCGGCATCGGCTTAATTACAGTGTCATAATTAGGAGATTTACAGATTTTTACAAACCACTCCCTTTGGCTACTTGAAAGCTCCAAAGGATGCATGTTGTAAAGTTGAAAGAAATAGTCATATTTCAAAGGCTCAGAACAAAGATTTAGCTGTTCTATAAGTGAGGGTGTAAGGTTAAAAGTAGCTTTTAGTTTTGAAAATTTTGAAAGCATCCAAGGCATATCATAATAATCTTTTATAGCATGCAAAAATACCCAAGGCATTTTCATAATACCCTCACTATCTCTATAATCAGGCTGATGCATATGCCATAAAAATGAGAGCTTTAGTGTTTTATTCATTTTATTTTTCTGCCCATCTATCTATTTTTTGAGTATATTTTTTATAAATAGCTTTCCCACTCTTATTTGTTTGAGCTTGTATATACAGATTTAGAGAATCTTCATACTGGTCAGGTATCATAAGTATCCAGTCATTTTTGGCAGTCCATATTTTCACACCGTCTATGGATGATGATTTTTTATCTTTTGCTTCTTCAAGAAACTTACGCATCATTTTACCTTTTAAAGACTGTTTGCACGCTACTTTTTCATAAGTGTAATAAAAAGGCTCTATCTTCTTTACAATCTCTGAAAGTTTCAAATCAAACTTTATTAGCATCTCTACAATCTTTAAAGCACAAAACATAGAATCATGATGAAGTGTAAATTCACTAAAAGCAAAATTTCCATCAACAGTTGCAATTAAATCATATGATTTAAGTTGTGATGCTTTAAATTCTGAATATTTCCCACGCTCTAGCTCAAGGTTCTCAAAACTTCCATCAATCATATCCGGTTGCCCAGGTCGGAAGAATTACCTTGTATTTTTTCTCATTTTTCTCGTGATTCATCAAATATAGAATAACAAAAAGTGTTGTCTCTTTCTCTAAGACCTCACCCAAATCGGTCACAATAGTAAGTTTTTGTCCATTTGGATATATTATCAACCCCATATCCGAATTAAGACTCTTAACAATGGATGAGACCTCACCTTTTGAACGTTTTTCCACACTTCCTAGATTTTCTAACTTTTTCTCATCAGGATAAGCATTGAGTATGATGTTATCAATGTGAAGATCATTTAAAACTTTAGGAAAAATATCTGCTGTACCTCCTGACATAAGGTCAACGATTATATGAAAACTGTTTTTAGCAAGAATATCTCTGCTTATGTTGTTTTTTATAGCCTCTTTATATTTCATGCAGACATGATTATTGTGATTGTATTCTATTATCTCTCCTATATCCCTGTAATTAACCCTTTTAAACTCCTCTTTAAAAAATGTCTTTTCTACATTTTTTGCCATAGCTGAGTTTATTTTCAAGCCATCCTCATTAAAAAATATTATCTTAATATTGGCAGGATTTAGCATATGCTGTCTAATATGTACTCCTGCAGCGATATCGCTGTGTGCGGCAAGGTTGTATCTCATAACTGATGATGGGAGTGTATGAAGATCTACAACACCTACGCCAGATGCCAAAACCCCGCCTAAAAAAGCACGCTTAAGCATTCTGGAACTTTTGTGATAATCCCTTGATATATATATCTTACTGCCTATTGGAAATTGCGATGCAAATGCTTCTGCCAGCTTTGTCGCCATCTCACACGAGAGCTCAACATTGCTTATACCAAAAACGCTTCCATCCTCGAAGATAGAGTTTTTATACTTGCTTCCCCAAATCACATTATTAGTGACTATTGAAGCTCCCTCTATTATCTTGTTTGGCCATATAATTATATCTTTCTCAATTGAGACCAGACTCCCGACTTCACACCCCTCTGCCAGAATTAGACCGGCCTTTGCCTGCATATTATTTCCAAGTATATTGTTATTACATATAACACAACTATCAAGGATTACATTATTTTGAATCTCTACATTATCCCATATTACACTATTCCTTATCTTACAAAAATCATCCACAATAACATTGTCACCTATAACCACATTGTGGAGTTTTACCCCTTTTCCAATAGTGACATTTTTTCCAAGTACCACTTTGTCCAAAATATCTACACCATCTTTTAGCTCATACTTTTGCGCACTGTAAAGGATGCCATCAGGAAAAACTTTTTTTATCCCTTCAAAGTTAAATTCTACTCTCTCATTTAAAATATCATCATGGACTTCTCTATAACTCTCAGGATTTCCGACATCTCTCCAGTATCCAAAAGCACTGCATCCAATAAGATCTATATCTTTTTTCATAAGTAGAGGGAACAAATCTTTTGCAAAATCAAAATTTGTATTTTTAGGGATATGCTCTAAAATTTCAGGCTCAATTATATAAATACCGGTATTGATAGTGTCACTAAACACCTCTCCCCAGCTTGGTTTTTCCAAAAATTTTTCTATTTTTCCATCTTCATCGGCAATGACTACACCAAACTGCAACGGGTTTTTAACAGAGGTAAGCGTTATAGTCAGCTTTGATCTACGAGCTGTGTGACACTCTATTATTTTATTAAAATCAAAATCTGTGACAAGGTCACCACTAATTATTATAAAATTCTCATCACCAATAAGTTCTTCTGCAAGTTTAACAGAGCCTGCCGTACCGTAGTCGTTGTCAGGGAGAAGGTAAGTGATGTTGATGCCAAATCTGCTTCCATCACCAAAATAATTCTCTATAATCTCTGGTTTAAAATAAAGCAGTACGATAAAATCTTTTATACCGATATCCCTAAGCTTGAGCATGGTATGCTCCATCATAGGTTTGTTTATGATTGGCAGCATTGGCTTTGGTTGAGAGTTTGTTAAAGGCTGAATTCTAGTACCAAAACCACCTGCTAATACTACTGCTTTCATTTATGCTCCTAATTTTAAAAAATTACCTCTAACATAATTAATTTTTTTTAACTATATCATCATAATTTAATAATGTTAAGCTAATGTTAATCTATACAAAAGATTATAAATCATACATCTTTGTGTAATACTCATGCACCATACGACCAGAATCAAATGCCGGGATAACGTCAGACATAGCATTACTGACTATTTTTATCCATTTTTTCGGTTCATTGTAATAAAGCGGAATAATTTTATTCTCTAGAATATCCATCAAGTTTTTATTATCTTCATAATCTTGCTTTTCTATCGGCTTATTATGGTCAATCTCAGGTATAGTAAAGGAGTTAACACCATCATTTGCAAATTCAGGATGCCACCCGTCATTTATGGATAGATGAACAGAGCCGTTCATGCTCGCACTCATACCGCTAGTACCGCTTGCCTCTCGTGATACTCTTGGGGTATTGAGCCAGACATCACTCCCTTTTTTCATAATACGCGAAAGTTCAAGCTCATAACCTATCAAAACTGCCATATTTTTAAATTCACAGCTCATATTTATCAGTTCATTAAAGGTGTTTATTGCATTTGTGTCAAATGGGTATGGTTTTCCAGCCCAGATAACCTGAACAGGATAATCTACACTGGTAATCATTTTTTTAAAACGTTCTATATCCTGCTTTAAAAGTCCAGGTCGTTTATACTCCGCAAAGCGTCTTGCCCAGACAATCGTCAGTACTTCAGGATCAAACATCTGCCCAGTCTGGTCTACTACAATATCAAACAACACGCGCTTAAGATGTTTTTTTCTGGCAATCAACTCATACTCCTCGTGTGCATCTAAGGCATTGAGCATTACTCTGTCTGTCCAGTAGCGACGGTTTTGTCCGTTGGTAATGTATATTATCTCAGATTTTCCTTCAATATCTTTCCACATTCTGTTAGCAACTTCTCCATGAAACTTTGAAACCGCATTGGATATTTTTGAAGACCTCAAAGCCCCTACCGTAAGATTAAGATTTTCTCCATCTTCCATAGTCAACTGACGCACCTCATCCATTGAGAGACCGTTAAAAAAACCGAATTTGTGGAGCAGGTTCATATTATGTTTCTCATTACCTGCGTCCTCGGGCGTGTGTGTCGTGAAAACAACTCTATTTTTCACCTCTTGCATATCTCTGTACTTAGCATAAAGCTCATATACCAGAGGTAAAGCATGTCCTTCATTCATATGATAGATATCAACTTCATGATTTAATTTATCCAAAACTTTTACACCGCCGATGCCAAGGACTATCTCTTGTGAAATACGCGTCTCTTCATTTGAATCGTAAAGCTTGTGTGTGATTGTGCGGGATATAAAGTTGTTTTCATCTATGTCTGTAGTTAAAAGGATTAAGGGGGCAGAACCAAAAACATCCGGTGGCAAAAGCCACGCTTTCACATATACATCTTCTGAATGGATATTAATCTTAATCTTAATATCCAAGTCTTCCAAGAAATAGTAATGTTTTCTGATAAAATCAGCATGCAGAGTCCCCTCTGAATTACGTCTCTGATCATAATATCCATAACTCCACAATATACCAACCCCAACTGTATTTTGCTTTAGATCGTAGGCACTGCGCATATGTGAGCCAGACAAAAATCCTAGTCCACCAGAATATATCTTCAAGCCCTGATGAATTCCAAACTCCATTGAAAAATAGGCAACACTAGTTTTATATTTCGGGTCGATTTGATAAGTATGCAGTTTCATTATTTTTTTCCTTTAAAGTGCTCATAAAGTAGATGTTTTCCCTGTTCTACTCCCGGTTGATTATATGTATTTACATTCAACATCGCGCCAACAAGAGATGTGAGCAGCTCGTAATATATGATAATTTTTCCTATATTACCCTCTTGAATCTTATCGAAAGAGATACTATCAACAACAATCCCGCTTTGTTCTAGGCTATCTTTTGTAGCTTTACACTGCGCATTTATAAGTTCGCCAAAACTTCTGCCGTTTACAAAGTCTGTATCTTGCAAATATGCAAGTGAGATTTCAGGAATTATGATATCGTTTTCAAAATCATTAATATTTATAAAAGTAACGGTTTTATTGTTAGGTCCATCTATAATAAGCTGTAAAAATGAGTGTTGGTCCACTGCACCAATAAGACCAATCGGTGTCAAACCTACATGCTTTCCTTCAGAAGTTGTTTTTCCCAATGATTCACCCCATAACTGTATATACCACTTTGTCAGGTTTTCAAGTTCATTGGCATATGAAAAGAGCACATTCATAGGTTTTGATTCTGAGTTAATAGCATAAAAAGCGGCTTTTTCAAGCAGATGATTCTCTTTAGAATCAAAAAAGCTATCTGCAAAAGCCCAAGCACCTTCAAGTATTGCTTTTACATCATATCCAGCCAAATAAAGTGGCACAACACCTACGCTGCTTAAGATAGAAAATCTTCCACCAACATTTGAAGGTATGTCGAACTGTTTTATATCATACTCATCAGAGAATTTTGAAAGGGGAGAAAGTTCATCTGTTATTGTGATGACACGCTCTTTGTCCTGAGTATTAAAATCTAAGTTAAAATGCTTTATTATAGTTTTAAAAATCGATATAGTCTCAATAGTAGAACCTGATTTAGATATGACAATAAAAAGCGATTCCTCTTTAGTAAGACTTGAGAGTGTTGTAGATATATTAAGAGGATCTGAGTTTTCAAAGTAAAAGAGTTTTCTTCCGCTTGTGTTTTTATGTGCTAAAAGTGTGTCTATAGCTTTAATTCCGAGTGAAGAGCCGCCTATTCCTATCAAAACAATATTTTTGATTTTTTTGCTTTGTAGCAAGGAGCTGTTTTTACAAAACTGTGTAATATCACCTAGTATATTTAAAGAATCTTGAGGCAAAAAATAATAGCCGATACGACCACTCTCTTTTTCTGATTTTATATCAATAAACGCCTTATCAATAATATACTTTGTATCTGCATCTGACTTAAACTTATGACTAAATTGCAACATGACAAACCCTCACACTCAGTTTACATTCTCACATTATAACACCATTTGACATTAACTAATACTAAATGATTATAATCTTAAAATTTAAACTGCTTGAGACATTAAAGTATATAATGTAAGTGCTGGGTCATATCCTCACAAGAAGTAATAACCCTGAATTAGCTCTTATTAAAATCGACCTTTTATAGGAGTATTAACTACACTGTTTAGTATATTTCTAGAATTAATACAAGCATCTATATCAAAATCAATATTACAATCTCTCCACATGTTTTCGATGATTGCAATTGTCCCTTTTGTATTGGCTACTTGATTGCCACATTTTCTATCTTCATAAAATATTACTTGACCATCAGCATCATTTCGTCTTAAGAGATCAACATTTTCTTTACATGATTTATATTTTTTTTGTGCTTCATCCATCATGCCTACACAACCTTTATAATTTCCTTCTATACATGATGTTAAGTAGTCTTTTGGTTTTATAGGTATTTTAAGTTTAGGAACTCTACACTCTACTGCTCCTTGGGATGTATTAAATGACGCAAATACTGCATCTTTGTTGCCATCTCTTTTACAATTTATTACAATAGGAGCAAATTGTTCTATCTTACTACCGATTTTAATTAAAGTTGTATTTACACAGTGTCCATGAGATATAAATAAGTCATCTCTTATTTCAGGTTCATATGCTTTAGTATTCGGGTCCCAGGTTATCTTTAATTTAAAGCTTGTATCACTTGTATTTTCCGTTTTACAATATAAACCTTTAGAACTCATACATCTTTCCCAAGCTTTTACAACATCTTTATTACTAATGCTTTTTGTAAAGGTTAGTGCATCTTTCTTACTTATGCTACTTGAAGAATTTTTACAAAACTCTTTAATTTTCTTAAGGTTATGAGAATTTCTACTTCCTAATCCAAACATTCCTAAATCCGGAAGAGGTAAATCAATAGAAAAACCAGATGAACCACTGTTAGACATATTACTCTTTTTACATATCAAGTCATAAGTATTTTCTTGCATAGTGCTAGTGTCTGAAAAATCATATGTGTCTCTTATTCCATCATTTAAGATATCGGAGCATTGATCGTTAGACATTAGACTAGTAGTACTTAACACTAGACAAACAACAATTATATTTAATAATGTGTTACGCATATTTGATTCCTTTGTATAGTTTATTGAGTATCTTTTAAATATTATAGCAAATTATTTATTCTAATAAAGGTTTAGGTTCTGCAAAAAAATAACCTTGAGAGTACTCAATATCTAGTTCCAAAACCTTATCATATATGGCTTGTGAGCTAACATACTCTGCAACAACTTTCAGATTTTTGATTTTTGCAAAACTTACTATGGTTTTTACAATGTCATAATAATCTTGATTTTTATCTATCTCTTTAATAAGAGAACCGTCTATCTTTATAATATCAGCATTTAATTTTAGTAAATATTCGAAGTTACTATACCCTGTTCCAAAGTCATCAATTGCTAATTTACAACCATAAGATTTTATAACCTTTATAAATTCATCAACCTCATCAAAGTTTTCAATACCCTCTGACTCTACAAGTTCAAAAGTGATGTTTTTACATTTCTCAAACTCATCTAGTTTATCATATATATATTGTTTTATATCTTCATTTTGCATGTCTTCAATAGTGATGTTGATACTGCATTTTAAATCATATGTAAGCATTTTTTGAAGTGTTTTGTCTATAACAATTCTAGTAATCTTAGTATATTGATTTGATTTTTTTGCCTTATCTAAAAAGAAATATGGAGAAATTACTTCACCATCTTTACTTATCATCCTGACTAAAGACTCATACTTAATGATTTTTTTGCTTTTTGTATCAACAATTGGTTGAAAAAACACAGTTATTCTATCATCTTGAATAGCCTTTTTAATTCTATTTGACCATGTTAGATTTGACTTATATTCTTTATCTAGTGTATTTTCATCAGTATATATATTGAAGTTTAAACTATTTTGTTTTGCATAAGTTTTTGCAAGGTGCACTGATGAGACTAAATTTTGTTTATCCTCAAATGATAATGACATAGTTATATTTAAATAAAATGTTTTATCTTTTATTGTTAACGTTTTAGTATTTAAAAAATTATTTGTCTCAATCATCTCATTAATGAACTTATCTCTTGATACATATTTGTTAAAAACTATAAACTCATCTCCTGAAAGATGAAATAGCAAGTAGTTGTTTTTTAATCTCTTTTTTATAATCTTTGATAATTTTACAATTAACATATCTCCAACTTCATCGCCATAAAAATCATTTATCTCATGAAATCCATTTATATCTATAAGAGCTATACTGGCATTATTATCTGCAGTATTTAGTGTTTCATTTAGATGGAATCTATTGTATAGCCCTGTTAATGCATCTGTTATTAGTAGTTTTTCAATTTCCTCTTGTTTGTTTACAATATCTGTTATCTCATATCTTGTAGCTATATATTCTACAATATCATTATTATGATCTAAAATAGGGACTATAACTGCCTGAACTGTGTATAAATCACCATGCTTTGTTAAGTTTTTAAGCTTGCCACGCCATATTTTTTTAGATGAGATTGTATTCCACATATCTGTGAATACCTCTTTTGGTACATCAGGATGTCTAACAATGTTATGACTTTTTCCTATTACTTCATCTTTTTCAAATCCACATACTTCATAAAACTTATCGTTTGCATATTTTATTTTTCCATGCGTATCTGAAATAGTTACAATGGAGTTAACATCCATAGCATCTTTATAACTTTTTAATTTTTGAATATTCTCATTAAGCTCTTTTGTTTTTTTATCTATTTCATTTTCAAGCTGTGTTTCATACTTTAATCTATCTGTTATATCTCTAGCGATAGCTATGTTGTAGTCAACATCATAGTAATTAATTATTTTTGCATTTATTTCTACTGAAAATTCTGTTTTATTTTTACAGATTAAAGATGCATAATCTGTTCTATCACCTTTGTTTTTAAGTTCTTCAATATGTTGCTTAAAACTATGAAATTCGTCTATAGGTTTTCTAAAGCCATCAATACCAATTTCATTCATTTCTTCTAATGAGTAACCCAGTCTATCTTTTGCTGTCTCGTTTGCATAGACTATTTCCATTCCATTTTTATCTATTTGCGATATAAAAAGTAAATCACGAGTATTTTCTAAAAAAGTCTTAAAAAGTTCATCTCTATTTTGAAAAAAATCTTTGTGTTTCATATAGATACCTCATTTTTTTATTATAATAACTCAACATTTACTTTAAATCTTCTAATTTATGTTTATTATTTAATCTTTTCTATACATATTATGTACCATCTAATTGTAAAACACTGTTTTGGTATACAATATGTATACTAAATTATTACAGGAGAAGATATGAAAATAAAAAAACAATTTAATCCAAATGATTTTGATACAAATCTGACCATAAAAGATGTAGCTAAAAGATTCAAATATTTATCATCTATTAATTTTGAAGAAAATAGTTTAGCAGATGAGATAACAAAACTAAACTACGAAGTTATATCAAGTGAATACGAAGATTTAAAATACAGTGATATAACTGACTATTATAAAATAGAAGTTGATACAATAGTATAAATTAGATTTTATTATGAGAGTTTTACATCTTTTAAAATAATTAAAAGCTCATCATTTAAAGTATTGATTTTTTTAATAATGAAATCTCTTTTTTCTTCACTTAAAGAAAATCTAGAATCTATAAACTCATATATACCTATACTATCTGCATAGACACTCTGCATCAAATCAGTTTTTATTTTATCTTCTATTATTCCCATAACTCTACACACTCATCCAATTCTCATGTGTATGACCTTTTTTCTTAAACTCTACCGCTTTATCAAGCTCTTTCTCAAATAGTTCTAGATTAAAGTCACTAATAACATCTTCTAAAACTTCTTTATATTCTATCTCACCATCTTTAGAAATTATAAAAATAGATTTTGCACATAAATTATCTTCTATATTTACACCATACTTTAATGTTAAATTTTTTATATCAATAGAGGTCATAAAGTCATCATACTTAGTATCTAACTCTTTTGAAGTCATTATATATATGTATGATTTATCAGAATATTTATTGATTACGCTTAATAAAGATTCAGTTAAATCATAAGAGTTTGCTAAAGTTATAATAACTTGAACCTTATCTGCCATCATACCAATAACTTTAACTTCGCCATTTAACATCATAACTCTTGAAGCAGGAGCTTCACTGCCAACTTTCCTATCCGTTTTTTTCAACTCTCTACTACTATTATCAACTATAACTTCCATACTCAACCCTCTTTAAAATATATTTGTATAAATATATATGCAAGTTATATACCTTTAAAGGGAACACTTAATGTATAAATATTTATATTAAATATTAAGGAGTTAGATATGGCAGTTTTAATTACAGATGAGTGTATCTCTTGCGATGCATGTGCACCGGAGTGTCCAGTTGCGGCAATTTTAGAAGAGGACAATGAGAAAAATCCTAAAGACGGTATTTTATATGTAAAACCTGAGAGTTGTGTTGAGTGTGTTGGTCACGCAGATGAACCTAGATGTGTTGAAGCATGTCCGACTGAAGGTGCTATTGTGTGGGATATGCCATATACTATGGACTTTAACGAGTATTATAAAGATGGTAATGAAGCTGGAACATATAAAATTCGTGAGCATAAGAAAAAAGGTTTAATGTTGCCAGAACAAAAAGAACAACAATTTATTGCCGAAATATCTATGAGTGACCGTGAGTCACACGCAAACATCGGTCGCTGGGCCTAAACGATGTCCGTAATCATTACAGATTTATGCATTAACTGTGATACTTGTATAGATGAGTGTCCAGCTACGGCAATAGTCAGTGTAGATGATTCGCCAATCATAGATGCTGATTATGTTTATGTAAAACCAGAAAAGTGTATAGAGTGTGTAGATGCATCTGTACCAAAATGCGCTTACGTATGTCCTACCGAAGGTGCAATAGTTTGGGATATGCCATACACTGCAGAATTTAACGACTATTATATGCAGGGTCATGAAGATGGCAAATACAATATACGCACTCACAAAAAACTTGGAATTTTCTCGCCTGAGAATAAACCAAAACCTTTCAGAGAAAGTATCTCTATAGAACAAAGAGAAGCCCAAATGGAAGTAGCTATCTAAAGAGAGATTTTTCAATCTCTTTTTTACCCCATGGAACACTTTATGAATTGTATCTCCTAAGAAATAAAATTTAAAGGATTTTTTATGAGTTGTTCAACAGGTGGCTGTGGCACAGCAAGCGATGCGGGGTTCAATCCAAATAACCCAGAGGCAATGGCTATAAAAGAAAAAATAAATGCTCACCCATGTTACAGTGAAGGTGCTCACCAACACTATGCAAGGATTCACGTAGCAGTTGCTCCAGCATGTAATATTCAATGTAACTACTGTAATAGAAAATATGACTGTTCAAACGAATCACGTCCCGGAGTAACAAGCGGTAAACTTTCAGCCGAAGAAGCAGTAAAAAAAGTTTTATATGTCGGTGGAGATATTCAACAGCTATCAGTTGTTGGAGTTGCAGGTCCTGGTGATGCTCTTGCAAACCCTGAAAAAACTTTTGATACATTTAGAATGCTACAAGAAAAAGCACCTGATTTAAAACTTTGTCTATCTACAAACGGTCTTAGGATTGCTGATTATATAGATGAGATAGAAAAATATAATGTTGATCATGTTACTGTGACTATAAATACAGTAGATGCAACTGGTGAGATTGGAAGTAAAATCTATCCATGGGTACACTGGGAACATAAAAAAGTTTGGGGAGCCGAGGGTGCAAAGATACTTTTAGAAAAACAATTAGAAGGTATAAAGATGCTTACAGACAGGGGCATCCTTGTAAAAGCTAACTCTGTTTTAATTCCTGGAGTAAATAACAAAGACCTTCCAAACGTAGCTAAAAAATTAAAAGAGATGAATGTATTTTTACACAACATTATGCCTCTTTTATCATCTGCGGAGTTTGGTACTAAGTTTGGTCTAGAAGGTATGCCTAGTGCAACGGATCAAGAGACTATGGCTGCTCAAGAAGCTTGTGGAATGGATATGAAACTTATGAGCCACTGTCGTCAGTGTCGTGCAGATGCAGTTGGGCTTATCGGAGAAGATAGAGGTGATGAGTTTACACCTAACGTTTTTGTCGGAATGAGTTTTGAGGCATTGGAAGAAAAATACAATATAAAAGCTAGAGTTCAAAAACATGAAGCTATTGAAAACTGGCGTACACACCTTGAAGCTGCAAATGATCGTATAAAAATAGAACAAGCTTCTAAAGAGCAGTTAAGCTCAAATGGTGATACAAAACTTGTAGCTATCACTACCGCTGGTGAAGGTATGATTAATATGCACTTTGGCTCAGCGCAAGAGTTCTTAATCTACGAAGTTGGTGACAAAGCTATCAAATTTGTAATGCATAGAAAGATAGAGAGTTCATACTCTGGTGCTGATTATGGTGAAGATTATAACCCTATTGAAGAAATAAAAACTTCACTAAAAGATGTAGATATTCTTTTAACTGCTAAAATCGGTGAGTGTCCAATGAACGACCTAAATGAAATAGGACTTATTTGTGATGACTCTTATGCAAATGAACCAATAGAAAAATCTGTTTTTGACTCAGTTAAAAAACACTTCAATAATAATGAAAAAGAGCTAGGATAAGCTCTTTTTTTCTACTAAAAATCATTTTACATAATCAGGTTTCTCACCAATTTTAGGTTTTGGAATCAATGGTTTATCAAAAATACAATGTAAAATTTCTTTTATTTGCCCATTATATTGTGAGTTGTCTATCATATAAATTGAAATAAATTGTTGCATAAAAGGTGGTATGCTCGTCTGCATTGAACCACTTCGTAAAATAGGAATATATTTTTTATTATCTGTAATATTTTTACAAATTTCTGCATTTAAAATTGAATATTCATATCCTACTCCTCCCTTTCTTCCCATTGCTTTAGTTTGATAATTCTCAGTAAATATAATAAGTACTTTATCTGCGTCCCTTAAAGCTTTCTCCATAAAATATGGGGCATTTGAACCTGGTTGTAATTCATATCTATCAAATATTGGATCTACCCCATTTTCAGCTAATTTATTTGCTAAATTCAATACCCAACCTTTATGATTTTCATCATCCCAAGAGTAAGAAATAAAAACTTTTGGTGCTTCTTCTTCCTTGTCATTAATGTCAATTTCTTGATTCTCTTTATCATTGCTTATTTGAGCTAATATATACTTATTAAATAATTTAATATATATTTTATTAATTAAATAATAACTTTCATTTGGATGATGAATTAAGAAATTAAAATCTATGAGAAATCTTTTTATATTCATATATTTTAGTTTAAAAGCAGAAGCATTAATCAAAATAGTTTTGGAATATAATTTTTCAAAAGTATAATCTATAAATATTTTATAAAAATCACTGTCTTTTTGATATTTTGATAGAAAACTTTCTAATATATTTTCTTTAAAAATATCAAAAGAGGTAATTGTTTCTTTATAAAGTGGATTTATACTAATAGTTTTTTGTATTTCATCTATATTAATTATATCTAGTATTTTAAGTAACGGAATACACCCATCAAACACTTGTCTATTATCAATAGTTTTATTAAAAAAGTATTCTTTTATTTCTTGTTCAGTTATCTTTTTATCTTTGTTTATTAAAGAAAAAAAATCATAAAAATAGGAAGGTGTCCCAAGATTATTATATTTACTTAGTTCTTTTAACATAATCTTCTATTAATCCATTAATTATATCTGTTTCATCAGAATCATTTATTCTACTAAAAAGAGGTATCTCTTCATCAATTACTTTTTCCATTCTTTCAACTTTTATATCAAGCTTTTTATTGATAATTGTGTCAATAGAGTTTTTAGAAATAAGATAATAATAGTTTGTTACAATATCTAGATCCAACCCAACACGATGAATACGATCTTTAGATTGTAAGAAATTAGATGCATTATAATCTCGTTCCAAATAGATAGCATTATGACAACCTTTATGTAAAGAAATAGATTCTGCTACAGAAAAAGGGTTTGCGATTATTACTTTAAATTCTATATTTTCTGGATTATTAAACTTTTCAATAGTTCTTTCTCGTTCTTCTTGTGGGACTTTTCCAATTAAAAGTTTAGAAGGAATATTTTGTTTATTTAAATATTTTTGAAGTTGTTCCGCATTTTGAATAAATATAGTCCATATTATAGCTTTACCATTATTGATAAAAATTTTCTCTTCTAAAAGATTTTTTATTTTAATAAATTTTTTTGGTATAGAAAGTTGTTCATAACTAAGAATCTTTCTAAATATACTGCTATCATCTACGTTTAAATCATTGATGTCAGTAAATTTATCATTAGGATCAATTTCTTCATCAAAATATTCTAAAGAATCCTGCAATGGCTTGATAAGTAAAGATGGATTAGTTGAGGCTTGTCGTAAACGTATTAATTTTGCTTTATTTAATACATCTTTTACTGTTCCAGACGAATTTTGTTGAAACGTTTTTACATATTTTTCTTCAATAAAATCATAAATTTCTTTTTGATGTTCATCCATCTCTACCTCAACAATATTTTCAGTAATTTTCAAAGGTAACCTATCTTTTAAATCTTTCTTTTTTATTCTTATGAAATATGGTGAAATATTCTCAATAAATTTTTTAACTCTTGCATCATCAAAAGAAAGTGAATTCTTTGTCATTTCTTTTAACTGATCATAATGAATTTGCAGAATATCTTTATATTTAAATGGATATAAGAATCTATATAAATTAAATATATCTTCATATCCATTTGGTACAGGTGTTCCTGTTAAAATTATTCTTGATTTTGCCTCTTTTGATATTTCAACTACGCTATTCCCCCAAATGCCATTTGCATTTTTAATTCTATGTGCCTCATCTACTACCACCATAACTTTATTTGATTTTAAAAAATCTATTATTTCTGTTTCTAATAAAGGTACACCAGCATGGGAAATAAGAGTAATTTCTTTCGGCTTTGCAGAATATAGGTGTTGTTCTTTTTCTATCCTTGAAATTGTTGCGTCACCTGACATTCTTTGACTGTCAGCTTTTTTATTAAAACACTCCTTATACTCATTTTCCCATGGAGCAAATGATGATAAAGGACCTATTACAAGAAGTTTATCAACATATTTCGGGTTATCTTTAGAAAGACTTTTTAGATAAACATATGCACCATAAACAATTGATGTCTTACCAGCTCCAGGAACGGCAAAATTACAACTATTTTGAGAAAATGCCATATGGAAAGACGATAGTAGTTGTAAAGGATAAAGCTGTCTTGACATATTGTTTTCTAAAACACCTTTAAAATTTTTAAAGTTTTCTAATAATTCTGGTTCTGTATCGAATTCATTATTTCTTATTTTTTTTGCTTTTAAAGAAAATTTCAAAAAGCTATTTTGTTCTCTTTCAAATGCAAGTTCTTTCTCTTTAACTTCATTACTTGTATCTGTAACAAAACCAAATCTTTCAAAGAATTTAATCAAATCATATAACTGATTCTTTTTGTTAATATTTTTTATTGGTAATATTAGTGTTTCATCTTGAATATAAGCTTTGAATAAACTTTTTGCCATTAATATAATTTTTTTATCTTTTAATAATGATTCAATATCCCCTGAAACTATATAATTATCATTATATATGCCAATATTAAATGATTTAAACATAATTTACTTTTCTGCTTTTATTTTTTTTTCTAAATCATAAGCAAGTTTATCTAATGGTTGTATCTCTCTAAGTTCTTTTAAGCATTCAAGTGATTCTTCTTTATTTTCTATGATACTTTTAAGTTCAACATTTTCTAAGGCATCTAAAGTATACATAAGTTGATCAATCAAAGCCACAATAGATTTAGTTCTTAATAACTCTGCTGTAACTTCACTGACTTTTGCAACATCATCTAGAACATCCTTATCTTCAAAACTTTTATTTTTTCTGTCTATTGCCGATAGTGCTTTTTTAGCATCATTGGTAAGTTTCATAGGTTGTATGGAAGCTCTTTTATAACCAAGTTCAGTTTTATATTGCGATATATTTTCTTCTAATTCATCAACAACAGAATTCTTAAATTCTGTATCTCTTGAGGATAAATGACTTTCAATATTCTTTGAACTAGAATCTATAGGCATTTCAGTATCAATTCTTTGAATATGAGAAGTTACTATATCATTATGTTTTTTTTTAAACTCTTTCCAAATATCTTTGTCACCAAAAAAATGGTTGCCTTTTCTTCCATCAGCAATTTCCCTAAATAGTTTACCATCGTAAGATTTTCCAATTTTTGCTCTAATGTAATCAAAACATATAAATTTCAATTCTTCTACATCAAGATTAGTATACCCATCAAAACCATCTGAACTTTGTTTATCAAAATATTTCAGTATCCATTTTTTTAGATGTAAAAATAAGTCTTCTTTACCATCACTAGGTGTATCAGCCATAGCATATATTCCATCATATTCGAGGTATGCTAAATATTCATCAATTAACTTTACAATTTCAAGGTAATCTTTTATCTTTTCTTTCGACTCCCCCATCCAATCTTTAATTTTATCAATGGCTTCATCTTCAGTGTATTTTTCAATTAGTTTGTTAAATAGTTGTTGTGCTTTTAGGTATTTTTCTATTGGGTTATATCCAAGCTTTTCATCTTCACCCATTTGATAAGTTGTTTCTAGTTCTTCTATTTTTAATGGATTTTCATCAAATGATATTGGTAATACTATAGCTCTGAAAACTTTTTTATCTAATTTATTTAAAAGCATGGCTCTTCTATTACCATCTATTATGACGCCATCTGTAGTAATGATGCCAGTTTTGAGTTGTCCTTTATCATTGATGTCTTTTATTGTTTGATTATTTCTTGACTTACTTGATTTCCATAATAATTTAGCAACTAAATTGAAGTCTTCCTTGTTACTCATATCCAATTCTCTATCTCGACTGTTTTCAATTGATTTAGTTCTACTGAGAATACGACCATTATAACGGTTATAAACTAGGTGTTCTAAAGGGATTTCATAAACTTTCATTTGTTTAATACTTTCATCCCATAGTAAAGGTTCTTTACCTACAACATTTTTTTCGTTTCCTATAATGGTCGCGATCTCTTCTATATGTGCTTTTGAAGTCATCTTTATCTCCTATTTTTTATTAAACTTTTTTTTACTTTCTTTTAAAATATAATATCCCATCAAAATAATGTATGGAATTTCAATGTTTTCGTTTTTTATATGTATATTTTCTTTATAATATTTTTTATCAATATTGTTTTCAATAAAAAACTTTATGCTATCAAGTAATTCATATGGACCAAATAGGTTTTCTTCTTTTCTTTTTAAATCTGTTTGGCAATATATATTTTGAAAATTATTTGCATTATATATTTTTTTTTGTAACTCTTTTATAAAAGTTTTCACAACTTCTTTGTGCTCTTTATTTATAATATTTAAATCAACTTTAGGAACATGTGTCCTTGCTGTTTTACCTTGACTTTTATGAATCTCTGCATTCCATTTAAAGTTTAAATTATCAAAGTTTGAATATTTATTGGTTAATTCAACTCTAAATGTATTAACTATTAAATAAGGTATGTGATATTTAAATTTTGCTGTTGGTCTTTTTTCTTTTTCTATATTAATGTGAAAAATATCTCCATTTAAGTTTTTAAAATCTTCTTTTGTATCGTCAAATTCAATTGGTTGATATTTATTTGGTAATTCTAAATTATTTGTTATTGCTATTGCTATTGCTTTAGCAATTGCAAAAGACATTTTCGGGGGTACAGAGTTTCCTACAAGTTTATATTTTATGCTTTTACTTTTTCCATAAAATCTATAATCTAAAGGATAACTCATTAAACAAGCAATTTCTCTTACTGTTGGAAGTCTATATCTTTCTTCATCTGGGATAAAAGGATAAATCATAGATTCTCTTGAAGAACATGACATAGTTGCCATAACAGTTCTTGATGGTTTATCAAAATTTTCAGGAAATGACATTCTTCCCATATATCCTTTATCCTGCTTCTGCCTTTGTGCTTTTTTCCATTCGAAATCAGCTATTTCCATAATATAATGGTGATCCATTATATCTTTTGATTTCATTTTAAAATCATAATTGGGATCTTGAATCATTTCCTCTAAATTCTCATTTGGTTCTTTGATATAAGATAATATATTATTAATTGTTCTAACATCTGAATCATCTTTAATAATTTCTTCTGGCTCAGGAAAGTTCCCACAAAAATATCTTTTTCTATTAGATGCTACATTAAAATACTTTGCATTATAAACTCTAGAAGATGGGTATTTAACTTGAAAAGTACCTTCTTTATCAATACCAAGTTCTTTGTAAGTATATTTATCTTTGATATAGTCAAATACATTAGGTACATTTTCTAAAACCCAATGTTTTAAAATAGAGTCTTTTTTTATATATTTTCTCGCAACTATTCTCAAATAGGATTCTATTAACTCAACACCTAAAGATTTATCTGCTTTTCCTGATTTATTTGAATTTGAAAAAAATGTACAAGGTGGAGAACCAATGATAACTTCACTATCTAGAACTAATTCGTGAAATTCTTCATCTGGTAAATTTGAAATTCGTATTACATCATCTTGTCGTGTATCTGCATTTGGGTGGTTAGCATGGTGGGTTGTTACTGCAGGTTGCCATTTATCTATGGCAACTATAATTTCAAAACCTGCTAATTTAAAACCTTCGGAGAAGCCCCCTCCCCCACAAAAAAAATCTACTACTTTGTACAATAAAAAACCTTATTTTAATAACTCTTCACAATTCTATCAAAATAAACTATAAATAAAACAAAACAAAATAAATTTGACTAAATACAGTTTATTTATATATTTTTACGGAACACTTTATGAATATATCTTAGTAATAACAATATTAAGGCGACAATCATGGCTATAATAAATGATACTACACTTAGAGACGGTGAACAAGCTCCTTACGTCGCATTCAACACAAAAGAAAAACTCAACATTGCAAAACTACTTTATGAATCTGGTGCTGATGAACTTGAAGTAGGTATTCCTGCTATGGGTAAAAAAGAGCAAGATGACTTAAAAGAGATACTTGCTCTAAATCTGCCTATGAGAGTTATGAGTTGGAACCGTGCTACTATGAGCGACTTGGACGCTTCTCTTTCATGTGGGATTAAGGCTGTTGATTTGTCTATCCCTGTTTCACAAACACTTATTGATGTTAAGTTTAACGGTGATAAAGATAAATTATTTAGAAACCTTGAAAATGTCGTAAGATTAGCAAAACAAGAGGGTCTTTTTGTCTGCATCGGAGGAGAAGATTCTAGTAGAGCAGATAATGAGTTTTTAAAAGAGCTAATGATTCTTGGGGCTTCTTTTGGGGCTGATAGATTTAGATATTGTGACACAATCGGAATATTAACCCCAAACCAGACTTATAAAAACATATCATACTTAGCAGCAGAGAATTCCCTTGATATAGAGATGCACACACATAATGATTTTGGTATGGCTACAGCAAACGCTATAG
The DNA here is from genome assembly GCF_047716755.1 of Sulfurimonas iocasae. Classification (GTDB taxonomy): domain Bacteria; phylum Campylobacterota; class Campylobacteria; order Campylobacterales; family Sulfurimonadaceae; genus Sulfurimonas. The sequence continues at coordinate 1,847,898 of NZ_CP180409.1, forward strand.
CCGGTCTAGAAGCCGGAGCAATTAGTGCTAATACAACAGTAATAGGGCTTGGAGAAAGAGCAGGAAATGCTTCATTTGAACAAGTACTTATGAGTTTAAAACATCAGTTTAAAGAACAAAGAGAGATTAACGCCTCTAAACTTCAAGAACTTGTTCAAAGTGTATCTTTTGCGGCAAACAGACCTATATGCAGCTCTAGACCTATAGTAGGAGAAAATATATTTTCTCATGAATCAGGAATACATGTAAACGGTATGATTAAAAACTCAAGTTCGTATGAAGCCTTTGAACCAGAAGGGGTTGGTCTACATAGATATTTTCCAATAGGTAAGCATTCCGGCACATCTACCCTTCTCTATCATTTAAAAGCAAGCGGAATTAAACCCTTAGCACAGAGGGTTCAAAACATACTCCCTATAGTAAGAGAGATAGTTACAAACAGAAAAAAAGTGCTTAATCCTCAAGAACTAAAAGAGTTGTATCTATGTTCATAGGATGGATTAGAAATAAAAGTTTTAGTACTGACTTAGAACTCTTTAGCTCTTCAATCATAATAGATAAATCACTGGTTATGAAAACTTTTCATGCAAACCAATCTTTATGCTTTGGTGCTTATGATGAAAACAGATTAGTTGCATTTATATCAGCTTATGAGTCAGATAACAGCATCATTATAAACAACTTCTACTACATGCCTGAAATTAGCAGTGACGCTAAAAAAAGGCTAATAAAACTTCTGCTAGATAATATAAAAGAAGATAAAAAAACAATTCTGTTTATGTCAAGAAAAAATGAAAAAGACTTACTTTTATCTTTTGATTTTCAAGAATATGCTAAGTTTAAAAAAGCGATCTACGGCGGAGAAGCAGTAGCTTTTAATTTTACAAATGCTACAGCTAAAAGTATCAATAATGAAAACTACCTATCTATTATGACATCCCTTGATAAAAGAGCTTTCGGTGAGAGCAGAGTCACATATACGAAGGATGTTCTTTTTAAACAATCATCACTTGTATTATCAACGTCTGTTGGGTACCAGCACTCTTATGCCATAGACAAGTCTCTGGTAAAGATTTCTCCATGGATTATGGAGGATGCAGCTTTTTCAGATGCTGAGAAGATTTTAAGAGGTGTTATTTATCACCGCGGGTTAAAAAAGTTATTTGCATTTATTCCCAGTAATGTTAAAGAGATTACAGATTTGTATGCATCTTACAAATTTGATCTTAGTGATGAGTATGTGCTACTTTACAAAAATACAAAACCTGACATAAATTTAGAGATGATTTATGCGTTTTAAACCAAATAGAGGAAAATACCATGAAATTAACAGATGAGCAAAAAGAGATTAAAAAACAGTTTGCTAAGTATAAAAGAATAGTTATAGAGTATGCAGGTGAAGTTCACGATATAGTTGAAGACACTATATGGAGTGATTATGTAAAACTCCCTGAACTTAGCCAAAAAATAGCAGTAGCTATGAAAGATGTAAATGAGTTTAAAGCTCAATATGACTTTCTAAAATAAAAGATATTTATTATGGATGATTCCAAAGAGAAAATTATTTGTGAATGTGGTTCTAAAACGGTTTCTCAGGCGATTGAAATATTAAAAGCTACGGATCTTCCATATAAAAAAGCAAAAAAACTAGTTACTGAGTGTAATAAAACTTGTTGCAGAAGGCCTTTAATGGCTATGTTTAATATGATAGAGTTTGGCGAGATAGATTTTGAAGAGATAGATTTTTTAATAGATCAACGTAACAATAGATAAGGTAATACTATGGATAATAAATTAAAAGATTTTTCTAGGTGGATTAGGAACAATAGTCTTAGTACAAAAATACCTTCAGATATTGATAAATTAAAAAATCTATCTGTTTTAGATTTAACAAAATCAAAAATTAGAGAACTCCCTGATTCAATATGTTCTCTTACAAACTTAACAGTTTTAAAACTATCCGGAAACAGATTAACAGAGTTGCCTTTTGATATTGGAAAGTTGAAAAAGCTGAGAAACCTGCAGTGTGAAAACAATCTTTTAGGTGAACTTCCAAAAAGCATAGGGGATCTTGAATCACTTGTAATTTTAAACCTTAATGGAAATAGACTCAAAACTCTACCTGATGAGTTTTTTAATCTAATCAGGCTTACAAGGTTAACAATCGCAGCCAACTCACTTGAGACTATCTCAGATAAACTCAGCAATCTTAAAAACCTACTCTATTTTTCTTTAGATACAAACTGTTTGAAGGAACTGCCAGAAGTATTTCAATACATGAAATCTCTATACTATCTTGATCTTTCATACAACAATTTTTCTAAACTACCACAATCAATAAGTAAAATTCAGGAGTTAGAGACACTACTACTTGAAGGAAATGAGATTACAGACTTACCATCATTGGAATCTCACGATATGCTTATAAAACTCAATCTAAACGACAATAAGCTAAGTAAAATAGATTTTGATATTAGCAAATTAGAAGATTTACAACTACTGAGTCTTGATAACAACAACCTAGAGTACTTGCCAGATGCTATATGTGAATTAGAAAAATTAAACTATTTAAGTATAAGTGCAAATCAATTAAAAGAGTTACCGGAGTGTATTGGAAAGCTTGAGAACTTACTGGAACTCGATATTGATGAAAACAAAATAAGTAAGTTTCCAGAATCATTTTTTAAACTAAAAAAACTAAAAAATCTTTATATTGAAGAGAATGAAGGCTTGCAAAGACCAGACTTAGAGAGTCTGGAATTTTGCGATATTTAGCAGAAAGTCTTCAAAACTTTAAGTGAGACTAGATGAAAATTTAAATATATAATTAAAAAGCTCCCTTTTTTTGTTCCATAATCACTTAAGGTTTGTGGAACTTTGCATTTTTTACTTTTTGAACACTTTGTGGAACACGGAAAAATAATATTAGTGTTTTGTGTTTCAAATATAAGGGCTTTTTAGACATACACTTTTATACGAACTTTCTAAAATATAGTCATTTTTGGTACAATTTTGGAACAATCAAAGATATATATAGCTACGAGTGTGCTAATTGATTGTTTTATAATATTTTATCCATTTGCTGTATTCTCTTTTAACAACCTAACAGCAAAACAAGCACCCTCATTCATGTTGCAAACTTCAATCATACCATTAAGATGATTTTCTATAATCATTTTGCTCATATAAAGACCTATTCCTGTTCCATTTTTTTCATCTTTAGTTGAAAAGTAATGAAAAAAGCAAAACATCATATTAAAAAAGTCTCAAATATTATATATGAAAAAGGTGATCCAGACTTTGTTGATGAAAGAAAAAAAACTAAACCAGAAAAAAAAGAAGAATCATTTTTTGATTTTTTATTTAAATAAAGTGCAATAAAAAATATGATTAACCTTATCTTGCTTTAAGCTTCTTCATTCCAAATAGGGTTGTCCTTGTCCTCTGGATTCAGTCTAGATCGTTCAGCTTCATAAATATGCCAATATGACTTATCAATAGAAGAATCTTTGTAGTCTGCCTTTTTATCATGATCAAATGGGCACCACCAATTTTCTACAATCTGAACAAGATATGCCATATATTTAAAAAGAGCAACACTCAAAGGGCAATAAACCTTACAGTTAAATATCCAGAAAAATCTGGATGATCTCAAGCTTATCTTACTGCTGTTAGTTGTGCATATAATCTGATTTTTATAAATATATCGGTGAGAGATCCATGTCGGCACAAACTCTAAGAATGGTTTGATATTTTTAGCACCGAGAAATTTCAGGTGTACTCTCACCATTAAAATAGCTAAGCTGATAAAAGGTAGAGTGATGATTACTGGAAGATAAATCAATGGCATAGCAATTAATATTTTCCATAATGGTCGCTTCTCATAATTTTTTCCTATTTCTACTCTTTCCAATTTTTTTCCTCTCTGTAATGTAAAATATATTTCATGTATATATACCATTCCTTTTATTAAATAAGAAAGCTTTGTTTTTTCTTATCAATTTTGTACTCGTTAGGGTAGCCGTCATCCTCGAACTACTCGCAGAAGAACAACAATAATAATGTTGGCAAGCACATGTGTACCTTAAATCCTATATCCTTTCTTTCTTGACCACTAAAACATCTTTGTATATCGAAGAATAGGTCCTTTTTGAGATACCCATTCCATTATATGACTATAACGAGTGCCTACATGACACCATTAGGATGGGATTCGAAACAATAATCAAGGACATTTCTTTTGCATGTACCATGAAATAGTATAGCATAATATAAAAAGTAAGATTTACATCCCTAAATAAGGTTTTAAAACTTCAGGAATATCTATGCTTCCATCTTCATTTTGATTGTTTTCCATGATAGCTACAAGAGTACGTCCAACAGCGAGAGAACTACCGTTTAACGTATTTACAAAACTATTTTTCTTTCCATCTTTATAACGGATTTTAGCTCGTCTTGCTTGGAAGTCTCTTGTGTTTGAAATAGAAGAGATTTCGCGGTATTGGTTTTGCTCTGGTAACCAAACTTCTTGGTCAATTAAATGACGAAGCTAAAACCAAAATAAGCACTATAAACTGCACTGATTCCTGTAAAAAGAAATGCTAATAATCAAGTTCTTCATCTTTTACATCGATAAATTGTTCAAAAACTGTAGGTTTTGGAACAAGAAGATGATTGTTCCAAAATTCATCTCTTAATGGAACAAGCTTTAGAACAGTCAATTTTGTTCCAAAAATAAGAGGTTATTGAAGATATAATTGTCTAGTTTATAGGGAACATTCCAAAGAGAGCATTTAGTTTCATCATGAAATTTTTGAAACGAGAGCTAAAGCTAATGAAATGATATTCTAATATATTGAGGTTTTTTACAATAGGCAGAGAATGCATTCAAGTAATAATTACTTGTCTCCTGTAGAGTTTGAAGAAAAGATGTTACGAATGGAAATGCCTGCTTATAATGTTATATTCTTTGTGTGATATAGGGTTGACGTATCAATTTTAGGAATTATATTTCTTGAGGCACGAACAATATAAGATTTTTTAAGTCTTTATCTAGTTCATCCTCTTTAAAAGGATAAAGAAATATATGCTCAGTCTTTGTTATAACGGCAATAACTAAAGAATCCTCTGCCTTTTTGCTTATAGCATTTTCATAAGTAAATTCTTCAGACAACAAAGTTGTTTGAAATTTCCATCCTTTATTAAAATTACTGATAAAATCACTATAAAACACTTCTGAGCCAAAAAGAGAATCTCCTCTTATTGCTTCACTTGGTAATTTATTTTCATTTTCATTTACTTGCTCCCAACCTATTTCATAAACATTATTATGACCAAGTTCTGGGGCAAAGTGTGAGCATACTAAAGTGTTGTAGGATTTATTTGCTGTTAAAGCAAGGAGTTTGGTAATGTAAGAGAGTTCTAATACCTCTTCGGTTCTCTCTGCTAAAATTTCTCCGTAAAAAGTGGGGATATTTTGCATTCTAGCAGGTTTTAAATTTTCCCAATTTTTATCGACTAACAATACTGGAATTTCATTCCTTTGTAATTCATTCGCTAGTGCAATGCTCCAAGCTGATGCGCCAATTAGCATAAGTCCATCAGGATGACTAGAAGCCAAATCTAGTTTTTTTGCTAACCAACCAATACTTAAGCCATGCAAAATAACAGTGAGAATAATTAATGCGAAAACTAAAGGAAGTAATAATTCAGCACCAGCATAGCCTTTTTCTATAAGTTGAGGACTAAACAAACCAGCAACGGCTGCTGCTACAATGCCTCTTGGAGCAATCCAGGATATCAATAGTCGCTCATGAGAGTCAATATCGGTTCTGATTGTAGATAAATAGATAGTTAATGGTCTAAACACAAAGATTATTAAAAACAGAAGTAACCAACTTTGCCAACCTAATCGCTGTAGTGTTTCCAGTTCTATCTCTGCTGTCAATATGATAAATATAGATGAAACTAGGAGTATTGTCACATACTCTTTAAAGCGTCTTAATTCACCTAATGAGTTTAATTTTTGGTTGGCAAGAGTAATTCCCAATATAGTCGTTGCCATAAGTCCAGCTTCATTTTGTACAAGATTTGCCAAGGTATAAACAAGAAGAATACTGATTAAAATGAGAGGTGATTTTAAATGTTCAGGAACTTTTCCTTTTTTAAAAGCTTTTGCAATAATAAAGCCAACACCAACACCAAGTATCAAGGATACGACAAGACTTAATCCCAGCCCTATAATTATGTTAATTACTAAAGTGTTACTTTGGGATAACATATAATAGCTATAAATTAATACAACAAGTAAAGCACCAACAGGATCATTTATAATCCCTTCCCACCGTAATAGTGCTGCTGGTCGTCTACTTAAGTTTGCTTGCTTTAATAGCGGTACAATTACCGTAGGTCCAGTTACTATGATTATAGCTCCGAAGATTAATGCTACAGGCATAGATAGACCAACTAAGTAGTATGAACTTATTGCTCCAAGTGAGAAGGTGGCTACAACATTCCAAGTTATTAAGCGGTTTATCACTTGTGAATTTTGTTTAAATTCATGCCATTTTAAGTTTAACCCACCTTCAAATAAAATTATTGCAACACTGAGCGAAACTATAGGATGTAGTAAACCTCCAAAATCTTCTTTTGGATTAATCCATCCAGTTATTGGTCCCATAATAAACCCTGCAATTATCAAGAGTATTAATGCTGGTATTTTGAAGCGCCAGCCTATCCATTGCAAAGCAATACCAACTATAAGTATTGATGCCATTATCTCCGTAAGATGTTGATGTAGCATTTACTTTCCTTATAAGAAATTCAAAAAAAACTTCTGCCATACTTGAAACACTAAGACAACAATAGATGTTATAAAACCAAATAGCGACACCCAACGAGGAAATGAAATTTTCTGCTTAATATCTCTATTTTCTCTCCCTTTAATAAGCCAAAGTGAAAGGTTTACTATGACAAAAATTATCAATATAATAAAGCTAGTAGACTCTGCTAAAGTTTGTAAAGGAAAAAAGATTGCTAATACTAGCACAATGAACGTTATTATTGCAGTTGCTCGAAGTGGAGTCTGGGTTTTAGAATTAATTTTTCCTAAAAAAGTCGGTGCTTGATCTTTTTTTGACAAACCATATACAACACGTGAAGCCATAATAATCTGCACCAATGCTCCATTAACGCCTGTTAAGAGACTGACAATTCCCAGCATTGTCATAGAAAAAGCTCCATGACCTCGCAAAATTTCTGCAACGGGAGTGTTGCTAGCTGAGAGCATCTCTGGCGATACTGTTAAAACTGCGATCGTAGATACAACTATGTATATAACAGTAGTTAAGAAAATACTTACTAAGATGGCGATTGGTAGATTTTTTCTTACATCTTTTACCTCTTCGGCCATATTTACCATATCTTCAAAACCTATAAAAGCATAAAATCCCAAAAACGCTCCAGAAAACACACCAAGCCAAACTGTGCTACTTGTCGGAACAAATATATCTTGGAATCTGCTTGGCAACTCCAATAAACTATCTCCTGCAACAAAGACAATGTACACTAATGCTCCTATCTCTATGACGCTTATAACTGCAACAAAAGCAACTGATTTACCAATACCCCATCCTGCAATTCCTCCCATTGTCAGCACTAAAAAGAGTATGGCAACTGTTTGTGGCACGCTAATAAAATCTTGCAAAAAACCAACTGTGGCAACCACTAAAGCAGCAGCAGAAACAATACCGGTTAATATTACCAACCAACCAACAAGAGTAGAAAAGTTTTTATTTGAAAACCCTTCCTCTGCATAGCGTGCCTCACCAGCACTAAAAGGAAATCGTGAAGACAACTCAGCAAAAGACGTTGCGCTTATAAATGCCAACAAACCTGCAAGAAGAAAAGCAAGCGGTGTAAAAAGAGCGGCTTCACCTGCAATCTCTCCAAGTAGGGCATAAAATCCTCCACCAATCATAGTTCCTAGTCCATAAAGGATAAGCATGGGGAGTGATATTGAGCGACTCAGTTTTGATGTTGCCATTTAAGTACCTTTAAGTGTGTAGAGTATGTAAAGTGTGATTATGTATATAAACAAAACGGTTATTGAGTCAAGCCCCATTTTTAGATATGTTTTTGATTTTCTAACAATGAGTCCTATGACATAAATAGCCGTGACAACTATTCCTGAGAGCAGAGCAAATTTTGCTGAGTCATTTGCGCTATTTAGGATGGCTCCTTGGAAGTAAAACATATCTGCGGGTAAAAGTAAAAATATCATAATAAGATTACTTCCAAAAATATTTGATACCGCCATACTCATAGCACCAAGACGTACAGCAGCAATGGTAGCACTTAACTCTGGTAAAGAGGTACTACTAGCAAGCAATGTAACACCAATAAAACTAGAGCCAAGTCCTGATTGTGTAGCTATGGCTTCTGCAGTTTGTACAAGTATTACTCCTGAAATAAGTATTGCTAAACTTGCATACCCACTGTATAAATAAAGACTTTGTGTTGTGTGTGAGCTCTTATCTGATTTTTCTTTAGGACTTGCAGTTTGCTTTATCTCATCAGGAATATTTGCGACACTCCATCCATTATGTTTCCCATAGTTTAAAAATATAAAGATTGAAAATATGTACAACAAGGCCAATAAAATAGGACTTAATCCTATATGCCAAAATACAATGGTATCACCCAACATAGTTGCTACTAAAACAAATGAAAGAAGTAAGATTAATACAACTCCCTGAAGTAGATTAATAGACTTTTGAGCCGCATAACTTAGAGTCGAACCAATCACAAAAATATCTGCAATAGCAAGTACCGCTGTCTGCATAGTCATACCACCAAACATAGCATTTAAAACAAGTTCCCCGTTACCATGTAAAGCACCTGTAGTGTTTGTTACTATCTCTGGGAGTTGTGTAGCGAGTGCTAAAAATATAAAACCCATACTCGCTTTATCCCAATTTTTTCTATCTGAGATAATATCTGCATATGTGGTCAAGCGTGTACCGGACACCCATACAATAACTCCCGCTAAAAAAAATAGCGTTAAGTTCAGCCAGAGGGGAAGTGTTTGAAAATTAAGTATATAATCCATTTATCGACACCTTATTTTTCATTTTTTTCGCTACTCTCATTTGAGATACCGGCAGTTATTTTGAGTTAAAATAAATATTAAAATATATAAAATCAGAGCAGTGGGTATTACCAGACTAAGACCACTTAAAAATGTTTTCATTAATACTCCTCATATTATTCATGTAATAACCCCAATTATATCGATAGAAACTTATTTAGAGAGAGCAGTACATTCCCATCCAATAAGGCTTATAAGACAAAATCCGTAAATATTTACAAAAGAAGTTTACTGAAGGCTCTCAATAAGCTTTAATAGCCCTCTTCGTTTAGGATTTTATAGTTTTTACATCCCTCTATACTTCCATTATTACAAGCTGTTCCGAAAAACTCTTTTGCCATAAGTTTTTCTTGTTCAGCCATATGTTGGACATGTATAAGGCCTAACTTATTACAAGCCTCAGCCTGATTACCTTCGCATGCTTGTGTAAATAATTTTTTTGCTCTCATTTTATCTTGCCTGACTGCATCACCTTGCATATACATGTACCCTGCATAAACACATGCTTCTTGATATCTAGCCTCACAAGCTTTTTCAAAAAGTTCCAATGCTTTCATCTTATCTTGTTTGATATCTATTTGTCCGTTATAATATAAACGACCTAATACGATACAAGATTGTTGAACATTCTCGGCACAAGACTTAGTGAATAATTTAACAGCTCGTGGTATATCTTGATCAACTCCCTCTCCACGTAGGTATTGAGTAGCTAATGCATTACAACCTAAACCCCAAACTTCTCCATTAACACAAGCCTTTTTGAATAATACAGCAGCTTGTTTTTTATTATCTCTATCATATTCATCTGCAGCATCTTCATGTGCACCTGCAAATAAACTTATACTCAATAATAATCCTAGGCTAATAATCATCTTAATCATCGTTGAGTCCTTTTATTTACACTAAGCTTCAGTCTAAATTTTACCATTATACCTTACTGCTATTTTTCACTTTATTAAATCAACAGATTATTTCCTAGCTTTATCTAAGCAGTTAATAACAATAGCTCTAATTTGTAAAGCATCAAGATATTTTTAAAATCAATTTTTTCTAAAAAGATAGATGCCGACAACAAAACTGACAGCACCAATAATATAATAAGTCATTACCTTGTCTGTATCTGCCCCTGTAACAGCTTGTGTTACTTGTGAACCGACAGAACCGGATAACTGATAGCCCCATACTGCAAAACCAATCCCTATGACTATTAGGACAAGACTAATTATTTTCATTGTAGTTCCTATACCTTTTTCCATATTTAACTCCTTTACTTCAAAGAGCTGAAATGTTGTAGCATTGCAGATAACCCTACCATACAGCAATATTTATTTTTTAAGACAGGTAAATAAAGTTTTTTTAATTTTACCTCTTTATGACACAAGTGGTAACAGTTTTTTAAATTTATATTATTGCTCGGAATGTGCTATGAGCGAAGAGAGGAAGTGCCATTTGGGTATGGATTTTAAAAGAATTATAGATAATGATATTTGCAATTTATCCTTTTTTTATATTAGACAAAAACTACATATCTAATTTAAGATTTTTGAAATTCTGATAAAAACTTCGAATTTTACATACCTTTTAAAAAAACTGCAATACTTCCCTCATAACTATTAGAAAAATTGCAAACAATTAAGTGCTTTATATCATCGGATCAGTTCATCGTCAATTCAAAACTTTCACTAAAACTAAAGATGTTTTTCCAGATTGATGACAGCCTGATAAAGCTACTTTACATGGGGATTCAAAATGCTCATAAAAGTGGACTATGCCGATTAGGAGTTGGAGTTTAACAATCTCCCAATTAGCCATCACTTTGAGGGACGGCTTGATGACGCTTTAGATTTGTGATACAATTTTAGAAATTATCAGATTAATTGTTCCGACATACAAATAGAGTGACTTGAGTAATAGAAACCTTATATTCTTTCTACTATCGAGTAGACAAATGTATTGATGTTTCGCTTATCAAGCTAAAGTTTTGAGATAATAATATCAGCATCTCTTTGTCTATATTGAATCATCAAAATATATATGGAGTTGTGGTCTATGAAGAAGAATGAAATGTGCTATAATCTATTTTAAGCAGAAATAACACTCTTTTTAATTCAATATCTAAAAGGCAAGTAGCATGGAAGAAGACTATTTTTTACGCTGGATTGGATTTGGAGTTTTTGCGCTGATAGTTTGGTTGTTTTTCCCTTTTTTAAAAAGTTTTTTTGTAGCATTGCTAATGGTGATGGCTACTTTCCCTATATACCATTTTATAGAAGCAAAAATAAAACGGTATAAAAAGCTAAAAACTCTTACTCCTATACTTTCCGCCAGTATTGTTACCTTGGTATTTTCATTGATTGTTTTTATGCCAATTACCGTATTTTTATTTCATTTTCTTAGTCATCCTACAGATAGTATGGCGATGATTCACTCCTTATGGGATAAAGTTGATACCTTGAGTCAGCACCTTCCGTCCTATTTGGAGTGGCTTAGAGCTCCGCTTGATACTATTATTCCGATGGCAGTAACACGCAAAGAAGAGATTACCGCATTTCTCGCAGGATGGCTTGGTAATGGGTTAAAAAACTTTATGCTAATGCTAGGCGATATGGCGACGATTGTTGTGTTTTTCTTCTTTCTGACTTTGTACGGTCGAAGGCTTATTTTCTTTTTTGCTCCCATTATTCCTCTGGCACGTTCCCTCAAGCGAGAATTTTTTATAGAGATGACGATGATGGTATCGGTTGTCTTCTATACCTTAGGGGGTGTAATGATTGCACAAGGATTAGCATTTGGAGTTTTTATAGCTTTTTTTGATGGATACAACCCTTTATTACTTGGATTTTTTGTGGGCATTGTATCAATTATTCCGCTTTTTGGGACGGGGCTGGTTTGGATTCCTGTTGCAGTAAATGAGTATCTTCAAGGCAACATCATTAATACCCTTATTATCTCTGTCTATTCATATTTTATGATGACAGTTTTCATTGACAATATTGTCAAGCTTGTCATTTTAAATTTTGTAAATCGCAAGATAAGCAAGAACAAACATCGCATCAATGAGTTTATTATATTTTTTGCCATCGTAGGGGGATTGGCAACTTTTGGATTCTGGGGATTTATCTTAGGACCTGCTATTATTGCACTTGCTATTACGACTCTTATTACTTTGCGCAAAGCCAATCGATCAAGCCTCGCGCACGAAGAGACACACTTGGATAAAAATTAACTTTTTACGCTGAGTGATTCTATTTCTTTTTGAAGTTTATCGAGTTTTTTGACGATTTGCTTGAGTTCATTCCCTTGGATTCCATCAACAGTCCCGCTATGTAAAAATTCTTGTGCCGTAGATTGAAATGCTTTGGCTAATACTTCGAGCTTTTCTTTTGCTTTGTCGACTAATTCTCCGTAATCATCGGCAAGAGTTTCCTCTAGAGCGCTAATTTTATTTGAAATGTCATCTTTATTTTTGAAAACATAATAGGCACTAATACCTGTGATAGCTGCACCGAGTGCAAAACCGAGTAAATTATTTTTGTTCATGTTGTCCTCTTTTATTTCTGGATTTTTTTTAAAAAACTGTGAAAATGCCTTAAGTACGAGAGAGGCATTAGTTAAATTAGTGATACCATTAGAAGCCTTGGATGTTAAGAATTGGCTTTCATTTCCTAACATCTGCAGAAAATCACTGCTCTCTTGAGTGATTACAGAAAGATTACTCGAAAGAGTAGAAAGCCTTTCTTGGCTAAGAGCAATAAAGGCATTTACTTTATGCATGGTCTTGGTATATTGGATAGCAGAGAAAACAATCATCACAGTAATGATAACCATACAGATTGCAATAATTCCTAAGAATAGGAGAAGAAGCTGTTGCTCACTCATTTTATAACCCTTTTATAACTATGATTTTTGAATCGCGTTTAACATAAAATACTTTACATCCTGTAACACTTAATCTATATGTTTAAAACCCGCCATAACTTGGAATCAATCAGTTTTTTTCTCTATGTACTCGGCCCCATCATTAACCTTGTCCTTGCTCCACTCAGCATTATCGGTCGTATCTTTTTTTGCACCTTGCCATGTTCCACTACAACCACTAGCCATGATTACAACGAACAGAACGGTTATAAATGTTAAACTTTTTTTCATTTTAAATCCTTTTTGATTTAGCTGATGTTATCAGGAGTTTTTTTAGCATATGCGCTAAGTGAATCCCAACTATTTTCAATATCTGTTTTGAGATGCTCCCAAGCACCCTCACCAACCCCACTGAGTTCACGCAGTTTTGATTGCACGATGGAGTAGTTTTTTTCGATGGTTTCAATCTCTTTGTTGTAGCTGATTTGCATATCAGCAGTAGCATTTTTTGCTTTTGATTTTAATACCTCTAATTCGCCCTGAACCAATTCCAACTCTGATTCTATTTTTTGTTTATATGCATCTTTTGTATTCATCTTACTTTCCTTCATTTTGTGGAGAGTTTTTTACGGTTTTTTATAACCGCTTGCCTTTAATAACGCGAAGTAGAATAACTACAATCGCGATGACTAAGAGAATATGTATAAATCCTCCCAAAGTGTACGAGCTTACAAGCCCTAAAATCCAAAGAATGATTAGAATTATTGCAATAGTTTCAAGCATAATATTTCTCCATGTATTTATTATATGTTTTATTCTTTAAGTAACTATGAGCTACTTACTTTTCCTGCGAACGACGTAGACTGAATTTCCAGCGTTTCGCGAACCTCAGACAACCGCTTTTCGAGCGGTGCGCGATCATGGCTGGCTTCGATACAGCGATCAACCACCTCCTCAATATACCGCAGCTGTTCGTTGAGTGCTCGTATGTGGCTGGGCCTAATCGCCATACTACCGATGGTATTAAAGGCGCTGAGCATGCGTGCCAGTATCGCGACATTTGTTTCGGCACTACCCCTAATCTGATCGAAGGCCTCAGCCAATAGCCCCTCAAAGCTCGGAACTATCGCCACCACGCGCAGCGTTTCTCCCTTGTAACGGTGCGATGACGGGAATTTTCGACCGGCCAGTTGAACCATAATTGATGTCAGATAGTCCACACACATCACCGCTGTTGAAGTATCATTGACTCCGGGAGAAAGTGCTTTGATGGCCATATCCACGATCTGTCGAATGCCGAAAGCAGGGTCCTGTTCAACTGAGCGATGACGGCCAATACTGTAAGCAGCATTGAGCGCATCAACGGTGCTCTGATCTGGCGGGTAAGTAAGGGCGAGCGATACCAGCGCCGTATCTTGCACAACGAACGCGCCGATGCCGTGCTCCATACGCACGATGGTCCTAATGTCCTCCGCCAAGTGCAGTAGCGCATCGTTATTCACGCTTTCAATATAACCGCTCACTACTGAAGGCACTGGATACCAGGTCCTCTCATCCAGTGAATCGATTATCGGGTTCTGGCTTTCATCTTCATCAGCTTCATAATCCTGTTTTTCTGGCAGCAGCCGATTAATGGATGCGATGGTCTCATGGGCAACCGAAGCGATAATGGTTGAAGCCTGGATAGACGATGCAATATGATGAATAAAAAAGATGAGGACAGCAATGCCGCCAAACGACAGAATAAAGGCGAAAAAGACCGCCATGCTTGGTACGAATAGTGCATCGCCAGTACGAATAGTGTGCATCACGATCAAACAATAGACAAAAATTCCGGCAAAGGTTCCCAACGTGACCTGCGTGACACGGCTGCGCATGAAGTTTCGCAGAACGCGAGACGTGTACTGGCTAGAAGCAAGCGCCAGCGCAAGCAGGGTCATGGAGAAGGTGATACCCATAACAGACATCATCGAACTGGCCAGAGTAGACAACATATCTCGCGCGCCTTCCGCCGTGACCCCGAATACCCGTGGCCACTGAGCCAGCCAACGGTTACCACCGGCATAGTCCATTTGGATTAATATTACCACGTAAACAATGCTACTAAGGACAATCAAAAAAGGCAAAAACCAGAAACCCGATCGCAGATTATCCCAAAACTGTGTTAATTTATTCATGCATCAATCTCCAAATTAAAATTTCTTCAGGCTGATTGTATCGTTAGTCGCTATTGAGCTAAGCCTTCTTAACCATACTGATTAAATATAACAAAATAACAGCGCCAATAGTGGCCATAATTATAGCGCCTATTAATCCGCCCGTTGTTATGCCGAGCAGACCAAATATAAAGCCGCCAAGTACTGCACCGACAACTCCAACAATAATATCGCCCATGAGACCAAATCCTCTTCCTTTCATTATATTGCCAGCAAGCCAACCAGCCAACGCGCCAACTGCTAAAAATATTATCAGGTTAGTGATATCCATGATGTCTCCAATTTTAATTTTTTCTAAAAAGAAATATGCCGACAACAAAACTGACAGCACCAAAAATATAATATGTCATTACTTTATCCGTATCCGAACCTGTTACAGCTTGTGTTACTTGCGAACCCACGGAACCCGATAACTGATAGCCCCATATCAAAAAACCAATTCCTACGACCGATAGGACAAGAGCAATTATTTTTATCATAGTTCCTAAACCTTTTTGCATATTGAACTTCTATACTCAAAAGAGCTGAAATGTTATTGCATTGCAGATAACACTACTATACAGTAATATTTATTTTTAATCTATATTATTGTTCGGAATGTGCTGTGAATGAAGGGAGGAAATACCTTTGGGGTATGAATTCCTGAAGAAATATTTTTGCTTAGCAAAAAAGATTAAAACTACAGAAATAATAAATAAAATAATCAATTTTGAATAAACCATAATATCTTCTATCTCGTAATATTGAAAGTTTTGTGATGTTAAAAATACTCATTTACAAGTTCATCAGTAACATTTTCAGTAGTTGTGCTGTTGGTACTCAGTAACTTAGGCTCATCGTCATATCTATATTCTGCCCATCGTATTGGAAGCTGGAGGCAGAGAATGAAGGAGCGCTTAGTAATGCTTTAGCCTTGTTTGAAAAACCGAAGCCTTCCTTGGGGACACCCATCCAGTTGGTATCCAGCTCACCGTTCATATTCGCATCATGAATGACGACCATCGCATACTTACCCGGCGGGATGTCTGCAAAGTAGAAACTCGCCTGGGAGTCTTGAATTTTGATGATTATAATATTTGTTGCAAAGTGCAAAAAATCTTTAGGAAAACCCTCCGGCGATTGAAACAGTGCACATACTATATTTCCAGTACTGTTTCTTATGTTCAGAATCTTCACATGAATTCCAGAACATGGTTCTTGGGCAAAGACGGTTGCGGGAAAAATTGTAAACATCAGCACCGCAAACCATGCTGCGCATCGAACTCTTATTGGGATTCCCCTCATGGTTGACTCATTCATAAATTTCCTCCCATTTTAACCTGCATCAAGACCCTATTTTTTATATCACTTGTTTTCATACAGGTCTTTTTGAAGTCGTCAAACTTGTCATATGTAGTTTGTAGAAATAATTTCTGAGTTGGGTAGAAAGAACACTTTGTCTGATAATGGCAGGTTCTGTTAAACTTTTCCAAATACTGGCAGTCTTTGAGAGCCAAGGGGCATATCATCAATTGACGGTTGACTGCAAGTGACAGTGAGGGGTCTCCCTGGCGGTATGTTTCTCCTGCGTCTAGATTTATCTCTTTTGCTCCAACATGAACTGCAAAAAATATCAGCCCTGCAATTAAACTTATCAATAAATATTTTTTCATCAGATTCTAGACCATTGCCCTGTTCAACCTTGCAAAAGCCTCGTCTATTGCGTTCTTAGAGCTATCAATATCACCTTTGATTTGTTCCCAAGAATCTTCCACCTCTTTATTGAGTTCCTTTATCTTAGCCTTCATGTCGTTAACCATGTTCTCTAGTTCTTCGACTTCATCGACAGACTCAAGACGCTTTACATCCGACAAAGCTCTTATCTTTGTTTTAAGCTCTACTAATTTTTCCCGTGCATGATCCAGCTCGGTTTCAATCTCTTGTTTGTATTTTTCTATTGTGCTCATAATATTTCTCCTGTATTAATTAAGGTAGTTATAAACTTATAAAAGAGGGCTACCCCCCCCTTATTCTATTGAGTTATAATGACAAAACTCAATCTATGTTTTTAAAACTCGTCCTAATCTAGAATTAATCAGTTTTTTTCTCTATGTACTCGGCCCCATCATTAACCTTGTCCTTGCTCCACTCAGCATTATCGGTCGTATCTTTTTTTGCACCTTGCCATGTTCCACTACAACCACTAGCCATGATTACAACGAACAGAACGGTTATAAATGTTAAACTTTTTTTCATTTTAAATCCTTTTTGATTTAGCTGATGTTATCAGGAGTTTTTTTAGCATATGCGCTAAGTGAATCCCAACTATTTTCAATATCTGTTTTGAGATGCTCCCAAGCACCCTCACCAACCCCACTGAGTTCACGCAGTTTTGATTGCACGATGGAGTAGTTTTTTTCGATGGTTTCAATCTCTTTGTTGTAGCTGATTTGCATATCAGCAGTAGCATTTTTTGCTTTTGATTTTAATACCTCTAATTCGGCCTGAACCAATTCCAACTCTGATTCTATTTTTTGTTTATATGCATCTTTTGTATTCATCTTACTTTCCTTCATTTTGTGGAGAGTTCTCTACGGCTCTTATGACCGTCTGCCTTTGATAACACGAACCAGAATAACTACAATCGCGATGACTAAGAGAATATGGATAAGTCCTCCCATCGTATAAGAAGAGACAAGCCCTAGAATCCAAAGGATGATTAGAATTATTGCAATAGTTTCAAGCATAATATTTCTCCATGTTGTTAGTAAGATTTTCAAGGAATATTTTCCTTCAAAACCTAATTTTGTAAAGCCTTAATATATTTTTAATTTTTACGCAAAAGATAGATGCCAACAACAAAACTGACAGCACCAAAAATATAATAAGTCATTACTTTATCTGTATCTGCACCTGTAACAGCCTGGGTTACTTGTGAACCAACAGAACTGGATAACTGATAACCCCATACTGCAAAACCAACTCCTATGACTGCTAGGACAAGACCTATTATTTTCGTTATAGTTCCTAAGCCTTTTGCCATGTTGAACTCCTGTACTTGTAATAACTGAAATGTTCTAGCATTGCAGATAACCTACTATACTGTAATATTTATTTTTGGGAGTCATTAAATAAAGTTATTTAATTTCATATCTTTAAGATAGCAGTTGTAGCTGTTATTTTAAATCTATATTATTACAGAGTCTAAGTTACAAGTAGAGCATCTCTTATTTGCATATATGCAATAAGAAATTCAAAAAATATTCTCCAAAATAGTTGCATTAATAAAAATGAAATTAGAAAAAAAAGTATAAATTTAATTTTTTGATTTGTATCTAATACTTTCCAAAGCGCGTCTTTGTTTTTTTCATATACAATATTAAATAGTTTGTACTTTCGAATAAGAAATATTAATATGAGCCATGAAGCGATTGGTAATATAAATACTCCAATGTAATAAAAGACAATCAAAACCTCAATACTGATAAAGCTTTTAAATGTAATGAAGTCTATCATTTGTAACCACCTATGTCTATTATTAAAATTGATAATAGACACTATATCGAAACAGAACTTAATGGTTCAAAAATAAATGTGTTTTTCAAAATTTATGATATCTTGATAAAGTTGCTTTACATATGGATTCAAAATTATCATTAAAAGTAGACTATGCCTATTAGAAACGGGAAGCTTAACAATCTCTCAGTTAGCTATCCATTTCGAGGGACGGCTTGATGACGCTTTAAACTTAAGATATAATTTTAGTGATTACCCGTATAGCTTAGCTAAAATAATGATAACCAGTAACGAGGATAGTCTTCTAAATCAATTATACCTATTGTAAGTTATTACAGATCCTTACTGAAAATATTTAGTTATATTTTTGTTCTGCAACCTGTTCTTTTTGGAACAAACAAACTCTACAGAAGCACATCTAAGTTAATATTTTTTGACATTCTTGCTTTATAATCTCAGGAGCATTTTTAGAATCATTTATGTAATTCTCAAAAGGTGCTACAATTTCTATTTCTTCTTCAAAAGTAGTTTTATCCAAGTTCTCCAATGAAGTTTTTAACTCTTTCAAATCTAGTTCATTAATCAAGCCACTCTCAAGCATATTTTGCAGAATGCCATCTTTTAACTTTATAGCTATGGCAATATCTATAATGTCTCTTGTAAGATTATCATTTCGTCTATAAACTATTTTTTTACCAATAATATCTTCTATGCTCTCAACATATACATCACTGGTAAAAATAACTTTTGAATTGTCAAGTAAATAGTCAGATGAAGCATTTTGAGAGACCAACACGTCGACTTTTATATTATTCTTTTTCTCCAATACCCTTATGTGGTTTGATAGATCAATATACTTACTTGTATTAAACTTATCTGTTTCATCAATCCAGTGCTTTGGGCTAAGGTAGTTTAATATTTGTACATCAGTCACAAATAAGTCAATATCAAAACTAAGCCTGTGCTGAAAATAGTATATAGCTAATGCAGTTCCACCACCAAACCTGATTGTAGAGTGGTCTTGATTTGGTAAAAATCTGTAGGCATCTTCAATAAAACTGTTTAAAGCATGTATCTGTTCACCGTAATGCTCTTTTATAAATTCAACATTTTTCATAATGAAGCCAATACTGTTTCAACTCTCTTAGGAGATATTCTATAGTAGTTTCTAAAATCAACTATCTCTTCTTCTAATGCTTCATTCTTTATAGTCTTAAGTGCATATTTATCATACACATCTAAAGGCTCTTTTTTATAAAACAGATTCTTTAAACCAGTAAGTGTAAAATGCTTTTTTTTATTTCCTATAGAACAATTCACCGTTGATAAAAGCATCACTGGTTTTGATTGAGACTTTAGTTCCTTTGATAAGATATCTTTAACTTCATTCATACTCATATTCTTAAGTAACTGAGCAAGCGTATGTTTTTTATTATCTTCTTTACTCCAGTCAGATAATGTAGATGGAGCAATACCAAATACATCAAATATATCTTTAGTTTTCATAAGTACCCTCCTTTTTTATAATTATACGATATTCGGATTAAAATAGCAAATAAGTACTAATTTACAAAATGTTATAGTTAATTTATTTATAATAAAGGAGTCAACTATGAATGTAGGTTATGCAAGAGTTTCAACTTCAAGCCAAAATCTTGAGAATCAAATTAATCAACTTAAAGATGCTGGCTGTGTAAAGATTTTCTCTGAAAAAAAATCTGGTAAAAATAAAGCTGATCGTCAACAGTTTAATTTCATGATGGATTTCGTTCGAGAGGGAGATATACTTTTTATTACAAAGCTTGATAGATTAGCAAGGTCTGTAATAGACCTTCAAAATATTGCTAAGTTTTTAGAAGATAAAAATGTCGATCTAAAAGTCATTCAACAAAACATTGATACTACAACACCAGCAGGAAGATTATTATTTACCATGCTAGGTGCTATTGCAGAGTTTGAACGAGATCTCATAAATGAACGAGTCAAGGAAGGAATTGAAGCTGCAAAGAGAAAAGGAGTTCAATTTGGAAGAAAAGCTATTCTAAATAGCAAAGAGAAAAATGTCATATATAAGGAACACGAAAAAGGAAAGTCTGTAGCATGGCTGTCAAAATTCTTCCATATTGCTCGTAATACAATCTATAGAGCTATTAAAGATGTAGCTAAAAAGAAGTAGTCAAATTGACTACTTCATAATGTTCCAAAAATAAGAGGTTATGAGGTTTAAGTTTAGTGTGGCTTCGGATACTGGGTTCGAACCAATGACCAAGTGATTAACAGTCACATACTCTAGCGCTGAGCTAATCCGGAATGTGTATGAAATGGTGTCAGAATGGATGGGGACTTGAACCACAAACCCCGGGCTTATGAGAACGATTACGAATACGTCACACATTCAAACAAGGGGCTTTAGTCACCTACAATTAACGCTAATTAATGTTATTTCTACTATTTTTGGTGACACTTTTATGACACCTCTCCTTTATATTTTTCAAACGTGATACATTTTCCAATAAGGATCGTATGAATAATTTAATTGATTCTTGTCGGTGTAAAAATCAAACTCAGATATGCACTCTTTAAATTCATCAAGCTCTCTCTTTTCAAATCCTATCTCTTCTAGTATGTATCCTATGCTTTGAAAGTATGGATATATAAAATCAAACCTTTGTGTTATCGCAAAAACTTCATCTACATTAATATGGTTTTTTATTTTTGAAAATACATCAATTATTTCTCTAGAGTTTCTGAAATATTGCACATTAACAACCATTTCAACTAGTGCTCGGTTAACACTTGATACTTTTATTCCATCAATTTCTGTCACACCGAATTGCATAGTATATTTAGGTTGTAAAAAAATTATATGCTTATTGTTATACTTCCCTATCATGTGTGTTTTTCTATAATCTTTCGCAAAAGCATTATCTATAGCCTTTTGTGTCAACTCAACATCTCCAGAGTCAGAGCCTTTATCTGTTTGTTCTTTTGATATAAATATAAAATTATTTCTATATTCAGATAATCCTATATAGTTAAGTGCACTACTCATAGAAAGAAAAGCATTTTTCTTCAGTGAAGTTAATAATTTTTCATCTGACAAAGATTCATTAAAAGAATATCTCGTTAAATAACCACCATCCATAAAAACACTGAATGATAAAAGTCCTATGTCTATAAGACGATCATAAAATTTACTTGATGACATTGAATTGGAAACTAAGCCTTTTTCTTTTAGATTTATCAATAAACCCTTCAGGTCATTAAGGTTATAGGAGTAGTTACTCGCAGCAATAGACTTTATTTGATTTACATTTTTGCTAAAGTAATCTTGTCTCATAAAATTATAGCTCCCTATATGTTATAGTATATATACTATAACAATATCTAAATATAAAAGTTTTGTCAAGTGCTTAATACTTTAATTTATTGACTTAATTGTATTATGTCGCTATAATTAAGTATATATACTTAATTAATAGGGGATACATGAAAATTATTGTAATTAAAAATAGCACTCCTATTGGAGAGCTTTCTGAAAGTGCAAGCGTTATATATTTCAATTATTTTGATGGGATAGAGCAAAATAGTTACATTCAAGGATTAAAAGAAAAAGTAAATACCTCAAGTTATCTTTTTCCTGTTTTTGAAAATCTTCTTCCTGAACATGAACAGCTTCAACTAATTAAAGCTAGATATAATATTAAGGGAAATATTGAATCTCTACTCCACCTGGATAATATTCATGGTAGTTTTGAATTTTATACTGAAGAAAATTTCAAGAATTATATTGTCTCTCCAGACAAAATATTTTCATACAAAGATGCAAGAGAAGAAATTCTTGAGCAAAATTACAGCTTCCCTAATATATTAAGCGACTATACGGTTGCCATTGCAGATGCTAAAATATACCCCAAAGGGCTACAAGGAAGTAAAGCTATTGGTATTAGTGGATTTCAATATAAGTTCAGTGTTTCTCTTGATAAAGATACCAAGGTAATCTCTCATAATGAGGATGAAGACGGTGGGTATATTATGAAGCCATACAGCAAAGATAACCTTATCTACTCTGATGATGCCAATGCTTATATTCCACACCTCTTGGTCAATGAACATATATTTATGACTTTAGCAAGAGACTTTGGTTTTAATGTTCCTTACAATGGAATAATTAAGTATAAAGAAGATTATCTATATGTTATAAAAAGGTTTGATAGATATCACAAGAGCAAGATAGATCATCATGAAATTCTTACCTTGTTAGGAAAAAAATCCTCACTAAAATATAGTATTACTGCTCTCGAAGCAATGAAAAAAGCTGCTGAATATCTTAGTGAGGATGAGATTTTAGAGATGTTTAATTTTTTTGTTTTTTCAATTATAATTTCTCATGGAGATTTTCACGCAAAGAATATATCTTTAATATATAAAACCAATGCTCTAGCTGAAAGAAATATGATGCTTGCTCCCTATTATGACATCTCAACAATTAGAATTTACAAAGACACCAACGATGATGACATAGGAATGATGGTAAAAAATAAAAAAAGAAATATAAAAAAAGTAGATTTGCTTTGGCTTGCAGATAAATTAAATATAAATAAAGCAGATGCAGCAAAATCTATAGAAAATTTAGGATTGAAGTTTGTTCAAGAATTTGAAAATTATATTGACCTGTTGCCTAGAGAGATAAAAGCTTTGAAAATTGTAACAAACAGATATGGCTATTCTAAGCCATTTGAAGAAATATTGCGAAAATACTATACAAATAGAATTCAATATATTGATAAGTATTTAGATATTGGAGTTGAAGAAGTTGAAGAAGATATTTGGAAGTGATTGTTCATGGGTATTACTTACTACTGTGAATGTTCACCTTATATATTTCTTTTTTGCTTATAGAGCATGAAACCTATGTTCAACTAAAATAAATTATGGTTAACATGCAGAATCTCTTGAAAGCAAACCTTAAAGCCCATGTTTTAGGACTTTCTTTTTACTGTTTAAGTTTCAGAGTATGTTTGAAAACTTAAATGGGATATTTTGGCTTAAGAATAGTTCATCAACCTGTTCTTTTAGGAACAAGCATACCCTTTACAATTCTTCATAACATATGCCATAAATAGTAACTCCAACAAAAAGGATTTACTATGTATGTAGGATATGCAAGAGTTTCTACCTCCAGCCAAAATCTTGAGAATCAAATTGATCAACTTAAAGATGCTGGCTGTGTAAAGATTTTCTCTGAAAAAAAATCTGGTAAAAATAAAGCTGACCGTCAACAGTTTAATTTCATGATGGATTTCGTTCGAGAAGGAGATATATTATTTATTACAAAGCTTGATAGATTAGCAAGGTCTGTAATAGATCTTCAGAATATTGCTAAGTTTTTAGAAGATAAAAATGTTGATCTCAAAGTCATTCAACAAAACATTGACACTACTACACCAGCAGGTAGATTATTATTTACAATGTTAGGTGCTATTGCAGAGTTTGAAAGAGATCTTATTAACGAGCGAGTTAGAGAAGGAATTGAAGCTGCAAAGAGAAAAGGTGTTCAGTTTGGAAGAAAAGCTATTCTAAATAATAAAGAGAAAAATGTCATATATAAGGAACACGAAAAAGGAAAGTCTGTAGCATGGCTCTCAAAATTCTTCCATGTTGCTCGTAATACAATTTATAGAGCTTTGAAGGATATAGCTCAAAAGAAATAGCCCATAAAGTATTGTTCCAAAAATCAACTCCTTTTGGAACATTTTTCTTGTTACTTAAAAGTGTTCCAAATATAAGAGGTTATGAGGTTTAAGTTTAGAGTGTTTTAGGTTTTTGAGTGGGATTGTTTCGGCAGCTTTTTAGCAGCCGTTATTAATTTATTTTAGGTCTATATTAGGTGGACTTTGGTTTTCAATGGTATTTAAATAAAGGTATATTTAAAACCCATTTTTAAGGATATTTTCAAATTCATCAGCAGGGATAGGTTTAGAATAAAAATACCCTTGAATTTTCTTACAGCCATTTTCAACTAAAAAGTCTTTCTGCTCTTTAGTTTCAACACCTTCCGCTATGACTTTAAGGTTTAAACTGTTCGCAAGTGCTATTACTGCTTTTGTAATTCCTGTATCCTCTTCATCATCTGGTAAGTCTCTTACAAATGCCTGGTCTATTTTTAGTTTATCTATTGGTAGTCTTTTTAGATATGCAAGTGAAGAGTAGCCAGTACCAAAATCGTCAACTGCTAATTCTATGCCTAGATCGCTAATCTCTTTTAGTTTTACAATCGCATCTTCGGGGTGAGTCATAATCTGACCTTCCGTAACTTCGAGTTCTATCCACTCTGCTTTACAATTTGTTTCTTGCATTAGCTCTTTCAACATTGGGATGAAATCTTTTTGTTGAAGTTGTTTTACTGCTAGGTTCATAGCTAGCACTCCATGAGTTAACCCCTCTTTATACCACTGTACTATTTGAGTCATAGCAGTTCTCATCACATATCTATCTAACTCAACTATCAGTCCTGTTGATTCTGCGAGTGGAATGAATTTAGCCGGAGATACTAAACCCATAGTTGGATGTTGCCATCTAACTAATGCTTCCATGCCTATGAGCTTATTTGTTATTCCATTAACTTGGGGTTGATAGTAAACTACAAACTCTTTATTTTTAAGAGCGCTTCTTAAACTTGTCTCCATTTCTACTCTTTCAAATGCTAGTTCAGTCATTGTGGAATTATAGTATTGGAAGTTATTTCTTCCTTCGTCTTTCGCTTTGTACATAGCCGAATCAGCATATTTTAGAAGGTCTTGTGCGGACACTCCGTCATCTGGGTATATGCTTATTCCTATACTACTTGATACATAAAGAACCTTGTCATTAATATGCATAGCCTTAGCTAAATTCTCTAATATCTTAGTGGCTATTAAGGAAGCATCTTGTCCTTGAGTTAGACCTTCTAGTATTACTGTAAACTCATCTCCACCTAGTCTTGCTACTGTATCTTCGTTTCGCATAGTTTCGCTCAGTCTATATGTAACTTCTTTTAAAATCTCATCACCAATGTCATGACCTAGAGAATCGTTTATCTCTTTGAAGTGGTCTAAGTCTATAAAGAGTAACGCTATTTTCGAGTTGTTGCGTTTAGCTTTTTGGATTGTTTGTTCTAATCTATCACTAAAGAGTAATCTGTTTGGAAGACCAGTTAATGAATCATGGTGTGCCTGATGATGTAAGATATCTTTTTGTTTCTTTAATTCATTTTCTGTATTTCTTTGTTTTGTTATATCTATATAGGTACCTAGTAAACCAATTATTTTTCCATCTTCATCTTTCAATAATACTTTAGAAGTCAAGACTGAAATAATATTACCTTTATCATCTGTTTGTGATTCTTCAAAATTAATCTTCGAGTTTCCACTATTCATAACAGACATATCATCATCTCTGTATAATTGTCCCTCAGTCTTTCCCCAAGGCATTTCAAAATCATTTTTACCAATAATTTCATCAGCTGACTTCAGTTGAGCATCTTCTAGGAATAACTTATTTGCTCCAAGGTAAGTACCTTCTTTATCCTTCCAAAATATTCGCACAGGAACAGTATTTGTAATATTATTTATTAGATTATATTGGTTCAATAGCTTTTTATCTTTATCATTTAATGATTCATAAGGCTGGCGAACCGTTGTTACAAAGATAACTTTATAAATAAATATATAAGATATTACTTTATATATATGACCAGCCAAGCTATACACATCTGTTATATCAGTATATAGTGTAAAAAAGAATTCGCTCATTGCCATAACTGATATCGCTGTAAAAAGTGCTGACACATGATAAGGTTGTGGCTGTTTCATTCTTTTCCATAAAATGAGAAGAGTTATTAGATTTAATCCTATAATGATATATTCTGTATAAATTTTGAAGTTCGTTAATCCGTATCCAGATATAAATGTGTGAGGTAGGATTTCTTCATGAAAAAGGAATATCCAGTGTAGAAATACAGTTAATATTAGCATAAAGAAAAATAAAATATAGTGATTATAAGAATTTTTCATTGGATTTAAAGACAATATGCTAAAAATAAATAAACCAAAAGCAGCCAATGAGCGTCCAGCAAGCCAAAAATTAATTGCCTTTTCAGTTGAGCCAGGTGTTATAAAATCTGGCATTCCTGGATATGAAAGAATATGTGATATATCTAATGTAGCTACAGCAAAAAAAAGTATAGATAAAAAAATTATATTTGCAGGTAATTTATCACTATATGCAGTCCAACCTACGGCAAATATCAATGATGCAGTAATAACTGAAAACATTTCTAATATATTGTGTATTGACAAGTAATGTTTAATACCTTGCATATCAAATGCATATGGCAATAATAAAATAACTATCATTAAAAATATCATCGACAAAATAATTAAAAGATGTTTATTCAGATTGTCTTGATGACTTGAATTAAAATTAAACATATTGATTAGTTTATCTAGATAATTATTTTGATTCATATTTTTTAATCCTTTGAAGACATTATACCTAGTAAATAGATTTATGAGAATCTATTAATATATCATCATCAACTCTTTTACTACAACCTGTAGGTTTTGGAACAAGAAGATGATTGTTCCAAAATTCATCTCTTAATGGAACAAGCTTTAGAACAGTCAATTTTGTTCCAAAAATAAGAGGTTATTGAAGATATAATTGTCTAGTTTATAGGGAACATTCCAAAGTGATTTTACAATAAGTTTAGAAGTAATATAAACACTATAATTACTGTCATGCTAATGAGAAGTTTCTCTTTGGCAACCATAAGCTGAGTTAAGTTTACACTGTTACAATTTCGAAAATTATAAGGTTATAGGTAAGATATGATAAATAGAATTGATAAAGGTGCATTGTTTATGTTACTTAGTGCATTAGTAGCAGCACTAAACGGGGCACTTACTAAAATGCTTAGTAATGATATGTCGGCATTGGAGATAGTTTTTTTTAGAAGTATTATAGGGATGTTATTTTTATTTGCGATGCTTAAACATACACCTACAAAACTTCCAGGTGGACAACCCCTTATGCTGTTTTTACGTGGTATACTCGGCTTTAGTGCTATGATACTATTTTTTTACACGATTGCGACAATTCCCCTTGGGATGGCAATTACACTAAATGAAACATCGCCTCTTTTTGTCTCTATTTTGGCTTTTTTTCTTCTTAATGAACGTCTCTCTAAAGCAGCCATATTAGCTCTTTTTATTGGTTTTGGTGGAGTTTTGCTTATTACCAAGCCAGTTGGATTAACACTTGGCTACGAATATTTTTTAGGAGTATTAGGAGGATTTCTAGCTGCTGCAGCTTATACAACAATTAAAAAAATCAAGAATATTTACGACGCACGAACTATAGTGCTCTCTTTTGCTATAACAGGTGTGTTACTTCCAGTTATGCTTTTCTTTATAGCACCATATATCGATCCTCCAAAATCTATTTCTTTTCTTTTTGAAGAGTTTATAATGCCTACAAGTTTTCATGTATGGTTACTTATTTTACTGATTGGTACGATTGCAACTCTTTCTCAGTGGTTACTCACAAAAGCATATAGTCTGTCTCATGCAGGTATTATCGGTATTGTGAGTTATACAAATATTCCTTTTGCTATTGGCTTTGGATATATGATGGGTGATGCATTTCCAGATTTTTGGACTTTTTGTGGAGTAGGACTTATTGTACTTGGTGGATTACTCGTAAAAAAGAGCTAGGGTAACCATTCAGTAATCAAATCTCCTTCTGGTGTATTAGATAGTTGTGTGAGTTTAGTATAATAAATCCCAAAAACAGAACCAGTAAAATCAGTTTTCTTATTCCTAAAAATGATAAAATATAAATATAAAAAGCAAGGATAAAAAGATGAGTGTAAAAAAAGTTCAACAACTTGTTATTTTTGGAACAAAACATAAAATCAAAAGTGAATATCAATAAAGATTTTCACGGTAAATTGTGAGGATTTCTATACGCTCATCTGAGATACGGTATATAATACTAAAACCTTGATACACTAATTTTCTAGTATTTGGTGCTAGTTCCGCGCTGGGTCTGCCTGCTTGGGGAAAATGATTGAGAGTCTGGGTAATATATTGACGCAACTTTTTTAGATAAGAAACTGTCGTCTTTTTTGATCCACTTTGTTGATAAATATATTCTGCTAATGCCTCAAGCCTTTGATACGCTTTTTGAGAAAAATCAATTTTCATATTTAGCTAGAACCTTATCAAAAGCTTCTTCAATACCAATAATATCTCCTCTTTGGATTTCTTTTATTGATTCTTGGACTTCACGTTTCAAAGCAGCATGGGTTCTATTGTATTCATCAAGTGAAATTAATACAACACTTTTATCATTTTTAGTAGTTATGATAATTTCTTCATCATTATCACATGCATCATCAATCAAAGTCTTAAGATTGTTGCGGGCATTTGTGTAGTTTACAGCTTGCATATTAATCCTTTTCTATGACAGGTTTCTGTCATTTTAGCATATTTATTCAAAGATGTATAGAATTTTTTTCAACTTGTTCTATTTTGAGCTACATAGCAGACTTTTATACTGCCTATTTTATCACCGCCGGTGACAGTTTAGCAGTTAGAGACATCCCAAACCAAGTTTTTATATGCCTTCATAATTGGTTTTTTCATATCTTTCATCATAGCGATTCTAAGCTCACCTATCATATCTCTATAGACAGATGAAGCTTTGATTGGGTCATCTGCTCTTGCTAAGTCAATTATGCTGTGTACGCTAAGATTGAATGGTGAATTTATTTTATCTTTTATACCATCATATACCGACATAAAAAGGTTATAGTTGTCATAGTCCATCTTGCACTCATCATCCAAAATCTTAAGTGCTAAAATTGTAGCATACTGAATCTCTTCCTCACTAAACTTATATGTTTTCGCCCACTCATAAACTGTTGATTGATCATCCATTAGTTAGCCTCCTTTTTATTTATTAATTTTAATTTTATTTCGCTCTTGCCTTCTATAAAATCTTTACTAATAACACAGCCTTCTACATTATCTTTTGCTGGTAGTTCATATTGAAGAGGCAACATTATCTTCTCAATTATTCCTCTTAATCCACGAGCTCCTACACCTTTTTCATCTGCCATTTGTGCTATGGACTCTAATGCATCTTCAGTAAACTCTAAATTAATGCCATCTAATTCAAATAGAGCCTGGTACTGTTTTGTAATCGCATTTTTTGGCTCAGTCAGGACTTTAATTAAGTCCTCTATTGAGAGCTGATTTAGTGTTGCTATAACAGGGATTCTACCTATGAACTCCGGAATAAGACCAAAGTTTATAAGATCTTTAGACTCAACATCCTCAGATCTCAATTCATCATCACTATTGGTTAAGAACCCCATCTTTTTAGGTTGTTTGCTTTTTTTGTCATTTGCATCTTTAACTAAACCTACAAATGCACCTCCACAGATAAACAAAACATGAGTAGTGTCAAACAAAATTGTCTCTGCAGATGAACTTTTTCTGCTTCCTTTTAGCGGAACGTATACCTCTCCGCCTTCTAGTATCTTAAGAAGACCCTGCTGAACTCCCTCACCACTTACATCTCTTCCACTTGTTGCACTTTCACTTTTATTTGCAATTTTGTCGATTTCATCTATATAGATGATACCATTTTGGGCTCTCTCAATGTCAAAATCAGCAGATGCTAAAAGACGTGACAAAATGGACTCTACATCCTCACCTACATATCCTGCTTCTGTAAGAGCGGTAGCATCTGCAACTGCAAAGGGCACATTCATAATTTTTGCTAAACTTTTTGCTAAAAGTGTTTTACCGCTACCTGTTGGACCGATGAGGAGTATATTACTTTTCTCTATTTCTACATTCTTAAATATCGGTTTGTCAATTCTTTTGTAGTGTGAGTAAAGAGCGACTGAGAGGACTTTTTTGGCTTCTTCTTGTCCTATGACATAGTTATCCAGATGCTCTTTTATCTGAGTAGGTATATTGAGACCTTTTTGAAACTCTGCTCTTTCTTTTCTTAACTCTTCTTTTGACATTATGTCAGAACAAGTACCGATACATTCATTACAAATATGTGCATTTTCGGCACTAAATATCTTTTGAACCTCTTGGACACCCTTTCCACAAAAGTCACAAATATATTCGCTACTCATTACAGACTCTTTAAAAAAGTATCACAATCTTCATTTATAACTTCAAGGTTGTGCATATTTACAAATTTGTTCTCTTTTTTTGTAAGTTCATCTTTTTTTGTAACCATTAGACCTTCTTTAAGTCCAAGTGTTATTTCATGAGCTACCATTCTAAAAGTATCACGAGAAAAGTCTGTACCTAAGAACATGTAAGACTTCTCTTTTTTGTACTCTTTTAAAAACGGAGGAAGAGCATATCCACCCATAGCTTCGGTTAGCCAGTCAACAAAATCTGCATCACTTATTATAAAATTCATCTCAGGAATCATACAGCCCATAGGTTTAAACAGAATCGGCAAGGAGTCATTTAACTCTTCTTTTTCGATTAGCTTGTACTCTTTAGAACCGGCGTCAAACTTATATATTATAAACCTATCATATTCGGCACTGATTCTTGATGTGCCTGTAATCATAAAGTGATCTACATCTTCATATATTTTACAAGCACTATCATCTACATTTGTATCTATCATATACTTTGGTTTAATAGCTTTTAAAAACTCATATGTAAATGGCAGATCATACTCTTTTGAAGCATATATATGATTTGTCATTTGCACTATAAACTCTCTACCTTTTCTCTGCTCTAAACTCATAGCAGCTCTACTGTACTCGTACATAAGTCTGTCGCTCATTGCACGACCATTATTTAGTGCAAGTATCATACTGTCGCTGTCGTACGGTATTGTACTGCCATCTTTTGCTTTTGTATTTTCAAAGACACCCATACCTATGAATGGAACTAAAGTCCCACTTTCAAGTTTTTGTATTATATTATCCATGACATCCAACTCCTGTATAGCTAACGTAGGCCTTGTTTAACTCAACTCTTAATCTCTCTAAATCAAACTCTTTATTTAAATCGTTTGGCATGTCAAGATAAAAGATAGCTCCATCTTTACTTATTAAAAACAGAGACTTAGTTAACTTATCCTCTAGGGAACCACTTACAAGTTTCGTACCGTACATGTTCCCAAACTCATCATCTGCATCTAAAACTACTTTAAATGCATTAAGTTTATTTTTTAAAACAGTCTGTACAGTGGCACCTTTATCAAAAATCATATATGCATTTAATGGAACTTTGATATTACTAAGAAACTCATCTATTTTTAAAATCTCTGAAATAAACTCATCTTTAGCATCTGCAAATGATACGAGGATAGTCATAGATTTATCCAAATGACTTCTTTTTATCTCTACTCTCTCTCCATTCAAATCTTGGACATCAATATTCTCAGCCATATAGCCAACATCTATAAAATCATCACAAAGCTCTAAAAGCTCATCTTTATATATTATTTTAGATTCCATATTTCTTCATCTTATACCCCATTTGTCTTTGCGTAATACCGAGAATCTTTGCAGCTTCTACTTGATTACCATTACTGCTCTGTAATGCATTTTTAAGAGCCTCTTTTTCCAGTTCATCAAGAGTTTTGTTCTCTAATGGAACTGGACAATATTCATTAATCAATTTTTCATTATTCAGAGCCGGAAGAAGAAGCATCATGTCCGAAGCTGTTATGCCATTTTCATTACCCATAAGAACTATTCTCTCTATTGTATTTTCAAGTTCTCTAACATTTCCAGGCCATGGATATGCCATTAACTTACCCATTGCTTCATCCGTGATACTTATTACTTTTTTATGGTTTTGCATAGATCTCTCTAAAAAGAAGTTGACAAGAAGTTTTATATCCTCGCCTCTTTTTCTTAATGGAGGTAAATCTATAGGTATAACATTTAGTCTATAGTAAAGGTCTTCTCTAAACTCACCATCTTTTACCATCTGTTCCAGATCTCTGTTTGTAGCGGCTACAAGCCTTACATTTACGCGTATAGTCTTACCGCCACCAACTCTTTCAAACTCACGTTCTTGGAGTACACGGAGTAATTTTACCTGTGCAGATGCAGATATATCGCCAATCTCATCTAAAAAGAGTGTCCCACCATCAGCTAGCTCAAACCTTCCTTTTCTTGTCTCCTTAGCATCTGTAAATGCCCCTTTTTCATGTCCAAAAAGCTCACTCTCTAAAAGAGTATCTGTAATAGCTGCACAATTTAGCTTTATAAAAGGCTCATCATTCCTTTTACTTCTTTTATGAATTGCAGCAGCCACAAGTTCTTTACCTGTACCTGTCTCACCGCGAACTAAAATAGTCACATCACTTTGAGCGATTCTCTCAATTACTTGATAAACATTTTGCATCTCTTTGCTGTCACCGATAATATCTCCAAAGTTATGCACTTTTGAATCCCATTCCATTTTATAATAGAGCTTTAGCTCTTTAAGTCTATCTTTTTCCTGCTCAATGGATATACTTGAATTTATATATTGTGCAAACAAAGAACTTATTATTGATAATATTCTTACAGTCTGCTCAAAATCTATTTCTGTAGACTTTGTCAGATTAGCGCCTATAACTCCAATTACGTCGTTTTCAGCTATCAGAGGTACAGCTATGTAAGAGATTGTCTCACTATTTTTATTTCCTGATTTGTTTAAAAATAGAATGTCATTGTGTATGTTCTCAATTACTATAGGTTCCATACTCTTTGCAGCAAGACCCGTAGCACCCTCTCCTAGTTTATATTCTGAGATAACTTTTTGATGTTTATTAAAACCTATTGAGGCAAAAACATTAAGCATCTCATCTTCGAGTTTAAATATTACACAGTTCTCTAGTTGAAGAGAGTTTTTTAGAGCCAGTAAAGATTTCTCTAATGACTTTTGGATATCTCTTGAGTCTGATATCAATGAAGCGATATCATATAAAACTAATAATTCTTTATGTGTTAAACAGTGGTCGCATTTTGTAATCATAATACATATCTTTATTTTATTTTTTATATTTTTTATATTTTTTATATTATTTAATTATACCCTTATAAGTACATTATACAAACAGCTTCTTGTCTATTTATTCATCAGTTAGCAATTTTTTTGCAGACAGATTCTCTTGGTAAATTTTTAGGTCCCGGTTCTATCCACCAAACTTCACCATTGCTTAGCTCAACTTCACCACCCCACTTTTCATCACTACTAAACTCAATACTCTCTATAGTCTCTTCCATATCTTTTTTTGCTATATAAAAAAATATTTCTGATGCACTTTCTCTTAACATTACTTTTGCCATTTTTTATCCTTTATTGATTTGTAAAAAATTTTCTTATTATCTGTGTGAAACCACTATCTTCATACCAAACTTTGAAATATCCTTTTTTAAGCTCATTTATTAAAATAGATTTTTTATATTGATCATCTGCTGATAAATAATCATCTCTACTGTGAGCACCTCTGCTTTCTTCTCTCTTCAATGCACCAAGAACTACAGCTTCTGATACTTCAAGTGCATTTCTTAGCTCCAATATGGCTATTAACTCTACATTATTTTGTCTACTTTTATCTATGCAGTGAAGAGTTAACGACTCTCTTCTTAAATATTTTAAATAATCAAATGCCTTAGTTAAACTAGCCTCACTTCTATGAATTCCGGCATATTCAAACATTGTTTTACCCATAGTTATTCTCATAGAATTAAAGTTTTTTGTACTCTCTTTATCAAAAATAAAATCAACCATCTTTTGATCTTGGACAACCCTGTTATAGTCAATTGGCAAGTACTCTTTGTTCATAGAAAAATTTCGTGCATTTTTACCTGCCAACTCTCCAAACACTGCACCGTCTAAAAGTGAGTTTCCGCCTAAACGGTTAGCACCGTGTACTCCATTTACTGCACACTCACCGCATACATAAAGACCCCTCATCTTTGTTTTTGTCATATTAGCTTCTATACCGCCCATACTGTAGTGAGCAAGAGGTTTAACTCTAAGCAACTCTTTTGTTATGTCTATTCCTGCTTGCGTATATGCAGTCTTATAAAGTGATGGAAGTTTAGTTTGTATATGTTCTTCACTCAAATGTCTTAAATCAATAAATACATCTTTGCCTTTTTCAATCTCTTTTATGATTGCACGACTAACAACATCTCTAGTTGAGAGTTCATCAACAAACCTTTTTCCATCACTGTTAACTAAGTATCCGCCTTCACCGCGTGCTGCTTCACTAACTAAGTAACTACTCTTATCCAAGCCTGTAGGATGGAACTGAACGAACTCCATATCTTTTATATTTAACCCTGCTCTTAGGGCAATCGCAATCATATCTCCGCAATTGTCTTGAGCATTAGTACTGAATCCTCTATAGATTCCGGCATATCCTCCACCTGCTAAAACAACCGATTTTGCCGGATATACCATAACTGAAGAGTCAAATCTTCTAATAACGACTACACCGCTTACTCTATTATCCAAGCTGGTAATGTTGAGTACAAAGTTGTTTACCAAAAATGTAATACCTAGACTTTTAGCTTTTTTAATAAGAACTTGCATAATTGCAGAACCCGTTTTATCTCCGACAAAACAAGTTCTTTTAGAACTTCCCCCGCCAAAACTTCTTTGAGCTATTCGTTTGTTTTCATCTTTATCAAACTCTACACCATATTCAACCAGTTTTTGCATTATCTTTGGTGCTTTGTGACACATATAACTAATGGCCTTTTTATCTCCAAGTCCAAAACTACTTTTATACGTATCATATGTATGTTTATCTATTTCATCACTGTTGTTTTTATTTAGTACTGCATTTATTCCACCACTAGCAAGTGAGCTATTTGATTTAAACAGATTACCTTTGGTTAGTACAGCTACTTTATTTGTACTGCTTTTTGCTTCAATAGCAGCCATAAGACCTGCAATACCTCCACCTACAACGATTACATCATATATCAAAACTAAAGCCTGTATAGTAAATCATATTTACTTCTTGAAACTGCTTTTATTTTTGATATTTCACAGTTTTCTTTGATGTGTACCGGTACTTTTGATGCAAATAGTGAACTAACCAATCCTGGTGTAGAACGCGCAAACTGAAGTGCCAATTGAATATCACTCGTTAGAGTCATCGTATCATCTAATACTACGCCACTCTCTGGGGAAAATGACTTTTTAAATAGATTCATTTGAAGTAGTGCAGATGAACCTATAATCCCTATTCCTAACCTGTGTGCAGCTTGAAAAATTGTACACTCTTCATTATCAACAACTTGCGTCTGGGTAGTATATGCATTTGTTTTTCCCATATTAAAGGGAAGTTGTATATACTTAAATCTATGATTTTTACCTCCGACTTTTACGGCAGTCTCCAGTAGTTTCTCCAAACTTATCAACTCATCATTTTCAGCTGTAAAGCCGTTCCAAACAGCTACTCCATAACTTTTAAAAAGACCATCATCAGCTAACTTCTCAAACCTTTTAAAAACTTTTTCAATACGTTTATAAAACTCTTTCTTACCATACTTTATCATTTGCATCTCAGGATTGTGCAGATAGTAAATATCGAGTTGTTTAACTCCTAAATTATCCAAGCTTTTTTTACAAGAGTATTCTAAAAAATCTGGTGTCATACAGTGTTGATCCAGCTCTATATCTTCTTTAGATGCCAGACCTGATTCGATTACATTCTCACTTATCCAAGTATATGGATTTTTAGGAAAGGGGAAATCAAGCTGTATAAAACCGCCTTTAGAGCAGATAATCAACTCTTCTCTTTTTACTTCCTCAGATGCCATTAACTCTTGTAGAGCTTCACCTATCTCTTTTTCACTCTGTCCATACCTGTAGTTACTAGCAGTATCTATAAGATTTATCCCACTTCTTACCGCCTGCTTTACAGCTTCAATGTAGTGAAAAACATAGTTTTCTTCTTTATATGGCTCTTTATTAAAAGTTCCAAGACCAAGTTTTGAAAATATTAAATCATTATGTTTTATGTAAAAATCTTTGTAATTAGAAAACTTTTTAGCAAATCCATAAGTTTCTTCAAATGTAGCAAATCCCATTACGAAAGCTTTTTATGTGTTTTATTTGTATATAGGATTATCAAGCTTAGATAAATCAAAATCGTTGCTGGTAAAATAATCATTTCCATATATAATCCTTTGAGTAATTTACTATTATATATTCAAGAACTATTCCTTTGGGATGTGGGGGCAAAAAAAAAGCTAGAAGAAAATCTCTTCTAGCTTTGGAGAATGTAGAATTTAACTCTCTATCTTACAGAGTCAAAGAAGTAGTCCGTCTCAGCTACATCTTTTGTTTCTTCGTCTAACTGGTCTAACACAGAGTTAGTAATCCAAGTCAGAAGGTTTAGAGCACCTTTGTAACCACTAATAGAATATCTATGTAGGTGGTGTCTGTCAAAAATAGGGAAACCTATTCTGATTAGAGGTGTTTTAGTATCACGGTAAAGCTCTTTACCATATACATTACCAATCATAAAATCAACAGGTTCAGTAAATAGTAAACTTCTTAAATGCCATAAATCTTTACCAGGCCAGATTTGACAATCAGCTGCCCATTGAGATTTATCAATGATTGCTTGCATATCTGCTCCCCAACCTTTTCTTGGAGCATTGTTACAAAGAACGTGAGTTGGAATACCACCCATCTCAACAATAAATGAAACAAGACCAAGTAAGAAATCAGGATCACCATAGATTGCAAACTTTTTACCATGCATATATGGATAAGAATCCTGCATAGCATCTACAAGTTGAGCACGTTGTGATTTCAGTGAATCAGAAACGTCTTTACCAGTAAGCTTAGATAACATCATTACAAACTCATCAGTACCTGAAAGACCTATTGGATTACAAGACTCAAACCCTTGTTTCCATTTGATTTTAATAGTCTTAGCAGTTTGTACTGTAGAATATTTTTGTAATGATATAGTAGTCTCAGCATTGATAGCAGTTTTAGCAATTTCAAGTGGTGTACCACCAGCATATAGTTGATACTCACCTGCACCAGTATTCCACTGAGCTTCATGATCACCAATCATATGAATCTTATCACTAAACTCAGCAGCTATCTCTTTAATTTCTACTAAAGAACCAAGGTATGGTTCAAATCCAGGAATAATATTGATACGACCCTCTTCAACAACTTTTTCAGCTCTTGGAGGATTAAGCTGCTCTAGAGTAGCTTTCATCATATTATCATAACCAGTGATATGAGAACCAACAAACGAAGGAGTATGAGCATAAGTGATAACAGTATCATCTAATTCACCCTCAGCATCTTCTTTAGCACCTAGAACAAACGCATTTAAGTCATCACCGATAACTTCTGCCATACAAGTTGTACTAACAGATATCATCTCAGGTTTATACATAGCATTACAGTTACGTAAACCATCTTTCATATTTGAAAGACCACCAAATACCGCTGCTGATTCACTCATAGAGTCAGATACAACAGGAGTCGGTTCTTTAAAGTGTCTTGTATAGTATGATCTAAAGTATGCAACACATCCATGAGAACCATGAACATAAGGCATAGTGTTTTCAAAACCTAAACCAACCATAATAGCACCTAGTGGCTGACAAGCTTTTGCAGGGTTAACCGTAATAGCTTCACGAGCAAGGTTCTTCTCTCTATATTCCCATGACTCAGTCCATTTTTGAACTTCGTCAACTTTAGTAGGATCTATGCTACCCATAGATCCTTCAAACTCTTTTTTAGCTGTTAAAGAAGTTTGATACTCTTCTTTTAAAAATAATTTCTGTCCGTTTACAATATTATCTACGTCTTGCATCTTAAGCTCCTACTTCTTTTGTGTCCCATGGTGCTTTAGTATGATTCCAAACAGGAGAGTTCATAGCTAAATCCATGTCTTTTGCAAAAATTGCGAATGCGTCATACCCGTGGTAAGGACCAGAGTAATCCCAAGAGTGCATCTGTCTAAACGGTAGTCCCATTTTTTGGAATACATACTTCTCTTTAACACCAGCCGCAACTAAGTCTGGTTTTAATTTTTTTACAAATTTTTCTAACTCATACTCATTAACATCATCATATATAAGAGTACTTCTTTCTATATCTTCTTTAGTTCTTTTATAGTCATCACCATGTCCAAACTCATAACCAGTACCGATAATTTCCATACCAAGATCTTCATATGCGCCAATAACGTGACGAGGACGTAAACCACCAACATAAAGCATTACTTTTTTACCCGCTAGTACAGGCTTATATTTAGCAACAACTTCATCAGTCATTTTTGTATATTTAGCGATTACTTCTTCAGCTTTAGCTTGAACCTCAGGTCCAAAGAACTCAGCGATTTTTCTTAAAGACTCTGTAGTTTTACTCGGTCCAAAGAAGTTATACTCCATCCAAGGAATACCAAACTCTTGTTCCATATGACGAGAAATATAGTTCATAGAACGGTAACAGTGAAGTAAGTTTAGTTTTGATTTAGGAGCAATTGCCATCTCTTTATATGTAGCATCTCCTGACCATTGAGCAATAACACGAAGACCAATCTCTTCAAGTAAAACTCTAGTTGCCCATGCATCTCCACCAATATTATAATCACCGATAATTGAAACATCATACTCAGTAGATTCAAATTCACTTCTTGCAGATGTATCTGACATAACTTCATCTCTAATCGCGTCATTTGCAAGGTGATGCCCAAGTGATTGAGAAACACCTCTAAAACCTTCACAAGAAACTGCTATAGTTGGTTTAGAACTCTCTTTCTTATGTACTTTTGCAACCGCTTGAATATCATCACCGATTAGACCGATTGGACATTCCGACTGGATAGAAATACCGTTGTTTAATGGAAATAACTCATCAATCTCTGTTAGAGCTTTTTTAAGTTTAGTATCTCCACCAAATACAATATCTTTTTCGCTAAAGTCAGTTGTAAAGTTCATAGTTACGAATGTATCTATACCTGTAGTACCGATATAGTAGTTTCTTCTACCGGCTCTTGAGTATTGTCCACATCCAACCGGTCCATGAGAGATATGAATCATATCTTTAATCGGTCCCCAAACAACACCTTTACTTCCTGCGTAAGCACAACCACGTTGACTCATTACACCAGGAACAGTCTGTTTATTACTTCTTGTTGTGTCACAAGCACCTTTAACACCTTCTGGAGTATCTATACCTAAGTGTTTTGCCCTATTTTTCGCAGCTTTAGCAGGATATACCTCTAAAATCTCTGCGATAGCTTCTTGTTGTAAGCTTTCTAATGATTCTGGTCCCATTTCTTCTCCTTTGTGAGTTAAGTAGCTTATTAAGCTACTTTAACTCTATATAGATTCATATCGTCTAAGTTTTTACATAAGTCTTTTGTAACAGCGCCATCTACTGATTTAGAGATTTCACTAATTTGATATTTATTAGTGTAATAAATCATTTTTGTATCATCAATAGGTATAACATCTGATTTTTCATAAAAATCAATAAAAGCAGTATGAGCGAAAGTTCCAGCTGGAACTTCTAGAGTTACTACAACTTCACCTTTCGCAGTTTCACCAGTTAAAGTAACAACTTTACCAGCTGGTTCAACACCTTCATTTACTTTTTCTATAACTTTGTCAAAAGACACATCGATTCCTTCACTTGCTGGAAAATGATAACCACATATAAACATATTAATTCCTTTTTTTTATTATTTAATTTTTAATTTTGAACTACAATCCTATTAAGAATTAATAGTCACTCTCTTTTTGTCCAACGATTGCTTCATCAGCATCTTCTTCTAGACCATACTCCATTAGAAGTGCTTCAAGATCATCCATTTCTAATGGTTCAGGAATAACTTTTAAATCATTTGAAATAATTTTTCTAGCTAATTCTTTGTACTCCATTGATTGATCATGATTTGGAGAATACTCAACAACAGTCATACGACGAAGTTCAGCACGTTGAACGTGATTTGAACGAGGTACGAAGTGAATCATTTGAGTACCGATAGCTTTTGCTAATTGTTTAGCAAGATCATACTCACGGTCAGTCATACGTGCATTACATACAAGACCTGCAAGACGAACACCACCAGTATTAGCGTATTTTAAAATACCTTTAGAAATATTATTAGCAGCATACATTGCCATCATCTCACCAGACATAACGATATAAATCTCTTGAGCTTTACCTTCACGAATTGGCATAGCAAAACCACCACAAACAACATCACCAAGAACGTCATAAGATACGAAGTCTAATTCATCATCATAAGCACCCTCTTCTTCAAGAAAATTAATCGCTGTAATAACACCACGACCTGCACAACCAACTCCAGGCTCTGGACCACCAGACTCTGTACACATGATATAACCTTCAGTAATCTCATCATCTTCAGGATTAAATTCTGCAGCACCTGGCTTACATACATCTTCTAATTCAAGATCTTCAACCGTACCAGCCTCAGAAGCTAGTTGCATAATTGTATTTTGAGCTTTCTCATGTAAAATAAGTCTAGTAGAATCTGCTTTTGGGTCACAACCAACAATTAAAATCTTTTGTCCATAATAGTGACACATTGCCGCTAGTGTATTTTGAGATGTAGTAGATTTACCAATCCCACCTTTTCCGTAAAATGCGATTTGTCTTAACTCAGCCATATCGTCTCCTCTTGTTGAATAATTTTGTTTCGAAGATAACATTACATATAGTGTTCCCTAGCTTCTAATCTGGGGTAAAAGAATTTGTAAATTTCTCTGCAGAGACTTATTTTAGGGGTTATAAAAGAAATTAGGAGCTTTTTTGTCCTTTTTTAGAAGAAAAATATCTTTTATATATTTGACTACAATTTTGCATATTTTATCTTTACAAAAATGTTTTCTTGTGCGAAATATGTAAATAATAAGATATTGGTTTTACTTCGTACTTGAGTAAAGTATTGGAATTAAATTATTTACCGTATCATTTTAAACTAAATGATACAACTTATTATATTATTAATGTTTTCATATTTTAGTTTTTTACTTCCACATGTATAGGTTTGTACCCATTCTCAGGCTGGAGTGATAGGAACAAGAAAGTTTACACATTTTAAATCTGACTTTCTTTTAGTTTGGTTCTACATGTAGATATTTTTTATTGTTTAAATTATAGCTTTTTTAGCTATTTAGTATTATACGAGTGGTGTAACTTAATCAGGTATTTTATTTAATTCATCATAAGCCTCTTTATAAGGTAATGTTTCATCAAAAAGTTTATCTTTATTTTCAATTATAAAGTCCATAATTTTTGGCAAAGGTATGTTTTTATACAATACATCTAAGCCAAAAACTTGTAGTATAAAATATATAGAAAGACCCTCTCTACTAATTTCAATATCATTAAAACTTATGTTAAGTAGTAATATATCACAACCTTTTCCATATTTATCACAATTCAAAAGAATTTTCCAGTTAGTTCCATTACCAAAAGTAACTCCATAATCACGTTCTTCATCTATTCTGAACCCTATTATTAAAAGTTTTTCTTTGACAATATAAAAATTTTCTCTAAATCTTTCTACCATTTTATTTCCTTATCTTTTAACCATAATATTACTTTGTAAATCATATGTATATCCTTTTGCCTCAAGATATTTTATCTCTCGACCAAATCCCGTAATTTTGCCACTATCTACATCTCTCAAAACTTTAGCTTCAGGCTTAGTCATTAATACTATATCATTACCACGTTCTATAGCCTTATCCAAAAATGACTTATTATAATCATTCCAAAATTGTTCAGGACTTTTAAACAAGTTATCTGGTGTATTTAAAACATTAAATCCACCTTGTTTTGCTTCAAAGTCTAATGTTTTGAAATAATTTAGTTCATCAATTATCTTAGAAGAATCTGTATCATACCTTCCTAATATTGTGGTAATTTTGTCTGGATTTGCTATTAATTTAACACCACTCCTAGCATTATAGTTTAACTCTTGTGGCGTTTTGCTTACAACAACATCTGTTTTAACTTTAGGAACATCAATACTTTTCACAACCCCTTTAACAACAACCTTTCCACCCAAATTACACCTCTGTGAGTGAATCTCCATCTTTTATCATTCCAGAGTCCTACTTTTAAATGTACATAATATCAATTTATGCTATAATACACTAATACATCACTATGTAAAGGAGTATGGATGCATAGATTGAATTTAACTATTGATGAAACTCTTTATGAGAAAGCTAGAGCATTTAGTTTTTTAGAAAACAAGT
Organism: Sulfurimonas iocasae; assembly: GCF_047716755.1. Lineage (GTDB taxonomy): Bacteria > Campylobacterota > Campylobacteria > Campylobacterales > Sulfurimonadaceae > Sulfurimonas. The sequence goes on from NZ_CP180409.1 coordinate 1,890,943, forward strand.
CAATATCACAGATGATTCGTGAGAGTTTAAGTGAATATCTTGATAAAAGTAAAGAAAAAAAAGCTCAAGTTGAACTTCTTTTAGAGGCTAATGATGAAAAAGAAGTTTTATCAATTTTGAAAAATGATGATTTTTCATCTCAAGATGAGTTTAGTAAAAAATTTAACTTATGAAAATTTCATATTCAAAAACATTTGAGAAAAAGTTTGCAACTTATCAAAAGAAGCTACAAGTCAAAATTTTTGAATCTATAAACAGTATCCCAAATGGGGATATTAAAAAAATGACTGGAAATGATATACCTCCAATTTATAGACTTAGAATATCAAAATATAGAGTTTTATTTCATATGAATGAAGATGAAATAAAAATTTTAAAAGTTGATAGTCGTGGTGATATTTATAAGTAGTCTATAGAACCTTATTCCACCTTACTATGTGCAATAGTTTTTGCACTATTGCCTGTCTGCTTGGCGATAAGAGAGTTTAAAATATCTCTGATTCTCAAAATCTCTTGGGCTTGAATAGCGATATCAGTGGCTGGTAAATCACATTATATCTGTGAGAAAGGAAATATTTTGATAAATATTTATGTATTAATCAATACCATAGAAAAACTATCTAAATAATTCCAAAATGACTGTATGCTTTTAGTGCTGATATTTTCTTTTTCAAGTTCTTTCAATAAAGTAGCATAGCATTCTAACCAGGTTTTCCGTCCCTTTTCTTCTATTCGAAAGCGTGCATGACGAGAAAGCATACGAGAGTCTCCACGTGTTTGAGCATAATAATTTACTCCACCACAAATTTGAATCAGAAAATCTGCTGCATGTTTTTTTACTTTTTCAAATTCATCTTCATATTCAATTGGAAACATAAAGGATATATCACTACCACGAATTAATTCATAATGGTCATTAACAAGTTTACGAAAACGCTCTTCACCTACTTCAATTAAAAAGTCTGGACTAGGTTTGATGACTGTAAGGTTTGGTGATTTTAAATTGGCCTCTGTAATTATAAGATTCATAAATATCCTTGTATATTTTTTTGAAAACATTCTACACTATTTGGTTAAATATATATTGCTAGAAGTTTGGAAGAAGTAAAAATTAAAAGTTGTTTATATGTAAGATGTAAAATAGAATAATAAAAATATTATTCCACTTTACTTTTTGTAATAACCTCATCAATAAGACCATACGCTTTAGCAGCATCTGCACTCATGAAGTTGTCTCTCTCTACATCTTTTGCAATAGTTTTTACACTCTTGCCTGTTTGCTTAGCAATAAGAGAGTTTAAAATATCTCTGATTTTCAGAATCTCTTCTGCTTGTATTGCAATGTCAGTAGCTTGACCTTGTGCTCCACCAAGTGGTTGGTGTATCATGATTCTTGAGTGTGGAAGAGAGTATCTCTTTCCTTTAACTCCAGAGCTTAGTAAAAATGCTCCCATAGATGCAGCTTGACCTATACAGATAGTAGTTACATCACATCGTATATAGTTCATAGTGTCAAAGATACTCATCCCACTTGTTATTACTCCACCCGGAGAGTTGATATAAAGATATATATCCTTTTCAGGATCTTCAGCCTCTAAAAAAAGAAGTTGAGCCACTACAGTAGATGCTACAGCATCATTTATCTCTCCGCTAAGCATGATGATTCTATCTTTTAAAAGTCTTGAGTAAATGTCATAACTTCTCTCACCGCGACCGCTTTGTTCTACTACATATGGGATATAACTCATATCTGCTCCTTATATTGGCATTACTCTGATGTTGTCATCAAGGTTTTGTTTTAGTGTGCTTTCTATTGCGAAAAGAGTTCCTGTACTTCCTGTTGAACATGTAGAACATGCACCAAGATATTTTATGTGAATATCATAGAACTCTTCGTTTTCTTTAATATCTATGACTTCCATATCTCCACCATCCATGATGAGCATAGGACGTACATACTCTTCTACTACAGCATCTACTGCGCGGATTTTCTGAACAAGACCCATAGAAGCAAAATCAGCTTTTTCATCTGGTGTGGCGTTTGCAAGTGCAGTCAATCTCTCACGCTCCATCTCTTCTCTGGTATCTTTTAGTATATCAGAAAGATAAATATCTTTTGCCTCATGTCCACCTGGTTTGATACAAGACTTACAAAATGCTCCCGCTTTAGTAAAATCTGCAATCTCTTCTATAGTTTTCAAGTCATTTATTTTAATTACATCTACTAAAGTGTCTTGAGTTACTCTGGCACACTCACAAATGATGTGTTCTGTCTCAAAACTATTCATATCTACACCTTTATAAGTTGCAGCAGCTTTTTTGATTACATCATAAGCCATAACTGAACAGTGCATCTTTTGAGGTGGAACTGCCGGAACATCAGGAGTGTCTCGCATCGCTTTTTCAACATCTATATTTGTTATCTTTACAGCTTCATCTACAGTTTTGTTCATGCATAATTCAGTCATAATATCACTAGATGCTATCGCTGTACCACACCCGAAACTTTTAAACTTTGAACCGACTATTTTTTCACTATCATTCTCAACTGCCCAGTAAAGACGAACAGCATCTCCACAACTCTCAGCACCAAAATCAGCAACTATCAGACTTGCATTCATCGCCTCAGCTTCTTCTTCTGTTATGTGACCTTGATGTTGTGGATTATTCATCCTGTTAACCACTACACTACTATACTCATCCCAAATTGATCCGCTTACTAAACTTCCTTTTGCCATCTGTATATCCTTTTAATTTTTTTTATAATTCACTATGATGATTTTTTGGTGTATATGCATATGAGCTTGATATATTTCTAAGTCTATGCACTGCATCTGTTATATGTTTGATAGCATAATCTATCTGCTCTTCTGTGTTAAATCTACTTAAAGAGAACCTGATTCCTGTGTGAGCCAGTTCACTGTCACTTCCAAAAGCATTCATTACTGGATTTGCTTCTAACTCTTCACTCGCACATGCAGAACCCGTAGATGCTCCGATGCCATTTTGGTTTAAATCCCAAAGCATAGATTCACCTTCGACACCCTTAATAGATATTAGAGTTGTATTTGGCGTACGATTCCCAGTTCCACCTATTACAATTGTGTCAGGGAGTTTCAAGATTGCACGTTCAAGTTTGTCCCTAAGCATTCCAACATGATTTTTTTCATACGCTATAGCCATAGTATTTGTAGCCAAGTGCATAGCTTTACCCATACCAATCATAGATGCAACATCAACTGTTCCTGCTCGTCTGCCATCCATCTGATTTCCACCATGCATATGAGGAGTAAGTTCAACTCCTTTTTTTATATAGAGTCCACCCACACCTTTTGGTCCATGAAATTTATGAGCAGAAAAGCTCATCAAGTCTACATTTGCATCTTGAACATCTACCGTTACTTTTCCGATTGCTTGAGTTGCGTCACTATGAAAGAGTACACCCTTAGCTTTACATATCTCACCAATCTCTTTTATAGGAAAAAGTTTTCCTGTCTCATTGTTAGCCCACATGATTGAGACTAAAGCAGTGTCATCTTTTATAGCGTCTTCAACTACTTTAGCTTCTAGAACACCCTCTGCATTTACATTTAAGTAAGTTACTTCTACACCTTTTGTTTCTAAAAAATTACATGCCGCAGTTATGGCAGGATGTTCTACTTCACTTGTGATAATGTGATTTTTATCTCCATCTAAAATCTTATCCAGCCAAACACTTTTAACAACCCAGTTATTTGCCTCTGTTGCGTTTGATGTAATAATAATATCATCCTCATCAGCAGCACCGATTCCATCGTAAAGATAGTCTAAGGCCTCAACCATTTTGCTGTGACTCTTAGATGCAAAACTATGTAGAGAGTTTGGGTTTCCGTAAACCTCACAAAAGAATGGTTTCATCTCCTCAAAAACTTTTTCATCAACCTTTGTCGTTGCGTTATTATCTAAATAAACTTCCATACTATTCCTTTGAATTAAATTTTATACTCGGCATGCAAAACATGTCTCTTTATCATTACAATCTGCACAGGCAGGAGCTGTTTCACCTATTAAGTCGTAAATATACTTTTTCCAAAGTGTATCTGCAGGTTTTATCTCACTCAGTTTTGGGAAGTGCTCTTTCATGTATCTTCCCATCTCAATACGGTTTTTAAATCCTAAATCTTCATATAAATGATTCATCTCTAAGGATACTTTTGCAAGGTGTGGTGCAACTTCCGTTTTGCTATACTCATCTTTTGCATAGGATTGCAACAAATTTGTAACCTTAACTTCCAAAATATTGTTTGTACTAATATATGCTTTTGTCATAATGTCATCTCCACCATTTTTCCGTTTACCATTTCACCAAACTCAACACCATAAACATAACAGTTATGTAATTCCTCTTTTGTAGGAATAAGCTTGATTTTCATGGGTTCAAGCGGTACACGAAACTTTAATGCTTTTAGTCTTGAGTTCATCATCTCAACAGCCTCACCGCTCCAGCCATAACTGCCAAAGCATCCACCAAACTTACCTTTTTTTTCCAGTAACATCATGCAGCTAAGAAGATCCCATACAGGTTTGGGAACATCCCCGTTGATTGTTGGAGAGCCGATAAGTATTCCTGTACTCTCTTCAAGTATTGTTATCATATTCTGCTCATCAAGGGCAGTCATGTCATATATATTTGCTATTAAATTTTCATCTGCTTCAACACCCTCATAGATGCTATGAGCCATATTTTTAGTATTTTTATAACTTGTTACATAAAATATAGAGATGATTTTTTTGCCATGAAGTCTATCTTCTGTAGAGCTCCACTTTTTATAAAGCTCCATATATTTACTTGGGTTTTTTCTTATTATGGGGCCGTGAAGATTACAAATAGTCTCTATATCAAGAGTCTCATAAAGTGAAAGCGCTCTAATCACATCACTTTTGAACGGTCTCATAATATGGTCGTAGTAGTACTTAAAAGCGTAGTTAAAATCACCTACTAAATCATCAAATAGTCTGTTATCGTAGTAGTGTGAACCAAATACATCACCGCTAAAAAGAATCTTATCTTCAACTAAATAACTGCTCATCGTCTCAGGCCAGTGAAGGTTTGGTGTACTTAAGAACTTTAGTGTTTTACCACCAAGAGTAAGCTCTTTGTTTGTCCAGACAGTTTCAAACTTCATATTGTCGGTTTTTGCGATTGACTTTAACATCGGTTGAGCCATTGGAGATATAAACACCTTTGCATCCGGTGCTCTTTTTGTTAACTCAGGTAGTGCACCACTATGGTCAGGCTCTAAATGATGCATAATAATATATTTGATTTCATCATATGAACATAGAGATTCTACTTTAGAGAAAAACTCGTCAGAAAACTCTTCTTTAACAGTATCTAAGATGATTACACCATCCACAGTTTTAATGAGGTAAGCGTTATATGTAGTACCGTTTGCAGTTTTCATGATGATATCAAATGTTCTAATATCAGGATCACTAACTCCAATATAGTAAATATCTTTACTTACCTCGACTGCTCTGCTCATTTTAAAAGTATCCTTTTTAACCAAAGTGGAGGACTGTTTTTCATGAGCTTTTGAAGTGATTGTAAAACATCTTCTATCTTTTCATCTTCACTAGAAGACTTCAAAGGATATGTTCCTGCAATCTTTACCATATTTGCAGCTTTTGGACCTATCTTGGTCACATAAAGTATATCGCTGGCATCTATACACTCTATTTTATATTCTAACTTATCAACTTCTGCTTCATAGACTTTAGATGAATCAACTTCACTAATGAGCTCATAACTCTCTTCATCAAGAGTGTAGATATAAAATTTCTCACACCAACCAAAATGCTCATTTACTAATTTTCCATCTTTTGAGGCAAAAGCTATTTTAATCATATTACATACAACCGAATGTTTTCATCTATGACCTGAGACAGAGTGCTCATTATCAGCTCATACGTAGATGTAGAAGCCATTGAACAACCTGCGCAGTTACCCTGATAAGCAAGTCTTATCTCTATCTCAGGATCATTGATATAGTCAAGCAGTACAATATTACCACCGTCTTTTACAAGTATAGGTCTAATATATCTCTCAACTGCATCATCTATAACTTCTAACTGTTTGGCTTTACTATGGTTTCTAAATACTTCATTTAACTTTGCAGAAGTGTTTGGTTCCTTATCTACACCACCCATTTGAGCAAGTGCCATAGGATGATTTGATTTTGCTGCATTTAACATACATGTAAAACCCTCTTTTACCAGTGTCTCATCTGTCCTATCTTTAAGAAGTATAAGACCAAGTCTAAAGTTTGCACCTTGATGATTTTTTCTCACAGCCTTTCTAAAGTAAAGAAGAGTTTTTTCACTATCCTCTTCAACCCCAAGTTTTGTCTGATATATAAGTGCTAAGTTGTAGTTTGCAGATTCATTATCATACTCACTAGCTTTAAGAAACCACTCTCTTGCTTTAGTGAAGTCTTTGCTTACACCCTCACCTTTTAAATACATCAGCCCTATATTTGTCATGGCCTGATCATTATTATTTTTAGCTTCTTCATCCCAAATACTATATGCTTTTTCAAAATCTTTTTGTTTATATGCTCTTAATGCTTCTGTGTGTTTCATAAGATTTATTCCTTTGTATAGTTTCTTTTTCTAACAACATTCTAGTTCAACTTGATCTAGCACTTCTATACCTTTTTCAAAATCATTTTCCTCAAAAAGGTCAGATATATAAAATACGTTTGCACAGACTAAATACAAGGTATCATGCCCTTCATCTTTTTTAAATACTTCTTTGTAGTTTTGAGGGATTTTGTTCATGAATCTAATCCAAAGCTCATTTTTTGATTCTGGTTTTAGCTTAAAGAGTTCATTCATAGCGTCAAGAACCAATGATGCATTTCCATAGCAATCGATATTACTAAAAGTTAAATACCTGTCTTTTAACTCTTCCATTAACTATTCTCGCATCCACATTTACATTCACCATTGCTTCCTGGATCAAGAAACTCTTTGTAATTGCTCCCATTGAGTTTTACTAAATCATCAGACTCTAACATCTCATAAGCTTGAGAGATTAAATACTCTTGATGCTGTGATGAATATACATCTATCTCATTTTCCACAAAAGCGTTATAAACACCCTCTCCCATATGATAATAGACTGTAGATGTTGCACCTAAATCTTTTAAGAACTTTGCACTCTGGGGTCCTTTTCCACATACTTCATTCTTTACTACATTTAGCTTAGAACCATTATAAAGTGCGAAATACGGTGCATTTCCAAAAAGCTTTGATATTGTTGTCGATTTATTTTTATCTAGTGGTATTGCTAACATATATTTTTCCTTTGAATATAATCTACTCATATAAATATACATTTAGTGTTCCCTTAGTCTTCTAGGGAATAAAATATGTATAAAAATATATATCTAATAATATGGATATATATCATGGTAAATAGAAAATTAATTCGTGAACTGTTAAATGAGTCGGCATGTACTCATAATGATAAAAAAAAGAGTAGTTGTGATAAACCAAAACCTGGAGCAACAAGTGGTGGATGTGCATTTGAAGGTGCTCAAATTGCCCTATTTCCTTACGCAGATGCTGTACACCTTGTTCATGCTCCAGCTACATGTCAGGGAGCGTCATGGGAAACCAGAGCAACACCTACAAGCTATGAAGGGGAGAACAATACTATTACCGGATACTACACAGATGTCACTACAAATGATGTAATATTTGGAGGTGATAAAAAGCTCGAAGACTCCATTGAGTATGTAATAGAGCATAAGAATCCAAAAGCTGTATTCGTTTATGAGACATGCGTGACGGCAATGATTGGTGATGATATGGATAGTGTTTGTGCTCGTATGCAGGAGAAATATTCTCTTCCTGTTGTAGTTGTACACTCACCTGGATTTGTTGGAGGTAAGAACTTAGGTTCCCGCCTTGGTGGAGAAGCGGTGTTGAACCAGCTCATTGGTACTCGTGAGCCAAAAGAGATACACCCTTTTGGAATAAATCTTATTGGTGAGTACAATGTAACCGGAGATATGTGGCAGTATAAACCAATTTTAGAACGTATTGGCATAAAAGTTGTATCTACTCTTGCGGGTGACGGTAGAATAGAAGATATACAAACTGCACACACTGCAAAACTAAATGTAATCGTATGTGCAAAATCTCTAATTACACTTACACGAAAAATGCAAGAACGTTACTCCATACCTTACATTTCTGTATCTTTTTACGGTAAACGTGACACTTCAAATGCAATTCGTTCAATCGTAAATGCCTTTGGGGATGAAGAACTTAGTAAAAAAGCTGAAATAATTATATCTGAGGAAGAAGCCAACTTAGAAAAAAGACTTATTCCATACAGAAAAGTCCTAAATGGCAAAAAAGCCATCCTCAACACTGGAGGAAATAAATCTTGGTCAATAGCATCTGCACTGCAAGATGTCGGCATAGAAGTAGTAGCTACAAGCATCAGAAAATCTACGCTTGAAGATATAGAGATTGCTAAAGAGTATGTAGATATTTTAATGAAAGTTCCTGCAAATGAGCAGGCAAAACTTATAGATGAACATAATGTTGACATACTCTTGGCTGGTGGTAGAAGTCTCTATACTGCCATTAAAAAGAAAGTGGCTTTTGTTGATGTAAATCAGGAGAAGAAAGTAAGTTACGGAGCTTACGGTGGACTTGAAAACTTAGCAAAAGATGTATGTGCAGCGGTAAACAACCCAGTATTTAAAGTTGTAGGCGTTGCTGCACCTTGGGAAGAGTAAGGGACTAATCCCTTACTTTATAAATTTTCTTTCTCTCTTTGGAAGAGGGAATATCAAGTAGTTTTCTGTACTTAGTAATAGTTCTTCTAACCATTTTCATATTGAATCTCAGCATAACCTTATCAACTAAATCCTGATCTGTTAATGGTATATTATGGTCCTCATTCTCAATAAGATTCTGGATATAATTTTTTATTTCTGAAGATGATAGGTTTTTAGATACCGCATTTGTAAAAAATGACTTTAATGAAAATATTCCTCTGTCACACTTTATATATTTGTTTGAAACCGCTCTGCTTATTGTAGATTCTTCAAAACCTATGTCACTTGCAATTTGAGCCATAGTCATAGGTTTTAGTTCACTTCCTATGAAAAATCCCATTTGCCTCTCAACTATCAATAATACAAGTTTGTAAAGTGTAGATTTTCTAAGTTCAAGTAAGTTAACTAAATCTCTTGCCTCTTTTAGCTTATCTTTGAGCTCATCGTTTTTACTTTTAAATGGATCTTTTATAACAATATCTGGATAATAACTATGATTTATTTTTACAGATATATCATCTCCTACTTCAACAAAAAAATCCGGAACTATATAAGTATTTTCTTCCTGAAAATCTACGGCTGGCGGTGATTTAAACCTCTTAATTATATCTGTAGCTTCATCAAATCTATGATGTTTATGAAACTTGTCAATATTTTTTAAGTTTTGTATAATTTTTTGAATAAATTTATTTAGCTCTTCATCAATAAAAAGTTGGGATAGTTGAAACTCGAATGATTCAATCAAATCTTTAGCTCCAATCCCGCTAGGATCTAAGTAGCAGAACCTTTCTCTTATCTTCTCAACAAAGTCATTTGTAGTATTGCACTTTAGCGCTATTGATTCTATGTCACCTTCAAAGTAACCATCACTGTCAATATATAGAAGAATCTCATGAGCTACTTTTTGCGAATTAGGTGTTGGGAAAAGTGGAGCTTCAAGTTGATTTAAAACTACATCATGCAGAGAATCTTTATGTAGATTTATCTCTTCAATAAAACCACCGCTTGAGTAGTTTGATTCAAAAGATGATTGGTACTCTAAAAATGGATTCTCAAAACTATGTTCTTTAAATATAGTCTCCAAATCTTGAACCGGAGCTTGTAGTAATGGTAGCCAAAGTCTAAGAGATAGTTGTAAACCCTGCTTCTGACTTGTATTTAAATTAAATGTACTGGACATATATAATTATACTCAAACCACTAAGGGTTTGAGTCCAAAAATTGTGCAAAAAATATGCAGTTTTTAGTACTTAAGTCTAACTAAACCATTTGGTTTAGCAACTTTCATTTGACATGAAAGACGTGACTTTGGAGTACAAGTACCTGAACAAATCTCTTTAAGAACTTTTACTTCCTTTTCAGTCTTATCAGTTAAAAATTCCATTCCCGATTCAACTTCAACTACACATGTACCACATTCACCATCACGACATCCAAAAGGAAGTGCTGAACCACTAGCCTCTACGATATCTTGGATTGTACTACCTTCTTTTACATTGATTGCTAAAAAATCATTTACAATTTCTACTCTTGTCGTCATTTTAACTCCTTAATTTTATTTCATATCTAACGCTTGGTTTGACTAGGTGTCAAGCTCACGCACCTTTGTGCTTTTTAATTCTTGTTTTTATTGTAGGAATGGTTTGATAATAACATCACCCTTAACAAGTGTTTGACATGCAAGTCTGACTTTTGGACTAATTGTAAACTGCTGACAATGCTCAGCATCTTTAGACTTAAGTGCACCAATTTCAATTAGCTTATCAAGTTCTTTATCCTCAATATAGTTTGTTGGCTCTTCATCCTCTATATTTTCATATTTTATCAAACAACTACCACACTCACCATCTTGACATTCAAAATTAATAGGAACCCCATTATCTTTTGCCAATCTTACAATTGGTTCACCCTTTGGCGCATGATAAAGACCATCTTTATCTTTGTCAAAACCCATAAAAATCACTTTTGCCATCTTTCTCTCCTTTTATTTTAGATTGCTACTTATCTTCTTTGCTCATCTTTTGTCTATGAGCTTTCATGGCTTCACGTTCTAGAGCCTCTTCACTAACATAACCGTCTTCAATAGATTCAAGTTCATGTTCTCTACACCCGATAATTTCTACTTCCATTTCAGCACCGAAAAAATGCACTTCATAAACTCTAATAACTTGTAAAAACTCACCCATGTCTTTTATGTAACCGATGCTGCCCTTTGGCATCATCAATGTTCCAATCTTGGCATGTGGATAAGTCCCATCATTTACAATGTCTTCTAAGAGTTTTACCTTTTGTCCGGTCCGATACTTTGGTTCATCTTCATCTCTACCAGAACGACTTGCCGTAATACTGTCATACAGCTTTACGTCTGGATCGAAGATTTGCTTAGCATCCACAACTGTTTCCAGGAGATGGTGTACAACTCATACAACCACTTAGTTTTCCATCTTTAAACATATCCCAAACATCAGCTGCGCTTGGAGCATAACCATTAGCAAACTCTCCATATACTTTAAGAAGAGAGTACTTTAAAAAGTCAAGAAGTCTTTCCTCTTCTTCTAAAAGATTTGCTATACCGGTTTTAATTAGTGCCCCATACTCTTTTAATATATGAAATCTCTTTACATTAACAAGACTTGAGTCATAATCTAGGTCAAAAAAAATAAAATAATCTTCCGCATCAGTCAGTTCATAGAACTCATCCAATGACTTTGTCTTAGCATTCATAAATCATTCCTTTAGCTACATGGTGTGTCAATATTACTTGTCATAATATACGGCACATTCTGTATTTTTTTATTTACCTGAGTAGTGAGAGCATCTGTATCTTTTTCACCAGTACGGATTCGCTCAACACCACCAACTTCTAGCCACCATATTTTTCCAGCACCTCTTCCTAAGTCGTGACAATTACTTCTTATACACTCCATTGCTGCAGTTCTATGATCTTCATCTGATACAACAATTTCAAGCTTTGCTTTTTCAACTAAGTCAGTAGGCTTGTTATCAGCTTCTGTCAATCCAAAAGATCCTTTACCAATAACATCACTCACTGTAATACCTTCAATATTATTAGAAAACAGATCTTCAAGTACATTTTTTAAGTTATTTTTATTTATAACAGCCATTACTAAATACATTTTAATCTCCTAGTTCTGATTTTAATATAGTTACCCATCTCTCAATCCTTTCGTTAGTCTTTTGGGACTCATTATGTTCATCAATTGCTAAACCACAAAGTTTATCATCAATCTCAGCAAGTGAAAACTCATATGTGTAGTCATCTTTAGGTATATAACCTATTGACTTTGCTCCAGCACCGCTAAAAGTTTTATGAAGTTTTCCTAAAGCACTACAGAAATGTTCTCCATGTTTTTGACAGTCACCTGCTCCAAAATATGCAACCGTTTTGCCACTAAAATCTATGCCTTCATTTTCAATCTCTACTACAGCATCAACCCAGCTAAAGTGTAAATCCCCTTGTCCCCAAGTTGAACTTCCTAAAAAGAGAACATCATAAGCTAATAGTTGCTCTTCAACATCATCAAAGTCATCTTCCATATTTATTACATCATCTTCATCGATATCGAATGCTTTAACCAAAGCATCAGCCACCTTCATACTAGTTCCGCCTGCTGTTCCTACAAATACTCCATATTTACTCATATCAACTCCTATTTTTTATACTCATCATAAATTTTGATTGCATCACTCAGGAGCTTGTCACCCTCTTCAACCAGTTTTTCATATGTACGAAAAGAAAATCTATGTGCATCTTTAAAGAACTTATTTACAATAACAATTTTGTCAGCTATTACAACAGCTCTACCAAAACCTTCATGGCTCATCTCCATAACAACAGAACACATAACTCCAGTCTTTTTTTCAAAAGCAAGTGCTACCGCCTGATATACAAGTCTTATATCTTGTATTTGCATCTCATCGATGTCTGCAATAACAGGAATATTTTTAAGATCTTCTTTGCTCTTTACATATTTTTCTTTTAAAATATCTTCATCTTCTCTATTTGTCCAAGTACCAAACTGATCGAGTGCTCTAACTTGTCCGATAAGAGTATCTGTAAATAAACTTTCCATTATGCTGCCTTTTTTTCAATTATTTTTTTGATAAATGGAGGAGGATTTTCATTTATCATCTTTACAATTTTATTTAACTCATCATCAATAGAAACAATTTCTTTATACTTAATAGGAAATACTCCGCTACCAATAATCTTTGCTGCAGCAGTCGGTCCGATATTTGCAAAATAAACTATGTCTGTTCCTCCTAGAAGTCCTACTGTGGTGTCAGTATCTTTACTTATGATTTTGATTATTGAAGATATTTGAAAACCATTACTATTAATATCATATATATTAAACTGTTTTGCACTACCAAAGTGAGCATCTATATTTTCATTATCGTTTGTTGCAAAAGCAACTCTTAGACTACCTAGGCTCTCATCATTTGAAGTTATTTTTATAGTTGAACTCATATCGTACTCTCCATCTATTATTTAGATATAGAGATACACATAGTGTTCCTTAGAGGTTTTTTGTAGATAAAAAACTTGAAAGATCACTATCCATACTTAATAGATGCGTGTCAAACCAGCTTGGAAGTCCTTGAGTGTAGTAAGATTTAAGTATATTTTTTCCAATTCTTGTATTTGAGCCTTTTATAAAGTATTCCATTTCATAAAGTACTTTTTTATGCTCATCTGAATGCTCTCTAAGTCTTGGATATTTATGTGTAAGCATTAAATCTTCTTCATGACAAAAATGTATTTTTGTATGTTGTAAAATCTGAATCATTACATTTTTGTAATCTTGGATATCTTCACCTTTTTTTGAGTTATATATATCAACAAACTCTCTATGTTTACTATCCATCTCATCAAAATTCAGTAGGTGCTTTGTGTTATCAAATTCCATTAGTGTGCTCCATGATTGTGATTATTTATAATATTGGCAACTTCAAATAGCAAGTAACAGCTACCTTCATAGAGTGTGTCATTGACAAGTTGATTACCTACTGTCTCATAGTTTGGAAAACCTCTAAGAACCAATGCTTTTTTATGTTTATGCGCAATTGCTTCTCCGTGAAAATTACTTATTAAGAGGTCTGATTCTTCCAAAGCATTTTCTACATCTTCAAAGTCACCTACAATTATATTTTCACATGCCAAACCAGCTAAGACATTACTCTTTGTCGGAAGGACAACAGTTTTTATATTTGCACCGGCTTCTATTATCGTTGTTGCTATGGAGAGTGCCTGGTCGGCTTCAAGAGCTATAACTACATTTGTACCTCCAAATGCGAAATGAGTATCAAGTAGTGCATCTTGGAGTCTTTTTCTCCATCTCACTATACTTGGATTTGGTCTTGATATATTTTTATACTCCAGAAGAGACTTGTAAAACTCATCTGATTTTAAAAGTCCGCTTATAGTGTCAAAATGCAGATGCTTACTCTTTTGATTTATTTCTAAAAACTTTTTACCTGCTTTTTTTACAGAGTCTCCGATAGTTATTACAACTGCACTGTCACCAAGCTCCTTAATATCTTCTACACTTATGCCGCCACTGCTCAGTGCTCCCTGCTTTAGTCCTAAGTGTCCATCAAGTGATTCACTCAAATCCGGAAGTGCAAATACTTCAAACCCAAACAAAGATATCTGTTCTTTTATCTTTTCCACCTCAATCGGTGTAAGGTTAACATTTGGGATTAAAAGAGCTTTTTGAGTATTAAGTATGTTTTTAGGCTCTATTAGTTGTTCTATAACAGCCTCTACAGATTTTGCAAAACCACTCTCTAGTCCACCTTCAAAGTCTGGTGTGTGAACATATGCCATAAGTTGCGTATCTTTAAGTAAAAAAGTAGCCCCTTTTATATCATCACCTTTGGTCTCTGTCATACCCGTGGTAAAAAGACCAACTAAATCAGGCTTTACTTTTTTGGTTATGTTTTTAACAGCTTCACTTATAGAGTAATCACCACCGTCAATTACTGCTGTTATATCATTAACTGCCGTTGTCTGTACTGCAATCGGGTCACTAAAATGACGGGTAAAAAATACTTTTGAAAAAGAGGCACATCCTTGTGCTCCATGCATTAATGGCATACAATTTTTTATGCCTAAAAAGCATAGTAATGCTCCCATAGGTTGTGATAATTTTATTGGATTGATTTGTAATGGTTTGCTCATAATTAATTCCTATCTAAAGGAATATATACATTTTTTATTCCATAGATATTTATAAGAAAACTTTCATATCCAACTCCTTTAGATTTATTTTGCTACAGTTTCTTCTATATGTAGTGTTGTTTTAAGTTATATAAAAGTATTAAAATATTAAAATTTTACTTACTAGTAAGTAAGTCATGTTGCAAATAATAAAACTATACTAAAATATCAGGAAAAAACCATGCAAGTACCGACACCAGAACAAGTGGAAAATATGATGACAGAAAAAATTGGTATCAAAAAAGAAGAGATAGCATTTTTAGTCAAAATCATTAAACATGCACATAATAGTGCTTTGATTGGAAATGCAAAAACTGCATTTGATATATACGCGAGTTAATCTTATGGCTAAAAAATCAAAAAAAGAGTTAATCTTAACAACTGCAATAGAAAATTTTTCCAAGTTTGGTTATGAAAATACAAATTTAGATCTTATTGCTAAAGAGTGTAGTATTACTAAACCAGCAATTTATTACCACTACAAAGATAAAGCAACGCTTTATGAAGCTGTTGTTTGTTCCCAATTCTCAAAGCTTGCTCAAATTATTGAAGAAAATACATTAGATGGTGATGCTAAACATAAACTCCATAACTATATTCATACTTTTGGTTCATTCCTTATTTCAAATCCAACTTTTAGTTCTATTTTTGCGAGAGAAATAGCAAGCGGAGCAACAACACTTCCACTTAAATGTTCAATATTTCTCTCTCGTACCCTTTCTAGATTGATGCAGATTTTAGAAGAGGGTGTAAACCAAGAAATTTTTGAAGAGGAGAATCCCTTTCTGATTCAGATGATGATTGTTACAACACTTACTTCTTACAATACTACTAAACCACTCAGAGAGAAGGTCCTCTCTGTTTTAAAAGATAAAAGTAAACTACTTGAAGTTGAATTTGAAAACATAATTGAGTCACTTTCAAGAAAAATTATAAAAGGATTACTATGTTAAAAAAGTTACTAATAGTGTTCTCTTTGCCTTTTATACTAAGTGCACACTCTATGCCAGAACTTTTTGATGCACTCAAGAGTCATTCTCAAACAAAATCTGATGAGATGGTGGTAAAAAAAGCAGAGATTTATGAAGATTTAGCCGCTGCAAAGCTTTACCCTAAGATAAATCTTTTTGTAAGTCATGACTACTACACTACACCAACAAATATGTTACCAGTCCCGCCAAACACAGTAAAAGACCCTAATGTCGCACAACCATTTAGTGATAATATTACTCGAGAAGGTGCTGCATTTACTATGCCTCTTTTTGTGAAATCTATTTTTACTATGGTTGATAAAGCCAATGTAATGCAAAAGAGTGCAAAAGTAAAGAAGTATATAAATCTTCTTGAAAATGAAGCAGTGATAGTAGGGAGTAATGCAAATCTTATCTACTTGGAAGCAGTTCAAAAATCTTTAAATGCAAAGGAAAAGTCACTACAAGAGACGAAAAAAACTTTACAAATTAAAGTAGATAACGGAAGAGTTGCCGCATCAGCGCTTTATAAGATAAATGATAGTCTCAACCAAATCAGCATTAACAAGAATAATATTGACCTTCAAAAGAAAAAACTCATTAGCATAATAGATTCTCTTACTGGGATAAAACTTGAAGTGCCTGTTAGCATGAAATTCAATGGTAATATTGATAGTAGCAAAGGTTTGTTTTCACTCGAGCCTTTCAGGGTGAAAATAGCCGCTGATAAATTAAATGTAAAAGCCGAAAAAGAGAAACTTTACCCTGCACTTTTTGCCCAAGGCTCTTATACTTTTTCTCAAGGAACCGCATACAACAATGATAAAAGTGTAAATGAAGAGTATGGAAATATAGGCGTGGTTTTGAATATACCACTGCTTCAAATGGATAATTATAGTGAAATTTCTTTAGCAAAAATAGAAGTTAAATCTGGTGAAGTAGAATTATCAAAAATGACAGATGAACTACAATCAAAAGCGCAGATGCTAGAAGAGTCGCTACCGCTTTTAGATAACTCTGTGAAGCTTTATATGCAAAGTATAGAAGATAAAAAACAACTACTTGAGATTGCAAAACTGAACTTTAAAAATGCAAGACTCTCAACTGAAGAGTACTTAAGATATGAAGATGATGTTGTTTCGGCGGAAGCTGAGCTTTATAAGGCAAATTCTGAAGTGATACAAACAAAAATGCAACTAGCAGTTATATATGCCAATAATATTGAGGAGATGGTGAAATGAATAAATATCTAAAAGTAGGTTTAAGTATAGCCGTTATTGCAGCACTTGGTGTTGCCGGGGTTAAAAAAATTCAATCAGCCAGAGCCGCTGATGCGGCGATGCAAAAAGCAAAAGTTTACCCTATTGTAGTAAGGACTATGACACCAACATTAGTTGATGCAAAACTCTCTCTTCCCTATATTGCAGAGGTGCAAAATGACAAGGATGTTATGCTCTCTTCAAGAATTGCTGCAAGAATTATTAGTATAAAAAACAGTGGTACATCTGTTAAAAAAGGTGATGTAATCGTACAACTCGATACAACCAGCATAGAGGGTAATCTTAAAAATATTCAAAACCAAATAATTGCTGAAAATATTGCACAAGAGAACTTAAAAGCGACTCACAAAAGAACAACAGAGCTTCTTAATGTACAGGGTGCATCAATAGAAGAGTCTCAAAATGAGGCGACTATGATAGCAGCGATTGAGGCAAAAATAGCAGGTCTTAAACAACAAGAGATAGAGTTAAATAATAATCTCTCTTATGCAGTAATCACTTCACCCGTTGATGGTGTAATAGCAAAAAGTATGGGAAGCAATGGAGCTATGAGCATACCAGGCACTCCACTTGCTAAAATTAGTTCTAAAAATGGTTTTTATTTGATGGTTAGAGTACCTACTAGTATAAATATAAAAGGAGTAACTTTTAATGGTAAAGATTTTCCTGCTATTTCACTTGAAAGCACTCTTCACGGTTTGGCAGAGTATAAAGTTTATACAGGAGATTCCAAGCTTACCAGTGGTGATAGAGCAGAAGTGGATGTGATTACTTATAACGATAAAGGTATTCTCTTAGAATTTGATGCACTTCTTAACCGTAATGGTAAAAGTTATGTTCTTGTTGTAAATGGCAATAAAGCAGAGGCAAAAGAGGTACATATACTTGATAGCGCCGAGCAAGGAGTTGTTGTGTCTGAGAGCTTCAATGGTGAAAAAATCGTTATCGCAAAACCAGATATTTTACTGAAACTCACAAGTGGTTATGCATTAGAATTAAAGGACTAAAAGATGTTTGAGTATTTTTATAAAAGACCTTATCTTCTCTACTCAATAATCAGCGCATTTTTTATAATGGGGATCATTGCTTTAATAACTCTGCCAAAAAATTTATTTCCAGATGCAAATCCACCTCAAGTTGTAGTTATTACTGCCGTTCCAGGTGCTACTGCTCAAGTCGCTGCATCTACTGTTTCTAAACCCATAGAGCAAGAGATTTCACGTTTAGGACTTGTTACGAATGTGAGTAGTATAAATGTTGCAAACTACTCTATAGTAAAAGCTGAATTTGAGTATGAGAAAGGTTTAAATGCGGCAGCGGTTGATGTTGCAAATGCTTTAAGCATCGCTCGTGCGAAGATACCTGCAGGACTTAATCCCGCTGTTTATACAGCGGGAGACTTTACTCTTCCTGTTGATATTATCTCACTTACTCCAAAAAATAGCGGTGTTGATTTGGCTGATATCAGAAAAATAGCGGACAGTTTCATAAAACCATATCTTTTAAGCAACAAAAATATAGGAAATGTTGAAGTGTTTGGTGGATTTGAGAGTTCCATAAACATCGAGATAGATCCTTTTAAAGCAAAGCGTTATAATATCGATTTTGAAGAGATTGTTAAAGCCATAAGAGCGCTTAATCGTGATATGCCTATTGGCTTTATCAAAGGTGACAATGATTTTTACACAGTAACTTTTTATGGGGAAAAAGACAATGTAGAGCGTCTTAGACAACTCCCAGTGATGCCAAATGTACATCTAGGAGACGTAGCAGACATTAAGTGGAGCTATGAAAAAAGAACAAGTGGATACATGGGAAATGGCAAAGGAGCTATTGCTCTTTCTGTTCAGCGTGCACCAGGCGGAAGCGTACTTGATGTAAGTAAAGCTGCTCGTGCTGAGATGCAAAAACTTGAAGTTCAGTACCCTAATATTAATTTTGAGATAAGTGATACACAAAGAGATCTTATAGAACAAGCAAATTCCAATATGCTTGATGCTCTTAAAGATGCTATTATCTATACTCTTATAGTTATTATGATTTTTTTGGGCAATTTTAGAGCGATTATAGCAGCTGGCTTATCTATACCTATGGTTTTTTTCTCTACTATGGCTATTATTTGGTTGACCGGTGGAGAGTTAAACATAGTAGTTTATACTGCA
Source organism: Sulfurimonas iocasae (assembly GCF_047716755.1). Classification (GTDB taxonomy): domain Bacteria; phylum Campylobacterota; class Campylobacteria; order Campylobacterales; family Sulfurimonadaceae; genus Sulfurimonas. The sequence continues at coordinate 1,910,437 of NZ_CP180409.1, forward strand.
ATTATTTTAGCACTAGGAATGCTTGTAGATGATGCCGTTGTTGTTTTAGAAAATATAGAAAGACATCTAAATGAAGTACATGAAAACTTACAGGATGCTATTAAAAATGGAACAAAAGAGGTTTTAAATCCTATTTTTGCTGGGACTATTGCTACAGTTGTTATTCTTTTTCCACTTATGTTTATTGGCGGATATCCACAAAAGATTTTTAGACCACTAATTGAGACTCTTATAATTGCTCTGTTTGTAAGTTGGTTTTTATCTATAACATTTATACCGCTACTCTCAGCATGGTTATATAAAAACGGAACAGGTAAAACAAAAATAGAAAAAAAGTTTGATATTTTTTATAACAACACAATCGGTAGATTAATTACACCTTATGTAGGAATTATCAAATTTTCAAATGGAAAGTTTAGAATTTTTCGCCGTATCTTGCTTACAGTTGGCGTTATCTTTCTTCTTGGTATTAGTTTAAAAAATATTATGCCTACTATCGGAAAAGATGCTATGCCACCAATGGACACAGGTATTATAAAAGCTCAGATTGCTTTTAGTGCAAATGAAACCGTTGAGAGTGCAGAGATAAAAATCAAACCGACATTGAAGTGGTTACAAAATCAAGAATGGGTAAAAATGAGTTCTGTTGCCTTTGGCACAGAACCGGGAGTTTTATCTTTAGGAAGCGGAAATTTACCTGCTGAGGCGACTATTACCATTAACTGTGTCAATAGGTTTGAGCGAGAAAAAACTCTTTGGGAACTTGAAGATATTATTCGTGAAAAACTCTCTCGCATAGAGGGTATTAAACGTAACGATGTATTTGATTTTGGAGCAACGGCACTCTCAAGCATAAAAGCGACTGTAGATGTAAGACTCTCTTCTGCAGTTGTTGATGGTTTGAGTGATAAATCACACCTAGTCCAACAAGCACTTAGTGATGTGGCAGGACTTACATCTGTTAGTACAAGTTGGGATAAAGACTTTATGGAAGTTGAGTTAAGCATAGATGAGAATAAGGCACTAAGTTATGGAATTACACCATATCAAATCGCAATGCAGCTTCCTATAAAAGGTGAGATAATCGGACTAAATGCAAATTTAGAATCCATGAATACTCAGTTTGTAAGGCTCTATTTAAAAGGTAAATTTTCTCAAAATATTGAGACTTTAAGGCTTCTTCCAATTGCAACACCGATGGGAGAGATACCGCTGTCTCAAATAGCGACACCAAAAAGACATCTTACATTTGCAAAAATTGAGCGTGATAAAATGCTCTACTCCATAGATGTAAATGGTTACCGTTCTAAACGCCCAGTTACTCACTTAACTGATGACACGATTGAAGCGTTAAAAAATGTAAAACTTAACGATGTAGTAGTTGAGCAAACAGGTGATATAGCTCAGATTGAAGATAGTTTTAATCGTATGATAAAAGCTATAGGACTTGGAATCTTAATTCTTATTATGACTCTTATTGCTATCTATCGTTCTGTAAGAATGGCACTTATTATGATTGTGGTTTTGCCTCTTTCTATGATTGGGGCTGCGTGGGGAATGTTACTCTTTGGAAAACCTAGCTGTATGCCGAGTCTTTTAGGAATACTACTACTCTTTGGTATTATTATCAAAAATGCGGTTCTTCTCATCGACTTCTACCAAAAGTATAGAGAAGATGATGAAACCCCTTTTGATAGCGCTGTTGAATCTGTAAGAGTGCGTTTCCGTCCAGTTATGATGACAGCTTTTGGTACTATTGCAGGAATGATTCCTATAGCACTAGAGCAAGCAGTCGGGCTAGAACGTTTAAGTCCTTTAGCAGATGTGGCAATAGGTGGACTTTTAGTTGGTACACTTCTAACACTTATATATGTTCCAATGTATGCATATATATTTGATAAGGACAATAAAACGAATCCTGTAAAAAAAGCAGAAGAAGCACTACTTTCATGAGGAGTCAAAATGAATGATATAGCTTGTCATACTATGAATGAAGGTGAAATTTTAAATGGGACTCATACAGAGTATCCATTTTTTCACGGTATTATATATGGTGATAAAATAAGTAGCGCTAAACTTTCAAAAAGACTTAGTTGCAGTATAAAGCATATGCCGTTGCGTTTAGAGTTTAATTTTGAATACGATACTTTAAAAGCAATAGAAAATGGAATAACAAAAGACCCTACATTTGTATTAAACGGTAAAAAATTTTTAGAGGGTTTAGTCCAAGTAGAAGAGATAATCAAAGCATTTGAGAGGAAGTTAAATGAATGAATTTTTTAAATATGGCGAAAAAGTTGAAGGTTACGATGTAAGAGTTGTAAATGAGAGAGAAGCAAGGGCAGCCGCTGGAATACTTTTTGCCATAGGAATACTTAGTCTCATGAATGCTACCATGCTTGGTCATGTTGTAGTGACAAAGTTTTTTATCTCATTCTTTACACTTGACTTTTTATTGAGAGTTATAAATCCAAGTTATTCTCCAAGTTTATTACTTGGTCGTGTATTTGTGCAAAATCAAATACCAGAGTATGTGGGGGCTGCGCAAAAAAGATTTGCTTGGTCCATAGGTTTGGTACTTGCAGTTCCGATGTTTTATCTTTTAGTTATTGACTTTCAACCTAATCCTATTAAGGTTTTTATCTGTATATTGTGTTTGATATTGCTAATAGCTGAGTCTGCCTTTTCTATATGTTTAGGCTGTAAGATATATAATTTTGTAATGAGTTCCCGCGCAACTCATTGTCCTGGTGGTGTGTGTGAGATAGTAAAAAAAGATAAAATTCAAACTTTTAATCCAGTGCAAATATTGATAGTTATTTTAGTTTTAATAGCTTTTTCTTCTGGACTTTATGCTTACTTTACTAAAGTTGAAAGCAAGACTTTTCTTGCAAAAAAAATCAAAATGATGACGCTTAGTGATGCAGAATTGCAAGCAATAAAAGATGCAAAGCTTGAGGCAGAAGCAGCAGAATTTTTTGCAGATGATGATTTCTAGGAGTTAAGAATGAAAAAGTCTGGTGTGTGAACATATGCCATAAGTTGTGTATCTTTAAGTAAAAAAGTAGCCCCTTTTATGTCATCACCTTTGGTCTCTGTCATACCAGTGGTAAAAAGACCAACTAAATCAGGCTTTACTTTTTTGGTTATGTTTTTAACAGCTTCACTTAATTAATTCACTTGATATAAAGCTTTAATACTTGCGAACACTGCAACAGGTAGTGATAATGATAAAGAAAAATTATTATTTCAATTGCAATGTAACTTCATGATAATCTGAATGATTTGTTGATTCACATCCAAACCCACGAAAAGAGGCTATCTTTTGTAAATTTTGAACTTCTTGTTCTGTAGAAACAATCATTTTTAAAGAATCTCCAGTATAACTGTTAAGAGTTGCTTTGAGTTGGTGCATTGCATCTGGAATTGGAAGATTTCTACGATGGTCAAGTGGTTTTCCTCTTGTGTCTAGTACCCCATCTTTTAAATTTAAAGGTACTTGGTATTCACTCATAAGTCTTTTTGAAGAACTCTTCCAACCAGCTTTATCTAAATCTGCTCTTCCAAAAAGTGCACAGTGACAAGTTCCGTATTCTTTGATTTCATCTTCAACATACTCACATGGGCACATCATTTTTTTGTTTAACTCTGCATCGCTTGAAGGCTCAAAACAAGGACAAAAACGTTTTGAAAAAGTAGCTTCCATTTCACTCAACCAAATTTTTAGGTTTGTTGACATCATCCAGCTAGGATTGAGTGCATAATTATTTTTAGCAATATATTTTTGCATCCACTTATCTTGCTTTTTCACCTTTTCTCGGTATTTCCATAAATCTTTAAAAAAACCAATCATCATATTTAACATTAGTTATTCCTTTTTTCTGTTTTTGATTATATCAAAATTTACACATATAATGTCATTTTTAAAGAATCAAGACGATGGATTAAAAGATATTATTCTAAAGACTGTAGAACTTCATTATACTCATCCTAGAATCAGAGCTGTATACAGAAGTTTAAGAACAAATTTACTTTACCTATTTACATATAAAATAATAAAAAGTAGAAAAGTAAGCACCCGTTTTTACTATTAAGTCTGATTTTATAAATATACTCTTATTTGTGGCTATTTAAAATAGTTGTATAATGAAGAAATAAGTTTCATCTTTGAGGTATTCTTATTTTAAAAGAACTATAGAGACGTGATGAACATCTATTAGAGGCAAGGAGCAAGTATGGAAAATAGTAAATCAGGTAATTTTTGGTCCCCTTTAGCTGCTGGGGTAGGATTAGGTATCACACTTATAGGTATGTTCGTATTTACAGGTCATGGTTTAGGTGCTAATGGATTCTTTAAACGACTAACTATTTGGCTTAGTGATTTAAGCTTTTCTGAGTGGACACATGCAAATTCATATTTTAGTAATTTAGCTAGCAGAGGGAATCTATTTGATAAATGGATAAGTTGGGAAGTTTTAGGTATAGCCATAGGAGTTGTTGTTGGCAGTGTTTTAGCAAAAAGGTTTAAATTCAAAGTAGAAAAAGGCCTGAATGTCAGTATTCCCTTAAGACTTTTGTTGGCAGTTATAGGAGGAGTTTTAACTGGGTTTGGTGCCTCATTAGCAAGAGGATGTACAAGTGGACTTGGTCTCTCAGGTGGAGCAACCTTGGCTGTTGGTGCTTTTGTTCTCTTAATTGGATTTTTTATAGCTGGACTAGTAATGTCTAGACTTACAAGAAAGGTGTGGTAATGTACTATGTATCAGGAAATATTGAAATTTTTGTAGTGATTATTTTTGGTGCTATGTTTGGATATTTTTTGGAAGTTTCAGGTCTTGGAAGTCCAAAAAAACTAAATGCACAATTCACTTTAAAAGATTGGAGTGTTTTTAAAGTCATGTTTACTTCTATAGTTGTAGCTTCAATAGGATTATGGTTATTAAGTCTTTTCGAGTTGGTTGATTACTCAACTATGAGAATATCAACAACTTACTTCTGGGCAATGTTAATTGGAGGAGCTTTACTTGGGATAGGATTAAGTATTGGTGGATACTGCCCCGGGACTTCTGTTGTTGGACTTTTTAGTGGACGAATCGATGCTCTATTCTTTATGTTAGGTATTGTAATCGGTACAGTTATATTTGCTTCATCATTTGATTTTCTAAAACCTCTGTATATGGCTGGAGAAGGCCCAGCAAGACAAAGACTATATGAATTAGTAGATTTGCCAGTCTGGGTAGTTTTAATTGCATTAGTGATTATTGCAGTAGTCGGTTTTCGTATTGGCAATAAATTTGAAGCGAAGAACAATAGTGTTATCACTAGTAAAGATTTAAACGATGATGCTAATTTTTAACTCAAGTAATATATTCATATTAAAAGGTAAATAATGGGAGGACAACACAATCATAAAGTAAGCGGTAAAAATTTGTTTATCACTATCATATTAAATATAATTATAACGGTAGCACAGATAATTGGGGGGATTTTTTCTGGTTCATTAGCACTACTTAGTGATGCTCTACATAACTTTAGTGATGTACTAGCCTTAGTTATTGCCTATGGAGCAAATCGTCTATCTCTACGTCCTAACAATAAAAATAAAACATTTGGCTATAAACGAGCTGAAATATTAGCGACATTGTTTAATTCGTCGGTACTTATTGGTATTGGAGTTTTTCTAATTATTGAATCATTCCACAAATTCTATAACCCTGAAATTGTCAATTCTATTTGGGTTATTGGTTTGGGAATTTTAAGTATTGTGCTAAATACAGTTAGTGTAATACTGGTTAAAGATGATGCTCATGAGAACATGAATATTAGGGCAGCATATCTTCATCTACTTACAGATGTTATGACTGCAGTAGCTGTTGTAGTTGGTGGATTGCTTATGTACTACTTTCAACTCTATTGGGTTGATCCAATAGTATCATTAATAATAGCAATTTATCTTATCTGGGCGTCAATAGGACTGGTAAAAGAGTCAGGTGCAATATTGATGCAATTTACACCAAAGGGGATGGATATTCATAAAATTACTGAGATAATAATATCTGTTCCCCAAATTACTAATGTACATCATATACATTTGTGGCAGTTGAATGACCATAGTATTCATCTTGAGGCACATCTTGATTTTAATGAAAACTTATCAATTCAAGAGTCTAATAGTATTTTAGATATGCTTGAAAATAGCCTAGAAAAAACATTTGAAATTTCTCATACCACTTTTCAATGTGAATATAACAGGTGTGATAATAAAGATATAATTAAGAGCTAAAAAGGACTAACAATGAAAAAAAATATTTTATTATGTATATTTAGTGTAATGAGTTTATTTGCAGAAACACAAGCACTTACGTATTATAGCTATTAAGTTAATTTACATAGTAGATTGGTTGACTGGGCTTGCAGAGTATTGGAGAGGTGATAATGCAAGAGAATTTATTCAAGAATTTAATTTAATCAACAGTAAATAGAAAGCTGAGATTATTGAACACTACCTGAATTAATGCAAAAATTATTTCAATGGCTGATATATTAGTCTGATTGAACATCAAACTCTTTTGATATTAGAATTGGCGTTAGCATGTATTTTTTATTATAAATGTAGAACTATTTAAAAGTAGCTGTTGCAATACCGTGACAGTTAAAAAATTTAGTGATTTAAAAAATTTTTGAAAGTTCGGTGTGTAAGTGGTGGGTCCTATGTGACTCGAACACATGACCACTCCGTTATGAGCGTCACAGATATTTACTAAACTAAATATTATTAAAATCTACAAACTTCTTTTAAATACCTTATACTAGGTGTATGCAAGCATTGAATCTAAAATACTTCTATATTTATTTTTACTAAATATTTCTATTTTTTACTAAAAAAGTGGGGTAAAAAGTGGGGTATTCTGATATACTTCTTTTATGGGAACAAGAAAAGATTATAAAAAAACAAAGTATACTGGAATTTATGTAAAAGAAGATTCAAAATCTAAAGTTAAGACTTACTTAGCCAGAGCAAAGGTTAATGGTACTGAAATAGAGCAGATTGTAGGCTATTCTAATGATAAGTACAAGACAAATCCATCTTTAGCTTTTAACAGACGTGTAGAGCTTATAAACACTCATAAAGCGGGTCAATCAACTAAAAAATCAGATAACCCTACCTTAGATAAGTTTTTTAAAGAATTTCAGGAATTAAGAAAAAATACTATCTCAGAAAATAGACACAAATCGGCAGACTGGTTTTATGAAAAATATATACCTGTTTCACTTAGAAACAAAAAGCTAACTGCCATTACAAGTGTAGACTTTCAAAAAATCATAAATCAAATGATAGATGAAGATAAAAAGCCTAGTTATATAGTTACAGTTAAAGAGATATTTTCACCACTATATAAAAAAGCTATGGAGTATGGAATAGTTGATAAAAACATCACTGAACATCTTAAATTTCCAAAATATGATAACACTAGATATTTTTCATTGACTGATGATAAAGTAAAAGCTTTAGTAACTGAAATTATGAATATACCAGATAACTATTATCGTGTTATGTTTATGTTCTTACTGCGTGGTCGTAGAAGTAATGAAGTAAGATCTTTAGAGTGGGAAGATGTAGATTTTGAAAACAAATCATATGTTATTAAAGATGTAAACAACAAGACAAGAAAAAAAAATATTTATCTACTTGATGATGAGCTAATAGAGCATCTTAAGATAATCAAAAAAGAAAGTGGATTACTATTTCCCTCATCACGAACTGGCAAAAAAATGACAGCGATTCCAAAAAGTTTATGGAAGAGAATTCAAGAGAATGTAGGTATCACTATGCGTGTTCATGATTTTAGGCATTTGCTTGGATTTACACTTGTAAACAATAATGTACCGCTAGAGCATATCTCTAAAGCACTTGGGCATTCTAAAATAACTACTACTCAACGATATAGTAATCAAAAAGAGAAAATGGCAAAAGATGCTGTTGATGTGTTTTTAGGGATAGTTAATAATAAGTAATGGTGAATTAGAATTCAAAATCCGCTGCCTTCGGGCTTAGGGGTTCAAATCCCCTCTCTGGTACCACCCTATTTTACGGACTTTCAAAGCTTTTCATGCAAATCTTAAGAATTATGCAAAAGTTACTTTTTCCTACATTTTTACTACAGCTGTTTTATATTCACATACTTTTTAACTGCATGATTTAAAAAAGTTTTTATGAATATGGTAGTTTTTTAATGGTTTATAACCCTACTTCTTAAATCGCCAGTGTTAATAGTATATTCAGAATTACCTTAATAATGAAATTTAAAATATAATATTAATTTATTTAAGTTTATATTAATTTTTATACATCTATGATTCTCATAAATACAAATCGGTGATAAAAGGAAACACTTAAAATGAATAAAAAAGTTGAAGATTTTATGAATAATCATAATAAAAATGGGTATAAAACGAAGATTAAAGATTCTATGGTTGACGAACTATTATATCTTAGTGAACAAGGTTTTAATGGCGTAAAATTATCAAGTTATCTTAAAGAAACTTACGAGCTTACAGTAAGTGTTTCAGGTATAAAAGAACGACTTAAGAAAGAAAGAAATAAAAAGATAATAATGAACAAATAGGAGATGTAAGAATCTCCTAAACTAGAACCAGTTTAAACGGAACAATTCTTCTCTAAAGTGTTCAAAACTTTGTGTCAGACCGATAGAATATTAAATTCTAAAGGAATGACTGATGAAACAACAGTTCAATATGGATGAGGCACTTGAACTCATAAAACAAGGTGCCAGAATTGATGGTAAAGATGGAGTACTTGCTCCACTGATTAAACAACTTACTGAAGCAGTTCTCGAAGCTGAAATTGAATCTCATTTATCTACAGAGATTAATAATCGTAAAAACGGCAAATCTTCAAAGACTATGAAAAGTAGTGTTGGTGCATTTGATTTAGATGTACCACGTGATAGGAATAGTTCATTTGAGCCAGAGATAGTAAAAAAACATCAGACTCATATATCAGAACAATTAGAGCAGAAGATATTATCATTATATGCTTTAGGCAATAGCTATAGTCAAATATCTGAACATATTGATGAAATGTACGGTGTAGAGTTTTTTAAAGCCACAATCAGCTCTATAACGGATAAAATTATACCTCTGCGTAAAGAGTGGCAACAACGTCCACTTGAAAGTATATATCCATTTGTGTGGCTTGATGCCATCCACTATAAAATTAAAGAGAACGGGAAGTATATCTCTAAAGCAGTATATACCATACTTGGTGTAGGACTAAGTGGTAAAAAAGAGATACTGGAATTATACCTATCTGAAAATGAAGGTGCTAACTTTTGGTTACAAGTTTTAACAGACTTAAATAATCGAGGAATACAAGATATACTTATAGCATCGGTTGATGGTTTAAAAGGCTTTCCTGAAGCTATTAAAGCTATTTTTCCAAAAACAGAAGTTCAACTATGCATTGTACATAAAATCAGAAATTCCATACGATATATTGCTTCTAAAAATCAAAAAGAGTTTATGAAGGATCTCAAACTTGTTTATCGTGCTATCTCTAAAGAAGCTGCTGAAGTTGAATTAGATAGACTTGAAGAAAAATGGGGCTCTAAATATCCTATAGTTATTAAATCATGGCGTAATAAATGGGAGAACCTTTCTGTGTATTTGGTTCTGCCCTTGTGGTATAAATATCCAGAAGATATACGCAGAGTTATTTACACTACAAATATTATAGAATCAGTCCATAGACAGTTTAGAAAACTCACTAAAACAAAAGGTGCTTTTCCAAATGAAAACAGCCTATTAAAACTACTCTATATGGGTATTCAAAATGCAAGTAAAAAGTGGTCAATGCCTATTTGGAATTGGAGTTTAACACTTTCTCAATTGGTTATATTTTTTGAAGGGAGATTGGATGAAGCTTTAAATATCTGATTTGAAAGGTAACTTTATTTGCTCCATAATCCCTTAGGCTTTGTGGAACTTTGCAGTTTTTACTTTTTGAACACTTTGTGGAACACGGAAAACTAATATGAGTGCTTCGTGTTCCAAAAATAAGAGCTTTAGCAACTTAACGTTTTACTTGAGAAATAGTTTTGCCTGCTAGGGTAAACTTCTCTCCAAGATTTTGTTAGCATTTTAATAACAGTCATATTCATCTGGTCTCATAGGAGGGTAGCTACGTCCAGCATCAATGTAATTTTTTTGAAATTCACTAGATTTTTCATTTAAGTCTCCAAAACGATAATCCCATAATAATCCTGCTGCAACTCCTAGTGACATTCTTTGTGAAGCTTTTACTTTTAATAGTCCTTCAATTACCATGATTAGAATATAATTATGATTAAGTATTTCATAAATATTAGGTAATTTACTCAGAATAGTACTTTCAATTTCATTTGTACATACTATATTGGCATATTCAGAAATAGATTGTATATTTAAAATATCTTGACCCATAAGAAGTTTATAAAATAAAATACCAATAGCCCAAGCTTCACCACTTCCTGGGTTATAGCTAAAAGTATTTATCGGATTTGAAAATATCTCAGGTGGTAATGACCTAAAAGACCCTTCAATTCTTCTATTGACATTTTGATAAATAGCCTGATTTCCAACACCTGTGTCTTCATATCCAAATGCCATAGGCATTATTGCATTACCAAAATCTGTAATAATAACTTTTGCATCTACAAAATCTCTTTGTGTATGCGTTTGGTTTGCCCAATTAGGTTTATCTTCTAAAAAAATTATATTGCCTGGATGAAAGTCACGATGTGAAATAAATGAGGACATATAAGCAGCTGAACTACTACATCTATGAACAATTTCTAAAATATCATCTAGTGAAGGTTTATTTAAAGAAGCAATAATATCCTTTAGAGATTGTCCATTTACCCATTCTGTAACATAATAATATATTGGTAAAGTTTTATGCTTTCCTTTTTTAAGTATTTTAGGATATATCCTTACTGGTTGCATTTTTCCATATTCTAATAAAGCTGATTCCATATTGAATTTATATAACTCTATCTCGTTTCTAGGAGAGATCAAAAATTTTACAAAAATATTCTCTTTAATATCTTTGATATTAGTGTATCTAAACGATAAAGCTCCATTTCCACTAAGTGATTCTTTTAACTTAAAAACTTTATTATTGATTCTAATCTTAAGTAGTTTTGCTTTAAAAAGAAGATTCTTATCTTTACTCATGTGAAATCACCTGATATTTTTCACAAAATAACATAATTTCATTTTCTGATTTAATAGCTTCTTGTAAGTTTCCTATTTGATATTCATTTTCAATAATAAATTCCTCTACACTCATCTGTAAGCCTCCCCAAAAACTGTACTACCTATAACAGAATAATTCTGATAAAATAAATCAGGAGTATTCATGCGAAGAAGTAAGTTTAGTGAGAAGCAAATCATTGATATTTTAAAAGAGATTGAAGATGGTGCACCAGTTGTTGAAACATTAAGAGATAAGGGTGTCAGTAAAGACACTTATTACAAATGGAAACGTAAATACAGTGGTCTAGAAACAGGTGATGTCAAGCGCATGCGTGAGCTTGAAAAAGAAAATGCTAAACTGAAAAAGCTTTATGCAGAAATGGCATTAATGAATGATGCCCTAAAAGATGTTATTGAAAAAAAGCTCTAAAGCCTGATGAGAAACGAGAGTTAGTTAAACATATAAACATTCATTTTTCTTTGAGTATCAATCAGGCTTGTAAGACATTATCAATTAGTAAATCATCATATTATTATGAGAGAAAACTCAAAGATGATAGTGCTGTTGTAGATGCCCTTAATAAGCTTGTTGAGAAGCATCCACGGAATGGCTTTTGGCTGCTTTTCAATAGATTACGCAAGCAAGGCTTTATTTGGAATCATAAACGTGTGTATCGTGTTTATAAAGCCTTAGGATTGAACTTTAAGAAGAGAACAAAGAAAAGAATACCAGCTAGAGTTCAACACCCCTTACAAGATTTATTTGATCCTAATGAACAGTGGTCGATGGACTTTATGTCCAATAAGCTTTTTGATGGTCGACGGTATCGTGTTCTAAATATCATGGATGAATTTAATCGTGAGTTTATAGAATTTGAGGTGGGAACATCTTTACCCTCAATAAAAGTTATTCAAACCTTGCAAAGAGCCATAGAATTTAGAGGTAAGCCTCAATCAATTAGAGTTGACAATGGTCCAGAGTTTATTTCCCATAAACTTGAACAATGGTGTTATATTCACTCCATTGAGCTTAAATTTATTCAGCCTGGATCACCAACACAGAACTCCAGAATGGAGAGATTAAATGGATCAATGCGAAGAGAGTTTTTTGATGCTTACCTCTTTGATACATTAACAGAAGTAAAAATTATGGCTGATGAGTGGATTTATGATTATAATAATCATAGACCTCATTCAATTTTAGGCAAATTAAGTCCTATTGAATATTTAGATAAGTACAATCTAGAGAAGAATTATTCCGTTTAAACTAGTTTGGTTTAAGGGGAGGCTTACACATCCAGTTGAAATCTTCTATTTCAATTAAATCATAACATTTGGGACTCCAGCAAATTTCAAAGTGCCCAACAGGTTCTATTATTGCAACTTTTCCATAATCTAATGCACTTTTCATCTTTCCTGTGCAAAAAACACTTTGACTTCTAAATTTTATTCCAAATTTATTAAAAAAATATTCATCTACTTTTTCATGTAACTCCAAAGGTAAATGTTTTGGTTTGCGATTTTTCCTTGTTGTTATAATAGTATCAATTTGTGGTAGATTTTTAAATCCTCTATATAATTTCATATTGAGTCCTCGTATAATTTCTTTTATGAGTAAGTAGTTCTTTTTTAAAGTTTTTTTGACTTTAAAGCAAAGAAGTATTACTCTTTTAAGATTGAAGTACTAACTTCAAATCTTGTAACTTTCACAGTTTATGACTAAAGATAAAACAACATTTTTTTCCTTATAGCAGGATATGAAAATATTTTATATCTACTGACTACATCATTAAGCCAGTTGGTGTCTTTAGTTGTTAATCACTTATTAAAAGCTGTTGGGGTAGCTGTTATTTTAGCACCTACAACACATAGATTAACGAGGCTGTGAATTCTAACAATTTAACTTTTGTTTTTTTGTTAGGCAACTTAAGATTACACGACAAGGATTATAGAGATGTATTACGTAGGAATAGATATTGCAAAGAGTTTTCATGTTGTTTCAGTTATCGATGATAGTGAAACTAAGGTTATTAACAAGCCTTTTAAAATCAACAATGATTTAAAAGGGTTTGAAAAATTACTTACTATTTTAGATAGTGTCACTTTAGATAAAGATGACTTTATTATCGGTATAGAAGCAACTGGTATTTATGGTGAAAACCTTTTAGAGTTTTTAAAGTCTAAGGGCTATAGTGTTAAACTACTCAATCCATTTCAAACCTCAAGGTATAGAGAACAAATAACTATGAAAAAAGTAAAAAATGACAACATAGACTCTTTAGTTATAGCACTCTTTTTAAAAGATGGCAAATACTCATCAGGTTATGTAACTGATGATGAGTATCAGAGCCTTAGAACACTCTATAGAAATCGTGCTTCTATTCAGTCTGATATGAAAGAGGTTAAGAAGAGAATCATTACTCAAATAACAGTTACATTTCCAGAGTTTGAGAGCTTCACAAATCCATTTACCATAAGTGGTCTAGCTCTGCTTGAAAAGTATCCAACAGCATATCACTATAAGCATAGTAGCGTTGATAGAATCATGAAGATATTTGCTCATATTCAAGGCAATAACTTCAATAAAGACAAAGCCCTAAGATTACTAGAACTCTCAAGAGAGTCTATCTATTCAGGTAAGGCTAAAGATGCAAGAGCAATAGCTATTAGAAGTACTATTAGGCTTTTAAAGATGTATCTTAGTGAGATAGATATTATTGAAGCTGAGATACTCTCTTTGCTTGATAAAAAAGGCATTAATAGTTCAACACTTGATGAGCTACCAGAGAGTAACACTCTTATTGATAACCTTAAAACCATACCTGGAGTAAGTGATAAAACTGTAGCTGCTGTTATTAGTGAATGTGGAGACCTGACGAGGTTTCCATCTATACCTAAGTTTATAGGATATCTTGGACTCTTTCCAACAGAAAATAGCTCTGGTAATTCTAAAAGTGTAGGTCACTTAAGTAAAAGAGGCTCTTCTTTGGTCAAGCATGCACTATATCTTAGTGCTGTAAGTTGTCTGATACATAACAAACAGATGAAGCAACTCTACGATACTAAAAGAAGTCAAGGCAAATCTAAAAAAGAGGGACTTGTTGCAGTTTCAAGAAAACTTGCAACTATCATATACTCTATTTTTAAATACAACACACCCTATAATCCAAATCGTGTATTTACAAATTAGTCATAAACAGTGATAAGTTAAAGATCACAAGTTAGTACTTAAATCATTCATAATAGCAATAATATTTAAAGCTATTACCGTACTAGTTGTTAACCAAAATAGAGACAAATATATAATTTACTCTATAGTTTGATTATCAAAACACTCTTTGCTCAAATTTTAGAAATGAAATACAACAAAGAGTATTTAAAAAATCAAACTTGCAAGATTTTTAGCTCTTGCATAGTTCTTTGAAGTAATATTGTTAATAAACTAATGTCTATTTTTTACTTTCCTTGCTTTTTAAGTTATTCTTTATAAAAAGGCTTTCTTATGCTAATGTTTAAAGCCACTAACGGCTTTTTATTGATGTGCACTGATTTGTTAGTCTACTACGCTTCCTCTACAAATTCCCACGACACAACATTTATATTTTTTATACCGAGCTCTTCTAGTTTTTCTTTTATAGCAGGAAGAACGCTCGAGGGAGCTACCACAGCCTCAATATCTCCATAGTCAAAATTAAAATTACCTATTCCTCTCCATTCACGCTCTCTGTAATATGTGTTTTGAGGGTCACTATCGAAATTAGTTATTTTGACGAAGTTTGAATAGAATCCGCCTATCTCGTTCTTATCAAGCTCCTTAACAGATTCCGTATGCTGATATGCAAGAGGCATCAATTTCATGGCTTGCTGTTCTGCAAAGCTGCCAGAAGAACTAAGAAGATCAGAAATCATTTTTGAAATCTTACGATTTGGTATCAATTTTTCTATTGCGGGTAAATTCTGCGCAGGAAGATAAAGGACAGGTATAAAATGTTTGTGGATTGCCTCAGCTTTAAACCCGATAGCAACTTTACCGTAATACGGAGAATGACTTGGCAGGTCCTTCAAAGGTATATCGGTTACGCAGCAAAATTTTTCCGTTTCTACTCCCTCCGCAATTTTTTCAGTACATGTAGCCCACAAGGACTTTGAAGCAAGTATAAGACTGAGTGTTTCTGCCGCAACAGAATCATCTAAAATAGCTCCTTGATCGGTTATATCTTTTGGGCAACGTGCAATTGACCAATCTACACCTTTTGGTGAACCCGTGAAGTGCCAATAAATGTTTGAGTAGTATCTTTGTGACATAGTAAAATTCTTTCCTTTTAGAGGCTAACTATTTATTTATTCCCATTGTAGTGAAGTTAGACTTAATAAAAACAAATATATGAACACATAAAATGTCCTCTATAAAGTGATAATATATATGATTCTATGATAATTTGTCATATCTTCAATGTTTTTACATTATTTTACTTATTATCATTAAATAAAAAGTGTCCTTTTTGCATGGAATAAGCTGTTATTTGGACAAAGTGTTCCGTTATTTGTTAAATAATCCATTCTATATATTAAACAGCCTTTTATATCTTTGTGCTAAAGCAATTTCACCGCCTTCCATAATGTCACACACATTTTTTCGAACGATTAATTCTTGTAATGCTCCTTCTGCATTAATTTCAATTTGTCCTTTATCTTGAAGGGCTATAATATATTCCGAATCACCATTAACTACAATATTAGGATTATGTGTAACCAGAATAATTTGACGTTTTGATTTATTTTCTTGAAGTTTTGAAACAAGCAATGATGTTATTAGTTTATTATCCAAATCATCTTCAGGTTGATCTAATATTAATGGTTCCGATCCATAAGAAAGTAAAAAAGATAAAATTGTTGATGCTTTTTGCCCAGCAGAACCCAAAGAAATATCTTTATACCGATTACCGTCATGATATTTAATTGTTAACTTGTCACTTGGAAACCAAATTGTTAAAAGGTCAAAAACTTGTGGTGATAACTGATTAAGAAAGTCAATAAATCTTTTACCTAGACTATTGTTAAGTACCTCTCCAGACGCATAGTTTAGTAATTCATTTTTAAAATTATGAATAATGTCTAGCCCTGTATTTAATCCATTAACATCTTCAAGATTAGATGTGTTATTACTTAATTGTTTAAGTAGTGAAAGAAGTATTCCCATACTTCTTTCACTATCGTATAAATCTGAAGTAAAAGCACCATCTAATCTTCCGATTATAGTTCGAAAAGAGGAGTCAATATTCTCGTGATTAATGAATGGCTCAAGCTTAATTTGAATCGAAGTATTACTCTCCATATTTTCCTTTAAAAAAGAATAGCGGCTGTATGTTAGACTTTGACGAAGTTCTATTAGTTCACCATAAGTTGTATTAATAGCTTGAGTAATGGCTTCTTTTTCAGATTCTATAGAGACAAAGTTATCAATATTAGTTTTTATAATTGTTCGTTGTTGAATAAGTTTTTGATACTCTGCTGGACTATTTATGCCTTGTTCAGATAATCTCGCTACTAATTCGTTGTATTTTTTAGTACTTTCAAAAACAGACTTATTAAAGTCACCTGATATATTCCAATTATTAAATTCGTTAATTTGTTGTTCAAACATATCAACTAGCTGTTTTATCTGATTTTGTATAGAACTCAATGAGGATGTAAGACCTTCTACCTTGGCTAAAAGTTCTTTTTCAAGTTCTATTTCAGAGTTAAATAAAGATGTGTCTATCGGATTGATTTGGTTGTTATTGACTTGAACTTTAATCTCGTTTTTTAAGTTAGATAAATTTTCGATGTATGTATTTATTTTTAAAGATTTTGCATTGGCTATTTGAAATTCATGTAGAATTTCTTTGTGACCAGAATTTTCTATTGCAGTAATTTTCTGTTCAATATCTGATAATTGACCTAGTAAAGTATTTTTGTTTGACAGTTTTCCTTGAAGTTCTCGTCTTTGTTCGCACAATCGAAGAAAGAAGTTCTTTTTATCATCCCATTTCATTTGCCAATCTTGAAAGTTCACACTACTTGATTCATCAATAAGTTTTAATAGCGTATTCGGATTTTTTGCTAAATTAAAAATCTGTTTTTGGCTGAAAATTTTTATAGGAAAGCGACTGTAAGCATCACCTAGTTCTTCAACCCATTGACTATTATCCCATTTATAAATAGTAATATCTTGTTGAAGATATGTCCATTTAAGCATATAAAATATATTTTGTTTTGAATAAACACATGAAATTTCTGTATTATCTAGCATTACTCCATCAGTATCTCTACTTTCAGACTTTTTAGAAAACTTTAGAAATAATTGTCTAATTTCATTCGATTGATCTAATGAAAGTAAATCCTGACTTCGTCCCATTCCTATTCTAATAAATTCTAGAATTGAAGACTTTCCGCTTCCTCTTCCACCAATTATTGAATTCAACCATGGATTAAACTTAATTTCTAATGGAGTGTGTCTGCCTGCATATTTTGCATTTGAAATAGTTACAGAATGAAGTAACGCATCAGAAGTAGTATTCGGATCAAAATCAATACTATCTGATCTATGTAAGGAAGATTTTCCATCAATAAGAGCGAGTCGAAGACCTTCTATCGAAGGTTCTCCCATTTTCACATATGTATATGCTCTACCAACTTCGTCTGGACAATGAGCATCAGATCCTATTACTTCAGAAAGGTTGCTTTTGCAATTTCTATATCTTGATAAAGGAGCATGTACATTTTCACTAATTGGATATATAATTTCCATTGCTGAAGCTTTATTACATACCTGCTGTATTGTATGAGATGAGAGTAACTGGCAAAGACCTGCTTTCATATCAATATGAGCAGGTATCGCAATGCCACCACTTTTTAAAATTTCTTCAATTATTACTTCTGCACTTTCTTCTGCGACAGCATCACTATCTCCTCGAGTCCCTCGGAATTTAGATGCGCCAATTATTGCATGTATATCTTCAGATGATTTAGATGGATCAAAAATAGCTAATACATGTATATTCGAATTAGCAGTAATTTCCACACCTGGAAAAACATATATACTATGTCCTTCTCCTCGGAGTCTTACAGCTTCAGCCTTAAGACCATTTATCCATTCACCAGAATTATGATCAGTTACAGCTACACATTCAATTCCTTGCTCTATAAATTTACGTAACCATTCCTCATGAGTCATATTTCCTCTTATACCAGCATTCGACTTTCCATAGTCCATTGAGGCTGGGGTATGTGTGTGAAAATCAAACTTCCACCATCGTGACCCTACATGATTCATAAGTTATTCCTCGTATAATTTCTTTTATGAGTAAGTAGTTCTTTTTTAAAGTTTTTTTGACTTTAAAGCAAAGAAGTATTACTCTTTTAAGATTGAAGTACTAACTTCAAATCTTGTAACTTTCACAGTTTATGACTAAAGATAAAACAACATTTTTTTCCTTATAGCAGGATATGAAAATATTTTATATCTACTGACTACATCATTAAGCCAGTTGGTGTCTTTAGTTGTTAATCACTTATTAAAAGCTGTTGGGGTAGCTGTTATTTTAGCACCTACAACACATAGATTAACGAGGCTGTGAATTCTAACAATTTAACTTTTGTTTTTTTGTTAGGCAACTTAAGATTACACGACAAGGATTATAGAGATGTATTACGTAGGAATAGATATTGCAAAGAGTTTTCATGTTGTTTCAGTTATCGATGATAGTGAAACTAAGGTTATTAACAAGCCTTTTAAAATCAACAATGATTTAAAAGGGTTTGAAAAATTACTTACTATTTTAGATAGTGTCACTTTAGATAAAGATGACTTTATTATCGGTATAGAAGCAACTGGTATTTATGGTGAAAACCTTTTAGAGTTTTTAAAGTCTAAGGGCTATAGTGTTAAACTACTCAATCCATTTCAAACCTCAAGGTATAGAGAACAAATAACTATGAAAAAAGTAAAAAATGACAACATAGACTCTTTAGTTATAGCACTCTTTTTAAAAGATGGCAAATACTCATCAGGTTATGTAACTGATGATGAGTATCAGAGCCTTAGAACACTCTATAGAAATCGTGCTTCTATTCAGTCTGATATGAAAGAGGTTAAGAAGAGAATCATTACTCAAATAACAGTTACATTTCCAGAGTTTGAGAGCTTCACAAATCCATTTACCATAAGTGGTCTAGCTCTGCTTGAAAAGTATCCAACAGCATATCACTATAAGCATAGTAGCGTTGATAGAATCATGAAGATATTTGCTCATATTCAAGGCAATAACTTCAATAAAGACAAAGCCCTAAGATTACTAGAACTCTCAAGAGAGTCTATCTATTCAGGTAAGGCTAAAGATGCAAGAGCAATAGCTATTAGAAGTACTATTAGGCTTTTAAAGATGTATCTTAGTGAGATAGATATTATTGAAGCTGAGATACTCTCTTTGCTTGATAAAAAAGGCATTAATAGTTCAACACTTGATGAGCTACCAGAGAGTAACACTCTTATTGATAACCTTAAAACCATACCTGGAGTAAGTGATAAAACTGTAGCTGCTGTTATTAGTGAATGTGGAGACCTGACGAGGTTTCCATCTATACCTAAGTTTATAGGATATCTTGGACTCTTTCCAACAGAAAATAGCTCTGGTAATTCTAAAAGTGTAGGTCACTTAAGTAAAAGAGGCTCTTCTTTGGTCAAGCATGCACTATATCTTAGTGCTGTAAGTTGTCTGATACATAACAAACAGATGAAGCAACTCTACGATACTAAAAGAAGTCAAGGCAAATCTAAAAAAGAGGGACTTGTTGCAGTTTCAAGAAAACTTGCAACTATCATATACTCTATTTTTAAATACAACACACCCTATAATCCAAATCGTGTATTTACAAATTAGTCATAAACAGTGATAAGTTAAAGATCACAAGTTAGTACTTAAATCATTCATAATAGCAATAATATTTAAAGCTATTACCGTACTAGTTGTTAACCAAAATAGAGACAAATATATAATTTACTCTATAGTTTGATTATCAAAACACTCTTTGCTCAAATTTTAGAAATGAAATACAACAAAGAGTATTTAAAAAATCAAACTTGCAAGATTTTTAGCTCTTGCATAGTTCTTTGAAGTAATATTGTTAATAAACTAATGTCTATTTTTTACTTTCCTTGCTTTTTAAGTTATTCTTTATAAAAAGGCTTTATATAATATTGTAATTGTATGCTAACGTTTAAAATGAGCAATCAAAAAGCCGCTCGCGGGCTTTTGATTGGCTCCACTGCCTTGTTAGCTCTTGAATATCCCTTCCTGAGCGATCTTTCTAAAGATGTACGATACATAATCTCTAAGGTTTATTGGCATTATAGAGGTTTGTATTTTACAACCGGAACTTGAATACGGATCTAATTGAGGAAGAGAGGTACCGAAATATATATTTTTCGATGAAGAGCGTCCCTCGTGAAGGTATTTTGATCGACTTGCATAGTAATCATCAATAAACTTAACTAAGTGATTTGGCAAATAGTCTCCTACCAGGTCTAAAACGCGCCTCCTAATTGAATATTTCACTTGACCGCATTCTTTACATGACTTCTTTTCAACCTCTTGAATCGCAGCACACGATTCAAGAGATGACACATAAAGGACAACTGCAGTATCAACAGTTGCATCATGAGAAAAAGAAAAATCTTTTAATAAGTATGCAGCATTATTAAAGTGTGATGCACCATTTAAAAAAGCTTCATGGATATTTTCTAGTAAAAGATTTTCAATAATTAATTTCTGATAATTAGCCAAAACAAGAAAATCACCTTCGCGAGGATGGTCATCTATCCAATCAAGATTTTCTGAATAAATGGTATCTACTGAAATATTTGTAAACTCATTTAAACAAGTTAAACTTCCCATTTTTACATAGCTATTAATAAAAACAGATAATAGGTCACATATACTTTGAATTTTATTACCAGCTATAAACCCTGCATCGTGGACATCAAAGGCAGTAACACTTATTTCCAATATATTTTCTCTTGTATCTGTTAGAAATATTCTGTAACCTTTACCTAAAGTTGAAGAAAAGTTACCAACTCCAGTGTTGAGAACTGTTGAAATTACAAAATCCTTTTGGAGATTATTAACATCAATACTTAAGCACAAATCATGAATTATTTGGATTTCATGTTCAGGTAGTTCACTATTAAAATCTAAAAACTTGATTACACCTTTCTTCTCATATTGAATAGAAACCTCGACAGTATTACCTAAACCTATATCCATAAATCCGATATGGACAGTCTTTGATTTACCATCTTTATATGGCATAAATTGCCATGCACACTTACCATACGATTTACGCAAAGAAGCCCATAAAGCACGGAGGTATAAATTTGATTCGTCATTGGTTTTATGATTCAACTGAATTTTCATAATCAAAATTTTCCTAATTTTGGAGCTAACGGGGGCGCGGGTGAGTAACTGCCGTTGGAAAACCTTTAGGTTTTGCAATGGTTGCTTGCTCCTCCCGCTTGTTGTCTGGTGCGAATGCAACAGATTACAAGCGGGTGTTCAACCCGCGCCCCCGTTGTCTGGATGCGAAGCGTCCAGACAACGGTCGACTTGAACTGTAAATTTTCGCTAGAAAATTTATTAGTTCCAAGGTTTTGTTGTACTTTTTAGTCTAGTAAGTCCATACTATTTTGAATACTCTCATCTATAAATTTAAAAAGCTCATCTTTATCATTAATAGCTTTTAAGTATTCGTCTCTATGCTCATTTTCTATAAGTGGTGGAACTATATTATTTTGAATAGCTTGAAAAGCCATTATTAATCTTCCAACTCTTCCATTGCCATCGGCAAATGGATGTACTCTTTCAAATAAAATATGAAACTCTGTAATATCTTCTAAATTCATATTATTGCTATGAAATCTATAAAGTAGATTCTTGATATCATTTGAAATTTTATTAGGTGCAGACAATTTTATATCTACACCTTTAATGTATCGTTCATCTAGTCTATATGCTCCAATAGGTTTAGAAACAAATTGTGGTGCTACTTTTAGAGCATCTTCAAACATAATTGCATGAATATCTTTTATAAAACTACTATCAATAATATTTTCTCTATTTGTTGCCTCACGAACTATTACATCATAAGCTTTTGCAAATCCTAAAATAACAAGTTGTTCATGTAGAGGTTTATCTCCAGCAGTATTTCCATGTTCAAGTAACTCTTTTGTTTCACCGAAAGAAAGAGTCGTTCCTTCCATCGCATTTGAGTGATGCGTGATTGAAATACGAAGTTGTCTAAAAAGTTCTTCTCTTTGTTTTAGTGATAAATCATTTAGTTTTTGCATTTTATGTCCTCGTGTCTTTTGATAAATCAAAATTTATTTGTTTTGTTGAATATACTTGTTTATAAGTAAACGAGTAAGTTCTTAGATTAATAGTTTCAATTAATTCTTTTGTCGCAATGATAGTTTTATCTATATTATCATACTCCTCAAATACTCCAATTAGTGCTAAATATTTTGAAATTGGAAAACATACTTCTGTTTTTTGCATTCCAAAGCCAACTCCATATATTTTAGGTAATTTAACTAATGAAATTAATGATACAGGATAATCAGAAGTAATAAACTCTCCAATAGTTTCATCTGATTTAATTAAATACCAATATCTTTTATGTAGAAGTTCAGATAAATAATCAATATTTTGGTGTTCAGCTTGAATATGGATTTCTTGGTTTATTGAAAGAGTATATCTATTTTTATTGTCAATAAACTCTTTTTGTTTCTCATAAGGGATTATATCTTCTTTTTTTATACCAGCTTGCAAACATTTGTCTATATATATTTCTTCTGAAGCCATTGTTATACTATTAAATTTTTCTGCAATGTCTATATAGAATTTATCAAAAATAGCTCTTGTTTTTGGATTTCTTAAACTTATCAAAGCTATAAAAGTTAGAATGTAAGATAAATCTTCATCATCAGGATATTCTCTAGATTCAGTAAGGTTTCTAAATACAGAAGCAAATTTAGATTCCATATTGGCTTGGTGGTCTTCGATATAATTTTCGCTGTCCTTTGCTGAAATACGATTAAAATCTCTTTTTGATGCTATATTCCTAGGATTTGATTGAAAATATTTTCGTTGTTCTTTATCATAAACAAATAGTTTAGCTTTTGTTCCACCATTTTTACTAAATCCTTTAAGATAAAATTGAGATACATAATGATGATTTCTTGTGTTAGACATATTTTTCATCCTTTTATTTTTTATATAAACTTGTCAAGACAAAACTATTTATTATTGAATCAAATAATGGCTCAAATTTTTTAAATCTTTTATCTAAATTAGTATCTTCAAAATCTCCAATTTGAAATTGAATTTGAATTAATTTATCTTTATAAAAAATTGTATATGCTAGTATTTCGATTGTTATTACTTTTCTAACTCTTTGAACTTTCATTGAGTATCTTTGCCAATAACCTGGCAGAGTTTCTAATTTCATATACCCAAAGTCTTTTAATATAGAATCAGGAGGTATAGCTTCATTCATATCTTTTTTATTAACTGTACTTTTAATGTCACTTTCTGTTAAATATTTTCCATCTGGGAATTCATAAACTAATACCATAGCCATTTCAATACTATGACCATTATTAGAAATAAATTTTCTTACAATATTTGGTCTATTAGCTTCCTTAGAAATCCAACTCATAGGAACTTCTAATGAAAACTCAATACCTTTTGATTTTTGTAAGTTATCACTAATATATTTCTTTTTAAATCCATCATAAAATTCTCTCTCTGGTTTTTCTTCATATTTTGGATTTAACATTAATAGTGTTTCTATAACTGGTGTTTCAATATTGCCTTTAGCTCTTTGCTTTACAGTTTCAATGAATTCAATAGATTCATTATAAGTAGGGCTTGAAATATCTAATTTAGTATGAATATTTTTTATCATATCCCCTTTTATAGATTTCCATCCATCATATTTACTCATAAGCATATCTATGTTTTTTATAGAATTTGAAAATGACAAATCAAACTCAGTTTTTGCAATAAAAATTTGATTTGAAAGTTTTGGATACTTTTCTTTAATTTTATCTAATGTATATGTTTGACCTACATAATATCCATAGGTTTTACTAATATCCATCAGTGTTTGTTTATTTAATGGTATAGCAAGAGCTGATATTGTAAATAAAAATATTAATAGTATAATTTTCATATTTAATAATCAGAAACAGTTAATTGGCTCGGCTTTGTACCTTCTTTAACTATTTTTTTATTCATTTGAATTACATCATAACATAACAATTCTAATTCTTTTTTCATTCCATTTTTAAATTCTGTTGTTGATATTCCTTTATACATTTCAATGCCATCAATATATTTTGATTCATTAAATAAAGCAATATTTTCTATATCTAATTCAGTTATAGCGGTAAACATTGTATATTCATATTTTGAATTATATCCCCCTCTTTTATATACAGTGCCATTAGCACTCTTTAATTTTTCAAATTTATATTTCGCCAACTGTACCCCAACTTTCATATCTTCTATTGCCCTACACTCTAGAATTTGTGCATTAGCATTAATATTTAACAAAAAAGATATTGATAGAATATATTTTATGAATTTCATTTTAATCCTTTTATTTAATTACCTGCTCCAATAGCAGTTAGAATAGTAACTATCATAGTTCCTATAAATATATGTAAAATGGGTTTTTCATATTTTTTAGACATTATTGATTTTACTCCCCATATGAATCCAATTATAACTGCTGGTATTAAAACTTTAGCTAATCCAGCACCAAACATCTCTGCATAAAACTCAGTAGGTGCTTTATCTAGAATAATACTGATAAATTGAAAGAATGGTGTATCATTTGCTCCAAGTTCTATTTTTTTAGTATAAAATTCAAAAACAAATCCTATTAACAACCCTAATGGTAAAAACCATAGAGAAACATCTTTTTTTTCTTCTGAAACAGAAAATACTTTTTCATCTATATTTTCTCCGCAGTTAGTACAGAATTTAGCATTAGGTTCTAATTCTGAACCACATTTTTCACATTTGAACATTATACTTTTTCTCCATTCATGAGTTTGGTCTTTGCTTTATCAAACTCTTCTTTAGTAATCAATCCTTTTTCTAACAAAGCATTCCACTTTAACATTTCATCTGCCACAGAATATGAACTAAGATTATCTCTTCCTACTATATTTGTTGAATCTTTCTTTGAACTATTTTCATCAGAAAAAACTCCATTTTTTGTAATCCAATTTTGATGCTCTTCCAATGGTCTGAAAAATAAACTATTAAATACAAACATAAAAAATCCAACTGCAATAGGTGTCGCGATCAGTCCACCAGCTGCAATAAACATAGAATGTGTCATCATATTTTTTTCATGTTTTTCTTTTGGTATGTCATTTGGATAATCCCAACTTGAATTTGTATTACCATGATAATATGCAAATGTAACTATAGTTGTAATTGATAAAGCTAATACAACTAAATATACTTTCATCCATTTTTTAGCATTTAATATTGGTTTAAAACTTTGGTCTTTTTTCATTATATATAATCCAAATATTGCAATAAGAATAATTAAAATACTTCCACCTAACCATCCAAATGGTAATATTAAAAATGCAAAAAATGCAATTATCTTAGTTCTGTCTCCACCTGTAAGTGGCGAATCACTTGATTTTAAATAAGCATTACATTGCTTACATCTTAAACTATTATCACTATTTTCAGTTCCACATTCTTTACAATACATTTTTATCCTTCGTACAACGGGGGCGCGGGTGAGTAACTGCCGTTGGAAAACCTTTAGGTTTTGCAATGGTTGCTTGCTCCTCCCGCTTGTTGTCTGGTGCGAATGCAACAGATTACAAGCGGGTGTTCAACCCGCGCCCCCGTTGTCTGGATGCGAAGCGTCCAGACAACTATTTATTCAAACATATTATATGTAAAACAACTTTAATTCGCATGATTAACCTACACAACATTTGTTAGTTAATTAACAGAATATATGACAGATTGTCCTATATTTAATAAAAAAGAGAAAAAATGCATATTATTCTTAAAGTTTGAGTGTTCGTTTAATACTGTATATTCAAATTAAATCACATTTTGTGTGTTAATTGTCAAATATCTTACATAACTTACAGGATGTTGCTTAAGCGAAGGATTAAAAATAGATTTTTTTTCCTTTGTTCCACAATCTGTAGGTTTTGGAGTATGTTCCAATATTCAAGTCTATTTGGAACAATCTTTCTGTTACTCAAAACTGTTCCAAATATAAGAGTTGATTGAAGATATAATAGTCTAGTTTATAGGGAACATTGCAGACATAATTAAATAGTTACTATTGTATTTAGTAATTGATACTTTGCTATAATGGCTAAAAATTTTCATACTATTTATATAATATTACATTGAAAATTTAAAAGGGAAATTATGAGTGAAAAATTGATGCAAATATCGGTAACTGATTTTCTTAATAGTTTAAAAGAAGGCTATATAGAGTATAAAGAATGTGCAGCAGAAGGCTCAGATCAAATTGATTTAGCCAAAATAGCAGGTTTTTGCACAACTATGGAGCAGATACTTAGTTCTTATGGAAGAATTACAGATGCTGAAATTAAATCAATAAAAGAGCCTATTCTTGGAAACATTGCTTTAACGAGAGGGAAAAAAGGGTTTAAAATATCAGATATTGATTTAGAAATGCCTACTATTTTAAGAAGACAACAAGATTGATGTATAGATACTATATCTAAAAATATACGAAATTATGCATTCATCCAAACCCCATTTCCAAGGTATATTGGTTCGTTGATTTTAGAGTAATCTTGATCGCTGATAAGTTCAATAGAAACTTCATCTGACAGCATGCTTCTAGGAAACATATTAATTTTCAATAATAATTTTTTTAAATTACCATCAAGAACGAAGTCTATATTCTTTTCTTTTAGCTCATCAAGAAGTTCAACATCATGTGCAAATAAAGAGCATTTATGTTCATTTATAGCACTAACATTTATAAGGTTTTTTAATAAAAAATATTCTTTTGGAAGAAAAACGATTTTTCCATCATACCAAATTAGATTTGTAGGTTTTTCTTTATAATAAAGTCTAAAATTTTTAACATCAGTATCTCTATCAGACATTTGTTTGTAGTTTTCTAAAAGCTTATTATCTGTATATACTATCATATTTATCTATTCATCCTAAGTTGGTTTAGTGTTTTATGTATTTATTTTTTTGAATTTTCGTTGTCAAATAAACCATTTGGTTTATAAAATCTATCATACGCTTCATCTCCATCATCTGCTAATATCATAGGCGATTTCAACAGTCCGATATGCTTACGCCCGTTTTTAGAATGATTAAAATAACCATCCGGAGTAATAGCCACCCATTTTTCATCTGCGAATGACACCATAGATGTAATTTCTTTACCAGTTTCGATATTCCAAAGTTTAAGGGTTCTATCCTCACTTCCTGAGAGCGCATATCGTCCATCTGGAGTTATGGCAACAGAACTGACATTCTTTGAATGTCCCTCGAAAGTTCTAATATTTTTACTACTTGCAATATCCCAGAGTATTAGGGTCTTATCATTGCTTCCAGAGAGTGCATATCGTCCATCTGGAGTAATGGCAACAGACTTAATCCAAGATGAATGCCCTTTAAAAGTTCGAATTTCTTTGCCAGTTGCAATATCCCAGAGTATTAGGGTCTTATCATTGCTTCCAGAGAGTGCATATTTTCCATCTGGAGTAATGGCAACAGAATTGATCCAATCTGAATGTCCTCTAAAAGTTCGAATTTCTTTGCCAGTTTCAATCTCCCAGAGTATTAGGGTCTTATCATTGCTTCCAGAGAGTGCATATCGTCCATCTGGAGTAATGGCAACAGACTCAATACAAGATGAATGCCCTTTAAAAGTTCGAATTTCTTCACCAGTTGAAATATTCCAGAGTTTAAGTGTATTATCATCACTTCCAGAGAGTGCATATCGTCCATCTGGAGTAATGGCAACAGAAGTGATCCAACCTGAATGTCCTCTAAAAGTTCGAATCTCTTCTCCTGTTTTAATATCCCAAAGTTTAAGGGTTCTATCCTCACTTCCTGAGAGCGCATATCGTCCATCTGGAGTTATGGCAACAGAACTGACATTCTTTGAATGTCCCTCGAAAGTTCTAATATTTTTACTACTTGCAATATCCCAGAGTATTAGGGTCTTATCATTGCTTCCAGAGAGTGCATATCGTCCATCTGGAGTAATGGCAACAGACTTAATCCAAGATGAATGCCCTTTAAAAGTTCGAATTTCTTTGCCAGTTGCAATATCCCAGAGTATTAGGGTCTTATCATTGCTTCCAGAGAGTGCATATTTTCCATCTGGAGTAATGGCAACAGAATTGATCCAATCTGAATGTCCTCTAAAAGTTCGAATTTCTTTGCCAGTTTCAATCTCCCAGAGTATTAGGGTCTTATCATTGCTTCCAGAGAGTGCATATCGTCCATCTGGAGTAATGGCAACAGACTCAATACAAGATGAATGCCCTTTAAAAGTTCGAATTTCTTCACCAGTTGAAATATTCCAGAGTTTAAGTGTATTATCATCACTTCCAGAGAGTGCATATCGTCCATCTGGAGTAATGGCAACAGAAGTGATCCAACCTGAATGTCCTCTAAAAGTTCGAATCTCTTCTCCTGTTTTAATATCCCAAAGTTTAAGTGTATTATCATAACTTCCAGAGAGTGCATATCGGCCATCTGGAGTAATGGCAACAGACTCAATACAAGATGAATGCCCTTTAAAAGTTCGAATTTCTTCACCAGTTGAAATATTCCAGAGTTTAAGTGTATTATCATCACTTCCAGAGAGTGCATATCGTCCATCTGGAGTTATGGCAACAGAACTGACATTCTTTGAATGTCCCTCGAAAGTTCTAATATTTTTACTACTTGCAATATCCCAGAGTATTAGGGTCTTATCATTGCTTCCAGAGAGTGCATATTTTCCATCTGGAGTAATGGCAACAGAACTGACATTCTTTGAATGTCCCTCGAAAGTTCTAATATTTTTACTACTTGCAATATCCCAGAGTATTAGGGTCTTATCATTGCTTCCAGAGAGTGCATATTTTCCATCTGGAGTAATGGCAACAGACTTAATCCAAGATGAATGCCCTTTTTGAATAAAAGGCTTGTATTGGAGAGCTTTAGCAAGAAGACTTGAGCGTGTTGCAAGGATTTTATTGGTGACACTCATCAAATTTTTTGTTTTTGATAAGACTGCAGTAGTGTTTTGTCTAAGCATTGGAGTATTATTCATTAATTATTATCCCCTTTAAATTTTCTATTAAAAGTGGTTTAGGTTGAAGGTTACTTATTTTAATAACTAGTGAGATTGCACTTATTATTTTTTTCATAAAATTTTTCCTTGTAAAATGATAATCATGAAAGACTCTTGATAACTATTTTCATATCTTCATATCTAAAAATAGTAGGCGTAATCAATTTTAAATGTTTACCAATATTTAAATCTACAATTTTATCAGATCCAACATAGAGAGTCTTTCTAATCGAATAATCACTTTTATTAACTCTTTGTATGTCTTTAATGCTTTCTATCGATTTATCTATTTCTAAATGCTCTTTAATGGCGGTTGAGCTTTGTGTGATTCTAGCTAAGTTGAAATTCTGAAGTTTTTTATAAATATTTTGTACATCATTAAGCAGTAGTGGTTTCTTAGTCCAATTTTTACATTGTATTAAATGAATAGTTTTCGTTTGAGTGGAGATAGCTATTATATCAACACCATCATCTTCATAGCCACGAATAAAGCTATTATAAATAACTAACTCGTCTTTTTTTTCAAACTGTTTTCCAATGAATTTTTCGTATTTATCTCCCCATTGTTTTAAAGAGTCACTGCTTTGTTCATATTGTTTAGATGTTCTTTCATCTTGATTAGCTTTTTTTGTTTCTTCTGCTTTTTTGCGGGCTACTTCTCTTTTGGCTTTTGCCATAATTGTTTCCGGACTGAGTTCATCTTCTACTTTAGTTGATACGCCTTGGGTGGCATTTTTCACAGAGTCATCTTCAGTATTTGTAAATATCTGTTTATTTGTATCGGTAATTGGTGTAGTCTTAGTAAGGTATAGAGTAATAAAAAAAGCGATAATACCAGTATGAGGCACTCCTGCCAATATGCAATACGGAGCAAAACACCCGTATATAAATGCTTGGTTTAGAAATAAAAGTATAAACCAAATAATAAAAAATATTTTTAAATATTCAGTTTTCAAAACTCATCTTTCCAATAATTATCCGTATCTGTATCCACTGCTGGAATTGCTCGCTTCTCTTTATCTTTGGAGTCTTTCAATCTATCATATTCAGTTTCAAGTTCTGTTTCTAGTCTGTTAAAATAGTCATCAACATCCTCATAATCATTAAGAATCTGTATGACTTCATCTTTTTTTATAACTTCAATATCTATTTCATTTTGATAAATAGTATCTCTTATATCTACGATTTTAGACCTTAGTAAATCTTTATCGTTTATAGCATCACTAGCCACAATAAAACCATTTCCACTTTCAAGTGCCGCAAGAATTTTTCTAACAGCATTTATATCTCTTTTGCTGTTAGCTTCATTTAATCGTTGCATTATCTCATTTGCTTGTTCTTTTAGTTCATCTGAAACAATATCTGGATGACATAGTTTACTGGCTTTTCTAAAGAGTATTTTTAACTCTTTTTTCTCTTCATCACTTATCTCTAATCTTTCTTCTTTTTGAACCTCTTCATACTCTTTACTAAACTCTTCAGAGTCTCGTTTAATATCTTCATATTCCTGAGTTGCTTCATCCTCTTCGAACTCTTCTTTAGCTTGCTTAGTCTCTTTTCTCTTTTTGTTTAGCTCTTCTTCTTTGTTTTCTAGTACATTTTTTAGTTCTTGGAGTTCCTCATAAAGTTCATCGTAGCCATCGTCGAACTCATCCATATCTTCAAGTTCTTTTTCTTTATCTTTTTTTTGAGATTTTAACGAATCTCGTTCCATCTTGAGACTTTCATATTCATACTTTATATCTTCAAAAATATCTTTTTTCTTTTGCATTGAAGCAAAAAGTAGCTCTTCTTTTAAGTTGAGTATTTTTTGAATAATACCACCTAAATGTAAGTGATATTGCACATTAAACTCATGTATAACGTTGAGATATTCATTTTTTTCTTCACTGAGTTCTTGAAGTCTAGCTTCTAGAACTTTAAGTTCCAGTTTTAAACCACCAAGTTCTCTATCTTCATAGACTACCACACCGCTAAACCTAGCTATATAGTTTTCTATTTCGACCACTGCACTGCCGTAATCGCTTTTGGAGAGTTTGGTTAAAATATTTTGTACATCACTATCTATTGGCATTGTTGATAGTTTTGCAACTTGCAGTTCAATGATCTCTTCATCTTCAATAGTTATACTTGTTTTTATCAGCTCTAAGCGTTTTAGTATTTGGTGCATTTTTTTCCTTTTTTTCTATGGTTAGGATTATTTTAGTATTTTCTACATAGTCTATTTCCTAAAGAATTAATCATACCTGGAATAATAGCAATCCTTTATAAAAGTATATTTCTGTCGAAGTTCTTCGATCCATGCTTCTTGTTCAACAGATAAAATAGCATCACGATTGTCGCTAAGATCAAGTTCGGTTAAATTAACTAACTTCACAATCTCTTCTGGAAGCTTGGTGAGTTCATTTTCTGGAATATAAAGGCTGGTCAAATTCACAAGATTTCCAATTTCTTTTGGCAGTTCGGTAAGTCTATTTCTTGAAAGATTAAGACTGGTTAAGTTTGCTAGATTTTCAATCTCTCTTGGGAGCTTTGTGAGATCATTGTAGCTAAGATCAAGGCTATTCAAATTCCCTAAATTGCAAATCTCATTTTGGAACTCAACAAATCTATTGAATGAAAGGTTGAGCGCTGCTAAATTTACTAGATTACGAATCTCTTTTGCTAACTCAGTAAGTCTGTTTCTTGAAAAAGCAAGACTGGTTAAATTAACAAGATTTCCAACCTCTTTTGGAAGTTTGGTAAATTCGTTATTATCAAGAGTAAGGCTAGTTAAATTAACAAGATTTTCAATCTCTTTTGGGAGCTCAGCAAGATCATTTCCTTCAAGGTCAAGTTTAGTTAAATTCACCAAACTCCAAATTTCTTTTGGTAGTTCGGAGCACTTTATATACGAATAGTTTAGGTGGGTTAAATTCACTAGGTTCGCAATCTCTTTTGGGAAATAAATAAGATTGCTAAAGGTTAAGATAAGCGAAGTCAAGTTCACCAAATTTCCAATCTCTTTCGGTAACTCAGCAAAGCTAGTGTTTCCAAGATCAAGCGTAGTCAAGTTCGCCAGATTTTCAATCTCTTTTGGGAGCTCAGTAAGAGGAACATAAGTAAGATTAAGTCTGCTCAAATTTTTAAGGTTCCAAATCTCATTTGGGAGTTCGGTAAGTCCTTTATTGGCTGCAAGGTCAAGATCAATCAAATTTACCAGATTACCAATCTCTTTTGGCAGCTTAGTGAGACCACATAAACTAAGATTCAATTTAGTAAGGTTCACTAGATTGCCAATCTCTTTTGGTAAACAGGTGAGTTTATTATCTCTAAGATTGAGCTCAGTTAAATTCACTAAATGCTCTTTATCTCTTGGAAATCCGTACCAATTAGCTTTGTTATATCTACTTCTCTGCTCTAAATCAGGAATATTATTTTCATCTGCCCATGCCCATAATGCTTGTATCCACTCTTCATTCACTTCTTCGGTAACCGAGGCTTTAGATGAGAGTATTTTGTTAGTGATGTCCATCAAGTTCTTGGTCTTTGATAAGACGGCGAATGTGTTTTGTTTTATTATTGGTGAGTTATTTGTCATATTGATTTCTCTTTTATATCTTCCTTGTAGAAAACACTTTCATAAGATAAATTTATTTCATTTACGAGAACTATTTTGTAATCTTTGAATTCAGGGTCTTTTTCAAAAATTACAATATTTTCACCACCTTGATTTCGGCTGCTATCAAATATAAAACCATCATATCCCATTGCAACCATATCATCCCATTCAGCCATAGTACATCCTAATTTTAATTTATTCTTTCATTTTCATATTTCACTCGCTGTCTTATCGCCCCGATAGTTGCTACACAAGGGATTAATTTTTGATAATCCTCTCTGCCTATCGTATAAATTGCAAAAGCACCAAGTCCTGCCCATCCTACTGGGCCCAAGATCAAACTCAAAAGCGAAGTAGCTGCTGTGTAAGCTCCAAAACCAAGTGTTCCCATTGTTATTGTGCTCATTGCTGTTGTTAAAAAAGTATAAGTGGCAAATCCACCTAAATTACCAAGCACTATTAAACCTGCAATCCCAGAAAGATTTTTAGCTGAATTTGAATCAAACATTGTAGCAACTTTATTCATCTGTTCATCAAAAGACGCTTTCTCTTTGTCTGACATTTTTTCATACGCCTGTTCTAAAAGTTTCAATATGATTTGCTCTTCTGCTTTTTCTACATACTCAATTCCTTTTTGGAGGGCAGCATCTCGATTATATTCTAAAGCATCAATTTCATCACAATGGCGAACTTCTAGTAAATAAGATGGAAATCCTTCTATCTCTAGTTTATCCAAAACATCATCTACTATGTCGATGTAGCCTGTCCCTTCTCCCCTATAGAGATTCATAAAACTATTGCCACCTTCTCTTGAAAGTTCTTCTTGAATTTTTTTAGCAGAATATGGCTTTTTTTGATATTTGCTTAGGATTTTTGTAAGAGATAATTTCTCTTCATCTGTCGCTTTTTCTAGCAGTTCTGATAGGACATCATTTGAAATGAATTTACTTGGCACTAGAATCTCCATTTAATATTTTTTGCGATTAACTTATCAATCTTCTTTTGATGAGGAAAAGAGGTTTAAGGTCATCGTCAAGTTTATTAATAAATCTCAAACATTCTCCTTCTGAAGCGTTAAAGTATACCTCAATAAGTTCTTCAAATGGAAACCGTTCTTTCGGGGTAAATAACTCCATTTTCTTAATCTTATCCGCAATTTCAACAGAAAAACTCTGATTCTCTTTTAAAACTACAAAATAATTACTTTTCATAAAATCTCCTTAAAAATTCGTGGATACTACAGTTTTGTTATGCTATAACGCTAATCTTTTCTTTGTCTTGTAGTTGCATTTTCACAAGAACATTCTATATTAAATTCATTATTTCCAATACTATTTATATTCGCTAATGATATTCCAAACTTCCCACCACCACATGCAAGAGACAATAAATATGATAAAGAATGTTCGTCTTTTAATTATAAATCATTTGGTATTTTTGAACCTAGTTTTTTTAGTTCACTTGCAATGAAAATTGCATGTTCTTTTTGAACCATTGATTTTTCATTATATGTTGTCATCTTTTTGCCTTTTTTATTAAATTGTGCATAACGTTTGACTTGAGAAATAAGTTTCCCGTTAGGGTAGCTAATTTCTCTCCAAGATTTTGTTATACTTTATCGTATTGATACAGGCAGAACCATTGAAGCTCCATCATTGTCCTGATAAAAAACATCACTTTGTCCATTTATCTCTTGAATATTAATATCTAAGGTACTATTCATTACACGCACTCTTTGAATAGAATTATTATTCTGAAATACATTAGCCCAAATCCCAATAGCAATAACTAGTAAAATTATTTTTGTGAAATTATCATTCATATAAACTCCATTTTTTGTTGTATAACTATTTATTTAAGGAACATTATAACAAAAACACATAAATCATTATAGATTAACAGAATATGGGGTGAGTTCCACAACCTGTTATTTTTGGAACAAAACATAAAATCAAAAGTGAGTATCAATAAAGATTTTCACGGTAAATTGTGAGGATTTCTATACGTTCATCTGAGATACGGTATATAATACTAAAACCTTGATACACTAATTTTCTAGTATTTGGTGCTAGTTCTTCACTAGGTCTGCCTGCTTGGGGAAAATGATTGAGAGTCTCAATAATATATTGACGCAACTTTTTTACATAAGAAACTGTCGTCTTTTTTGATCCACTTTGTTGATAAATATATTCTGCTAATGCCTCAAGCCTTTGATACGCTTTTTGAGAAAAATCAATTTTCATATTTAGCTAGAACCTTATCAAAAGCTTCTTCAATACCAATAATATCACCTCTTTCGATTTCTTTTATTGATTCTTGGACTTCACGCTTCAAAGCAGCATGGGTTCTATTGTATTCATCAAGTGAAATCAATACAACACTTTTGTCATTTTTAGTAGTTATGATAATTTCTTCATCATTATCACATGCATCATCAATCAGAGTCTTGAGATTGTTACGAGCATTTGTGTAGTTTACAGCTTGCATATTAATCCTTTTATATGACAGGTTTCTGTCATTTTAGCATATTTATTCAAAGATTTATAAAAATTTTTACAATTTATTCTATTTTGAGCTACATAGCAGACTTTTATATGCCATAAATAGTC
Source organism: Sulfurimonas iocasae (assembly GCF_047716755.1). GTDB lineage: Bacteria > Campylobacterota > Campylobacteria > Campylobacterales > Sulfurimonadaceae > Sulfurimonas. The sequence continues at coordinate 1,946,332 of NZ_CP180409.1, forward strand.
AACTTCAACAAAAGGATTTACTATGAATGTAGGTTATGCAAGAGTTTCGACCTCCAGCCAAAATCTTGAGAATCAAATTGATCAACTTAAAGATGCTGGCTGTGTAAAGATTTTCTCTGAAAAAAAATCTGGTAAAAATAAAGCTGACCGTCAGCAGTTTAATATCATGATGGATTTCGTTCTAGAATGAGATATACTATTTATTACAAAGCTTGATAGATTAGCAAGGTCTGTAATAGACCTTCAAAATATTGCTAAGTTTTTAGAAGATAAAATGTTGATCTCAAAGTCATTCAACAAAACATTGACACCACGACACCAGCAGGTAGATTATTGTTTACCATGTTAGGCTTAATGATGGTTTAACTAATCTTCAATTATGGTTTAATGATGATTTAACTGATATTCAATTGTGGTTTAACTAATCTTCAATGATGGCTTAATGATGATTTAACTGATATTCAATTGTGGTTTAACTAATCTTCAATGATGGCTTAATGATGATTTAACTGATATTCAATTGTGGTTTAACTAATCTTCAATTATGGTTTAATGATGATTTAACTGATATTCAATGATGGCTTAACTAATCTTCAATTATGGTTTAATGATGATTTAACTGATATTCAATTGTGGTTTAACTAATCTTCAATGATGATTTAACTGATATTCAATGATGGCTTAACTAATCTTCAATTATGGTTTAATGATGATTTAACTAATCTTCAATGATGGATTAATGATGATTTAACTGATATTCAATGATGGCTTAACTAATCTTCAATTATGGTTTAATGATGATTTAACTGATATTCAATTGTGGTTTCATACAATAAAAGTAATAGTTTTATCCAAAAGTAAACCCCTCAAACAAAGCAAAATGGGTACGCCAAAGAGAGTGTAAAAATAACTGTGTAAACCCTAACAATTAGATTTATTTGATATGATAATCAAGTAAATTATTTGTAAAGGATTTACACATGAGTTTAATCAACCACGAAGAGTTAAAAAAACAATTAGCATCTGGAGAGTTAACTTCCCTAGATGATATTACAAATGAGTTTAAAAATATACTCAAAGAAGTAATACAGACTGCGTCCCAAGAAGAACTAACTTCACACTTAGGCTACGATAAACATCAAGAATCAGATAGTTCAAACTATCGTAATGGCTACAACGAAAAAACTATAAAATCTAAGTATGGAAACATTGATGTTGCTATTCCAAGAGATAGAGAATCCAGCTTTGAGCCACAGCTTGTAAAAAAGCGTGAAGTGCTCTTAGATGGAAGTGAAGATTTGATTTTATCACTTTATACTAAAGGTATGAGTGTAAGGGACATACAACATCATCTTGATGATCTCTATGGATATGAGCTCTCAGAACAAACTATCTCCAACATAACTTCTAAGATTATTGAAAAAGCCAATGAGTGGCAGAACCGCCCACTTGATGAAATCTATCCAATTATTTTTATGGATGCGACTGTACTAAAAATCAGAGTTGACAGAGTTGTAAAAAACATAGCTGCATATATAATGTTGGGAGTTACCCTTGAAGGTAAAAAAGAGATTATCGGTATTTGGATAGGAGAAAATGAAACTTCTAAATATTGGCTTACTGTTCTCAATGATATTCAAAAGCGCGGTATACAAGATGTTCTAATATTTGCAATAGATGGTCTTAACGGCTTTAATGAAGCTATAAAAGCTGTTTATCCTAAAGCTGAGATACAAAGATGTATCGTTCATCAAATCAGAAGCTCACTCAAGTTTGTATCATGGAAAGACAGAAAAGCAGTTGCTAAGGATCTTAAATCTGTATATTCAGCTCATAATGAAGAAGACGCTCAATTAGCCCTTACAGATTTTAATGATATTTGGGGTAAAAAATATCCAAATATTACAGCCTCTTGGCAAACTCACTGGGCTGAACTTTCAACTTTTTTTAAATACCCAGATTCAGTCAGAAAGCTGATTTACACTACAAACCCAATAGAATCTCTAAATGCAACTATCAAAAGAAAGACTAAATCTAAGGGCTCATTTCCTACCGTAGAATCTGCTTTTAAAGTTATGTATCTCGCCACACAGGAGCAACAAGAAAAATGGAATATGTCTAGTATAAGAAATTGGTTTGAGATTTATCCCCAACTTAGTATATTTTTTAGCGAAATTATGTCAAAATATACTAAGTGATTTAGGAATAAGAGGTGGGTTTACACAGTTTATTTTACGGTCTCACGCCAAATATCAAGCGAGTATCCCATTTGTATATACATTTGCTAACGCAATCATTCCGTAAAAATCTCAAGTGATTTTTTCTTCATTATGTATATCCAACCGTTACATAAAAAATAGTAAACTTGTTTTTTATTCCACTATGAGCTACTCGCTTTTTCTTCGCTCCAAGGAGACTCTGAAAAAACATTTTAAAGAATATTTATACAACAAGTAGACACTGTGAATGTTCAAAATTCTTTTATGATTTGTTCAGCACTATAAGTTTGGCCTTTTTTTCGACTCATATTTATCTCAATTTATTTCATAATATTTTAACTGTTTTAGAAATTAACCTTTCTGAATTTCTGTCTTTAATATTTATGCCATTATATTCTTTTCAGTCTAACTCTGCAATTTCTTTAGCAGCTTCAAGAAAGATATTAATTGCGCTAGTAAATTTAATACTTTTCTCATTATCAAGAATCAACACTAAATTTCTAGATGCTGCATCTTTCAATAGTTTATCAATATTAATCCCTCTACAGCTATCTTTAAAACTCGATTTTTTGATCAGTTCTTCTATACTTCTAATAGTATGCTTATTTTCTAGCTCGGTATATATATTTTTACCTTCCCTATTAAACTCCCAAGAGATAACTGCTAAAACCAACATAATATTTCTAGAAAATTTTTCACTTGTGATACTTGAGATAACATAGATAACTTCTGTGTTTTTTACTAACTCATAATCATAGGATTTTTGGAAAAAATCAATGTAAAACTCTAAGTTATCACTTATAACTTCAAACAACTCTTCATTATGTAGAATGAACTTACCATTTAGCAAATTTTTAACTATCTCAAAATGTTTCTCAGGGTAAACAAAACTAATATTAACATTCATTACAATACCTTTTTTATGCCCACTATTGGCACATTCATTATTTTATCTTCTAATCTTATTTTTTCTCTCTCGTTATCAGCATATGTGGCTTCGATTTTTCTGTTATGTATTAACTTAGATAGCTGAAGAAACATCTTAGAGTCAACTATCTCTAACTCTTGTGTTAACTCAGTATAGATCCAATTATAAAAATTATTTACCGGTAGTGCTTCCTCCAGCTTCTTAAGATATTTTGTTTCATCATACATCCATTCTTTCTTCACAGTTTCAATACTCTGCATCACAACATCTTCTTGTATCTCGTAATACCCGTCCCATATATCTTTAGCATCCCAAATAGCATCTTTAAAATAGACTTTGTTATTTGTTTTTTGTAATAGTTTGGGCACTTCATACTTTTTATTATTTCGAAGAAATAAACTAAAGCCACTCAATAGAACACTCTCAGACTTTATCCTCTCTAAAAGCGGTCCTACCTCGTTAATCAACAGCCGATTATTATTCTGAACTTCACGCTCTACTCTACAAAAAGCTGTATAAACTTTTGTATATAGTCTTTGCACAATAATGTCAGTATTTAAAAACCGCTGCTTATTCGCTTCTTCACTTATATCTGCAATGATAGACATAAGTGAGTCGCTATGGTTTTGCATAATAATATTAAATGGCTCAAGATATAAACTAGATAATTCAGAAGCTTTTTTCATCTTTTGTTTATAGTTTAATTTATCGTTATTAACTTTGATGTACCTTGTTTCTTCTATTAGTTTTTTAATATTTCTTTTGAGTTGGCTCTCAAATTTACTTATCTCTTTATCTAACGATTTTGTATACTCTATAACTTCATTTTTACTTTTTGAGCTCTTTAACTTTGTGTATAACTCAGTTAATGAAAGATGATACTTAGATATTTGCTCTGGCATATCAAGCGATGTTTCATCTAACAAACTCTCAATTAACGTGTACCAAACCTCTTTTATCTTAATAGATTCATCAACCATCTCTTCTAATATCTCATATTCAAAAAGTTTATCTATTGTCGAGTCTCGATCAAATATAATTTTTAGCTGAGAGTACAGGATAGCTCCATACTCTTTTTCCAACTTATAAATCACTTTTATTTCGTTAAAAAAATTACTTACAAAAGCAAGAATCTGAGCTGGTTCATTCATACTGTTTCACCTATAACCACTTGCTGCTCTAAATAACGATTGTGTTTACTCAACTGCTCTCTTATTCTAACAACCTCACTGATAGTAGAGTTTTTAACTTTCTCATAAACAGTATCTTTGGCTTCTCTTTTCCTTGAAAATTCATTATAAAGCTTGTCATAATTATCTGGAATATATATTTCGCAGTTATCAAACACTTCTTTTGCTTTTAAAAATTCATTTAGACCTAAAAAATCATAATCTCCAAAGTGTAAATATTCATCACACTCGATGTTTGACAGTACTTCTTTTCTTGGTAGTCGACCATAAAAATGTATATAAGTGTACTCATCGCCTAAGATCTTCTCTACTTCTAAAAAGGGCTGTAGGTTTTCTACAAAACATATTTTTTTCGTTTGAAGCGTTTGAAAGACTGCACTAAATATTTTAAACTCTTGTGTAGCATGTTTCAGGTCTAATTCTTTACCGTTGAGTGTGATTTTTTGAGTGCCTCGTATAAAGATTACTCTATCTTTTTTTAACGCTGTCGCCTTAGTATCTCTATACTTTAATTGGTTGTCATATTCAGTCGTAACATCAAGATTACCTCTTGGGTATTTCTTAGTGTAAAAAACTTCAAATTTGTCCTGCTTAGAGACTTCGTAGTAGTACCCTCTTCCGCTATGAACTTTATTAATAATTTTAGCTTCGAGTAACATACGAAACTCAGATGAAGACGATACCGATTTTGGAACCTTATTGGCCGCTCGTCCATTTAATTGTAAATTATTATAAAAATTAAATTCTACTTTTCCCATAATATCGCCCTATTCTCATCTACAACTATCTGACCGTTACTCAACTCTTGTAGGTCATAATACTTTTGAATATTTATTTTCTTATCGGGACTGGCAAAAATAGGTATTAAGTTATTTTCTTTACATATTCTAATTAATTCAGCACTATTGTCATCATCAACTGCACTAAGCTCATCCACATACACTACAAGCTTGTTATCTTCATCTTGTATGATTATATTTTTTATTATAAGTATAAAAAGCATTATCTTCAAAATTTTATCTGTACCCGTTGACTCTATCTGCTTGTTTAAATTAGCTTCTTTTCCATTGATAACAAATGCGACATCAAACAAATCTGCCAGTGTAAACACTTTTGATTTACTAATATAGCCTTTTAAAATATTGATCTGCTCTTCATAAGTGGAAGCATTGTTTTCATCAAAGTCAAAAAGGTCGTCTTTCTTTATTTCCGCAATCTGTTTTAGAACATAAATTATATTTTGATTCTTAACTAATTTAATCTCAATAGTTTGAATGTTTGAAACTTTGTACTTCTTAAATGCCGTGTTAACGGAAACAATGTATTTTTCAAAATCTTCCAGCTCTCTTAAAAAAGTTTTTGTTGGAGCACTAATCTCGTTCGTTATATTTTGAATAAGTTCAGAAACAGTATTTTCTTTATCTTTGATAGTGTCAATTTCTTCTTCTACCTCTTTAATAAAGTCACTCTCTAAAGCATGTTCTTTTTGTAAAATATGTTTTAAATCACGAAAGGTGCTATTTTTATCATCCTTTAGTTTATTTAATTCTTTTCTAAGAGTTTTTATCTCTTCAGCCAACTCATCAATTGTTTTACCAGAACTATTCTCTATATTGCTATTTTCTAGCTCTTCTAGTTCGTCTCTAAACTGTATATGATATGCATTTAAAATAACTAATCTTTGTCTTGAACTTTGTTCTTTCTTTTCTTCAGCTTGAACTAATAACTCCGCTGCTGCTAACTTTTGCTTATTTTCATCTGCCTTGGATATTGTTTCTGATAGTTGCGACATTAAGCTTTGTTCTTCTTCTTCCAGAGATGTAATTTTATTTAGTATTTCAGGCAGTCTATTTATCTCTTTAATTTGATTTACGATAATAGTAATTTCTTTTTCTAATCCATCTATCTTTACTTTAATCTCATTATAGTTCTCAATATTATTTTTAACTTTTATATATTTTTCTATCAATAGTTCGACTTGTTTCAATTCTTCTGTTAAGCTTTCTATCGTAATGAAATCAACTTTTGATATGCTAGATATATCTATCTCACCGTCAAAGAGTTTTAACGAGCCATCACTTATAATTCGAACAATCTCTACTATTTTTTTCTTATCTAACTGAAGAACCTCTTTTGACAACACACTACCTATCATTCTTTTAGTATCTACATCTTCTGATATGTGATGTATGAGTAAATTCTCATAGTTTTCTATTTGTTTTGATAGCTTTTCTTGTTTAATTTTCTCACTCTTTATTAAACTATTAATTCTATCAAGTGTGTAGTTCTCCTGTTTAATTTGCTCTAAATCATATTTATATTTATCCACTTCAGTATTTAAATTTTCTTGTGCTGCTTTAAGAAAATTAATATCATCGTACTTTGATATTTTCTCTTTTATCTGAAGTTCTTCATCAAGACTTTTTCTCTTATGTTTTAATTCTGATTCTATTGTCCCCTGTTCTACACCTATCCTTCCCATATTGTTTTTCAGTGGCTGAATTTTTTCATTTTGAATAGTCTTTATCGTATCCGAAGATGACAAAATAATAGCTTCGAGCTCTTTCTTTTCAGCTTGATATAGAGATAGAAAGTCAGAGTAGTATTGTGAAAGAACAGAACTCTTCACTACGAACTCACTAACGACATTTTTAAAACTAGCGAACTCTTCTTTAATATTTTTCAGTCTTTCTATAACTCTTTGTTGCTTCTGCATACTTTGAATATTGTCACTGTCTATATTTGTAAACTCTCTTTTGATTTTCTCTTTGTTATCAGATACTAACAGAGACTCTTTTACTGCATAATTATCTATCTGGGTTATATCTAACAGATACCTATACACCCTGCTAAATACGCTTTGTTTATTTTCTTTTAACCACAGTACCGTTTTATCTCGTTTAGAGTGCCCATATAAAAGAGTTTTGTATTTTTTATTGTCAAGTTTAGAGATATTTCCCAGTAAGTTTTCTTGGATTGACTCAAATTTTAACAGTTTAGAGTTCTGTATAATTTTATCTTTTATCTCATCATAGGATGAGTCTATCTTATAGTATTTAAGGTCATTGTTTAAACCTCTTTTCATCAAGATACAAAAATATCCATCTTTATATATCTCAAAAAGTATATAATTTTTATCAAGCTTTTTAAAATAAAAGTTTAATGTCTCTTTTGGGGTGTGATCAAAGTTCCAATCTTTTTGACTTGGTAAATATAGAAAATTAAGTACACTAATTAATGTCGTCTTCCCTAAATTGTTTCTACCTACAATTTGAATGGACTCTACATCATTTATCGTAATAATCCCTTGTTCATATTTTGCACAATTTAGTAAAACTATTTTAGTTAGCATATTTATTTCCTCTAAGTATATAAAGTATCAATTTTATAATTATAATTACTTACTGCGAACTAATAGTTCGCAGTAAGTATTATTGTATAACTTCTTTTAATTTTTTAAGAACTTCCACCATTGCTAAAGTATCAAGTTTACAGTACTCAAGTAAGGCTATTCTAGTTTCTTCTTTTTCTTCTCTACTCATGCTAGAAAGTTTTGGAAAAGCATTCATGGCATCGCTACCATTTTGAATGCCATTTAAACTTTTATATGCTTCTGCCATTTCCGGCACTAATGATGGTAAGACATATTTAATAGAGTAGCTTCCTTGCATTTGTGGCGTAACATAGTACTTTTTTTGAAAAGGAAACATTAAATCTTTCGTATTCTCATTTATAGAGAGTAGATGATCTTTGAACTCAGGAAAACTCTCAGCTAATTTAGCATTTACCCCTTTTTCAAAACTCATGTTATAAGCTAAAACTGTAGCATCCATATGGATATCTTCAACAAGTCTCTTAGCCAATTCATAACGAGGGTCAATACCATCTTCTCCTAGAAACTCCTTATGCTCTATAGTTCCATTAGAATACTCTATATGAAGCGAATACTGAAATGGTATCTGTTGGTATGGGCTAATACCTTTCCACTCAGGAATGGCTTGTTGAAAGGTCTCAAAATCTAAATGATAAATAGGATAGCTCAGTGTGTTAAGAAAATCTTTTATATTATCTTCATCTACAAAAGTTAGTTGATCTTTCCAGTTTTGAACTTTTTGTTTTTGTATAGCGGTCATGGCATAACCGTCAGGAATATCTTCTATATTAACTATGCCTTGTTCATAAAGTTCTATCTGCTTCTTACTGCCAAGATTAAAAATATTGAACAATGAGTACTCAGGTATATTTCTCTGAACTTTCCAACAGTACTCTTTTGCATCACATTCATAAGGCTTGTTACAATGACTTCCAATATCAATGTCTGGCTCATTATCTTTATCGGATAGATATGATTCAAACTCTTCAAGCCTTTTAGGAATATCTACTTGTAAAGCATTTACTTCATCGCTTACATCCACAATCTTAAATAGCCCATTTAAATCAAGCTCATCACCTCGAACATAAGAACTGTCAATATGTACAACATTACTACTGATTACACTGTATCCAAGCTCTCTAAGTACATATAATTGTATAGAAACATCATGTAGGTAAATATCTTTTACACTACTTGAACTTTTTACTTCATATATCTCTAGTCCATTGGGTGTTATTTTTAAAATATCTACTAAAACAAGGATGCCATCATATAAAAAAGTAGCTTCATAGACGTATTTTAATCCCTCATTCATCCACTCTTTTGTTGTTTCAACCATTCCGCTAAAATTATCAGGATTATAAATAACTTCTCTTCCATTTGGAAAAAGCTTACATGCTAAGTCACCAACTATATTACCAGTTTCAAATCTTGCTAACGCTGTTGCATCTGGAGGTGTAAGTACTTCTTTATTATATTTTTTTAGCCATAGTGCTTTTGGGCATTGGATTGCTTTTGTGTATAGGGATTTGGATAGGTTCATCATTTTATTCAGGAGTATACTTTACAACAACTTCATTAATTTTATCAATCATGGCATTTACCTTATTTTTTTCTTCCTCAGATATACCATCCCAATATTCTGTTTCTTCTAATTCATTATTGGTATGTAGAAATTCAATCAATTTAACATAGTTAAACTCTGTATCCTCACCATTATTAATTTTCAATTTAACTTCTTCACCTTCTTTAAAAAATACTAACTTCATACCGTCTCCTCAAATTTTTTCATATTATATTTTTTAACTCTCTTCCTTATAGACATTTTCCCACCATCTGTAATAGTTGCTATGTGATCTACTACACTTTTACCATCTATTCTTCCTTCTAAAGGATTGGAAAGAATCTTTATTTTTCCATCGTTCTTACAAAGTATTATATTTTGTGCATCACCAAGCATTGGAATAGTTGCATTATGAGAAACAATAATAATTTGTTTATGATTTTTAATCTTTTTTATTGACTCTATCAATCCTTTATTAATGTAACTATTAGCTAAATTATCTTCAGGTTGATCAATAATCAATGGTGCACTATCTCTATCATAACCTAGAATAAGATCCAATAATATTGATGTTTTCCACCCTGCGCTTAAGGAATCAAATTCCTTATTATCTTTTGTAACTATTTTATACTTTCGCTTATTCATATTTTCAAACTCAATATAAACCTTTGACTTAAATTCTTCATAATTATCAATTTTTGGTCTATCTTTATAATTTGCTAAATACAGTTCACTAGGTTTCAATTCATCTAAAGTATCAATTTTATGCTCTTTTTTTAGAAATTGATTTATAGTTTCTAAAAAAATACTTCTATTAAGTTTAAAAGTATATTCAATTGAAAGCTTATGCCCCATAGATTCAATTTCACTACTTTGAATTGATAAATTATAGTTTTGTATTTCTTGAAGCTTACTTTTAAATTTATTTAAGTTATTTGTATACCTCTGTATAGCATCAATCAGTTTATTAAAATTATCCTTTTTTTGTTGAGTTTCCTTATTAATCTCAAGGAAAAAACTATCTAAATTATTTTTTCCATCATTTATTTCTTTTCTTATTTCTTGTTCAAAAGAAGATACTAAAAAGCCTTTTGTTAACTTATCTTTTAATACCTGTATTTCGGACTCATCATATTCAATAAATTGATTCTTTTTCATAAATATATTAATTTCATCGAGATTACTAATATGACTATCATAAACTGATTTTGGATAATTTAACTTTTCTATTAGGATAGTGGATGGCTGTAATAATTCGACTATATTCTCTTTTACTTCTGAATTTTGTATTAGCCTATTTAAAACGGGTATCTTTGATATTTCTTGTTCGGCTATTTCAATATTTTCAACATAAGTAATCAAACTGTCAATATCTTGTTTTAATTTTAATAAGCCACTGTCAATACTATTTTTAACATCTTCCGCATCAGGAAATACTTTCTTAATAATATCTATCTTTTCAATCTCATTTTTATTATTAGCAATCAATTCAATAATATAATTTTGATTAATATAATGAGGAATACAGCCTGAAGGGTTATCCATTGCAACATCTTCTACTCCAAAATTCAAATAATTTGATTTTGAAAAATCACCTAATGACTTAGCAACCATGGTATCTACTAACAATGTTTTTCCACTAGAAGAATCTCCAATAATAACATTTAGTCCAGATGTTAATTTAACATCTATATCAATATAGTCATTTTCAAGTTTAACTGACTTTAAATATTCTGACCAATAGTCAGGCTTTTCTACACTATAAATCAATCTTGAATGTTCAGATAATGATAATCTCAAACCACTAAAAGTTGCTTCTGCTAACATCCAAGTTGGTATAAAAGGACTTGCATCTTTTGCCTTTGCTTCTGGATATTTTACTGGATTATAATTATCTGTGCATGTAATTAAGTTTATAAACTCATTAATTCCTAATTTCTCAAAATAACTTATAGTTTCTTCAAGCCCTTTTTCATTTCTAGCTGTAAACCCATCAAACTGATTATAATAAAGGGTTTTTTCTAATCTAGTATCAAAATGTGTATCAACTGATTTATCAAAAGTACTATGTGATTGTCCGCCATGAGGTAAAAGTAAAAAATCATACTTGTCAAAATTCCTAATAATATCTTCTATATTAATTGTTTTACTATAGGGAGGTTGAATTTTCTTATTAGGATATAATTGATCTAAAATACTATTTATATCATCTATTTTTTCTTCAGATATTTCTTCTAAATCAAAATATATGTGGCAATGGTATGGTGATTTTTCTAGTGAGTTCCATATATGTAACTCCACCCCTAAAATTACATTTGTTGTTTCCTTTAATAATTCAATATATGCTAATTTATTTATCATATTATGATCAGTCAGAGATATCAAAAACTTAGATTCGTTGTTAACTTCTCTTATTTTACTTAATAAAGTATTTACATCATACTCTTTATTCGGATTGTTTTCATCTTCTGATGTGTGAATATGTAAATCTAAATATACCGGTTCCAAAATCAACTCCTTTTATAAAATTATATTTGCAGTTTTATATATCAATTTATGTGTTGGACTACTAGCTTTATCTATTAAAAAATCTTGCAGCTCTTCGTTCTGATTATTTGTTTTATTAAAGACAATAAAATAACAAAATATCTCATCATTCATTTGCTTTAATCTTTCAAATTTTTCAAAATCCTTTTTTATTTCATTTAAAAATCTTACACATGATTTACTTCTATTAAATTTTAACTCAAATATAATTCCACCTTCAAGAAAGTAAAACCCTTTTGTTGGCATTTTAATATCACGTGTACCATTTTCAATAGAAAGATTTGAAGGGTTAATTAAGCTTATATCTGGTTTCATAGTGAGCCTTCCATTATTATCGAACCATGAGACTTCGGTATGAACATAGTGAGTTTTAAAATCTTCTTCGTTGTTAGTTCGTTCTATTTGATTCAACGATTCAATTTCAAGTAACTTCTGATATAAAATACATTGTAAATCAGTTTCAGTTAATATCACTGCTTTATTTTCATTATAAAATTCTCCTATTTCATCGATTTTTTTTTCAATCTCTTCTCTTAACTTTTCATTATTTACTTTATTCATATTAACATCCTCATATCTCTATAAAACTCGTCCCATCCCCGTTAGGAATAACCTTTATCTGTAAAGGTATCCGTTCTTTTAAAGCCTCCACATGTGAAATAACCCCAACCATTTTTCCACCACTTTGTAAAAGGTTTAAAGCGTTAAGAGCCGTCTCTAAACTATCTTCATCCAGCGTTCCAAAACCTTCGTCTAAAAATAGTGAGTCTATTGCTATCTTTTGACTTGCGAGTTCTGATAAACCAAGTGCTAAAGCAAGGCTTACTATAAAACTCTCCCCACCAGATAAAGTACTTACAGGACGAACTACATTCCCTTGATAAGCGTCTATAATCTCAAGCTCTAAGAGTTTGTCTTGGGATCTTGCTAATGTGTAGCGAGAACTTAAAATATTTAGGTGCTGATTTGCTAGATTTATGAGCTGATCTAGTGTTATACCTTGTGCAAACTTTTTAAACTTTGTTCCATCAGCTGAACCTACTAGTTCATTTAGTTTTACCCAGACTTTAAAAGACTCTTTTTTCTTTTCTAGAGATAGTATTCTCTCTTTATGTTTGTCACTGTTTTCCTGATTAAGTTCTAACTCTTTTTTATCACTTCCTATACTCTCGGCAAGTGCATCTGCTTTTTGTCCTAACAAAGCCTGTAAAACTTCTAGCTCTTCTATTGGTTTATCACTAAGAGGTTCTTTATTATGTTCTTGTAATTTGTTTATAGTTTCTGCTTTAAGAGTTTGCGTTTGTTTATATCTGTCTTCTATTGTCTTACACAAAGTAGACAATTCTTCTCTCTCATTTTTATCAAGCATTGCATTTTGCAGTTCCTGTGCATCTTTAAAATCATTTTGCTTATATAGTTCTTCTAGTTCAGCTTTTAGTGCATCTAGCTTTTTCTCATCTTCAGCTATTTCTATATCTAAACTTTTTTTATTAGCTAATCGCTCTTCACTCTTTATTTTAAGTTCATTTAGAGCAGTTGTACATAGCTGTTTTCTTTCTTGTGCCATTTTATACTTGGTAGTAATCTCTTTTTCATGAACATCCAAATCAGCTACATTAAGTATCTCTATTCGCTTAGAAGATAACTTAGCAAGATTTAGCACCAACTCTTTTATATTTGCTTCTATTAGTTCAATCTCTTTTGCTAATAAAGTGGCTCTAGTCTCACTCTCTTTTTTAATTACACTGCATTTATTTAACTCTATATCTAATACTTTTAAAGCCTCTGATGTTTCTATATAAAGCTCTTTTCTACTTACAAGCTCTTTATACTGAATATCTAATTTTTCTAGGTCTAGTTTTAGGTCAAACTTCTCTAAATCCAACTCCATACTTTTTAGATATTCTTTGATTTTTGCTTCATTAGATTTTACAGCTAAAATCAGCTGCTCTTTTTCAGTGCTTAGTTTTTCTAAAACACTTTTTATCTGGTCTAACAACTTCTCTTGGACTTGAAGTTGTTTACCCGCACTATCTCTTTGTTTTAGTAGTTCATCTTTTTGAATACGGTTTTGCTTTACAACATCGAGTTTTTTAGTAAGTACTTCCTCTTTTTCCTTGAGTTCTATTTCACTATCACTTGTAGGTTCAAAGGAGTATTGTTTAAAAAGATTCTTAAGAGTCTCTATCTCTTTGTCTAACTTTTGAATTTCAAGTATTGATGTCTCTTTTTTTGTTTGTGCAATACCTAAGCGTAACTCTAACTCTTTAAGAGCCTTCTCTTTATCTTCTAACTCTTTAACTTGACTTGCAATCATCTGCTTAGTTTTATCTATATGAACTTCGTTTAAACCATTTACATATGGGTGTTCTGTAGAACCGCACAGTAAACAGGCTTCACCATCAACAAGGTTGTTTCTATCTTCTTCATATTTTTTAAGTAGTTGTTCTTTTTCCTGTTTTTCTCGAAGTGTCTCTATATGCTTTTTTATTTCGTCTATATACTGCTGAGAAACACTTTTTGTTTCCATAAGAGAATTCACCAGATCACTATTTTTCTGATGTTCTTCAAGCTCTTTATCTTTATTTTTGGCAACCTTAGTATAACTTTCTAATGCTCTTGTTAGAGTTTGTGTATCTTCTAAACTTTTTTTACTGCCCTCTTCTATTTTAAAGTCATTCAGGCTATTTTGCTCTAATTGTATATATACAAGTTCTTTCTCTTTAAAAATAGAAGATAGTTTATCAACTTCCTCTTTTTTTAGATTATAGTTTGTATCTTGACTAAGAAATGTACTTTCAGAAGCTTCCAACTTACCTTGGTTGTTAGTAAGGCTTTCTCTCTCTTTTTTATACTCTCTGATATTTTGCTCTATCATCCCAATAACAGATAATAGCTTCTCATCTTTAGCATTGGTAAGAAGATAAGATTTTTTAGTATCCACTTCTTTTTGTATATCGTTATGGTCTTTAACAATTGAATTTAGAGAATTTGTTATCTGCATTAAATTCTCTTGCTTACCCTTTAGTAACTTCTCTTCTTTACTAAGGTTTATCTTTGCCTCTTTCTCTTGCGTTTGTATTTCACGAGCCTCTTTTAGCTTCTGATTCTGTGCTTCAAACTCGGCACTATCCTTTTCAAATTCTTTTTTTATAACAGAGTGCTCTTTATCTTTGTTCTTTATCTCTTCATCTAGAAGAGTAAGTTCTCCAGTAAGTTTCATTGCTGTTATTTTATCTACAGATACACTCTTTTGAAGTTGCGCGTGAGATGAAAAAGTAGCAAAGACGTTAAGCGCTCGATTTGCTAGAGCCAACTTAAGAAAGGAATTTTTACTCTCCTCTTTTAGCTTTGCAACCTCTTTGAACTCCTCTTCATATCTTCTACTATCCTTTGTAAGCTCAGAAAGTCTTTGTAGCCAGCTTAGAGATAACGTAAGCTTTTTCAGCTCTTCATCAGTCTCTCTTTTTTTAGCAATATTTTCATTAAGTTGTTTTTGCTTCTCTTCAACGACTGTCTTGTCTAAAAGTTCTATCGACTCCAAGATTTTTTTATCAGAATCCATCTCTTGCTGAAAGCCACGATGTTTTTCAAATATAGCAATAGAAATATCCGCATATATCTGCGTTCCCGTTATCTTTTCAAGTAGTGCAGAACGCTCTTTTTCATCAGCTTTTAAAAAGGCATCAAAGCCACCTTGAGCAAGTAGCATAGACTGAGTAAAACGACCAAAATCTAATCCTGACAGCTCTTCTATCTTTTTAGGCACTTCTCTCGATTTTAAAGGTAAGATTTTGTCTTCTTCTAAATCGATAAGTTCCATTTTGGCTGTTTGAAATACACCATCATATTTTTTGTGTGCTCTTTTTTGTGTCCATGAGGAACGATATGTTTTACCTCTGATTTCAAACTCAACTTCACAGTAAGCTTCACCAGAGTGTCGTGACATCAAATCATTTGGATTTTTTAGTCTTGCAGTTCGTCCATATAGAGCACAAGAGATGATATCAAGTATTGTACTTTTCCCAGAACCTGTTGGCCCTGTTATTGAAAAAAGAGCACTATCTTTTGTGAGCTCTGCAAAGTTAATCTCAGTTATGCCTTTTAAAGAATTAATATTGAGAGACTTTATTGAAATTATTTTCATGAGTTTTGAACCTCACTAACAATCTGTTTGAAATTAACTACTAGCTCTTTAACAAAAGCTTCATCTTCTAAACCATCTTTTTCCATACGACGTTCAAATACATCTAAAGGCTTTAATTCTTCAAGACTTATTACATCAAAATCTTCTTTATGAAGTGCTTTTTCTGTTTTATCTATCTTAACCGCCAAAAGTATAAGTTCTAATTCTTCTGCTTTGTCTCTTATGACTTGGTTAGCATGGAAAGGATTTTCATCATTGAGATGGACTTCTATCCATGTATTCTTATCTTCTACAGACTCAAAGTCTTTTAAAATAGATGTAACATCTCCACGCAAAACTAACAAAGGTCTATGAAGTGGTATATCTAACTCAGTAACTTTTATAGTTTTATTCTCAAACTCTACGATATTTACTTTTTTCTGTGACAAAGATTCACTAAAACTGAGAGGTATTGGAGAGCCACAGTAACGTACATGTTCACATCCAACTTTTTGGTTAATATGAAGATGTCCTAAAGCTACATAATCAAAATGCTTACTTAAAAAGTCACTATCTATATCTAGTGTGCCTCCTATATATATTTCACGTTCAGAGTCACTTGTTTTACTGCCAACTGTTGTTAAGTGTCCAGTAGCGATAATAGGTATATCTTTCTTGTCTGAAACTATTAAAGCTTCTTTATAAACATTATTATAGTGCTCTTTTATCCCTTGAGTAAGTGATGACTCTTTATCATTCATAGTTTGGGCACTCACTGACTGGCGAACTACATAATCTCGTAAATATGGAACGGCACAAACAATCCCCTCCAGTTTATCTTTCTTATAAACTTCAACAACTTCATTTTCATTTTCATCACCACTTGTAATGACATGAATATTTAGTGCTTTTAGTAGTTGCTTGGGAGCTTTTAAAGTAGCTATAGAATCATGATTGCCAGCAGTAATAATAATATTTTCACATGAAGACAAAGAAAGTTTTGTAAGAAAATTGTAGTAAAGCTCCAGTGCATAATTAGGTGGTGTACCAGTATCAAAAATATCTCCGGCAACAATTAGAACATTTATATTCTCTTCTTCTATAGTCTTAAGCAGCCAAGTTAAAAAAGCCTGATGTTCTTCTTCTCTACTTTTTCCCATAAAGCTTTGTCCTAAGTGCCAATCAGATGTATGTAATATTTTCATCAGCTACCTACTCACAATATCTTCATTTACAGGATCATATCGATACTTCACAATATCACGATTAATGATAAGCTTTATAGCTTCATCTATAATAGCCAATGGAGCAAAAAACCATTCTCTTGGTCTATGTATCTCTCCATTTTCATCTGCTATAGTCACATCTAAACAACTATTACCAAAAAACTTATGCATCAAACCTTCTAAATGTTGAGCATCATAGTTAAACACTTCAATATCTCGGAGTACATGTACAGGAGCCATTAAATATGTAGGTTCATTAACAGAATTTTTAATTCTTTCATTTACAGGTACTGTTGAAAACCCAATTTTATACAAATCTTTTTTTGTACTAATCCTATCATCAGTACTTAGTGATTTTAGAACATATATATGCCCTCTTGAGATATCATCATGAGTAATGCCTTTTAGTTTATCCATCACTCTCTCTTCAAGCTCAGTAACCATTTTTCCACTATCTCTAAGTCTTTTTCCAAGAGACCTTAGTAGCATATTTGACTGCGTACCATTTTCAAAGATAAGAGTGGTTCTTCTATTGATCTTACCACTATTTCCTCGCTTAGGTGCTTCTATATCAGCTATATATAGTAGTATTCCATCCAGTACACAAAACACTCCAATATCTAATTTACTCTCTATTGAATCTACTATACGTCTTTTCCCAGATTTTAAATCCCCTTGACATGCTATAAATAGATTCTCATACTTCTCAAAATCTTCACATCTTTCTCGCCTAGCTACCATGTCAGCTTCGGCTCTATCTTTATCAAACTTTGGCACATTTTTTAAAGTGAAAATATCTTCATCATCATTATCAAATATACCTAATGAATCGTTAGCAAAGATATCATCAATTGTATTTATCTCAACTTCTGATTCGCTAGATGAAAGTAACTTAAATCTATCATATTTTTGGAGAGATACTCTCTTCTCAGGATTTTCACGTATTCCTTTTAATCTAGAGAACAGCCCTCTCTCATTCATATCTGTAGATTTATCTGGCTCACGGTTATTTGTTTCGTAAAAAGTGTTTATCTCTTCAAAAGATGCTATCAGTCTATCATCAGCTGTAACAACTGGATTCTTTACTTTTATATCTAAGATACCTGAGGTATCACTAGCAAAAATATCATCTAGTATTGTATCTTTATCCATTAGCTCGTTTTCTCTTCTCTTCTTTTAGATATATGATACACTCAGCCATTCTTTTTTCTAGTGGATCATCAGATTTTAAATCTGGCTCTTTGCCATGCTCTTTTATAAAAGTTTGGATTTTAGGCCATAGTATTTTTGCTTCATCTATATCCATTTTGATTCTTGTTGATTCTATAGATTCCTGTATAAGTTTTAGAACGCTTGTAGTCACTGACTTTGAAAGTATCTCATAGGCTTTTTGGAAAGGATTTATCTTATTTATCAAGTCAATATTCAAGTCTTCTATATTGATAAACTTATCTGCCATTTTTACAAACTTCTTATCTGCAGTAATCTCCAATTCAGGTGTCACAAAATCTACTGCTACTCTTTGAGCTATTTCCTTTGCCTCATCCTCTGTTATATCAGGATACTTGTTCATAATTATTTTAGGTATGATAACTGTATTAATAACTTCAGGGTCAATATTTCCAGATACCATTTGTGGCATTTTTTCATCTTGAAGTATCGCTGCTTTTATATCATTTAGGTCACTTTCTATAATATCACCAATTCTTTTTCTACTTGGTTCTTTTATACCCATACGACTAGCTATTTCCCCTCTTGTTTTTGGATCTA
This sequence comes from Sulfurimonas iocasae, assembly GCF_047716755.1. Lineage (GTDB taxonomy): Bacteria > Campylobacterota > Campylobacteria > Campylobacterales > Sulfurimonadaceae > Sulfurimonas. Next base: position 1,965,275 of record NZ_CP180409.1, read on the forward strand.
AACCACTATCAAATTTAGCTTTAAACTTAAAACTAGGTGCTAATACTTGTTCCATAAGTAATGATGCTGTTATGGCTTTAAGCATATTGTTTACAGATACTTTCACTTCATCATTTTGTGCATCTGGTTGAGCTATGAGATTTGTAAACTGTGCATGATTTTTATTATTGCTATCTCTTGTAGCTCGTCCTATTATTTGTATGATTTCTGTCAGTGAGCTTCTATATCCAACAGTTAGTGCATGTTCACAATATGGCCAATCAAAACCTTCTTTTGCCATTCCTAATGCGATAATCAAATCCATATCATCTACACTCGTCATATTTCGTAAATATGTTGCTAACTTATCTCTCTCTTTTTTATCGTCATTGACTAAATCTGCTACCTTTAAAAGTTTTCCGTCTTCATGTCTTTTCACTATCATCACACCATCGTCAGTAGTCTCTTCAACAGTACCGATAATATCTAAGATAGTTCCAACTTCTTTGTATTTATCTTTAGTGGATTCACCGGCATTTACATTTGGAATATGAAGTATAGTTTTTTTATCGGTATCTAGTATCTCTTTAATAGCACTCGTATATCTACCTTGGTAAAAGTGATAGCCAATACCTAGGGATTTTAGAAACTCATACCCGTTTAATTGCTCGTAGTAGTTGTAAGTTACTTTAGTAAATTTAGCTTCATCTTCTGGCATTAGAACAGGTACACTGTCCCCTCTAAAGTATGAACCTGTCATAGCTACTATATGAACAGAAGATTTTTCCATAACTGAACGAATAAGTTCGCCAAGTATATTCTGTCCATCAGCTGACACATGGTGAAACTCATCTATAGCTAATAAAGTATTATTAAATTTTGAGTCATCAAGATGATCAAATGCAAATCTTAGTGTGGCATGAGTACAGATTAAAATTTTCTCATCACTAGAGAGAAACTCTTTAAATGCTTCTACTTTGCTTGTAGACTCTTCGGAAGTACAAAGGTTGTATTTTTCATTAACTTCCCAATTGGCATAAAAGCCAAAAGACTTTAAATCGGTAGCTCCAAAGGAACCACCGATTGATCTCTCAGGAACAGCGACTATAACTTTTTTCAGTCCTTGGTTGATAAGCTTATCAAGTGCTATAAACATCAAAGCTCTTGACTTTCCAGATGCAGGTGGAGCTTTTAGTAGTAAGAACCTTGCATCTCTTTGCTCATAAGCTTTTTCTTGCATTTCTCGCATACCAAGGTCATTGGTAGATTTACTAGCACCTGTTTGTTCGTAATGTACTTCTACTATATTTTGCATCACTTCAACCTTTTTATATCTTCTTCAAGCTCTTTTATACTTTGAAGTTTTTGTTTTTTTAATTCTTTATATTTATCTATAAGTAGCACTTCTTTTTTTGCTCTCTTTAGCAAATCATTTGATTTTATTCATTAGTTTACCTTACAAGTCAAACAAGTATCAAGCAAATTTATCGCAGAGAAAGCCTTGATATAGGTTGTTTTGTATATATTTTCAGCAAAATTTAAGTTCTCAATGAAACAACGGTGAAGCAAATTTGAGATCATTTTGCCCACCATGGTATATACTTTCTTGCTTTAGTTCCAACACTTTCATCATAGATATAAATTTTTTCCTCTTTGAGTGTTTCGTTAATGATTTTTGAGACCATAGAAATATTTTTCTTTTCTATGGCAAATCTTTCTCTTAAAGAAGTATTTGTCATATAGTCTCGTTGAATATATCTTAAGCTCGCATGTTGATAACAAGCTCGTGTTTTATCCGACTTATCCATATCCTTGAGTTCTTTATGAGCGAATAATATTGCTATCGTATGCTCATTTGTCGTTTCAAATATAGGCGCAGGAAGTTGATAGATTTCACTCTGCATTACTATTTTATCGACACCACTTCCTCTCTCTTCACAAACACCGATTCGTCTCATAAAAGAAGCTAAAGCTTCATTTCTTGATTTTGGAGGAGAGTCTAAAAATCTATCTGTATCAACAAGGGGTGTCCCAGGATTGGTAACTTCAAAGCGATTTGAAAAAATTTCAATCATAACAGAACTTCCTGTTTGAAAAAAATCTTGATGAATAATAGCATTGGCTACAATCTCTCTAATTGAAAGTTCAGGATACATCCTTATATTTTCTCTAAATGCTTGTTTAACAACTTCATTTGAAGGCAATATATTGTTTATGTAATCAATCAAGCCTTCAAACCCAACTGCATATCCCTTATTTCCTTCTCTCTCTTTAATAGTTTCAAATTTTGTATTGTCTTTATATTGTATAACTCTAATTGCTTTGCGTTTTAAGTTACTGAAGCTATTTAAATTTTTTGCAAAAAGAATAGCACCTAAGTTTGTTATGGAGTATTTTCCGTTTTCTGTTTTCTTTATGAGGTCGTCACTCACTAAACTCTCTAAAATTGCTTGTCTATTCTCTGGTAATGGCAAGTTTAAGAGTTCAAAATATTTTGTATATTCTAAATAATTTAAAACTTCACTATCATCTATATTATCTACTGCTATCTGCTTTTCAAAAGGAACTCTGTCAAAGACCCTCCAGAGTTCTCTCTCTTTTTCAGGCAACTCTTTTAACTTCTTTTTGTGAGAATTTAACCGTATATATTCCACCCCACTAAATGTAACAGGGTTTATATTGGCAGGTGCTATTTCTAGTAAAACTACCTCTTTTTCATCTATCATTACTTCATAAAATTTAAAATCTATTTTAGGAGTTAGAAGTCTTAATAACCAGTTTTCTAATGCTTCATTGCCCTTTGTAGTAACTGATGGCTTAAATGTAGTTCCAAGTATTTTATGAGTTGAGTCATCAATTCCCCATATCATGTAAGCATTCGTTTTGCTATTAAGTGCTGCTGAATTTGATAAAGCGCTTATATATTCACCTATCATCTCTTTATCATCATTGTTATGCTTAAACTCAAGCCATTCAGTCTCATTGGGTTGCTTGAGCAACTCTTTTATAAGAGATATTATATAGTCGTCACTTCTAGTTATGCTCATATTGGCTCGCTTTTTAAGTTCATTTTAGTTAATTCCTTCCATTTTGAAATATTTTCATTTTTGCATTAACTGTAAAAAACTCCGCCAAATCACAACCTAGCATCATGGCATGTCCTCGGATGGTGTGGGGTTTATTTGAGATAGTGTCTGTGGTTAGGTTAGTCATTTATGTTATCTGCATCGTTTTTTATATTGAATCCAAACAACTCACAAAACTCATTATACAAACTAGATGCTGTATCAAAGTCTTGATACATTTTATCTTTAGCAATTGATTGTAATAAGTTATTTTCAAATAATAAACAATTTTCATGATTATCTAAAATATATTGAGCAAGGTGTCTAGGAATACTAATATTTTGTAATTCTATAACTTTAAAATCAGTTGTTCCATATTCTAAGTAATCAGCCCAATTTGCACCTGCATTTTCTGCTCCAAGTTTTTCTTTAAGAATATTATGATAGTTTTCAAAGTAATTTTTTAATTTAAACCTCAAAAGATTGTCTATACTTGCGATAACTTCATTTACAACCATATTAATATGTTTTTGGCTTTTTGAATTAAATATCTCATTCTCACGATGTGAATTATCCCAAATATAACCTTTTTTTATGTAATATTTTATTGAATTAGAAATTATCATTTTTAAAGGTTTTGATTTCATCCAGCTATCCATTAAAACAGCGTAATATTTTAATTTTTCAGGTGGTTTAAACATTCCATTTTTACCACCTGTTTCTTCTTTTCCCCAATTATAATAACTACTTAACAATGTAAGATACTTTAAAATAACATCATAATCAAATTCATCTGGCAAAATATTTTCGCTTAACTTTGGGTAATTAAAAATATTATTTTGATATTGAGCTTTTATCATTGATGAAGCTGATAGAATTTTATCTGGAATATTGATATGTTTTTTTAGGTCCTGCAATATTTTTACAGCATTTTTATTTTTTGAAATAAAATTAGTTCTTAAAACAGAGTCATCTTGTTTTATTTCATGAAGCAAAGCAAGATTTGCATAATAATCCCATATATCTTTTTCATTTTGAGAAGCAGACTTGTTTGTAAATTTATTATTTTTTAATGAAGCCTCTATATTTTTATAAAAATTTCCTTTTTCTCTTACCATTAGAGGCTCTATTTTTTTTATACTTTTATTTTTAATTATCTCAACATAAACTTGTGGGTTATCTCTACCTTTTACCCATTGATTTTCTTTAACTCTCATGCAGATGATGTTTCCTGACATCTCTTTTGTCATCCTTCCCGCTCTTCCTGCAAGATTCCAAAAATCTATATCAGTAAACTTTGAGTTGCCAATTTTATCAACTAAGATAAAAATATTTTTAGCAGGTAAATTCACACCTTCCAAAAGTGTTGATGTTGAAAATAGATAATCAATCACTTTATTTTCAAATAATTGTTCTATTTTTTCTCTAATTAGTTGTGGTAAATTTCCAAAATGAAAAGCAATCCCTTTCTCTAAACAGTCAATTAAATAATATTTATCATGTAAATATTCTTTAACTAATTCAATCACTTCCGTTAAAGCTTTATCTTTTTTAATATCTTTTGTTTTTGCAAAGTATAGTGCATACGAAACAGTATCTGCCTTAGAGTTACAATAAATAATATTTTTATCTTTTTCCCCAAGTTTTGCTATCCAAAATAAAAAATCATTATTTGTTAAATGAATTGGTATTGCATAATCTTTATCATTATCTGTGAACATCAAACATTTTTTATCTATCAGATCTAAGAAATATCGATTTTGAGCTACAGGGGCCGTTTTAATAGCAATTTTTTCATCAGTACTTTTTTCAAATAACTGTAAAAAAACTTCAGGGTTTTGAATGTTTGGAGAAGCAAAATATAATTTAATACTTTTTCGTTCCGCTTGTAATATAGCGTGATAATACAAAGGACTTCTAGTATCTTTTTGAGAAATTATTTTTTGAGCTTCATCAATGAAGAGATAATCCAGCTTGGGATTATTACTATTAGATAAATAAGCTATTAACCTTTCAGGAGTAAATACAAAAATATATCTACTTTCAGCACTTCTAAACATTGTTGGTACAGTAGGATGAGCTAAAATTGTATAGTTTGATTTATCCTTAAAGTCTTGTTTTAGCTTTGTAACTGTTTGATTTATTAATGCTCTTGATGGAACTAAAATGACAAGGTTATCCGTACCCCTATGTTCCATAATTAAATATCGTATAAAAGCATTAATAATAAATGATTTTCCTAAAGATGTTGGACCAGAAAAACTAAAATGATTATGATTTTTTAGTGATTCAAAAATTTCATATTGACTATCTGTAAAAATAAATTTACTATGTGAAATTTTTTGAAAAACTTCTTTTAAGGATTTTTCATATAATACTTCATAGGGTAATTTAGAATCAACATTTGAGAATTTTTCAATAAAATCTAAAGCTGGAAAGTTCCCAAGTTTAACCATTATAGAGTTCGCAAAAGTTTGAAATACTGCATCGCTGCTATGTTTATCAACCAATAAGCTAATAATTTTATATGCCTTATTTTTAGCTTCATCTATTTTAGAACGAGATAATATATCTGCGAATCTTAATAAATCAGAAAATTCTTTTTCATTTATATCTTGTGTCTCTATCTGAAAAAAAGTTTCGGCTTGAATCTGCTCTATTTTAAAAAAAAGTTCATGCAAATACTCATCTTCTAAAGCTTGTTGTGCGAGTTCATCTATATATCTCATGATTGAAGCCCTTGCATAATTATTTCTCTGTTCTTATCTAATTCAGTTAATGGTAATATATATAAATAAAAGCTATGTCCATATAAATTAAACTCATTGATTTTATTAGTAATATGAGAAAGTTTACTCTCCACTTCTTTTTTTATTTGTTCTTGTATTTTTTTTCTAAAATCTTCGTTTGGTAGTTTTTTATCTTCTTTATCTATTGTAATTTCGTAACCTACGAAAATGCCAAAAGCATCATCGACTTCAAAATCATTTTCTTTTTTAGGATAAACAATTTTTGAAATAAAATCTTTTTCTTCTTTCGTAAAAGTCTCTTTGCCAAGATGGTCACTTATAAGACTTTTTTCATAGGGTAAGCCACTTTTTTTATTTCCTTTATCATTAACTTCTCTTTTAAACTTATCTATTGATTTAAAAGCATCTGTAAGTGCATCAGTTAAGCCAACAATAGTTTTTGATTCACCAAAAATTAACTGGTAATCTCCATTTTCAAGTCTTAAAAAATGGACACCATCTGCACCATTTACATTAAGACTTGTTGATGTTTTTAATTCTAGTTTTGATAATATTTTTGGAGCTTTGAGATGTGTTTCTAAAAAACAATAAAGTAATAATTCTCCCAATTCCCCTTTATTATTTACATAATCAATAAATTTTTCTTTTGCTTTTTTTGTAAGAGTTCCAGACTTATTTTTGTATTGCTCTCTCACACTCCTTGAAAGCGAATAATCAATCATGGGATCAATTAATAATTCTTCTAATCTTTTTAAATTAAATTCATTTGCATTAATATTTAAAACAAATAAATCAAGCTTATTTTTCCCATGCTCATCTATTGTAAAACTGCCCAAATTATCAAAAGCGTCTAAAAAATCAAAATCTTGAATACTTAAATTCATACTTTTACCTCCTTGCTTGTCATCTCTTCATACATTTTAAAAAGGTATTCAAGTCGCTCTTCGTCGTTTTCAAATGGTTTATTCCTGTAGCATTTTTCTATGGCTATGTCTAGTTGGTGGTGGGCTTCTTTTAGGTCTGCTGGCATTTTTTCTGGGTCGTAGAGTTGAGCTAGTGTTTTTTCTGAGTGTTGTTCTCTTTCATCTAAGATATTAAATACTAACTCTGTAATTTCTTCTTTTTGTTTTTCTGTAATATTTGGAAAAGGGAACGTGTTATAAACAAGAGCCGAAGAATATCGATAATCAGTTTTTAATCTACCAGCAATAGCCCTCATCCATGTCATATGCATTCTTGAACTAACTACCCCAAATATCCAAGGATCAGCATTATATATAGCTTGTGCAGAAGCATAAATGACTGGATCTTTATCTAAAAATCCAATTGGAATATAATCTCTTCGTTCAGATGTTGTGCATGGTATAATAATACAAGGTTCATCATAGTGACGATCTTCAGCAAATAAATGTGGTGTTTCCGCTAATTTATTAGTAGCTTTCTTTGAACTCTCCAATCGCATCTTTATAACACCATCTAATCTTTTTTTAATAGAAGGAATATTCTCAATTATTGCTATATCCACATCATTAATATATAGACACCATCTTTTTATACCTTTAATATACTCTTGTGCACCAATAAATTTTTTGATAACAGGCTTCAAAATTAAATGCTGAGATAAATTCTCATATTCGTTCTCGTCAAGTATTAAATGACCTCCATCTGCAGGGATACTACCTTTAATCATTTTAGGTAAACCACTTATAGAAGATGACTGTCTTCCTAAAATCATATTACTACTTTCAACAAGATAATAATTAATGTTAGAGACAACTTTCTTAATATTGTTGCTGAATAGTAGTTTTATTTTATTATCGATGTTTCTAATACCGATAATAACAACAGTTACTCCAGCATTTGCTTTTGCATTATTTGTCCATTTAAAAGATTGATGAGCAAAAGAAATTTCTAAGTTATCATTTATTATTGGTGGCCAAAAAATACTTACTTGATCTCCCTGAGAAATAGAGTTAGTTGTAACAAATGCATATTCTGCTGTAAAATTTCTTATGTAGTTTGAAGCTTTGAAAAACCAACAAGCTATATAATCAAGTGATTTGTAATTTTTTATTCCATGAAAAATATAAGCCATATCACTTTTATGCTCTTTTTCTTGATTTCTTGTACCCAAATAAGGAGGATTACCAAGTATATAGATCTCATCTCCATCGACTTTAGGACAAACCTCTTCCCAATCTAACCTAGTAGCATTACCATGAACTATATTACCACCATCTTGAAGTGGTAGTGCAGGAGGAACAGTTCCAAACTCTTTTTTAAATAACACATTCATTTGGTGTTTAGCCAACCAAAGAGAAAGTATCGCTACTTCATGAGCAAAATCATCTAACTCTATCCCATAAAATTGCGTTAGTTTAATACTTGGAGAGATGAGTAGTCCACCCTCTTTAAATATTAGCATTTCGAGTTTTCTAAGCTCTTTATATGCGATGATTAAGAAGTTACCGCTACCACAAGCTGGATCAAAGATTTTAAGGTTTTGAAGTCTTAGATGCAGTAAGTTTAGTTTTTTGGTGTTGCCTTTTGCTTTTTCAAAGTCCTCATAAAGTTCATCTAAAAATAGTGGTTGCATAACTTTCATGATGTTTGGAACTGAAGTATAGTGCATCCCCATATCGCCACGATACTCATCTTTTACAACTGCTTGTATCATAGAGCCAAAAATATCTGGATTTATAGCAGACCAATCTAAACTACCAATCTCCAGTAAAATATTTCGTGATTTCATCGTAAAGGTAGGTATAGTGAACTTATCTCTAAATAACCCACCATTTACATATGGAAAAGCTTTAAGATACTCAGGAAGTGAAGCATCTCTATCTTTTTCATCAGTATTAAACACCTCAAAAAGTCTATCTAGGTAAGTACCTACATCACTACCATTAGCTTGTGTATGAGATGAGATAGAGTGAGTAAAGATATTGTCTTTAAAGATGTGAGAATCTTCTGCGAAATAACAAAAGAGTAGTCTTGTTAAAAACACATTTAGCGCATGTACATCTTCATCTGACTCTATATGATTGTCTTTTAGTATTTCATCATATAGTTTTGCCATCTTCTCAGAAGCTTTAACATCAGCAGGATTTTCAGCTTGATGAGTGGACTTCTCCATACCAGCCCAAGGTAAGAAAAAGTCGTAGTATTTTGTAAGGTCTGTAATTTCTATATCAAGAGTATCTGTATTTTTTGTGTCATATGCTAGTAATGTTTTATAATCGGTAACGATGATAAATCTAGGTTTCTGCTTTAGGGTTGTACTATCGTTTCTTAGTTTATCAATAGTTGAATGTAAATGCTCAGTAGCAACTTTGAAAAACAGTTTTTTTCTGTGTGTAAGTTCACCTTTACTTTCAAGCTGATTCAGATCTCCATTTCTCAATCTACTGATAGTAGCCTTAGGTTCACCGTATGCTAATAGTAAATCAAATATAAAGTTATCTTGCGAAAAATTGCTTATTATCTTCTTTATATTTTGTTCTATCTGAGTTATTGTCATTAATATTTCCTAATAATTTAAAATATTATACTGTTTCTTATTTAAAACATACTGTAAAGCACTTAGCAAAATAATAACTTTTTATTGCGAACTATGAGTTCGTGTGCTAAAATATTTCTACTTTTAATAAGGATTATTTATGTCTGCAAATTCTTTAGCTCATAGACTAGTTAGTATCATCGACTACCTAAGTACTGGTAATATTGTTAATGTTCATGACTTATCTGTAGAGTTTTCTATATCACAACGTCAAATACAAAAAGATGTAGAACTATTTAAAGGTATATATGAGATTGAGAGTTTAGGTAATCAAAACTATCGTATTAAAGATGGGTTTAAAACATACAGTGCCAGCAACGACAACCTTGATATTGCCCTAGCCTTGTTGAAAAGTTTACAACATAGTGCAATGCCACAAATGGATAGATATATTGACCCATCCTTACCTGATATAAAAGAATATAAAAATATGTTTATCTTAGATACAACTTATGAAGAAATTACCCATACTGACGAGTTTTATAAGCTTATTAAAGCTATCAAAAGTCAAGAGAGTTGTTCGTTCCTTTATACTAAAAAAGATGGCTCATCCAAACAAGTGTATGTACATCCATATAAACTCGCTAACTTCTCTAATTTTTGGTATCTCCTAGCGTATGATGTAGAATCTGAAAAATTAAAAAGTTACCATATCAACAGCATAGATAAAGTCATGCTAGCTGGGGAAAACTATATCAACAGTATATCTATAGAAAAAGAGATTGAGGATACCTTTGCTAAATTTAACTCTGTATGGTTTGATGGAAATCCTAAAAGTGTTGACTTGGAGATTGTAGGTAATGCAAAACTCTACATACAAAGAAACTTTCCTAAACAAGCAACCCTTATCGAAGAAACTGACTCAAAATTGTTAATTAAACTACATTATTATAACTCTGCTGAAGTCCTCTCGTTTGTAAAACAGTGGCTTCCTGAAGTTAGAATTTTAAATAATGATGTGATAAAAATAAAGTTAAAAGAGCTTCTTCAAAAATCATTAAAAAACTTATAGTTTTTGTTTCCACTAGCCTGTAGAAAACAAAATTTATATTCTCGTAGTTGGAATGTCCCCTATAAACTAGACAATTACTAACCCCGTAAAAATCTGTTTTCTAACAAGTTCTTTTTTTATGAAAATGTCAGCTTGTGTGGGTGGAATGAATTTTCTACACAACCCTTGTGGTGTGTAAAAACGAGAGGCCAATAATGGAATGATAGAAAAATATAAGAGTTTACGATTATTTTTTTCTATCATGTAATGGTTGGATATGCATAATAAAATTAGAGCTTGCGAAAATTGTAATGGTTGCGTTAGCAAATGTATATACAAATGGGATACTCGCTTGATATTTGACTTTCGTGCTTTACTTGGTTTGATAGGTGAGCTTTTGGATGAAATAGATGATTTGAAGGCTTTATATACTTTATGTTTGTTCTCTGTATGCTTTATGTTTGTTCTTTGTATACTTTATGTTTGTTCTCTGTATACAGAACTAGAGGTTGTTGAATAAATGAACTTGTCTACTTTATAGGGGACATTCCACTTTTAGTACAATTGTTCTTATCTATTCATATCATATTTTATAGTTATACTATTTTTACTCTTACTATTATGAAATAATTATCAAATACTCATCTGCAATTTCTGGAATGTAATTTATACTAAATATGCCAAAGTTATTTTTAATCAATACACTCATAATATCTCCAATATCCATAAGGGAGCTATCCATGTGAATATGGAACAAAACTAAAGCCTCTTTCTTCAATGGATTAAAATTTTCAACTTTGAAGTTACTAAACATTTGAGCTCTTGGCATATAGCCATTTACAATTATATTGTCTAAATCTTCATAATCAACTGTATCATGGGGTTTAATCAGGTTTCGTAGATAAGATATTTCTTCTTTATGCTTCGAGCTTTTTTTTCTCACTTCATCTTTAATGGATTTAAAAATAATTTCTTTAATATCTGGTAAGTTTATTGTATTGTACATTTTAACTCCATAATTATACTTTCATTATCAAGCTGAGTGTCAATCAAATCCCATAGAAGATTTGGTCTATTTAGAGTTAAATTTTTTAAAATATTTCTTAAAATAAAGTCATTCTCATCAACAGAAATCTTTAACAATTCATTTTGTTTTAGAATGTATTTTTCTAGTTTATTACAGAGTATTTTCACAACATCTTCCATAATTTATATGAGCCCATTTATTTATACTTTCTTGATAACTCATCCAATAAGGAATAATAAACTTGCTTTGTACAATTTTTTGTAATCTTTGATGCAACTTTTTTCCTTTAAGGTTATATTCATCCCAATTAAAATCAAAATGTTTGTATAAATCATCATTACAAGGAGCTTTAGAATTAAATATACCTACCCAATTTTCAATCTCTTTTGCTAAAGGATCATCCTCATTAACAAACTCTCTAAACTCTTCAATGCCAGATGATGCTCCATCTACCCAAAAACTAGCCATACCAAAATCTGGGTACATATCTACAATATTCTGATTTAGATATTTAGATGCGTAATTCATATTATGATAAAAATCAAAATCTATTTGATCATTAAAAAATATATTTATATAATCATAATTTTTAAGATGAATATTCATGTTTGGATAGTCTATTTTAAAGCTGTTTTTATTGTGCAGTAATATCTCAATTTTATCTTTATACTCATAAAACTCTTTATTTAGTTCTATTGATAAATATTTTGTAAAATCTATTTTAGTATCTAGTATTTTAAAAAGATTACTAAGATAGTCTGCTGCTCCCTCTTGTGTAAATAATTTACCTGGGTAAGATGAAAATAAATTTCTTTTAATATAAACACCCTCTATTTTAGTTAATGATTCATTGAAGTGTAATCCCAATAAAGACTGATGCTTTCCTACTTTAATTATTTTATAATTATCATAGGTATATTTATTATTGAGGCTGATTTTCAATAGTTCTCTAGACCTATTTTGAGATATAGTGATTTCTTCTTTTGATATATCTAATAACTTGAGTAATCTCTGTGCTAAATCATTATCTTCAATAGTATTGTAGGCGTTGTCTATTAAATCACATATAATATATGTTTCGATACTAGTATTGTTATAATTGTTTTTATGCATTTATATTTTTACTTTGCACAACAGTCAAACTTGGATAATGTATGGCACTCAATCTCCCATATCCACTTTTATTGTACGTGGCACCTGTATCAATCATGGCATATCTATCTGTTATGATAGGTTCTTTAATAGGAGTGTGACCAAAGATATTATATATGTCATTTTCAATCTCCTTATCTGCCTCAAATAAGCTTTTATCATGCATGTGACGCCATAAAATATCTTCACCATCATACTTGCAATATTCATGATATTTGTTAATCCATACATGATGAATATATGAGTGAGATACTACTAAAGGTTTATATCCATCTATTTCATAATATTTAAAGTATGGTAAAGTTTTTAAATACTCGAAATGAGAATTCCAAACTTCTTTACCAAACTGCTCATATGAAGACAAAGCTTCTTCTCCTCCGTTCACTTTCCACATGTAATCTTTATCACTGTCTATAGTAGACTCCAGCATCATTAGCTCATGATTACCTAATACAGCATGATAATTACTATTTAACATCAGTTCAATTACATTAGCAGAAGATTCTCCTCTATCAACTAAATCACCTGTAAAACAGATTTGCGCATCTTTTGGAAGCTTCTCTATTAAGTTCAATAATTTTTCATACTCACCATGAACATCCCCGATAACCCATATACCATTTTTATTAATATGGTTCATAGTTCTATACTTCTTATAAGTGTATCATCACCATACAGACTCTCCGATGGATAGCCAAATGGATTACAAATACATTTCACACCATTATGTTCATACTCAAGTCTATCATGTGTGTGACCAAATACCCAATACTTCATACTTCCATCTTCCATAAATTTATGACCATCAAAGCTAAAAAACATATTTCCCTGTTGGTTTTTATATGCTGGAGATAAATGCCTATGAAGAAATGAAGGGTTTACGTGAGTAATCATTACATCACACTCTTTGTGCACTGCTTCTATTTTAGGTAACTCTATTTTATAAATTTCATTGTAATAATTGACTCCAAACATCATTTCATAATCAGGCATTAATCGCTTCCACATTTCATTGTTAGCTTTAGGATGGTCAGCAAGTTTGAAGTAAGCTTTTAAATATGCATTGCTATATGAACTATCACATCCACCAAATCTAATGCCATCAATCTCAATCACATCTCCGTTCAGGCAGTACATATTCTCTTGTGCGTTGATTAATTCTCTCATTTCATTAACTCTATTAAATGAGTTTAAATCATAATCATCCTGCTCTATTCTATTATTTAGGTAATAATCATGATTGCCTAGGACACAGACTATATGCTTGTAGTACTCTTTTTGAAATATCTTTAGTATTTTCATATTTTGAGAATTATAATGTCCGATATCTCCAGCAATTATAAGCACATCACCTGTTTCTCTTTTCCTGTTATCAAAAAATATAGGATCAAATATTGATTTAATTGCTTCAATATTAGATGATTGAGCTTGTGTAAAATATGTATCAAAGTGTGTATCGCTTAGTATGTCTATTATCATCATTAATATCCTCTAAATTTTAAAAAGCTTTGCAAGTTTAGGCCTGTTTACACTGCAACTATTAGAGTTAAATCTTGCCAACACAGGAGTCATTCAAGTTAAAATATTTGTTAATGTAAAATTATAGTATATATACAGCATTATTGCAAATTTACAATAGAATTTCTATAATTAGATATAATTAGAAATTAAATTATTCTTGAGGAAAGTGTGCTATGTCCGAGAAAATGCTTGAAAAAGTAAAAGTTGGTGTTTATTTAAAATCTGAAGTAAAAGAAAACTTGAATAGACTAAAAGAGTTTGGAAGAACAACGAACCCTACATTAGATACATTGCTATTATTTAATAGAGAAGGGCTTATAGAGTACATTAGATTATGTAGTTTATTTCAAGATAAGCAAGAATGGGAATTAAAAACAGATGATTTGTATTGTACAACTATAAAAGAAGACTTACGAATAAAAAAATCCTTAGGTAATGCAAGCTTAAATAGTGTTCAAACAATGATATTAGATTATAAACTTCCTTTATTGGAGAAGGGTCAAACGGAGTCAGAAGAAGAGTACAATCAAATATTAGACAGAATGGTAAAATTAACCAAAGCTGCAGAGTTTTTAATTCATAATGAAAAACGCCATGATACGGAAATTGAAAAACTACAGAAAAAAGTTTTAGAATTAGAAAATAGATTAGGACAGAGAGTGTAAATCTAACTGTGTAAACCTTAAAAATTAAATTTATTTGATATAGTCATCAAGTGAATTATTTATAAGGATTTACATATGAGTTTAATAAACCACGAAGAGCTAAAAAAACAAATTAAAGATGGTACATTTACATCTTTAGATGATATAACCAACGAGTTTAAGAATATACTTAGAGAAGTTATTCAGACAGCTTCTTCAGAAGAACTAACTTCACATCTAGGTTATGAAAAGCATCAACCCTCAGATACTCCAAACTACCGTAACGGCTACAATGATAAAAAAATAAACTCAAAGTATGGTCAATTTGATGTTTCTATCCCCAGAGATAGAGAATCTACATTTGAGCCACAACTGGTAAAAAAGAGAGAAGTACTTTTAGATGGCAGTGAAGACCTTATTCTTTCACTCTATACCAAAGGTATGAGTGTAAGAGATATACAGCATCATCTTGATGATTTATACGGCTATGAACTCTCTGCTCAGACGATCTCAAACATTACTGAAAAGGTTATTGAAAAAGCAAATGAGTGGCAGTCTCGTCCACTAGAACCTATTTATCCCATTATCTTTATGGATGCTACAGTGCTAAAGATAAGAGTTGATAGAGTTGTTAAAAATATAGCAGCTTATATAATGCTAGGAATAACGCTTGAAGGCAAAAAAGAGATTATTGGTATTTGGATCGGTGAGAATGAAACTTCTAAATATTGGCTTACGGTTTTAAATGATATCCAAAAGCGTGGAATACAAGATGTTCTAATCTTCGCAATAGACGGTTTAAACGGCTTCAAAGAAGCCATCCAAGCCGTTTATCCTAAAGCAGAGATACAAAGATGTATCGTTCATCAGATAAGAAGCTCTTTGAAGTTTGTTTCTTGGAAAGATAGAAAAGCAGTTGCTAAAGATTTAAAATCTGTATACTCAGCGCTCAATGAAGAAGATGCTCAATTAGCTCTTACTGAGTTTAATGATATCTGGGGTAAAAAATATCCAAATATCACCCTCTCTTGGACAAATAATTGGAATGAACTTTCTACTTTTTTCAAATATCCAAATTCAGTTAGAAAATTAATTTATACAACTAACCCTATAGAATCACTAAACGCAACTATAAAAAGAAAGACAAAATCTAAAGGCTCATTTCCTACTATAGAATCTGCTTTTAAGATGCTATATCTTGCTACTCAAGAGCAACAAGAAAAATGGAAAGCTAACAGCATTAGAAATTGGTATGAGATTTATCCTCAACTTAGTATCTTTTTTAGCGAAATTGTGTCAAAATATACTAAGTGATTTAGGAATAGAAGGTGGGTTTACACAGTTTATTTTACGGTCTCTTAGGACAATAAATTCCAACAATGTACTAACTCTTTTTGACTTACTTCATATTTTGAACTCATTGCTATCTTTTATCAATTTTCTACTTCACCAATCTCATAAGAGATTCATAACTATCAATATGATCATAAACAACCTGCTCAGATGTTATTTTCTTAAAAAAATTTATGAAAATATGCTTAATTTAACTCCACCGTTGACATTTCATTATGCTGCTCCTGAATCTACTAAACAGGATAAGAACATATATCGTGACAATTTCATAGTAGTATTGTTTCCAGAAGCACCTATATACCAAACTTGAATAATATTGTTTTCAATTTCATGTGCTTTTGTACAGTTGTAGGTTACATGATTGATGATAAGCTTGAATTCTTTTAAGTCTTTGATTTTGATATCTTGAGTGGTGCTGTTTGTAAGAGTTGCTAAAAATGCTTTGTAGCTTTTAGTCGTTTTAGTATCTTTGCTGTTCAGTAGATGAATAATTTTTTTTCTATAAGCTTTAGGTCTGCGCACTCCTTTGTACCCCTCTGTTATATTATCTATATAGCTATCTATAAAATCTAAACATAAATCTTCTTCTTCTTGGTTAATATAGTGATGGTTATATAGTGATGGTTCAAGGTGTTCACGAGGAGAACTAGGGGGTGTCTCTGGGAGAACAGGGGTACTGTTCTCTGAGAGAACTAAGGGGTACTGTTCTCTGGGAGAACTAGGTCTTACTTTTTTATATGCTTCATCGTATGTTTTTTTGATTTTTTTGATTAGGTTTTTATGCTCTTCTAGCTCTTTTTGTATCGATGTCTTAAAAAAAACAATTGCGTTATTTTCTAAAAGTTCTATATTGATGTAGTAGATGGTAGATGCTCTTGAGCCATTTGGTCGGTTTCTCTTTTCTTTTTTTAGCATACCAATTTCTTCAAATGCTCTGACGTGATATGATTGAGTGCTCTTACTGCAACTTGCTTTTTTTTCAATCGTTGCCAAAGAAGGGAAACAAGCACCGGTATCGTCTGCATAATCGCATAGAGATAACAGAATCAATTTAGCAGTCGCGGGATATGGAGTCGCAAATGCTAACGACATTAATTTAATTGACATATTTATACCTTTATATTTTTAGGCACTAAATAAGGTATAGGAGAGTATAATTACGACTCAAACACTCTATTTAGGGTTTTTGTATAGTTAGGGTTCCTTTAACGTTTCTCAGGCATTTGTGGAACTCTAACGATTAACTTAATTATTCATCCGCATTGTAGTAGGTGTTTTGAGATATAACATGCTCTACTAATTCATCTTTCTCATAAAAACCATCAATATCTATTGCCATTGATGTAGAGCCATAATCTTCACAATGTTGATACCAACTGATATCAGCTTTTCCATAAAAAATCGCAAAAGCTGATATTCCAAATTCGTAATCAATTCCCATGTTTGCAATAGAAAAATGTGGGTTTACTTCTTCTAATTCCATAGCAATATGACGAGCTTGATATAATAAATTCCAAGAAGCATCATAAGCATCTTCTTCCGATGCTTCAAAAAATACTTTTTCAAGTTCTTCAAGCTTTGGTTTTCCATCAAAAAGCGGTTTTAAATTTAATTCCGTGATTTTATTTATTTCTTCTTCTGTCATTTTTCTCTCCTATTTATGAAGCTACTGCTACTTTCTTACTATTTGCCCATTCGACAAGCTCAGAAATTTGATAAAAAACACGACCATAGTGTTTTGAAAATGGTATTGCACGTTTTTGGCGAAGTTGGGAAAGCGTACTTTCTTCAGTTGGTGGCAAAATTTCAACACCATCAACGATTAATCCTTCGCGCAATTCTTTGTTACTTATTTTTCTATCTATCATTTTGTTTCTCCATTATATTTTTATTAACTACTAATTATACAATTATTGTATTCTTGGTAGTATATATTATATATTAGTGTTATTATAGTAGTTTTAAAATATAATGTCAAGCTTTTAATACATTTATTGTATTTTTTTTAGTTTTTATAGTACAATACTACTTTAATTGAATAAAAAGGCACATTATGAAAGAAGAAGAGATATATGTTAAATTATTTGGATTTGGTTCCCCTACTACATTTTACAGTTGGAAAAAAGACCCTAAGCGATTAGCGATTAAATTATTAGAAAAATATTTTACAAAAGAAGATTTAGAAGAATTTCTAGAAACTGGCAAAATTAATAAGATGGAAAATATACAACATCTGGGTAGTTTTATATCATATATAGTTGACATAAATAATACAATAGTGGATAAGACTACTGTTGATAATAAAGATGAGTTGAGCTTATTTCTTATTAAGACGATAGTTGAGTTTAAAGATAGCAGCTTTTTTTCAAATTATCCAGATGATGTTTTTGATGAGTTTATTGATTTTGTATTAAATAATACAAAGGAACAAAATAAAAAAGTTTTATTGCAAATTCCGCATAAAATCAACAAAGACACATTTTATATGTATGTTCAAAATATAGAGTTACTTGATGATTATAAATATAATGAACCATATGTGTATTCAAATTTTATTAAATAGTTCGAATATTTACTAATAGTGGGGTAAAAAGTGGGGTAAGCTATTTTTAGCTTATCTTATTTTGTATTATTAAATTCTTTGAAAGTTCGTTGTTTGTGTAGTTTGTAAGTGGTGGGTCCTATGTGACTCGAACACATGACCACTCCGTTATGAGCGGAGGGCTCTAACCAACTGAGCTAAAGACCCACTGTTTCTCTATAAGCTTTCGCTTCGTAGGGCGCAATTATAGTCAAAAAATTCTTATACTTTTCTTTTATCGTACCCTATCTTTTATTTTAAAAACCACCGCATACAAAAGAGGTACATAAATCAAGTTAAGTACAGTAGCCCAAGCAATTCCAAAGCCTAGTGAAATTGCCATAGGTTGAAGTATCATGGCTTGTCCAGATGCAAAAAATATCAGAGTTGAAAGTCCAAGAACTGTTGTTAATGAGGTAAGAATAATAGGTCTAAGTCTAGTCCCTGCTCTTTTCATCAACTCTTCAGTGTCGTCTGCATGTTTTATAAAATTAACAACAATAAGTCCATCATTTACAACAACCCCTGCGAGTCCTACTATACCTATCATTCCTGTCATTGTAAGATTTATATCCATTACCCAGTGTCCAAAATATACACCGAGTAAAACAAGAGGAATAGTACTAATCACTATAAGAGACTTTTTGATAGAGTCAAATAACCAAACCAGAGTAATAAAAATCAAGAAAATAGCAATAATTGCAGACTGCATCATCTCTCTTTTGTTTTTAGCATTCTCTTTTTCTTCACCTTTTATGTCTATCTTATATCCATCATTTTTGAGCTTCTCAAATACTGGTTCTAATTTTTTCATTACCTCAGCAGAAGTTATGACTTTTTTATTTAAAGTTGCCAGAACTGTTCTTAGCCTAGTACCATCTTCTTTTTTGATAGATACAAAACCTTGTAGCATGATAAATTCACAAACATCAGATAGGGCTACATAGTTATCGGTTTTTGGCACTTGAACTTCTATGTTGTATATAGAACTTATTTCTTTATTAATACCACTCTCAATCTTGATACGTACAAGACCTTCATCATTGAACATCTTTCCATACTCACCTTTTAGGTAGTAGGATCTAAGCTCAGCAGATATCAACTCTTCATTAAAACCTAGTTGTTGTCCATACTCATTTATGCGAAGCTTTAGTTCTTTTTCTCCAGGATTTGCATCATCTGAAGAGTTATTAACACCTTCTATCTTGTCTAGTGAACTTCTAAGATACTTAACACCTGCTAAAATATCTTTCTCACTCTTTCCACTTAGACTTATCTCTATATCAGAAGCAACAACACCAGCTCCCGGAACTTTTACAACAAGTTCTTCATATAGTAAGTCTCCATTTTCTTTTTGTGTTTTAAACGGCTCTATTAATTTATCGATTTCTTTAGCTATATCTTTTGCATCATTTTTTCTAGTCAGTACTTCTGCATTATAATCTATGGATAGATATGGATTAATATATCTGTCAAATGCATTAGCAGGTGCACGTTCTTTTAAGTCAATAAATATATGAAAAAGATTGTCTCCTGTCTCTAACATATTTTTAGCATCCATTTTAAAACCAATAACTGATGTAATAGAAGAGAAGTCATCTTCATTAGTATGTGCTAAAAGCTTCTTCTCTAACGCCGTTATTATCCTCTCAGTGTCTTCTAACTCATTATTTACATTTACCTTTCCATATACATATATCTGAGTAGTATCAAAATCTGGAAAGAGTTGAAACTTTGAGTTTTTAATAAATACAAATGTCAAAGAAAGAATTGATACAACAATAATAATGAGTGAAATCCACTTAGCTCTAAAAACAAAGTGAAGTGCTTTATTATGCCACGAAGAAAGTCTCTTCCAAAGCTTTTTTGTAAAGCTCTCATCATGTGAAACTTTTAAGAAGTCATGTGCATGAAGTGGTAAAAAATAAAATGCCTCAAAAAGTGAAGAAAGCAGAAGTACAGTTATCATAATAGGAATAATTTTTATAAACATCCCCATCTCTCCTGTTAGCAGAAGCATTGGTAAAAATGCGAAGACTGTGGTTAAAGTTGCCGTTAAAACGGCGGGAAACATCTCGGTTGCACCGACTATAGCCGCTTCTCTTTTCTCCATTCCTTCTTCTAGATGCCGATAGATATTTTCAGCAACAACTATTGCTTCATCAACTAACATCCCTAGAGCTATCAGAGCACCTAGAAGTGAGAGCATATTTAGAGAGTCTCCCATTATTTCTGTGGCAATGAGACCTATCATAAAACTAACTGGGATACCAATAGCAACAACCACTGCAATTCCACGGTTTATAAAAATAAGCATTGCTAAAAATACTAACATAAGACCAAATGCTATATTTGCAAAAACAGTATTTAAACGATTTTTAATCCATATAGAAGTGTCTGTATATATCTCATACTTCACTTCTGTACTCTTATCTGTTTTTTCTTTTAGTATCTCACGAATCTGTCTTACTAACGCAATTGCATTTCCATCCTTAGACTTTGTAACATTTATAGATACATTTCTAACACCATTATAGTGTGAAAGCTCAGACTCATCACTCAGCCTAAACTCTATATCTGCTATGTCCCCTATGCGAACTCTAGCATCTCCAACACTTATAATGGTATTTTCAATACTTTTTTTTGTCTTTTCTCCATTAAAAGTAGAAATATAAAGATGCTTACCTCTATCTTTTATGGTTCCTATAGGAAATATTGAGCTTATATTTTTTAGAGATGCCACAGCCAAAGAGGGGTTTAGTTCAAAAGCTAAAAGCTTCTGCTCATTTATTGTAATAACTAATTCATCATCCGCATCTCCACGGATAGTAATGTCACTTAAATCTTTTAACTGGCTCAAATCACTCTTTAAATCTTCCGCAAGGTTTAACAACTCTTTTTTACTACTATCTCCTGCAAGCGCTATAAGAACAAGCGGGAAACTATGAAGTTGTATCTTAGCGATTGGCTCTGACATATCAGCAGGTAAATCTTTCTTAACACTACTGAGTATATTTTTTACATCACTAAGTACAGTTATATTATCAGAACCTGTTTTTATGTCACTAATAATTGAGAAAGAACCATTTTGAATGGTTGTCTTTATGTTATAAAGCTCATCTATATTTTGCAGGTCATCTTCTATGGTCTTTACAACCATTTTATCAAGGACATCTGCTGATGTACCCGAGTAACCACCACTGATAGTAACTTTGTCCATATTCATTGGAGGAAATATCTCTTTAGGAATATTTAAATATGCAAAAATAGATAGTAAAACTATAAAAGTTAAGAGTATATGATTTAAAAGTGGTTTATCGATTGCAAACTCTAAAAAGCGGCGAATCATTTTTTTCCTTATGTGTTGTTAAAAAAGTGTGTCAAGTATTTGATTTTTAAATCTTATAGATTCAACGGAAGTGTTTATTAGCCTATTTTCTTCTATTAGTGTATCGTACTCACCTTTTAGTTTTGAAATATCTCTACTTTTAAAGTAGATTTGTTGCTGTATATATATTTTTGGAAATAGAGCCAAGCTCACAAAACTCATAAGAAGCAGTGTAAAAACTAAGTACTCAAAATCAAGTCTTTTTTTCTTGTTTAATACCTGATCAACTTCATCTAATAGTTCATGTTTATCGCTCATAATGAAATATTCTCATCTTTGCACTTCTGCTTCTTGGGTTTTCTTTTAACTCATCATCTTGCGCGGTTATAGGCTTTTTACTTAAAATTTTTCCCTTGGCATTATCTCTAGAACATGTACATCTCATAGCTTCAGCAGGACAGATGCAGTTTTTGCTCCATCTACTGTATGTTTGTTTTACTATTCTATCTTCTAATGAATGAAAAGATATGATAGCAACTATGGCATCACAAAACTCAGAATCCTCTATGCTTTGAAGAAGAGACTTCAACTCTCCTAATTCATCATTCACTTCTATGCGAATAGCCTGCATCAAAAGTGTGGCCGGATGAATCTTTTTACCATGAGGCATTAGATGTTTAGTTTTTTCACTTAACTCTTTTGCAGATGCAAATGGACGAGCATTCACTATAGCAGATGCTATCTTTTTGTAGTTTCTAAGTTCACCATATTCTAGCAAAATATTTTCAAGTTCATCAGTTGAATACTCGTTTACAACATTCTCTGCACTGAGTGTGGCTTCTTTATCCATTCTCATATCAAGGTTATCACTAGAATAAGAGAAACCTCTATCTTTTTGGTCAAGTTGAAGTGAAGAGACACCAATATCTGCTAAAACACCTCTTATTTTTTCTACTCCATACTCAGCAATAATATCTTTTATAACAGATGAAAAACGACCTTTTCTAATGCTTATTCTATCACCAAATTCTTCTAAACGTTTTGTAGAAAAATCTATCGCTGTTTGATCTTGATCTATTGCAATTAACTCAATATTTGGATTTGCTTCTAGTATCATAGAAGAGTGTCCGCCATATCCCATAGTACAATCAATAATAATACCACCATCAATATTTTTAAATGTTTCTATTACTTCTCGATATAGAACGGGAGTATGTGGGATATTTTGCAAAAGAAGCCTTTAGTTATATTAAATAGATTATACATAAACTTTGTAAATTTTAATTTTTAATAGTGTACCATTAAAGAAAAAAAGGCCACTATTTGAAAATAATCTTTTTACTTTCCCTAATATATTCATTTGTCTTAGCCAATCAAAGTCAAATTGTATTAGGTACTTTCTCAACTGAATCAACTGCTAAGAAGGTAAAGTACAGTGTAAATAAGATTATAAACAGAGATATAAAATTTAAAAACTTCTTAGATAAAAACTCACTAAAAACTGTTTCAAAAAAACATGGCAAATACTTTATAGTTACCATAGAACCATTTAGCGATGTAGTAACAATGCACTCAGTGTTAAATAAAATCAAAAAAACAAAGTTTAAAGATGCCTATGTTCTTAAACTAGGAAACAAGAAAACTCCTAAAAAAGAGAAACAAAAAGCGGCAGTTATAAAAGAACCAGAGATAATAGACGATCCTTTTTTAATGCCTGAACCAGATATAAAAAGTATTAAAGTAAAATTATTAACACAAAAAGATGCTTTAAGCCAAGAGGAACATGGAAAAAAAGATATAGAAGTAAAAGAAAAAATTATTCCAAAACAAACTAAGAAACTTAATGTCTTTAAAACTTTTATTGATGAATTTATTGTAGCTATCATTATTTTAACTCTAATCATAATCTATTTTATATTAAAAAAATCACAACTAAAGATGAAAGATAATCTTACAGATTCAACACATACCTTTAATATAGAAAAAGTACAAGAAGATTCTAATAAAAAAACTTCGCTAAAAGAAATAAAAGAAGGGATTCAAGAGCCAGAACAACCTATAATTATGCAAGAAATACCCGAGGCAATACCTTTTGATATTTTCAAAGAAGAAGATAAAGTTGATATAGCAAAAAAAGAAAAGTTCAAAAACTTTGCAGGCAAAAGAATTCTGGTTGCTGAGGACAATATAATAAACCAAAAAATTATAACAAGTCTTTTATCAAACTCTGGCATAGGAATTACAATGGCTGATGATGGTCAGTTTTTACTCGAAATTTTAGAAAAAGACAAAAACTATCATTTTATACTTATGAATGCATATATGCCAAGAGTTGACGGATTTGAAGCAACTAGAAAAATTAGAATGAATCCAAATTATAACCATATCGTTATAATTGCTCTAAACGAAGATACCACTGTTGAAGAGATTAAAAAAATGACTGAAGCAGGTATGGATAAGTATCTAAAAAAACCATTGAAAATGGAGTCTTTATATGAGATTTTATATGCGTATACTAATTCCCCTGTGATTACCTAGGTTTAAAAAAGGTTATCTGAAAGAAATAGTATAAAAAAAGAGCTGAATTTATTAAGCTCCACCAAGAGCTTTTTTCACATTCTCATCAGCCATTGTGACGTTCCATACCGGTTCCCAAACTACATCTACAACAACTTCTTTAATATTTGCCATTTTCTCTACTGACTCTTTTACCCATTGTTGTATCAGCTGGTGCATTGGACATGCTTTTGTTGAGAGAGTCATAGTAACATGAACATTACCTTCATCATCACACTTAGCATCATATATAAGTCCCATCTCAACAAGATTAAATCCTACTTCTGGATCTATTACAGTTGAAATTGCTAAAAATAATTCTTCTTTTGAGTACATATTTATTTCCTTAATTTATAATTTATCATATAAAACATATTTCTTACAAGTGCTAATGCACCAACAACTAAAAATGAAGCACCTGCTTTTATGAGAGTCTCGTTTTGAGCTAAAATAGCTACGGTTATAACAGCCACACCTATAGCACAAAATACAAACTGGGCATGAGAACTCTTTGCCGGCAACATATCTGCAAGCATTGGTACCTTTTCTTTACCAACAAGTGGAGAAAAACGTTCAAACCACACTAGAAAAGGGACTATTTTATAAATATGTCCAGTTACCGCAAAACCAATAAAACCAAAAAATATTAACCAACCACTAGCTAGTAACAGAGGCTCATAAGATACTAAAAGATACGCCACACCTAAAACTAATGATACCATCATGGAAAAATATGAATAAATCAATGAAATACTATATATATCCAACTCTTTTCTGGCTCTTGTTTTAAAAATAGTATATACCATATAAAAGTACAATAGCATAGATGCCACTGCAAAAATGTACCCTGTATAAGCAACTGCTATATACTTAGTTAACGAAGATATAACTACAAGTACAACTGAAGTACTCATAAGAGCAATAGCAACTTCTAAAGGTTTCATAGAAAAACCATGAGATAATCCAAACATAGGAAGCAGTACAACAGAGAGTCCCATTAGT
This sequence comes from Sulfurimonas iocasae, assembly GCF_047716755.1. Classification (GTDB taxonomy): domain Bacteria; phylum Campylobacterota; class Campylobacteria; order Campylobacterales; family Sulfurimonadaceae; genus Sulfurimonas. Next base: position 1,990,783 of record NZ_CP180409.1, read on the forward strand.
GTTATAGTAATATAACCACCTATTACCAAATATACATGAGAGCGAAGAAGTGACATAATATCAACCTCAATAGTCCCTGCATATCCAAGTGCCATAACAAGCCCAAAAATAATCCCAAAAAATAAAAATGTATTTGAGATAAGAACACTACTCATGACCAGATTTAGCTTTTTAACATTTTTCATAGTTACAAAAATTTCCATAACAAAAATCATCATAGAGATAAGAACAACAGTACCTCCATAAGGAAGCAGTGCAGGATAACCAAAAAACCCGACTACCATAAGGATGGTTCCTATTCCAAGAAGTGGCCATATGGCATAAAAAAGTTCAACCGCAGCATGCCCTACTTCAAGAACAACTGGTATTAGTTGTGCCATAGCTCCAAAGATTACCATCATCACAAAACCAAGTAAATAAAGGTGAACTAAACTAAGTACTTTAGTGTCTTGTAAAAAAAGATTGTCTGATGAAAAGAAAAAAATATATATAGAAGCAAGTAAGTAAAACAGACTCCCCAAAATAAAAAATGGGGAAATAAGTTTAAAAGGTGGTGCGAACCCCTGTGAGATAGAAAACATTTTACTTTGTCATTAGTGACAAGCAGTTTGAGATAGATCTGAATCTATTCCTACGTTTACATTTGTAAATGTAACTTTAACTAAACCACCTTCTACATCCTCAACAGAGTAAGATACATCCGCCTCTAATTTACCAAATAGACCACCTGGAGATTTACTGTTAATCATAACAAGCACATTGTTTGTATTTTTAATAAGTCTTAAACCACTCATAGCATTTACCATTGGATCTGGAGGTCCACACTTTGATGTATCAAAATAGTAAGTACTTACTCCATCTTTAGCCAACTCAAAAAAATCTACAGTTGCGCCAGTTACTTCTATCTTATTTGCTTCACTTGGAATACTTGACATATACTAAATCCTTTTTTTTAATTATAAGGTTTATTCTAGTCAAGATTTATCTATATTACATTGATATGTATCAACAATGAGTCAATCTAGTCAAATTTTGTCATTTTTTATCATTTTTTATTACTTCTTATCTAATCTGACCACTTCCATATATTTTAAACTTATATGTTGTGAGTCCTTCTATTCCCATAGGTCCACGTGCATGAAGTTTGTTTGTGCTTATTCCAACCTCTGCTCCAAAACCAAAAGCTCCACCATCAGTAAAACGCGTAGATGCATTAACATAAACAGCCGCTGCATCTATAGCATTTAAAAACTCTTCTGCTGTACTTATATTCTCTGTTACTATAGACTCTGAATGACCTGAACCATATTTAACTATATGCTCAATCGCACCATCAACCCCATCTACAACTTTTATGTTTAAAATATTTGCTAAATATTCCGTATCATAATCTTCATCACTTACATTAGCGACTTTTATAATTTTTTGAGTATTTACACACCCTTTTAGTTCGGTGCCAGCCTTGTCAAATGCTTGCTTAATAAGTGGAAGTGCTTTCTCTGCTATAGCGCTATCAACAAGAAGTGTCTCCATAGCGTTACAAACACCTGGACGTTGAACTTTTGCGTTTATTGCTATTGCTATGGCATTGTCAAGTTTTGCATCTTTATCTATATATGTATGATTTTGTCCCTTATCGTGTTTTACTACACTTACAGTCGCATTTTCACTTACATATTTTATAAGCCCTGCTCCACCACGAGGAATTATAAGATCAATATATTTATCCATCTTTATAAGTTTAGCAACTCCCTCTCTTGAAGAGTCTGGGATTAGTGAAATTAACGATGGAGGCAAATCATTGCTAATTAAAACATCTTTTAAAACTTTTGCGATTGCTCTGTTTGAATGTTCTGCTTCTTTTCCGCCTTTTAGTACACATACATTTGAGCTTTTAAAACATAAAGCCGCTGTATCACTTGTAACGTTTGGGCGAGACTCATAGATAATACCGATTACACCGATTGGGATAGAAGTTTTTTCAATCTTCAATCCATCTTCAGTAATCCAACCATCAAGAACACGGCCAACTGGCTCTTTAAGTGCAGCAATCTCTTCAACTGCTACAGCCATAGCATCTACGCGAGATTCATCTAGTAATAGTCTGTCTTTTAGAGCTGATGTCAAATTATTTTTATCCGCATCTATCATATCAAGTGCATTTGCTTTTAGTAAATCTGCTGTATTGTTTCTAAGAGCCGCAGCCATTTCTTTTAAAATTCTATTTTTTTGTGCTCCACTTATAACAGAAAGAACTCGACTCGACTCTTTTGCTTCTTGTAAAAATTTTTCCATATTTATTTTTCCTTAGCTTTTTTTGTTTCAAAAATCGTACCAAACGTATGTTTTTCTTCTAAAAGAAATGATTCAGCAGCGCCTAAATCAAATCCATTAGTCAAAAACATTTTTCTATTGTTTTTAATCATAAAGTCTGCCGCTTTTAATTTTGTAACTATTCCGCCTGTTGCAAATGGGTCATTAGCCGTGCTTTTATCATTTAACTCTTCTTCTGAGAGTTCATTAACTACTTTATAGATTTTAGCATCTTTATTTTCTTTAGGGTTTTTATTATAATAACCATCAATGTCACTTAGAATGACTAAGAGTTCAGCATTAACTGCATGTGCCACATTAGCCGATAATTGATCATTATCACCAAATAGTTGTTCGGGAGTTGATGTTATATCATTTTCATTAACAATAGGTAAAATATCATTACTTAAATGAGCATCTATAATCTCTTGAAACATTTTAGTTCTTTTTCTAGAATCAAAATCATCTTCAGTCAGTAATATCTGGGCAGTGTCAATATTGTAAATATCAAATTTCTTTTTATAACTTGTCATCAAAATCGGTTGACCAGCAGCTGCTATAGCCTTTTTTCCTATCTGTTTAGTCTTATCTAATTTCAATGCTGAATATCCTGCTGCTACCGCACCAGAAGTAACTAACACAACATCATATTTGAACTTTAATTTTGCTATTAAAGTTACAAGATTTAACATTCTCTCTTTTGCGATTTCATTTTTATCTGTTAAAACTGCACTACCTACTTTTATGACTAACCTGTCCATTTTCAACCTTTAGTGTTATTTATTTAATTTAAACTGTAATTGTTGTATAGATGCTATACTAACATAAAAACTTTAAGGCACTATTATGAAAACAATAACTTTTATAGGAAACGGAAATATGGCATTGAGCATTGCCAAGGGTCTAAAAGATAATTATAAAATAGAAGTAGTTGGTAGAAATATTGAAAAACTTGATAAATTTGAAAAAGAAATAGGAACAGATGTAGATAAGTTTTTATATGATGATTTTGATCTTAGCGATAAAACTATAATGCTTTGTGTTAAACCAGCAAATGTTGAAGAAATTTCTACAAGATTAAAAGGAAAAGCAAGAGTTATCTTTTCTGTTTTAGCTGGAACGACTGTACAAAAACTTCGTCACAATCTTAAACCAGCAGCAGTAGTTAGATGTATGCCAAATCTTGCTGCTAGCATTAACAAGTCTATGACTACTTTAACTGGAGATGCTGAGTTTCAAGAAGAAGCAGAAGAGCTTTTAGGAGCCATAGGAACTACAAGATGGCTCTCTTCTGAAAAAGAGATAGATATAGCTACAGGACTTGCTGGAAGCGGTCCTGCATACTTAGCGTTAATATCTGAGGCATTAACAGATGGTGCGGTAAAACAAGGTCTAAAAAGAGATGATGCTATGATTATTATGAGAGGTCTTTTTAGTGGTTTTGGAGAATTAATCCAAGATATTCATCCTGCACTTTTAAAAGATGGTGTTATGAGTCCAGGCGGAACAACAGCCGCAGGGTATGGAGCACTTGAGGATGGAAATGTAAGAAGTGCTTGTATGGATGCAGTTGAGAGAGCTTATAAAAAAGCAACTCAACTATAATTTTACTAGAGAAACTTCAATATCTCTTCTTCTATATTCTCTTTTTCTATTATAGAATTATGAACTATTTTTTTGTTAAAAAGCTCGTTTATCATAGATGGTATCTTAACATTAGCAGTTTTTGAAATAGACTCTAACGCTACTATATCTTGTGTATCTTCTTCACCTGTTAAAGCATTTGCAATTACAGGAGAGAACTTTGTCCACTCTGCCGTTGAGTAGATGATTGTAGGGATATTTTTAGTTGCACATGACTCATAAGCTTTAAAACATGTAGCAGTGTGAGGGTCCATTAAATAACCATTGTTAAATGTATTTTTAATATACTCTTTTCCTTCTTCATCACTACAAAAATCAGCTACAAAAATCTCTTGAAGTTGAGTTAGTTCTTTGGGAGTTAGTGTGTATATTTTTTTTGTATCAAGATCATGCATTAATTCTCTTGTTCTAGCAGCTCCATAGAGTCCATAAAGAACACGCTCAACATTAGATGATTTTAGAATATCCATAGCTGGAGAAGTTGTTAAAATAAGCTCTTGGTCACGCATATCGTAAACACCTGTTTGAATCAAACGAGTTAAAATATTGTTTTCATTTGAAGCAATAATCAACTTCTCAACCGGAAGTCCCATAAGCATTGCATAGTAAGCACCAAGTACATTTCCAAAGTTTCCACTTGGAACATTTAGATAAACTTTTTCACCAACTTTAATAACATTTTGTCTTACTAATTCAAGGTAGTTATGAATATGATAAATTATTTGAAAAATAATACGTCCAAAGTTTACTGAGTTTGCAGCTGATAATGAAATATGTTTTTCATTTAGTGCAGCTTCAAAACTCTTTGAAGCTAGAAGGTTTTTAAGAGCTGATTGAGCATCATCAAAGTTGCCTTTTATACCGATAACTTTTAAGTTAGGCGCATCTTCTGTAACCATCTGTAGTCTCTGTACATCAGAAGTTCCATTTGCAGGGTAAAGACAAACAACTTGTATATTTTTCTTGTTCTTAAATGTCTCTAATGCCGCTGGACCAGTATCTCCACTTGTAGCTGCAAGTATTAAATAGTTATCATTTTTTTTCTGAGCAACTGAAGATAAGATGCTACCAAATGGTTGAAGTGCCATGTCTTTAAATGCACGAGTAGGACCATGGTAAAGCTCACTTACATAAAGATTATCTTTTACTTTTACAACGGGAACAGGGTTAGTTGAATCGTCAAACTTATCATAAAGATTAAGAGCCTCATCAATCACGCTTTGCTCAATATCTATCTCAAAACGCTTAAGTAAATCAGATGCTAATTCTTTATATGAAGAGTTTAGATGTTTGTTTAAAAATTCTTTTCCTAGTTCTGGTAGTGTCTCAGGTACATAAAGACCGCCAAAAGAGGCAATTGGGCTTAGTATTGCTTGCGAGAAAGTAACACTTGCAGGTTTCTTATCATCACATCCACGAGTTTCTTTAAAGTTCATATTTTTCTCTACTTAAATTTTTTTAAAATTATATCCAAAAAATATCTTTAATCCGAATCTCTGTCTTACTTAAAAAACGAGTATGCTTTTGCTACTAACAACTAAAAGATTTACTTCATCTTTTAGTTTTTTATTTAAAGAGTCTTTCTGGATTTATATGATAAGATTTTTGAGTAACTTCAAAGATTAATTCATCACTCACACGACCTATCGTATAACCTTTTTTTATTTTTACACCCTTTTTAATATTTGGTGAGATTTGTGTTAGATTTGCATAAATCGTATGCAGTCCATTTAGATGTTGTACAATTACTATATTGTCCAAAACAGCTGTCTTATCGGCATAGATAACTTTTCCATTAAATACAGTTTTAACTTTTGTATTCTTTTCCTTTGGTTTAAGCGAAATTGACTCATTAAAAACTTTTATACCATAAATTGGATCTGTATATGTTCCATATCTTTTCGTAATCGTATATGGAGAAAATGGAGCAATAGTTTTATCTCCAACATAGTTTTTTGTTTTTACTTTTTGGTAACTGCTACCATGTTTTTTAACTTTTGGAAGATTTCTATCAGAGACGATTCTTTTAGAATCAAAAGCTTTTCTTCTCTCTTCTTGTTCCTTAGCTTTATTAATCTCATCTATTTTTATAATGTTTAGTTTTGCCAGTGTCTTTTTAAGAAGATCCTGTTTTTTTAGAAGTTTTTTTAACTCTTTTTTATAGGAATTTTCCGCAATAGTAAGCTTTTTCAAAGCCTTCTTATTCTTTTTCTGTGTACTAAGTAGGTTTTTTCTTTTAGTATCGATATTGGCAATTTCAACTTCTAAGAAATTAGCATGAGTATTTAATATATCTATATTTTTGGAGTTGCTATAAAATTTACTATTTAACTCTTTTACTTTCTTTTTTGAGTTTTCTAGCATTACTTTTAAAACTTCAAACTCCATAAGTGACTCTTGACTGGCTGCAATCTCTTCTTCTAATATAATTGAGAGAGAGACACTTTGAGCAATAGTAAAAACAAGCTCCTCTTCTAACTTCTCTTGAATTGATTTTAGATTTGACTGAACCTTCTTTAAATCTTTAAGCTGGGTGGTATTTTCGCTATAGCTACTCTCTTTTTCACCTAGCTCTTTTTTTAGAAGGTCTAAATACTTTTGCTGTATTAGTATCTCTTTTTTTTGTTTTAAAATAGCCTTTGCAGTTTTGGCCATTTTTTTATTTATATTTGAGTAGTTCTTAGAAAAAGAGCTAAGTTTATTACTAGTTTTTTTTATATTGGCATCTACACTTGTTTTTGCAAATAAAATAGCAGATACCAAGATTAAAATCAAAAATAGACGAATCATACCTCTTCTTTATGTCCCAAAACTATTAAAGATGCAAGTAAAATAGATAATATAATTGCGGCACCAAAAAGAAGTGCTGAATCATTTACGATATCATATATTACAATATCAATTCCAATGTTGTTAAACTGTGCTTTTACAAATGTAGATGAAGAAATATAGATAAAGAGTCCAAATGCCAAAAGACTAGCAATTATTGCATCTACAATAGAGAGTCTAAACAATACAGCAGAACGAAGCCATACCGGTGCACCAAACAGCCCCATTATACTCATACGTTCACTATGTTTAAACTGCCATATGCGAAGTTCTTTAAATATAAGTAGAGTTGTTACAACAAATACGACTACAGCAAATAAAGAGACAACACTTTTAAAAAGCAATAACAGCTTATATGTTGTGTCATGATTATGAGAAAAATCTTCAACTTTTATAATTGACTTATTTTTCAGCAAATCTTTTCTCAATTTTTTTATCTGTTTTGGGCTGGGATAATATTTAAGACTTAGTTTATAAAATTTTGGAAGAGTAAGTTTTAGTAGTTCTGTATTTTTTGCGCTTATTCCGCTGTTTAATCTTTTTATTACACTGTCTGCAGACAATTCATTTACATCAGCAATGATATCATTTATACCAAGAACAGTTTTGTTATCTAAGGTACTTTTACTCACAATTATTACTGCATAGTTATTAGATAAGTTTTCTTTGTAAGCTTCTATCGACCTGTCTACAATAATAAATATTTGAATTGAAAAAAGTATACTAAGAAGTGCAACAACTAAAGAGAGGTGATTTTTAAATGACTTCATGCACGCTCCCATACTCAATATTATAATGTTTATAGTCGACATTCATTGTTTGAGGGATGTTGTGAGTAACAACTATTACAGTTGTCTTTAGTTGCTCGTTTGCGCCTTCTAAAAGGTTCCAAATAAGCTGAGATGAGTAGTCATCCAAGTTACCGGTAGGCTCATCAGCAAGAATAAGGATTGGATTGTGTGCTAATGCTCTAGCCATTGCAACCCTTTGCTGTTCACCACCACTTAGTTCAAGTGGATATTTACCGGCTTGGTGTTTTAATCGAACATGCTTTAAAAGAGAATCAACCTGATTTTGAGTTACACTTTTTTCATACCCGTTAATAATAAGAGGAAGCATAATATTTTTCTCAATTGTCCATTCTTTTACAAGTTTGTAATCTTGAAAAACTATGCCAACATGTCTTCTTAAAAAGTTTAGCTTAGAAGTAGTAACACCTCTAAGTTCCACACCTCCGACTATTAGACTTCCTTGTTTAGGTTTTAAAGCACCATAAAGAGATTTCAAAATAGTTGATTTTCCACTACCACTAGCACCTGTTATAAATACAAAACTACCAGAATCAATAGAGAAAGTTGCTTTATTGATGATTGTCTCATTATTTGAATATGATAGTGATAAATCTTCTGCCATTATTACCTTATCCATTAAATACCTCGTCTAAATATTTATGTGCTAAGAGATTACTCTTTGATTTTAATGGAAGAGTTGGATAATAAGAAGCTGTTTTATCTCTAAGAACAACATAAAGATGCTCGGGTCTGTCAAAGCTTCCAAGTGAAATGCGAAGCATTACTCCATCATCCAACTTATAAACTCTCTCAAAGTGAATAAATCCACCATCAAACCTTTTTGTAACACTATGAAGTTCTATTAGTTTTTCATCCGATAAACCAACTTTAGAGAATTCAAAACTACCCTCTAAATTTAGTTTATCAGACTCTTCTTCATTTATCATAGTTACATCATAAATGTTCTTCTGCATTTTTTTCCATCTATCTTCATACTTTGAACTTATTGCTATATCTTTGTTTTTGTTGATATGTAAAATAGTTTTTTGAAAGTTTATAAAAGTCTCATAAGAGTAAGCATAATAGTTTTCACTATCTGTACGAAGTTCAAGTCTTCCATCTACTTTTAAAACTCTTCTAGCTTCTTCTATAAAAGTAGTAGATATTACTCTACGATGTGGTTTTTTATCCCATGGTACTGGGAAGTGTACGTATATCTTACCTACAATATTTGAAGGAACTAGCTCCATAAATAGTCTTGCATCGTAATCTAGAACCAGTAAATTTCCTATGTTTTGAATGCTAACTTGTTTTAAAACCTGCTCTATTGAAGGTCTGTGAATTTCAATACCTATAAATAAAATATTTGGATTCTCTATAGCTTGATGTATTAGATGCCTACCTGAACCAAAACCTACTTCGACTCTTATCTCTTTAGCCTCGGGGAAGTTGTCTGCAAAGAAACTTATATGCTTTAGTGCTGTTGCCTCTTCTAGGTGGATATTTTTTTGTTTTTGAGGAACATTTGAAGATATTACATTAAGCTTGGCAAAGTCTGCATAAGCAAGCAGTGCTTTATGAACACTATGTATAGATGCAGGTCTTGTTAACTTATCTGTTTTTAAAAGGTTTTTATTCTCTTCTTTTTTTACGAGTAGAAAAAAATCATCTTCTTCTACACTAACTGAAATAAGAGTTTCATCACTATGCTTTGCATTATTAGCAATAAAGTTAAATGAAACTTCATTATATTTTTGAGGAAAGTTTATCTCTTTAAACTCTTGGATATGTAAGTGTGGCATTTATCCCCGTTTTAGTTAAAATCTTGTGTAGGTATGATTACTTCTACTTTTTTATTTTGAGTCTTCTTAAAAGTCTCTTGTGGAGCTTCCTTTTTTACATTATTAGCAACAGTGTTTGGAGTTGTAATCTCTATCTCGATGCTAGGATTTGATTTTATCCCAAATTGATCAATAGCAAATACTTGATAATAATATGTAATATTTGGTCCAATTTCAGCATCTATGAATTTTTTACCTTTTATATCAATAAATTCTTCATCTTTAGCATCAAACCAACCTGTCTTAGCCTTCTTTATTACTGAATATTTTTTAGCCCTCTTATCTTTGTTTGCCCATTTTATCTCTATTATATTATTAATAACTTTAACTTCTAACAGTACTGGTGTCTCAGGTTTCATGAGAGTTAAACCCTGAATTGAGACTTTATCATGAATACTTTCTAGTCCATTTTTCTCAATTGCACTAACTCTATAATAGTACTCTTTTGCATCTTCTTCGACTATATCTGTAAATGTTGGATTGTTAAGTCTTGCAATAAGTTCATAAGTTCCATCAGATTTATCAGATCTATAAAGATGGTAATGACTAAAATCTTCAGTATTTGACTTCTCCCAATTTATCTCTATTCTTCTAGGTAAGTCTGTTGTTGCTACGATATGTTTGATAGAAACAGGAAGCGCTTTTGTTACTACTTGAACAATTTCACTTGGAGTTGATATTATACCGTCATACGTAACTACTCGAACACGGTATTTATATACAAATTGATCTTTAAGATCAACATCAATAAATTCTGCATTGAGTCTACCATCAACAGTAGCTATCTTGTTCCACGTATCTTCTTCTAGCGTTCTTCTCTCAATAATGTATGACTTAACTTTTTGATTTGAATGAGGTCTCCAGATGATTTTTGCAGTTCTTGGCATATTTTGTAGACTTTGAATCCAAACAACTGACTGCAAAACAGGAAGAGAATTTATTACTTTTGTCTCACTCATTTGAGATTCTGCTTCTTTGGAAAAAGTTTTAAAACTATATGCGTAGGCTGCATCTGGCTTTATCCCAGTATCAAGATAGTGAGTTGTAAATCGGTTATTTATTGTCTTATAGTGAGAAAGATTACTTCCATCTTCACTCATAGCTTGCTTATAAATATAGATGCCATTAACTCTCTCATCTTCTATAGCGCTCCACTCAAATGCTACAGCATTCATGTCTACAAAAGTTCCTCTCTCTGTCAGTTTTACAATTGGTAGTGTTTTATCTATTGTGACTTGATCTGCCGGTTGTGGAGAATTTCCTACACAACCACTAAGAATCAGTAGGGAAGCCGCGCAAAATGTTGCTAATGTCCATAACTTCATTAATTTGCTCCATATCAAATTTTTTATCTAAATATTCTTTCATAGTCTCATCAAGAGATGCAACAAAAGAGAGTTTTTCTTTGCTCGTTGGATGAACAAAATATATTATGTAAGCGTGTAGCAAAATTCGTTCCGATTTCTCTTGCTTAGGGCTTAACGCATAGATGTGATCACCAATGATATGACGGTTCATACTCTCTAAATGAACACGAATTTGATGAGTACGTCCAGTGAAGAGTTTACATGCTACAAGTTGCCCTCTTTCATCATTTGAAAGTAGCAAAAATTTAAACATTGTTTTTGCATATTTTGTTTTACCATCGTTGGTACAAGTCATCTTCAATCTATTATGTGGACTTCTGCCAATATTTTGCTCAATTATAGTGAGTTCATCTTTTAGGGGTGGATTTAAAACTGCTAGATAGTATCTTCCCATACTTTTATCTTGAAGTTGTTGTGATAAAAACTCATGAGCTTCATTGTTTTTTGCAACAACCATAGTCCCACTTGTACCCTTGTCGAGTCTGTGAACTATCCCGTGTCTTTCTTCTCCGCTTATATTTGAGAGTCTGATTCCCTTATGTTTAAGCCAGTCAACTAAAGTTGCTTCTTTTACACTTGGTGCAGGATGTACAGTAACGCCACTTGGTTTATTAATTACAAGTACATCATCATCTTCATAAAGTATCTCAACATCAAAGTCAATATCAAGAGCTGGAGACTCTTTAGGTTCTGGAAAGTTTACTTTTACGTTTTGTAGTGCTTTTAGTTTTACTCCTGGACGAGTAACTTTTTTTTCTTCTACTTCAACACAGCCGTGTTTTATTAAAGATGCTATTTGTGAGCGTGTTTGCCCAATTTGAGATGCTAAAAATGTGTCTAATCTCTCTGGATTATCACATACATAGCTTATTATATCGCTCATTATGTCCCTTTTAGACGAAATATTTTTGTAACATAAAATAGTTTCACTAATTTTTGTGATACAATTTTAAAAAAATTATTGGAGTTACAAATTTGTGGAGATTTGATAAGCGTATTCTAGCACAATTTGACTTCTTTTCTATTATCTTAATTATCCCACTTGTATTTACTTCACACTGGCTTATCGGCGAAGTTGTTCCGGCTCTTGCACAAAAACAAAATGCCTATGTCGGAATAGCCGTTATTGCATTCTTATTTGTGTTTTTACTACCTATTCGTAGAATGAGTTGGCTTATCCCTATGATATATTGGGCAAATATTGGACTTTTACTCGCAGTTGAGTTTTTTGGACATTCAAGATTGGGTGCACAAAGATGGATAGATATTCCATTTATCAACGCTACTATTCAACCATCTGAGTTTGTAAAACCTGCACTCATACTAATGCTGGCTTATCTTATTCACAAAAATCCACCACCAACAAATGGATACAGAATTGGTGAATTTTTAAAAATTAGTTTTTATATACTTCTTCCCTTTGTTTTAATTGTTAAAGAACCCGATTTAGGAACAGCCCTTGTATTATTACTTATTGGCTATGGAGTCCTTTTCTTTATTGGAGTTTATTGGAAAATATGGATGGCTATTGCAGTTGCCATATTACTTTTTTCTCCTCTGGTATATAAGTTTGGCTTGCATGACTATCAAAAACTAAGAATCAACGACTTTTTAAGCGAAAAACCATCTTATCACGTGCAACAGTCCATTATTGCTATTGGTTCTGGAGGGCTTACAGGAAAGTCAAAAGATGAAGCTACACAAACTCAAATGAGATTTTTACCTATTGCTACAAGTGATTTTATCTTTGCATTTCTTGTTGAGAGAAGTGGTTTTTTAGGTGCCCTTGCGATCATTTTAGTATATGTTATGCTTATTTTGCATCTAATGAGTCTTAGCGTCTACAATACTGACTACTATATTAAGGTAGTCACCATATCAATATCATTTATGATATTTATTTATATGGGTGTAAATATATCTATGACTATAGGCTATGCTCCTGTTGTTGGTGTTCCTCTACCCATGTTTAGCTATGGAGGAAGTAGTTTTATAAACTTTATAATTCTATTTGCAATTATGCAAAATCTTATTACGTTTAGATATAAAGATATGTATGAAGTCAGAGGTACGAAAAGCTTTTTGTAATGAAGTGTGTGGGCTAAAAGTTTCGGTGTAAATTATTAAAAAGAAGTGGCGCGGTGGACGAGACTCGAACTCGCGACCCCCTGCGTGACAGGCAGGTATTCTAACCAACTGAACTACCACCGCGCATAAAAATAAAAATCAATTTTGTATTAGTTGTGCTTAAAGCTTTGGTAAAATGTACTTAAGTACATGAATCAAAGTTTTGAGTGCAAATAATCAAAAAATGGTGGGCACTACTGGACTCGAACCAGTGACATCTACCTTGTAAGGGTAGCGCTCTACCAACTGAGCTAAGCGCCCATTTTAAGACTTTGTATAACACCAAATAAAAAGTGGCGACCCCTAAAGGATTTGAACCTCTGTCCCTACCATGAAGTGATAGTGTCCTTGGCCACTAGACGAAAGGGTCACTTTCATAAACAAAAGGTTTGTAATGGTGGGCACTACTGGACTCGAACCAGTGACATCTACCTTGTAAGGGTAGCGCTCTACCAACTGAGCTAAGCGCCCATCAAGCTTAAAAATTACATATAAAAATTGCACCAGTGCAATGAGCTTTACGCTGAGTAAAACATAGCGTTAGCGTAGTGAAACGGACTTTGTTCGTTTCGCGTATTTATAATGTTATGGCGCGGTGGACGAGACTCGAACTCGCGACCCCCTGCGTGACAGGCAGGTATTCTAACCAACTGAACTACCACCGCACAAATATTTTTTAGTTTAAAATGGTGTCCTGTGATGGATTCGAACCATCGGCCACATCATTAAAAGTGACGTGCTCTACCAGCTGAGCTAACAAGACTTATTTCTCTTATTCTTAAGAGGTCGAAATTATAGACAAATAGATTTTAGATGTCAAGATATTTTCATGCAAATTTAGAAAAAGGTCTCTTTATCGATTAAAATAAGCATTTTTATCGCAAAAAGTACACTCTGACGTTGAATATAATTCCTATCTCCATCTAATTTTAGGTGCATCTCTGAATGATGAGTCTTAGAACTTGCTCCAACATATACAGTTCCAATCGGTTTAAATTCAGTTCCACCAGTATCTCCTGCTATGCCACTGATAGAGAGTGCATAATCTGCACTGCTTACATTTAGCGCTCCCTCACACATCTCTTTGACAACTTCTGCGCTTACTGCTCCAAACGTTTCTAGTGAGTCATGCTCTACCGCAAGCCAATTTTCTTTTATGGTGTTTGAGTATGTTACAAGTGAGCCATTGAGTATTTTTGAAGCACCGTTTTCTTTTGTAAAGCAATAAGTAAGAAGTCCACCGCTACAGCTCTCAGCAAATGTAATAGTTTTTTGGTTTCTTGATAATGTCTCTATAATATACTGAATTATATTTGAAGCGGCAATCAGATTTCTTGGTAGTAGTTGTTTAGAAGAGTTAATAAACTTAGATATGTTCCCATACTTTTTACTGACAATATCTACTCTAAGCCAACCATCTATAAGAGTCATTATATCTATCTTTACATCAAAAGTCTGAGCAATAGGAGTAAGCATAGTTAAAGCACCATCTTTAGCATAATCAAATATATGCATGACAGCCTTATTCTCTTCAAAATGAAGTAAAATCTCAGGCATCTCTTGCATTTCATCTATATGTAATACATTTGTTATAGAATCTTTATATTCTAAAAGGTAACTTCTATCTTCAAAAACAGAACTATTTGATGGAATAAGCATATTATCTTTAAGAACTTGATTATCGCTTGTAACAGTACAAATTACTTTTCCTATAGTTGAAAAGTTATGTTTTGTAGTTACAATCATTAGCTTATCAGATGAGTTAAGCTCTTTTTCTAAATATAAAAAAAGTGAATTATCACTCTCCTTAAAATATGTTATTGAATCAATAAAATCAGTTTTTTGTCTAATTTTCCTAATAATATATTCTTGTAAAGATGTGTTATAGAAAAATTTATTACCAATAAATAAAAGATGCGTCCTCATGTCTAAACAGCCTTCTAAAGCAAATTTTTGTTGGCTTATTATAGCACCATTATCCCATTTTAAAGAAGGTTTTAAACACATAATGGATATAATCCAAAAATTTTAAACACTTTTGAGGTACAGATGGACTACAAAGAGACACTACTTTTACCTACTACAAACTTTGCCATGAGAGGCAATCTAATAAACAATGAACCTAAACGTTATGCTTCGTGGGATGAGAACAAAATCTACGAAAAGATGAAAGCTAACCGTAAGGGTGCCCCGAGCTTTACTCTTCATGATGGACCTCCTTATGCAAATGGAAATATTCATGTTGGACACGCACTAAATAAAATTGTTAAAGATATTATAGTCAAGCAAAACTATTTTAATGGCAAATCTGTTCGTTTTACTCCGGGTTGGGATTGTCATGGTCTTCCAATAGAGCAACAGGTTGAAAAAAAACTTGGCGGTAAAAAGAAAAAAGAACTTTTAGAGATTACAAAAGTAAGAGAACTTTGTCGTGCTCACGCTGCAAAATTTGTTGATATCCAAAAAGGTGAGTTTAAGCAGTTAGGTATTATTGCTGATTGGGAAAACCCTTATGTAACTATGGACTACAAATTTGAGGCAAACATCTACCGTACACTTTGTGGTGTTGCTAAAAAAGGTCTTCTTATTGAGAGAAGCAAACCTGTTTACTGGTCATGGGCTGAGAGAACTGCTCTAGCAGAAGCTGAAGTTGAATATGAAGATAAAGAGTCTCACTCTATCTACGTAGCCTTTGAGTTAAGTGATGAGGCAAAAGCTAAAGCGGACATTGAGGGTAAAGCTTCTATCGTAATCTGGACAACCACTCCTTGGACACTTCCATCAAATACTGGTATATCTTTGCATCCTGAAGAAAAATATGTTCTTACTACAGATGGTTATATCGTAGCAAAGGCTCTTTTTGAATCACTATTAGAATTAGGTGTAGTTAAAGGCGAGATTGAAAAAGATATAGAAGCTAAAATATTTGAGAAACAAGTTGCAATCAACCCTCTAAATGGCAGAACTTCAAAAATCGTTTTAGGCGATCATGTACTAATGGATAGCGGTACAGGAGGTGTTCATACAGCTCCTGGTCATGGTGAAGATGATTACCGTGTTGGACTAAAGTATGACTTAGAAGTTATTATGCCTGTTGATGAGACTGGATGTTTTGATGAGACTGTTGTTAAAGAAAAACTTCTTCCAAACCCCCAAGAGTTTGTTGGTCAACTAATTTTCAAATGTAATGACAGAATCTTAGAGCTTTTAGGTGATGCCTTGCTTTATGACACTAAATTTACTCACTCATATCCACATTGTTGGAGATCTCATACTCCTCTAATCTTTAGAGCAACTAAACAGTGGTTTATCTCTGTGGATGAAAAACCAGAAGGACAAGACAAAACGCTTAGAAATATAGCTTTAAGTGAAATAGAGAAGACTCTTTTTGTACCTGAGACGGGAAGAAGAAGACTTACTTCTATGGTTGAAAACCGTCCTGACTGGTGTATCTCTCGTCAGCGTGACTGGGGTGTTCCTATCGCATTTTTCAGAGTAAAAGCAACTGGTGAAGTTATCTTTGATGAGAAAGTTCTAAACTATGTAGCTATGATTTTTGAGATGCAAGGTAGTGACGCTTGGTACTCCATGCCAATCGAAAGCCTTCTTTATCCCGGTGCCGGTTACAAAGCAGACGAACTGGAAAAAGTAACTGATATCTTAGATGTATGGTTTGACAGTGGTTCAACTTGGAACTCAGTTCTAAAATCTCGTAACTATGACGCTGGTGAGTATCCGGCAGATGTATATTTTGAAGGAAGTGATCAGCATCGCGGATGGTTTCAGTCATCTCTATTTTTATCTTGTGCGGTTGAGCATAAAGCACCATATAAGACTGTAATCACACACGGATTTACAAATGATGCAAATGGTCAAAAAATGTCAAAATCTAAAGGTAATGTTATCTTACCTGATAAAATAATAAAACAGTATGGTTCAGAAATTCTTCGACTATGGGTAGCTATGACTGACTACCAGAATGACCAAAGAATATCAGACAATGTATTAAAACAAATAAGTGAAAACTACCGTAAACTAAGAAATACTTTTAGAATTATGCTTGCAAATATCAATGATTTGGAGACTCTAACTCCTTACAGTGAGATGGGAGAGTTAGATAAGTGGATTTTAAATGTTTCTAGCAAGACATTTAGCGAGATACATAAATCATTTACTGAGTATAACTTTGTTAATGGTATGAGCACACTAAACAACTTCATTGCTAATGAGTTAAGCGGTATGTATATCGATATGACAAAAGATTCTCTTTATTGTAACGCTAAGACTGATAAGAGAAGAATGGCATCTCAGAGTGCGATGGTTATCATCACTAAATCTCTGCTTCTTTTAATGGCTCCTATTTTAACTTATACAGCAGATGAAATCGTAGAAAATGCTCCTGATATCATCAAAGGTGACGCAGAAAATATTTTTGATATGACTTATGAAGAGATTCAAACTGGTGAATCTACTTTTAATGCAGCGTATATGACTAAAGCAAGAGAAGGTTTTGGAACAATAGTAGATGCTCTTAAAAAAGAGAAAATCATCAAAAGTACTTTAGAGTTAGTTATCTCGACTGATTCTGAGATAGCACTTGCAATAGACAGTATAGATGCCGAAGACTGGTTTGTTGTTTCATCTGTTTCAGAAGCTGGGTCAGGCGAAGAACTAGGTAGTTTTAAAGTCGATGAAGATACATTTACAATCTTAAAAGCAACTGCTCACAAATGTCCTAGATGTTGGAAGTACCAAGCAACTAGTGAAGACTCAACCTGTGAGAGATGTGCAAGAGTTGTAAATGCCTAATTTTGCAGAGCCTATTTCGGCTACATTTATCGCAGTTAGCGTAGCTGTGATATTTGCTCTTGTCGCTGTTGGGATACTGTTAGTAAAAAAATTCAAATAACTAAAAATCTAATGGGCTAATTACCTTTAGCCCTCTTTAGCTCAGCAACTACATATAAACAAATCATAGTATATTCGATGCCTTTCATAGTTCCTATTTTAAACATAACAATTATATTTTCACTAAAAAGTAAAAAAAATATTAAATTAATATTATTATTAATTATATTATAATTAATAATATTGACATGTTAACTGGTATTTTTGTATACTATTTGTATAGCAAATCAACTAAAAAGGAGCATTTAGGATTAGAAAGGAAATTGTGTCTTTACGGAAGAATAGAAGACTTACCAATATTATTAAAAAGGAAAATATCATGAGTATAAAAGATTCTTTCTTAAAAAAGAAAGCTGTTAAAACATTTACAGATGAAAGTCAGATGAGTTACGAGTTTAAAAACGAACTTGGATCGATAATGACAATAGAGTTTCCTAATGGTGGTGGACTTGTTACAGGTACATATAAAAGTGGGGTTAATGATACAACTACTTATCCATTAACTGGTTTTGTATCATCCAATATTATTACATTTACCGTGAGTTTTACAAATGACGGAAGTATTTCTGCTTGGGCTGGTCAAGCCATATGGAACGCATCTACTAGTGTCTGGGAAATACACACACTATGGCATCTTGTAGAACCAACTTCTCCTTCTGATATGTGGGAAAGTACCCTCGCCGGTAGCGATATTTTTACACAAATCACTTAACTTATCCAGATGCATATATAGAGTTAAAAAACTCTTAGGAGAAATAGTTTGCCATGCGGTTACAACTATTTTTCTGATTAAATGTTATATTATAAGGTGTACTCACTTTAGTGTTAATATTGCAGATAAATTAACTCAAGCTATGATTAATACCTCTTCAAATCCTATTTTAGGAGCCAATTTCGATAGGATGTTTTTTTTGTGATTAAATAAAATGTAATGCTTAATCCAATGCACATAAGTTTTTTCAGTTGAGAAACTATAATGTTTAAAACGAATTTTATCTCGAACCAAATCTAATAGCTTTTTTTACACTCATATTTTAATATACAGCATTAAACATACACACTAGTTTTAAGAATTTTATTCAATTTTTTTTAATATAAACATGATAATTTAACATATAATATGTTTGAATAAATAGTTAGTCTTAAGCTATTTAAAATTTATACGAAGAACAACAAATGAAAAATCAAGGTATGTTGGATGTTAATCAAAATCCAACAAGAGCAGGCGGTCTTACAAAAAGTGATATTAAGTATCTTAAAAATCTTGGCTGGAAAGAAGGAATTGTTAAAAAAAAGCTAAGCTGTGAGTGAATCTACACTTTTAAGCTGTAACTTTATGCCCAAGCAACTCTTAATGCTTCGTAAATATATGCCAGCTTGAAGAGGATATGTAGCATATGAGTGTCTAAAAATATGTGAAGTTACACGATTGTTTAGATTTGCTTTTTTTGCAGCTTGGCGTATATTTCTTCCTAATGTTTGTTCATGGATATGATGTCTTCTAATAATTTTACTTCTTGGATCACGAGATACTTCACTCATTTTACACCTCAGTATTAAACATACAAATTTAATGTTTGTTTATCTTACATGTACGGTATTAATAGTGCTATAATGTTCGTTGAATAAATAGTTGGCTGACAAAAGAACTTGGAGTATAAATGAAGATACCACCTAAAAGAATACATGGTCGATTATTAATGATTACAGGAATAGTCCATGTCTTACTTGTAGTAATACCTGGAGTTTTTGGTGAACAATTTTATCAATTTTCAAAAGACTTGTTTTTTAATATAAATAATGGTCTTTTAGATTTTCCTATTTTTGGAGGAAATATCAAAAACCAAGATTTTGCAGCCTTTTGGTTCTTTTATGCAGGACCATTAATGTTTATGTATGGACATTTATTAGATAGTTATGAAAAAAAATATGGTCATATCGAAAAAAGTGTTTCAATAATTTTTATAGTAATATCCTTAATTGGTTCATATATGATACCACTATCAGGAATGACATTTTTATTACTTCCACAAGGTATTTATATGTACTTAAGAAATAGCAAACTAACCAAGACAGCTAACAAGAACGAGGAACGCGATAATTAACCCCAGCAGAAAAATTATCGCTCACGATAAACGTTATATCCAAATACTCTTGACATTTTAAAAGTAAAGAAGAAATTGGATTTGAATCTTTAAAATATATTCATGAATATTTATAAAATAGCCTATCAAGATGATTTATCAAACAAAGAAAAAATAAAATTATTTGTTCAAAAAATAGATGATTACTTTTTACATAGTGAGGGTGGTTGTTTATTGGGAAATTTAACATTAGAAGTATCATCTGAAAATGTTTTATTTAAAAATGAGATACGAGAATATTTTACAAATTGGGAAAAAGCTTTAATACATATTTTAAAAAATAATTATGGTAAAAACCGAGCCATAGAATTAGCAAAAGAATATGTTGCATTAACTCAAGGTGAAATAATGATGATGAATTTATATGGAGAATCAGACAATTATCTTAAAGTCGGCAAAAAGATTATTGCTCTATTGAAATAATTTTTTTTAGCTTAAATAGCAAAACAATCGTTTGGTTGTTTCATTGAAAGGAAAGAATATGCAAGAAGAGATAAGACAACCATTACCACCATTTAATTTTGAGAGTGCTACAAAAAAGGTACAAATGGCAGAAAATGGATGGAACCTAAAAAACCCAGAAAAAATAGCAACTGCTTATAGTTTAGACAGTAAGTGGAGAAATAGAAATTTATTTATAAATGGTAGAGATGAAATCATCTCTTTTTTAGAAAATAAGTATTTAAAAGAGTTAAATTATAAACTATGTAAAGAATTATGGGCATATACAGAAGATAGAATTGCTGTAAGATTTGCTTATGAATGGCATGATGATAACGGACAATGGTATAGAAGTTATGGAAATGAAAATTGGGAATTTAATGAAAAAGGACTAATGAAAGTTAGATTTGCGAGTATTAATGACTTAGCTATAAATAAAAGTGATAGAAAATTACTTTGGGAAGAGGATACAAGACCAGAGGATTATCCATCTTTAAGTAAAATTGGGTTGTAAAATAGCCCAAGATATAACAAGGAAATAAATGAGAGAATCTTTTAAAAGTAAAATGATTGAAGTTTGTAATAAAAAAATTAAAGACAAGGGTTCAAGTGTAGGATTGTCATTTTATGCATTTTTTTCAAACAAAAATGATGATCCAGAATTATTAATGGAAGTTGCAGAGTGGTGGATTTTAACAAATAAATTAGACCATTTTGAAAAAGCTATAAAAATTAAAAAGATGGTTGAGTGAGTTTAAAACATAACAAGTACGAGGAGACCAATAGTTTACCCTAATACTAGAATAGATACGACTTATAATTCAAAAAAAGTATAACCTATCGTTTTTCTTTTAGATAGGAGGCTACTTTATTTTATCCCTGACTGTTGCCAGTATAATAACTTGATGCAGCTACGTATGTTAATACGTCATCAGTTGATACTGCTTGAATAGAAATAGTCAAGGATTGATACATATCTTGTTGTGTAAGTTTGTATTTAACTTGAGTATCTATTATTTCTCCAAAATCTATAATAATAGAGTTATTACAAATAAGTTGAACATCATATGCAGTTGCACTTGGTACCTTGTCCCAGTTAATTGTGAGTTCTGTCCCTGAATAAACTGGATTTTTTGGACTCCAATTAATATTTTTTATATCTTCTACAATAGGGACAATTGGATTGTTAGATACTGCCATTGTAACATAGTGATAATCTTTTTGAACTAATTCAGCATATACACGATACGCATCTGCAAATCTATATATTATTGATCTATCTTTCATTTCATTATAGGCAAGACTTGGATAGTAAATTGGATCACCGCCTTTTTCGGAATCAACTGTCTTACAAATCCCATGTGATAATTCATGTATCATTGTTCCATAGTTTGTTGGAACTGATAAGTCTTCTGATACTCTATCACTGCTTAAAAGAATGCTAGTACCGAGATAGTATCCATGTTCTTGAGAGCTGTATGCAGAAGCACTCCCTCTCGAACCCTTTCCTTTGCAGTCTAATATTTTTATTGTAGTAACATCTATCATCTGATGAATTCTTCTCAATACAAAGAGAACTTTTTTTTTGTTTATTGCTCCAAAAGCTTGTGCAAAAGCATCACTATGAGCATTATTTTCATTTACTTCCGTAGCATCAGTATGCATATGATCCAACACTTCAAGCGTGTGAGATAATATCTCATTAAGAAGTGCTTTTTGATTAGAATTACAAGTAGAAGAGGCTTCGTAAACGGGGGTAATAGTTTTCATTTTATTTCTCCATAATAATCTTAAATTTTAATCTAAAAAGATAAACTCAAAAATACATTTTACCATATAATATAATATTTGATATATTTACATATAAAATTGTGTTTTTTAGATATATTGTCTTAATTACAATTACAAAATTACACCAAATAGCGAAAAAGCTATAATTTAGACAAGAAGATTCACTTAAAAAAAATCCATAGGGAGTAATATTAAATGAAAAAGATGACACGACTAATTATCGTAACAGGGATGATGAGTATGTTGATGCATTCAACACTTTATGCTCAAACATTTCTAGCAGATCCTAAAGGTCCATGCTATGAATCGATCACGAAGCTAGAAAAAGCGTATTATTCAAAAAATGACACTGCACTTAAGAAGCTAATAGATACCGCATTTAAGAATATGCAACAGTTACCAGATGAATATCCTGATGGTAATCCTTGGATTGGCAAAGAATTTTCTGACCTTATTCTTTTTTTAAATAAATGGTCAACTTTTCTTCCTGAAGCTATGGGAAGTCATGATACAGGATTAAAATATATTGAAAAATTTGTTTGGTTCTATTATAAAAATCAATATGGTGTAGATTTTGTTCAAAAATCACCAGGTAGGGAAATAATGCAAGAGTTTGCAAAACAAAGAGGTGGATTTATGAACAGTAAAGAGTCTACTTCAAAGATTACAAGTTGGTTAAATGATGTTAGGATTGAAAAAGAAGATTATGTACTTCCAAATCCAACTGCACCAGATGGTGGGTTTAAATCATTTAATGAATTTTTTGTACGAACTCTTAAAAATCAAGATAAAAGTCGTCCACAAACATTGCCTGAGCTTGATTATATAATCTCATCACCTGCAGATGCTATTATGAACTCAATCCCTCAGAAAATATCTGATAAAAATACACTCATACCAACAAAAGGTCGTCAAGCACTAAATATTGTAGATATGCTCGATGGTTCTAAATATGCAGATAAATTTATTGGAGGTACAGCTTTTTCTTGTGTATTAATGCCAAATACTTATCACCACTATCATGCCCCTGTTGGTGGAAATATAGTAGAATCAAAAATAATACAAGATGCTTACTATGGTTATGATGATTTTCCATCTTGGGTATCTATTAATGGCAATGTAGGGTACCATGGTACAGATTTTAGCCAGTTTGAGAACTTTAAACGTGGCTATTTTATAATAGATACTGGTAAATATGGTCATGTTGCTGTAATACCAATTGGGTTAAATACCATAAGTTCAATCGTATTTAACAAGAAATTTGAAAATGTTACCAAACCACTACCTGCCAAAAGAGGTGAAAGACTTGGAAACTTTGCATATGGAGGTTCAATGGTAATATTAATATTTGAACCAAATCAGTATAAGTCAGATGCTATACGAGTTCGTATGGGAAATCAGATTGGAATATTTGATACAAGTGGAGATAACTGAGGTGGTAAATTCCCTATTGATTCTCTAGAATAATATGGATGAACAGTGCATTATTTGTTTATAATACTGAAGATAATAAGTTAAAGGAATTTAATATGTTTAAACGTTCGAATATCATACGGTGGCATATGCTACTTGCTAGTTTTTTACTCCCTTTGGCACTTATATATTTTATTAGTGGTGCATTGTATACTTTGGATATTAAAGGCAGTATACAAAAAGAGACCTTTTCTCTTGAGTTAGAAAAGCCTTTTAAGCCTGATTTAGAAATACTAACTTTGGCACTTACTCAAGTTCTTAATGAAAAGAAACTTTTTATTCCTGATGCTAATCCGATTTTAAAAAAACAAAAGTCTAATTACAAATTGAAATGGAGTGATTTAAAGTATTCTGTCACTGCTGTAGCTACAAAACATAGTAAAGTAGTCAAAGTAACCCATCGTCAACGAAGTCTTTTAACCCAACTCATGCGTATACATCGGGCTGAAGCAGGTAGTGTATTTAAAGTATTCTCTCTAATATTAGTTATAGGATTAATACTTCTCTTTGCTTCTGGAGTATATATGGCCCTGAGCATTTCACATTATAAAAGGTCTAGTTTGCTGGCAATGTTTTTTGGTCTTCTTACTTTTATTATAATTTTTTGACGACTAAGAGATTGAAGTGAACAGGCTACTTTATCACTAAAACACCTAACAAATTATTGCTCAAGACAAATGTTATGTGCAAACTTACAAGTAGAAATAATTAAAGGATAATTTTATGAAAACGGAAATAAATAATAAGCTGAAAGATTCAAATGTGTATATTATTGGCAGCGGAATCGCTGGACTTGCAAGTGCTGTATATTTAGAAAAAGATGCTGGCATTCCTGGTGAGAATATTCACATTTTAGAAAAAGATTCAATCCCTGGCGGAGCCACAGACGGTGCTGGTGATAAAGAGAGGGGATTTGTTGTACGTGGTGGAAGAATGCACGAAATGCACTACGAATGTTACTGGGAACTGCTTTCTCACATTCCTTCACTGGAAGATCCGAATGTTTCGGTAAGAGATGAATCTTATGATTTTAACGAACGGTTTGTTTCAAACGGACAGGCCCGCCTGTTGAAAGATGGAAAAAAACTGGATGTCTCTTCTTATAGTTTATCGTTTAAACAAAAAACTGATTTTGTTAAATTAACCCTTGTTTCAGAGAATTCTCTTGGTAATAAACGAATAGAAGATTGGTTTGATCAAGCTTTTTTTGACACCAATTTTTGGTATATATGGACTTCCATGTTTGCATTCCAAAAATGGAGCAGTCTTGCCGAAATGAGAAGATATATGAAAAGGTTCATCCATCTTATTGAGGGATTGCCCAGATTGGGCGGTGTAATGCGCACCAAATACAATCAATACGACTCTGTAGTACGACCCATGAAAAAATACCTTGAAGAAAAGGGTGTGAGATTTAAAATGAACAAAGAGGTTGTTGATATTGATTTCAATCTATCTGCTGATAAAAAGAGTGCTACAGTGCTCCACTTTAAAGACAAAACTGAAATAGTACTTGGCAAAAATGATTTTGTGTTTATCACAAATGGCTCTATAACAGACAGCTCTGATAATGGAACATGGGATACCCCTGCAAAATTGAAGGGCTTGGAAGAATCTGCCTCCTGGAAGCTGTGGAAAAGCATAGCAAAAAAAGACAAGGCTTTTGGTAATCCAAATCCATTCTGTGACAATATTGATTTACAAAAATGGTACTCATTTACAGCAACTATGAATGATAGTACATTTCTAGATTATATGGAAAACTTCTCGGGCAATGTAGATGGAACAGGCGGACTTGTTACCTTGACTGACTCGAACTGGCTCATGTCATTTGTTATAGCACGACAGCCTCATTTTCCAAATCAACCTGATGATGTTAAGATTTTTTGGGGCTATGGACTCTATCCTGATAGAAAAGGGAATTACATAGGTAAAACAATGGCAGAGTGCAGCGGTGCTGAAATGCTAGAAGAGCTTTATTTTCATTTGAAAATTCAAGACATAATGGAACCGATTACAAAAGCCGGGAAGGTAAATTGTATCCCTGTTGCTATGCCGTTTATTGATAGTCTTTTTATGCCGAGAGAAATTGATGATAGGCCAAATGTTATACCAAAAGGAGCGACGAACTTTGCCTTTTTAGGTCAATTTGCTGAAGCGCCAAAAGATTGTGTATTTACAGTTGAATATTCTGTTCGGACAGCTCAAATGGCAGTTTATGGTCTATTTGATACCGATAAGAAGGTACATCCAATGTACGATTCGGCACACAATCCAAAATATTTACTTCGAGCACTCAAAGCTATTAATAGATAATATAACAAAGCGCTACAACGGACAGTAATTCCGATGCGCTCCATTCTGTCGGTGAACTTGGCGTTATCCATAGAAATAAAACAGCAATCTCGGAGTAGTTTTTAATTTTTATATTCTCTATAATTTTCCTACAAAGTTTTTAAAAAGAGGCAAGATGAAAATGACAACCAAAGATGAGTATCTTCAAAGTATTTACAAAATCATCTATTATATAGAACAAAATTATAATTATGATTTAAGCCTTGAAGAGCTATCTAAAGTTGCAGGTTTTTCAAAATATCATTTTCATAGGATTTTTAAATCTATTGTCGGTGAGAATTTAAGTCAATACATAAGAAGAGTAAGACTTTCAAGTACGACAATGAAGTTCAAAACAAATCTAAATATCACTCAAATTGCACAAACAAGTGGATATGAAACAAATGCTTCTTTTTCAAAAGCTTTTAAAAAACATTTTGGGATAACTCCAAAAGAGTTTTCAAAAAATGCAAAAAAGAAAAAAGGAAACAAAATGTTAGAGCCAAAAATTATACATATAGAACCTATTGAAGTTCTATATGTAAGAAAAACAGGATACTATTTAAGTTCTGCCGATGAAGCGTGGAAGACAATGGTTGCATTTGTTACAGAGTACGGGCTGTTTGAAAAAGTAGTCGCAAGGTATGGAATTTCACATGATAATCCAAATGTGATAGAGGAAAATAATTTGCGTTATGATGCTTGTTTAGAGTTAAATGATAGTATAAATCCCAAAGGCGAGGTTTCTAAAAAACAAATAGCCGGTGGTAAATATGCACTATTTGTACACAAAGGTTCTTACGAACTTTTAGAAGAAACTTTTAGAAGCATCGGCGACTGGATTGTGGAAACAGGTACAAGTTTAAGGGATGAGCCATCGGTGCAAAAATATCTTGATCTTGATCCAACAGGAATAAAAGAAGAAGATTTACGAACAGAACTTTATATACCAATCAGCTGATATATAACAAATCAAATCTTAACTCTTTTGTAGTTTACAAAATACTACTAAAGAAAAAATAAACACATTTTGCTATAATGCACTAAATAATTTATAAAGATAGGATAATTAGTGATTACATTAAAACAAGCCCTAAAGTTAAGTAAAGACGAACTAAACAAATTTAAAGAAGAACTAAAAGCTAAGATAGAAGCAAGACCTGAACTAAACGCTTATATAGATGTAAACAATGTTGGAGATGGTGTACCTATCGCTATTAAAGACAATATTCAGGTAAATGGTTGGGCTGTTACTTCTGGCTCAAACATCCTTCAAGGCTACATCGCTCCATACAATGCAACTGTTATACAGAAGATGAAAAAAGCAGGCTTAAGTCCATTTGGTAGAACAAACATGGATGAGTTTGCTATGGGTTCAACTACTGAATCTAGCTTTTATGGGAAAACTTTAAATCCTCACAATTCAGACTATGTTCCAGGTGGTAGCTCTGGTGGTTCTGCTGCTGCAGTTGCTGGGGGACTTGCTATTGCAGCACTTGGTAGTGATACCGGTGGATCTATCCGTCAACCAGCTGCATATTGCGGCATAGTTGGAATGAAGCCGACTTATGGAAGAGTTAGCCGTTACGGTTTAGGTGCTTACGCATCTTCACTTGACCAAATAGGACCGATGACTCAAAATGTCGAAGATGCTGCAATTTTGTATGACATTATCAGCGGTCACGATGCTAAAGACTCAACTTCTGCAGATATGAATGACAAAGTTTCAGACAAACTAGATGCAAACAGAAAAATGACTATTGCTGTTCTTGCTAAGCATGTTGAAAATGCAAGTGAGGATGTGAAAAAAGCTTATGAAATAGCTATAGATGCACTAAAAGCTGCCGGTCATACAATAGTAGAACGTGAACTGATGGATGCCAAGTTTGATATCTCTGCTTACTACATCACTGCAACTGCTGAAGCTGCTACAAACCTTGCACGTTATGACGGTATCCGTTATGGTAATCGTGTAACTGGTTCAAACCTTGAAGATACTTTTATCAAGACTCGTAGTAACGGTTTTGGAGATGAAGTTAAGCGTCGTATTTTACTTGGAAACTTTGTACTTTCAAGTGGATACTATGAAGCTTACTACGTCAAAGCTCAAAAAACAAGACACATGATAAAAGATCAATATAACAAAATTTTTGAAGATGTAGATTTAATACTTTCACCAATTGCACCAGGTACAGCACCAAAATTTGGTGAGCTTGAAAATCCGATGGATATGTACTTGAGTGATTTGTACTCTATTAGCGTAAATCTAGCAGGACTACCTGCCCTAGCACTTCCTATATCAAAGTCAGATAAAGGTATGCCTGTAGGACTTCAACTTATCGCTAAAGCTTATGAGGAGCAGACACTTTTTGACGGAGCATTAAGCTTAGAAAAGCAGATAAACTACACCATGTAAAAATTCTAAAGGAATTGCAATGCAACAATATAACACTTTAAAAGCAGACTATAAATTCACAGAAGAAGAAGCTAAAATACTCAAACATCTGCAACCTAGGATGGAAAAACTTGCAGATCAGTTTATAGATGAGTTTTATGATTACATCTGGGGTTTTGGAAAAACTGCTCAATTTTTAAAGAACAAAGATATTATTGCACACCATCGTAAAAAAATAAAAGAGTGGTTTATTAACCTGTTTTGTGGCAAATATGATATGCCATACTTTATGTATCTATATAAAATAGGTGAGATACATGTAAAGATTGGACTACCTACACACTATGTAAACTCCGCCTTCACTTTTGTCCGAACTTTTATTCTAACCAGTATAGAGATAAATTTTGACAATAAAGAGCAGCATCTTAAAGAAATTAATGCTGTAGAAAAAATAATAGATATGAATCTTGATGTTCTCACAAGTTCTTACAGAGAAGAAGAGTTGAGTAAATTTTTATCATTATCTACATTTGAAAAAACAATTTTATCTGGTCTAAAAAAATTCAATTCATATGTCAATTTCTTTCTTGCCGGTGCCTTAGCTCTTGTTGCTTTCTTTGCAATTGGCTTATTTGTTTATGATATTTATCTACTGTTTTTCTCCGATATCGGTATAGAAAAAGGTATATTGACTGTTTTGGGAAGTTTACTGGTTTTATGGGCGGCCATTGAGTTGATTCATGAAGAGATAAACCATCTTCAAGGCAAAGGCTTTGCCATTGGTGCCTTTATTATGCTAGCTATGGCAGCACTTATTAGAAAAGTATTGATTTATTCACTCTCTTCTGAAAAAGTGAATGACCTTTTGATTATTGGTATTGTTATAGTTAGTTTAGCAATCGCATATTGGCTTGTTGGTGCAAAGAGAAACTTAACTTTATAATAATTTAAATCTTAAAAAATTCCATTGGAACTAGCAAAATATTGATTTGCATCGTATAATTTAGCATTATTCCTAGCTATAATAGCAAAATATTTTTCAAGGAATTATTTAACAATGATTAAAAGATATTTTAGCAAAATGAAAGGGCAGGAAAGATCTTTACCTAGAAAACCATTTAGTAAAATTATATGGTCGGGAATTGGTTCATTTATAGGAATCTATCTTGTTTCTATTATTCCTCAATTGATGCATATAAATATACTAAACAGTATGTTGCTTGTTGGTTCTTTTGGAGCGTCTGCTGTACTTCTTTATGGTGCTCCGCAAGCTGACTTTTCACAGCCTAGAAACCTGATTGGCGGTCATGTAATATCTGCCATTATTGGTATAACAGTCTATAAATACATCAACCTTGACATCTCAATGTTAGGGGCGCTTGCTGTATCACTCTCAATTATAGCCATGCAATACACATGCACAATGCATCCACCAGGTGGAGCAACTGCACTTATCGCAGTAATTGGAAGTGACACAATTCATGGATTGGATTATATGTATGTTATATCTCCAATTGCAATCGGTGCGTTTATATTGTTAATTATAGCTTTAGCAGTAAACAACCTTTCAAGTAATCCAAAAAGACACTATCCACGAAGTTGGTTTTAATCCAAACTTATCTTCTAGTCTAAAAAAACTACAAACCCACCTTTTAGTTTATGAAGATATTATTAAACAAGTTAAATATCTTCTACATATAAGGTTATATAATGAATAAACAAATATCAAACTCTATTATTTCTTCTCTCGTCGCAGATGCTTACTCTCTTGGTGCTCATTGGGTTTATGAAGAACAACAGCTTAGAAATCTACCAATAGACTGGGAAACACTTAACGATGCTCAATCCATTTGGCATAAAGGAAAAGTGAAAGGTGACTTTACTCATTATGGAGACCAGACACTTTACCTTTTAGAATACCTGTCTCAAAACAAAGAGTTTGATAAAAAAGATTATTACTCTTTTTGGAGCCAAAAGATGTCTAATTATAATGGTTATGTAGATGGTGCTACACGCGGTGCTTTAGAGAATATTGGTTCAGAATCAAATGACCTTAGCATCTGTGGACATATTGCTCCTCTGCTTATAGATGCAGATACAAAAGAAATATTTCTATCTCGCTGTAAAGCATTTGCTGAAATAACACACAACTCTAAACTAGCCATAAGTTCTACTCTATTTTTTGCAGAACTATTGTGGGATTCAAAAGAGAATCAAGATATTAAAAAGAACATAGAGTTATTAAAAAGTAACTATCCAGACTTGTCTACTTGGATAGATGCAGGAGTAAAGAGTAAAGATGCCGATACCTTTACAACTATTAGAGAGTTTGGTCCTGCTTGTGGGATAGATGGTGGTTTTGCAGGAGTTATTCATCTATTATCATTAGAAGATGATTTTAAAACAGTGATGCAAAAAAATGTAAAAGCTGGTGGAGATTCTTCAGCGAGGGGGATGGTTGTTGCTATGATTTTAGGGACGCAAGATGACTTTAAACTTCCAGAGGAATGGATGAAGAGTATCAACAAAATGGAAGATATAAAGAAATACATATCATTGCTATAATAATTTACCTCTTTTTAACCACAAAAGAAGTATAATCCGAAAATTATAAAAAATAAACATATAACATTCTTAGCACCAAAGGATAACCATGAGAATTCGTAAAAGAGCCTTAACATTTGAAGATGTACTGTTAGTACCACAATATTCTGAAGTATTACCAAAAGAGGTTTCACTAGAAAGTAAACTTACTCGTAACATTTCACTTAAAATTCCTATGGTCTCAGCAGCAATGGATACAGTTACTGAATACAGAGCAGCTATTGCAATGGCTAGACTTGGTGGTATCGGAATCATTCATAAAAACATGGATGTCAAAACTCAAGCTAAGCAGATTACTAAAGTTAAAAAGAGTGAGAGTGGGATTATTATAGATCCTATTTTCGTCCATCCAGACGCTACTCTTGCGGACGCCCAAAAGCTGATGAAAGAGTACAAAATCTCAGGTGTTCCTGTTATAGATACTCATAATAAACTTCTTGGTATTTTAACAAATCGTGATATGAGATTTGAAAAAGATATGAAAAAATTAGCAAGTGAAGCCATGACTAAAATGCCTCTTATTACTGCACTAAAAGGTATCTCTCTTGATGAAGCTGGTGATATTATGCATAAAAACAAGATAGAAAAACTTCCAATTATTGATGAAGAAGGTTTCTTAAAAGGTCTTGTGACTATCAAAGATATCACAAAACGCATTGAATACCCTAACTCAAACAAAGATGCATTTGGAAGACTTATAGTTGGTGGAGCTATCGGTGTTGGTCAATTTGAGCGTGCAAGAGCATTGGTAGATGCTGGATGTGATGTTTTAGTTCTTGACTCTGCACATGGTCACTCAAAAGGTATTTTAGATACCGTTAGAAAAATCAAAAAGACTATGGAAGTTGATGTTATCGCTGGAAATATAGCTACAGCAGAAGCTGTTGAAGCGCTTATTGAAGCTGGAGCAGACGGTGTTAAAGTTGGAATAGGACCTGGATCTATCTGTACGACTAGAATCGTTGCCGGTGTTGGTGTTCCTCAAATCTCTGCAATTGCTGAGTGTGCCCAAGCTGCAAGACCACATGGTGTTCCTGTTATTGCTGATGGTGGAATCAAATACTCTGGAGACATTGCCAAAGCTTTAGCTGTTGGTGCTTCGTGTATTATGGCTGGTTCACTTTTAGCCGGTACTGAAGAGTCTCCAGGTGACACTATAATGTTTCAAGGTCGTCAGTATAAGTCATACCGTGGAATGGGTAGTATCGGTGCTATGCAAAAAGGTTCAACTGATAGATATTTCCAAGAAGGAACTGCAACAGACAAACTAGTTCCTGAGGGAATTGAAGGTCGTGTTCCTTTTAGAGGCTCAATTGCTGGAATTGTTCACCAAATGATGGGTGGTCTTCGTTCTTCTATGGGTTACTGTGGAAGTAAAAATATCGAAGTTTTCTGGGACAAAGCTGAATTTGTTGAGATTACAAGTGCAGGACTTAAAGAGTCTCATGTTCACGATGTTATCATCACTCAAGAAGCGCCGAACTACCAAGTTTAGTTCTAAAAGGAACAGAGATGAATGAAGTAAAATACGCTGGTTTTTGGATTCGCTTTGTTGCTTCATTCTTAGATACTCTCTTTCTTGCTGTGCCAATAGCTATAGTCATTTACTTTTTAAGTGATGGTAACTGGTTTGACTTCTCACAATATCAACAAAATATCGCTTATGCAATGAGTGGAAATGCTGATAAAGCTTTAGCAAATCAGCCACAAACTTCATTAAAGTGGGAACTTCTTTTTGAAGTTTCCGTTTTAATTATCACTATGCTCTTTTGGAGACGATGGAGAGGTGCTACTCCTGGTAAAAAGTTTGTGCATATCAAAATAGTAGATGCAAAGACTCTTCAAGACATAGACAATAAACAAGCCATAACTCGCTCTATTGGCTACATAGTTTCTACCCTAGCTCTTCTTATAGGTTTTTTAATGGTAGCATTCAGGAAAGACAAAAGAGGACTTCACGACCTTTTAGCCGGGACTGTAGTTATTTATAATAATAAATAATTAACCTAATTAAAGATCTGTAATATCAAAAAACGTATCATCATCTTCTTCAAGCTCAAAGATTTTAATTTTTGTATCTTCATGCATTATATGGTCAACAAGCACACGCTTCGCCACTACTCTCATTTTAGATTTAAGAATACTTAATTTTGCAGGTGTTTGAACAATTTGTGCAAGACTATCAATAATATCTTTATGTAGTAATTTATGCTCTTCTAATTCTGTGTATTTTATAGATAACATATACTCTTCTTCTTCTTGAAAATGAATTAGCATATAGTCTTTGAACTCATATAAAATAACTCTAAGTTCTTCTTTCGTGCTTTTTGAATCTTCTAAATCATAGAGTTTATTAACTAACTCAAACAGTCTTTTATGCTGGTAATCAATCGTTTCAATCCCAATTTTATATCTATCATCCCATGGTATCTTTTGACTAGATGACATTAATCAAGCTCCAAAACTATTAAATTTATTTTTTATTTATTTTATCATAAGCACTTTGTATATCTGCTTTTAATTATTTATTTTCTCTTTATATATTTAACAGGTATTGTTAAAAGATGATTTAATCAACAAACAAATATAAAATATTTTTATATTAAGCAATTTTTGATAAAATTACTCCAATATTTTAAACTACTTCATTGGAGATATAATGGATTTACAGACAAAAGCACTACATGCGGGTTATGAAAAAGATACACAAGGAACCATGGCTGTTCCTATTTACATGACAACAGCTTATGAATTTCGTGATGTTGAACATGCTGCAAATCTGTTTGCTTTAAAAGAGTTGGGGAATATCTACACTCGTCTTAACAATCCTACTACTGATGTGTTCGAGAAAAGATTTGCTGAACTTGAGGGTGGAGAGGCTGCTCTTGCAACTTCAAGTGGAATGAGTGCTATCTTTTTTGCAATCGCTAATGCTGCCCAAGCCGGTGACAACATAATATGTGCTAAACAGCTTTACGGCGGAAGTCTGACTCAAACTGCTCACACACTAAAAAGATTTGGAATTGAAGCTAGATTTTTTGATGTTCACCAACCGCAACAGATAGAAGCACTTGTAGATGCTAAGACTAAAGTTATATTCTTTGAGTCTTTAACAAACCCTAGTATTGATGTGGCTGACATAGAGGCTATTACTACTATTGCAAACAAACATGGCATCTTAAGCGTAGTAGACAACACGGTTGCTACTCCTGTTTTATGCCGCCCATTTGAATTTGGTGCAGACATCTCAGTTCATAGTGCTTCTAAATACACTACTGGTCAAGGTCTTGCAATAGGTGGGATTTTAGTTGAGAGAAAAGGCCTGCTTGATAAGCTAAAAGGGAATCCTCGCTACGCTCACTTTAATGAGCCTGACCACTCTTACCACGGTTTAGTATATGTTGATGTTCCTCTGCCTCCATTTACACTTCGTGCTCGTCTTTCACTTCTTCGTGATTTAGGGGCTGTTTCATCGCCATTTAATTCTTGGTTATTTATACAAGGGATGGAGCATCTATCTCTTCGAATGAGAGAACATTCAGCAAATGCTCTAAAATTAGCAGAGTTTTTAGAGTCGCATCCAAAGGTTAAAAAAGTAAACTATCCAGGACTAAAAAGTAACTCAAACTATGAAATGGCTCAAAAGTATTTTGATGGTGGAGCTTGCTCTGGTCTTCTTAGTTTTGAAGTGGGGAGTTTAGAAGAGGCTACAAAAATTGTAGATGCTACTGAGCTTTACTCTTTAGTTGTAAATATAGGTGATTCAAAATCTATCATCACTCACCCAGCATCTACAACTCACCAACAACTAAGCGAAGAAGAACTCATCTCTTGTGGAGTTCCTTCTGGACTTATTCGAATCTCTTGTGGTTTAGAATCTATAAAAGACCTTATAGCTGATATGAAACAAGCTTTAGAAGCCTAAAGGCTTCTTTAAAAGCAAACTTATGCTTCAATAAAATTAGTATTAAGTCATTTTCGCTAAAATAGCATAATTATTTTATGGAGAGCTACAAGTTGCCCTTAAATTTGCAAACACACACAGAACATTTTACTAATCCGCTTTATCTTGAAAGTGGTCGTATTTTAGAACCTTACGATATCGCATATGAGACATATGGTGAGCTTAATGACGATAAAAGCAATGTAGTTGTGGTTTGTCATGCACTTACAGGTTCACACCACTGTGCAGGTGTTTACGAAGATGAG
Organism: Sulfurimonas iocasae; assembly: GCF_047716755.1. Classification (GTDB taxonomy): domain Bacteria; phylum Campylobacterota; class Campylobacteria; order Campylobacterales; family Sulfurimonadaceae; genus Sulfurimonas. Next base: position 2,025,994 of record NZ_CP180409.1, read on the forward strand.
ACAAAAGCTGGTTGGTGGGATGGACTTATTGGTCCAGGCAAAGCTATCGATACAGACAAATATTTTGTAATTTGCTCAAACGTCATAGGGAGTTGTTTTGGTTCAACAGGTCCTATGAGTATGCAACACACTCATCACGACTACTATCGCTACAAATTTCCTGTTGTAACAATTAAAGATATGGTAAAAGCACAACGTATTCTTTTTGATAGACTAAATATACATAGAGTTCATGCTATTATTGGTGGTTCTATGGGGGGAATGCAAGCTCTTCAGTTTGCTATCCACTATCCGAACTTTGCAGATAAAATCATCTCTATGGCGGCAACTCACGCTACTCAACCTTGGGCCATTGCTTTTAATAAAGTTGCTCAAGAATCAATCTTAAAAGACCCTGATTTTAAACAAGGTTATTATGATCCTGCGGTTATAACAGAACAAGGCTTGTCAGGGATGGCTGTTGGTCGTATGGCTGGGCATATCAGCTTTTTATCCCATGAGTCAATGGCAACTAAATTTGGCAGAGAGTACAAAAGAACAGATGGTCTTTACGAACTTTTTGGAAAGTTCCAAGTAGAGTCATACTTAGAATACAACGGTTATAATTTTACTAAATGGTTTGACCCTTTGGCTTATCTATACATAACAAAAGCCATAAATATTTTCGACCTTTCTCGTGACTTTGATTCACTAGCAGAGGCTCTAAAAAAGATAACCGCAAAAATACATCTCATTAGCTTTAGAGATGACATGCTATTTAAAAATATAGAGATGAAAAAAATAGCCGATACTCTTAGCGAAATTGGCAATGAAAACTATAGCTATATAGACATAGACAGTGACTATGGTCATGATGCCTTCTTGGTTGAACTTGATAAATTTGAAGATTATGTAAAGGAAGCACTAGATGAGTAAGACACAAGACTTTGAGAGTAAACTTGAAAATGCAAAAAAAATTTTAGAGACTCTTATGAATCCTGAAATTACACTGCAAAACAGTGTAAAAGCATATGAAAATGGTATGAGTGAACTAACACAAGCTCAAAAAATACTCGAAGATGCAGTAATAAAGATTAAAGAAATAAAGAGTAGCTAGTGAGAGTAGCAGTTCTACAACTTAGCGCACAGGGGATGAGTAGTACAAAACTGTATAACTACATCAGAATTGCACACACCAAAGGTATAAAAGTTTTGCTACTTGGGGAGTACATTCTAAATCCTTTTTTCAAAGAGTTAGAGAGTATGTCCATATCTATGATAAAAGAGCAAGCCGAGCATCAAAGCAAGGTTTTAAGAGAACTCTCTTCAACTTATAGTATGACAATTGTTGCTCCTCTCGTGATTGTTAAAAAGCAAAAAGCATATAAAACAGTAGCAAAATTTGCACCCTCTTCTACCGCCTACTATCAACAACAACTTCTTATAAACTACTCACACTGGAATGAAGAAAAATTCTTTGCAAATGAAGTAAAAGCCATCGAATCACCAATGGTTTTTAAGGTGGATGGATTCAAGTTTGCAGTCATAAGCGGTTTTGAGCTTCATTTTGATGAAATTTTTGCTGGGCTCTCAGCAAAAAATATAGACTGTGTTTTACTTCCAAGTGTTTCTACTTTTGACTCCTATGAGAGGTGGAAAAGTCTTATACTCTCTCGTGCTTTTATACATAACTGCTATATTTTAAGAGCTAATCGAATAGGCAGTTATGCTGATAAAGATTTTGACTGGAAATTTTATGGAGATTCACTTTTAGCTTCACCAAACGGAGAACTTTTAGAGCATCTAGGAAACAAAGAAGAGCTAATGATAGTAGATATGAGTCATACAGATGTTATTAATTCTAGACGTTCTTGGGGATTTAAAGAGATTATAAAAAGGTGCAAATAGCAGATAGAATAAACTTAAAATTTAATAATAATTACTATTGTATGATATAATAATTTTTTTTGATAAAGGCTCAATTATGATGAAATTTTTTCACCGTCAGGTACAACTATGGGGAGAAGATACTCAAAATCTTCTACAGACTAAAAAAATTGCTGTTATCGGCTCTGGTGGGCTTGGTAGTTCTCTAGCTTTTGCTTTAGGTGCAAGTGGTATCGGTGAGATTCATATGGTAGACTTTGATGAAGTTTCACTTCACAATATTCATCGCCAGATTGTTTTTAAAGTTGGTGATGAAGGTAAAAACAAGGCTGTATTAGCTACTAAACTTATTCAAGAGAGATCTCCCTACGTTAAAGCCATAGCTCATGAGTGTAACTTTGAAGAGTTTTGTAAAAAAGATGTTGATGTTGATTTAATCATAGATGCTACAGATAATCTTCCAACACGTGCTGAGATAAACGAGTATGCAAAGAGAAAAAATCTGCCTTGGATTTATGGAAGTGTTGAAGCTTTTCATGGTCAAGTATGTTTTATACAAGATTCATCTTTTACAGATGTATTTAAAATTACACAAATTACACCAGCTGGCATTGCCGCACCGATAGTTATGTTTATAGCATCTCTGCAGGCAAACTTAGCTTTAAGGTATTTAGCTGGATTAAGTGTAAAAAAAGATACTCTTTATTATCTATTTTTCAATGAAGAAGGCGAATTAATTACTCAAAAATTTGGACTTCCAAAACACTAGAGTAAGAAAACTTAGTTTTCTTTGTAAACTATTTTAAAAATAGATAATTGACAATCAATTTTCTTCTTAAGTTTACTAGCCTCATTCTCAGTAATCATATGTTCTTTTAGCGCTTCGTCTATTACAGTTTGTGAAAGATAAGTATGTTTCATAATATTTTATTCCTTTATAATAAGTATAAAAGTATACTATATTTAATATAAATTTAACGTAAAACAACTATAAACTAAAAGTCAACATCGACTAGAGCTTAGAAATATACTCTCCAATAACCTTTATCTGTTCATCATTTAATTTATTTGCCTGTCCTTTCATTACACTCTTCATAGGACCGCCATAACTTCCATCTTTATAACCATTTAATGCAATAGTAGTCTCTCTAACACTCCATCCTTTTATTATTTTTGACTTTCCAAGGGCTGCTTTTTCAGCATTTTGACCATGGCAACTTGCACAAACTTTAAATAATGCTTTAGCATCTAAAACTGTTGTTATAACAGGAGTCTCTTTAATTACAAGCTCTTTAGGAGTTGATTCTTTTGGCTCACTCTTTTGAACTTCTTGTTTAGACTCTTCACTACACCCAATCAGCAAAAATACTAAGGCTACTGAAATTGCAATTTTCATATCATAAATCCTTATAGTTTTACATAAGCATATCGTTAAAGTACTTCTAATACATTTAAGATATACTTTCACTAATTTAAATAAGCGATAATATATGAATTTTGAACCATATCCATTTGAAAAACTACATAACTTGCTAGAAGACATTGTTCCAAACCCTGCCTACACACCATCTGTTTTAACTATAGGTGAGCCTCAGTTTGAAACTCCGGCATTTATACAAAACACACTTTGTGATAATGTGCATCTACTCAAAAAGTATCCTAAGACTTCTGGTGAAGCAAATCTAAGAGAAGCTCAAAGAGCTTTTATTAAAAAAAGATTTGGTGTTGAACTTAAAGATGAAGAGATTATTCCTACATTTGGAACTAGAGAAGTGCTTTTTAACTTTCCTCAGTTTTTACTTTTTGATAAAGAAAATCCGATTATGGCTTTTACAAATCCTTTTTATCAAATTTACGAGGGTGCTGCAATAGCTTCAAAAGCTAAGATGCTACTTATAAATATGGATGAGAGTAATAACTTCAAACCGACTATAGATGAAAAAGAACTTAGTAAATGTGACCTTGTAATCATCAACTTTCCAAACAATCCAACATCTTCAGTTCTTACAATTCAAGAGCTTGCCGAGTGGGTAAAACTAAGTCTAAAGTATAACTTTGTACTTTTAAACGATGAGTGCTATAGTGAGATTTATACAGATGCCAAGGTACCATCACTTTTAGAAGCTTCTAAGTATGCAGGAAATTTTAATTTTAAAAATATTTTAGTAATCAACTCTATCTCAAAACGCTCATCAGCTCCAGGACTTCGTTCAGGATTTATAGCAGGTGATGAAATAATTTTAAAAGAGTATATGAAGTACAGAACTTATATAGGTTGTGCTTCTCCTATTCCTCTTCAAAATGCAGCAGCGATTGCATGGAGAGAAGAAGTACATGTAGAAGCAGCTAGAAAGATATACAAAAAAAACTTTTCTATTGCAAAAGAGATACTAGGAACTATAATACCAGAAGCTACTTTTTACCTCTGGTTAAAAGTTGAAAATCCTTTAGAGTTTACAAAAAAACTATATGAAGAGTATAATGTAAAAGTTCTACCTGGTGAATATTTAGCAAGAGATGATTCAAATGGCGAAAACCCTGGAAAAGATTTTGTAAGAATAGCTTTAGTAGAAGACGAAGATAAAACAAGAAGTGCTTTAACTAGAATCAAGGAGTGCTTAGCATGAGCGTAGAAGATTTAAAAAACAAGGTGTTAGAGGCTCAAAAAAACTCTGATATAGCTTCACTTTATGTATTGGAGCAACAAGCGCATGATACATTTGATGAAGAGACGCTACAAGGTTTTTACGCTAATATTCTTGATTTAGCCTTGGAAAAACTTACAGATACGCTTGAAGCTCATAGAGTTATGGATATGACTGAAGTTCAAGACTTTGCAACTCTAAGAGCACTTTATGAGTACGCTATGGAGTACTACCACTCAGGAAATATCTCAGATGCAAGTGCACTGTTTGAAGTGCTAAGCGGACTTACAAAAGATGAGCAATTTTCTTCTGCACTTAAGTTTCACTGGATAGCATCTAAAGAAAATATTAATCTAGATGATTTTATGACAAAGATTGCGGATATGGATGCAACACAAAACGCTGGTACATTTTATATTAGTGTTTTCACAAAAGAGGCACAAAAAATGCTTAACAAATCCAAACAAGGAGAATCATAATGGTTCTTTTTCTCACCAAAAGCGAATTTTTAGTGACTGAATATGAGATGGCTACAATAAGTGGAGTAAGCGTATGAAAATTCATTTTATCGGAATTGGTGGCATAGGTATTTCTGGTTTAGCACAATACATGCACTACAAAGGGCATGAAGTTAGTGGTTCAGATATTTCTGATAGTATAATTACCAAAAAACTATGTGATTTAGGCATAAAAGTCACGGTTCCACAAAGTGCAGATGCTATAGACTCCCAAGATTTAGTAATTCACTCAGCAATCATTCGCCCTGACAATCCAGAAATCCTAGCTGCTAAAGAAAAAGGTATAGAAGTGCTTGCTCGTCGTGAAGCACTACTTCAAATCCTTGATACTTCAAAAGTATACTCTGTGGCAGGTGCTCATGGAAAGAGTACAACTACTGCAATTTTAACAGCTATTATGGATGGCTCTGCAATTATTGGTGCGGAATCAAAAGCATTTGGATCAAACGTAAGATATGATGAAACAAATGATGTAATGCTATTTGAAGCAGATGAGAGTGATGGAAGCTTTATAAACTCAAATCCTCACTGCGCAATAGTTATCAATGCTGAACCTGAGCATATGGAGTATTATGACTACAACTATGAACTTTTTTATGATTCATACAAAACTTTTATAAACTCAGCATCGTGTCGTGTTTTAAATGCAGAAGACCCTTTCTTAAGCACGCTAAAAGATGATGTAGAGGCTCACTGGCTATATCCAAGCACTGACATTACAAACATAGAGTTTGTACTTATAAATGATGAACCGCACACAAGATTTAATCTTAAAGATATGGGATTATTTGATGTATGGGGATTTGGTAAACATATCGCTTTAGATGCAGCATTGGCAATTTTGGCTGCAAATGAGTCTATGGACATCGAAGAGATAAGATCTAAACTTCTTACATTTAAAGGTATCAAAAAACGTTTTGATATAGTTGGCGCTGAAATAGACAGTGTTATCATTGATGATTATGGGCATCATCCTACAGAGATAAGAGCAACTTTTGAATCTGTTAAAGAGTATGCTCAGCTAAAAGGTTTTGACAAGATTACTGCAATCTGGCAACCACACAAATACTCTCGTACAATTGATAATCTTGAAGAGTTTATTAAATGTTTTGAAGGTGCTGAGGAGCTTATTATACTTCCTGTCTGGTCAGCCGGTGAAGCTCCTCGTGACATTGATTTTAAAGAAAGCTTTAAAAACTACAACCTTACAATGGCAGATAATATTCAAAGAGCTAACAACAACATAACTGTTATCAAAGATAAAGAAACACTAAAAACTTTAGACAAAGGTCTTATCATAGGTTTTGGTGCCGGAGATATAACTTACCAAATAAGAGGAACAGCTTAATGGCTTATATTGCAGGACTAGTAATTGTAGGGTTTTTCTTTTTAGCTTTACACTATTTTACAGAACTCACAAAATCTCAAAAGAGTATGATTACTGCTGTAATCTTAGTTGTAGTTTTAAGTGCAATTGCATTTAATGCATATAATAATGCTCAAACAAACAAGATGCTAAACGTTGTTATGAAGTTTAATCAGAACAAAACTTTAAAGTGTAATGGTATTGATGTTAACAGCTCTAACTACACTATTAGCATAGGAACGTATACGTTTATAGGTAAAGAAAATACTCCTAATTATGGTCAAATGATTAGTGCTTCTTCTTGTGAATAAGCGAATTTCAATATTTAACAACACTTTTTGTATTATTCAGCTATACTGTCAACAATGAAAGATGATTCTAGTTACATCTTTAGTCGACTTTGTATTGATAACTCCTTGTTAACAGTTAAATTCACCTAAAAATAGACTTTATATTAGATTTTCAACCACCTTGTTAACAGGGTGTATTAAAACACAAAGGATTTACAATGGCAGCATTAGTAAACGGCACAGTTAAATGGTTCAACAGCGAAAAAGGTTTCGGATTTATAGAGCAAGAAAATGGTGGTAAAGATGTATTCGTACATTTCCGTCAAGTTAATAGCAATGGTTACGATCGTGTTTCACTAAACGAAGGTCAAAAAGTTACTTTCGAAATTGGTGAAGGCGAAAAAGGCCCTCAAGCAGAAAACGTTACAGGTCTGTAATCTTTCTCTATTGAGCAGATTTTTTCTGCTCAATACTCTTCAAATAACTTCTTTTTAAAACCCCAACATAATATAAATTCAGCTAAGATTGCAATAACAAAGTAATTAATTAGGTATAACAAAAACATTATGTCAATAAACAAAACTTCTAAACTAGACTTACTAATAAACCAGCTCGATTTAACTGAACATATAGAGCAATTTAAAAGCTTTTTTTCACGTCAAAGTTCACTATATATAGAAGGTGACCAAGAACTGCACTATCGCTATATAAAAGCACTAGACAATGTAGAGTTCAAAGCTCCGCCAAAAGTTGCGGATTTTTACGATATAAAAGGACATCTCAAAAAAAGAGGTGTACTAAACTTTGGGCAGATGTTTGAAATAGTAAAAGTCGTTAGATATTTTCGCTACTTTAAAAATCGTGAACTTGAGGGTATTATCGGCGAGTGGATGAGTAAGTTTGAAGTTCATGAGAAGTTTCAGACAATAGAAAAATACTTTACTAGCGAAGGTAAGTTTGAAGAGAATCTTGATGAGACACTATTTGGTCTGAGTGCAAGAATAAAAGAGCACAAAAACAACATGAGTAGCTCAATGAAGAGAATGATGTCTAGCTCTAAACTTGCAGGTTACTTGGTAGATACACAGATTCATTATATAAACGATGAAGAGTGTCTTTTAGTTCGCGGTGGATTTAACCATGTACTAAAGGGTGCTGTTATTGGAAGAAGTAGCGGTGGTTTCTTTTATGTCTCACCAGATAGCATCTTAAAATCAAAAGAGCAGATACGCTACATTGAGCAAGAGAGAGAAGCTATCTTTTATACTTATGCAAAAGAATTCTCAGCGACACTCTCAGAAATTCAGCCTTTTATAGCCTATATAGACAAAGAGTTTACAAAGTTTGACAACTATCAAGCCAGAGTTTTGTTTGCCAGAAGTAAGAACCTACAACTTGTAAAATCTAAAAATGATTCTAAAATTATTTTAAATAGCTTTACACACCCTGCCCTTCATAAACCAAAACCAGTGGATGTTGACTTCAGTAAAAATATACTTATGATAACTGGTGTAAATGCCGGTGGTAAGACTATGCTTTTAAAGTCGATTTTATCGGCTGCTTTTATGGCGAAATATATTATTCCAATGTCTCTTAATGAAAACAAATCTCATATAGGAAGCTTTAAAGCTGTTCTCTCCATCATAGATGACCCTCAAAATGTAAAAAATGATATCTCTACTTTTGCTGGGCGTATGCAAGAGTTTTCTAAAATATTTGAGTACAAATCTGCTCTAGTAGGTATAGATGAGATAGAACTTGGAACAGATAGTGATGAAGCGGCAGCACTTTTTAAAGTAATACTTGATGATTTAATTAAAAGAGGTCAAAAAGTTGTTGTAACAACTCACCACAAACGTCTAGCTGCATTGATGGCTGATCGTGACGATGTAGAGCTAATGGCGGCAATCTATGATGAAGAACAAAGAGTTCCTACCTATGAGTTTATGCAAGGAATCATAGGTAAAAGTTACGCTTTTGAGACTGCAAGCAGATATGGTATCTCCAATGCAATAGTTAATGAAGCAAAGAGTGTTTACGGTGACAACAGTGAAAAACTTAGTCTTCTTATAGAGAGAGGCTCACAACTAGAGCGTGAGTTAAAACAAAAACATAAAAAAATTGATGATAGACTAGAAGAGTTAAGACTTAAAGAGTTAGATTTAAGAGAGCAAAAAGAGATTCTGATTAAAGAGATTGATGATAAAAAGAGTGAACTTAAAAAGAGTTATGCTCTTGCTATAGATGAAGCAAAAACAGCGGCAAGAGCTGGAGACACAAAAGCTATTCATAGAGCCATGAGTAAAGCAAATGAAAAACTGCCTAAAGAGATAAAAGAGACAATACCAAACAATTATGTATTTAAAATAGGTGACTTTATCAAATACAGAAACAACAAAGGTAGCATAGTATCTATAAAAGACAAAAAAGAGGCACTTATAGAAGTTGGAGGGATGAGACTTAGAGTAAAAACAAAAGATCTTAAACCTACCAAAAACATATATGTAAAACCTCAAACAAATGTCAAAGTAAATGTAGATAAAAAATCAGGTCTCAAATGTGACCTACATGGAATGAGAGCAGAGGAGGCAGAAGAAACACTAGACAAGTTTCTCTCAGATGCACTGCTAAATGGCTGGGATGAAGTCATAGTTTATCACGGTATTGGAACAGGTAAACTCTCTTATGCTGTTAAAAACTTTCTAAAAGCACATCCAAAAGTTAAAAAGTTTGAAGATGCACCACAACATTTTGGTGGATTTGGTGCAAAGATTGTTACTCTTTAAACAGTTATTATGATAATATTTTTCTTACTATTATAAAGGCTTTAAATGAAGACTCTTCTACTCCTATTACTAACATTCTCTTTTGCACTATCTGCTCAAATTGATGAATTTGCGTCTGAAGTTAATTACTCAAGAGATTACAATGCCGCCCTTAAAGATGCAAAATCACAAAACAAACTGCTTATGCTCGTTGTTGTCGGTGACTACTGTCCTTGGTGTAAAAAGTTTGAAAGAAAAACTCTAAACTCTACTTTGATTCAAAATCAAGTTAAAAAAGATTTTATTCCCATTATTATTGACAAGAGTAAAGACAAAGGTAAATATCCGCCAGAGTTCTATTCTAAACTAATTCCAACAGTTTTCTTTATAGACCCTAAAACACAAAAACATGTTTTTGAATCACTAGGTTATTCGAAGAAAGTGACATTTGCAATAGATATGGATTTAGCTTTAAAAGCTTACAAAAAAGTGAGAAAGTAATGAAGAAAATAATCTTTTTTTTATTAGTGTGTAGTTCACTATTTTCACAATCTTTTTATACCCTCGATAATGTAAAATCACTTAGTTTATATATGCCTAACAAAGCAACTTATATGGATAAAGAGCAAAAGCAAAGTTTAAAAGATAGTGTAATAAAAAGGCTTGAGGAAGCAGGTTTTGTATTTGGTAAAACAGATGCTACAACTTTTATTCTAAAGATAGAGTCAATAAATGTCGAGGATACTGAAGTAATATATATTCAGCTAGGTCTAGCAGAAGAAGTTTTAACTCCGCGTCCAGGAAAAATACACACCTTTGCTTTTACTTACTTAGCAAATGACTTTATAGATTCTGATGAACCTATTAAAGACACTCTAGAGTCTGTAGATTTTCTAATGTCTGAGTTTTTAGAAGCTTACAAAGATGATAATGAGTAGGAAAAAAGTAGCAATTATTGGCGGTGGAGCATCTGGACTTCTGTGTTGCATATTTTGTGCAAGAGAAGCTTTTGAGGTGGATGTTTTTGAACAAAACTCAAAGTGTGCTAAAAAGATTTTAGTCTCTGGAAATGGTCGTTGTAACATTACAAACAGAAGTTTAACTCCACATGACTTCTTTAGTGATAATCCATCTTTTGTTACAGATGCTCTAGAGAGCTTTGGTTTTAAAGAGTTTAGTCAGTTTGCAGCTAGTATAGGTTTACTTTTAGATGTTAAAGATGACGGTAGAGCTTATCCACTTAGTAATGAGTCAAAAAGTGTAGCCTCACTTCTTCTATCTCACGCACAAAATCTTGGTGTTAGAATCCATACAGATACAAAGATTACAGATATTAAAGAACTCATAGAGAAGTATGACTCGGTTGTTATTGCATCTGGCTCAGAGGCAGCTGAGCATCTAGGTGGAAACCGTGATGGTTATGAGGCAGCAAAAGGGTTTGGACACAACATCATTCCAACCTACCCCTCACTTGTACAGTTTCATCTAAATTCCAATATTGCGCATAAGATGAGTGGAGTAAAGACTATTGCAAATGTAACACTTCTTATCAACAACAAAAAAGATATCTCAACTAACGGTGATGTTCTTTTTACAAACTATGGAGTTTCAGGTTTTGCAATTCTTGACATCTCTCAAAGAGCAAGTATTGCTTTGATGGAGTATGCCAAAGTTGATATAGCTATAAACTTGCTTCCATCTTTCAACGCTCAAAAACTCTCCTCACATCTAAGTATCGTAGCCAAAAATATGCCTGACTTCTCAGTTTTAGATATCTTGGTGGGTCTGGTTCCACTAAAGATAGCTCAAGGAGTGCTTAAAAGCCTAGAAATACCACAAGAGACAAGTGCAAAAGAGATTCACACAAAACTAGCTAAAAAAATAGCAAATCAGATGCTCAACTGGCGTTTTGAAGTTACTGATACTCACGGTTTTCGTCATGCAGAAGTTAGTGGTGGCGGAGTAGATACGACTGAAATAAACTCAAAAACAATGGAGTCCCTAAAGCAAAGTAATCTTTACTTTTGCGGTGAAGTTTTAGATGTTTTAGGAAAACGTGGTGGCTATAATTTTGCTTTTGCATGGGCTAGTGCATATCTGTGTGCAAAAGATATAACAAAGTAATAATCTAATAAGAAATTTTTTTTAATACAAGTCTAAACATCCCATACATAACGATTTATTATAACAATGTTTTTTGAGTCATCTATATTTCGTTCACTATTAGAGTGTAAGATTGCAATAGAATATGTAAAAACTTTGGAGTAAGCAATGAAACTAAAATATTTTATATTACCAATGATACTGGCACTAAACTTGTCAGCTATTACACTTGGTGAAGTCCCTAAAAATGTCACTATAGATAATGATAATGGCGGTATGGTTGCAGATGGAGCTGCGTGGAACTCATCTAGCATAAAAGACAAAGTTATAGTTATGTTTTATATAGATCCTGATGAAAAAGATACAAATGCTCATTTTTCAAAAGCTCTAAAAGAGAAAAAGTTTGATTCTACTAAATTTGGAAGTATCGCAATCGTTAATCTTGCGGCTACTTGGAAACCAAATTTTGTCATTGAAAGCATCTTAAAAACAAAACAAAAAGAGTTTCCTAATACTATCTATGTAAAAGATAAAAATAGTGTTTTAGTTAATGAGTGGAATGTTCAAAACGATGCTTCAAATATTTTGCTATTTTCAAAAAATGGTGAACTGCTTTTTTACAAGTCAGGTGCTATGAGTGAAGAAGAGATAGACCAAACGCTAAAACTTATAGAGAAAAACTTATAGAGGAAAGCTTATGAGTGAAAAAAATCTAATCCTACTTAGTGTTAAAGACTTCTTTACAAAGCAGATGCTTAAGTATTCTCTAGCGCCATTTATACTTACTATAATAATTATGTACATTCTATTTTTTGTTGTAGCAGGCATAGGAGTTGAAAGTCTTGGTCAGATGCAAGTCCAAAGCACAGAGACTACTATTCAAAACGGTATTCCACATACTGAGAGTGTAAGCACAATGCTTGAAGGTACTGCTATCATACAGTTTCTAATGAGTTATGCTGTTACTTCTTGGATAGCTACATTTCTCATCTACGCTATTGGCAGTTTTATGGTTCTATATGCTTCCATATTTATAGCAATTTTAGTCATAGGATTTCTTACACCATTTGTTTTAAAAGAACTTCAACGCAGGCACTATAAAGATGTTGAAATGATTGGATATTCAAATATTATCTCAGGACTTTTACTTGTAATTAAGTGGCTCTTTATCATGATTATTCTCTTTATACTGCTAATCCCATTTTACTTTATACCGCTAATAAACATCATCGCCTTCAATCTTCCTCTATACTACTTTTTTCATAAGATGATAACGTTTGATATCTCTTCAAATATCTGTACAAAAGAGGAAAACAAAAAGATACACTATTTCTCTGCAAACAGTATTAGACTAAAAACTTTAGCTCTTTATCTTATTTCATTAGTACCATTTGCTATCTTCTTTGGGGCTATATATTATGTGATTTATCTGGGACATACATACTTTTTAGAAGTTAGAAAACTTCGTCTTGAGAATAATGACAACTAAAAATATATCTTCTATTTTAATATCTGCAATTCTTGTGATTATTATAGGATATATGGCTTCTCAGACATATATCTTCTCCATGAAATATGATAAAGAGTTGTTATTAACAGCGCAAACCAACAAGATAGAAAATAAAATTGATTACTACATTCAAACTACAAACACTTCAATACAAGACTATATTTCTGAGTATATAAACGGTGACACTAAAGAGATAAAAACGCAAGAGTCATCAAAAACAAACAAAGAAAAAACACAGCTCTATACAATACTTTATTTTGTAGCTTTGGGCATCTTGCTACTTACATACTTTTTTTCTTCAAAAGAAATTTTTCTTATCTCAATTTTAAGTGTCGCTCTTATTTCCTGGTTGGTTGGAATTTTAGCACCTATTATGACAATTGAGATTTTTAAAGATTTACCAGTTTTTGGCTTCACTATATTTAAGTATGAATCAAAAGGCATTTGGACTACTGTTGAAAAATTATGGAGTCTACAAAATTATCTTTTGTCTGTAATAATTGCACTATTTAGTATCGCAATACCACTCATCAAAACAATATCTTTATTTTTTAGCGCTTTAACGAAGGTGAATATTAAATATATAGATTTTATTGGAAAGTGGTCAATGGCTGATGTTTTTATAGTGTCGTTATTATTAACAAACCTCTCGATAAGTGCAGATGAATTTACAGACGCCAAAGTTCAAGTAGCTATTTACTTCTTTTGTACCTACGTTATTTTGTCTATCATATCATCTTTTATCATTAAAAAAGAGATTGAAAAGTAAAGACTTATTCTTCTTCTTTATCCAACTCTTTTTGAATCAAAGCTCTATAGGCTTCATCTTTAGGAACAAGTCCAGCTTCATACAGGAACTGTGATGGCATAAAGTTTATCTTTTTTATCTTGTCATATTTTGCAAAACTAAGATACAAAATATCTTTTGCACGAGTTACTGATACATAAAAGAGTCGTCTCTCTTCATCGAGTGAGCCACCTCTTTGCATCAGCTTTCTATTTGGAAATCTTCCATCCATCAAATCTATTATATAAACCTCTTTATACTCCAAACCTTTAGATGCATGGACACTTAACAGGTTTACACCCTCTCCCTGAGTTAGGTCTGATGAGCCTAAAATCATAGCATTTAAAAATCTCTCATGTTCAGAGTAAGGCTTTGACAACTCTTCTAAGAGCACCATCTTTCTTGTTATTCTAATGAGAGACTCTGTCTTTTGCTTCTCGTCTATAGAGCCGTCTTTTAACTGTGCTCTTTTGTTTGATAAAAGTTCAGCTATATATTTAAAAACTGCAGATGCTGCTATCTTTTTAACAACCGTTCTTGGCTGCTTTACACCCTTTAAATCACGAAATAGCAGATAAAAATCATGTAAAAAAGTTGCACTGTCTTTTGTAAGTTTTGGATGCTTTAATATTGGGTTTTTCATAAACTTGGCCTCAAAACCAAGCTTTGCAAATTTTCCAACAGCACCAAGTTCCAAAAAGTCATCAAACAAGCCTAACTGATGATTTAGCTTTCTCTTCTCAAACGGATTTTTTATGGACTCATCAGGCGCGTAAAGACCATAAAAGATACTTCCATGACCTAGAGTTTTAAGAGCTATATATATCTCTTTTGCCATCGCACTTCCTATGCCGCGTGCAAACTCAAAAAGGTGGATAAAAGCCATCATGTCAGACTCGTTTACAAGCAGTGTGTAAAAATCTAAAACTGCCTTAACTTCTCTAGAGTCAAAAAAGCTGGTTCCGCCCTTTCTTTTACAAGGAATGTCAAGTTCACGAAGCCCTACTTCGATGCCATCAGCAGATGAGTTATTTCTAAAGATAACCGCTATCTCTTCATGTGGAGTTTGCGTATCTCTAATCTTTGCAGCAATTGCATGATACTGATCAAAGAGCTCATCATAGGCTAAGAGTGTTGGTGCTTTGGCTTCTTGAACTCTTGTAACTTCTAACTGTTTTGGGTAGATGCGTTCATTATGTTCTATAACCTTTGTAGCTAATGACAAAATAGGTACGGTTGAACGGTAGTTTTTGGTAAGTGTGTGAACTGTAGCGTCTGCATACTTTGTAGAAAAAGAGCCTATTATTGATATGTCAGCTCCATTAAAAGCGTAGATGCTTTGGTCATAATCTCCAACACAGAACAGAGATGGTGGGTTCATCGCTTCTATGAGTGTGCCTTGAAGAGCATTTGTATCTTGATACTCATCCACAAGTACTTCTTTGTAGCCTAACTCTTTTGTTTTACAAATATCTCTAAAGTTAAGAAGTAAATCATTAAAGTTTACAAAACCATACTCTTTTTTCAGGTTTTCAAACTCTTCTACAATATCTGCATATATCAAAGCAAATAGCTCATGTTCAGGATAAGTCTCAATTATCCAATCTTCAAAGTGAAGTTCAAGTTCCGTATTTTGATAAAAAGAGTACAGATCATAAAGATAGTTTCCACCATATGGAGTTATTTCAGCCCCAATATGCTCAAATGAGCGTTTTTCAAAAACACTTCTAAAGAGAGTTTTGAGTTCTCTTTGCTGTTTTAAAACTACTTTTTTATCAAGTTTTTTTAGCCATCTATAACTTACTGCATGGAAAGTTCCGGCATCTATTTTAGCTGCCACATCTTTACCAAAAAACTCAGCTACACGCTCAACCATCTCCGCGGCCGCTTTGTTTGTAAAAGTAAGGAGTAAGATTTCTTGCGGTTTTACACCATTTCCTAAGAGATGGGCAATACGACCAACTATGGTAGAAGTTTTTCCGGTTCCAGCAGATGCAATGATTAGATTTTGTGCGTCATTTGAAGTTGCTGCTACATATTGTTCTTGATTTAGACGAGATAATGGCAAATATAAACCCCTGCACAAAATTTTAAGAGTGTGATTATACTCACAAAAGCTTTGCTAGGTTTTATCTCTTGAAATTATATTAGCTAAATATAAAAAGATAATTATTTTTATATGTTATAATAATAAATCAAAGTATTAGAACTAAGGTAATAAGTCATGACTGCCACTAAAGATGCTCTCAAAATAATATCAAACGAAACAAAAAACTCAATAAACCAACTCTCTATTGTTACGCCTAGTATATATGCATCAATTTTTACAAAATTTGCCAATAATCACAACTTAGATATAGAAGATGAAAAAGAATTAGCTAAAGAGCTTATGGTTATGGAGTGCTCAAACTTAACAGATTTACAAACTCAAGCTTCAAAAAATGCAATACAACTTAGCGAAAACACCTCTAGAGCAATAACTGCAATAAAAGAAAAAGACGAAAAACTACTCAATGTAGTACTAAAAGAGACTGAAGAACTTCGTCGTGAAGTAGAAAAACTAAAAGAGTCTGTTTATAAAGATGAACTTACTAATGTGCAAAACAGAAAATGGCTAAATGACCTCTTTTTGGAAGATGACTCTCAAACCCTTAAAGAAGAAGGAACTCTTGCTATCATCGATTTGAACTACTTTAAACTTGTAAATGATACTTTTGGTCATGTTATTGGCGATAAAGTACTTATTTATATAGCAAATCAACTACGAAAAACAAAATGCAGTGTAGTAAGATATGGTGGTGATGAATTTATAATTATGTTCTCAAAAAGTATTTCTTCAGCAAAAGCTATAACAAGTTTGAATACTATTAGAGAAGATGTAATTTCTAAGAAGTTAAAAGTCAAAAAAGACTCTTTCCGTGTTAGTTTTTCATTTGGAGTTAGTGAGTACAAAGCTGGTCAAACCTTGTCAGAAGTTATAGAGAATGCTGATAAAAACATGTATGAAGATAAAATTGAGATAAAAAAAAGAGTGACAGGAATCTAAGCTTTTTTAAAAAGGGAATTTAGGTGTATAAAAATGGAAATAAGAGACTATTTTTAAAAACAGGTCTCTCACAGATAGATGTGGCTAAAACCATAGTTGAAAAACTTGAACCATCAATAGAATATTTAACTTACAATATACGGCGATACAATGCTCCTGTTACTTTGGTTATGTTTTATTCAGAAGAAGATATTTCTGATAAATTAAAAAGTAATGTAAGATTAACTGACGTAATAATTAGCATCAAAATTGGTGATTCTTATTTTAATTCTGTATTTTTAATATTTACTGAGGAAGAAGACGCTTACGCATTTGTTAAAAATGTAGAATATAGTAAATTGGGAAATGTTGATAACTTTTACTATTATGAGACCTTACAGTCAAAAGTATATAATTATTATAACTTTATAAATACTTATCTATTTGAAATAGACGAAAAAAAGAAAAACAACGATTTATCATAATTATTTTTTTTACGTCATATTCAATGCATATGTTTTATAAGCAATCTCTCACTTCTTTTAAGATATAATCGCGAAATTTTAAGCACTCTTACAAGGCGATATATATGTCAACAAACAGCTACGAACCAAGCGAAATAGAAAATAAATTTTATAAAATTTGTGAAGATAGAAAGTACTTCGAAGTAGATGGCAACAAAGCTATTCAAGAAGAAGGAAAAAACTTCTCTATTATGATGCCTCCACCAAATGTTACAGGTCGTCTGCATATTGGTCATGCACTTACCTTTACACTTCAAGATATCATAACTCGCTACAAAAGAATGGATGGTTACAAGACTCTTTGGCAACCAGGGACTGACCATGCAGGAATCGCTACTCAAAATGTTGTAGAGAAACAGCTTCTAGCAGAAGGAACAACTAAAGAAGAAATAGGACGTGAAAAGTTTTTAGAAAGAGCATGGGCTTGGAAAGCAGAGTCCGCTGGAATTATGACAGATCAACTTCGCAGAATGGGTGTAACCCCTGCATGGGAACGTGAACGTTTTACTATGGATAAGGGACTTCAAAAGTCTGTAAAAGAAGCTTTTGTTCATCTATATAACGATGGTCTTATTATTCGTGGAAACTATATGGTCAACTGGTGTACGCACGATGGTGCTCTTAGTGATATCGAAGTTGAGCACGAAGATCATAATGGTAAGTTCTACCATATTAAATATCCTTTTGCAGATGGAAGCGGGCATGTAGAAGTTGCAACAACTAGACCTGAAACATACTTCGGAGACAGTGCTGTAATGGTACATCCTGATGATGCAAGATATAAAGACCTAATTGGTAAAAAAATCAAACTTCCTCTAATAGACAGAGAGGTAGCTATTATCGCTGATAAGCATGTTGATATGGAGTTTGGAACAGGTGTTGTTAAAGTAACTCCTGCACACGACCAAAATGACTACGAAGTTGGGAAGAGACATGACCTAGAGTTCATTACTGTTTTTGATGAAAAAGGTATTTTAAACGACTATGCAGAGGAGTTTAAAGGCTTAGAGCGTATCGAAGCTCGTGAAGTAATCGTAAAAAGACTTGATGAAGAAGGTTATATAGTTAAGATAGAAGACCATAAACACCAAGTAGGACACTGTTACAGATGTAAAAATATTGTTGAGCCATATATCTCAAAACAATGGTTTGTTCGTAAAGAAGTAGCAGACAAGTCAATCGAGAAAACAAATGCCGGTGAAGCTAAATTTTTTCCTCCTCACTGGATAAACTCTTATAACTCTTGGATGGGCGAACTTCGTGACTGGTGTATCTCTCGTCAACTTTGGTGGGGACATCAGATTCCTGTTTTTTACTGCGATGATTGTGACCATGAGTTTGCATCTCAAGAAGAACATCCAAAAGCTTGCCCTAAATGTGCATCTAAAAACCTAACTCAAGACCCTGATGTTCTTGACACTTGGTTTAGTTCTGCACTATGGCCATTCTCAACTCTAGGTTGGGGAAATGGTGATGTTGAGATGGACAAACTATTTCAATCAGACGATATGAAAGACTTTTATCCAAATACTCTTCTAATCACTGGTTTTGACATCCTTTTCTTCTGGGTAGCTAGAATGATGATGATGGGTGAAAACTTTAACGGACAACTTCCATTTAACCACATCTACCTTCATGCACTTGTAAGAGATGAAAAAGGTGAGAAGATGAGTAAGTCTAAGGGTAATGTTATTGACCCTCTTGACATGGTTAACAAGTACAGTGCCGACATCCTACGCTTTACTCTCGCTATATCCGCTGCTCAAGGTCGTGATATCCGCATGAGTACAGAAAAGCTTGAACAAAACCGTAACTTTACAAACAAACTTTACAATGCATCTAAATATCTGCAGATGAATGTAGAGACTTTCCCGGATATGAAAGGCTTCTGCCTGCAAACTGACCTTGGAAAGTATATGGCATCTCGCTTAAACTTTGCGACTAAAGAAGTTCGTGCCAACCTAGAAGAGTATAAGTTCAACGATGCTGCAACTGTAATGTATAGATTTTTATGGAATGAGTTTTGTGACTGGGGGATTGAGCTAAGTAAAGCAGACAAAGCCTCTATTGTAGAACTTGGCGCAATTTTTAAAGAGGCTATGAAACTTCTTCATCCTTTTATGCCGTTTATCACTGAGTATCTTCATCATGAACTATCGGGAACATCTTTAGAAGATAGTGACTCTATTATGATTATGAACTATCCTACCAAGACTAAAAAGCGTAAAGAAGAAAAAACATTTGAGATTATTATGGATGCTATTGTTTCTATAAGAAGAGCAAAAGTTCTTGTTGATTTAGCTAATCAAAAGATTGAAAAAGCATTTGTAAAAATTGATGGCATCTCAGATGCTGACAAGGAGATGATGCTTCCTTTTATTACAAGACTTGCAAAAGTAACAGAAGTTGAATTTACACAGACAAAGATAAAAAATGCAGTAAGTGATATTGCGGATACTTGTGAGACTTTCATACCTACTGACTCTATTGACCTTAGCTCAATCATCTCAAAACTTACAAAACAAGACGAAAAGTTACAAAAAGAGATAGATAAACTTAGCTCAATGCTAAATAATGAAAGATTTGTTGCAAATGCACCCGAAGATGTACTTGCTAAAAACCGTGAAGCATTAGCAGATGCACAGACCAAACAGGTAAAAGTACAAGAGCAACTAGACTCTCTTAATACATAATATTTTACGCACTGAAACGAACTCGTCCGTTTCAGTGGCAGGGACACATGTCCCTTGCAACCCCCTTATCATGGAGTATGCCATTGGTTAGCATACCTAAAAGCTACGAAAATAAATTTTCGAGAAATACAGAGTTACTTTTTAGGTATATATACTAAAACATCACATTTTAAGCTTTGCATCAAACTTGATGAAGTTGAACCATAAATAAATGAACCTGTATTATTTACTCCATGTGAGCCTAAAACTACTAAGTCATTTTTGTTTTGATTTACAAAGTTTGTAAGAGCACTTGTAACGCCTACTCTATCTTCTATAAGTTCTGCATTGCTTATACTATGCTCTTTTACAAACTTATCAAACTTCTCTTGTTCAAATGCTTGTATCTCTTGTTCAATCTCATCTCTATTTTCATAATTATCTTGGTATCTAAAAGCTATCTCACTCATCTTTTTATAAGCATATACACACTTGATAATTTCATGATTGAAAAAAGCTTTAGAAAAAAGAAGACTCTTTTGTGATACTTCTGAGAGGTCTGTAAATGCTACTATATTTTTGTACGATTCACTAGAGTTATTTTTTACTATAAGAAGTGGAAGATGACTTTTTTGTGCGATGTTGTGTGCAGTAGAGCCAAGTATTGTAGTTGCAAAGTCTTTTTTCTCATTTGCACCTATTACAATCATACAAGCATCTTTGTCTTTTGCCACATCCATAACAAGAATTGATGGCTTAGCTTTTTGAACTTCTATAGAGTAGCTTAAGCCTTGATTATTAACACCCTCTAGCTCTTTTTCTATGCCCTTTATGGCACTAATTTTTAATTTTTCAATCTTTTCATCATTTATAAAGTTACCAAGAAAACCAGTATCTATGGCGTGAGCTATAGTAACTTTTGAGTTATTTCTCTTAGCTACTAAAAAAGTTCTATTTAAAACTTCTTTTGCATTGTTTGAAATATCCAATCCTACTACTATATTACTAAAATTTTCCATATCTTTTTGCACTCCATTATTTTTATATTAATTGTATCACATCTAACACAAACATAGCTTATTGTTTAGTACTTAGTTAGTCTTGAGACAATATTATTGATACTATCTGAAAAAACTTCATTTAAAAATGGTTCAATATCTTTAGATCTATAAGATGGTTTTATCCATTTAGATGCAACTTGACTGAAATTTTGAGTTATGGTTGATGAAGCATTTTTTATAGTAACTTCAAGCTCTATTGTCCCTTTTAAGTTTTTATCAAAATTCTTATCATTATGGATAAACTCTATACTTTTGATGTTTACATTCATAACTAGCTTCGCATCACTTTGCTCAGTTGAGTTTTCAAATCCAGCAATTCTAAGTGCAACTTCAAGAGCATCTTTGTACTTTTTAGCAAAATCCTCTGTAGAGTACAATTCGTGAGCTTTTTTGTTATTTTTTAAAACATAACCTATGCTTCTTTTATCAACACGTATATCTTTTATAGACTCTATAAAAACGCTCTTTTTATCTTTTGAGAGTTCTCCCGTGTATTGTGCATCATAATTTGATAGCATCAAAGATTCATTTTTATATGAACAACCGCTAAATACAAACATCGTAGCAACTATTAAAAACAGATTTTTCATCTTTTTTCTCCTAATTTAATTTAACCTCAGAGTATAACATACCTTCTTATATCTACAAGCAAAATTTCATTAGGCTTTAGCTATAATTCGCAAAATTAAAAACTTCTCTCTAAAAGGCACCTAAAAATTGTTTGATTTAAAAAAATACACATCAACAAACATCAAAAATGATATTCTATCTGGTTTGGTTGTAGCCGTTGCACTAGTTCCTGAAGCCATAGCATTTTCTTTTATTGCAGGGGTGAGTCCGGTAGTTGGTCTTTACACTGCATTTATCTTAGGTTTAATTACTGCTCTTATCGGTGGTAAACCAGGAATGATTTCAGGGGCTACAGGTGCTGTTGCAATTGTCCTAGTAGGTTTGAGTCTTGAAGCAAATGCACTTCTTTCATCGCAAGGTTTAGCTGGTGAAGCTATTGCTATGGGAGTATTACACTATATATTACTTGCTACAGTAATTGCCGGACTTATCCAGATGGGGATAGGCCTTTTAAAACTTGGTAAGTTTATCCGCTTAGTTCCAACTCCTGCCATTCATGGCTTTGTTAACGGTCTAGCGATTGTAATTGCAACTGCTCAGTTTAGGTTCTTTAAAGACCAAGGTTATATGATGTATATTTTAGTAGCTGTTACTATGGCTATTATGTATCTTCTTCCAAAGTATACTAAAGCTGTCCCTGCTGGTTTAGTAGCTATTGTCGGTATAACTTTAGGTGTGTACTTTACTGGTGCTGAGACTCTTTTATTAAGTGGTTTAGCAGATATGAGTCAGTTTGCAGGACAGCTTCCTTCATTTATTATTCCGGAGAATTTACTTAGCCTAGATGCTATCATTATGGTTCTTCCATATGCAGTTATCGTTGCTCTTGTTGGTATTATCGAGTCACTTCTTACCCTATCTGTTTTAGATGAGCTTAGTAATACTCGTGGTTCAGCGAACAAAGAGTGTATCGCTCAAGGAGCAGGAAACGTTACATGTGGTTTCTTTGGTGGTATGGCTGGTTGTGCAATGATTGGTCAAAGTATCATTAATTATACTTCTGGTGGTATAGGAAGACTTTCATCATTTGTTGCAGCAGTTGGGCTTATCATCTTAGTTGTATCTATGAGCGGTGTTTTAAATGCTATTCCTGTAGCTGTTTTAGTTGGAATCATGTTTATGGTAAGTATCGGTACTTTTGAGTGGTCAAGTTTCTCTCGTTTAAGCCGTATGCCAAAGACTGACGCATTTGTAATGGTTGCAGTAACTGTTATAACTGTTGCAGAAGATTTAGCAATAGCGGTTATTGCAGGTGTAATTATCTCTGCACTTGCATTTGCTTGGAAACATGCAAGAATCTTTGCAAAAGTTCATACAGAAGCTGATGGTACCAGAGTTTATGAACTTGACGGTCCACTTTTCTTTGGAAGTGCTACAACATTTGCAGATAACTTTGACATACCAAATGATCCTCCTAAAGTTGTAATTGACTTTAAGGATGCTAGAGTTATGGATTCTTCAGGTGTTGAAGCAATAGATGCTATAACAAAAAAGTATGAAGATGCAGGGAAAAACCTTCTTCTTCGTCATTTGTCAGAGGATTGTAAAGCTATACTAAAAAAGGCTGGTCCACACTGTGCATACGAAGAAGACGATCCAACTTATAAAGTTGCTTACAACTACTAATATTGTTTAGTCTTCACGAGAAAAGCTAAGTTTGTTCTTATTTAAGAATTATATCTTTTAAGCCAAATTGAACTACAATAAATCATGAAAACAAAAAATGATAATATTGTAAATTCATTTTATAAGAGAGCTATATTTGCTCTTATCTTTATTAGTTTATTTAGCTCTTTATTTACATACTATTTTCAACAATATATTTTTTATACCTCATTAGCAGATGAGATTCAACTCAATGTTGATAAGAAATTAGTTAAGTATAATCAAAATTTAAAACTCTCAGACATAGCTATGCTTGAAGAAGATGTAAAATCAATTATGAAACAGATTGGTCTTGTAGTAATCGAAATATATGATAACAAAAAAGAGAAGTTTTTTACCGTCACTACCTCATCAAAAAAATTTGAAGATAAACTAAATCTTATTTCCAAACACTATAATCTTTTTACACACAAATTTCCAATATCTAAGAAGATGAAATATAGTTTTGTAAAAATTTCAGACAAACAGCATTTTTTACAGATTTTTTATCCCATTTATAAAGCTGATAAATTACTGGGTTATATTGAAGGTATATCATATGTTGAACCTATCGTAATAAACAGATTTAAGAGAGGAATTTTTACAACAATAACAATTGTAATTTTAACAATAGCTATCTTTTCACTTTTAATATTTCCTCTAATATATTTTGCATATAAAAAATTAAATGCTCATAAGCTTGAGCTTTTATCTAGTAATATTATGACTATAAATACTCTTGGTAATGCTATTGCACTTAGAGACAGCGACACAAATGAGCATAATTATAGAGTAACACTCTATTCGATTAAATTTGCACAGAGTATTGACTTGGAGCCTGAAAGTATAAAGATGCTAATTAAAGGTGCTTTTTTGCATGATGTAGGAAAAATCGGGATATCTGATAATATCCTTCTTAAAAATGGAAGTTTAAATAAAGAAGAGTTTAAAATCATGCGAAGCCATGTAAATAAAGGTGTTGAACTTATTAGCAAAGATAGCTGGCTAGAAGATGCCAAAGATGTAATTTTATACCACCATGAAAAGTATGATGGTAGTGGTTATCCTAATAATGTGCAGGGCGAAAATATACCAATAATAGCTAGAATATTTACTATAGTTGATGTATTTGATGCCTTGACTTCAAAAAGACCCTATAAAGAGCCTTATGATTATGAAAAAAGTATTAACATCTTAAAAGAGGGAAACAATAAACACTTTGATGGAGAGTTGCTAACTCTCTTTATTAAAATCTCAGGTGAACTATACAGGTATACTAGACTCAAACAAAAAGAAGAGTTAAAAAAAGAGTTAGATGATTTAATCAAAAAATACTTTTTAGAGTAGAGCTAGGCTTTTAACTCTAGCTC
The DNA here is from genome assembly GCF_047716755.1 of Sulfurimonas iocasae. Taxonomy (GTDB): domain Bacteria; phylum Campylobacterota; class Campylobacteria; order Campylobacterales; family Sulfurimonadaceae; genus Sulfurimonas. Next base: position 2,050,770 of record NZ_CP180409.1, read on the forward strand.
TTTTTCTTTTAATTTTATACCCTCATAAGCAGTTTTTACATGCTCAATTTGACCACTGACTTCCTGTTCTTCAAACTCTAATCCATCAGGCTTCTCATCGGAATGAAGTTGAACTGCAGTCTGCTTAAAATTTGGCTCACCTGATTTTGGACAGAAACTCTCATTTGTTAAAGCGTTTACAAGTTGAGTGTTGTAGTGAAAAGGTACAAAAATATTTCCAGGTCTTACACTTTGAGTAACACGAACCATAACATCTTCAACTCTGCCTCTGGCACTTGATATTGCCATTCTATCTCCACTTTTTACTTTGAGTTTAGCAGCATCTTTTGGATTTATATCTATCCAACTCTCAGGAGCAAGATTATCAAGTATCTCTATAGAACGGGTTTTTGTGCGAGTATGCCACTGCTCAACCGTACGACCCGTATTTAAAATGCAGGGAAATTCTGCACATATCGGTTCTGCCATAGGAAACCAATCAGCACTGATTAGATTTGCCTTTTGATCTTTGGTTCTAAATGGTATGTCACTAGAGTAGAGTCTTTTAGTTCCAAGTGGTCTCTCTTCATTACATGGCCATTGAATCCCGCCATGTTCTTCTAGCAATTCATAAGTAATTCCAGAGTAATCACAAAGTTGTCCACGAGTTATCTCTTTAAACTCATTAAATGCATCTATTGGGGTTTTCCACTCAGGAAACAGCATCTCTTTTGCTCCATAAAAATAAGAAGAAAAATCAACTATGATATCAAAGTCACTCTTTGTATTGCCTAGTGGTTCAACAGCTTTATTTGCACGGTTGCATCTACGCTCTGAGTTTGTATAGGTTCCCTCTTTTTCTCCCCAAGTAGCAGCCGCAAAAACTACATCTGCTATTTCGGCAGTATCACTCATAAAAGCATCTTGGACTACCAGCAGGTCAAGTTTAGCTAGGGTTTTACGCAACTTATCTTGATTTACGAAACTCACAAGTGGATTAGTCGCTACTACCCAAAGAGCTTTTATTTCGCCTCTGTCTATCGCATCTATGATTTCTGCATATTTGTAACCTCTCTCTAGCGGTACAATATCCTCAGGAACTTTAGCAATACGTGCATACTCTTTGAGTGCTTTTTCATCGCCAAAATTTCTATATCCTGGAAGTGAAGATGTAAAACCACTCTCTCTGGTTCCCATAGCATTACACTGCCCTGTTATGGAAAAAGGACCTGCCCCCTCACGACCTATTTGCCCTGTTAATAGATGTAAGTTTATAATGGCACTAACAGTATCTGTACCCATAATAGATTGATTAACACCCATAGTCCAAGCACTAAGCACTGCATCTTGAGCCGTAAACTGACGCGCTATTTCATAAAGAGTTTTAACATCAATGCCTGTAATATTTGCTACTTCTTGCGGAGGATAATCTTGCAAATGCTTTTTAAGCTCTTTATAGCCGTTAGTATTTGCTTTTATATAACCTTCGTCTTCCCAGCCCTGCTCCATTATGATGTACGCTAAACCGTTAAAAAGTGCCAGGTCAGTTCTAGCTTTGATGGGTACAAACATATCAGCCATCTGAGAAGTTTTTGAAGCTCTTGGGTCTATAACAATTAGCTTAGGCTTCTTTTTATTTTTGGCAATATGGAGTTTTAGTATAGGGTGATTATCTGCAATATTTGCACCAATCAATATAATAGTATTTGCTTTTTCAAAATCCTCATATGAGCCGACTGGACCATCAGAACCTAAAGACTGCTTATAACCCACAACAGCAGATGCCATACACAGAGTTGTATTTCCATCGAAGTTATTTGTTTTAAGACCAAGTTGAACAAACTTTCCAAGAGTATAAAACTCTTCTGTTAAGAGTTGTCCTGTTGAGATAACGCCAACCGCTTTTTCTCCATGCTCTTTTGCTATACGTTTAAACTCATCTGCAACTTTAGTATATGCATCTTCCCATGAAGCGTAAACTAACTCTCCATCTTTTTTTATGAGTGGAGTAGTAGCACGCTCGGGAGAGTTTATAAGCTGATGTTCACTCAATCCCTTAGGACAGAGTGTCCCCTGATTTACAAAGTGTTTTGGATTGCCTTTTGTATATACAGCTCTGCCATCTTTTACACCGATGTAAAGACCGCACCCTACTCCACAGTAACCACAAGTTGAAAACACCCATTTATCAGGTTTTTTCTCATCACTAATCATTCCAAACATTGGATCATGGGAAAGCTTGTATTTTTCTTCTTTTATATCAAACCCTAAAAAATCTTTTAATTTATTTATCATAGTTAGCTCTTTATGTTTAATTGATACAATTCTAGCACAAAAGATAAATATGGGGACATATTAAAAGTTCATTTATTAATCAATCAGGAATTTATATTGATAAAGATTATTTATATATTTAGCATCTTGTTTTTTTCTACTTCTCACGCTTATACTGTTGAGGATTTAGAGTTTTATACTGAGGCTTGTAAAAGAAACGATTATGTAAGTTGTTCTCATCTAGCAATCATATACGAAGAAGATATTCTTGTAAAACAAGATATGAAAAAAGCATTTAATCTTTACTCAAAAGCTTGCGGGGGTGACTATGCCTTTGCCTGTCATAATGTAGCTGTAACTTACTCAAAAAGTGACAATCAGGCACTTAAAGATATAGCTCTAAAGTTTTATGATAAAGCTTGTGATGGTGGTTATACTGAATCATGTATGTACCTTGGTCGAATCCATAGAGATTCACATACACTGCATCGTGACTATAAAAAAGCTAAAGAGTATTTTGCAAAAGCTTGTGAGGGAAACAATCGTCTTGGTTGCAAAGAGGAAAGAATCCTTAAAGAGGCTGGTTACTAATTACACTTAATCCTCTGCCTAAATTAGGCTAGCTTTAGTGACATAGCGTCTAGCGTAGCTATATGGACTTTGTTCATATAGCGTTCTATCGTGACTTTCCTACGAAGAATCCACCTGCCATGCCAAGAGGAACAACAGTTGAGTAAAATAAAAATCTATCACTTATCTCACTAGCAAATATCAACAATAGTGAAAGAACAAGAGCGATAGATGCAACCCCAAATGAAGACGAACTCAAAAACACAATTGCAAGTAGTGGAAGAAGAACACCACCAAGAATTATAGAGACAAAACGAAATAGTTTTACATTTTTGAAATTCTCATCATAAAGTCTTGCCGTTCTTCTTAACTGATACTCATTTTTTCCCTCAGCACTAAGCGTTCTAATATCTTCATAAGTGAAAAATAGTTGAGCAAGTGCACCTAACATTCCAAGAGAGACTAAGGGAATAGCAACTTCTAACATTCCAAGTACAACAGCGACTAAGCCAAGCATAAAAGCACCTATGTAAGTAACTCCAAAAAACTTCATATTTGTCGTTAGCCTATCCCAAGCCGGTCTTGCTTTTATACGGTAAATCATACTTTGAGCATAGATTCCATAGACTCCAGATGCAAGTGTGATTAACTCAACAAACACTCTTATAGCTTGTGGAACTTCTATAATATATAAAACCACAACTATATTCATAAGTAGAGTAAAGACTCCTAAAGCTAAAGCTTCACGAGATAACCAAGATGTCTTTATATTTTTCGTGGCAGTTAGAGCTAAAAATGGACGGCCAAGATGAAGTGCGGAGAGTGGAAGTCCAAGAGCAGCAGGAAGCATAACCAAAAGAGCCATTATCCAGTTAGCACTCTCAAAACCAAAGAGACTCATAACATCACCTAAAAATAGTGCTAAAAATCCACCAAGAGAGATTTGAGTAAGTACAGTCATAAATACAAGTGGCATCTCTGAGTGAGCAGGTTTTAAAAGATGTTCATCCATCTCTTTCATTATCTCTGGTAAGTTCTCTGGCAGTGTGTATCTTGTAGTTGAGTTTGTAATAGATGCATCTGGTAAAAACGGCATATTTGCATTTTTTACCATATCTTCATCTAACCATTTTTGAACATTTACAACTTCTATCTCAATAGCTCCAGATGGACAAGCTTGAACACAAGCAGGAGTTTGACCGACATCCAGCCTCTCATGACACATATGACACTTAGTTACTATCTTTCTCTCTTCATGGAAAGTAGGAACTTCATATGGACAATTCCAAGTACAATACTGACAACCTATACAAGTATCATCATCATGAACTACGATTCCAGTCTTGTCTATTTTTATGTAAGAATTAGTTGGGCACCCTTTTAGACATTCAGGGTCGATGCAGTGATTGCAGCTCATAGAGTTAAAGAGTTGAGTGAAAACTGGAAACTCACCACCCTCCATCTCTCCAACTCTTCTCCACTTTATATCTGCAGGATTATTATTTTGCTCATTACAAGCAACTTCACAGCATCTACAGCCTACACAAGCAGTTGCATCAAAGTGAAACCTATACTGTTCACCCTTTTGAAGCTTTGGAATGTCAATAGAGTAATTACCACACTGCATGCCTGTTTCAGCTTTGTGGTCTATAAAACTTTCCAACGGTGTTTGCATAGTTTCAATCTCCATATGTTAATGAAAATATTATACAAAAAAATCTATTTATATCTGATTCAGTCAATGCTTAAATTTTAATCAATTATACTTTTAGCAATCTTTATTATTAAATCAAAAAACTTGTTTCTAATTATTAAAACAACCTTAATTTACTGATATAGAAAAACAATGTATTTTTCATGCTCTAAGCCCCCTATTATAGGTTAATTAGAGTACATTTAAATATTTTTCAGTGCTTATTTTTTCTACAATTTTTAATAAGTATTAAAAATTAATATAAAAATTGTATATTTATTAACCATATAATTGCTTATTTTCTTGACTTATATCAACTTTTCATCTTAACTATTTATAATAAAATCAAATTGTCATATTTTATATTAATAAAGGAGAACAAATGGCAGATTCACTAGATGTCTTAAGCACACTAAAACTAGTCTATACAATCTACGCAATAGTCGCAATATCTCTTATAGCTTGGTATGCTTTTCGTATTACACAAAAAGGGGAAGTCAAACCAGCGAGAAAAGGAATTTTCTGGACTTATGTAGTAACTCTTATAGTTATGGGGACGGGACTACACTTTCTTACATTCAACCTTGTGCCTTGGGTACCTATGGATTTAGACAGACAAAACATAAAAGCTGAAAAAACTTTTAAAATCACATATAAAGATCACGTTATAACACTTGATGAAAAACCTATGAGAGTTCCATGTGAAAAGTATGTTGTTTTTGATGCATACAGCGAAGATTTAACTTACGGTTTTGGGATTTTCAGACAAGACCATACACTTGTTACACAGATGCAAGTTGTTCCAGACAACGGAAATGATTTGATGTGGAGATTTAACAAAAATGGAACTTACTATATTCGCTCAACTGAATATTCAGGCCCAAAAGGTGCACATATGATTGTAGAAGATGCTGTAGTTGTCAGTGGTTGTAAAATTGATGACACAAACTCAATGAAGAGAGGAGAATAAGTATGAGTTTTTTAAATAAACTTCTTGATGGACATGAAGGTGGACTAAAACACGAAGGCATGACACCGATGCAAAAAATAGCAATGCGTTTTGTTGTTATCGGTCTTCTTTACTACGGTTTAGCTGCTCTAGAGGGTATGATTATGAGATTATACGAAATTAAGCCTCTTCCTTTTATCGATGAGACTCACTTCTTCTCAATTATGACAGTTCATCCTATGGTTGGAATCTTTGGTTCTTCATATATGATAGTCTTTGGAGCATTCTTATTTCTTACTCCATTTTTGATGGAAAAACCTATCTACTCTCTTAAGATGGCTAACGCTTCTTGGATGTTTATCGGTGGTGGTACACTTATTATGTGGCTTGCAGGATTTTTATTCTCTTACGCTCCACTCTACACTCTTTACTGGCCGCTGCCTGCTGACACAGAGCAGTTTGCTGCTATTGGCGGTATAGTTTATATAGTTGGTGTTGTTGGCATTATGATAGGTACATTTCTTTATACTTACAATGTATTTAAAACAATTGTATATACACCACCTGGTTGGGAAAAACAGCCATCAGGTGAGCTGTTAAAGTCAGCGCTTGGTATTACAGCTCTTATGAACTTCTTTAAAAAGAAAGATACTGAGCACTTAGTTCCACTTCCTATCGCTGCTATTGCCAGAGGTACTATTGATGTTGGGCTTAATGCTATTGTTATTAGTAGTGCGGGTGTTTTAATCCTTATCTATCTTGTCGCAAATGGTCTTTTTTCTATGGATATGCAAGGTTCATGGGTAGATGCACTTCTTTATAAAAATATCTTCTGGTGGGGTCTTGACCTTGTCGCTGATGGACTTGTTCTTGTTTTTGTTGCCGGTACTTGGTATCTGCTTGCTATGATGATTTCAGGAAAAGATCTATATATGCAAAATATTGCTCGTGCGGCTCTTTTTGTTGAAATGGTAGTTTCTTGGACAGTTTGGTCTCACCACCTTATGAGTGATCAGGGACAATCTAACTTCTTAAAAGTTCTATCAGGAGAGGTTGTAACTGCATTTGAGCTTGTAACTCAGGGTATCGCTGTATTTATTGTTTTAACAACACTTTATAAAGCAAAACCTATCAAAATGACCAACGAATTAAAGTTTCTTCTCGGTGGTATTTTAGGTTTTATGTTAGCTGTTCCTGCAGGAATTATCCAAGCTGACTTAGGAATGAACAGAATTTTACATAATACTCAGTGGATTATCGGTAACCATGTTCACGTAGCTATCTTAGTCGGTCTTACCATGACTCTTTACAGTGCTATATATGTTCTTTTTCCGATTTTAACAAATGGCGTAAAGCTTTATTCTCAAAAACTGGCAAACGCTCACTTTTGGTTACATCTTGTTGGTGGTATCGGTATGGGTGCATTTATGGGTATGGCAGGAATAGACGGAATGCTCAGACGTACTATTTACTACAATGGTGAGTATAACACATACATGATTTTAGCTGCTCTTTGTGGGGCTATGATGATGCTGGCTTTTGTGCTGTTTCTTTACAACATCATTATGAGTATAGGACTTAAAGGTCTCTTTGGCATATATGCTCCAGCGACAACAAATACTCATGATTGTTTACTTGAGACAAAGCCTTTTTATAAAGAATAACTTAAAAAGCAAGGAAAGTAAAAAATAGACATTAGTTTATTAACAATATTACTTCAAAGAACTATGCAAGAGCTAAAAATCTTGCAAGTTTGATTTTTTAAATACTCTTTGTTGTATTTCATTTCTAAAATTTGAGCAAAGAGTGTTTTGATAATCAAACTATAGAGTAAATTATATATTTGTCTCTATTTTGGTTAACAACTAGTACGGTAATAGCTTTAAATATTATTGCTATTATGAATGATTTAAGTACTAACTTGTGATCTTTAACTTATCACTGTTTATGACTAATTTGTAAATACACGATTTGGATTATAGGGTGTGTTGTATTTAAAAATAGAGTATATGATAGTTGCAAGTTTTCTTGAAACTGCAACAAGTCCCTCTTTTTTAGATTTGCCTTGACTTCTTTTAGTATCGTAGAGTTGCTTCATCTGTTTGTTATGTATCAGACAACTTACAGCACTAAGATATAGTGCATGCTTGACCAAAGAAGAGCCTCTTTTACTTAAGTGACCTACACTTTTAGAATTACCAGAGCTATTTTCTGTTGGAAAGAGTCCAAGATATCCTATAAACTTAGGTATAGATGGAAACCTCGTCAGGTCTCCACATTCACTAATAACAGCAGCTACAGTTTTATCACTTACTCCAGGTATGGTTTTAAGGTTATCAATAAGAGTGTTACTCTCTGGTAGCTCATCAAGTGTTGAACTATTAATGCCTTTTTTATCAAGCAAAGAGAGTATCTCAGCTTCAATAATATCTATCTCACTAAGATACATCTTTAAAAGCCTAATAGTACTTCTAATAGCTATTGCTCTTGCATCTTTAGCCTTACCTGAATAGATAGACTCTCTTGAGAGTTCTAGTAATCTTAGGGCTTTGTCTTTATTGAAGTTATTGCCTTGAATATGAGCAAATATCTTCATGATTCTATCAACGCTACTATGCTTATAGTGATATGCTGTTGGATACTTTTCAAGCAGAGCTAGACCACTTATGGTAAATGGATTTGTGAAGCTCTCAAACTCTGGAAATGTAACTGTTATTTGAGTAATGATTCTCTTCTTAACCTCTTTCATATCAGACTGAATAGAAGCACGATTTCTATAGAGTGTTCTAAGGCTCTGATACTCATCATCAGTTACATAACCTGATGAGTATTTGCCATCTTTTAAAAAGAGTGCTATAACTAAAGAGTCTATGTTGTCATTTTTTACTTTTTTCATAGTTATTTGTTCTCTATACCTTGAGGTTTGAAATGGATTGAGTAGTTTAACACTATAGCCCTTAGACTTTAAAAACTCTAAAAGGTTTTCACCATAAATACCAGTTGCTTCTATACCGATAATAAAGTCATCTTTATCTAAAGTGACACTATCTAAAATAGTAAGTAATTTTTCAAACCCTTTTAAATCATTGTTGATTTTAAAAGGCTTGTTAATAACCTTAGTTTCACTATCATCGATAACTGAAACAACATGAAAACTCTTTGCAATATCTATTCCTACGTAATACATCTCTATAATCCTTGTCGTGTAATCTTAAGTTGCCTAACAAAAAAACAAAAGTTAAATTGTTAGAATTCACAGCCTCGTTAATCTATGTGTTGTAGGTGCTAAAATAACAGCTACCCCAACAGCTTTTAATAAGTGATTAACAACTAAAGACACCAACTGGCTTAATGATGTAGTCAGTAGATATAAAATATTTTCATATCCTGCTATAAGGAAAAAAATGTTGTTTTATCTTTAGTCATAAACTGTGAAAGTTACAAGATTTGAAGTTAGTACTTCAATCTTAAAAGAGTAATACTTCTTTGCTTTAAAGTCAAAAAAACTTTAAAAAAGAACTACTTACTCATAAAAGAAATTATACGAGGATAAATAATGAAGTATTTTTTAATAGTAGCTTTTTTAATAATTGCCGGCGTTACTGCACTATTTGTTATAAAAAATAACGAAGCTCTCCTTCTAGCAACAATAGCCGTAGTTATTACTGGTTTTTGGATTGCCGTTATGCAGATTCCAAAAGAGTCTGATTCTTAGTCTGACATTTTGATAGGCTTTTTGCCTATCAATAAACTTCTATTTTTAGTAAAGCAAGAGGTTTGTTTAGCCACTACTCTTGCTCTACTAAGGATAAATATATTACTCACACTACAACTGATCAGCATGTCCAAAAAATATATTTTGCTCACTATTTTTTCTCATACTCTCTAAAATATTTTTTGCTTTTATTTTGGTCGGTGCATCAAAATATATAAACATATTTCTTGAAAAGATAAAATCAAACTTTCCAATCTTTACAAATGATGGATCAAATAGATTCTCGAGTCTAAAAATAACATGAGATTTTACACTATTCTTTAGAGCGTATAAATCTCCTTTTCTGTCAAAATACTTAGCTTTAATCTCATCAGTAAGGTTTCTTACATTTCTCTCTTTATAGATAGCTTCTCGTGCTTTTTGTAAAGCTTCTGAGTTTATATCTATACCAACTATTTTAATTTTACTAGGAAGTATTCCGGCTTCAAGAAGTGCTATAGCTATACTATAAGGCTCTTCTCCTGTTGCAGATGGAGCACACAGGATTTCTACAGCTTGTCCATAACTCTTAACAAGTTCTACAAGTTCAGAAATTTGTCTAAACTCTCTATAAAAAAATGTCTCATTAGTAGTTAAGTAATCTATTAGCTCTTGTTTAATAACTGCATCCTCATCTACTATTTTTAATAGTTTTGAAAATGAATAAATCTCTCTTTGCCTACAAAAAGTTATAGCTTTATTAGTCAGTATGCTGATTTGATTATCAAATGTCACACCTGTCTCATTTTTAAAGTACTCTGCTATTTGTAGAACATCAGTATAGTCAGTCGTTTCAACAACTTTTTTTTCTTCTTCTACAACAGATTTATTCTTCTTTTTTAAAAAATTAAACATTAGTTACAAACTCCTTTATTGAATCTACTATTTGATTAATATCAAGTACCTGTATATCTTTCACCTCTTTTCTTGCACGACTAGGCATTCCATCAACAATAGCACTATTCTCACTCTCAGTTATACACAAAGATCCATTTTGACCAAGAACTTTACAAGCGTCTACACCGTCATGACCAATACCAGTTAAAATGATACTTAAAACATCAAAATCTTTAATATAAGGTATAAAAGAGTGAAAGAGAACATTTATATCTGGATTAAAAGCATTTAGTGGTGACTTTTTTTGAGAAAAAATATATCCTGAAGTATTTTTGCTTAATATTGTAGTTCCACAACATACATATATTTTCCCATTTTCCAAGTACTCTTTATCTTGGGCAACAGATATGGAGTTTACATGGTTTTCTTGTAATCGTTTAGCAAAACTTGGCATAAAACCAACTGCCATATGTTGTGCAATCACTATTGATGTAGAGTGCAGTAATGGAAGAGCGTCAACTATCTTTTGAATTTGTCCAGGTCCTCCTGTAGAAGCACCAATTAGAACAAGTTTCTTAGGTATAGAATGTTTCAAGTTTAGAGTGTAAGTCATCTGTCATAGAGTTTAAGTGATCAGCTGCAGCAGCAATCTCTTCAACATTACGAGCATTAACTAAAGAGATATCATTGATCTCCGTAATCTGAGTAACAATAGACTCAACATCATTTCCGGTTTTTTCAAAATCTGTAACGGTTCTGTCACTTGCGTGTACAGCTTCATCAACTATCTGAACACTTATATTAATCTTCTTTTCAACTTCTATAGCCATATCTGCAAGTTTTTGAATATCTTCAGAGTTAGTGCTCATCTGTCCACTTACATCCCCAATAGACTGAACAATTACATTGATGGTAGCGTTAATTTCTGTAAGAGATTTTTGAGTTCTCTCAGCTAGTTTTCTTACTTCATCTGCAACAACAGCAAAGCCACGTCCATGCTCACCCGCACGAGCTGCTTCAATGGCAGCATTTAGTGCTAGAAGGTTTGTTTGATCTGCAATGTCTGAGATAACTTCAAGAACACTTTTAACTTCATTTGCATCTTGAGATACTGTATTCATTTTATGGGCTAACTCTACTTCTAACTCTGCACTAACTTGTACTTGAGATGTAAGGTTTATTACATCATCACGAGCTTCTGTAAGATTTTCATTTGCTTTTATGATATCTTTTTTACTATCTTGAGCATCTATAATCGAATTATTAATTTCATCTTTGATTACGATTGCTTTTTTAGTAGCATCTTCAACTACAGTTACTGACTTCTCAACATTTTCTCCAACACCAAGTGCTGTAGTGGATAGTTCATGCGATATAGAAGCATTCTCTGAAGAACTCTGTTTTGAAGTCTCTATTAACTCTTTTAGTGAAGTCATAAGAGCATTAAAACTTATTGCCATTTGAGAAAGTTCTAGTGGTGCGTTTTCATCTACTTTTAAAGTAAGGTTTTTATTATCTCCAATATTTAAAAGAGTCTCTTTAAACTTGTTAATAGGTCTGATTATATTTACATTGATTGTAAATATAGAGATACTCATCATAACAAGCAATACAACAATAGACCATATTACAATACTGTTTCTGATACTATTTGGAACTATAAGTACCTCTGCTTCATCAATCTCTGAAATAATTGCCCACTTAAAATCTTTACCTATATCAATAGCTGAAAAAGAAGATAAAACAGAATTGCCATTGTAGTCCGTTACAATTTTAGTATCTGTCTTGCCTGCGAGTGCTTCATTAGATGCCTCTGTATCAACAGAACCAGTTGACGGATTAGCAAATGATGCTTGAAGTGAGTGTCCTTTTGGATCCAGAAAACTATCACTTCTCATTAGTTTATCTGCACCAACTAAGTAGTCTTCTTGTGAATCACCGTAACCGCCTCTATATTGCATAGTCTTGTTTATTGCACCATCACTAATTTGAAAAGCAAGAACAGCTTTAAGTTCTCCGTATATCTTTACCGGAGTCGCCAAAAACATTGCAGGAGCACCGTTACTAGGTGCGTATGGTTTCATATCTACAAAAGAAGGCGTTCATTTTTTAAAGCAAGTCTATATGCTTCTGCCAATCCACTATCTTTAAGTGAACCATGAGTAATATTTGCACCATAGTCTGACTCTTTTGCAGTTGAATAGAGAACATGTCCATGCTTTGCACAAATAATAAAAACATCATAGTAACCGTAGTCTTTCATATAACCCTGAAAAAACTCCTCATGTTTAGCAGTTGCCTCTTTAGTAATTTCATTCTCAACTGGATATCTATCAGTTGCCTTTACCTTTAGTTCTTCATGAACATATAAAAGATCATTAACTATATTATAAAGATTTTCAGAACGAGAAAGAACATTTATATCCCCTACTCTCTCACTAAAAAATGACTCTATAAAGTGTTTTTTCATATCTCTTACAGTAGTAAGTTGCGAAAAACTGTTTTTTATTAAAGCTTCTTTACTTTGTGAAACAGAAATATTAGTAGTTATTAACGCCAGCAATATAAGAGATACTGTTGTAGATAAAATAATCTGCATTCTGATTGATAATTTATTCATTTAAAAACCCTTTTTTAAAATGTACTTATATTGTACTCTATATTTTATGCTATTTTTAGTTTATTATCTTAATGTATAAGATAGAATAATATATGTTACAAAAAATAACATATTTATATATTGATTAATATATTCTTCTTTAGTTGATTATTATTTAATCACCATAAAGATTAATTTTCCATCTTGTTCTATTATAATTCTGTCATATAATTTGTTTAGGAGACATTATGGCAGGATTTAAAGATTTAAAAGGTCAAGGACATGCACCGACATTGTTCATGGCTTTTTTATATTTTGATATGAGTTTTATGGTTTGGACGATGCTCGGTCCACTTTCTACAGAGATAGCTGAAGCATTAGCACTTGGTGGTCACATTATGACTGCAGGTGAAAAAGCAACTCTTCTTTCCTTGCCTATTTTATCTGGTGCACTACTAAGAATAGTTCTTGGTTTTGGTGTTGATAAACTTGGTGCTAAATTGACTGCCATGATGGCACAAAGTGTTGTAATTATTGCTCTTTTAACTGCATATTTTCAAGGTAGTTCAATCACTTACGACACACTGCTTCTTGTAGCACTTGGTCTAGGTTTTGCAGGAGCTTCTTTTGCTGTAGCACTTCCACAAGCAGGTCAATGGTATCCGCCAAAACTTCAAGGTGTAGTTCTTGGAATCGCTGGAGCTGGAAATATAGGAGTTGTTATTGACTTCTTATTCGCTCCAAAAATCGCTGAACTTTGGGGATGGGAGTCTGTATTTGGTGTAGGTGCTGCAATGGCAATAGTTGTTCTAATTGCTTATACATTTTTAGCTAAAAATGCACCAGCTGAAGTCTATACAGCTCGCCCTAAAAAACTTAAAGATTATGGAAAACTTCTAAAAGATAAAGATACATGGTGGTTTAACCTTTTTTACGCAGTTAGTTTTGGTGGTTTCGTTGGATTTGCAGGATATATGAAAGTATATCTTATGAATACATATCAAGCAGATATGAGTGTCTTTGGTTTAAATGTATTTGACGAAGAAAACGTAAAAGTTATAGCTGGTTATTTCGGTGCTCTTTGTATCTTTGCAGGTGCTGTTCTTCGTCCTGTAGGCGGGGCAATTGCTGATAAACTAGGCGGTATCAAATCTCTATATATTTTCTTTGGTCTTGTTTCTCTTTTAGCTATTTTAAATGCAACTGTTGTTTTACCGTTTTGGTTTGCTATCTTAGTTCTGTTTCTAATCATGGCTAATCTTGGTATGGCAAACGGTGCAGTTTTTCAACTGGTACCTCAAAGATTTGGTAAAGATATTGGAATCATGACAGGTATTATAGGTGCAGCTGGTGGTCTTGGCGGTACTGCTCTTATCAAAACTCTTGGTTGGTCAAAAGGTGTATTTGATGGTTATTCAGCTGGTTTCATGATATTTGCTGCGGTTGTTCTTATCGCTCTTATGGGTATCTCTTTAGTAAAAACTAGATGGAGAACTACATGGGGTATAGCAGCTGGAGGCAGAATATAACTAGATGAAGAACTCTTATCAGCTAGAGTTCTTCATTTAATTCATAAACTGTTCTAGTTATTTAAGGTTAAGACATATATAATGTTCTATAATTAAATATAAGATGGGTGTTTATGAATTCAAAAAAAATACTATATTTGTTACTATTTTTTATTAGCTCTACCCTATTTGCAAACAGTGCCGTAGTTTTTATGTACCATCGCTTTGGTGAGGCAAAATACCCTTCTACAAATATAACTCTAAAACAATTTGAATCTCAGTTAGACTATCTTGAAAATAATCATTATAATATCTGGCATCTCTCTAAAATAATAAAGTATATTCAAAACAAAAAAACTCTTCCTCCAAAAACTGTAGCACTCACTATAGATGACGCTTACATCAGTACTTATACAAATGCATATCCATTACTAAAAAGTAAAAACTTTCCATTTACTGTAATAGTAAGTACAAACCAGATAGATAGTAAATCTAAAAACTACATGACCTGGAATCAGATGCGAGAGATGCAAACGAATGGTACGGAGTTCGCGAATCACACCAAAAGTCATGACTTTTTACTTCAACAAAAAAATGAAACAGATACTATATGGAAAGATAGAGTCACTAATGAAATAGAAAAAGCTCAATCAAGACTTCATCAAGAACTTGGAGAAGATGCAAATGAAAATCCGCGCCTTTTTTCTTATCCATTTGGAGAATATGACTTAAAGACTGCAAAACTTGTAAGAGAACTTGGTTATATTGGTATAACACAAACCTCAGGAGCTGTTGGATTAGATTCTGACTTAAGTAAAATCACAAGATTTCCTATGGCAGAGTCCTTTGCATCCCTTAACAGTTTTATAAGTAAGCTAAACACTTTACCGATGCCAATAGAGTCAGTTTCACAAAAAGAGACTCTCATAAAAGAGCAAAATCCACCAGTACTTCGTATAAAGTTTAAAAAGCCTCTTGAAAACGTAGGATGCTATATGTCAAGCGGTGAAGCAATAGACTTTAAATGGATATCCAAAACAGAAATTGAAATCAAAGCAAATGAACCAATTAAACCACCTAGAGATAAATATACTTGTACTGCACCGAGTGAAAATGGAAAATGGTATTGGTACAGTCATCTGTGGATAGTTAAGTAGCGATTGGTTAAAATACGTAAAACTATTTTAGGAACTCCTTAGATGCCATTTTCTTCACTTAAGCTCTCAACTCAGATAAAAAAAGCACTTGCAAAAAGCAACTTTATAAAGCCAACGCCAATTCAAGAAAAAGTTATTCCTTATATAATTGAGGGTAATGACATTATGGCTAAGGCTAAAACAGGAAGCGGTAAGAGTGCGAGTTATATTCTTCCTATTTTAGAGATGCTACAAAAGCGTAGAGGTGAAGGAAAAGCAAAAATAAAAGTACTTGTGCTAACTCCCACAAGAGAGTTAACTCTTCAAATTGCTAAAACTTTTGAGATTTTTAGTCAGTTTCAAGAGAAAAGAGCAAGCGTTGTAAGTCTTATCGGTGGTGAAGGAATCGGCGATCAACTCTACGAAATCCAACAAGGATGTGATGTCTTAGTTGCGACATCTGGCAGGTTTTTAGATGTTCTCAGTAAAAAGCAGATGAACCTCTCGCATTTAGAGTTTTTAGTTCTTGATGAAGCAGACAAGATGCTAAACCTTGGTTTTGCAGGGGAACTTGACCTAATTCTAGATGCCATTCCAGACAAACGACAAAACCTACTATTCTCGGCAACTTATCCTGATAAGATTTTAGACATTGCTTCTAAGATAACAAAAAATCCTCTAGAGGTTAGCATAGAAGAAGATGTACCAACAGTTGATACTATTAGTCAAAGAGTTATAGAAGTAAATATTAACAATCGTGCCTCACTTCTTAGGCATCTCATCAAAACACTAAAACTAAAAAATGTATTAGTTTTTATGGCAAACAAAAGAGCAACTGATAACATCGCTTTTAAGTTTAGAAAGTATGGTTTTACAGCTGAATCATTTTATGGCGATTTAAACCAAGAAGACAGAACATATACATTGAATGAATTTAAAGATAAAAAGATAAATATTCTCTTCGCAACCGATATAGCAGCTAGAGGGTTGGATATAGACAACATTGAGTGTGTTGTAAACTATGACCTGCCCCGCTCTCCAACTGACTATATTCACCGCATCGGAAGAACTGCAAGAGCTGGAAAAATAGGACTTGCCATTTCTTTTATATCTCATGAAGACCAAGCTCATTTTAAAGTCATAGAGAAAAAATGTAAGGTAAAAATAAAGAGAGAACAGATAGAGGGTTTTGAAGTTACAGGAGAAACTCCTAAAAAAGAAAAAGGTCCCGCACCTGTAAAAGGTAAAGGAAAAAGTAAAAAAGACAAACTTAGAGAAAAAGCTCTTAAAGAGTCAAAGTAAAGTTTATATATATCTGCTATAATCTTTGCAAAAATATATAAGGATATTTATGATAAAATTTTTACCTGCAGTTATTGGTTGTTTAGGACTTATAGCAACTTCTAGTATATCTGCTAACACACTAAAAACTCAAGAGCAAAAAGCTAGTTATGCTATAGGCATCCGACTTGGAACACAGCTTATGATTTCTAAAGATGATGTAGATTTAGATGCCATGAAACTTGGGATGCAAGACATCTTTGATGGTAACAAACCTAAACTCTCAAACGATGAGATGCGAAGTGCGATGAAAGTTTATCAAGAGAGCAAGAAAAAAAGAGAACTTGCTATGATGGAGAAGTTCTCAACTCACAACAAAGCTGAGGGTGCAATATATCTTGCATCTAACAAAAAGAAAAAAGGTGTTATCACACTTCCTAGTGGTCTTCAGTATAAAGTACTAAAATCAGGAAATGGAAAAATTCATCCAAAATTAACAGATAAAGTAGTTACTCACTATCACGGTACACTTATAGACGGAACTGTATTTGATAGCTCAGTTGAACGTGGCCAAGCAGTAAGTTTTCCTGTAAATGCAGTTATAAAAGGTTGGACAGAGGCTCTGCAAAAGATGAAAGTAGGAGACAAATGGCAGCTTGTTATTCCACCTGAACTAGCTTACGGTGAACAAGGTGCTCCACCGAGCATAGGTCCAGACGCTACATTGATTTTCGATGTAGAGCTCTTACAGATAAAGTAACACTCCTTTATATCTTGTTATAAATGATTTCAAACTAAAATAGAGTATTAAACTTGTTTGTAGATTTTTACTGCACTATGATTATAATCTGGCTCAAACGATTCTTTATCTAGCAAATCATTTGTTAGATAATTTATCTCTCTATTGCTTATAGGAATAAAGAGAGTTTTTCTGTTAATAGCATTTGTAACTACAGCTTTTGTAGTTATCTGACCTCTTAGTGACAATACAGTTACTATATCATCAGTTCTTATACCAAGCTCTTTTGCATCTTCATTATTTATCTCAACAAAATCAAGTTCTTTATATTTAAGTAGTGTTTGTGGTAGATTTGTTTTTGTGCCACTATGCCATTGATCTCGTGTACGACCTGTTAAAAGTACAAATTGATATTCTAAGTTTGTTTTTTCACTCAATAACTTGTTCTCAACAAAATGAAGATTTGCTTTTTTATCCTTTGTTAAAAAGCCATTTATATCTTGCCCCCAAACAAAAGGTTTAAAGGAGAGCTTGTCATAATCTGCATTATGTATATCCATATATTTATTTAGCTTTGTCATTTCCTGATATTCTAAAAAAATCTCTTTTGGATGTTTATAATCAAATTCTTTTTCAAATCCCAATTTTTTAGCGATGAGTTGAAATATTTCCCAATCTGCCTTGCAATCTATAGAAGTACGAGTAAGCTTTTCTTGTTTTGTAATACTTCTGTCTAGATTTGTCTGTGTACCCTCTTTTTCTCCCCATGGAGCTGCAGGCAGTTTTATGTGTGCGAACTTTGATGTCTCAGAGTTATCGTAAGCGTTTATCTCAACTACGAGTGCTATTTTTTTTATTAGTCGCTCGACCTTATGTCTGTTTGGCAAGTGATAAACAGGGTCCGTATGACAGATAATTAAAATATCTAAATCAGCTTCTAGCATCTGAGTAGCTGTAAGTCCGGGATTACTATCTATATTATCGGTTTTCCAAAATTTTGACACTTTTTTAATAGACTTTGCATCAAAGTCTAAATGAACTGCAAGAGAAGTAGAGAGACCACCTACTTCTCTTCCACCCATAGCATTTGGCTGACCTGTTAGGCTTAAAGGACCATTTCCCTTTTTAAAAATCTTTCCACTTAATAGATGCGTATTAATAAGTGCTAAGTTTTTATCCACACCTTGAACTGACTGATTTAATCCCATTGTCCAAGCTGATATAATATTTTCACTACTTATATACAACTGCCAAAATTCTTCAAACTGTTCTTTAGTTAAACCTGTTCTTTTTAGCATCTTTGTAACAGCCACTCTTTTGAACTTATTTTTTAAGAGCTCAAAGTTGTTTACATGTTTATTAACAAACTCCTTATTATATAGTTCTTCATCAATCAATCGTTTTGATATAAGATTGAAAAAATCTATGTCTCCTCCAGCTTTGATAGGAAGATATAAATCAGCAGACTTTGCAGTATCAGTACATCTTGGATCTATTACAACTACTTTAAGTCCATGCTTTTTTGCTTTTTTTATTTGGTTGTGAAAAACTACATGAGCTTCTGCCGTATTAGCACCGACAAGTATAAGTAAGTCACTACAAAAAATATCATCCATCCTAAGAGGCACAAAATCTGCACCAATTGATTTTTTATAGGCTACAACTGCACTAGACATGCAAGTACGAGAATTTGTATCTACATTATTAGTTCCTATAAATCCTTTACCAAGTTTATTAGCAACATAATAATCTTCTGTTAAGAGTTGACCTGAGAGATAAAAACCTATTTTTTCCTTAGAACTATCTTTAATTTTATTAGCTATTTTTGTTACTGCCTCATCCCAATTACTAGTTTTATACTCTACAGAGATACTATCTCTATATAAGGGTCTTAGAAGTCTTGTAGATGATTGAATACTAATTAATTCAGATATTCCCTTAGAACAAAGCTTTCCTTCATTAGTAGGGTACGATATATCACCGATTAGTTTTTTTCTATCATATTCCAGTCCACATCCAACACCGCAATACCCACATACTGATTTTATTATCATAATAGTTATCCATTTATATGTTTAAATTACAAGAGTATTATAGAGTTATATTAATGTAAAATTAAGATTAAATTGTATAATAATTAATCATAAAACTGTCTATTTAGCATATTTTTAACAGTATAATTTCTTCACAAACATTTAAATAATGTAAATTTAAGGAAAACACATGTTAAAGAAAATAATAAGTATCGGATTAGGTTTGTCATTAGTTGCCACATCGTTATTGGCTACAGAGTTAGAGAAAAAAGAGTTGACTATAGGTTTTATTGCTCTAACTGACTGTGCACCAATTGTTATTGCTCAAGAAAAAGGCTTTTTTAAAAAATATGGTTTAGATGTTCATGTTGTAAAAGAAGGTGGCGGATGGCCGGGTATCCAGCAAAAAGTAATAAGTGGAGAGTATGATTTTTCACACGCTCTTGCAGGTATGCCGATTGCTGCTACTTTAGGAATCAACGGTAACGCCAATCTTCAAGCTGTACTTTCTCTTGACTTTAACGGTAACGGAATTACATTTGGAAATAACATTATTAAAGAGATGAAAAAATACGGAATGGATGAGACTAAACGTCCTCTTGGTTCTCAATCACTTAAAAAATACATAGACGCAAAACATAAAGCAGAAGGTTCAAACTATCAACCGCTCTCTTTTGGTATGGTTCACCCAGTTTCTACTCACAACTACGAGTTAAGATATTGGATGGCAAGTTCTGGAATAGTTCCTGATCGTGATACTACTATTAAACCTTTTCCACCACCAACTATGCCATCTAACCTAATCGCTGGAAATATAGAAGGTTACTGTGTTGGTGAGCCTTGGAATGAAAGAATCGTTTTAAAGAAAAAAGGTTCAACTCTTGTAACAAACTATGATATCTGGAACAACAACCCTGAAAAGGTTTTACAGACTCGTGCTGACTTTATAGAAAAAAATCCAAAGACTACAAAAGCTGTAATGAAAGCAATTTTAGAAGCTCAAATGTGGCTTGATGCTTCATGGGAAAACCGTAAAGAAGCAGCAAA
Organism: Sulfurimonas iocasae; assembly: GCF_047716755.1. Classification (GTDB taxonomy): domain Bacteria; phylum Campylobacterota; class Campylobacteria; order Campylobacterales; family Sulfurimonadaceae; genus Sulfurimonas. Next base: position 2,071,169 of record NZ_CP180409.1, read on the forward strand.
GATTCTATCTAAGCCAAACTATGTTAAAGCACCTGTAAAAGTTCTTGAAAAATCAATGACAGGTACGTTCCAGTACTTAAAAGGTCAAGATTCAGAGCCAAACCCAATGTTTAACGTGTTTGCTAACTACTATGCAGCATATCCTTACTATTCACACGGTATGTGGTTCATTACACAGATGTACAGATGGGGTCAAATTGACAAAGCAGTTGATATGAAAAAAGTTATCGAATCTGTTTACCGTCCTGACCTGTTTGCTGAAGTAGCAAAAGAAGTTGGTTATAGCCTTCCTCCAAGTGCTTGGAAAAAAGATGGTGTAGATAAATACAATATGTTTATGGATGGAAAAGTTTGGGATCCAAACAAAGCAGTTGAGTATATCTTCTCTACTGGTATTGATGAATCAAAAGTATCAAAAGAAGAGCTTTTAAAAGTTAATAAATGGACTGTTAAAACTGAACAACCAAACTATGTATGTCCTTATGGTCCAGCTGGTTGTGCTGACCCTAAATATGTGACTAAATAAGGATATACATCACAAAGTTTTCACTTTGTGCTTTAGTGACCCAAGCGGTCTTAGCGTAGATAATTTGGACTTGTTCAAATTATCGCTATATTAAATAGTGTCCTTATGGTCCAGCTGGTTGTGCTGACCCTAAATATATAACTAAATAAGCTTTTGCTGCACTTAGACAAAGGAATACGTTCCTTTGTCTAACTATTGTAATTATTTTTTATCTTTAAGTACCTAGAGTTAGGTTAAAGAATCTTCCTTCTGTGATCTCCTAAAATACTCTAGGTGCTTTACTGGGTACTTAAAGATGTAAATTATATTACACAACAACGAAGGAAGAAAAATGAACAATGAACTAATTAAAAAAATATTTTTACCACTTTTGGTATTTGTATTGATTATTCAGGTTTGGTCAGGAATTGCTACAGTTGTAGAAGATTTTCCAACACCTAGTGATACCTATGTATCAGCTTTTGGAGGAGTAAATAGTGAAGGTGATGAGTTAGTAGGTGTATTAACAGACCCTTTTTATGTAGAAAATCAAGATGACAAAGGTCTATTTTGGCAGATTTTAGAGTCACTAAAAAGAGTATTTGCAGGTTTTGTTTTAGCAATATTAGTAGGTGTGCCTTTTGGTTTGTTGATAGGTATGAGTAAGAGTGCTCAATATGCGTTTGATCCGTTTATTCAAATATTTAAGCCTGTTTCACCACTAGCTTGGTTGCCACTACTTTTATTTATATTTCAAGATATAAATATAACAGCTATCTCGACTATTTTTATTACATCTATTTGGCCAATTATTATAAACACGGCGTTAGGTGTTAAGAGTGTTAGTGAAGATTATATGAACGTTGCCAAGGTTTTAAGATTCTCTCCTATGGAGAAGATAATTCAGATAATCCTACCGGTTTCTGTTCCTTATATCTTTACAGGGATGAGACTATCTCTTGGTATTGCATGGTTAGTTATCGTTGCAGCAGAGATGTTAACTGGGGGTATTGGTATCGGTTTTTGGATTTGGGATGAGTATAACAACCTCAACTATCATAACATTATCATAGGTATTATTCTAGTCGGTCTAATTGGTTATCTACTAGACCTTATTATGGGAAAACTTGCAGATTATTTTGATTATACGAAGAAAGGTAGAGCGTAATGAATGAGAAATTTTTAAGTCTTGAAAATATTGAAAAAAGATTCCCGATTCCGGGAAAAGATGACTATGTAGCTGTAACAGATATAAATCTAGAAATTAAAAAAAATGAAATTATCTCCATCATCGGGCATAGTGGATGCGGAAAGAGTACTCTTTTAAATATGATTTCAGGTTTAGATGCGCAGACTGAGGGGCATATACTTTTAGAAAACAAACATGTAGAGGGCCCAGGTCCTGAGCGTGCAGTAGTTTTTCAAAACCACTCACTTCTGCCTTGGCTTAGTGTCTATCAAAACATTGAGATGGCAGTAAAAAAAGTAATGCCTTCTCTTAGTTCAGCAGAGCTTAGAGATAGAGTTGAAAAGTTTGTATCTATGGTAAATCTTGACCATGCAAAAGACAAACTGCCAAATGAGATAAGTGGTGGAATGAAACAGCGTGTTGGAATTGCCAGAGCTTTATCTATAAAACCTAAAGTTCTTCTTATGGATGAGCCTTTTGGAGCACTGGACTCTCTAACTCGTGCAAACCTGCAAGAGCATCTTATGAGGATTCAGCAAAATGTCAAAAATACTGTAGTCATAATCACTCATGATATTGATGAAGCAGTACTTCTAAGTGACAGAGTTATCATGATGACAAATGGTCCAGATGCAACTATAGGAGAGATATTAGAAGTAAATCTTGAACGCCCTAGAGACAGAGTTTCTCTTCAAAGTAATCCTGAGTATATAAGATGTCGTGAAGCTATACTAAGCTTTTTATATGAAAAATTTGCAAAAGATGATGAATAAAATAATTTAAAAAGGAAAATCCTGTGCAAGAATTTATGAGTACTTATAAAGAAAATATTCTAGATATTGAAAACTTTCTCATAGAGACTGTTTTCAATCTTGGAAGCTTAGAGGATAGAGAAGCTGATGAGTTTAAAAAAGTCTTTAAAGTCTTTCCATCTCTAGAACTTATATACGCATGTAACGAAGAGACTATGCTTCAAACTTCTCAAAATATATATAGAAATAAAACAAGCCAGACACCTATAGGAAGGAACAGAGAGTATCTTCTAAATAAGATGGAGTTTGATGAAAGTAATATTGCAATCTCTCACCCTTACATCAGCAGTGCTACAGGTGAGACTTGTATCACAGTTGCTAAAAAAGAGAATGGTAAAATGTATTTTCTAGATTTTAACATATCTATTTTACTCCAAAGATTAGGTCTTATAGAGGTTCATCAAGGCTTTAACTTTGTAAGTAAAAGTTTTTACTTTTTAACTGCCAACATTATGATGGTCTTGGCATTATTTACTATTGGTTACTCGGTTTATGAGTTTATATCTTCTTTGTTGTTTAAAGATGGACTATCAATAGAAGCGATTTTTAAACCCGTTATTGCTCTAACACTAGGTCTTGCAATCTTTGATCTTGCAAAAACTGTTTTAGCGCAAGAAGTAGTCTTTAAGAGCTACTCCAAAAACTCCAACGAAGAGTATAGAGTATTAACGAAATTCTCAATTACCATTATTATTGCTTTACTAATAGAATCTCTTATGGTAGTATTTAAAATTGCTATAGATGATTACTCGCATATGATTCATGCTTTTTATCTAATAGGTGGTGTATCCATCTTAATTGTAGCTCTAGGACTCTTTATATATTTTACAAAAAAGAAAGTTTAACATGCAAAACAACAACATAAAAACATCAGGTTTTTCACTTGCAAAAGCTAAAGATTTAACCGGTGATGATTTTTACGATATCAAGACTATAGGTAATTTAACCGTAGGTATAGTTTGTGATGGTGTGGGAAGTGCCGAGGCAGGTGCCGAGGCTGCCAAGAGAGTTACAACTTATCTTATAAATAATTTTAAAATACGCCCAAAGACATGGAGTATAGAGAAGTCTATAATCACATTTATAAGCTCAATAAACTCGATTTTATATCAAGAATCAATGATAAACTATGAGAGAACAGAATTAGTCACGACCTTAACTATCGTAGTCATAGAGGGAAATAAACTTCATGGTGCGAATGTTGGTGACTCTAGAGTATATCTATACAGAGATACAAAAATAAATCAACTATCATTTGACCACGCTATGGACGAGTCAGGATATGAAAATGTACTGACTCAAGCTATTGGAATAGATAAGGATGTAGAGCCTTACTACTTTGAAAATATCATTCAAAAGCATGACAAAATACTTTTATGCAGTGACGGTCTTTATAATCTTATGAGTGAAAACCGTCTTGAGACGGGTATCTCACTCGGTGCTTCTTTCTTAGTTAAAAAAGCCTCTAAACTAGCAGAAGACAATCTTCCAGATGACACAACTGCTGTAGTTCTCGAAATTTCTGAAGCAAATGAAGTTGAAAAACTAAAACAACAAAAACTTATAATTCCTGAATCTTTAAAAGTCGATCAAGTCATTGATGGCTACACACTTCAAAAGTCGCTTATTCAAAATGAGAGGACATGGTTATGTTCTAAAAAAACAAAACAGTATGTAGTTAAGTTTGCTCCTACTGAGGCTATAGATGATGAAATTATCCTAGACCTCTTTGTAAAAGAAGCCTGGAATGCAAAAAGACTTAAGGCTGACTTTTTTCCAAAAGCAGTTATTCCTAAAAACAGAACTGCCATATACTACGTTATGCAGCTTTTTGTCGGTGAAGATTTGGATAGTTATCTGACTAATAAACAACTAACTATAGACGACGCGGTTGAGTTAGCCTCTACCCTTTTAGATATGTCGCAGTTTTTACTAAAGTATGACTTGGTTCATGGAGACATAAAACCTCCAAATGTGATGATAGCAAAAGATAATGATGAAAATTTAGACTTTAAGATTATAGACTATGGAAGTATCACAGAGATCTTTTCTAAAAATACAAAAGCCGGAACTCCCAGCTTTTTATCTCCTGAAAGGTTTAAAGGTGAGTCCATAAGTGAGTCTAGTGAGATCTTCTCTATCGGAGTTACACTCTATCTTGCTCTTAGTGGAAAATATCCATATGGAGAGATAGAACCTTTTCAATCTCCATCATTTAAAGAAGCAAAGAAACCAAGTATATATAACAGTAATATTCCTGATTGGTTAGACAGTGTCATACTCCGCTCAATAGCTATAGATAAAGAACGCAGGTATGAACACTATTCTGAGATGAATTTTGAGCTAAAGCGTCCTGAAAAAGTAAAACCTTTTTTTCCAAAAGATGCTACCCTTATTGAGCGTTCACCACTCACTTTTTACAAGAGTGGATTTATAATTATGTTACTTATTAACTTTTTACTTCTTATCTGGATGAATTCGTAATAAACTAGAATTAACATTGTGATACAATAATGTATACAAGCTAATTTTAAAGGAATTTTTATGGAATCTTCTTCTGTAAACGCAGTTTTTTCTGCCCAATTATCAAAAAAAGACCTAACAATCAGTAATGAACTTTTTAAAAGTATCCAAGAAAAGAAAATAATCACTCAAATAATAGATGATGAAAAACAGCCCTCTATAAATATTTTTGCTACTACTCAGATATATCTATCTTCTATCGTACCTATTTTACATGACTTTGGTTTTACGATTATTGATGAAGTTGCTTATAAAATAAAAAAAGACAAACATGATGTTTATATAAACAGATTTAATTTAAAAATAGATGACACAAAAAATATAACTATATCTAAATACAATATTGAAAATGTAATATCTGATTCACTTAGTGGATTCATACTACAAAGATGTAGGCTATTTTCTCTAGTTTATAATCAAAATCTTTCTATAAGAAAAGTTCTGCTTCTTCGTGCTATGATTGAGTATATTGACCAGTCTGTAATAGCTCTAAACCAAGAAGCAATTTTACATACAATAACTCTATATCATAATATATCTAAACTATTTGTAGAGTATTTTATAGCCAAATTTGACCCTCATATCACTAAACGTGAAAAGATGATGAAAGATTTTGAAGTAGAGATAGAAGAGCAGATAAAAAATGTTCCAAATATCATGGACGATAAGATTTTAAAACTCACCTATGCTCTTATAAAAACTCTTATGCGAACAAACTATTTTTTAAATAATCCTGCCATATCTTTTAAAATAGACACGGCAACTTACTCAGAAAATCTAAAAGGTCTTCAACCAAAGATAGAAGCCTTTGTATATCACCCTGACTTTAGCGGTCTGCATCTTAGAATGAGCAAAATTAGTCGTGGCGGACTTAGATGGAGTGAGAGACATGAAGACTATCGCCAAGAGATAAAATCACTAATGATTACTCAAGAGGGGAAAAATTCTATCATTATTCCTGATGGAGCAAAAGGTGGATTTGTTATACATAAAGATTTAGCAAGTATTACTCCAGATGTCTTTAAAACTATATACAGTGCATTTATAAATAACATGCTTGATTTAGTTGACAACAGAATAGATGGAAAAATTATTAGAAATGAAAATATCATAGCTTATGATGGTGACGATGCCTATTTTGTTGTAGCCGCAGACAAAGGAACAGCTGCTATGAGCGATGTTGCCAACGAAATAGCTGTAAGTCGTGGTTACTGGCTTGGAGATGCTTTTGCAAGCGGTGGAAGTAATGGTTTTGGACATAAGGAGCTAGGCATAACAGCACGCGGAGCACTTATTTCTTCTGAGAGATTTTTTATAGAAAAGGGTATAGATATTAAAAAAGAATCTATTACTCTTGTTGGTATCGGTAGCATGAATGGTGATGTATTTGGAAATGGTATGATTTACTCAGATAAGTTCAAACTATTAGCAGCTGTATCTCATAAAGAAATATTTATAGATCCAGATCCTGACCCACAAAGCAGTTTTGAGGAACGTTCTCGTCTTTTTACTTCTAAAAACGGTAGCTGGGGTGCTTATAACAAAAAAATGATATCTAAAGGCGGCGGAGTATTTTTACGCTCTCAAAAAAGTATTGAACTTACCGCTGAAATCAAAAAGATGCTAGGAACTATAAGAAAAATTATGAGTGGTGAAGAACTTGCCAAAAAAGTTTTGATGATGAAAGTTGATATGCTCTTTAACGGTGGTGTTGGAACATATGTTAAGAGTTCTGATGAGTCAAACCTAGATTTAGGCGATAAACAAAATGAAGCTGTAAGACTAGACGCACATGAACTTAAAGCAAAAGTTGTATGTGAAGGCGGAAACTTGGGATTTACTCAAAAAGCACGTATAGAGTATGCAAGAAACGGTGGAGAGCTAAACATAGATGGGATTGATAACGCTGCGGGTGTAAATACTTCAGACCATGAAGTAAATCTAAAAATACTTCTAAACATCATAAAATCAAAAGATTTATTAGATGAGGAAGAAGCAAATAAGACTCTTCAAAACTTGACTGAGCAGGTGGTAAACCTTGTTCTTTGGAGTAACTACCATCAATCTCTGGCAATCTCTAGAGATTCAAGTCTCAGTAAAAGATATCTTGATGACTTTCTATCAAGTATTGAAGTTTTAGAGACTAATCTATCGAGCTTTTCAAGAAGAGAATACTACATTCCTAAAAATGAAAACATACGTGAGATTTTATGTGCTGAGGGTTCTATTGTCAGACCAATCATCAGCTCAATAATCTCATATTCTAAAATCTTTGTAAAAAATGTATTACTTGAGTCTAACCTCATTGATGAAACCTTTGCAAATCAGTTTCTCTTTAAATACTTTCCAAAATCATTTCTTGCAGCTTATGAACATGAAATAGTACATCATCCACTACGTCGTGAAATTATAGCAACAGTAATGGCAGATAACATTATAAATCTTCAAGGTGCAACCTTTATATCAGATTATAACAAAAGAGGAAAAGAGAGCTTCTTACTAAAAATAAAATCATATCTTATAACAAACCAACTCTTTGATGCTAATGATATTAGATTTGAGATCTATAGAAACGACTTTAAAATGGATGTAAAACTACAGTATAAACTTCTTGATGATATAGAACGCACTCTTGGATTTAGTACCAGATGGATGCTAAAATACCTTACTAAACATAAAGTGGATGTTAATCATATACTCGATTATAAGTCAGATTTGTTTGAGATACTTGGGGATATGAAAGAAGAAAAAATTGTTCCAATCATCAAGGATAATAATCAATTTAATCTCTTCTTTAGTGCTATTGACTATCTGAAATTTGCAGTAGCTGCCATTATGGTCAAAGAAAATTCTTTTCATACATTTAATAACGTTGTTGTAGTATTTTATCTGGTAGTAAATGAGTTTAAAATCCTTGAGATGATTAACTCGCTAAATACAATAGAGACAACATCTGGAAGTCAGAAAGTTCTAAGACATCAGATACTTCAATACATAGAGTACATTGTGGTTCATTATACAGAACAAGTTTTGGAATTTCAAAGAGTAAACGAGACACCTCAAGATGCCTTTAAAAACTACATGGCAAATGAAGAAGAGAGCTTTGAAGAGATACAAAACAACATAGAGTTTTTTATGTCAAAAGAGGTAAAAAGCATAGAAGAAGTCAGTATAACTGTAAACCAGATTATGACCTCTTTGATTTAAGCATAGAAACATTGCTAGTTATAAGCCTCAATTCTATATAATCATAAAAATAAATTTTACATTAATGATTGGGAAATAGACTTGAACTGGCTAAACTTTTTTGACACTAAAATAACCCAACTTCGCCACCCATTTGGAAGAGGCATAAATGCTACTATATCTCCAGATGAGGAGAAGCTTTTTAATGCTTCTTATGAAGCATTTGAAAAACACGAAATCATAAAAGCTTATGAGTACTTTTTCAAGTCGCTTGAGAACTACTCTGGCGAAGATTCAAACCAAAACATTATTACTAAAATAGAAGATGACATAATGAGCTTTGAGATATATCAAGGCAGTGCAAAAATTGTTGGAACAGTTACACAAGAGAGTCTCTACGCTGAAGCTATTATAATAAAAGCAGCAGATGCAGAAGTTGCACTAAAGCGCTACATATTAGAGCGAAACTACCAACTTACTTATGCTTACTACTTTAGTGACAAAGAGTATATAAAACTAAAATTATTTCATGATAATGCAACTGTATCTCCACAAAAAATATTTTTTCCTCTAAGAGAGATAGCACTAAATGCAGACTTTGACAAAGAATATATAAAGACTGAGTTCCCACACATAACGCTTCAAGACACACAGCATCTAGTTAAACTTGATAATGAAGAATTAAAAATAAAGTATGAGTTTTTACACAAATGGATAGACGCACTCGATGCAAAGATACTTACTCTGCCTACAAATGACAATGCTGGTATGCAAGCATTTTTATATCTACATGTTCTTTTTAAAGTAGATTATCTCTTAGTTCCAAAGTGTGAGATATATCAAAAAATCAGTAAAAAAATACAACGCTACTTTGCTGATGAGAGCAATCCGACTGAGTTTAAAAATGAAGAACTTCAAAGATATATAATTAAACTCAAAGAGATGAGTTTTGAAGACTTTAGCACTAAATTTTACAGTGCAAAATATACTTTTAATCCTATGGAAAAAACTTCTCATGAAGAAATCAGTAACTTTATAAGTGAATCACTTATAAAAATACGTTGGTATAAAAGCAATCGCTACACTCAGATAATACCAACTATTTACAAATATATCTCTTTTTATATTCTTTACAACTATGGACTAAATCCTGTTACTAAAGCACTTATGCATACCTTGGTAGAGATTCAAAATCCAGCTTTTTTCAAAGCTCTAGATTACACTCCACTTTACGACGAGGAGAAAGAAGTCTTTGCCAAGAAAATGATTATTTCAAAAATAGAAGATGCTATCACTCCACATCTAAGTCAGTATAAAGAACTTGAGTCTTTTGGTGATAAGTTAAACTTCTCATCTCTGAATGAATTAAGCAATAGCTATTTATTACAGCTAAAACATCTAAATTTTGAGGAGATTTAATGAATACTCAAATAATTCTTGATACATATGTAGACAACATCATCCAAATAATGACACCATATGGCAGTGGTACTGGTTTTATTATTGGTGATTTAATCATTACAAACTCTCATGTTGTCGGTGGACTTAAAAAAGTCGTTATAAGTTCAAAGCAGATAAAAAGAGTAATTGCACAAGTTATTTATGATGACCCTGATTATGATTTGGCTTTTATAGATTCTCGATATGAAGTCATTAAAAATCCATTAAAACTATCTACAAACTTAGTAAAAAATGGTGATACTGTCATAGCTATTGGGCATCCATACGGGCTAAACTATACCTCAACTGAGGGAATAGTATCTAAATCTTCAAGACTTTATGAAGATTTAGAGTACATACAAATAGATGCAGCCATAAACCCTGGGAACTCTGGTGGACCGCTACTCAATATATATGGTGAAGTTATAGGTGTAAATACTTTCATCATACAAAATGCAAATAACTTAGGTTTTGCTCTTCCATATTTTTATGTTCAAGAGACACTTGAAAATTTTAAAAAGCTAGATGCACGAAACATCATCAAATGCCCATCTTGTAAAAATCTCATAAAAGAACAAGAGATTAAAAACGACTACTGCCCCCAGTGCGGCACAAAACTTGAAGTTGCGAAGCAAAGAAGAAAGGGTTATATTCCAACAGGTGCTACAAAACTTATGGAGGAGATTTTAGATTCACTTGGTGTAAATGTTACACTCTCAAGACGCTCACAAGCCTCTTGGAGAGTAGACCAAGGGAGTGCAAGAGTTGAGATAAACTACTATGAAAACGGTATCATCATAGGTGACTCTAAACTGTGCAGAATTCCACAAGAGAATATTGAGAAGATTTATGACTACTTGCTAAGTGAGAATGAAAAACTCTCCTATTTGCAATTTTCCATAAATGAAAACAGCATCTACCTATCTTATCTTATTGTAGATTCATCTCTTACATTTGATGAAGGCAAGATAGCATTTGATAGACTTTTTAAACTCTCCGACAAGTATGATGAAATACTTATAAATGAGTTTAAAGCCATAAAATTAAAACGAGACGAGGAAGACGAATAATGGGTAAATTTTTAGAGTTCAGTGTAGATCTGGACAACTTTATAGAAACGTTACAAGAAAAATTAGAACAAAATAATAAAAAAATAGATGAGCTTTTAAAAACAGAGCATAAAACATATGCCAACTTTGTAAAGCCACTACAAATGCTAGAGGAGAGACTAGAGCTGTTTTTTACTCCGCTCTCTCACTTAAACTCAGTAAACAACTCAGATGAGACACAAAAAATATATGCTGATAGCTTGCCAATAATCACAGAATACTCTACAAAACTATCTCAAAATCTAGATATTTACAATGCCTATAAAGAGATACAAAAGTGTGAAGCAGAGACTATAAACTATGAGCAAAACAGAGTCCTTGAACTTAACATCTTGCATTTTGAACTAAGCGGTGCTCACTTGGACGCAAAAGATAAAGAGAGACTTCAAGAGATAAATATAAAAAAGAGTGAACTCTCAAACAACTTCTCTCAGAACCTTCTAGATGCAACAAATGCTTATGAGTATGTAACTGAAAACAAAGAAGATGTAGAAGGCTTACCACAGAGTGATATAGAGAGTGCTAAGTACAAGGAAGAAGGAGTAACAAAATACAAATTTACTCTTCAGATGCCATCATACATCGCATATATGACTTATGGTAAAAATGCAAAAACAAGAGAAGACCTTTACAAGGCTTATGTAACAAGAGCACCCCAAAATGCAGCAATTATTGATGAGTTGTTAGCACTTAAAAATGAGATGAGCAAGATACTTGGATTTAACTCTTATGCCGAGTACTCATTAGCTTCTAAAATGGCAAAAGACACAACGAGCGTAGAAGAGTTTTTACAAACTTTGGTTACAAAATCAAAACATCAAGCACAAGAAGAGTTAAAAGAGGTTCAGGAGATAGCACCAGAGCCTCTACAAAGCTTCGATAGTGCTTACTACAGTGAGATACTCAAAAAAGCGAAATATGACATTGATGAAGAGTTATACCGTCCTTACTTTGAACAGACAAGTGTTGTAAACGGTATGTTTGACTTTTTAAATAAACTCGTTGGAATCAGTTTTAAAAAAGTAGATGAAAAACTTTGGGATGAAAAAGCAACTTCTTATAATATTTTTATAGATGATGAGTTAAAAGCAAGAATCTACCTTGACCTTGAAGCTAGAAAAAGCAAAAGAGGTGGAGCTTGGATGCACAACTGGCAAGCTCATTGCAAAGATGAAAATGGAGATATTCAACTTGCATCTGCATTTATAGTTTGTAACTTCCCTGCATCTAGCAAAACGCAAAAATCACTTTTACGTCATGATGATGTAGTCACCCTTTTTCATGAGATGGGTCACGCTATTCATCATCTTCTTAGCACTGTACATGAAAACGAAGTAAGTGGGGTGAACGGTGTTGAGTGGGATGCAGTTGAGTTTCCTTCTCAGTTTTTAGAAAACTTTGCTTATGAGCCAAAAGTTCTTAAACTATTTGCATCTCATAGTAAAACTGGCGAAATTATTCCAGATGAAATGATAGAAAAACTAGTTCGTGCAAAAAACTTTTTATCTGCTTCTGGAATGCTTAGACAATTAGAGTTTTCTATTTTTGACTTTAAACTTCACACTAAACTTTATCAAGGTGATGAAGTTCAAGAGCTACTTAATGAGATAAGAAAAGAGACAGCACTCATAAAGACTCCAGAGTATAACAAGTTTCAAAATGGCTTCGCACATATCTTCGCAGGTGGTTATGCAGCTGGATATTACAGCTATAAATGGGCTGAAGTACTTAGTGCAGATGCATTTTTTAGCGTAGTTGATGAGGGTATCTTTGGCTCACAGACTGCTAAAAAATATTTTAATATTGTTTTAAATGGTGGTGGAGCAAAAAGTATGGATGATTATTTTAAAGAGCTTATGGGAAGAGAACCAAATCCTCAAAATCTACTTAGGTTAAATGGCATTAAGTAGTGAAGTTTCTCATTGTACTTTTTAGCCTTTTCACCCTACTATTAGGAGATAATATTTTAAAAATAGCAACTTACAATGTAGAAAATCTCTTTGACTTAGAAAAAAATGGCTACAAATATAAAGAGTATATACCAAACTCTAAATCTCTTTGGAACAAAAAAAACTATAAAATAAAACTGCAAAATATCTCAAGAGTCATAAAAGATATTGATGCAGATATTATAGCCCTACAAGAAGTTCATTCACTCCAAGCTCTAAAAGATTTACGATTTACTCTTAAACAAAATGGACTCTACTATCAGTACTACTCTATTGCAGATAAAAAAAATACTGCCATTAAAGTTGCATTTTTAAGTAAGGTCCCATTTGTATATGCAAAAGAGTTGAGTGTAACATTATCTTATAAATACAGAAATATACTAGAAGCAAAATTTAGGTTAAATAATAATGATTTATACATATTTATCAATCATTGGAAATCAAAATCTGGACCTGAAAGTATGAGGATAACATCTGCAAAAACTCTTAGAAAGAGAATAACTGAGATAGGATATGACAAAAATATAATTCTTCTTGGAGATTTTAACTCCGACTATGAAGAATATATTAAATTCAAACGAAAAAGAAAACATAACGATACCAATGGTAAAACCGGAATCAACCATGTACTAAGAACTCTAAAACTGACTCAAAAAGCAGAAGATTTAAAGTATGAGAAAGACAACTTCTATAATCTTTGGTATGATACAGATGCTTCTAAAAGATACTCATATATATTTAGAGGGAAAAAAGAGGCCTTGGATAATATTTTAATCTCCCAACCATTGCTGGATAAAAAAGGCATCTCATATATAGATAGCTCTATTACTAACCTAGATGCAAAGTATCTCTTTAAAAAGAAAAATATTTATAGATGGCAGGTCTCTCGTGCAAAAATCCCAAAACATAAAGGGAAAGGTTATTCAGACCACCTACCTGTAATGGCAAAGTTTAGAGTTAAGTAAGACACCAATTTATCTCTTTTTTTTTGTTGGCCTTTAAATACTCATTTGATTTTGAGAATGGCTTTGAACCGAAGAAACCTCTGTATGAAGATAGTGGTGAAGGGTGAGGAGCTTTTAAGATTAGATGTTTAGTTGCATCTATGAGTTTTTCTTTTTTTTGAGATGGATTCCCCCACAAAATAAAAACTATATTTTCGTATTCTTGAGATAATTTCTTTATGACAAAATCAGTAAACATTTCCCAACCCCTGTTTTTATGAGAGTTAGCCTTTGCTTGCTCAACTGTTAAAACACTATTGATGAGTAAAACACCCTCCTCTGCCCAATGGGTAAGGTTACCTGAGCTTGGATATTTGCAAGTCATATCATCAACTAACTCTGTAAAAATATTTTTCAAAGATGGCGGTATCTTACACTCATCACAAACTGAAAAAGCAAGACCATTTGCTTGTTTTTCGCCATGGTATGGGTCTTGACCAATGATTACAACTTTTACATTTTTTGGAGGGATAAGATTAAAAGCTCTAAATATGTTTTCATATTTTGGATAGATAATTTTAGAAGCATACTCTGCATCTATAAACTTTTGTAACTCAATAAAATATACCTCTTGCATCTGAGAGCTCAAAAGAGCTGACCAATTACTACTTAATATCATTACACTTTCCTATATCTAATTCATAGTTTCACCCTTGACAGTATAGCAAGCTTGAATGATAGTTAATTAAAATTTACATTTAATATAAATTTAAATAATTTTTAGTTATACTCACTAATGTTAATATATAAGTCCAATTTATTGTAAAATAAGGACTGAAGCTTGTGAGTCTCTATTTTAATCAGTATTTGGCTTTATACTTAAGCCTTTTTATAAAGAATAACTTAAAAAGCAAGGAAAGTAAAAAATAGACATTAGTTTATTAACAATATTACTTCAAAGAACTATGCAAGAGCTAAAAATCTTGCAAGTTTGATTTTTTAAATACTCTTTGTTGTATTTCATTTCTAAAATTTGAGCAAAGAGTGTTTTGATAATCAAACTATAGAGTAAATTATATATTTGTCTCTATTTTGGTTAACAACTAGTACGGTAATAGCTTTAAATATTATTGCTATTATGAATGATTTAAGTACTAACTTGTGATCTTTAACTTATCACTGTTTATGACTAATTTGTAAATACACGATTTGGATTATAGGGTGTGTTGTATTTAAAAATAGAGTATATGATAGTTGCAAGTTTTCTTGAAACTGCAACAAGTCCCTCTTTTTTAGATTTGCCTTGACTTCTTTTAGTATCGTAGAGTTGCTTCATCTGTTTGTTATGTATCAGACAACTTACAGCACTAAGATATAGTGCATGCTTGACCAAAGAAGAGCCTCTTTTACTTAAGTGACCTACACTTTTAGAATTACCAGAGCTATTTTCTGTTGGAAAGAGTCCAAGATATCCTATAAACTTAGGTATAGATGGAAACCTCGTCAGGTCTCCACATTCACTAATAACAGCAGCTACAGTTTTATCACTTACTCCAGGTATGGTTTTAAGGTTATCAATAAGAGTGTTACTCTCTGGTAGCTCATCAAGTGTTGAACTATTAATGCCTTTTTTATCAAGCAAAGAGAGTATCTCAGCTTCAATAATATCTATCTCACTAAGATACATCTTTAAAAGCCTAATAGTACTTCTAATAGCTATTGCTCTTGCATCTTTAGCCTTACCTGAATAGATAGACTCTCTTGAGAGTTCTAGTAATCTTAGGGCTTTGTCTTTATTGAAGTTATTGCCTTGAATATGAGCAAATATCTTCATGATTCTATCAACGCTACTATGCTTATAGTGATATGCTGTTGGATACTTTTCAAGCAGAGCTAGACCACTTATGGTAAATGGATTTGTGAAGCTCTCAAACTCTGGAAATGTAACTGTTATTTGAGTAATGATTCTCTTCTTAACCTCTTTCATATCAGACTGAATAGAAGCACGATTTCTATAGAGTGTTCTAAGGCTCTGATACTCATCATCAGTTACATAACCTGATGAGTATTTGCCATCTTTTAAAAAGAGTGCTATAACTAAAGAGTCTATGTTGTCATTTTTTACTTTTTTCATAGTTATTTGTTCTCTATACCTTGAGGTTTGAAATGGATTGAGTAGTTTAACACTATAGCCCTTAGACTTTAAAAACTCTAAAAGGTTTTCACCATAAATACCAGTTGCTTCTATACCGATAATAAAGTCATCTTTATCTAAAGTGACACTATCTAAAATAGTAAGTAATTTTTCAAACCCTTTTAAATCATTGTTGATTTTAAAAGGCTTGTTAATAACCTTAGTTTCACTATCATCGATAACTGAAACAACATGAAAACTCTTTGCAATATCTATTCCTACGTAATACATCTCTATAATCCTTGTCGTGTAATCTTAAGTTGCCTAACAAAAAAACAAAAGTTAAATTGTTAGAATTCACAGCCTCGTTAATCTATGTGTTGTAGGTGCTAAAATAACAGCTACCCCAACAGCTTTTAATAAGTGATTAACAACTAAAGACACCAACTGGCTTAATGATGTAGTCAGTAGATATAAAATATTTTCATATCCTGCTATAAGGAAAAAAATGTTGTTTTATCTTTAGTCATAAACTGTGAAAGTTACAAGATTTGAAGTTAGTACTTCAATCTTAAAAGAGTAATACTTCTTTGCTTTAAAGTCAAAAAAACTTTAAAAAAGAACTACTTACTCATAAAAGAAATTATACGAGGATATAAAATGCTAAATAATATATCAATTAGAAAAAAACTTATTTTTCTAAGTATTGTAGTTCTATCTGTTATCATAGTTTTTTCTATAAAATCATCTTATGCTAATTGGAATAATTACAAAAATATAAAAAATACGGCTTCACTTATACACCTCTCTGTAAAGATGAGTGCTGTTTTACACGAACTACAAAAAGAAAGAGGTGCCAGTGTGGGCTTCTTAGGTTCTAAAGGAACAAAGTTTGTAGATATCCTACCTAAACAACATAATTCCAGTGATGTAAAAATTAAAGAGCTTATGTCATACCTTAGTCAATATCCTTCAAAAGCTACGAACGAAGTAGCTAAAGAGATAGCTTTAGATTCTATTGCAACGATGAGAAAAAAAGTACAATCTCAAAGTGTCAAGGTTAAAGATGCAGTAGTGTTTTATACAGCTTTAAATAAAAAACTAATTGATACGATCTCTCGCTTTTCAATAATATCTGAAGATATAACACTTAGAACTAACTTTAACAGCTTTGTTATATTTATCTCCTCTAAAGAGAGAGCTGGAATTGAGAGAGCTGTACTCTCAGGCGTATTTGCAAAAGACAAATTCACAAGAGCCACTGCTGCAAAGTTTGCTTCTTTAGTCTCTGAGCAAAAAGCACTAACAAACCTTTTTATCCATACGGCAAACAGTGATATGCAAAATGCATATAATATAATAAAAGCCGACAGTTCATTTGCAGCGGTAGATAAGTTTAGAGAAATAGCTTCTGAAAAAGAGAATGATTTTGGAGTAGATGCTACTGTATGGTTTAAAACAATTACTAAAAAAATCAATAAACTAAAAGAGTTTGAAGATACTTTGGCCAACTATACATTAAATATGGCAGCTTCTATGGTTTATACTTCAATGATGTCACTAATTTTCATATCTATACTATCGGCTATTGTGGTCTTATTCACCATGTACCTAACAAGAGATGTATCAAATGGTATCTCAGACTCTATAAATAGAGTTAAAAAAATAATTACTCAGATAACAACAGACGGTAATTTATCTATTGAAATAGAGAAAAAAATTGTTATTACAAATGAGATGGATGAAATCACACAATTGCTTGCAATGTTAGTAGACTTAATCAAAGATTTAACTAGCAGAATCAATACTTCTGTGCACAAAGCTTCACAAGGTGATTTTAGTTACGTTCTTAATGACAATGGACTGCATGGAGATTTTGCTGAAGCAATTCATAATGTAAAAGATGGCATATCTGCCATGGAAGAAGCACATGAAAAGCAAAATATTATTAATTTTAACTCAAATGTCAGAGCTGTAGGTAGTGTTGGTGACGGTCTTGAACTTATTCAAAGTGAAATGTCTAACGTAATTCAAGAGCTAAGTGAGGTTCAATCTACAACTAAACATACAGCTCAAACTTCAAATGATTCAATGAGTGCAGTAGAAAATATTTTAGAAAGACTACAAGTACTAGTTGAGCAAATCAATGATAGTAATGTCTCTATTGAGGGTTTAAATAACCAAACTAATGAGATTACATCTATTGTTGAGCTAATTAAAGATATCGCTGAACAGACAAATCTTCTTGCCCTAAATGCGGCCATAGAAGCAGCTCGTGCTGGAGAGCATGGTCGTGGATTTGCCGTTGTAGCGGATGAAGTTCGTAAACTTGCAGAGAGAACTCAAAAAGCCACTAGTGAGATAACTATCTCTATTAACTCTATGAAACAAGAATCTAATATCATCTTGGAAAAATCAGGAACAATGATTTCTATAGCAGACGAAGCTTCTAGTTCGGTTGATAACTTTAACACAACTATGAGTGAAATGAATTCAGATGCGGTAGAGATGGCTGAAATTATAAACGATATGGAGAACAAAGTATTTATTGTTTTAGCTAAAATCGATCATATTATTTACAAATCTAATGCTTATGACTCGATTGTAACAGCTGACAATAGCAAGTCATTTGGCTCACATACAGAGTGTAGACTTGGAAAATGGTATACAAGTGACGGTAAAGAGCGTTTTGGAAATACACAAGCTTATAAGGCCGCTCTTGAACCACATAAAATAGTTCATGATAGTGTACATAACTGTATTATTTATTTCAAAAATGAAGATACCAGAATAGAAAATGAAGAGAAAATTGTAGAAAAATTAAGAACGATGGAAGAAAACAGTGATAAACTATTTGTTCTGCTAAATGAAATGCTTCTTCAATATCATCATTAACAAGCCACTATAAGAATCTTATTCTTGTGAAAGTTCTAAGATAATTTTTTTTAGTTCATCTTTGTCAAAAAAGATATTTAATGATAGTTCATCACTGAACTTTTTTAAAAGTTCACCTTTTTTTGCAACTCTAGCATCCATATCATCCATCAATGGATCGAGTGCAAATTTAAGTTCTTGCTTATATCGATTGATGATATCTGCTCTCTTTTGTTCTTTACTTTGAACTATCTCAACCACATTGCTACGCATAGTCATTATAATAATGATGATAAAAATAACAATGCCAAGAGCAGAATAAACCATTTCACTATCCACATAAAACCTTTAATAAAAATATTAAACTATATCTACCGCAAGTATATCAAATTTTAACACTATTATGAGGTCTTTTACGATATCCTTAAAATATTATTTGACATAATGAAATATATTCATAAAAGTTAAAAAAAGTATGTAAAAATATAACAAATTTTAAAGGAGTAATATATGTCTCATACAAATCATTTTGAAGCAGATACTTACACATATAATGATTCACAAGTAAAAATAATTACTGTATTTACAGAAAATGGAAAATTAACTGCACTTGTAGAAGATGAGAATGGGGAACTCTTTGAAGTCGCAAAAGATTCTCTTAGAGGAAATATATAACAAATAATAATTTATCATTTTAATATTACTCTCATAAAGTAACACTATAAAGACTTTTTAGAGACATATATCTCATTGCTCACTACTTGCTCACTATTTTACAATATAATAATATAATTCTAAGAATAAGTGAAAAGAGTAATGAAATCAACAAAATATCTAGCTATTGACAAAAATATTATTTCTGAGGGAATTAGTTTAAAATTTAATATTTTTATGCTCTCTTCAGATGAAGAAATGTACTGCATCAAAGAGAATGGTATTTGTTTTACTCGTGATGATAAAGTTATTATTAGCTCTGCAGATATTTTATATGTTGATGAGGCTCAACATAATGAGTATGAAGAGTTTTACGAAACTTTTTTAGAGACTCAAGAAGAACTAAAAAACATTAAACTAGATAAAAAACCATCTGTTGCCTATAAACATGCTTCAAATGTACTAAGCAATCTCTTTTCTAATCCTGAAGATTTAGGCAATTATGAATCTTCCAAAGAAGTTGTAAATCAAATGCTAGAAACTATTTTAGATGATGATTTTACTATCAAATCTATAATGGATATTACTACACATGATTACTATACTCATACCCATTCTATCAATGTATCTATTTATGCACTGTGTTTAGGAGCATATTTGAAAATGCAACCAGAAACACTATCCGCACTTGGAGAAGCAGCTCTCTTGCATGATTTAGGCAAAAGTAAAGTAGATCCTGCAATCATAACTAAAAATGGAATATTAACAGATAGAGAGTTTCATGAGGTAAAAAAGCATTCTGAACTTGGCTATAAGTTAGGATTAAAATTAGGTATAAATAATAATGACGTATTAGATGGTATAAGATATCATCATGAGAAAATGGATGGTACTGGCTATCCATCTGGACTAAAAGGCTCAGACATACCATTTTTTGCACGTATTATATGTATATGTGATATTTTTGATGCATTAACGAGCAGAAGAACCTATAAAGAAGCCATGACAACATTTGAAGCTATAAAACTCATGAAACTAACAATGAAAAATCATGTTGATATTAAACTACTTAACAAAATGATAATGTTGTTTAGATAGCGTTTAAATTTTGTAACCTATTGCAACAAACCAGATACCATCTTTTTTCTCTAATTTAAGCGTAGTAGAATTTTTTATGACAATGTCATCAACTTTTTGTTTATTATCACTTTGAGAATTTGTTGAATAAATCGAACCATTGATTTTTTCTTTTGATGAGAATTTAGAACTAACAGTAATTTTGACACTTTGAGCAATGCTATTATATGCATCTGCTTTTGCTTCATCACTACTTTGTCCCTGTCCATAAGCTATCTTAGTATTTTCTTCTTTTATAGAGTAAAACCATTTTGGAGGAATGATATTTTTAATAACTTCTGAGTAATTTACATCTTCATCTTTAAGGCTTATATCATTGGAAACAAAAACAACATCACTCTGTCTAACGTACGCAGTATCAATTACTTCACATAGGTAAATTGTATTGTTATATAAAACTACAATTCCAACAAATTCAAGATTATCATCACTAAGTTTAAAATAAACAGATGGTTTTAAAATTCTAGTATCTTTTTCTATTTGTCTTGCAATTTCTTTATTTACATTAAATTTAATATTCTCTTTAAATCCATTTGTCCCAGACTTAACTTCTAAATAAATTTCTTCTTCGTATGGATTATAAGATATAAAACTTAACTTAGGTGTCCTGAATAAAGTGCTCAACATCAGTTCTGCAACCTTTTTGCTGTTATCATGCAGATTCATATTCCATTCATGTTCGGAATCTACTAAGAGCATTTTATAGTCGTATATTTTTTGTACATTTTCTCTATCTGTTAAAAATTTATCAAATGTAACTTTTTTATGCTTTCTTTTGAATTTATTAATATGCTCTTGTTTGAGTTGCTCAAAGAAATGACTCTTTAGTATATTCATTTTTTGAGCAAGCTTTAAATTTCTCTCTTTTATATCATAAATTTTATTCTTTCTTAGGAACTTTCTAATAATAATCTCAGAATTATATTGTGAGGCACTACTCCATTTGATAAAATTTTCATCTCTTTTTTTCAAGACTGTCTCATCATCTGATAAAAATTTAACAAAAGAGGTTTCATAAAAATCGGAGCCTAAACCATCGACTGAGTTGGAAATACTTTTTGCCGCTTCTGTGGTTGTGTTACTGGCACTTTTATAAGCAGCTTTAATATTATAAAGTCCTTTATCTATTGGTTTTAAACCTGTTTCCATAGTTGCACATCCGGATAAAAGTATAAATGATAAAAGTAGTGATGAAATGTATATATATTTGTAATTAGTGTTCAAATTAATCTCTCTTATTTAAACAACATTCTACAATTTTATAATAATATAATACTTAAGGGGATTTTCTTCAGGTGGTGGACGAGGAGAGATTCGAACTCTCGGTACAGTTACCCATACGCATCCTTAGCAGGGATGTGGTTTCAGCCAGCTCACCCACTCGTCCATTTGAAGACGGGAATTATAGTCATTTTAGTATAACAATTAGCTTAAATAAAACAAGTTTATATTATAATCTTATAAAGCACTATAAGGAACATATTATCAAGCTAGTTATATACTTTTTTTTTACTACTTTATTATTAGCAAATCCATACCCTGACTTCACAAAAGAAGATTTTATTTATATCCAAAAAAAAGCTGGAAAGATAGCAAAAAACAGAACCCAAGATTACCAAAAAACCATATCTTCATATAAAAAACTTTCAAAGAAAAGACAGTTAGAAAAAGTAAACTTATATCTAAATCAGCTTCTACCGCAATATGATGATGTAATGCATAAGCAAAGAGATTATTGGGCTACGCCAAAAGAGTTTCTAATAGGTGGTTTTGGAGACTGTGAGGACTATGTAATCATTAAGTATTTCACTCTTTTAAAATTAGGCTTTGATAAAAAGAGACTCTATTTGACCACTGTTCATGAGAAATACATTGGTGGTTATCATATGGTTTTGAGTTACTTTGATAAAGAAGGCGAATCTCCTCTTATTCTAGATAATCTTAGTTTTAGAATACTTAAACTTGAAATTAGAGAAGACTTAGAAGCAGATATTTTTATAAACGCAAATGGAGTCTATAAGATAGATAAAAATAACAGACTAAGCAAAGTAAAAAACTACTCTGCTAAGTTCCAAGAACTACTTGAAAGAGTAAAAAAAAATCGTTAAAGTTTTTCTAAAATCTTAGCTACTACTTCTGCTGGATTCTCAGATTGATATATTGGACGACCAACAACTATGAAGTCAACCATAGCACTTTTAGCAAATGTTACATCTGCAACTCTTTTTTGATCTCCTACATCTTCACCAAAAGGACGGATACCAGGGGTTAGAGTCATAAACTCTTTAGATGTGATATTTTTTATAGATTCGCTTTCATAAGCCGAACATACTACACCATCAAGCCCACTTTCATGTGCATCTTTTGCAAACTGGTCGGCTTTAGTTGCTATTGTCTTTTCATAAACTTCTACAAACTCATCTTCACTAAAGGATGTAAGAGCCGTCACAGCTAAAACTATAGGTCTTGAAGGATAAGACCTTAGTCTATCCATTACGCCACTCATAGCACGTTTACCTGCCGATGCATGAACATTAAACATATCAACGCCAAGTCCCATAATAGACTCAGCAGCATCTGCCATAGTATTTGGGATGTCATATAGTTTTAAGTCTAAAAATATTTTAAAATCAGGATTTACCTTTTTGATGGCGAGTAGAAACTCTTCGCCATCACGGATGTAAGTGCGAAGACCTACTTTTAGCCAGACATCATAATTTTTTATTTTTTCAACTAATGCTAAATTCTCTTCTTTTGTGGATAAATCAAGTGCAATACAAAGTTCCATAGTTTCTCTTTTTATATTTAAATTATGAAATTATATCATTTTGAATACTATTATTCTTAGCCTTCGAATTTAAGGCCGCATTATCCATAATTTCAAGCTCTTTTTTTGCACTAAATACTATCTTTGAATCAGAAGTAAAATCTAATACTTCGCTCTTTTTGTCATACTCTATCTGAGAGAGTATAAGTTTCATGGTTTCAAGTCTAGCTTTGTGTTTATTACTTGAACGTATAACATGCCAAGGTGCTTTTTCATGGCTTGTATGTTTTAACATTCTGTATTTTGTATCAGTAAAGTTCTCCCACATACTTTGTGCCTGAAGATCTATCTCACTTAGTTTCCACTGGCGAAGAGGGTCTGTTCTTCTTTGCTCAAACCTTTGTGCCTGTTTTTCTTTGCTGACGCTAAAATACAACTTTACCAGTACGGTGCCATGATCAACTACTGACTCTTCAAAATTTACAACATGCTTCATAAAGAGTTCATACTCATATTCGGAACAAAAGCCAAACACATGTTCAACCATTGCACGGTTATACCAACTTCTGTCAAAAAGTACGACCTCTCCACCAAAAGGGAAATGTTTTATGTACTTTTGAAAATACCACTGTGTTTTCTCTTCTTCACTAGGACGTCCAAGAGCAACAATACGGTAATGTTTAGGGTTCATATATTTACTTACACTGCCGATTACACTACCCTTTCCAGCCGCATCTCGTCCTTCAAAAAGTATGATTAGTTTTTGCTTATGTTTCTCTAGATGCTGTTGCAGTTTTACAAGCTCAGCCTGATAAGATTCGAGTGCTAAATTCTCAGCATAAGTTACTAAAGCTTCCTCTTTTTGAGCCTGATTTAAATAATCTGTATTCATAATTTTTCCAATATATATAATAATATTAAAACTATATCCATTTTTTTAAATATTTGGTAAAAAATATTACTTTTTTTAAAAATATTTTCATGATTTTAAAGGCTAAAACAGGCACATCTAAAGACTAAAAAAAGTTGCACATGCAAAAGTAAAAAAAAGATGTATTATTCCAAAAATCATTTTAAAACAAAGAGGAATTAAATGGCAAATTTGGCAGTTAATGAACAGATACTGATGCCCTTTACAATTGATACTAAACCTGTAATAGAAAAATATCTTGCAAAACTGGATGTTGATCTTAGTGACTATACTTTTGCGGCTAATTACATCTGGCTTGCAACAGCAGTGGCTTTTATGCAATCATAAACAAATGCTTTTGTCTATTTGTAATGACAGGCGGTGAGTTAACAATGTTATTGCCTCCTTTGGGAAAGAAAAAGTATATTACGGATGCAATGATACGCTGTTTTGAGATTATGAATGCAAACAACAGCTCTCCATATTATGCTCGTATAGATTATGTTCAAGAATCTATGGTTGAAGAGTTTGTTCAATCTACAGATGAAGCAGAAAATATGTTCGTAATGTTAGAAAACTATATTGTAGAAAAAAAATTGGTTGATTATATCTACTCAGTTGACAGCTTGATTGAGCTACGCGGTAACAGTTACCATACAAAACGTACAGAGATAAACAAGTTTACAAAATCTTATCCTGATTATGTCATAGAGCCACTAGACAGCGTTAAACATAAAGATGAGATTATGCAGCTGTTTAATAAATGGGTATCTGACAGAGTTAGATATATGCCAGGAGAAGAAGCTGAAAATTTCCTTGAAGGTATTCATCAAGAGAGGCATGCAGTTAAACACATGTTGAAAGATTATGAAAGCTTGTCTTTAATAGGATTGGTAATTTACATTAATGGTGAGTTAAAAGGCTTTACAGTTGGTGAGCGTATTAATGATGACACTGCTACAGTAATTATTGAAAAGACGGATTTTGAGGTTCTTGGATGTGCTCAGTTCATCTTCCGTGAATTTTCAAAAATGCTTAAAGAACATTATGGAGTTACTTATATAAATGTCGGTGATGATATGGGCTTTGAAAACCTAAGAAAGGTTAAAATGTCTTATCGTCCGTTTAAGCTTGTTCCAAAGTACACTATTTACCAAAAATGATAATCCGTAAATCAGGACCTGCCGATGTAGCTTCTCTTTATAAATTAGAACAAGAACTTTTTAGTATAGAGAACTTTCCTCTATCTAAAAGCTCTTTTACTTATCATCTGCGTAATAATCTTTTATATATTGCTGAAGTTGACGGAAATATTGCAGGCTATGTTTTAGTACTAATAAAACGCGTAAACGCTAAATTATATTCTATAGGAGTTGACGAAGCATACAGAGGTAAAAAGATTGCCCAGATGCTATTGGAGAAAATTTCTAAAGAGTTAATCTCTTTAGAATTTAAACGTCTAGTTTTGGAGGTTCGTGTAGATAATGAAGCGGCGATATCTTTATATAAAAAATTAGGTTTCAGTGTGATAAAAAGATTAAAATCTTTTTATCGTGATGGATGTGACGCTTATTTTATGGAGTACGAATATGCCGGCAAGGCACTATAAAACACTTTTTAAAGAATTAGGAAATAGCAAGCTTCTTAAACTTCAAGTTACAGTGTTGTTTTTAACTACTTATATAGACTGGACTCTTATGCCTTTTATAGCAAAATTGGAAGGTCTTTACTTACCAGTTTTTATGATTAGTTTTTATATGCTTCTTGGTGCTACCGATGGCTTGATTCAGCCACTATTTAAGAAGGTAAAAATTTATCAAATTTATCTCTTTGTAATTATTTTAGATGTTATACAAATATGTAGTTATATGCTTGCAGAGATTGATATATTACTCTTTACATATGCAATATTAAGTATTTTTACTCTGCAAGCGATCACATTTGAAATTTCAAGAATTCATACTGTTGATTTTATGAAAAATGAGATTGAGATTAAAGATTATTTGATGTTACGTTCATTTGTTGTATCTTCTTCTATTATTGGTGGAGCTGTAACTGCTATGGTTCTTGACTATTTTGATATTGATTTAAAACATGTGTTATCTTTACTCGCATTTTTTGGAGTATTCGCTATATTTATAGAGTATAAGCTTTATGCAAAATTTAAGAAGATTGTTCAAATAGAAGAGACGATTATTCAAAGACAAAAAGCTTTCTTAAATGAAAAGATCAATCTTTAAATCATACAAAGCTATTGATAGTTTTAAGTAAAGTAGGAGAGCCCTACTTTACCATTGCAGCAATTTTTTCAACAATACTTGGATCTTCAAGAGTTGAAATATCTTGAGTTACTTCTTCATTCTTAGCTATAGAACGAAGGATTCTTCTCATAATTTTTCCTGAACGTGTTTTAGGGAGTCCGGAAACAAAAACCATATCATCACAAAGAGCAATATTTCCAATCTCTTTTTTGATTATATTGTTAATAGCTTTCACTTCTTCAACTTCATCAGCAATACCGTCATCTGATTTAAGAACGATGTATGCAAAAATACCTTCACCTTTTAATGGATGTGGTTTACCAACAACTGCAACTTCTGCTACGTTGCTATGTTTCTTGATTGCAGCTTCAACTTCAGCTGTTCCCATACGGTGACCTGAAACGTTGATAACATCATCTGTACGACCAGTAATAGTAATATAACCATCTTCATCATAAACAGCACCGTCACCTGTAAAATAAACTGGTTTTCCATCTTTTTCAACATCACCAAAGTATGATTTAACATATCTTTCTTCATCTCCCCATACACCACGGATTTGTGCAGGCCATGGCTTAGTTATACACATGTAACCTTTTTCACCAACTTCAACTTTTTCTCCAGTTGCAGGATCTAAAATCTCAGCCATTATTCCGGGTAGTGGAAATGTAGCACATCCAGGTTTAATAGGAGTAGCACCTGGAAGTGGAGAAATTACATGACCACCAGTCTCAGTTTGCCAATATGTATCAACGATTGAACATCTACTTTGACCCACTTCTTCGTAGTACCATTTCCATGCCGGTGGATCAATTGGCTCACCAACAGTTCCTAGAACTTTTAGTGAACTCATATCATACTTAGCTGGTTCGTGCTCACCCATCTTATGTAAAACACGGATTGCTGTAGGAGCTGTATAAAATTGGTTAATTCTATGGTTTTCAACCATAGACCATGGACGACCAGCATCTGGAAAAGTAATAACACCTTCAAACATTACAGTCGTTGCACCCATTGCAAGTGGACCATACACTATGTACGTATGACCTGTAATCCAACCAACATCAGCTGTACACCAGTAAGTATCATTTTCTTTAACATCAAATACCCACTCCATAGTCATCTGTGCCCAAAGAATATAGCCAGCTGAGTTATGTTGAACACCTTTTGGTTTACCAGTTGAACCTGAAGTATAAAGTAAGAAAAGTGGGTCTTCACTATCCATTACCTCAGGTTCACATTTTGAACTTTTTCGCTCGATCATTTCATTGTAAGAATAATCTCTACCAGCCACCCATTCAACATCTTCATGATTTCTTTGAACAACAATAACTTTTTCAACTGGAGTTTTACCCTCAAGAGCAGCATCTACAACCGGTTTTAGCATATATGGTTTCTCTTTTCTAAAAGCGCCATCTGCAGTAATAACTACTTTTGCCTCAGCATCTTCAATTCTATCACGTAGTGCTTCAGAAGAGAACCCACCAAATACGATAGAGTGGATTGCACCGATTCTAGCACATGCTAACATCGCATAAGCAGCTTCAGGAATCATCGGCATATAGATAACAACTCTATCACCTTTTTTTACATGAAAGTCTTCTTTTAGAAGATTTGCAAATCTGTTTACATGCTTATATAGGTCTAAATAAGTAATAGTTTGAATATCACCTCTATCACCTTCAAAAATAATAGCAGCTTTATTTTTACGACTATCTAAATGACGATCTATACATTGAGCAGAAACATTTAATTTACCACCATCAAACCACTTTACAAATGGAGCATGTGATTCGTCTAAAACATTTGTAAATGGTTCTATCCAATCGATCTTCTCTTTTGCTGCATCACCCCAAAAACCCTCATAATCTTCCATTGCTTTGTCTTGAAGGTCATGATACTCACACATATTTTTAATATTTGCATTTTTAGCGAACTCTTTGTTTGGTTTAAAAACTGGCTTTTTGTCTGACATTATCTTTCCTTTGTTAATTTTAAATATATCATTGCTGTCATAATAGCATCATTGACAGCATTATGCGCTCCCATGTCGGGAACACCACACTTTTTTAAGATTGTATCAAATCGTAAATCAATATTTCCTTGAGGAATCAAAGAAATTGTTTTATCAAAGTATATTTCAGATACTTCTATCATTTTATTTGGAAGTGTTATCCCAAACATAGGTTTTATATACTTGTTAATCATACTTACATCAAATTCTAAGTAATACCCAACAAGTGGACGCGAACCTATAAAATATAAAAACTCTCGTATAGCTTCATCAGTTGATTTTGCATTTTGCAAATCAATAGGACGGATTCTATGTATCTCTATGCTTTTAGAACTTATTTCACAAGAATTTTTTATAAAAACTTCAAAAGTTTGTGAAGTTATAATTTTATTATCTTTTACTTTAACAGCACCTATAGAGAGAATATCATCTTTCTTTGGATTTAAACCTGTCGTCTCTGTATCAAATACAACATATTCACCACTGCTATCTTCTTCGAATAAAAACTCAAAATCTTTATCTGTAAGTCTTGATCGGTTTACTTTTGTTTTTAAATCTCCAATAAAAGAAAAAAACATTATGCAACCATATTTAAATGAAAGTGAAAAATCATAAATTTTTTAAACTTGTTTATGATTTTAAAACTGTCTTTTAACAAATCTCTTTGAATCTTTTCAAGATTTCGAGGGTTAATATAGTTGCTCTCATCAATAGTTTTTGCTTCTAACATCGCTTTGAGTCTAATTGCACTAAGAGTATCAAAACTCTCAATAAGTTCAGTTGCAAAGTTCTTATCTATGACCCCTTTATTGTTTAGTGCTTTAATTCTTTCTATTGTGTTTGTTTGAGTAATTTCGTATTGCAGACACAGAGTTCTAATCCCATGAACTAGCGCAAAAATACCCCCTTTTTTTAGATCTAATTTATTTTGATGCTCTTTTTCTAAAACAAATCCTGAAAATAGAGAAAGAGGCGTATCAAAATTTAGTACAGCTTTTGCAACATGAGCAAGCACATCATCTCTTTGATGAAAATGATGATGAAGATAAGCAGTCAACTCACTTAAAAGCTCTGCATCTCCTCCCACACATTTAGCATCTACAAATATACTAAGGTTTTGTACATCTGTATCACTCATACTAGTAGTCCACTCATTTATAAGTTCTTTATATCCAGCTACATTCCTTCGCCAAAATTTATTACTTACCATAACATTTCCCAAACATTTAGGGAAACCTAATTCTAATAAGTAAGAGTTAAGTTTCATCATAGACTCTGTAAAAATTTCTACATCTAGACCATCTCTTATAATCAGGGCATTATCCTGATCAGACTTAATAGTCTGTTCATCTCTACCTTCACTTCCCATAACAATAAGAGCACAATCTTTTTGCAAAGGGGCATCCACACACATATCAAACACTTTTTTGTATACTTTAAGGTTAAGAGTAGAGACGAGTTTAGTTATATACCTAACTTTAACACCTTTTACTCTCAGGGTTATTATAAGATTTCTAAGATCATCTTGAAGTATTTTTAAATCATCTATAGTTACTGCTTTATCGATTTGAACTGCAACTAGATGCGAATGATTAGCAAAATAGCTTAGAAGATCTAACTGCTCAAGAACACCTACTATTTCACTGTTTTGCATTACTACGACTCTTTTTATCTCACTTTGTGTCATTTTCAAAAGAGCATTAAATAAAAAATCTTCTATATCAATACTTATAAGTCCTTTAGTAGCTATTTTACTGATCTTATCTTTTGTATCAACACCGCCAATAAGTACGTGACGTCGTAAATCACTATCTGTTACAATACTATAATCATTAGCATCTTTGACAATAATAACATGTGCTTTTAACTCTTCTTGTTTTTTTAATGCAGCATGTATACTTACATTTTCTTCAACAACACAAGCTTTGTGTATAAATATATCTGAGACTTTTGCAATTAAGAATCCAGATAAATCACTTTGCATGTCATAGTTTTTAAGATGCTGATGGCGAGTAACAAAATCTTGTAAGAAGTAGCTTTGTACATTTTTGTTCTGCATTAATTCTAAAAAATCATCTTTTTTTATCTCATAACATATAAGATCTTCATCAACAACAAATTTTCCTTCACATTTACCATATATCAAAGCATCTGCATCAAAAGTATCTCCATGAGAATATACATTATGAATTTCTTCATCAATTAACTCTGTAACAGAACCTTTAATAATAATATAAAAAGCGATTGAAGGAATGTTTTTAGAGATAAGTAGCGTATCTTTTGGATAGTAGGCTATATCTATTTTTTTCATAAGATTGTCGAGCGTAGTTGTGCTTAAGAGTTCAAATGGATGTATGGACTCGATAAGTTTTCGCTGATCTAAAATACTCAAGTAAATGCTCCAAATAAATTCTGACACAAAGTGTCAAGCTTTTAGAAATGCTAAGTCGCCTCAGCGGCGCAAGTGGCACAAAAGGAATTACTTCCTTTTGCGAGACTAATGTTCACTAGCACCCTCAGCGCCAATACCAGTTTGACTTCTGATATATTGAGCTTCAAATGCTTCAATCTCAGCCTCAGCATCATGACTTTTGTCAGTAATTGAAAAGAACCAAATACCAACAAATGATACTGTTACAGAAAAGAGTGCAGGATATTTATAAGGGAAAATTGCTTCTGCATTTCCTAAAATTTGAACCCATACAATTGGACCAAGTATAACAAGTAAAACTGCCGTAGCAAGACCTAAAGATCCACCAATTACAGCACCACGAGTTGTAAGTTTTCTCCAGTACATAGAAAGGAAAAGGATTGGGAAGTTGGCAGATGCGGCAATAGCAAAAGCAAGACCAACTACAAATGCGATATTTTGTTTTTCAAACATAATACCCATAATAATAGCAACGATACCTAAAATAACAGTAGCAATTTTAGAAACTCTCATTTCAGCCAAACCGTCAGCTTTACCTTTTTTGATAACAGATGCATA
Source organism: Sulfurimonas iocasae (assembly GCF_047716755.1). Classification (GTDB taxonomy): domain Bacteria; phylum Campylobacterota; class Campylobacteria; order Campylobacterales; family Sulfurimonadaceae; genus Sulfurimonas. The sequence continues at coordinate 2,102,566 of NZ_CP180409.1, forward strand.
AAGGTCATGTGAAATCGCAGACGCACCAGCTAAAGTAAGACCAGATACAACAGCTAAAATAGTTGCAAATGCAACAGCTGAAATAAATCCTAGGAAGAAATCACCACCAACAGCGTGACTTAAGTGAATCGCAGCCATGTTATTTCCACCAAGAATTGGAGAACCCCCATCAATAGCTTGTTTTGCCATATCTAAATATTGTGGATTTTGAAATACCATAACAATCGCACCAAAACCGATGATAAAAGTAAGAATATAAAAATAACCGATAAAACCTGTTGCATAGAAAACTGATTTACGAGCTTCTTTTGCATCACTTACTGTAAAAAATCTCATTAAAATGTGAGGAAGACCAGCTGTACCAAACATAAGAGCTACCGCAAGTGAAATTGCCGAAACAGGATCACTTATTAGTCCACCTGGGCTCATTATTTCAATACCTTTCATTTCAACAGCTTGAGCGAAAAGTGAACCAAAACTAAAGTCATAGTGTGCCATAACAGCTAAAGCCATAAATGTTGCACCTGAAAGTAGTAAGAACGCTTTAATAATCTGTACCCATGTAGTAGCAAGCATACCACCAAATGTTACATAAAGAATCATAAGAACACCAACAAGAATTACCGCTACTTCATACTGAAGACCGAACAATAGTTGAATAAGCTTACCCGAGCCAACCATTTGAGCGATTAGGTAAAGAATTACTGTTGCGATTGATCCAGATGCCGCTAATGAACGGATTGGAGTTTGACGAAGTCTATAAGATGCAACGTCAGCAAAAGTATACTTACCTAAGTTTCTAAGTGGCTCAGCAATCATAAAAAGAATAATTGGCCAACCAACCAAGAAACCAATTGAATAGATAAGACCATCATAACCTTTTAAGTATACAAGACCAGAAATACCAAGAAATGAAGCCGCTGACATGTAGTCACCAGCGATAGCCATACCATTTTGGAAACCTGTAATTCCACCACCGGCAGTGTAGAAATCTTTTGCGCTCTTTGTTCTTTTTGCAGCCCAGTAAGTTATACCTAAAGTACCACTAACAAATAGCAAGAACATAACGATAGCAGACATATTAAGTGCTTGTTTTTGGATTTCACCATCAATTGTACCAGATGCAAAGACAGCAATTGCTCCCAATATTAAAAATAAAAATATTCTATTCATATTCATCTAGTCTTCCTTTAAAGATTGTTTGATTTTATTGCTTAAATCATCAAACTCACCGTTTGCACGTTTAGTGTATATTCCTGTAAGAATAAATGCAAATACAATAATTGCCATACCGATAGGAATACCGATAGTTGTAACAGAATCAGAAGATAAAGGAATCCCTAATACTGAAGGATCAAATGCTATTGTTAAAATAAATGTAAAATACACCACCAACATAGCAATAGAGAGTTTTATCGCAAAACCAGATCTTTTAGATACTAGTTCGTGATAATCAGGGTTTGCTTTGATTTTATCAACGAGTTCTTTGTTCATATTTTTTTCCTTTAATTACTTTTTATATTAGAAATTATAGTTAGCTATAAGTCTATATTCATTCCAACCAGTATCCTTTCCTTGAGTAGCTTCTGCAAAGTCTCTTGGAAAGTTTCCACGAAAACGAAGTTGAAGATTTTTCACCGATGCTGGGTAATACTTGATATCAAAACCAGGCTCTGTAGATGTTCTTGAAACTCCATAACCACTGTTTGCATCCACATCATAAGATGCATAGTAAGCAGCTGCTGAAAGATTAGTTCCTAAATCTTTAAACGAGTATGCAACTACTACTTTAGTAGCTTTTGTACCTGCTAAAAATTGGTGACGAGTTACCATCCCTTGTGTATATGCCGGCATACCACCAAACTGAGATACGATTGCATTTTTATAGCTGTTATCTCCTGTGTCATTTTTTCCAGTTTGAGAGTATGCTACATAACCACTGATACCTTTATATTTAGCAGAAACTTTTGCTGCCCAGTATAGAGAATCAATATTACCATCACCACCGATTGTAGAATATTTCATATATTCGTTACCAACACTGTTTTGCTTAATAACTTGTGCAGAAAGACTTACAATACTTACCTGTGCAGTTGCATCTGCATAAATAGTGTTATACAAGTCCCAAGTATAGTCATTTGATAGTTTTGCTTCAAAATCTTTGTTCTTAAAACTTACTAAGAAATTAGTCACACCAGAAGTGTCTTTACCAACAGTAGCTTGACCAAGATTTTGATATGTTCCAGTACCAGCATTTCCATTTACAGGATAACCACCAGTTGCTGCCAATATTCCACCACTGTAAACATTACTGAATGTACCATAAGCAATTGTATTAACATGAGCTACTTGAATATTAACGTTATTAATATCTTTATTTGTGAATTTATATGCCTCAAAAGTATTTGGGATCATTCTAGCATCATCACTACCCATCATTGGTACATCATAACGTTGATAACCTAGTTTAAGATTACTATTTGTTCCAAATGATTTCATATCATAATTTACATACGCTTCACCAAGAATTGAGTAACTATCATGATTAGTCCCCAATAATGATGGATCAACAACATCTAAATCAAATGTATAAATTTGACTTGTCGTATAAAAAGAAGCTCCTAAGCTAAGTCCTTTGTATGTGCCAGTTTCATACTTTAAATGACCACCGATAGCAGTTGAATTACGATGAGTATCATTACCAGAACCACCTTCATATTGACGATCTATATAAAACATACGGATTTGACCGCTTGTCTTACCCTCACTAAACATTGAACTCAAGTCATCAGCGGCTTGAACGCTTAACGAGCTTAAAATTCCTATAACCATTGCACTTAGTGCTATATTCTTTTTCATATATCTTCCCTCAAAATCTATTTAACATTTTAATAATAAAATAGAAGAATAGCATGAACGTAGCAATAGCAAAATTCAAAGATTTGTATCACGTTATTTTTAAAAGCGTGAAGATAAGTAACTTAATACATCCCCCCATAAGAAAGAATTATGGGGTGTCTCTTATAAGAAAGATGAAATTCCGAAAAATTCCGGAAAGAAGGCTAGTATGAGTAATACAATAACTTGAATTATAATAAAAGGAACAACACCTCTATATATTTGCATTGTAGTAACAGAACTTGGAGCTACTCCTTTTAAGTAAAAAAGGGAAAAACCAAATGGCGGTGTAAGAAATGATGTTTGAAGATTCATAGCAATCAAAATTGCAAACCACACCGGATTTATTCCCAATGCATCAGAAATTGGGACCAGTATAGGAATGATAATATATGATATTTCAACAAAATCAATAAAAAACCCTAACACTAAAACAACAAGCATGGTAAATAATATAAAGGCCATTTTATCATCACCGGGTAGGTTAGCCATAAAGTCTGCAACCAACTCTTCTCCCCCTGTATATGAAAAAACCATTGAAAAAGCTGTTGCACCTATTAAAATACCAAATACCATTGATGTGATTTTAACGGACTCCAGAGCAGCTTCTTTAATCATAGACATTGTGAATGTTCTATATAGTAGAGCCAACAATATTGCCCCCATAGATCCAACAGCAGAGGATTCTGTAGGAGTTGCAATACCCGCAAAAATAGAACCTAGAACTAAGATAATAAGTGCTAGTGAAGGGATAATATCTATAAGAGCTTTTTGTACTTGCTTAGCTTTACTTCCACGAGAAGCATCTGCAGGAATTGCAGGTGCTACATCTTTTTTAATATAAGATACGATTAATATATATAATATATATGACCCAACAAGAGTAAGACCTGGCCAAACAGCAGCTTGAAAGAGATCACCAACCGGAACTTGAAAAACATCTCCAAGAATTATAAGCACAATAGAGGGAGGAATAATCTGACCAAGTGTACCAGAGGCACAAATAGTTCCTGTTGAGAGTTCTGTGCTGTATTTATACTTCATCATTACAGGAAGAGAAATAACACCCATAGCTACTACAGAAGCACCTACAACACCTGTAGATGCTGCTAAAAGTGAGCCAACTAGAACTGTAGAGATAGCTATACCTCCTCTTATCTCTCCAAACAAAAAGCCCATAGACTCTAAAAGTTTTTCAGCAAGACCTGTTTTTTGAAGTATTATTCCCATAAATATAAACATAGGTATAGCCATTAAAATTGTATTTTGCTGAATTGAGAAAATTCTATACGGCATATAGTCAAACATTGCTATGCCTTCATTTAATCCTTCAGTTATACCGGCAAGCATCCCGGCATCAAATCCACCAGCCATATATATTTCACTTATTCCGGCTATTAAACCAAACAGTACCGAAACAGCGGCAAATGTGAATGCAACAGGAAATCCAAACAACAGCATAAAGAGTGCTGTAAAAAACATTGAAATACCAATCATAAAAGAGGCCTCTTTTCATCAGTACCATGTAGTCCGTTAAAAATATTTAGATTCTTAATAAAAAACCCTACTGAAGTAATGATTAACATCAAAAAGGAGAGAGGAATTAATGATTTAACTATCCATCTATATTGTAAACCGCCAGGATTTCCGCTTTGTTCCATTGAAAGGTAAGCATCTGTAGCATTCTCAATTGAGCTCAATCCAACAAGCAGTGAAATTGGCAGAATTGCTATAACTACCCCGACCATATTTATCACTGCTTTTTTTCTGTAAGAAAATTTATCATACATAATATCAACTCGAACATGTCCATCTTCTTTAAGTGTATAAGCTACGCCTAATAAAATCACAACGGAGAATAGATGCCACTCCATCTCCTGCATCGCTATACTATTGACTCTAAAAGCATATCTTGTAATAACATCATAAAATACATTTAAAATCATTAATAGCATTGCAGCTCCGGTTATGATTCCTAAAATATCTGCAAACTTATTAAAGAAATTTTCAATTTTTAACAATTTTATATCCTTTGGGTATTGTAATAAATTAAAAAAACCCTTAAAAAAGGGATTTTATTTCTATTCTAGATTATCCTTTAAATATAGGTAATCAGACATAATAGTCCACTCTCTGGCCTTCTTTTGAAAAGCTGCTTGTGAATCTAAAATTTCTTTTAACTGAGGATTAGTTTTAGTCATTTCAGCAATAAGTTCTTTATTTGCTTTTTTCATTGCATCCATAACTTCTTTTGGAAAAGTTTTGATTTTAACATTTGGATACTCTGTTGCAATTTTTGACCATGCTTCTGCACTCATTGCATAATTTTGTATATACATATCATAAGCACTAAGTCTCATAGCAGTTTTTAAGATAACCTGTAGGTCTTTTGGAAGTTTATTAAACTTTTTCTTATTAACTAAATACTGCAGTTCTGTACTTGGCTCATGCCAACCTGTATAGTAAAATGGTGCAATTTTGTGAAAACCCATTTTAATATCCATTCCAGGTCCAACCCACTCTAGTGCGTCTAAAGCACCTCTTTCCAGAGATGTATATAACTCACCTGGAGCAACATTTGTAACAGCAAGACCTAACTTGGCCATAACTTCACCGGCAAAACCTGGGATTCTCATTTTAAGACCCTTTAGGTCATCAAGTGATTTAATCTCTTTTCTAAACCATCCACCCATCTGGTTTCCTGTATTTCCACCAGGAAATGACAACATTTTATGCTTAGAGTATGCTTTTTGCATAAGTTCCATTCCGCCACCGTAGTAGAACCATGCATATTGTTCTGGTGCTGTCATACCAAAAGGCATTGTAGTAAATGGTAATAGACTAATATCTTTACCTTTCCAATAATATGATGCAGTATGAGCCATATCATATTGACCGCCTTTAACCATATCAAAAACGCCAAAAGCAGATTTATGCTTGTTTGAGGCGTCTATTCTAATGATTAATCTACCATTTGACATCTCTTTAACCATTTTAGCCATGTTCTTTGGTGCATCTATAAATGGTGAGAGAGTCGGTCCCCAAGTCGTAGCAAGGTTCCAACTATAAACTCTCTCCTTTGCAAAAGAGCTTGTACTTAGTCCTACCAATAAAACAGAAGCTAAAAATAACTTCGTCGATTTTCGTTTAATAATATTCATCTACTTTCCTTTATTTTTGTCTTAATGTACTTATAAAATTATACTACGATATAAAAGTAGCATGGAAATAGCATATTGAATATTCTACATGAATAAAATTATTATATTCTTAGTCTGAGAGTATATGTAACATTCCACCCCTTAGTCTTGTTTCTTGCTCTGTGTTTATATCTACTTTTAACGTGGCAACTGGGGTGTATCTTTGTCATCTTCTTTACGAAGCTTCTGTCTCTGTTTTACTAAATCTCGATACTGTCTCTGCTTCTTTTTTTTAGCTTTTTCTCTTTTTATATTATCTTTTTCTCTCTCTTCACGATGATATTCCCATGTTATTTTTAAAGCGATTGCTATCATTATTATCATTATGATAAATAGTCCTATCCAATTAAATAAAAAAATCAATAAAACACCTAATAGTCCCACTAAAATATAAAGTGATATTAGCTTTTTAAAATTTTTTGAAATTACTTTTTCTACACTTCTTTCTGTAAGACCAAAAAATAATAAATAACAGGATAAATATAGAAGCCACTCATTTTCAGTTATTTTCCATGACATAAGAGAGAGAATCATAATTGTAAAAACAAGATAATGCCACCATATTGAATACTTATTTAACATTATAATTATCTTGTATAGAGTCTATAGTTATTTCTTTAGATTTGTCAATTGCAAATGGAATCACTTCACTTCCTACTTCAATCCCTCCAACAGTCCATAGGTAATTTATATGTACCCCCTTCTGCTCAGTCAATTTATTTACCTTGTTTGAAGTGTTAGCAGCAGAGATTTGTTTATTGTATTTTTGTTTAGCCATTACCAAAATCCGGGGACAAAATCCGGGGACAGTGTACTAATTAATTTCATTTTCATCTTTTTTAGGTCGTCCTGCTTTTTTATTTTTATAATCTATCCCTGTTAATAATTTTATTTTATCATAAAAGTTATCATCTCCGCATGGTTTTCCTGTTCTTGTTTTTTCTTTTATAAATTTTATTTGTGCGTTTTCTTGCAAAAATTCTTTATAGTTTTCTATATTATCTATCGGCTCATAGTTTGATAATAATTTATCTTCTTTTACTAAGTTCAATCTATATTTTGCACTTGTATATTTATAGTTCCAAGGATAATCAACCATGTATGCTTTTACTGGATTTTGCTCCACATATTTTAAGGCATGTAAAAAATGGACTTCATCTAAAGGAGTGGAATAGAATCTTTCTTGAAAAAGATGTCCTTTTACTTTTTGTTCAAAGTTTATTTTTCTTGTATAGAGTCTATGTGTCTCACCAATGGCTTTTGAGAGGGATTCTCTATTTTTTGGTATCGCTATTATGTGTACATGATTTGTCATAAGACAATAAGAAAGAATCTTTAAATCATGTAATTTACATTGAGTAAATAGCAACTCTTTATAGTATTCATAATCTTCATCTTTAAAAAAGATATTCATCGAACGAACACCTCTTTGAGTTATGTGATGCGGTGCATTTGGGATTACAACTCTTCTTATCCTTGCCATTTTTATCTCCAAAATTTAGATATAAAAATAATACAAAAATAAAATCTATTTTACTAAATATATTGCAATTTGCTAATTAATTGGTATCCTGTCCCCGGAATTTCGAATTTTCTTGCCATTTTTATCTCCAAAATTTAGATATAAAAATAATACAAAAATAAAATCTATTTTACTAAATATATTGCAATTTGCTAATTAATTAGTATCCTGTCCCCGGAATTTATATTATAAAATTTCATAGACATTAAAATGACAATCATGGCTATAGGGTAAATCCATATAAAATGTATAAATTTTGTAATAAAAATTGAAAATAAAATTATACATATTAACAATACTTTTACAAGTATTATTTTATAGTTTTTCAAAGTTTCCACTCCACCCCATAAGACAAGTTGCATATCTGTACCAGAATGCAATACCAGAGACTATAGAACCTAATATTATAAAAATTGTAAATAACCATATAAGTTCATTACCATCTAAGTAAAAAAAATCATTTTCCACCCAATACACAATAGATAAAATCACAAATATTATAAAAAACAAACTACCCTTAATTAGTAATATTCTGCATTTTTTATTATTCATTTTCACTCATTTTTTCATTAACTTTTTTTAGTATAAGTTGAGTAGGAACTTCAATTACACCTGGTAATGGTTTTGTAAAAAAATCTATTTGGGCATTAGTAGCAGTTTCATTAGGGGAAGAAGGATCTAAATATTCTTTCGCAGCTCCAAATACCAATCCAGTTGTTGTTAACGCTGTACCTATAGCTTTTTCTTGAGGTGTTTTACCTTTAATCATAGCTACACCAAGTAATTCTGCTACTGCTCCAGCATTATCAAATCCATTAGCCAACTCAGCAGGCTCATCTCTAACAGATTGAGCATATTCTTTTCCAATTTGTGTAGCATCTTCAAAAGGAGTTGTTAATGGAGTATCATCTTCAGGTGCATTTAAAGAGCTTGCTAACCCCATAACACCTAATACAATTAATGGTGCAAAATTATCCCCCAACTCCTTATCCAACCCACTAAACTCAATATTATTATTCGCTGTTTGGCTATTAAACACTGAAGGTGTTGATGTTACTTGATTTGTATTTGTGTTGTGGTTATTTACAGTATTTAGGTTTATTCCTAGGTTGTAGTTATTTGACAGAAAAGATATATCATCTATGGTATCTTGGGCTACCATATTTTGATAACTATTATGTTGATCTCTATCTGTTGTAATATCAATTCCTTGTGATTTTTGGTATGAACCTGCTAACTCTTGACCTAATGTAAACATAGTGTCTTTTGATGTAGCTTGTTTTTTTTCATTTGAGAAAATTGTATCATTTTCTTTTGTAATGAATCCTGCAACTTGTTTCCCTCCTTGCCCTGGTTCATCTGTTGATATTACTTTTACATCTCCTGCTATTTGTATCCCTAGTTTTTGATTCACTGCTTGTAAAATTTGATTATTATATATTTGTTTATCTTCATCTGAGGTATTAGGGTCATTTAGTTTATCAACTATATCAGGATTATTCATAAGTATTTCTTTATACGCTTCATACTTTTTAACACCAAAGTTTATTTCATCAAAGAAGTCTTCTATTCCTACATCTTCTGTTTTTACTATTTTTTCTATTGCATCTGTGATTTTTGAAGACACTTTTAAATCATTAGCTATAGATGCTCTTCCATCCTCAGTCAAGAGTCTAGTATCCAATTCAACCTTTAAACCTTTATGGCTTGAAATATTATATATGTCTACTTCATTGTTTGCTACATCTGTGTTTAGCATTCTTGTCTCTGAGTTTTCTTTATCTGCTATTTGGATATTACCGTTTCCTAGAAAATCCGGGGACAGTGTACTAATTAATTTCATTTTCATCTTTTTTAGGTCGTCCTGCTTTTTTATTTTTATAATCTATCCCTATTAATAATTTTATTTTATCATAAAAGTTATCATCTCCGCATGGTTTTCCTGTTCTTGTTTTTTCTTTTATAAATTTTATTTGTGCGTTTTCTTGCAAAAATTCTTTATAGTTTTCTATATTATCTATCGGCTCATAGTTTGATAATAATTTATCTTCTTTTACTAAGTTCAATCTATATTTTGCACTTGTATATTTATAGTTCCAAGGATAATCAACCATGTATGCTTTTACTGGATTTTGCTCCACATATTTTAAGGCATGTAAAAAATGGACTTCATCTAAAGGAGTGGAATAGAATCTTTCTTGAAAAAGATGTCCTTTTACTTTTTGTTCAAAGTTTATTTTTCTTGTATAGAGTCTATGTGTCTCACCAATGGCTTTTGAGAGGGATTCTCTATTTTTTGGTATCGCTATTATGTGTACATGATTTGTCATAAGACAATAAGAAAGAATCTTTAAATCATGTAATTTACATTGAGTAAATAGCAACTCTTTATAGTATTCATAATCTTCATCTTTAAAAAAGATATTCATCGAACGAACACCTCTTTGAGTTATGTGATGCGGTGCATTTGGGATTACAACTCTTCTTATCCTTGCCATTTTTATCTCCAAAATTTAGATATAAAAATAATACAAAAATAAAATCTATTTTACTAAATATATTGCAATTTGCTAATTAATTGGTATCCTGTCCCCGGAATTTAAATCGTTAGCTATAGATGCTCTTCCATCTTCAGTAAGAAGTCTAGTATCAAGCTCCACCTTTAAACCTTTATGACTACTTACGTTATATATATCTACTTCATTGTTTGCTATATCTGTGTTTAGCATCTTAGTATCAGAATCTTCTTTATTACCTATTTGGATATTACCATTTCCTAAGGTTGCTAGAGTTTTTGTTTTTGAGTTAGTTGTATCATTTGAGTAGTCTAAGCTTACGTTTGAAAGTGTATTTTCTTTTGCGCTTCCTCCTAGGTTTATTCCTACAGATGTACTTTTAGAAGTTTTTGTGTTGTTAAGGCTAGATGCTAAGAGAGTATCTGTTTTTAGGTTTAGGTTAGAGTTGTCATTTCCATCAGCATCTACTGCGGCTATGGTTGCACCTCTTAGTCTTGTTTCTTGCTCTGTGTTTATATCTACTTTATTACCTGTTAGGCTTGTAAGGAGTGTCTCTTTAGCTTTTGCATCTGAGTTTGAAGCATTTGCTCCTAGGCTAGTTAGAGTTCCTCCTCCTACTCCTGCACTTACACCTTCAGAGTGTGATTTTTGTTTACTTGTGTTTTGAACAGATGCTACTTCTAGGTTTTTACTATTTAGAGTTAGAGTATCCTCTGCTTTAATAGTTGCACCTTTTATGGTTGTTGTCTCTTTTGTATTGATATTTATGTTATTTGCTTGTAGGTCTGAGTTTGCATGTGTTGCTTGTACATTTGTAGACTCTGAGTTATCTGCGCTTGCACTCATACTAAAGCCTGATGTTCCTATGCTTATGTTTACGTTTTGGTGTTGAGTATCTTCGCTTTGGTCATGGTTATCTTTAGATGCTAGTATATCTGTTGTTTTAGCATCTATGTCTATGTTGTTATTTGCTTGGAGATTACTTCCTTGTATGGTTGCTTTATTTTTAGCGTTTATGACGATATTATCACCTGCTATATTTGAGGCTACACTTCTTTGTTCATACTCTTTTAGTTGTGTCTCTATGGCATCTATATCTAGTTCTAGAGATGCGCTCATACCGTAGCTTGCACTTGAAGCTGCTGCTTTTGCGGTTTTTTTGTTTTTAGAAGTGAAGATTCATTTACGGAGATGTGGGTTGGAGTTAATTGGTATCCTGTCCCCGGAATTTCCCGGAATTTGTAGGGGAAGGGGTTAGAAAGTTATTTTATATTCTCATATTATAAACTTCAGTGACTTTTTATAAATTACCAAAAGTACCAAATCCATCACTATACCCACCATGTTTTTTTGCAATTTCATCAAGGGAATCTTCTATATTCATAATCGTGTTAAAATCTAAAAATATATTCTTACTACAATAACAAGTCCATGAATTATCTTCTTCATCATACTCTACACTTGTTTGGAAACTTAATTCTTTAACTTCTTGAGCTATTACATTACCTATATTTTTATCAGGAACATCAATGAAGAAATCCATTAAAGTTTCTTTTGCCAAGTCAACCGTTTTACTGGATATTATATTTTCTATTGCTTCTCTTGTAGCATTCTTTTCTATATCATTCATCTTTAATCCTATAATCTTTATTTTATGATTCTATCTTATTATCACTTTTAAGATTTTTGTTCTTTAACAAAACTGTTATTAAATCATCTACCATCTTTCCTTCTCTATTAATTTCATCATTACTAATACCATATTCAGCAATATAGTCCCCTAAGAACTCCATTACTTCTTCAAAATTTTTATAAGGAATCATTATTTTGTTATTAGTATTAATTACTAAATTAAGCTTTTTGTATCTTTTTAATATCTCATATAAAATTTTTGATTCTTTTTCTTTTAGTTGATAATTCATCTATTTTCTACGTCCTTTTGAATTTTTTGGCCATGCTGTAATAATTTTTCCATTTTTATTTAAAACAACTGTAGCATTTTTTCCTGTATATTTAGTAGCACCATTATTTTGATTTTTTGGCACTTTTGTAGGGTGTTTTACTGCATCAAGAATAGCCTTTGGTTTTACACCAATACCACCATCTCTTCCTATAGATTGGTTTAGTCCATGTTTTGTATAACCAGAAATTGGATTAGCATTTGTTTTTGGTGGGATGGGTGGGATGCGTGTTGGATAAACATTTGAAAAAAACGATAAATTAGGATTTAGAACTCCACCCTTTCCTCCAGTAGCATAGATTGGTTCTTTACTCCACGGAAAATTATCCCCTCTACTCTTATCCAACCCAGCAAACTCAGCATTGTTTGCGGCTACGGTATTAAAGATTGATGGGGTTGTTGTTACTCTTGCTTTGTTATAGTTTGTCATAGAATCTTGCCCTGTTAGATTCAGTGCGAAATTCGTATAGTTTGATATATTTGTTCCTACATTTTGTGAAAAGTCAGATCTATCATCTCTGTACTCTTGGCTTTGGTTAAACGTTGAGCCTTCTTGTCTATCTATAGAGCGTTGTGCTTCAGTTCCTGCTACTTCTATTAGTCCTTCATTTCCATTGTCTATATTTGTTTCATTTATGTATGAGTTTTTTGTATCTAAAGAATGATAACCTTTTATATCTTTATTATCTCTTCCTTTCTCATCAGTAGCTATTAGTTTATTATCATGTGTTTCATAACCTAGTTTTATCATTACAGCATCTGTAACACCATCCATCATTTGCTCTTTTTGCTCTGGAGTTAAGTCAGGGTTACTTAAGGCTTTTGCTAAAGCTGGGTCTTGTGCTATTTTTTCTTTTACAGCTTCATATGTAGTGTTTTCTTTTGCAGTATTTGAGAAGAAGTCAGTTACATCTACTGTTTCATTTGTAACTATTTGCGTTATAGTGTCAACTATCATACTTGATTTTAGTAAGTCTTCTGCTATCTGATTTCTACCGTTCTCAGTAAGAAGCCTAGTATCCAGCTCACCCTTAAGACCTTTATGACTACTTATATTATAGATATCTACTTCATTGTTTGCTATATCTGTGTTTAGCATCTTAGTATCAGAATCTTCTTTATTACCTATTTGGATATTACCATTTCCTAAGGTTGCTAGAGTTTTTGTTTTTGAGTTAGTTGTATCATTTGAGTAGTCTAAGCTTACGTTTGAAAGTGTATTTTCTTTTGCGCTTCCTCCTAGGTTTATTCCTACAGATGTACTTTTAGAAGTTTTTGTGTTGTTAAGGCTAGATGCTAAGAGAGTATCTGTTTTTAGGTTTAGGTTAGAGTTGTCATTTCCATCAGCATCTACTGCGGCTATGGTTGCACCTCTTAGTCTTGTTTCTTGCTCTGTGTTTATATCTACTTTATTACCTGTTAGGCTTGTAAGGAGTGTCTCTTTAGCTTTTGCATCTGAGTTTGAAGCATTTGCTCCTAGGCTAGTTAGAGTTCCTCCTCCTACTCCTGCACTTACACCTTCAGAGTGTGATTTTTGTTTACTTGTGTTTTGAACAGATGCTACTTCTAGGTTTTTACTATTTAGAGTTAGAGTATCCTCTGCTTTAATAGTTGCACCTTTTATGGTTGTTGTCTCTTTTGTATTGATATTTATGTTATTTGCTTGTAGGTCTGAGTTTGCATGTGTTGCTTGTACATTTGTAGACTCTGAGTTATCTGCGCTTGCACTCATACTAAAGCCTGATGTTCCTATGCTTATGTTTACGTTTTGGTGTTGAGTATCTTCGCTTTGGTCATGGTTATCTTTAGATGCTAGTATATCTGTTGTTTTAGCATCTATGTCTATGTTGTTATTTGCTTGGAGATTACTTCCTTGTATGGTTGCTTTATTTTTAGCGTTTATGACGATATTATCACCTGCTATATTTGAGGCTACACTTCTTTGTTCATACTCTTTTAGTTGTGTCTCTATGGCATCTATATCTAGTTCTAGAGATGCGCTCATACCGTAGCTTGCACTTGAAGTTGCTGCTTTTGCAGTTTGAGCTAAAAGTGCTGTTGTTTTTGTGGCAAGTGTTGTTGTTGCTAGGGCTATGTTTGCTTGGTAATATTTATCGTCTTCTTTTAGGTCATTTAGCAGTTCTTTAAACTCTTCTACATCTGCTAGTTCTATGAAGCCTGTTTTAGCTTCGTACTTTTGTTCAAGTTCTGCGAGCTTGGCTTCTTGTTTAGATACTTCAACTTTATATTCATCATATTTGTCATTTGCTATCCCTACTCCATCTTTAGCTACTTTTACTCCCTCTAATGCATAAGCTATTTTTGCATATTCATTTGCTACTACTACCTTCGCTGTAGCAACTCCATGGAGTTCTTCTGAGTCTACTTCGTTTGTCTCTTTAGTCTCTTTTATAGTTATGTCTTCTTTAGCTGTAAGTATTACATCTTCTTTAGCGCTTAGGTTTGCCCCTTCTATGCTTATACTTTTTTCACTGTCCATCTCAATGTTTGCATTTGAGTTTACTGAGCTAAGAGATGCTGTTGTCTCTTTAGTTGTCTTTTTTATTTTATCTATTGTTGCTTGACCTATTTCTGCTTCTACTTGCCCATCTCCTACTTGTATGTCTGGGACTCCTCCACCATATATATGAACTTCTAGGTTATCAACTGACTTAGTGCTTGTGTTTTTAGCTGCGGCTATTTTTAACTCACCGCCTGTTTGTATAGAAGTGTCTCCCATACTACTTAAGTCACTTCCTATAATGCTTGTGTCATTTTTACTTTTTATAACTAAGTTTGAACCAGATGCTATGGTTGAGCCAAGAGCTTTAGATATATCTTCTTTCTCATCTTTTAGAGTTAGGTCTATTTTTGTCTCAACTCCTTCATCAGATGTTAGTTTTACTTCTACTTCACCACTTGTCTCTTTAAAGCTATGGCTATCTTTATCATATGCGGCTACTATATTTACATCATTACTTGCATCTAGTGTTGCATCTGCTCCTGCAGCTAAGTTCGAACCTACTATATTTATGTCACCATCATTTGCTTTTAAAGTTAAGTCTTCACCTGCTTTTATGTTTGAAGCTACATTTTTTATAGATTTAGTTTCTTCTTGTGTCTTAGAGTAAGAAGCTTTTATGTTGATGATATCAGAATCATCTCCACCTGCTTTCGCTTGACCTAAAGTAGCCATATTTAGCCCTAAGTTACCAAGTCCTTCTAAAGCTTGATCAGCGCTAATAGAAAGTTTCTCATGTTGTTCCCATGTTTTATGTTCTTCTTTAGCTGTTTTTATGTTAATGTCACTTGCGTCTATATCTATACTTCCATCTGCCTCTAGGTTTGAGCCTTCTATATTTGTGGTGTTTGATTTAAAACTAATGTTTGTTGCTTTTAGGTTTGAAGATACTGCTGTTTTATCATAGTTTCCAACATTGTCCATACTTGCACTGTAAAGGTTATTACCATCAAACATATCTGTCTTTACAGTTGTAGTCTCAGAGTAGTCTACTTCATAACCAGCTTTTATATTTATATCTTTTGCGCTATCAAGTGCTAGTGTTTCTTTGGCTTCTAGGTTTGAGCCTATTACGTCTATGTCATCTTCTGTTGTAGTTAGTTTTATGTTTTTTCCACTTAGAATAGAGGCAATGTTTGTTGAAGTTGCTTCTTTAGTTGTAGTAGAACTTGAACTAAATGTTCCAGAAGATGATGATTTACTTTCTTTATTAGTAGAGTTATTCACAGCTAAAATATCTAGTTTTTTAGCTTTTATGTTTATGTCGTTTGTAGCATTTAGATTAGAACCTTTGATGCTTGTAGTGTCACTGGAGTTTATATTTATGTTTTTAGCATCTAAGTTAGATGCTAAATGGGTTGTAGATTTTTCTTTAACATAGTTATCTGCATCACCACCTGCAAATTCTTTTTTATCTATAGTCGTAGCTATGTCTATATCTTTTGCTTTTAAATTTATATCTGTAGCTTGAAGTTTACTTCCTTGTATTTTAATATTTTTTGCAGCAGTTATATTTAAAATATTTGAAGCTATTATTTGAGATTCTTTATCCACTAAGGTTGTTTTACCTTTTGAACCTATTGCAGAAAAACTCACTTCCTCAGCAGAGCGTTTATTTACTACATTTCCATTTGTAGAACTTAAATCTATATTTTTAGCTTTTATGTTTGCACTTATATTTAATATATCATTGGTTGCTTGTATATTTATATTTTCACCTGCAATGATATCTCCAGACATATTAGAAACACTATCACTAGCATTTATATTAATACTCTCACCAGCAATAATTCTGGCACCTTCTAGTCTATACTTACTAGCATCTGCTATATACACAACTGGAACAAGTACTTTTATCCCCTCTATTTCTTGCTCTTCCATCCAAACTATATCTTGTGTCAACGCATTAATTTGTTCTTTATTAAGTGAGATACCAGGACTAAGCTCTAGAGCCTTACTAGTAGATATAGCATTGTCCATTAGAAGCTTATACTGATCGTTGTCATTTTTTATATCTTTATTTAAAAATCTTCTTCCCGTTTGTTTAAATATACTATCTCTTATAATTGTATTTTCATAAAGAGCATCTCCTAGTTTTTTAGTTGTAGCTTGTGAATCATAATCAATTCTACTCATCATATAATCACTACTGATAAAGTTATCATAAAGAGCAAATTTTGGATTAGTTTCTATTAAAAACTTAGATAGAGGATTCTTGTTTTTTACAAATAATCCGTAATCATCTTTTGGGACAACTATGGGTGTAAGTAAAGCATCTTTATTTCCATTAGTAACTATATCTGTTTCATTATTTATAGTTGTTGCACTTGTTATATCTTCATCTTTTTTTACTGTAGTATTTACTAAACTAGATACATCTGCGCTAATACTTCCTCCTGCTTGTATAGTAGAGTCTGCACTATCAAGTTGTGTTAAAGTTGTAACGTCTGTGTTATACTTATGATACCAAGAACAACCACTTCTAGGCCAACTATTACTCATACATTGTTGAACATATCCAGTAGTTCGGATTATCTTATTCGCAATTAAGTTGGCTGAATTACTCAATGAACCTGCAACGTGTAGATTTCCAGATGCAGCCATTAATGAGTACTCATTATTCGTATCGGCATTTACATAAATATTTCTACCAGCTATTAAGGTAGAAGGTATATAACCTGTTTTATCTAAGTACTCAATTGTTATAGTTCTATTTTCATAAGTTCTTCTACTTCCAGGCATGTACCTTAGTCCGATAAAACCAGAACTCTCAACATAACTCTTTTTTGTTGGTGCTTTTGTTACTATATTTTTAAAGCTATTTGCAAATATATTTATATCACCATTTATTGTTTCAATTTTTGCTGATCGATTTTCAATTAATTTTGTTTTAGAATTAGTAGCACTTTCTGATAATTTTAAATTGTTTACAGCTAATATGAGAGCATCTTGATTATTGATTAAATTGTTTTTTGTATATAAATACATATCCTTACCACTAAATATAGTTCGATTATTTGTAAGTGAGTTTGATGTAATAAATAAATCATTAGCTGAAGCAATTGTTTTTTGGTTAGTAAGTGTTCCACTTGTATTTAAAGTTAAACTACCATCTGCCAATATATCGGAGTCATTTATTATATAATCAGTTGCTTCTATATTTAGATTTCTTCCCGAACCTATTGAAGAAGTTGATATATTATTTAATGTATTTAGTTTTAAAGTAAAATCATTTTTAGCATATAGGTTTGAGTTTGTTAAATCTATAATATTATCTACATCTATATATAGATTATTTAAAGATTCTATATTTCCGTTATTATTTTTTAGAGTAGTGGCTTCTATACTTACATCATTATTTGATTTAATTACTCCTGAGTTATTAATGATGCTATTTCTTGATACTATAGCTATATTACCATTTGCGAGAAGTTGAGCATTTGTATTATCTATGTTTTGGGAATCTATATTAATATCACCTAAAGATGTCATGATATTGTTATTTGTTAAGTTTAGTGTTTTTAATTTAAGATTGTTATCTGAATTAATTTCACCGCTGTTTGTAACACTAGTTGTTGCATCTACATTTATATCATTTGCTATGATATTACCATCTGTGTTTTCAAGCTCAGCCGTGTTAATAGTTAAAGTTTCATTTGCTTGAATTTTTCCACTATTTGTGAGTTTGTTTTTTACACTTAGGTCTATGTTGTTTACTGCTAGTATATTTGTATTTGCTGAGTCTACATTATCACTTACTATGTTTACATCTTGAGCTGATATCTCTCCACTTGTAGTTGTGAGTGTTGCTGTGTTTAGATTTAGGGTTTTACTAGCTTGGAGATTACCGCTGTTTGTAACACTAGTTGTTGCATCTACATTTATATCATTTGCTATGATATTGCCACTTGTGTTTTCAAGCTCAGCCGTGTTAATAGTTAAAGTTTCATTTGCTTGTATTGTTCCACCATTTGCAAGTTTGTTTTTTACACTTAGGTTTAGATTATTTACTGCTAGTATATTTGTATTTGCTGAGTCTATACTATCACTTACTATGTTTACATCTTCTGCTGACATCTCTCCATTTGTGCTTGAGAGTGTTGCTGTGTTTAGGTTTAGGGTTTTACTAGCTTGGAGATTACCGCTGTTTGTCATCTGCTTAGTTGTGACACTCAATACACCAGTACTATTAAGAGTATAATCTTCATTTAATCCAGCTACTACTGAGGCTTTATTTATAAGATTATCTGATTTTATATCTACAGAATTTTTAGAAGCTATTGTCCCGTTATTTATTTTAACATCATTATTTGCTTGAAGAGTTGTACTGTTTTTAGAGTAAAGATTATCATTTAGTTCTATATTACCGCTTGAAGCTATTATTTTTATGTCTTCACTTGCACTTATCTTTTGTAGATTAATATTTCCATCATTTGTAATAGTTATTTCACCAGCAGATGCTAATACTTCTGGAGGCAGGTTTACACCTAAACCTTTATCTGTTCCTACTAAAGAGATTCTATTTGCGTACATTCCACCTAGAGCAGATGCATCTAAAAGTAGTGCTACCTCATTACTATTTGTAGAAGATATGATTTGTTTAGTATTGGCATCTATGCTGTTTTTACCTAGTTTTATATCTAAATCTTTTGCATGCATTTTAGCATTTAGTTTCAGAAAATGAGTATATATAGATGTACTATCTTGTCCCATAGAGTCTAGTCCATCTCCATCTATACTTATATCTCCACCGAGAATGTTAAAAGATTTTAAATTACCGGCATTTATAATAGGAGTACCTGTAGTTAGAGTGACGTTTGACGTATTTATAAACCCTGCCCCATTTACACTTAGTCCATTTGGATTTGCAATGATAAGATCTGCTCTTTGTCCTGCCACTTCAGTATAACCATTAAGCTGAGATCTTGATGTACTTGTTACTTCATTTAAAATTACTTTTGCATTTGAAGTTAGATTACTATTTCCGTAAATATAACCACCCAGCTGAGTATTTACTGTTGTATCTCTAGAGTTATTTAGGATAAGACCTTCTTTACCTACATTGTATTCACTAAATTTATTGTGAGATAGTCCTGTAGTATTTGGATTTGCTATGTTTACAACTGGAACACCATTTCCAGCCTTATCTATGTTAGTGTTAGTTGTACCATCAGTTTGAAGAGTTGCCGCATGTAGTGGCATAAAGGTTAATGCATATGATAATAGTATTGCTAGTGATTGTTTTAGATGTTTCATTTTCTTCCCCTAAAATTTCAAGTTTATGTTGTATCGAAATAATGTTTCAATAGCCAAATGTTCAACTTTCTTAATAGCTCTACTAAATGTGAACTCTGTACTTATCATCTGCGATTCAGTTTTAAATCCAATTGCTGCGCCTGCTAAATCTCCACAAGCTGGTTCATTTGTATCTTGACAATTAACATATCCATAATCAACTCCAATAAAAGGAGAAATAGTTTTTATATATGTAGTATTTAGCGTAGGACGAAATGTTTTAATCAAATCACTTTTTAGATATGCGCCTGTATTACCATAATATGAAGATTCATATCCTCGTACTGTATAGTAACTACCTACGCTCAGCTGGTTGTTGGCATAAAGAAAGTTTTCTGAATATTGAATGTAAAGATTTGAATTTAACTGATATGTACTATCTGGAATATAATAATAAAGATATTCACTAATAGTATGTTTTGTGAATTGTAGTTTTTCTTTTGTGTCACCGCTAAAGTAGCTGTCATTTCTAGCACCAAACTAGTCCAAACCTCTGTGAAAACTATATTTACTGATTAACTGTCCCCATTCTTTAACATATGTATGGGTTAAATCAATTTGCCCTAAAGTTGTTGAGTAACTGGAGACATCTATTAACTCATTTGAAAAATAATTTTTGGTATTTTTATGTTGAAGAGATACAGCTAATTGTAATTTATTGTTTTTATTTCTAAATAAGACTTTACTTATTTTAAAAGTTGTTCCTATTGTAGAGCCTTCTGCAATATATATGTCATTTATACCTAAGACTCTTTGCTTATATAAAAAGTCGAACCATATAAACTCAATTAAATAACTACCAATAGGAAATGAGTAGTTTAGTTCCTTACCAGATGAACTTTGATAGTCTTGTTGGATTCTACTACCATTACTACTAAGTGTTAATATATCATTAATTTTCAGTGGATTATCTAGTGATACTACTGCTGTTAAATACATACTGTCATCGTATACATTTTTCTCTCCAGAAACACCTATACTAAAGTGTAAAGGAAAGCTCTCTGTAGTCTTTATCTCAACTATGCTAGAGCCTTGTTTTGTTCCAGGTTTTATCTCAAATTTAGCATCTGTAGATGGAACTCGGTTCATCATCTCTAAAGATGTCTCTAAATCTCTTAGGTTTAAAAGATTACCTTTTTGAAGGGCAAAGGCTGTTTTTATTTTATCGTTTGTTTTGCTGGTGTTAGCATCTATAATATTTTCAACTATCCCTTTTGAAACTGAGATATCTACTTGTCCATCTAAAATACTTTGTTCTTTGAGGTATGGCTTAGTCGTTATATATCCATTATTAATATAGTAATTAGAAAGAATACTTAAAATACTTTTAAATGAATCACTCTCTAAACATTGACCATAGTAGTTTTCAAACAATTTATCTTTAGTTTTAGAGTCAAGTATTTCACTTTCATCTACATTTATCTGTTTTAGTTTTATACAGTCTTCTGCTTGAAGATTTAGAGTAAGCACAAGTATTGTAATAGTTAAAAACTGTTTTATAAAGATATTCATATATACAAACTATTTATAATCATAAAAACTATTATAATGTGATTTTCTTTATAAAACTTTAAGTTTGAGCTTATACGCTATTAATGTTAACTAATCGTTAATAAAAATCTTAATATGGGTAGTTTTTATGCTTAAACTAATATTTATCATTTTATTACTGCTACCCTCATTAGATGCTAAAGACATAACTCTTACTTTCAAATTACGTTCTATTGGTTATGTAAGTGACTTTGTTGTAGATGCAAATCATCTATACGCTGCAAATGATATGAAATATTATATTTCAAATCCAGAGGCATTGGCTCACTATCAACTTAACAGCGGAGATTATGTTGTGTGTGTGACTTTTAGCAATAGCATTACTTATACGAGGTGTGTAATTTTAATTTATTTATTTTTTACAAGCTTCACAAACACTCCATGAACCAAAACTGCGACAGTCCCTATAGCCAATCCAACCAGTAACTCTGCAACGATGCTAGGAAGTACATGTAAAAAGTCATGTATCTGATGCACGTTATGGGTGAATATACCACCTGCTACTAAAATCATAGCGAGTGTTCCAACTACTGTTAAAAGTCTTATTACTTTTGGCAGGGCTTGGACTAGCACATTACCGATGCTTTTTTGTAAGCTGTTTTCACTTTTAGCTGTCTCTATAAGCTTAAACCCAAAATCATCCATCCTAACTATGAGAGCAACAATGCCGTAAACTCCTATGGTTGCTAGAACAGCTACGACAGTTACGGCTATAATTTGGATGGGAAGTGATTTGTCTAAAACTGTTCCAAGAGCCATTATGATTATCTCGATTGAGAGTATAAAGTCTGTAAGTATCGCTGAGTTAATTTTTGTTTTTTCTATTTCAAGGATCTCTTCTTTTGAGAGAGACTGTTGAATATCTCTTTTTTTCTCTTTATGATGAGGAAAAAAGTACTCATAAATTTTCTCAGCACCCTCAAAGGCAAGATATACACCACCAAGCATTAAAATAGGTACTATTATCCAAGATGCAAAAGCACTAAGTAAAAAAGCTACAGGAAGTATCATTAATTTATTTCTAAAAGAACCCTTGGTTATAGCCCAAAGAACAGGAAGCTCTCTAGATGATGCAAAGCCAGAAGCTTTTTGTGCATTAACGGCTAAGTCATCACCCAATATGCCCGCTGTCTTTTTAGTAGCCACTTTACTCATAGCAGCTGCATCATCTAGAAGCGCCGCAATATCATCAAATACAGCAAAAAACCCTGTCGCCATTATATTCCTTCATGTTTAATCAGTGAAGTGTAATATAAATATACTTAAATCACGAAAAAGTATTTTTGTGAACACTTTTTGCTTTACAATACTTGGATTCACACAATTTTATTTACTTCTACACCTAAGTATGAAAATACTTTAAATAGTGAGGATATATTATGAAAGATGGTTTAACTCGTATTGATGTTGCAATTACTAATTGCCCAAAGGTTGATCAAAATAAACGATTTTTAAAAATGGTGAGAATAAATATAATGTTTAACGATGGAGGAGGATGATCCTTCGTCTGGAAAGTTCATTTTTTACTTAAATATGCATTCCCATCGAGGACGGTGGGAATGCGCTAAAATTTTCACAATTATCTAAAAAAATCTTGTATAATGCCTCTATGTTTAAACTAATATTTATCATTTTATTACTGCTACACTCATTAGATGCTAAAGACATAACTCCTACTTTCAAATTACGTTCTATTGGTTATGTAAGTGACTTTGTTGTAGATGCAAATTATCTATACGCTGCAAATGATATGGGAACAGTAGATGTATTTAATCTAAAATCAAAAAAGATGGTTAAGCAAATTGTTTTACCTCCCATTACTACTGCTCTAAATAAACTCATAGCTGCCAATATCATGAGCGTTGATTATCTAAATGGAAAAGTTCTTATTGTTAGCATCGGAAAAGATTCATTTAGAAATGTCTGGATATATGAAAACCATGAACTCAAAAATATAATAGATGAAGAGAAAAAACTCACTATAAAAGAAGCACGTTTCTTAAGTGATGGAAAGATTATTTTTGGAACTTTAGGTTCAGAAGTCATACTCCATGACAGAGAAGAACAGTACAATATTTACAAAACGCAGGTTTCACAGAGCACACTAGGAGATATTATGCTGAGTCCTGACAAAACTGAGATAGTTATTGCCGATGAAAGTGGTGCTATTAAGCTTCTAGATGCTAAGAGTTCTAAGATAAAACAGACTTACAATTCACAAAATGTTGATAATATTTTTCATGTAGCATACAGCAACGGTGTAGTTCTAACAGCTGGGCAAGACAGACGTATGGCTGTGTATCAAAACGGGCAAAAAGATTACCACATTAAAAGTGATTTTTTGGTCTACTGCGTTGGTCTGAGTCCAAGTGCAAAAACAGGTGTCTATACAAGCGGGGAAGAACATCATCTGCAACTATTTAACCCAACTACAAAGATTCAAGGGGATCGTCTTGTCGGTCATGATAAGCCTGTAAATCAGATAAGATTTTTAAATGAAAAAGAACTCTTTAGTTCTGAAGGTCGTAGAGAGATTTTTTACTGGAAATTGGACTAACTTTTCACAAATTTAGCTAAAAAACTATTTAATTGATTTGCAAATTCATGTGCATCTTTTTGTGAAAAGGGTTTTGGTCCTCTTGTTAGCTCTCCACTCTCACGAATTTTCTCCATCAAGTCTCTCATTGCAAGATATTGCTTGATATTATCAATACTATATAACTCTCCACGATGGTCTATTGCGTGAGCATCTTTACTTATAACTCTATCTGCTAAAGGAATATCTGCTGTAATTACCAAATCACCCTCTTGCACCATCTCAACTATTTTATGGTCAGCTTCATCAGCTCCTGCATCTACTATTATATAAGTTATATTATTAGATTTGCCTATGTCTATTCTTTTATTTGAAACAACAAAAGTTTTAAGCCCAAGCCTCTCTATGGAACGGAATAAGATAGGCTTTAAAAGATTTGGAAAAGCATCTCCGTCTAAATATATATTAATCAATTCCAATTTCTCTTTTCATTTTAGTTTTTATAAATGTAATTATACTATTGCATAAAATCAAAAGCATTAATCAAGTCAACTTCTAGAGCATTTAACTCTTTACTTGTATCAAGTTTTAGAAATTCAGCCTGCGTTGATAGATGAAACCTTAAATCTGTTCTATCATGTTTAGTAAATAGTGTCTCTGTTGATATGTCTATACCTTTGAGTATTTTATATGTTTCACTCATATCATATTTATCCGAGATTATTACTATCTGATTCTCTGCAAAATACCCAATAAAAGCATTTGGCAACTGCTCATTTTTAACAGCCTTTACAATAGTAGAAAATTCTACTTCAACAGCAGTAGCTTCTGCTTTACCATACCATTTTGCAATATTTTCAAAGTTTTTTGCTCTCACTATGATTACACCTAATTCACTAACCCCCTGTTTTAAAAGTTCTATTTTTTCTAAAACAAATTTTCTGATTGGGAGTTTTGTATGTTCATCATTATAAAGTGCATTATGAATAGCTGTAATATCACTAAAGGTAAGTATATAACTATTTTCCTCCTCTAGTTTTGTTGAAGTGACCTGATACTCATATGTTTTTGTATCTTTAATTATTCTTACTTTTTTTTCATCATCACCCAACTGCTCTAGCTGCTCTATAAGATCTTTATTTGAAGTAGCATTTACACAGTGGGAAGCTTCTTCAAAAAGCACGCCTATTTCTGGCATCTCAAGTTTTAAGGTATCATATGAATCAAATCCACCTATATCTAAAAAAGCTCTATTAGCCATATTTACTTCATTGTCTTTTATAGTAATGATTCCGATTTTAATCTCATCTACGATTATTTGAGCATTTTTAGAAAGTGACACTACCTCTTCTTGAAGTTCTTTTCTCTCGTTTTCAAATGTAAGCTCTTCTGCTATCTTATAAAGTACATATAAAAACTGTTTATTATTAAAAGGTTTAAGTACAAATCTACTTACATCAAGATTTATAAGTTTCATTAAATATTCACTGTCATTATGGGCTGATGTCACAAGTATTATCTGAGTATAAAGTATCTCTTTTATAGCCTCTATCATCTCTATACCATTCATATTTGGCATATTAATATCAGTGATAACTACATCAAATTTACGCTCTTTATACTTAGCTAGTCCTATAACTCCATCTTCTGCCAAAACTACATCAGTAAAGAAACGACCTAAAAAACTAGCTGTTTGCGTACGGATAATTTCATCATCTTCAACATATAGTACGGAACATTTTGAAGCATATTTTTTTAACTTTACAATATTTATGTCCACTTATATCTCCTTTTTTACCGGTATTATAATTGTAAAACTTGTTGTATCATCTTTAGTCTCAACACTAAGAGTTCCTAAAAGATGATCTTCAACAATCATCTTAGACATATAGAGTCCCAAACCTGTACCATTTTTCTTATCTTTTGTACTAAAGTATGGATCAAATATCTTATCTAAAATATCTTTAGGAATTCCACCTGCACTATCTTGTATAATTATCTCTATATTTTCCTTTGTTTTTTTAGTTGATAGTTTAATAACTCTTATTTCTATCTTATTTTCAACATAAGCATCCATAGCATTTTTAACAAGATTTAAAATTATTTGTATTAGATCATTTTTCTTTGTAATTATGTTTACATCATCATCGTAATCTCTCTGTAAATTAATTGCATTACTCTTAAGTGTTGAGCTTATAACATGACACGATTCATCTATAATGGCATTAACATCTACAAGTTCTTCCTTATTATCAGGTTTAAAAAAGTTTTTAAAGTCATCTATGGTGTGGGATAGATAAGCTATCTGCTTATTTATAAGATTTAAGTTTTCACTAAACCTTACTTCGTCAATATCTTTTAACTCTATATCTAAAAGCAGGTTGTTTGTAGTCATACTCATTCCCGTAAGTGGCTGTCTCCACTGATGAGCTATCATACTTATCATCTCGCCCATAGCAGCAAAACGAGACTGTTTTGCTATAAACTGATCTTTTTTATTTAGTTGCACAACAAAGTATCTAACTGTGAAGTATATACTTAAAAAAACAAAGAGCATTAAAGCTTCAACAATCCAGAAGAATATTATTTTATCATTATTTGAATCAACAGCAGAATAGATAGCATTTATAGAACGAATATGTCCCTCTTTTTCATTAAATCCATTCTTAGTTCCATACATCTTAAGCATATCTTTTGGAGCATCATTATAATCACCGTGACACCTTAGACAAGCTTTAGTATTTTTCCTACTCGGAAGTGCAAAAAAGAAATAATTTTTACCATTAAGTTCTATTTTTTCAGTATATGATTTGATATCAGTTTCATTAAATAATTTTAATATTTTGGATTCATAAGCAGTTGCTTTATTTAGAGGGTTTGTAGGATTGTCACTTGCGAACTTAAATTCTATTTTATCAACAATATATTCTTGTTCTACTATCTTTTGCTGAAATATTTTATCTACATGTCCAATAATAAAAGTAGATGACAAAATAGCAGGATTAAAATAATCTTTTGAAATATTGTAATCATTTATTAATTCATAAGTTGCAGGCTTTTGAAAGTCTGAAACATACTTCTGCATAGATTCAGATAAAAGTACATTTTGTCTGATTAACCTATAAGCTTCTTTTTCATAATAAACATCAAGAATTACATAAAAAGCGGTAGAACCAAATAAATAAGTGACGATAAAGATTATTGTCATTTTTTGAAGTAATTTATCTAACATTTAAATCCCCATTATAATATTTAGCAATAATATCATAAAAATTAGATTTTTTTTAGTATAATCAATTCCAATAACCCTAAAGACAAAAGGATATTTATTGGCATATAATTTAAAAAACACACTTGTTATTGGTATCTCAGCTACTGCACTATTTGATTTATCAAAAGAAGATAATTTATTTGCACAAGAATACAAAAACAATCCGGAAAATGCCATTCAAATGTACAGAGAGTATATGCTAAAAAATGAGAGTCAACCATTAGAAAAAGGCATTGGATATCCTCTTATTAAAGCTTTGCTAGATTTGAATAAGTATCAAAAAAAAGGTGATTCTCCACTTGTCGAAGTTGTGATAATGTCAAGAAACTCTCCCGACACTGGAGTAATAGTTTTAAATAATATAAAAAAACTAAATCTTAATATAACACGCTCTGCTTTTACTGCCGGAGAGTCAAGTGCAGACTATCTAGAAGCATTCGATGTTGATCTATTTTTAACGACAAATGAGTCTGATGCACAAAAAGTTATAAATAAAAAAGTATGTGCTTCTGCTGTTTTATCTACTCCTCCTGAATATAAATGTGATATACCAGATGGACAAGTCAGAATTGCTTTTGATGGAGATGCTGTTCTTTTTGATGAAACAAGTGAGCTAGTTTACAAGACGAATGGAATAGAAGCTTTTCATGAAAACGAGCACAACTCACAAGATATTCCTATGAATGAAGGACCCTTCGCATCTTTTTTAAAGAAATTGGCACGACTTCAAGAGAGACTTCCTATGAAAATGGAGCTTTCACCAGTTCGCATAGCTTTAGTTACAGCTAGAAATGCTCCATCAGATATTAGAGTAATTAAGACTTTAAGACATTGGGGAGTTTATGTAGATGAAGCTTTTTTTCTAGGTGGAATTGAGAAAAGTAAAATTTTAAAAGCTTTTAAAGCTCACATATTTTTTGATGATCAGGATGTCCATCTTAAAACATCATCATTAGTTGTACCCTGTGGAAAAGTGTTATATCCATCATCTTCCAAACTAAAAAAGAGTGTGATTTCGTAACAGTGCTATAATATTTTCTATTTTCTATTGTAAATAACAAAAAGTTATATTATAATAAACTCTAATTTATCACAAAATAATTATTATTTTTTGATATAAAAAAGGGTTATAAATGGTTACGAATAGTATTATAGTTGTAGAAGATGATGAAATTACAGCACTAAATCTGAATTTATCACTTCAAAAACATGGCTACAATGTAATTGCTGTTTGTGATAATGCTACTCAGGCAAAAAACAAGATTCAAGCATATAAGCCTGATCTTGTCATTATAGATATCTCTCTCGATGAAAGTAATGATGGAATAGAACTAGCTAAAGTAGTACGTCAAAAGCATAATATTCCATTTATCTTTCTAACATCTTATAGTGATGATGACATTATTGCTCAAGCAAAACTGACTGAACCGTATGGCTACATTGTTAAGCCATTTGATCCTAATTCTCTTCATGCAACCATTCAGATGGCTATTTTCAAGTATGAAATTGAAAACGAAAGAAAAGACAATATCGACTCACTAAAAGTTGATAAAATAAATTTAGAGAAGCTTCTTTACTCAAAAAGAGCTTCCGATAAACCTATAGTTCCTTTTGGCAACAATTACCATCTTGACATTAGCGTGTGTGAAACATTTTATAATGGAAAGAAAATAAAACTTACCAAAAAAGAGAATGCTTTTTTACGTCTACTTGTAGCACAACTAGGACTTGTTGTTAGTTTCGAGCAAGCTATGAACTATGTTTGGGATGAACATGGTGCAACAGAAAACAGCGTGAGAACTCTTGTTTGGAGACTAAGAAACAAACTTGAGACTGATATCATCAAAAATGCTTCAGGTATAGGTTATTATATAGAAGAATAAACTTCTAAAGAAAAGTTTTAAGAAATTTTTATTTCTTGAACTCTATCTCTAATATTTTCAAAAACTTCCATATAATTATATTCACTGTTTTGAGACTTCGCCATTTTCTCCATTTCACTGGCACTGTTTTGTAAAAATTCTATTCTAAAGTTTCCACTAGACCCTTTGATACTATGAGCTTTTAGTGCTATTTTCTTATAATCTTTTACTTTGATGGCACTCTCTAACTCAGGAATCTGCTTTTTCATCTTTTTTATAAACAGCGTTAAAAGCATAAGTAGCTCATCCTTACTAAGCATAAGCTCTTTTTCAAGCTTTTGTGAATCAAGTCCAGAGATTCTACTTTGAATATTTTTTACTTTTTCTTTTACTACTTTTTGTTCTGAGTTTACCTTTAGATAAAGTGCAAATACCCGTTCTAACTCTTTTAAGATTATAGGCTTGCCTAAAAATGAGTCAAATCCACTAAGGAGTCCTCTCTCTTTTGAACCTTTAATTACATTTGCAGTAAGTGCTGAGACAGGAGTATGTCTAAGTCCTCTTTCTCTTTCGTACTCTGCAATCTTATTAGTAGCTTCATTACCGTCCATGACAGGCATTTGCTCATCCATAAGTATCATATCATAGTTATTTAGTTTATAGAGCTCTACTGCTTCATAACCATTCTCTGCAAGATCAAAAGTAAGTCCATATTTTTGAAGTAGTATTTTAATCAGTTCTTGATTTGCTTCGTTATCTTCGGCTATCAGTACATGACCTACAAACTTTCTACTGACCTTATGCTTATGAGGAGAGTAAGTGTTAGGGTTTAGTAGTTCGTTAAATGTATCTCGTATCTTTGAGCAGTATAGAGGAAATGAAATCGAGGTTATATTATCATACTTGTCATATTCATCATTAGGCTTACTTACCATAGCTATGAACTTTTTATCTGAGTTTATTGTTTTTTTTATGAAATCTCTACTTACATCTTCTTCAACAAAAAGAGCAATATCAAACTCTGCATCTATAGAATCAATCATCACTGTATTCATTCCAAATACATCTGCATATCTTAAGAATGACTCCTCTTTATATGCATTTTTTGTCTCTTTTGAATAAACAGCAATTTTAAGAGTTTGAAACTCACTTACATCTTCATAGATAGGGCATATTTCACTGTGTGCATCTACTGGTACCTCCATCCAGAACTTACTCCCTTCACCATATGTCGACTCAGCATGAACACTTCCACCCATGTGGTGTGCTAACTGATTACAGATAGAAAGACCAAGTCCTGTTCCACCACAATTTTTATGCTCACTATGTTGAGCCTGTGCAAATGCATTAAATATATTTTCTATATCCTTCACTACAATCCCAACACCACTATCTCTCACACTAAGTTTTAGTACGCCCTCATGATTACTAGCCTCTACACTTATATGACCACCGTTTGGAGTAAACTTTATAGCATTACTTAAAAAATTAGACAGAATCTGCTTGATTCTAAGTGCATCTGCATACAACTCATTTGGAATATGAGGATCAATAAAAGAAGTAATAGTGATATCTTTAACATTTGCACTTGCAACAAAAAGTTCCATTGTATGACTAATCTCATCATGCAAAGAAAATATCTTTGGCTCAATTGTAAACTCACCGCTTCTAAGTTTTGAAAAGTCTAGAATATCATTGATAATACTTAGTAAATTTTCTCCACTATTAAGAATAATATCCAAATAATTTCTATGTTTTTTGGATACGTCTTCATTGATAAGAAGATTTACAAATCCTAAAATGGCATTTAGAGGTGTTCTAATCTCATGTGACATGTTTGAAAGAAAGTACTCTTTAGCTCTAGACGCTTTATCGGCTTCTAGTCTTGCGTCAATAAGCTTTTGAAAAATAGTATCTGTATAGTATTTTAAAATTCCTCTAAAGTTCTTATCAAATATATAAGAGATCTCATTTGCCATCTCTTTAGAATCAAGACCTTTATCATAAGCGAAGTCAATCATAGAACGACGAAAATGGCTACATATCTCAAAGAGTTCATCTGCACTAATCTCTCTATTTTTTAAATATGTAAGAAGGTTTTGCATGATAGGACAGTTTCCTATCTTGACTTCACCTGCTATAACTCCCATAAAGTAGTCAAAAACGCCATTAGCGTACTCTTTTAAAAAATAACTTTTATCTATATCATGAAGATTTAAAATCTTTTGTGGGGAATCATATGATAACCACTGAGATAAAATATTATTTTTATTATCTATAAATATATCTTGTGTCTTTGTTAAATTTGGTACTTGTGATTTCATCTATTTGCCTATTTTAATCTTTATGGGTTTACCAAAAAGTAAGATATTAATATTATAAGGGTTAATTTAATCAAAGATATAACTGTCGTTCCTATAATATTCCCAATCTGGCAACTTGTACACGATGTAAACTGCTTTCCTTCATACTGGGCATAAAAGAAATAAACTACCAAGAGCCCTAAAGCAGTATACGAAGAATAGAGTTGATAAGACCACATGCTTTCTAATGTTTGTGCGTTTGATATAAATAGAGAAACAACTACTAAAAGAGCCATCGCTATCATAATGATATTGATTGCTTTTAATAGATAGTCTCTTTTAAAAGTTGTTGGGCAACTCTCTGAGACTGCTATATCACTTCCAAAGTCAAGTTTTTTATCAAAGATTTTTCTCTCATCTTTTGAGAGCTTATTGATGAATGAAGATCCAAATGTATAGTCTATCTTTCTTTGAAGTAAGATTGCTTCATCACCAGTTGCCTTTAAACTATGTTGCTTAAGATTTCTATCTTCATATATTATAGAGATATTATTGTATCTCTTAACATTAGCACTCAATCCTGGAAAGTAAGCTGTTTTTTCTATAGTAGTTATTTTATCACTGCTGCTTATGATTCGAGGATTTATCAGTTCCAAAAAACCATCATCATCAGCCACAAAGGACATATCCCCTTTTTTAATTACAATTATGTTGTACATCTCACCTATTTGAAATGCTGCAAGTGCGTCAAGAGAATTTGCATGAATAGTATCTTTTAAATCTTGAATTATTGAGACTATTTCTTCATTAAATACTCTTACATCTGTTCCATACTCTACACTAGGTGATGTCGGATAAGTAATAACATCTCTTACCATTTAACCGCCTTATTATAATTTTTTAAAAATAGGATTTATCCTCTTTGGTTGAGGGTGATTGTCATACCCTCCAAAGATGGAGGGTTAAAGAATTAGTGACTTTTTCTAACCACTACTAGCATCTTAATGTTTATTATAATAAATCTAATAAACTGAAATATAACACAAGTTCTCATGAACTTAGCTACTGGACCAGGTGTCATTGTTGTAAAGTTATTACCATACGCTTTAATATTTTTTTCGCCATATTTTGACATTTAAATCTCCTTTAATTTATGTATGCTGATAATCCATTTATCCCTATTCTGGAATAAGTGTCCAGCCTGGCTTAAGCTCAGCTTTCCAAATAAATAAGTGATGAAGGATATGTTTAATCCAGTGACCTGCAAGACCAATTTCACCAAAAGTATAATCTGTATCACGACCAGTACCTGGATACTTCTCAAAATCTGGTACAACAGGATAAATAGTCATCGCAGCAGCCGTACCTGTGAAAATTCCTTTACCTGCAGATGCAACACAAGCAGCACCCATCTCAGCCATAGAAGCTTTATGTAATGGAGCATCTTCACCTTTTAGGATTCTGTCACAAATACTATGAGCAACAGCTTTACCCATAATACCTGAAGGCATACCTGTACGAGGTGGAGTTGGATTAATCGGAGTTCCATTTGGAGAACTCATTGGTTTTGAGATTGGATGTGGAGGTGCAAAAGCAATACCACAAGCAAACATATTCCCATAAGTTGGATTTTGATAAGTTGAAGGCCAATCACTAGCTTTCCAATTTTCATAAGCACCAGCAGCGTAGTTTGCATCAACTTTCATAAATCCATTTGGAGCAAATACTGTAGCTGTAATATCTTCACCAGTTTTGCTGTAAGCTTTTAGACCAACACCAGCAAATGGAGGGATTAACATTGAGAAATCAAAACTTTCTTCACCCATTGATCCATCAAGCAGTTCATAATGAATATTTCCAGACTCAACTTTATTTACGTGAGCACCGATAATCCAGTCAACATCACGTTCAGCAAATAGAGACTCTGCAAAAATTCTTGAACTTACAGCAAAACCCATAGCTTTCATATGAAGTCCACCAACACCAAAGTCACCCAAAAATGACTCATTTGATATCCACTTGATATCTGCCATATCACGAACACCAGCTTTTTTTAACTCATGCTCAATATTGAAAATATACTCAAATGCAGCACCTTGACAAGTACACATACCGTGACCAGTACCAATTAAGAATTTCTGACGCTCTCCAGCCTTCATTTTATCAATACATTTATTTAATTCTTCTGCCGCATGAACTGCGTGATCTGCTGTACAAACTGAAACAGTGTGCTCACCAAGACCATTTGCATCTCCAAGACCAGGAGTTGCAGCAAAGTTTAATTTAGGACCAGTTGCGTTGATTAAGTAATCATACTCAATATTTTCACTCTGTCCTTCTTTACCTTCTTCTGTAAACTCAATACTTACAAAAGGTTTGTCACCAGATTCATTTCCCTCTGGATTGATAGATACTGCTTTTGCTTGCTTGTAAGTGATACCAGCTTTTGCATACACAGGAGCTAAATCAAAAGTAACTTCTTCTTTAGACATTTGACCAACACCAACCCATATATTTGATGGAATCCAATTCCACTTTGAGTTTGGAGTAACTACAACAACTTCGTGAGATGAACCCAACCACTTTGCTGCAAAAGTTGCGGCTGTATGTCCTGAGACACCACCGCCTAAAACGACTAATCTTGCCATATATTCTTCCTCTTAAATAAAAGTTATGGTAAGGTTATCACAAGAATATCACATTGTTATCACAATAGAATTATTATTATACAAATAATAATTATATATTTCCATTATGTAAGATTGAAATCCCTTATTTTAGGCACTTATTAACTATATACAAATCATGTTAAATCTAAATATTAACTTTTTGATAAGAATAAAATAATTATTTTTTTTTATTAATTGTGTAAAAACGACACAATCAAACTTCTTCATCATGAATTATTTGTCATCTACTTTTAAGATTTTACTGATTATCTCATATGTATTTTTTGAAAGAGTAGACACAGCTAAAATACGTTCTAACTCTTTTTTCATCAATGCTTTATTTATATTGTTTAATCTCTCATATATTTTAAAGGCAGAAGCCAATCCAGATGCCATCTGTGGATTTATCTTATCTATCTCTATAATCTTATTTGCAATAAATAAGTAACCCTGTCCATCTATAGAGTGAAAGTGTTTGTAGTTTCTTGCAAAAACACCTATAAGTGAGCGAACTAAATTTGGAACTTTTTCATCATATACTTCGTCATTTTGCGAAGCTATTACACGCTCTAATGTCCCCTTCCTATGTGAAGCAGCGATAATAGAGAAATATTTATTCATTACTAATGTATCATCTTTGTATCTATTATAAAAGTCAGTTAGAGCTATCGCACCCTCTTCACTTGTAATATTTTCTAAGATATCTAGAGCAATTATTCTATCTGTCATAGTTAGAGACTCTTCATACTGATCTCTTGCCATATCTATCACTTCTCTACTCTCTAAAGTAGACAAAATTTTAAGAACTCTATTTTTTATAGCACGTTTGCCCATACTAACAGCATCTAACTCTTTGTTTTTAGGAATGTGGTTTTGTTTGTAAAGTTCTTGTAGCTTATCTTTGTATAAGCTTGCCAAT
Source organism: Sulfurimonas iocasae (assembly GCF_047716755.1). GTDB lineage: Bacteria > Campylobacterota > Campylobacteria > Campylobacterales > Sulfurimonadaceae > Sulfurimonas. Next base: position 2,137,589 of record NZ_CP180409.1, read on the forward strand.
TCACGTTCAAGTCTATCTTTAGCTAAATATATAGGCACAAAATCAACTACTTTTTGTCTTTGCATAAGAGTCGATACAGATGGCAGTTCTAAAAGCAATGCTTTATATGACAACTCAACATCTAAGTCTAAGATATAACTATATGCTCTAAGGAACTCTTCATCTATATTTCCAGTCTCCATCAGCTCTTCTAAAGTCTCTGTTGCAAATAATTGTGCTGATTCATACCTTACAAAACTGTTCTTGTCATGCTTCATTAAAAATGCATACTCTTTAGCAGTCTGCTCTATTATAACAGGAGCAGAGAAGTCACGATTTATAGAGAGATATGGTTTAGAATTGAGACCTTCAAATACAAACTCTTCTTTTGTCTTAGAGACTATAAGCACCTTATCAAGTATCTCTTCTCCATTAAGTCCAATAAGACCTATTTTTAGTGGAAAGTAATATGGTTTTTGCTCACTACCGTCAACTGCATTTGGAACTATCTGAGTTAAAGTAAGTTTATATATTCCTTTACGAAAAGACTCTTCAACATTTAACGTTGGTGTTGCAGATTGGTGATACCAAGTCTCAAATTCTGAAAGGTCAATTCCACTTGCCTTACTCATAGCCCATAAAAAATCATCTGTTCTTACTGCTTGACCATCAAAAGTATCAAAGTATAAGTCAGTTGCTTTTCTATAGTTTTCTTCGCCTAAAAGAGTGTGAATCATGCGAATAACCTCAGCACCCTTTTCATAAACTGTAGATGTATAAAAGTTGTTTATAGACATGTAGGAGTTTGGCTGAATCGGGTGAGCCGTTGGAGATGCATCTTCAACAAACTGTCTATCTCTGAGAGCTTTAACATCCTCAATGCGCTGAACTTCACGAGAATTTAAATCTGCTGAGAAGCATTGGTCACGAAATACTGTAAGCCCCTCTTTTAGAGTTAGCTGAAACCAGTCACGACATGTGATTCGGTTACCAGTCCAGTTGTGAAAGTACTCATGGGCTATAACACTCTGAATACCCATAAAATTTGCATCTGTTGCTCTATCTTCATCTGCTAAAACATAGTGAGAGTTAAAGATATTTAGTCCTTTGTTCTCCATAGCTCCCATGTTGAAACTATCAACGGCAACTATATTGTATATCTCCAAGTCATACTCACGTCCGTATTTTTCTTCATCCCAAAGCATAGACTCTTTGAGTGATTTCATCGCATGTGAACACTGAGACTCATTTCCTTTGTCACAGTAGATATTTAACTCAACTTCCTCTCCAGATGCTGTAGTGAACTCATCATTTACGCATCCTAAATCACCTGCTACTAAAGCAAAAAGATAAGATGGTTTTGGATGCGGATCATGCCATGTTGTTCCATGTCTGCCGTTCATAAAATCATGACAATTTTGCTTATTTCCATTGCTAAGAAGAATCGGATACTTATCTTTTTGTGCAATAACAGTAGTAGTAAATACACTCATAACATCAGGTCGGTCTAGATATGGTGTTATTCTTCTAAACCCTTCGGGTTCATTTTGCGTACAAAAGATTGAACCTGATTTGTAAAGTCCTTCTAATTCAGTATTGTTTTGAGGATAGATTTTGTTCTTGATTTTAAGAAAAAATGCGTCTGGAACATTTAGAATAGTTAGTTTTTCATCTTCAATAATATAATGAGTGTCATTTAGTTTCAAATCATTCAAATAGAGTTCTATAAGTTCTAAGTCCATAGCATCTAGACGTATATCATTTTCAGTAGAATCTAGCTTATTGATTTTCATAACATTTGTTACAATCGTAAAGTCTTCAGAAAGCTCAAAGTGAAGTTCACAACTCTTTATCTCAAACTCAGGTTTTTTATAATCTTTTAAATATATAGTTTTCATTTGGCTCATAATGCCTCTTTTTTTTGTTTTTATCATGATAGCATAAGAGTTTTAGTGTAAAATTACACCAAATAATTATACAAGGTAAATATTGTGAGTATATATAGAGAATATGACATCCGTGGCATCTACGAAAAAGAGTTAAATGAGCAGAGTGTTGTTCGTATAGGTTATGCACTAGCTTCTAAGATAGATGGTGATTATGTGGCTGTTGGTTATGACGCTAGAAGTCACTCTCCTATACTTTTTGAGTACCTTGTTCATGGACTAAATGCAGGCGGTAAAAAAGTTTTGGATATGGGCATGGTTCCTACTCCTGTAAACTACTTCACAAATTATCAAGAATGGGACGGTATTACGACATCTGCATCTATCATGATTACAGGTTCTCACAATCCTAGTGAATACAACGGTTTTAAAATCACAATAGACAAAGCACCTTTTTTTAGTGAAGATATTTACTCGCTTGGTCGTGAATGTGAAGCGATGGATTTTCCCGCTAAAGTGCAAAGAGATGTGACTAAGATAGATGCAGTTACAAGATATGTAGACTTTTTAGTGCATGAATTTCAACACTTAAAAGGCATGGATACTAAGATAGTTTACGACTGTGGAAACGGTGTAGCAGGTGTTGTAACTGAAGATATTTTCGCACAACTCTCTCTTAATACAAAAGGTCTCTATGTTGACCCTGATGGAACATTTCCAAACCATCACCCTGATCCATCTGATGAGCATAACTTAGAAGATGTAAAAAAACTTCTCTCATCTGATGGTGACATCGCTTTTGCATACGATGGAGATGCTGATCGCATCGCAGTCTTAACTCACAAGAACAACATTAAGGGCGATATGATGGCTCTTCTTTACTCTATGAAAATGGATAAACCGACTGTTGTCGGGGAAGTAAAATGTTCACAAGTTATGTATGATGAGTTAGAACGTCGTGGTGCTACTGCCATTATGTACAAAACTGGTCACTCAAACTTAAAAGTAAAAATGAAAGAAGTAAATGCAGACCTGGCCTGTGAAGTTAGTGGACATATATTTTTTAAAAACCGTTACTTTGGATATGATGATGCGATTTACGCAACCCTTAGAATGTTAGAACTGATTCATGATGGTATAGACCTAGATGCAGAGCTTGCAAAACTTCCAAAGGTTTTCTCAACTGAGGAGATAAAAGTAAAAACTACAGAGTCTGAGAAATTTAAAATCATAGATGCTGTAAAAGTTCTACTTAAAAATCCACCTACTTCATTTCCTACTATTAAAAACATAATTGATGTAGACGGTGTTCGTATAAACTTTGAAAATGGCTGGGGATTAGTCAGAGCGAGCAATACAACTCCTGTTTTAGTAACTCGTTTTGAGTCTACTTCAAAAGAGAGTGCAAAACTTTATGAAAAAGCTATAAACGATTTAATATTAGAAGCAAAAAAATCTTTATAACTTAATTTTGCGACATTTCTTCTTTTTGGATAATGTCTAAATAGTACTGGATAGAGTTTACATATCTCACAGGTTCATTTCCTCTGGCATATCCGTGTTTTAAACTTTTATAGTACTTTTTTTGTGATAAAAGAGGTAGAACTTTTTTCATATCATTCCACGAATATGGATTTTTGTTTAGTTTTCTAGCTAAAATCTGAGCATCATGGATATGCCCCATACCAACATTATATGCAGCAAGCGTAAAAGCCCAACGGTTCTTACCCTTTATCTCTGATGGAAGTCTTTTCTCTATCTTAGAGAGATACTTTGCTCCACCCGCAATACTCTCTTTTGCATTTAGTCTATCTTTTACACCCATCTGCTTCGCTGTTGCTTGAGTTAGCATCATTAAACCTCTAACCCCTGTATGACTCTTAGCTTTTGGATTCCAATGTGACTCTTGATATGACTGTGCCGCTAGTAAAAGCCATGGGATATTGTATTTCTTATCTGCTTTTTTAAAGTACTTCTCATACTTTGGCAGACGACTTTTTAGTCGTTTATAAAATACTTTTGTATCATAGTAGTCAAAGATGCCAAAAAATGAATAATAAAGACCCTTAAGTTCAACCATTTTACCAGAATTCTCATAAGCGTTTAACCATTTATCTAGACTCTCATTTACAGAGTTATCACCCTCTCTTAAAATCCATGCAAGATTCTTTTTCTCACTAAGAACTAGCGTTTTAGCAAGTTCGGGATAGTAACGCTGATTTATCATAAAAATATTTGAATCTACAACAGTACAGTCTATTTTTTGATCATGGGTGAGTTCTAGGAGCTGTTCTGTAGAGTACTTATCAGTTGAGTTAAAATCAAGACCTAGTACACTTCGAGAAAGTTTACCCATAGTTACTTCATAGCTTGTATCTTTTCCTACTACTATGTTTAATCCAACAAGGTCTTGCACATTCTCAGGTATAGTTCTTTTTTTATACATTGCGTTGTTACAGATAAGGTGTTCTTGTGTAGTATAGTATTGAGGACCAAATTTAAACTCTTTTGCTCTAGTAGGTGTCTCTCCAATAGATGCAACAGTAATATCTCCAAGCCCTTCTCTAGTCTTTTGAAGTGCTTCACTAACCGTGTAAACTACTGTTAAGTTGAGATCTACTCCTAATTTTTTTGCATAATCAGATATAAGCTCATACTCAAAACCTCTCTCTTTATAAGGACCTACATAGTAGACGGTAGGAGAGTTTAATATAACAACATCAAGTCGTTTTTTTTCTTTGATTTTTTCAAGAAGAGTAGTAGTTGGCTTAGGCTTAGAAATATTGACAAAGTACTCACTTGCCTGCCATGCGACAATAAAAAATAGCACCGCTATAACCAACTTAGGTTTATAGTTTTTCATTAATTACCTCTAAACCTAAGTCTATCTCAACTTCTAGTTTTACTCAATTTTACTAAAGCAAGACTAACTCTTAACTTAATTTCATAATAATCTTCATGTTTTTAAAGCAGATTTAGTTATAATCACTTCAATAATTTATTCATATAAATCAAGGAAAAAAATGAAAACCCACACTCTTTTAATGCCCCTAGACATGCATCTTCATCTTCGTGACGGTGTTATGCTTGAAAACGTTGCCCCACTTACTGCCTACAGTTTTAGCGGTGCTATCGTTATGCCAAATCTTGTTCCTCCAGTATCTACACTAGAAGATATTCAGGCATATAAAAAAAGAATTATGGCAGCAGTTCCAAATGATTTTTTTGAACCATATATGACTCTGTTTTACAAGAATTACGACAAAGCATTTTTAGAGAGTGTTGCAGGTGAGCTTACTGCTATAAAACTTTACCCTGCAGGGATTACAACAAACTCTGAGGGTGGCGTTTCATCTTTTGATATTGAAGAGATGCGCCCTACTTTAGAAGCTATGAGTGCTTTAAATATTCCTCTTTGTGTTCATGGCGAGACTGATGGTTTTGTTATGGATAGAGAAGCTGAGTTTATGAGTATCTATGAACTACTTGCATCTAATTTCCCAGATTTAAAAATCATTATGGAGCATATTACAACAAAAGAAGCTGTAGATATGCTTGAAAAGCACGATAATCTATATGCAACTATTACAGTTCATCATCTTCTTTTAACTCTTGATGATGTTGTTGGTGGGATGATGATGCCCCATAACTTTTGTAAACCTATAGCTAAACGTCCACAAGACTTAGATGCACTCCTTAGTATTGCACTAGAAGCTCATCCTAAAGTTATGTTTGGTTCAGACTCTGCACCACATCCACAAGAAAAAAAAGAGAGTTGCGGTTGTGCTGCAGGTGTCTTTACAGCACCTATCGCTCTTCAACTTCTATGTGAAATTTTTGAACAATATAACAAACTTGACAATCTTCAAGCCTTTATAAGTGACAATGCACAAAACATCTACGGAATCTGTCCAGAGTTTAAAGAAGTTATTTTAGAAAAAAGAGCATTTGTTATACCTGAGCACTATAGCAATGTAGTACCTATGTACGCAGGGCAAGCAATCAATTGGGCAATTGCGAGTGTTGACTAAAGTTTTACTTTTAGAAGATGATCTCCTTTTTGGAGAAACTCTCGTTGATTTACTAGAAGAAAATAACTTTGAAGTCACGCATGTCCCAAATGGGCAGAGTGCTATAGACGCTACTTACGAGCAAAAATATCATATCTATATACTAGATATAAATGTTCCTCTTATTGACGGTGTTACAGTTTTAAAAGAGCTTCGTGATGCAGACGACTCAACTCCTTCAATATTTTTAACATCACACAAAGACAAAGAGATGCTGACTCGTGGTTTTATGAGCGGAGCAGATGACTATATTACTAAGCCTTTTGACAATGATGAACTTATTCTTAGACTTCGTGCACTACTTAGAAGATGTAAATCCAGTAATGTAGAGTGTATTGACCTACTGTGTCATGATGAGATTCATCAACGTATTTTGTATGATGAAATAGAACTTGATTTTTCAAGAAAAGAGTATGCTCTTCTTCTACTTCTTATGAAACATGTTAATAACACTGTTCCAAAAGAGCTTATTAATAATGAGCTTTGGAATACTTCACAAACTGGAAGCGATGGTGCAATACGTGTTTACATTAACCGTATAAAGCAACTACTTCCACAAATGACAATTGAAAATATTCGCGGAATCGGCTATAAACTTGTTCCGTAATCTTCGCATCAGTATCTTCGTCTACTACTTCTTAACTGTAAGCGCATTTCTTGGGACTCTTCACTATTTTTTAGCAGTAGTTGAAGTTGAAAATATTTTTCTTCTAGCTATTGTGATGCTTTGTTTTAGTGCTCTTGGAGGGGTAATGATTTCAAAACTTGCAATAGACCCTCTCCAAGAGCATGTAACAAATCTGCAAAACTTATCAAAAGAGACTCTACATGAGCTAAACCTTCCCATAAGTACTATCATCACAAACTCTAATATGCTTAAAAAAAATATGCAAAGTGAGAAAGACCTAAAGAGATTAAACAGAATAAACATAGCTTGTAGTATGTTGCAAGAGAGATATAATGAACTAGACTATATGATAAAAAAACAGACTCTAAATGAGATAAAAGAGAACTTTATGCTTGATGAACTTATAAGAGAGAGAGTCCAGTTTTTAAAGCATATTTATCCACATATGGAGTTCACTTTAGAGCTTCAAACTACACAAATTATTAGTGATAAAATTGGCTTGGCTAAAGTCATTGACAACATCATTGATAATGCTGTAAAATACTCACCAAACAGTAATAAATGTGATATAACTTTAAATGACACTACATTATATATAAAAGATTGCGGTTGCGGTATGGATGAAGTAGAACTTATACGTATATTTGACAACTATTATCAATCTAATGATAATATGCGTGGCTTTGGAATAGGTCTTAGCATGGTTAAAAGATTTTGTGACACACAAAACATACAACTGAATTTCAAGTCTAAAGTAGACCATGGAACTACAGTACTACTAAAATTTAAGGACGATTAATGGAAGGCAATTTTTTAGCATATGCAGAAGATGCACTTGACTACGGTGTAATGGGAGTTTTAATACTTATGAGTATAATAACTCTATGGTTATTTATAGAGAGAATAATGTTTTACAAAAGTATTCGTTTTGATGACTATAATCATAGAGATGTATTGGAGATGGACTTAACTGACAACATCGGTGTTATAAGTGCTATCGGTGCGAATGCTCCTTACGTTGGACTTCTTGGAACAGTTGTTGGTATTATGATTACATTTTACACTATGGGTGATGTTGGAGCTGTTGATGCTAAAAAGATTATGATTGGTCTTGCACTTGCACTTAAAGCTACTGCTATGGGTCTTATCGTGGCTATGCCTGCCATTGTTGCATATACAATTGTTCTTCGAAAAGTAGAGAAAATATTAACTGCCTATGATGTGATTCAAGACACAAAAGAGAAGTAAAGATGGCTAGGTGTAAAAAACAACCCAAAAGATTTGATCAGATAAATGTTATTCCATTTATCGATATCATGCTTGTTCTTTTAGTTATGGTTTTAACTACTGCTACATTTATAAAACAAGGTGTTATCCCTATTGAACTTCCTGAAGCCAAAGCCTCTAAAAAAGAAGATCTCAAAAAAGAGATAAGCATTTATGTAAATGCTAAAGGTGAGATGTTTTATGAAAAAGAGAAAGTAGATGCTAAAAGGCTTGAAGCTAAACTCTCTCTCTTAGATAAGAAGCAGACTGTTGTTCTTAGAAGTGACAAAGAGTCAAGGTTTCAAGACTTTGTAACTGTTATGGATATATTAAAACGCTTAAAACACGAACAACTTTACATAGTTACTAAAGAGTAGCTACTTGTATGGTTTATCCATGAGCTTGATTTTAGAAGTCAGGCTCGGCTCTTCTTCGATATCTCTACTCTCTTGAGCAGTCTTACTCATTTTTGTATTAAAAACTTTTTTATCAATATCTTTGTTCTCTCTAAAAATTGTACTTGCTATAAAAAATAGCACCATAATTACAACAACACTTACATAAAATAAAATATAATTTTTAATATGACCAGATTCAAAAGGATTTTGCATTATTACTCTTTATTATTTTTTTGACTCTAATTATAGACTAAATAAGATAACTTATATTATTTTTATGCTAGTATATTTTAAATTTTTTTTAAGGAAACTACATGCAAACAACAACTTTTAATGGTACAACTGTAAACTTGGCAGGAAAGACACTTAATGTTGGCGATGCAGCACCAGCAGTAATAGCGACTGGAACGGATTTAAATGACGTAGAAATCGGTGGAGCAAAAGATAAAATTCAACTAATCATTACACTGCCTTCACTAGATACTGATACTTGTGCGGCTGAAACAAGAAGATTTAACGTAGATGTTAACAACTTGGATATCTGTGAGACAACTGTTATTTCAATGGACTTACCATTTGCAGCAGATAGGTTTTGTACAACTGAAGGTATTGAAAACCTAACTGTTGCATCTGACTATATTAACAAAGATGTTAGTAAAGCTTTTGGTGTTTTAATGGATGACAACAAACTAAAAGGTCTTAGTGCAAGAGCTATTTTTGTAATCGACAGAAGTGGTACTATTGTTTATAAAGAGATTGTTCCTGAAGTAACAGCTGAGCCAAACTATGAAGCTGCTCTTGAAGCTATCAAAGAAGCTAGATAATATTTAATTTTCTCTTTAGCATCTCAATAGATGCTAAAGATCTTTGTGCTCTTTAAAACTCTTGGCGCATAACTCATACCCAAAATCTACCACTTCTTTTGCTCTGTTAAACTCAAATATACCACATAAATTTTCCGGTACTGTAATTTCAATATCAGGAGGATAGGCAGAAAGCTTCATTCGTGCGATTGTGCTTTGCATAGTCTCAAAAGATTTATAAGCTATTGCATACATGCCATTTTTTGAAGTTATGGAGTCAGGAAGAGATACTTTGCCCATATACTCTCTTATCTTTTTAGAAAAAGAAAGATCTTCTTTTTCCTCTTTGAGAAATGATTCACTTAATGCTTTTCCACCAAGATTTACTGCAATAGTTAAATCTGTCGAGTCATGAAAAGTAGGAGCTATTGGAACAGGATTTAGAACTCCACCATCAACAAGCAGTTTTTTGTTGTTATATAGATAGGGAGTAAAAAAAAGAGGAAGAGATATAGAAGCTCTTATGGCATTTAAAAGTGAACCTTCATTTATCCACACCTCTTTTTGTGCATCTATGTTTGCTGCTACTGCCGTAAATTTTATAGGAAGATCCTCAATATTGTAATCACCGACCAACTCCTTCATCTTAGTCATCAGAGTCTCACCTGAGATAAGGCCACCAGAACCTTTAAAGTCTAAGAGTTTTAACATATCTATAACATTTATGTCTTGTATCCAGTCTACATAAACATCTAGTTTTCCAGCTGCATAGAAACCACCAATTAGAGCACCTATAGAACAACCGGAAATGGACTCTATCTCATAATTATTTTCTTCAAGCCACTTTATAACACCAACATGAGCCAGACCTCTGGCTCCACCACTACCCAAAACTAAAGAAACTCTTTTTTTATCCATTTTCTACTCTCAAAAAGTCAAGTTATATAAAGCATCATTTAGTGCTTTTTCGTAGTAATAACTTTGAAGCATACCTACTTTTAGGCCCTTATCTTCTCAGAACTATGTGCTATTGAATCACTCACATTTGTCGTAATAACATAACCATTTCTGCCATTATCTTTGGCTTTATATAACATTTCATCAGCACGACTTATTAATATCTCTTCATTAAGTGCTTGATCTGCAATGCAGCATACTACACCGATTGAAATAGTAAGAAACTCATTTATCTTGCTAGATTCATGCTTTATTTCTCTTAATCTTACTGCATCACTTATATCGCGTGCTAATCTTGCACTGTTTGACTCATCCGTGTCTATAAGAATAATACCAAACTCTTCTCCACCTAACCTAAACACAAAGTCACTAGGTCTTTTTAGAGAATCTTTTAAGACTTTAGCTACACTTTTAAGTGCAATATCTCCTTCTATATGCCCATAAGTGTCATTATACTGTTTAAAGAAATCTATATCTAGCATCATAAACGTGATATATGAATTTGTTCTTCTTGCACGTTTTAGTTCTCTATCGTATACAAAGTTAAAGTACCTTCTATTATGAAGAGATGTTAAAGCATCTGTGTATGAAACATTTTCAAGCTTTTTATTTGCTCTTCTTAGCTTTTTGGTAGTTATCTCCAGTCTTGTATGATCATTTTGAATACTTTTAAAAACATAATATGAGATAACTAATACACCTAAAATAATTATTGATAAGATTATTCCAACATTCTGAATTAATTCCTCATATATTATTAGAAATTTTTTTCTCTCATACTTGGCAATTTCCACTTCATAATTTATTAATTTTTTTACTGTTGCATGAATGTGTTCTACTTGTTTTTCAAAACTCTCCATTGAGATATTTTCTATTGCATGTCCTGATAAAACGCCATTTAGTATCTTTTTGAAGTATTCATTTGTAGATTTTATCTCTAAAGCAGTGTATTGAACATATTGTAATTCTTCATCTCTTTTAAAGTGAGACTCATAATTTCGCCATTGCATCTCTATTTTTAAAAGGGCATTTTCAATCTCTGATGTAGTTTGAGATGAACTGATTTCAGTATTCTTTGCTTTATATATTGTATTAGCGATTGAACCGTGATATATTTGAAGGATTTCATTTAATTCAGTTACTGGAACAAGTGAACCAAAGTATAGCGAGTCTAGGTTTTTTTTCATGGAATTAACATTTAAATAACCCATTATACCAATAAGTACAAGTCCCATTGTAATAAGCATAAAAAGAAAAAACAGTTTACTTCTTAACTTTAGTGCTTCAATAAACTTCATATTTCCTCCATCTTATAGATTCTTTAGTAATTAAGCAAATTTTATACCATTTTATCTTATGATAAAATACAATTAAAGAATTACAATATAGGTATTTTAATAATGGCAAAAATAGAATTTATATGAAAAATGACAAACTAGAATCTATAAAAAAATTAGATTTTTTCAAATCATTAAGTACTGATCAACTAATAGAGGTACAAAGTATTTCTAATATAGTTGAATATCCAAAAGATTCTATATTGTATTATGAAAATGATAGTTACAACAAAATATTTTTTCTTGTCTCCGGGGTACTAAAAGTCTACAAAATAGATAAATTTGAAAATGAAATTTTTCTGTATCATATTAATAAAAATTCTCTTATATCCGAACTAGCAAGTTTAGACAAAGACTCTATTTATTGCTATTCAAATTCAGAATTTATGGAAGACAGTGTAATCCTAGAAGTTAACTTCACCGAGTTTAAAAGAAGATTTTTAGCTAAAAATATACTCAACAGTGAATTTATCAATGAGATCCTACTAAAAACACATCAACTTCACTGCGTTGTAAATAGAGAGCTCGTTTTTGATGCCACTGCTAAAGTTGCCTTTATGCTTAATGACGATTTAGAGATGTTTAACTCACTTAAAAGACAAAATGTATCTTTTATGTTACATATTCAACCTGAAACACTATCTCGAGTTTTAAAAAAACTAAAAAGAAGTAATATAATTGAAGTTGAAAACTCAAATGTATCTATCCTAAACAAAGAACAACTTGAGAGTATAATTAGAGGGGAACAATTATGAAAAAAGCCACAAGTATTAGTACAAAAATCAAAGTATTAGGAGCTCTTCTAATTATCTTAATGCTTAGCGTAATAGCTACTACAATATACTTAAACCAACAAAATGAAAAAGATGCTCTGATAATAAACATCGCAGGTAAGCAAAGAATGCTTACGCAAAAAATGTCTAAAAATATTTTTTACATACACTATAACTCCAACAAAGATTTTTATGAATTAAATGCTGCCATAGATGAATTTATAAAAGGTCTAAATACTTTAAGATATGGTGATTCAAATAAAAATATTTCTCCAGTTCCTACATATCAAATATCACTGCAACAGATAGAAATAAGTAAACTTTGGGGGAAATTTTATAAAGACATCCAGAATTTCAAACTCTTTACAAATTCTAATGTAAATAGAAATGCAGAACTAGAAGAAATAATCACTGCTATATATAGAGAAAACACAATATTACTAGATAATGTGGATAAGCTGGTAACAATGTACACAGATTATAGTGAGAAGAAGACTAACTTTATCAAAACATTTCAATATACTTCAGGAATCATACTTCTAATACTTTTTGTATACTCTCTTCTACAACTACGCTCTATAGAATCACATGTTGACTCATTTATGCAATACTCTAGAATGCTTATAAATAATGAAGATATTACAAATCTAAAGCCACTAAAACTAGAAGCTGAAAGTGAGACTGAAATTATTGAAGTTAGTGATACCATAAACTGTTTTATACAAAAAGTAAATACTGCGATGGAATATTCTAATGAGGCATTACTACAGTCTGAAAGGGCTTCTTCAAAACTAGAAGAGCTTACAGATGAGTTTGACTCTATCATTGATGAGTTAAAAGATAAATCACTAGCTCACAAGCATCTAAATAACAGTGAAGATATTGTTATAGAATCAACAGAAGAATTAATCAATTCTACAAAAAAACTATCTAATCTAAAGCTAGAATTAGAAAAGCTTACTAAAAGTTGTCAAGATAGTAGATTGTAATATTTTTATTAAGTGCTACTTATATTCACGATTTCAATAGATAAAACAAAACTTAATATATTTTTCTAATCATTTGACATAAGTCAAAGATTTTTATCCCTCCAAAGTGGTAGTATTGAATCGTTAATGGACACCTTAACAAAAATTGAAATAAAGTAGTTTTTGAATTTACTTCATTTCAAAAATTATCAAACAGGAGAAAATATGTCACTTTCAAGAAGAGAATTTCTTAAAAGTTCAGCGGCAGCATCTGCAGCAGCAGCGATTGGTATGAGTGTACCAGCAGAGCTTCAAGCAGCGGCGAACAAAGCTGAAGGCGGCTGGAGATGGGACAAGGCAGCTTGTCGTTTCTGTGGTACTGGTTGTGGTATCATGATGGCTACTAAGAATGGTAAAATTGTTGCTGTTAAAGGGGACCCCGCGGCTCCAGTTAACAGAGGACTGAACTGTATTAAAGGTTACTTTAATGCAAAAATTATGTATGGTGCGGACAGACTTACTCAACCATTACTGAGAATGGATGCTAATGGTAAATTTGATAAAAAAGGTAAATTTGCTCCAGTATCTTGGAAAGTAGCTTTTGATATTATGGAAGAAAAAGCCAAAGCTGCTTTCAATGAAAAAGGTCCTGAGGGTGTAGCAGTATTTGCATCTGGTCAATACACTGTAATGGAAGGTTATGCAGCTCAAAAAATGATGAAAGCTGGATTTCGTTCTAATGCAATCGATCCTAATGCTCGTCACTGTATGGCATCTGCTGTTGTTGGTTTTTATCAAACATTTGGTATTGATGAGCCATCAGGTTGTTATGATGACATCGAACTTACTGATACAATCGTATCTTGGGGTTCAAACATGGCAGAGATGCACCCGATCCTATGGTCTCGTGTAACTGACAGAAAACTTTCAGATCCTGAAAGAGTAAAAGTTATCAATATGTCAACTTATACTCACAGAACTTCAGATTTAGCTGATACAGAGATTATTTTCTCGCCAAATACAGATACAGCTCTATGGAACTATATCGCTAGAGAAATCGTATTTAATCACCCAGAATCAATTGATTGGGATTTCGTAAACAAACATATGGTATTTGCAGCAGCAAATCCAAATATTGGTTACGGTATGAGAAAATCGAATGAGAAATCAATCAAAGAAGGCAAATATACTGCGCTTGAGATGGAAACTATTTCTAAAGAGATGAAAACTATCGTTTCAGAAAAAGAAGCTCCTGCACTTGCACCGTATGGTTACAAAGCTGGAGATGAAATGATTCATAACCAACCGGGCCTTAAACACTGGTTGATTGAATTTGAAGAGTATAAAAAATCTTTAGCACCATATACACTAGAGTATACAGCTAAAATTTCTAAGGGTGATCCAGATGAAGATATTGAAGGATTTAAAGCAAAACTTCAAGAGTTAGCTGGTCTTTATATTGAAAAAGGGCGTAAGGTAGTATCTTTCTGGACTATGGGTATGAATCAACATACACGTGGTACATGGACAAATACACTTGCATACAATGTTCACTTTATGTTAAATAAGCAAGCTAACCCAGGTGATGGAGCATTTTCATTAACTGGTCAACCTTCTGCTTGTGGTACTGCTCGTGAAGTTGGTACATTTACACACAGACTTCCAGCTGATATGATGGTTAAAAATCCTAAGCACCGTGCTATTGCTGAAAAACAATGGCATATACCTGCTGGAACTATTAATGGTCAAATGGGACAACATATTATGCGTATCCACCGTGATATCGAAGATGGTCATGTTAAATTTGCATGGGTAAATGTTTGTAATCCTTACCAAGATTCAGCTTCTGCTTCTCACTGGATTAAAGCGGCTCGTGAAATGGATAACTTCATTGTAACTTCTGACGGATACCCAGGTATCTCAGCTAAAGTCTCTGACCTTATCTTACCATCTGCTATGATTTATGAAAAATGGGGTGCTTACGGTAATGCTGAGCGTCGTACACAACACTGGAGACAACAAGTTATTCCAGTTGGTGATTCAATGAGTGATACTTGGCAATGGGTTGAATTCTCAAAACGCTTTACAGTTAAAGATCTATGGATGAAAGATGTAAAAGTTGCTTGGGGTAAAGCCGATATGAAAGCTGTTCCATTAGATAAAATCAAGGCTATGGGATACAACGAAAATACAACTATGTATGAAATTCTATTTGCAAATGATAGAGCTAAATCATATAAAATTGATATGAACGATCCTATTCAAGCTGGATATGACAACTCTGAGTGTAATGGCGATAGCCGTGGAGTTATTGGTTCAGATGGTAAAGAGTTCAAAGGTTACGGTTTCTTTATCCATAAATATCTTTTTGAAGAGTATGCATCATTTACTCGTGGTCACGGTCATGACCTTGCACCATTTGATGTTTACCATAAAGTTCGTGGTCTTAAATGGCCTGTTGTTGATGGTAAAGAGACTCAGTGGAGATTCAATGCTAAATACGATCCATATGCGGCTAAAGCTACAAAAGAGAGTGGTAATTCTCATGCATTCTACGGTGAATTCTTAAAACAAGTTCCTCAAGGTGACTTAAACGGAATTAAAAAAGATATGAAACTGAGCTATGCTGATAAACCAGGTAAACATTACCTTAAAAATAAAGCTAAGATTTTTGCTCGTCCATATATGGATCCTCCAGAAATGCCAGATGCTAACTATGATACATGGTTATGTACAGGTCGTGTACTTGAACACTGGCACTCAGGAACTATGACTATGCGTGTACCTGAACTATATCGTGCAGTTCCAGAAGCGTTATGTTATATGCATCCTAAAGATGCTGAAAAATTCAATGTTAAACAAGGTGGTTTATGTTGGGTAGAATCTCGTCGTGGTAGAGTAAAAGCTAGAGTTGAAACTCGTGGTAGAAATAGACCTGCTCGTGGTCTTGTATTCGTACCATGGTTTGATGAAAAAGTATTTATCAATAAAGTTTGTCTAGATGCGACTTGTCCATTGTCAAAACAAACAGACTACAAAAAATGTGCTGTAAAAATTTACAAAGCATAGATAAGTAGATTAGATTTAGAGTAAGGAAAGATTCGTTTTGAGCGAAAACAGACCTAAAATACAAAGAAAAGAACCATTGAGTGATAGAAGAAGATTTATTCTCACTATGGCACGCGGTGTTGGAGTTACAGCACTGGGTGGATTTGTTTGGAGTGCATTTATTGATGAAGTTACGGCTTCACAATTAATCCTTCGTCCACCAGGAGCTATAAAAGAGAAAGATTTTCTAAAAACATGTATCAAGTGTGGATTGTGTGTTGAAGCATGTCCGTACGATACACTATTACTCGCTAAACCAGGTGATAATAAACCTCTAGGAACACCATATTTTATTCCTAGGGAAATGCCCTGTTATATGTGTCCAGATATTCCTTGTGTACCTGTTTGTCCGACAGGTGCGCTTGATGAATCTAGCGTTACGACTGATGATAAACTTGATATAAATGTGGCCGACATGGGTCTTGCAGTTATTGATGATGAAAGTTGTATTGCTTTTTGGGGAATTCAATGTGATGCTTGTTATAGAGCTTGTCCTTTATTGGGCGAAGCTATAACGATAGTGTATGAAAAAAATGATAGGACTGGTAAACATGCCTTTATGAAGCCCATTGTTCACTCTGATGTCTGTACAGGATGCGGTCTGTGTGAAAAAGCTTGTGTTACAGAAAAGGCAGCTATATTTGTACTTCCTAGAGAAGTTGCAATGGGTAAAGCAGGTGATTACTATATTAAAGGTTGGGATAAAGAGGATGAAAAGCGTTTAGAAAATGCTAAAGAAATCCATACTCAAACTGAGATTAGTAAAGAAAGTGCTATTGACTCTTTAAATGATTCGGGAGATTTATACTAATGGCTAAGCTGTGGAATAATTACCGATATCTTTTTTTGAGAAGATTTGTCCAGATAGGTTTACTATTGTTATATTTTGGAGCGAATCATTGGGGATGGACTATCCTTATGGGAAATCTAAGTTCATCAAGTCTTTTAGGTATTGTTCCTTTAAGTGATCCGTATGCTGCTTTGCAAATGCTTGCAGCTGGTGCTATATTAGCAACTGATATACTTATCGGTGTTGCAATAATTAGTCTGTTTTATCTGCTAATAGGCGGTCGTGCCTTTTGTAGTTGGGTTTGCCCTATAAATATGATAACTGATGTTGCAGCATTTACAAGAAGATTTTTTGATATTGATCGCAACCAAAAGAGACAACCAGCAACTCGATATATGAGATACTGGGTTTTAGTCTTAAGTTTAATAATCTCAGCTGTGATGGGCGTCACTGCTTTTGAATTTATTAGTCCAATCTCTATGGTTCATAGAGGGATAGTATTTGGTTTAGGATTTGGGTGGGCAGCAATGCTCATTATTTTTCTTTTTGACCTTTTCGTGCTTAAAAATGGCTGGTGTGGGCATATATGTCCTCTAGGTGGTTTTTATTCACTACTGGGTAACTTTAGTCTGATCAGAGTAAAACATACTGTAGAGAATTGTACTGCATGTATGAAGTGTAAAGTAGTTTGTCCTGAACGCCAAGTTTTACATATGATCGATAAAGAGAGCCTACCTGTACTTTCAGGTGAATGTACAAATTGTGCTAGATGTATTGAAGTGTGTGATGATAATGCACTTGGTTTCTCAATCAGGGAACTAACAAAAAACAAAAAAACGGGAGAGTAACAATGAAAACAATAAGTAAGATAACAATTGGTCTAGCTACTGCTGCACTACTATTCGTTGGTTGTGGCAATAATGCTAAACCTTCATCAAGTGGTATAGTTGCTAAAACAGTATCTGAAGAATCACTTGGTCTAAGAAAGACGGACCTATATTCAGAAGACACTACTCAAGGTGATAAGACGAAGTATTCTCCAGATGCAGCTGGAAGTGGAAAAAGATTCGAAAGAGCATTTCAAGATGCTCCTCCAATGATTCCACATGACATAGAAGGTATGTTACCGATTACAATTAATAACAATGCTTGTACTAGCTGTCATGCACCAGAAGTGGCACCGAGTATGAAAGCACTTCCATATCCAGTATCACATCTGACTAACTTTAGACCAACACATAAATATGATGGTAAATCGTTTACTAAGAGTATTGATAATATGAAAAATGAAGTTGATATAAAAGAAACAACTCATCTTCAAGGTGCAAGATTTAACTGTACACAATGTCATGCTCCACAGTCTCAAGGTAACTTAGCTGTTGAAAATACTTTTGAAGCTAATTACACACGCCCTGACGGTGCTAATAAATCAGGTTGGAGCGGTACAGCTTTAACTGATCAATTAGATACTGTTAAAGGTGATGGTGGTAAAGTTACTAACACAGATATTGAAAATAAAAATTCTGTTGTTGGTGCTAGTGTTTGGACACACCACTAAAGAATGCAAAGAAGAGAGCTTTTTAGCTCTCTGGCATCCAAACTAAAAGGTGAAAACCTTAAAAAAGATAGTCCAGAGAGACATATAAGACCACCATACTATAATGATGAATCTCTTTTTCAGAGTGAGTGTAATAAATGCGAAGCTGCGTGCGCAACTCTTTGTGAAGAAGAAATAATAAAAATTGCAGATGATAAAACTCCATATTTGGACTTTTCAAGTAGTGGATGTACGTTTTGTGATGAGTGTGCAAAAGCTTGCGAATTTGGAGTTCTTAGCGTAGATAATAAAAGAAATATTAATGCTAAGGTGACTATTTCAAAAAATGAGTGTCTAAGTTGGAATGCTGTTATGTGTTTTTCATGTAAAGACCCCTGTTTAGATAATGCGATTGATTTTCAGGCAATGTTTATGCCTGAGATAAATGACAAGTGTACATCTTGTGGTTTTTGTCTAAGCAGATGTCCAGCAACATCAATCCATTTTGAGGTGATATAATGAGTAAAATTTTACTTTTAAGTATATTGATTATATCTACGCTGTTTGGGGAGATAAAAATGCCAATCAAACACTATATTTCAAGCGGTCCTGTTACAGATATTGTTCTAGCAGGCTCTAAACTATATAGTGCCACCAATGCAAGTTGTGTAGATGTTTTCGACCTTAAAAGTAAAAAAATAATTAATCAAATTAAGGTTAACAAAATAGAAGACTTTATGGGTGATAAAGTTGACTCAAAAATTTATTCTGTTGATATTTTGGACGATAAGATTTTGATTTTATCTCAGGCAAACCAAGGCTTCAGAAGAGTTCATATACATCAGAACAATAAGAGTGAAGTTATTATTTCAGATGAAAAAAAGCTTACAATTTCTAAGAGTAAATTTTTAGATAAAGAGAATATTCTTTTAGGAATGCTGAGTAATGAACTTGTTTCATATAACATCAAAACTAAAACCAACAACTGGATTGTTCAAGTCTCAGGAGCGAAATTCTCAGACTTTGTTTTAAATGAAGATAAAAGCCAAGCTGTTATCGCTGATGAGAGTGGTGATTTAAAAATCTACAATACAAAAAATGGAAAATTAATTAAAACCCTAGAGGGACAAAATCTAGATAATGTATTTAAAGTAGATTATAAAAATGGTATTATTGCAACAGCAGGACAGGATAGAAGAGTTGTTATTTATAACAATAAATCAGGCTCTGCTTACTATAAATCTTCACATTTTTTGATTTACAGTGTTGGTCTTTCACCAAGTGGCAAAATAGTTGCTTTCTCAAGCGATGAGAACAATAACATCACTCTTTTTAATACCACTACAAAATCTACTTTAGGTAAATTTGGTGGAAATAAAATGACACTTACAAAAATACTCTTTTTAAACGAAAATGAGTTTTTAGCTGCAAGTGATGACAAAACCGTTAATTTATATAAGATAAAATAAACTCAAATAAGAAGGAAATAGATATGAATGTATCAAGTATAGTAGTTCAAACAGTACCAAAGTTTTTAGAAGAAGTGGTTCAAAGCCTAAAAGATTGTGAAGTATGTGATTACCACATGCATGATGAAAAAGGTCGTGTTATAATCACTATTGAGGGAGCAGGTGTTGAAGAAGAGTTAAAGAAACTTCGTGTTGTTGAAGCGATTCCTCATGTCATTACAGCTGATATGCAGATGGCATACAGTGAAGATGAGCTTAATGAGCATATGGAAGTATTGGCAAACGCGGATTTAGTTCCTAAAATGTTAAATGATGAAGATTTAGACCCAAAAGACATTGTATATAATGGTGACTTAAAGAAAAAAGACTTAGAGGGTTTTGCTAGACGTTTTGATGAGACTGGTAAAAAATAGTTATGAGTTTAATATTTGAATCAAAAATAAAAGTAGATGAGAATAATGAGTGGTTCATTGAACTAACTGACACATCAGATGGCAGAGTTGAGATTTGTAAAAACATAGATGAGTACAAAGAGAAGTTCGAAAAGATGGGCGAAGATTATGGCGGAAATGTTGATCAAGTGATATGGTCTCAAGATGATAATGTTCCTCCATATCATATAGATGAGATTAGACAAGCAATGGCAGACCTTCAAGCTGAAGTTGAAGCAAAAATAGGTAGGCCTCTAATGGAAGAGAATAAATAGTGGAAGCTAAAGCTATAGTTACAGACACTTACTTGGACCATGCAGAAATTTCTGCGCATCTAAAAAATGTAGAGTACATAATAATGGCTGCTGCTGCGCCTGGACATTTTAAAGATACTCCTATTCATTTTACAATTTTTTTAAATACAAGCGATAATCTTTCCAAGGATATTCAAGAAGCAGTTTTAAATAAATTTTTAGATGATAATAGCATCTCCAAACCAGCAGAACTGATGAGCCATATAATGCCTGTAGGTTTTGGTATAAGTACCCAAGACACTCCAATGCCTCTACTTCTGGTAAAACCAGAAGATCAAAGAACAATTGCTCATGCTGTTATGTTCGTTATGGACTTCTTAGCTGATTCTGAGAACTTTAATGAAGCTAAGTATGATGCATTAACTGGCTGGTCATATTCTTATAATAAAACTATTTAAAAGAGATTTTTTCTATCTCTTTTATAGTTTTGGCGATACCTCTAGAGAGGTTTTTATAAGATTTTTTAGTAACTAAGATATCATCTTCTATTCTTATTCCCATCCCTCTAAATCTTTTTGGAACACTCTTATCATCTTTAGATATATAGATGCCAGGTTCTATAGTTAAAACCATACCCTTTTTTAGAGCTATCTCTTTTTTATTTGCATCTAAGTAAGGAGCTTCATCATGGACGTCAAGTCCCATCCAATGTCCTATGCCATGAGGATAATACTTTTTGTGCTTTTGGGCTTTAATAAGCTTCTTATACTTACCCTTTAAGATGCCAAGACTTATCATGCCTTTTGTAAGAAGTATCTCGGCCTCTTTTTGTAAGTCAGTTCTTAGCACTCTAGGTTTTATCATTTTAATGATTTCAAGTTGAACTTTCAAAATCATGTTATACAACTCTTTTTGTGCAGAAGAAAACTTGCCATTGACGGGTATTGTTCTTGTTATATCACTAGCATAGTATTCATATTCGCATCCAGCATCTATTAAAATAAGTTCACCATCAACCAAAGGCTTATCATTAGAAATATAATGCAGAGTATTAGCACTATCTCCACATGCAACTATGGAAGTATAGGCATCACTATATGCACCATGCTTTTTAAAATTATATTCTATAGAAGCAAGAAGTTCATACTCATTTTTATTTTTTTTATCAAATATCATCGCTTCATGATGAGCCTCTCTGGTTATACTGATAGCTTTTTTAATCAGTTTAATCTCTGACTTTGATTTTATCAGTCTCATTTGCGCAATCAAAGATGAAATATCTTTAGCTTTTTTACTCTTTTTATAATTTTCACTAAGTCTGACTTCATCAACTAGAAATCTCTTTTTAGCTTCAGTTTCCCCTAGCCTTTGTCCATTCCAAAGCTCATATGTTTCATTTTTTTTTTGTACATATAACAAACATTTTGTATATTTTTTTCGCTTTATAAAGACTAAATGAGAGTTATCCTCTTTAAATCCTGTTAAGTAATAAAAATTACTATTTTGCCTATAAGGATAATCTGTATCATTTGAGCGAGTTTTATATTTTGAGCTTGAAACAACTGCTATAGAGTTTTTGGAGAGTTTTTTAGCAACAAAGTCTCTTCTTTTTTTGTATTCACTCTCTTTTATCACCTACAAACCTCATTTAAAAAATCTAAGCCTTGATCTAGTATATTAGCAAGTGCAGAATCTAAGGCTTTTACTCCGCCTGATGCATCCAATGAAGTAGCTTCTTCTCTTGCTTTGAAAGTTTTTGTCGCAATCACTTTGTTTGTTATTGAGTCGATTAACGTAAAGTTAATTTCAGCATTTACATGTGATTTATCTAGACTTTTATTATAGTATTGCATAAAATCTTCTATATTTATTTCTAGAATGAAGTCACTTTTACTTCTGGATTTTGAGTTTTGAGTATTTTTAAATACTTTAGCTTCTCTTATAGCCTTAACTATTTGAGATGATATCTCTTTATTTAATGAGTTATTCCATTGTGCTTGCGAGTAGGTATATATTTTATAAGAATCTAACACATAGTTCATCTGTGGGGACATTAATGAACTTGAACTGAATGCTTGTGAAACTTTCAGTGATTTATCTCTACATCCTTGAAATACATTACTATGTTTTAGTATTTTTTGAGATAATTTATACTCAGTAACTGCTGGTTCTTTTGTTGAACAACCTGATATTAAATAGACGAGTATTATTGCAAAATAAATTTTTATCATCATTCCTCTCCCGGACCTTTTTTAATCTCTTCTTGTTTAAATAGTATATCACCAGGACTTCTCTCATACTGGTTAAGTGTACCCTCAACTCTTATCATTAAGTGTTGTGTCTCTATGAGTGTGTTATTTATTGTCGGTATTACATCACCTACAATCTCTTTAATATTAAACTCCCCATCTGAAACTGCCCTTTTAATTTCATCCATCGATGCTTGAATAATTTTATAGCTACTTGAAATAGAGGCTAAAGACTTAGAAATATCATTTTCCCAAGCGACACTCTTATCTATGAAGTGATCTACTTTTGGCATCATAAGGTCAATCTTTTTTGTCACTCTGTCTAAGTTTTTAAAAGATGTATGAATATCTTCTATAACTTCATCATTTGCTAGTTTTTCCATTTGAGTCATAAAAGCTGCTGTTCTATTTAGTAAAATCGATATTTGCACTTGATTCTCATCATTTAAAAGCTCTTCTGCTCCTGTTAATGTCTTTGATAATTTTGTTGACACTGTTCCAAGTGATTCCTCAAAACGTTCAAAAAATGAGGCTTCCGTTTTTATAACAGGATACTCTTCCCCTTTTTTTGCTTCAAGACTAGCAGCAGCATTGTTTCCCAAACTAAGATTAATATAACTAAGCCCTGTAATACCTTGAGATGTTAGTGTCGCGACTGTAGTCTCTTTAACCGGTGTTAATTTTAATATAGATACAAGGACTTCAACCTGCTCTATATTCTTAGGATTTATTCTTAGTCTTATAACTTTACCAACACTAATACCTCTATATTTAACTGCAGAATCTACATTCAATCCTAAAACTGATTCATTAAAGTGTATAATGTATTTTTTCACTTCATCTTCTGTTGAAGGCTTTAACATCCAATAGATAAACCCTAGCATCAAAATAATTCCAACAAGTACAGCTAAACCAACAGCCGTATAATTAACTTTATTATTCATATTGAATTCACTCCTCGAAAAAATGTTTGTATGAATTCACTTTTAGTATCTTTAATATCATCTAAATTTCCCTCATAAACAATTTTTTTTTCATCTATAATCGCAATTCTATCAAGTGTAGCATAAATTGATTGCAAATCGTGTGAAACCATTACAATCGTTAAACCTAAAAGTTTTCTTAGCTTAAGTATCAAAGCATCGAAGCTTCGTGCTGAGATAGGGTCAAGTCCGCTAGTCGGTTCATCTAAAAACAGAAGTTTTGGATCCATTGCAAGAGCACGAGCTAGAGCAGCTTTTTTTTTCATTCCTCCACTTATTTGAGACGGATAAAGCAAGGCATCTGATGATTTTAGACCAACAAGGTTAATTTTGAATTCTACTATCTCATTTATCATCTTTTTTGACAAATCAGTGTATTCTGTGAGTGGTAAAGCTATATTTTCTTTTATATTTAGTGAAGAAAACAGTGCTCCAGCCTGAAATAAAACACCCCACTCTGTTCTTAACTTTTGTGCCTTATTATACTTTATCTTCCCCAGGTTGTATCCTAAAATTTCTATGGAACCAGCAGAAAATTTCTGTAACATTAGCATCTCACGAAAAAGAGTAGTCTTTCCACTTCCAGAGGGACCAACAATACCATAAATCTCACCTTCATTTACACTAAGGTTAAGTCCATCATGAACTACTTTATCTCCAAATTTAGTCTTAATATTTTTAACTTCTATTATGCTAGCCATTATATCCCCAGATTTGTAAAAAGAATTGAGAAAATTGCGTCACATATGATAACTGCAAATATAGCTTCAACAACACTTTTGGTTGTGTTAAATCCTATACTTTGCGTGTCATCTTTTACCATAAACCCTCTATATACTCCAATAGATGCTATAAGAAATGCAAAAAATGGACCCTTTGCAATTCCTATAAAAAAGTGTTTGGCAGCTACAGCCTCACCAAATCTATCTAAAAAGAGTTGAGGACTTATTCCCAAATCAAAATTTGCAACAAGCATTCCCGCAAACAGACTCATTACATCTGCAACAAATATAAGAAGAGGCATAGCAATCATTAGTGCTATTATACGAGGAAGGACTAAAAAGACATATGGGTCAAATCCCATAGTCCTCATAGCATCTAACTCCTCAGTTATCTTCATCGCACCAATTTGAGCGGTAAAAGCTGAAGCACTTCTACCTGCTATAACAATGGCAGTCATAAGTGGTGCGAGCTCTCTAAGCATAGAGATACCTAGCATGTCCACAATAAATATATTTGCTCCATATATCTTTAATTGATATGCTGACTGGTATGCTGTAACTAGACCTATTAAAAAACTTGTAAGGGCTATAATTCCCAAAGCTTTAATAGCACTCTCATTAATCTCAAATGCTATCTCTTTAAATCTTATGTTTTTAGCAGATTTAAGATAGGTGATTTTAGTAGCAAAAAGCTTGCCGATAAATGCCATAAATGATAAAAAACCAATAAAGGATGAGTTAGTACTTTCACCTATTAGAGTGATAATATTTCTTCGTTTAGTTTCTGGAATTGCTTGAGAGGTTTTTTTTGATTTTTCCACTAGCTCTAAAGTGTCTAAAATATCTGTATCAGTCGTAAGAACATTGGAACTTATATTTTTTTTATCAAACGCTTTTATAGTAGAGTTAATAAAGATAGATGCAGCAGTATCAAAATAGACTACATTTTCTAAGTCAAAATCAACTTTTCGCACCTTGGAAAAATCAATTTTGTCTATCTTTGTTTGAGAAGAAGTAACGGTGTAAAGTGTAAACTCTCCTGAAAATTTCAAAGAAAGCTTATCATCCAATAATGTATAGTTAATTAAAAATCTCTCTCTAATAACTTGTTAACTTTTAGTATAGTTATTATTCTATCCTCTTGTTTACCAACACCATCTATCATAGTATCATCACCATTGATAGTATCAGGAGCAGGTCCAATATCGGCTTTTTTAATTCTAATAGCCATTGTTAATCTATCAATAACGAATCCGGCAACATCATCACCATCTTTCATAACAATAAAACGAGTTTCATCACTATGTTTTTTTTCAGAGATTCCAAACTTCAAACGAAGATCGATAAGAGGAATAACAGCACCACGAAGATTAAAAACACCCATAACGTATTTTGGAACTTGAGGAACTCTAGTCCATGTAAAAGGTTTAATAATTTCTTGAATAGATAAAATAGGAATTGCATACTCTTCTTCACCAATAATAAATCCAACTAATTGAACTATATTATCTGTTTTATCTAGAGACTCACCTTGTTGTTCACCCTGTTTATTAATTATTTGTTTTAATTTATCACTCATGATAAGAACTCCGATTTAAAGTTAACATTTCTTTGAACTACACTAGATAGATAATCAGCAGAGTATGGTTTAGTAATATACTCAACCATTCCAGATTCTACACCTCTCATACGATCAGATTTACCTGTACGTGATGTAACAGCAATTAGAGGCATACTCTTATATCTGTTATATTTTTTAATCTCAGTTGCTAAGGTGTAACCATCCATTCTTGGCATCTCAATATCAATAAGCATAGCGTCAAAGTTATGATCACCCTGTTTTAAAATATTTAAGGCTTCTTGACCATCACCGGCTTCAATTAAAGTCATCCCAGTTGCCTCAAGTGATTTTCTCATAATCATTCTATCTGTTTTTGAATCATCAACAATCATAATAGTATAATCACTAGCTTTCGTCTTCTCTTGACTTACTCCATCAGCCCCACCTTGATCGGCAATCATCGCTGTTGCTTTTACACTTTTTGCCATATCCATAATTGCTACCACATCAACAATAAGTGTTACTCCACCATCTCCACGGATAGTAGCCCCTGCAATACCTTCAATACCTTTTAAGTACTCTCCAAGAGACTTAATAACGATTTCTTCTTGACCGACAAGCGTGTCAACAATGAGTCCAAGCTTTTGAGTACCTAATCCAAGTACAACAACATAAGCATGTTCACTTGAATCTAAGATTCTCTCAACTTCAAATATATCACCTATATGAACTAAAGATAAAACTTCATCTCTTAATCTCATAACTGAGCGACCCTCAACAGTATAAATCTCATCTTTTGAAATTCTAACAGTCTCTAATACAGATGACAATGGAATTGCATAGTGTTCTTCTTGTACCCCAACTAAAAGAGCTTGGATAATTGCAAGAGTTAAAGGAATCTTTAGTCTTATAGAACTACCAACTCCCTTTTCACTCTCAATATCAATAATACCATTAACTTTCTCTATATTAGTCTTTACAACATCCATTCCAACACCGCGACCTGAAACATTTGTTACAGCTGCAGCAGTTGAGAAACCTGGTTTCATAATAAGAGTAAAGGCTTCACTATCACTCATGTTATCAGCTTCTTTTTCAGTGATAAGACCCTTTTCCAATGCTTTGTTTTTCAACATATCAACATCTAGACCTTTACCATCATCATCGATTTGAATAACAATCTGGTTACCTTCGTTGTATGCTTTTAACGAAATAGTACCTGTTTCATCTTTACCAGCTGCCAAACGAATATCAGGCGTCTCAATACCATGGTCACAAGAGTTTCTAATAATGTGAACTAGTGGATCGCCAATCTCTTCAACAATTGATTTATCAAGCTCTGTATCTTCACCATCTATTTCTAATTCTATTTTTTTATTTAATTCTCTAGTTAAATCACGAATCATTCTAGGAAACTTATTAAACACTTTTCCAATAGGAAGCATTCTTGTCTTCATTACGGCAATTTGAAGATCAGTTGTTACAAGAGAAACAATAGACACAACTTGATTCAATTCTTCTAAGAATTCTTCACCTTCATAGCGCTCTTCAACATCATCGTTGATTTTAATAAGTCTATTTTTAGCAAGTACAAGTTCCCCGATAAGGTTCATAAGGTGGTCTAGTCTTTTTACATCAACACGTATAGTCTGCTCAACTGTAGCAGCTGCTCTTTTAGCAGGTGCAGCAGCTTTTGTATCATCTTCTCTTGGATTGTTAGGCTCTGGGGCAACAGGTGCAGGTGTTGGAGTAACAGGCACTGGGGTAGCTACTGGAGCTTCTGAAGCTTCTTCTTTAGCTACTTCATCAGGAGAAGGAGGAGGAGCAGGAACGTCTTCACCTGCTGCTATCTTAGCTTCTCTTTTAGCCCTATCTTCAACTTGCCTTTCATTAAGAAGTCTTTGAATCTCAGCTTCAACATCATCATCAGACATATTTTCATAATCTGGCTCATCTGCTGCTGCTTCTACTACTTCGACAGGAGCAGCTTCTTCAATAACTGGCTCTGACGCTTCTGGTGTTGGAACATCACCATCTCCACCACTAACCTTGTCAAGTCTTGCGACACATTCAGAAACATCAACACCAGCATCTGAGCTTGTATCACGAATTATATATAAAAGTTGTTTCATTAAATCTATAGATTCAAGAACAACATCCATAATATTAGGAGTAATAATAAGCTCACCATGTCTTGCTTTATTTAAAACATCTTCCATGTGGTGAGTCAAGTGAGTTAAAACATCAAAGTTAAGGAATGACGACGCCCCTTTAACAGTATGTGCAACACGGAAGATTCCGTTTAAGAGTTCTAAATCTTCCGGCGTTGCTTCTAACTCAACTAAATCTTCATCTAATTTTTCAACAAGTTCAAAAGATTCAACTAAAAAATCCTGTAATATTTCCTGAAATTCATCCATTCTTACACTCCTACTTCATATGTGCACGAACAACTCGTGCAACTTCATCATAAAACAAGCTCGCTTCAAACTTAACTAAATAAGCCTCAGCACCTGCTTCTTTACCTCTACTCTCGCTAAAATGGTCACTAATCGATGAGTTAAATACAATAGGAATATTATTGAATCTTCCATCTTCCTTTACATTTGCAGCAAAATGAAAACCATCCATTTTTGGCATCTCAACATCAGATATAATTATCTTTAGCTCTTTACCTATATCATCACCATACATTTTATATAAATCATCTAGTTTATCTAAACCCTCTTGACCGTCACCGGCTTCGATAACATTAAATCCCATTTTTTGTACAGCTTCTTTAACAATTTTTCTAGCAGTTGCACTATCGTCTAGAACAAGTGCTAAACCAGAAAAATCATCCATATCTTCTGGAACATGGTCTATATCTGGTTCATAAAGACCTAACTCTTGTATAACGCTTTCTAAATCAAGAATAAGAAGTACATTGTCACCTTCTATCTTAGTTACACCGGTGATTTTACTTCCATCAACAGAACCTGAACCACTTGTGAAAGAAGCTGGTTCTATATCAGCCCAGTTGATTCTTCTGATTCTTTTTGCTTCATGAACAACAAATCCAATAAGAACGTTGTTAAACTCGGTAATGATAACTCTCGAATTCGCTTCTACTGATTCCGGTGCTGTTATACCCATCCATTTTGCTAAGTTTACTACTGGAATCACAACACTTCTCAGATCAAAAATACCTTCTATATATTCAGGTGTTCCTGGTAATTCTGTAAGACGGGGCATCTTAATAATTTCACGAACTTTTGAAACATTTATACCATATATTCCCTCGTAAATTTCGCCGTCTTCTTCTTTTAAAATACGAAAGTCAACTAGCTCCATTTCATTAGAGCCTACTTTTAGCGAATTCTCTACATGCATATTTATATCTCCTGACTTTATAGTCTCATTTAGAAAAAATATTTTCTTCTAAGAATTCAATATCTTGTGAAGATTTTACAATAAAATATCTTTGATTGCAAGCAAAAGCAGCCAAATTTATATATGTATAATTTTCAAACTTTAATGTCTTATTTTGATGAAAATGCCCTTCGACAAAGTAGTCACAAATGTATTTATTTTCTATTCTACTTTTTATAAACTCTCTAAAACCTTTAAACTCTTTACAATCATCTTTTTTACTTAAATAATCATCCAATCTATTTATAATAGCATGTCCTGAAATGAAATCTAAAATATTTAAAACAGTAATCACAAATGTATTTCTTATAATTGAAGTATATATATTATAAAGTAATGGACTCTCAATATCACCATGGGCAAGTAATATACTCTTATCACCAAATGTAACTTTTAAAGGCTGTTGTTTTATGCCTAATACTTTTACTTTTGGAAATATCTTTTTAAGATTAAAGTCATGATTACCTTCAAGATATACTACTTCTATTTCATTTGATATATCATTTAGTATCTCCGTAGCTTGGGAGTTAATCTCTTGTGTATATGCTACCTCTCCAAAAAGAGTGTCAAAAATATCACCCATTAAGATTAGTTGTGTTGGACGGAGCTGTTTTGTATGAATGGCTTTTAGAAAGTCTAAAAGTTCTGGACGAAGGTCTGAGTAGTGTGCATCTGAAATAACAAATGCACCCTCTTTTAGCACAAAATTGCTATGGTACATAGGCTATAGTTGGTATCCCAGTTTTTTGGCACAAGCCCATCATAATATTTGCATTTACAACAGCTTGAGACGAAGCTCCCCTCATTAGATTGTCTATAGCACTAGATATGAAAAGCATACTGCCTTTTTGTTTTACATATAAATCACAAAAATTAGTACCTGATACATTTTTCATATCTACCGGATTCTTACTAATGCGAACAAATGGTTCATCTTTATAAAAATCTTTTATAATTTCATAGGCATCGATTTCACCTGATGTTTGTAAATAAATTGATGAAATCATACCTCTTGTTAGCGGAACAAGATGAGGAACAAAATTTATCTCATCAAAATCAATATTAAGTTTTTGTGCAATCTCAGGAGCATGTCTGTGAAAGAAAGGCTTATATGAAAAAAGATTATCATTTACATTTACAAAGTGAGTAACTTCATCAAGCTTTTTACCAGCTCCACTAACCCCTGTTTTTGCATCTATTATAATTGGAGTATTTGGTATTCTAGATGACAAAAATGGTAAAATTCCCAGAATTGCTGATGTTGGGTAACAACCTGG
This sequence comes from Sulfurimonas iocasae, assembly GCF_047716755.1. Classification (GTDB taxonomy): domain Bacteria; phylum Campylobacterota; class Campylobacteria; order Campylobacterales; family Sulfurimonadaceae; genus Sulfurimonas. The sequence goes on from NZ_CP180409.1 coordinate 2,168,446, forward strand.
ATTTGCTACAAGAGAAGCTGACTTGATTTCATCTCTAAACATCTCAGGAAGACCATAAACAACATTTTGTAGATTTTGGGCATCGGTATGAGGACAATAATATTCTTCATAAACATCTTGAGTCAATCTATAATCAGCTGAAAAATCTACTATTTTAATGCCATGTTTCATAAATGGTTTAACAAATGCCATTGCAGTTTTGTGAGGAACTGCTAAAAATACAAGCTCACAATTTTGGGCACACTCATCTACATCAGCTTTAACAACTTCAAGGGAACAAACACCACTCAAAGATGGATGCAGTTCATCTATAGTAGTTCCGCCTGTAGAGTTTGCTACATATTTAAGATTAAACGTTGGATGATTTATTAGCATTTTTACAAGCTCTAAACCTGTATAGCCACTTACACCAATGATTCCTACATTTATTTTTTCATTAATGACACTCAAAAACAATCTCCTGATATCTCACTTCTTCTATCTCGTACTCTTTTACACCATTTGGAAGTTTAACTTTCACCTCATCACCTTCTTCACGTCCAAGAAGTTGTTTTGCCAGAGGTGAGCCAAAAGAGATAAGACCCATATCAGGGTTACTCTCACAACCACCAACAATAGTATAAGTAAGTTCCTCATCAGTTTCCATATCTGTCATAACAACAGTTGAACCAAAACTGATTTTTGCATGCTCAAGCTCAGAGGGATCAACTATGCGAGAATTACCTAAAATTTCTGCCAACTCTGCTAAACGATTATCTATGTTTTTTTGACCCTCTTTAGCTGCATGATATTCAGCATTTTCTTTTAAATCACCATGCTCTAATGCTTCTTCAATCGATTTTACAATCTCAGGTCTTTTAACTTCTTTTAAATCTTTTACTTCAGCTTGTAGTTTTTCGTAACCGAAAAGTGTCATTGGTTCAATTTTTTCCATAATGGTTCTCTTTATATAATTTATTTTAGTTATTATAGCAAACTTTAGTAGATTCTTGGCTTTGTAAGCACTTTGAGCGTGGTGCACTCTTTAGTATCTATAAGACTATTTTAGAATAATCAACTCTACTCATTTCAGACAAATCAAACTCAATAGTCTCCTCTTCACAAACAACAGTAACGATACAAGCCTTTTTAGAGATACTAAGAGGCTTCTGTATATCTTTTAATAATATTCTACTGTTTTTTGTCATAGGGTCATATGCTTTTAAAATGTTTTGCTCAACCATAAAAAGTCGTCCACCACCGCATCCATCACCTACGATGCCTTCGCATATCAAATCACTAGCTATATCAAAACCATGACTCATCCAGACACTCCTCTTTTGTCTCTTTTAAAAACTCATTATATTCACTAGCGTTTTTATCTAAAACTATATACTCTTCATATGTATATTCTTTAAAAATGCCATCATCTACACACTTGCATAATTCACTATTATTTGAGTCTACACAGGTTGAGAGCATCTCTTTTTTCTGCGTTTCATCCCACCCAAAGTAGCTTTTATACATTGGATATAGAGTCCAAATTGCAAATCCCAAGGTAAGAACTATATTTGTAATATACTCTTTTTTCTTTGTCTCTATGTACTTTTTAATATCGTATGCTATTAAAATAACAAAAACTATCTCTAAGGTTATAATAAACCAATCACTGTCTAAAAAATCAAACAAACAACACCCTTATATTTAATATTTAACTATTTCTTTATCAAAGTTTTTACAGCTTCAGAGCACATTGTAAGTCCAAATGAAGCTGTAACACCCATAAAACTGCCTTTAGCTTTCACTCTAGCTTCTTCTGTTGAAAAGATAACTTTGTACTTTTTCTTAAAGCCTCGTTTTCTAAGCTCATAACGGATTTTAGAGCCAAACTTGTCTCCACGACTCTTCCAAATATCTCCCACCTCAACCTTGCTGGCATCTATGCGTTTTGCACTTCCAAATGAAGAGATAAGTTTTTTGTAACACTTTTGTGCAAGAGCTAGTTTTGCTTTTGTATCATCTATGGCGTCTAATACTAAATCATACTCATCAAAATCAAAATCCCAAACCCACTGTTCATCAACACGCACATTTATGATTTTCACCTCAGGGTAGTGCTTTTTTAGAGCTTCAACTTTAACTTCATCCTCATGCATTTCAGACCACATTTGACGATTTTGATTTGTTTCATCATAGGTATCAAAATCTACTATAGTTATATCTGTTACACCACTTCGATACAAACAATCAAGACAAAAGCTTCCTACTCCACCAACACCTAAAAGTATAATCTTTGCATTTTGGAGTTTGCTAAAATCATCTTCTAGTAGAAGTTTTATTCTATCATGTCTCATATAAACTAATCAATCCAGTCTTGAAGTCTTTTCATACTTTTATAGGCACTTAAATCAAGTTGTATTGGAGTTATTGATATATTTCCAGCTTTTATTGCTTCATAATCACTGATACCGATATTTCCCTCTCTTGGAGAAAAATCGAGAGGATGAAGCCCTAACCAATAGTGCTCTTCTCCACGAGGATTTCTATGAACATGTGCATCATTTGCGTAAAACCGGTAACCGGCATATGTTACTAGCATCTTAGCCTCATCTACATCAGCTGGAATGTTTACATTTAAAAACTCTCTATGAGGAAGAGGAAAAGTCCCATTTTTAATCTTTAGTACAAGCTCTTTTATAGTCTTTTGTGCAAGAGTAAAATCTCCATCAGGATTTGTAAAATCCATCACTTGACTTATAGCGATAGAAGGAACATCGTGTAAAACACCTTCCATAGCCCCAGCTGCAGTTCCGCTATAGGTTATATCTTCACCCATATTTGAGCCGCGATTTATACCGCTTATGAGTAAATCTGGTTTTCTCTCCGTAAAAATAGTGCTCAAAGAGAGATAAACACAGTCACTCGGCGTTCCATCATCTAGTTTGTAAAAATCATCATCAACGCTTACAAATTTTAGAGGACGAACAAGTGTCAGCGAATGTCCACAAGCTGACTTCTCATTTGCAGGTGCTACAACTGTAACTTTTACATCTTCCAATTCTCTTAAAGCTTCTATCAAACAAAGCAGACCTTTTGCTTCATAACCATCATCATTTGTAACTAATATTCTATATTTATTTTTCATAATAGTATTTTATCATTTTTTAGCATTGTAAGTTTGAATATTTATAAATAATTATATATTAATAATAGTGATACGAATAAGTAGATGCAGTATTCTTTTTTGTCACATTTTAAGGATGGTTAAATTTAGTTTATCATAACATTTGTGACTAAGTAAAGGATTAAGAGTATAATGAACTACATATTGTATGCATGTTTTTTTTTAATTATGTTGTTTATAGTGATTTATACCTATTTCATAGTTAAGTTACGTCAAGAGATAAATAAACGAAAAAAATAGAATCTAAGCTAAAAGAGTCTGAAGAGAAATTTAAATCAATCTTTGATAATGCACCAATATTTATAGATGCCTTTGATAAAAATGGAAAATGTACTTTATGGAATAAAGAGTGTGAAAAAGTATTTGGCTGGAGTATCCAAGAGATAAATAATGCTAAAGATCCAATGGCACTATTTTATTCAAAAAAAGAAGAGAGTCAAGAAGCTTTTGAAGAACTATATAATGCGGATGATTATATATTTAGAGAGTGGCGTCCTTTAACAAGAAGTGGAAAACAAATAATCAGCATGTGGGCAATAATACCACTTAAAAACGGCGACAACATTGGTATTGGGTATGATATCACAGAACAAAGAAAAGCAGAAACTAAAGTAATAGAGAGAACCAAACAGCTTGAAGAGGCAACAAATAAGCTGGCAAAATTAAACAACTCACTTGAAGAGAGAGTTAAAATAGAAGTTGAAAAAAATAAACAACAGCAAAAAATGATGATACAGCAATCCCGCCATGCTCAAATGGGTGAAATTCTAAGTATGATAGCTCATCAATGGCGTCATCCACTTAACAATCTCTCTTTAATTATTCAAAACGCTGTTTATAAATATAGTATAAATAAACTAGATTATAGTGCAATATCAAAATTAGACATTGAAAGTTCTGTACAAATCAGGCAGATGTCAAATACAATAAAAGAGTTTAGGAATTTTTTTCTACCAGATAATATTAGTGTCAAATATGATATTAACAGATCAATAGTGGATGCTATTAGTATAGCAAAACCTATGCTTGAAGCAGAAAATATATACGTAAAGATAGAGACTCAAAATAATATATTTGTAGTAGGTTTTCCAACTGAACTAGGTCAGGCAATAGTAAATATTCTAACAAACTCAAAAGATGCATTAGTAGAAAAAAATATTAGTAATAAATCAGTAAAGCTCTCTTTAGCACTTGTTGATAATAATGTAAACATTATTATAGAAGATAATGGAGGTGGTGTTCCACTAGAGATACTTGAAAAAATATTTGATCCATATTTTTCAACCAAAATGGAAAAGAAGGGTACAGGACTTGGCTTATATATGACAAAGCTTATCGTAGAAGACCATATGCATGGAAAATTGAGTGTTTCAAACAGTGATAATGGCTTTATTGTTAAAATTGTTATACCGCATGATAGATAAAATGATATATTTGAAATACAATTATAATGTATTGTTATGTAATGATAAATTACAATATGGGGTAACTTAATGAAAGAACTAAATTTTAATGAGACTGAAATGATTGTTTCTAAAACAGACACGAAAGGGTCAATTACTTATTGTAATAATCTTTTTTTTAAAGCTTGCTGGATATACTGAAAAAGAGTTACTAGGTGCTCCTCACAATATAATTCGTCATCCGGATATGCCAAGAATTGTTTTTAAATTCTTATGGGACGCACTAAAGCAGAGCAAAGAGATTTATGCTTACGTTATTAATAAAGCTAAAAATGGTGATTACTATTGGGTTTTTGCAAATGTGACTCCATCATATGATAACAACGGAAAAGTTGTAGGTTACTATTCAGTACGAAGAAAACCATCACAAAAATCTATAGATATCATAAAACCACTTTATAAACGTCTGCTAAATGCAGAAAAATATGGTGGTATGGATGAATCAGAGAAGATATTCAATGATTTACTCTCTTCAAATGGAGGTCGTTATGACCAATTCATCTTATCTATCTAAACTAAATATTTTATATGTAGAAGATGATGCAGAGACTAGATTTTACACACTTGAAATGTTTGAGAATTTTTTTTCTAACATCACTATTGGGATTGATGGACAGGATGGATTAGATAAGTTTAAAAAGTTTACTTATGATGTAATATTTACAGACATTAATATGCCAATTATGGATGGACTGGAGATGATAAAAAATATCCGTTTATTAAATAATAGCGTGCCTATTATTATCTTCTCTGCTCATGATGAAATCGAGTATTTTACAAAAAGTATATACTACGGGATAGATGGATATCTCTTAAAGCCTTTTCATATGTTAGAACTTGACAATATTATCGGCAAACTTGTAAATAAAAAACAAACTGCCTTAGAAGTAAATAATAAGAATATAAAAAAGCTCATAGAGGGTTTTTATTGGGATATAACCGATGAAAAACTCTATCAATATGAAAAAGAAATTGTGCTTACAAAAAATGAGATATTACTTTTTAGATTATTGACATCATTAGAGGGTAGAATATATTCTGCCGTCGATATAGAGATTGTAATTTTTGATGATGATACAAGTGATACATTCAGAGTTAGAAATCTTTTATCAAGATTAAAAAAGAAACTTCAATTTAATTTAATAGAATCAATCTACGGTCATGGCTATAGATTAAGATAATCTTATACTAAATTTACCCTAATGATATATTTCTAATACAATTTTTATATACTATATTAAGTATTAGAATTTACAAATTGGAGATTTCTGTGACAAATTTATCTTATCTATCTAGGTTACAAATTATAGGGTTCGCTTTTTTTACAATCTTTATACTAGGATATGTGATAAAACTATTTCTAAATGGATTTAATGTTGTTGATACACTTCTTTTAGTTTTGTATATTGGTCTAGGAATTTTATTTAGCATCTATTTTTTTGCTTTGAAAACTTCTTTAAACAAGTCCATAGAAGTATTAAACAGTGCAATAAAAGGAGATTTAGAGAGCCGTATTATAGGTATTTCTGACAATGGAGAGGCTGGGATTATCTCTCATAAGATTAATAATCTTATTGACCAGATGGAAACATTTATGCGAGAAATCGGAACTTCTATCGGCTATGCTGGAAATAATGAGTTTTTTAGAAAATTTAACACTTTAGGAATGAACCCCGCATTCGCTCTTGCTGGTAGTAAAATAAATGACAGTATTGAGGTTATGCATATAAATCACACAACTCAAATGCGAATACGACTAAATACAGATTTAAGTGTAGTCAACAAAAACAATGAACAACTCCAATCTCTTCGTATGAGTTTTAATAACAATACTCAAAAACTAAAAACAATTTCTGATAAGGTAAAAGATGCCACTCTGATGTCTATTGCGCGCGCTGAAGAATCACAAAGCGTAGGAGACAAACTACATGGACTTAATGAACTTTTAGATAACAATACTCACTCTACCCACTCCCTAGAAGAACGCACTAAAGAGATTACTACCGTCATTAATCTTATAAGTGATATTTCAGACCAAACAAATCTCTTAGCTTTAAATGCAGCGATTGAAGCAGCACGTGCAGGCGAACATGGAAGAGGATTTGCAGTTGTGGCAGATGAAGTGAGAAAGCTAGCAGAGAGAACTCAAAAGGCAACTGCGGAGATAAGGACAACAGTTCAGGTTTTACAACAAGAGAGTACAGAGATGTCAGGCAGTTCTGAATCTATGCGTGATGTAGTGCGTGATTTTAGTCATCTTATGAATACATTTAGTCAGAGTATGGAGCAGCTTCGTAATACAAATGAGATAATTGAAAACGATATTCAAGGTATTAAAAATCGTATATTTACAAATCTTATTATGATTGACCATATTCTTTTAAAAGCAAACGCTTACACCTCTATTAACCTTGGTAAAAAAGTTGGAGAGTTCGAAAATCATCATGACTGTCGTTTTACAAAGTGGTTTGAAAATGAAGGAAGACAAGAGTTTTCAAATACTCAAAGCTACAAAAAAATAGATGAACCACATGCAACTGTACATAATAAAATTTTAGAAGCTATGAAGTGTATTGAAGGTAAAGACAGTTGTGTTGAAAACAGAGATGCTATTTTAAAAGATTTTCAAGAGATGGAGATTGCCAGCAATAAGTTGTTTACATTTATTGAGGATATGATAGATGAGTAAAGAAGAAAAAAGCCTTAAAGCTTGGAAGGAGTATCAAATGTCACTAGAAAATAAAAATAAGGCTGTGTTGCTCAAACAGTATCAAGAGATAGTTGATAGAAGTGCTATAGTCTCTAAAACTGATAAATCAGGAATTATTACCTTTGTAAATAGTAAATTCTGTGAGATTTCAGGATACAGTGAAGAAGAACTTATTGGTGAACCACACAATATTATTCGTCATTCAGATATGCCATCGGAAGATTTTAAAGAACTTTGGAAGACTATTCAATCAGCTAAGCCTTGGTATGGCAAGGTAAAAAACCGTAAGAAAAACGGTGATGCTTATTATGTAGACACAGTTATTAATCCTATTTTTAACAATAGTGGAGACATCATCGAATATATTGCCATAAGACATGACATTACAGAGATTGAACAATATAAAGATTTACTAAAAAATGAACTTAACAATACTAATAAAAATATCCAAGAAAATCTTAACTATCTTAAACAATACGAGGATGCAATTAGTTCTGTTGTTGCCGTTCTTAAGACAGATACAAATAATATAATTACCTATGCAAATCCTAGATTTTGTATGTTGATGGAATATGAACTTAAAGATTTAGTAGGGGTTAATTGTGCCCAACTAAGAGATAAAAAACATCAAACAATACTTGAGTGTGAAAAGATAAAAAATGATATAAAAAAGGGGAAATCTATCAACAGACTACTGACCAATACCACAAAAAGTGGCAACAAACTCCATTTTAGCACTCTCTTTTATCCTGTAGTAGACCTTAACTCAAATATTATAGAGTATCTGCAAATTATGCATGATATTACGGATATAGTAAACCTAAATGAGGAGATAATAAGTACTCAAAAAGAGATAATCAATAAAATAGGTGAGATTGTAGAGCATAGATCAGAAGAATCAGGTTTTCATGTAAAGAGAGTTGCAGAGTATTCAAAAGTACTCGCGCAGATGGCAGGGCTAAGTCAGGAAGATGTCGATTTATTGCATGCAGCTTCACCAATGCATGATATTGGAAAAGTAGGCATCTCTGATAATATTTTGTTAAAACCAGGTCCATTAGATGCAAGCGAATGGCTAATTATGAGAACACATGCTGAAGCTGGCTATTACATCTTAAGAGATTCTTCAAGACCTATATTAAAAGCAGCTGCTACTATTTCACACACACATCATGAGAAGTGGGATGGTTCAGGTTATCCAAATGCTCTCAAAGCTGAAGATATCCATATATTTGGACGTATTACTGCAATAGCTGATGTTTTTGATGCACTTGGAAGTGATAGAGTTTATAAAAAAGCATGGGAATTAGAAAAGATATTTGATTATATAAAAGAAGAAAGAGCTAAGCATTTTGATCCTGTATTGGCAGATATATTTTTAGAAAATATAGAAAAATTTTCAGAGATTAGAGAAAGATTTAAAGACTAATAATAGTGTTAAAATCAAATAGACAACATAAATCTCAACTAAAGATAAGAAAACTAGTAAAGAGGGCTCACATATTCTTGTACTAGCTTCTCTTAAAAACCACGAACTTGACTTTACATACCCTATTGTTGTAAAATACATCATTAAAACTTAATAACCCTTCTTATAAAAATCCCAATCAAACTAAGGTACTTACTATATGAGTGAAAATACTTCACAACAACCTCGCAAAACCAACAATCGAAATAGCTCAAAAACAAGAACACACAAACCCGTAAAAGGCGCTAGTGTTGAAGAACTTCGTACAAAAACTACAGAAGAATTAGTGGTAATTGCCAACGAGTTAAATGTTGAGCATCCAAATGAATTAAAAAGACAAGATATTATTTTTGAAATTCTTAAAGCTCAAACTGAGCAAGGTGGTTTTATACTATTTAGTGGTATTTTAGAAATTATGCAAGATGGATATGGGTTTATCCGTTCGATAGATAAAAGTTTTAATGAAAGTATCAATGATGCTTACGTATCTAATACACAAATCAAAAGGTTTGCACTTAGAAACGGTGATGTTGTAACAGGGCAAGTACGCCCACCCAAAGACCAAGAACGTTATTATGCACTTATCAAAATAGAAGCAGTGAATAGCTTACCTCCTGAAGAGAGTAAAAAAAGACCTCTATTTGAGAATCTCACCCCACTTTATCCACTAGATCAAATCAACCTAGAGTACAGAGAAAAAGGTCTTACTGGTCGTATGATGGATCTTTTTTGCCCTATCGGTAAAGGTCAGCGTGGTCTAATCGTTGCACCTCCAAGAAGTGGTAAAACTGAACTTTTAAAAGAGATTGCTCATGGTATATCTAAGAATCATGCAGAGATTGACCTAATTGTTTTACTTGTTGATGAGAGACCAGAAGAAGTTACAGACATGGAGAGAAGTGTTAAAGGTGAAGTTTACAGCTCTACTTTTGATATGCCTGCAAAAAACCATGTTAAAGTTGCTGAGATGGTAATTGAAAAAGCTAAAAGACGTGTTGAGCTTGGAAAAGATGTTGTAATCCTTTTGGACTCTATCACTCGTCTTGCACGTGCTTACAATACTGTTACTCCTTCAAGCGGTAAAGTGCTTTCAGGTGGTGTAGATGCAAACGCTCTACATAAACCAAAAAGATTCTTTGGTGCTGCACGTAATATTGAGAATGGTGGAAGTTTAACTATTATTGCTACTGCTCTAGTTGATACTGGAAGTAGAATGGATGAAGTTATCTTTGAAGAGTTCAAAGGTACTGGCAATATGGAAGTTGTTCTTGATAGAAAAATTGCTGATAGAAGAATATACCCAGCTATGGATATTCTTAAATCTGGAACTCGAAAAGATGAACTTCTTATCGGTCCTGAAACTCTTCAAAAAGTATTTATCTTACGTCAGATGCTACACAAACAAGACAATGAAATAGAAGCACTTAAGTTTGTTTACACAACTATGGGTAAAAAAGATACAAACGAAGAGTTCTTAGAAAGTATGAATACAGATAAGTAATGAAAATAGGTGTATTTGATAGTGGAATTGGTGGTTTAACTGTTGTTAAGTCACTTCTAGAACACGCTCTGTTTGAAGAGATTATCTACTTTGGCGACACTGCTCGTGTCCCTTACGGAATCAAAGATAAAAACACAATCATCCGCTACGCTATTGAAGCCGTAGAGTTTTTCAAAAACTTCGAAATAGATCTTATTATAGTGGCTTGTAATACAGTTAGTGCCTATGCACTTGATGAGATGCGAGAGAGTTCAGCTTGTCCTGTTATCGGAGTTGTTGAAGCAGGTATTTTAGCCACGGTTAATGCACTTACAAACAAAAACTCGAATATTCTTATCCTTGGAACAAAAGCAACTGTTAATTCAAAAGCTTATGAAAATGGTCTTAAAGAAAGAGGTTATAATAACCTTGAATCAAAGGCTACAGGCTTGTTTGTTCCACTTGTTGAAGAAGAAATTTACAGCGGTAAAGTCTTAGAAGCAACTCTTGAGCATTACTTCAAAGATGTTCAAAAGCCAGATGCCATCATCTTAGGATGTACGCACTTTCCGCTTATTTCACAAGAGATAGAAAATTATTTTTCAAAAAAGAGTATTATTATTCACTCAGGAGATGCTATCGTAGAGTATCTTGAAAATGAGTTTGAGTTTACTCAAAAATATGAAAACCCAACTCTAAAGTTTTTTGCATCTGAAAACCCAGATGCACTTAAAGCTGTTGCCGCGAAATGGCTATCTCTTTAAAAGCTACTTTGTAATAAACATATAAAAAGATTTTCCTGCTAAACGCATATCTATCCAAACACCATTATTTTCCCCGATATCCTTTTGGGTAGATTTTAGTGTGTTATATGTTTTGGGCAAATCAAAAATAACTTTGATATCTTTTTTTTCAAATGCTGTTTTTGTACTACCAGTAATAATATTACAAAACTCACCTACCCCATCTCTAAGCGTCTCTTCATCACTCTCTTCTACAGTCTCACCAAGAAGTGATTCAAGAGCAATAATGGCAATGTCTTTTGGAAAAACAAGAGTAAAGAAACCTTCCAAGTCACCTTTGAAGTGCATAACTGCACAGATGTTATCTACATCAAGACTTGTATCAAAACCTTTAATACTATGTGATGTCTTCTGCGCTTCTAACCCAGTAAATGAGACCAGAGTCTCAACGGCTGTATCCATAAATACAGGAAGGTTTACTATAAGTTTTTTAGAAAGAGCTAGAACATTTTTTGAACTACTTTTACTACCTAACTTTTCATTTAGAGCACTATGAGTAATAATGATATCATGAGCTCCTTCATTCATCTGTCCTTGAAGTTCATCTATATCTTTTACTACTATTACCGTGTATCCATATTTAGCTAGTTCAGAAGATAGTCTTTTGCCATTCTCCGCATCTTCGTCATATACTAAGACACACATAGCTTCTTTAAACGTTTTGGGGTCAAGAAAAAGATTTGCGACATTTGTATTTTTAAAAAGTTTTACTTTAGTGCTTTTAGTAACTTTTTTTAATACTTGAAAAAGTTTAACACTGTAATCAATGAAACTAATCGAGACTCCAACTTTTTCACTTAGTTGATCTAGTTCATTTGTCATAATTGTGAGGTTTTTTAGATTGTTTTCGTAGACGATTCCTTTTAAAGAGACTAAAACACCCCTGATTTTTTTATCTTTAATCCTATCTTGCTTGGAAAGAATAGAACTCTCAAGCAGTCTAATATTGCGCTCAGTGATGACTCCTGTAAAATTTACAACTATAAAATTACCAATTTTATTATGCATCTGCTCTTTCTCTCAATTTTTTTATATTTAAATATTAACATCGTCTCCATTAAATTCTCCTATAACTAAATACTTAATCTATACAAAGCAGCACTGTAACCATTTTGCAATATTCAAACACTAGAATTGTGTCATGGAAAATCAATTACCCAAAGAATGGTATGAGAAGCTAAGCATTTTAGACATTGCCTTTCAACCCATACTCAACATTCACACAGGAAAAATATTTGCGGTAGAAGCGCTTCTTAGAAACTATAAAGAAGTAGGTTTTGAATCTATATTTGATATTTTTGATGAAGTATATAGAAAAAATATACTCTACTCATTTGACTTAGAACTTAGAAAAAAAACTATTAAAAAATTTACAGAGATAGCTATATATGAAGACCTAAAGCTATTTTACAACCTTGATAACCGTCTCTTTGAGATGCCTAACTTCACTCCTGGAAACACTAAAAAAATTCTTCAAGAGCACAAGATAAAAAAAGACACTATTTGTTTTGAGATATCAGAGCGACATCAACTTGACGGCGTTCAGGATATGCAGACTATTATGCAACACTATAAAGATAACAACTACTGTATAGCAATAGATGACTTTGGTGTTGGCTACTCAGGCTATAAACTTCTTCATGATGTGAAACCTGATATATTAAAAATAGACAGATTTTTCCTTCAAGATGTTCACAGGCTTCCTAAGAAAAAAGTAATGCTCAAAAGCATCACTCAATTAGCTGTTCAACTTGGAATACAAGTTGTTGCAGAGGGAGTAGAGACAATAGAAGAACTTCTAGTATGTAGAGATGTTGGATGCCACTTGGTTCAAGGATACTTAATTCAAAAACCTACTACTAATGTTCATCATATCAAATCAAACTATACAGAGATATCTAATATTATAGATAAAGACCAACGCTCTATTGAGAAGGGGCAAGAGATACGCAGTTATATCGAGACGATTCCTACTCTACCTATAAAAACAAAAATGGTTACAGTTATTGAGTACTTTCAAAAAAACTATGGGTCTACTGTTGTTCCTATAGTAAACTCACACAATGAACCAATAGGTATCTTAGAAGAGAATCAGATTAAAGACTTTCTTTATTCTCCATATGGAAGATCTCTACTCCTACATGATGACTCAACAAAATCTAAACTAATAAATCTTATAAACCCTTGTGCAATAGCAGATATAAACAACGAAATATCAACCATCATTGAACTCTTTTCAAACAACCCTGAGTCCATAGGAATCATCATCACAGAAGACTTTAAGTACTACGGCTTTTTATCTGCAAGAGCAATTATTACTATTATGAATGAACAAAACCTCCTCTTTGCAAGAGAACAAAATCCACTAACTAAATTACCTGGAAACACTATGATAGAAAAGTATGTTTGGGATGCTTCCAAATCAAAAGAGACATATCTACTTTGCTACTTTGATTTGGATAATTTTAAAGCTTTTAACGATGTTTACGGCTTTAGAAATGGAGATAGAGTAATTCAGCTCTTTGCTGACATACTTAGAAAAAATCTACCTCAGGAGTTTTTTAAAGCCCACATAGGCGGAGATGACTTTTTTGTTGGAATAAAAAGTACAAAAGACGACAATGATATATATATAAATAATGTAAAAAACATAGTTAAAAAGTTTACAGATGACGTTATCGAGTTTTACTCTCAAGATGATAAAGATAGAGGTTATATACTTTCAAAAGATAGAGAAGAAAACAAAAAAGAGTTTCCTCTTCTAACAGTCAGTGCCTCAGTTCTAATCATTCATAAAAAATCTAAACAAAGATGTATAAATAATATAAATAATATCTTATCTCTGCAAAAAAAAGTTGCTAAAAATGAACTCTCTCACGTTTCACTAAGTTCTATGGTATAAGAATAAAACATAACTATATTTTGAATCTTTAAATCATAGTTTAACTCTATAGATGCTAAAATCATTAGAATTTAATTTGGAGTTGCATGTGAAAGAGTCTTCTGAAGTATTAGCAAGAAAATATCGTCCATCAAATTTTGATGAGCTTATTGGTCAAGAGACTATTGCTCAGACTTTATCGCTTGCGCTTGACTCAAACAGACTCTCTCATGCATATCTTTTTTCAGGGCTTAGAGGAAGTGGAAAGACTTCAACAGCCCGTATCTTTGCGAAAGCTCTTATTTGTGAACAAGGTATGTCACATCAGCCTTGCGGGACTTGTCAAAACTGTATTCTAGCAGTACAAAACCGTCACATGGACATAGTAGAGATGGATGCGGCATCTTCAAGAAAGATAGATGACATTAGAGATCTTATAGAGCAGACAAAATACAAACCTTCATCTGCAAGATATAAGATCTTCATCATCGATGAAGTTCATATGCTGACAAAAGAAGCTTTCAATGCTCTTTTAAAAACTCTTGAAGAACCGCCAGAATATGTGAAGTTTATCTTGGCTACCACTGATCCGCTGAAGCTTCCTGCAACAATTTTAAGTCGTACTCAGCACTTTAGATTTAAGTCTATTTCAACTAAAAAAGTTGTAGATCATTTAGCTCATATCCTAAACTTAGAAGAAATACAGTATGAAGCAGATGCTTTAGAGATTTTGGCAAGAAGCGGAAATGGAAGTTTAAGAGATACGCTTACTTTACTTGATCAAGCTATTATCTACTCTAAAAATCATGTAGATGTAAATACTGTTACAGACATGTTAGGACTTGTTGATCCTAAGTTTATCATGGACCTATTTAGCGCAGTATTTGCAAAAGATTATGCTCGTCTTGTTGAGTACACGCAAATACTCGAGGACTATGAAGCTGAGATGGTTGTTGATGAATTAATCGCCTACTTAAAAGAACGTATGTACAATCAAGACGCTCTTTTTTCAACTCTTGTTTTAGATAGATTTTTTAGAATTTTAAGTGATTCTAAGTCACTATTTAGCATCAATGCCAACGGTTCATTTGTAATATCTCTTATCTTTTTCAAAATGGTTGAAGCTCTTCGTATAAAAGAAGTTGACCAGATGATAGAGTCTCTTCAAAAAGAAATTAAAAGACCTGAGATATCCAACATAAATATAGAACCTGTAGAGTCTACTCAAGTTGAGACACCAAAAGTTCAAGATGAGATGCCACCTCCACCCCTTGAAACACCAGTAGAGATGCCAAACCTATCTCTTAAGATGTTTAATGAACTAATTGATAGTATCAAAGATAGAAATGCAGAATTAGGCAGATGTTTTGAAGAGTCTATCAGTTTTGTCTCTTATGAAGATGAAGTCTTAACTTGGGAAAGTTGTGCAAATGAAGAGTGTAAAAAGATTCTAACACATGGCTATTCTGCTATCAAACAACTTGTTCGTGAAACTTTTGGTTTTGAGACAAAAATCAGACATCAAGCCTGTACAAAAGTGAATCTTGAAAAAAAAAATGACACTCCGCTAGGTGCTCATGAACAACCTCAGATGCAGCATGAACAAAGCACTTCAATGGTCGAAGATGCTGAAATGGGTGGGAGTGCAAGTTGTGTAACTAACTGTTCACCTGCCCAGAGTGAAGTCAAAGAAATCAATGGAACAAATATCAAAGATGAACCTATGGTTCAAAAAGCCATAGAACTATTTGAAGCTACTAAGATAACTATTCAGTCCAAAATCTAATCTATTGAAAAAAAATATCACTACAGCAAAGATTTTCTTCTTTGCAAAACTCTAAAATATTTTTATAAGGAGTTGAATTTCTTCGTTTGATGGTAGCAAAGTTTGCCTGAGATATTTTTAGTGCAACTGCTACGTCTTTATCTAAAACTTTTTTATTTTCACCAACTGCCAGATAGAGTTTTAACTCCTCTATAATTCCATTAAAATCTCTCATATATTTTCCTACTAAATCAATAGTAGAAATATAGCGTAAGCAAAAAAAAACTTACAAATATATGGCAATTTGCTATTTTTTTAACATCTCTTTGATAGAAAAGCTAAAAACTGAGCCCTCTGCAACTTTGGATATTATCTTTAACTTTGAACTATGCATTTTTAGAATATAACTAACCATAGCCAGCCCTATTCCCATAGAGTTGTCCCAAGTATTTTTATTTACTCTGTAAAACTTGGCAGTAACCTTATCGAGATGCTCTTCTTGAATACCGATACCTTTATCAATAACTGAAAGTTCATCATCTTTTAATACTACTTGTACTTCCATTTGAGAGTATTTAAGTGCATTATCAACTAAATTGACAAGAACTAACTCTATCATCGTTTTATCAGCTTCTACTATAGTATTTGACGCCTCAAGAGTTATCTCTCTATTTCTATACTTTAAAGATAGGTTTGAGACAACTTCTTCACAAAGCTTTTTCATATCAAAACGTTTTATTTCTATTTTAAGATCATCATTTTCCAGTTTGACAGAAAGGGCCAAACGATCTAGCATCTGAGATATTTTATCTCCGTTTGAGCTTATCTTACTTAAGAACTTTTCACGTATTTTTGGAGTGATATCAGGATCTTCTTGAAGTGTTTGAGCATAACCTATTATAGATGCAACAGGGTTTTTAAATTCATGAGAGATAGCAGAGAGTATATCATTTCTCTGCTTGTTCATTAGTCTTAGTTTTGCCGTATATTTTCGTTTTTGTTTATCCCTTGAACTCAACTTCTTTACAAGGTTTTTAAGCATCAAGGATATCTGGAGAAATTCATAAAAGTATTTTGTCTTTATGATAGCGTTATAATTTTTGTTTGATATATCATCAAGAAAAATGGTAATCTGATCAATATCATAAACGATTCTCTCACTCATCCTTTTAGAGATATAAAATGCAAAAACGACAACCACTAAAAAGACTAAAAATAGCTTAGACCATAAAGAATAAAAGTCGCTCATTACCTGAGCCAAACTCATAGAGAGTCTAATATATATATTTTTACCTTGATAAGACAACTTCTTTGCTACATATAAAAAATCTACTTTTAGTGTCTTAGAGTATCTTGTAATATGTGAAAATTCATCTTTATTTGCCTGCATAATCTCATACCTCGAGCTATGATTATCCATTCTAGCTTTGTCTGCACTTGACTCAGCGATGACCACACCAATATCATCTATTATCGTAACACGAAGCTCTGTATTTTCATGTACTAGCTTAGCAAATGAATCTAGATCTTCAATATTTTCCAATTCAAGTTCCATGAGAATTATTGCATTTTCCAAGTGATTTTCATTGTGATCTATGATTATTGATTTTAGTGCTATGTAGCTAATTAGTGAAGTAACAAAAAGAGTTCCTACAAAAAGGAGTAAAAATTTTATAATAAATATTTGATGTATTTTTAGCACAGGCGGTATCCAACTCCACGTACTGTTTGAATATAATCTTTTGTCTTATGCGGGTCAATTTTCTCTTTTAGACGATTGATAGCAACATTTACAGTCTTATACTGATAAGACTCACCATCTCCCCATACATTTGTAAGAAGATAATCACGATCTAAGACACTATTTTTGTTAATGATAAACTCATATAAAAGATCAAACTCCAGTTTTGTTATCTCTACTCTTTCTCCATCTACGCTTAACTCTCTTGTACTTTTATCTAGGAGTAGATCCCTGTGAGATATTTGACCTACATTGTATTTTTTAGTAGTTCTTCTAAGGATAGATTTAACACGAAGAACAAGTTCTTTCATGTTAAAAGGTTTAGTAAGGTAGTCATCTGCTCCTCTTAAAAAGCCCTCTTCAATATCTGAATCTCTATTTTTTGCACTGAGATATATTACAGGAGTTAAAACTCCATCTTCACGAAGGCTTGATACAAATTCACTGCCCTCAACACCAGGAAGATTTCTGTCCATTATAAGAAGGTCAATTTCTTCTTCTTCAAGTATTTGAGTTACTGTTTTTGTATTTAAAAAACCTATGACTTCAAAACCCTCCTTCTCAAGTGTATACTCAAGAAGTTCAAGTAAATCTTCTTCATCTTCAACTACAACAATTTTAGCGCTCATCTATTATCACCTTAGCGATTATCTTTTTACAATTGTACCAAAATGTTGTTTTAGTTTTATTACCATCTGGTTACACTAATGATTAATAATTACATTTCTATCTTGTAACCAGTTCCATATACATTTTTAATGCTATCTTTTGGCAACTTTTTTCTTAGATTTTTTATAATCGTTTTTAGGGCATCTAACTTATCTCTATCATAATCATCCTCGTACCAGACATTTATAATAATCTCATCATACGTAAAAGTTGTATTTATAGAGGAAAAAAGAAGTGCTAAAATAGACCTCTCTTTATTTGTAAGAAGTGTAGAAACATTATTATTTAAAAGTTCTTCTCTTTGTACATCCCAATAAAAGCTGTCTTTTAAAACAATTGTTTTTTTAAATATTATCTCAAAATTAGAAAGCTCACCTATGACAAGGGTTAAAGCATCTTTTAACTCACGTCTACTAACAGGCTTTACCAGGTACTTTGTAAGTTTTAGCTCTGTCGCTTCTAATAAGGACTTTGTCTCTGAGTGAGCCGTGAGCATAATAACTTTTGTAGAGTGATTATTTTCTCTTATTCTTCTAACTAACTCAAGTCCGTTTAACTTCGGAAGGTTAATATCTACAATCATAATATCAGGTCTATTTTTCTTATACTTCTCATAGCCCTCTTCACCATCAGCAGCTTCATAAACTTTCTCAAAATGTCTATCTAAATAGTTTACATAGTTAGCTCTAATATCTTTTTCATCTTCAATATATAAAACTGAGTATGGTTCTTTTATATTATTCATTAACTACCTTTAGTTTGATTTCAAAACAGACACCCAATTTATGAGTATTCATATTTAACTCTCCATCCATACTCTCTTCAATAATCTTTTTAGACATATATAGCCCCAATCCCGTTCCTTTAGATTTATGCTTTGTTGTAAAGTATGGTTCAAAAATCTTCTCTCTAATACTCTTTATAATCCCACCGGCATTATCACAGATTTTTATTTTGTAAAACTCGTCTTCTTGCTTAATATATATATTTATTATTGGATCTTTGATACTCCTATTTACAAGTGCTTCTTTAGAATTGTTAAGTAATACCAATACAACCTGCTGTAATTCACTTTCATAACCATAATATCTACAATCTTGTTCTATATTAACTATAACTTCTACATTATTCTTTTTAAGACTACCTTTTACTATATATATTGACTTCTCAATCATCTCTCTAAGTAAAAAGCTATTTTTTATCTTATCATGAGCGAAGAAGTCTTTGAAATCATTGATAGTGTTTGATAAGTATTTAGTTAAAGACTCTATCTCTAAAAGTCTCTCCTCAACATCTATATTTCTAAAGTTCATTTCATGAAGCGTGTCATCTATAAGAAGCACAGATGAGTTTATTTGAGAAAGGGGTTGTCTCCACTGATGAGCAATATTTTCAAGCATCTCACCCATGGCATCAAGTTTATTTTTATGAAAGAGAATCTTGTCTTTATCACTAAATTTTTTTAGTTCTTCTTTTAGCTTGTATTGCATCTCTTGATTTAACTTATTGATTCTAAAACTTCTATAAATCAATATTCCTATTATTATAATTAAAAAAAATATTAGTAGTTGGTAGAATATGGTCTGGTTATATATAAAGTTATTAAAAAAGTTCATCGTTGTATTTTAACCAAAAAAAGTTTTTTTATTATTGAATTAATATCACAATATGACATAACGTTAATAAAAAAGAAGCAAATAAGCTTAATTGGTTTATAATATGAGTAGATAGCTGTGCGGGGGGGGTGTCATGTTTGTATCATCATATAATACTTATGTCAACACAAATAACTCCGATAGAACTTCAAACCAAAAAGTAGATAAATCAAAATATTCTTCTAATTCTTTTGAATCAAAACTAGCACAAAATGTTGTACTCGAATCAAAAGATACTCAAAATCTACCGATTACTTATATCTCAAACTATAAGGCATTTAGCAATAAGCAGAAATTACAAAAACAGTTTCAAAATAAAGACGAAATAGAGATTAAAAAAATTAATACTATGAAAAATGCCAAAGAAGCTTATGCAGATAATTCTGTAATGTTTTCACTCTTTTTAGAGCCAAAAGCGACTCAGAGTAAAACACCTCAAATAGATCAAGAACTACCGAGTGAACTACAAAAAGCACAAGAAAAAAGTATACGTCACACTATGGTAAATACTTATCTAGCAAATGACAATTATTACCAGATTACAGCTTAATCTTCTTTGTAAGCCTCAGTTTTTATAATTCTGCCATCACAAAAATATTTTAGTTTAAAAGCATTCAAACACTTGCCATTACTAAAGTCCATAATAGCCAACTGAAGAATTTTTTTACACTTCTTAGGTACATCAAAATGTCCTTTCATACCAGTCAAGAACTGTTTTAGAGGGACTTTAGAATCCATTCCGATAACATTATCTCTACATCCTGTTAGTCCAATATCAGTTAGATATGCTGTCTGGCTTGCTATTTGAAAATCATCAGTTGAGATATGAGTATGAGTACCTATAATTGCGCTAACTTCACCTTGGAGGAGCATCATCATACCGCGTTTTTCACTTGTAGCTTCTGCATGAAAATCTATAAAGATATTTTTTACGCCCTGCTCATTAAGCTCAGCAACTGCATCTCTTGCTTTTCTAAATGCATTATCAACCAGCGGCATAGAGTAGTGCCCCATCAGGTTAAGAACACCTAGTTTTTCGCCAGCCACATCATAAACCTTACATCCTGTTCCACCAACTTCATCAGGGTAATTATGCGGACGAAGAATCTCATGTGTATCAAAAAGTGCTTCAATATCTTTTTTATCCCAAGAGTGATTACCTCCTGTCATGCAGTCAATACCTAAAGCTAAAAGCTCATTTGCATTTTTTGCAGTCACACCAAAACCATGAGATGCATTTTCATAGTTTGCTATTACAAAATCAACTTTATATTCATCTCTTATATTTTTTAAATGCTCTTTTAACATCTCGCGACCTGGACGACCGACGATATCACCTATAAAAGCAATTCTCATATTTCAGTTTCCTTTATAATACTTTTGGTTTATTATTTCTAAGATAAAAAAGTACCGCTTTGATGATGTCATCATCATCTTTTGAAGCAGACTTGATACTCTCTTTAGAATCGTTGAAATATGAAACAGTTATATTTTGTCCATAATTCATAACACTTTTTATTTTTGCTTCTAAACTTAAAAGTTTGATTACCATCAGCTCAAAGAACTGTTTTGTAGGGTCATCCAACTCTCCAAATCTGTCAATTATCTCTTCTTCTATCTCATATACCTCTACAGGTTCTTCGCATTGAGAAAGTCTTCTGTAAATATCTAAGCGAAGTCTATCTTCTTTTACAACCTCATCAGATATAAAAGCTGATATAGTGAGCTTTATATCAACTTTTGCTCTCTCGCTTTCCATAGTATTACTTAGGAGTTTTATGGCGTCTTCGAGCATTCTAAGGTATAGTGAGTAACCTATATTTTTTATGTGTCCACTTTGGGCATCTCCTACGAGATTTCCACCACCGCGTATTTCTAAGTCATGGTAAGCTAAAACTGATCCGCTTCCTAAAAATGAGTTAGACTCTAGAGCTAAAAGACGCTTCTTTGCTTCATCTGTCAGATTTTCTTTGTTCTCTACAATAAAATAAGCAAAACCTTCACTATGCCCACGTCCAACACGACCACGAAGCTGATGCAAATCTGCTATTCCAAATCTGTCTGCACCATCAACTATCATGGTGTTTACATTTGGCATATGGATACCTGATTCTATGATGGAAGTAGCTATCATTAAGTCATACTCCCCTGCTTCAAATTTCAACAGCTCTTTTTCAGTTTGAACTGCAGAGATTTTTGAATGAAGCATTACCATACGTAAGTCTGGAAGTATCGCTTTTAACTCACCTAGCTTTATAGGCATATGGTCAATTGAGTTGTGCACATAAAAAACTTGACCACCGCGACGAAGCTCTCGTAAGATTACCTCTTTTATTAACTTCTCACTATACTCTTTTACAAATGTTCTTACACCCTGTCTCTCACTTGGTGGAGTTAGAAGTTGTGACATTGTTTTAATAGAGCTAAGTGCTTGATTTAGTGAACGAGGAATCGGTGTAGCACTCATTGAGAGTAGGTGAACGTTATGGTAAAGTTCTTTTATCTTCTCTTTTTGCTTTACGCCAAACTTGTGCTCCTCATCTATGATTACAACACCTAAGTTTTTAAATGCCAAACCAAAGAGAGCGTGTGTTCCAACAACACAATCTATCTCTCCAGATGCTAGACCTTTTATAATATTACTTTTATCTTTGGTAGTCACAAATCTATCTAGTTTTGCATATTTTATGCCTAAATCTGCAAACCTCTCATTTAAAGAACGAAAGTGTTGAGCAGATAAAAGAGTTGTCGGAACTATAAGGGCAGATTGAAAACCCGATTTATATGCTGCAAATATAGTGTTCATAGCAACTTCTGTTTTTCCAAAGCCAACATCACCACTAAGAAGTCTATCCATAATATGACCAGAACTCATCTGAGTAATTATCTCATCAACTGATTGGGTTTGATCGTCAGTATATTCAAATCCAGCGAGCTTTTGAAACTCTTGAAGCTCTTTTTTTGCAACATTCATTTTTGGAGCTTTGATAAGTTCACGAGCAGCCGCAGTATTTACAATCTGCCCTGCTATCTCCATAAGGCGTTTTTTAACCTTATCTTTTAGTTTTCCAAAACTTCCCTTACCAAGTCTGTCAAGAACAGGAGTAGAGCCACCAGATGCTATGTAGCGGTCAATAAAATCAAGGTTTTCAACAGGTAGTAGAATTTTGTCATCACCAACATACTTGATAACTATAAAATCCTTTATGCCTCCAAGAATTTCTGTCTGCTCAATTTTCTCGAATATACCTACACCATAATCTTCATGAACTACGTAATCACCCGCTTTTAAATCATCTAGTAAAATAGAACTTTTTCTTCTACGTCTAATCTTATCGGGCTTATTTAGAGAGATAACAAGTTCATCTTTTGAGACTACATTTAAGATATATGGAGCGTAAACTTCTTTGATATTTGTGAGATTAAATAGTCCAGCTTGTTTCATCAAAGCTTCATTTGCAGCTATGATGGTTATCTTTTTATTTTTATGTACCTTTAGTAAGACATGTAAATCAGCTACGATTACTTCTTTAAAATCATCACTCTGGGGCAAAATCTCTAAGTTAAATTCATCTCTGGATACCACCGGATTATTTAGTGCATATGCATCTACTAAAAGAGTATCTAAAGAAGTTGCTAGTTTTGTTTTTTTGCCATCTAAAAAGTTTGAAGCCTTATCTCCTAGATACCAAAACCCAAGAGATGCTACATCTTTGACTAAAGAGTCTAATTCACTCTCTTTGACCTTCTCACTAAGAGCATTAAAACTCTCTTCATCAAGAGAGTAAAATGCTGGAGTTACTTCTATACAATCTAGTTCTTCACTCTGAGTTCTTTGAGATTCTAGCTCAAAATATTTTATTTGCTCTATTTCATCATCAAAAAGAGATATACGAACTGGCATCTTTGAAGATGGAGCATAAATATCTATAATATCTCCACGAAAAGATATCTCACCCTCTACTTGAACCATATCTACAAAGTTATATCCCCAAAACAGCATCTGTTCTTTAAATGCACTTAGGTTAATCTTTGAACCAAATTCTATTGTCGTAGATTCTAAAAGTGAAGCTTGTGGCAAGTGAAAGAGAAGAGTCTTTAGAGGAGATATAATTAAAGGTTTCTTTTTTTTAGAATAATATGTTTTTAATGCCCAAAATAGTTGATGCAACTCTTCTGTGTAAACACGAAGATCATCTCCAAAACTAGCTCTAAAGTCAGGAAAAACCACTACTTCACGATTGAAAAATTTTGCAACACTCTCTAAAGAGTGAGCTTCTTTAGAATCTTGACATATCAAAACTTCAAGATCTTGATTTGGATCAGTTTTAAAATATTGATAGAGTGAACTTTGTGACATTGTTTTCCTAATAAGGTTGTATTAGTGGAATTCTATCTAAGAGAGGCTAAAAAAGATTATAAAGTAAAAGAGAAACTCTTTTACTTTAATACTTTATTTATCTGTGGTTTTTCGGATCTTTCCGTAGTTGGAGGGGGTGATGTATCTTTTACAACACTATTACCTTCGAAAATACCTTTAGCTTCAATGACAAGCTCACTTGATTCTATGGTCCCATTAACTCGACCTGCAGCTTTTATCTCAACTCTAAGAGCACGTACAGTACCTTCAATGTAACCTTGTACTACAAGTCTTTGAGTTGTAACGTCACCTTTAATATGACCGTTTTTACCAATATTCACCTCTTTTTTAGAATGAATTACGCCTTCAAACTCACCATCTACATATAAATTGCATGAGAGATTCATCTCACCTTTGATTGTAGAGCCAGTTGTGATGATGGTAGTGTTTGTGTCGGGTTTGGTACTTTGATGTGTGCTGTCGCCGTTATTAAAGATTGCCATGGTATTTTTTTCTCCTTTTCAAATATGTCTTTATAGTTTTGTACATTCCATTTCACAAAATAAAAAGGATTAACTGCACGTTGAATAAATCTAAGTTCATAGTGTAAATGTGGACCACTACTCATACCAGAGTTACCAGTATAAGCTATTAAATCCCCTTTCTTTACAAATCGGCCTGATTTTATCACAATCTTGTTTAAATGACCAAAATATGTTCTAAAACCATAGTTATGTTGAAGGATTACAAGTCTTCCGAAACCACTTTTCTTATGAAGACCTGCATACTCAACTATTCCGTCTGCAGTTGCATAAACAGGTGTTTTCATTTTAGCTTTCATATCTAGACCGCGATGGAACTCTTTCCTGTCTAGAGTTGGGTGAATTCTATATCCAAACTTACTAGTAACTCCTCTATACTCGATGGGAGAACCACTTGGAATAAACTGCATCAGCGTTGCCATATGCTCGGAGTTTAGTTTTGTAACACTAACTCTTTCTTGTAAAGACATATCTGCAACAGGAGCAAGCCCAATTAATGTTTCAATTTCAGAAAGTGAGTCGGAGACTTCATTTAATTCTTTTTTCTTAAGCAATAGAGCCATCTGAGTATTTTTCATACTTTGATTAAGTTTGTTATTCTTTTTTTTGAGGGTATTTAAAGCTAGTTGTGTATTTTCACGCTTTATTTCTATCTGATCAACTGAGTAATCAAGATAAAGAATGGTAGCCACTGCAATCAAAGTTATAAAACCTAAAAACAACACTACATACCAAATAGCTTTTTTAACTATTTGGTGAAGATAAAATTGTTTTACGCCATGGTCATCATTAATAGTAATAGTAAAATGATTATTCATATTTTAAAATTCCACTCTTATTCTGCCTTTTCATAAAAGCTTCCACAACACTAAAAGATCCAAAGACAAGATACTTAATATTTGGCGTAACACTTTTAAATATACTATATTCTATCTCTAAATCATTTAAAGTTCTTTTAAGCCGATCTTCTGCCTCTGCTCTTTTATCATTGATTGATATTATTTCTACCTTATTTATAATAGGTTTTAGAATTTCAAGAATCTTTTTATAATCCTTATCTTGATAGCTATTATAAATAAGAACATATTTCTCAGGACTTAGCGCTTCTCTTATAGCTTCGGCTGCAAGGGGATTATGGCCAACATCTACTATAACGTTTTCACTGATTCTAGTTAACCTTCCAAAAAGTCTAGCATCTGTAAAGTTGTTATTGTTATATTCTATATTTAAAAACTTTAAAGCTGAAATACTAAGTGCAAGATTTTGCACTAAATAGCTCTCAAGTTTCAATTTTTTTGCTATTTTGGCTATCTTTTGTTCATCATCGGCATCTAAAACTTGAGATACTCTTTGTATATTTAAAGAGTTTTCCTCAGCCATAGCTTCTGCAATATCATAAATTTCTGTCTCTTTTTGTAGACTCAAGATAGCATTATTTTGAATTGCATTTAACTTTGTTGTAGCTATTTCTTTTATTGAGTTACCTAAGAAAGCTTCATGGTCATAAGCTATAGGAGTAACAAGCGTTAATACTTTATCAAATACTGCCGTTGCATCATATTCTCCACCTAAACCAGCTTCCATAACTACATAGTCACACTCTTTATATACAAGTAAAGATAGTAAAGTTGTATATTCAAAATAACTAAGTGCATCTGAATCATCTTTAGATAAAAGAGTCTCTAACTCTTCATAAGCTGCTTCAAGAGTCTCACTCTCTGCATTTTTACCATTTATCCATACTCTTTCATTAAACTCTAAAATATGAGGAGATGTGTAGTGTCCAACATTAAACCCAAGTGAGTATAGAGCAGTTGCTAAGAAACGTCCTGTAGTTCCTTTTCCATTAGTACCGATAAGATGGATAATCTTTGGCATAGGAAGATAAGGCTTTATCTTCTCATAGATGCGAGGCATACGACTATAGTCTATTTCATCATAATAGAGTGGTTTTGCGTTTAAAAAATCTTGTAACACTATTTTTTCTTGTATGCTACTTGATTACGTCCATCATTTTTAGCTTTATATAGATACTCATCGGCAGAGTTTACAACAGCAGATAAAGATGAGTGTTGTTTTCTCTCACTTACTCCAGAACTGACAGTTACATCTATTCTCTCACCTTTATACATAAATCGGGCTTTTTTAACATGCTTTCTTACTTTTTCTGCAAATATAGCTCCACCTTTAGAATCTGTCTCGCTTAAAAGCGCCATAAACTCTTCACCGCCAAATCTACCTACTATATCAACACTTCTTGCTTCTTTTTTAAGTATTTTTGCAAAAGCTCCAAGGATAGCATCTCCGGCTTCATGGCCATAATTATCATTCACTTGTTTAAAGTGGTCTAGGTCGAATATAACAACAGAAAAGTTATGTCCGTATCTCTCAAACTCAGACTCTTTCACATTCATAAACTCATCAAGTGCGCGTTTATTATAAAGTTTAGTCAAGAAGTCTTCCTTTGAAGCAGTTTTTGCCACTTCTAACTCTTTTTCAAGCTTACGAACCTTTTTACTTAGAATAGCAACTTCTGTACTATGATCTTTCAAATCTCTACTTAAAAGTTGAGTATTTTCTTCTAGCGCAGTAGCTATTATAAATAATTTTTTATGTGCTACTTTAAAGTTGGTGCCTGTGTCTTCATTATATTCTTCTAACTCTGATTTTATTTTTTGTATCTCTACAGTTGAATCATCAGAACGTTCAATCATCTCAATTAGTCTTAAAGATAATTTATCTAAAACTCCATCAAGAGACTCTACCATCTCCTTTACACTCTCTTTATCAAGAGCAATTCTTAGTAAAATAATAGACCTTATTTCACTCTCTATACTTACACTGTCTAAAAGTGAAGGATTGTTTTTTAGTTTTTCACTAAGATTAGCTATCTTTTCATTTACACTAGATGCAATGGATGGGACAAAAGAAGAAACAAGTAGAGATGCCACTCTTTGAAGTTCATGATTATCAAACTTTGCGGTATCTGAAGCTGGTAGAATTTTTAAGTTTTTAATAGTTTTGCTTAAATTATTACTATCAACACTACCGAAGACACTTAATTTATTTAAAAATGTATCATCGTATGTTGTAATAAAATTGACCCAATATTGTCTATACTGTTCTAATTCTGTTGTGTTTGGATTTGAGCTTAGTAGTTTTATGCTTTGTTTTGCAAGTTGGGTAGCTTCAGCGTTGTGAAGGACTGATACAACTTGTAAGATTCTTTTTGTTAAAGTATTTTGTGATTCGAGCAATTCAGAACATATAGTTGAGTTTGTTCTATTTAGTTTAGAGATTAAAAAGCGGGCTAATTCGCCCATAGTTTTGATTGTATATTTAGATAGTTCTTTTTGAATATCTTTGTTAAGTGTTTTTGAAAATTTATCTACTTGATTACAATCTTCTGATTGCATCCCTGCTTTTTGGGCCTCTTTACAAAAGGCCTCTGCATAAAAATCCGGTGTTAAAAGTTTTCCTTCTAACTCAAGTCTCTTTACAGCTTTGTTGATAATATTTTGTATAGTCATAACTACTCCTTTTTTTTAGCTCTTGCACCCTCAGCAGAAACTTTTGCAACAAAAGATTCTATAGCCTTTGCTGCACTAAAACGTATAGCGTCAAATCTTTCTTTGTCTGTTACAGTAGCATTTGGATCTACTGTAAAATCATATGTACCTGAGACAGAATAGCTCTTAGAAATACCATTATGCATTCTCGTTATATTTAAACCAACCATCATTCTATAACCTGTAACATAACCATTATCATTATAGACATTAGCAGAATAAGAAATCCCAGATATTGCTATCTCAAGATGAGTATCAGAACTTGCTTTATCATGCAAAGAAGCATGAAAAACTGTTATAACTGCCTCATCTACTGCATCTTTAATTATAACAGTATTTTCAGGATCATGCGCAGATATAATGATATTTGTACTTATTTTTTCACCCATCACTTCACGAGCAAACTTTGAACTTGGCTTATAGCCACAAGATGCAAAACCTAAAAGTATAAGAAGTGATAAAATAATTTTCACAATTAGCCTTTAATTACTATATTAACTAGTTTTTTAGGAACAACTATCACTTTGAGAATCTCTTTTGCTTCTAACCATTTAGATGCGGCTGCTTTTGCAATCTCTATGATATTTTCTTTTGACTCATCAATTGCAACTTCTATCTCTGTTCTTCTTTTTCCATTTATAGAAACTCCCAGAGTTACAGAGTCTTCTACAAATACTTCATCTAGAACTGTTTGAGGATTTAAGTTATTTAGAGAGAAATACTCACTACTTATATCCCAGCAAACATGAGGAATTACAGGTTCCATTATAGAACTAAGTATCCAATAACCCTCACTCCATACATCAGCGTTACTCTGTGCATTCAGCGCATTCATAGCTTCCATGCTGCCTGCAATAAGAGTGTTAAATGTATATTTTTCATTATAAACATCATTTGCACGAACTAAGGCTTCATAGACTTTTTTTCTAGCAAACTTCTCATCTTTAGAAAGTGAACTATGCTCTATTGTTGGGATAGTGTCCATTTTTACGATATTTGAACTTCTATCAAAAAATCTTTTTATAAACTTGTGTGCACCCTCAACCGCATTATCATTCCACTCTAGCTCTTGAGTTGGCGGAGCTGCAAATAGTATGAATAGTCTAGCCGTATCTGCACCATATTTCTCTATGATAGCATCTGGGTCAACTGTGTTACCCTTAGATTTTGACATCTTTGCACCATCTTTTAACACCATTCCCTGAGTCAGAAGATTATCAAATGGTTCATCAAAGTCTATATAACCTAAATCACGAAAAACTTTTGTAAAAAATCTTGCATATAGCAGGTGCAAGATAGCGTGCTCAATCCCACCAATGTATTGGTCAACACCCATCCAGTACTTAACTTGCTCTTTTGAAAAAGCTTCTTTTTCCCAATTTGCAGGAGACGCACAAAAGCGTAAAAAGTACCAAGAAGACTCTACAAAAGTATCCATAGTATCTGTCTCACGAAGAGCGTCTTTGCCACACTTGCTACATTTACAATGTTTCCAAGTCGGATGATTATCAAGTGGATTACCTTCACCTGTTATCTCTACATCTTCAGGAAGAGCGATAGGAAGATTCTCTTTTTTCTCCATAACTAAACCACACGAGTCACAGTGGATGAAAGGAATAGGAGCACCCCAATATCTCTGACGGCTTACACCCCAGTCTTTTAGTTTGTAGTTAGTAGTCTTTTTACCTATCTTATTTTCTTCAAAATATTTAATAATGTTATACTGAGATTTTTTAGAGTTAAGTCCGTCAAATTCTCCAGAGTTAAACAGTTCTCCAACTTCAGTAAATGCTTTAGTCTCACTAAGTTCACCTTCGTAAGGTTTAATTACTGCATGTATAGGCAAGTCATACTTTTGTGCGAAATCAAAATCTCTCTCATCATGAGCAGGAACTGCCATAACAGCTCCTGAACCATAATCCATAAGAACAAAGTTAGCTATCCATACAGGTATCTGTTTACCATTTAGTGGATGAATAACATCAAGTCCAAGTGAAATACCAGATTTTTCTTTTTGTCTGTCTATTGATGAAGTATTTTTCATCTTCTTAATCTCTGAAATAACTTCATCACTTAAAAGTTTGTTTTCAATCATATATGTAACTATTGCATGCTCAGGAGCGAGTGCAGTATAACTTACACCGTAGATAGTATCAGGACGAGTGGTAAAGACATCAAATGATTCAAAAGTGTTGTTTAGTTTTTCTTTAGATTCCGTGTCAAGAAACAAATCAAAGGCTAAACCGTTTGATTTACCTATCCAGTTCTCTTGCATAGTAAGAACTTGTTTAGGCCAGCCACCATCAAGCTTTTTCAAATCATCAAGAAGTTCATCAGCATATTGAGTAATTTTAAAATAGTACTGATTCATATCTTTTTTAACTATTGGAGTATCACATCTCCAACAGCATCCATCAACTACCTGCTCATTTGCTAAAACAGTCTGGTCATGCGGACACCAATTAAGAAGACCTTTTTCACGGTAAAGAAGACCTTTCTCAAACATGTCTATAATGAAACCCTGCTCAAACTTAGTGTAAAGTTCATCACTGGTTGCAAGCTCACGCTCTTTTGAAAAAGAAAAACCTAGAGCGGCAAACTCTCCTTTCATGTAGTCTATATTGTCATAAGTCCAGCCCTTAGGATGAGAACCGTTTTTGATAGCTGCATTTTCAGCGGGCATACCAAAACTATCAAAACCAATAGGATGAAGTACATTAAAGTTTTGCTGACGGTAGTAACGTGCAAAAGCGTCACTAATAGAGTAATTTCTAACGTGACCCATATGTAGTCTTCCACTTGGAAATGGAAACATACTTAAAATATATTTTTTTTCTTTGCTAAAGTCTTCACTAGGCTCAAAACTTCCATTCTCAGCCCAATATTTTTGCCATTTTTTTTCTATAGTCGTAGAGTTGTATTCCAACAATTTCTCCTAATATTCTTCGTGAGTTTTTGAACTCTCTATATAGACAAGTCCTACAGAGAAAAGGTTAGCAATAAGCGCACCGAGGGTCAAGGCGATAGCCCACTCTAAATTTCCAACAATTTCTAAATAAATAAATGCTGGAATTAGGTGTAAGTCAGCAACTAGAGAAGATGCTAAAAGTTCAGCGGAGAGCAGGTTTCTAACACCAATTTTTAAAAATGTAGAAACTAAATTTAAACTTGCCGCAACAAAAAGTGCAACTGCACTATGCTCATACAAAAATCCCGCTATTGATGTTAAACTCATCAGCGAGAAAAATACATATATTACTTTACCCCAATCCATAGCCATATCCTTAATTTTATTAGAGTGATTATACAAAAATTATCTTAAGGAGGGACTGAATAGCAATTTTAACGACTAAAACTCCAAAGAATAAAAGAGTTTTTTATTGGCTTTTTACTAAGAGTTTTTTTTTCATAAAAACATAAAAAAAGGCTAAAAAAGGGACAAAAATAATCCCTATCACCCAAAATACTTTCTGTTTTTTATCTACAAACTCACCAGTAAGTATAGATATTACTGAATATAACCAAAAGACTAAAAATAAAACGATTATCGCTATTGTAATGTTACTCATGATGTTTTCCTTTATCTTTTACTATAACACTCATTATACTATAGAGATAAACATCAAAGAGAAACAAAACTAATATATTTATGGGATTAACCCATGCCGGAACATGGGCTAGGTGAAGGAAGTACTATAGAGTTTTTACATTACTCCAGATTCAAACTGGTCACGCATTCTCTGCTTTTCAACTTCTCTTTTTACTTTGTTTGAGAGTTTAACATGGTAACCTTTAACATCAAAACCAAACAATAAAAGAATCGGTGAAGCTACAAATATTGATGAGTATGTACCAACTACAACACCCACAAGAAGTGTAAATGCGAAAGAGTGAATAATCTCACCACCAAACATAAATAGAGTAAACACAACAAAGAAAGTCGTAAGAGACGTAAGCGTCGTTCTTGCTAATGTTCTTGTAACTGACTCATTAATAATATCAGTTAAGTCAGTTTTTTTAGAATTCGTAACACTCTCACGAATACGGTCAAATACAATGATAGTATCATTTAGTGAATAACCAAGTATCGTAAGAAGTGCTGCTAAAACATCCAAGTTTACATCTAATCCTACAAGTGTAATAGCACCAAGAGCAATAGAGACATCATGAATTAGTGCAACAATAGAAGCCACAGCAAAACGCCACTCAAATCTAAATGCTACATATATTAAAATTCCGATGATTGCTAAAATAAGAGACATAATCCCTTTTTCTTTTAGCTCACTACCAACTTTAGGTCCTACGATATCAACACGACGAATCTCAAAGTTACCAGTACCCTTTAATGCCGCGCGAGTAATATCAC
The DNA here is from genome assembly GCF_047716755.1 of Sulfurimonas iocasae. GTDB lineage: Bacteria > Campylobacterota > Campylobacteria > Campylobacterales > Sulfurimonadaceae > Sulfurimonas. The sequence continues at coordinate 2,201,081 of NZ_CP180409.1, forward strand.
CAATATCAACAGTAACACTACCTGTAGTACTCTTCATACGGATAACTACTTCATCAACTGCCCCAAACTCTGTAATAGAAGCACCGTCAAAAAGTTTGTTACTTTTTAATTTTTCTCTCATATCATCAATTGGAGCTGGAGTATCATATTTTACTTGAACTATCGTACCACCGGCAAAGTCAACGCCGTAATTAAGTCCTTTTGTCATAAGCAGTGCAAAAGATGCTAACACTAAAACTATAGATAAAACCATAGCAGCCTTAGACTTGCCCATAAAATTAAAGGTTTTTGTATATTTAAAAAATTCCATTATTATTAACCTTTAATCCCAAACCAGAAACGGTTATTTTTACTTTTTTGTATCTTACTCTCAAGCATCTGATAAATTCCATGAGTACCTAAAATAGCAGTTAACATAGATGCTAAAATACCGATGCTAATAGTAATAGCAAAACCTTTAATAGCACCGGTTCCATAAGCATAAAGAACAACCGCTGCAATCAGTGTTGTAATGTTGGCATCTAGAATGGCTCGCATAGCATTTGAGTATCCCTCTTCTATAGATTTATGAATAGATTTACCTTGATAAATCAACTCTCTAATCCTCTCTGAGATAATTACATTGGCATCTACGGCCATACCGACTGTCAAGACTATACCAGCCATACCAGGAAGTGTAAGTGTCGCACCAAAGAGAGACATAACTGCTAGTATTATAAATAAGTTAGCAATAAGAGCAATATTTGCAATTACACCAGCAGCTCTATAATAAATCATCATAAAAATTATTACTAATACAAAACCACCAATAAGTGCTATCATGCTAGCTTCAATACTATCTGCTCCCAAACTTGGTCCGACTGAACGCTTTTCCATCAGATAGATTGGAGCTAAAAGTGCACCTGAACGAAGAGCGATAGCTAAATCTTTTGCTTCTTCAACAGTGTAATTACCAGAAATCTGTCCAGAACCACCACCAATACGCTCATTTATATTTGGAGCAGAATAAACTTTACCATCTAAAACTACAGCAAGCCTTTTACCAACACTTTTACCAGTAAAATCACCAAATATTTCAGCACCTTCTGCATTTAACTTAAAGTTAATTAAAGGTCTGTTGTTTTGATCAAATCCCATAGAAGCATCTGTTAGCATTCCACCATCAAGAATAGGAATTTCACGAACAAGGTATTTCATCTGAGGATTTTTCACATCAGATAAAATAATATCACCATATGAAGCTGCATCTGAATGGCTCATACTATTAACACGAGCATTTCTATCTTCATCAACAGCCATAAGTTCAAGTTTAGCAGCACGAGAAATAAGCTCTCTTGCCCGTTGTTCTTCTTCTTGAGTTTTGATTCCAGCTAACTGAACAAGTATCTTTTCATCGCCTTGACGTGCTACAACAGGCTCAGCCAAACCAAACTGATCAAGTCTATTTCTAATAGTCTCAATCGCTTGATCAATCGCTAGCTTTTCTGTTTTAACAATCTCTTCTTGTGTAAGATTAAGTGAAAAGCTCTCTGCATTAACAGATACATTTGCACCATCTATCTCGCCTAAAAATTCTTTTATCGACTTAACATCATCAACATCAAGCAATGAAAAAGATATAGAAGATTCATCAAACTTCAATTCATCTAGTAAAATATCTTTTCTATCACTAAAATTTTTGATACTTGCAGCGATTGATTTAATACGAGACTTAGTAGCTTCTTCAGTTTTTACACCAAGAAGCATATGAAGACCACCTTGAAGATCAAGTCCTAAAGTAACTTTTTTACCGTCTTGCATCTGCAGTAGCGATGGTGCTGAGAAGAATAAACCAAAGACTATTGCAAGAGCAAAAACAACTATGCGATAATTAAGCTTCATCCTCATACTTTCTTGCAATAGCGTCTCTTGCAATCTTAGTAATTACATCATCATTCATTTTTACACTTAAAAACTTCTCTTCAACTTTGTGTATAACTACGATAAAGCCACCATTAGTAACAACTTTGTCACCTTTTGCAAGAGCTTCGATCATCGCTTTTCTTGCTTTAGCCTCTTTTTGTTGAGGACGAATAATAACGAAATACATGATTGCGATTAAAAATACAAACGGTAGTAATTGACTGATAATTTCCATGGGTCTGGGTTTCCTTTGATTAAATTGTGGGGATTATACAAAAAGTATATTAATAAGTGACTGAAAATGTGTATAATTACAAATGCTAAAAAAAATTGAATCATTAAGAAAAACCAAAGAACTGAGATTTGACATACTTTTGGGCCTCTTAAGTGCTCTTGCCTTTAGTGCTTTTATTTATTTTGAGCATTGGGGAATTACTCTTAAACTTTTAAATACTATCTTTGGTGTTGTAGCTTTAGGACTATTTCTTTATATTCCTAAAAGAGCCGTTTTAGTTGCTGGTTTTATCATTGGACTTTTATGGTTTTACTGGATAGGCTATAGTTTCAAATACAATGGTGTTGGATATTTAACACCTATAATTACTCTCTCTTTTGCAATTATCTATATGCTATTTTTTGGTGTTTTAGCACTGACGAACAAGATATATATCAGAGCTATTTTACTATTTGCTCTCAGTTTTTTTGAACCTTTTGACTGGAACTGGATGCAGATAGAGCTAATTTTTGTAGATAGCTATATCGGTGTATTTAAGTACCAACTCTTTTTTGTTTTAGTTGCCCTGTCACTTCCTAATTATCTTAAAACTAAATACAAATACGCTTCTTTATTGTTACTTGCTTTTGCCCTAAACTTTAATCCTACCTTGCAAAAAGAAGCTCCACTAAAAATAAAACTAGTTCAAACTGATATAACTCAAGATAAAAAATGGTTAAGAACTAGCCTAAAACCAACTATCCTTATGGTTTTTAAAGAGATTCAAACTGCAATAGACAAAAACTTTGAAGTCATAGTTTTTCCAGAATCAGTCTTTGCACTTTTTATGAATAAAAACCAAAAACTTATAGAGAGATTATTAGAATATTCTCAAGATATAACTATAATTGCAGGTTCTTTATATAGAGATCAAGGTAATAACTATAACGTTACATATATGTTTCAAGAAGGTAGATATGAAATGGCAAAGAAATTGGTCTTAGTTCCATTTGGAGAGTATATACCTCTTCCAAAATTTGCAAAGAAAATTATAAATGATATGTTTTTTGCAGGACAAGCTGATTTTGTAACAGCAGACAAACCAACTGACTTTATGATTAAAGGTCAGAAATTTAGAAATGCCATCTGCTACGAAGCAACTTGTGCTGAGATATATGAAGGTGATGTAGATTTTGTAATCGCTACAAGTAACAACGCTTGGTTTGCTCCTTCAATAGAACCAACTATTCAAAAGCTTCTTATGAGATATTATGCGCGTAAAAATGCTACAACTATATATCATTCAGCAAATTACAAAGGCACGGGAATCATTAAGTAATAACATTTAGCTATAATACTAAAAAATATTTTTCAGGCACTACTTATGATAAATCTTAAAAATCCAGACCTTTATAATAATCGTGAACTCTCATGGTTACAATTTAATACAAGAGTTTTAAAACAAGCTCAAGACGAATCTCTTCCACTACTAGAACGTCTTAAATTTTTAGCAATATATGGAACAAATCTAGACGAATTTTATATGATTAGGGTTGCAGGACTTAAAAAACTTTTTGCTGCTGGAATCATTGTCTCAGGAGCTGATAAACTCACACCTATGCAGCAACTTCGCGAGATTAGAAAATATCTTCATCAAGAACAGCAAGTCATAGAACATTGTTTAAGCGGTATTTTTAAAAAACTTGAACCAGAGGGAATCTCTGTAAAATTATATGACGAGGTTAACCAGAGTGAAAAGCATACTCTAAACAGATACTTCAAAGAAAATATATATCCTGTTATTATTCCTATTGCAGTAGATGCCACTCACCCTTTTCCACACTTAAACAACCTTAGTTTTGGACTAATCGTAAAATTATCTGATTCAGATGATGAAACTATTGAAAGGTTTGGAATCATTAGAGTTCCAAGGGTTTTAAGTAGGTTTATTGAACTTGACAATGGTACTTATGTTCCTATTGAGTCTTTGGTTGCACAACATGTTGAAAATCTTTTTCCAGGTTACACACTTTTAAAGTATGCTTCATTTAGAGTTACAAGAAATGCCGATATGGAGATAGAAGAAGAAGAAGCTGATGACTTTATGGAAATTCTTGAAGAGGGTTTAAAACTTCGTCGTAAAGGTGAAATGGTTAGACTCGAAGTTGGAAGTGATACAGATGAAGAAATTATTACATTTTTTAACCGTCATACAAATGTTTACAAAGATGATATCTATAAGTTTCATACCTTTTTAAACCAATCAAGCCTGTGGCAGATTGTAGGAAATAAAAACTTTGCTCATCTTTTAGCAGAACCATTTAAACCAAGGACTCTACCTCCATTTGATAATAGTGAAAACATTTTTGCAACTTTAGAAAAAGAAGATGTAATTATGTACCATCCATATGCCAGCTTTGAACCTGTTATAAAGCTAATTCAGAGTGCTTCAAAAGATCCAGATACTGTATCAATAAAAATGACACTATACCGCTCTGGTACAAATTCTCCTATCGTTCAAGCGCTTATGGCGGCATCTGAGAGTGGAAAGCAAGTAACCGTTATGGTTGAGTTAAAAGCAAGATTTGATGAAGAGAATAACCTTATTTGGGCAAAAGCTTTAGAAAAAGCTGGAGCACATGTTATCTACGGAATAAAAGGTTTTAAAGTTCACGCAAAAGCAGCTCTTGTTACAAGAAGAAAAAATGGAAAATTGAAACAGTATGCACATATAGGTACTGGAAACTATAACCCAGCAACAGCAAAAATATACACTGATATAAGTTATATGACTTCAAAAGATGAAGTAACAAATGACCTTACAAGATTTTTTCACTTTCTAACAGGTTTTAGTAAAAAAGGTAAACTTGATGAGTTATATATGTCACCTGCTCAAATCAAACCAAAAGTTCTATCTCTAATTCATAATGAGACAAGAAAAGGCGAAGATGGACAGATTATTGCAAAGGTGAACTCTTTGGTTGATGAAGATGTAATTCGTGCACTATATAAAGCGAGTCAAGCAGGTGTTAAAATTGACCTAATCGTTCGTGGCATCTGTTGTCTTAAAACCGGCATTGAAGGTGTAAGTGAGAACATTAGAGTCATTTCAATTTTAGGTAAATATTTGGAACATCCAAGAGTATTTTATTTTAAAAATGATGCTGCTCAGGTTTATATCTCTTCAGCTGACTGGATGCCTAGAAATCTCGTTAGAAGAATCGAGTTATTAACTGCTATAAAAGATGAAGAAGCACAAACTCAGATTATCCAGATTTTAAAACTTCAATGTTCTGATAATGTTTTAGCCCATGAACTTCAAAGTGATGGTTCATACATAAAAGTAAAACCTACAGAAGATGACAAGCTTATAAACAATCATAAGCTCTTAGAAGAGTATGTAAACAAAATCTCAAAAGCAAGTAAAAAAGAGACTCAAAGAAGTGTGGCACAAATCACTTCTCGTCTTTTTATGGAGAGCTAATATGACTTATCCTTTTAAAGGTATAAAACCTAGTATTGGAGAAAATACTTGGATTGCTCCATCAGCAGATGTTGTTGGTGATATAACATGCGGAAGCGATTGTTCTATTTGGTTTGGTAGTGTAATTAGAGGCGATGTTCACTACATTAAAATAGGTGATAGAGTAAGCATACAAGATCTTAGCATGGTTCATGTAACTCACTATAAAAAGGCCGATAAGAGTGATGGTAATCCAACAATAATCGGTGATGATGTAACCATTGGTCATCGTGTTATGCTTCATGGTTGTACGATTGAAGATGCTTGTCTTATTGGTATGAGTGCTACAATCCTTGATGGTGCAGTAATTGGCAAAGAGAGTATTGTAGGAGCTAGTGCTTTAGTTACAAAAAACAAAGTATTTCCTCCCCGCTCTCTCATTATGGGAAGTCCCGCAAAAGTCGTTAGAGAACTTAATGATGAAGAAGTAAAAGAACTCTATGCATCTGCTTCAAGATATGTAGAGTTTAAAAACGAATATATTAACTAAGAAAGCAGATGCCTGAATTTTTCATATACGCGGATATTATTGGTATCATAGCCTTTAGCATCAGTGGTTTTCTTATCGCCATAAAAAATGACTTAGATATTCTAGGTATCTTAATAGCATCTGCACTGACTGCTCTTGGTGGTGGAATCATTAGAGATACAATTCTTAGTTCAGCACCTTTTGCTTTTACATCACTCTACCCTGCCCTAACCCTTATAGTGACTATTTTAATCGCTTTTATTTTCAAAGTATACAAAAAACCTTCAATTGAGAGAAAACTAATGTTTGTAATTAGCGATACTATTGGTCTGGTTGCTTTTAGTATAACTGGTGCTATTTTAGCCATACATGCGGATTACAATTTTTTTGGTATCATAATTTTAAGCTTTATTACCGCAGTTGGGGGAGGTGTTACAAGAGACATCATGATAAACCAAGTGCCAACAGTTCTTATAAGTGACTTTTACGGTTCTATCGCTGTTATAGTTGCCCTGCTTTTAGCAGGCTTAGAACTTTTTGATAGTTTAAATGAAGTAACAATCGTATCAGTTGCTGTTTTATCTATAATACTTAGACTTATAGCTTTTAAAAGAGGGTGGCATCTGCCAAAGTTGAATTAGAAGTATGCTACAATACTTCACTTAAGTAAAAACTTTTGCTTACTTAAATCAAAATAAGGCTTCATTTGAAAAAATTAATCGCTGTAACCCTAATATTACTTTTTAGTTTCACTGTTATAGGGTGTTCTGGGAGATCATGGTTCGCTCCAGGTCATGTAAAAGCCTTTAGATAGTTCGTCTAATTACTAAGCTATTGCTTGGTAACATACTGCAATTCAACTTTAAGAGAGTAGAATATTCCGAGGTTGGGATTGTAGAACTAAGTTCTATAATCCGCATTAATATTTACATATTCATGACCTAAATCGCAACCGTATGCTTTAAAGCTTCCTTTACCAACACCTAAGTCACAAGAGATTGTGAATTTTTTATGTCCCATAACTATGGCACATTTTTTTTCCATCTCTGCATCAAAGTTAAGAACACCTCTATCATAAACACACAAGTTGTCAAATGAAATCTTTAGCTTCTCTTCATAAGCCTCAACTCCGCTTGCCCCTACTGTTGAAGCGATTCTTCCCCAGTTTGGATCTTCGCCGTAAAGAGCAGTTTTAACAAGAAGTGAATCAGATAGTGTTTTTGCTACTATCTCAGCTTCTCTATCATCTTTAGCACCACTTACTTTGTATGTTACAAGTTTTGTTGCACCCTCACCATCTCTAACCATCTCAAGAGCTAAGAAGTGCATAACTTTAAAAAGTGCTTCTTTAAAAGCTTCTCTCTCATAAGCACCACTCTTAGCATTAGACAGAACTAAAACAGTATCGTTTGTAGAAGTATCTCCATCAACGCTAATAGCATTAAAAGTCGTTTTTGTAACTTCATCTAAAATATCCTGCATCTCTTGCTTTGGGACATCAGCATCTGTGGTTATAAAACATAGCATTGTAGCCATAGCAGGGTTTATCATACCCGCACCTTTAGCCATAGCACCAATAGAAAAACTGCTTCCATCATCGAGCGTAATATTTAGAGCTATCTCTTTAGAAAATGAGTCTGTTGTCATAATAGCTTTTGCAGCATTATTTGGGTTTTTCTTTCTTATATCAAAAAGCTTCATACCATTTATAATTTTTTCTTTTGGAAGTCTAACACCTATTACGCCAGTTGAACTCATAATAGGGTTAATCATATCAGAACAATTACTTAAAATATCATCAATATCTTCAACCCCAGCTTGACCAGTCATAGCATTTGCATTTTTTGAGTTGATAAGAACAAAGTTTGTCTTAAACTCACCCTTTGCTCTAAAGTGTTTTATCGGAGCTGCATACATCTTGTTTGTTGTAAAAACCGAAGCAGTCTCGCACTCATTTTCACTGTATATAAACGCCATATCCAAAGCATTGTCTTTTTTAAGTCCAGCACTTATTCCATCAGCAAAAAAACCATCAGATGCACATATCCCACCTGTAGTTTGAACTATTTTATACAAATCTCAACTCCTTAGGCTTAGTTCTTTTTCTCAAAAGTTCTTTTGTAGTTTTAATATCCATCTGCAAACCTATAACAAGAAGTTTACACTCACTAGTAATAAGCACATCTCCTTTAGGCATAGATATGAATTTACCATCTTTTTTTGTTATCCCAATAACTGAGGTATTAGTTATTTGGCGAATATGTGTCTCTTTTAACTTCTTAAGCACTGCCCAGCTATACTTTGGAACTTCCACTTCTTCCATGTCTAAGGGATTATCACTCTTATATAAAAATTCTTCTAAAAGATTTTCCATATCAGGACGAGCGGCCATTGCACTAACTCTCTGAGCTGTTAGTTTTGTGGGAGATACTACTGTATTAGCACCAAGTTTTTTTAGCTTTTCAACATCACTCATAGATTCAGCTGCTGAGATTACGTAATAAGGTCTTGGTAAAAAATGTTCCTTCTCAAACAGTCTTACAGAAGCAATAAGAGCAATATTGTCCGCTATAGAACTAGATAAGGTTATAAGACCTTTTGCAGATGCAAGGTGAGCTTTTAACATTGAGAGTTCGGCGTGTGGCTCTGCTTTTAAATATGTTGGATAGTTGTGTTCTAATGCCCATTCATGAATCTCTTCTCTTGGATCAACTACAACAAATGGGATATGATTTTTTCTAAGTTGCTTAGTTACTTCAAGAGTATAATCATTATGGTAACAAACTACAAAATGTTTTTTTAATCTTGCTATCTTATACAACATTCTTCGCTCCTTTAAAATCGTGACAATAGTACCTCTATTTAACTCCGCGATTAAAATACCGATTGCACTTGTAAAAGTTGCAAATCCAGCAATAATAAGAGTAATGGTAAATATTCTTCCCCCATCAGAAACTGGAGCTATTTCTCCAAATCCAACTGTAGTAAAGGTAATACCAGTTTGATATACAGCATCCATTAAAGTAAAATTGTCGATAAGTACATATCCGACAGTTCCTATTAACATAGCCATAACTGTTAAAATTAGAGGTAATCGAAATGGTTTGAGGTGAGGGTAAACTTCAGGAAGAAGCTTTACGTCAGGTTTGGGAGCAGACTCCCAGTGCAGGAATTTGCGAATCCTTTGTAAAAGATTCAACATATATTCCTGTTCTCTTTACGAGTTTTTCTTAAGTGTGCGTAATTCTCTTGCAGAGATTTTAATTTTCTTTGTAGTACCATCTTCTAATGTGATACGCACTGTTCTTAGGTTTAATAAAAAACGACGCTTTGTTCTGTTTTTAGCATGAGAAACATTGTTCCCGCTCATAGGGCCTTTACCACTAATAGCACATCTTCTTGCCATAATTAGCTTCCTTATTTAGGTTTTTAAAGTTGCGAATTGTATCAAGACGAAGCAAAACTTCAGCTTAAAGGTATTTTTATCTAGCTATTTTGATTATTTTTAAGACTTTTATAAATGTAAATAATTAGTATAAAAGATAAAGTAATCTCTAGTAAGATTATAAAAACTTATGCTATAATTTTTCAGCTACTACAAAATAAAGGTTTTTGAATGAAAAAAATTATGTTAGGTTTGTCTGTTGTTATATTGCTACTAACAGATGCATCAGCCCAAGAAATGAAGGGTGAAACCCTTTTTGAAGAAAAAGGTTGTGCCTTATGTCACAAAATGGATGCTGATACTATCGGTCCCTCACTTAGGAATATTGCAACTGTTTATGCAGGTAAAGAAACGGAGCTATTAACTTACCTTAAAGGTCAGGGAACTCCTATTGTCGATCCTTCTCGTGCTTCTGTTATGAATCCACAGTTAATTAAAATAAGAACAATGTTTGAAGAAGATTTACACGCTATTTCAACGTACATTATTAATTCAAATCGTTGATCAGAAGGTAAAAAATGAGAACCAGTACTATTTATGTTGCAAAAATCACCATTGCTATGTTACTTATTTACTCAAATCTTTTTGCAGCACCAACAAGTGCCACGGATGCTAATAAAACTAAAGAAATAGTTTAACTGAGAGTGAAAAGTTTTACGGAACAGAACTAAAATCAGCAAAAAAAGTTGTTCACCCTCCCTATGAATGGGGTGATTGTACAGTATGTCATACAGATGCCAAAGGTGAAGAAGATCTAATTATGGATCCTCCAGAACTATGCGCTATGTGTCATGAAGCAAAAGATAATAAAAAGTTTATTCATGGTCCAGTTGCTGCAGGTGCATGTACAGCATGCCATAATCCTCATGAATCTGATAATGCAAAACTATTAGTTACATCAAGTATAAATGAGCTTTGTGTGTCATGTCATCAAGCAAAAGATGAGTTTTTACATAAAACAACTAATATTCATCCACCAGTACAAGATCAATGTACTAACTGTCATGATCCACATACCGAAGATCATCTTTACCAACTAAAAGCTGATGGCAAAAAAGATTTATGTGTTATGTGTCATGTAGACAAAGATGTTTGGATAAATACTGTAACAGATAAACATGGTGCACTAAACAAACCAAGAAAATGTCTTGAATGTCATGATCCACACGGCTCAGAGCATCCAAAGTTTTTGATTAAAGATACTTCTAAGGAGCTTTGTTTAACATGCCATAATGAAACATTAACAACAGATGAAACTGGTACTAAGATAGCTAATATTGCAAAACATCTTGAAAAAAATCCAGATTGGCATGGACCAATTCTTTGGGGTGATTGTGCAGCATGTCATAATCCACATGGTTCAAATAATTTAAGAATGTTGAAAAAACCATTCCCTAGAACTTTTTATGAAAAGTTTGATGAACATAACTACATCTGTTTCGAATGTCATGAAAAAGAAAAAATTCAAGATGAATTTACTAAAGACATGACTAACTTTAGAAATGGTGATGTAAATATGCACTTTGTACATGTTAATAAAGAAAAAGGTCGTTCTTGTCGTGCATGTCATGATTTTCATGGTACAAAAGAGTATCCGCATCATCTAAGAAAGAAAACAAAATTTGGTAAAATTAATTTCCCTATTCGTTTTATTGAGACAGATAATGGTGGTTCATGTGCGCCAGCATGTCATGCTCGTCGTCACTATGATAGAGTTAAACCAAAAGTTAACTTAAAGTAGGTCTGTTTGAGAATTATATATATTGTACTTTTATGTTTTGTCGCTCTTAGCGGCAAAACAATAGAAGACTCCTCCACATCATTAAAAATTGTACAACCGTTTGACAAAACACGTTATATCGGTGAAAACAGTACTTTTATAATAGATACTACTTTTAATCTTGTGGATACAATAGTAATAAAACAGGATAATAATTTAACTACTGAGGTAAAAGTTAATTCAACAAAAAAAACATACTGCAAAACAATAAAGCTACATACTGCTCAAAACAGTATCTCTGTAAGTTCATATAAAAATGGTAAATTAGTTAATACAATTGAACGTGATTTATATTTTCTTTCAGAATTATTTGAAGGAGTTGATGAAGATGAAGCTGAAGACTATAAACTTAGATATTTACATAACGATAAAAATGAAGAGAAGTGTAAATCTTGCCATAATATGAAATCAAATATTCCTACAAACGGTGAGGCATTTGAAGATGTAAGTAAAACTACCTGTTATGAATGCCATAAAGGTATGATAAATACTAAAAACACACATGCTCCAACGGCTAACTGGCTCTGCCTTGATTGTCATAATGGAAAATATGCTGAATATAATATGGATCAAGAAGGTAAGTCAAAGTATCTTGCTCCAAATCCTATTGCAAAGACTTGCACAAGTTGCCATGAAACAGTAAAAAAGTGGACAGAGAGTAAATATACACATGGACCAGTTAACGATGGTAGATGTGAGAGATGCCACAATCCTCATGGTTCTGATAATGATTTTTTTCTTCGTAAACCTATTTGGGAACTGTGTACTACTTGTCATGCTGAAAAAGCTGATGGCAAACATGTAGTTTCAAGTTTCGTATTCAGTAGAAATAGTGGTGCTCATCCAACAAAAGGTGTAAAAGATCCAGCTCGCCCAAGTAGAGACTTAACATGTAGCGGTTGTCATAACCCGCATGGTTCTAGCGGAGTATTTTTGCTTAGAATGAAAGGCTCCATGTCTTTTGGTGTATGTAACAGATGTCATAAAAAATAAGTTATTATAAATATATCACATACTGCAAAGAGGGCATATCAAAAAAATATCACACATAATATTGGTAATATATCACAAAAATGTCATATTGCTACAATTAGTTACTTTTATTCGATTTTATAATAATTTATTATATTTTAAAAGAAAATGAATTATTAATTTATTACAATATATACATAAAAAGAGTATTATTATTTGTTATAATATGCTTTTTAAAAAAGGAGTCAAAATGATTAACATGAGAATAGTAATTGGTATTTTATTAACAGGTTTTGTTTCATTATGGGGGGTAGGAGGTATTGCAAATACTCCACATGATTTATCAGCTACAGTATGGACTGGGGTTGCTACTGAGGATAATGGTGAACTTTGTGTTTATTGTCACACGCCTCACGCTGCTAACTCATCTTTTACTGGTGCACCGATTTGGAATAAGAGTACACCTACGAGTACATTTACGCTTTACGGCACTACAATTGCTTCAACAACAGCAGGCTTAGCTGGTGATAACGCTACTGTTAATGCACCTTCTATGGCATGTTTAAGTTGTCATGATGGTGTGAGTGCGGTCAACTCGGTAGTAAATGCTCCAGGCACTGGTCTTGCAACTGCTGATGCTGATGCATTTATTGGTACAGGCGCACAAGCTTTAAGTGCTATTGCGGCAGACGCTAGTGGTGCTTCTGTAATAGGCACTAACTTAAGTAATGATCATCCGGTTTCTATTGCCTATACTGAGGGTAAAGCTGGATTAAGACTTAAGAGTTATAATATCTCTACATGGGTTGGAGCAACAACTATTCAAGATATTTTAAGAACAACCGGTGGTGTTGATTATGTTGAGTGTGGTAGTTGCCATGATCCACATAATGGCGCAGACACTAAAGGTACAGGTTCAGTAGCCTTCTTAAGAGTTCTAAATACTGGTAGTGTACTTTGTTTAGGATGTCACGACAAATAGTCTTACTACTGATATAAAAGAGGGTTTTCTCCCTCTTTTATTATCTTCTTCAATAATTTCTATTAAATATAAATAATCTTAACGCTATAATGTACTACTAAATTTTCAAAAAGGTTTGTTTGTGTCTAAAAGTTTTTTTAAAGTATATATGTATATTGCTATTATTTTACTAATCACTGCTTGTAGCTCAAAAGAAGAGACTGTTAAAATTATTATTCCTGGCCCGCCAGAAGAGCCTAGAATATTCTTTGATGTAGTCTATCGAGGTGATATCAGTTTTGTTGAAAAAAACTCTTTTGATAGTTTTTTAGGTGAGGTAATTTCAGGTAATAATAAAAATCTGGCAAAGCCTTATGGTGTTGCTGCAAGTGAAAATATAGTTTATGTGTCAGATACAGCTATGGGAGCTGTTTTTGCTATAGATGAAATACAAAGAAAAGTTTCATTAATTGGGGCGGGCTCTCCAGGTAAATTAGCCCTTCCTGTTGGAATCGCTATAAGTGGAGAGGGGAAAATATATGTTGCTGATGCCAAGACTGCAAAAATATTGGTGTATGACAAAAAAAATGGTCATCTTATTTCAGCATTTGGGAAAAAGGAAGAGTTTAACAGGCCAACTGGTATTGCTATTAGCGATAAGGAAAAAAGACTCTATATTGTAGATACGAAAGATCATAATATTAAAGTTTACTCACTAGAGGGTGAAAAACTTTTTTCATTTGGAAAAAGAGGCAAAGGCGATGGAGAGTTTAATTTTCCGACAAATATTGCTGTAGATAAGAGAAATGGAAACATTGTTATAGTTGACACTCAGAATTTTCGTATTCAAATTTTTGATAAAGATGGAAATTTTATAAGAAAATTTGGAAAAGTTGGTGATAGAGCTGGAATGTTTGCAAGACCTAAAGGCGTTGGAATTGATAGTGATGGAAATATATATGTAGCAGATTCAGCATTTAATAATATACAAGTCTTTAATGATAGTGGCCAACTTCTTATCTACTTTGGTGGTACAGGCATAGATATTGGTCGTTTTTCACTTATAACAGGTGTCTACATCGATGAAAATGACAGGATTTACATAGTAGATGGATTTAATGCAAGAGTACAAATTTATCAATATGTAAGTGAAATATGGAAAAAAAATAATCCAGAAAAATATCTAGAACTGAAAAAAATATAGTTCTAAAATGGAGTAACTGTTGAAAATTATAATATCAATTTTAACATGTTTAAGTTATTTATATTCAAACCCAATAAGTTTGACTGATAAAGATGTGCTTGCAATTGTTAATGACAAAAAAATTACAAAGAGTGAATTAGAACGTGGTGTAAAATCTTTATTTCCAGCGCGATATTATCATGGAACTTTATCAAAAAAACAGATGAAAATATTTGAAGACAAGGTTTTAAAAGAGTTAGTAGAAAATGAATTACTGTTTCAATATGCTAAATCTATTGGAATTAAAGTTTCAAACAGTGATATAAATGCAAGTATTGATAAGCTAAAGAAGCTACTAGAAACACCAGAAAAATTAAAAGAGACCCTAAATAAATCTGGGCTGACACTAGAGACTTTGAAAAAGGTTATTTATAAAGAAGAGATGCTTAAACAGCTCAATAAAGAAAAGATTGAGACAACTCTTTCGGAAAACGATTTAAAAGAATATTATAATAAAAATATACATAAATTTAAAGAGCCACAAAAGATTGTTGCAAAGATAATCTATGTCAGAAACGATCCTACTGACCCAAAAGGTAAAAGTAAGTCCAAGAAGAGGATAGAAGAGGCATATGAAAAAATAAAATCTGGCGAAAATTTTTCAGATGTAGCAGCGAAGTACTCTACTGCTATGAGTCGTGTAAAAGGTGGTGATTTAGGCTATATACATAAAGGTATGCTTGAACCTGCTGTTGAGAAAAAAGCCTTTTCCATGGATGCAAATACAACCAGTGAAATCATTGAAGAAGATGTTGGTTTTTTCATAGTAAGAGTTGAAGATAAAGCAGGAGCTAAGCAACTTCCATTTAATTCAGTGAAACAAAAATTAGCCATAGATCTTAAAAAAAGAATGGAAGAGGATAAAAAGTCAAAATTACTAAAGAGATTAAGGTCAACAGCAGCAGTAATAATTAAATAAAGCAAATTTATGAAAATATTAGTTTTATTAATTTTATTTTTAACACCTATATTATTTGCAGCCAAATATAAAGATGGTGGTCTTTACGGAAGTTTAGGCTTAAGTTATTTATCAAATGGATATAAAACTGCTAAAACAAAAAATTCACAAAATAGTTTTATACAAGAGTATAGGCTCAACTATAATGGAAATATATATAGCCCAAAATTTCTAAACTACTCACTAATGGGTATATTACGTTATGAAGATATAGATACAAAAGCTGATAATCACACAGCTAAAACAAAAACTGAAAGTCAAGACTATAAGGTAAATTTAAATTTTTTAAAAGAGAGTAAGATACCCTTTAGTCTATATGCACAAAAGAGTGATAAACCAACTTCTATTGTCTATGCGACAGGAGTAATTAAATCTTCAAATTATTACGAATCTGCCGGTGCATCTGGATCTATTGATTTTAGTATTTTTGATTTTTCATACAGCGCAGTAAAAACTGACACAAAATATGAGAGTGAATCAAATAGTGAAGACAGAAATACTAATACTTATAGAAATTCTATTAGAAAAAGAGATAAAAATTATAATTTTCAACTAGACTATACTAACATTAATGATATTTCCCAAAGAGAGTATACAGATAGGGATAGTACTACTACAGAAACTACGGAAAATAATATAAAGCTAGTATACAGATGGGATATAAATGATAAGTTTTTATTCAATGCATACTCTAATCATCGAGAAAAAGATTTTATAGGTACAGAGTCATATTCAACTATAACTACAAATGCAAATGCTAATCTTAGATGGGTTCCAAAGACAAAACACTCTGCGTCACTAAGTTTAGATGGGTTTAATATGGAAGATACTTATAACACCACAAAAAGTATTAGTATGAGACAATCTTATGCTTATAAAGTAACAAAAAATTTTAATTTTTCTCAACAATCTGATTATAATATTGTAACTAGCAATCTAAGTTCAACTCAAAGTATGAGTTTAGGATCTGGCTTAAGCTATGTAAAAGTACTCAGCAAAGATACAAGAATTAATTTATCACTAAATGCCAATATGATGTCTTACACAGGTGATAGCAACACCTCTGTAAATAGTGAAAGATATACTTACTCAGGAAGAGCTGGTATAGGACATTCTATTGGCTCTTTAAACTCTACATTAAATTTAAACACAAATTACAGTGGATCAAATAGTACCTTAGGAGAAATAGACGAAAGATATAATATTGATCTCTCCCTTGTAACAATATTATTTACTTTATTCAGAAATAATTTTAAAGCTTCCTATTATAAAGAGAAAGCTAAACTTAGATATACTGACCTTTTTGTAGATAGAAAAAATACTAGAGTAAATCTTGATGATTACATTAGTAACAGTTCAAGAATAGGAATTAACGGCTCTTTAACAACAAAGGTTGGTGCTAGTTACTCAAGTAGTGATAATGGCACGACAAAAATAGAACGTTTAAGTCCGAAAGTTGATTTGAATTTTAAATACAGACTTGGACCAAAATTAATGTTTACAAGTAATCTGCATGCTGATAGAGACTTGATTTATGACATTGTAACTTATAGAGCAAATAATAATTTATCTTTTAATAGCAGAAAAACAAAAACTTCACTTGGGTATAATTATAATAAGACAGTTTCAGGTAGTAATAGTGATTTGGCAACAGTGGATAGCTATACTTTACAAATAAAATTTGAACGTAAATTTTAAAGGATATTAAAAATGAATGTAATTATTTTTCTAGGTGTATTTCTATTAAGCACCAGTTGTGTTAATGCAAAAGAGACACAAAAACTAGTTTGGCCTTCCCCGCCAGATGAAGCTAGAATAGAGTATGTTGCCTCTGCCAAAAATTTTAAAGATTTAGGGATGGAGAAAGGTTTCTTTTCTAAAATTTATGATTTTGTAGTTGGTGATGAAGATCCTATAATATCTTCACCTTTTGGCATGCATACTAATGAAAAAAGAGTTTATGTAACAGATACTAGTTCTAGGGCTTTACATATCTTTGATAAAGAAGAAAATGAACAGATTACAGTTAGAGGAACAGATAATGAAACTTTTCTTTATCCTATAGATGTTGTCTCTGATTCTAAAGGAAACATTTTTGTCTCAGATTCAGTTCGGGCCAAAGTATATGTATTTGAAAAAGATGGAGACTATAGTTATACTATAAAACTGCCAATATTTCAAAGACCGGTTGGGATTGCAATAAGTCCTGATAATAAAAATCTTTATATTGTAGATACTCTAGCATGTAAAATTCATATTACTACGCTAAAGGGAGAGTTTGTAAAATCTATTGGCAAAAAAGGTTCATTGGACGGGGAGTTTAATAGACCTACTTTTATTGATGTAGCGGATGATGGAAAATTATATGTCACAGACTCCATGAACCATAGAGTTCAAATCCTTGATAATGATGGAAATTTTATACATAAATTTGGTGAATTAGGTCAAAATATAGGTAATTTTGGAAGTCCTCGGGGAATAGCTCTAGATAGTTATAATAATATTTATGTGAGTGATGTGATGTTTAATAACATACAAATATTTAATAAAAATGGAGAGCTCCTTATGGTATTAGGTAGCTATGGAGAAGGATTTGGTGAGTTTGCACTTCCAGAAGATATATCTATAACTAAAGATAATACTATATATGTATCAGATACAAACAATAAACGATTACAAGTTTTTAAACTACTTGAGATAGATAAAAAAGGGAGTTCGCAATGAAGTTCATAATCAGTGCTTTTTTTAGCTTTTTTTTATTACAAGGTTCTCCTCTTATTGCTGGTATTGTCAATACAAAACATAACTTATCTGTTAGTAATACCACAGGAACAATAAAAGCTCAAACAGAAGAGCAAATATGTGTTTTTTGTCATATACCGCATCACTCTCAAACAAGTGGTAAACCGCTTTGGAATAGAAGTATGCCAACATCAGCATACACCATGTATGACAGTGATTATCTTAGAAGAATGGACTATCCTGCTGTGGCAACAGACCTAGGAACACTTAATGATACTCCAGGTGCATTGTCTCGTCAATGTATGAGCTGTCATGATGGAACAATAGCAATTGGTGCAGTAAATGTACTTCATGGAACTATTGGTGCATCTCAGATTGCTATGAATGGTGTTGAAGCAGATGGCACAATGTTAACGACTGCAGCAGGATTTTTGGGAACTGATTTAACAATGCATCACCCTGTTGGTATAGTATATGACTCAACTATTTTTAAAAATTTTGATATTGGAAGTAAGACTATTGAGCTAAAAACAGCATTAGCTGCAGATGCACAGGTAAAGCTGTTTGAATATGGTGGAAAGCAATATGTTGAGTGTTCATCTTGTCATGATCCACACAAAGAAAACAATAAGTTTTTACATGTAGATACCGGAGCAAATCATGCACAAAATGTAGTAAATACTTGTACATCATGTCATGATAAAGTTGATTGGGTTGGTAGTATTCATGAATCACCTCCAGTAGATGCACTCTATAAAGCTTTATCAGGAGTTACTCAAATATATGGAACTGATAAGATGTCTGATTTGGGCTGTGTGAATTGTCACACACCTCATAATGCAGAAGGCATCCCATATCTCAATAGAAAAACATTAGGTAATACTTGTTTTCAAGGAGCCTCATCAGATGTTGCTAATGCAACCTGTCATGGTGTTGGCGGATATAAAGATATAGAGTCTGTTCTTAGTAGAAGCTATACGCACCCAGTTATCGCTAGTAGTAATGCAGCTGATCCAAAACATACCAATCTTGACTCACTATATGGTGGAGATAGAATTGATCCAAATGGTGGTTTAGGTATGCAGTGGAGTACAAATAAACATGCTGTTTGTATGGATTGTCACAATCCGCATAAGGCAAAGGCTGGAACACATATTGTAGACGGTTCTTGGTATGGAGCTCCTGGTGCATCTACCAATGCGGTTTCAAATGTACTTCTAGGCGTTGCCGGAGTTGAACCATCGTGGCCTATAGAATGGACACAACCTACAACTTTTACCACCATGGAGAGTTCTGAGAAAGAGTATCAAATCTGTTTGAAATGTCACTCTTACTGGGGAATTGGCAGTGCCACTAATGGTATAAACAATTCTGGTTATGTCTCTCCTAGTGATGGTACTACACCATTAACAGACGTGGCTTGGGAGATGAATATAAATAACAAATCAGGACACCCTGTTGTTATAAACCAATCTGCAAGAGTTGGTTCATATGCTCCAAAAGAATTAAATACCCTTCAGTTACTTACACCATGGAAACAGAACCCTGGACTTAACACTATGTACTGTTCAGATTGTCATGGGGCCGATAATGAGTTAGGGGGAGACCCTAAGGGACCTCACGGTTCAAACTTGAAGTATATTTTAAAAGGAGAAAATCAATATTGGCCGAAAAAACCAGACGGTGTTACTCTTTACACTATGGATGATATCGGTACAGCAGGAAATACCGGCAATTTGTGTAAAAACTGTCATGATATGTGGAACCACCCTCATCCTGAAAAAGGTTTTGCTTGTATTGAGTGTCATATTGCTATCCCGCATGGTTCGCCAATTTCAAGATTGATGGGATATGAAACATTTCCTGCGCCATATAATTACAACGGAAACAGTCTGAAAATGACTGGATGGAAAAAAGGTTTTTATGAACCAAATGATGAAGGTACTAAGACAGATGCATATGCCCCTTCTTGTGTGTGTCATAGATTAAATGCCGGCGGTTATGACCAGAACTTAATGCCATAGGTAGGTAAAATGAAGAAATTTTTATTAATATTACTTTTTTTTGCATCACTTAGTATAGCTAGTTCAAATGTAAATGATGATAAGCGTATAAAAGATGCACTCCTTAAGTACAACTATGGAATTATAAAGATGACAAAAAGTGGCAATACAAAGCTTTTAAAAGATATGCTTTCCCAAAAACTTTACTTTAAGCTGATGATTTGGGCAGACTCATGGAAGTTTAGTAACCTTGCCATGGTTGCGCAGATAAACGACCTTAGATTTAGTCCAATTGCCTACAATGAGAACAATGCAACTGTAAGAACTATGGAAAACTGGACATTTGCTTATGCTGATTTAATAAAGAGAGATTATGCATTAAAACCGCTAAATATATTTTATCAGATGCACTATACACTTCAAAAAGATGGAGATATGTGGAAAATTATTGCTATAAAGCATCTAAAAGAAGAGGTTTTTACAAAACAAAACACACATAAGCCATCTTTAGAAGAAGAAAAAGAGAAGCCTAAAGATGACATATCAAGCCAAATTCAACAAAAAGAATAGCTAAGCATTAACCATTGCTTAGTAACAATATGCTAGACTAAATTTTTATTAAATATTACAGAATATTATAATACTCTGTCATATTAATCACTCGAAGGAAATATATGGTATTCGTTAAAAAGGTATGGTCATTTTTAATTTCAATGAAACTTATGGTTACATTGATTTTGTTGTTTGCAGTTGCGAGTGCAGTAGGAACGTTTGTTGAGAATGATTATGGTGTAAACACATCATGGGCGCTTATCTATAGTAGCAGATGGTTTGAAGCTATTCAAGTACTTCTTGGAGTAAATTTACTTGGTAATATAATTCGATTTAAACTATATACAAAGAAAAAAATCCCAACTTTTATTTTTCATGTTGGTTTTTTAGTTATTTTGATTGGTTCAGGTGTAACACGCTATTACGGTTATGAAGGGATTATGCATATTCGTGAAAATGCTACAGAGAACCGTATGTTATCATCAGATGCTTTTTTACAAATAAATGCAAAAAAAGCTTCTCAAGACTTTTATAGAGAAGATATAGTTTATGTGTCAGAGCTAGGTGGAAGAGACTTTAGTAATACACTTAAAGTAGATGGAAAAGATTTAGTTGTTACTTATAAAAAGTTTATAAATAAAGCCGCTAAAACAGCTGTTGAAGATCCAAATGGGGTACCAATAGTAGTCTTTGTAATTCCTACACCGCAAGGACCTGAAAAATACGTTTTAAAAAGTGGTGAAATGCTTGATGTAGGACCATTAGCAGTTTACTTTGACAAAGAACCAACAACGAACAACAAACCTATTCTTAGGCTAGCTAGTGATAACGATGGCATATTTTTTGTATCAAATGTGCCTATTGATTGGTTGCAAATGATTGATAATACAAAAGGTATATACGAGAGAGGAAAAATATATAAATTTGATGAAAGACGTATGTATAACATCAATGGCATTAAGTTAGTAACTAAAGCAGTAATAAGCAAGGGTAAAACTAAAGTTATTAGCGAAAAAGAATATAAAAAAAGTATGAAAATGGAGATGAAAATGCAATCTATATCTGCATTAGTAGTTGATGTTGAATATGATGGAGAACATAGAGAAGTAGCTTTAATGGGAAATGGAAAACGCTATAAAGGCTATACGGAAACTCTTAAAATCAAAGATACAGAGATATCATTAGAATGGGGTTCTAAGATTATTGAGTTGCCCTTTTCATTAAAATTACGTGACTTTATACTATTAAAGTATCCTGGTTCTATGAGTCCATCATCATATGAAAGTCATGTAACATTAATTGATAAAGAAAATCTTATTCAAGAAGAGCATAAAGTCTATATGAATCATACACTTGATTATGGTGGATATTTATTTTTTCAATCATCATATGATAAAGATGAAAAAGGAACAATTTTGTCTGTAAACCATGACCCAGGGAAATGGCCTACTTATTTGGGCTATACACTTTTAATTATTGGAATGCTATTAAACCTATTAAACCCACATAGTCGTTTTGGAAAGCTTTCTAAAATGAAGTATGAGTATAAAGCTAGCGTAATAGCTGCATTTATAGCATTTGCTACTATATTGAATGTACAACCCTTATCTGCATCAACAGAGCATGAAGGTATGGTTAAAAATATAGATATAAATCATGCAAATTATTATGGGACAATGCTTGTTCAATCCCAAGATGGCAGAATTAAACCACTGGACACACTCGCTACAGAACTTCTTAATAAAATATCAGCACAAGATAGTATCTTCGGACTTAATCATAATCAAGTTATTTTAGGAATGGCTTCTAACCCTGATGCATGGAAGAAAATTGATATGATAAAAGTCAATCATCCAAAGATTAAAAAGATACTTGGAATGAGTGAAGATAAAAAAAGATTTTCTTTTTCTATGGCTTTTGATAAATTTGGTCAATACAAACTAGGGGCATTAGCTGAAGAGTCTCTTCGTAAACGTCCTGCAGAACGTGGTACATATGATAAAGAACTTATTAATGTAGACGAGAGAGTTAATGTTGCTTATATAATTTATAGCGGTCGTTTCATGAAAGTATTTCCACTCGAAGGTGATGCTAATAATAAATGGTACTATCCAGAAGAAGCACTAAAAACTTTTTCTCAAAAAGCTTCACATGAGGTTCTAGCACTACTGAAAAAGAACTCTATAGGATTGTCAAAAGGTATATCTCAAGGTAAATGGGAAGAGGCTAATAGTGCAATTGATGCTATTAAATCATACCAAAAGAAATATGCCTCTGATGTAATTCCGGATGATACATTAGTTAAGGCAGAGCTTCTTTACAATGAATTAAGAATATTTGATAAATTGTATCCAATCTATTTAATCTCTGGGTTCATTTTACTAGTATTGATTTTTATACGTTTAGCAAAACCTAATATTAATTTGAAAATAGTTACTAAAATTATTCTAGCCATACTTGTTGTTGGGTTTATAGCTCATACGTTTAGTTTGGGACTTAGATGGTATATTTCAGGTCATGCGCCATGGAGTAATGGCTATGAGGCAATGTTATATATCTCTTGGAGTATTATTCTTGCCGGTATACTCTTCGCACGTTCATCCGAGTTAGCTATTGCAACCACCGGAATATTCTCTGGTATAACACTGTTTGTAGCACATCTAAGCTGGTTAAATCCACAAATAACAACAATGGTACCTGTACTTAAGTCTTACTGGTTAACTATACATGTATCTGTTATTACAGCTAGTTATGGCTTCCTTGGTTTAAGTGCACTGCTTGGTTTTGTGACGCTTATTTTTTATATTATGCTTAACAATGAAACAAAGCGTGAGCAAGTCAGTGTTAATATTCTTGAATCAACTCGTATTAGTGAGATGTCAATGATAGTTGGTCTATCACTGCTGACTATCGGAAATTTTCTTGGTGGAGTATGGGCAAATGAATCTTGGGGACGCTACTGGGGTTGGGATCCTAAAGAAACATGGGCACTTATTAGTATTTTAGTTTACGTGTTTGTTATTCATATGCGCTTCGTACCTGCTTTAAAGTCTAACTTTACTTTTAATGCAATATCCGTAGTAGCATACTCTTCAATAATAATGACATACTTTGGTGTTAATTACTATTTGTCAGGTTTACACTCATATGCGGCCGGTGATCCTGTTCCTGTTCCTGTATGGATTTACTATGCTATAGCTGTAGTAGCTGTATTAATCACTTGGGCATCATTTAATCGTAATAAATTAATGAAAATAAAACCAATAAAATAAAATTTTATTTAAAGGATAATATTCATGAGAAGTTTGTTGTTGGTAATTGTGGCTATTTTAATAGGGGGATGTTCTTCCCTGCAGGTTAGTGTTGATTATGATTCTAAATATAACTTTAAAGCACTTTCTACTTTTTCGGTTGTGTATGTTAGAAAGAATGATAACAAAGACTTTGCAAGAAGTAGAGTAAGTAAAGTTCTAGAGAGATACATTGAAGAAAAAGGGTATAAAAGAGTAGACAAAAGTAAAGCAGATTTTTATTTTTTAGTACATCTGGATATTAAGAAAAAGACTCAAATAGAAACAAATTATGAGACAATAGGGATTCAGCCAACTAGATTTAATAATGGATATTTATATAATCCTTTAGAACCTCGTCGCAACAGGAGGGATAATTATTATACTCCAGATGTAAGAGTTACTACTCAAACTTATGAATATGAAGATGGAAAACTTATTATAGAAGTTTTTGATGTTAAACAAAAAGAGGTTGTTTGGCAAAGTATAGCTAAAGATGAATTATCTGGTAGATATTCACAAGAAGAGAAGAATGCTTATTTAAACAAAGTGATTAAATTAATGTTTAAAGATTTTCCAAGTAAGTAAACTATGATAAATTATTGAGCATCTATTTGAAGATGCTCATATAAGTTTTTAAAGCGAAGTGAATTTTGCTTCTTCAATCATTACGGAAAATTTATAACCATATCCAAGATCAACATCTGTTTTTATTATTCCTGAAGCAGTAATAATATCTCCAACTTTTACAGTTGAGTTTTTAGATGTTGCTATGATGTCATTAGTTCCAGCTACACCTGAACCATCTTGTAAATGAATCCAATCTTTACCCATAATATTTTTTGAAACCTTAACTACAGTAGCATTTAACTTTATACTTTTAGAATTAAGGTCTACCTTTTTTGCATATAACTCTTCAACATTATAGCCATCGGCATTTTTTGAAATATTAACAGGTTTGGAAACTGCTTCTACAACAACCTCTTTCTCGTGTTTAAAATTTTTGTGAGCAGAGTTTTGAGTAGGTTTGTTTGATGATACAATAGTACTAACAAAAACAATTTTATCAAATTTTCTATTTAAAGATTTACTGTTGAAATCCGTCATAACCATTTGTTCAATAAAAGAGATAGGACTTCCTACTACTACTACATCTGTTTGTGGACCGGCTATCCAGTAAATATTGCCAGCTTCATTTACTTTTGCATAGGTATATCCACCACTGTTCATTGTCTCAATGACATCTGCATTGTGAACATTAAGCTTCATATCATCTTCTGTAGGTGTTTTAACAACCTCTTTCTCTACAGATGATGCACCATAAATATTTTGAGGTGCATTCTCAGCTACTTGCTTATTAGAACTTTGTTCTTTTTCTGTTGAAAGCGTGTTTTCTTGCTCTTTTGGTTTATCACTACATCCATACATAAGTAGTACTACGACACTGATTGCTATTGAAATTTTATTCATTTTTATCCTTTATTGTTTGCTTATGATCTTCATATCTTTTTTTTGCTTCTTCAAAAGTCTCATTTGGATTTTTGCTATTTTTAAAGTACTCTTCAAGAAATTTATTATACTCAACTTCTTCTTTGGTGATTTTCTTGACTTCTTTTTGCTTCTCATCATCTGACTTTACTGGGGCTAGAGATTCTATGTAGATAGCTACAGAATTCATCTGTTCCTCAGAAATTTTGGTAGCTTGCCCTTTCATCATTAAACCATAGTTATATGTATTTCTTGTTCCAGCTTTATACTCTTTTAATATTTTAACAATATCTTTAGCGTTCATGCCGGCAATTTTTTTACTTACCCCTAAGGATTTTTTTTGACCTTTTTCTCCGTGACATATAGCACATTTTTTAAATATATCTTGAGCAGTGATTTTTTTATTTGTATCAGCTTTATCAACAATTGGTTCAGCATGAGGAGGTAAAGACTCTATATAAATAGCTACCTCTTTAATATCATCTTCTGATAATCTACCTGCTTGTCCCTGCATCATCTTCCCAAGACCATAAGTATTTCTTTTAGCCGCTTTATATTCTCTTAATATTTTAACAACATCATCTGCTTTCATTCCAGCAATACTTTTGGTTAAACCTTTAGAGTGTTTTTCTCCTTTATCACCATGACAAACAGCACACCTATCAAAAAGTTGCGATGCTGATGCAATATAAGTTATAGATAGTATAAGAAATAAGTATTTTTTCATTCTCTACTCCTCTGGTAATGTTTCGCCTTTTGGCTCTACACTCCAATGTTCCTTATCTAAAATAATTTTAGCTTCATATTTTCCATTAAGGTAAGCTTCTTTAATTAGAGATTCTGCTTCTTCCTTGTTAACAGCTATACCATCTCCCTCAAGGTACATTTTACCGAGGGTATATTGAGCTTCAGAACAACTTTGCATAGCAGATTTATTTAAATAAGATTTTGCTTGTTGTATATCCTTTACCGTACCCCTTCCTCGTTTATACATAAGACCAACCTTATGCTGTGCTAAAGGGAATCCAGCATTAGCAGCTTGTTTATACCATTTAAACGCTTTTGTATAATCTTTTTTAACTCCATGCCCTGTATAGAAGATATCTGCTAAGTGCATAGCAGATTTATTATCTCCATGATTAGCTGCTTTGGTAAATAAAGAGATTGCTTTGTCTGAATCTTTTTCAACGCCTTCACCTTTATAATACATACTTGCAAGGTTGAAAATAGCTTTTTGATGTCCTTGATCAGCTGCTTTTTTATACATGGTTGCGGCCATTGAATAGTTTTTTGAAGTAACAATGCCTTGATAATACATTCCACCCAATGCAAACTGACTATTTGCATCACCCTTATTAGCTTTTATTTTTACGGACATAAAGGCATGTTTATTCATTTCTGTCATTTGTCCAGCTGATGCAATACTTGTTATAAATAACAATTGTACAGCCATCACCAATAGTGTTTTTTTCATATGTAAATCTCCAAATTTATTGATTCTTTAATATATCAGATTTTATATAATAACAACCTTATTATAATAGATAATTATATCACTTCGTTTATAACGAATAGTTTGTGAGTTATAAATTATGATGGGCTATAAATAATTTATTAAATAATTTTAATATTTGTTTTATAATTATACAGCTAGAATATGCACAAATCAACAATAAATGAAGCGTGGATGATAACAAAAGATAAAATTGATGAATATATTAACAAAATTCCACCTGCACCTCAAGCGCTAAAAGAAACGTTAGCACTTCTTAATGCAGGTGAACTTATCAAAGCTTCGAAAGTTGCACAGACTGATTTGGCTCTTGCGGCATACCTAAAAGAGCTAGTTAATAAACCTATCTATGGTTTTGCAAATGAAGTAAGTGATGTATCTCAGATTTTTGGGATATTAGGTGTATCAGGTTCACAGCAAACAGTTTATAACTATATGACAACTCTACTTAGTCCTGGTAAGTGGGTTCTATTTAGTTTAAACTCTAGATCATTCCATGAGTTACAGGCTAAGTTATCAAAAGGGTGGGAACAAATTTTAGAGCATCTATCTATAGATGATAAAAATATTTCTAGTTCAATTGCTCTTCTTCCTGCTAGTGTCATCGTATCAGAAGCACTATTTAACGAAAAAATAGATGATGTAAATCTTTTGAGAAGTGCTAAAAATCTTGATTACAACACTATACTAACTCGTCTTTGCGGAGTCGGTATTTTTGATATTTGTGAACAAATCTCAGTTAAATGGGATATGCCACCAGAAATTGCCCAAATTATTCAAGCTTCTTCTGGGTTAAAACCATCTGAAGATGAAACAATAAACCTACTTGGAAAATGGATGCATCTACTACTTTTTTATGAACTCTCTCAACCTATGTTTATAAAAGCTGGTCTAAATGACTTTATAGACTTTCAAGTAGAGTATGTTGGTGATATCTATGAAGAGTTCTCAACACTAATGGAAATTGCATGAGACCGGTAGTTAAAAATGGTATAGGTGTTTTCTCACCTCAAGGTTTTTTAGATGGAAATAGCAGTAGTTCATTTTTAAGCATGGATGATTTGGCTGCAACTTCTGCACTTAAAGTAGATATGATATTGGTCTCTCTTAAGAGAGTAATATTCTTTAATAAAAATGGTCTTGATACCTTTATAAAACTTTTTATAAAAGTTCGTCAAAGTAATCACGCGACTGTCGGTTTTTGTGATTATGATGATAAAAAATTTAATGCTATAAAAGTATTTTACAAAGATGATATGCACTTTTCACTTTTTAAAACTATAGAAATAGCATACCTTTTTTCATCAAGCTTTAAAAATCAAAACAAAAATGTTCTACTCTATAGCGAAGACAAATCTCAGCGTACTGCTATGGCCATAGAACTGCATGATAATGGACATAATCCTGTTGTCGCTATGACACAAGAAGAGTTTAAACAAAAAGCTTCAAAAAAAGAAGCTTATGACTATATAATAGACTCTACATTTCTAGGTCAGATGGGACAAAAAATTGCTACTCGAGTAACTGGAAATGCAATTATTTACTCTATTTCATCTTTTTTAGATGCTGAAATAGGAAACAAGTTTAACATTGAATATCATAACAACTCTCTAAATGTCGGTTTTAGACTATTTATTTTTGATGCTTATAAAGTTATCAGTATGAATATTCATGCTCTAAATTTTTTCTCAAGACTTGCAAGTTCAGCAGCAGAGTACAATGCAACTATCTGTTTTGTTGGAATGACTTTTGAGAAAACTCCAGAAATTTTCAAAGAAAACCTTGAAGACTCAGGTATTTTATTTTATGAGCAAATGGATGATATACTCCAAAACAAAGAGCTTTTAGATGAGTTAGGTGCAAGTAGTGCAGCTAACGTTAAAAGCAAAAGAATGCTTAATAAAAAAATAGTTACAGAACTCCCAAGATTTATAGATGCTACTGTAGCAACTATAGAGATGATGACAAACTCAAAAGCAGTAAAACAGTCTGCTCAAGTTCAAAATATCGAAATAACTGATAAAACAGATAGAATCGCAAGCTCTATAGGTTATTATGGAAATATAGATGGAATGGTAATCTTAGTTTTTCCAAAAGAGATTGCCAAAAAAGCTTGTGAACTTCTTATCGGTGAAAAAACTGAAGATATGGAAATGATTCTTGATACTCTTGCAGAACTCGTAAATATAGTGGGCGGTAAGATAAAAACACTTCTTTCAGATGAAGGAATTAGCGTAAATATCACTCTTCCAAGAACCTATCATGATGTAGACAGTCTTCTTGAAGTAATAGAAAATAGAAAAGGCGTTCAAGTAGACTTATCTTTTAATGATGATAAGTTTTTATTTTTCTTAACTAGATAAAAGTCTACTTTGATACAATTTCATTAATTAAATTTTAGAGGTGATATTGTGCAAGTAGCTCCAAGTGTGTTAAGTGCTGATTTTGGTAATCTTCAAAGAGATGTTGAAGCTATTTGTGATGCAGGTTGTGATTTAGTTCACGTAGATGTTATGGACGGTCATTTTGTTCCAAACCTTACAATTGGGCCTGTTGTGGTTTCAGCTATTGCTGCATGTGCTACTAAACCTTTAGATATTCACCTAATGGTACAAAACAATACTTTTTTCGTTGAACTTTTTGCACCACTAAAACCTGAATATATATCTTTTCATATTGAAGAGGAAAAACATCCACATAGACTTATTCAAAAGATTCGCTCTTTTGGTATAAAACCTGCCATTGTTTTAAATCCTCATACTCCTCCAGAGTCAATAGAATACCTACTTCAAGACTTAGATATGGTGCTTCTTATGAGTGTAAATCCTGGTTTTGGCGGACAGAGCTTTATAGATAGCGTAATACCAAAAGCCGCAAAGCTAAATGAGATGAGAAATAGAATCAATCCAAAATGTCTTATCGAAGTTGATGGTGGAGTTAATGATAAAAACATACAAAGTCTTAAAGATGTAGGCGTTGATGTTGTTGTTGCAGGAAGCTATGTATTTAAACATGCTTCAAAAGAAGAAGCTATTGCATCTCTAAAGGTATAGTCACAATTATGAGAACAAAGATATGTGGAATAACTTCTTACGAAGATGCAATGGACGCAATAAATGCCGGTGCAGATGCATTAGGCTTTGTATTTTATGAAAAATCTCCACGTTACATAACTCCCCTAGATGCTAAACATATTATTTCAAAACTTCCTCCTTTTGTAGAAAAAGTTGGTCTATTTGTAAATGTAGATGCACAAATAATCAACTCATATATTCAAGAGTCAGGATGTACTCTTGCACAAATACATTTTGAAGCACCAGATTCAGTATATGAACAGCTTTTCGTACCATACATTAAAGTTATAAGAGCAAAAGAAGCTAAAGATATTTTAAAATACTCAGATGAGTATAGACTCGTAGACGCATATTGTGATGCATATGGGGGAGCTGGAAAAAGATTAAATATAGAGTGGTTTAAAGATATAGACTGCTCTAAAATAATCCTTGCTGGTGGTCTAGACGCAAATAATGTTTCATCACTAAAAGAGTATGGATTTTATGGTGTGGATGTAAGTAGTGGTGTTGAAGAGTCTTATGGTGTAAAAAGTTCTCAGAAAGTTAAGGATTTTATTAAGAATGCTCGCTAACTACTTCCCTCTTGATGCAAAAAGTATCTCTAAACTATCAACAAAAGGTCTACCACTTGATAAACTCAAAGCCCAAATAGATGAAAGCATAGATTTTTCACTTGAACTTTGGAGATCACAAGGTCTCGATATCATAAAGGATAAAGGTTATTACTACTTTTCTACAAAGTTTATACCTATGAATGAAGCAGAGTTTTGTATAGTTGATATTGAAACGAATGGCTCAAAAATAGACAAGCATCAAATCATAGAAATAGCAGGTTTGAAAATCAAAAATAACAAAGTTATAGATAGTTTTGAATCTCTTGTGAAGTGTAATGAAATCAATGAGCACATTACAGCCATAACAGGAATAAGTGTAAAAGACACTTACGATGCTCCAACTCTTAAGGAGGTCCTATACAAATTTAAACTCTTTTTGGGAGATGCTGTATTCATTGCACATGATGTTAAGTTTGATTACAAATTCATTTCACAATCAATGCAGAAAATTGGGCTAGAACCTCTCTTAAACAGGAGTTTGTGCTCTCTTGGGCTAGCTGAGAGAACGTTAAAATCATATAGATATGCTCTGTCTTACCTAAATGATACATTTAAACTAAATCCAGATGCTTCTCATCACAGAGCTATGAGCGATGTTATGACAACATATGGACTTTTCAAATTATCTCTAGAAAACATAGATGAAAATATAAATAATGTAGAAGATCTTATAAAGTTTTCAAAAGAAGCAAAAAGATTTAAGAGACCAAAGTTTGACCCTCTGATAGAGAGTCAAGAAGAAGAAAAAGACGAATAACTCTAAATAAGTACTATTGTCTTATTCTGCGTAAGCACCAACACCTGTTAGTTTATTGTATCTAGCTTCCATACGTTCTTCTTTACTCATCTCTCTAAGAGATGTCAAGCTTTCTAAGAAGTAATCAGCTATTGCAGCAGCTGCTATTTCTTTCTCTCTGTGTGCACCAATAAGAGGCTCATCAATAATATCATCAATTAGATTTAACTCTTTTAGGTCCCCACTTGTAATTTTCATAGCATTTGTCGCAGCTTCAGCCTTTTTAGGATCATTCCATAAAATTGCTGAACAACCTTCAGGTGAAATTACACTAAAAACCGAGTAACGCATCATAGCAAATTTATCAGCAACACCGATTGCAAGTGCTCCACCACTTCCACCTTCACCAATAACTATAGAGATTGTTTGAGTATCAAGCTGAGATAGTTCTAGAAGATTTCTAGCGATTGCTTCACTCTGATTTCTCTCTTCTGCTCCAAGACCTGGATATGCACCCGGCGTGTCTATAAGCATTAGAAGAGGAATATTAAATTTTTCTGCCATTTTAGCAGCACGAAGAGCTTTTCTATATCCCTCTGGATGCGGCATTCCGAAGTTTCTTCTGATTTTATTTTTAGTACCGCGACCTTTTTGCTCACCAATAACCATAACTTTTTCTTCGCCAATGTAACCTAAGTAACATACAATGGCATGGTCATCACGGAAGTGTCTATCTCCATGAATTTCATACTTATCACGCATGATTAAGTTGATATAGTCTAGAGCATATGGTCTATCAATATGACGAGCAAGCTGAAGTTGCTGAAATGGAGATAGATTACTAAATATTTTTGATACTTCTTTGTCTAGATTAGCTTGAAGTTTTTCTACTTCGCCTTCATTATGACGAACGCGTGCAGATATAATATCTTCTTGAATAAATTTAATTTTGTATTCAAAGTCTAAGTATGTTGCCAAATTAAATCCTTCGTTAGATTTTTTTAAAAATTAGAACACCATTAGTCCCACCGAAACCAAATGAGTTACTCATTACTACATTTAGTTCAGCTTTTCTAGAAGCATTTGGAACGTAATCTAAATCACAATTTTCATCAGGTGTATTATAGTTGATTGTTGGAGGAATAATTCCATCTCTCATTGCCATTAAACATGTAACAGCTTCAATACCACCAGCAGCACCAAGGCAGTGACCAATTTGACCTTTTATTGAACTCATTGGTGGACAGTTTTCTTTTCCACCAAGTAAATCTTTAACAGCAGCAGTCTCATTTTTATCATTAATAGGGGTACTTGTTCCATGTGCATTTACATAATCAAGCTTAGGCTCACCTGCCATTTTATATGCAGCTTTCATAGCCCGAGCAGGACCATCAAGACTTGGAGTAGTAATATGATTTGCATCTCCACTCTCACCGAAACCAATGATTTCACCATATATGTTAGCACCACGAGCTATTGCAATTTCGTATTCTTCAAGAACTAAAGCTGCTGCACCTTCACCCATAACAAAACCATCACGGTCTGCATCAAATGGACGAGAAGCACCTTTTGGATTTTCATTGTTAGTTGATAATGCTTTCATTGCAGCAAATCCACCAACACCAGCACCAGTTATTGCACACTCTGCAGAAACAACCAACATTTGTTCTGCACCATTACACATTATAGTTTTACATGCTTCACTGATTGCATGCGTACCTGCAGCACATGCAGTTACACTTGAAAGATTTGGGCCCTTTGTTCCGTGTTCGATTGAAACAAAACCACCAAGCATATTTACTAATGCTCCTGGAATAAAGAATGGAGAAATTCTACGAGGTCCGCGAGTCTCTATAATAATAGAGTTTTTCTCAATTGACGGAAGTCCACCAATACCAGACCCAGCACTAATTCCGAATCTTTCCATATCTGTATCTTCAGGAAGATTGGCATCTGCCATTGCTTCTTGAGCGGCTTTTAGCCCTAGGTGAATAAATCTGTCAGCTTTTTTAACTTCTTTTGGAGCCATTACAGTAGCTGGATCAAAATCTTTTACCTCACCGGCAATTTTTGCACTATAATTCTCAGGATCAAATAGAGTAATTGTGTCTATTCCGCACTTGCCATCACATATTGCTTTAAAAGAACTCTCTTTGTCATTACCAACCGCATTTATCATGCCCATACCAGTTACTACTATTCTTCTCATTTAAAAATCTCCATGATAAAATTATAAAATATTTTACAAAACCCAGCAAAGCCTATTAGAGACTATTTGCTGAGCTCAAAAAACACTTTAGTGTGAATTATTTACTTTCGATGTATGCAACTACATCTGCAACAGTTTGAATTTTCTCTGCTTCATCATCAGGGATTTCAATATCAAATTTTTCTTCAAGAGCCATTACTAGTTCAACTACATCAAGGCTATCAGCACCTAAATCTTCAACAAATTTTGCATCCTCTTTAACTTCATCCGGGTTAACGCTTAATTGCTCAACTACTACTTCTTTAATATCTTCTAAAAGTGCCATTATAGCTCCTATGTTTTTAGTATAAAATCGCGAAATTATAACATATATAGCTTAAATAAACTATTATGCCATATTCATCCCACCATTAACTTTTAATGTCTCACCTGTAATATAACTTGAGTGGTCCGAAAGTAAGAACGCTGTAGCTTGGGCAACTTCGCTAGCATTCCCAAAACGTTTCATTGGGATTTTAGATGTAAAACTCTCTTTGACCTCATCACTAAGTGCATCTGTCATCTCAGTTGCGATAAAACCAGGAGTGATTGTGTTGAAACGAATACCACTTGTAGCAGCTTCTATGGCAAAACTTTTACTCATGGCGATAACTCCACCCTTAGATGCTGCGTAGTTTGTCTGCCCTGCATTTCCAGTCTCACCAACAATAGAAGCTATATTAACTACTGAACCAAACTTTTTCTTTCTCATTACCTTCATAGACTCACGACATCCGATGAAACAAGAAGTCAGGTTAGCATTGATTACACTCATAAAATCTTCTGTCTTCATTCTCAGTGCTAGTTTGTCATTTGTAATACCTGCATTGTTAACTAGGTATGAAAGTTCACCGTCACTATCAACAATAGTTTTTATAGCATCTACGAAAGCAGTTTCATCACTAACATCAAAACCAATAACAGCGGCATTACCACCATCAGCTTCTATTTGCTCTTTGATAGCATCTGCTTCTGTTGCACCACTTCTGTAGTTAATCCAAACTTTTAAACCAAACGATGCTAATGTTTTTGCAATCTCTGCACCAATACCGCGACTTGAACCTGTAACTAAAACATTTTTTCCACTAAATACCATCTATATTCCTTTTATTTCATAAAACTCATTACGATGTCGGAAGTAATTCCGTCATCTACGCTAACACTTAGTTTCCTTCGGCAGGAAACCCACGCAACTAGTTGCTTTTTTTTCAATCTATACTTATATAAGTGAGTGATCCATCTCAGATGGAATTTCTATGTCCATGAGTTTTAAAACAGTTGGAGCTATATTGTTTAGTCCACCTGATTCAACTTTTGTAATACCATCAGCTATAATAAAACACCAAACTTTACCAGTTGTATGATTTGTTAGAGTGTTTCCATCTTCATCTTTCATCTCTTCACAATTTCCATGATCAGAGGTAATAACAACAGCATAGTCATTCTCTTTTGCTTTTTCTATGATTTTTCCAAGTTGTGTATCTACCGTAGTAACCGCAATTTTTGCAGCTTCTTCATCTCCGGTATGTCCAACCATATCACCATTTGCAAAGTTTACAACTACAAAGTCATACTCTTCATCCATAGCTTTTAATACAGTCTCACCAACTTCATCTGCACTCATCTCCGGTTTCATATCATATGTCTTTACATCCGGAGAAGGTATAAGAACTCTTGTCTCATTCTCGTAAGGCTCATCTATACCACCATTTAAAAAGAATGTAACATGAGCATATTTTTCAGTCTCAGCAGTATGTAGTTGTCTTAATCCTTTAGAAGAGATTACTTCTGCCAAGGTATTTTTAGGTGCTTCTTTTAAAAACATAACCGGATAAGCAAAAGATCTATCATACTCTGTCATCGTTGCAAGACTTACTATTTTATAGCTTCTTGAGAACTCATGAAAATCATCACTAGCTAATGCAGTAACTAGTTCTCTCATCCTATCACTTCTAAAATTTATAGTTAATATACTGTCACCATCTTTTACACCATCATATCCCTCAAAAGCAGTTGGTTCTATAAACTCATCAGTTTCACCAAGCGCATAAGATGATCCAATGTAGCCAGCCGGTTCAAAGTCTGTTTTTGGTTTTGCTTCTACTATTGCTTCATAAGCTCTTTGGACTCTTGGCCAACGGTTATCTCTATCCATTGCATAAAAACGTCCTGCCATAGTTGCTATTTGAATATTTTCATTCAAATGACTTTGAACTGTTTTAAGGTATTTCTGGGCAGAAGTTGGAGACACATCTCTACCATCAGTAATTAAATGTAAAAATACTTTTTTACCATTTTTTGCCGCAATCTTGGCTACTCCTATAAAGTGGTCTATATGGGAGTGAACACCTCCATCACTCATAAGACCGATTAGATGAAGTCTGTTGGAAGTTTTAAAAAGATTTTGCAGTACCTCATTTTCTTCTAAGGTATTTTCAGAGAGTGCTAGTGAGATTTTCACCAAATCTTGATACAAAACTCTACCACTTCCTATGCTCATATGTCCGACTTCAGAATTTCCCATCTGACCCTCAGGCAGTCCAACACTTAATCCTGAAGTCTCGATAAGAGAGTGTGGAGTTTCTTCAAATAACTTATCATAGTTTGGTTTAGTTGCATTATAAAATGCATTATGTTCAGTTTTGGAACTAAAGCCTATACCATCTGTAATAACTAGAACAGCTTTTTTTGACAAATTTGCTCCCTTATATAAAGTTTTATGCAATTATACTATAATGTCATTTTTAAACCATTAAGGGATCAATTAATTTGCTATATGAGCTTTACGATTTACTAAATATCAACATACTTGGATACATTACTATTAGGGCTGGTATATCTTTTTTCTTAGCTCTTTTTTTTACATTATATATGATGCCAAAATTCATACGATGGGCACAGAGAACTTCTAGTGTGCAACCGATTAATGAATGGGCACCTGAAAACCACAAATCAAAAGCAAAAACTCCTACTATGGGTGGTATCGTTTTTATAGGTGCTACTATATTAGCTTCTTTATTAACTATTAAATTCTCAAATATGTTTGCCGTTGGAGCAATTTTAACACTTGTTCTTTTTGCTCTTATAGGTTTTCAAGATGACTATGCAAAGATAAAAAAGAGTGAAAATCTGGCAGGTCTAAAGGCTAGAACCAAACTTGTTATGCAGATAGTAGCTTCATTAATTATTACAAGTTTTTTATGTTTTTTTGCAGACTTTAACACTGACCTCTATGTTCCTTTTATAAAAACACCTATAATTGAAATGGGATTCTTCTCTATTATACTTTGGTGTTTAGTAATCATTTCAACATCAAATGCAGTAAACCTAACAGATGGACTTGACGGACTTGCAACTGTTCCATCACTTGTGGCCTTAGCATCTTTTAGTATTATCATATATATTACAGGTAATGTAACTATAAGTACTTACCTTTTGATGCCAAACTTTAACGTGGGAGAAGTTGCTATAGTTGCCGCGGCTCTTATGGGTGCTTTAACTGGTTTCTTGTGGTTCAACTGCCATCCTGCCGAGGTTTTTATGGGCGATAGCGGTTCTTTGACTGTTGGTGCATTTCTTGGTTATCTCGCTATTATCTCTAAGAGTGAGATATTACTTCTTCTAATTGGTTCTATCTTTGTTATAGAAACTATATCTGTAATCCTTCAAGTCGGTAGTTATAAGTTTCGCAAAAAAAGAGTCTTTTTAATGGCCCCTATTCATCATCACTTTGAGATGAAAAAATGGGCTGAAAATAAGATTATCGTTAGGTTTTGGATAGTTTCTATTCTTTCAAACCTTATCGCTCTAATGACTCTTAAGATTCGCTAGATGCAAAAGATATCTCTATTTGGTTATGCCAAGACTACAAAGGCTATTGCCAAAGTTGCTAAAAATGCTATTTTTTATGATGATAAATGCACTAAACCTTTTCGTGATGAAAATGGTTTTATGGTTAAACCAGCAAGTGAGTTTAACGCAAAATACTCACAACTTGAGATTCCATCACCTGGAATCCAACCCTCAAATCCACTTATAGTTAAAGCAAACAATCTTATAAGTGAATATGACTATTTTGCAAACACTTTGCCTCTTAAAATCTGGATAAGCGGAACAAATGGCAAGACAACTACTACTCAGATGATGCAGCATCTATTAGAGTCAAAAGGTAGTGAGGCAGGTGGAAATATCGGTACACCACTTGCCGAGCTTTCTCAAGATGCAAAGATGTGGATTTTAGAGACTAGCTCGTTTACTATGCACTATACAAATATTGCCACTCCAAACATATATGTTCTTCTTCCATTAAGTCCTGATCATCTTAGCTGGCACGGAAGTATGCAAGAATATATAGATACAAAACTAAAACCTCTAGCAACAATGCGAGAGGGAGAAGTGGCCATCATCCCAGATCTTTATAAAGATGTAAAAACAGAAGCTCACCTTATCACCTATAAAGATGAGAACTCTTTAGCTGAATACTTTGGTATAGATACAAGCAAAGTAAACTTTAAAGGTGCCTTCCTTGCAGATGCACTATTAGCGATGGCAGTTGATAAAATACTTTTTGATAAAGTAAATTATGACAAAATCAACTCTTTTGTACTTGACCCACATAGACAAGAAGAACTAAGGGACGCAAGGGACCGTCTATGGGTCAATGACACTAAAGCGACTAATATAGATGCAAGCATAGCTGCTCTTAAAAGATATAAGAACTCATCAATCCATCTTATACTTGGTGGAGATGATAAGGGTGTTGATTTGAATGAGCTATTTGAGTATCTACAGGATATAGATGTTCATATCTATACTATTGGTTCAAATAAAGAGAAATTAACAAAACTGGCAAAAAAGTACAAAATAAATTTTGAGTTATGTCTTAATTTAGCAGATTCTATCTCTAAAATTGATAAAAATTTAAAAGAAAATGAAGTTGCCCTACTCTCTCCAGCGGCGTCCAGCTTAGATGAATTTAACTCATACGCACAAAGAGGCGATGAATTTAAAAAAGCCGTACTAAACATAAGCTAGCTTTCAGCGCACAGGGGCTATAATGTCGCTCTTTAAAAGATGGCCAATTAGCTCAGTCGGTAGAGCAACTGACTGAAAATCAGTGTGTCCTTGGTTCGATTCCGAGATTGGCCACCACTCTTTTTAAGACTTCAACTTTTTATAATGGCCAATTAGCTCAGTCGGTAGAGCAACTGACTGAAAATCAGTGTGTCCTTGGTTCGATTCCGAGATTGGCCACCATTTCCTATATAATTTAATCAATCTTTAGTGGACATGAAATAGTAAAACAAGCACCTCTATCAATATTTTCTGCAATTATTTCACCCTTAAGCTGTTCTTTAACTATCATATGTGACATGTATAGTCCCAAGCCAGTTCCATTTTTTCCCTCTTTTGTACTATAGTATGGTTCAAAGATTTTATTGATAATATCATCAGGAATTCCACCGGCATTATCCAAAATTTTTAAATAATAATTTTGTTCATCATGATCCATGATAATTTCTATTACTCCATCATTTATCTCTTTCTCATTGATTATATCTCTGGCATTATTGATTATATTGATTAATACTTGGATTGTTTCATTGCAATATGTTTGAATTTCAACATCTTTTTTTAAAGATTTTTTTATTTTAATATTGTTGCTTTGCAAGCTCTTCTCAATAATTGCAAAAGTACCATTAGTTATATCTGAGAGTGTACAAGTATTTAGTTTTACGCTTGGTTTAATGAAGCTATTAAATTCATCAATAGTTTTAGATAAATCTTGTATTTGCTCAAGGACATTTCCTAGTGTTGTATATAATTCATCAGCATTACTCTCTCCTAATTGACTATCTATCTGTATATTCTGTATACTCATCCCCATGGAAGTAAGAGGCTGTCTCCACTGATGAGCAATCATACCTAGCATATCTCCCATTGCCGCTTGGCGGGATTGAGCAATTATGATTTTGTTTTGGTTATGTACTTCATCTATTTTTTTATTTAATTCTTCTGTAATACCTTTATTCATCTCTTTTGAAAATGGATTAATCACAAATATTATAATAAGAGGAAAAGTAAGTATTGTTAAGAGTAGAGTGTCCAAAAATGCTATTAGTAACTCTGAATCCACGTCGACATACTGCAAAGCTATCATGATTAATAATTCAACAGATGCAATAATACCAAGAAGTATGTAGAAATATTTTTTATATGCCGATACAGAATGATTTTTTATACGAGTAACATACGTTTTTCTTTCATTTGAGCTTGACATTACATTTCCTTTTTTATAAAAAAATATTATAACATATGGATAGTAGTATATAAATAATTAAAGTTTATAATAGCCTGAATATTTAAGACATAGATTCAGCAAAATTAATTTTTGAAATTGGCGATTTAAACATTTAGAAAACATAAATTTTGCTATAATTATGAATATATATGGGGCTGACCTGGTTTCGACGGGATCAAGTAGCTTCTAATTGCATGTCGGACTGAGCATTTCCGTTACACGGCTCAAACTTGCTTAAACGCAAACAATACAAATTACCGCCCAGCTTTAGCAGTAGCTTAAGTTTTACCCCCTCTTAGAGGACGGGCTGCTTCACCTATGGACTCTAGATAAATAGGATTCGAAGTATAACCCTTATGTAGATATATTTTAAGTCTGTCTCAGCTTAAAACGAATCCCGAGGCTCGTCTTGTGTAGCTTTGCAAGTTGTGTGAAGCAAGATTAAACTTTAACGGCTTTTCTAAACATGTAGACGTTAGGAGTAGCGTGGTTTCGGACTGGAGTTCGATTCTCCACAGCTCCACCATATTCTTAATCTCACACACTCTAATACAATCTATTTAACCCATAAAATAAAGACTTTTTAAGCATTTGTTGATCTGAGTTAGTCTAAGCTACTACAATACAATGTACCTACTAATGGTACATAATTTAGTACATTACATTAATCACTTCTTTATCACTCTCTTAAATGTACCAAGCAAGGATTTTAAATGTCTAAATTGCAAGCTCTAACACTTTCCAAACTAAAGCCCAAGGATAAGCCTTATACCATAGCCGATGGCAATTGGTTTATCATTACTCATTAAAACAGATGGTACGAAACTATGTGAGTTTAGATTTACTAGCCCAACAAAATTAAAAAGAAGAAAATCATCTTTGGGTAAATTTCCTGATGTACCTTCGTCAGATGCGAGGCTAAAAGCACAAAGTTACAGGGAACTTATATCTCAACAAATAGACCCAATTGATAAAAAGCAAGAGAAAGAACTAGCACCAAGCACCTATGTAAGGAAGGTAGGACAATTTGAGAATGATGTAAAACCATTTTTCAAAGGTAGATTAATATCAAGCGCCAATTCTAAAATATGATCTTTTTACCCATTGCAGAATAGTCTATCTTATCTACATATTTAACACTAAAAGGTATCGTAAGAGTACCATAGTATTTACTAATTGCCTGTTTTATAATCTTTACGTCAACTTTTGAAGTTGCTTCCAAAATAATTATAATTTGTTCACTTCTCAACATCTCTTTTTTATATATTAACTCTACGATAGCTTTATTTACATCAGGTATGGTTTCTATAATAGATTCAATTTGTATAGCTGATATGCGCTTTCCAGCAATTTTTATGATTTTATTGCTTCGACCAATTAAAGTAAACTTATCTTCATCAATTTCATCAATTTCAACAATATCTTCAGTAGTAAAAGAACTTTCTACTCTCAATATTTTTTTATTAAATATAAATGGTGATATGAAAGGTGAGATAACATTTAGTTTATTATCTTTTATAGATATATGAACATTATCTAATAATGTCCATTTTATTCTTTTGCTAAATTTATAAGCAATTCCTCCTGTTTCTGTTGAACCAAACAACTGTAATAAGTTGGTTTCAAATTTATTTTCAAACACTGTTACATCATCAATATGTAATGGACCTGTTGAACATATGAAAAGATTAGAAGTTAATTTACTGTTAGTATTTAATTTTGACAATGCTTTTATAAAAACTGGTGTAGTTACAACTAAGGTATCATCAAATGAAGCTTCTTCCAATAACTCATAAGGTAAAAAATCATCTTTAATAACTAGCTTTACCCCATATAAATGTATAGGGAGGAGTAAACCAGCTAAGACACCATATATATGTATAAATGGCACTGTGACAACAACTCTTTTTATACTGTATTCTTTTAGTAAGCTTTTTAGTACTTGAACTTCTCTCTCTAGATTTTCTTTTGTTTTAAAAGCACCAACAGGGAAACCACTGCTACCAGAT
This sequence comes from Sulfurimonas iocasae, assembly GCF_047716755.1. Lineage (GTDB taxonomy): Bacteria > Campylobacterota > Campylobacteria > Campylobacterales > Sulfurimonadaceae > Sulfurimonas. The sequence goes on from NZ_CP180409.1 coordinate 2,243,118, forward strand.
GTGAAAAAAAGAATCTGGCATTTAGAATTTACTTCTGTAATATTATTAAATTTATTGATATCATTATCTTGATTAAACTTAAGTAATTGCTTATGATTAGAGTCAAATAAAACTATTTTTTGTTTACTATTATAAGCAGGTAAAAACTCTTTTATAAATTCGACCTTATTTGTTGAATTTATATCTATCCATGCATCTGAAATCTCTTTACTTAGATTTATATCTATAGTCTCTCTTGAAGAGTCTTTATGAATATACTCTAAAATCACCTCATACTCCTAATCAACATAAAAATAGAGACAACACCTAAAGATATAACCATACCTATAGACTCGAGGGCTACAATTGAACTAAAAATTAAAATACCAAAGCCAGCGAATGTACTTAGTAAAGAATATCTAATAGCCAATACTGTATTGGCTTGCTGACGAGAGTTGCTCATATAGATGCCGTAATCAATACCAATAGCTAAAAGAATTATTAGTGAGAAAAGATGCATTAGGTTTATCGTGTAAAAAACACTTAAGATAGCCAATACGAAACTTGATGGAAATATGACATAGTTAAGTGCATATAAAAACTTAGTTCGGACACTTAAAATAAGAAGTATAAAAATAGCTATTAAAACAAGAGTAGAGTAGATGGCTAAGTCATCATACATTTTTTTTACTTGTTGTGTAAACATCTCTTTTACATCTATGCTGGTGGCAAAGTCAAACGTAGCTGCCTTTGAGACATCATCTACTAGAGCAATAGTATAGTAACTGTTTTCATCATTGTATACATGTAGATTGTAGGATTTAAATATCTCTAAGTTAGGTATTTTACACTCAGCTAAATTCTTAGTAAAAGTATATGCCTCTTTGAAATAACCATCTTTATAACCTATCTTAGAAGCCTCATTGTTAACCATGGTGTTAAGTGCAGAGAAATCATATTTTTCTAGTGTTTTTTTTCTCATCTCACAGCTCTGAATATCTTGTACAAATGAAGCAAATGAGAAGCTGTTTGGTAACTTCTGATGTAATAGATGCAATTTATTTAAAAGTTCATCCTTTGTTGAAGCTTGGATAATGATAGGTTTTAAATTAGTTTTTATTGATGATTTGAAGAACTCTTCTGTTTCTATAAGTTTAGTATTTTGGTAGTCTAAATTTCTGATGCTATTATTAAATTCTAAGTTATAAGCACTAAAACTAAATAGTAAAATAGAGAGAAAGAAAAATGTAAATGCTGAGAGTTTTTTTGAACTCTTTTTTATAACAACGTCTTGCTTATACGAGAGAATTTGTAGTTTAGGAAATACAAATGTAAAGAGGAAATAAGCAAAGGATAGTGAAGCAACTGCAAAAAAACTGATTTGCGAGATGATTGGAATTGGGATAAAAGAAAATATACCAAAAGCTACAGCAGTAGTTAAAAATCCATAAAGAACATTTTTATCTATTATTTTATTATCTTGATAGAAGTTATGAAAATAGTAATGAAGGAGATAGTCAATACTAACTGCCGTTATACTCATGCCAAATGCCAAAGAAAGAATACTAAAGTTTGAATATGTTAGAGTGCTTATAAGTCCTGCAAAGAGCATTGAGGAGAAGAGTGCTAAGAGTGTATGAGAAAGCAGTCTGATGTTTTTAATGAGTATGTAGTAGATAAGAATCAAAACTATACTCGATAGTAAAATTATCCACTTAACATCATTTTTGATTTTTGTAGAGTTCTCAACTGTATAGAAGAATGGGGCGAAAGCTATTGTATCTTGGTAGTCATTTAAAACGAAATGGATTTTTTCATACAGAACTTCTGCTTGACTCATCTGAGATGCAGATACTTTTGTGCTGACACGAATAAGATAACCAAACTCTCCAAGCGTTAAAAACTCTCCTCTATGTAAGAGATTTAAATTGTTAGAGTTAGTCAAATTAAATAGTTTTAGAGGGTCATTCTTGTCAATTGAAGTATAAAAGATATCACTAAGTAGAGCATTGTACGAATTTTGAAGCTTTTTATTTACACTATCCTCGCTTTGTATTTCATCATTAAATGAGGCTAAAAGAGGATAATTATTTTTATAGTATTGCAGTTGTACCTCTGAGGGTGTTAGAGTTGATTGAACACTCACAATTCCATCTATAGTTTTTAATTTTTGCAAGAGTTCATAAACTTTCGTCTTTGCAGAGTTATCAAAGCCTTTTACGGCGACTAGCATCTCTTTTGAATAACCAAGTTTAGAGGCAATATTTAACTTCTCAATAGACTCTTCTGATGCAAATAGTGAGAGTAGGTTTGTAGAGATGCTTATATGCTCTTTTGCAAAAAAAGCAACCATAAGAAGTATGATTAGTATTATGTAGTTAGCGTATTTCATCATCTATTTTTATGATTATATAGTCACTATTTTTTAAAAATAGTTTTATATTTTTGAGATTATTTTCTTTTTGAACTAACTCTATATGTGTGACGAAGTGTCGCATAGTTCCTTTTGTTTTTAACAGAGTTTTTTCACCATCTATTTTTATATCAAACATAGTTTTGAGCAGTTTCTTATCTGAGTTATGAAGCAGAATTATTATCTCAAAGTATTGGATGATTTTTTGCTTTTTTGATTCATTAAGAGTTATATATTTTCCATCTTCTATGTAGGTAAGTTTTTCTTCTTTAAGATGGAGAGATTTTTTACTTTCTTTATAGTTGATTGATAAGCCATTTTCCAAAAAATTAATCTCACCTCTTAGCTCTATGCTTTTATCTAACGCATCGATATATCTTAATTCTGTGAAATTAAAGCTATCTGCACTAGCAATTAAAAAAGTTAAAATTAGTATAATTATTTTTGACATGTCTCACTCATAATATTGTAAGTGTATTTTAACATGTCGCTTTCGTTTGAGAACTTATCAGGGTAAATTGCATCTAGCATCTGGATTTTTATTTTTGCTTTTTTGGTGCTTGAAAAACAGAAGTTACCCTTAGAGAGCTGATTTCCTGAACCATCTATGATAACAGGGATGATTGGTTTATTCATCTTCTTAGCTAACCTAAAAGCACCTTTCTTAAATCTTCCAAGCTCTCTGCCAGAACCGCGTGTTCCCTCGGCAAAAAAAACAACATTTCTACTTTCCTTGAGCATATGCTCAAACTCAATATAAGTGCTACTTATTTTACCAAGATTATTGTTATCTAAATGTCTTATCCCAATAAGATGTCCAATCTGTGATATAAATGGAATCTTTTTAAAGTTCATAGTAGTCATTATTAGATATTTTTTTATAAAATACCCTAAAATTGGATAGTCTAGATTTGATTGATGTGTTGAAACGTATATGGCACTGGCAGGAAGTACTTTGAGCAATTTTATGTCTAACTCTATTCTCGGTTGAAGTGTGAAAAATACTTTATATATAACGCCAGAGAGATACTGAAACTGATCTTGTGGGTATTTTACAAATGGATATAAAAGTCCATATATAATTAGTGATGGAATTACAAATAGCCCAATGAGAGCAAAAAACAGTATGAATGCAAAAAGACTAAGAATACAGCTTAATCGCATAAAGTCTCCCGTAAACAATCTGTACAACTAGAGATGTAAAAAAGAATCCATACCAACCAATAGAGCTGTAAAATGCCCATATAGTATTACTTCCATAAAACACTAAGGCGAGCTGAATGAGTGTGTTAATAAGTGTAATAATAGCCCAGTAAGCATCACCATCTTTTAAAAATAACACCTCTTCTTTGCTTAGCTCTCTTTTATAAAATCTTTTTGTAAAGCCTAGAATCAGCTCTTTTTTATACATAGTTGCATCAATAAAAAGAGCAAAAAATGTTGCTGAAATGAGGACAGGTATAAATTTTACCATCTCAAAACTAGAACTAAAGTATGCAAAAAGTAGTGCTATAACATAGATGCTAGGTACAACCAAGTTTTTTAATGTTTTTTTTGTATAACAGGTATATATAAAAAATAAAATGGATAAAAAAAGGTAGAATTGAACTACTGCTTTAAACTCTAAGTAGTGTAGAGATATGATGAATGATGGAGCAAAGAGTAGTGCTATTGCATTACTCATTATTCGATGTATCTAATACAAAGTCACACACATCTTTTATAGTGCGTAAATCTTTCATATCTTCTGTTTTTATCTCAATATCTAACTCTTTATCGAGTGTTACCATCAAGTCAATAGCATCAAGAGAATCAAGTTCTAAGTCTGTAAATAAGTTAGCTTCCATAGAGATATCATCCACAGACACTTCAAATTCATCAACTAAAACAGCTATTATTTTATTATACACATCTTCTTGAGTCATTAAAAATTATCCTTCATACTTCTTAAATATAAGTGAGGTGTTTATTCCACCAAATGCAAAATTATTATTCATAGTAATTGTAATATCTTTTTGCATATTTTCACCTAAAACGTTGATAGATTTACACTCTTTATCTAATTTTTTAAAATTCATAGTTTTTGGCAAAAGAGATTTATTTAAGGCTATAAGGCAAATAATGCTTTCAACAACACCACATCCACCAAGAAGATGGCCCATATGCCCTTTTGTACTGCTAACCGGAGTCTTAGAGCCAAAAAGGTTAAAAGTAGCATTTGATTCTGCTATATCTCCCATTTGCGTTGCAGTTGCGTGAGCATTTATATACTCTATATCTTGAGGTTCAATGCAGGCATCTTCTAAAGATGTTTCCATCACCTGCATCATTCCCTCTTTCGATGGAGTCGTTATATGTTCTCCATCACATGAAGTTGCATAACCTATAACTTCACCATAAATTTTAGCCCCACGAGATAGTGCGTGCTCAAGCTCCTCTAAAACAACCGCGCCACTACCTTCTCCTAAAACCAAACCATCACGACTCTCATCAAATGGACGAGACGCAACTGTTGGATCATCGTTATGCTTTGTTGATGCTGCTCCAATTACATCAAAAACACCAGCAGCTAAGTAGTGAAGCCCCTCTGATCCACCACATATCATAACATCACTCATGCCATATTTGATACTTTCATAACCAGCACCAATTGCTTGAGCTGATGATGTACAAGCTGAACAAGTTGGAATATTTCGTCCCTTAATTGAAAACATCTGAGCTAAGTTTGCAGCTACTGTATGACTCATAATCTTCAAAAATGCCATTGAATTTTGACCACGAAAACTCATACTCTGCTTAACTTCAGGAACATACTCAAAAAGAGTTTTATTTCCGCCCATTGTCGAACCAAAAGCTATTCCACATCGTTTAGAACTTATAGTATCTTGCTCCAAAGCAGAATCTTTTATAGCATCTGATGTTGAGATCGCACTAAGTTGAGCCACCCGGTCCATAGAACGACGGTATTTTCTAGGGATTGATTTAAAATCAAGACCTTTTACTATACCAGCTACTTTTGTACCTAAGTGATCTACCTCTTCCCAGTCAGGAATGTACTCGATACCACACTTCTCATCCCTCAAACTTTCATATAGTTCATCGTAACTATTTCCAAGTGGTGAATTAAGTCCAACGCCTGTTATTACAATTCTTCTCATCTTAACTCCTCGAAATAATTCATTACTTTTTGTGCACCTAAATAGCATCCCAAAAGACCTGGTGCCAATGCACTCTCTCCAGCTAAGTACAAATTTTCTACTCTTGTTTTTGACATAACCATGGAGAGACTTTTCTGTTTAGCAGAACATAAAATCCCATAAGCACTACCCATGTAACCATTAGAGTAGTGTTGCTTTGTAGTTGGAGTTGAACAGTCCATAATTTCAATATTGCCAAAATTATAGAGCTTTTTTAGTGCTAAAATATGTTCTTCGCACTCTTCTTGTTTAAGTCTTATGTACTCTTCTTTTTCAAGATTTGCGTACTTCTCATAACTACTTCTTGCTATAATAGTTACAACACTCTTTTCATCTAATTTAGAAGATGGTAAAACAGAAATGCAGTCATTACCATAAAAGTATAGATTTGATTTTATATCAGCGTCTACAAGGCAAAAGATAGAAAAAAATGTTGGTGATTCTTCAAGTTCATTTACATGTTTAACGTATCTTTTTAGTTTTTTATTCTCTGACTTTAGAAGTACTGTTGTTGTTCTTGGATGCAAAGTTGAGATGATGGCATCGTACTTTTTTATACCTTCATTGCACCTAAGGGCTTTGGCTCCTTCATCATCATAGAGTATCTCTGAGATTTCATCTCTTGTTTTGATTGTTGTGTTGTGAAGCTCTCTTTTTAGCGCGTCTACAATTGCTCTTCCATTTCCTCTTATCTTTCTAGTTCCATCGAGCATATTTATCATGATTTTTGCATAAATATCAAATGAAGCATCTTCGTATTGAACTTCCGCATAAAAGATTGTAAAGTGTAGAAGTATTTTACGTAAAAGTGGATTTTTGATATATTGCATAACACTTTTTAAAGAACGAGAATCAATATTTGTATAATCCTCTTTTTCTTCTAGAGTTATTTTAGAAGCTTCATAACATTTGTCAAAAAAAGTCTCTAAAACTTCACGTTCATCTTCAAAATACATTTGTAGTTTTTGTTTAAAATCTAAAGATGAGTTTGGAATACCGAACTCCTCTTCATCAAAGTAGAGAGTGTCAAAATCTCCATCATAAGCATAGAGTTCAAACTTCTCTAAAAGATTGTACTTTTTAAACTCTTCATATAAAAACTGTCCAGATGCGAGTGAACCTGAATAGTGAAAACCAACATCAAACATAATCTTTTTGCTCTTAAATGAGTCGATTACTCCTCCAACTTTTGGAAGTCTTTCATAAATAGTTGGAGAGTAACCTTTTTTTTCTAAAAGAAAAGCACATAAAAGTCCACTGAGACCTCCTCCGACTATGGCTATATTCATCTAACCATACCACCACTGATGTTTAAAGTCTCACCAGTTACATAGCTGGCTTTGTCAGCTAGAAAAAAGATACACTCTGCCACATCTTCAGGCTTTCCTATTCTCTTTAGTGGAATCGCCTTTTTCATCTCTTTTAAGTCTAACTCTTTCGTCATCTCTGACTCAATCAGTCCAGGGGCAACAGCATTTACTCTGATTTTATATCTTGCAACTTCCGCTGATAGCGCTTTTGTAAAAGCTATCATCGCACCCTTTGCTGCTGAATAGTTAGTTTGACCAGCATTTCCAACAAGACCAGAGATAGAAGCTACATTTATAATGGATCCATTTTTATTTGCAATCATATTTTTAAGTACTGCTTTTGTAACATAAAAAGTTCCATTTACAGAGGTGTTTATGACATCACTCCACTCATCATCACTCATCCAAAAGAAGAGATTGTCTTTAGTTATACCTGCATTATTAACTAAAGCATCAAGCTCTAACCCCTCTAAAGCACTTACAACTTCATCTTTTTTTGTAATGTCAAATTGTAGTATTTTAGAGTTTGTAAGCTCGGCTCTTAGTTCATTAGCCTTTGCTTCTTGTGAGCGATAATGAAGGTATACAAAGTATCCATTATCGTGAAAGTATCTGGAGCAAGCTTCACCAATCGCGCCAGTTGAACCAGTAACGAGAACTTTTTTCATGCAAATAAACCTTTTTTTAGCATCTCTTTGACGACTTTAATATCTACGTCCATTCTTCTATCGTTAGTTAGTTTTTCTACTTCACTTCTAATAGTTTCATGGTTTTTTTGCAAAAATTCTGAACAATTTTTCTTGCCTCTTATGTCAACTCCCTGAGCCATTCCAAGAAGAGCGATGCTAAGCATATTTGTTAAATCTGGTAACTGCTTGGAAAAGTGAAGTGCAGCCGTTGTTCCCATGCTTACCTTATCTTGATTAAAAGACTCTGTTGGACGAGAGTGTAGTGAAGCTGGAACTGTATTCATGATTACATCTGCTGTTAATGAGCTCAATGTTATCTGCATAGCTTTAAAGCCATGATGAGTAGATTTTGTATTTAGTTTTAGAGACTCACCGAGACCTTTGTTAAACTTATGATCAACTAAAAGACCAAATTCTTTATCTAGTAAATCAGCTAAGTTACCAACACATATACGCATAGTATCCATAGCATGAGCAATATAGCCACCGTAGAAGTTACCAGAGGTGTAGATTCTTTTACCAATATGGTCTATAAGTGGATTATCGTTAACACCGTTTATTTCTGTCTCTATCCACTTTTTAGCAATCTCTAAATTGTCATGTATTACACCTAACACTTGTGGTGAACAGCGTATAGAATACCTATCTTGAATGTTTTGCTCTTTTTCTAGATAAAAATTTTCATATCTGCTAAAAGCTTCATGTGTAAGAGATGAGTTTTCACATTTTTTTAGTATATTTGACGCTGCTTTTCTCTGTCCATCAAATGGTTTACTATCATGAACAAATGGTTCCAAAGGAGTAATATCACACAGTAATAGTTCAAAAATAGATGCTACAAAACTCTCAGAAGAATCAAGTAAAACTTCAAACTTCTCTATAGCATCTATGGCTATGGCACTCATAGCTGCTGTACCATTCATAATAGCTAGGGCCTCTTTAGGTTTGAAAGTGTAAGGTTTTATGTCTAACTTTTTATAAACTTCAGATGTAGGTAAAATTTCATCTTTATAGATAACTTCTCTTTCGCCTGCAATAACTGCTGCTATGTATGATAACGGAGTTAAGTCCCCACTAGCACCCACAGAGCCTTGAGATGGAATAAGAGGATAGATTTTTTTCTCTAATAGAAGCTCAAATCTCTTTAGTAAATCATAGCTAATCCCACTTTTACCCTTGGAGAGACTTATCATTCTTATAGTTGTCATGATACGAGATACATCAGCACTCAAATATTCACCAACACCACAACCATGAAAACTAAAAAGATTGTACTGAAGTTCTTCAGCCTCTTCAAAAGCTGCATAGTTTTGCCCAGCTTCACCATATCCAGTAGTCACACCGTAAATAGGACGACCATTACGTATATTTTCTATTAAAAATTCATGTCCAGCATTTATAAATTCAATAAACTCTTGAGTGTCATTTAGTTTTATCTTACTATCGTATATAAAATTCCTATAACTTATTGTGTTATTGTCTATTATCAATTGTAGTGCCCTTTAAAAAAATTAAAAAAATTATACCATTGATTTGGATATTTTTTGATTGTTTTCTCTAATATATTTGTATAGTCCTGAGCCATCTCTTGGATGGAATTCTCTTCAATCAGATTGAATGTTATATTGTACTTTTTAAGAGAGTGGTTTGTAACAAAAATTGCCACAAGAGGTTTTTTAACTCTTAAGGCAATCTCAAAAGGGTTTTTATTTATCTCCACTTTTGTGTTTAAAAACTCTACTTCAACAGATTTATTTTTGTTTACAATTCTATCTGCCATCAGAGCTACTAATTCTTTGTCCATTAATGCATTTGCTATTTGGATATTTGTGGCTATTGTAGCTTGGTTGAGGTCAATTATTTTTACACTTTGTTCATTATCTCTTTGATTACTTTTTTCTATTTTATGGATATTTTCTTGAGTGTTCTCACGCATAACGATATTCATTGGTGGAAGTTCATCTTTTAAACAATAAGCAGCACTTGCCCAGCTTCCAACATGTGAGAGTAACACAATTCCGCCATTTTCACGAAGTAGTTGCATTACATCGCCATTGTCTACGCAAAATCTCAGATCTTGAGGTTTTATCCGTGATACAAATCTATCAAATATAGATAAAGCGAATGTTTTAATATGGTTAAAATATACTTTGTTTGTAAGACAAAGCCCTTGATGTTCATAATAACTTTGCATAGATTTTTTTACTGAAGGTGTAAAAAAAAGATAGTAAAGAGCAACAAAGTTTAGTATAAAAGCAACTAATTTATAACCAAAAACATTATATATTAAAAGAAGTACCTTATACCCAAAAGCGTTTCCCCGCTGTTTTACCTCCACAGCCATCCCCTAAACAAAAGATACCTTTGCATAAGTAATTTTATATGCAACAAAGTTATATGCACATTATCATCAAGTTTGTTAAAATGTGAAATTCTCTCTTCGTGTGGTGGGTAGTAACATTCTACCTCTACATCTTTAATACATCCACCACGATATGAGTGTAAAACTAAAATTTCTACTTCAAAATCAAATCGTTTATTTATTAGAGGTAAATTCAAAATACTAACAGGATACATTCTAAAGCCACTTTGAGTATCGCCTAGAGATTTAAATGTTTCCAACATCACCCAAAAATTACTAAACTTTCTACCAAATTTTGAACTATTTGGAATATTCTCACCATCAAAATTACGATTGCCGACTATGATAGTTTCGCTACGATAAGAATCAACAAGTTTTTGTATCTGAGAACTTATATGTTGCTTGTCAGCGTCCATTGTTACAAAACTATCATATCCAAGTTTTTTAGCTTTAGATGCTCCACTTAAAATAGCTTCACCTTTACCCATGTTTCTCTCGTGAGTTACAAGTTCTATGTCTAAATCATCGAGATTAATTTTTACATCAGAACCATCATCAACTACTATAACTTTATATCCATAATTTAACACATCAATAATTACTTCTCTAATATATGGAGAATTATAAACAGGGATTAGTATGCAAAAATTCATAAACTAAAACTTGCCACTACTTCGTCTTCACAAAAAACTTTAAACTTATTACCATCTTTCTTGTATTCTAAACTTTGTGTTGGTCGGACTATCTTAGTAAACTTAGCTTTTTTAATTGTTGTAATCTTAATACTAAAAACATCTGCCACTATCTCAAAATGTACAAATCCAGGTAAAATTGGTTGGGATGGAAAATGGGCTTTAAAAATAGGATGATTTTCATTGCACAACTTTATTAGAGCTTTTTTATCGTCTTTATAAATCAAAGAATATAGTTCTTTTACTAACAGTTTTACCACTTTTATTCTTCCTTAAAAAGTAGAGACATATTTACAGAATCCACTATTGAATCACCATAAAATTCTATCATGAATTTTTAATCTTTATATACACTATTTTTTGCATATTAGAAGCACCCAGTATGTATTATTATGTTAATACAATAATTATTCTAGTATAGTTTTGCTTATAATCCAATCAAAAGAAATAATATGAAATATATTCTTACAACAGTAATTATCTTGTTTTTAAGTACTGGATGTACAAAAAAAGAGTTTAAAACAAATTTTCATAATATTAAAGAGGATTTTTCTGAACACACAGAAAAGTATAAAGAGGACTAATGTTTGATACTAATAAAATGAGTGCCGCAGACGCACTTTTGGAAGCTCAAAAAATTGCATTTGCCCCTATAATATTTCAATGTGCAAGACTTTTACGTGACTGGGGTGTGTTTGAATTACTTCAAAATAATAAAAATGGTCTCAATATTGAAAAGATATCTAAAAAATTAGATATTGCTCCATATGCAATACAAGTTTTATGTGAATCAGGTTTTAGTATGGGTGCTCTAAAATTAGATAGCGAAACATACCATATAACAAAGATAGGATATTTTTTACTTAATGATGAAATGACAAAAGTCAATATGGACTTTAATAATGATGTAAACTATCAAGGTCTTTTTTATCTTGATGAAGCACTTAAAACTGGGAAACCATCTGGACTTCACCACACATTTTCAAAAAAAGAAACTATATACCCTATACTATCAGAATTACCAGAGAAAGCTAAAAACAGTTGGTTCGGTTTTGACCATTTCTATTCAGATGCTGCATTTAAAAAGCTTGTTGATATTATGAGTAAAAGAGGTATAAAAAAGCTTCTTGAACCAGGAGGAAATACCGGAAAATGGTCGATTGCACTCACAAAAGCATCCTTTGATACAACGGTTACTATACTTGATCATCAAAAACAAATTGATATTGCACTTGAGAATGCTAAATCAAATTCTGTTGAGCAAAGAGTAAAAGGCATAGCTATTGATTTACTTGATCATAGTATTCCTTTCCCAAAAGGCTATGATGGAGTATGGATGAGCCAATTTTTAGACTGTTTTGCTCCGAAAGATATTATTGCACTTTTAAAACGCTCTGAAGAGTCTTTAACTGAAGATGGAAGAGTATATATAGTTGAACCTTTTTGGGATAGGCAAAGTCACGAAATTGGCTCATACTGTCTTATTAATACGTCTCCATATTTTACAGCATTAGCAAATGGTACAAGTAAAATGTATAGAGCAAGTGAAATGAAAAAATTTGTATATGAAGCTGGTCTAGAAGTAGAAGATGAAATAGATGGGTTAGGGTTTGGACATACTTTAATGATATGTAAAAAAAGCTAAGTTTATTACATGTATACTAGTTATCTAAAATGCTTTCTTATTTCTTAAGTTGTACTCTAGAGATATCCAATAATCCAAGGTGGATATTTTCACAAATAAACAGTGAGTTCTATCATATACATTGTTATATCCAACATCCACTTATCTGCATAAGCTACAACAATATCAACATCAGGTGGCATCATAGTTTCAATGCTTAAGAATTTAATATATTTTACTGCAAAGCGATTATAAATATTCCATTACTAACCGCTATATCTTTGTCATACACTTCAAACTTGAAATATGTCAAGCTATCTAGTTGATATTCAAAAATAACTTTTATATCATATTCAAGAGCTATAGGTTTATTTAGAAGCTTTATATTTTTCAGAGTTACTAAAAACCCAACTTGCTCATCTCCATCATCAAAAGCTGCACTACTTTGAGCAGCTGCCTCAACTAACATAGGTAAGGTTGGTATTTCGTTAAATTGTACTTTTACAACTGCTAAAATATCATCTTTTGATACAATATATCTTGCAAATTTTAACGGTTCTTGATGTGGTAAATTTAATTCTTTCATAATTCAATTTCTACAATATAGCTATCTTTGTTCTCACACAAATCATATAAAATTTTCATCCAAGAAAGTGAAGCTGGAACACCTTTTTGAACTCTGTTTTCAACTGTAATAGTTGCCTCTTTTTCACTTTTTTTAAGTATAAAAGATATGCCATATTCTAATTCACTTGCACATTTATTTAAACTATCCACTCCATCAAAGTTCATTGCTTCTATAGCACAAACAAAAACTTCATCCTCTTTTAAGAGGCTCAATGCAGCTTGTTGCATCACATTGTATGATGTTTCATCACCACACGACAGTGTTAATATTTCAGAAGTGTTTCCATGTACTATAGAGTGATATGAAGATGCTGTGTTATAAACTGAGTTTTGAAAAGCACTGGGACTTACATTATCACTGCCTTTAATTGATTCTAAAATATTTACAGTATCTATTAACTCCCCATAAGCACTTCCATAAACCATAACACCAGTCGCAAACCCACACTTATGAGCTAAATATATTAATATCCTTGAACTTCGGCTAAGACGTCGTCTAATCAGCATTTTTTGCACAAGCTGTTTTTCGTTTAAATCTTCAATTTTCAATAAGTTATGGACACGTGCTTTTTTAGTAATTTCAACATTAATTTTCATGACACACTCCAAAAATCAGAGATGTATTATTTCCACCAAATGCAAAAGAATTACTTAAAGCATATTCTATTTTTGCCTCTTTAACAATATCAACATAATTAAGAGAATTCTCATTGTCATCACAATAAATTTGAGGAGGAAGAAGTTGTTTTTTTAGTGCTTCTACACATATAGCAGCTTCAATTGCCCCAGCAGCACCAAGTGTATGTCCTACATTTGATTTTGAAGAACTTACATATATTTTTTCACCAAATATAGTTTGTATTGCTTTTGCTTCTGTAGTATCATTTGCTTGTGTACCAGTTCCATGTGCATTAATGTAATCTATTTGATTTGAGTCTAATGCAGCATCATGTAAAGCCTTATTTATCGCTGATATAGCACCTAAGGCCGTTGGATCCGGATTTGCTATATGATATGCGTCACTACTTGCTCCAGCTCCAATTAATTCTACTGATTCTTTTTCAAACTTATTTTGTAAAAGTAATGCACCTATACCTTCTGATACATTCATGCCCTTTCTATTACTTTGAAAAGGTGTGCAAATTTCATCAGATAATATTCCTAATGCACTAAATCCAAAGATAGTAGTAGAACATATTTCATCCGCTCCAATAACTAAAATATTTTTATATGCTCCAACATTTATAAGCTCTTTTGCTACTTTTAAAGCATTTGCACTAGATGTACAAGCAGTGGAAAATGAACGAGTAGATAAAAAATTATATTTTTTATCTAGAGTAGAAGCAATTACATTTATTGTGTGTCTTTGTATATTAATGTTTTCATAGCTATTTTCATTAAAAAGTATTTTTTCTGTTTCAGCCATGCCTCCAACAGATGAGCCAACCAATAAAAGCGTATTTGAAAAATCTTGTAAATTGGATCCATCAAGAACCTCATTAACACATGAATAAAGTAGCTCTTCAAATGTAGATTTATCAGGAAACCTACCTATACAAATAGTTTTATTTGGAACAATATCACTAAAAGTAGCTAAAAAACTTTTTTTATTAAATACAGCATCTAATGTTTGTTTTGTGTCACCACATATGCTTCTAATAGAACTAGCGTTAATATAAGCTTTTTTCAATTGTCTAACTAATTATTTATATATGTTGTTAGGGATGAACAAGAAGCAAAAATTGTTTCAGCCTCAGCTAAATTTGTAATCTTTACTCCAAACTCTTTTTCTATTATTAACGTCAATTCAATCGCATCTACAGAATCAAGACCCAATCCATCATCACCAAAAAGAGCCATATCATCTTCTAATTCATGAGAAGTGATATCTTCAAGATTTAAGCCTTGAATTATTGTGTTTTTTAACTCTTCTATCGTTATCATAGTAACCCTTTACTTGTACATTTAAACACATTATACTAAATAACTATAAATTAATAAACACTCATGAGATTTTAATACGATTCGCTCATATAATCACTTAATTAAATTTATTATACAACGTCAGTAATTATCTAATTCATACGCATAATTTTCATCAAGCCAAAAATGATATAAAGGTTGTCTTTATTTTTCAGTCCATTATATGTTCAATCCACACTATAAATACTAAAACATCCAAAAAACATAGTAGTTTTGATACAATACACTAATGAAAAATATATCGAGGATTAATAATGATTAAAATTTTTATGGGTATTGGCTTGCTGTTTAGTCTAAACTTGCTTGCTAGTGTTGGTCATGAGCACTCACATCAAGGCACAAAAGAAGGTACAGAAAAAAAGATAAAAGATTATATTAAAGCATGTGATGATGGAGACGTAAAAAGTTGTAATAATCTGGCGGTGCTGTATGATCTTGGTGAAGTTGTAAAACAAGATAAAAGCAAAGCACTCAAACTATACACTAAAGCTTGTGATGGCGGAAATAAATTTAGTTGTAATACTTTGGGAGAGTTATATTTTAAAGGTGATGGAGTAAAGCAAAATAAAAGCAAAGCAATCGATTTTTATACTAAAGCCTGTGATAATGAACATTATAATAGTTGTAATACTCTAGGAATAATATATATCAAAGGCGATGGAGTAAAGCAAGACAAAAGTAAAGCAAAAGGCTTGTTTGCTAAAGCTTGCGATGGCGGAAGTATGAGTGCTTGTCAAAACTATGAAAGAGTAAAAAAAGAAGGTGTAGAGTAACTAAAGTTTGAGATAAGTATGAAAATATATATAGCGGGACCAGATGTTTTTGAACAAGATTCTGTAGAGATAGGACAAAAGTATTCTGATCTATGTAAAAAATATGGTCATGAAGGCTTGTATCCTCTTGATAATATTGTAGATTTTAAACAAGCAAAACAAAAAATAGCTCAAGATATATTTCATGCCAATGTAAAACTAATCAAAGAAGCTGACATTGTTATTGCCAATCTAAATCCCTTTAGAGGTAAAGAAGCCGATAGCGGTACAGTCTGGGAATGTGGTTTTGCCAGTGCTCTAGGCAAAAAAGTATATGGCTATATGGAAAATACCTCAGCTTACATAGATAACTTTGATGAAGTTAGCACTTTAGCTGATGGACTCTATGCAGACAGTGATGGTAAAATCATAGAAGACTTCGACTACCCAATAAACCTGATGATAGCGTGTTCAGCCGAAATAGTTACAGGTAAGTTTGAAGATGTTTTACGACTCATCTTATAATTTTTAATTTTGAATCTGTTTTTGATTTGTTAATTGTTGTAAATAGTTTGAAATATTTATAAGAGAAAATGTAACCAAAAATATCATCAGACCTGGAAAGAAACTAACCCACCAAGCAATTTCTATAACTTCTTTTCCACCACTTAATATTGTACCCCAGCTCATTTGTGGGGCTACAATACCAAGTCCTAAAAAACTTAGTCCTGATTCTGCAAGTATAGCACCACCAACGCCAAAGGTAAAACTTACAAAGTATATAGGTGCCAAAATAGGTGCGTAGTATTTAAAAAGTATCTTTGTCTTACTTACATTGGCAATATTCAAAATTTTAATAAATGGCTGTGATGTCACTCTAAAGCTCTCAGAACGAATCAATCTTGCAGTTGTCATCCAACCGGTAATAGAAATAATGACTATTAAAACCCACGCAGATGCATTTACATAACTTACCAGCGCTAAAAGTAAAAAGAAAGTAGGAAATGTTAGAAACAGATCAACTGTAATAACAAAAGCTTTGTCAACATTGCCTCTAAAATAGCCAGCCATAGAACCTAAGACAAGTCCTATAACAGAGGCAATAAAAGCACTTCCTACACCGATGATTAAAGATATTTTTCCACCTTCTATCAATCTAGCAAGAATATCTCTACCTAATCTATCTGTTCCGAGAAAATGCTCAATTGAAGGAGGTAAAAGGATAGAACTGCTATCTAAGGAATAAGGGTCTATGGCATAAATGAAAGAACCAAAAAAAGAAAATATAAAAACAAAGAGTAAAACAGAGATACTGAATCTTGGCATCTGTGCTACTGTTTTATTCCAAGAAGTGTCTGCATCATCTGATCAATCGTAGTTATTACTTTTGCTGCAGCACCATAAGATGTCTGATATTTAATCAAATTTGTCATCTCTTCATCTATACTTACTTTGGATATTGAATTGTATTCTAGTTCTGTAGCATTAAACTGTGTTGATATAGTTTCATTTTTTAGTATTGCCGCATTTGTTTGAATACCAACACTGGTAGTTATCATATCAAACATTGAATATTTAGTAGAATTTACATCTTCACTACCAACATGGAAATCAAGTTTTTCATATTGATCTTGAACCATATTTAAAGCTATAGTATTATCACCTGCTAGTGGAGTAGCTCCTGCTGACATAAGAGTAGGATTATTACTTAATGTATGGTTCAGTTGTATACTTTGAGCATCATTTCCATCAAAATATCTACTCATTCCAAGAGCACCAGCGAAGTTACTTCCAGAAGAATATGATGAATCTTTTAAAACATCAGCCATTGAAAAAGTATACCCTTGTGATTCTGAAAGTGGATCTAGTGCTAATTCTAATCCATGCTCTCCACTAGCATATGTAGCCCAATTGAATTTTATGAAATCATCAATATCATTATTAGCATTCCCATCATTATTATCATCAAGCTGTGCTTCAAATTGACCTTGAATAGAGTTTGAACCGGGAAGTCCTGTCATTACAGTAGCTGGATTTATATGTATTTCTCTTTTTGCAGCGATATTACCATCTATATCATATATAATCATTTCAAATGAGCCATTTTGAACATTTAAATTAGAACTTACAAGAGAATCTTCAGGATCAATATCAATTATATTTGATTCCATTTTTGTTGTTGAACTTTTTGCATAAAGATTATTTGTCGATTCAATTAAACCTTCTGAAAATGCATCAAATTCTGATATTACATTTTGGATTACACCGTTTGTTGGCATTCCACTTGTAGTATCAATGCTTGCTCCGCGTAGATTTAAGATAGCACCAATTGAGCCTCCGGTGATTTTTTCAGCCATTGGGACAAAAGTACCATCTTCTTGCTTAACTGAAAGATCATAAAATCCACTTTTGTTATTTTCGTTTGTTAAGTGTATAGGATGAACGGAATGACCATCAACAATATTAAAACCGTTGACATGTACAGTGTAGCTTCCTGTTTTTGTATTAGAAGAACTATTCATCTGTATATTTGATTCTATTAGCCCAGAGTTAATCTCTGCACCTATTAATCTTGACATACTTCTCTCAAGTATATTTCTTTTATCTCTTAAATCATTTGCCGTATAACCTTCTGCAGACTCTGCTATATCTATCGCTTTACTTACATCTGCTAACTGAGAAGCTATAGAATTAACTTCATCTACATTAGCTGCCAGTTGATCATTTAGTTGGCTCTGTAGTTTTTTTGCCTGTTCTTGAGTTTGTGCTATATGCTCAGTCAAAGTTTTTGTTTGTGTTGCTAAAGATAATTTTATAGAATCATTATCTGGATTATCAGCAAAGGTTTGCCACATATCGTAATACTTAGTTAAGTCAGCTTTAATACCAACCCCATCAATCTCAGGAAAATATGTAGAAAGTTCATTTAATGTTTTTTTTTCAAAGTCACTATACTCTTTATCTGATGAAATACTAGTATATCTATCATAAACAAAATTATCAAATATTCTTTGAATATCCTTAACTTCTGTACCGTTGCCAACATGACCTGGTGCTGATTCTAGCGGTATCGCTGCTGCATGAACAACCCTTTGTCTAGAGTACCCCTCAGTCTCAGCATTTGAAAGATTATGAGATGTGGTATTAATACCAACTTGAGCTCCGTTAAGACCAGAATAGCCTATATGAAGGGAATTGAATATAGAAGACATACTAAACTCTCACTTCCAATATAGAAGCATTTTTAGAAGCTACTTTATTATATCCTTGCATCTCTGTAGGGACAACTCTCTCTAAGAAAGTGTTATATAAATTACTAACTACTAATACAAGTCTTGCATAATGTTTATTTACATCTCTAAGGTTATTTAGTTCTACTTTTAATTCTTCTAACTGTAAATGTTGCTCTGGATTAATGAGTTCAGGTAAATCCATTTCAGGGTATTTAGTCATTAAAGATGATATTTCATGATCAATAATAGCTTTTTTTTGCTCGAAGCTTTTAAGTTTTTCTTCTTTTAACGACAATCTATCAAATTGTGAATCATTTTTAGCTTCTTTAATATCTGTTATATCAGACTCAGTTATTTTTATTAAATCCCTTAAATCGTTCAAGGCACCCTGTAAATGATGAGACAACATCTTTAACCCCTATCTTTTGTTTATACCTATAACAACTCATCGGCTATCTTTTGCGAAAGAGCTTCTAGGTTAATTTTATACTCGCCAGCGTCAAGAGCTTCTTTTATCCGCTCTAACTTGCTTGTATCACCTTGTTTTGTAATATTTGTTAAGGCTTTGTTAGTTTCTTTAGACTCTCCAAAGTTACTAGCATAAGCACCTCGAACCGCAGAACTATTAATTTGCGAAATCATTATTTATCCTTTAAGTGTCTCTATAGACTTTTTATATACAGCTATATCGACAAATAAAGAAAAAACTTCAATTTTTTCTACTTAAAAAATCAAAAAGCATCTGAGAAAAGCCAAAGCCTCCTGCACTTGCTTTTGCAAGCTCCTCTCTATACATAGATTTATATATTTTATCACCAGGATCATTCTGCTCTGAGAAAAGATTTTTTTCTTCTTTCATAGCATTATCCATTAGCATCTTAAGGATTACAGATTCAAAAGCATCTGTCTGTTCTCTGAGTTTAGCTTCATTTGAATCTGAATCAATTTTTGGAACAATTTGATTCTGAGCCATCATTTGAGCTTGCATATTTATAGAGTTCATACCGTACATAATCTCTCCTTTTTCTTAGATAACTTTTAGCTCGGCTGAAATACTACCGGCACTTTTCATTGCTTCTAATATAGATATAATATCTTTTGCAGATGCTCCAAGTTTTTGAAGAGAACGAACTATATTAGCCACCGTTGTTGTTCCTTTTGTCGTATAGAGCTCATTTTGATTTAGTCCAATTACCAAATCTTTATCAACCGCCATAGAGCCTTCAGGATTAGATGGAGTATCCTGTGCTAGGATTTTTATAGTTATGTCTCCATGAGTTAAAACTATAGGTTTAACCTCTATATCTATACCAGCAATTATAGTTCCCGTTCTCTCATTTATGATAATTTTATTTTTAGGTCTATAATTCATATCTATATCTTGAACTTCAGCTAAAAATTCTATCATACTTCTATTTTCTGGGCATTTAAGACGTATTGTTCTAGGATCCATTGCAACTGCAATTTGAGTATTGTAAAAATTATTTATTGATTTTTGGATTGATACACTATTTTTAAAATTCGATTCTTTTAATGATAGTGTTGCATACTCTTGATTGTACAAATCTATATTTATTTCACGTTCAACAAAACCACCCTCAAAAACAATACCAACAGTTGGATGCGACTCACTTCCAGCACCTCTTGAATTTTTACCACCAATACTAATAGCACCTTGAGCTAGTGCGTATATCTTACCATCAACCCCTTTTAGAGGTGTCATAAGAAGTGTTCCACCCTCTAAAGACTTAGCATCTCCGATAGATGAAACTGTTATATCAAACTTGTCGCCTTGTCTAGCAAATGACTGAAGTTTTGCAGTTACAACAACTGCTGCAACATTTTTTGATTTGATATCAATTGGATTCATATCTATATTCATTGCTTTTAACATGTTAGAGATAGATTGAAGTGTAAATTTTGAAGTAGTTCCATCACCAGTTTTTTTAAGACCGACCACAAGTGAATAACCAATAATTTGATTCTCACGAACACCAACAATGTTAGCAACATCATTGATTTTAGTAGCGTAAATAGAAGTAAGAGTGAGTAAGAGTAAAATAATTGTTTTCATAACTAGTCCTTGTAACTAGTTATTACTCAGCAATTCCTATTCCATATTTTTCTCAAAATAGGTTAAAGAAGTATTTCCAAATTTTTTAAATTTCTTCATCTTAAATGCACCTATAATCTCAGGCAATTCTAGACCTGTCATATGCTCGATGATTATAAGCTCTGTTAGCTCTGGAGGTATAGATGCTATCATAGCAATCATCTTATCGTAGATATCTTCCATGCCCTCTCTTATGCTAAATGGTGGGTCTATGTAAAAGTATGCACTTTGATTATTTCTTTTTAATGTTGAGATAACAGAATAAATATTTGAAAAACTATCTCCACTAAAGACTTCACATGCAGATGAGTCAGTTAAAGAGATATTCTCTTTTAGTACCTTTAGGGCATCTCTGTCTTGCTCCATAAAAAGTATACTCTTTGCACCACGACTTAACGCTTCAAGACCTATAGACCCGCTTCCAGAGAAAACCTCAACAAAAGTAGCATCTATAATATCAAACTGGATGGTGTTAAAAAAAGATTCTAAAACTATAGACTTAGATGAACGCGTAGTTGTTTTTGATGGGAGTTTTAAAACTTTGTTTTTAAATTTTCCAGATATTATTTTTTTTGTTAATGATTTAGCACTATTTTTCATAAAACGCTCTAACTGCCTTTAAAATATTTTCTTTGTATTCTTGAGTAAGAATATCTATTCGTTTTTCTAAAATACTAAAATCAGCTACTTCATCACCATAACTCTCTTCAATTTCTTCAGATTTAGGAGAAATACCATTATGCCTTTTTTCAAGTGCCAGAATAAGTGCTGACTTCGAAAAAGGCTTAACCAAGTCCGAGTCACTATCTTTTGATATATAAAAGGTTCTCTCATCATTTAAATTTTTAAAATCACGCACTACAATATCACTCTGCTTTAAAGAGCTTAAATGCGAGGATAAAAAAAGTTCTAATGATTTTTGTAATAGTGGTGATTTGCACTCAACTGCTATCTTCATAAGACGCCTTATAAATAATATTCGATACTATATCAAAGAAATATGAAAGCTGTATCTTAGTTAAATATAGTAACTTAATGCTAATATATTATGGTTTAAAGAAGTATAACACATTTGGCTTAACATATAAAATAGTGTTGCAATTCTGATGTTATGACCCTTCTAAAACTTTAATTTTTAGTAAAATATTATCTTCATTCTTAAAATCCACATGCACCAAAAACAGATTGGCTATCTCTTTTTCTGATTTAAAAACTCTAAAACTATCTACTTCCCCAATATAATCAACACTAAATTTACTATCTTTTCTTAGAGGATATGTCAAAGGTTTTAGTGACTCTAGTCTGTAAAGTTTAGAGTTTTTCATGATGTAGGTAATATATGGATTGTATCTTTTATGCAAAGAGTTAGAGCTCTGCATAAATACGACATCCTCTACTTTTTTTTGATTTAAAATAGTTATGGATTCCTTTATTGCCAAAGAGAAGTCCAAAAAGATAACTTTTTTTATCAGATGCATATGCTCTAAACTATTTACCTCTTTTTTGTAAAAACTGTTTGAGTGATTGAGTGAAGAGTAACTTTTGTATAAAAAAAGCATCATAATCGACAAAATAGTAACGGATATAAGCATCTCTATAAGAGTAAAACCTCTTCTCATCTACTTCATCCTTACTCTAAAAAGAGCTGTTGATGAGTCATTAATTTTTAGGACTGTTTTACCTATTTCAAAAATCATGCTTGAGTTACTTTCTTTATTATCACTTTCACTCATATCTATCTGCTCTAACTTTTGGTAGAGTATTTTTACTTTTGTATCGCTTATCTCTTTTGCTAAATCACGCTCCAACTTAAAGTCACTGAGCAAAGCATCTAAATGG
Organism: Sulfurimonas iocasae; assembly: GCF_047716755.1. GTDB lineage: Bacteria > Campylobacterota > Campylobacteria > Campylobacterales > Sulfurimonadaceae > Sulfurimonas. Next base: position 2,265,931 of record NZ_CP180409.1, read on the forward strand.
ATTTTTTTTGTCTCTAAACCATAATCACGGTTTGATACAAAGAGTGAAGTATATTGATTTATTTTAGCCTGCTTAGTTAACTGTGAAAATATATGTGTGTTATTTGCAAACATCTGTATAAGTGCCGCTATGACAACCGAGATAATCATAACGGCAACCATAACTTCTATAAGGGTAAAGGCACATCTAGCTCTTTTATGCATGTCCTAAACCTATTCTAACCGCTTCATCTAGAGATGTCTCACCACTTATGAGCATTTGTGATAGTTGAAAGCCTATCGTCTTTAGTCCATCTTTTTCCAATGCCTTTTTTATGCTATGTTCGTCTGTTGTATTTACAAGCAACTCTCTTACATTGTCATTCATTACCAAAAGCTCGCCGATTGAGCGTCGTCCTGTATATCCGCTGTAGTTACAAGACCTACAGCCGACACTTTTATATATTTTAGACTCTTTGTCCAAGTTGTAGTACTCTGCAAACTCTTCAGCAACTATATCTTCTTCTTTACACTCATCACACAAAACACGAACAAGTCTTTGAGCCAAGATACCAAGAAGTGATGATGAAATTAAAAATGGTTCTATTCCCATATCTGCAAGTCTTGAGATTGTCGATGCTGCCGAGTTTGTGTGAAGGGTAGAAAAAACCATATGACCTGTAAGAGCCGCACGGACAGCGATGGCAGCGGTCTCTTCATCACGAATCTCACCAATCATAATAACATCAGGGTCTTGTCTTAAAATAGAGCGAAGAGCTGCCGCAAAAGTAAGTCCAACTTTCTCGTTTACCTGAATCTGGGCTATGTTATCTGATTTATATTCAACAGGGTCTTCAACTGTAAGTAGATTTTTTTGGGGTTCTTCTACTTCACGTAAAAAGGAGTGAAGAGATGTTGTTTTACCACTACCAGTAGGTCCTGTAACCAGTATAATTCCGTGAGATGATCGAAGCAGTTTTTTTACATCGCCTATTATCTCGTTATCAAAACCTAGTTCATCAATAGCAGGTATTTGAGAGCTTTGCATAAGAAGTCTCATAACAACTCTTTCTCCGTAAAATGTTGGTAAAATAGAGACACGGATATCTAGGGTCTCCCCCGCTATTTTTATCTGAGTTCGTCCATCTTGCGGAATTCTCTTTTCAGAAATATCAAGGTTAGATATGACTTTTATACGACTTACTATCAGGTTTACCACTTTTTTATCCAAGTCTGCATTTTTAATGAGCATACCGTCTATACGAAACCTGACTTCTCCACGTTTTTCCTGTACCTCTATATGAATATCTGAAGCCTTTTTTTTTATCGCCTGATAAAAAAGAGCATTTACAAACTTGATAATCGGAGCCGATTCTTCCGAGGTCAAAATATCCGAGCTTGTCCGTAAGAAATCTGTTAAAGAGAGTTCATCTTCACTATCTTCCTGATTCTCTTGCATCGTCTCTATGGCTTTATCGGTTCTTAGCTCTAAAAAGCGGTTATAAAGTCTATCATAGGAGTCTTCATCAAGCATGTAAAGAGGGTATTTGTTATCAAGCTTTGTATAAAAATTACTCGCTTGAACGATATACCTCTCACACATAACTGCACATACTTCATCGTCTATCTTGCTAAAAAGAAGATAATTTTTTACACTTACCTCTGTTACAATATCGTCTGGTTCATAAACTTCAAGTTTTATATTGTGAAGAGGTTCTAAAGAGAGCATTTTAGTTCTCATTCAATATATTATCAACTTTATCTACGCCTATAATATCTTTATTCTTTTTTATTGATTCACTATTATTTATATCAGAACCTTCTAGATTTGCTTTTTCTTTTATTTTTTTAAAAACGTTTTTGTCATACTCTACTTGCATAGTTGCCAATACTCCTAAATCTTTTTGAAGTTGAGATAATTTCTCACTTTTGTCTACTACGTATGGTGTTAAAATAACTATTAGATTGTCTTGTTGGTCTGAAGTCGATGTAGATGAAAACAGGTACTCTCCAATAAAAGGTATATCCCCTAAAAGAGGGATTTTGCTTTTAGATATAGATTCATAATTTTTTACTAATCCACCTATGATTATACTCTCACCATGTCGTAAAATAACTTGAGTTTTCACCTCTTGTTTTGAAGTCTCAGGTTCTCTTACTGCAACCCCACCGTCTATTCCGTCATCAGTAACATCTTCTAAAATAACTTCCGCTTCTAGGGTAACTTTGTCAAATGATGAAACGCGAGGTTTGATCTTTAGAGTCAGTCCAACATCTTCTCTTTTGTATGAAACTGTCGGTAAACCTGCAGTTCCTGTTGTTGAGCCATCAGAGATGGAGATTGTTTTACCGACATATATAGAAGACTCCTTATTGTTTAAACACAAGATAGATGGACTAGATATAGTTTCTGAAGCACCATGGGTCTCTAAGAAATCTAAAGTAGCTCCCAAAGCAAGTCCATTTGCTACAGCACCTATCCCACCAAGATAGTCCAATACAGCACTAGAAGCACTTGTCGTCAAATCAGAAGAACCAAAATTTGCACTCATGGCATAGAGTCCTGAGGAAGAAGCTTCTCCTGCTGCAAAGCCATATTTTACACCTAAACTCTCCGTATTTTTCTTGTTTATATTTATAATTCTAGCCTGAACATAAACCTGATAATTTTCTATATCTAGCTCATCTATAATATATTTTATACTCTTTATAACACCTGGTTCTCCCACAGCAATAATCGCATTTATTTCATTACTCGCTGATATATTTGGTTTTAATGAAGGATCTGCATATGTTTGCTGGGATATAATCTCGGTTAAGCTAGCCAGGACAGCTTTAGCATCAGAGTTTTTAAGATTAAAAATCTGAACACTATTACTAATATTTGATTTTACATCTAGTTTTTCAACCAAAGATTCTATTATTTTTACATTTTCTTTATTTGCAACAACTATAATTGAATTTGTGTTTTCATCTAAAATAATCTTAACCTGATCTAACTCTATATGTTGGTTAAAGAGTGATTTAGATATCTCTATAAGTTTTGCCTGAAGTTTTTTTGTCTCTGTAAATTTAATAGGAATTATTTTTACTATTACTTGATTATTAGTATTTATATTTTTAATGACTTTTTTTACTGTTTCAATATTCTTAGGATAATCCGTGATTAAAAGAGTGTTGCTCTCTTTCATAGTCGTAAGTTTGGCAGTTTTAGAGATAAGATAACGGATTTTTGCTACTACTATATCAACATTTTCACCCTTAATAGCTATGGCTTGAGTAACCATTAATGAGCCATATAGTCTTTGCCCAGATTTTACAACTTTTACATTATTTTGTGCTGCTTCAGTTGAACGTACTATCTGATACAGCGAACCATCTTGCACGAGAGTAAAACCCTTTGATTCTAATACTGAGACCAAAATACCTAAAAGTTCATCATCATAAACAGGAGTAGAACTGACAAAATCAACTGTTCCATTAACCTTGTTGTTTATTAAAATATTTTTATTTGTAATCTTTGATACCAATTTTATAAAATCTGTTATTTCCAAATTTGAAAAGTTGACAGTAACCTGCTCTCTTGCCGATAATACCAACACTAAACTAAACGTTAAAAAAATAAATCTAATTAATTTCATATACTAATTCCTTCTCTTGTTTTTCTCTTATTACTACGATTTGTACACTCTCTAATTTATCTATATTTTTGTAGATATCTATTGCCACTTTGTAGGAAGTAAGGGCAACATTATTTACCTTGATGATAATATCTCCTTTTTTTAATCCTAAATATGCAAACTTTGAATTAGGATTTATACCTGTAACCTTAAAACCAATAATTTTATTTTTATCTTTAAGTTCTTTTATCGAAATATCTTTCCATATACTTTCTGGAGCTTTGGTGTATCTCTCTATATCTTTACGAGAAATATTATGCTGTACATCTTCATTATTTTGGCTATTGTCTACTTTAAAGACAGACAAAGACTTCTTTACATCTTCTAAACTAAGTTCATACTCTTGGTTTTGCTTTAAAAAAACTGCGCTTGAAGCTAATATGGATTTTAGCACATACCCTTGATACTCTTCTGACACTCCAACAATAGAAGTATCCTTAGGAGATGACTTCATAGCAACAATAACATAACCTCCTGCGTTTGTTCCATATAATCCATTTAAAATCATACTTGTTATACTAATGTTCTTTGAATTACTTGAAGCACTTTTTGTGATCTCTTTTTTCCTCTGTGCTTTAGCAAGCATATTTGAAAAGTTTACTGTTTGATACATCGGCTGATAGTTCTCTTTGATGCTTATATCTACCCCTTCGCTTGGAAAATACCACAAAACGAGAAGAGATATAGCTTTTGCCAAAGCTAAAAGTATGAGTAGCTTTGTAAAGATTTGGAGCAATTTAGAGTTTGATAGTTTTATCATAAATATACTCCCCCTTTTCATTTTTACTCATATTCTTAAGTGTATTTACATAAGATTTTAACATCAACTCAGATGGCAAAAGTTTAAGATGCAGAGTTTTATCAAATATACTAAATCTAACATTTGCCTTACCAAACTCTCCCTCAACATCTGCCTTTATATAGAGTGGATCAAACATAGTGTACTTTATATTTATATTTTTGACATGCAGTGGAACAAAGAACTTTGCAGCACTAGAGAGTGTAATATTTTGAAAGTCCACTGCATTATAAAGAACAAAAAGTTTTATATTTGACTCTTGTATATTTGCACTTTGAATTGATTTATAATATAAATCTGCATGCTTTATTTTTAGAGTGAAACCCTTGTCTAGTACCTCTTCAGAACTAATAACTACAGCAAATTGGTCTAATTTTGTCTCTAAAAAATAGTACAAACTTACTTTTGGAACAAAGTACATCAATGCCAATATGAAAACCAGAGAATATCCAAAAAATTTATAGAGTTTTTTCACCATTGTATCTCCACGTAGAGGCTAGCTTTTGCTTGATTAAGCTCTGTAATCTTTAATGCGACTATATTATATGAGTCGTTTAAAAGTTTACTCATTAAATAGTTAAGTGCATTTATATCCATATCGTGTGAACTTATTATAATCCCCGTTTTTTTCAACTTTTGCTCTATTTTCGTTGATTTTAAAGATGACTGTTCCAAAATTCTTTTTAAGGAGCGTTTTACTCTCTCTTTGTCATCATATACCTCTTTAAGTCCACTTAGATGAGTTGATAGTTTAGCTGTTTGCTTATATGATTCTTTAGCCTCGACTAATTTACTTTTTACATCAGATAAGTTAATGACTAAAAATATCACAATCACAACTAACAGCAGCCCGATATGTAGAGGGTTTACTCGATTCATATTGAAATCTCCACATGCCAAAATTCATCTTTAAACGAGGATTTAAAGTCTACTTTTTTAGTTTTTAGTATTTCACTAATTCGTGACTCTTTTCCCTTAAGAACTCCGCTAAACTCAGCTTCTAAAATATTATTTTTATAGCTAAGTTTTAAAAGCTGTTGTGAAGGATTAAGCTTCAATGCTAAAATATATGAGATGCTTTGCCTAAGTTTCATCTGCTTAGTATGAATAGAATCATATTTTTTTAATATAGACCTGTTTTGTATCATCGTCGACTTTAAATCATACTTAGCAAAAAGAGTCTCTTTTGATTCTGTAATTTGTGCTAACTTTTTTGATGTTATAAAATATTCAGTAGCAATAAGTAGCAATATAACGACCATTATAACGGCTATTTTTTGCAAACTTTTGCTATCAACAATATGTCCAAACTGCGCCAAAGTCACTCTGTGTTTTGAGGGTTTTATCTTACTTAAGTCCAAATCAGCACTCTCTTGCAACCAAGCAGAAGGAACTAAAAGAAGTATCTCATCTTTTACATAAATACTTTGTAATGTATTTATTTTAACAGCACCCTGAAGATTTCCCAACTCACTCTGAGCAAAATATACGTTTGCTATATTTGAAGGAGCTATTTTTTTCTTTGTCAAGGTATCTAAAATAAGTTTATCTTGATAAGCGAATATAAAAAACTCCTCACCGCTTTTATATGCATCATAACTATAGTTGCCCTCAGGCAATGTATCTTCAAAAAGAGACGGCAGTAGTTTTTTTACATCTCTTACATATTTTACAGGCAAGTAGATTTTTTTTACCCAGTAAAGAGATGGCGAGAGTATAATGTTTACCTTCTCATTTAGATAAAATGGCTGTGAGCTTGGGTCTAAAAATATACTTTTATACTGCTTCTTAAATTTCGTAAACAAAATTAGACCCTTTTTTCGTTTGTATGTCATACTCAAATCTTATTTTTGCATTTTTATAGTTTTGTGTAATATCAATTACTACATCTAAATAAGGCTCAAAATAACTTGTCTGAAACTTTGCCAATGCTAGTTTTTCTTCACCGTTTAAAGACAAATCTTCTAAAGATGAATATCCTCCATAGCCAGAAGCAAGTTGCGTAGCTTTTTTCTTATCACATCCGAGCATCATCTTCCAAACTTCCATAGTTGCATAATTTAAATCAATAGCTATATTTTTATTTTTAGAAAAATAAAAAAGATTTGCAAAGTCTATTCTTTTTAAATTATTATTATGATATGTTTTCATATAAAAATCATCTACTTCATTTAAATGTTTCTCTGAGGCGACGTAATCTCTGAAGAGATATGGCTTTTCATCAAATATCGCACGGTTGTATGTTATATTTTCATCTCCTCTCATTACATCAAGCAAAATATCTACATATCCTATATTGACCTTATATTTACTCAAGTACTCATTTAAAATATTTACTCTGTCTGTATTTATGATGTTGTCGGCATCAACAAGAGAGTTTACATTAAAATTTGATCTTGCACTGCTTATTTTTATGTCCATTTTAAGCCCTGAACTCTCAAGCGGTATAAATGAAACACTAGATAAAAAAGTGAAAAGCTCTGCACTTGATTTATTTTGAGCCAACTGCTCCAACTCTTTTGAAGATTGTAAAATATTTAAAACATCATCTAAAACTGTACTGGCTTGAAGCATGAAATTTTCATTTTCCATATGCCAAGAAGCTTCTTTAACCTGTCTTAGTCCAACACCTATAGCAACCGTAATAGCCATAACAAAAAGGACGGTAATGAGTAGAGCTATACCTTTTTTCATACTCTTCATTAGCTTATACTCATAGAAAAGATAGGTAAGAGCATGGCGGCTACAATGAAACCTATGCTTCCTCCCACAAAAAGCATAAGAGCAGGTTCTAGTAGAGTTAGAAGCATACTTATCTTATCTCTGTTTTCTTCAAAGTAGAGTTCGGCGATATTTGTAAGAACACTCTCAACTTGTGAAGTCTCTTCGCCCAAAGCTACAGACTGTATAAAAGCATAATCTATTTTAGTTTTAGAATCATTTAGAGCACTAGAGAGAAGTTTGCCCTCTACAACTTTTTTTGCGGCAGAACTAAATATCTCTTTTAAAACAAGATTATTCAAAATATTTGCACTAAGTTTGATGGTCTGAACAAAAGGTACACCTGAGCGAGTAAGCAAAGATGCTATATATGAGAATCTTGCAAGTTCACTCTTTTGGGCTATCTCACCAAATAGTGGAATTTTAAGAATAAGTTTATGAACTCCATATGCAAAACCGTAGCTCTTTTTCATAAGTGTTATAAAAAGCGCAGTAAATATAAAAATAAGAGCCAAAATTATTGTAAAGTTGTTATTAAAAAAATCACCCATGGCAATTACCACTTTTGTAGGAGTAGGAAGTTCTTGATGCATACTCTCAAATATGCCTGTTATCTGTGGCACAACAAAGGCGAGCATAAATGATATCATAAGAAGTGAGACAATAATCATAAAGGTCGGGTAAGCAAAAGCAGCTTTTATTTCTTTGTTTATTTTGTTCTGTTCTTTTAAAAAACGAGATAGCTCCATAAGCACTTCATCTAAAATACCGCCACTTTCACTGACCTTAATAGATTGTTTAAAAAACTCAGGAAGAATAACTACACTTTGAGATTCAAGAGCTGTAAAAAAGTCTTTTCCCTCATTCAAATACGTACTTACTGTATTTATAAAAAGTTTCATCTTTTTGTTGTTTTCATAATGGGTTTGAACTATCTTAAGAGCTGAGACAATACTTATACCGGAGCGGATATACATGGACAATTCACGAGAAAGACTTGAGAGCTCTTTAGCCGGAACTTTATACTTTGGACTAAAATCAAATTTCTCATAAAAGGCTAGAGTATCCTCATCTATACTTTGATAAATAATTTTTTTTACTTTTAGTTTGTTTTTTGCTTCTAAAAGTGACGTAGCTTCTATTTTATTGCTTACTCTCTTTCCCTCATGGTCAATACCCTTAAACTTAAAAATCATCTAAGAACTTCTTGAGTTAGTTTTTCTTTAGCATCAATAGCTTCTTGCAAAGATGTATATACGCTAACAGGAGCAAGATAATTTGAAAAATCATAAACTAACCCTTTAAACTCTACAAACACTTGCTCACCTACCCCTTTCTTATCCACAGTGTAAGAAAAACATAGATCTTTTTCTACATTGTCTTTGTTAAAATAAACCTCTTTTTTCTGTTTTAGTATACCATATGAAAAATCATATCTGTAGATTTTTACACTCTTGTCTAAAAAATCATTTAAGGAGGCTTGTTTTTCATTGTCTGCAAAAACATCACAAGAAGAACAGTCATCTAAACATAAAAGTTTTACATTATTGCTATGTGGAAATTTTTGCAAATACTCTTTTAAACCCTTCAAACTTATATTTGCAGGCTCTTCACCTATCTTTTGGAACTTATTTATGGAGAGGGTGTAAACTACTCCTATAATTACAATAACTATCATAAGCTCAATAAGAGAGAAGGCTTTTTTCATAAAACTCTATTTACACTCACTCATTTTAATGTCAGCACCTTCGTCTTTTCCACCCTCTTTTTTATCTGCGCCAAGCGAAATCAGCTCAATCGTACCATCATCATTTATGTATATAAACTTACTGCCCCAAGAGTCTTTTGGCATTTTGCCGTCTTTAAAGTAGCCACTGGTAGAGTAGTTAGAATATTTTTCTTTATCTGGATTCTTAACAAGTGCTTCTAGTCCCTCTTGGGTTGTTGGATAAACACTATTATTTATCTTAAACATATCCAAAGCACCATTATAAATACTCTTCATCTGAACACAGACTAGATTTCTTTTCGCTTCTTCACCCTTACCTGTAAGACTCGGCATAACCATAGCTGCTAAAAGACCTAAGATTACTATGACTATCATAAGCTCTATAAGTGAAAATGCATTTTTTGAGTTGTTTTGCATGTTGTTTTGCATGTAAATTTACCTTTGTTATTTTAAAAAAGAGTTCTTGGGTATTTTGTTGAAGTCAAAAGTTAAAAAGCTCTGAAGGTTTTCCTTCAGAGCAAATATTTTGTCTTGTAGACTATATATTAAGGCTGTGTAACAGCATTTGCATCTAGCGTAACTGCTGTTTGCGCTAAAAGTCTGCCTTTGACTGTTGCACCATTATTTACAACAATACCTTTTTGTGCCAACACTATACCTTTAAAATCTGCTGTTGTTCCAAAAGTCACACCTGTGCCTCCTGCAACTTGCCAAAAAATATTTTTAGCTAATGCACCGCCAGCAAGCGTTACGATAGCACCATTGTTTAAAGTAAGGTCACCTGATATTTGAAAAATCCAAACATCAGTTGCACCACCAGAAATAGTTACACCTACATTTGTTATTAAAAGACCTGTTCCCCACTTGTAAAGACCTGGAGCTAGTGTCATACCACTCACATCACCTGCACCTAGTTCAGTAAAGTCTGGTGTTGTACGTCCTGCTGCATCAGTATATGCAATTTCCATATCACTTACTGCCGTTGTCATATTAGATGGTGTTGGAGCTGCCATATCAGCCGCATAGATTTTTCCTGTGACTAAAGATGATGTTGCAAATGTATTTGTACTATCAAGAGTTTCACTAAATCCAGTTATGTAACTTTGAGCAGCCGGACTAACACCTATATCGCCTGTAATTGCTGTAGTACCTGTAGTTGAAATTCCCGTCTTATCAAGAATTACAAAACCTCCAGCTGTACCTAGATTGACTGGCGCTAAAGATGTCACTGCAGTCGTTCCTGTTGTAAAACTCCAAACTTTATTAACTGCTAAAGCAATACCTGCTAAGTCTTTAACACCAGTAGTGATAGTTGCATTGTATTCAGTGCTTTGAGCAAGATCTGCAGTAGGATTAAAGATCATAGTATTGCTTTCATAGCTTACTACACCTGCAACTGCAGTAGTACCATTTTTTAGTGTAAAAGTAGTTGTAGTGACAGTAGTAGGGTCTAGTGTTTCACTGAAAATAGCACTAACACTTCTATTATAAGGCACACCTGTAGCAACGTCTAAAGGGTCTGTTGATGTCACTGTAGGTGCAGTAGCATCTGTTACTGTACCTGTTGTAAAATTCCAAACATATTCACTTACCATAGCATTACCAGATAAATCTTTAACCCCAGTAGTGATAGTTGCATTGTATTCAGTGCTTATATTAAGGTCTACAGTAGGATTGAAAACCATTGCATTGTTAGCATAGCTAACTGCACCTGCAACTGATGTAGCACCACTTTTAAGTGTAAAAGTAGTTGTATTTACCGTGGTAGCATCAAGTTCTTTATCAAAAAAAGCAGCAACACTTGTGTTAATAGTTACATTAGTGTCTCCAATGCTAGGAGTTGTAGAAACAATTACAGGGGCTGCGGTAACTTCTGGGGCTACAATAACTGAATCGTCCTTACATCCTGTTGTAAAAATTGTGAACATAAAGAGCATCGAGAGAAGTAGTATATTGGAATATTGTTTAATAGCTTTCATTGTGGCTATATCCTTATTTGCTGTTTAAAAACAACTGATATGATTAGCAGGGATCATATATAATATATGAATGTAGGTTTTCCATCTCTGGGTAGATACAAGTTCTGTAGATAGGCAAATGCCTACTACTTACGAAACGTTAGATTATAAACCAAAACTATCTATGATAGTATTTTGCAAATAATTTTATATTCAAATAAAACTTCTCTGAATCTGAATCTATTGTATCTAAATATAACTTTAACTGTCAATAGTATATTTTGTAAATAAAAATTAATTAAGCTATTAAGCTGTTTTTATTTCCATCTTTAACTCTTTATTTACACTATATTTTTTAGATAGTAAGAGATACTATAACGCAAATCTTCATCTAAATCCAGAATATTATTTAGCATCCATTCTAAATATCCTCTATCACGCATACTTATCTCCTCTATATAACTGCCCTTATGCTTTCCAAACTCAAACTTACTAAGGAGCACTTTTTTAAAACTAAGTTCTGCAAGTTTGTCTTTTGGAGCTATGTCTAGAAGATACTCGTAAAGGTTTTTAACGATTGTTGCATCACTTAGTGCATTATGTGCTTGAAGTTTCTCTTTTTCTTTTTTATAAAGTTTTAATTCATATCTTAAAAACTGCAAAGAAAACTCTTCACACTCAGGGATAAGGTGCTTAGTTACTCTAAGTGTATCTATTATTTCACCTTTAAAACTGAAACCGGATTTCTCAAGCATTGCTAAATCAAACTTTACATTATGTCCTACAAGAGTACTCTTTTCATTGTTATGTTCTGTAAGAAACTTATATGCTTGGCTATCTTGAAACTTTGGCTGATCTTTTAGCATCTCATTTGTTATATGGTTTACACTAGAAGCCTGAGGCAGAATTTTTTTACCTTCATTTATCAGCTTGTATATAGTTTTTGTCTCACCATCTTCAATACCAATAATTCCAATAGAGCAAATTCTGTCTTTTTCTTCTAAACCTGTAGTCTCAACATCTAAAAAAATCAGCATTTTACTACTTTAACTCTCTTGCATCTAGTAGTCATCAGTAAAAATGAGAAGTATCCACTTACTAGTAAAAAAGAAAATAACCAGTAAATATTAAACCACTCAAATACTCCGCCATAAGATGTAAAGACATATGTAAAGGCAAGAGAGAGAACCATAAAAGAGCCCACTAGCCAGATGATGAGCATAAACCATTTTCTCCAAACCTTTACCAAGTCTCCATAACCAACATCTTCTATGAGTTCTTTGCCATTACAAGAGTAAAGATGAATTTTATAGCCAGATATGCAGACATTAAAAATATATTTAAGACTTCTAAATAGTGCTAGAAGCAAGGTAAGGCTCCAAACAACAGGAAACCAAAATACAAAAATATCAATAAGAGCACTTGTGACTTCGCTACTTAGAGTAGCCATTCCCTGACTTAGATATATGTAAAATGTAATGAAGAGAGAAAGGATAGCTGCCAAGATAGTGCTACATAATGACAACCTAGTAGACCATTTTAGCCACAAGAAAAAATAGAACTTACTCATTTATTTTAAATGTTCCTATCATGTCATAGTAGTTTTCAAGAGTCATAAAACTCTTCTCAAACCTATATCTGATGATGAATTCTACAACCATATCTTTTAAATATGTCTCAACACTTTCAACTTTTCCAAAATATGCCAAAGAGACATTTTTACTCTTTTGTACTGCGGTTTTATCATAACTGATTGCAAGTATTTGAAGATATTTGCCTTTTTTTATCTCGCCCAGACTCTCACTTAATAGAGAAGCACCAGATAAATTAATAGCTTTAAAATCAAACAAATCTGAAAAATTTTCTACTTTTTTGTCAATTTGAATCTTTTTATATAAGTTTTCTAATATTTTTATATTTTCTTTTCTCGCAGTTTCATAAGAAGATATTTTATTTGTTAGATTTTTTAGTCTATCAAGAGCTGAACTCATTGCGTTTCCTATTATGTCTCTAGTTACAAAAGTATATCAAAAAAGCATTTCTTTATATATTAAAGAGTACAATCCCTACATTCTACTTAGGTTATAAATCATGAAAATATCTTTTACCTCATTAACATTCAAAACTCTCTTTATACTTTTCATGTCATCAACTATTTTTATTATTTTTATTATAATAATTGCAAAAGAATCTTTTTCTCAAGGCTATACCTATCTAATACAAGAAGATATTAGCTCCATAGAAGAAAAAATATCTCCTGAAATAGCTATAAATTTAAATGACGGACTAAATAAAGAACTTCACAGAATAGCTACAGACCAACTAAAGCATAAAAAAATCCTACTTTTGAAGATAGAGTCCGTAACTCTTGAAAAACCCATACTCTTTTCTAAAAAAAACAAATCTATAGATGAGTTAAAAAAAGCTGGTCATTTTGTATCTACAAAAGTTATTTTCGACCCTACTACTTCAAACAAACTTGGCAAAACAACTATTGTTTATTCAAATGAGTCATATAAAATATATATACAAAATTTTTACAAATGGTTTATTGGTGGAGTTACACTCTTTGGACTTGCTATCGCACTACTTGGTTTTCTATTATATAAGTCGCTAAAAAGGCTAACTATACTGGCTTCAGCATTTGAAAAGTTCAACCCAAACAGACCAGATAACTTTCTTTTTAATATAGAATCAAATGATGAAATAGGAACTATCAACAGATCAGCAAATATCATGGTTAAAAAACTCACAACATACATAGACGACACAAAAGATTTAAGCGCTACTATTTTGCAAAAAGAAACTCACTTAAAAGAGGCTCAAAGAATTGCTAAAGTTGGTAGTTGGGAATACAATGTTGTAGATGAAATCTTACTATTAAGTGATGAAGTTTACCGCATCTTGGGAGTAAAATTTGGCACTGTAATAAAATGGAAAGACTTTTTAAACTTTATCTCAAAAGATGATTATGACAAAGTTATAAAAGTTATTGAAGATGCTATTAAAAATGGCTCAAAGTTCAATATAAAATACTCTATGACTCTCAAAAATAAAAATGAGATTTTTGTACAAACAAGAGGTAAGGTTCGTAAAAAAGCAGGAGGTCATGTTAGAATCACAGCTGTTAGTATGGATATAACAAACGATATTAAAAATAAAAACACCATTGAAAAACTTGCTTATTATGACTCTCTAACCGGTCTTGCAAACAGAACACTTCTAAGAGACAGAATGTATAAGTCCATTCAATATGCTAAAAGAGAACAGACAAAAATAGCAATCATGTTTTTAGATCTTGATCATTTTAAACTTATCAATGATACTCTTGGTCACAGTGTTGGTGATGATTTACTAATACATATAGCAGAGATATTAAAATTACATATTAGAGAGTCAGACACACTTTCAAGACTTGGAGGAGATGAATTTGTCATTTTGCTTCCTTCAGTTAAATCAAACTTAGATGCACAAAATATTGCGTCTAAGATTCAACAAACTCTTCAAAGTAAGCACGATATTGGTGATCATCAACTCTATGTTACTTCAAGCATAGGTGTTTCTTTCTACCCTGAGCATGGTGAAAATGCTGAAGAACTTATACGAAATGCTGATACAGCGATGTATGAAGCTAAAAATAATGGTAGAAATAACTACAGAATCTATTCAGAATCTATGGGTAATTATAGTGATCAACAGTTACATCTAGAACAAGATCTGATTCAAGCTGTCAAAAATAAAAGTGGCATTGAAGTTTTCTATCAACCAAAAATAGACACTATAAGTAACTTTATATCTGGAGCAGAAGCTCTAGTGAGATGGAGGCACCCAATAAATGGCCTTGTTTTCCCAGATCAGTTTATACATATTGCTGAGAGTACAGGCTTGATGATAGAACTTGGAAATATTATTATTGAAGAATCAATTTTTCAAATTCAAGAGTGGAATAAACTAGGTCTAGTAGGATTGAAAATTGCAATAAATCTCTCCGCTAGACAGTTTCAAGACCCTAAATTAGTCTCATTTATCTCTTCTATGCTGCTTAACTATCAAGTCAGTCCATCGCAAATTGAGTTTGAGATTACAGAAACATTATCTATGACAAACATGACAAATACTCTTAGAATTCTTACAGAGTTAAAAACAATTGGAGTTTCTATTGCTATAGATGACTTTGGAACCGGACATTCATCTCTAGCCTATCTTAAAAAGTTTCCTGTTAATACCTTAAAGATTGACAGATCATTTATTCTTGATATCATGGAAAATGATGAAGACAAAACAATAGTTCAAACTATTATCTCCATGGCACACTCTCTAGGATTTAATACTGTAGCCGAAGGAGTAGAGACTTTAGAGCATGTAAAACTACTTCAAAACATGGACTGTGATCAACTTCAAGGATACTATTTTTCTAAGCCTATACCTAAAGATGAGTTTACAAAATTTATAAAAGATTATATGCCAAATAAGCAACATATTCAGATATAATCTCAACAATAAACTACTAAAAGATACTAATGGACTACTTACAAATAAAAAGAGTTGATTCTCTAAATGGAAATATTAAAATCTCTGGTGCAAAGAATGCTTCTTTGCCGCTAATTGCAATGACAATCTTAGCCAAAAATAGCGTACATATAAAGAATCTGCCTCATGTTGCTGATATAAATACTCTTTTAAAGCTTTTATCAAATCTTGGTGCGAAGTGTGACTTTCAAGAAGATAGGGTTGTAGTTGACACATCAGCATTAGCCCAAACAAAAGCGACTTATGATATTGTCAAAACTATGAGAGCTTCTATACTTGTTCTTGGACCAATCCTTGCAAGATTTGGACATTGTGAGGTATCTCTTCCTGGTGGATGTGCTATTGGGCAAAGACCTGTTGACTTACATTTAAAAGCCTTAGAGCAAATGGGTGCGAAGATTAATATAGAAGCTGGATACATTCAGGCAACTGCTCCTGATGGACTCAAAGGCTGTCATATAAACTTTGACAAAATTACTGTAACAGGAACTGCAAACATTGTAATGGCAGCATCTCTTGCATCTGGTAATACAACACTGACAAATGTAGCAAGAGAACCAGAAGTAGTCCAACTTTGTGAAATCCTTAATGCAAGTGGAGTAAAGATTGAGGGTATTGGAACATCTGTTTTAACTGTTCACGGAACTAATGGAAAACTAATAGATATTGAAGAGTTTTCTGTAATACCAGACCGTATAGAAGCTGGAACTTATCTTTGTGCTGGAGCAATCAGTCGTTCCGAGCTTACTCTTACTCATGTAGATGCTTCACATCTTGATGCTGTTTTAGCAAAACTTGAAGAGATGGGTAGCACATTTACAATCACTAAAGATACTATTACTATTCATCCATCAGAGGTGATAAAACCTGTTAAGATAGTAACACAAGAGTATCCGGCATTTCCAACAGATATGCAAGCTCAATTTTTAGCCCTTGCAACACAAGCAAATGGAACTTCTATTATTGAAGAGAGACTATTTGAAAATAGATTTATGCACGTTAGTGAGCTGCAGAGAATGGGAGCTAATATCTCTCTTAATGGTAGCGTTGCAACTATAAATGGTGGAACACAACTAAGTGGAACAGATGTAATGGCAACGGACTTAAGAGCTTCAAGTGCTCTTGTTTTAGCTGGACTTGTAGCAAATGGAACAACAGATGTACATAGAATCTATCATTTAGACCGTGGTTATGATGCTTTAGAGAAAAAACTTGAAGCTGTTGGAGCGAATGTTAAAAGATTAAAGGAGTAGTACCCTCATCTTTATTTGAGCTTCCGTGAACATTTTTCTTTGAAAAATATTCCATACGCTCAAGCTGAGGGCACTACTCAAATATAATCATCTCATAAACACTTTTTTTAGTTACCAATGCTTTATCCGGAGATACAGAGTGAGTATTTTGTGCACGAGCCACTTCGTGACGAAGCTCTGCAATCTCTGTTTCCATATCATCTACATTCTCTTTAAGTCTAAGAATTATATCTACACCAGCCAAATTAACACCAAGTTCACGAGTGAGTCTAAGAATAAGTTTTATTCTGTCTATATCTCTTTGAGAATAGAGCCTAATACGTCCGTTTGAGCGTGATGGACAGATAAGGTTTTCACGCTCATACTGTCTAAGAGTTTGAGGGTGAATTTCTAAAATCTTAGCAACTATACTAATCAAGTAAACTGGTTCATCATATTCATGTATCACAGTATCTCCTTTTACTCACTAGACAATTTTTCTTTCATCATCTCAACTAAATCGGTATCTAACTCATCAACTTTAGGTAAAACTATATTAGCTTCAAGATATAAATTTCCGCGAACTTTTGTTTTACGGTTCATCGCACCCATCTCTTTTACACGGAATCTTTGTCCATTTTTAGTATTTTGTGGAACTTTTAACTTTATCTCTTTTTCTAAGGTTTTAATGGCAATCTTCTCACCAAAAAGTGCTGCATAAAGAGGAACATCAAAAGTTTTTATCAAGTCATCACCTTCTCTAACATACTCAGGGCTTGGAGCTACAGTAATCTTTAAAAATAAATCTCCTGCTCTTCCGCCTTGGGCATGTCCTTTTCCTTTAACACGCATCTTCTCACCACTTTTGACACCGGCAGGAATCTTGATGTCAAATCTCTCACCATTTACAGATACAGAATGAGAACCGCCAAGAATAGATACACTAAAGGGAATTGTTACACTTGTTTCAATATCTAAGTTTGGTTGCTGTTGCTGTTGCCCGCCAAAGCCTCCGCCACCGAAGCCACTAAAGCCTCCGCTTGCACCACCGAAACCGCCACCACCAGAGAACATTTGACGCAAGATATCATCTAAATCGCCTTGTCCCCCACCTCCATGTGAACGAGAAAAGTCATGGAAATTTTGCCCACCAAACATGTTATCACCATGCATATCATATTGCTGTTTTTTCTCTTTATCACTCAATATTTCATATGCAGAATTTATCTCTTTAAATTTATCTTCAGCACCCTTGTCTTTGTTTACGTCAGGATGATACTGTCTTGCTAATTTTCTATATGCTTTTTTTATTTCTGCTTCACTTGCTTTATCTGTTATTTCAAGTGTTTCGTATAATGATTTAGCCATTTTATTCCTACATTTTTTATATTGTAATTATTAAATTATTAAGCGTAATTATATCATAAGAGTTGAGTGGATGTCAATCAAGTACGAGAATTAAGTTCTCGTACTCTTTACAGCGGTTAATAGTTCTTTAAAACCTATATCACTAGATTCTTCAACATCTTTTAATCTATCAGATGCTTTAAGTAGTTCATTGTTTTTGCCATAAGAGATTGTTTCTTCTAAGCCTTTATGAACATTTGAATGATGTTTGATTATATTATTTAACAAGGCATGACCTTTTAAGAATCCATTTGATGCCACTGAAAACCATTGTCCAAATCTACAACTATTCTCATCAGGAATATTTACTTCAGAAGAACTAATCAATGCTTTATATGCAGATAGTTTAAGTAAAATATGATCAATCTTACCATTACTTACATAGAGTTCATTTGTAACATCATTAGTTTTATTTTTTATAGTTATACTATTGCTATTAACTTCAGCAATATTTTCATTAAAAGACTCAAGTATCTCCATCACTGAAGATGATTCAGTAATAAAATCTTTAGATATCTCCATCATTGAGTTAGAATTTTGTTTTAATCCATTGATATTTATCTCAACTTCTTGAGTCGCTTTTTGAGTTCTCTCAGCCAGCTTTCTTACTTCATCTGCAACAACAGCAAAACCTCTACCATGTTCTCCTGCACGAGCTGCTTCTATAGCTGCGTTAAGAGCAAGTAAGTTTGTTTGGTCAGAAATATCTTTAATTAAATTAATTATATCTGCGATAGAGCTAACACTATCATTTAAAGAGTTAGCATCATCCCCAAGAGTATTTGAATGATTCTGTATAGTTTCAATATTATTTGCAATATTAGCTGTTTCAGACTCAATACTAATCATTTTTTGTGATGTTTCTTGATTTAATACATTAATCTCTTCTAAATCTAAAATATTATCTTCTATAGTGCCTTGTAAAAAACCAACTCCACTCTCATAACTTTTAATTAGTGTTTCAACAATCTCAGATTCTTTATCTTCTTCTACAACATCATTTGCTGATACTTCAAACTCATTGATTCTTTGCATTAAAGCTGAATTTTCAGACTCTAAATCTAAAATCTTTTTTTCATATTTTGCAGTTAATTCCGCTATTTTCGCCGATGACCCAAACATTTGTCTCTCCTTTGTCTTATTGTAATACTTTAAAACTTAAACAAACATAAGTTTTAATGTAAAAAGTGACGCACTTCTGAGAAATAAAGACTCATTCCAAACTCGTTAGCAGCATCTATAATTTCTTCATCACGAATGCTTCCACCAGGCTCGATTACATTTTTAACACCAGCTGCTGCCGCTGCATCAATAGAATCACGGAAAGGAAAGAATGCTTCAGATGCAAGAGCTGCACCGGTTACGTCTAGACCCATTTCCTTGGCCTTTTTAAGTGCACACTGGCTTGCATCTACACGAGATGTCATACCCATACCAACTGCTACCATTGCAGAGTTTTTAACATATACAACACAGTTAG
Source organism: Sulfurimonas iocasae (assembly GCF_047716755.1). Lineage (GTDB taxonomy): Bacteria > Campylobacterota > Campylobacteria > Campylobacterales > Sulfurimonadaceae > Sulfurimonas. The sequence goes on from NZ_CP180409.1 coordinate 2,285,445, forward strand.
ATTTTGTAAGAGATGCAACTTTGTATGCTATCTCTAAGTCTTTCATATCCCCAGCCTCGGCTGCAATTTTAGAAACAAGTTTTGCATCTCTTACTTCATTTTCTCCAACTTTATCAGCATCTTGATATACAAAACCGCCATCAATGTGTTTAAAGTCTTTTTTATCATTTGCAAGGACTAACTTATCACTCCCCATCTCAAACAACTTGATACGCTTCTTGTTCGCAAACACTTCTTGAGCTTCAAGAGTTATACGACCAGCGATTACAACTTCTAAGAAGATTTCATTCATTTTTTCTGCAAGTTCTTTGTTTACAATACCATTTACAGATACAACACCGCCAAATGCAGATACAGGATCACATTTCAATGCTTCTTCGTAAGCTTCTAAAAGAGTATCTTTTATAGCAAATCCACAAGGATTACCATGTTTAGTAATACAAACAGCATTTTCATCGCCAAATGCAGATGCAATTTTAACAGCTCCACTTAAATCGTTTAGGTTGTTAAAACTAGCTTCTCCTTTTAAAGTAGTAAAGTTGTTTGAGTAGTGCTTGTCAAACTCATATAGAGCACCCTTTTGATGAGGGTTTTCACCATAACGAGTATTCATTACTTTGTTCCCAACTACAAATTGTTTCTCGCCGAAACCTTCATTAAAACGCTCATTCATGTAGTTTGCTATCATTGAGTCATATGCTGCTGTATGCTCATATGCTTTTATCATGTATCCACGACGAAACTCTTTTGTATTTTTTTCATTCTCAATCGCATCTATAACTTCACCATAGTCAGTAACATTTGTAACAATGATTACAGAGTCAAAATTTTTTGCAGCGGAGCGAACCATTGCAGGTCCACCAATGTCAATATTTTCTATGATATCATCAAAGTCATCAGTTCTCTCAATAGTCTCTTTAAAAGGGTAAAGGTTTACACAAACAAGGTCAATAGATTCAACACCCAGTTCTTTTGCTTGGTCTAAGTGTGATTGCTTATCACGACGGTGTAGGATTCCACCATGAACATAAGGATTCAAAGTTTTTACTCTGCCTTCAAAACACTCTGGAAATTTTGTAACTTCATCAATCTCAATTGCCTTAACACCAGCTTCAACTAACTTTTTATAAGTTCCACCTGTTGAGATAATCTCATAACCGTTCTTTACTAAAGATGTACAAAACTCAACTAAGCCCGCCTTATCACTAACACTTACCAATGCTCTTTTTGCCAAAACATTTCCTCTTAAAATAATTTACAGAATGTTATCTAAATTGAGTTTATATAATGGTAAACTATGTAAATTAAAATTTGGAAATCCATATGAAAAGAATAGCTATTTTATGCTCTGGCGGAGATGTATCTGGCATGAACCCTGCATTGAAACATTTTGTTGAATATTCACTTCAAAAAGATTTAACTCCATATTTTATTTATGATGGTTTTGAAGGTTTAATTGATAACAAAATTAAAAAAGTAAGCTACTGTGATGTGTCTGGAATTATAAATAGAGGTGGAACAAAGATTGGCAGTGCCCGAAGTAAAAGATTTATGCAAAAAGAGTATAGAGAAATTGCGAAGCAGAATCTAGATGCTTTAAATATAGAGATGCTAGTTGTATTAGGTGGAGACGGCTCATTTAGAGGACTGGACATATTTTACAAAGAGACAGGCACAAAATTTTGTGGAATACCCGCCACTATAGACAATGACATAAATGGAACTGATTACTCGCTTGGTGTAGATACTGCACTAAATATCATCAAAACTTCTATAGATGCCATACGAGATACCGCTTCTTCTTTTAGAAGAGCTTTTGTAATTGAGACGATGGGAAGAGATTGTGGCTACTTGGCTTTAGTATCTCATCTTACTTCTGGTTCTGAACTTTGCCTAATTCCTGAAAAAGAATACGACCTAAAGTCTTACGAAGATAAGTTTAAATCGGAGATAAAAAATGGAAGAAGATATTTTATAGCCATAGTATCTGAGGGCATAAAACAAGACTCAATAGAGATAGCGAAGTGGTTTGAAGAGAAGATTGGGATAGAGTCTAGAGTAAGTATTTTAGGTCATATTCAAAGAGGTGGAAACCCTACTATTTATGATAGATTAATGGCTTATAAATTTATAACCTATGCTGTTGATGGTATGCTTGATGATAAAAATGAAAGTGTGATTTGTTATACAAAGAGCGGCTTTGAATTTAAAAGCATAGAAGAAGTAACAAGCAAGACCAAAGAGCTGGATTCTGAGCTACTCTCCTACTTAGACAACACATAGGAGATGCATAAGCTAAATTATTTTGTACCTGCAGATGCCAAAGAAAAAACTAAACAAGCTCTTTTTGATATAGGTGTCGGCAGATATGAAAATTACGAGTGTTGCAGTTTTGAGACTTTAGGAGTTGGACAGTTTAAACCCATCGCAGATGCAAATCCTCATATAGGTGAGCTTGATAAAATAGAAAAAGTTCAAGAGTATAAAGTTGAAATGCTTTGCAATGACAATCTTATAAAAGACGCTGTAAAAGTTTTAAAAGAAGTTCATCCTTATGAAGAAGTTGCTTATGAGGTTTTTAGGATGGAAGAGTTTTAAATGGAAATAAAAGAATGGATAATGATTATATCGGTAATAGTTATTGTTACAGGTTGGTTTACAAATAGCTATCTAAATAGAAGACATGAAATTTCTAAAAAAAGATTAGATTACAGATTAGAAACTTTACAATCCTTCCTACCAGTTTTTTTATCAATGTCATCATCTTCAAAACCATTTATTGATAATAAAACTCTAAATGACAAGATAATATATGCAAGAGTAAATTTTCAAATATATGGATATCAAGATGAATGGATTTTATTTAATAGTTTTACTATTGCTATCGATAAACAAGATGTTTCTGAAGCGACAATTTGTATAAATAAGTTAACAAAGCTGATTAGGAACAGGATTCAAATTGAATTGAAATTACCTAATTTCGATTTATAAAATAAAGTAATGTTTTCTATGTCACTTTTTTACAAAAGTAACCAAAAACCGTGTCACAAGATTGATTTTTTCACGTCTTTTTTCGGTCGTTTCGTCTAAAAATGCAAAACTCGGCTTTGCCTCAAACAGTTGTATTTTTTTAACGACTCCACTCGGTCAAAAAGACTAAAATCCAAAGTGACACAAAGAGACATACAGACAGATAAAATTTATCTGTCTGTTGCAACATCTGCAGAGCCAAGAAACAGGAAAGAAATTGCGTTAAGAAAATTCAATTGTTTGAACGAAGTGAGTTTTGAATTTTTAGGGATTTGTTCGTTGTTTTTGTGGGAACCAGACGAATGTCTGGCTCGAAGCCGTTGCAAGAGTTTTTGATACTTTTTGCGAACAAAAAGTATGAGAAAGGTTCTATCTCTCTCTCAACAACTCTTTTAACTCATCCATACCTATAGTAACATCGTTAAAAGCCTCTCATAAAAAAAGACATATAGAGTAAATTAAGTTTTTTTAATTACATAAAGATTACAAATAAACCATACTTTGTAATCAAATTGTTACTCACTAATATTACTATTTCAAATAATAACAAAGGATATTTGAAATGAAAACAAGAGAGTTTACAATACAAACTGATAGTCTTGAACTGGATTATGATTATAATTTAAATATGAATTTAGTAGAAGAGTATGTAATTGAAGATTTGGAAGTGCCAGAGGATTGTATTGAGTCTTTAAAGATATATAACAAGCATGTCAATATTAAATTATCTTCTGATAAAAAATATTTCAATGATGACTGGTATGTTAATTTACAAAGAGTTGGCTAACTCTTTATAAATCTTTCTCAATAACTTTTTTAAATGTATTGAAGTAGTTATCTTTAAGTGCGTCCATACTCATAGTTACATCATTAATTTTGATGCTATTTCCACCAACTGTTCCGATTTTCTCTACTGCCATTGATTCATCAAGCATTGCTTCAAAAGCTTCTTGATTTTCAGGTTTAACTTCAATAATAGCACGACTCATAGACTCAGCGAAAATATCTCTCTCATCTTCAACACTCATCTCTACGTCACAACCAAGACCTGAAGTAGCTGCCATTTTAGCAAGTGCTATTGCAACACCACCACTACTTGCATCTTTAGCACACTCTAGTAAATGTTTTTTGTTACCTTCAATTACCAACTCCCAAAGTCCAAGCTCATTTTTGTAGTTAATCTCGGGCAAAGTTCCTGCAACTCTGTGACAAATCTCTTTCATATAAAGTGATCCACCAAATTCAGATTTTGACTCACCTACAAGATAAAGTGCATTACCCGCAGCTTGAAAGCTAGACATCAAAACATTGTTTTGATCATCATTGACACCAACAGTCGCAATTGAAGGAGTTGGGAAAACTGATACACCGTTTGTCTCATTATAAAGTGAAACATTACCACCTATAACTGGAGTTGTAAGCTCAGAACAAGCCTCTTTAATACCTAAACAGCCTTCTGCAAACTGCCACATAACTTCTGGATTTTCAGGGTTACCGTAATTAAGACAATCTGTAATAGCAAGTGGTCTAGCACCACTCATTGCTACATTTCTTCCAGACTCTATAACTGCTGCAGCTGCACCACCTTTAGGGTCGATGTAGCAGTAACGAACATTACAGTCAGCCGACATTGCCAAGGCTTTGCCATTTTCTTTTACACGAATAACAGAAGCATCTAGCATTCCGCCATTTTTTATAGTATTAGTTTGTACCATTGAATCATACTGAGTATAAATCCAAGATTTATCTACAACTTCCATAGATTTTGTAAGTGTCTCAAATGCATCTTGATTTGATACTTTGTCAAAGTCATTGATAGTTACACTATGAAGTTCATCCAAGTAAGCAGGCTTACTCATAGGACGGTTAAGCTCAGGTGCTTCTTCACTAACTGGGTCAACAGGAACCTCAGCACATTTCTCACCATGCCAGAAAAGTTCCATATTTCCAGTTGCTGTAACTTCACCGATTACAGCAGCATCTAAGTCCCATTTTTCAAAAATATCGATAATTGCTTGCTCTGAACCTTTTTTAGCACATAAAAGCATACGCTCTTGTGACTCTGAAAGCATAAAGTCATATGGAGTCATATTCTCTTCACGAGCAGGAACTTTGTCAAGATGCATAATCATACCGCTTCCAGTTCGTCCAGCCATCTCAAAAGATGAAGATGTAAGACCTGCTGCACCCATATCTTGGATACCGACAACGTGATCAGTCTTAAAAAGTTCCATACAAGCTTCAAGTAGAAGTTTTTCAGTAAACGGGTCACCAACTTGAACAGTTGGACGAAGAGATTTAGACTCCTCTGTAAAACTATCAGATGACATAACTGCCCCACCAAGACCGTCACGACCTGTTTTTGCGCCAACATACATTACAGGGTTACCGATACCTTCAGCACGACCTAGAAAAATCTCATCTGATTTTGCAATACCAAGATTAAATGCATTAACAAGAATATTACCGTTATAGCACTCATCAAAACTAACTTCACCACCGATAGTAGGAACACCCATACAATTACCGTAACCACCGATTCCCTCAGTTACACCACGAACTAAGTATCTTTGATGTCTTGATACATCGTCATCATTTAAGATGTTACCAAATCTTAGTGCATTAAGAGATGCCACAGGACGTGCACCCATAGTAAACACATCACGCATGATTCCACCAACACCAGTAGCTGCCCCTTGATAAGGTTCAATAAAACTCGGGTGGTTGTGTGACTCCATCTTAAATACAGCTGCATAACCATCACCGATGTCAATTACACCAGCATTTTCACCTGGACCTTGAATAACCCATGGTGCTTTTGTTGGAAAACCTTTCAAATGAACTTTTGAAGATTTATAAGAACAGTGTTCACTCCACATCGCTGAAAAGACTCCAAGCTCTACTAAGTTTGGTTCGCGTTTTAAAATCTGTTTGATATGTGTATAATCTTCCCCAGAAAGTTTATGATTAGCTAATTGTTCTTCGATGTTTTCTAATTGTTGGCTCACGGATGAATCCTAAAAATTTAATTTTTGGTTTTTAAAAAGAGATTATATCTAATTTGTTCTAATAAGAATTTTAATGAAAAGCGAAGTCTTCTTTTGTTCGAATATTTTTCTTTAAAGTAAAGATGTTTTTGTACTCAATATTTAAAATTTCATACTCTTTTTTACCCTTTGGAAGATTGATTTTAAAATCATCATCTATTTTTTTTCCTATAAGAGCTTTAGCTATTGGTGAATGGATGGATATGAGCCCATTTTCTGGTTCACTCTCTAAAACACCACAAAGTGTATATATCTCTTCTTCATCACTTTGTATATTTACTATCTTTACTGTACTTCCAAAACTGACTTTATTATGTTCATAAGATGATGGGTCTATAATCTGTGATTTTTGAATCATTGAGTTTAGATAGAAGAGTCTTCTATCAATAAAACGGAGTTTTTCTTTTGCGGCGTGATAATCGGCATTTTCACTTCTATCGCCTTGGGCTGCTGCAACAAGCTTTTCTTCTGCCGTTTTAGGTTTTTCGACCTCGAGTAGAAATTTAAACTCTTCCACTAGAAGGTCGTAACCTTCAATGCTCATGGGTTCGCTAGTGATGAAAACCAACTATATAATAAGTCTCTTTATTTTCTAACTTATTTATTGTAACTTTAAACTTATCACTAAAATGTTGGATTTTTTCATGTGCTTCAGCCGCAATTTCTACACTTGGAGCCTCTACTTTAATCTTAAAACAATCATTACTATTTGACATAGCTACATATGAACCATCAACTCTTAAATGATCATGCAAATCCATGATATGTTTTTGAATTTTTTCATATCCTGTTGTATTTTTTTCGATTCTTTCTAGTTGATTTAATAGAGCGCCATTAGGTGTATAGCCTAGTTGTGTAAGCATTGCATCTCTTTGCATTTTAGTCCTTTTTTATATTATTAGAAAATAATAACAGTTTTTTGTAAATATTCAGTATTAATTTTATTTGTGTCTACTATAATTGTAAGAACAATACAACATTATAATAAAGAGAGCATTATGACTGATGAAATACTAAAAAAAATCAAACAACTTCCACCGCTTCCTGAATCTGCAATGCAAATAGAAGCTGTTTATCAAAATCCTGATAGTGGTTTCAACGATATGGTGAAAATTCTAGAAAGAGATCCTCTCTTAACTGCAGATATTTTAAAAGCCGCAAATTCTCCGCTTTACGGATTCTCTCGTGAAATCAACGCTATTTCTCAAGCTGTTGGTTTGTTTGGTATGGGAACAGTTCGTGGTTTCGCACTTGCAAGTATTGTCAAAAAAAGTTTTACACTAGACTTATCTCCTTACGGAATCAATAATGATATGTTCTCAGCACTATCTAAAAAACAGCATGGTCTTATGACTGCATGGTGTATAAAAAAAGAGAACAAACTGCTTGGTGTTTTATCTCCAGCAGCATTTCTTGTTGAAATTGGCAAAGTTCTTATTTCCCAGCAAATCATATCTGATGGAACTCAAAAAGCTTTTAGAGACGCTCTTATAGAACTTCAAGATGTTGAAGCGGCTGAGAGAAAAGTAGCTGGAGTCGATACTCCCGAAGTAAGTTCTACAATCTTTAAACATTGGAGATTTGAAGAGGGTTTAGTTGGAACAATCGCGAACTGCCTAAATCCACAAAATGCAGAACCTGAGAATCAAAGAGCTGCACAAATTTTACATGTAGTACGTACTGCTGTTCCTATCAGCGGAATACTTACAGATGCTAGTATTGAAGCTGCTAAAGAACTTATCAACAAATATAGTCTTGATATGGAAAGCTTCGATAAAGCTTTAGAAAACGCTAGATAATATTCTTTTGAAATCTCTATTAATACGACTCACTCTTGGTTTGAGTGAGCAAGATATAAGCCCCGATGAACTTAACTACATAAACAACTTCTTAGCAAAAAAATATATTACTAAAAAAGACAATATTTATAAATTTAACTCTAAGTATCGTGCCGGTACTCTTGGTCTTGTTCAAAAAGATACAGCCTATTTAAATGTTATTGGTGAAAATATTCGTGATCTGTTTATTGGTGAAGGTGATTTAGGAGATGCAAAAGAAGGCGACCTTATTATTGCTCAAAGACTTCTGGGCAAACGAGGAACTCCTAGTGCAAAAATTGCTGAAATAGTAGGTCGAGCACAAACTTATAGCGTTGCATACATTATCTTAAAAGATTCAAAAAAGGCTTTAGCTAATCTCAAGACTGACTATCCTGCCGGAGTTGAACTTGCACAAAAAGTGTTAGACACCTATGAAGAAGGTGATGTTTTTAAAATCAACAATCAAGAAAACTCTATAATGGAAAAACTAGGAAATTTAAAAGATCCACTCGTTGATGAAAAAATAGTTCTTGCTCAATTTAACAAACATGATGAGTTTGATGAAGAAGTACTAAAAATAGCTACTTCATTTGAAGCCGTAGATGCATCAAAGTATCCTAAAAGAGTAGATTTAAGAGAGTTGTCATTTTGTACTATTGACCCCGTTACTGCAAAAGATTATGATGATGCAATTTATTGGGATGATAAAAACAGTACCCTATTTGTAGCCATAGCTGATGTAAGTGAATATGTAACTCCTTTTGGGACAATAGACAATGAAGCAATATACAGAAGTTTTAGCATCTACCTTCCTCATCGCTCTATTCCTATGCTTCCTCGTCAGCTTAGTGAAACTCTATGTTCACTTCAGCCTCATGTTGACAGACTCTCTTACGTCTTTGAGATGAAGCTTGATTTAGATTCTCTTGAAGTAGTTAAGTCTAAAGTATATGAAGCAATTATTCATTCTCAAAGAAGATTTAATTACGAAGAAATAGATGAATTTTTTGAGGGTAAACTAGTTGCTAAAGACAACTCAGAAAAAGAGATATTTGCTTGGATAAAAAAACTACGCCCAATCACAGATGCACTTAAAGTTAAAAGATTAAAAATCGGTTATGACTTTCGCTCAAATGAGTTGGAGATGACTATAGATAAAAACTCAAATATTGTCTCTACTACCTTTGCCGAAGAGACTCCCTCTCATGCTCTTATAGAGGATTGTATGCTTTTGGCAAATAAAGAAGCAGCACATCAATACAGCAGAGGAATCTTTAGGATTCATGAAGAACCAAGCCAATCAAAACTCCAACTACTTTATCAAGAATTAGCCGGAATCGGAATGTCTATCGATATTAAAAACTCTATAAAAGAGACGATTACAGATATACAAAAACAAGCTAGAGAGATGGATTTAGAGTCAGAAGTAGATACTCTAATCATTCGTTCCCAGATGCAAGCAAAGTACGCTCCAATAAATTCTGGACACTTTGGACTCGGTTTCGAGGCATACACACACTTTACTTCACCAATCAGAAGATACAGTGACCTAATCGTACATAGACTCTTAAAAGCTATTAATAACAACGATACAGAGGAAGGTTCTTATGTTCTTAGAAACATAGAAGCACTAAGTATGACAATAAGTGAAAAAGAGAGAGAAGCTAGCACCATAGAAGTTGAGTTTCAACATAGAAAATTTGCTCGTTGGGCAAATGAAAATTTAAATAAAGAGTTTAAAGCAAGAATTACTACGACTGAACCAGAGTATAAGGCTGAGATACATGATGAAATAACTGGTGCAAGAGTTCTTATAACATCAGCCGAAAATGCTGTCCTTTTTCAAGATGTAATAGTTTGCATAGATAAAGTCGATATAGCAAAGGCCAAGATTTTCGCTCACGTTGTAAAGAAGAGTGATGTACAAAGCTGAATTTGACAAACATATACAAAACTCTAGTATCTCTAAGAGTTTTGTATTTTTTGGCGAAAGTAGTTTTCTTATAGATAGCTACACAAAAAAACTCAGTAATATAGAAGATGCTTCAGCTCTTACATTTTACTATGATGAATATGACTTCAAAACTGCAAAAGCACATCTATCTCAAGCTTCTCTTTTTGGTGGGGTAAATGTACTTGTCATTAAAAGTGAAAAAAAGGTTCCTAAAAAAGAGCTAGATGACCTTATAGATTTATGTGAGAAAAATGAAGATAATTTTTTTATCTATGCTTACTATGGAAGTGATCAAAAAACTTATAACAAAGCATTTAGTAAAAAAAACACTATGAGTGTGAGATTTTTCAACCCTAATCATCATGAAGCGATAAATATTATTGCTGAAGTTGTAAAAGAAAAAAATGTAAATATGGATAAGTATTCTATAGCGCATCTGCTAAACATTCATAATAATGATGTAGCACTTGCATATAATGAGATAGATAAATTTAGAGTTTATGATAAAGTAATTACTACAAAAGATATAGAGCATCTGGTTTCTGGACTTGCAGAAATAAGTATGGATGACTTGATTAAGAAGATACTTTCTAAAAAAGATTTTACACAAGATTTAAACAATATACTGGATCATGGTGAGGATGAAATAAGAGTAGTTACAGCACTCACAGCATATCTAACACAGCTTTACATGTTCAACATCTATATAAGAGTAAATGGAGCACCTAATGCGCTAGAAATACTAGGATACCCTGCTCCAAAATTTGTAGTTGATGAAAAAGCAGCATTATCTTTAAAATTTAAACCCAATACCTATTATAAACTACATGAACTTTTACTAGATAGTGAATTAAAAATGAAGAGTTCAGGAGTAGATAAAGGTGCGATACTACTATCAACTCTTATTAGAGTTCAAAAATCACTCTAGTTCCTTAGTAGCTCATTGAACCTGCATTAAGAAGTCCTATAGAAATTGATATAAATGCCTTTAATATTCCGCCAGAAATAGCACCATCGGTAATCAACTTCTCTACCGAATACTTACCCTTTGTTCTAGTCATAATAAAAGCAAAAATCAGCTGAATAAACATAGCTACACCAGCCCATATTAAAAAATCAAAATACGAAACTGAACTAACAAGAGCGCTGTAAAGAGGAATCGAAAGACCAACAATTGCACCACCAAAACCTATGGCAGCAGCATTGTTATTATCTTTAAAAATCAACTTATAATCATCATAAGGTGTAACTATTGCATAAAGAAATAGAAAAAGAACAACAACCCCAACAGCAGTAATAAAAAAAAGTCCGAAAGATAGAAATGAGCCTAATAACATGATATATCCTTTTTAGTTGAGAAATAATATCTAAGTAGTGCTAACAAATAGAATAAATAGATAAAACACAATAATAAAATGATGTAAAAACTAAAGATTTTTGATTTTTGATACTTATATTTGGATGTTTGTGTGAAAGAGGCTACATTTGTAGCTGAGTGAACACATCATCCGAAGATGAGTGTCAGAAATTAGAAAGACTAGTTTTTATCTAAGTCTACGATTTTACCTGCAGAGATCCATGGCATCATTTCACGAAGCTTGTTACCAGTTTTAGTAATTAGTTTTTCTTTGTCGTTATTACGCTCAGCATTCATACGAGGGTAACCTGCTTGACCTTCAAGGATAAAGTCTTTTGCAAATCTACCATCTTGAATCTCTGTTAAGATATCTCTCATAGCTTGCTTAGACTCTGCATTGATAACACGTTTACCGGAGACATAATCACCATACTCAGCTGTGTTAGAGATAGAGTATCTCATATCTGCGATACCACCCTCAAACATTAAATCAACGATTAGTTTAAGCTCATGAAGACACTCGAAATATGCAAGTTCTGGAGCATATCCAGCTTCAGTTAATGTTTCAAATCCAGCTTGTACAAGTGCAGTTGCACCACCACATAAAACAGCTTGTTCTCCAAAAAGGTCTGTTTCTGTTTCATCTTTAAAAGTTGTCTCGATAATTGCAGTACGCCCACCACCGATAGCAGAAGCATAAGACAGAGCTAACTCTTTAGTAGTACCACTTGGGTTTTGACCAACAGCTATAAGGTCAGGAATACCACCACCACGAACAAACTCAGAACGTACAGTATGTCCAGGTGCTTTTGGAGCAATCATAGTAACATTGATATCAGCTCTTGGGTGAATACGACCATAGTGAATATTAAAACCATGACCAAATGCAATAGTTGCACCTTTTTTTAAGTTTGGCTCTATTTCATTTGCATAAATTTCAGCTTGATTTTCATCCGGTAAAAGAATCATTACAACATCTGCGGCAGCAGAAGCCTCAGCAACTGTAAGAACCTCAAAGTTTTTAGCTTCAGCTTTAGCCCATGAAGAACCACTTTTACGAAGACCAATACAAACTTCAACACCACTATCTCTTAAGTTTTCTGCGTGTGCATGTCCTTGTGAACCAAAACCTATCATTGCAACTTTTTTGCTTTTGATCAGGTCTAAATTTGTATCTTTGTCATAGTAAACGTTTAATGCCATTGTTTTTTCCTTGGATAATATTAAGCTTAAGTGCTTAAGAAATTTTTCGCATTATACTAAAATAAAGCAAAAACTTTTATAATGTGGCAAATATTTATAAATAAATGAGGGAAAAATGAAGAAATTCAATCTTTTTAATGAAATAATCACAGCAGATAAATCATCTTTACTCCAAGCAATCAATACTTCAAAAGTATTTGGTATTAATATTAATGGAGAGATAAAATATGAACCCTTTGATGATAAAGAAATTCTTATCTACAGAGGTAAGCCTGATATTGTAGAAAACTTTACAAAGGTATTGGGTAAAAACTACCAACTTGTAGAAGATGAGAATAGAGTTTTAATAAAGGCTTTTTCTAACTGGCAAGAGCTAATAGGGATAAATACTCCAAGAGCCTCTTATGATGATACTACGGCAGACGGTGTAGCTGAATTTTCAGATAAAAATCTAGAAGATATTGGTTGGAATGCAACTGAGTTTAATATTGACTATAGAACTCTAGTTGAAGTCTTAGAAGAAAATTGTGATGGAACTATACTTTGTATAGAGCAAGAAGATCCATACCAGTTTAGTGGTCTTGGTTTTTTAGACGATGATAAACAAGCTAAAGAGACTCTATTTAACTATTGTCAAACTAAGATTAAAGATATGATTGATAATGATCCTGATTTTAAAAGAGAAGAGTTAACAGATGATGAAGAAGAAGCTGCACAATTTTTTAAGATTGTCTAGCTTATCTCTTTTTAATAGAAAGCAGATATCTTTGCAGAATTATCATAGCAGAGATTGAGTCGATTCGTCCATCTCGAACGTACTTAATCTCTCCCTTCATCATATTCTCTGCTTCAAGTGATGAGCCTGCCTCATCCTGATAGAAAATCTCACCTTTAAAATCCACAAGATTCATAAAGTGCTCTATTCGTCTTCGCATCTCATCTTCACTACTTCCACCAAGCGGGATGCCAATAACCACAGAATCTACTTCCCACTCTTTTAGAACTTTTTTAACTTCATCAGATGCTTGATTTCTATTTTTTCTAATAATGGCAGGAAGAGGTGTAACTAAATCTTTATGCGCTGAATACGCTAGCCCTATTCTTTTAAGTCCTAAATCAATAGCAATATATTTCAAATTATTTCCCTAAACAAAAAGAGCCAAACATTTTGTCTAGCATCTCATCATTTTCAAATGGTCTTGTTATAGATGCCATCTCTTTTACAGCCTCATTTAGGTGAAAAGAGAATATTTCAAGTTCTTGGTCTTGCAGTGGAAGTAGTGCTTCTTCAATATTATTTAGAGTATTTTCAACTGCCATTATCTGTCTATGAGATATCAGCATGATTTCATCAGAATTATTATTTCTGTCCATTATATTTTTTAAAGCTTCTATCAAAGATATAACACTATCTTTAGAGTTAAGTTCTAAATCAAAATCAATATTTTTAGTAGCAAATTTTGTTTCTAAATCTATCTTATTTTTTACATATATAACATGCTTATTCTTTGTATGTTTATTTATAAGAGAAAGTATTTGTTCATCTTCAGCGTCTAGAGCTCTTGAACTATCAAAGAGCGCAACAACAATATCTGACTCTTGGATAGCTTCTATGGAACGCTCGATTCCTATACGCTCTATCTCATCATTTGCTTCTCTAATACCTGCAGTATCAACGATGCGAAGAAGATGCGTTCCTATTTTAACTTGCTCTTCAATAGTATCTCTTGTAGTCCCTGCAATATCACTGACTATTGCACGATTATAATTTAGAAGTGAGTTTAAAAGAGAACTTTTTCCGACATTTGGCTTTCCGATAATAGCAACTTTAAATCCTTGCATCAGACCTTCTCTTGCCCTTGAAGCAGACAGAGTTGACTCTAATGACTTATTTAACTCACTTAGTTTTGCTTCTATCTGTGAAACTAAATCTTGTGGCAAATCCTCTTCTGCATAATCTATACTTACTTCAGAGTAGGCAAGGATATGAATGATTTCATCTCTGATTTGCTCTATATACTCTTTTAATGAACCTTTCATCTGCTTAGCTAAAATCTTTGCTGCATCTTCACTTTTAGCTTCTATAAGCCCAGCTATTGCTTCTGCTTCACTTAAATCGATACGACCGTTAAAGAAAGCTCTCTTTGAAAATTCACCAGCATTTGCCAATCTAGCCCCTGCATCTAATGTTGCTTTTAATATGCTCTGCGCAACTATAAAACCACCATGGCACTGAATCTCTACAACATCCTCAGCAGTGAATGAATATGGAGCTTTAAAGTAGATAACTATAGATTCATCAATAAGTTCTTTTTCTTGATTGTGTATTGTGGTGAGCGTTGCATATTTTGGAGAAAATTCTTTTTTGTTTGTAAGCTTTTTTGCAATTTCTAAAGCTCTATCACCGCTAATGCGGATGATAGCGATAGAGCCTATACCATTTGCAGTTGCAATGGCAGCTATTGTATCTTCTTCCATCTATTTAGTTTGAGTGATAATCATTTATAATGATATATTTTAGCCCATCACGAGTTGAGCGGATTGCGACATATTTATCTGGGTAAATCTCACGTAATTCTCTTAGAGCGATTTGAACAAGAACACCATCTAAGACTTTAGTTTGTGCTCTTCCATCTCTATCTACGCTCTCTTTTACTCCACTTAAATATCTAGAAACTGACTCTTCTTGATTTTTCAGAAATTCTGCTATTTCAAGACGAAGTTGCAGTTGATACTTTGTGTTTATCCAATTAAAAATCATATATGAAAGAGCTTTATATCTATAACCTTCTTTACCTATAAGAAGTGCAGCATCCTCGCCTTTAAACTCTATAAGCAATGTATTTTCATCATATACACTAACATCTATCTTCTCTATTTCAAAACAGATAGAGCTAAAGAGCTTATTGATATCTGCTTGAACAACTTTGGCAATTTCTGCAGTTGATTTTAAATCTTCACCGTCTAAGTTATCAAATTCATCATCATAATCAGCAAGATATGATGCAACATCATCTTCCTCATCTTCTTCCTCTTGTGTACTTACAAACGATTGAGGCATAATTGTATCGTTTAGTATTGTATGCGATTCTTTTTTTTCTTTTTTAACTTCTGTTTTAACAGCAGGTTTATCTTGTTTCTTTTGTTTTTGAGGTTTAGAGAATGTTTTAGCTTTTGGTTTTTCTTTAACTTTTACTTCTCTAGACTCTTCTTGTTTTTTAAACTCTGAGTCTAAGTCAGCATCGATTACGGCTACAATTATTGCATTCTTTTTAAAAAGCCCTAAAAAGCCACTGTTTGGGTATTGTACAACTTCTATTTTAAGTTGTGTTACAGAACACTCCAACGAAGAAGCAGCATCTTGATATGCTCCCTCTAACGTTGCGGACTCTATCTTAATCATCTTCTTTTCCAGTAGATTTTTTTGATTTTTTACTTTCTAGTTTCTCTTTTTCCATCTCTTTATGTTCGATTTTATGTGCATGGTCACTAACAGCTATTTCTGCTTCTTTAGCATTTTTAAATTGTTGATTTACAACAAATTGCTGAGCGATTGAGAAAAGATTATTTACAAACCAATAAAGAACTAGACCTGATGGGAAAGTTAAGAAGAAAAATGTAAAAATTACCGGTAAGTATTTAAATACCTTCTCTTGCATAGGGTCAGTAAAATTATTTGGGGTAAGTCTCTGTTGGAAGAACATTGAAGCACCCATCAAAAGAGGTAATATATAGTAATCATCCATACGAGAAAGGTCTGTTATCCATAACATCCATGGAGCACCTTGAAGCTCAACAGCATTTAGAAGTACACGATAAATTGCAAAGAATACTGGGATTTGCAGTAACATTGGCAAACATCCACCAAGTGGATTTGCATTATGCTTTTTATACATATCCATAACTGCAGCATTCATACGTTGTGGATCACTTTTATGTTTTGCTTGAAGTTCTTTAATCTTAGGAGAGATCTCTTTGATTTTTTGCATAGAGACCATACCTTTATAAGTTAAAGGATATAAAACTGCTCTAATCAAAAGAGTAAGTGCAATAATAGACCAACCCCAGTTACCAAATATACCGTGTAACCAAGATAGGAGAGCAAAAAGTGGTTGTGAAGCAAAAGTAAACCAACCATATTCTATAACATTTGTCAGAACTGGTTTTATATTTTTAAGGACTTTATACTCTTTTGGACCTACATAACCGCTAAATGTCGTGTTCTGTCTACCATCAAAATAAGCTACTGGATTATCATCTCTATCTCTTTCTATAATTATATTTGTATCTTTTTCAAATCCATACATAACAGAAGCATTATACTGATCAAAAGATGCTATAAGTTCTACTCCAGTAAAAGTTTTTCTACCTTCAGCATCCCCATCTTCTATGATAGTTAGAAGTTCATCATCAGTATAAACAAGTACACCAACTGCAACCATCATCTGCTCTGTTTCATTTACTTTTGGTCTTTGACCTAAATACATGAAATATCTCTTATCTTGAGAAAGAGATACTTTAGCATCATAGTGACCATCTGTATAAAAAGTTATCTCTTTTATAACTGTAATAGTTGATAGTTTTTGAGTCAATGTAATCTTTTGAGCTTCACCGTCTAAAGCTATATCACTAACACTTGAAGTATATGCCACACGCATAGCTTCATTATTTAAAATCTCATCTACAAATCTAATGTACAATGGTTTCATTCCAGTAGAAGGTATTAACTGAGCATGTCCATCCTCTTTAGTGTTAAACTTTGCTTGTAACAACTCTTTTGAACTAATACGACCCAATGTGTCAATTTTTAAAATAAAATCTTTATTTGTAACAGTTAAAATTGTATTTGTGTCACTCGCTCCATACTTCTCTACTTCAGAGATAGAATGTCCTGTTGTTTGTTCTACAGTTGAAGAAGTTCCTGATGATGTTTTTACTTGTGTAGATGAATCTTGCTTAAGTGCAATACTTTGTTCTGTTTTTTTATTAGCCTCTAGATTTTCTGGCTCCGCTGGTGGAAAAATAGCTGTATATGCTACGAAAAAAATTACTGACAATGCTACTGCTAACATAAGTCTTTGATTTGGTGTCAATTTATCTAACACGATTACCCTTTAAATGAAAAATTTTTTATTATATGAAAACGGTTTTTTTTATTTGGAACCAACCAATATTTTATAGAATCAACCCCTAGTTTTGTGGGCTTTACAGACAGTTTGTCGAGTAATGGATACTCTATACCACCATCAAATAATTGATTGCAACGAAGTATTCTAATCAAAGTGTGGTAAAAAGCACTTGAAATGGAATTATTTTCAAAGTTAATTCGTGCAAATTCACTACAAGTGGGGTAATATCTACAACTTCCAAAACCGATTAACGTAAAAAACTTCTGATATAACCATAAAAACTTAAGTAAAAACTTCCTAATCATAGTAAATCCGCTTTAAAACTTTTAGACTTAGTCAGTATTTTTTTAAAATCTAACTCTAGTTGTTGATGTGGAACTTCATTGATTGATTGTTTGGCCACAAAAATATATGTACCATCTTGTAAAGAATTTGAATATTTACAGAATAGAGCTCTAAGTTTTCTTTTAGCTCTATTTCTTTTTACAGCGTTACCAATTTTCTTAGTAGCAGTAAAACCAACTTTGTGAATTGTTTTCTTTGGGAGGGAGAAAAGCACCACACTTTGAGTATGAATGTTCTTTCCTTTTTTGTATATATACTGAAACTCTTTGTGTTGTTTCAGAGTGGAGAAACCGCCTAAACTGTCAATCTTTTACGACCTTTAGCACGACGACGATTTATTATGTTACGACCATTCTTTGTAGCCATTCTAGCTCTAAAACCATGAGTTCTTTTTCTCGGTGTATTATGAGGCTGGTATGTTCTTTTCACGACATATCCTTATTTAAAATTAAGTCCGCAATCTTACATAAAAATTACTTAAAGCGCGGTTAAGGTCCATATTGAAATGATTTAACTAGACTTTAACACTTAAAATCTTATAATCAACATATAAGAGTATATGCTCAAATAATATATTACTATTGGAAGTGTAAATGAATTTTAAAGTTAAGTTATATTTTATTATACTTCTCAGCTTTATTCTTTTAACTTACTCCTTGTATCTTAACTCTAGAAGTATTAGTGCAACTAGTGCAATGATTGATTATATTGAGACAAACCAAATTAAACTTTCATCTATGGCTTTTGAGTTTAATCACGATGTGGCTCTTCATCAATCAAATATACTTCAATCAATCATAATAAAAAATATACATTCAATAGATAATATTAATTCTTCTTTTAATCATTATCATAAAAGACTAGATGCCATTAAAACTTTTATGAATAGAAATAACATCAAAATTTACGGAATAGACAAAATAATAACTACTATTGAAAATAGAATTGTAAAATATACAGAATCTGAAAAATCTCTTATCAAAGCAATCAAATCTCAAGAACTTAACGATATATCCAACTCTTTAATCAGTTTTAATTCAATTACACTTGAGTTTTCTAATGATACTGATAAGCTTGTCAAACTTGTTGACAATAAACTAAAACAAAAAACAGAGATGCTTAAAAATACAAATGAGCAAACTCAAAAAGACATATTCTATACCTTTGTTCTAGCGGTTTTACTTATACTTTTTGCTGTTTACAAACTATCCAAACGTTATTCAGCTACTGAAAAAGAGCTTATATTAGGTGAAAAAGCAGAAATACAACAAAAAGAATTACAATATCAGCTACTTAAATATAATAATGACTTAGAAGAAGAGATATCTAAAAAAACAGAAGAGTTACATCTAAAGATATATACACACTTTTTAAGCGGTCTACCCAATAGAAATAAACTTCTAGAAGATTCTTACATATATAAATTTAAACAAATGGCTCTTCTAAATATAGATAGATTTCAAAAATTTAATGATGTTTTTGGAGAAGAAGTAGGAAATATTGCTTTAAAATTAACTGCTGCTTTTCTTACATCACAAATTGATGATGACAATACCCTCATCTACCATATAGGAGGAGATGAGTTTGTTTTTGCAGTTAAAGATTCTACAAAGCTAAATAACAGCTCCTTTATAGAAAAAATAGAAAATATACTTAAAAAATATAGAAGAGAAAACTTTATCTATGAAGATAAAAAGTTTAGTTTTATGATGAGTGCCGGGTTAGCTTTTAGTGGATCTAAAAAAATGTTAGCTTATGCAGATATGGCACTCAAAGATGCTAAAAAAAGAAATGTTCAAATATCTATATTTAATGATGACAAAGAATTAGAAAAGATACATAAAGATGATATTGAGTGTAAAAAAAAGCTAATCCACGCTATTGACACTAATAATATCATCTCTTACTTTCAGCCTATAGCACCTATTCAAGATGGTTCCATTGAAATCAAGTATGAATCTCTTGTAAGGTTAAGAGAAGATAATGGGAATATAATATCTCCATTTAGATTTATAAATGTAGCTAAACAAAACCGCGTATATCATAAACTTACTAAGGCAATTTTCCATAATACTTTTGAAGCAATTGCTAAATATGATATACCGTGTTCGATAAATATCTCAATGGAAGATATAGAAAAAGACAAAACAGTTCAAATGCTATATGCAAAATTTGATGAGTTTGAATACAATCATCATCTAACTATAGAACTTCTAGAAACTGAAGAGTTCAAAGATTATAAACGAGTTTATGACTTTTGTTTAAAAGTAAGGTCTTATGGGATTAAAATAGCCTTAGATGATTTTGGAGCTGGTTATTCAAACTTTTCACATGCACTAAATCTTCCTATTGACTATATCAAAATAGATGCTTCATTAATTTCAAACATTGACAGCGATATAAACTCTCAAATAATGGTTGAGACCATTGTCGGTCTAGCTCATAAACTAAACATACAAACAATTGCAGAATATGTTTCATCCAAAGAGATATTAGAAGTTGTTAAAAGACTCAACGTTGATTATGCTCAAGGTTACTATGTAGGCAAACCAGAGCCTATACAAAGACATATTCCATATTTACTTGATTAAAAAATCTTTTAGCGATTCACTTTGTGATTGATCATGTTTTACAGAGCTATCAAAAATTTTCTCATTTGCTCCTACATGACAATCACGACATGCCTGAATAACATCATGCTCTCTTACATTTGCTTTATTAATCTTTGACATAGGATGACATGAAAAACAGTCATCACCACACTCCGCCATACTATTTGGCTCTGCCGAATGACACTTTATACAAGTGAGCATTGGTTTATGTCTTAGGTCTTCATTTATTGTAGGAATCAGCTTGGGATGACATGTGAGACAGTCACCCGTACAAGCTAAAAGTGAGTATGTAAAGATTAGTATTAGAGTTAGGTATTTCATAACAAAATTATAACCTCTGCTTTATTTACTTAATGCTAACTTTTATTTCACCATCTTCCATGTCAAATAGAACTTTTGAACCTTCAACTACTATGCCTTCAAGAATTAACTCTGCTAGTCTATCTTCAACTATCTCATACAGAGCACGTTTAAGAGGTCTAGCACCATAAACCGGATCAAACCCAGCCTCTGCTATGTAAGCTTTAGCACTATCGCTAAGAGTAAGCTCTATGTCTCTTTGCTCTACTTTTTTCTTAATATCATTGAAGAATATATCTACAATACCTATAA
The DNA here is from genome assembly GCF_047716755.1 of Sulfurimonas iocasae. Classification (GTDB taxonomy): domain Bacteria; phylum Campylobacterota; class Campylobacteria; order Campylobacterales; family Sulfurimonadaceae; genus Sulfurimonas. Next base: position 2,306,554 of record NZ_CP180409.1, read on the forward strand.
TCTGTTCACGACCAAGAGCATTAAAGATTACAATATCATCTAATCTATTTAAAAACTCAGGTTTAAATGCCTGCTTTAACTCACCAAGAACCATTTCATCAAGTTCATCAGAGGCTGGATTATTGATAATCTTATCACTTGCTATATTTGAAGTTAAAATAATTATAGTATTACTAAAATCAACTGTAACACCTTTGTTATCCGTTAGCCTTCCATCATCTAAAACTTGAAGGAGAATATTAAAAACATCTGGATGTGCTTTTTCAACCTCATCAAAGAGTATTACACTGTATGGTTTTCTTCTGACTGCTTCTGTAAGCTGTCCGCCCTCTTCATAACCTACATATCCTGGAGCTGCACCAACTAAACGTGATACCGCGTGTTTTTCCATATACTCACTCATATCTATACGAATCATAGAATCTTCGCTGTCAAACAAAAACTTGGCCAGTGTTTTAGCCGTTTGTGTTTTACCAACACCTGTAGGCCCTAAAAACAAAAAGCTACCAATAGGAGTGTTGGCATCTGAGAGTCCAGCTTTGTTTCTTTTTATAGCACGTGATACTGCATGAGTTGCTTTTGCCTGTCCAATTACATCACGGTTAAGTTCAGCTTCTACATTTAGAATCTTGTCTTTATCGCCTTGAAGCATTTTATTTACAGGAATATTCGTCCATCTAGATACAATAGATGCTATCGCTTCTTCATCAACACTGTTTTTCAAAAGTGTTCCTGCAAGTTGTAGTTTTTCCCAATTAGCATTTATACTTTTTTCTTCTTCTAAAAGAGCCGGTATTTCACCATACTCTATCTCTGCAGCACGGTTAAAATCAGAGTTTGACTTAGCAGTATGCGCTTCTTTTCTTTTTTTCTCAATATCATTTTTAATACCAGATATTCTCTCAAACACCTCTTTTTCAGTAGCAAACTGTGCTTCTAATGCTCTAACTTCTTCATCAACATCTGCTAACTCTTTTTCTATCTCACCGAGTCTCTTCTCATTTGCCGGAGTTTTTTCCATCTTAAGAGCTTCTTTCTCAACATGAAGTTCTGAGCTTTTTCTTTTTGCAGCTCCTAAAACATTTGGTTCAGATTCTATCTGCATCTTAAGTTCTGCCGCTGCCTCATCAATAAGGTCTATGGCTTTATCTGGTAAAAATCTATCTGCAATATATCTATCTGAGAGTTTTGCCGCTGCGACAAGTGCGCTGTCTGTAATCGTCACATTATGATGTGTCTCTAAGCGCTCTTTAATTCCACGTAAAATCTGTAAAGATTGGTTTACCGTAGGCTCATCAAGATTAATTGGTAAGAATCTTCTTTGAAGCGCCATATCTTTTTCAAAGTATTTTCTATACTCTTTAAGAGTTGTTGCCCCTATAGTATGAAGCTCACCACGAGCTAGTGCCGGTTTTAAGATGTTTGCAGCATCCATGCTTCCCTCACTAGCTCCAGCTCCAACAATAGTATGAATTTCATCTATAAACAGAATGATATTACCGCTTTGCTTTACTTCATCTATAACAGCCTTAAGTCTATCTTCAAACTCTCCTCTGTATTTTGCACCTGCGATAAGTGCACTCATATCAAGTGCTACTAATCTTTTGTTCTGCAAAGAAGTTGGAACTTTGTTATCACTAATACGTTGAGCTAAACCTTCAACAAGTGCTGTTTTACCAACTCCTGGTTCACCTAAAAGCATAGGATTGTTTTTTGTTTTACGGATAAGTATCTGCATCATACGAGTTATCTCTTCATCACGCCCAATTACTGGCGAGAGCTTACCTTCTTTCGCCTCTGCTGTTAAATCGATTCCATATTTTTCTAAAGATTCTAAAGTCTCATCTGAACTTTGAGAGTCTATCTTTGCTCCACCCCTAGATGCTTCTAGATTTTTAGCTAGCTCTGAGACATCTATATATTTTTTTAAGATGCTTGCATATGGTTCATCTTTTAAATTAGCAAGTATGTAAGTGTCTACGGCTAAAAAGGTATCCCCATTTTTTGTCATAAGTCCAGCACCATTTTCTAGTGTATGAACAAAATCTCTAGAGAGTTTTACATTCTCTTTTGATACTGTAGAAGATTTTGGCAATTTCTCACTTAGACTTTTAACATCTAACTCCATTGCTATCTTATCTATGTTCATTTTGTTAAACATCTGATTTAATACAGAATTAGAATTGGTAAGTAGCGCCCATAGAAAGTGTATGCTACCAACTTCTTGGTTTTTATTGTGTAGTGCCAACGAAATAGCAGACTCTATCGCTTCTGTCATATTGTGTGTTAATTTTTCAAAAATACCATTGCTCATCTTAAATTCCTCAATTATGTTTCTTGTTTTAGAGCCTAAGCTCACTAAAGTTTTATTTATATAATAATTATATCAAGTTGAGTGTATTATTGTCAAGTAAGCTTAGTCAATTATGATCAGAATGTGATTTATATCTACATTAGTTAATTTATAATATAATCATTAAAATTTTAGCACCACTTTTTTACTAAGGACCTAAATTGTCAACAATTTTAGAAGCTATAACAAATCGTTCCTCTAAAAGATCTTACCTTTCAAAACCAGTATCAAAAGAGATTCAAGAAAAAATTTTAAAAGCTGCTAGCATGACACCGAGTGGTGCTAATATCCAACCTTGGATTGTTTACGCAATCAGCGATAAAGATGTACTAACAAATATTGGTGATGCCATTATTGAAAAGATGGATGCTGGTGTAGAAAATGACCAGTTTATTCAATACTATCCAATAAAGTGGAAAAACCCTTATAAAAAACGTCGCATCGAAACTGGTGTAGGCTTGTATACTCTTATGGAAGTAGATAGAAAAGACATAGCTAAACGAACTGAGATGTGGCATGACAACTTCAGATGGTTTGGTGCTTCTACCGTATTTTTTGTTTTTACAGATGAAGCTTTAATAGATAATGCACAAGGAGCTTTAATAGACTGTGGCGCATATATGCAAAGTCTAATGCTTGGGGCAAAAGAGTTTGGACTTGACACTTGTCCACAAGGCTCAACAACGGAGTTTGGTAAAGTAGTTGCAGATATTTTAGATACTCCCGACAATCTGGCACTTTTGTATAGCGTAGTTATAGGTTATGCGGATGAAGATGCTAAAATAAACTCATATCAACCCTCAAGAGTATCAATGGAAGATAACGTCACTTTTATTTAGTCTTTAGTGGGCTCAGTGCCTCAAAACAATAGAATCGCTCGCGTAGCGATGTTTCTTTAGAGCGAAGTAAAAGGGATTTGTTCCTTTTACGGACTAATCAATAGAAACTTTTTTGCTCATATCTTTTGAGCATACTCTCATTACCACTAACCCCACCACTATGAATATATAAAATCTCTTCATCAGTTTTAGCCAAAAGAGCTTCCCACATTCCGGGGGCATAGAGTAAATCAAACTCTATCCCAGATAGTAAAAGTTTTTTATATATATCTAAAAATTCTGGATAAAGTTTGGCAAAATGATGTTTTTTATTTGGTTCTAGTATGATGAGATTTTTAGGTATTTCACTTAAAGCTTGCATCTGTTGTTTTAAATACTTAACATCTCCAACGCAAGGTGTTGTATATATTTTAAACTCCGGAAGTGCCAAAGCTAAGAATAGAGCAGTTGTTCCTGTTCCCGACGGTGTAGCCAAAGATCTAAGTTTTAGATTTGCGCTTCTAATCTCCTCAGCTAAAACTTCCAGCCCTTTTTTTGCATCTTCAACCGCTCCACCCTGATCTACAATAAACGTAGTGACATCTATAGTGAGAGATAAGGAAGCTATAAAATCTTTATAAAAAGATTCTTCTATCTCTATATGCTTCATTCCAAGTTTTACAGAATGAAAGTAGTTTCCATGAGAAAAACTCTTTTGAGTTTTACTTAAAGGTTTAGTATAGTACTCAAACTCCCAGCTCTTTCTTTTACACACAGCTGCAATTGCAAGCATAGCATTTGATTGAGTTCCGCCATAAGAGATAATTTTGTTAAGTTTATTTGATGGTGTTTTTAAAAGAGTATAGAGTTTTCTGTACTTGTTTCCTGCTAAAAAAGGATCTATTAAGTCATCTCTTTTAACATAAAAGTCTCTCCCCTCTAATGAAATCTTAGAGATAGGAGAGTTATTCATATAGATATTTATTTGATAGTTGCTTTGTTCTTTAGTTGTTCCATTTTAGCTTGCATAACAACTTTAAATTTTTCCATTTTTAGTCTCTGTTCGATAAAAGATTTAACTTCTGTAAATGCCAATGTTTTTTTATCTTTTTTATCTTCTAAGTAAATAACATGGTAACCAAACTGTGTTTTAACAGGTTCTGAAAGAGTTCCAACTTTCATATCAAATACTTTATCATTGAATTCTGGAACCATTTGACCTTGAGCAAAATAACCTAAGTCTCCACCTTTTGGCCCACTAGGTCCTGTAGATTTCGCTTTTGCTTCTTCTATGAACTTAGCTTTAAGAGCTTCGCCTTTTGAAGATTTTAAACTTTTAACAATATCTTTAGCTTCAGCTTCTGTTTTAACAAGAATATGACGAGCGTGTACAGTCTCTTTTTCATTAAACTCTTCTTTATTTTTGTCGTAATAGTTTTTTAATTCTTTATTTGATACTTTAACTTTATCAAGTTGTTGTTTTTGCCATACTTGAATAGCTAACTCTTTTTTAACTCTATCTTGTACTTTTACGAACTCATCTTTAAAGTCTTTAGATTTTAACACACCAGTTTTTTTAGCATCTCCAAAAACCAACTCTTTAGCAACTAATTGTTCTAGAACTTGTTTTCTAAATTCTGCTTGTTTTTCAGCAGGAACTTGATTGAATCTACCTTGTGTTGCATTCATAAGAGCAGTATCAACATCTTGTTGAGTAATTTGTGTACCATTTACAGTAATCAGTGTCGTAGCACTTACTAATGTACTCATTAATAGTAAAGTAGTAGCAATTTTAGTCATTTTAATCATATATATTCCTTTTAATTCAAAAATTTTAGTCGCTTTATACTAACCATTATTAAACAGAAGTTATTTTAAGCTATTTTTCTAGTCAATTTCAAGTTTAATATAGTATTACAAATAGAAATATTCTTTTAAAATATCTAGATTCAATTTAAAATTAAATTATAATTTTTACATCATTAAGCTAATTAAATTTGGTAAAATAGCATTATGAAAAAAGCAACAAAAAAAGATATTTTAGAAATACATAAACTTTTTATAGACAGATATAGTGATGCGGTAACTGAGTTAAAATATAAAAATGCTTATGAGCTTGTAGTGGCTGTTGCACTTTCCGCACAATGTACCGACAAAAGAGTAAATATTCTCACTCCAAAACTCTTTGAGATGTATCCTAATCCAAAAGAGTTGGCAGTAGCAGATTTAGATGATATAAAAGCGCTTATTAACAGTTGTTCGTTTTTCAACAATAAAGCTAAAAATATCATAGCAATGGCACAAAGAGTTGTTGAAGTCTATAATGGTGAGATTCCTATGAATGAAAAAGAGTTAATAACTCTTGGTGGAGTAGGACAAAAGACTGCGAATGTTGTGATGATTGAGTATACGGGAGCTAATCTGATGGCTGTTGATACTCATGTCTTTAGAGTCTCTCATAGACTTGGATTAAGTGATGATAAAACAGCCACAAAAACAGAAGCGACACTTGTGAGAAAGTTTAAAAACAATCTTCATGCTCTGCATCAAGGAATGGTTTTGTTCGGTCGTTATATTTGTACGGCAAAAAATCCAAAGTGTGATGAGTGTTTTTTAACAGAGTTTTGTAAAACAAAAGAGACGTTCAAGGTTTAAGTATATTGGTACAACAAATGCTTGCATCTTCTTATGACAAAAACACTACTACTTCTATTAACAACAATGATTTCCATAGGATGTGTAAATACATATGCTATAGAGAGTAAATATTACACTAACTGCAAAGAGTATTACGATTTTCAAGGTTTTTACCACAATGAATGTAAAGAGAATAAAGCTAAAATCTATTATAACAATATAAATACCAATTCTGATTTTATTGATAAAACTATATATGACTTGTTAGAAAACAAGCTAGAACCAGAGAAGCCTGAGAAGCCAGAAAAGACAAAATAGAAGATAAGAAGCACTTATTTGACACTCTTAAATTCTCTGCCCTATGCTGAAGTAATTTTTATTTTACTGCTATGAAAGTTGCGAAATTTGCCCAACGAAATACTACCTCACAGTGTGAGAAGCCACAGTTTCTAGCCATTTTAATATTTTCTTCTTCGCTGTATGGAACTAAAACATTCTCTAGAGCTTCTCTTTTTTGCATAATCTCATACTCTGAATATCCCTGCTCTTTTTTAAAGTCATAATAACACTCTATAAGATCTTTGTTGAGTTTTGAATGATGGCTTATAACCTTTTCGCTGAAGATAAAAATACCATCTTTTTTAAGGGATGCGACTATCTTCTTTACAAGTTCTTCTCGAACTAAAGGACGTATAAACTGTAATGTATAATTACTAACAAAAACATCTGCTTGCTTATAATCATACTCTAATATATCAGCATTTTTCAGTTCTACTTTAGCCCCAAGTGCAACACACTTTTTTCTGGCCTGTTCAAGCATTGCATCTGAGTTATCTAATCCTACAAGCCTTGCATCTACTTTTAATTTTCTACTTATATTAATAAGAAGAGATGCTGTTGATGAACCTAAATCATAGAGAATAGAATTATCCTTTAGATTCTTAAGCGCAAAAAATTCCGTAATCTTTTGAGACTCTTTATAAAAAGGCACACTTCTCGCTAACATATCGTCAAATACTGCTGCAACTTCTTCATCAAATTCAAATTGTTTTTCTATCGGTTTTGTAAATACTTTATCATTCATAATCATATTTTAGCTAAAATGTTATCAATTCAAAAAACAAACAGTGAGAAAATATGGAAATAAATACTTCAACATGGATGATGATATTTTTTGTACTATTATTGGTAGTTAGCATCTACAAGATTTATGCTTTTTTACCAAACAAACCCTTAGTAGATGACGATACCACAAAAGAGTCTCAAGAAGAGCTTTTAAAAATAATACTTAAAGTTATAAAAGAGAGTAATGGAGAGTTAAGCCATAGTGAACTTTTCATGAAAGTGCAAGATGATGATACTTTCAATAAGAAAAGATTTTGGAGATTTAATCAAAACAGACTAAACCAACTATTAAACTACTATCATTTACAAAATATTCAGACTAACTCTATTAAAGATATATATCATGATTTAAAGGCTTAAAAGCCTTTAATCTTAGTTCCTATTTAGTCCATTTAAATCAGCAAATGCTTCTTCTACACGAGCCACTAAAGTCTCTTGTCCGGCTCTTAACCATTTTCTAGGGTCGTAGTATTTCTTGTTTGGCTTATCTTCACCCTCTGGGTTACCAATTTGAGCTTGTAAGTAGTCATTATATTTTTCGATATATGCTTTTGTCCCTACCCAAGTAGCCCACTGAGTATCTGTATCTATGTTCATTTTGATAACACCGTAAGAGATTGCTTCACTTATCTCACTCTCAAGTGAACCTGAACCACCATGAAACACAAAGTTTACAGGCTTATCCTCTGTTGCAAATTTTTCTTGAATATACTTTTGAGAATTATCTAAAATTTTAGGAGTTAGCATTACATTACCCGGTTTATAAACACCATGAACATTACCAAACGAAGCTGCTATTGTAAAGTCTGGGGAGACCTTGTTTAGCTCTTCATACGCATATGCAACTTCCTCTGGCTGAGTATATAAAAGAGCATTATCTATGTTAGTGTTATCAACACCATCCTCTTCACCGCCAGTCACACCAAGTTCTATCTCAATACTCATACCGATTTTACTCATACGCTCCAAATATACTTTAGAAGTAGAAATATTTTCTTCTAATGGCTCTTCTGATAAATCTAACATATGTGAAGAGTATAATGCTTTACCCGTATGCTTAAAGTGTTTTTCTCCAGCATCTAAAAGTGCGTCTATCCAAGGAAGTAATTTTTTAGCAGCATGATCCGTATGAAGAATAACTGCTACACCATAAGCCTCAGCCATCATGTGAACATATTTTGCTCCAGCTATAGCACCAGCAATTGCAGCTTTTTCTCCTACATTGCTCAAACCTTTACCTGCAAAATAAGAAGCCCCACCATTACTAAACTGAATAATTACAGGAGATTTTACTTTCGCTGCAGCTTCTAATACCCCGTTGATAGAGTCAGTTGAAACAACATTTACAGCAGGAATCGCGAATCCTATCTTCTTTGCCATGTTGTAAACTTTTTGTACATCATCTCCAAAAAGAACACCTGGTTTTACAATATCTAATATGCCTTTGCTCATTACTCTTCCTATTTTTATTATATCTGTGATTATAATATAAGCTTTATTTAAAATAACTTTTTTGTTAAGTTTTTATGTTAAAATGGTCAAAAAAAATAAAGTTTATAATGCCTAGAAAAAACAATAACGAATGGACTACAGATATTGTCCTGATTGATATCATAAACTTTTCTAAACTAGAAGCAAAGAATCAAGTAGAACTTATCAATTTATTGACTAAAAGTTATAAAAAGATGATAGAGAAAATGCTACATACTTCAAACATGTCCTTAAATGATTTGATTCTTGGCTATATTTCTACTGGCGATGGGTTTTACTGCATCTTAAACCCTAAGTTGAAAGGGTATGGAACTATTTTAGGACTTAGTTTCAACTACTTCTCAGAACATATTGAAAAGAAGTATTCATACTTTGAAGGACTTAGAATTGCAGTACACACAGGTAAAATATATGAATTTATAGATATACTTGGCAATAAGAACTATATAGGTGATGGATTAAATGACTGTGCAAGATATCTAGAAATTAAAAACTATAAAATATCTACAATCATGGTCTCAGACACTGCTTATGAAAACTTAAAAGTTTTTTTAGACAGATATAAAGATTTCAACACTCTGTTGATAGAGAGAGAGTTTAAATACTCATCTCCATACACCTTTGAAGATAAACACCAAAATAAAAAAGAGGGTCGCTTAGTATGGTTGCGAAAGGCTGGTATAATTAACCCGCCAAATACTAATTTCAATTCAATGCTTAAGAGATAAAAGGGATAAAAAATGCAACTAACTATAGATGAATATTCAAAACAGTTTAAAATGTCAAAAGAGATGATAAACTCAAGACTAAGAGCAAAAAAATTAAACTATCTAATAGATGATGCTGTAACATATATACTTGTTGACGATATTTCTACTCATATAAAAGATAAAAAAGTTGAAATTCTACAAGAAAAAAAAGCGATTGTGAAGCCTAAAACAACAGTTGGCACTGTTATAGCACTATACCAAAGAGAAAATACTCAACTAAAAGAAAAAATCATTCAGCTTGAGAGTAAAATAGATAGACTTATAGATGATAAAGAGCAGATGCTTCGTGATGAACGTGACAAAATAGAACAACTATATAATAAAAAAGATGAACAATTAAAAAATATATTAGAACTTGTAAATACAAAAATGATGCTTGAACATCAAGAGCAAACTATTCACGAAGTTGAGACATTAGAAAAAGATAACATTTCAGATATCAAACCAGAGCTGGGAATTGTTGAGTTAAAAAGTCACCTTAAAACATTAAACTTAAAGTCTTATCAGAGAAAAGTAATTAAACGAAGATTTTTATCTGTATATGACAACGATGTTAGAGTTGTTCACAAAGAAGGTAAACTATATTTAGACTTTTCAAAGTACGATTATAGTGATTTACTTTCGTATTGATTAATAGAGTTATATGAATGAGTGAAATTAAAAATACAATAATTAAAACTAAAAATATTAAAAAATCGATGACTACTTTTGCATCTGAGCACTTCACACCTCTAAATGAGTGTGACTTTGAGATTCAAAAAACTGCCACATATATCAAAACAAGTTTAGATGATGAATTTAAACTATTTAATGAAGACATTAATGAGCATTACAAAGATGAACAAGCTATTATAAATCAACATGTTGAATTTAAACAACTATACACAATCATAGCCATGAAACCAACAAATATAGAAATGAAACTAAACTATTCCCTAGAAATGGGTGAGTTTGCCTGCAATCCAAAGCTAATTTTACACCCTGACTCACATATACTATATAAAACACATAAACCTATTGAAACATACAAACTATTACTTCAAGAGGTAAATAAGATTAAAGCTAAAAATGGAATTTTAATAAATATTTTTGATGAAAAAATGATTAAAAATTTAAAAGCTTTCACAAAATATTTATATGAAGAGAAGTTCAAAAAGAAAGTTAGGATCCCGCTATTTGAAGGGATTGAACCAGAAGTAAGTAAAGCTGGAAAGCTTATAATGTGGTTTAAGCATAAAGAGTCCAAACAAAAGCATCAGATTACAGAAGTTAAAAAAGATGAAGTTTTAGTTGAATATAAGAAACCAAAATATGGCAAGAGTGGATTTAACTCTCATGGTAGACAACTCGACAAAGATTATGCCAAGAAAGCAGATGATCTTCAAACACCAATAGATAATACAAGTGTATACATAGAAGAGGATGAGAATAAAAAGCTCTACAAAAGTAAAGTTAAAGGGTTTGTTCATTTTAGCAGTACAAAATTAAGTGTCGATAACAAAGTAAAAATGGCAAAAATAACGAGAATTGAAGACTCTTTAGCCAAAGAAGAGGACAACAATATAGAAGTACATATCTCTCAAAGTGATACATCTAAAGACAGTATCGGTGAGGGAGTTGAACTTACAAGTGAGACAATACATGTAAATGGTCATGTTGGTGCAAACAGCATCTTAGAGGCTGTAAATATGCGGATTGATGGAGCTACACATCAAGACTCCATGCAATTTGCAAGAGTGGCAATAATAAACAGACATAAAGGTAAGCTTAGATGCCATGATGCGAAAATAGCGCTTCTTGAAGGTGGTACTGTTCATGCGACGAATATAGAAATAGAAGCTTGTCTTGGTGGAGTGGTGTATGCCCAAAATGTAAAGATAGGTCATGTAAAAAGTAATTTAAAAGTTTATGCTTCTAAGTCTATTAGTATCAGACTTGTAAGCGGTGAGGATAACCTTTTTAAAATCAACTATAAAGATATACCTATCTTAAACTCCAGAATTGCCCTTATAAAAGAAGATATTGAAGAGTTGAAATTTTCACTTGAAGAAGCCAGTAGACACAACAAGTCTGAAGTAGAAACGATTCAAGAGCAGATTAAAAAATTTAAAAATGAAATAGATAGCATTAAAGATTCTTCATTAAACGCAACTATAAGTATAGAAAAGCCATTAATAGGTTTAAACAGCATCATTTTTACACTTGAGAATGATAAAGAACTAATCTACAAGACAGAAGCTCAAAGCTACAAACCTTTCTATTTAGAAGTATCTGAAGAAAAAATCACCCTCCAACCTGTAAACAAATCAATCTCCCTTTCTTAAAAAAAAAATTATAATTAAATAAATTTCATGAAAATCATATACAGTATTCCGTGTATAATACAATATATAATTAATATTATAGTATTATAAACTACATTAATACACTAATAAATATATATAAGTAGATATATATAACACATTTAATTAAAATAAATGTATATTTAAGTATATATTTCGTATACTTCTCCTTATGCAAATTGATGATCTATTTAACATTCTTCATAACTCGTTAGAATCAAAAAATAATGGGAAAAAAGTATCTCTTAAAGATATGGCTAACTCACTTGGTATAGCTATGCGTACATATCAGGATTGGAAGCTAGGTAGAGCTAAACCTCAAGCTGCTTCAGTAGTTATGAAAATGTTGGGAAGATTAGATGATGATGAGATTATTAGAGCTGTTAGAAAAATCAATAAACTTGAAGAGGTATAGTATATGAGCGCATTAACTAAACAGGAGAGAGATGGTTTAGAAGATATATTTTTGTCCATTGGCAAGAATAGTAGTAAATATTCAAAATTAAAGGAATTTTCATCTTTAATTATGTCTAAGAATATAAGCCTTAACACATCAAAGTTCTTGAAGATGGCTAAAATAGGACTGAAAGAGTCAAAATTACCGCAATTTATTACACTTTTCTTCAAAAAGAAGAAAAATTTAAGCAAATAAACTATAAAGTATCCCTAGCTGAATTATTTTTGCACAAGGCTTTCTGGTGCTTATGCTTAATAATTTCGGAAATCTTTATGAATCTAAGGGTATATATATGAACAAAGCTCAATTCGTTGAATTAGTACAAGCAAGTGGTGATTACAAAACTAAAGTTGAAGCAGAAGCTGCAATTAAAGCATTTACAGAGGCTGTAACAACTGCTCTAGTAAAAAAAGAAGATGTTTCTTTAGTAGGTTTTGGTAGTTTTGCTGCAAACCTTCAAAAAGGTAAAAGTGGTAAAGTTCCAGGTACAGATAAGACTTATACTACTCAGGACAAAATGGTTCCTAAATTTAAAGCTGGTAAAGGTCTTAAAGACCGTGTTGCAGCTGGTAAATAGTTTCCAAAAACTCATTGCGTCAAAAGCAATGAGTTTTTTTTCTTTATGAGTATATCTTCAATTTTCTCTCTATTTAAAAAAAAACAAAAAACTCTAAAACTTCCAGATTCACTATTAATTAAAAAACTAAAAGAAGTTAGTAAAAATAACAACCTAAGCATCTACGAAAATACAACTATATATCATCATACTCAAAGCTTTTCTATCCCTCTTCTAATTTTTGATTCTACTAGAGGAATTTATCTCTTTGAATATAAAGAGTGGTCATATAATGATTTAAAAAAAACAACTATATCAAAAGCAACAAACCATGGCTCAAGCGACAAAAGTCTTTCCTATAAAGAAACACATGATTTTATAAAACAGAGATTAAATGAGTTAACACACAGCGACTCTGTTCCTATATATAACTATTTGCTTATGGAAAATCTAAACAGTGATGAATATCAAAATCTTGATGAATCATTTAAAGAACTTCTTCCATATCAAAAAGTTATCTTTAGCAACTCTCTAGAATCTGATATATTACATAAACTAAAAGAGACACCTATTCCTGATTTTGATATGCCAGACGAAGTACAAATAATGGGTAATTTACTTGTTCAGTACCTTATTTTTTCTAAAGATAAGAGTATGCATCTAGCAAGTAAAGCTCAGATGGAGTTTATCGATTCTAAAATTGAGGGGATACAGACTTTAAGTGCAAATGCATATTCAGGAAAGACAAGCTCAATTCTTTTAAAAGCAATATTGGAAAACTTTAGAAATCCTGAAATTAAAATCATTATAATTGAACCTACTGTTTTAGCTTGTGATTTATTAAAACAAAAACTGCTAAATATAATAGAATATGCAATTGTAGAAGTTGATATGAGCTCTATTGAGATTATCACCCCAATCGCTCTAGTTAATAGACATCTAGAAAAATTAAATAAACCGCAACTTGAAGTTATTCTTTATATAGAGAATAAGCTTATGCAAAAAAAGTTTGATATCGCTGATTTAATTATTTGTGATGACTCTAATCTGCTCTCTTTAGAATTTATCGATTATTTAGAACATATACAAAAAAACTCTTCTTTGCTTTTAGTTAATGAGTATAACGATGTAGATGCCAACTTTAGATTTGAAAAAAACTTTAAAAATAAAGAATTAGAAGTAGTTTTTAAACAGGCTAATCAGCAGGCTAAAGCATTGAGGATTATTTCTAAGTTACTTGAAGAAAATAAATCTAATGAAATTTTAGTTGTAGGGAATAACTTAAGCAAAAGAAAATTAAATGATGATTTGGATTTTTTTATTGCAGATAAAGCAGTTTTATTAGATAGTTCTAGAAATTTAATATATCAAGATTTAAACAATTTACTCTTATGCTCCTACGCAGAAATAAGTGCAATGAGTTCTAAATATGTAATACTATTAGATGTTGGGGAGGCTTCATTAAATGAGGTAGAATATGCACTAAATTTGGCAGAAGACACGGCTTATGTAATCTATGAACAAAGCAGTGAAAATATAAAAATCTTAAAGGAAAAAAATGTTTAAAACACTACTAGCACTTTTATTGTTTAGTACAATAAATTTACAAGCAGAGGATAATAATCCTCACGTTATTATAGAAACAACTCAAGGTAATATAGAACTAGTTCTATACAAAGACATTGCACCGCTAACGGTAGAAAATTTTACAACACACGTAAAAAATGGATACTACAATGGTGTAGCTTTTCACAGAGTTATCAAAGGATTTATGATTCAAGGTGGTGACCCAACTGAAAGTGGTAGAGGTGGTGAAAGTATTTGGGGCGGATCTTTTAAAGATGAATTCAAAGATAAAACATTTGACAAAGTAGGAATTCTTGCCATGGCAAATTCAGGACCTAACACAAACGGCAGCCAGTTTTTTATAACTACAGCTAAAACTCCTTGGTTAAACGGAAGACACACTATTTTTGGTCAAATAACAGATAAATCTTTAAAAACACTCATGAAATTAAATAATATTCCTACATTAGGCAGGAGTGGCGGGGATAGACCTCAAGAGCGTCAAGAAATAATTAAAGCTTATCTTAAATAATAAAAACTGATGTTTCAAAATTTATAGAATATTACAAAGCTTTGTAATATTCTCGTAACCTTAATCTCGATATAATTCCAAAAATTATTACACAATGGTTACAAGAGGGAAATTATGGAAATTCAAACTATGAATAAACTTGAAAAAGAGGCACTAAAAAAGAGTGGAACAGATTTTACAAGATTAGGTTTCGCACTATTTTTTATGATAGGTGTTTTAACATTTAGTTTTTTAAGTAATGGCGGAATTTCAAACAATATGTTCCTCGCTGTTGCTGCCCTTATTGGTGCCTATATGGCAATGAATATCGGAGCTAATGATGTTGCCAACAACGTCGGTCCTGCTGTTGGTTCTAAAGCTCTAACTCTTACAACTGCCATAATAATTGCTGCTATTTTTGAAGCTGCTGGTGCACTAATTGCCGGTGGTGAAGTTGTTAATACCATCAAAAAAGGCATTATTGATATCTCAGCTTTTGGCGGCAATCCAGATCCATTCATCTGGGCAATGATGGCAGCTCTTCTAGCAGCTGCACTATGGCTTAACTTTGCAACTATGATGCGTGCTCCTGTTTCAACTACTCACTCTATTGTTGGTGGAGTTATGGGTGCTGGTATTGCCGCAGCTGGCTTTTCTATTGTATCTTGGGCAACAATGGCCAAAATTGCTGCTTCATGGGTGATTTCACCTATTCTTGGTGGAGTTATTGCGGCGATTTTTCTTTTTTCAATTAAAAAATCAATTGTATTTAAAGATGATAAGGTTAAAGCAGCCAAGCAATATGTGCCGATTTTTGTAGCTATAATGTCTTGGGCGTTTGTTACATATTTAACTCTAAAAGGTCTTAAAAAAATATGGCCTCAAGTTGTTGAAACTCTGAATATGTTGCCACTTGTAGCAATTGAGATGACTAAAAAACCAACTCTTACTACTGCTCTTATTTTTGGTCTAATAACGGCTGTAATAGTATACTTTTTTGTAAAAACTAAAGTTAATTCAAGCACAACAACTCTCGAGAATAATAAAGCTTCAGTAAATACTCTATTTACAATTCCTCTTATCTTTGCAGCAGCACTACTAAGTTTTGCTCACGGTGCAAATGATGTTGCAAATGCAATCGGACCATTAGCTGCGATTAATGACGCCGTTGTAAATGGAGGAATCTCTTCTAAAGCTTCAATCCCTTTATGGGTAATGGGTGTTGGTGCTCTTGGTATCGCTCTTGGCCTTGCTCTTTATGGTCCAAAACTCATTAAGACAGTTGGTAGTGAGATTACAGAGCTTGATCAGATAAGAGCATTCTCTATAGCAATGGCTGCTTCTATTACAGTTATTATTGCCTCTCAACTTGGTCTTCCTGTAAGTTCTACTCACATTGCTATTGGTGGTGTGTTTGGTGTAGGCTTTTTAAGAGAATGGTTACATCTTAATGATGTGGGTAGAACTATCGAGGATGACAAGCAGGCTATCATCGATGAGAAAAAAAATCTTCACGCATATAACGCTGAGCTTAAAACATTAGAAGCAAAAGACGCAAAAATTCAAGAAGATTATGAAAGAATTGTTGAACTATATAAATTTATAGCAGATGAAGAAAAGCAAATCAAAACAGCCAAAAAAAGCATCAAAAAAACTAAAAAAGTTGAATTTGTAAAAAGAGAGGCAATTAAGAAAATCATTACTGCATGGGTTGTTACTGTCCCAGCTGCAGCAGTTCTGGCAGCTGTACTGTTTTTCATGATTAGAGGGATTATGGTTTAGATATCTGCTTCACTCTTGACACAATTTCTACCGAAATCTTTTGCAAGATACAGAGCTTTATCAGCTCTATCTATTACATCTTGCATGTCCTCACCTTCTCTAACTTGAGAAACACCAAAACTAGCGGTAACTTGCCCTACAATATCTATAGATAAATCTTCTATAGCTTTTCTTAACTTCTCAGCAATAGAAATGGCATGTTTAAGGTCTGCTGTTGGTAACATTATAAGAAACTCTTCACCACCCCATCTACATACAACATCAATATTTCTAAGTATTTTTAAAAGAGTGTGTGAAACTTGTACAAGAGTTTTATCCCCCGCGTTATGTCCATAAACATCATTTACTTTTTTAAAGTAGTCTATATCTAAAATTATAATTGACATATCATTATGTCTTTGAATCATTGATGTATATGAGGATAGATATAACTGAGAGAACTTATGCCTATTATAGAGTCCAGTCAACGAATCTGTAGATGCAATATTTTCGTACTCTATGTTTTTATTGTGAAGCTTCAAGTTTATTTCACTAAGCTCATCTTGATACTCTTTCATAAGAATTGCCCACTTAGAGTAAGTAAGAGATATTAACTCTTTTTGAGTGATTATTCCAGAGAGTAAACCATCATCATCTACAACTACAACTCTTTTATAATGTCTATCTTTTATAAAACTAAGTGCTTCTCTGATTGATGCGTTTTTATGAATAGAATCTACCGGTGATGACATGTGTTGTTCTATATCTACATCTAAATCAGTTTTATTTTTAACAAGTTCCATAATATCTTTTGTAGTAAAGATTCCTACAGGTTTTAAATCTTCCACAACTACCACATTATCATAAAGAGTACCATCATTATTTATAACACAGATATGTTCCGTGGAATTATTTAAATATTCTACTGTATCTAATATGTTCTTTTCTTTGTTTATCACCGGTATTTTTAATAGATTTAACTCAGATAAAGGGGTATTTACATCTACCTTTTTTTCCTGAACATTTAAAATATCTATAATACTCATAATATAAAAATCATTATTATCTGTAACTATAATATTTCTATGCTCATTATTTAGCATCATATTAATTGTTTCATTAAAAGTACTCTTTATGTCTATAGAAACTACAGAAGTTGTAGCAATATCACCTATATTTGGAAACTTCATAAAACTCCTTTATATTGCATCTAATGCCTGTTGAATTTTTATAGCTTGTATATGCTCAGCTACATCGTGAACACGAATAGTTGAAGCACCATTTCTAATTGCTTCAAGATGTAAGGCGAGTGTTGCTGGTAATCTATCTTTAGCAAAAGACGCAGATATTTTATCTATCATAGATTTTCTTGAAGCTCCAACTAGAAGTGTCTTTTGCAGAGTTAAAAAATGTTCTAGATGCTTAATAAGTTCTAAGTTATGCTCTAGCGTTTTTCCAAAACCTATACCTACATCTAAGCTAATGTCTTTGACTCCAAAACTCTCAGCTTTTTGAATTCTCTCTTCAAAAAAGGAATATATATCGCTAAGAATATTTTCATACTTAGGTTCTTTTTGCATAGTTTGTGGTGTGCCTTGCATATGCATAATGATTGCACGAGCATTGTAACTAGCACACAACTTACAGACTTCATCATTAGCTAAACCAGTAATATCATTAACTATTTTAAAACCACTATTTAAAGCATATTCAACAACTGAAGGTTCATAACTGTCTATACTAAAATCTACTTTTTCATATAATTTTTGCTCTTTAATAATCTCAAGTATCGGCTTAACTCTTTGTAACTCTTCTTTTGCATCTACTTGCTTAGTGTTTGGAGCAGATGAGACTCCACCTATATCTATAATATCTGCACCCTCTTCTATCATTCTCTCAATAGCAGCTACAGCATCACTATCTACAAACCTACTCCCAGAGAAAAAACTATCGTCATTTGCATTTATAATACCCATGACTTCTATAGCTTTAGTTTTTTTTATCTTTAAAAACTCTTGGAGTTTTTTTGCCAGAATTTTTAGTCCAAATGGTTGTGCCAACTCTTTTTTGCTGAGAGTTTTTAACTGTGCAGTTGTAGCTATTAAGATACAGTTTACAGTGGGGGTAGCTGCTATAACAGTACCTTTTGGAACAGCTAAATCAGCACCAATAGAGAGAGCATCTTGCTTTAAAATGTTTGCCCCACCAACGTGAAGATCTCTTATGTAGATAATATGATTAGTCATTTTTGAAGCTAGTATGTTAACTCCGCCACCATCAACACCTAACTCTTTTAGATATTTAGTAGCATCTATATGATTTGAGAGTTTCTCAATTTGCATCTATAAACCCCATAAGAATAAGTGCTAAAACACTTTGCGGTCTTGAATTTAATTCTAAAAGTCTATATGCCTTATCAAAGTTATCTAATTGATTTTTAGAGAGAATTAACATATCTACAACAGTAGCTCTATGATAAAGTGCTTCTACTATAACTTTCGCTTCATTTTTTTTTATTCTTGCATTTGTCTTTAAAAATGAAAAAACTGCTTCATAATCCAATTTTGCTAAATTGAGTTCACACTCATAAGATGTATGTGATGTTATACCTTTAAGTATTGGTAGTCTTGAGCGAACTGTGGGAAGAAGATTTGATTTTGTTGGAGAGATAATAATAAATTCTATATTTCTTGGAGGTTCTTCTAAAACTTTTAGTAGTGAGTTTTGCGAAACTGCATTAAACTCTAATGCTCCTAGTATTATATACTTAATTTGAGCCTCGCTTATGTAGGCTTCAGCCACAACTGCTTTTGCATGCTCGATAAGAAACTTCTCCTCTACAAACTCTACTATCCTGTTTGGTTTTAACAGTTCTTTTAGTTTTTCAACCTCAGCTTCTATATCGCTAGATATTAGTATATGACTTTTTATACTCTCATGATTTAACATCCACTTCTCCAAATATTGTAGCATTTAACGAAGCATCAAAAAGTTTGTAAAGTTGTAAAAGTTTTATATCTCTCTTAGGATCGTAAGATTTCAGAGTAAACCCATTAAGGTATTCTTCATCAAAAATCCAAAAATAACTATTATCTTTTCTTTTAGCAATATCCGATCTCTTATCATCACCCTTACCTATATACCAAAAGAAGTAGTCGTCTTTGTATGAAAGTGATATCATATCTTCAACAACATCTATCATCTCTCCACCACTTACATTTCCATAGTGCTGATAAAGACTATCCATACTTACAATAGGTAAAAGTGGTCTATCTAGATTCATCTCATTAATTGAGCATAAAATATATTGCTCGAACCATTTTCTTTTTTCATCAGTAATAAGAATTATAGTTTTACCATTTAAAATTTGCTCTAGAGCTAAAGAGAGAGGGTTAGTCCAGTCAAATCGCTGTTCTTCTAACCAGCTAAGATATGCACCATCTTCTCTAATAACATCTAAACTCCACTGTGCAAAATCTTGCATCTAGGGCTTACTTATCTAGCTCATATGCATCGTGCAAACTTCTAACGGCTAGCTCAGCATATTTTTCATCTATAACCATAGAAACTTTTATTTCTGATGTTGAAATCATATTGATGTTAATGTTATTGTTAGCCATTGTTGTAAATGCTTTTGCAGCTACACCAGTGTGTGATTTCATACCAACACCCACTATAGAAACTTTACAGATATCTTCATTATAAGAATCTGCCTTGATGTCACCATCTTGAATAAAAGTATCAACTACACGTTTAGCATCGTGAAGGTCACCCTTAGCTACTGTAAAGTCTATATTTGTATTTCCATCATGTGCTGTATTTTGAATAATCATATCAATATTTACATCACTAGCTGCTAGTTTATTAAATATTTCAGAAGCAATTCCTGGTCTGTCATTAACTCCCATTAAAGAGATACGAGCTTGATTCTTATCTAATGCTATTCCGCTTACTAATGGTTTTTCCATGATATTTTCTTCCTTTGTTATTAATGTTCCCTCTTCATTTGAGAAACTTGTTCTTGTTACTAGATTTACATTTAATTTTTTTGCTAATTCAACAGAACGGTTTTGAAGTACTTTTGCGCCAAGAGATGCTAATTCAAGCATCTCATCATAAGAAATTTGCTCAAGCTTTCTAGCCTTAGGTTCTATACGAGGGTCTGTTGTGTAGATTCCACTGACATCTGTATATATTTCACAAAGATCAGCTTTTACAGCACCCGCAATTGCTACAGCACTAAGATCACTTCCCCCGCGACCAAGAGTTGTGACATTTCCCTCTAACGACACCCCTTGAAAACCTGCAACCACAATAATGTTACCCTCTTTTAGAGCTTTGTTCATAGTTGTTGGGTTTATCTCTTCTATACGTGCTTTTGTATGCAGAGAATCTGTAATAATACCTGCTTTTCTACCAGTCATAGAAACTGCACTGTGCCCCATTTCGTTTAAAGCGATAGATAAAAGCGAAGCTGTTACTCTCTCACCAGAGCTAAGAAGCATATCCATCTCAGCTCTTGCAGGAGTGGAAGAAAAATGCTCGGCATAAGAAACTAGCTTATTTGTCTCTCCACTCATAGCAGATACAACTACAATTACATCATTACCAGCCTTCTTAGTCTCACTTACACGATTTGCTACATTTTGAATGCGCTCTAAATCTCCAACACTTGTTCCACCGAATTTTTGTACTATTAACATCTAAAGATAACCTTCATTTTTAAAATGTTTTATGACATTCTCGTAAACTGCTTGTTTAAAAGATGCACTAAGATTTAAAGCTTCATCAACTCCAACAAATTTATAATCACTAAATTCAGGATGAGTAGTATTTATATCTATTTTTGCACTCTTTTTTAGTTTTACTAAAAAATATCTCTGTTTTTGTCCCTTGTAGGGCTTCATTTTCTTAGCTATTTTAGGAGGGAAATCATATGATATCCACTCAGGATACTCTGCAACAATTTTTACTTTGTCAGTTCCTATTTCTTCTTCAAGCTCACGAAAAAGTGCCTCAAGCACCTCTTCACCCTCATCAATACCACCTTGAGGAAACTGCCATATATCAGTTAAATCATTTCTTTGTGCTATAAAAATTTCTTTTTTTTGAGGATAGTTATTTGACACAATAATCATCGCTACATTAGGACGATACAAATCTTTCTCATTCATTAAAACACCTAAATTATAATAAGCGCGATTATACTAAATAAGCTATTAAAATAAGTTAAACTATATCGTAATGTTCCGGACTCTTTGGCTCACCATATAGGTAACCTTGTATATAGTCAATCCCAAGTTCTCTAACTTTATCATCTAATTCTGGTGTACTAATGTGCTCTGCTATTGTTTTTATATTTGCATTTTTTGCAAAGGATAACAGTGCGATTATCATATGTTCTACATTTTTGTCTATATTTATTTTTTCTATTAAAGAACCATCTAGTTTTATATAGTCAATATTTAATTTTATAATATTTGTAAAATTAGAGTATCCTGAACCAAAGTCATCTATCGAGATTTTACAGTTATACTCTTTTAACATAAGTATAAAATTCTCTATAAGCTCATAATCCTTAATTTCTTCAGATTCTACAATCTCAAACGTTATTCCATCTCCACCATATTTTTCAAGTCTATTTTTAATATAGTCTCGCATACTATCTGAACTAATATTTTCATATGTAATATTTATAGATATATCAGTTTTTTTCTTTGCGTAAACATTAAATACTTTTTGTATCATCTGTTTTGTAAAAAACTCAAAAGTATTATCCTGCTTTGCAGAGTCTAGAAAATAATATGGAGTTACAATCTCATCCGTATCGGTCAATAGTCTAGCTAATGCTTCATATTTTAAAATCGAGTTATCTTTTACATCAATTATAGGTTGAAAATAGGGAATAATATTTCCACTGTGAAGTGCTTTTTTGTAAACCATTAGTCTATTTAGTGTTGCTTTTTGAAGTTCTAATGTAGTCTGATTATTTTTATATATTATAAGATTTTTTTTAGCCATAATGGCTTCTTGCAATACTAAATCTGCTTGATTAAATATATTTACAATACCATACGATACACCCGCTGTAAAATCTGAAATCAAATAATTATTATCATCTGGATGGTAAATATTCTCATCAGAATTTGTTAAGATTGAGTATTTTAGTAGTGCCAAATATTTATCAAACAATCTTTCTTTAGTTATCAAAATTGCAAATTCCTGCATATTTAAACAATAAAGAGTTACATTATCATCTATAATTATCTGACTCAGTTGTTTTGCTTTTTGAGAGACTAAATCACCAACTTTTTCAAGTCCATAAAGATCTTTTATTGAGTTAATCTGGTTGATATGAAGAAGTACCAGCATAGATTCATCTTGCATCATAGAAAGTTCTTGAATAAGAGCTTGTCTATTAGGTAGCTTTGTTATAATATCTAAATTTTTAAGTTTCTCGATTGAATCTGTATTTTCATTAAATACTACTCTGTTTCGTCCACCATTTTTAGCTTTATATAGATTATTATCAGCTAGGTTAAAAAGATCTTCATTAGACATACAATCCTTTGATCCATCTATATTTATAGCACCAATTGATATAGTCAAAAATTTGGAAATTTTACTTTTTTCATGTTCTATCTCTAAAAGTTCCACATTGGTGACTATATCCTGTGCTATTGTTTTAACTTCTTCGTCCGTTGCATTTGAGATTAGTGTAGCAAACTCTTCACCACCTATTCTAAAAACATCTTCGACTGAATTATTTACATATTTTTTTATTTCTGTGGCTACTATCTTTAAAGCTTTATCACCTTTTACATGCCCATAACAATCATTATAGTCTTTAAAATAATCAACATCTATTATGAGAAGTCCAAACTTCTCCCTTCTCCATGTTGCACTTTTAAAATCTTTTTTTAGAGAGTAGTCAAAATATCTTCTATTATGAATCTCAGTTAAAGAATCGGTGATAGACAAGGACTCTAATCTTTTTGTGTTCGTAATATCTTCAACTATAGCGGTATAGCCAATTTTTTTATGGTTAATATCATATAAAGGACTAATAGTAGAACTTATCCAATACTCTTCACCACTATATTTATTATTTTTTAACTTTCCTGTCCACTCTTTATCTGCCAATATGGTTGTCCACAGGTTTTTTATAATCTTTAGATTTGCACTCTCATTTCTAAAAACACTATGATTACTACCTATAATTTCTTCTCTTTTATATCCTGTAAAATTTAAGTATGCTTGCGAAATTTCTACTATTTTTCCATTTAAATCAGATACAGTCATAAAAACATTTTCATCAATAATTCTATTTTTTTGTTTTAAAAGAAAATCTTTTTCTTGTAATTCTACATCAAGCATTATTTTTTTTGATAAATCCATTATTGGTACTATTAAATTATCTATGCCAATAATTGGCTTTGTGATAAACTTATCAATTCCTAGATCAATAGCTTGCAACAAATACTCTTTACTATCGTGTGCAGTTAACATAATAAGCAGTTGACCTGGGTTTATCTCTCTAATCCTCTTACACATCTCGACACCATTCATATTTGGCATCTCTATATCACCAATAACAATATGAAAATATGAGTTTGTTGTAAGATAGTGCTTTTCATAAAATGCAAGCCCCTCTTCTCCATCTCTTGCTACTGTTATATTGTTAAAATAATATTCTAAAATCTCTACAGTTGATTCTCTACTATCCTCATTGTCTTCTACATATAAAAGTTTTATCTCTTTTAGTAGCTCTGTATTTTTGTTCATAACTTATACTTTTCTAGTGATTTTATAATAATATATGTTCTATTATATAGATATATTCTTTTAAGAATATTAATTTTTTGCTATACTATCAACCTCACAAGGACTACAAACAATGCTACTATATATTCATATTCCATTTTGCGATTCAAAGTGTTCATACTGTGCTTTTAACTCTTATGTGGACAAGTTTCATTTAAAAGAAGAATATATGGAAGCTCTTTTAATTCAGCTCAATTTTGAGCTTAAAAGATTTGACGCAAATGTACAAACAATTGAGTCAATTTTTATAGGAGGAGGAACACCTTCTACTGTATCCCCAGACCTGTATAAACCAATGTTTCAACTAATAAAACCATATATCCAAGATGACATAGAGATAACAAGCGAAGCAAACCCAAACAGTGCCACAAAAGAGTGGCTAAGTGGAATGTTTGAGCTTGGTGTAAACCGAATAAGCTTTGGGGTACAGAGTTTTGACAAGAACAAGTTAAAACTACTAAACCGTGCACATCAACCCCAAGATGCAAAAAATGCCATTATAAATGCGAAAGAAATTGGATATAAAAATATATCTCTTGATTTAATATATGCAACCCTAGGAGATACAAAAGAGCTTTTAGAGCATGATTTAATCACTGCTTTTTCTATGCCTATAAATCATCTAAGTGCTTATGCTTTGATGATAGAAGAAGGCACACCATTTGAGTCAAAACCACATATGTCAAAAGAGACTCTAAAAATAACTAACTGGCTTTTTAAATCTATTGCCAATGCTGGATTTAGACAGTATGAAATCAGTAACTTTGGAACTTATAAAAGCACTCATAATCTTGGATACTGGGAATATAAAGACTATATTGGTCTAGGAAGTGGTGCAGTAGGAAAACTTGGACTTCAAAGATTTTATCCAACTACAAATGTTGAAGATTATATTAACAATCCTCTTGATATAAAAGTTGAAGAGTTAACGCTAGAAGATAAAAAAATTGAACAAATATTTTTAGGTCTTCGTTCTTGTGTTGGAATAGATACTGATATTCTCAATGAAAAAGAACAAAAAAGAGCCATAATTTTAGTGGATGAAAAAAAACTTCTACTTAAAGATGCTACATTATATAACCCTGAGTATCTTTTAGCTGATGAGATTGCACTTTTCTTGAGTAGTTGAAGAAAATTTAATCATTCTTTAGCTAAACTCATGGACTTAATTATAATTTTGAAGGTTTAATATGTTTGGTATGGGTTTTACAGAGATACTCATTGTAGCTGTTATCGCCATCTTGTTCCTAGGTCCGGATAAACTTCCTAGTGCGATGGTAGAAATAGCTAAATTTTTTAGAAGTGTTAAAAAAACGATAGGTACAGTTAAAGATTCTTTAGAAGAAGAGATGAATATTACAGATATAAAAGAAGAAGCATTAGCTTATAAAAAAGAGCTTTTAAGTGCTAGTGATGATCTAAAAAAAGCAACTGACGTCACTCAGATTGGAGCTTCTCTGACAAACTTAGATGATGATTTTTCAGATGATGAGCCAAAGCTAAAAAAGAAAAAAGAGCCTGCTAAACCTGAAAAAGTGACTTTTGAGAAAAAAGAAAAAAAGAAAAAAATAGAAAAAGAAGACAATACAGATGTTTGATGATTTAAAACCGCACTTAGTCGAACTAAGAAAAAGACTAGGCATAGCAGTCGGTAGTCTTATAGTTATGTTTTTTGTGATGTTTTATTTTCACGAACCGATACTAAACTGGATGGTAGAGCCCTTAAATATTGCTCTTATAGAAGTAGGTAAAAAATCTCTTCACGCTGCTGATGGTATGATAACAACTTCTCAAGTTGGAGGAGCTTTCTTTGTAGCACTTAAAGTTTCTTTTTTTGCTGCAATAGTTGGTGCATTGCCAATAATTCTCGCTCAAATTTGGTTATTTGTTGCTCCAGGTTTATATGCTAACGAAAAAAAGATGATTATTCCTTTTATTGTAGGAGGAACACTAATGTTTCTCATTGGTGTTTTATTTGCCTACTATATTGTTACTCCTTTTGGATTTGATTTTCTTATTACTTTTGGTAGTTTTAAGTTTACTCCTCTGATTAATATAGAGGACTATGTTGGTTTTTTCACAAAAATTATGTTTGGATTTGGTTTAGCTTTTGAGCTGCCGATATTTGCATACTTTTTAGCACTTCTTGGTATGATTGATGACAGAATGATGAGAGATTTTTTCAAGTATGCTGTAATCATTATTTTTGTTGTTGCGGCACTTTTAACTCCTCCTGATGTATTAACTCAAATGCTAATGGCTGGACCGCTAATTGTACTTTATGGTTTCTCTATTTTAATAGTTAGAATGGTAAATCCTGCTCCACCACTTGAAGAAGAAGAAGAAGATGAGGATGAAGACGAAGAAGTAGCTGTTGCACTAGAGAAAAAGAGTGAATAACCCAGAACTACTAACTTCTAGCTATGATTTCACACTCCCAGATGAACTCATAGCCTCACATCCAGCAAGCCCAAGAGACACAGCAAAACTTCTAGTTTACAACCGCCAAACAAATAAAATGACTCATTGCCACTTTTATGATTTTGAAAAATATATTCCTAAAGATTGTGCACTTATTTTTAACGACACAAAAGTTATAAAAGCTAGACTTTACGGTCATAAACCAAGTGGCGGAAAAATTGAACTTCTAATAAACAGACCTCTAGATGCCAATAACATAAATGTATATATCAGAGGTAAGGTAAAAGCAGATACTCAGATAATTTTTGATGATAATCTTGAAGCAGTTGTAAAAGAGCTAAAAGATGATGGAAGTAGAGTTGTAAATTTTTATCAAAATGAAAAACTTTTAAGATTTGAAGAGCTATTACCTATCATAGACAAAATCGGGCATATTCCGCTTCCTCCATACATTCAAAGAGAAGACAATAAAGAAGATGTCTCAGAATATCAAAGTGTTTTTGCACGGCAAGAGGGAGCAGTTGCAGCACCAACAGCGTCACTTCACTTTACAGAGGAACAACATAAGAGAGTTTGTACGAAGCATGAACATGCGTATGTCACTCTGCATGTTGGAAGTGGTACTTTTAAACCTGTAGAGACTGAGACTATCACAGACCATCCTATGCACTCTGAGTATTATGATATCTCAGATAAAGCCAAAGATATACTTAATTCGGATAAGCCCATACTTAGTGTTGGGACAACATCGACAAGGACTATTGAGTTTTACGCAAGACACAAAGAGCTACAAAGAGGAGAAGCAAATCTTTTTTTACATCCCAACAACAAACCCCTAAGAGTAAATCATCTACTTACAAATTTTCATCTCCCAAAATCAACTCTTTTGATGTTAGTGGCATCTTTTGTCGGGGTACAAAAAGCTCAAGAGCTTTATGCAGAGGCTATAAAAGAAAAATATAGGTTTTACTCATACGGAGATGCGATGCTAATCCTATAAATTAGCCTGCACTCTTCCATTTTCTATGCTAATCTCTCCGCTTAATTCTGCTTCAAATATTTTATTTGGATATTTTTTCAAAGCCTCATCATAAGTTGGATTTGTTTTACAGAAGTCTATAAAATCATTTACTTTTACTAGAGTCTTATTCTGTACTTTTGAAAACTTGGCAACAAATTCATCTATGTCATATATGGCTCTTGCTTTACCTGATTTTAAAAGCTCATTTGTAGCATTGCTCTCCCCTACTCTATGGGCAAAGACATATATCTCTTTATCCATTTTCATAGCAAATTCTATACTCCTCATGCTTCCGCTGTTTAGCTCAGCCTCTGCAACGACTAAGACATCACCAAGAGCAACAACAAGTTCATTTCTGACTACAAAGCTCCAAGGCGTAGCACGAAAATCATCTTCAAACTGACTAAGTAAAAGTCCATTTTTTTCTATATCACTGAGTAGATTTTTGTTTATTGCGGGATACTTAATATTTAAACCGCAAGGAAGTACAGAAATAGTATTAAACTCACTAGCTCCTTTATGCGCAATTGCATCTATACCCATCGCGCCTCCACTAACAACACATATATCATTTTTTGAAAGCACAGATGAGAGTTGATGAGTAAGTGAGCGAGAGTATTGTGAAGGTTTTCTGCTTCCGACAATAGATATTTTAGTCTTTTTTAAAAGTTCAAGTTTACCACTGTAAAAAAGCTTTTTAGGATAGCTTTTCATAGCTTCAAGTTCAAAAATATGATCTTGAACTAAACTCATTTAATAGAGTCCGTTAATATAGACTAAATCTATATCTTTAAAGAGATCTTTTGACTCATGAAGAGCTAAAAGTGTATTTGCATGTGGATGGCCGATAGCTATTGCTGTTCCGTGAAGTTTTGCAGTTTTTATAGCTTTTTTTATAGCTTTTTTTATAGATGCTTTATCCATAGCATGATCTAAAAACACATCTCTTGCAACATAATTTAGACCAAAGTTTTTCATAACCTTGGGTGCTTTTGTCTTAGCTGTTGTTCTACTGTCTATAAAACTTATGTCTTGTGATTTTAGTGCATATATCAAACGGTTCATCGCAAGTTCATCTGATGTAAACTTACTTCCTGTATGGTTATTTATATAAGAAACTCTGGGAAATATTTTTTTAATCTCTTGAATTCTTTGAAATATTTTTGCATCTGAGTCACTAACCCTAAGCGTCATAGGCTCTTCAGCATTAAAGTCTTGTGCTTCCATAGGCAAGTGAACCATATAGAAAATCTCCTTTGCTGCGAGTTTTGCAGAGTTAGGACGAAACTTGCTAGGTGGCAAAAAAGACATTGTTAAAGGGATACCTAAACTTTTTATTGCATTAACATGAGATCTAACACTTACATCATCAATAATAATGGCCAACTTTGGCTTGACTAATACTTTTCTGAAATCTCTTTTTGGAGGAGCGGGTGGTTTTGGTAAAGTTCCATCTCCATACTCGTGTGCAGCAGCACCTTTATAAACTTTACTCTCTTTTTTTAATACATCTTTTAGTCTTGTATTTACGCTTTGTTTCTCTTTTTTATTACTTGCATCTTCTAGCTTTTTAAGCATCGAAAGTTTCTTTTGCTTATCAGTTTTAGTTTGTATTTCTATATCTTTCTTTGCATCTTCATAACCTATATAATAGCCTCCGACAAGAGCACCTAAACTAAGAGCTACAGATGCTAAAATCCACGCCACATATGTTAAAAACTTATTACTGCTGGATTTCTTTCTTTTTCTTTTTGCCATTTAACTAATACTCTCCAAAATTTTTATAACTATATCTAAAAAAATAAAAAAACAGTACTTAATATTGCAAATAGACATAGTTATAGTTGGTAGAGCTATTTTTAAGCATACTTTATGTATAATCCCGCGTTCCTTTCTCTTTGTATCTTTAGCAATTAGAGATATGTACACATCCGAAAGGGAAACAATACCAAAAGGAGATTATACTCTATGAGAAACTACGAAAACTTAGTTATCGTTAAACCAACATTTACAGCTGAAGAAATCCAAGCTAGCATAAAAGCTATCGAAGAAACAATTACTTCTAACGGTGGCGAAATCGCTACTACAGACTCAATGGGAATGAGAAAATTAGCATACCCAATTGACAAAAACGAACGTGGTTACTACCATGTTATCTATTACTCTATTGCTCCATCTGCAATTAGTGAAATTGAAAGACGTTTCCGCATCAATGAAGATATTCTTCGTTTTGTAACTATCAAATATGATACAAATCGTGAGATTGCTGCATGGAATCATTTAGTTCAAAAAGCTGAGAAAAAAGCAGCTGCACCTGTAAAAGAAGAAGCTCCAGTAGCTGAAACTCCAGCAGTTGAAGAAGCTCCAGTAACTGAAGCTCCAGCAGTTGAAACTCCAGTAGTTGAAGAAGCGGCTGCTGAGTAATCAGCAAACCCTAAAAGATTAAGGAAAGCTCATGTTTAATAAAGTCATATTAGTTGGAAACCTAACTAGAGATATCGAACTTAGATACACTCAAGGTGGAATGGGAATAGCAAAAACTGCTATTGCAACTAGCCGTAAATTCACAGCGAATGGTGAAAAGAAAGAGGAAGTATGTTTTGTAGATATTACTTTTTTTGCAAGAAGTGCAGAGGTTGCTAACCAATACCTTCGAAAGGGGAGTAAAATCCTAGTTGAAGGAAGACTTAATTTTGAACAATGGGCAGATCAAAATGGACAGAAACGTTCTAAACACTCTGTGACAGTTGAAACTATGCAGATGCTAGATTCAAAAGGCGAAAACCAAGGTGGTGGATACCAAGCTCCTGCACAAAATAACGATGCACAAAGCTACAACCAACCACAAGGTCAACAACAAGCCCAAAGTTACCAACAGCAACAACCAAGCTATGGCAACAATGAACCTAAGCAACAACAAAGTTATCAACAACCTGCGAATGAGCAAAGTCGTCAGATGCCTAGTAGTGATTCTGTTCCTGTGATTGACATCGATGAAGATGAAATTCCATTTTAGAAAATAGATAATAAAGGAAATAACATGGCAGAAAAAAGAAAATACAAAAAAAGATTTTGTAAATATTGTGAATCAAAAGTTGATTTTATGGACTATAAAGATGTAGGAGCACTTCGTTTCTCTCTTTCAGAACGTTATAAAATCATGCCTCGTCGTCTTACTGGAAACTGTAAACGTCACCAAGATATGATCTCATCAGTAATCAAAAGAGCTCGTGCAGCAGCATTAGTTCCTTATACTGTAACAAGAAAAGCAGTTATAACTGCACCTTTCGAAAACCTAAGATAGGTTTTTTGGTGCAGTTACTGCACCACATTCTCTAAAACACTTTCAAAAACTAACTTACATAAACCTCTAGTAAAACTAGGAATATTTATTGCTTATAGATAGGTAAAAAGTACTTATATGCACATTTTCATTATTTTATTTTTAATACTAACTTCTTTAACAGCAAAAAGTACTGATAACTCAGTTGTTATAAATGAGGGTTTTAACAATGCTCTATTTGACACTACAGGGGATTACCGCAGGCAGATAAGTGCTGTGGGGTTTTCAAAAGACTATAAACAAACATCTTCTAATAAAAGTAATACTTACTATAACGCTTTTGATTATTTATCAAGTATAGCAGATGGTAATGACTCTCAGACAACTTCTATAACGGCAAAAAGTTCTGACTTTTCAGTTATTGTTAATGAGCCTTTTAATGATGCTTTATTTGATATCACAGAGGATTATGACAGACAAATAAGTGCTGTAGGTTTTTCACAGAAGTATAAACAAGCGCCTAGTAATAAATATAATACCTACACTAATGCTTTTAATTATCTGGCAAGTCTATCAGGTGAACACGGTCCACAGATACATCTCATAAAGATAGACAAATATGCAGACATATCATTAAACAAAGCTATGAAGATGTCTAGTTTTAGCGAAGCGATTGCTGTAATTAAAACACCGGCAAATGGATATTTTGTTGGGGGATATACACTTGATGGTTCATTAATACTATTGAAACTTGATTCCGAAGGTAATATTATTTTCAACAAATCATTTGGAACAACAAACTACAATAGAATGAACAACTTAATAAAGCTAAATGATGGTGGTGTTTTAGCTATTGGCTCATCTATAACTTCTCGCTCACAACACGATAATCTATTTGAGACAGGGCTTGGTCTCAATGACATATATATAACGCGTTTTTCTAAACATGGTAAAAAACTCTGGAGTAAAAAATATGGTACAGAGTATGATGATATAGGTATAGATGCTGTTGAAGCCCTTGATGGTTCTATTATAGTTTTAAGCACAACAAGTCATGAAAAAAATAAAAATGTCACACTTATGAGAATCAATGAAAATGGAAACAAAATCTGGCTTAAGCATTACAAAGATGATAAAGTAATAACTCCATATAAAATCATCAGACTAAGAGACAATAATTTTTTAGTTTCATTAACTCAAGAAGATGATATGAAAAAACAACAGATAAGATTCATAAAGTTTGATCTGCAAAAAAATATCCTTATAGATCAAACAATTCATACAACATACGCAAGTGGACTAAAAGACATAAAAGAGTACTCTGATGGCTCTATCATTGGTGTCGGATATGTACAAGATACATACAATACAGATGCCTTGGTTATGATACTCGATAGTAGATTGGATATGTTGCATCAAGAACACTATGGTGAAGAAAATTATGATATATTCAATGCAGTAACTGTCCTTCATAATTCACAAGCGGCAGCAGCTGGAATATACACATATGCAGATACACAAAGCTCAAATATGTGGGTTGTTAAATTAAATAAAGATGCAACTATCGCTCAAAAATCTGTTAAAAGTGTAAATATTTATGAAGAGCTTCTCAAACTTTTTAAAAATGAGATTACATCTAAAAAGATGACTATCAAAGAAGATCTCAGTATTGAGTTTATGGGTAATGACTTGCATTTTAATGTAGCTAAGTATGAACTAACAAAAAAACAAAAACTTTATTTAGATAAATTCTCAGATAAACTAATTCCATTTTTGTATAGATATAAAGAGTATATAAATACTTTAGAGATAAATGGTCATACATCTAGTGAATGGAATGATGATAATTTAACAAGCAGATATCTTAAAAATGAAAAATTATCCTTAAATCGTTCATACTCTACACTTAGTCATATATTCAAAAATCAGGACTTAAATAAACAAGCTTGGTTAACTAATATTTTAAAAGGGAGTGGTCTTAGTTATTCTAAAAAGATAATGAGAAATAAAATTGAGTCTACAGAAAAATCTAGAAGAGTTTCGTTTAAAATAATTTTGAAGTAAATCTACACGCATAGCGCGTAGAAGGTTTAATTATTTTTTAATTACAAGAAGGGACATCACCGTCTGAAGCATACTGCCAAACAAAATCATATAAATCTTGAACTTGCTTAGGTTTCATTTTATCAAATTTCTTAGCGCCACTAGGACATATTTCTTTCCAAGCATTTTGTAACTTACCATCTTCTTTAGCATCAGCCCAAGACTCACGGTCATTTCTTGCAGCAAAGCTTGCAGCACTCTGTACTCCATTTTTTTTACAAACTTTTAATTTTTTATTGTAATATTTTTGACCTTTTTTATCATCTGCAGATACAACTGTAGAGAATACTGTACTAGCAACTAATAAAGTCAATAGTAGCGAAATTAATTTTTTCATTTGTTTCCTTTTATTATGTGATAACATTACAATTTAGTATACACAATTCTCTACATTATATATTTTAAAAAATGTTATTTGGTAAACAAGTGTTAATTTAACTTTTATCTATGCATCAAATGTTAAAGCAGATTCTCTAAAACTCAAACGGATTTTATCTTGTTTTAACTTCTTATATAGCTTGTATTTTGCCTTTTCAAGCTCTTCATCATCAAGTGAAAGTTCAGATTTTAACTTATCGTTTTCTATTTGCGCACTATCCATTGCAAAAAGTTTAAGCTCTTTTTTTGTAAGCTTAGACTTAAGCACACCATATAGAATCTTATCATCTTCTATAAGTATCTCAATATCCATTTTACAAAATCTAGCTAGCATCTGTCTAAAATTATTTTCGTCGTTGTATTGTTTCCAAACCGAATTTTCTAGCATTATATTTTCTCCAATATTTTTGTTAAATTTTTCTCTTTTATAATTACGTTTGCTTCTTTTTCCAGAATCTCTCTTGCACAAAAAGCGACTCTTGTTCCAGCATGAGCAAACATACTAAGATCATTTGCTCCATCGCCACACACTAAAGTTTCTTCTTCGCTGACACCCATTATGTTTTGAAGTCTTACAAGCATGTCACCTTTTGAAAAATTAAACATCATATCTCCGCCGACCAGACCAGTTAGTTTGCCATCTTTATGGTGCAACACATTTGAAAAATCAGCGTCATAACCCAATATATCTTTAGCATATGTTGTGGCACTTCTAAAACCGCCACTGAAACATACAACAGTAATACCTCTTTTTTTAAGCTCAGCTATTGTTTCTACTGCACCTGGCATATAAGGCAAATTGTGACTTATCTTTTCAACTACAGAGTAATCAAGCCCTTTTAAAAGTCCAACTCTTTGTTGAAGTGACTCAAAAAAATCAAGTCTCCCAGACATAGCTTCTTCAGTTATACGGCTGACTTCTTCACCAAGGCCTAATTCTTGTGCAAAAAAATCAATAGTCTCGCCATCCATTAAAGTAGAATCAAAATCAAATACAGCTAGTTTTAGCATCTATATCACTCACTTTTGTTATAATGTCGCAATTATACCCACTTAGGATTTTTTTTGTTTGATAAACTAATAAATAAGCTAAAAAACGATACTTATATTACGCTGGAAACTACACCTGGTCACTCCCCTACTTTTACTCCTGTTGTGGATAAGCTTGAGGAGTTGGGACTTGACAAACTTGTAGATGCTTTTACGACCACTGACAATCCTCTAGCAAAACTGAAATACAACTCTCTTTTTGCCGCAAAAATACTCCAAGATAGATTTAACAAACCTGTCATTGCAACTATGAGCATGAGAGATAGAAACAAAATAGCACTTCAATCTGACCTACTTGGCGCAAACGAGGTAGACATAAGAGGCATACTGGCTCTTACAGGTGACCCTGCTACTATATCTGACCAGCCACATGCAAAAGGTGTATTTGAAGCTGATAGTTCTTTATTGCTTGATATCATAGGTGCCTTTAACTCTGGTATGGACTATGCAGGTAAACCACTAGCTCATAAACCAAGAGATATATACCCTTTTGCTGTTGTAAACTCTTATGCTAAAAATCCAAAAACACTTCAAAAAAAGATGCAAAAAAAGATAAAACACGGTGCTTTAGGAATAATAACTCAACCTGTTTATGATTTAGAAAATGCGAAGCAACTGCTAGAGTTAAAAGAAGCAGCAAATAAAGAGTGCTGTAATGAGAGTAAGAGTGCTGAACTTATACTAGGTATATTTCCTATAACAAAACTACGTACTGCACAGTTTTTATCTGCCCATGTTCCAGGTATTAATGTTCCCCAAAGATGGATAGAAGCTCTAAGAGTTGCTAATGAAAAAGGGATAGAAGAAGAGTACAAAGTCGGATTTGAACTTAGTAAAAACCTTTTTGATGAGCTTAAAGAGTATCATCCAAAAATTCACTTAATGACAGCAAATCAGTTTCAACTTGCTTATGACATATTAAAATAAAATAGGACAACCATGATAGATTTAAAATTACTTCAAAAAGATTTTAATGCAGTTAGCATAAAGCTAATGCGTAAAGGTGTAGATGTAGCACTAATAAAAAACTTAAGACTTAAAAATGAAGAGTTAAAACAAGCTAAACAAAATTTTGAAACACTTCAAGCTTTACAAAACTCTATGAGTAAAGAGTTTGGCATATATAAAAGAGAAGGTAAAGACGTAAGTGAACTAAAGCAAAGCGTAGATGCCAATAAAATTCTCATAAATGAAGCACTTGATATTCAAAGAAGATGCCAAGAAGAGCTAGAAAATATGGCTATGGCTATACCTAATATGCCAGATGACAGCGTTCCAGACGGTAAAGATGAAGATGACAATATAGAAATAAAAAAAATATTAATTCCAAAAGAGTTTAGCTTTACTCCTAAGGAACACTGGGAGTTAGCTGAGGAAAATGGCTGGATAGACTTTGAGAGAGGAGTAAAACTGGCTACAAGCCGTTTTAGTGTCTCTTTTGGTATGGGTGCAAAACTTGAACGTGCCCTTATAAACTTTATGCTTAACTTCAACTCTAAACGTGGCTTTGATGAAGTTAGCGTGCCAGCACTTGTAAACAGAACTGCCCTAGAAGGCACGGGACAACTTCCAAAATTTGAAGATGATTTATACAAAATGCAAGATCAAGAACTGTTTTTAATCCCAACAGCAGAAGTTCCGCTAACAAATCTTTACCAAGATGAAATTTTATCAAGCGATGAACTTCCTAAAAAGATGACTGCCTATACATCGTGTTTTAGAAAAGAAGCTGGTGCTGCAGGACGTGATACTAGAGGAATGATTAGACAACATCAGTTTCACAAAGTCGAATTGGTAGCACTTGCAAAACCTGAAGAGAGTGAAGCTATTTTTGATGAGATGGTTTTATGTGCATCTGACATATTAACTGCTCTTGAACTTCCTCATAGAATCGTAAACCTATGTACTGGAGACTTAGGTTTTTCTGCCGCATACACAACAGACATCGAAGTATGGTTACCTGGACAAAACACTTACCGCGAAATCTCTTCTATCTCAAACACAAGAGAGTTCCAGGCAAGACGAGCTAAAATCCGTTACAAAGATGGAAAGAAAAACACATTTGTAAACACACTAAACGGTAGTTCTCTCGCTGTTGGTAGAACACTTGTAGCTATTATGGAAAATTATCAAAACGAAGATGGAAGTATTGATATTCCTGAAGTTTTAAAACCTTACTTAGGAATCTAATTTCTATAAATAGGCAGTTGCTTTAAAAAACTGCCTATTAGCTGTCACTTTTTTCTTTACTCAACCAAAACAATTCCCATATTTTCAAGTAAATACAGTGCTTCATATCGGTTAAAGATAGCACCTTTTAGATAGTTTGTTTTTAAGTCAATATTTACATTGTTAGCATCGCTAAAATTTGCATATTCTAGGTGTGTATCACCAAAAAGAGATCCATGAAAATCGCTTGATCTAAAGTTTGCCCCTTTAAATGACCCGGAGCGAAAATCAAGCTCTTTTGCACTACACTCTTTTATCTCTATTTTATCTAGTGAGAGACCAAAAAAGTTACTGTCATTTAGTATGGACTGAGTGAATTTCATCGGTTCACCACTCAACAAACTTGCCCAATCACACACAGTCCAATCAATACCAATCATCTTACAAGAGATAAATTCACATCCACTTAGCTTAGTGTCAATAAGCTTCATAACACTCAGATTGCAGTTTTCAAACCGACAATCTATAAAGCGACACGAACGAAAAAAAGTATCACTAAAATCACATGAAACAAATACACACTCTTCAAACTCTGCATTTTTTATAGTCTCACCATTAAGGATAATTTTTTCAAAATTTTCTGCAAAACAATCAAGACCATCTACTATGAGTTGTGCATTTTTACCCATCACTTTCCTTTGTATTGTTTAAGTTATTTTAT
Source organism: Sulfurimonas iocasae (assembly GCF_047716755.1). Lineage (GTDB taxonomy): Bacteria > Campylobacterota > Campylobacteria > Campylobacterales > Sulfurimonadaceae > Sulfurimonas. The sequence continues at coordinate 2,343,911 of NZ_CP180409.1, forward strand.
GCTTTTACGAAAAAATTAACCGTAAAGATTTTAACATTAATTTTAATCAATTACTAGATATACAGTAAAGTTTGATATCCTTTTAAAAGGAATTCAAACTAAGTAAAATATAAAAAGGGGAAGAGAAAATGCTCAAAAAATTACCAAAAGAAAATATGGGTAGCTCAAACTTAGGTTGGCTTGAGAGTCGTTTTCACTTCTCTTTTGCAGACTATAGAAATCATGACAATGTAAACTTTGGTGTTTTAAGAGTTCTAAATGATGACATTATTCACCCAAAGAGTGGTTTTGAGATGCATCCTCACCATGATATGGAAATCATATCTTACATCGTAGATGGGGAGCTAACACATAAAGACTCTATAGGAAACTCTCAAACGCTAAAACGTGGCGAAGTGCAGTACATGAGTGCGGGAAGTGGTATAATCCATTCTGAACATAACACAAGCTCAAGTGATGATTTGCGACTGCTTCAAATTTGGATTGTGCCACCAAAGAAAAACCTCCAAACGCTATATGGTTCTTATGAATATAAAAAAGAACAAAGAGAAAACAAACTGCTGCACATTGTCTCTTCACAAGATGGTAGTGCTGCAGTAAAACTACATCAAGATATAAATATTTTTGTGAGTGAGCTTGAAGAAGGTAAGATTTTAGAATTCCACATAAATGAAAAGAGACAAGTTTATTTTATTCAAATAGAAGGAAGTTCAAACGTAAATGGCATCATTTTAAACTATGGCGATGCAATGGAAGGAACAAAAGAGATGATCTTAGATATAAAAGCTTTACAAAAGAGTCATTTTCTTTTTCTAGAGATGCTTGATAGTTAAAATCAAAATATTATTTGGTACTTTTTTTGCTTATAAAGTACTAAAACAAGGTAGGTAATGGCTGAAGAAATAGAAGATATTATTATCATAGAAGAGAGTGATGCAGCTGAATCCGATTCAATTCATGAATCAGAACCTATTTTAGATGATGAAACTTCAAAAAAGAAAAAAATAATTATCTTAGGTCTTGTCGCTTTTCTTCTTGTTTTTATTATAATAGTTGTTCTTTTTTTTATTTTAAAGTCACCCGATGTTAAATCAAATAATTCTATAGATTTTATAGAAACTAAACTTGATCAAAATATTACAAAACATATACAACCTAGTAAGCTTGAAAATATGATTTCAAAAGCGAACTATCTTTACTCTAGCGGTTCAAAAGATGAAGCTTTATTTTTATATGAAAAGATTGCACACTACAGTGAAGCTATCTCTGTCTATAACCTTGGTGTGGCTCAGTTAAAAGATGGAACTTATGATTTAGCCTTAAAGACGTTTAAAAAGGCTATAGTTAATGATGAAAAACGATGTGTTAGTGCTATAAATGCAGCGGTTTGTTCTTTGCATCTAAAAGATGAAAAGAGTTTTAATTACTATATAGACTTAGCTTATGCATATCTTGCAAAAGAAAAAAACTCACCACTATATTCTTACTATTATGCTCTAATAAATTACTATAACAACAACTATCTTGAAGCACTTAGTGCATTAGAAAATCCAACTAGTAATGAATATCCAACAACTCAAAAGCATCTAAGAGCAAAGATAAATGCACTCTATTCAAATGACTATAAAGCCATAGAAGCAATGGAGAAAGATTTTCAAGCTAAAGACTCTTTTAGTATTGCAATGCTTTATGCAAGAGTTGGAGACTTGACACTTTCTCAAAAACATTTGGAAGAAGCTATTATCAAAAATATACAACCAGTTAAATCTGCTGTTGCACAAGCTCTAATAAATCTAAAAGCTGGACAAGTTACAACTGCTAGTAAGCAGATAAAAAATGTTACTGATATGTTTCCTGAAGAAGTATACAAGCCCTACCCCATATCAGTAACTTTAAAAGAGTCTCTTTTTGATCCTCTAAAAGCGCAACTTAAATATAGAGACAGAATAAAACATGATAGAATATTTAACTATTTAAAAATATTTTATTTTTCTCCATACAAAATTTTTAATGCAGACAGAACTATTAGTTATATTCAAAAAGGAAATGCCAATATATATATTGACAATATCTCATCTGCTAAAGAGTATTTAAAAAGAGGTGCTTCAGCATCTACTGTAAACAAAGGCATTGTAAAAGCTATTAAAAAAGCTTTAGCATTTAAACTAAGAGAATCTAATTCTGATTTACAAAAGCTTGTAAAACTTCAGCCTAAACACTCTATTTTACATTACAATCTTGCTCTTACTTATGCTCAAATGGGAAATATTATAAAAGCGCATAAACATTTTCTTCTTTCATATCATCTTGATGCTAAAAATTATTTATCTGGTATTTTTGCTGTTATGACAAGTCAGCTTATAAATAAAGACAGTACCAAACTAGCTACTATTGTTAAAGACTCAATCTCTTTAGAAGAGCCTAGTGAAAAAATAGATCTTTATAAAACACTTATGTTTATTAGTGATAATAATATCATCTTAACAGCAGACTGGCTTGATAAAGACTATAAGCAAAGACCTCTTTACCTTGCTATGGATACAATAATAGCACTTGGTTTAAACAATATTGCCGTTGCAAAAAAAGCTTCTCATAAACTAACAATACTACTTCCAAATGAGATACTTCCTCATATGATGTATATAGATTCTTATTTTTCAGAACTAAAGCCTAAAGAATATGCAAAAAAAGTATTAAACTATCTCAAACTACAGACCTTTAACTTTAACGATCTATACTATGGCCCATATATAACTAGATACTTATATACTCAGCAAAACTTAATTACGGGAAAACTGTATTTTCTTAGAAAACAACTAAGGGATGTTCTTGAGACAACAAATGAAAACACCCAAGAGATAACAAGTGCACTAGCTTTAGCATCTCTTTATGACAAAGCTTTTGAAGAGTCATACACCCTTTATAATAATCTAATTGATGATTTAAAAGTGAGAGATGCATATACCCTCTTTTTAGGTGCTGTTGCTTCTACTGCAGCAGATCATCATGCAAATGCTATAGCACTGCTAGAGCTATCTAAGATGAAAGATGGAAGTTTCTTAGAAAGTCGTTATGCGTTAGGTCTCTTATATCTTGAAGTTAAGAACAATCAAGGTGCTGTAATTCAATTTGGAAGAATTGGAGATAATGGGTTTAGCTCTGAGTATTTTAATTTTGACATTAACTTAGATAAACTGCTCTTTGAGAAAGAGCAAGCTGCTCTTAAGTAGGATTATTTTCTACCTAAACTCTTAGGCATTAACATTACAGCTCTAATCAATCCATACATAATGTAAAGTACAAAGATAAGCGCAAAACCCTCTATTGGGTACATAAATACCACAAATAGAGCTGATAAGATAAAAACAAAAAATTTCATAGCATGTTTTGGACTAAAATCAACCTTTTTAAAGCTTGGATATCTGATATTGCTAACCATAAGTATAGATACCAAAATTGATAAAAGCATAATAACTAAACCATAGTCATCATGAAAGTCGTATTTTTGAAAAAGTAAGACTAACAAAGAGACAAATACTGCTGCGGTAGGAATTGGTACACCAATAAAGACTGATGGTTCACTACTAACTGTCATAACATTAAATCTTGCTAATCTAATCGCTCCAAATATTACAAACAGTGCAGATACAACAACACCAAAGCGACCGAATTCATGACCGACAAAAAGATACATTAAGAGTGCTGGTGCGACCCCAAAAGCAACCATATCAGCTAAAGAGTCAAACTCAACACCAAACTTAGAACAAGTGTTAGTTAATCTTGCGACTCTTCCATCTAATCCATCAAAGATTAGAGAGAGCATTATCAGCCAAGCGGCCTTTTCAAAGTTTCCATTGACTGCACTTATGATGCTAAAAACACCAGAAAAAATAGAAGCAGCAGTAAAAAGATTTGGAAGTATAAATATTAAATTAGCAGGTCTTTTTTTCATTTTTTATGAAAAATACCCTACTAATGACTGAGAAGCATTTAGTTCCTGTCCAATACTTACGTTAACTCTAAAGTTTTGAGGTAGATATATAGTAGTGATTCCATTAACCATAAGTCCATATCTACTTCCTTGAACAAGGTTCTGTTTTGTAATAACATCTAATTTGATATCATCAAAACTCTGTTTTAATATATGTGATACTTTAATCTTATTTTCGTGAGTGTCTTGAAATATAAGTTCAACTCTCTCATTAATATCTCTAGATAATAAAGAAGTTTGAGATAGTCTAGCACCATGTTTAATATTTATATTTTCTACAGAACTACTAAGTGGTGCACGAAGAAGAGATACATTTAAATAACTACTATTAATCTCAATCTTATAGGCATATTCTTTATTCTCTAATTCTTCAATAGAGAGAACTACCCCATCAACAGGACTAACAACACTCATCTGCTCAAAGTTTGGTATCATTCTTTCAGGATTTCTATATACAAATATAAAAAATATAAGTGTTAAAAAAGAGAAAAACTCTAAAAGTTCTAAATCTAAAATAGCAAAAATTATAAATGCTAAAATAGTGAAACCTATGCGACTAAATCCTTCTTTTGCTACTGGTAAAAGATTATTGTTCATCTTCTTTTCCACTATCTTCTTTTTTCTTATCGTCATTTTTCGTATCTTTTTTAGCCATTTTAGCGTCCTCTTTTAGCTCTTCTGCTATATCATCAACATCAACAGAAACTCTGGATTTTATATTATTTTCTTTTTCAAAATTAATTATAATTTCTCTTACCTCTTTACCAGTAATATTTTCTTTCTTATAAAGTAAAGCTACCATTTCTTCTATAGCATCTTTGTACTCTTCCAGACGAGCTACAACTTTTTCATAACGCTCAGTTAAAGATGTTTTGATAAACTCATCCATATTCTCGGCCATTTTATCACTATACTCACGTGTAGCTTGTTGTACTCCACCTATGAAAGATTGTCTACTTTTTTCTAAAACCATAAGACCTGCAACATCACTCATACCATATGTTTGAACCATAGATTTAATGATGTCAGTTGCTCTTTCTAAGTCATTTCCGGCACCTGTAGAGATTTCACCGATGAAAACTTGCTCAGCCGCACGACCACCAAGTAATACATCTACTTCTGCCCACATTTCATGACGCTGCATCATAAACTTATCTTCTTCTGGCTTGTTTAGTGTATAACCAAGTGCAGCAAGACCACGAGGAACAATAGATACCTTAGAAACTTTCTTAGCACCCTCAGTTGTCTCAGCTAAAAGTGCATGACCACTCTCGTGATAAGCAACAATCTTTTTTTCTTTAGGATTGATTCTGCGAGATTTTTTAGCAAGTCCTGCTATAGCTCTCTCAACTGATTCAAAAAGATCTTTTTGCGTAACAGTTTTTTGACTCTTTCTACCAGCTAAAAGTGCTGCTTCATTTATTACATTTGCTAAATCAGCTCCTGCAAGTCCTGCAGTAAGACGAGCTATCTCTTCTATATGCACATCATCATCCATTTTTACATTTTTCATATGTACTTTTAGGATTTTTATACGACCTTCATAGTCTGGTTTGTCTACCAATACCTGTCTGTCAAAACGACCAGGACGAAGTAGTGCTGCATCTAAAACCTCAGGTCTATTTGTAGCTGCTAAAATAATGACAGGGGTATCAGTTCCAAAACCATCCATCTCAGCGAGTAGTTGATTAAGAGTTTGCTCTCTCTCATCATTTCCACCCATCATACCACCTGCAGCACGACTTTTACCAATAGCATCTATCTCATCTATAAAAATAATACTAGGAGCATCTTTTTTAGCTTGCTCAAACAGGTCACGCACACGAGCTGCACCAACACCAACAAACATCTCGATAAAGCTAGAACCACTTACTGAGAAAAATGGAACATCTGCTTCACCGGCAACTGCTTTAGCTAAAAGTGTTTTACCTGTACCAGGTGAGCCGACTAAAAGTACACCTTTTGGAATTTTTGCACCAATTTCTACATAACGTGCCGGATATTTCAAAAAGTCTACAATTTCTTGAACTTCTTCTTTAGCCTCTTCTACACCAGCTACATCATCAAACTTAGTATTTGGCTTTTCTGAATTAACCATTTTTTTGGAGTTACCCATACCAAGTATTCCACCACCCATGCTCTTTTGCATTCTACCTGCAAAGAACATCCAAATCGCAATAATAATTAGAAATGGAAATAACCATCCAAACATTTCTGTAAACCAGTTTGTTTCACTAAAACCTGCATACTCTATGCCATTTTTATCTAATAGTTCTACAAGTTTAGTATCACCTCTTACTATTCTAGTAGTATATACTGAACCATCAGTAGCAACAGCTTTTATGAAACTTTGCCCGATACTTACTTTTGAAACAGATTTGCTCTCTACTAAAGTTTTTAGCTCCGAGTAACTAACTTGTTTTGTTTTTCTGTTTGCAGTACCACTGTTATCTAGTCCCGTACCTTCCCCAACAAGCATTTTAAATAGTAAAATTATTACTACTGAGAATATTGCAAAAGTTATTAATGGGTTATTATTAAAAAAATTATTATTTTTATTATCATTATTTTTATTTGAATTTTGGTTTGACATTTATTATCTCTTTTTTTTTATTTTCTTTTTAAAATAAGTGTTACCCACTCATCTTCTATTATTCTTTCACAGATTTCAAAATCTTTGTAAAAACCTAAAACTTTTGTTTCATACTTGTCTAATATACCCGAAAGAATTAAAATTCCATCTTCTTTTAAAGCACTCTTTAAATCTTTTGCTATAAATGTAAGTACATCAGCTACTATATTTGCAACAACAACATCATATTTGGCAGTGCTTAGCGAACATGAACCTTCCCAAATATTTGCAAATTCCAGCTTATTTAATTTAGCATTTTTAATACTGTTTTCTACTGATACTAGGTCAGTATCACAAGCATCAACCACTGCTTTTAGCTTCATTGCCGCAATACCTAGTATACCGCTTCCGCAACCAACATCTATTAAGGAGTCACCTTCTTTTACATACTTAGAGATTGCTCTAAGGGATGAAGCAGTTGTTGGATGATGCCCAGTTCCAAAAGCTAGAGCCGGATCTATTGCAATATTAATTAAGTCTGGATTTTCTTCATTCCAAGTTGGATGAATATAAAATTTATCTATAGCAAGAGGAGTGATACTTTTTTGGTAAAGTCCAACCCAATCACTATTTTTTAGCTTCTTTTGTACACATTCGAGCTCTATGGTCTCTGCTAATGCTTTTTGCAAGGCTTCACAAAACTGCTCTAGCCCCCAAATAATAGTATCAAGTTCATCTTCACTTCTAACAATAAACCCAGAGTCAGACTCTTCAAAGCCTACTGGTATCGTGTCAGCCAAAAAGTCAGAAAACAACTCCTTGTGAGATGAAACTTTAACTACTAACTCGTAGTAGTATTCCTGCATTACTCAGCAACACCCATCACAGCACCAAGTTTTTCTTTAAGTACTTGTGGTGTGAACGGTTTAACTATATAGTTATTTACACCCGCTTTAAGTGCAGTAATAACTTCAGATTTACCACCTTCAGTTGTTACCATAATGATAGGAGTATCTATAAAACGTTCATCAGCACGAACTTTTTTAACTAACTCCAGTCCATTCATCTCTGGCATATTCCAGTCAGTAATAAGCATATCAATATCTGGATTAGCATCCATTGCAGCCCAGCCTTCAAGACCATCAGCACCTTCTAAGATATCTTTATAGCCTAAGCGGGCCAAAGTATTTTTAATAATACGACGCATTGTAGAGCTATCATCAACAACAAGTAATTTCAATCGAAATCCTTTTTAAAAAATATATTTGCAAAATTTATACTCTAATAATAGCTAAATTTTTATTTTTTTACCATTAAGCAAGAAGTTTAAACATTTTTGGTAAGTCTAGAGTACCCTCGTAATAAGCCTTACCAATAATAACACCATCAACCTCTTTTGTTGCTCTAAGAGCTTCTATATCGCCAGCATCTTTAACCCCACCGCTTGCAATTGTACTGATACCACTTGCTCTTGCGATATCGAGTGTAAATTCTACATTTACTCCAGATAGTGTTCCATCTTTACCCACATCAGTACATATAATAGCTTCAACGCCTGCATTTGCAAATTCTTTTGCCAAATCAGTAGCTTTCATGTTACTAACTTCACCCCAACCCTCAACCGCTACAAAACCATCGATAGCATCTATGCCGACTGCTATAGGATATTTTGCTGCCATATCTCTAACAAATTGTGGATTTTTAACTGCAATAGAGCCTAATATAATTCTATCAATTCCAATGTCAAGCATTTTAACAATTGTAGCTTCATCACGAATTCCACCACCTAATTCTAATTTAACATTACAGTTTTGTCTGATTTTTATTATCTGCTCTAAATTTTTTGGTTCACCTGCAAAAGCACCGTTTAAATCAACTAAATGCACCCACTCAGCACCCATCTCTTCAAACTTTTTTACTAAGCTCCAAGGCTCATCTGAGTAAATTTTTGCACTATCCATCAGCCCCTTTGTTAGGCGGACTGCTTTTCCATCTTTTAAATCTATTGCCGGGTAAAGTGTCATCTATAATCCTATAAAATTTTCTAATATTTTAAGCCCATTTTCATGGCTTTTTTCTGGGTGAGGCTGAATTCCCATTACATTTCCTCGAGCTATAGCTGATGTAAAATCATAACCATAATTAGTAGTACCTATAATATCTTCTTTATCTGCACAGTTCACATGATATGTATGCACAAAGTACAGATAATGCTCCTCATCTAAGTTCTCAAATAACTGATGTTGTGAAGTGAACATTCTATTCCAACCCATATGCGGAACCTTTAAAGGTTCACTAAACTTATTAGTGTCAAAAGCAGTTACACTACCTTTAATAAGTCCTAAACCTTCATGCTTTCCAAACTCTTCACTACTTTGGAAAAGTAGTTGCATTCCTAGACAGATACCAAGCATATATTTTCCGCTCTTTGCATATTCTCTTAATGGTTCTATCATGTTTCGCTCACGCAGATGGGTCATCGCATCTCCAAATGCACCAACACCAGGAAGTATGAGTTTATCATAATCTTTAAACTTGCTCGGGTCACTCTCTATAACTGTATCTTCACCCAGCTTTGCAAATGCATTTTGTACACTTGCTAGATTTCCCATATTATAATCAACTATTGCTATCATGAATCATTTTTCACTTTTGTAAATTTTATATATACTGCTAAACTTACTATTAACAATGCAACACCGCCGATAATAGACATTGCGTATATTAACATCTGCGGGTCTGTAATAGCAAACTTAAATACCAACATTAGCGCTTCAATAGATAAAGCGATAATTATAGAACCTAAGAACTTGACCATTGTTTTATGTGGTCCGGAAATATTGTGTTCTTTATATCGCCCTAGTATTTCCTCTTCTATTAAGGTTTTGGCCAAATCAAATATAGCCAAAGAAAGGGTTAGTAAAATTGTTGCTTTAAACATGTCATTTATAACTAGATGAGAGACAGTTATCTCATTTACAAAAAAACTTTTAATTCCATGGGAAAAAAGAAGTAAAGCGACTGCGATAAGTGCAAAAGCAAACATCGCATACGAAAATTTAAATAACTTAGAAAAGAATCTATCCGATGTGTTTAGATGAGTAATTTTAAGAACTTCATCCAGAGGCATATCCAGACAAGCTACATACTTAAAATCTCCCTTTTCATCGAAAATCGGCTGAGATGCTGTAACTGTAAGATCTTGTGTTATCAGAGATGGATAAGGATCAGTAATAGTACATCTATGCTCTCTAGCTGCACGATAGTAGTAAGCCCGATCTGCTCTGATTTTTCCAATATCATCATCTATCTGTTTTTTGTTAGTAAATGTAGGCGAAACTTGAACGCCCTTATAATCTAAAAGATATATACCTTCACACTTCTCTAAATCAGCCTTTATCTTTAATAAACGAGGAATAATCATCTCTTGGCTTAATGATGGAAGTCTATTTGGAATATTTTTAGAAAATAGATAACAGAAATACGCTCTAGCTTTAGTACGACCTTCGGAAAAGTCTTGAATATCAGATGCAACCATCTTTTTACTTACCTTTTATAAAATTATCATGATTATAGCAAAGGCTAAATAAGAAAGAGGTTATTCTAGTTAAATCCCTCTTTTTGCTGATCTACATGTCCACTTTCAGTATACTGAGAGATACTAGGTCCAAATACTTTTTTAATAATTGATTTAAAGCCTTTTTCATTTTCTTCATATTCTTTTTCAGCTTCTTGCAGTGATACTTCCCATGCAGATGAAAAACCAGGAGCTTTTAACATCATTTTTCTAAGAGCAGCATCATATATATTGAGAAGCCTAAGTTCTGAGCGACCTGGTTTTTGACCTAAAGTTTTAACAGATATTCTTAAATTTTCATTCTCTTTTTTTGCTTGTTCAAGCTCTTTTTCAATATTCTTACTACCTTCATTTGTAATCTTCATCTGTCTATTTAAATGCTCTTTGTACTCTTTTAACTCTTTTTTATGAGCACTAACCTCAAATCTAGACTTAACATAACTTATAAAATACCCCACAATCAGACTTGCAATAATTAATAATATACCCAAATAACTAAGTTCCATAAAAATCCTTTTATTCTTTCATATATATTATTATATCAAAATTAAACAATTTTATTTTCACTTACAAAATCTTCACTAATAAGACCTATCAAAGAAGATATTAAAAAGAAAAAACTTGCACCAATTATTACTACTATTGCTGGAATGATTAATACGTCTGCAAACATTTTATACCCTTTTACTTTTATTCTCATAATAATAAAAGATTAAAATGTTAAAAAAATGTCAAGAGACTAATAAAAGACAATTTAAGACTTTAATCATTGATTCAATAAAGCAGCTAAAATTACTTTTAGAAGCATCTTGATTATATATGATATGATATAATCTATTTATAACAATTTTTAAAGGCATTTGTTGATTCATCTCTACAACAAGACTTCTACCTCGAAGCAACTATCAGCTACAGTTGGCGCATTTGAGTCGTGTGAGCTTATTGACATCAGCAATGTTCAAAGTCTAAAAAATGACGAAATTTATCTCGTTGAAATAGATGAAATAGAAAAAAGTCTGCTATTACACCTAAAAAAGTTACTTGCACCAAAAACAGAGAGTTTAATATATTTTTTTATTTATAACTCACATAGTCTGATGCTTTTTCAACTAGCCTCTATGTTAAATGTCAAAGCTATTATCACTCCAAAGCATGATACTGATAAAATTATCTCAAACATTAAAACAGAGCTTCAACTTAAGAAAAATGTTAAAATACAAAACTCCATAGCAAAAGCTTTAATAAAAGATGAATGCTTTATGATTTTTGATTTAGATGGACTAAAATTTGCAAGCGACAAGTTATATGATGAGTTTAAATGTACAGACTTGGAAATGGTTAAATCTAAAATATGTCTAGAACTTGATTTAGCTAAATTTTTAGAACAAAATATTTCTGAAGAATACAGTTTCAACTTTACAGACTCTACAAAAAGATACAACATCATGAGTACGACATCAAGCTATAATGGTGATACGTTCATATATATAGAGAATGTTTTTCAAGATGCTAAACAAATCTCTTCATGCCTAAACTTTATAAAAAACCGTATTTATTTTATAGAGATTCTAAAAGATAAAATCTTAGAAACAAGCATATCACAAAGTCTCTTCTCTATTATTACTATCCAAGTAGAAAACATGTCCAATCTACATCTATACTGGAGTGAATATGAAATTGAAATGGCTATACGTGACTTGCTTTTACAAATAGAAATTGAGATAGATTCCCATACACTACTAGCTCAATATGACAACAACCTTTACTTAACACTTTTTGAAGGTCTCGATTTTGAGTCCACAAAACAAATAGCCAATACAATACAAACTAAAATATCAACATATACCTCCAAACAGAGTATCAAGCCTATCATAGGAATATATGCATTTGATATAAACAACTTAGAATTAAATAGTGTTTTAAAAACAATATCAGACATAGCAAGAGAAGATATATCAAAAAAAGATATAGAGACTCAAAAATTATATAGGATTATTGATATAAGCAATGAACTCGATGATGAAAGAGCTATTGATATACTTCTTCAAGGAACATTTACAAATAAAACGCCTATAAAACTTTTAAATATCTACAAAGGTTTGTGTATAAATACTTCCTCTTCTATAATAAAAAAAACAAATCAAGAAATATATGTAACATATGAACAATTACAAGGTAGTGTTATGCACTTTGAAAAGGAAACTATAATACAATCTTCAAACTTTACTAAAGATATCATAGCAGATGTGCCATATATAGATTTAAAAAAGAAAATTGCTCTTTTGAAAAACTTTCGTTTTGTTTATGGAAGTGCTAATGGTAGAAAATACTCTCGTGTAACTTGTTCACAAAGAACTCCAATTTCTATAGTTCATCAAAAAGGGACTTTGAATGGAGAGGTATTAGATATTTCAATGAACTCAATAGCCATCAAAACAAGACTATATCCAAACATAGAATCTCTAAAAGAAACTCAAATCACTCTAAAATTTACTCTTCCAGTAAGCAGTAGTGAAGAGGGTTATCTAAAGCTCACTCTCACAGCAGAAGTTATTTTTACCATTTGTGATGAAGAATTTTGTAAATTAGTAGTAAATCTAGATGAGGACCAAGTTCATGAAGCCATACTTATGGAATATGTTTATAATAGACAAAAAGAGATTATTGTTGAGCTAAAAAAACAAACTACCATGCTAAATTAGGTATAATGCCGAGAATGAAAAAAGATATAAAACGTATAGCTATAGTAAGACTTTCTGCTCTTGGAGATATTGTAAACAGTGCTGTAACACTACAATTCATCCATGAAAAATATCCAGATGCCAAGATAGAGTGGATAACTGAAGAGATTTTTGCTCCACTACTAAAAAACCACCCTCTCATAGATGCTGTTCACACACTAAACCTTAAAGAGTTGAAAAAATCTAAAAGTTTTTCTATTTTAAAACAAACTTTTTTAGAACTACGTTCACTTGGTGAGTTTGATATCATCATAGATATACAGGGTCTTTTAAAGTCAGCCATAGTTGCAAAACTCATCGGCTCAAACACTCACGGTTTTGATAAAAGTTCAGCAAGAGAAGGAATCGCTTCTTTCTTTTACAAGACAACTTCACATATAAAATATGATGAAAACATTGTTAAGAGAAATGCATTTCTTGCATCCGATGGACTAGGCTTTAAGATTAGCGATGAGATGCTACTTAACAAAAAGCCTATTTTCAATACAACTAAGTATCCACTAGAAATAAATGATAAAAAAAATATAGCTATTGTCATAGGCGCATCTTGGGAATCAAAAAAATACCCAAAAGAAAAAGTTATTGAACTTTGTAATGAGTTAAAGCAAAACTGCATAATATTGTGGGGCTCAGATGCCGAAAAAGAAGAAGCACTCTGGATTTGTGAAAATTCTTCTTATGCTACACTCGCTCCAAAACTATCTTTAACAGATTTATTATCTCTTATATCTAGTGTTGATTTACTCATAGGAAATGACACAGGACCTACGCATATGGCTTGGGCGCAGAACATCCCCTCTATCACCCTTTTTGGACCAACAACTACTAGAATGATTTATGAAACTCCTATAAATATAGGAATAAAATCAAGTTCTCATGTAGATATCAATCATATAAATAAAAATGACTTTTCTATAAAAGACATAGAAGTTCAAAAAGTTATTATTAAAGCAAAGGAGTTACTAAAATGATAGGTTTTTACAGCTTTTTACTTTTAGAAAAATTTTTAATGTTGCTTCCTAAAAAAGTCAGACGAGCTTTTTTTGTTGGCTTGAGTTTTTTTGCATATAAAATCTCTAAAAGATACAACAAAGTCATACGACAAAACCTTCAGTTTGTTTATGGTGATAATCTTGATGAAGAGTTTATTCAAAAAATTGCAAAAAACTCATTTAAACAACTTCTTTTAAACTTTCTTCATACAATGGAGATAAGATACTACTCCATTGAAGAGTTATCAAAACGAGTTAGTTTTGAAAATGATGAAATCTTAACAAAAGTACGCGAACAAAACAGACCTATTGTCTTTATTACAGCTCACTATGGTTCTTGGGAGTTTGCAGGAGCAATGCTGAGTGCTTTGCGTGAACCTTTTGTGACAATCTATAAGAAAATGAAAAACAAATACTTTGAGGAGTATTTACTAAGCTCTCGTTCTAAGTCTCGCATGGAGTATGTTGAACGAAATGGTGCGACTCGTGGCATCTTAAAGACTCTTCGCTCTGGGAAAAGTGTTGCAATACTTATTGATACAAATGTAAATAAAAAAGAAGCTATCACAGTTGATTTTCTAGGTAAACCCACAAGCCAAATTAAAACAACAGCTTACTTTGCAAGAAAATTCAATGCTGCGTTAATTCCGGCACTTATACATGAAAATGATGATGAAACATATACTATAAAGTTTTATGATGAAATAGTGCCACCAAAAACAGATAATGAAGAAGAAGATATTAAGGTATCAACTCAGATGCAAACAGACTGGCTAAGTGGAGAGATTTTAAAAGCACCTGAGCCTTGGTTCTGGTTACATAGAAGATTTAAAGATGACTATCCTGAGGCTTATAAGGACTAAGTACCCTCGTCTCTACTTTGAACTCCTGTGAACATATTTCTACGAAATATATTCCATGCGTTCAAGCCGAAGTAAGTACCCTCGTCTCTACTTTGAACTCCCGGGAACATATTTCTACGAAATATATTCCATGCGTTCAAGCCGAGGGCAGCTAATTGGCATCACACTCTTTAGTTCTTGCTTCAAATAGCTTCAAAATCGTTAAGAAAAACGCAGTGATTGCAGGTCCTAAAATCATTCCCCAAAAACCAAATGTTGCAAGCCCTGCAATAATAGCGAAGAAAATCACAAGCTCATTTATTCTTGTATCATCTTCTTTTAAGAGTCTATTATTTATCTCTTTTATTATGAGAGGTTTTATGAATGTATCAGCGATTATTGAAATTACAATAATCGAATAAAGAGCAATAAATATCGCACTTGACGAATCCCCGATTGAAAACTCATAAAGCATAAATGGAAGCCACATAAGAACTCCTCCGACTACAGGAACAAGAGATGCAAAACCATACATTATTCCAAAAAGAAGACCGTTATAACCCATAAAAGAGACAGCAATACCAAAGAGTACACCCTCAAACATTGCAGTTACTATAATAGAGTAAAAAACCACACTCATAACAGCTGAGAGCTCTTTAGCAAGTAGTGTAGTCTCATCAACAGACATTTGAACAACACGTTTTAAAAACTCCATTATATAAACT
Source organism: Sulfurimonas iocasae (assembly GCF_047716755.1). Classification (GTDB taxonomy): domain Bacteria; phylum Campylobacterota; class Campylobacteria; order Campylobacterales; family Sulfurimonadaceae; genus Sulfurimonas. Next base: position 2,359,351 of record NZ_CP180409.1, read on the forward strand.
CCATTGTACTGGGCAAAGAAGTAAAAGATAATAATCAAAAAAGCATTTTTCAAAAAGCCTGCACTCAAAGCTCCTATTGTTCCAGTTAAAGAAATGGCTTTTCTAGTCAGAGAGTTAATGTCCAAATCTTTTAATGCGTCTAAAGCATATGGCTTAATGAACAATAGGTACTCAGGTGGATTTTGTATAAACTCTTTGACATAAACTTCTACACCTACAAAAACTTGAGGATTAATACTGTTTAGTTTTATAGTCAATGTAGCAAGAAAGTAACCTAGCGGTGCAAAAAACAAAACTGCCAAAAGTAAACTAGAAACAAGGGCTGCTCCAAATCTTGATTTTAAAAGTTTATAAAGAAAATCTTGAATATTAGAAGTTGAAACGGCTAATAATGCAGCTATTGTAATGCTAAGTAAAAAAGGAGCGTAAAGTAGATACATCCAGTAAAGGGATGTAGCAAACAATATGGCCACAAAATATTTTGGTTTCATTAGTATCTGTCTCCTTTTTCAATAAAGTGATACCCAAAGGGCACGATGTTTTCTTGAAAAATTCCTCTCACTAAAGCTACGCCTCTCGGCGAGAGGTTATTTGGATACGACTCTATTTTCAAAACAAACTCCCATCTTCATGTGTAATTGAAATATTTAATACTTCGTAAGTATTTTTTGTAGCTTTTCGCCCTTTAGCCGTTCTCTCTAGGTAACCATTTGCAATTAGGTAAGGCTCAAGCACATCTTCAACTGTTCCTTCATCTTCACTAAGAGCTGCTGCTATTGTACTAAGACCCATTGCTCTTCCTTTTGCTGCTGCTAAAAGCTTTAAAAGTTTTATATCCATCTCATCAAAACCATGAGAGTTAATGCCAAGCTGATCTAGAGCATACTTAGTCCGAGAATGATCTATACTAAATTCCTCAGCAACCTCAGCGAAATCTCTAACACGACGAAGAAGACGAAGTGCTATACGAGGAGTTCCCCTGCTTCTTTTTGCTATCTCAAAAGATGCTTCATTGACTATCTCTTTATCCAGTTTAATAGATGCCTGAGAAATAATTTTTGACAACTCCAAAGAAGAATAAAACTGCATTCTAAAACTCATGCCAAACCTATCTCTAAGAGGGTTTGAGAGCATACCTGCTCTAGTTGTTGCACCTATAAGAGTAAAACGGGGAAGATCAATCTTTACAGTTTGTGCAGCCGGACCACTGCCTATAATAATATCTATTCTGAAATCTTCCATAGAAGAGTAAAGTATCTCTTCAACAGCTGGGGATAAGCGGTGTATTTCATCAATAAAAAGAATATCACCCTCTTCTAGATTTGTAAGTATAGCAGCTAAATCTCCACTTTTTTCTATCATCGGAGCTGCTGTTACTTTTATGTTTGCATTCATCTCATTTGCAATGATTAGGGCTAAAGTAGTTTTACCAAGACCTGGGGGTCCATAAAAAAGAACATGATCAAGTGCTTCGTCGCGTTTTTTACTCGCCTCTATAAAAACACTAAGGTTCTTTTTTATCTGCTCTTGACCAATATATTCACTCCAAGCATCTGGGCGTAAGGAAGTCTCTATACTCTCTTCATCAGCACTAAAAGTTTCTATCTCTACTAGTCTATCCATTTAGCTCTGCCATTAATAAGTATGTTCCTCTTTTGGAAATTCTCCAGCAATTACTTCATCTGCATAATTTTGAACCGCTTTTTTCACTAAAGTCGCGCCATCCATATATTTTTTTACAAACTTAGGAGTAAACTCTTCAAAAAAACCTAACATATCAGAAAAGACTAAAACCTGACCATCAACATCAGCTCCTGCACCTATCCCTATAACAGGAATATTTACACTTTTTGCAACTTCAGATGCCACATCAGCTTTAACACCCTCAATTACCATACAAAATGCTCCAGCTTTCTCGATAGCTTTAGCATCTTCAATGAGTTGGAGTTTCTCTTTCTCACTCTTACCTTTAACCTTGTACCCACCCTCACTTCTTACAGACTGAGGGAGTAGTCCGATATGACCACATACTGCGATGCCATTAGATGTAAGGTATTTTACTATATCTGCCTTATCTTCTCCACCCTCAATCTTTACACAATCAGCTGGTGTCTCTTGAAAAACTCTTATAGCATTACGAAGAGCATCCTCTTTGTTAGTGTAAGTTCCAAAAGGCATATCACATACTACAAAGCTATTTTTTGCTCCATTACACACAGCATTTGTATGGTATATCATCTGCTCCATTGTAGCACTTAGAGTATCTCTTTTACCACCAAAACTCATATTTAAGCTATCACCAACTAAAATCATATCTGAGCTAGGTTCCAATAATTTTGCAAACAAAGCATCATATGCCGTAATCATTACTAAAGGTCTTAGGCCTTTTGTTTTTTGTATGGAAGTTATTGTCATTTTTTTATTCATAAAAGTATTTTAACTAAAAACTGATACAATTGCACTAAATAGGAGAATTACTTTATGGGCATAACCAGTGACTTAAATAGTAACTTTGACTTTGAGATCGTTGATGAATTTTTGGATCACTATTCTATGATGGTTGAGAGTATGGAAGTAATGATTTTAGATCTTGAAAAACCTAATAAATACAAAAGAAGCGTTGATGAACTTTTTCGTGTTTTTCACAATATAAAATCTGCCTCTGGATACTTAAAAATCTTGCCAATGTCTAAACTTTCTGCTTTTGTAGAAGATGCTTTAGAAGAGCTAAGACAAACAGAAGAACTGCCTAATGATGATATTATAGCATGGTTGCTTACAATAAGTGATATGTATGCTCAGTGGCAAGATGATTTCAAACTTGACAATGAATTAAGTCATGTAAAATATTCTCTATTAAAAACACCATACCTAGAAAAATAACTAAACTGGAAAAAAAATTGAAAAAACTTGTAGCATATATAACTTCTGCTTACCCAGAAAAATCTTTTAGCGTAGACTTAAGCCTAGCACTTGGAGACAATGGTGTTGACACACTTGAACTTGGTGTGCCATTTTCAGACCCTGTAGCAGATGGCCCTTTGATAGAAAAAGCAAATCACAAAGCTTTAGAATTTGGTTTTAAGTTTCAGCATTTACTAGAAATCTCGGAAATAGTAGCTCCCAAGGTTGATACTCTTTGGATGGGTTACTTCAACAGCTTTTATCAACAAAACATGGACAAATTACTCCCTTTAGCATCTAAGCTAGGAGTAAATGGTCTTATCATACCAGATTTACCACATGAAGAAGCTCTGCCTTACAGAGATTTATTTAAAGCTAACTCAATGAGTAATATTAGTTTTGTAGCTCCTACTGACACTGATGAAAGAATCAAAGAGGTTGTGAGTGAAGCTCAAAAATTTATCTATATGGTAGCTTATGCTGGGATTACCGGTTCAGGACAAGCTGAAGATCTGCAACCATTTTTAAGCTCTATTAAAAAGCACTCATCTACTCCAGTTTACGTCGGTTTTGGAGTAAATGCTAAAACTGCTAAAGCCAAAGTTGAAGGGGCCCATGGAGTTATTGTTGGAAGTGCGTTTGTAGATATACTTTTAAAAGACTCACTTAACTACTCTGAGAAAATCAAACAGTGTTGTGAGTTAGCTCAAATAATTAAAAACGAAATTAACTAAATCATTTGAGTTGTTCATAGGGTGATTTTAGAGCATCTGTATCTCTTTTTAATTTAACAAAGATATGTTCTATCCACTCTTTATATGAGGCTTTCATAAGATTTTTAAGAGTGTTTTTTTGAGCATCTATCATCTTTTTTACGCTTAGTTGAAAATCATCCTCATTAAATGCCTGATCAACTTCAGTCATTGCTGCATCTACACCAATCCAACTAGCAGTCCCTGTTACAACTCCACACAGCAAGGCCCAAGGTCCACTTGGTGCACATATTGTCAGTCCTGCAGCTGAACCTCCAATAAATGAAGAAGCTTTTGCAACTCCCTTTGCTCCAAACTTTAGTAGCATCTTAGACATTATGCTTTTAGATATTGCACCACTAATAAGAAGTGTTCCAGTAGCACTTAGACCTTTTTTTGCCACATCTCTAGAGTTAGCTTCAAAGATATTATTGAAGTTTGACTCTAATGATTCAAGTTCTATTTTATGTTGTGATTCTAAAGAACTCAAGCTTTCCTTTAACTCACTCTGAAAATCAGTCATAGATGTTTTTATACTTTCATTTATACTATAAGAGGCTCTGTCTACTCTTTGTGAAAAATCATTTTTATCAAATAGGAAGTAGTTTATTTTTGATTCTATCTCACTCTCAAGCATCATAGAATCACACTGCTTAAGCTTGTATCCGTCTGGAAGGTACTGGTTATAATATGGAACCAAGTAGTTGTTTTTATAGCCACAGTAAAGACTATAGCCTTTTAATACTATACGAGTATATTCACCCTTTACAGAGTAGTAATACTCACTAAGTTCAGGTATTGAGATATATACTGGTGTAAATACTATATCAACCTCAGCATCTATAACAGTGTTAAGATTATCTATTAAGAGCTGTTCACTTGAGTTTAATTTTGCACCTATAATTCTATCTACCTCTGTATAGGCTTCATTTACTTTAGTTTGGGCATTTTGTATATGTTGTCTCTCGTATAGATGGTTTATACTCATAGTTATTATAAAAAGAAGCACTATTGCCGCTATAAAACCAAAAATAAAGTAATTTCTGCTTTTAGCTTCTTCTTTATATATTATAGACTTTGATATTGATACACTAAGGAGTAGTTTTGAATAAGCCCAAGCAAATATTCCTTGAGATACCAAAAGATAAACCATCCAAGCTAAGATACCACCGTTGTTTGTAAGAGTTCCAGCAGATACACTCATCAACTTCCACTCTAACAACTCTTTATATCTTAGTGTTGAAGATATCAAATTTAGTATTTCACAACTAAAGATTTTTATCTCGTAAGTAGGTGCGGTAAAAAATCCATATGTAACAAAAGTAATAATCAAAATGAACGTGTTAATCCAAACTGTCCATCTTCTTGAGATGCTCTCTAAAAAGCCTTCTTTTACAGTAGATGCAAGTTTCTTTTTCACTTTTGAATATATAAACCATATAAGTAAGACATCAAGACCTAAAATCAAAAAGATTATTGCATCAAGATAGATGCTAACAACCAAGACTATAACAGAAGCACCAAAGCTTACAACAAGAGATACAAAAAGTGTTAACCACACACTCTTTACAATGCTAAACAAAGGTGTATTTTTATGAAAAACTGTCTGTGCTATAGCATGCTTTTTTACTATTTGCATCTCCGAGAGCGCAATTGTTAAGAGTGTACTAAAGGCTAATAGGTAGAGTATAAAGACCATACACGAAGAGAATGTAGCAATCAAAGACCAAACAAACAAACAAAGAAATATAAACAAACTTTTCAACATATGATTACTTAAAATCTAGTTTTTTATCAATATCTTGATGTCTAAATCGTTTATGCTCCATTGCTGACCCATAAGCTTGTGTAAAATATTTTTTATTAAAAATGGTTTTATTGTTTAAATAATCCTCTGCTGCTTCTAAGGCTATGTCATATCCATCTATAATGTCTGTATTGATGGTATAGTCTGGTTTTATTCCAATGTTATGGATACTATTTCCATCTGCTAAGAAGTACTGTGCAACTGTCAATTTTATGGACTCTTCTTCATTTAAAGTTAGTATTTCTTGAATATTTCCTTTTCCAAAAGATCTCTCGCCAATGAGAGTTGCACGATGATGCATCTGTAATGCCCCACTTAAAATCTCAGATGCAGATGCACTCCCAGCATTTATTAACACAACTAAAGGAACATCAGTGAGAGTCTTTTCTTTTGAAGCATTGTATGATTTTTGAGTTATACTTGAACGACCCTTTTGAGTTATTATATTTCCTCTGCTTATAAACAAGTCAGCTATACCTACTGCTTGAGTAGTAAATCCTCCTGGGTTATTTCTAACATCTAAAATAATAGCTCCACTTGAGAGAAGATTTTTATCAATTGCTTTAGTGATATTTTCAAGAACATTCTTATCAAACGTTGTTATTTTTAAATAAAGCAAATCATTTGGAAGTTTTTTAGAATAGACAGATTTTATCTTTATAAAATCTCTAACAATAGTAACTGGAATTATCTTATTATTTCTATCAATTGTAAGATTTACAGAAGTATTAACTTTACCCCGCATAAGAGTTACTGCTTTATTTAAAGGGATATGTTCACAGCTAATCTCATTAATTTTTATAATCTTATCACCTACTTTTATACCGGCTTTAAATGCAGGTGAATTATCAATAAGTGATATAATGATTAGAGCTTTCTTCTTTTTGCTAATACCAATCCCTAATCCTCCAAATGCACCTTCTGTATAGATTGTTAACTCTTGCATATGTTTTTTATCTAGATAACTCGAATGTACATCTAGAGATTGCATAGTTGAATGTATAAGTATGTTATATATTTCTTCTTTGTAAATCACATGTTTCGATAAAAACTCTATAATAATTTTTATCTTTTTATCTACACTCTTTTTAGAATCTACTCCATATTCATTATCGTAATATTTAAACTTAATATTTATTTTTTTCTTCTCTTGTAGTGTAAGTAAAGGTGTTGTTTCTAGGAGTTTATTTACCCCTTTGCTAATTATTTCATCTTTAGAAAATGCTTGATAGTAGTGTTTTTCTATACTAGAGAGGACTTTATTGTATTTTTGTTCGCCGTCTTGAGCGAATAAAGATGAAGAAAATATAATAATTAAAGTTATAAATATAATTCTCATCTTATTCCCTAAAACATTAATTTTATTTATTTTATCACTACCTTACTTAATTAATTTAAAACAAGAGGAATGATAAAGTTCTTGATTATTTTGTAATAATAAAAAGATGTAGATATCCGTAATATTTTAGCAGTTTTATGTTTTTTTCAACATCTATATCATCTTGAAGTTTTAAAAAGAATCTACTTAACTCATTATCATCTAGGTCACCTAGGTATGTAAAATCACTATGATTTTCACAGTTAAGACGTACCAGACGATGGCTTGGGGCTTTTGTATCTAATATCCATATTTTCATAATGGCATTATATACAAATATATCCCAATTTTTACATTTATATTTCCGACACTCATTTTTTCAATCAAGTCTAATTTTCAGAAGTTAGCAACCCTGAAGTGTTTAAAGAAGTATAGATACTCTCTTAGCAAGTTGTTTAGGTAAAATATCCAAAGATTCCTCTACTAGTTTTGTGTTTCCGTGAGTTATAAACTTATCTTCATACTCAAAACTCTCAAGCGCCACATCTAAGATTTTATCAGATGCTAAAAACTCTAAGATAGCAGAACCAACCCCACCCATTTTAGAGCTGTCACTAAATACAAACCATTTTTTATGTTTAACAGCCATATCACGGAGCATCTCTTCATCTAATGGTTTTACAAATCTCAAGTCTAATATATTTACATCAAAATCTAAAAGCTGTGCAGTCTCATAAGCGCGACCAACACCATTTCCATATCCTATGAAAAGGATATTACTCTCATTTGAGCGAAGTAGTTGTGACTTAGCCAACTCAAACGAAACTGACTCTGGAAGATCTGTCTCAGTAAAAGAACCTCTAGGGTATCTCACTGAACATGGATGCTGGTACTCTGCTGCAAATCCAAGAGCTTGATGAAATGACTTCTCATCTCTTGGAGCAAAAAGTGTCATATTTGGAACAGCTCTTAAAAAGCTAATATCAAAAACACCTTGATGAGTCTCTCCATCTTCTCCTACTATTCCGGCACGATCAAGTGCAAAAACAACTGGAAGGTCCATAAGACAAGTATCATGTATTACCTGATCATATCCACGTTGTAAAAATGTCGAATAAATTGTACAAAATGGTTTAAAACCCTCTTTGGCTAATGCTGCCATAGAAGTTACAGCGTGTTGCTCTGCAATTGCTACATCCCAAAATCTGTCAGGAAAAGCCTCCATTAGCTCACTTAGCCCTGTTCCACTTGGCATAGCCGCAGTAGCACCAACAATCTTTTCATCATTTTTTGCCAAATGCATAAGAGCTTCGGTATATATTTGAGTGGCACTCTTGTTAGCAGAAGATTTTTTTGAACTATGTCCATTACTTAAATCAAAAGGACCTACGCCGTGCCATTTTTCTTCTTTACCTTCTGCAATATTATAACCCTTACCTTTAAGAGTTTGAGCATGAATAATTACGGGTTGGTTAAGCTTTTTAGCTGTCTGCATAATCTCTATAAGCTGAGAAAGGTTATGTCCATCGACAGGCCCGATATAGTTTATGCCCATCTCTTCAAATAGCATACCCGGAGTAATAAGTTTTAAACTCTCTTCCATTCTCTTAGCAATATAATGAGCACCCTCGCCAAAATTATCTACAAAGTTTTCAGTATGTTTTTTAAATTTTTGGTAAAATGGAGATGCCATTGCAGAACTTAACATTCTACTCAGAGCACCTATTGGTTTTGCGATACTCATCTCATTATCATTTAGTATGATAACCAACGGATATTTTCTATCGCCAAGTTCATTTAATGCTTCATAAACCATACCAGCAGTCATAGAGCCATCACCTATCATGACCACAGGTATTCTACTATCCTGTTCCTTTTTAAGAGCAATTGCTTTAGCAGCACCAACACCTAAAGATATAGATGTTGAACTGTGTCCTGCTACAAAGTAATCATGCTTAGATTCACTAGGCTTTGTATAACCACATGTTCCGCCAAACTGACGCAGTGTATCGAATGCTTCCCATCTATCTGTAAGAAGTTTGTGTGCATATGATTGATGTGAAACATCAAAAATAAATGGATCTTTACTTGAGTCAAATACCTTATGCATTGCTACTATTATCTCTGTTGCACCAAGGGTTGAGCTTAAATGTCCACCATTTTTACTGACAACTCTTAAGATTTCTTCTCTTATATCTTGACAAAGAACTTCGAGTTCTTTTATACTTTTTTCTTTAATATTCATAATTTTTTATTCACTTAAGGCTGCTCTTTTTACTCTCTCAAATCTTTTTGAGATCTGTGCATCTATATTTCCTGCATCGCTGATGGCAATTACTCCACCCTCACTTACAGCATTATCTGATATAATATCAACATGTTTCAGTAAACCTACACTTTGAGATATCTCTCCGTGGTTTTTAGGATTTACTTTTAGTGTTATCTTAGAAGCACTCTGTAACTCTTTTATCAGTTCATTTGAGAGAACTTCAGCTATAGCTGTTGAGTTCTCTTTTAACTCAATATTTATAACCTCTTTAGAAATATCAAGAGCTGCAGTAATTAACTCGCTTTTTATACCTTCTAAAGCTTTTTCATAATCGTGCGCACTTTTTTCTAATGTTGCCACAGAAGCAGAGAACTGAGCTAAACCTTTTGCTGTGTTACTCTTTTCATCTTTTAGTTCTTGTTCTTTTCCTGCTATTACACCTTCGTTGAAAGATTCTGTCTTTACTTTTTCAAGTTCTTGCTCATGTTCTTCACTCATAGATTCTAACTTCATCTGAAGTTTTATAAAGTTTGATGACATCTCATCAGTCTTTTTCATCAAGGATTCTATGAGTGAATCTTTTGAGCTCTGGCTCATGGAACTAGAGTCTATATCACTCTCTCTTAAACCTGGATTATTCTCTTTTGTAGGAGTAGCAGGTTTTTCTGATTCTTCTTTATGTCCTGTACCACCCATAGGTAAAACTTTGAAGGTATACTTATCTACTGTATGTTGCATTTGTCTATCACTTGCAATTATTGTTGCCATAACAAACCTACTCTACCATCTCATCTGTTGAGCCCATTTGTATTGTTCCTGCTTCAGCAAGTCCATTAACAACTTCGACAATTTTTCTCTGAGAATTCTCTACATCTTTCATTTTTACAGCACCAAGGAACTGCATTTCTTCATCAAATGCATCTCTAGCTCTCTCACTCATTGCAGAGAAAAATTTCTCCTTAAGCTCTTCAGGTGCACTTTTAAGAGCAAGCATTAACTCTTTTTTATCTACAGTTTTTAAAAGCTCTGTAATAGCATTTTTATCTAATGTTACAATATCTTCAAATGTAAACATCATCTCTTTAATTAGAGTTGCAAGCTCTTCATCAACCTGCTCGACTTGAGAAAGTGTAGCTTTTGCAGATTTTGCACCGAGTCTGTTAAAGATATCTGCAACAGCTCTTGGTCCACCAACTTCAACTTTGTATGTAGCAAGAGACTCTAATTTAGACTCAAGAACAGCAGAGACTCTTTTAATAACTGAAGGGGAGATATCACCAAGTTTTGCCATTCTCATAGCAACTTCAGAGCGTAAATCATCCGGGAAGTATTGCAAAGTATCTGCTGCTTCTGTTGCATCCATGTGAGCAAGAATAAGAGCAATGGTTTGGGGATGCTCATTAATAATAAAGTCTGATAACTGCTGAGGCTTAATTTTTGACAGGTATGAAAAATTTTGAGTATTTTGCATACTTTTTGATAGTTTGTCTAAAACCTTTTTAGCCTCTTCTGGTCCAAGGGTTCTATAAAGAAGCTCTCTGGCATACTCCATTCCACCAGTAGTAAGAAACTGACCAGATTGAATAATTGCATGAAACTCTTCGAGTATAGCTGTTGCTACAGCTTTTTCAACTGTTCTATTACTAGCAATATATTTTGACACTTCCGTAATTGCACTAACAGTCATATTTGAAAATATTCCTGCGGTTACTTCTTCACCGAGTTGCATAAGCAAGATAGCGATTTTCTCCGCCATACTCATTTCATCAAAAGCTGCTTGTTGTGTTGGACTTAAATTCATTATCTTGTCCTCTCTTTAGAACTAGTTTCTTCTACCTCTGTTAAAAGTGACTGAAGTAAAGAAGCTATCTCTTCTGGTGCATCTTCTGCCATAGTTCTAACCTTTTCAAGAAGTACTTCATATTTAAGTTCATCCTCATTAAAACCTTCACCAACGCCAAGTTGATTCTCAACTTTCTTGCGCATTTGTTGAACTTTTTCTAATAAGTCCTCTTCTTCGTCATCATCTATATCAAGTTTAGGACGGTTGAGTTCATCATCCTCTTTTGACACTTCAAGCATTCTAAAAGCAAATGGAGAGATAACTTTTTTGTAAACTATAAGAAGTAAGATAAGAACAAATAGGTATTTAAACATCCCAGAGAATGGTGCTAAATAAGTTTGAGAAAATGTAACAGCTTGAGATACACCATCAACTTCAATATAAGAATCACTTCTTTTAAACTGTAAGTTTTTAACGCTTATTTCATCACCTCTAGCTTCATTGATGCCAATAGAACGTCCGACTAATGATGCTAAAGCTTCCAAGTCACTCTCTTGAAGTGGCTCATACTCAAGATCGTTAGTCGATTTACCCTCTTGATCTAACTTATACTTATATTTTCCATCTACGATAACAGCTGCACTAATCCTTTTTATACGTGCAAACTGAGACTTCGTAGTAGATACTGTTTTACCCACTTCATAATTGGTAGTACCTGTATTTTTTTCGTACTTTTCAGAAGTTTGATTAGATTTAAGTCCCTGAACTGGACCAATATTGCTGACAGTACCAGGTACACCACCTATATCAGCAGGAGCCCCGCCTTCCTTCTTTTCTTCACTAACTTGCTCACTTCTTACAACATTCTCAGGATCAAAGGTCTCAGATGTAGTGTTTTGAATAGAAAAATCAAACTCGATAGTTACCTGAGCAACTACTTTTTCATTTCCACCAACAAATGGAGAAATAACTTGCATAATTTTTCTCTGTCTCTTTTTTTCTTCTTTTGTTTTGAACTTTTGCTGAACAGCCGACAACTCACCCATCTGAGCCATCTCATCTTCATCACCTAAAGTTTCACCATCAGAGTTTATAAGCATTACATTAGCTGACTTCATCTTTGGTACGGCAGATGCAACAAGATTTTTAATACCGCGAATCTGCTTAGAAGAGAGTCTTTGACCTTCTACTAATTGAACCATTACAGAAGCACTTGGATCAACTTGTTTTGCAATGAAAAGAGTATCTTTTGGAAGAGCTAAACTTACACTTGCAGACTCGATTGGACCAAGAGCATTGATGGTTCTTGAGAGTTCACCCTCTAGGGCACGAAGATACTTAACATTTTGATCAAAGCTTGTAGCTCCAAATTCTTGTGTGTCAAAAAGCTCAAAACCTACGCCGCTGTTTTTAGGAATACCCATAGAAGCGATTGTTATACGCTCTTTATAAACAACATTTTTATGTACTTTTATGATGTTATTATCTTCTAGTTTATAATCGATACCGTCCTTTTCTAGTTGATCAACAACTTTAGCGGCATCTTCAGAGCTTAGGGAGTTAAAAAGAACTTCATACTCATTGTCAGTATTTTTCTTAGCCGTATAAACAACCATGAAAATTAGAAATGAAATTATACCTATAATGGCAGCGGCAATAATAATTCGCTGTTGTGAAGTTAGTTTAGAATAAAGAACAACTAACTGAGAAAAAAGTACCTTAAAATCCATTAACAACCCATTTTATAATTACAAAATTTCTGATGTTAGTTCAAAAAAGCGAGTGTTCTGCTCTTGTGTTCCAACCGTTACTCTAATAGCGTTCATACCGTACCCGCTAAGATCCCTAACTATCATCCCACGTTTTAAAAGAAGGCCTGCAATTTCAGATGATTTGTGGCTCGGACTTAGACATAAAGTAACAAAATTTGTATAGCTGTTAATTATATCTATTTTTTGCTCTTTTGCAAACTCTTCATAGCGTTTCATCTCATTAAAGTTCTCAATTACACTTTTGTTTACAAATTCTTCATCTTCTAGAGCAACAGTTGCAGCTTCTAAAGATAGTGTTGTAATATTAAAAGGAGGTCTTAACTTATATAGTTCTTTGATTATTTTAGTGTCTGCTAAACCATAACCAACACGCATACCACCAAGACCATAAGCCTTTGAAAAAGTTCCAAGATAAATCACATTATCAAACTGCTCAATTAAATCTTTTGGCTTAACCTCTTTGGAACTGTCTTTTACTAAAGCATACTCCATATAAGCTCCATCTACTACTACAAGAGTGTCACTATCTATCTTCTTAACAAAATCAAAAAGTTTACTTGCTTCTATAGCATCTCCTGTTGGATTGTTTGGAGTACAAAGAAATATTACAGAAGGCTTCTCTTGCTTGTAAATCTCATAAAACTCATCTAAATCATGCTCTTGCGAAGAGGTTCTTAAGATTTCTGCTCCTACATGCTTTGCATAGATTTCATACATTGCAAAGGTAATAGAGTTCATTAGTATTTTAGAATCGGCGTTTGCTTTTGCATGGATTAGAAACTCAATTACCTGATCACTGCCCGAACCGATGATTACATTCTCATTTTTTACGTTAAATCTCTTACTAAGTGCACTCTTAAGCGCTATCATTGAATCATCCGGATACAGAGCCATTTTAGAAATAATTGCTGTTACAGCTTCTTGAACCTTTAATGAACAACCATTAGGATTTTCATTAGAAGCCAGCTTAATAATATCTTTTGGTTCAATACCAAACTCTCTTACAACTAACTCTATTGGCTTTCCGGCCTCATAGTTTTTAATATCTTTCATTTTAGAATTAAATTTCATCTTCACCCTTTACATAACTTCCAAGCCACGTTACTTCACTCTCGTGTTTAGATAGTACTTTTTGTATATTTTCATCATCAATATGCCCATAAAAATCTATATAGAACCAATAACCAAACCCAGATTTTTCTTTTGATGGACGAGACTCTATTTTTGAAAGATTTATCTTCTCTTCATCAAAATCTTGTAAGAAATGAACCAAAGAGCCAGCTTCTATAGCATCTTTTAAGCGTACCAATATGGAGGTCTTATCATCATCACTCTTAGCATTTTTAAAGTCACTAAGTATGACAAATCTTGTAGAGCTGTCATGCTCATCTTCTATATTTTCAAACATTGTTGGAACATTATAAAGTTTGGCTGCTATATGACTACAAATTGCAGCAGTATTTGGATCTTGGGATGCTAGTATTGCTGCTTTTGCTGTTGATTCTACCGGTATATGTTCTATATTTATAAGACCATATTCCGATAAAAACTCTCTACACTGTCCAAATCCCTTGTCTTTTGAATATATTTTTTTTATATTTTCTAGCTTTGTTGCTTTTGTAACAAATGACATATGAATCGGCATATATAGCTCTGCTACAATTTTCACAGAACTCTTAGCAAGTAAATCAAGTGTCTCACCGACAATACCATCTTTAGAGTTTTCAATGGGAACAACACCAAACTTTGCTCTTTTTGACTCTAAGGTTTTAAACACAGACTGAATAGAACTCACAGAAATATAATCACTCATAGCACCAAAACGACTCTCTGCAGCTTGATGAGTAAATGTACCTTCAGGTCCTAAGTAAGCTATTTTTTCCGGGCGTTCTAAGTTTCTTGAGACTGCAAATATTTCTAAAAATATTGCTTCAATAGCACTCTTATTGAGAGCCCCACCGCTAGCTTTACTTTGTAATTCAAGTCTCTCGATAATGGCTTTTTCTCTCTCTGGTCTATATATAGCACCACCAGATTCCTTCTTTATTTCACCAACTCTCTCAACAACTTTCATTCTTTCATTGAGAAGTTTTAGCATCTCATTATCAATAGCATCTATCGCTTGTCTACAATCATCTAAAGTTTTCATATCATCTCCAAAATATTTTGCATATCACCAAAAACCTTGTCAGGTCTAAGCTCAGGTTTTAGAAATGGAACTATTTCATCTTCTGTTTTGTATTTTCCACTAGTTACAAAAACTGTCTTCATTCCCATCTCTTTTGCTCCACCTAAATCGCCTTTAACATCATCACTGATCATAGTTACTTTACTAAACTCAGCGCTGCTGTCTTGCTCTTTTAACTTAGCTAAAGATTCATTATAAAAAGCCTTACTTGGTTTTCCAACAACTTCATAAGTTACAGAAGTAGCAAACTCTAGCATCTTTAAAATAGCTCCAACTCCAGGGTAGCGCTTAGAGTTTTTAGCATAGATAGATGTCTCGTGCATCCCTACGAGCTTTGCACCTGAGAGTAAAAAGTCTATCATTTGAGCAAATTCATCGGAGGTAAAATCTTCTTTGATAGCAACTAAAACTGTCTTAGGATTTTTATAATCAAGCATATAGCCCATACTCACTAAAGTCTTTAAAAACTCATCTGCTCCATAAGCTGCCACTGACTCTTTAGAGACACGGGACTCCAAAAGCATCAAAGGGTCAAGGTACTTCGAAAAATCAAATTTAAAACCTAAAGATTTTAAAAAATTATAAAAATCTTTTGATGCTTTTTTAGTGTTATTTGTAATAATCATATATGGAATATTTTCATCATTACACATTTTGATAAATTCTAAACTTCCACGAATTGGAGATTTATCATTGTCACTAATTAGAGTACCTTGAACGTCTATAAAATACAAACTAGTCTCCTTTAATATTCTCTATCTCATTTTCTGTGTTTATGTGGATTAAATAAACTCTTTTTCTAAAGCAATTAAATCTTCAAAGTTTTCTCTTTTTCTAATAAGTCTAGCTTGACCGTTTTCAAGAGCAACTTCAGCACTTCTACCACGAGTATTGTAGTTACTTCCCATACCAAAACCATAAGCTCCCGCACTGTGGATAACAAGTAGGTCGTTGTGACTTAATTCAGGTAGTGGATAGTTTTTTGCAAAGAAGTCTCCACTCTCACAAACTGGACCCACAATATCAACATTTCTTACATCAGATGTAGAGTCTGTAATAGCCTCTATTTTATGATAAGCACCATAAAGACTTGGACGTAAAAGATCGTTCATAGCGCCATCTACAACTACAAACTTCTTATCCCCATTTTGTTTCTCATAAAGTACTTTAGTTAAAAAGTATCCAGCATTTGCAGTTAAAAATCTTCCAGGCTCACAAATAACTGTCAAGTCAAGTCCCTTTAGAGTCCCGAGAATTGCTTGTGCATAATCATAGGGTTTGATTGTAATTTCTGCATCGTATGTGATTCCAAGTCCACCACCGATGTCAAAAAACTTCAGCTCAATATCAATAGCTTCTAATGAACGTACCATGTCAGCTACAATAACAGCTGATTCATAAATTGGTTCTAAATGCGTAAGTTGAGAGCCAATATGAAAGTGAACACCAACAGCCTCAAGAGCTTGGGAGTTTTTTGCAAATATATACATCCTTTTAGCCGTGTCAATATCAACACCAAACTTATTGTCATGTAGCCCTGTAGAGATGTATGGGTGAGTTTTTGGGTCTATGTTTGGATTTACACGGATGCTAATTCGAGAAGTTTTATTTAACTCTTTTGCAATTGACTCAACACGAAAAAGTTCAGCTTCACTCTCAACATTGATGTAGAGAATATCTTTTTGTATTGCTTCACGTATTTCATCATCACTTTTGCCAACACCTGAGAAAATGATTTTGTATGCCGGAATTCCTGCTAAAAATGCACGGCGTACTTCACCAATAGATACACAGTCTGCTCCGCTTCCTAAACCTGCAAAATGCTTAACTACACTAAGATTTGAGTTTGCTTTTACAGCATAAGCTAAGATAGACTTTCTACCTTTAAAAGCCTCTTTTAACTCTTGATATTGTTCACCCATATAGTCTAAGTCATAAACGTATAGAGGTGTTTTATACTCAGATGCCAGTTCTTTAAAGTTCATTGTAAAATTTCCAAATTTTTTTTAAATGATTTTACCCAAAAAGTGCTTATATTTTTGTTATAAAAAATGTAAACTCTTTCTCTCGCCGTAGGCGAAGCTTTAGTGACTGAGTAGAATCTGGACTTTGTTCAGATTTTATGAGATTTAAAATAATGACTTATATTTTTGTTATAAAAAATGTAAACTCTTTCTCTCGCCGTAGGCGAAGCTTTAGAGTATCTGGGGTAACTTATTTGATTAAGCGCTTAAACGATATTTTCGCCATTGTCTAAAAGCTATAAAAAAGAGAATAACTACCGGAGCAACTACCCCGGCTTCACTTGAAATTGTCTTATTATTTGAGAGTTCTATAAGCATAAATAAGATTCCCCAGACTAAAAGAGTCGCAAGAATTGCTCCAAAACTAAAGAGAGAGATATTTAAAAACCTTGAACTAATAGGAACAAAAAAGAAGATAATTACAACTAAACACGGGACAAAAAATGGGTAGATGAATATCTTGTAAAGTGCACCTTTTATACTGCTAGTATTTATATTTTGATCTTTAAGTAAAAAAAGAGCATCTATAGCATCTTTAATAGTAAAATTAACCTTACCTTCATATACCTGATCAAGTATTTTTGGACGAAAACCGTTCAGGATATTTAGACCTTTTTCATGATTAACTTTTATACCCAAGGACTCAAAACTCATATTATCAGGTTTTGTAATTATGTCAGCTTGGGCTATATGCCAAGAATCATTTCTATATATAGCTTCTTTTGCTACTATTACTTCTTTAAGTGAGTTTTCTTTAATACTAAAAACTCTAATACCTTCTGCTTTCTCCTGAAGAGGAAGCATCTGAGAGAAGTAAACATATTTATCTTTATGTATAAAAAAGAGATCTTTAGTAGGACTTAGATAAGCCGAATTTTTACGAATATTGTTTGAAAACTCATCGGCACGGGAGAAACTTGGAAGTGAATGAAGAGATATGAAAATTACAACAATTGTAGTTGAAACAACTACAAAGGGCTTTAGTACATCTACTTTTGAATAACCAAGTGAATATAAAGAGACTAAAGCATTTGAACGAATTAGAAATATTTTTGTCGATATCATTGCAAATACAAGAGACAAAGGGAGAAGCATATCTATGGCAAAAAATGCTTTATATACAAGATAAATCAGAACCAAGTTAACAGATGAAGATAGTGAATCAGCATTTTCTATATAGTCAAATCCAACAAGAAACATCACCAAAGCAATTAATATTACTGAGAAATATTTTAAATAATGAAAAGATATATATCTAAATGCTAGCAAATTATTCCCTCTCATAAAATCTGAACAAGTCCAGCTTATATTCAATCACTTTGTCCACGCCTATCGGCGAGAAAACTACTTTAAAATCGTAAATGCTATTTTAGCTGAAATTTTTTAATTGTATATTTAGAACTTACATCTTCTAATGTATTTTCTAATAGACTCTCTACAGCTTCACAGGTATGTGATATCCAACTAGAAATATGTTCTAGCTCAGCTGGGGAGAAATCACTTAAAACATAAGAAGCGACTTCTCCTTTATATTCTGGTTTTCCAATTCCCAGTCTAACCCTTGTATATTCACGTGAAATCATTTCATCAGTAGATTTAAGCCCATTATGTCCACCATGTCCACCTCCATATTTAAAACGAAGTGCTCCAAAAGGAAGGTCTAAATCATCATGTATTACAACTATCTTCTCTATTTTGTAAAACTTTTTAACGGCTTGTATAGAATTACCGGACAAGTTCATAAAGGTAAGTGGTTTTAATAAAAAATGATTTGAAAATTTGAAGAGTTCAGCGTTAAATGATGAGGAGGAGAGTTTTTGAGCATTGTTTCTGCGAATTAGCTCATCTATAACCATATAACCTATGTTATGGCGATTGCCTGCATATGCCGGGCCAGGATTACCTAGTCCGACTATTAACATGATTATTTAGCTTTAATAATACTTATTACAGCTACACGGTCTGAATCTAGCATAGTAACATTAGGAATAGCAACTAAATCACGAACCAGTTTAGAATCACCAACATCCATTTCAGTTACATCTATTTCAAAAGTATTTGGTACATTTTCAATAGCACCTTTTACAGTTAAACGAGGTTTAGCTTTGTGTATAAGACCTTTGTTTTTAAGACCTAGTGCTTCACCAACTGGTACAACAGGTACGTTGTAAGTAGTTTCAACACCTGGTTGTGCTGCCATTAAATCAACGTGTAAAAGATTACCAGTTACTGCGTGAGCCTCATATGATTGAACTACAACATTCATCTCTTTACCATTCACTGAAACTGGGAACGCTAAAGTCTCTTTGTTGCGAACAGTACGGATATATTCATTCATTTTGAATGCAGCGTTGATATTTTCAAGCCCTTTTCCGTAAATGTTTGCAATTAGATATCCATCACGACGTAGTGCTTTAGTGCCCTTTTTGCCAATACTCTCTCTAATTATGCCTTCTAACATATTAAATCCTTAATAAAAATTGTTTGGAATTATACACAACAAAGATTTAAAATCTACTTTAAGTCAAAGATATCATCAGTTTTATCGATTTTAATCTCTTTTTCTTCACTTCCTGTTGAGTTTTTAGTAGTTTTTGATGAACTTAATCCACTCATTCTTAACTCTAAATCAGATGGACTAGTAGCATAGTCTTTCGCTTTTTCTTTTGTGATGATTCCCTCATTATAGAGTTCTAAAATATGTTGATCAAAGCTTTGGGATTTATAATGATCTCTACCCTTCTCAATAGCATCTCTAATCTCATAATCACGATTTTCCAAAATTAATTTTTCAATAGTTGGGGTATGTACAAGAACTTCCATAGCAGCACGTCTTCCACCATTTACGGTAGGAATAAGCCTTTGTGAGACTATACCTTGAATAACGCCGGCTAAAGACATTCTTACACGATTCTGCTCCTCGGTAGGGAAAGTTGCAATGATACGATTAATGGTCTCTTTTGCATCTATTGTGTGAAGAGTAGAGAAAACTAAGTGCCCCGTATCCGCAGCATGAAGAGCAAGATTAATTGTCTCTCTATCCCTCATTTCACCAACTAAAATTATATCTGGATCTTCACGAAGAGATGCACGAAGAGCTGCACCAAAGGAGAGAGTATCTTGACCAACTGAGCGCTGGTTGATAATACATCCTTTATCTTTATGAACAAATTCAATAGGATCTTCAATAGTAATTATATGCTTTTTCTTTGTAATGTTTATCTCATTAATAAGAGCTGCAAGAGTTGTTGACTTACCACTACCTGTTACACCAGTTACTAATATAAGTCCTCTCTCTTTTTGAGTAAATCGTTTAAGAATATCAGGAAAATGAAGTTCTTCTATTGATGGAATTTGAACAGGAACAACACGAAATACTGCGGATATACCATCCATTTGAAAGAAAACATTTACACGAAAACGATTTTTTTCATCAAAAGGATAAACTAAATCTATCTCTTTATTTTCAAGGAACTCTCCAAACCTTTCTTTTAGTAACTCTTTTGCAAAAGTAAGGGCATCTTCTTTAGCAAAAACATCACCCGCAAACTGAACAATATTTCCATTAATTCTAGCTCTAATAACTGAGTTTGCTTTAACATGAAGGTCACTGCCCCCTAGTTCAATCATCTTTTTAAGATATGCTCTTATCTTATTTAATTGTACAAAAGTTAACTTGCTGACATCTACTTCATTGCTCATAAGGAGTCCAATATATCGTTAAATGCGTCTTTAAATGACTTTAAACCATCAGCAATCTGCTTATCTAAAACATATTCAAAATCAACACCGACTTCTTTTACTTTATCAAAATGTGCTTTAATAACTTCCTCAGAAATTGGTAAAACTTTTTTCTTATTTGCATCTTTATGAAAAGCTTTTATTGTATCAACAGGAGCTGTGTTTACACTATTGTATGCTAAAAGCTTATCAACATAGTAATACGGAGGAAGTGAATCATCTTTTACACCAGTACTTGCAAAGAGTGCTCTACATCCACTAACATTCATACTCTCTATTGTTGCATAGATATCTGCTGTGTTATAAATACCGCTAAGTGCTACCTCAACACCATTTTCACTAAGTATTGCATCTAAAGCACGATCAACTCTACTTACGAAAATACTTATTACAGTATCAACATTTTTTGTATTTTTCTTACACCCACGTTCAAATGCTTTAGCACAAGATATGGCCTGATCTTTTTTAAAGATAAGTGTTGCATTTACAGGAATACCAGATGCACTTAACTCTTCCATCGCAATGTAGCCTGCATCTGTTGCAGGAACTTTTATCATTACGTTGTCTCGTCCTATCTCTGCAAAAAGTCTTTTACCCTCTTTGATAGTTGCGTCCGCATCATCACAAAGAAAAGGATCAACTTCGATGCTTACATATCCATCATCACCCGCGTCATAAAGAGGTTTTAATATATCAGCCGCTTTTTTAATGTCAAATATAGCAACTGCTTCATATTTTTCTTTGGCACTTAAACCATTAAGAGATGCAAGTTGGTCTTTATATGCTGGTGAATTTAAAATTGCATTTTTAAAAATAGCTGGATTTGAAGTAGCACCATTAATAATTCCATCAGCAATCAACTCTTTAAACTCTTTATCTAAATAATCTCTCTCAATAAAATCTGCCCACAATGAAAACTTCAAATCTTCTATATACATATAATTAAATCCTAAATACTTTTTTATCTATTATAGCCCAAAAGTTCTCAAATTTTTTTAAATTAATTAAAACTATTAGATGAAGTACAATTAATACATACTTTACTTCGCTATTTACAAATATACTATCTTTAACTGCATCAAAATAAAGGTATATCTCAAATAGGTACTCATCATATATCTCTAAGTTTATAAATACTACTACAAATATAAGAAGCAATGAAAAAACTCTATATGAAAAATACCTATTGTATTTGTACAAAATATAAGAGGAAACAAGCAAGAATGTAAAATAAAGAGTATAAAAGCCTAAAACAAAAAGGTATAACAAGATAGTGTGAAGCAAAAGTGCAAATATAAAATAGCCAATATATTTTAGTAATTTCATATTTCTCATCATCTAAGGTAAATACACTTTATCAAGCAACTCACTATATTCTAACTTAGCGTCACTATCAAGAGTTATCCCTCCGCCACTTTTGTATATGTATCCATCTTCTGTTTTTTCAACATAACGAATCATAACACCACTATCAAAATACTCTCCATTATAGATGCCAAAAACACCACTAAAAAAACCTCTCTCATACCCTTCAACATTTTTAATAATTTCTAAAGTACTTTTTTTTGGTGCACCGCTTATACTTCCAGCTGGAAGAAGTGCTTTTAATATATCTCCAATTTTCTCGTGCCAGTTCTCACCTACATTACCACTTATATGTGAGCTTACTTGAAGTAGCTCTTTTTCTCCTGAGTCTATCTTCTGTACATATCTGAACTCTTCTACCTTCACATCAGATGCTACTATAGACAAATCATTTCTCAAAAGATCAACAACCATAGTATGTTCAGCCATCTCTTTTTCGTCTTCAAGTATTTTATTTTTGGCATCTTGTATGGAAGCTTCTATTGTACCCTTCATTGGGTAGGTGTGAATTTTAGAGCCTTTTATACGGATAAATTTCTCAGGAGAAAAACAGACAAATTTATCTTTGTATCTTAGTTTGTAGTGTGCGTTTGCGTAGCTATATATCTCTTTTAAAGTTAAGTCAGAATAGATTTTTGTAGGTGCAGTAAGATTTAAGAGATAGGTGTCACCAGATTTTATATGTTCAATTATCTTATCAAATTTTATTTTGTAACTCTCATATCCAATAACATCTTTTTTAAAAAAATTCTTATGTTTTTTATGGATATAATCTTCATTTATACAAAATTCTATATTGTGTAGGCTTAACTCATCCAAAGGAATTACCTCTATATTTTGTGCTAAAAAATCGCTTATAAATAAAAAAGGTTTCCTCTGCCTACCAAGAGAGTTAATCTGTTTAAACGTCATGTATTAGTTTTTTTAGTACCGCCATTCTTATAGATACACCATTTGCCACTTGCTCTAGAACCTTGCACCTCTCATCTGCTAAAAGTGCGTCACAAATGTCTATGTTTCTATGAACAGGACCAGGGTGAAGTAGTATTATGTCTCTATCTCCAACTAACTCACTAGTTATACAAAAATCACTTGCATAATCCTTGAGCGATGCATAGCTTTGTGAAGAGTGTCTTTCAGTCTGAGTTCTAAGACTCATAATAACATCAACTTCATCTATGATATCTTTTAAAAAGTGTGTCGTTCTAAGAGTGGTTTTTGGTAAAAAGTGAGGAGGAGCGACAAGTATTACTTCCATACCAAATCTATTAAGAAGTTCTATATTTGAATTGGCAACTCTTGAGTTTTTAATATCTCCGACAATTGCTATCTTTTTACCCTTTACATCACCAAAGTGCTCTTTTAGTGTAAAAAGGTCAAGTAGTGCTTGAGTTGGGTGAGCATGAGCACCATCACCTGCATTGATTATTGCAGATTTTGTATAATTAGAAAGAATTTGTGGAACACCTGAATTTTGATGACGTACTATTATGGCATGAGGGTTCATAGCATCTAAATTCATTGCTGTATCTACTAAAGTCTCGCCTTTTTTTGTAGAGCTCTTTGCCGCGTCTAAATGAACCATCTCGGCACCTAGTCTTTTTGCAGCTATCTCAAATGAGCTTTTAGTTCTTGTGGAGTTTTCAAAAAATAGTGTTATTATAATTTTATCTTGTAAAATTCTATCAAATATTATATCACCATTCTTTTTTGCACCAAACTTTCTTGCATCTGCAAAAATATCTTCTATCTCTTGAACTGTGAAATCATCTGTGCGGATTAAGTGTTGCATGCTCATCTTTTTAAATTAATTTATAGATTATACAAGACATCGCAAATAGTGTCAATATTTTGGTTAACTTTTAGTACTTCAAATCCTATTTTTAAAAAATAAGGCTCTGAAACACTTGAAAAGCTCTTGTCATCTTCACGACAATTAAAAGCTACTAGATGCTCTATATTTTTATCTTCAAGCACTTTTTTACTAAGAAGAGTATCATTTATGCACCCAAGTGAGCAGTGGGTAACCAGAAGTGCTGATGCCCCAAAGTGCTTTATCAAGTCAACCATCATTGTATCTTCATCAACTGGAACATATAGCCCTCCTGCTCCCTCAATTATAAGTAAATCACAAAGTTTTTCCAGGTTTTCTACTGCTTTGTCTAATAGATGCAAATCTAATTTTGTATTATTTGATGAGACAAAAGGAGCAGCAGGAAGCTTGTATGTAATGGGTACAACATCACTTAAAGAGACATTTTCAAACTCATAGTTTAGCTCTTTGACACATGCCAAAAGTTCACTGCCATCCTGGGCATATCCATCAACAACGCCAGTTTCTATAGGTTTTATTACACCTACTCTAAAACCCCTAGATGCAAACTCACGTAAGAGCAGTTTAGTTGTGTAGGTCTTACCAATATCTGTATTTGTTGCGGTAATAAAAATTCGTTTTGTCAAGGTTATTCCTACTTTGGTATAATCACGTATAATTTAAAGGCATATATTAATGAATAATTTTGAAGAGTATTGTACCAAATTTGTCCAGTTAGTTGGAAACAAAGAGGGAGCAGTTAGTCCAGCTGTAACAAATTCTGCATCTTTTGCTTACGGCACACCTGAAATAGCGCAAGGAGTATTTGATGGAAGTGTTAAAAAACCACTATATTCTCGTATGGGAAATCCCACAACTGCAAAATTAGAATCTATTATGGCAGAGATGGATGGTGGCGTAGCAGCGATAGCAACAAGCTCTGGTATGGGGGCTACAACTCTTGCGTGTATGTCACTTCTTGCATCTGGAGATGAGATAATCTCTATTGGTGGCCTTTTTGGAGGTACTTATTCGCTCTTTAGTGAAACCCTAGCTCGCTTTGGCATAAAAACTCACTTCTTTGATGTTGATGATTTTAAAGAGATAGCACAGACAATAAATGAGAATACAAAAATTATCTTTTTAGAGAGTGTTGGAAATCCAAATATGAAACTCCCAGATATAGGTCGTATTGCTAAAATAGCTAATGACTCAGGAGTAATATTTATGGTTGATAACACCATAACTCCTCTTAGTATCTCTCCACTAAAGCTCGGAGCTGACATCAGCATCTATTCAACAACCAAAATCATATCTGGAAACTCATCAGCTCTTGGTGGCTGCGCAGTATTTCGCGCTGTAAATGACGGAGATGATAAACTAAAATCTCCAAGATATGACTTCTTGGCAAAATTTATAAAAGGTGCTGGGAAAATGGCACTATTTGCAAATGCTAAAAAAAGAGCTTTAAGGGATTTTGGTATGAGTGCAAATGCAAATGCCAGCTACCAAACAATGCTAGGGTTTGAAACACTTCCTCTAAGGCTATCTAGAATTACAAGCAGTGTAGAAATAGTGGCTTTAGCATTAGATGAGGCTGGCTTAAACATAAATCACCCTTGTTTAAAATTACATCCACATAATGAGAGATATTTAAATGATTTTAAAAATGGTTGTGGAACACTCTTTACTATAGACATGGGAAACAAGAAAAAAGCATTTGAGTTTTTAAACAAAACAAAACTTGCTACACTTACAGCCAATATTGGAGACAGTAGAACATTAGCTCTTCACATGGCATCTACAATTTACAGAGACTTTGATGAAGAGACGAGAAAGTTTCTAGGCATTAGTGAAGGTCTAATACGCGTATCAATCGGACTTGAAAATCCGCAAGATATTATTAACGATTTTATTCAAGCTTCAAAGTAGGAAACAATGGCTATAAATACAGACTTAGAACTTTATGATGAAGTTAAAATAAAACACCCAAAGAAGTACAAAGTTTTTCTTTTAAATGACGATTATACTTCTATGGATTTTGTAATTGATATACTTATGAGTATATTTCATAGAACTTATGCACAAGCAGAACAGATTATGCTTGATATTCATAAAAAAGAGCGAGGATTATGTGGTGTATACACTCATGAAATCGCAGAGACAAAAGTTATGCAAGTAAGAAAAAAAGCTAAAGACAATGGTTTTCCACTAAGAGCTATAATGGAGGAAGAGTAAAATGATAAGCACAAATTTAAATGATATATTTCAAAAATCTATTCTATATGCAAAAGAGTTAAGACATGAGTACTTAACGATAGAGCATGTATTTTATCTACTTCTTAACTCCAAAGATGGAGCAGATATAATCAAAACATGCGGTGGGGATGTGGAGATGATGAAAAAATCTCTTAATGACTATATACTAAAAAATATAGACACTCTTCCTGAGAATATAAAACAAGACCCATATGAAAGCGTAGCACTATCTAGACTAATAGACAATATGATTAAACATATACAGAGTGCTCAGCAATCAAGTGCAGATGTAGGTGATTTGCTAGCCGCTTTGTATGATGAAGAACATAGTTTTTCTTACCTTCTTTTAAATGAGTATCAAATATCAAGACTTGATGTACTAGAACTTATCTCTCATCGTGAGCCAAGTTCTGCATCTGAAGATAAAGAATCTTTTTTAGATAAGTATTGTATAAATCTTTTAGATAAGGCAAAAAAAGGAAAAATCGATCCAGTTATTGGAAGAGATGCTGAGATAAAAAGAGTTGTGCAGATTTTATGTCGACGAAAAAAGAACAATCCTATTTTAGTTGGAGAAGCCGGTGTTGGTAAAACTGCAATTGCCGAAGGCCTAGCACTAAATATCTCAAGTGGTAATGTTCCAGATATTATAAAAGAAGCTGAACTTTTCGGACTTGATTTGAGCGCTCTTCTTGCTGGGACTAAATATAGAGGAGACTTTGAAAAACGCCTAAAAGGTGTTATGGATGAACTAAAGAAGCATCCAAATGCTATTCTTTTTATAGATGAAATACACACTCTAATAGGCGCTGGAGCTACAAGCGGCACAATGGACGCAGCAAACCAATTAAAACCAGCTCTTGCATCTGGTGAGTTAAAATGTATGGGTGCTACAACTTTTGCTGAATATAGAAATGGTTTTGAAAAAGACAAGGCACTAAGCAGAAGATTTTCTAAGATAGATGTTGATGAGCCCTCAACTAAAATAAGTTACCAGATTTTAAAAGGACTAAAGAGCAGATACGAAAAGCATCATAATGTTAAATACACAAATGAAGCATTAAAAAGTGCTGTTGAACTCTCAAAAAGATATATAACAGATAGATTCCTTCCAGATAAAGCGATTGATTTAATTGATGAGACAGCAGCTTCATTTCATCTAAAAAAATCTCAAAAGAAAAAAGTTACCTCCTATGATATAGAAAAAACTATTTCTAATATTATTGGCATCTCAGGCTCAAAAGTCACAAAAGATGAGACTAGCTCTCTTATGAATCTAGAGAGTGATTTAAAACAAAAAGTTATTGGTCAAGATGCGGCTGTAGTTGAAGTAGTAAAAGCTATTAAAATCTCTAAAGCAGGATTAACCCCTCAAAACAAACCTATCGCTTCTTTTCTTTTTTCAGGTCCTACTGGTGTTGGAAAAACTGAACTTGCAATTTCGCTAAGCCAAACCTTAGGTGTTAACTTTGAGAGATTTGACATGAGTGAATATATGGAAAAACACGCTCTGTCTCGCTTAGTTGGAGCACCTCCTGGTTATGTTGGCTTTGAGCAGGGTGGGCTTCTGACCGAAGCTATAAAAAAACATCCATATACAGTTTTGCTTCTTGATGAAATAGAAAAAGCCCACCCTGATTTAGTAAATATTCTTCTTCAAATCATGGATAGTGCTACACTAACTGACAACAATGGATATAAAGCAAACTTTCAAAATGTTATACTGATTATGACTTCAAATATTGGAGCAAGTGCTAGAAATGTTATGGGCTTTAATAAAGATGAAAGCATCTCAAAAAATGAAGAGTTAAAATCATTTTTCACTCCTGAATTTAGAAATAGACTAGATGCAGTTGTAGAGTTTGGACAATTAAGTCTTGAAACAGTTAAAGATATTGTAATTAAGTTTATTAATGAGTTAAATATTGAACTCAAAAAGAAAAAAATCATTGTAACTATCTCTGATAAAGCAAAAGATTTTATTGCACAGAGTGGATATTCAAAAGAAATGGGTGCCAGACCACTAAAAAGATATATACAAGACAACATTACCAACAAACTTAGTGATGAAATACTATTTGGTAAGTTAAAAAATGGTGGTAAAGTAGAAGTTGGATTTAACAAAAAACTCGTTTTAAGATTTAAACAATTAGATGATTCCACAGCTAAATAAACATGAAATAAAGTTTCCAGATGCATCTAATGCGAATGAAGATGGAATATTAGCCTGGGGAGGAGACTTAACTCCTTCTAGACTTATTCGTGCATATCAAAATGGTATATTTCCATGGTTTAGCAACGGAGACCCTATCATATGGTGGTCTACAAATCCTAGACTTATAATGGAACTAGATGATTTTAAAATAAGTAAATCACTGAAAAAAAGCATGAAAAAATTTAGTTACAAATTTGATAATAACTTTGAAGAAGTAATGCGTAGATGCTCTACAGTACCAAGAAATGATCAAGCAGGTACTTGGATTAGTGAAGAGATAATAGAAGCATATACAACATTACACGGTATGGGAATAGCACATTCTATAGAGAGTTATCAAAACGGTGAACTTGTAGGTGGATTATATGGAATGGTAGTTGGCAAAGTATTTTGTGGCGAATCAATGTTTACACAGGTAAGCGATGCTTCAAAATCAGCATATGCAGTTTTAATAAAACATTTAAAAGAGTGGGGATATGACTTTATAGATTGCCAAGTTCCAACAAATCATTTAAAGAGCTTAGGTGCTAAAGAAGTCTCAAGAGAGTATTTTTTACAAAGATTATTAAAAGTCAACATGGATAATATAGATAATAATTGGAAAATAAATAAAGATTTAATATAATAAATTCTGCTTCGATAGAAGCAAGCTTTAGTCACCACAGCGGTGCGAGCGAAATAAAATTGACTTTGTTGATTTTATGTGTAAATTAAAGTAAGTAAATTGATCAACTAGGCAGCGACCTACATTTCCAATCCTGCAAGGATTAGTATTATCAGCGATGAGAGGCTTAGCTTCTGGGTTCGGAATGGAGCCAGGCGTTTCCCTCTCTCTATAGCCACCTAGACAATCAAGTCTAAAGACATCGAAATGTACTTAGACTTGACTGTATGAGTCAATAAAGGGGTATTAATGAGAAATCTCATTAAAGTATGATTGTCGTGTGTGTCATATGCCATTTCAGAGCATAGGACGAAAGTCAACATAACTAAATAACTAATGTATTGTGTAATACACTAAACAAGGTAGTGAACGAATTGTGTTCTAATAAAAGAACTGTAAAAAAGACAAACGTACTATTAGTACTGGTCAGCTAAACACATTGCTGTGCGTACACATCCAGCCTATCAAGCTTGTAGTCTTCAAGCGTACTTCAGGGAACGTTCATCTTGGAGTTGGCTTCCCGCTTAGATGCTTTCAGCGGTTATCTCATCCGTACGTAGCTACCCAGCGATGCTCTTGGCAGAACAACTGGTGCACCAGTGGTACGTCCAACCCGGTCCTCTCGTACTAGGGTCAGCTCTCCTCAACGTTCCTACGCCCACGGAAGATAGGGACCGAACTGTCTCACGACGTTCTGAACCCAGCTCGCGTACCGCTTTAAATGGCGAACAGCCATACCCTTGGGACCTGCTCCAGCCCCAGGATGCGATGAGCCGACATCGAGGTGCCAAACCTCCCCGTCGATGTGAGCTCTTGGGGGAGATCAGCCTGTTATCCCCGGCGTACCTTTTATCCTTTGAGCGATGGCCCTTCCACACAGAACCACCGGATCACTATGACCGTCTTTCGACTCTGCTCGACTTGTATGTCTCACAGTCAGGCTAGCTTATGCCATTATACTCTACGAGGGATTTCCAACCCCTCTGAGCTAACCTTTGTAAGCCTCCGTTACTTTTTAGGAGGCGACCGCCCCAGTCAAACTACCCACCAGACATTGTCCTCGCACAAGATAATTGTACGGAGTTAGCTATCAGAATATTCAAGGGTGGTATCTCAAGGATGCCTCATCATAAACTGGCGTCTATGAATCAAAGGCTCCCACCTATCCTGCACATGAATATCCCAATAGCAGTGTCAAGCTATAGTAAAGGTGCACGGGGTCTTTCCGTCTTTCCGCGGGTAGGAGGAATTTTCACCTCCACTACAATTTCACTGGATCCATTGTTGAGACAGCTCCCATCTCGTTACGCCATTCATGCAGGTCGGTATTTAACCGACAAGGAATTTCGCTACCTTAGGACCGTTATAGTTACGGCCGCCGTTTACTTGTGCTTCAATTCAAGCCTTCGCCGAAGCTAAGCAATCCTTTTAACATTCAAGCACCGGGCAGGCGTCACACCCTATACATCCTCTTACGAGTTAGCAGAGTGCTGTGTTTTTGGTAAACAGTCGGGAGGGACACTTTGCTGCGACCTTGAACCGCTTCAGAGAGTAAATCTCTTTACAGTTTAGGCACACCTTATACCGAAGATACGGTGCTAGTTTGCAGAGTTCCTTAACAATGGTTCTTCCACGCGCCTTAGAATACTCATCTCACCCACCTGTGTTGGTTTACGGTACGGGCAACCGTTGTTCTCGTTTAGAGGCTTTTCTCGGCACGACAGTATCATTGATTCAAACCGCTCTCCGAAGAGATTGGTCTGCCTGTAAGATCTCGGTCTCATGAGAAGCGGATTTTCCTACTTCTCGACCTACATCCTTCGACCCGCTATTCCATCAGCGAGCTCAATTAACTCTATGCGTCCCCCCATCACTCAAACGAACAACGGTCGGTATCGGAATATTAACCGATTTGCCATCGTCTACCCCTTTCGGACTCGACTTAGGTCCCGACTAACCCTACGATGACGAGCATCGCGTAGGAAACCTTGGGTTTACGGCGAAGGGAATTCTCATCCCTTTTCTCGCTACTCATGCCTGCATGCTCACTTCCATCCGCTCCAGCACTCCTTACCGGTGTACCTTCAGCGCTGAATGGAACGCTCTCCTACCACTTATGATAAATCATAAATCTAGAGCTTCGGTGCTTGTCTTAGCCCCGTTATATTTTCGGCGCAGAATCGCTAGACCAGTGAGCTGTTACGCTTTCTTTAAAGGATGGCTGCTTCTAAGCCAACCTCCTGGTTGTCACAGCAACTCCACATCCTTTTCCACTTAGACAAGACTTTGGGACCTTAGCTGCTAGTCTGGGTTGTTCCCCTCTCGACATAGGATTTTATCACCCTACGCCTGACTCCCGAGGTTACACGTATAGTATTCGGAGTTTGATAGGGTTTGGTACCGCGGTAAGCAGCCCTAGCCCTGTCAGTGCTCTACCCCTATACGCTAATGCTCGAGGCTATACCTAAATATATTTCGGAGAGAACCAGCTATCACTGAGTTTGATTGGCCTTTCACCCCTATCCACAAGTCATCCCAAGAATTTTCAACTTCTACGGGTTCGGTCCTCCACTGGCTCTTACACCAGCTTCAACCTGCTCATGGATAGATCACTCAGTTTCGGGTCTGCAGCATCTGACTATGTCGCCCTATTAAGACTCGCTTTCGCTACGGCTTCTCGTTCGATTAACCTTGCCAGATACCACAACTCGCAGGCTCATTATGCAAAAGGCAGTCCGTCACACTTGTCTTGCGACAATAGTGCTCCGAATGATTGTAAGCCATAGGTTTCAGGTTCTATTTCACTCCGCTCACCGCGGTCCTTTTCACCTTTCCCTCACGGTACTTGTTCGCTATCGGTCTAGTAGTAGTATTTAGGGTTGGAGGGTGGTCCCCCCATATTCAGTCAAGATAACACGTGTCCCGACCTACTCGTTCCTTAGTCTAGTACCATATAAATGTTTTCGCTTACGGGAGTATCACCCTCTATGCTCACTCTTTCCAAAGTGTTCTGCTAACAAATATATTATCACTAAGTGCCCTAATCCCATTTCGCTCGCCGCTACTTTGGGAATCTCGTTTGATTTCTTTTCCTTCAGGTACTGAGATGTTTCACTTCCCTGAGTTCGCCCAACCTAAGTTGTAACATGATTCGCACCATGCTGGGTCGCCCCATTCAGAAATCCCCGGATCAAAGCTCTTTGGCAGCTCCCCGAGGCTTATCGCAGCCTAATACGTCTTTCATCGCCTCTACTAGCCAAGGCATCCACCTATGGCCCTTAATATCTTTTTTATTCTAATTTGCGTTCACTACCTTGTTTAATGTACTAATACATCATTCAAGACAGATCCTGTTGATTTTGTAGTTATTTAGTTAATATAATTAATAATAGAATAAATTCTCTCTTTATTTATATATGTTGACTTTAACAATTATAATTTAATGAACTTTTTGGTTTAAAACCAAATCGAAATACTTAACTTAAGTACTTGGATTTAGTTTGAAACTTGTTTTAGAATTTAAAATGAAATGGTGGAGAATAGCGGGATCGAACCGCTGACCTCCTGCGTGCAAGGCAGGCGCTCTCCCAGCTGAGCTAATTCCCCATTTCAAGTGATAGATCACTGAAAACTAAGCAAGTAATAAACTAATAACTAACATCTCTTCGTGAGATTTTCTTTTGACAAGATAAACAAATGAATGTTTTCTCTTTACTCTAGAAAGGAGGTGATCCAACCGCAGGTTCTCCTACGGTTACCTTGTTACGACTTCACCCCAGTCGCTAATTCCGCCGTAAGTGGTAGCCTCCCGAAGGTTAGCTTCCCAATTTCGGGCGAAATCAACTCCCATGGTGTGACGGGCGGTGAGTACAAGACCCGGGAACGTATTCACCGTAGCATTGCTGATCTACGATTACTAGTGATTCCAGCTTCATGAAGTCGAGTTGCAGACTTCAATCCGAACTGAGAGACGCTTTATGAGATTGGCTCCACCTCGCGGTATCGCAACTCTCTGTACGCCCCATTGTAGCACGTGTGTAGCCCTAGCCATAAGGGCCATGATGACTTGACGTCGTCCTCACCTTCCTCCTCCTTGCGAAGGCAGTCTCCTTAGAGTGCCCAGCATAACCTGCTGGCAACTAAGGACGAGGGTTGCGCTCGTTGCGGGACTTAACCCAACATCTCACGACACGAGCTGACGACAGCCGTGCAGCACCTGTTTTCAAGTTCCCCGAAGGGCACCACTCTATCTCTAGGGTGTTCTATCAATGTCAAGGCTAGGTAAGGTTCTTCGCGTATCTTCGAATTAAACCACATGCTCCACCACTTGTGCGGGTCCCCGTCTATTCCTTTGAGTTTTAATCTTGCGACCGTACTCCCCAGGCGGAACACTTAATCTGTTAAGTGCATCACCGAGATGACAAGCATCCCGACGACTAGTGTTCATCGTTTAGGGCGTGGACTACCGGGGTATCTAATCCCGTTTGCTCCCCACGCTTTCACGCCTCAGCGTCAGTTATGTTCCAGGAGATCGCCTTCGCTTTCGGTATTCCTAGTGATATCTACGGATTTTACCCCTACACCACTAATTCCATCTCCCCCTCCCATACTCTAGGCTCGTAGTTTCAAATGCAGTTCTATGGTTAAGCCATAGGATTTCACATCTGACTTACGAGCCAGCCTACGCGTCCTTTACGCCCAGTGATTCCGAGTAACGCTTGCACCCTCCGTATTACCGCGGCTGCTGGCACGGAGTTAGCCGGTGCTTATTCATGAGCTACCGTCATTTTCTTGACTCATAAAAGGAGTTTACACACCGAAATGCGTCATCCTCCACGCGGCGTTGCTGCATCAGGGTTTCCCCCATTGTGCAATATTCCTCACTGCTGCCTCCCGTAGGAGTCTGGTCCGTGTCTCAGTACCAGTGTGGCGGATCATCCTCTCAAACCCGCTACCCGTCATTGCCTTGGTAGTCTCTTACACTACCAACTAACTGATGGGATATAGTCTGATCTCGAAGCGAAAAAACGTTTCCCGACTAAACTTGAGTTTAGAAGGTGTATCCAGTATTAATCATCGTTTCCAATGGCTATCCCGGTCTTCGAGGTACATTAACTATATATTACTCACCCGTGCGCCACTAATCCCCTAGCCTACCACAAGTGATAAGTTTCGGTTCATCGTTCGACTTGCATGTGTTAAGCACGCCGCCAGCGTTCACTCTGAGCCAGGATCAAACTCTCCATAATTGTTGTCCGAAGACAGATTATGTAAAGAACACATTGCTGTGCATTACTGATCTTTTGCCCAAGAATTAAAATTCATTGGCTTTGTTGCCATAAACCGCGTGAACAGTTTATGGACTTTTTTGTATGTATCTATTACTATAAGGGATCCAATAAATTGGATTCAAAATAGAATAGACGGTTGTTGTTAATTAGTTATTTCTAAGTAAACTTATTAATGAGCTAATTACTAACTGTTTCGTTAGTTATTAAGTCTATTTACTTGCTTAGTTTTCAATGATCTCAAACAATCTCAAAAGCTTCAACTCGAAGTCTCTCTAGCCCTCTTTAACAAGGTCTCTTTGTTTGTGGATGGGAATTATAGGGGGTTGTTGCTTAGAAGATTCTTAATCGGTTGGGAAGTTTTAAAAACTTCCTCTTTGTGTAAAAATACTCAGCGTTTGGCTGGCTATTTTTCTTTTGTATTTAGCTCTATAAACACAGGCTCTGAAAAATTTGGAACATCATCATAAGAAAAAATAGCATAGTATTTATTTACACTACTATCACCAAAATTGTCATATGTATAGTTATCTGTTCCTCCATAAAGCTTTTGTCCATCATATGGTGAGCAAGGGACTCTGAAAGGATTTTTAACTACTATTGCTCCACTATATCCGTCATCATCCGGTGTATCCCACTCTAGCTTTATAACATTGCTTTCAATGCTATATCTTAGGTTTTCAACTTTGGATGGTGGATTACGGCGCTTTTTAATATAGTTGATTGTTAAAGAAGGTCTTTTAACTCTCTTTTCATCCATGAAAGTAACATCCTGACTTTTTGGAAGAGCTTTGTGCGATGAAGCAGATATTGCAAATAAAGCTTTAGAATCTTTATCTATATTTTCTACCATTTCATTTATAGCATATGTATCAAATACAAATCTTTGTTTAGGCTCTGATTTTATGTCAGATATACTTATGTCATAACCTATTCTCTCAACAATTTCTCTGTTTTTTATTTTTTCATATGTTATATCACCTTCACAAGGCTTAACCATCTCTATATGAAAACGAAGAGTATTAGTTGAATTTATATCAATAGCATCTATCTCTATATATGCACTTGATATTACAGTGTTATCCATTTCCGGCCATTGAGAAAGATCAAACTCTATACAAGAATATTTTTTATTTCCATTTTTATCATATCCTGCTACTAGTTCATTTTCTAATATTTTATTCTCTAGTGCCGTGAACTCTTTTGATGACTGAAGTTCAAGCTTAGCTTCATTTACTGTATATGATATATCCAATTTTGGTCTATATGTAAGTCCTCCACTAAATTTTCCATATCCTATATCCCACTGCATAAGTTGAGATGCACGATCTAATGGTAATAATGAGGGTCCTTCAAATTTAAACAGAGCTTCTGAGCGAGTTAATGAGTTTTGTAAAACAGCTATTTCTTGTGCTGCGAACTTATACGTTCTCCAGATACCTTGGGATAATTGAGCAGAACCTGTTGGTCTATCTATATAACTTAGTGTTTTAGCATTTTTAATATCATCAAAACTACTTATGCTATCTATAGTTCTATCATCTATCTGTCCAACTCTCCATTCTCCATAACTCTCCACTTGAACTGAGACTCTATTCATAGGATAAAAAGAGATTGAAGCACTTGTAATAATTGCATTTTGTGGTATTGTAGAGAGAGAAAATCCACAAACACCAAAACATTCACCTTTGCTTTCAGAAATACCTACAAACATAGAGTTATTTCCAAAATGATCTGGATTCTTTTTAGTTTTCTCTCCAACGTAGCCAATCTTATCTGCTAAAGGATATAAAATTTTAGAAAACATAGCTTCTAGAGGTTTTGTTCTTACACCAAGAACTTGGGCATATGGAGATTTTACATATCTTTTTTTACAAACTGCTCGTACGTAATAGTAATAATTAGTAGACGCTTTTAGATTTTTATCTTCATAAGTTTTTAGCTTTGTCATACCAATTCTATTTGAAGCTTGAGCAAATCCTTTTTTAGTATTTGAACGATATATCTCAAAATACACAGTTTCATCATCAGGGTAATCCCACTTTAGTTCAACTTCTTTAGAAGCAACTTCTGTTGCAATAAAATTTTCAACTCTTAAAAGTGAATTATCTTTTTTATAATTATTTACTTCAGAAAGAGCAAATATAAGTGCCGAGATATTTTCTTCTATATTTTCACTCATATGTTCTTTATAATCACTGATATTTCTAGTTCCAACTTCTACTACCAATGACAATGCTCCCTGTTCATAGTAAAATTCTCTACCACTTCCTGAAATCAAACTCACTGGAGGTTTACCCATATGAACACCATATTCTCGCCCAGACTCTTTTCTAATCTCTTCAGCCATATTAGATGCTAATAGATTTAAATCAATAGCATCTATCGCATCTTCATGCATAAAGTTATGCGCAGGGAAAAATACATTTCCCTGTGAATGATAATCTAGTGCAATAGTTATATTCTTATGTGAAGTTACAAAGTCTCTAAGTGCAGCTGTTTCAGGTTCACTAAAAGCACTCACTCCTGAGTAAACATTTGAGGTCATGTCTTTATTTGGAGTAAAGCCTATAGAGAAGTTTCTGTTTAAATCAACTCCAAAACTTCCATCTGCATTCTTTCTTCTGTTTTTTCTCCAAAATGAGAAGTGATTTCTTGAGTACTCAAAGCCATCCGGATTTGCACAAGGAACCATATAAAGGGTAGATCTATCTAAAATAGCATTAAGTTGAGGATCATAATCAATATGATCTAATATATATTTGGCGAAGCTAAGGCTAAGTTCAATCCCTATCCACTCTCTTGCATGAATGGTTCCAGTATAAAAAAGTGCCGGTTTTTCTAAATGCTTGTCTATATTTTTTGTAATGCTTACAGCGATTATCTCTCTATCTTCCCAAGTCTTTCCTATAGATTCAACTTTAAAAAGATCCGGGTTTGTTATTTGTGCTTGTTTAAAAAATTCTACACATTCGTCGTAGGAACTGTACTGCTGTCTCAAATTGTTACCTTAAAATATTAATTGTTAAAAGAGTTAGCCTAGTGGCCAACTTTTTCTTTGAAAATATAATAATACTCATTTAAGCCTTTAGGAGTCATTATTTTTTCTTAGTTTTTCTATCTATAAGGTCAACTATCAGATCAATCTTTCTGTCATTAAAATTAAGTCCCATTTTTTCTTGCTCAGGTGTTGCAAAGGCTGGAATACCGTTTACCTCAAGAACTACATATTCTTCTTTCTCTTTATCATAAATAATATCTACACCACCAATATCTACACCACAAACTTTACAAGCTTTTTTAGCAATTTTAACTATCTCATCATTTGCTTCACGTAAAAATATAGAACCACCACTTGTGACATTTGTTCTCCAGTCTGTTTTACTAGCTTTTCTGCCATAACAACTAACAAACTCTCCATCTACTATATCTACTCTAAAGTCTGTATTATCATATTTTATAAACTTCTCAACATAGAAGTATCTCAAATCCATCTGGTTTAAAAATGGTAGTAACATATCTAAACTAGCCTCATTTTCTATCTTTGTAAGCCCTACTCCGCCCCAACCATCAGTTGGTTTATAAACCATCTTATCCCATTTTTTCATTATTTTCTTTAATTCATGTCCATCATCTCTATGACATAACCTATAATCAGCCGTTTTAATGCCATGGTTTCTCAAAACAAAAGATGTATGAAACTTATCTTCACTCAAAGCAAAAGCCTCATAAGAGTTAATCATAGGAATAACACGATTTAATGCTTGATATAAATATGTCTGATACTGTGTTTGTTCTCCTGCATTGTACGAGAAAAATAGATCTAGCTTATTTAGCTTTACTTTATTATGAATGATATTTGCATTCTGAACAATAGCATGTCTAAGATTTACATCATCAAGTGTCTCAATGTCTCTTTCTTCCAGCTTTGTAATAATCTTTTTTGCAATTTTGTCGCCACCGCTATTTGTATATAACCACATTCCGATTTTTCTCTTTGCCATAACTTGCTCCTTTATTTTATTTCGTAAAATCTAAGTTTTTTACAAAATAAGTAAATAATTTTCTACTCAACTCTATTCTGCTCTTAAAACTTTCCTTTGAAGCTCTTTCATGTATAGTGTGATCTCCATCACCAAAAGGTCCAAATCCATCTAAAGTAACAACTCCACAAGAGCTAACAATATTAGCATCACTCACTCCGCCTCTCTCTTCATACTTTAAAACACTAGAAGTAATCTTTTCTATATTTTTTATCAAATTGAGTGAAGATTCGCTTGTTTGCATCACATCTCTTTGTATTCCACCACTAAGTTGTGAAGTTGTCCCATTTACAAATGATTTTTCAACTATCTTCTCAATACTTTTTAAAACTCTATCTCGCTCATCAGAGTTCTTATATCTTAATTCAAAAACTAAATTTGCAAATGGCGAAATCGTATTTGCACCAAGTCCACCATTAATTCTTCCAACATTAACAGTTGTTCCTTTTTCTAAGTCTGTTAATTTTACTAATTCTTGTAATTTATAAGAAGCTTCAAGATTTGCATCATGCCCTTTTACATAGTGATTTCCTGCATGAGCGGCTTTACCGGTTATATCTAAAAAAAAAGTTCCTACCCCTTTTCTTCCTGTTACAACTTCCATATCTTCACCGGCTGCTTCATATACAAAACAGTAGTCATACTTAGACGCAAGTTTTGCAGTTAGATGTTTAGAATCATCACTACCAGTTTCTTCATCACTCACAAAAAGAATATCTATATTTTTTATTTCATTATTTTGCTCTTTGAATTCCCTTAGAGCCTGTAGTGCTACAATATTTCCACCCTTCATATCACACACACCAGGTCCATAAACCCACTCTTCATCTTCAGAATATTCTTCAAATTCATTTGGTGGAAATACAGTGTCTAAATGCCCAAGAAGCAGTAATGTTTTTGCAGTTTTGTCATGTTTAGAAGTATAATGTCTATGATTTCCAATAAGTTCTCTATCATAAATATTTACTTTAAAACCTAACTCAGTAAGCCATTTATCGAATATTATTCCAACTCTATCTACACCATCTTTATTTTTAGTGTATGAGTTTATATTTACAATTGTATTTAAATCATTTAAATAGCTCATTCAACTCCTAGTTTCTATACGAACTAGATTAATTGTACTATATATTTATTTAAATTGTATAAAAAAAATGATAATTATGATTTGGAAGGGAAGAAGTGTAGAAACTTAGAAGATTATTTTCTTCTAAGTTCTTTGATACGAGCTTTTTTACCAGCAAGATCACGAAGATAAAATAGTTTTGCACGACGAACACGACCGCGACGAATAACTTTTATCTCATTTATTGAGTCAGAGAAAATTGGGAAAATTCTTTCAATACCAATACCATTAGCACCAATTTTACGTACAGTAATTGTTTTACCTGTACCTTGACCACGTTTTGCTATACAAACACCCTCGTAGCTTTGTACACGAGTTTTGTCACCCTCTTTAATAGTTACTGCTAAACGAACAGTATCACCAGCACGAAATTCTGGAAGAGTTTTCTCAGCTGTTTGTGCTTTTTCAAAGTTTTCTATGTACTTATTTCTCATAAGATTTCCTTGTTCTATGCTTTAAAAGCTGCTCTGGCCTGAAGAATTTAGTCTTACATTCAGACAAGGCTAATTTAAGTGAGCGAATTTTACTATGATTTCCCTTTAAATATTCTGATGGGACAGAACAACTTTGAAAATCTTTGGGTTTAGAGAAAGATGGTGCCTCTAACAGAGGCGTTTCAAAACTTTCAATACTTAGCGACTCACTATTGCCAAGTACACCTTCTACATTTCTCGAAATTGCATCACACATAACAAGTGAAGGTAATTCTCCACCAGTTAAAATATAATCTCCTATCGAGAAAACTTCATCAGCAAACTCTTCTATGACTCTCTCATCAATCCCTTCATATCTTCCACTAACAAAAGCTATATGAGAGATTTTTGCTAATCTTTTGGCATCACGCTGCACAAAAGGTTTTGCAACAGGGGTTAAAAAAACAATATGAACATTTTCATCTTGTTTTTTAAGTTCACTTAAAGAGTTGAAAAGTGGCTGGGGATTCATAACCATACCAGCTCCACCACCGACGGCTGTATCATCAACTTTAGAATGCTTGTTGTTACTAAACTCTCGAGGGTCTAAATAGTTAATATTTAAAATCTCTTTATCAATTGCGCGCTTTAGGATAGAGTCACAAAAATACCCCTCTACGATGTTTTGAAATAGAGTTACAAAAGTAAAAGTCATTATGAAGCTTCTAAAATATCCATTGCGCCACTAACGGTAATAATCTTTTTATCAATATCTGTATTTAAAATAAATGGTTTATGAAAAGGTATTAAGAAACTCTTTGCAAAGCCTATTTTAACCAGTTCATCGTTAGTTTGAACATTCAGATAATTACTGATTGTGATACGTTCAACTTCATTTACAACACCTAATAGTTTTCCATCTTCGTAAACTTCACAATCTTCTATATCAAACCAGAAAAACTCACCTTCTTTTAGATGGCAATTTTTTCTTGTCTCTTCTCTAGTAGTGTAGAGTTTTACGTTAGTAAACTTTTTTGCATCTTCGATAGAGTTAATACCAGCTATTTTTATAAGACCTCTTTCATGATTTACATCATCTAGAGTAATAGTGTTATTTTTATTTGTCGAAAATGTGGAGTTCTTTTGAAATTGTTCCGGGAAATCACTATGGATATGAAACTTCATATCACCTTTTATACCGACAGTTTTGCCGATAGTGGCTATATGAAGTCTTTGTTCTTTAGATTGGTTCGACATTAATTCTATAGCTTACGCCATCTTTTGCTTTACAGCCAGATATTACAGTTTTAATTGCACCAATCATTTTGCCCTCTTTACCAATCAGTTTACCAACATCGGCTTGATTAGCATAAAGAACTATTTCAGTAATTTCATCGCTTTCTTTTATTTGCACTTTTATATCATCCGGGTAAGTTGCTATAAGTTTGGCAAACTGCGCGACAAATTCAGAAATCATGACTAACGACCAGTTATCTTTTTAACACGGTCACTCATTTGAGCACCAACACTTAACCAGTAGTCAAGTCTTTCGTTATCAACAACTAAAGTTTTCTCAGCTACCATTGGATTATAGTGTCCGATTAACTCAATCCAACCACCATCTCTACGTTTACGGC
Source organism: Sulfurimonas iocasae (assembly GCF_047716755.1). GTDB lineage: Bacteria > Campylobacterota > Campylobacteria > Campylobacterales > Sulfurimonadaceae > Sulfurimonas. The sequence continues at coordinate 2,400,732 of NZ_CP180409.1, forward strand.
TATCTGTTACAGCTATTCTGTAAAATGGTTGTTTTTTTCTTCCCATACGAGTAAGTCTAATTACTGTCATTTATGTGTCCTAATATTAAAATTTTTGGAGGTTTTTTTGCAGAATAAAATATACTAAGTAGTTTTATTGTGCCTCTTACCGCCCTCGAGTAAATTTTTACTCGATATGCGTCTTATATCTTGGTTTTCAAGATACCTTCTAATCACAGAGGGATTATTTCAGAAGTTATTACGATGGTGGAATTATAGCGAGTCATAACTTAAATGTAAAGAGAGAGATAAATACCATTGTCCTATTTTTAACTCCCATGAACATTTTTTTCAAAAATATTCCATACATTCAAGCCAAAGGTAAAAGAGTGATGTAGTTGCAAGGCGCATAGAGAGGAAGCGTACTTAAAGTACGTGACGAGCGTAGCAACGCGGCAAATGCATTGCTATTTTACCTTTTTAACGAGGAATTGCTCCTGGTCCACTCATTTGACCCATCATAGCTTGAAGATCTTTCATGCCATTTTTGCCTGAAAATTTCTTAGCCATTTTACCTGCATTTTTAAACTGTTTTATCATTCGGTTAATCTCTACAATCTCTAAACCACAACCTTTTGCGATTCTTCCTTTACGAGAATTATTTAATAAATCCGGGGTTTCTCTCTCTTTTAGCGTCATCGAAGAGACCATTGATTTGATATTTTTAAGTTCGCTTGAATTCTCCATATCGAAATCTTTAAGAGCTTTTGACATATTTCCCATACCTGGAATCATGCCCATAAGAGACTTCATACTACCCATCTTCTTCATGCTTTCCATCTGCTCTAAAAAGTCATTGAAGTTAAACTTACCTTTTTGAATCTTTTTAGTAAGTTTTTTAGCTTGTTTCTCATCAATTGCACCTGCAGTTTTTTCAGCAAGACCCTCAATATCACCAAACCCCATAAGACGGTTTACAATACGATCAGGTAGGAAAACTTCTAAGTCTTCCATCTTCTCACCGCTACCGATAAAACGGAGAGGAACTTTAACTTGTGATGAAAGACCTAATGCTACACCACCTTTAGAATCGCCATCATATTTTGAAAGAATAACACCATCTATGCCAATCTTATCTTTAAATGTTGTGGCTGTTCTTACTGCATCTTGACCAGTCATTGAATCAGCTACATAAAATATCTCACTTGGATTTGCAGCTTTTTTAACAGCTTTAAGTTCATCCATTAGTTCATCATCAATAGCTAAACGACCAGCTGTATCTATAAGAACAACATCGTAGATGCCACTCTTTGCTTTTTTAAGTGCTCCATTTACAACTTCTACAGGGCTTTTTGTAGCTTCATCTTCATAAAGCTCTACTTCTATTTGAGTAGTAATTTGGCGAAGTTGCTCAACCGCTGCTAAACGCTGTAAATCTGCTGCTACAATAAGAACTTTTTTCTGCTTATTTTTCAAGTACGTTGCAAGTTTACCAGTAGTTGTTGTCTTACCAGAACCTTGAAGTCCTGTCATAAGGATTACAGTCGGAGGATTTGGAGCAAAAGTAAAACCTCGATTTCCACCAACTTCAAGTAGTTCATAAAGAGTTGCTCTAAGTGCGTCTAAAAACTGATCTTTACCTATACCATTTTTCCTAGTCTCTATCTGAACTTTATTTATTAAATCTTTTACGACAGTATGGTTTACATCTGCTTTTAAGAGTGATTTTTTCAACTCATTCAGCGCTTTTGTCAGTGCCTTATCATCATCAAATGTACGAATCTTTTTAATAGCAGCTGTAAATGAATCTGTTAATGTATCAAACATGAAGTACCTTATATAGTTTATATAATATTTTGCGAATTATAGCAGAGTAGGACTTTTGGTTTATTTAATTTTTAAAACTTGCATCAATGAGTTTTAATTTCTCTTTTCGTGAGAGTTGTTTTATAGCATATTCCCTCTTCATTGCATCTACCTTATCATCACACTTTTCAAAGTAAACAAGCTCTACAGGTCTTCTATTTCTTGTATATTTTGCACCAATGTTTGATGTGTTATGCTCATTTACTCTTCGCTTTAAGTTGGTTGTCACTCCTGTATAAAGTGTCTCATCTGCACACCTTAATACATATACTTTCCAAGGGCTTATCGGAGTCACAAAAATATCTTCATCATCAACTTTGTAAAATCTTGCTTCATTGTTTTGACAAAAGTAGATGGTGTATGCGCAGGTAATTGCATCTAGCATATCCTCAAAATCTTTTAGACCTTGTCCTTTATAAGCGGCTATATCACTCTTTAGTATCTTATGGGGATAGACAACCTTTGCTAAATATTTTTTATAAATATCAATTTGTTCTCTTATAAACCCAACATCTCTACCTTTTTTTCTCTTATATGGCAAAATTTGCTGATTGTTAAACAGCATAGCTATTGTAGAGTGAGGATAGACTTCAAATATAACTCTATCAGAGTTATAATCTCTCTTAAATCCATCCTCTTTTAGTCTTTTAAATAACTCTTCACTTCTTATGTTTGAGTTATATTTTGTCAGGAGTGTTCTATTTACGGGGAGCATAGAGATTTTATACTTTGCAAAATCTTTATTAAAAAGCTTTTCACACTCTCTATTTCCATCTTCATTTGGAACGAGTAGTGGAGCGTCTAGTCCAATGCAGACTTTATCGTTTTTATATTTTTGTATCTCATCGACTATATCATTTATAGATTTTAAAAGTTTAATATCTATAATTTTTAAACTCTTTTTATAAGGAATTAATACACAAAAGCCTGAGAGATTTTTATCTCCCCAAGCTAAATCAATTCCTATATATACACTATTGGAAGTCAACAAATACTTTAGGCTCAGGTGCTACAAATTCCATATCCAAGAGTCTAACTTTATAAGCATGTAGCATTACTCTCTTAGCACGTCTTCCACCATACTGCTCATCTCCAATAATCGGATGGTCAATATAACGAAGGTGTGTTCTTATTTGATGTGTTCTACCATGGTGAATAATACACTTAATTTTTGTTTTATTCGCACTTACAATGTCAGGGAAAAACTCTGATCTTGCAGGTTTACCTTTACCCGATACATTTGAGTATGCTTTATTATTTTTTCTTTGAGTTAAAATTGGTTTATCAACTTCTATAGGTTCACTAATGATGCCCTCAACCCATGCAATATACTCTTTATATACATTGTCTTTTTTAAACTCTTTAATAGCCCGTTGTCTAAACTCTTCATTTTTAACAAGCATTAATACTCCACTTGTTTCACGATCAAGTCTATGCAAAAGCACTGCAGGCTTAAGCTGTCTCTCTATCTCATCTGAGTTCACATATGCAGGCTTATCGATAACAATAATATCATCATTTTCAAAAATTGGTTTTATTTTTTCTATCTTTTGAACTCTAAAGACTGTTTTAGCATCTATCTCTCCACGAGCTATCATTACTTTTTTGTTTCCAACATATGCTAAACCACGATCTATCATTGATTTAGCTTGAGAGTTTGAAATACCCTCTTGTATTGCCAGTATCTTATATGCTTTTTCTTTTGACATTAAGCATGCTCCTTAATTTATTTCATAAATACGGTCATTAATCTAACCTCTAAAGAGGTAGTTTTATTATTCTAGTATTTTCTGTATTATAGGTTCTAAGTTTATTTTCTCTTCAACCATTGACATCGGTAAATCTTTTGTAGCCAAAAGTGCTTTGTGAATCTCATCTGCTTCAACATACTGTACATGATGTACATATTTGAAAAGCTCTTTTTGATCATGAAAATGTTTGCCTGTAATTATTTTGCATCCAAAGAAAGCAGGTTCTAGTGGGTTGTGCCCACCAACATCTTCTCTAAACGCACCACCAACAATAGCTATATCACTAATAGCATACATGTTGTTGAGTTCACCCATTGCATCTACTAAAATCAAATCTGTTTCAAAGTTTTGAGATTCTGAGAATCTGCAAAGAGTTAAAGAGTTTCTATCAGCATAATTTTTCATTAACGCATAAACACTCTCAAATCTTTCAGGATGCCTTGGAACTACTATTAGTTTTGCATCTACTTGTTTTTTATACTGAATAAATGATTTTAATATTGACTCTTCTTCACCATCATGTGTACTTCCAGCAACTATACACTCTTGAACTGGCTTCTCATACTCTTTTGTCTTAGTGATTTTACCGGCTAACTTTATGTTTCCGATGATTTCAATATTTTTAGCTCCGAGTGCTAAAAAACGATTTTTATCAACTTCACTCTGAGCATATATAACTTCTACATTTGATAAAAGCTTTTTATAAAACCAAGCAAACTGCAAATATTTTTTTACACTCTTATCTGAGATGCGAGCATTTAAAAGTACAACTTTAGTACCTCTATATCTTGCTAGTACAAAAAGTATATACCAAAACTCAGCTTCTAAAACTATAAGCAGTTTTTGCTTTTTCATCCAAAATGGAAGTAGAATCTCATATGGTAAATACCTAACATCTGCATCATACTTTCTGGCTTCTGTCTGACCAGTATGAGTTACAGTCGTTATCTTTATATCTTTATCACTTACTAGCTCTAAAATCGGCTTTAATGCTTTTGCTTCACCAAGTGAGCAAACATGAAACCAAACTCCATCTTTAGTCTTGAATGGTGGATTTTTAAAAAGAAAGAAACGGGCTGGGACAGACTCTTTGTATTTTTGCTTAAATGAGAGATATACTAAAAGTGGGAGTGCTACAAGATATAGCACAGCACTTAAAATATAATAGAGGAGCGTAAAAGGCTTCAAGCCCTACTCGTCAGAAGCTTCCACATGGAGAATACGACCACAGTGCGGACATGTTGTAATCTCTTCAGCTTTAATAACATCTGCTAAAATCTTATCACTGATTAACATATGACAACCCATACAAGCTTGATCTTCAACTACTACAACAGTACTATTTTTAGCCCAACGGCGAATTTTTTGGTAAAAAGCTAAACCTTTTTGATTCGTAGTTCCAAGAAGTTTCTCTTTTTCAACAAATACTTTTTGTCTCTCTTTATTAATTACTTCTAGTTTTTCATCAACTTCAGCTTTTACAGATTCAAGATTTGCATCTATTTCTGAAAGTGAAACTTTTGCAGCTTCTACTTGCTCTTTCTTTAGCTCAATGATTTTTTCAAGTCTAGTAATCTCTTCATTTGCAAAAGTTACTTGCTCTTTTGCTATCTCTTCTTCAAGCTGTAAAGATTTCATCTCACGCTCAGTTTTCACTTCACCACTTTTTCTAGAGTTATCTTCTAGCTTTTGAGATAGTTCGGCTAAATGCAACTCATTCTTATGCTTTTTAAGTTGCTCATCTTTGATTTCATTGCTTAAGTTTTCAATATCTGTATCGATACTCTCTTTTTTTGCTAATGCAGCTTCATACTTAGAATTAGCTTCTTCGATTTGAGGCTCAAATGCATCAATCTCTTTATCTACACGAGAAAGGTCTATTAATTGTTTAAGATGCTGGTTCATCAGTCTCCTTTTGGATTAAATATATGTGAACGGGTTCTTTGATGATGAAATTATAGCTTCTAAACCTAAATTTTTCAAATGACGGTGTAAAATTTGTGCAAAAAAGTGTTCACTTTCAAAATGTCCTATGTCAATTAGCGAAAGTTTTATGCTTTTAGCCTCCATGGCATCGTGGTATTTGACATCTCCAGTTAAAAAACAATCCGCATTTATAGATTTCAATAAAGAGCATCCAGAACCTGTTGTTAAAGCCACTCTTTTTACACGATTTGAACTTTTTACGCATCTTGCATGAGGAAGTCCAAATGCTAAAGAGACTTTTTTTGCAAATGTATCAAAATCTTCATCGACATCCAAATAAGCAACAAATCCATCTTTTTGTGCGATTTTATAACCCAAAACTTCAGTAGCAACAAATTCATTTAAATGTGTTTGGTCAAAATTAGTGTGCATTGCAATATTAGAAATATTTTTTTTTATCATTTTTTGAATAAGATTTGCAGGATACTTACTAAATTCCAACTGCTTTAATCCACCAAAAATAATAGGGTGATGAGTTATCAGAAGTGTATCATTATCCATAGATTCAATTAAAGATTCATCAACATCAATACTAAGCACTATCTTTTTAACTTCTTGGTTAAAATCACCAAGTAAAAGACCTGAATTATCCCAAGATTCTTGCAGTTCAAATGGTGAGAGTTCATTCAAGAATTTATATATTTCAGAAATTTTCATTTTAAAGTTTCTCCAGTTCCTCTTTAGCTTCACTAAAATCTGGATTTATCTCTAATGCCTTTTGGTACATATTTTTTGCTTCCTCTGGATGTTTCATATCTACTAATAGATTTCCAAAATTATAATAAGTTATTGGGTTTGAGTTATCTATCTCTAAAGATGCATGTAGATGCATCTTTGCCGATGTAAACTCACCATTTGCTCGGTATATAGATGCCATAGAGTTATGAATATACTCATTATCTTCATCTATCTCTACTGCTTGTTTATAATATTTAAGTGCCTCATCATTATCATTTGTTTGTTGTAAGATATAAGCAATTTTAAATAAAATATCTGAGTTTTGCGGGTCTTTGGCATCTGCTTCACTAAGTAATGCTAATGCTTTTTGAAAATCTTTTTCTTCAAAGGCTACATCTGCTTTTTCTACCAAGGCTTCTGGGTCAAACGGGGAGAAAGCTTCTGCTCTTTTATCTTCACTTTGATCTAAATCCTCTCTTTGGGGTTGTGGATCTTGAAGTGTTTTAATGTGCTCAAAAATTTTAAATGCAAAAAAAGCCGAAGCTCCAAGCATCAATAGTTGAAAAACTGTCATGTTTTATGTCCCTTTATTTTATTTTACAGCACCGGAAGTAATTCCGTTACCTACGCTAACGCTTTGTTTCCTTCAGCAGGAGGCTCAAAGCACTAGTGCTTTTATAGAATCTAAAATAATTTTCTATTTAGTAACTCTATTAACTGAAGTGGATCAACCTGTTCTCCACCTACTCTTGCACTAAAATGTAAATGTGGCCCAGTAACTCTGCCGCTGTCACCGGATAATCCTATAATATCAGCTTTCTTTATCTTTTGTCCATTTTTGACACTAAAATCACTCATATGATAATAACAAGTATAGATGCCATGACCATGATCTAAGATAACCGTACCTCCGGAGTAAAATCTATCTTTAACCAACACAACTACCCCATCATTACTAGCATGTATCGATGTGCCAATTTTCGCTCTATAATCAGTCCCACTATGATAACCGTTTAATGTATTATTGTAAACTCTTGCTTTTCCAAATGAGCTTGTTATTTTACTATCCATTGGAGCTATAAACTTTGATGACACTTGACTTTTAGATGTAGATGTAGAGTAAATCTTCATAGCCTCAGCATATTCTTTTGCTATTCTTTTCTTAACTTCTTTACTTTTGGGATTCACTTTTGATTTTTGAACTTGAATCTTCTCTTTTTTGTACTTTCCATCTTCTACACGTAAGAAAATTATCTTACTTTTTTGTTTGCCTTTTTCTGTATAAAAAACCTCAACTTTTTTATCACTTGGTTTTTCATAGTAACTTACAGGAATTAAGACATAGCTTTTCTTAGAATCTAGAGGATGTTGATATATCTTATGTATTTTTTTACCTAACACAACTTTTTTATACTCTATGTTTTGCTCTTTTTCAAACTCTATGATTGTAGTCTTACCATTTGCAATAGTTGAATCAGATATATCTATATTAAAAGCAAAAATAGTTGAGATAATAGTTGCTAAAGCTATAAAGAACTTCATTAGTAGTCTTTCATCGCTCTAGCGATATCACGCTTCATATCTTTTTGTTTTAAATCTTGTCGCTTATCATGAAGCTGTTTTCCTTTTGCTATTGCAATTTGGATTTTAATAAGATTTCTGCCGTTGAAGTAAAGTTGTAGAGGTACTATTGTATAACCGTCTAGATCAACAGCTTTTTTCATTTTTATCAGCTGCTTTTTATGTAAGAGAAGCTTTCTACTGCCTCTCTCTTCGTGTGTATAGTAGTGATGAGTTGTTTCAAGTCTTCCAATATGAGCATTAAATAAAAATGCTTCACCTTGCACAAAACGAATAAAACTATCTTTTAAGTTTACTCTATTTGCTCGTATACCCTTGACTTCACTACCCTGAAGAACCAATCCTGCTTCAAATTTCTCTTCTAAGAAATAATCAAAATAGGCTTTTTTATTTTTAGCTACTGTTTCGCCCATAATTAACTTTCCTTTTCGACTATATAGTCTAAACTTTTTTTATTATTTTACCATGGATTAATTAAGATTTGGATTTTTAGAATTGATTTGATGATGTTTTAGAAGGTTTTAACGCTTTAAAAACTATTTAAACATCCCTTTTAAAAAGAGATGTTTAATTGTTTTAGTTTTCGTCACGTACAATATTGTGACAACGGAAACAAGCATGTTCGATGTAAGTATAAGCTCTTTGAGACTCTTCTCTACGAAGTTTACCGGATTGGTTGTATTTGTTCTCAACAGCATCTAAAATTATTTGAACATTGTGTGCAATAATTTGCGCACTCATTACTGCTTCGTTTGATTTATGCTTTTTATTTTCTGGAAGCATCTGCTCAAACTTTTCTTTATTTCCTAGTAATTCATTTGCATGTTTTGCAAATCGTTCAATCGAATTTTTTACACCCTCTTTATCACTAGATATAAAACTTTGCTGAACATCTCTTAAATCTGCATTTAAAAGCAACATATTAGACCTAAGATCATATGCCGATACAGAAGTAAAAGATAGTGTCAGTGCAACCACACTCATTAACAATACTTTTTTCATCACGTCTCCACCTATTAAGATTAGACTTTGTAATATCCCTCGATAATTATTGTATCATATTTTTTTATACTTTAGCTATTAAATACTATTTTATATTAACAAAATGATAGATATTTACTTAACTAATCTGAAAAAACTACTCCCACTGCCACTAAAATAATATCCCTGTTTATAGTAATTTTTTAATTCACTATACTCTTGCAAAGCAGGCTTGAAAAGGTCATTTGCTTCGTCTGCGCTCATAGACTCTAAAACATCTAATGAAGTTTTCTTTTTTAACTCATCTGTCTTAAATCCATCTATGGGTGCGTAGAAGTTTTCTCTATAACTAATATAGACATTTGGTGTACTTATCTCTATTTTCGGAGTAAAGACTTCAAAGTCTAAAAGAGGCTCTTTAAACTCTTCGACTATCTCTCCTATACCGCTAACATTTGCACTGTCAAATCCATATATAAAAAATGGAACATCCGCACCGACTGTTAAACCTATCTTGGCTAGTTCATTTTGACTAAGTCCAAGGTCTAAAACTTCATTACACATCTTTAAGTAGGTAGCTGCATCACTACTTCCACCACCAAGTCCAGCAAAAGCAGGTATATACTTTTTAACTTCTACGGCATACGTTTGCATAAGCTTATCCAAAGACTCTGAGTTTATGGAATCTCTTAGCGCTATATAAGCTTTGTATATAGTATTTTGTTTAGTCTCACAAGAAAATTCTCCAATAATCTCAAAACCATCTTTTGTTTTTTTGCTAAAAGAGAGCTCATCATAAAGAGAATCAACTCTCATAAACCTAGAAATAATCTCATGATAGTTATCTCTGATGCCTGTTATTTTTAAAAACACATTTACCTTAGCGTAAGCTCTGTAAATTTTCATATTTATCTCTATTTTTTAATAATCTTGCTTAGTTGGCTCAAGTCATCTTGACTATACTCTTTTGAAGCTGCAATATTTAAATCTTTTACATCTTCTAAAAGTTCATTTCTAACAATAGAAACATCTTTTGGAGCATCTATACCTAGTTTAACTACACCCTTATCGATAGATATAATTTTTATATTTATATTATCCCCGATAACAATTGATTCATCTAATTTTCTAGCTAATACTAACATGTATATATCCTGCCTAGTTCATATTTCACAGTTTGATTTTCTATATTTATAACAGAAATATTATCGCCATTATCTAACCAATAATAGCCATCTTTTTGTATCTCTAAATCTTCTAAAGCAAGAACTCTTCCATATTTGAGATTATCCATCTCACCAAGATAAAAATTTTCAGCAATATTAAGAGATTTTTTAATATCTAGAGATTTTTCCCCATCAAATCTAAACTGACCTTCACTTAATCTCTCTAAAGCACTTAGACTTCCATGTTCTAATCCAAGTCTATGAGCTATAATGCGACCTAGGGAACGAATATATGTACCCTCAGATACTGTTGCTTCAAAGGTAACAAATGGATGACAGTAACTTATTAGATTTGTTTCATAGATACTAGAGTTTATTTTATTAAGCGAAAACTCTTTACCTGCACGTGCTAAATCATAAGCTCTTTGACCATTTATACGCTTAGCACTAAAGATAGGCGGTTCATACTCTAACTCACCCTCTAGTGACTTCACTGCATCTTTTATCTTTTTTAAACTAAACTCTTCTAGCATCTCTACATTTTTTATCATCTCACTATCAAGAGAGTCAGATGCAGCACCCAGCCAGAGAGTTGCTCTATAAGTTTTAGGAGTTTTGTTTAAAAAACGAAATAGTTTTGTATGAGAACCAAAACCTATCAGTAAAACACCCTTTGCAAAAGGATCAAGTGTTCCTGAGAAACCAGCTTTTTTATCATTATATTTTCTTTTTAATTGTGATAAAAAAAAATTTGAACTAATCCCTGTAGGTTTATATGCTACAAAGAGTCTATTCATAGGCGCTCAACAAAGGATGCAAGAATATCTCTTTTAGTACCTGCAAAGTTAATGTTTAGTTTGAACTCTCGCCCACTTTTACTAATTCCTGTAACTCTACCTGTTCCGAAAATTTTGTGGCGAACTAAGTCGCCTTTTTTAAAGGCTGTATTTTTTTCTACTTTTAGCGAACCTTCACAAAGTCCTGCTTCGTTAAAAAATCTACTTTTTTGTAAATCACTTCTGCGTCCTTTGTAAAATCTACTTCCAGCATGAGAAAGAGTAAGAGTCTCTTTTGCTCTTGTAAAAGAGACATAACCAAGACGTCTCTCTTCCTCTAAATCACTTCCATCACCTACAAGCGGTAAGAAGCCCTCTTCTAGTCCTATAATAAAGATATGTTCAAACTCAAGACCTTTAGAAGCGTGAATACTCATCATGTAGATACTCTCCCCTTCAACCTGATCTTGTTCACTTTGAAGTGTAAGTTCATTTAAAAACTCATCTAATCCAGACTCAGGAGATTTTTTTACAAAATCACGAAAGAGCCCATAGAACTCATCCATATTTAAAACTCTATCTGCTTCATCTTGCATCCCTGCATAGATATCTTTTAAATGGAAAGTATCTTCTAAAACATCTACAAACTCATAAGTAGATTCACTTGCTACTTTTGAAACATTTTCTATATTTTTTATAAATGTTTTTAAAGTCTTAGCGTTTTTCTTTCTTACAAGTACTTCTAAGTCCGCTAAAGAAGTTTTCTTAATATACTCATATATAGAGCTCTCATTTGCATGAGCTGCAAGCTCAATCTTCTCAATGCTGGCCTTTCCTAAACCTCTTTTTGGTTTGTTGACTACTCTTTTAAATGAGAAATCATCATGGAAATTTGTTATAATTCTAATATAACTGATTAAATCTTTTATCTCTGCTCTATCATAAAATCTAAGTCCACCTACAAGTTTGTAAGCAATACCGGTACGATTTAAACCCTCTTCTATAGAACGACTCAAAACATTAACACGGTATAAAATTGCTATGTCATTTGCTTGGACCCCTGAGTCTAAAAGTTTTCTAATTTTTTGTGCTATTTTTCTTGACTCTTCATTTTCATCGTGAGAATTTAAAATAGTCACATCTTCTCCCGATCCACGAGTAGCAATAAGTTTTTTACCCAAACGAGAACGATTATGCTCTATAAGTGCATTTGCAACTTTTAAGATTGGCTCTTTTGAACGATAGTTATTTTCTAATTTAAAAGTAGAAGTACCTTTAAAATCTTGATCAAACTCCATAATATTTCTAATGTGCGCTCCACGCCAACCATAGATGCTCTGGTCATCATCACCAACAACACATAGATTGCTATGAGAAGAACATAGCTTTTGTAGAAGTTTTAACTGCAACTCATTTGTATCTTGATACTCATCAATCATAATATACTGATACTTTTGAGATGTTTTTTCTGCAAGTTCCGGATTTTCATCTAGAAGCTTATAAGTTAAAGCTATAAGATCATCAAAGTCCACTAAATTATTCTCTCTTAGATATGCTTCATACTCTTCATATACTTTTGCAATTTGCTGATAATTAAAAAGTTCAGCTTGCTTGTATGCATCATCAGGAGTCAATAGTGAGTTTTTATATCTTGAGATTTCACTAGCTATTAGTGGTGTAGGAATTTCAGTATTTATTCTTTTAATAATACGTTTTTTATCATCTGTATCAATTACAACAAAATTGTTTTGTCTATTTAGAAGATGAATATTGAACTTTAAAAATAATAGACCAAACTTATGGAAGGTACAAAGAAGTGGTGGATAAGAGACATTTTCAATCATATCAAGAGCACGTTCGCGCATCTCTTTTGCTGCTTTATTTGTAAAAGTAAGAGTTAAAGTATTAGATGCCGGAATACCAAGAACTTCAATAAGATATGCTAGACGAGAGACTATAGTAGTTGTCTTTCCGCTTCCAGCTCCAGCTAAAATAAGAACCGGCCCTTCTGATTGTTTTACAGCCAGACTCTGTGATTCATTTAGTTTTTCAAATATTTTTTCCATCGTTTACCAATAATCTTTGTTTATGTAAGTTTATTATAACCAAATAGTTATAAATTATACAAAACTATTGCAATAATTATAATATTGAGTTATAATTTTAAATATTCATTTAACTTATAGGAATTATTATGCTAAAAGATTTTGCCAAATTACAGACTTTTTTAATGGTCATAAAAGAAAAAAGTTTTTCAAAGGCATCCGCGAAGTTGGGTATTTCACAACCAGCTGTTACCCAACAGATTAAATTTATCGAAGATTATCTTGATACAAGAATTGTTGAGAGAAAGAAGAATGGTATATTGCTTACAAAAGAGGGTGAAGATCTTTATAGGATTGCTGTTAAACTTGATAAAGCAATATCAAGCAGTGAAAAAGAACTTATTAAAATAATTAACAAAGAATTCACATTTGTTATGGGTAGTTCAAACGCTATTGGCAACTATATTCTTCCTAATTATCTTGGTGAAATAAAACAAAGAATAGGTAATGAAATTTACATGCATGTTGGCTTATCTTCAGATATTATAGATCAACTTGAAGAAAAGAAAATAGATGTAGCTCTTATTGAATCTCCTGTATTTAGAGATGGCATCATCTATAGAGAATGGGTTCAGGATGAACTAGTACCTTTCTCAAACCAACCCATTAAAAAACAACTATCAGCAGAAGATTTGCTTGACTTTGACTGGATTTGTCGTAATGAAGATTCACACACAAGAAAATTAACTTCTGAAGTATTTGAAGAGATGGGTGTTCAATGTGAAAGTTTTAGTGTACTTGCTGTTCTAGCTTCTCCAACAGCTATAAAAGAATCAATTCTTAATGCCGACAAAAATGCAGAGAGACCTTTAGTATCTATTATGTCTCGTCATGTTATACAGTCTGAACTAAATTCTGGTAGACTTTTCGAAGCTAGACTTAAAAACTATAAGATAGAAAGAAGTTTTTATATAGCTTACTCAAAAGAGAGAAAGCACGACGCATTTGTTGATAATGTTGTTAACTACTTACTATCTCTCAATAAAATATAAACTATTTCTTATCTTTTACAAACCTGGAATTTTCTGGGTTTGAAAGAAAAGAAGCCATTGAATTTTTTTCACCTTTTTTATCTGATACTTTGGTAGGTACATCTTCTGGCTGGTAAATTGCAAGATTTATCATAACAGGTGTTTCATCTACTATTATTTGCATAATACTAACAAGTGGTACATGAACTAAACTACCAAAATTTTCAGTTCCAAAACCAGCTTCAAAGACCAGATTATTATCTTGTATATGAGCTGTTTCAAATGTATACCCTGCTAAAAAGAAAAGTGTTAAAGGGCGAAACTCCGATACTATGTCTTCTGGCAAACTTGGCTCAAATAGAGCGTCTTCTATTTTACAAAGAATTCCAAAATTTTGTTCTTTTTGGAAAAAATGAATTATTAACTCCTGTATATGCTTTTGCATCATCTGAGTAAATTCTTTGTTGTTTATAACACTATCTAACAAGTCGTATCCTTTAAATTATATTGTGTAATTATATCAAAATCTATCATCGCATTCATTAGTGCTACTTTTGAATAGTTTTTTACATCTTTTACATCTATATCTTTTTCTATAATTTTTCCATCATCTAGAAGTCTAGCTCTTGTTGTTCCTTCTAAAAGTGGTTTTTTTGGTGTATACCATAAGCTGTCCTTATAAAAAGCAATATTTGCCATGCTTGTATCAGTGACTAAAGAATTTTTAACAATCAAGATCTCATCGCAATCTTCTCTTTTTTCAAAGAGATTATTCAGTTCATCTCTATTAGTAAATTTCTTAGAGTAATCAATTTTATCATCATATACTAACTTTATAGATTTAATTACTCTTTTTTCATACTTGTGATAGCTTACTTTTATGTTTTGTTTATCGTAGGTTAATCTGCATCTATATAGTCCAGACAAAGGAGGGTTTAAATAGTCTTGTAGATTTTTAAAGTCCCTAATTCCGAGTGACTTTAAAACACTCTCATATCGTCTTTGATGGTATAAGAGGTTAAATATCTCACCATTAAAAGATTTAATGGTTTCCAAATAGGTATTACTCACTAAATAGTTCTGTGCTTAAATATCTCTCCCCAGTGTCACAAAGAATAGTTAGAAGTGTTTTGCCTTTAAACTCTTCTCTAGATGCTACTGCCATTGTGGCATAAACATTTGCTCCGGCTGAGATACCAACAAGCAGTCCTTCCTCTTTTGCTAACATTTTAGCAGTTGCTATGGCATCTTCATTGCTTACTTGTATAACTTCACTATAGATTGCAGTATCCAATATGCCAGGTATAAATCCGGCACCAATACCTTGAATCTTATGAGGGCCTGGCTTTCCACCTGAAAGTACAGCAGAAGCCTCAGGTTCAACAGCGATAACTGTAATATTTGGAATCTTCTCTTTTAATACTCTAGAAGTACCTGTCAGTGTTCCACCTGTCCCAACAGCAGCCACAAATACATCTAAAATAGCATCAGTATCTCTTAATATTTCTTGGGCAGTAGTAATCATATGTATCTCAGGATTTGACTCATTTTCAAACTGTTGCAAGATGATACTACCCTCTATTTCGCTTTGTAGCTCCTCAGCTTTAGAAATTGCTCCGTTCATTCCTTTAGCTGCAGGAGTTAAAACAAGCTCGGCACCGAGAGCTTTTAGCAAGTTTCTTCTTTCAATACTCATAGACTCAGGCATAGTCAAAATTAGTTTTAGATTTTGTGCGGCACAGTTAGCAGCCAGTGCTATACCCGTATTTCCACTTGTTGGTTCTATAATAGTTGTAGAGCTTGTTATTTTACCTGCTTCTTGTGCTCTTCTAATCATATTAAAACCTATTCTATCTTTTACCGAACTAGTAGGATTCATAAACTCACACTTACCTAGGATTGTAGTTCCTGTAAGTTTTGATGGCGTATTTAGCTTCACTAATGGTGTATTGCCTATTAAATCTGTTATATTGTTAGCGATGTTCATAAAAATCCTCTATAAATTAATCAAATTGATTTTACACTAAAAAGATTATTTACACCTAAAGTTTTTAGACTACTGAAGTTACTATCATCTAAAGCAACAACAAGGTCAAACTCTTGATAATATTTTTTCCAAAGCTTTTTAATAATAAAATAAATGTATCGTAATTTTATAAAGAGGTAATTATGTCTATATATGTAAGTGATGGCAAAAAACTAGTGGATGTTGAGTATGATGATATTCCTGATGTAAATGATATAGTTGACGGGATGAGAGTCTTATCTACAGACAAAAGAGCAGAAGATGAAAATGCAATGTTCTTGCTAGAGCCAAATGGAAATGTAAGCTGTTATGTTTTTGATGAAATTTTTATAGTCGGAAAAGTTACCGGGTTTGAAAATCTTGTAGATGCTGTTAAAGCTTGGAATAACAACGAGATATAAAGTTATTCACGAACTAATAACTTTGTAATAGCTTGCGCATTTTGTGGTCTATGGTAAAGGTAACCTTGGGCTTCTATACATTCGTTTTCTTGTAGAAACTGAGCTTGTTCATAGGTCTCAACGCCCTCTGCAATAACACTTCTTTTTAAACTCTTAGATATAGCAATAATGGCGCGTGTCAGCTCCATATCATCACTATCTTCAGGAATATCTCGTACAAATGACTGATCAATCTTTATCTTATCTATTGGAAGACGTTTTAAATAAGAAAGAGAAGAGTGTCCTGTTCCAAAATCATCAACAGCAAGACTAACACCTATCTCTTTTAAATTTTCAAGCTTTGCTATTGTCTGTTGTGGGTTTTTCATAATCTGACTCTCTGTGACTTCAAACATCAAAAGCTTTGGTGGCATATTTGTTAAAGACATAACTCTTTTCACCTCGTCAATAAAACCTTCATGATTTAACTGAACCATAGAGAGATTCAATGATAGTATTCCAGGATTTAATCCATCTTCTTTCCACTTCATAAACTGCTCTAGTGCACTATTCATCACCCATCTATCAATTTCTACTATGATTCCTGTTTCTTCGGCCAAAGGTATAAATTTATCAGGAGGTACGAAGCCCATCTCGGGGTGGTGCCATCTGATTAAAGCTTCCATGCCAATAATATCTTCTGAACCCATATCAACTTGAGGCTGGTAATATACTTCAAATTCTTCATTTTTGAGAGCTTGTCTAAGCTGTGTCTCTAATGTAATTCTCCCATAAGCCTTGTCTGTCATCTCATCAATATAAAACTGATATGTATTACGTCCATCATCTTTGGCTTTATACATTGCTGCATCTGCATTTTTAAGTAACTTATCAGGAGTCTCCCCGTTTAGCGGATATATTGCGATACCAATACTACATGTTATAAAGAATTTATGATTTTTAATCGTAAAAGGTTCTTTAAAAGTTTGCATTATTTTTTGTGCAATATTTACAATAGCATCTGTATTTTTTATATGATCTAATAAAATAGTAAACTCATCTCCACCTAATCTAGCGATAGAATCACTTGCACGTAAATGAGCTTTTACCTCTGTGCTTACAATCTTTAAAAGCTCATCCCCAAAATCATGACCAAAGGAATCATTTACCTCTTTAAAGCGATCTAAATCCATAAAAAGAACAGCTATTTTATCTTTTTTTCTTTTTGCTACTTTTATTGCTTGGTGCAATCTATCCATAAAAAGAACTCTATTTGGCAGACTAGTCAGAGCGTCATGTTCTACTTGATACTGAAGTTGTAAAGTACGTTCATCAAAAGCCTTAGCTAGTTTTTCAACTTCATCATCACTACCAAGTGGACTACAAAGAATATCTTTGTCATCTGCAGAAGCCTTTACTCGTCTGTATAATTCTAGTATTGGCTGCGTAATATTATTAGCTGTCATTGTAGAGGTGAAAATACTTATAATTATAAATAGCAGCCCTATAATAACCAATTTTACAATAGCTTCATTTATTGGCGCTCTGTATATATTTTGGGGTAATCCTATTTCTAAAGCAATACCCAAATCTTTGAAAGTTCGCATCTTATCGTCTGCATAATGTACAACAGAACGATACTCTAATTTAGGGTCATAGTTATTAGAAAAGATAATCTCTTCACCTCTTACTAGTTTCATATATAAAGTTTTGGTAAGTGGAAGATTTTCTCTTGCTATACTAGCCATATCAAATACAACTATTGCAGCTCCTTGTGTCGTTGAATAGTATTCTATTGGACTGATTACAACAATTCGTTTATCACTCTTTTGAATATATACAGTAACTTGATTCAGAGCCAGTGCTGTGCGTAAATTTTTGGATTTGTTATAAAGTGGTGTATTTGTTTGTGTTTGAAATATAGGTCTTCCATCATAATCTACAACATCTAAAGATGTAACATCTTTTCCTTCCATAAAATTCTCTACTAAAGGCGTTAGATACTTTTTTCTTCCAATAGTGTCCGTAAGTGCATTAACCATTAACTCATTTTTTGTTAGTAAAACAGTATTTTCCACCAAATAACGAATACGCTGTTCAATCTTCTCATGAATATTTTTTGCTTTACTTGATAGAAGTGCTTGAGTTTGCTCACTTAAGTGTTTATTTACTATGAATAGCATCGTTATTATTATTAGAACAGATACAATAACTACCTGAGAGGTAACTTGAATAACTACTTTGTTTCTAATACTTTGCTTTTTAAAGAAATCCATTATCATAATAACTACATTCCTACCTAATCATCAACTGCAATAATTTTTCCATCCGATGAGAATTTAGCCATAAAAAAATCACTCTCATCATATGCGTCATGCCTGTCACTACTAAATGCTCTTTTATATTTCTTTGTAATTCCATCATAAGACGGTAAATCTTCTAAAGCCTCTTTTACTTTTTTGCGGTCTGTTGATTTTGCTTTTTCAATAGCCATAACCAAAAGATGTATCAAATCATGTGCTTGTGCAACTCCAGATGCAGCCTTTATTTCATCTTTATTCTTGTAGCTGTAAGTCATAAGATAATCTTGTAGTAGTCTTTTACAATGTGATGTATTTTGCTTACAAAATTTAAAAGTTTGAAAAAAGTGCAAATTAATACGTTTAAGTATCCCTTTATTATCTTCAAAAAAAGTTCCACCCAAAATACCCCAATGTGAGATAATAGGAAGTACTTCTTTTTGCTTAACGGCTTCTTGAACAATAAGAGACCCTTCATTGGAGTTAGCAACCATTATAACTGAATCTGAATCTGAATCACTTATCTGCTTTAACTCTTTTTTAAAATCTTTCTGCCCACGGTTGAAGATGATTGTTGTTAAGTTATTTATACCATGTTTATTAAGATAAGTCTTCATTCTCTTTAAGTTACTTCTACCCCAAATAGAGTTCTCAACTATGATAGCCGGTTTTTTGTGCCTTTTTAGGGCAAATTTTGTAATATATTCTGAGACTAACCTGTCATTGGCAGATGCACGGAAGAGGTAATTATCTTTATATCCATTTTCAATAATTTCTGAAGCTGCAGCCCATGGAACAAGATAAGGAATATGAGCATTTTGTATTACATCTATTTCATCAACAATTATGGCACTGTGAAGTCCCCCTATTATAGCAACAACATCTTCTCTACTAGTAAACTCTTTTATGTTCTTAATACCTATACTCGATATTGCTCTGTGATCTTTTGCAAGTAGGACAAGCTTTTTACCTAATACTCCGCCTTGGCTGTTTATCTCATTGATTGCCAGTTCAACACCACGTTTAATAGCTAAACCAACTACTTTGCCATCCATAGATAAATCCGCATCTATAGCAATAACTATCTGTTCCTTATCTTTTGGATTTGGACCATATTTCTCTAAAAAAAGAGCCTGTGTTTTTGAAATAATATCTGCACCTATTATATCTTCAAATTTTCTAACTATATGTGATGTTTTTTGGACAAATTTATTGCGATTTTCTTCTGAGAGTTTATCTACTTTTACCCCTGAACTTTCAATTATTTCAATCAATTTTTGTTCACGTCTTTTAGTCTCTTCCCTCTCCCAAGGTGTAATTTTCTTCGCCGTATCTATCAACATAAGCTCAATATTTTGAGGTAGCTTTTTAAAGGTTTTTTCACTGATTGAAAGTACATAACCCAGATAGGCATGTTCACTCAAAGTAAGATTAGACTGTACTTCATAAAAACCCATACCTACAATAGCCACCAATGGATTCTCTTGACCATCAACTACCTTATCTGCCAGTGCTTTTTTTGTAGCAAGAAAGTCTATTGCAACAGCCTCAGCACCAAAAGATTCAAACTGCTCCATTATGATTCGGCTCTTCATTACTCTTATCTTTTTACCTTTAAAATCATCCGGAGATAAAAAAGGCTGATTACCTGTAAAGTGTTTAAAACCATTTTCCCAAAATGTCACACCTATAAGACCTATCTCACGTAAATCATCAAAGAGCATCTGTCCAGGTTCACCATCTAGCATCTCATATACATCTTCACGAGTAGGAAAGAAAAATGGAAGATCAACATACTGCATAGATGGTACAGCCACACTCATTTTTGCAGTCGGCGTTAAAATAATATCAATATCGCCATCTCTAGCCATTTCAATCATCTGCTGATCATTTCCAAGTGCTTGCAGGGGATATATTTCTATCTTTATTTGTGAATTTGTTTTTTCTTTTATCTCATTAGCAAAACGTAATGCTGCTTGGTGAAGAGGACTATCTACAGGTGAATTGTGACCAAAACGTAGAATTGTAATCTCTTTTTTTTCTGGACTCTTAAGAGTTTGATTTGTTGTAGTTTGCTCTGTACTTGAAGCAGGTATTATCCAAATTAAAAATGCTAAAACTAGCATAACACCACTCAGCAAAGAAATACGTTTCATAAAAATCACTTAATTAAATTTGTTACTATAATATAGTATTGTATATAGGATTATTCTTTACTTAAAAAAATGTATTTGAAGGAATAAAACAAGAATGGTGCGATCGGGGGGATTTGAACCCCCACACCGTTAGGCACGAGCCCCTCAAGCCCGCGTGTCTACCGTTCCACCACGATCGCATTTAGAAAAAGAAGTAAAAAAAAGCCTAACTCAAAATAGAGCTAGGCTTGAGGATATACTTTGGGTTTATTAACCTAAGTATGGGTTAGCGTAAAGTGCGATAAGAGCAATTACTAGTGCATAAATAACTTGTGCTTCAATCATTGCAAGAGCGATGAACATTGTAGTCATTAGTTTAGCACCTAAACCTGGGTTACGTGCAGTACCAGCGATTGTAGCAGCTGCAGTATGACCCATACCGATAGCTCCACCAAGAGCAGCAAGACCAAGACCAAGACCAGCAGCGATCATTGAGTAAGCTTTAAGAGTTTGGTTAGCAACGTCACCATCAGATGCGAATGCAGCAGTAGCAAGAGCTAGCATTAAAAATAGAACTTTTTTCATAAGTTTCTCCATATAATTATTACAAATTCTTTCGGATAGCGTAACGACATCGAAATGGCGCAACCTAAACATAAATGCCTAGATTTCCCTACTAAAAATTGATGGGCGAATTATACTAAAAAAATACTAAATATTCTCTTATGCTCTGCCTAAAGAAATCTTATTACCTTTGAACTCTAAAATCTCAACCATGATTTTTTCACCCTCACTTAAAACATCAGATACTTTTTCCACTCTTTGATCTGATATTTTAGAGATATGTAAAAGGCCGTCAGTTCCATCTGGAAGACCAATAAACGCTCCAAAGTCGACTATTTTCTTAACAACTCCTTCGTGCTTATCTCCAACTTGGTACTGAATTTTTTCAACTTTAGGTGCATTAACTATGCCCTCAATATGCTCTCTTGCACCTGATACGCCTGTTTTATTCTTACCTGTAACTTTTACTTTTCCATCTTTTTTGTCGATGTCAATTGCCACTTCAAACTTCTCAATAATCTCACGGATAACTTTGCCAGCCTGACCGATAACTTCACCAATAACACCTGGATCTATATGAAAAAAGTCTGTGCTTGGTAAAACACCATCGTTAAACTCTATTTTTTGCTCAGCATCTAACATAATGTCAATAATATGACTTCTACCCTCTTTTGCTTGATAAAGTGCTTCTTTTAAAACATCTAAAGAGACTCCGCCGAGTTTAATATCCATTTGCATTGCAGTGATTCCATCTTTTGAACCAGTTACTTTAAAATCCATATCTCCATCATGATCTTCAAGACCCATGATATCTGAGAGAATTGCATATTTACCACCATCACTAACCATACCCATAGCGATTCCAGCAACAGTATCACTAGTCTCAATATCAGCAGCTTTTAGGGCCATATAACCACCACAAACTGTAGCCATAGAAGATGAACCGTTTGATTCTAAAATCTCTGAAACAAGTCTGACTGTATCTCCATCTAAGTCAACAATAGGCTCTAATGCTCTTTTAGCTAAGTTTCCGTGTCCTAACTCTCTTCTTTTTGTGCCCATGATTGGAGATGCTTCACCAACACTAAATCCTGGAAAGTTGTAATGAACCATAAAATTTTCGTTTTGAGTTCCATCATCAGTAAGAGACTCAAACATCTGTGCATCTTTAGGACCACCCATAGTTAAAACTACTAAAGCTTGAGTCTGACCACGAGTAAACAGACATGATGAGTGAGCTTTTGGAAGTACATTTGTGCTAATAGATATAGGTCTAACTTCTGTTAAAGTTCTGCCATCAGCACGAACTCTTTCATTTAATATTTGAGCTCTTACCTGCTCTTTTTTAACACTCTCAATAGCATCTTTTAAAGCAACTTCGCTCTCAACATCTGCCCATTCTACTTTAGTAGAAATTATACTTTTTCTAAGTTGTCTAAGAGCAGTTGAACGCTCAGATTTTGCCATTTGATTCATAGCAGAAGCGATATCAGACATATGTTTATCTCTTACATAAGAGACCATATCTTCGTTTATGGCGTGAGCTTTACACTCAATTGCAACCGTTTCTTGCTTATACTCCGCAAACGCTTGTTCAAACTTAGTATTGCAAGCAAATAGTTCTGTTTGAGTCTTCTCTAAAACATCAATCAAATCATCTTCAGCAATAGCATTTGATTTATGAACTAATATACTAGGAGTACTAAGGGCAGGATCTATCATTGGGTCAATTATGTAATTATCTGAGACTTGAGTCTCATTAGTTCCAAATGAACGCATCTCTATCATAAGAAGTTCATCTTTAGTCCCTGATAAATAGAGGTCTAATGTAGAGTCTTTAAGCTGAGAAAGAGTTGGATTTAAAACGAACTCTCCATCAACTTTTGCTGCTCTAACAGCACAAACTGAAGTATTTATATCTATATTTGAAGTATATAGTGCAGCTGAAGCAGCATTAAGAGCTAGAACTTGTAAATCTGCATCTGAGCCTGCACTAAATACCATGATAGTTATTTGAGTAGGATGTCCGAAACCTTTTGGAAATAGTGGACGAAGAGAACGGTCAACTATACGAGAAGTTAAAGTCTCAAAATCACTCGGCTTTGTCTCACGTTTAAAAAATCCACCAGGAATTTTACCGGCAGCATACGATTTTTCTATATACTGAACTGTAAGAGGTAAAAAGTCATCTTTAACTATTTCTGTCTCATCTATAACAACTGTCGCCAATATCACACTCTCACCTGATTTTAACCATGCAGAACCATTTGCTTGTCTCGCTACATCTCCAAATGAGTAATCTTCTACTCTATTTTCCAACTCTAAATTAACATCATATTTCATTCTTTTCTCCTAAGTATTTTTCTAATTTTTCTTCTTCAACTTTTTCTAGTTCTTCATAATAAAGTGCAGTTTCAACATAATCATCTATATCGTAAAGAAAAAATATATCATCTGCAAATGGCTCTAATAAATCTAATGTATCACTTGGCAAAACTGCCACAGCAATATAAACTGCCTTTGGTTGCATTGCTAAAATAGTTTTAAGTGCAGTCATAAATTTAAGACCTGTTTCACTTCCCTCATCAATAAGCAGCACAACCTCATTCTTCATAGGTGAAAAAGGTCTTCCTTTTCTATATTGATACACATAACTTAAAATCTTCTCTTCATGTTTTCTTCGAGCTTCACCGTAAATATAATCATATTGAATATCAAAGGCATTTACTAACTGCTCGTTAATAACTATTTCTTCTCTCTCACTTACTCTTGCAATTTCACACTCATCATTATTTGGCGCCATAATAGCTTCTGAAAAAAGAAAATCCAAGGTATTTGGAAGTTTTTTTTTCAACATATATGCAAGCTCAAGCCCACCTTTTGATACAGCCACAATCTTCCATGACTCATCTTTTAGTCTTTGCATTGGTATCACATCGGCTAGCTTGTTTGCTGCGTCTTCTCTATTTTTGAGTATATCTTTATATTTTTTCATTACATTAAAGTCCTTGCGTAGCTTCAGGTAATTTATATTCAAACAGTGGATCACTGCCTGAAGTCATAAGTGGTTTTAAATTCACAGTAAAATATATATATCTATCGTATGAAGAAGTTGAGCCAGTTGTAGTTAATGTAGGTCTTCTGTTTTCAAGATATTTCAGACCAAAATCCCAACATCTTTTTTTATATAAAAACCCCACACTAGCACTTTTTTTAAGGCTACTCTCTACATCATAATTATATGTCATATTATATGAATAATGCCTATTGTAAGTATAACTAGCACTTGATGTAATATAGCTTGTATAAGGTGTATATGTTGCAGTTTTTTCTAAAAATGTATCCTTATAAAGGTGAGAAAAAGAAATATTTAATCCACTTCCATTGAATGTGAGTTGGTTACTAATCTTTGAAAACTTATTTTTGTTATAGTTGTAAAACATATTGTTATAAAAATTTATGCCTTTTGTTATATGATAATTTAACTCATTTTCAAGTTCTCCTAAAGTATCTACTGAACTTTCATATGAAACAGTTTGAGCTAACTTGTTGTAAAAAATTTCTGCACCATTTGAGTCATATAAATACTGAGTAAAATTAAACTTCTGTTCTTCACCTATTTTTGAGACCTCATAAAACTCACATATTGTTTCATTTTTATTCTCTGTCTGTGAGCAGTAATTTTCATAGTCCTCATAATAACCGCTTCGTGATTCTTCACCAGCAAAAGTATAGGTAGAGCTAAAATCTACAACATGTGTATAATCTTCAAAAGCACGGCTTAACTGTGTAGATGCAGATAAAACGTGATAGTTTTTTGCAATATAACCATTATTATACTCACCACTCGACACTTCTTCCTTGCCACCAAATTTTGAATATTGGGCATATAAATTAGATTGATATGAAAGATTTAAATATTCATCGAAAAGACTGCTATGTAGTGTAACTGGGATAGTAGCATCTGTTTGTGTTACATATTTGCCAACTTCTCTATACATATTGTTGCTTTGCACATCAATGTTATATAATAAGTGATCATCAAAAAAAGTCTCTAAATATCTGTGATAGTGCAGTGTAGGTAATTCTTGAATAGTTTCTTCATTATTACTTACTGTTAAGTCTTTATAATATTTAAAATATGAACCAAAGTAGTTACTATCAGTATTATAAAAAAGATTTATTTTTGATGTAACTTGTGTTGATGTTACATTATTAGTAGTACTGCTTGTTGATAGATTTATATAATCAACATCGTTCATATTATTTAAATTCATATACAAACCCGATTGACCTTCCAAATTTGTTCCAAACCATTGATCAATTACATCTCTATTATCATAGGAGAAGTTAAACCCATAATGTGTATTATTTTCTAGATTTTTAGATTCAAAATAACTATCATTTTCTTTAAAATATCCTGTTTTAAGCTCACCATTTGATATTTTAGAATCAACAAACCTAAATGTAGAATAAGCACCATAACCACGATTACTCCTCACTTGAGGTCTAAGCTCTAAATCCCACCAATTTTGCTCAGCAATATAGATAGGTTGCTCATAATAAAAACCTTCATCTGAAGAAATACCATATGTTGGGACCAAAAGTCCTGTTCGTCTTCTAGTATCTAAAGAATATCCTATATAAGGTGTGTAAAAAACAGGTATGTCATATATAAATATTCTTGCATTATAAATATTTAGCCACATATCCTCAGAGTTGTAAGTAGATGATGAAAAATGGATTTTCCAAAGAGGATCATTAGGATTACATCCACTAAGAACTCCTGATTGAATATCAAAATCTTTGTCTAATGCACAACCCTCATCAGCACTAATCCAAACGTTTGATTCTTTTTCAAGCATAAAAAATGGTTTAAATACTCGCTCTTTTTTAGCAATGTTAAGTTTTGCATAATCACCTAAAAGTTTGTAGCTTTTTCCCTGAGTTGCTCTAATGTTGTCAAATAGTTCCAATTCTCCGCTATTTTTATCATAAATGGCTTTTTTTGCACTAAGAAAGTAGTCTTTATAAACGACAGTAACCTCACCCGAAGCTGTGACTACATTATCTTTAGACTCCATGGATGTAGCATATATTTCAACCTTACCTTCCTTATCTGTTGCACACAAGATGGATGTAAGTATTAGAAAAATGGTTAAAAGTTTAAGCATCTACAACCAAAGTTTTCGCTGTTTTATCATGCCAGGTTTGGCGTTCAGGATTTAACAGACCCCATAAGAAACCTAAGTAGAAAAAAAGTTCTGAAATCACACGAAAGATAGCACGGTTTAGTGAAACTACTACATTTGGTTTGTGAATTGTATTAATATCTATCACTCTTATCTTCATAACTATTTTACCTAAAGAAGCACCATACTGCATCACAAAAAAAGCTTGATAGATAATCTTCATAAGCATGTATTCTAAAACAAATGTGTTAGTTATATTTATCATCTGCTCCATTGTAACGGCCTGAGCAAATGAATCCCACAGTGCTACAACCAGCAAAAATGAGAGTAGCATCTCATCTATAAAAAAAGCCATTGCTCTCTTTTTGTTACTTGCTAGCTTTATGCCTTCACGATGAAGAATATTTTCTATCTCTTCGTTCACTACCTGTACCCCTAAAGAGCTTGATAAGCTATATCAGTTCTTATTTTTTTACCGACATAATGAACTTGACCACATCTAAGATATGCTCTGTCTCTTGCCTCTTTAATAGTGTCACCTAAACCAACACAAACTAAAACTCTACCACCATCTGCGTAAAGTACATCATCAACCTTACTAACACCTGCAAAAGAGATATGAGTATATTTCTCTATTGTCTCATGATGAACATCATCCAAAATAATCTCTGCAGGAGTTGAACTTGAATAAGGATAATTTCCACTAGCCATTACCACTCCAACTGCATATTGCGAAGAGAATTCTACTTTTATTTCGCCAAGTCTATTTGTTGCAGCTTTATAAAACATATCACTCACACTTGAAGTCATAAGTGGCATCAGTATCTCACACTCTGGATCTCCAAAGCGAACATTAAACTCTAGTGTAATTGGTTCACCATTTACAACCATAATTCCGATGAAAAGAACTCCCTCAAAAGGAGCCAGCTCTTTTTTCATTCCATCTAAAGTAGGACGAATAACTCTATCTCTAACTTTTTGGTATAACTCTTCATCAACTAAAGGTGTTGGAGCATAAGCACCCATTCCACCAGTATTCGGACCCGCGTCTCCATCTAAAAGTCTTTTGTGGTCTTGTGCTGCTGGAAGTAAAATATAATCATCCCCGTCACACACAGCAAACATTGAAAGCTCATAACCATCAAGAAATTCTTCAACGATGACTTTAAGTCCAGCATCTCCAAAACTTTTTCCACTTAGCATCTCGGAGATTGCTATTTTTGCTTCGTCGTGGCTCTGAGCGATGATAACACCTTTGCCACCACAAAGTCCATCAGCTTTAACAACAATAGGAGCTGTTAAAGTTTCTGTAAATTTAAAAGCATCATCAATAGATGCTGTCTCTATATAGCGGGCAGTCGGAATGTTATACTTTGCTAAAAAGTTTTTCATATAAACTTTTGAGCCCTCTAGCTGAGCCGCTTCTTTACTTGGCCCGAAAATTGTTAAATCTTTTGCTTTAAAAATATCTACAACACCATCAACCAATGGAGCCTCTGGACCTACTATTGTTAATTCTATATTATTATCTTTTGCGAAATCTGCTAAATCGTTATAATCTTTAATATCTAAATTTGTACCCAAATCATTTGTAGCGCCATTTCCTGGCATAAAAAAAAGTTCGTGTTTTTGTTCTTCATTTAAAATTGCTCTTGCTATAGAATATTCTCTACCGCCTGAACCTAAAATTAATATTTTCATTGATTGTTTTCCTAATGTATAAAAGTTAAAGCATGGCTTTGCTACGCGTTGGCGTTCTACCGAAGAAAACTTAGCTATAGCGTAAAAATAGTAATAGCCCGAGTAGCCGTTTCGTAATTGGCTTGGTTCTAAAAGCCTAATTTGGGTGAAGAGAGTGCTCTCTAACGGCGGCATCATCTCGACAGAGTTAACATATCTCAAACGATGACACCGACACACAAGAACCCTACTAGTTCACGATTTGAAAATGTAGAACCCTCATATATACGATATATCGAACTACTCAGACTATGAATTTATTATACTAAAAAATTACTTTACTTTATTTAATAAGTTAGTCTTTTTTGAGAGTTATTTTTAAAAACCAGTATTTTTTTATGCTTGAAGTGTTAAAGCCATTTCTATACAACTATCTATAGATGTTTTTTCTGATATTTTATACTCAATTGCATCAGGTAAAGCTTTCGCAGTTGTCTTACCTATTACTACTACTTTTGCATCTGCTTCTATCGTGTGTGTTTTTAAAAAGCACTCTATTGAGGATGGAGAAGTAAATATAAGTATTGGATTTTCTTTAACCTCTACTTCCATTCCTTCGTTTGAGCATTCACTTACATATAGAATCTCTTCATCTATATCATATCCATCGTCTTGGCATCTCTGAACAAAGTCAGATGCTATAAATTCTGCTCTTAGATAGAGCCATTTTTTATCTTTAGACTTTTCTTTTATATTTTTAACTAGATTATCGCCATAACCATCACCAACATCTAGAATTTTTCCACCAAAACTTTTATAAGATGCAGAAGTTTTTACAGATACACATAAAGCAGGTATATTTATAAACTCTTCTCTTTCATATTGTTCGAGTGCTTTTACAGTTTGTTTGGAGGTTATTATCAGGTAGTCATATTTAGTGAAGTCAATCTGTGGTTTTAAAAATCTAACCTCTAATGATTTAGAGCTTATAGCATCCGGGTGTTTTGAAGTAGCGAAGAGGTAGATTTGTCTTTTCATGAGAAGAGAGATTTAAATCTCTACTCCCATTCTATTGTTGCTGGCGGTTTACTTGAGATATCGTAAACAACTCTATTGATTCCGTCAACTTCGTTGATAATTCTTCTGCTTATTCTCTCTAGTAAATCATGCGGAAGATGAGCAAATGTTGCTGTCATTCCATCAACTGCTTCTACAACTCTAACACATACAGTATTATCATACGTACGGTTATCGCCCATTACGCCAACAGATTTTACATTTAGTAAAACTACAAATGCTTGCCATGTTTTAGCGTAGTATCCGCTAGCTTTTAACTCATCTAAAAGAATTACATCAGCTTCACGAAGAAGAGTTAAATCAGGTACGTTTACTTCACCCATAATTCTAATTGCCAGACCAGGTCCAGGAAATGGGTGACGATTAATCATTCCAGATGGAAGACCAAGTTCTAAGCCGATTTTACGAACTTCATCTTTGAAAAGTTCACGCAGAGGCTCAATTAGTTCAAAATCCATCCAATCAGGAAGTCCACCAACATTATGGTGGGATTTAATAACTTCAGATGGGCCATTTACAGAGATTGACTCAATAACATCAGGATAAAGTGTACCTTGAGCTAAAAACTTAATGCCATCATGCTTTTTAGCTTCTTTTTCAAACTCTTCTATAAAAGTGTGTCCAATGATTTTTCTTTTTTCTTCCGGATCACTTACGCCCGCAAGTTTTCCTAAGAAGTTATCAACTGCGTCTACAGTTATTAGAGGAGTTTTGAGGTTAATTTTAAATACTTCTTCAACTTGCTCACGTTCACCTTTTCTTAAAAGTCCATTGTCAACAAAAACAGGAATCAGTTGATCTCCGATAGCTTCATAAAGAATCGCGGCAACAACAGAGCTATCAACTCCACCGCTTAGTCCACAAAGAACTTTGCCAGTTCCTACCTTCTCACGAATACTCTTAATTTGCTCTTTTAAGAAATGCTCCATCTTCCATTTCTCAGTTACTCCACAAATATTTTTTGCGAAGTTTCTAAGCATCAGGTAACCCTCTTCAGAGTGCTGAACTTCTGGGTGGTATTGCATAGCATAAACACGTTTTTCTTCATTTGCAATTGCTGCATATGGGGAGTTTGCAGAAGTAGCGATAGGAGTAAAACCCTCTGGAAGAACATCAACTTTGTCGCTATGACTCATCCAAACTATGTTACCATCATCACAATCTGCTAAAAGCGGAGAACAATTTTCACCACTTTTTTCTATTGTAAGTTCTGCCTTTCCATACTCATGGTGGTCTGAACGGATAACACTACCGCCAAAATCAACAGCAATTCTCTGCATACCATAACAGATACCAAGAACTGGAAGACCAAGTTTATAAACACCCTGATCTACTTCATAAGCATCTTTACTATAAACCGAAGATGGGCCACCACTTAAGATAATACCTTTTGGATTTTTTGCTTTAATCTCTTCTACAGAAGTATGGTAAGGAAGGATTTCACAATAAATTTTATCTTCACGAAGACGACGAGCTATAAGTTGCGTGTACTGAGAACCAAAGTCTAAAACTATGATGCTAACATTTGTCATTTGAGGGACCTTTTAAAAAATATAAATTAGTAAGTTTGCAAGAATACAATAAGTTAGATTAATTTTTGATTTGCCCTTGTCTTGAGCGTATGGAATATTTTTTGCCTTAAGCTTCAATGTAAGAAATATTTTTCTAAAGAAAAATGTTCACGGAAGCTCAAAGCAAAGACAAGGGTAATTAAAGTTAAGGTTTAATATATAGCCCTAAAACCTCATACTGAGTATACCAAACAGCTACAGATACAAAATAACCTATAACAATTGTCCAAGAAAGTTTCATATGAGAACCAAAAGTATATACACCTTTGAGTTTACCCATAACACCAACACCAGCAGCAGAACCAAAACTAATCATACTACCACCAACACCTGCAGTTAATGTAACTAGCATCCATTGAGCTAAAGGGATATCTGGAGAAGCTTTTAAAACTGCAGACATAACTGGAACATTATCAACAATAGCGGAGAGGAAACCAACACCAATATTTACTGTTGTAGGCTCAAACATTGTATAAAGTTTTACAGCATGCCCCAAGAAACCAGCGAAGTGTAAAGCCCCAACAGCAGCTAAAATACCAAAGAAGAATAGCAGTGTATCATTCTCAATTTTTGAAACAGACTTATAAATTTCAATATCGTGATCATGATATTTTTTAAGTGTATATGCATAAAGTTGTAAAAGAGAGAGACCAAACAACATTCCCCACATTGGAGGCAAGTGCATAATTTGTTTTCCTAATACTGCACAAGCAATAGTAAATACACCTAAGAAAATAATTACTTTACCACCTCTGTGAATATCAACTGGTTCTGCACCTTCTATCTTTTTAGGATGTCCATCTGGAACAAACTTAGAAAGTAAAAAGGCAGTAACAGCCCAACCAATAATAGAAGCTGGAAAGAGGAAAAGAAAATCAATAAATGCTCCCTTACCAGCTGACCATGCCATTAGTGTTGTAATATCTCCAAATGGTGACCAAGCACCACCAGCATTTGCTGCAACAACGATATTAATCGCAGCTGGGACAAGAAAGGCTTTATTTTCTTTTTCTATTGTTATTAAAACAGTTGAAAGAATAAGCGCGGTTGTAAGATTATCTGCAATAGGAGAGATAAAAAATGCTAAAATACCTGTTACCCAGAAGAGCTTCTTATAGTTATATCCAGCCTTTAAAAGCTTCTCTTTAAGTGCATCAAATACATTTCTCTCAATAAGGGCTTCAATAAATGTCATTGCAACAAATAAGAAGAAGAAAATTTCTGCAATTTCCAAAATTAAGTGTGCTATTTCATTATCAAAAGCACTAAAGTCTAAACCATTATATGCATAATAAGCGCCAAGTAACATAAAAAGAAAAGTACCAGTAAAGAGTGCTGGTTTAGCTTTGTTTATATGATATTTTTCCTCCGCGGCAATAAAGTAATATCCTATTACAAATATTGCTAATAATAACCAACCAAATGGCGTTGTAGCTAAATCAACTGCGGCCCCTTCTGCATGGGCGGTAGTTGTTGCAAAGACAGCTACGCTTGTTAAACCTAATAACGATAGAATTTTTATCATTCTTTCTCCTCTAAAATTGTATGTACACCAATCGATTTATCTCTAGCTAAGCTTGAGAGAACAATCTCTTTGGCTGTTAATAAACGAAATTTCAAAAGTTTACCAATATTTTCTTTTAAAAGAGCATTAATTTGCTCTAATGCATCATTTAAACCCGCTTTTGTTCTAACAATAGAAACATTTTGCCACATTATACGACGAAGTAAGTTCTTTTTAGCTTTATCATCTTTAAGACTCATTACCTCATCACTAACTTCAAACTTTAGAATCTTTTTAGTTTGTGGATTTTTTAAAATATCTCTAACAGCCTCTCTTGCAAAGACTAAACCCTCCAGCAAAGAGTTGGACGCAAGTCTGTTTGCTCCATGGACCCGCACAGACGCAGCTTCACCGATAGCATAAAGTCCACTTACATTAGGAATTTTTCCCTTTAAATCAGTTTTTATACCACCTATAGCATAGTGAAAAGCCGGAGAAATAGGCACTCTTTGTGTTGGTACATCAAAACCTATATCTTGTAGATTTTTATATATATTTGGAAATCTATGAATAAAATAATTATACTCAAAGTTTTGCAGATTCAAATAAGTTTTTAAACCTGTTTTTTTTGTATAATCATATATAGCTTTACTAACTATATCTCTAGATGCGAGTTCACCGCGTGGGTCATAGTCTAATAAAAATCTTTTTCCATTTTCATCCTCTATGCTAGCACCCTCACCCCTTAAGGCTTCAGTCAGAAGAAGTTTTTGGGCATTCTCACTGTTTACGTAAACTGTAGGATGAAACTGCATCATCTCCATATGCTCAAGTTTTATGCCCTTCATAACACAAAGACCTTGCATATCTGCACTTATACATGGAGCATTAGTATGGTATTCAAAAAGTGAGCCTACCCCGCCACTTGCAATGATTACGTTTGGAGCGTAAATATTTTTACTCTCTCTATGGTCTAAAACTGTAACACCATAACACTCACCTTCTTTAATAAGCAAATCAACAACTCTGGCATCACTTAACAATGCATGTTTATTTTGCTCCAACAAAAAGTAGTGCATATATCTGCCTGTTGCATCTCCGCCTGCATGCAAGATTCTACTCGTTGAATGAGCCGCCTCTTTAGTATAAAGCAACTCTCCGTTTTCATCACGATCAAACTTAAATCCGTGATTTATAAGGTCATCAATAACTTCTCTTGAATTATGGCTTAAAACCTTTACAGCTTCTTCATCACAAAGTCCTGCCCCAGCTTCAAGCGTATCTTTTATGTGAGATGGAATATCATCTGTATCTTTTGAAAGAGCAACTCCGCCTTGTGCATAAAAACTGTTACACTTAAAAGTTTCTCTTTTGTTTATAATGAGTACTTTTTTATCTTTTGGCAGATGAGATGCAGCATATAAACCGGCTACACCTGCTCCAATAATTATTACATCATACTGCATTACTTAGTCGGTTCTTTAATAATAAACTCAACATTTTCATCACCTGATGGAGCCTCTTCTAGATAATATGGAGCTTTTTTATATCCACACCCGTTTACACTTAACACAAACATTGCTATAATAAGCAGATGAAAAACAGTGCTCAAATTCTTCAATTTATTCAACATAAACCTCAATTCTCTAAACTTTCGAAATATAGGTGTATTAAAAAAATACAATCCATATTTTCACCGGCACTTCAGAAGATGATTAAGTTTGCCTATTTTAAAAATGACATACTATTTTTCGTACTTAATCATCCTGGTGCCAAACAAGAGTTTGATAATAATATACAAAGTATTAAAAGTGCTTTAAAGTTTGTCTCTGCTGAGGAATGTAATGAAGTAACTGTAACTGATATAAAAGCATTTGTAACAAATAAACCGATAAAGAAGACAACTCTGTTTAAAACTGATTCAAAAGAAGAGTACACAGAAAGAGCAAGCGGTGATTTTACTATTAATATAAAAGATGAAAAACTAAACTCTCTTGTGAAATCTATCCAAGATATAATAAAAGCAAAAAATGACTCTTAAACAAACGATAAAACAGCTTCCTGACTCTGCTGGCATCTATCAGTATTTTGACAAAAATGGGCATCTGCTTTACATAGGAAAAGCTAAGAGTCTGCAAAAAAGAGTAAAAAGCTACTTTAACTTTGCACCTGAGCTAAAAGCAAATGCTAATCTTTCACTTAGAATAACTAAAATGATAAACCAAACTGAGTCTATGAACTACATAGTTGTAAAGTCAGAACACGATGCTCTTATACTCGAAAACTCACTGATAAAGCAATTAAATCCTAAGTATAATATTCTCCTTCGTGATGATAAAACCTATCCTTACATCTATATAGACAACTCTCAAAAATATCCAAGATTTGAGATTACAAGAAAAATAATAAAAGCTTCTGATATTAACTATTTTGGCCCCTTTTCTGTTGGTGCTAGAGATATTTTAGATTCTGTTTATGAGCTATGTAAACTTGTGCAAAAAAAAGGATCTTTAAAGTCAAAAAAACTATGTCTATACCATCAGATAGATAAATGTTTAGGTCCTTGTGAGCTACCCATCTCTGAAGCAAGATATAAGCGAGAGTTGGATTTAGCGTATGAACTTATTCAGAACAAAAAACTATTGGTAAAAAAACTTCAAGAAAAAATGTCTTTTTATGCTGAAAACTTAAGGTTTGAAGAGGCAGGAGCAATTAGAGACAGAATCGAGAAAATATCTCGTTCTGAGATTAAAAGCGAGATTGATTTTGCAACAAATGAGAACTACGATATTTTTGTACTTCAAAACTCATCTTTAAGAGCTGTTGTGGTTAGAATATTTATGAGAGATGGAAAGATTATATCATCTACCCACGACTATATTCAATTGAATGAAGGGTATGATGAAGACGAGCTTTATCAAAGAGTTCTGCTAGATTTTTATAGAAGTGAAAAACCTCCGATAATAGCACCTATCTTAGTAGCGTCAGAGTTTGAAAACTTACAAGTCATTGAGGAGCATCTCAGTAGTGTGTTTGAAAAAAAAGCTAATATTAAAGTGCCAAAACAGGGAAATAAAAAGCAGTTAATAGACTTAGCAATCTTAAATGCCAAAGAGCTTCTAAAAAGAGATAAAAACTCTCACGACACACAAGTTTTAGAAGATTTAAAAGAGCTGCTCTCTTTAGAACGCATTCCTAAAAGAGTAGAAGTTTTTGATAATTCACATATGTCAGGAGTGGCAACTGTTGGAGCTATGATAGTTTATGAGGATGGAAAGTTTGATAAAAAAAGTTACAGAACTTATCATCTTCAAGCAAAAGATGAATACGCTCAGATGCGAGAGACTCTAACAAGAAGAGTTGAGAGTTTTTCTAAAAACTCCCCGCCAGACTTATGGATTATAGATGGTGGAGCTACACTTTTAAAACTGGCATCTGATATTGTAGATTCAGCAGGTGTTTTTATAGACATCATTGCTATTTCTAAAGAAAAGATTGATGCAAAGGCTCATCGAGCAAAAGGTAAAGCAAATGATATTATTCATACTAAGAATGATATTTTTAGATTGAAAAATTCTGACAAAAGACTCCAGTGGACACAAAATCTAAGGGATGAAGCTCACAGAAGTGCGATTGGTTTTCATAAAAAGACCAAATTAAAACTCGATAAAGAGAGTAAACTTCTAAACCTTCATGGAATCTCTGAAGCAAAAGTGAAAAAACTACTCAATCATTTTGGAACATTTGAAGCTCTAAAAACCTTAACTCTAGAAGAAATAAATTCCGTTTTAAATATAAAAGATGCGATAGTAATTAAAAATATTTACTTCTAAGTATAGTTTTGCTTCTATTATGATATATTTATATTCATAATATTTTGTAGAGTATAAGGTTTATTAATGGACAAAATAGTACCAGTTAATGAAGAGTATATCTTTGAAGGCAGTATACTAATAAGTCAAACTGATTTAAATGGTCTTATAACTTTTACAAATAGAAAGTTCTGTGAAGTATCAGGATATAAAGTTAATGAACTCATCGGAAGTAATCATAATATTATCAGACACCCAGATATGCCAAAAGCTGCATTTACTAAAATGTGGAGCACAATTAAGGGTGGTCAGGCTTGGAATGGCTTGATAAAAAATTTACGAAAAGATGGCTTATTCTATTGGGTCGACACAGAGATAATACCTGTTTATAATGACAACGAAGAACTAACTGGTTATATTGCCGCTAAAAAAGTTGCTTCAAGAAAAGATATTAAAGAGAATGAAGCGTTTTACAGAAAAATGCTTGAAACTGAAAATTAAGGGGTACTAATGTTAATTTATAACTATCAAAAAGAGTTTGTGGGAATTGACGAATCTGATCTAAATGCTCTAGGATTTTCAAATCTATCTCAACTAAGAAGTGAATCAGCTGACTTTGCTGATTTATTTGTAAAAACACCTGGTTTCGTACATAACTTTAAACATGTTCACTGGATAGACTTTGTTACTTGCGCAGAAGGAAGTGAAGACTCAAAAGTAATCATTCATGCAAACGAAGAAAATTTTAGATGTACTCTTGATATAAAAACAGCTTACCTTGTTGATGACCCATCACAAAAAGCCTATATTATAAACCTTGTCAACTTAAGAGCATTAACTCATAACGAAAATGAACAAGTTGCTGAAGATGTGCTTGAGAAACCTGCACCAGAAGTCACTACACAGAGTGCTGCAATTTTCAACACTCTAGACTTTGAAGACGATAAACATACTAAGACAATTGCACCTCAATCTATAGAAGTAACTCACGATCCATATGAAGTAACTCAAACTAATACACTAGACCAATTAGAAGAAAATCCTAAAGTTGTTGAAGATATCTATGAAGATGAACCTATAGAGATTGATAATATCCAAGAGAGCGTAGAAGAATTACCTGAAATACAAGAGGCACAAGAAGAAGAACCTCTTCCTCCCCTATATACACAATCACTGAATGTTGGCAATGAATATGTTTACGATCCACATTTAGCTTCAAATGAACTTGGTCTTCCTGTTGATTTAATAGAAGAGTTCATTGAAGATTTCATTTCTCAAGCGAATGAATTTAAAGATGACTTGTACAACTCTCTAAATGACGACAATACCGACAATGTAAAAATTCAATCTCACAAACTAAAAGGTGTAGCTGCAAATCTTCGCATTGAAGATGCATTTGAAATATTAAGTACAATAAATACCTCAGAGGATATTCAAGAGATTAAAACAAATATAGATATGCTATATATAATCATTGAAAAACTATCAAAAAAAGCCACTCAACCTGTAGCTCCTATAGAAGTTGAACAAAGTATTGAAAAAGAAGTATCTAACGAAAACGATGACTTAATACTTAGTTTTAAAGATGACATAGAAGAAATAAAAATAGATGATTCTGAAGTTCCTGAAACTATTATAATGCCAGAACTCGCTGATGATGACTTCTTAACTATTGATGAAATCCAAGATCAAAAGATAGAAGAGATAACCTTAGATGAAGATATTAGCAAAGCCGATGAGTTAGATAAAATCACTCTAGATGATGACATAGAAAATATTACTCAAAAGTTTGAACAAGAAGTTTCACAAACTTCACTGAGCGCATATAACAAGGCAGAAGTAGCCATTGAAATTGGTATAGACACAGAGAGTTTTGAAAAACTATTTAATGACTTTGTGATAGAGGGCAAGAATATCTGTCGTGAAATCAACAGTGCAATAGAACAAGGTGATGCTTCCTCTTGGAAACGAACTGCTATTGAACTAAAAGGAATGAGTGATAATATGAGAATAGATGATTTTAAGGAGGAATTAGAATTAATTATTCATACACAAGATGCGAACGAAGCCAAAGATGCTATGGATGCTATTAACGCTAAATTCCAGCAAATATCAGGGGTTAAGGATTAATATATGCGGTTAGATTCAAGACTAATCAATTTATTTCCTATTATTATTCTATTTTCTCTAACAAGTTACTATTTATATGATTCATACAAAAATTACGAAAAAGCAAAAATACTCCAAGATAAGATATCCCAAAACAGATATTTAAGTGATGTAGTTGGTAATATTGCAAAAGAAAGGAGTATAACTGCGCTTTACCTTGCTAAACCTTCAAAATATACTTTCAAATCTTTACAAGAGCAAAGAAAAGTTGTTGACACAAAAGTACAATCTTTTTTGGGTTACACTGAAAATAAACCTAAATTACATAATGTCAGAAAACTAGTTGACAATAAACAAATAGCATTTGAAGATGTATTTACAAATATATATAGTGATATACAAAAAAAAACTATTTCTCTACTTGAGCAAATTATAAACAATCAAGCAGATCAGAAGATTAAGGA
The DNA here is from genome assembly GCF_047716755.1 of Sulfurimonas iocasae. Taxonomy (GTDB): domain Bacteria; phylum Campylobacterota; class Campylobacteria; order Campylobacterales; family Sulfurimonadaceae; genus Sulfurimonas. The sequence continues at coordinate 2,439,386 of NZ_CP180409.1, forward strand.
GCTTAATTCTGCATATATTGCTATGGTCAATGCAAAAGAGTTTAGTGGTGTTGAAATGGGATATATAGCATATATAATCTCTCATTCAACTCAATTAAAAAAAGAAGATCTTCATAAATGGATTTCAATTATTACACAAGCAGATGCTATCAATTATAAGATGCTAAACAATAAGAATCTCCTTAATGATTTAGACCTGCTATTTCATAATGAAGATGCTATAAAGCTGTTAAAAAGCATAAATTTTCAGAGAACTACAATTATTTCTGCAAGTAAAAGTGGAAAATATGATACTACCTCAAGTATTTGGGTTGCCTTGTACTCTAAGAAAATCAATATCATATCAAATGCCCAAGATCTACTTCTTAAGGAAATAAATAAAAGAGCAAAAGAAGTAGAAGGTGACTCTTTTGAGTTTCTACTTATTGCTCTTACAATTTGGCTTATATCACTAATTCTTGCAATATCGGGCTACTTACTATCTAATGATATGACTAGAAATATTAAAAACCTTGAATATGTTCTTAAAAGGGTTGCCCAAGATACAAGTGAGAATGAAGATGAGACTACTATTATTAATTTACACTCATCAGGTGGTATAAATGACGCATACGACTTATTAGAGAAGATTATTGGACAGACAAGAAAAGATAAAGCATCTGCTCAAGAAGCAAGTGAAGCAAAATCTATGTTTCTTGCTAATATGTCTCATGAAATCCGTACACCACTTAATGGTATTGTCGGATTTACTGAACTTCTTAAAGATACAAGCCTCGGTGAAGAGCAAAACGAGTTTGTTGAGATTATTGAAAAATCTTCTGAAAACCTTCTTGAGATTATTAACAATATTCTTGATCTCTCTAAAATTGAGAGTAATAAACTTGAGATTGAAAATATTGTATTTAATCCAATCAATGAGTTTGAAAGTGCTGTTGAAGTTTATGCCGTGCGTGCGAGTGAAAAGCACATTGACCTTGGATGTTATATAGATCCTAAGTTAGAGCAACCACTAAAAGGTGATCCAACTAAGATAAAAGAGGTCATTATCAACTTGCTTTCTAATGCTGTTAAGTTTACAAGTAATTCAGGCTTTATAAATGTTGATATAAGAAAGGTTGAGTGTGCCCTAGAAGATAAAATAAGAGTCAAATTTGAAGTTCAAGATAGTGGCATTGGTATAACAAGTGAGCAAAAATCTAGAATTTTTGAAGCATTTTCTCAGGCAGATACATCTATTACTCGTAAATATGGCGGTACCGGTCTAGGTCTTACAATTTCGAGTAGATTTATTGAGCTGATGGGTGGTCATCTTGATCTTAATAGTGAAATAGGTTCTGGAACAACATTCTTTTTTACAATAGATTTTGAAGACGTTGCAACACTAAATGAGAGTAGCAAAGGAAGTTTTTCCTCTCTTAATGCTTTAATTTTACAAAACAATCATAAAATAAAAAGACAAGAGAGTTACCTTCGTGAATACCTAGAGTATTATGGCGTTAGTTACACTACTTTTAAAAATATAAATGAGATAGAGACTCTAGAAAAACAAGTGAATTATGACTTAATATTTGCAGATTATGACTATTGCCAAGAAAATGAACTCCCAAGCTATGGAAAACTTCCTCAATCTCTAGTTCTTTTAACTAAATCATATTATATGAAAAAGATAGATTCGCTTAATTTAAATATCTTCAAAACTATATATGAGCCACTAACTCTTTCTAAAGTTAAACTTATACTGCAAAACTGCAATGCTAAAAACTGCAATGAGAAAGAAATTAAAAAAACAAACCGCAAAAAGCGCAGTGAAGAAGCAACAAAATTCAAAGCAAATGTTTTGGTTGCTGAAGACAATATTATCAATCAAAAACTAATTAAAAGAACTCTTGAAGATTTAGGACTAAGGGTAAGTATTGCAAACAATGGTCTTGAAGCTTTCCAAAAAAGAAAAGATGGAAACTTTGATCTAATCTTTATGGATATTCAGATGCCCATTCTTGATGGTGTAGAAGCAGCTACTGAGATTTTGGAGTATGAAAAGGATTACGGTCAACCTCATGTTCCTATTTTAGCACTTACTGCTAATGCTCTAAAAGGAGATAGAGAAAGATTCCTTCAAGCCGGTCTAGATGAGTATACTACTAAACCTCTAGTTCGCTCAGAGATTATTTCCCTACTAAATCATTTTCTTGCTGATTCTATTATTGAAGTTGAATCAACTCCCGTTATTTCTAAAAAATCAAAGTATAAAGCAGATATTCTTTTAGCAAAAGAGAGTAGCTTTGAGTCAAAATTGTATGTTGAACTTTTAAAATCACTCAATTACACTTACGATATAGCTCATACCTTTGAAGAACTAGAAGAATTGAGCAAAGATAATAGATATAAACTCATACTTTTTGACAAAGAACTAATCGGAGTTGAGTTAGAAAAATTCTCAAATCGTATTAAAAAAATAGATAAAGAGAGTATGTTAACTTCTTATCTTGTACTCATCAATGATTCTGAACTTAAGCAAAACCCTGATGACTTTTTATATGTAGATGAGCTAATTGATAATGTAGTCAATAAAGACTTACTTCAGGTAGTATTTGGAAAATTTATTTAAGGATAAGATATGTCAAAAGTAGACCTAACAGTGTTAATAGTGGATGATGATATGATAAATCTTAAGCTGCTTAAATCAATGTTGATGAAAAATGAGAAAGTAAATGAAGTTGTAGAGGCACAAAATGGTTCAGATGCAATAGATGTTCTTAAATTAAGAGATGATATTGACCTTATCTTACTTGACATAATTATGCCAGTAATGGGTGGGATTGAAATGCTTAAAGTTGTGCGTGCTGATTATAATCTTCGTCAGCTCCCTATCATCGTTCTTACAACTGATGAAACAAAAAAAAGTGAGGCTTTAGAGTTTGGAGCTAATGGTTTTTTAATGAAACCAATAAGAAATATAGATCTCATTCAAAAAATATCAACAGTTTTAGTCTAGGAAGACTTAGGACTCCTTGACTAAAATATATTTTAATACCTCTTCAACTCTGCTTACACCAATAATTTCAAGTGATTCTTTTACTTCTTTAGGAATATCTTCTAAATCTCTTTCATAGTTCTTTGACGGAATTAAAACTTTACTCATTCCTGCCTTATGCGCAGCAATCAATTTCTCTCTTAATCCACCGATTGGTAGAACATCACCACTCAGAGAAACCTCACCAGTCATAGCAATCTCAGAGCGAATTTTCTCTCCACTAAGAATCGATGCGATAACACTTACCATTGCTATACCGGCACTTGGACCATCTTTTGGAGTTGCACCATCTGGAACGTGTATATGCAGGTCATAACGCTTGTAAACCTCACTAGAGTCCACTTTTTCATTGTCTTCTTTTTCTTTAAATGTAAGAGGAATATTCTCAGGTGCAATCTTAAGCTTATTAGAATCTATAAGAGTTTTAACAACACTCATAGCGATTCTAGCACTCTCTTTCATAACATCACCAAGACTACCTGTTAGTTGCATAGTACCTTTACCTTTGATTCTGATGCTCTCAATCTTTAAAACATCTCCACCAACTGCCGTCCATGCAAGTCCATTAACAACACCTACAACTGGAACTTTTGTAGTCTTTTCAATCTCAAATACACTCTTATCAAAAAAATCTTTTAGATTTTTAAGAGAGATAGAAACTTTTTCTGTAGCAGTATTTTCTAGTATCTTACGAGCAACTTTTCTACTCATATCTGCGATTCTACGGCGAAGATTTCTAACCCCTGCCTCTCTTGTATAACTATGAATAAGCTCTTTTAGTGCTGGGTTTGAAATGCTTACTTCACTCTTTTTAAGACCATGCTTTTTAAGCTCTTGAGGCAATAAATATCTCTTAGCTATTTCAAATTTCTCTTGCGGTGTGTATGAGCTGATTGTAATAAACTCCATTCTATCGCGAAGAGGTGTAGGAATACGGCCAACATCATTTGCAGTAGCTATAAAAATAACCTTACTAAGGTCTATGTCAAAGTTAAGATAGTAATCTCTAAACTCTTTGTTTTGTTCAGGATCTAGTATCTCTAAAAGAGCAGCTGTTGGATCACCCCTTTGAGAACGAGAAACTTTATCTATCTCATCTAAGACTACAACAGGGTTCATCTTTTTAGCGTCTATTAAACCTTGAGTAATACGACCAGGCATAGCACCAACATAAGTTCTTCTATGTCCTCTTAATTCGTTTACATCTTCAAGTCCACCAAGAGCTATTCTGATAAGTGGTCTCTTTAGGGCTTCTGCAATAGAGTTAGCCAAAGAGGTTTTACCTACACCCGGAGGTCCTGAGAAACAAAGAATAGCTCCGGCACTGTCATTGCCCATACCTCTTAACTCTAAAAGCTCTTTAACTGCGAAATACTCTACTATTCTCTCTTTTGGTTTTTCAAGTGAGAAGTGATCTTCATTTAACTGTCTCTCAACATCTTTTATCTTAAGGGCTTTTTTTGCATTTTCACCAAAAGGAATATCTAAACTCCAATCCAAATATGTCTGAGTCATAGATGCATCTGAAGAATCAGGGTGCATTCTAGAGAATCTTTCTATCTGTTTAGATATTTCTTTATATGCTTCTTCCCCCATTTTACCTTTTTTGGCTTCTAGTTTGTTACGATACTCTTCTATCTCTTCATCACGAGATGTATCTGTTCCTAGCTCATTTTGAATCTGCTTTAGCTGTTCTTTTAAAAAGTACTCTTTGTTAACTTTTTCTATATGAGTATGAACTTTACTTCTAATCTCTTTTTGCAATTTATTTGCTTCTATCTCTTCAATAAGGTAATCAATTAAAAATAGAAATCTTTTTTCAGTATCTGTTTCAATAAAAAGTTTATAGGCTTGTTCTTTTTTCAGTTTTACACTACTACATATTAAATCTACAATACGATTATAGTCATGATTTTCTTCTATGGTTCTTAGTAAATCTGGAGGAAAATAGTTACTTACACTTGAGAGTGTTCTAACCTTTTCTCGGACTACTTCAAGTATTGCATCTATCTTCAAAGATTCTGTATTTGTAGCTTCAAGAATATCTACATTTGCTATAAGAGGAGTTTCTTGTACTTCATAAAGTGTTTTTGCACGAGCAAGTCCTTGAAAAAGAACCTTTACCCGTCCATCAGGAAGTGCTACTTTTCTCATAATAGAGCCAATAACACCGGCATCATATAATGCATCGTACGTTCTCTCTCCATCACGAGATGGTTTAGTCGGACATACTATAACTAAAGAACTCTCTTCCATAGCTAATGTTGCTGCGTTAATATTGTTTTCATCACTCAAAAAAAGTGGTGAAATCATAAAAGGATATAAAAAAAGTTCATCCTCTGCTATAACAGGTATATCTGCTGGAAAATCACCATAATTACTTAATTTCATATTTTTTCCTAGTTTATTAAAGTTCTAAAAAATTATCTTTTAAATCTTGTACTTTACTTAGTTGTAATGTTATCATCAACTACTGAGTTTCTAGATACTACACTTCTTGTATCTGGAACCATAAAAGCATACCAACTTTGTGTTCCATCACCTTCAAACCATGCACGATACCAAGCTGTGTTTGCTCTGTCAATCTCATCCCATTTTATCCATGGTTGTGGCTTAATGTTTCTATAGTACTCTGCACTTTTTGGTTTGTCAAGTCTAACATAAAGATCTGCAATAGTCTCATTTAAAGCAGCTTCTGCCAAATATAACCGTGTTTGCATAGTCTCTACGACATCATAGTACATGGAATTAGGATAGTTGTTCTTAAATTTTTGAGCCTCTTCAATAGCCTCTCCAATAAGGGCTTGATCACGTCTTGGATTTGGTAGAGCTCGATACTTAGATTTTATCTTTAAGAACTCTGCATCTTCTTTTTCGTTTGCTGTTGCATATCTTTTTATGTACTCATTTAAAAAATGCTCACTTAGAAGATACTCCTCATTAGACATATGTGCAATAGCCAAAATCATTGTTGCTTCTGGCAGAAGAGGAGAACCAATATGTTCTCCCTGCAAAGAGCTGTAATAGTTATCAGCTTTTTCTAAATCTCCACGAGAAATATTTTTAACTAGCTTACCATACCAATAAACAGCAGGTTTATTATATTCCTCAACATCTTTAGCACAACCACTAAAGAAAAGTATAGCTGTCAATGCTGTTAATAAAAAACTATTTTTAAATTTTATCAAATAATATCCCTATAAATAAATAAGTTGATATTCTACCCAAAAGATATATAACATAGGTTAAACTATTAAGATAAGAATGGTACATTTTATGCTTTAAGTGCTATAATTAATAAATATTTTTGCAAAAGGTTTTTTATGAAATTTGATATAAGTGTGCCTCTTTTAGGTTTTGAGAGCATAAAACAGGTAGAATTAGAGAAGATTGATGATGTTTTTATGAAAATGGTTTCATGTGAAGATAATCAAATATCTTTTACTCTTATAGACCCTTTTATATTAAGAGAATATGACTTTGAAATTCCAAACAATGTAAAAGAGATAATGGAAATAGATGAAAAATCAAACCTTTTAATTTTAAATATCGTTCTTATTCAGACTCCAATAGAGAGTTCTGTCGTAAACTTCGTAGGTCCATTAATCTTCAATACTGACAAGAATAGAGCCGTTCAGGTAATTCTAGCAGAATCAACAAAATATGGTGTAGCAGAAAAGATTTCAACTTTTTTAAATAAATAACATATAAGAATACCACTCTAGCCCTTTATATTGGGCTATATAAGTTAATAATTATAATACTTTCCTTAAAATAACTTATCACACTTAAGATAGTTTCACCGTTTGCATATTTTTTTTGAAATAAAGCTGTATAATAAATGCAATATAAATATAAATTGCTACATGAGCCCTTTTTTTGTGTGCACTTTTTTATTTTTAAACAAGGAGTCTGTTATGAAAACTTTTAAGAAAGCTTTTTATCTCCCGCTGCTGTTTTTAGTGTTATTTTTTATGTCAACTTCACTATTTTCATGGACTGATAACTATGGTACAGATGCACCTGCTAATTCTTCGGTAGAGCTAGACCTAGATGCTACATTTACACTTCTATATGGAGGTCTAGGAAGTAGTCTTAGAGGAGATATGAATGCAACTGGTGACTCAATTTTAACAACTACCGTTAATAGTACTTATAATGCTTTTATTACTTCAGATTACACTCTTAGCGATACCACATTTAATACTCACACTGATCCGAGAAAGCGCAACTCCTCAGAAGCCTCTTTAGATTTACCATCTTATGTAGAAGCTAAACACATCTCATTTGCTGGTCTTTTTTGGCAGGGTGGTTTACACGAGAATTTAGGTGTCGGTCTAACAACCACTCAAGTTGATGCTGCTGTCATAGGCTGGAACCAAGTCACACTTAAAACACCTGATGGAAACTATCATTCTCTAACTGCCAACTTAACAACAAAAGATACAACAAGTAAGGCATATCATTATGCTTTTAAAGATGATGATAGTTACCGATGGAACTATTCAGCCTATGTAGATGTAACTGACTTAGTAAAAAGTACATACACTGATATAAATAAGACATTTACTGTAGGACATATACTTACTACCACAGGTAAAGATTTCTCCGATAGATATTACTTTAATCATGAACCTAATCCTGATGGTTTATGGCCAGTCACTAATCTTGTTATGGGTTATTATGGAGGATGGAGTTTAATAGTAGTTTATAGTCTTGATCAAGAAACTGCATTAGCTCATCCTGAAGAAAAATTAAAAACTGTTTCTATTTATGATGGGTATGAGAACTTTGCTATTTGGGAGACTATTGACCCTTTACTGGTAAGTATTAACATAAGTGATTTTTTAACTCCAAAAAGTGGTACTATAAATAGTAAACTTTTAATATTCGGAGGAGAAGCCGATTACGGAATAGATGGTGATGTATTAGAAATATACAATCCTAACACGTTTAGTTATGACACCATTTCTAATGCTTTAAATCCTATAGGTGCTCAATTTAACAGTTCTTATACAAATTTAGGAACTGCTATGTCAACTAAGACATTCAGAAATGGTGTAGATTTAGATATATTTGATGTATCTTCTAGCATGGCTAACGGACAAACAAGCACAACTATCAACTTTGGAGTCAAACAACTTGGTGGTTCTGCTGACCAGATTTTTCCACAGGTCATAGCTTTTTCTACTGAGCTATATGAACCACAATTTTGTTATGATTATGCGTACAAGCAACAAGGAATATATTTTACAGAAGAGAACAATTCTTCTAAGGACCCTGAACTAATCGGTGATGTAATTACAGGTGAAGATATAGAGATGAAACTATTTATTAGAAATCTCGTTGATTCTGATATCTCAGTAACTGATATGACGGTTAACATTACTGACATAAATACAACTCAGGCTACTTATATTACTGATTCTACAAAATTGGCAAAAATTGGTAATATAACCCCGATAAATCTAGTTGATTCTATTGATTTAAATGTTAGTACAGATGTAAATGGGGATTATATAAGGGGAATATATGTTGGTGAAATGGGAGCAAATGATCATTTTTATGTTTACTATAGTTTAGACCCAAAACAGTCAACATTAGATATGCCAATAGCAGTAGAAGCAACTTATAATTTAGTTATCGATGCTAACACAACAATTCCTTATACTCTAACTATCGGGGCAAATATAGATATGTGTTCTAGTGGAAATTTTAGCTATGCACCAGCTAATGGGATTTTTAACGTAGTTCACAACAACTATTATGATTTAGACAGTGGTGGTAGTAGTCCATATTATAATCTTCCTACTCAAGTTACTTCCAGAGAAGGAAATTTTAAAGTTATCTCACTAGATGTTAATAATACAGATACCCTAAACCCTGCTTCAACAATAGTTGCTATAGAAATGATCGATGCATCTGCTTTTCATGATACAAATGCTTCATGTCAAGAACAGGCAAGTTCAATCAGTGAAAAAATCTGGGTAATGTTTAACAATAACTCTACATCCACTATGTTTGACCAAACTGCTTTAACTGCTGGAATAGGATTAAACAATACGCTCTCTTCTAGTGCGGAATTTTACAGTGTAGCAAAACAAAATGCAGCATTTAGAATATCTTATAATGTTTCAAATGACAATAATGAAGATTTAGTAAAAGTAGAAGAGTTAAACGGTGAGTACAAAATACTAAATTTTGCTGAAATTGTCCAAGTAGTAGGAGCATGTGCACAACCTGTAATATATCCTCTTAATGCAAATAATAATGGTATTGCAACTCAGGCTGCACAAGCATGTGGTAATTCCGGTAATTTTATATCTGCAGCACATTTACAAGCATGTATGGAGTGTATATATGGTTTCAATACTAAACTTATATGCTCAAGAGACAATTTTGCTATAAGACCTGAAGCATTTTTGATGCATGTTGATGATCAAAACCAAACAGATTCAATAAACCCGCTCACACCACAAGAAAGATTAACAACCAACTTCTCCGGTATAACTGGTGCCACTTCTAGTGTTATAAATATAGCTGCAGACTATAAATACAATCTTGAAATTAATGCTACAAACCACTTAAACAATATATCATCTCAAGGTTATACAAAATCATTTAATACCTCAACTCCTAATGATACTTCTGAATATACATGGGAACCAAGAACTATTACTACAACTAATGCGAATAGTTTTTGTAATGATGATACAAATAAGCCGGTAGACATAAGATTTTTGAATGGTTCTGTTGAAATAAATAGTTCAGTAAATCAAGTTGGAGAGTATAGACTAAACATAGCTGATACAACTTGGACTGCAGTTGATAGTGATGCTACATATATGAGTCATCATACCGGTTTATACTTTTTATCTGGGCTAGATTGTATACCAGGAAGTACAACACAAAATGTAAATTCATCTATACTCAACGGTTGTAATATAAACTCAACCCACACAAATAACGAAGCTTCCTTAGTTTATAATGATTATGACATTACTTTTCATCCATACAAATTTAATATCAATAGTGAAATTACTCTAGGCTTGAGCAATAGAGATATTAATACAACGGATGATTTTTCAAATTTTGTATATATGGCGAACATAAACAATGCAGATGATATAAACATGTCTGTTCAGGTCAATAGTATTATCACTCCTCAAGGTTATAGTGGCTCTTCTTTAACTAATTTTGTCACTGGATGCTTTGCTAAACCTTTAGATATTAACATTAGTAAATCTGCTCCTTTAAATACACAACTTGACTACAGATATGTACTAAGTGATAGAAATACTACGGGTAGTGTTAGCGGACTAATACCTAATGTAACAACTCAAGATGCAAATATAACTACACCAAATACTTTTTTTGCAAAAACTACAAATGGTGTCTTAAGCAGTATTATGAACCTTAATTTTGATAGAAATCAAAGTGTAGTTGCTAATCCTGAAAATATAAACTATTCAAAAGTTACTGTTTATGATCCAAGAACTTTTATTAATGCTGGTTTATTAACAAATAAAACAGCTAAAAGTGACATATCCATAAATGGATTAAATGGACAAAATATAACTCACTATTTTGGTAGAACTGCCGCTAGAAAAACAAGAATAGTCTGTGGTAGTTACCCATGCCTTTCCGGTGCTAATGGTGAGCCTGATGTACTTATATATTATGAAGCTTATTGTTATGGAAATACAAGTGGGAATACTTGTGACAGAACTCTTCTTCCAGATTTAGCTGGAAGATATATCCAAAAAGTAGATAGTAGATGGTATGTGAATCTAAACCATGTTGAGAGTGATGATGGAAATCTAACAGCGACAAATGAACTGACTGCTTCTGTAACTGTAACTGTACCAACCATACACACTATGACTAATGGCTACACTAAAGATTCTGTTCATAGTTATAATGGAACTAAAGGTCTGCCTTATGAAGCAACTATGCAAAGCACTGTTTCAAACTGGATTATTTATGATGAAGACAATGCTGTAGCAATAACGAACAAACACATAGTAATTTTTCAACCTGAGACAACATGGACTGGTCAATATGAGACAAATACAACAACACAAACCCAAAAAGTAAGAAGAGTAAATAGGAGAACAATGTGGTAAAAACTTCACATACATCTCAAAGATTTGCCTTTACAATGATAGAGTTGATTTTTGCTATTGTTATTATTGCTATCTCTATTATGTCTCTACCTATGATGACACAAGTAACATCTTCGGCCATGGAAAAAAATCTTGTTCAAGAAGCAATCTTTGCATCTGTTGCAGAAATAAATTTAGCTACTACTTACGTTTGGGATGAAAATTCATTAATAGATGCCAATGATAGCAGTACTGCAGAAAATGACTTATCTAGAGTTTTAAATCTCACTGCCACTTGTATTCCTACGGGAATAACTGTAAGAGGAGTTGAGATTATCAAAAAAACTGGACATGTCAATAGAAGATGTATAAATAACAACCTTACAGCTCGTTATACAGGAACAGATTATTTATACGCTTTAGAAGCTTCCAAACATCCTTCTTCTACAATATATATTGGTGATAGTACAAGTAGCGAAGGATATAAACAAAATTACAATAGCATACTAGATGTAGAAAACTGTGATAGTGCTAACTGTATAGATTTTGGGCTAGAAGCAAATAACATTGACTTAAAAGAGATTACCGTAACTGTGCAAAATGATAATAATGAGACAGTAACTCTACTTAGAACATATAGTGCAAATATTGGTGAAGTAGCCTATGCAAACGAGGTTTTACCATGATGAGTAAACAAAGATTTAAAAAAGCATTTACAATGCTAGAGCTTATATTTGTCATAGTAATTATGGGAATATTGGCAAAATTCGGCGTTGAATTCGTAGCTCAGGCATATAGCAGTTTTATCAACTCAAAAATAAATAATGAGTTACAGTCAAATTCTGCAACAGCTGTAGAATTTGTTGCTACAAGACTTCAACATAGAATCAAAGCTTCTACTATAGCTAGAGAAGATAACAATTCTTTTACTCCACTAAAAGATTATACAAATACTACAGCAAACATTTTAGAATGGGTAGGTTATGATGTTGATGGATTTAGAGGGGATATAAATCCTTACTGGAGCGGAGTTATAGATTTGAACTCTAGCTTAACTCACTCTACGCAACTCACTTCTCCAGCAACTAATACAGCCAATGTAAACTCTCTAATAAATGTTTTATCAAATACAAATAGTGATATTAATGATACAGCTATATATTTTGTAAACCCAGATTCTTTAGATTCTAACTGGGGATGGGATGCAGATACTAATAAATTTATAACCCAAAAGGGTATTGTAAATAATGAAAATGCAATTCATCCTATTTACAGCAATGGAACAAAGGCTTTTAAACCTGTAAATTCTGCTGGAGCTGACAATAATTTTAGCCAAGTAGTTGCTTATGAATTTTATCAACTGGCGTGGAGTGCTTACGCAGTTGGTATAACTGATTATAATACTACAGCAATGGGCGGTAACAATACTGGAACATTAACGCTTTGGTATGATTATCAGCCATGGAAGGGTGAAAGATATAACACGAATGGAAAGAGTCAAATTATTATGGAAAATGTAAGTTCTTTTAGGTTTATAGCAAGAGAGTCGCTAATAAAGGTTCAAGTCTGTGTTAAAAGCTTACTAATAAAAGATGAGGAGTATTCGATATGCAAAGAAAAAACTATCTTTTAATGCCCTTCAAATCTACTGCAAGGAACGTTTTTCTAAGAAAAATGTTCACTGGAAGTAGAAACAATTTGAAGGGTAATTCTAAAAAAACTTTTCGCAGCGCAATAGCAATGATAATGGCTATTGTCGTTTTGGTAGTTATTACTACTATTATGGCTCTTTCATTATCACTATCTACACAAACAACAAAAAGAACAACAGACTTATATCTTTATGAGCAGTCAGTTTTGCTCTCTCATAGTGCAGCTGAATATGCAATGCTTAAAATATCTCAACAAGCTCCATGTAGTCTTTCAAATTTAGACTTCAGATACAATAAGACTTACGATATTAATATTACAATGAGTTATATCTATTTTAGTGGTAGTTCTTGTGATACAAACTCAACATCAGATTACACAGCCATAACACACCCAAACTCTGATGGCAGTGTTTTAATGGATATAGCGATAACAGCAAATCCAACAGGAACAACTGAACCTATCCGTTATTTTAAAAGAAGCATCCAAAAATTATAATTTATCTAAACTTTTTAATGTTATAATCTACTAACTAATTAACTTTAGTGGCCCATGCGGCCCAAGCGAAACAAAAGGAACTTAATTCCTTTTGTGAACTAACAATATAAAAGGTCAAATTATGAATATTTCTCTTACAGGAAGACAGTTAGAACTTACTGAGCCAATTAAAGCTCATATGAATACATCTATTGAGACGCTTACTAAATACAATATGGATATTATTTCTGTAAATGTTGTAGCTTCTACTCAAACAAAAAAAGGTAAAGAGCACTCAGTTGTTGAGTTCGTTATAAACCTTGCTCACAAAAACTCTGTAATCATCAAGCAAAATGATGGTGATTTATACGCTGCTATTGACTTAGCTATATCTCGTGCTCAAAAAGCCCTACGTCGTATGCATGACAAAGATGTTGGACATCGTAAAGTCGGTCTTAACGAGATTAAGTCAGAAAATGTAAATGTTAAAGAAGAAGCACAAGCTAACGAAGATGAAATTGTTCCAGTTGAACTTGATCTTTACAAACCTCGTGAAGTTGAAGATGTTTTAAACGATATAAAAGATAGTGGTAAACTATTTGAAATTTTCTTAGACAACGAAGACAAAACTCGTGTTCTTTACAAAAGAAATGACGGTAGATTCGGATTGTACTAAACACTACGCAGAAGTAAAGACTTCTTTACTTCTGCAACTATATCTTCATCCTCAGCCAAATCAACCCACTTAAACTGACTTCCACTCTGTGAACTTCCCTTAAGTAAATCACCACTCTTTCTAAACTTCAAATCCAAATTTGCAATATCAAAACCACTTATTGTATCTACAAATCTATCAAGCCTCTCAGATGAACTTTGATTTGTATAGAGATAACAGTAGCCTTTTAGTCCTGTTCTACTCACCCTGCCTCTTAGTTGATGCAGAGTTGAAAGCCCTAATCTCTCAGCTCCCACTATCACAACTGTAGTAAGTCTTGGGAGAGATATACCAACTTCTACAACTGTTGTAGCAATAAGTAAGCTTCCCTTTTCTCTAAACTCTAGTAAAACCTCTTCTTTTTGCTTGTCTTTTCCGTGAGTCACATAAACATTTTTAAAGCTCTTCTCCCAATATCCTCGAGCCTCATCAATACTCTGATACTCTAAAAATTCACTCTGTTCAACCAAAGGATAGACTAAAAGAACTTGATTGTTTTTACTTATCTCAGACTCTATATGTTCTAGTAATTCTTTGAAATCACTTTTATGTATTACTTTACTTGTTATATCTTTAGTAAATGGTGTAGAAGTTATCAGACTAACATCTATATGAGCAGTTTCTATCATGGCTTGAGTTCTTGGAATAGGAGTGGCGCTAAACTGTAAGAAATGGGGCTTCTTTTTTCCACTGCTGACTAACTTCTCCAGCATATTTCTTTGAACTGTTCCAAACCTGTGCTGCTCATCTACCATAACAAGTCCAGCATCTGGAAGTTCTCTATAAAGCAGTGCATGAGTACCGATAATAAAATCAAACTCATCTAAATCAATCTTTTTGGATTTATTGGTCACTAAAACACTCTTTGCATCTGGTAAAAACTTTTGTGCTTCTTCAAAAAGCTGATTTGCAAGTATCGTAGTTGGAGCCATCAGTATCGAGCGATGTGGTAACATCATATATGCACTAGCTAAAATAACCATAGTTTTACCGCTTCCAACATCGCCTACTACCATACGTTTAGAAGCCGCGTCTTTGTTAAAGTCAACTCTAATATCTTCTATCGCATCTATCTGTTCGTTTGTAAGTTTAAAAGGAAGTGAAGAAGCCCAAGCTTCATAGCTGGCATCTACTTTTACTATTGGCTCAAAGTATCTTCTTTTTGCAGATAATTGTTTCATATAACTGAATAGCTCTAAATACTTAAGAGCATCTATTGTTTTAGTATCTAGCTCTTTTAGGTTTATTAGATTCTTTGGAAAGTGAAGCTTTAAAACTTCTAGCGCTATTTCTTCTTTTAAGCCCTCTGAGAGTAAATTTTTCAGTATCAAGTTGTTTTGTATCAGGCGAAGCATTACGTCAGCTCTCAAGGCTGATTTGTACTTTGGAGTGATAGCACCGACACTTGTCGTTTTTCTAGGCATTGTCATACTGCAATTTCCAGTTTTACAATCAATAACACCATAAAAGTAGTCTCTATCTCCGACTTTAAATTGATGCATCATATATGGCTTTGGACGAAATAAAACCCCGCTTATTGTGTGACCTAGATTGTGTGCATAAAAAGTTATCTGGATTGTATTTGGGGCACGAAAGACGGATTCTACAGTTGCATCTATAAGTTGTGGTTTCCCCATTTGAATAGTAGAGTGAAGAGTCAGGTCTTCGTAAGAGTGAGGAATGTTTAGGGCGAGTTCACACCAAGAGTTAACACCTAGCTTTTTAAACTTCGCTTGCATATCTTTAGTGAGGTTCATTTCATTTCCTTGAGTTACTAATACTACCTCTTTTTGTGAATCTCATATAAAAATATTGCAAATTGCAATAAATACTAAACTTTATTTAGTAACTATTGCAAAACTCATCTCTAATATCTCTTTATGACTTTTGATAAACTCATTTAAATCTTTTAGTTTTAACTCTTTAATTAGCTCCAACTCTTTTACAGAGTGACCTAACTCTTGACCTTTATAAAAGTCCATAAAAGTACGATTTAGTCTTTGACTCATAGTCTCAACTCTTAGAGGTTCACTTCCAAGCAAAAACTTTTTAGTCTGCTCTAACTCATCTTTTGTTACACCATTTTTAACAAACTCTGCAATAACTTCTTTAACAGTCTTTTGAGCATCTTCAAGAGAGTCTAGTTTTGTTTGTAAGTAACCTGTCATATAACTGCTGGATTTACTAACACTAACTCTTGCATAAGCTGAGTAAGCCAAGCCCTTTTTGACTCTTATTTCTTCCATAAGACGTGAACCAAAACCACCTGTTCCTAAAATATATGTAGCAACTCTAGCTTTGTAGTAATCATCAGAATCATGGTTAACGTTGTATGGTGAACCAAAATATACATATGCTTGTTGAGTATCTTTTTTTAAAACAGACTCTGAAGCTTTTTTAGAAACATTATAGTGAGACAAAGGAGTTAATTTACCTTTTGGCATAGCCTGAATAATTTTTACTACCTCAACTTTTACATCGTTTATATCTACATCACCACCAACTACTACTATAAGTCTTGAACTAACTAGATGCTCTTTTACAAAAGCTTTTACATCTTCTAGTTCTATGCTTTTAACACTATCAAGTGTTCCAGATGCAGGGTTTGCTAGTGGAGTCCCTTTAAATAAAACGGCCTTCAACTCATTAGATGCAACATAATCAAAATCATTTGCTTTTGAACTTAGTGCTCCCATAGTTGTAGTTTTTACTTTACTTATAGCTTCTTCAGAAAAGTTAGGGTCTTTTAAAAGAGAAGCAAGTTTTTTTACTCCTTCTAAGAACTCCTCTTTTAAACAACCTACTTCCATAACAAAAGTCTCTTTGCCAGTTGATGAAGATATATGAATTGCTTTACTCTCTAAAGACTCAGCAAAAGCAGATGAGCCAAGTTTTTTAGTTCCCTCGCTCATAACTCTTGCACTAAACTTAGCAAGTCCCGGTTTTTTAGTATCAGTTATACTACCGCTATTTTGAAAAACAAACTGCATAGTTACAAGTGGAAGTCTTTTATCTTCTTCAAAAATCAAAGGTACTCTCAACCCGTTTGTTTCAATATATTCTATAGTTGCTGCCATTATTATTTGTCCTGTTATTAGTAAAGTTAGTAAAAGTTTCATCATCTCTATTATATTCTCCTATCACTAAAGCTTCGCCCTAAAGCGATTTTTGATTAAGCAAACTTCTTTAAAGTCTCATACGCTGTATTTCTCACAGCTGGAATCTCGCCTATATCTTTTATAAGCTCAACCATCTCTTCTTTTGCCATAGAGTAAGCTGCACCCGCACTGCTTACAACATTCTCTTCCATCATCGTAGAGCCTAAGTCATTTGCTCCAAATCGAAGAGCCATCTGACCGATGTAAGCACCTTGTGTAACCCATGAACTCTGGATGTTTGGCACATTATCAAGGTAGAGTCGAGCAACCGCTAAAAGTCTCAAGTAACGATTTGATGATGGTTTATCCATATCTGGGATGAGTCTTAAAAGCTCAGTATTTTGCCCCTGAAAGCTCCACATAATAAAAGCTCTAAATCCACCCGTCTCATCTTGAAGTTTTCTTACCATTTCAAAGTGATCAATTATATCTTCATCACGCTCAACTGTTCCGTACATCATTGTTGCTGTTGACATGATGTCAAGTTTATGAGCTTTTCTATGAATGTCTATCCAAACTTCAGAGTCAATTTTTTTAGGTGCGATTATATCACGAACTTCATCACTAAGTATCTCAGCGCCAGCACCAGGTATAGATGCAAGACCTTTAACTTTTAGTCTCTCTAAAACTTCTTCAACACTGATGCGAGAAACCTTAGCTATAAAGTCTATCTCAATAGATGAAAAACCATGAATAGTAATCTCTGGATATTTAGTATGAATATGCTCAACTAAATCTTCGTACCACTCTATCTTTAGTTTTGGATGCACTCCACCTTGAAAAAGTATCTGAGTTCCGCCTATTTCTAAAAGCTCATCTATCTTTTCATCTATCTCATCAAATGTAAGAACATAAGCATCCGCATCTTTTTCATGTCTGTAAAATGCACAAAACTTACAGTCAACCCAGCAAATATTTGTATAGTTTATATTTCTATCTACAACAAAAGTAGTTATTCCCTTTGGATGAAGCTCTTTTTTACGAGCAGATGCCATACGTCCCAGTTCTTTTAAATCAGCATTTTTGATTAGATCTAATGCTTCTTCTTTAGTTAATCTTTTCATAAATAATTATTTCCATCCTTCATTTCTTGGATTTTTTGGCTCTTTTTTAAAAAAGAATATATATATACCAAACATTATAAGCAGTGAACCAAAAAGTCCGCCTATCACTTGAATCCAAGCTCCAAAATTTAAGAGTTTGTTTAGTATGCTAGAGTGTACTTTGTTATCTATCTCTATCTCTGCCATCTCTGCTATATGTGTTATAGCAGAAATAGCCAAATTTCCCTCTGGTATATCTTGGTGGCATGAGATACAGACACCACGACGGTCTAGCTTGTCTCTTTGAGCTTCACTTAATGGACCTGAAAGTGTCCAATGATGCCCAACAGTCATAAGCTGTGTTCCATTTTCATCTATAAACTGAGAGTAATCATGTTTTAAGTTTGATATTGCAGGAATCTGCTCATCAGTTTTCTTAGGCAGTATCTTTCTATCTGGACTCATCAGGTCTATGATGGTAGTTTTGCTTGGATCAGCGTTTAGTCTTCCACCGCTAATTCCAAGCCCAAGAGCTTTATCAGATGCATGACAAGACTCACAACTTCTTGACTCTTTTTGAATTGTATGAGGCTGAATAGGTGCCATATCTATAGCATTTTGCCCCTCTTCACCTGCCCCTTCAACATTTGGAATTTTAAAGATGTGGTTTTGAAGAAGAGCTTTTCCATCTTTACCGATAACAGTTATGGTAGTTTGGCATCCAGGAACAACTGGGGATACTCTACCTTCGCCGTTTTGAGCTAATGCAGGATCTTCCCATCTTAAGTAACTTCTAGTCTCTGTCACTTTTCCAGGAACCAAATACTTCTTCAAATCTCTCATTCCGCCTGTTGTTCCATGAATATCTTGGTCATGAGAAGCTTTTACAAAGTCGGGATTTTGCTTACCCTCAGAGTAGTCGATTTTTACATGGCATCCATAGCATTGTGGTGCCCAAGTTGCATGACAAGTATAACACTCCATTTTAGTCGTATGAACATCTATTACATCCATAGCAATAAGTGCTTTTTTCGAGAGTGCATTGGTCTCTTTTAAAAGTTTAAGAGGTTTTAGCTCTATATCTTTTCCAGATGCCAGATGCATAATAATCTTGTTACCTTTTTTAACCGCTTTTGGAAGTGGATTTCCACGAGCAGTTAAAATATAACCATCTTCTGGCTCAGGAACATAACCCTGCTTTAGATACTCTGCTACGCTAGATGCTACACCTCTAGCCTCACCTGTCGCCGCAGTTGTGTTAAACTCATCTGAATAACCGATAGGGAGTTCCCAAGGGTATTTTTTAGTTGTACCGTGGCAATCTTGACACTCTATCTCAACAGCTGCTAGATTTGCACCACCCAAAAAGCCATCTCCATGAAGATCGTTTGAAGTGTGACAATCCTGACACAACATCCCTTTTTGATAGTGAATATCCTCTTTCATATGAAGGTAGCGTTTTGTATGAAGTTCTGGTTGAGCATTTCCTTCACTATCAAATGTTGACTGATACTCAGTCTCCATTAGACCTTGGTAAGATACGCCGATGCGTTTTCCACGATTGTGACAAGTTGAACATGTCTCAACAGGAACACCAGAGTAGTTAATGTCGTTAACACTTACTTTTACTTTTCTGGAACTTTGAATCTGGTGAGTTAGCAGATGCCCTCGTTTTTTAGAAGTCTTTTTATCTCCACCTTCGTAGTAACCCTCATTTGAGTAGGGGATATGACAAGATGAACAGCCTAGTCCTCTATAATCGCCTCTTTTTTGCCTGCCTTTACTTCCCGTATGACATCTCAAACACTCTTGACGAAGGTAAGTAAAAACAGCTAAAGATGGGTCTTTATGAACTTCTTCTACTGTAGGTGCATCTGGGAGTTCATGCATCTCCTCTGGAAAAGCCTGTGGTTCCATTGTTGCAAGCTTAGCCATGTACTTTTTATATATATCAGTTCCAAGGCGTTTATCTGGATCATCTGGATTTTTGGTGTCGTAAGTTCCAGCAGTGTGCTGATAACCCTCTTTTGCACCAAAACTCCACATAGCCCCTTGAATCTTGCCTTGTTCTGTCATCATAAGTGAGTTCATCTGAGCACTCACTTGATTTGGGTGACACATACCACATGTATGTTCATTTATCCATGAACTTCCAGGTGCCGGGTAGTAGTTCTTGGGACCCTTATTTGTTTTGAAATACTTTACAGTACCTTTGTGGGCATACTCTACACTCTTGTTGTAAGGATTTCCACCGTGACAGACAATACAATCATTGCCTTTATGTCCAGCTTTCTCGGCTACTTTTAAGATTTCTTTCATCATACCAGAGTCTCTATCTCTAATATCTTCAATACCTTTATGGCAGACTATACATTCATTAGCGCCAAACACTAACGAAGATAATAGTATGATAAAAAAGGCAATTTTGTTCATAAATTATTCAGGCTTATCTTTTGAAATAGCGTCAAGAACACCATTAATAAACTTAGGGGACTGCTCAGTTCCAAATGCTTTTGTAATCTCAACAGCTTCATTTATAACAACAGCAGAATCAAGCTCACCAAAAAGAATCTCAAAAGTTGCAAGTCTAAGAGTAGCTCTCTCAATACTTCCAAGTCTTTCAAAATCCCACTCTTTGAGGTGTTCAATGATTGCTTTGTCACAAGCCTCAAGATTTTTCATAACACCATCAAAAAGAGCTAATGCAAAATCTTTTTGTTTGTTACGGATTTTCTTTTCTTCTAAGATTTCATCTGTATGTTCAGCAATATTTCCATTACCTAAGTCATAAGCGTACAGCAGACTAACAACTGCCATTCTTGCGTGATGTCTAGTAGCCATTAGATATTCTCATATAGGTCTAACATTTCAATAACAGTAGTCATTGCTTCAAAACCTTTATTACCAGCCTTTGTACCGGCTCTCTCAATAGCTTGCTCGATAGTATCAGTAGTAAGCAGACCAAATGAAACTGGTTTTTGGTACTTAAGGCTCATTGTTGCGATTCCCTTAGTTGCTTCAGCAGAAACATAATCAAAGTGAGGAGTTGCTCCACGAATTACTGCACCTAAAGCACAAACTGCATCGTACTTGCCAGATGCTAAAAGTTGATCAATAATCATAGGAAGCTCAAATGCTCCAGGAATTAAAACATGTGTAAGCTCCTCTTCATCTCCACCATGACGCATAAATGCATCTTTTGCACCCTCAACCAATCTATCAACAATAAAGTGATTCCATCTTGTGCTAACGATTGCAATTTTTTTGCCGTTTATTACTTTTAATTTACCCTCAACTAATTTCATGTTTATATCTCCTGAATTTTTTTAATTTTGTTTATTAGAGCTTCTAGCTCATCTAGTTTAATCATGTTTGGACCATCACTTAGTGCTACGCTTGGGTCAAAGTGCGTCTCCATAAAAAAACCATCAACTCCGACTGCCGCTGCACCAGATGCTAGATATGGAACCATTGAACTATCTCCGCCTGTTTTACCACCTACGGCTGTTGGCATCTGAACAGAGTGAGTTGCATCAAAAATAACAGGTGCAAACTCTCTCATGGTTACTAGGTTTCTCATGTCTACAACCATATTTCCATAGCCAAAAGAGTTTCCTCTCTCACAAAGATATACTCCGTGTTTTAGAGAGTTTTCATATGTAGCTTCTAAACAGCCTCTAGTTTGAAGAACTTTGAGAACTGGATAAATCATCGCATCTCCGCTTAAAAACTGCCCTTTTTTGATATTAATCTTAGCGTTTGTTTTTGCACAAGCTACAAGCAGGTCTGTTTGACGACATAAAAATGCGGGGATTTGTAACATGTCTGCTACTTCTGCAACAGTTGGAACTTGAATTGATTCATGTACGTCTGTAACGATTTTATAACCAAAATCATCCTTGACTTTTTGAAGGATTCTAAGACCCTCTTCCATCCCAAGCCCACGAAAGCTCTCTAGGGATGTTCTGTTTGCTTTGTCAAAACTAGCTTTAAAATAAAAATCTATAGACTCATCTTGACTGTAAGACTCTAAAGCTTTAGCAATTTTAAAAATATTTTCTTCGCTCTCAATGACACAAGGTCCAGTAAGTAATACCATATATATACCTCTTAAAAATAAAGAGAGATTATATCATAATGGTATTAATCTAAATTTATTTACTTAATGACAACTAAGTTCTTCTAGAATTTTAATGATTATTTAATATGTTGATATCAAACGATATTCCAGCATAAAAACCAAAAATTAAATATTTGTTTTTTGATAAAAAATGCTAGAATACAAATTATAAGATAGAAAGGATTTAAATAATGAAAACATCAAATTTATTAGATACTAAAACATTATCATTTAACGATATTATAGGAAATGATAAAATATATAAAGTACCAGATTTCCAAAGAGATTATTCTTGGGACGAAGATAACTGGGAAGATTTATGGAATGATATATTAACAATAAATGAAAATAATGAATCACATTATATGGGTTCAATAGTTTTATTAAATAAAGGTGATTCAAATTATCAAATAATAGATGGTCAACAAAGATTTACAACTTTAAGTATTATAAGTTTGGCAGTTATTTCAAAATTAAAAGAATTAGCATTGAGTGATATTGAAAAAGAAGAAAACACTGAACGAGTTGATTTACTAATGAAAGATTATATAGGACAAAAAGATTCTGTTTCATTAACATATTCAAGTAAACTTTTTTTAAATGAAAACAATGATAGCTTTTATCAACGTAGACTATTGACGTTTAGTAAACCTATAAATATCAAAAAATTACTAGATTCTGAAAAATTACTTTGGAAAGCTTATGAATTTTTTACATCTAAAATAAATAAACTTTTTAAAAGTTTAAATCAAGGAAGTGAACTAGCTTCATTCTTAAAAAACAAAGTAGGGAAAAATTTACTGTTTATTCAAATTACTGTAGAAGATGAACTAAATGCATATACTGTGTTTGAAACCTTAAATTCACGAGGAGTTGAGTTGACTTCAACAGATCTTTTAAAAAACTACCTTTTTTCATTAGTTGCAAAAAGTTCATCTGATTTAGAACAAGTTAAAAAACAATGGAAAAAAATTATTGACATAATTGGATTAAAAAACTTTCCAGTTTTTTTAAGACATTATTTAAATAGTAAAATGAAATTGATTAATAAGGGTTCATTATTTAAAGCCATAAAAACAAATGTTCAAAAAGATGAACAAGTCTTTCTACTTTTAGATAATTTAGAAGAATCTGCATATATTTATGTTGCACTTGGAAATCCTAATGATGATTATTGGAAGGGAGATAACGATTTAATTGAATCAATTGATGCACTAAATCTATTTGGCGTAACACAAAATAAATCGCTATTAATGGTTTCACATAAATATTTAGACCCAAGTTCTTTTAATAAGCTTCTAAAAGCAATCGTGACTATTTCATACCGATATAATGTTATTGGAAGACATCAAACTAATATAATGGATAAGATTTACAATAATGCTTCTATTTTAGTAAATAATGGTGGTGGTGAAATTAGCTTAGGAGAGATTCTACTTAGTATAAAAGATTTATATATTTCAGATGATGATTTTAAAAATTCATTTGAAGGTAAAACTTTTAATACAAACAACAGTAATCACAAAAGACAAGCAAGGTATACTCTTTACAAAATTGAGGGTCAGATAGAAAATGGAGCTAAATATAATTATCAATCTGACGCTGGTACAATAGAACATATTCTACCCGAAAATTTAACAGAAGAGTGGGAAACGATTTTTTCAGAAGATGAACATATCAGAAATGTTTATAAAATAGGTAACTTTACTATACTTGAAGCAAACAAAAACAGAGATATAGCAGATAAAATTTTTAGTATAAAGCAAAAGGTATATGCTACAAGTAAATATTCTATTACAAATAGAATTGCAGCTTCAGAATGGAATATAAGTGCTCTTAAGACTAGACAAGCAAAATTAGCAACAATAGCTTGTGGAATATGGAAAATTCAATATAGATAAGAATAATCAACTTTTCTCGTTACACCTCTACTAAGACTATAAAATAACTACAATTTATTTTATAGTCTTTAATAGGATGATTTTTATCTTAAAATTATAGTTTTTCTGCTTTTAAATCTAAGCATAAAGTAGATTCTAAAAAAGTGAACTACATATAATAAAAGATTCAACGGGGGCGCGGGTGAGTAACTGCCGTTGGAAAACCTTTAGGTTTTGCAATGGTTGCTTGCTCCTCCCACTTGTTATCCGGTCACACAGTGAGCGGATAACTATATATTGAGCTATCTATTCTTTTATGGAACTGATTGTCAACAGCGGAGTTAAAATAGGCAGAATGAAAGCTGCTTAAAAAGTAGTTTTTACAACCCAAAGCCTAAATATAGGATTTTATTTGATGTAATTGTACTAAAAAATTGATCTTAAATTGCTTGATTAAATGTGTCTGTACACATGAGACTGGAAACAGTAGTTATTTCACAGTCTCTACTGAGGTGAAATCAATATATAACTTCTTTATAAATGATTATTTTTTTTAAATTATTTAGATAAGTAAGTTTTTATTTAGCCCTAGCCACCATAATCCCAGCAATCACAATAAGTGCTATTCCAAACGAGGTTGTTATATTTGGCAGAGAGTCACCTAAGAGTAATCCTACTAAAATAGCAAAAACGATGTTTGTGTAACTTACAGCTCCAACTATTCCGGCCTTTGTCTCACCATATGCTTTTGTCATAAAGTATTGTGAAAGTGTTCCTAAAGCACCAAGTGCGATTACATATAACCAGACTATTCCACTAGGCATCACAAACTTACCTAATATAAAATCTAACTCTGGCATCTGGATATATTCTGAGAGTATAAAAAGAAAGATTGGCCCGATGGTTCCAACAAGAGTAAAAGAGAGAACTATCACTCTAGTGTCGTAATAGTTTCTAAGCTCTCGCACAGAAGTATAGGCTAAGGCTGCACCAACACCGCTAAATATTCCAAGCAAGTCATACTTTGTAAATCCCATAGCACTTGGCTGAGTGATAAGTAAAATCCCTCCAAAACCAATAAACACCGCTAACCAAGCAGATGCAGAAAGTTTCTCTTTTAAAAAAAACCATGCAAAAATAGCTGTAAAGATAGGAGCCGTTTTACTAAATGTAACAGCATCTCCAAGAGGAATATTTGCAATATTGTAAAAGTATGCAAGAAGTGCAGAGAAGCCCATAAAACCACGAAAGAATAGCAATAATGGCTTTCCGCCAATATGCGTCATAGGTTTTTTATAAACGGCATAACCGATTAAAAGTACACCAAAAAGATTTCTGAAAAACACAACTTCGAGTGATGACATATGCTCAGATGCAAGCTTTACAAATGCACCCATAATTGCGAAGCTAAACGATGCAATAAGCATATACTTAACACCGCTGTTTAATTCTTTAATTCTTTTCATAGTCGAATTGTACCAATTTATTAGCTGTAAATATGTATAATTGTAGTGGGTGAGGAGTTAATATGAAAGTTATAGCTGCTATCAATGGTACAATCACTGCTGAAAGTGTGGCGTTTTATGCTCTTATGTATGCACAAGCTCAAAAATTCACTCTTGTTTTACTTCACATAAAAAATGAGAAAGATAATTTAGATGATGTTCAAGCTAGTATTGAACGTATCTCTACTGTAGCTCTCTCTAAAGATGTTCAAACCGAATCAGTAATCTTACAAAAGTTCTCCAAAACAATCATTAAAAATTTTATCTTAAGTGAGTATATTGATACCATTTTTTGTAGCACTCGAAAGCATACAAAGTTTATAACTGATTCTTTTAGCGAACTATTAATAAACATGAATTTTAATATAGATATTGCTGTCATACGCATCGTAAATATTAGCAATATTATGGAGGTGGACAATATGTTTCTCTCCATAAAAGAGGACAAACTTTCAGTTAAGAAATTTGCTTTTTTTGCAACATTAGCCTCCGCATATGAAGCTAAGGCAGAGATATACTCAGTAACGAACATGTCAATATATAAACTCGCTAGACTTAAAATGCATGAAGTAAAAGAAAGACTCTTCACAATCAACTATAATCTCAGACACTATATAAAACTGGCAAATTTTATGCCTTTCACTCTTTATATTAAACATGATTTTACATCTAACGAGACTCAAAGTATTCTTATGGAAATTGCAAAATCAGATGTACAACTACTCGTAATAGGGGCTAAAAGACTCTCAGTTTCATCATTTTTTTTTAAAGAGATGCCTATAGAGAAATTGATGCGTGATACATCTGTAAACACTATAGCCTACTATACAAAAGAGTAGCTTCAATGAAGGCTTATAAATTAAATAAGGCTCAGCTTTTTGCAAAATATCATACTTCTGAGAATGGACTAAGCAATGCAAATGCCGACCGCAGACTTACAGATTTTGGTGCCAACGAGATTCAAAAAAATAGCAAGAAAAATTACATAAAAGAGTACTTAAAACAATATATACAGTTTTTTGCTATTTTACTTGAAGTTGCGGCTTTTTTGGCCTTTATAGCTGATAGCTATGTTCCAAATGAAGGTAACGATATTTTAGGCTACGCAATTCTTATAGCAGTTATTATAAACGCTACTTTTACTTTTTGGCAAGAGTACAAGGCGGATAAAGCCATGGAAGCCTTGCTGAAACTTATGCCTACTATGGTTACACTCTTACGAAATGGTGAGAGCAAAAGCATAGATTCAAAAAATCTAGTTCCCGGAGACATCATAATGCTCGAAGATGGGGATAAAGTAGCTGCAGATGCCGTAATTATAGAATGTACGGAATTTTATATAAATACATCAGCACTAAATGGAGAATCTAGACCATCCAAAAGAGAGGATAAAGCAAATGATATGGTATCAAGAGCTCTAGATGCCAAAAATATGATTTTTGCAGGAACCTCTGTGGTTTCTGGAAATGGCGTAGCAGTAGTAACGGCAACAGGACAGGCAACAGAGTTTGGAAAAATTGCTACACTGACAAGAAATGTTCAAAAAACATTGACTCCGATGCAAAAAGAAGTAATAAATATTACCCATATTCTCACAATAATCGCTTTAGCTATGGGTGCAGTTTTTTTTATACTCGGTATATTTTCACAGCAAAGTCTTTTAATGGCTGCAATCTTTGCACTCTCATTGATTGTGGCCAATGTTCCAGAGGGTTTGCTTCCCACAATCACACTTTCACTTTCATTAGCAAGCCAGCGTATGGCACAACGTAATGCACTTATAAAAAATCTTGATTCTGTTCAGACACTTGGAAGTGTAACCGTTATATGTACAGATAAGACAGGGACTCTTACGCGAAATGAGATGACATTAAAAGAGCTGATGTTAGCCGGCGGGGAGCATGTCTCAATCAGCGGTGAAGGATATCAATCAGAAGGCGTGTTTACATGGGATAAAAGTAACGAGAGCGCAGATAAGCGTTTGGATGAGCTTCTACTTGCTGGCATATTAAACTCACGTGCCAGCATTAAGGATAATGATGTTTTTGGAGATCCTACAGAACTAGCACTTGTAAGTGCTGCAAAAAAACGTAACATTGATACAAACTCTTATAAAAGAATAGAAGAGTTTCCTTTTACAAGTGAGAGAAAGAGGATGTCATCTATCTATGCTAAAAATGACAAACAGATTCTTTACTCCAAAGGTGCAGTTGAAGTAATCGTTGAAAAAGCTGAGAGATATCTTGACAGTGAGGGTAATGTCAAATCATTCACTGAAGCTTCAAAAAAAGAGATACTCCAGAGTGCTGAAGCTTTTGAAGATGAGGCTTATCGTGTATTGGCGATTGCAAAAGGCTTAAATACAGATGAAGACGAATTGATTTTTTTAGGGCTTGTTGCCATTATGGACCTTCCTCGAGCTGAAGTAAAAGATGCTATACAACAGTGTAAAACAGCCGGTATTAGAACTATGATGATAACCGGAGATAATGATAAAACCGCACAGGCTATAGCTAAAAAGATAGGTCTTGATTATGATGCTGTTTTAACAGGAGAAGAAGTTGAACATCTAAGCGATGAAAAGCTTGAAAACCGTCTTAAAGATGAAACTATACTTTTTGCCAGAATGGCCAGCAGTCAAAAACTAAAAATTGCTATAGCACTTCAAAAGTGTGGTGAAGTTGTAGCTATGACCGGTGATGGGGTAAATGATGCTCCAGCATTAAAAAGAGCAGATATCGGGATAGCTATGGGTACAACTGGCACAGATGTAGCCAAAGAAGCGGCAGATATGATTTTGCTTGATGACAATTTTAAATCTATTTTATCTGCTATTGAAGAGGGAAGAACAGTATATTTCAACATTAAAAAGTTTGTAACTTATATTCTCTCTTCAAATGTACCGGAGATTGTTCCATACATTCTGCAATTTTTCTTTAAGATACCTCTTCCTCTTTCAGTAATTCAAATTCTCTCTATCGATTTGGGGTCTGATATGCTCCCTGGATTGGCACTTGGAAGTGAAAAGCCAGAAAAAAATATTATGAAACGTCCACCTATAGGAACTAAAGAGAAGATTTTGGACTGGGAAGTTTTTAAACGAGGCTACTTTTTTATAGGTATAATCGAAGCAACAGCTGCCATGGTGGCTTTTATAAGTTTTTTACTGCTTCATGGCTGGAGTTATGGGACAGTTGAGCTTAATGATCCGCTTTTGCACTCTCAAGCGATGACTATGACTCTTTTGGGTGCTATCAGTTGTCAGTTGGTTAATGTATGGACTATGCGCAGTTGGGAATTTTCAGCATGGAGTGTGGGGTTCACAAGTAACAAACTTTTACTTGCTGCTATGATTATAGAATTTATTTGGATATGGATGCTTCTTGGTTATGAGCCGGTTCAAAAAATATTCCATACTGCTTCCATACCATTTAGTGAGCTTTGGATTTTACTACCGTTTCCAATTATTCTTTTTATCAGCCATGAATTTTATAAATGGAGAAAAAGAGTTAAAAAAAGTATTGCTTAACCATAGTTGTTCTAACATTACATATTAATTTTATATAGTGACAAAAAGGAAAATAATGGGCAATTTATTACTACTACTTATCGTTGGTGGATTTTTTTACTGGATTTTTAACAGTTATTCAAGATATACAGCATATTCTCAAGCAGCGTTTAAAAACTTTTCCGTCTCAAAAGAGTCACTTAAAAAAAGTGATCTTGGTCTTTTTGTAGCTCTTGTAGCAAAAGTTGCCAAGGCTGATGGCAGAGTAGATGCACTTGAAGCACAACTTATTGGCATCATGTTTGATGATATCTCAAATGTTTTTCCAGAGCCTGAGAAAACAAAAGGGATTTTAAAAGAGATATTTAACGAAGAAAAAGATAGAAGCGATAATATTCAAGATATTGCATATGCACTTGGATCTGCAATCAAAAGAGATAGAGCAAAACAACAGCAATTTATGGGGTTTTTAATTCAACTAGCATTTATAGATGGTGAAGTATCTCAAAGTGAAGACTTGGTTCTTCAGACTATTGCTTCGGCTTTAGAATTTAATCCAGATGCTTATCATGCTATTTTTGAGCAGTTTGAAAAAATGATGAAAAACGTTCAACCAAAAGCAAATATCTCGGATGCTTACAAGCTTTTAGGAGTGAATGAAAATGATGATATCAATACAATCAAAAAAGCATATAGAAAACAGATACGTGAGTATCATCCTGACATCATAAAATCTCAGGGGAAAAGTGAAGCATATATGCAAGAAGCAACCGCTAAAACTCAAGAGATAAACCAAGCTTATGAGATGATTAAAAAGGTTAAGCAATAAAAAAACTCATCATAATTGTAGCTACTTTAATAAATGTTTATGCAAGTGATTACGGCTCTATACTCTTTCATGGTAATTGTGTGACGTGTCACTTTGAGACAAAAGATGTCTCTGCGCCATCAATGGTGAAAGTAAGAGAAAATTACCTTAGAGCATTTCCAAAAAAAGAGGATTTTATAGCATATATGTCAACTTGGGTAAGCGACCCCAAAGAAGAGACTTCAATAATGCTTTGGGCTGTAAAAAAATATAAACTAATGCCATATTTGCACTACGATTTAGACTCTTTAAAAGAGATAGCTGCTTATGTTTATGAAACAAATTTTGAAAAAGAGCATAAAGGTCACACAAATATAAGTCTACAAAGCAAGTAAATTTGACAGTTGATAAATATTATTTAAGATTAATAGTAGTATAATCGTCAATTGTTTAAAAGGAAAAAAAACTATGATTAAACACTTAATATCTATTACTTTAGCACTTATTATATCTTTCTCAATTACAGGATGTTTTTTGCTTAGCAAACGAGGGCTTGAAGGAAAATCATCACAAAAAGAAATCGAGGGTTGTCAAAAAGAAAATGTTTCTGCTCCCGATTGGACTTGTACACCTATAGTTGAAGGGTTTTATAGTGCGGTTGGTGTAGTTATGGAAAGTTCATTAGGTATGGATCATACTAGAAAAATTGCATTAACTGAAGGTCGTTCTAAGTTAGCCAAAGAGATAAAATCACAAGTAAAAAGTAAAGTTCAAAATTTTGTTCTTGAAACAGAGATTGGTAAAGCTGATACTGCGGCAAATATAAATATGGATGTTTCAAGAGAAATAGCTAATGTTGACTTGAGTACTTCAATTGGTATAAAAACATGGTCTTCTCCATCTAAAAATCTATATATGCTTGTTACTCTTGATGAAAACGAAGTCAACAATGTCGCTAAAGCAGCAGTTATTAATAGTTTAAAAAAGAATGCTACTCTATTCGAACAGTTTGAGTCTGGAAACTATATAAAAGACTTAGAAAAAGAATTTCCAACTGCTGTTAAGAAAAAGCTAAAATAGTATTTCAATTACACGTAAGTCTTAATAAATATTCTTTAAGATAGGTAATAGTATAATTGTTCAACAAACATACAAAAGGAGATTTTAATGATCAAAACTTTATCGTCAATCGTACTAGCAGGTTTAGTAGCTGCAACAATTACAGGATGTGGTGCTTCACCAGAACCAAAAAAAGAAGAGTTTGACAACCGTTGTAAGCAAGAAAATGTTTTAGCTCCTAAGTGGACTTGTGTTCCTATGGTTGAAGGTGCTTATGCAGGTGTTGGTATCGCTCAAAAAAGTGCTGCTGGTATGGGTCATATGAGAAGAGTTGCTTTAGCTAACGGTCGTTCAGATTTAGCTCAACAAATCAAATCCCAAGTAAAAGACAAGGTTGAAACTTTTACAAGTACAACTGGTGTTGGTGATAGTGAAACTGTAGATCAAGTAAATACTGCTGTTTCTAAACAAATTGCAAAAGTTGATTTACAAGGTTCAAAAGGTATTGACACTTGGACTTCTCCATCAGGTTCTCTTTATATGTTAGTTACTGTTCCAGAAGCTACTGTTAATGGTGAAGTAAAAAATGCAGTTAAATCAAGCTATAAAAATGATAATGCTTTATGGCAACAATTTAGAGCTAAAAATGCTTTAGAAGGTTTAGATAAAGAGTTCCCTACTGATTAATGAATAAGCTACTTAGCTCTTTATTAGTAGTGTTGTTTGTTTTAGCAGGTTGTGGCTCACAACCTGCACCAAAAGTCAGCACTATTCCGTCTTGGGTTTTAAATCCAAATCAAAATGGTAAAAGTGGTGCTGTTGGTAGTTCTATGAGGACTTATGACCAAAAAACATCAACTCAAAGAAAACTTGCTATCACTCGTGCTCTTGATGAACTTTCACTCCAACGCGGGGTAAAAGTTGAGATGAGTTTATCTAAGCAAGAAAGTTATAAAAATGGTAGTGGAAGTACACAAATCAACATAAACTCAAACTATCAAACAAACGATACCATTACTGCTCATATAGAAGCTGTCCACGAAGATAAAATCTCTGGAGAACTTTTTATATGGATGGTATTGGACTAAAAAAGTTCTCTCCTCTAGAGAGAATTTATAAATGCTATCTTTCAATCTCCTTTAAATTAGATATAATTCCATAAATATTCCTACTTCTATATATATTACAAGGCTCTCATCATGAAAAAAATCGCAATTATCGGTCGTCCAAATGTTGGAAAAAGCTCTCTTTTTAATCGTTTAGTTAAAAAACGAGATGCTATTACATCTGACTTAGCTGGAACAACCAGAGATGTAAAACGTAAAACTGCAATTATTCTCAATAAAGAAGTGCAACTTTTAGATACTGGTGGATTAGACAAAGGTTGCGAACTTTTTGACAAAATAAAAGAGATGTCATTAAAAGCTGCGTACAAAGCAGACATAATTCTATTTATGGTTGATGGAAAAGGTCTACCTGAAGATGAAGATAAAAAACTTTTTTATGAACTTCAAGCAATGGGTAAGGAAATGGCACTTGTTGTAAATAAGATAGACAACGATAAGATGAAAGAGAAACTTTGGGACTTCTATGAGTTTGGTACAGATGCCATATTTGGAATCTCTGTTGCACACAATAGAAATACAGTAGAACTTCTTGATTGGATAGCTTCAAAAATTCCAGATAGTGATATCGTTAAAGACGAAGAAGACGAAAGCGAAAGCGAAGAAGATATTCAGGTAATAGAACCAGAGATAAGTGATGAAGATTTCTTTGCCAATAATAATCATAATAGTGATGAAGATGATGGATTTACCTACTGGGATGATGATGAAATGGATGGGGTCATTGAAGATGATACTATATTTGGAAATAATGACCGCATTAAAGAGTTTGATGAAGAAGATGTTAATCACATTAAAATTGCGATTATCGGTCGTACAAATGTTGGAAAAAGTTCACTCTTAAATGCTCTTTTAGGAGAAGAACGTTCCGTTGTAAGTTCAGTTGCTGGAACAACTATTGATCCTATTGATGAAACAGTTCAATATAAAGATAAGCAGATTACATTTGTAGATACTGCCGGTCTTCGTCGTCGTGGTAAAATATTGGGAATTGAGAAATATGCTCTCATGAGAACAACTGAGATGCTTGATAACTCTAATATGGCTCTGATAGTTCTAGATGCAAGTGAGCCTTTCTTAGATTTAGATGAAAAGATTGCTGGGCTTGTAGATAGTAATAGACTAGCTTCTATTATTGTATTAAACAAATGGGATATATCTAAAAGAGAAGATCATGATAAAATCATAAGAGAGATTCGTGATAGATTTAAATTTTTAGCTTATGCACCAATTATAACTCTATCTGCAAAATCACATCTAAGAGTTGATAAACTTCACGATATGATTTTAGAAATAAATGAAAATTATTCTCAAAGAATCCCTACTTCAAAAATAAATGAAGTAATTGAACTTGCGCTTCGTCGTCACACTCTTCCAAGTGTTAGTGGACAAGTTATCCGTATCTACTATGCAACTCAATATGAGACAAGACCACCAAAAGTAGCTATTGTTATGAATAAACCGAGTGGTCTTCACTTTACATATAGACGTTATCTAGCAAATAAAATGAGAGAAGCATTTAACTTTACAGGAACACCGCTTCTGTTTAAAGCGAAGAAGAGAGGAGAAAAGTAATTTCCATGCTACGCATGAAAATTACTTTGGCGTTTGTTTTATCACTCTGTAAATTACAAAAGCACCAATTGCCAAGGTTATGAAAGTAAAAGAAAAAGAAAATGTTTTAGTAATTACATACCCTACAATTAACAAAGACAAGACAGTCGGTACTTCATTATAAGCTCTAAAAAAGTTTCCACTTTTAGAGTAGTTTTCACTCTCTAGTTGAACTCTATAGTGCTCTAAAGAAAACGAATATGCCATTAAAACAATAACTACTAAAATTTTAGCATACATCCATATATCGCCTTCTAGTAAGTCTGGTCTAAGCCATAACATCCAAACTCCGCTTATTACCGTTGCCCACATTGCAGGAAGTCCTATATATTTGTACATCTTGTATTCTTGAATTTTTACAACCTCTACAAAATCAGGTTTATTTTTATGTTCTGTGTGGTAAACATATAACCTTGGTTGATAAAAAAGCATTGACATCCATGACAGAACTGACATAATATGAAATACAACAATCCATAAATAATAATCCATAATATTCATCTATAACCCTATTAAAAGTTTTTTTCTAAAGAGAAGATATAGTAGTTAGACCCACCTTTTGAAACATTGTTAATCAAACCAAAAATACCAGAACGATGTTTTACAGCTACCCCAAGGTAAGTATTTTTCAATGGCTCAAATCTAACTAATCTACCGATGTCAAAGTCTAAGCTAAAATCTATATAGTTTAAATACTTAGAATTGTTGTCGTTGTTATCTATAGCTTCTTGTTTTTCGTAATAAAGGATATCACTTGTATATGAAGCTCCTTCACCAAAACCAAGTCTAACTCTATTTTTAAAAAAGTCAATATTCCAATAAACTTTTATGTATAGAGTTCCTTCATATATATCATCTTGCAGACCAGCTTCATCAAAATACGAGAAGCCTCCTTTTATATAAATATCCAGTGGAAGCTCAAAAGCATCTTTTTTCAGAAGATAACCAGCATCTAATGAAGTAACTTGTAAGTCATGAGAATACGAGGCTACATCTAAAAATAAGATTTCACCAAAATCACTCTTTGTGACTTGACCTTGGGCAACTCTAAGTGAGTAATTATCATCTGCATTTAAATTTAAAAACAAAAATAGTAGAACAAAATATTTCAAAAATATTTCCTAATTGAGGAGTTTGTTGGATAGTTTTGTACGCCCTTCTATGGGTGTACATTGATTTTAGAAATTTGACTAAGCGTCGAGAGTTTCTAAATCTTTTACAGAACTGTTTTTATGGTCAACTACTTTTGTGTGAAGACGACGAAGTGCTTTTGCAGCTCTATCTATTGCTAAATCAATAGCAGCTTCTAGATTATCATCTGTTTGACTAATAATAACTGGCTCAGCATGAGCAATATGAATATCAAACTCAATTGATACACCTTGTTTCTCAGCTTTAAGATTAACATTTACCGTCGTAATGTCTAATGTATATTTTGAAAAGCCTTCAATTGCAGACTCTATATGAGCTCTGGTGTTAGCGTTTAGTGTAATATCTTTTGCGCGAATTTGTACATTCATAATAAATCCTTCATTTTTGCAGTCAATCTGCTTTTAACTCTTAATGATATGGTAACAAAATAAAGTTTACATTTCGCTATAATATGAAAAAAATTTAGGAAATATTTATGAGAGTATTTACAGGTATTCAGCCCTCAGGGGATTTACATATTGGAAACTATTTTGGTACTATAAAACAGATGGTTGAAGCTCAAAAAAACAGTGAAACATTTGCTTTTATAGCAAATTATCATGCAATGACAAGTGTAAATGATGGAAAAAGACTAGGCGAACTTACAATGCAATGTGCTACTGACTTTCTTGCACTTGGAATTGACCCAAATAAATCAACGTTCTGGGTTCAATCAGATGTAAAAGAAGTTTTAGAGCTTTACTGGGTACTCTCATCATTTACTCCTATGGGTTTTCTTGAACGTGCGCATAGTTACAAAGACAAAACAGCTCGTGGACAAGCAACAAATCACTCACTCTTCTCTTATCCTGTTCTTATGGCAGCAGATATGTTACTTTTTGGCGCAGAGGTTGTTCCTGTTGGAAAAGATCAGATTCAGCATGTTGAAATCGCTAGAGATATAGCTACAAAATTCAACAATCAATATGGAGATATTTTAATCATACCAGAGTTTCGTGTTCAAGAAGAAGTGCAAACTGTTCCTGGTATTGATGGACAAAAAATGTCTAAGAGTTATGGAAATATTGTAAATATCTTTGGTGAAGAGAAAAAGCAGATGAAAACAATTAAAAAAATCGTTACTGAGAATGTTGCGATGGAAGAACCAAAAGAGTTTGAAAACTGTAATGTATATAATATGGCTAAACTCTTTTTAGAAGGTGATAACCTTATTGCTCTTCAAAATAGATATAAAAAAGGTGGAGAAGGTCATGGTCACTTTAAAATTTATCTTGGTGAAATCATGTGGGAATACTTTAAAGAGTTTAGAGAAAAACGTGAATATTATGAGAAAAATCAAGATGAAGTTAGAGAGATTTTAAAGATGGGCGCGAACAAAGCAAGAGAAGTCGCACAGCCTATAATAGAAAAAGTAAGAAGTGTGACAGGTATAAGTTATTAACTACAAAAAAGAGAGTTTTTACTCTCTTTATC
Organism: Sulfurimonas iocasae; assembly: GCF_047716755.1. Taxonomy (GTDB): domain Bacteria; phylum Campylobacterota; class Campylobacteria; order Campylobacterales; family Sulfurimonadaceae; genus Sulfurimonas. The sequence continues at coordinate 2,475,811 of NZ_CP180409.1, forward strand.
TATGCTTATCCAACCAAACCATTAAGCCCTTTTGAGCATGTAATCTATTTTCCGCTTCATCAAAAATAATCTCTGAATGTTTTTCAAATACAGATTCACTTACTTCAAGTCCTCTATATGCAGGCAGACAATGTAGGAATTTAGCATCTTTGGCTCCAAGTTGCATCATATTCTCATCAACCATAAAGCCTTTGAAAATCTTGATTCTTTCTTCTTTTTCATCTTCTTGTCCCATTGAAGTCCACGTGTCTGTAGTAATAACAGTAGCACCTTTTGCAGCTTCATTTGGATCGTTCATAGTTTTTATTACAGCTCCACTCTCTTTAGCTAACAACAGAGACTCTTTTAAAATTTCTTCATCAACTTCATAGCCCTTTGGAGTAGCAATGCGAAGCTCAAAGCCAAGTTTAGCTGCTAGCATCATCCACGAGTGAGTCATATTATTACCATCACCGATATATGCACAGATGATATTTTTGCTTGCTGAGTGTTCTACTAAAGTCATATAATCAGCTAATAGTTGTACGGGGTGATACGAATCTGTCAAGCCATTTATTACAGGTACTTTTGAATAAGATGCGAACTCTTCTATCATAGAGTGCTCGAACGTTCTTATCATTACCATATCGCACATACTTGATATTACTCTAGCTGTATCTTTTATTGGTTCACCACGACCTAAGTGTATGTCACGGTTAGACAAAAATAGAGCATGTCCGCCAAGTTGAAACATACCAGTTTCAAAGCTTACTCTTGTTCTAGTGGAACTCTTCTCAAAAATCATTCCAAGAGTCTGGTTCTCAAGTTCTTTTTTGTATATTTTTGATTTTAGATTTTTTTTGATTTCAAGACCAACTTCTATAATCTCTAGTATCTCTTCTTTTGTAAAATCTTTTAGTGTTAAAAAATGTCTCAAAATTTCCCCAAATTTTTAAATAAGCTGTTATTCTATAGTAATTTACTTTAAGGGTACCTCTAAAAACACTATAAACTCTCAACAATATAGCAAATATGCTAATGCAAGGCGAAATTACGAAGGAGCTACTAGTAGCTTCAAGTGGTTTCAACGAAGCAGTAGTATGTTTGCTATATTGCCCTTTGGGAGCCTAAAAGAGGGGCAATCTTGCACAAAATTTTTTATCGCCGTAGCTACGGCTATGACTCAAAAAAAGTTTTGTACTATCTTACCCCTCTTTTAGGCTTTGAGATTCTATATGGTTTTTGGAGGCACCCTTAATAACATCTTTGCAACTTCTTTGGCATGATAAGAGATAATAATATCTGCACCTGCCCTCTTGAAGCTTATCATAGTCTCCATTACAACCCTCTCGTAATCTATCAAATCATGCTTTCCTGCAAGCTTAAGCATTGCATATTCGCCACTTACATTGTAAACTGCCATTGGAAGTGAAGTATTGTCTTTAATCTCCCGAACTATATCTAAGTAAGCAAGAGCAGGTTTTACCATTAAGATATCAGCACCTTGCATCTCATCAGAAATAGACTCATTTATAGCTTCTCTTCTGTTTGCTGGATCCATCTGATATGAAGCACGATCACCAAAACTTGGTGTTGATTCTGCCACATCACGGAATGGTCCATAGTATCCAGATGCAAACTTAGTCGAGTAAGCCATGATAGGAAGGTTTTCATAACCGTTTGCATCTAGAGTATCTCTAAGTGTTTCTATGATTCCATCCATCATACCAGATGGTGCTATCATGTCTGCACCTGCTTTTGCATGGATTATAGCTTGCTGTGCAGAGATTTCAAGTGTTGCATCATTATTTACTGTCTCATTCATTTCATCAATGATTCCACAGTGTCCATGGTCAGTATACTCACAAAAACATAAATCAGTTACAACAAACATATCGGGATGCTCTTTTTTTACAGCACGAACTGCAGATGCAATGATTCCATGTTCACATAAAGAATCCGAACCGATAGAGTCTTTTACATCTGGAATTCCAAAAAGAATAATCGAGTAAAGTCCAAGCTTTTTCAGCTCTGTACACTCTTTTAAAATTTCATCTAAACTCATTTGAAATACACCTGGCATCGAAGCAACTTCTGTTTTTATACCCTCACCAGAGCGAACAAAAAGTGGGTAGATAAAATCATCAGTACTAACACTTGTTTCTCTTACTAATGCACGGAGATGCTTGTTTAAACGAGTTCTGCGAAATCTTTGAAACATAATAAACCTTTTTTAGCTATAATTTTGAAAAATTTATTTTATCGTTTTAAAGTTTAAATTAGGGTACATTAATTGAATATAGAAATTTCAGAAGTTGCAAACTTACCTTCAAGATTTGGAGATTTCAAAGTAAAAGCCTTTAAAGAGGGCAACAAAGAGCATCTTGTCGTATATACAGAAAACCTACCTGAAGTGCCTACAGTCCGTGTTCACTCAGAGTGTTTAACAGGTGATGCAATAGGTAGTTTAAAGTGTGATTGTAGAGATCAACTTGAGTATGCACTATCTCTAGCTAGTAAAAATGAGGGTATGATTATTTATTTAAGACAAGAAGGCCGTAATATCGGTCTGCTAAATAAAATAAATGCTTATGCTCTACAAGATAAAGGTCTCAATACCATAGAAGCAAACCATCAGCTTGGATTTCGTGCGGATGAAAGAACTTATGAGGTTGTAACCAAAATACTTCATCACTTTGGCATCAAAAAGATAAAACTTTTAACTAATAACCCTGATAAAATAAACTCTATAAGCGATATAGAAATTGTCCAGAGAGTTCCAATTATTATGGACTCTAATAAGCATAATGAAGATTACTTAAATACTAAAAAAGATGAGATGGGTCACTTAATTTAAATAACTTTACAATCCATCTTGTTTAATATCTCCAAAGTCTTAGTCACATCATATATAGCACTATGATACTGCTCATTATCAAACTCAATATCATAATAAAAGCATGTCTCAATAAGCTTTGGATTTTTTAAATTCCCTCTAATATTAGTAGCTTTAACAATTCTTTTATTTTCTTTCATTGTACAAAAGTGATTTTCAAAGGATATTAAAGCTCCAATATGTCGTAACTCAAATGATATATTATGTGCGACTAATGTTTTAGCGTTTTTACAAAACTCTTTAAAGTCCGTGTCATTTTCAAAATACTCTTCATAATCTACATCTTTTCTAAGTCTTTTGAGTCTATCAGGAGAGAGTTTATGTACTGCTAGTGCATGTGTATTTACTTCATATTCTGATAAATAATATCGATGAAAAGTATCAATAATTCTGTATTTATTATCTATAAGTTCTACACGAAAGGCAGCTACTTCAATTACATCATGAATATTTACAGAGTTTGTTTCAAAGTCTAAGATTATCACTTACTATCCCCACTATTAACTACAAACCAATTTTTATCATTAGTCACTGCTTTTTCTTTCTTAGTGCTATCAATCAACTGCTTAACTACTTTTAAATTTTTAATCATTTTATTTACTGGCTCTATTTGGAATATATCTAGGTCTAGTTTACTCTTTGTTTTTTGAGTTTTATTTATATCTTCTATTTTAATCCAGTTTTTATCAGCATTTAAATTTATTGTTATAAATATTAGAAGTAGTGTAAGTAATGTCATTTTCATAATGACATCATAACCATATTGTATTTAAATAGTTATCACTACATAAAAAACAAGATAAATTTTGGTAAAATAACTTTTTAAAGGATATTTTAGTGGATTTAAAAGCTACCCTAATCGCGGACAATATTAAACTACCTGATGATTTTTTTTACAATATACAAAAGTATAAAGAGCATCTATTTAAATGGAATAAAATCCACAATATGACTGGTGTAAAAGATGAGAACTCTGTTGATGAATTTATATATGATGCAGTTTTTCCTATAAGCTTTCTACCTTCTGCCAACACTCTGTTAGATATAGGTACAGGAGCAGGTTTTCCAGGTATGATTTTAGCACTTGCTCTTCCTGATACAAAAGTAACATTAGTAGAACCATTAACAAAAAGAGCTAGTTTTTTACAATTCATAAAAGCTGACTTAGGTCTTGATAATGTTAGAGTTGTAAAAAAACGTGTAGAAGAGATGGATAGTGAAATATTTGATATAATCACTTCTAGAGCAGTTACGGATACACAGATGCTACTAAACTTAAGCAAAAACTTCCGTGATGAAAATTCAAAACTGCTTTTTTACAAGGGTGAGCAAGTTTATGATGAAGTAGATGATAGCATGAAACATAAAATCATAAAAACTAAAAATAGACACTATTTACTAATCGGAGAAGATTAATGTCACCACAATGGATTGTAGTTATTGTACTTATCGTAGCTGTATACTTTATATTTATAAAGAAAAGACCTCCCCTTAGACACAACAAAAAAGAGACAACAAAGAAAAAAAACAAAGAAGAAGTACAAAGTAATGACATGGTAGAATGTGTAGAGTGTGGCATCTATTGTGAAGTTGATGATACAATACTGAGTAATAATAAATACTACTGCTCGCAAGAGTGTTTAAAGAAGTCATAATGATTATATATGGACATAGATTTATACAAAGCGAGAGCTTCTACCATGTACCAAACATAGATGCAATACTAAATACACCATCAAATGCTACTATTTACTTAGACTTTAGCGAAGACAATTTAGAAGTTATCAATCATGCAACTTCAAATGAACTTCGTTTGGCACTTGGAGCTGTTAGTGTAACCGATATAATTTATGCTTCATCGCTTGATGCCTCTTTTATCATAGTTCCAAAAGAGCTGGCTAAAACAGCTCAAAATATAGCCAACAACTATCTTTTTGACGCAAAAATTCTTGTACATATTAGTGAAGAAAGCGAGATAGAAGAGTTGGCAATACTCGGCGTTGATGGAGTCATCTTCTCAAATGCTATTATTAAGATAAATTCTTGAGATGTTGCGCCTAGCTATTGTTGCATCTCTTTTACTTCTACTGAGTGGATGCTCCACTAAACAAACCAAGCCCTATTCAAAAGCCTCAACCAAAAAAGAGAAGCCCTCATACAAACCAAAACAACAAAACTGGATAACAACATCTCTCTACGAAGAATATAAGGAATGGCATAAAACCCCACATAAACTTGGTGGTATAAGCAAAAAAGGAGTAGATTGTTCATCACTTATACAAAGAGTATACAGAGATGCTTTCAACATAAGCCTGCCAAGAACTACAAAAAATCAAGCAAAAAAGGGTTATCAAGTCAATAAAAACTCTTCAAGAGAGGGAGATCTAGTATTTTTTAAAACGGGTTACAATACCAGACATGTGGGAATAATCATAGAAAAAGATAAGTTTATGCACACTTCTAAAAAATATGGAGTTATGGTTTCAAGTCTTAACAATCCTTACTGGAAGAGTAAGTATTGGCAGAGCAGAAGGGTTCTGCCTTAAACTATTTCTCTTTTTATAGATGGCTTCAAAGACGTTAAAACTTCATAAGCTATAGTGCCAGCTGATTTTGCTGCTTGTGATGCATCGTCAAAAATTAAAAGAGTCTCCTCTTTAGCTATAAATGAACTATTGTCCATAGAGATTCTGCCTGCTAGTTGTCTCTCATCTGGAGTAATAAAATCCTTAGAAGAGCTTCTTAAAAAACCATCCCCATAACCAAAGTTATAGTTAGATACTACGCAATCTTCACTTGCTACAAAAGTACCGCCATAACCAACTCTTTGTCCTTTTTTTAGCTCTCTTGATGAAATTTTATCTGCATACAGCGAGAGTACGGGAGAGAGTTTTTTACTATCTTCTAAACAACCATAAGCAGCAATGCCAACCCTCGCCATATCTTCATCAAAAGATTCAGTTCTAAAGAGTGAAGCAGAGTTTGCCGAATGAAATCTAAGAGGCTCAAATGAAAATTCCTCAGCTAAATATTTAGCCTCGGTTTTCACTTTTTTAAAGTTGTCATTTTGCCAAAACCATTCGCTTGTCAATTCATCTGCACTTCTATGGTGAGTGAAAACTGCCTCTAATACAAGCTCTGCTTTTTTGATTTGAATAAATGCTTCATGAAGCTCATTCATTGCTATACCATTACGATGCATTCCACTATCCACTTTTAACTCCACTAAAGTATCTTTAGGAAATTTGCTGATGCTCTCTATATCATTTATTGTGTATCGCATCTTAGAACTTGGTTTGTTCGGTATTTCACTTAAAACCAAAATATATTCAAAAAAATCTTCTATAATCTGTGCTTCATCCTGAGTACGAACCACAGCTTTTTTTATTCCATATTCACAAGCCAAAGAGGCAATTTCTGATAATCCGTGTCCATAAGCGTTGTCTTTTAAAACTATCGCTATTTTATCTCTGCTTTTGCTATGATTTGCAATAGTATCAAGATTATTAAAAAAGTTATTTTTATTTAAAGTTATATAAGCCATAGAGAAATTATACCTTACTAAAGTGTGAGTTTTTGAGCAACTACAATATAAAGTTTAGATGTCTCTTTTTTTCCACTCAACATTCTTATATCGACTTTGATTTTCACAGACTTGTCACCAACTTTATGGTCAATCTTGTAGCTCATCTCTTTAATGAGTTTTATATGTTCACTCATTTTATCAAATCCAATGTTATTTTTTAAAAGAGTAATACTGTCAAATGCAACTTTTGCATTTTCATCTTTTATACGAAACATCTTTGTAAAACCTTGATTCATTTTAGTAAAAACACCTATAGAATTCATATAACCTATAGCAAAAGGAAAGTACTCAAATCCAACTTTAATACTTCGTATTTGTCGTTTTAAATCATTATTTTGCTCAATAAACTTACTAATATCACTGCCAACTGCAACAATAAAATTTTGCTTTTGTTTAATTATTTTTGAGACCTGCCAATTAATCTTATAAGCTTCTTCATTTAAGCCTTTCATTGGAGTAACAAAATGTTGGTGAGCAGAGTCACTAGACATCAATTCTTCTAGATAGTGGCTCAATACTTTTATATCGCCAGGGATAAAGGTCTTAAAAAAACTTTTTTCATACACATCCTCTTTCTTCATCCCGACAAAATTTAAAAAACACTCATTTGCATCTATAACATTGCCTTCTTCATTAAGAACGACAACAATAGCATTACATACTTCACTAAGATCATGAAAGGTTATATTTTCAAAAAGTTTGTCCATAGTTATTTCTATAAATGTTAGAAAGAGACGATTTGAATTTTTACTGAAATTAACATTATAAATTTTATTAAAAATCTCTACATCATGAAGAGTAAAATCCTCAGATTTAGGTTCTTCTTTATAAAAATCAAGCATGTCTATAAATTCATTTGTGAGTTTTAACTCCTGAGATTCTTCAGTTGTTAAAAGCTTTTTCATGACTTCATTGGCATAAAGCAAAGGATAATTTTCTTTATCTTCTAAGAGAATAACAGGACTTGAAAGAGTGTTAATTACATCAAAAATCAGTTCTTGTGACTCCATTTTTAAAACTCCTAGAAAATTTTAATAAAACAAATATATTTATAAAATTATATCAAAGTTTATAGCTATAATACACTTATGAAAAAAAGATTTATTGCAGAGTTTGAAAAACAAAGTTTTACACAAATAATATTTCCGCATGCAAATACTGACTGGGCACCTTACCTAGAAGATGCTCAAAAGAATTTTATTAATATCATAAAGACAATAATAAAATATCAAAAATGTTTAGTCGTTTGCGATGATATAGAAGATGTAAAAAAACACTTCCCTAAAAATAGTAATTTATACTTTGTTGAGTATGAGAGTGATGACACATGGGCTAGGGACTGCTCTGCTTTATCTATATCAGTTGACAATAAGACTAAACTACTTGACTTTACATTTAATGCTTGGGGAAATAAGTTTCAAGCATCTAAAGACAATCTAATGAGTAGAAGCATCTCTTCTCATTATACAGCTGACTTGGAGTCTATCGGTTTTTCCTTAGAAGGCGGAGCAGTTGAGAGCAACGGAAATAATATATTGCTAACTACTTCTGCGTGTATGTTAAATAAAAATCGAAATCCTGAGCTGGATGCTCTTCAAATCACACAAAAATTAAAAGATTTTTTTGGCTCATCAGAGATTTTATATCTCAATCACGGCTATCTTGCAGGGGATGATACAGACTCTCATATAGATACTTTGGCTAGGTTCATTGATGAAAAAACCATTATGTATGTTAAATGCAAAGATAAGAATGATGAACATTTTGGTGAATTAAAACTTATGCAAGAAGAACTTCAAACTATAGCATCTACGCATGACTTCACTCTAGTGGCACTTCCGATGACAGATGCTATATATTTTGATGATGAAAGACTACCGGCGACTTATGCAAACTTTCTTTTTGTAAATGGAGCTATTTTAGTCCCGACTTACGGAGTTGAACAAGACAGCGAAGCGCTTGATATTTTTAAAAACTGTTTCAAAGAACGGGATGTCATCGGAGTTGATTGTTCAACTCTCATAAGACAACACGGCTCACTTCACTGTGTTACTATGAACTTCTCTTATGGAGTTACTCTTAGATAACTCTTCTTGGCCCAACATAGCCATCCCGCTCATTATTAAATAGGTTGCCAACCCAAAACCTAACGCTATTAAAACTACTCTTTTTATTTTCTCTATTTTACTCATAATGTAATTTTATCAGTTCTTTATGAACAAATTAACACTATCCTAACACTTTTTTTATATTATAAAGTAATTTTAATATTTAAGGTAAACCATATGAATAAAATTATTCCTCTATCGCTAATAGCTATTGCTTCACTATATGCAAGTGAAGTAGAACTTACACCAATCAGTGTAGAATCAACTGTGATTACAGAAGTTAGTCAAAATGCTCAAATATCAGCAGATTTAGCTCAGGCATTAAGCACGAGTGTACCAAGTATAGATATGAATCGTCGTAGTGGAATCGCTAATGACATCTATATTCGTGGTCAAAAAAGAGACAATATTTCTGTTGATGTTGATGGCACAAAAGTACAAGGTGCATGTGTTAACAGAATGGATCCTCCAATCTCTCACATTATTACTAGCCAAATTGATGAGATTGAAATCATAGAAGGTCCTTATGATGTTGAAAATATGGGAACACTAAGTGGTGGTGTAAAAATCACCACTAAAAAACCTACAAAAGATCTTCATGGATCAGTTGACTTTGGTTATGGTAGTTGGAACTATACGAAAATAGGAGCTACAGTAAGTGGCGGGAATGATACTGTTCGTGTTTTAGTAAGCGGTTCTAGTGAATCAAGTGACCAGTACAAAGATGGTAATGGTGATACAATAGCCCAACAAATAGACAACTATGCTGCTGTAAACCCTACAGTTGCAGGGACTAAATTTAAACCAGAATATAAAGATATGCAAGCGTATAAGAAAAAAAGCATTATGGCTAAAGCATTTGTAACTATAACAGACAACCAAGAACTTCGATTAAGTGTTACAAAAAATAAAAGTGATGATGTTCTTTATGGTAACTCTAAAATGGATGCTCTATATGATGATTCAAATATCTATGCGGTAGAGTATAACATCAAAAATGTAAGTGAGCTTTATAAAAATATTAATCTTAAATACTACTACTCAGATGTTGATCATCCAATGGCGACAAAATACAGAATGTCATCAAATGTAGCAGCACAAGATAATACAAATCATCTCAAGACAACTATGCAAGGTCTTAAACTCAAAAATGATTTTGATATAAATAGTTTTAAACTTTTAGTTGGTCTTGATGGAAGTAAAAGAACTTGGGACGGTAACTACTATAATACTACTACTGGCTTACCTCTAGCAGCAGGAAATTCAAAAAGTTTAGATGATGCATTAACAAAAAATGCAGCTATATTTGCAAAACTAGATAAAAAATATGGATCTTTTGCTTTTAGCCTTGGTGCGAGATATGATTCTACTGAAATAACACATGCTACAGAGCAGTCAAACGATTATACATCTTTTGGTGCAAACCTTATGACTTCATATAATCTAAACAAAGAAAACAAAGTATTTTTAGGTTTTGGTCAGGCTTCTCGTGTTCCAGATGCAAGAGAGCTTTACTTTAGAAGTTCAAATGGTTCATGGTCTGGTACACCTAATTTAAACCAGACTACAAATAGAGAAATTGATTTAGGATATGAAACAGACAACAACGCATTTAAGCTAAAAATCAAAGGTTTTTATTCAATGCTTAGTGACTATATATACTATCAAAAAGATTTAACAACTAACAACTTTAAAAATATAGATGCAACTGTATACGGTGCTGAGTTAAGTGCTTCTGTATATGTAGCAGACGATGTGACGGTAGATATGGGCGCTTCTTATAAAAAAGGTGAAAAAGATAAAGCTTTAGCTGGTCAAACTGATACAGATTTAGCAGATATGGCCCCACTTAGAGGAAACATAGCCCTAAATTATGAGTATATGAATGATTCTATAGCTACTGCAGAGGTACAAGCTTCTGATAAGTGGAACACTATAGATTCAGATAATGGTGAACAAGAATTAGATGCTTGGACTATTCTTAATCTAAAAGTAAAACACGCTGTGAACAAAAACTTCTACTTTACTCTTGGTGTAAATAACTTGCTAGATGAAACATATGCAATGAACAATACATATGCAGACTTAATCCTAATAACTGCTGGTGGTTCAGATGTAATGCTCATGAACGAGCCTGGAAGATACGTTTATACTAACTTAACTTTCAAATTCTAATTCTGTAATTCTAATTCTTTAATATAACAAGTCTCTACATCTTGTAGATTCTTGTTAATATATCCCCTACATAAAGTAAGAACAAAAGAAAATTTCAATAAAATGTCTTAATGAAAGCAATCACAAATATATATAATAGTTTTATTCACACAAACACTTTAGCTACAGTTTTTATCCTTACATTTTTTAGTATTCTTGCCTCTTTTTTTCTTGTGATGTTTATCCTAATAATTCTAGATATAACAGTTGGTGCAGAATCTATTAGTTACTATAACATTGGTGTAATTTTATCTTTAATAATACCTACTATTACAACACCTATACTTTCATATAAACTTATTGTCCTTACAAACAAACTAAAACAAGCTGAGAAAAAACCATCATATCATGTTCAATACGACGAATTGACTAAAATATACAATAAACGACATACATTGGAGTTAGCAAACTATGAATTTGCTATCTCTAAAAGAACAAAATCACCAATATCAGCTCTATTTATAGAGTATGATCAGCTTAAAAAAGTCAATGAAAAATATGGAAAAAAAATAGGAGATATAGTTCTTATTGAATTCACAAGGTCAATTAATAATAACATTAGAACTACAGACATATTTGGTAGATATAAAGGAGCTAAATTTCTTTTAATTTTCCCTATGCTAGACTTAAACACTACTCAAAAGTTAGCCAAAAAGATAAAAACAGAAGTAGAACAAGTTATTCATATAAACAATGATGATATAAAAATATCTGTACATATAGGATGTGCACAAATACAAAGTTTTGGTGAAAGTACTTTACAAACACTAATCGATATGGCAGATATCGATCTTCTTAAAGCAAAAAATAGCACTATAAACAAAGTACAAATATAAACTAAATTTCTAAAGCACCCTTTTATGCCAAACAAGATAAAATCTCTTCATGATAAATAGAGTAAAAACTAAACAAATTTTTGTAGGTGGTATAGCAATTGGTGGTGATGCTCCGATATCTACACAATCTATGACATTTTCCAGAACTTCAGATGTTGCTTCTACCGTAGAACAGATAAAAAGACTTCACTTTGCAGGTTGCGATATAGTCCGTTGTGCTGTTCCGGATATGGAAGATGCATTAGCGCTTAAATCTATAAAAGAGCAGATTGAGCTTCCTTTGGTTGCAGATATTCACTTTAACCATAAGTTAGCACTTATTGCCGCTGAAGTTGTTGACTGCATACGTATAAACCCTGGAAACATCGGCTCTAAAGAAAAAGTTGCCGAAGTTGTAAAAGCCTGCCAAGCTCGTAATATTCCAATTCGCATAGGTGTAAATGCAGGTTCACTGGAGAAAGAGTTTTTAAATAAATATGGACAGACAGCCAAGGGAATGGTTGCATCTGCTGAGTATAATATAAAATACTTAGAAGACTTAGGATTTGACGACATAAAAATATCTCTAAAAGCAAGTGATGTTGGGAGGACTGTAGATGCATACAGAATGTTACGTCCTAAAAACAACTATCCATTCCACCTTGGAGTTACAGAGGCAGGAACACTTTTTCATGCTACGGTAAAAAGCTCAATCGGTCTAGGTACACTTTTACTTGATGGTATTGGTGACACCATGCGTGTATCTATAACTGGTGAGTTAGAAGAAGAGATAAATGTTGCTCGTGCAATACTCAAAGACAGCGGTGCAATGCCAGATGGACTAAATATTATCTCTTGTCCGACATGTGGACGAATAGAAGCAGACTTAGTTTCTGCAGTTGCTGAGATAGAAAAAAGAACTGCACATATCAAAGCACCACTTAATGTTTCAGTTATGGGATGTGTAGTAAATGCTATCGGCGAAGCTGCACACGCTGATGTCGCCATAGCGTATGGAAAAGGAAAGGGTCTTGTAATGGTTAAAGGTGAAGTTATAGCAAACCTAAACGAAGATGAACTTGTAGATAAGTTTGTAAGTGAAGTAGAAAAAATGGCAGAGGAATCAGATAATGCAAGATAATTTATATAACCTGGCTTTTGAGCGCTCAATTCTAAGCTCAATAGTTTTTGAACCTCAGCAATTTGATGAGCTTAGCGTTGCTCTTAAAAAAGATGATTTTTATCTTCCTGCTCATCAAGATATATATACAGCTATGACAACTCTTCTTCAAAAAGATCAACCAATAGATGAAGAGTTTATAAAAAAAGAGCTTATCAAGATAAAGAAATTTGATGAACAGGTAATGATAGAGATTCTATCTGCAAATCCTATCTCAAATACAAAAGCATACGTTGATGAGATAAAAGACAAGTCACTAAAACGTAAGCTGCTGACACTTACAACTGAGATAAAAAGAGTTACAGTAGAAGAAGAACTTCCATCTGCTGAAGTTGTAGATATAGTAGAGAAAAAACTCTATGAGATAACACAAGACAATCAAACAAGCGACTTTAAAGACTCTCCACAAATGACATTTGACACGATGGAGTACATCAAAGAGATGAAAGCTCGCGGAAATAGTGTCTTAGTTGGTGTAGATACAGGCTTTCATGAACTAAACAAAATGACTACGGGTTTTGGTAAAGGTGACCTTGTTATCATCGCTGCAAGACCTGCGATGGGAAAAACTTCTTTTGTGTTAAACACCGTAAACAGCCTTATAATGCAAGGTAAAGGTGTAGCATTTTTCTCGCTTGAGATGCCAGCTGAACAACTAATGCTAAGACTGCTTTCTATCCAGACTTCCATACCTCTTCAAAAACTTCGCGTTGGAGATATGAACGATGATCAGTGGAGTTCACTTAATGGTGCTATTGATAAGATGAACTCTGCTAAACTTTTTGTGGACGATCAAGGTAGTATAAACATTAATCAACTTCGCTCAAAATTAAGAAAATTAAAAAACCAGCATCCTGAAATAGAGATAGCTGTTATAGATTACCTTCAAATTATGAGTGGTATCGGCAACCAAGATAGACATATACAAGTCTCAGAAATATCTCGTGGTCTTAAGATGCTAGCACGTGAGCTTGAGATGCCCGTTGTTGCTCTTTCTCAGTTAAACCGTGGACTTGAGTCTAGAAATGACAAACGACCGATGCTAAGTGATATTCGTGAGTCTGGTTCTATCGAGCAAGATGCTGATATTATTTTATTTGTTTATCGTGATGATGTATATCTTTACAAAGAAGAAAAAGAGCGTGAAAAAGCTGCTAAAAACGAAGGTAAAGAGTTTGTATCTGAGTATATAGAAAAAGAAGAAGAAGATGCTGAGATAATTATTGGAAAACAAAGAAATGGTCCAACTGGACATGTTAAGCTTGTTTTTCAGAAAAAGCTTACGCGTTTTGTTGAAGCACAACCAAAAGCTATTGAGACAACATATGAGCACATTGACACCAGATCTGCAAACATAGATATGGGTGAATCTTCCATTGCGATGCCGACCCTCTAAATGGCCTTAGAGAGAGTCGAACTTTTTAACAAAAAAGAATTCCTCTCCTTTTTACTTTTTTGCCTCCTTATACTCTCCTACTCTCTACTTATAAACTTTCAAAACTATAAAAATCTAACACGTTTTGATTCATATATATTAAATGCTACAGTTTTAAAACAGTACACAAAAACCAAAGGTACTAAAAGCTACCAAGTTCTAAAATTAAAAACAGATAGTGGAATCACTTTTTACACGGGAGCTAAAGAGTCTTTTGAAGATGTAAAAGGTAAAGAGCTCACACTTGAGATATTCGCAGGTAAAGTGTCATTTTATGAATATCTTACAAGTTTTTACAGCTTTACAAGAGTACAAAACATCAATGAAACAAAGACTCTAAAACAAGAGCTGGATTCATACATAGCATCTCAGCATAAGAGTGAAAACATTTCAAATATCTATCAAGCTCTCTTTAGTGCAACTCCATTAAACAAAGATTTACAAACTACCTTCTCAACTCTTGGAGTATCCCATCTATTAGCAATTAGCGGTTTTCATTTAGGAGTACTCAGTGGGCTTCTTTTCTTTCTTATAAGACCTCTGTATAACTTTTTTCAAGACAGATATTTTCCATACAGAAACTCCAAATCTGACATTTTTTTAGTCGTTGCTTTATCTTTGCTTGTCTATCTAAATTTTTTAGGCTCTCCTCCTTCTTTGCTTCGCGCTTTTGCTATGCTAATCATTGGTTTCATTCTTTATGACAGAGGTATAAAAATAATCTCGATGCAGACACTTTTACTAACTGCCATATTGCTTTTAGCTTTATTTCCTAAACTTCTATTTTCACTCGGGTTTTGGCTCTCAATATCTGGTGTGTTCTACATCTTTTTATTTATGATTCACTTTAAGAATCTCCCAAAAATTTGGCAATTTATCCTCATCCCTTTTTGGGTATATATCTTGATGTTGCCCTACTCTTTAGTTATCTTTTCAAACTTTAGCATCTATCATCCTCTATCAATAATCTGGACAACACTATTTACCATCTTTTACCCACTTAGTATCTTCTTGCATCTGCTTGGTTTTGGAAATCTTTTTGATGGAGTTTTAGAGAGTTTTATTTCACTGGCTCAGAGTCAAGCAAGCGTAGAGTTAGATTCTAAATGGTTGGTCTTACATATTATTCTATCGTTAGGGAGCATCTATAAAAAGAGTCTTGTATGGTTATTACTCGCTCTTAGCTTCTCTTTTTTTATATACGCGATTTATTATATAACATAATTTAAGCCCATATATAAAAATAATCCACGATACATAAATCCATAAAAACAAAAACATCATAATAGCAAAAGAACCATACATAGTTGTATATGCTTTGTTGTAAAAAACATACTCAATAAAAATATTTTTAGAGATACTAAAGACTATTGAGATAATAAAAGAGCTAATAAGCGATGCCCTAGGATTTATCTTTGTATTTGCCCCGATTTGAAAGATAAGAAAAAACAAGGCCCAGATAATTAAATAAGGAACAATCGGAAGTATATTCATACCAGAAGTTAAAGTATTTGCCTTTATCATTATTGCTAATTGTGCTGTTATGTAAAAAGATGCGCCAAGAGCTATGGGTGTGAGAGTCAGCATTGTCCAGTAAGTTGTAACCGACTCCCAAAGTGTTCTAGGTTTTGCGTGAAAGATTTTATTTGCAATGTATTCAAAGTTTTTGAAAAACAGCAAAGATGCCACTAAAATCATAACAAGACCTATAACTCCCATCTTTGCAGAATTTTTTAAAAATTTATCAATATGCCCCATAACAGCTTCAGAATTTACAGGCATAAGATTTGAGAATATAAAAGTTTTTATACTCTCATAATGTTCAGCAAAACTAGGCAAAGATGTAAGAAGTGTAAGCATTATAAGTAACAGGGGAATAATAGTAAAAATAGTATAGTAACTAAGACTAGCGGCAAAAAGAGTTAATTCTTTATCGACAAATGTACTTACGAAAAACTTTACATGTCTATACAGATACTTAATCAATTTTTTATCTACTGACATCTTTTACCTCACTTTTTTATAACTTTATTATATAACAACATGTATTAAATACTTTTTATAGAGTTGCAAGCATCTTATATATATATAAGTTAAATTTATATGTTATAATCACACAAAAATAAATTTAACTTATACTTTAAGTTTACAATAAGGCATATACCAATTATGAGTTCAAAGCAAAAACTAATACTGACTTTATTAGGGTTATTTATAACATTTTTTATTTCAATGATTATTATTACCATAGTTAACTTTAGAGATCTTGGCATTAAAAGTGCTGAAAAACGTGCTCTGCTTACAGCTGAAATAGTAAAAGGTGGACTAACAGCTCATATGGTAAATGGCATGATGGATAAGAGAGCTTACTTTCTTGAACAAATAGAGAATATTGACAATATAAGTGCCTTATGGGTTGCTCGTTCACCAGCTGTAATAAAGCAGTTTGGAGGGGGTTTAAACAACGAAATTGCCCGTGATGATATAGATAAGAAAGTACTAAAGAGTGGTAAAATTGTAAAAGAGATGTTAGAAACAGCAACTAAAAGTACTATGCGTATGACCATTCCTTTTACAGCCTCAGCCTTTGGCACTCCAAATTGTATATCTTGTCATGATGCAAAAGAGGGTGAAGTCCTTGGTGCAGTAAGCATGATTATCGATGTAAGTGATGTTCGTGGAAGTAGTCTAGCAACTGTCACATACATAGCCTTACTAGCTATAATAATTATGCTTTTGGTACTGTTTTTTGTCAATAAGTTTCTTAAACCATATATCAATATTTTTTACTCTATAAGAGATGTGATGATGGCTGCTTATGATGGAAACTACTC
The DNA here is from genome assembly GCF_047716755.1 of Sulfurimonas iocasae. Classification (GTDB taxonomy): domain Bacteria; phylum Campylobacterota; class Campylobacteria; order Campylobacterales; family Sulfurimonadaceae; genus Sulfurimonas. The sequence continues at coordinate 2,492,858 of NZ_CP180409.1, forward strand.
TAAACGTGTTGATGGCGGAACTCTTTTAGAGAGCAAGGCTGTCGCAGATATGCTTAACGCTCTTCTTGAAAAACTGCAAAAAGTTTTTCAAGAAATTGATAAAAAAGTATATATCTTTCTTCAAAATAAAAACAAAAATACTAGCAATGATCCTCTGGTAAACATTAATAACACTATTGATCAATTATCAGAGATATATAAATTTAAGCAAACTATAGAACATGATGAAAATCTTGAAGATATTTACGATAGACTAGCCTATGTCTTTAAAACTAAATTTAATATCGAGGATTTTTCTTTTATAGAATCAGATACTACTAGTGGGATTAAAACAGTTGTATATAGTGCAAATGGCTGTCATTGCGCAATTGAAGATGGAGAGTGTCGTGCCGATCGCATAAACGCGATAGTTGATTCATCAATTTTTGATAATAGTTGTCCTAAGTTTAATGACGCTCCTCTAGATTACCTATGTATACCGTACTCTATTTCAAATGAGATGGACCTTATCATATCTATTGTCACAAAAGATGAAGAAGATAGATTAAGAATAAGAAGTTTACTAGGTCTGATTGAGGATTATATTTCAACAGCACAGCCTACAATTGTAAGTAAAAAATTAATGCAAATACTAAATAAAGTGGCCAGAGTCGATCAACTAACTGGTATGTATAACCGCAAATACCTTGATGAGTTTACAGACACAGCAATTCCTCAAGCACTTAGAACTAATACATCATATGGTATTTTAATGATTGATATTGATTTTTTTAAGATGATAAATGATACTTACGGACATGATGTGGGTGATGAAGCTATTCGTATAATATCACGCGTTATTAAAGATTCTATTCGTGCGTCTGACATTGCTATTCGTTTTGGTGGTGAAGAGTTTATAGTACTTCTGTATAACTGTGAAAAAGAGTATATAAAAGAAGTAGCTGAAAAGATTCGTACAACTTTTGCCAAACAAAGAATATCTGCTGGTTCAGAGTCCTTTAGTAAAACACTTAGTGTTGGCGCTGTAATGTTCCCACAAGACAGCGATAGTATTTGGAAATGTATTAAATTCGCTGATATATCTCTATATCACGCGAAAGAACATGGACGTAATCAAGTTGTATGTTTTGATACAAGCCTACTCAAAGACAACTCTTTAAATAAGGATTTCTAATCTAAACCCATCTTAGAAGGATTTAAAATATTGTTAGGGTCAAATGCTTTTTTTATAGATTTAAATAAGTTCATCTCTTCGGCTGTGAATGCCATGCTCATATATGGTGCTTTTGCAAGACCTATGCCATGCTCACCACTTAGAGTTCCACCCAAATCAATAGTAGCTTGAAAAACTTCTTCTATAGCCTTATAAGCTATCTTTACTTGCTCAGGATCACTTCCATCAACCATTACGTTTGTGTGAACATTTCCATCACCTGTGTGACCAAAACATGGAATGTTTATTTGGTATTTATCAGCAATTGCATAAAATCTCTCAAGAAGCTCAGGCAGAGCAGAACGAGGAACAGTTACGTCCTCATTTAGTTTTTTACTTCCATAAACACTAAGTGCCGGAGATGCATTACGACGAGCAAACCAAATGTCAGCTGCTTCCTTGTCATCTTTTGCTATTTTAAACTCACTACAACCATTTTCACGGAAAACTTTCTCAATCTGAGCAAGTTGATAGTTTAAATCATCTTCTAAATTTCCATCTACGTCAGTAACTAAAAGTGCTCCAGCATCTACGGGTAACCCTTTATTAAAAGTCTGCTCGACTGCACGTATAGTCAAATTATCTAAAAACTCCATAGCAACAGGGGTAATACCGCTTGCCATTGTTTTATAAACAGCTTCCATTGCTTGGCCAACTGTTGGAAATATACCCATGGCAGTTTTAGTAAGTTTTGGCTTTGGAATAAGTCTAAGAGTTATTTCGCTAAGTACTGCTAAAGTTCCCTCAGATGCTATTAAAATACCGCTGATGTTATATCCTGCCACATCTTTAATGGTACGCTTTCCAGCTTTTATAATATCACCATTTGGAAGCACTGCACGAGTAGCCATTACATAATCTTTTGTAATTCCATATTTTGCAGCTCTCATACCACCGGCATTTTCACTTACGTTTCCACCTATTGAAGAGTACTCTTGACTAGCTGGATCTGGCGGATAAAAAAGACCTACCTCTTCTACTGCACGCTGTAAGTCCATGTTAATAACGCCAGGTTGAACAATAGCAACCATGTTTTTCATATCAATCTCTAAGATTTTATTCATATGTTTTTCCATGGCTAAGACAATACCACCGCTACTTGGAAGTGCTCCACCTGTAAAACCACTTCCAGCTCCACGAGGAACTATAATAATCTTATGCTCATTACAATACTTTAAAATCTCACTAATATCTTCTTCATTTCTTGGAAATATAACAGCATCTGGCTCAAAGTGCTCTCTTGTTGCATCGTATGAGTAAGCAATAAGGTGTGCTTTATCGCTGTAAATATTATCATCTCCAACAATATTAGTAAAATGTTCTAAATGTTTTGATTCAATCATTTTGAAGCCTTTGCTTTGAAATTATGAACTATATTTTGCAACTCTTTATTGTTCGGATTAGCTTCTGTTAAAAGCTTATAGTAGTAAGGCTCATAAGATTCTAATTTATCACTTCCTTCTCCCCACCATGCAGCGTCTATCTCTTGGATTCTTGTGTAAAAAGGCAACTGAGTACTTTCTTGTTTAAGTTGTGCATCTGTTATAGTTAAAATTTTGAAGCTTTTAACATCTATGGTAAAGAGTTTTTGCTCAAGATATATAAAAAGTAAACCAACAGAAGTGGATATTGAAAATTTAGTAAAATCATCTCTTAGTGGTGTTGGATGTCCATTAAAAGATAAAATAGTAGCAAAAATATCTGGATGAACCCATTGTAGATTTTTTACACTTTTTGTTATTCTATGATAGATTTCTTCATTTGGAGAGATTAACGTACCTCTTGTATATCCAAAAGCCAAAGTAGCATCATCGCCAACTTCAACCACCCATTTACCACTTGGTAGAGCGTTATTTTTCAGAGCATCGTAAGGACTCATTTTAAGAGTTGCTATTTTACTCTGAGAATCAAAACCAGTTACAACAATATTTTTTAAAATAACAGTATGACCCTCAGAAATCTTATGAGATATAAAACCACTCATACCTACATCAATCTTATCTATTTTTATCGTAGCAATATCATTTTGCTTATCAACACTAATAATAGGCGATTTTACAACTCCAGCCGACAGCTCTAAGACAAGAACTAAAACTAAAAATATATATTTCATTAACTCTCTTTTTGTATTATTATAGCGCGATTATAGCAAAGCAAACCTCATACTAAGCCAACTTTTGTTAGAGTTTGCAAATTATTTTAAAAAATTTAATATTTATGGTTAATTAATGATACAATTTTTTCTACTTTTTTTACTAACAACTACTCTGTTTTCATCTCAAGTTGAACAATTTCGCTGGCCAAAAGGTGAAACTTATCTGATATTTTTAGAGAAACATAATTTCCCTGCAAAGAAGCTATATTACGACCTTGACAGAGAAGATCAAATCCTGACAGAAGAGATGAGAACAGGTGTTCACTGTCAGATATTAAAAGATGACAACAATATAATTGAGCAAGTATTACTTCCCCTCAATGATGAACTTCAAATTCATATTTATAAACACAAAGATGAGTATCATTTTGAAGCAATTCCTATTGTTAGCAACACAAAAACTGAAGCATTTACAATTAAAATAAACAATTCTCCATACTACGATATCGTAAAAGCAACCGGTTCAAAAAAACTAGCACAAATTTTTGTATCAAACTTTAGAAATTCTCTTAATTTCAAAAGAGACCTAAGAAAAGGTGATACTTTAGTAATGGTTTATGATCAAAAATATCGCCTTGGTCGTCCTTTTTCTATGCCAACATTAAAAGTCGCAATGATAGAAATGAGAAAAAAACAACACTTTATATACTTAAATGATGACGATAGATACTATGATGCAAAAGGGCATGAAGTAGAGGGGTTTTTACTAGCTCGTCCAGTTCGCGGTGCTAGAATTTCATCATATTTCACCAAGAGAAGATTTCATCCTATTTTAAAAAAATGGAGAGCTCACTTAGGTGTTGATTATGCTGCTAGACGTGGCACACCTATCATTGCTGCTGGAAGTGGAAGAATCATATATGCTGGAAGGCTTGGAAGCTATGGAAATCTTGTAAAAATACGTCATGATGATGGATATGAGACTAGATATGCTCACTTAAAGTCATTTCGTAGAGGTATACGACGGGGCAAGTATGTTAAAAAAGGTCATACTATAGGCTACGTTGGAAATACCGGTCGCTCAACTGGTCCGCATCTTCACTTTGAACTTAGAAAAAGAGGTAGAGCCATAAATCCTCTTCGCGTTGTTCAAGTAACAACAAAGAAGCTAAAAGGTAAAGAAAGAAAAGCATTTTTAAAGCTCAAAGAAAATTATGATCAAAGCGTAAACTTGCATCTAGCAAATCTAACTCAGTTTCAAAAACCTCAAAAAGTAGAAAAAGTATGTTACTTTTATAATGGAGGAAGTTGTGAGTAAAATAGACTCTATTGAACAACTCTCAAATCCAAGATTTATAAAACCAGTTAAAATAAATTACACTCAAAATAAGAAGAAAAAAGTATGGGAAGCAGTCATCAGTCATGATAGTGTTGCTATACTTCTTTGGCATAGAGATAAAGATGCTTTTGTACTTGTAAAACAGCTTAGAGCTACCGTTCTTAATAAAAATAAAGTAGACGGTATGATGTATGAGTTATGTGCCGGTATAGTGGATAAAGACACTACAAACGCACAAATAGCAAAAGAAGAGATTTTAGAAGAGTGTGGTTACGATGTAGCGATTGAAAATATAGAAAAAATCAGCTCTTTTTACACAAGCGTTGGCATCTCAGGAACGCATCAGACTCTATATTATGCTGAGATAGATGAGAGTATAAAAATCCATGAAGGTGGAGGTTTAGAGGAAGAAGAAATAGAAGTTATTTTCATTCCAACTGATGAATCCAAAACTTTTATGTTCGATGAAAGTTATAAAAAAACAACGGGCGTAATGCTATCTATTTACTGGTTTTTTGAGAATAAAACAAAATAAAAGTAAGTGACGAACGCAGTAAAGACGAAGATATATGAATATTTTACTTTTTAACCGAATTCTATCGGGTCCATGTCTACTTCTGCTAAATCTACCTTGCATCTAGAGATAGCTTTGATTAAGTCCGTACTTTTATCTGAACGAAGAAGTATCTCAAATCTATACTTATTTGCAATCCTCTCAACAGCACACTTTCCAGAGCCAACTACTTCTATGTTTGCTTCACGAGATAATAACCCCTGCATCTTACGCATCTGTTCTTGTGCTTTTGCCCCATTTTTATGAGAAAAAAGAATACGGCAAAGTTTTTTATATGGAGGGTACAAATCTTGACGGTATGTTTTTTCTTCTTCTAAAAACTCTTCATAATTATTCATATAAGTACTAAAAAATTCTTCATTGAAACTCTGAACTAAAACCTTGGCATTTTTAGCCCTTCCACTTCGTCCTGAGACTTGAATAAGTGAAGATAGAGCCTTCTCTCTAGCTCTGTAATCACTCATGTTTAGCATATTATCCATACCTAGAACTACAGCTAAAGTTACTCCATGATAGTCATGTCCTTTACTTAGCATCTGAGTTCCTACAAGTATATCTGTTTCATGAGAGTTAAAACGCTTTAGTGCTTTTTTTAATTTGTTCGCTGTTGTTATGGCATCTCTATCAAACTGTTCTATATTAGCCTCTGTAAACTCTTCACTTATCACTTTAACTGCTTCAGCAGTTCCAAGTCGTGAACTAACCAAAGATGGACTTCTACACTCACTACAGACTTGAGGAATAGCTTGAGTATAGTTACAGTAGTGACACTTCAAAGCATGAGACTTTTGATGTATGCTCATTCCAATACTACAAAACACACACTGAGTTGTATGTCCACAATCTTGACATATCAAATACTTAAAATTTGCCCTAGTTGGAAGAAAAACTATTGCTTGGTCTTTTGTCTCTAAAGTGCTTTTTAAACTATCTAAAATCAACGGAGATAATGTTTCAACAGATTTTTCATATATAAACTCTCTATTTGAGTTAAAAAAACCACCTCTTAATCTATAATAAGGAAACTTGGTAAAAGTGTTTAAAGATGGTGTAGCACTACCTAAAATCACAGGTACATCATAAAGTTTGCCCATATAAATAGCTATATCTCTAGCATTGTAACGAGGTCTTGATGATGATTTATAACTATCATCATGTTCTTCATCAACAACTATTAAGCCTAAGTCATTTATTGGTAAAAATAGAGTTGAACGAGGACCTGCAACAATTTTAGCACTTCCATTGTAAATCTTTTGGAGTGCTTTTCTTTTTTGCAAAGGAGTTAGTTTTGAATGCCACATTACAACTGACTCACCAAAATGTTCTTCTAGTCTTTGGCTCATTTGAGGTGTTAGAGAGATTTCAGGCATTAAAAAAATTGAGCGTTTACCAGAGCTAATAATCTCCTCAAAATACTTCATATATATCTCAGTCTTTCCACTACCTGTATCTCCAAAAAGAAGCGAAACAGGATTCTGTTTTAAAAACACCAGAGCATCTTCTTGTTTTTTAGAAAGTGCTATTTTACTATTATATTCTTCCTTTTTATTGTTAATAATAGGACTATCAATCGATATAGAAAAAGGAGTCATAACACCTAATGCTTCACCCAAAGAGCAGACATAATAAGTTGAGATAAATTTTGCAAGTTCTATTTGTTTTTTAGAGTAAGTAAATTCACTTATCTCTAGAATTTCTAAAGTTTTAAAGTCAGGTTCACTTCTTTTAGAAATGACAACACCATTTACAAGCCTATTTCTAACATTTACACTTACTCTAGTACCTATTCCTATAGTTTGTAATGAATTATATGTAAATGGCTCAAGAGGAGAGCCAAGAAGTGAGATGTTATAAAAATTCAATAATTTATATCTAATTTATAAGATTTACACAAAGTGCATTTTGCTCAGCAGTTCCTGCTGTTGTACTACAAGTGAATCTACCTGTTGTTGGCGCGTAAGTAAAAGGTACAGCTGTTGACTGTATTGTATAGGTATAAGCTGTTCCACTGGTACTCTGCCAACTACCAGAACCAGTTCCTGCCGCTATTCCATACATTAAAAGCTCACTAGTACCATTTCCATCAAATAGTGTTGTAGTATTTTGACTCAATACTGTTATCCAATCACTATCTCCACGAATAAGCCGAGCTTGCCTCTCGCTCACTATAGCGGAACGAATAGAAGCAACATCCGAACGACCTTTAGTTATTTCAGCATCTGTACGCGTTGCTGCAAATTTTGGAATAGCAATAGCTGCTAAAATTCCCAAAATAACGATAACAAATACCATCTCAATCATCGTAAAAGCATTTTTTGATTTTTGCATAAGAAGTTCCTTGAAAAAATGTTTAGATTATTTAATCTACTATATTAACATTATTTTCGTTTAAAGTTTATGATTTTTAAAGAGGTAAAGATTGTGTATATGAGTTCCATCTCAGGAGAGATGGAACGAGAAACAGTTAGCGACTTATAGCCGAACCAGTTAAAGAAACATTATAATCAACCATATTTGCAAATAATATACATCCAGCTGATTGAGTTTGAATATCAACTACTAAAATCTGATCCGTTCCAGAAGTTGTATTTGTAGCAGTTGCACACGTCGTAGTAGCATCTGCTCTAGCTGTAATAACAGCTGTTGCTACACCCAAGTTTGTACCAGGGTCAACAATAGTTGTAAAATCAGGAACTGAACCCTGCGCAGTAGTTGAAGCTTGAATCTGATTGATTGCTGTTTTAAAAGTTGCTAAAGTAGCAGTAGCAGTAGCATCTTCACGAGTAGCAGCAAGCTTTGGAATAGCCACAGCAGCTAAAATACCTAAAATAACGATAACAAAGATCAATTCGATCATAGTAAAACCAGCTCTTTTCATAAGAACTCCTTGAATTAAAAAAATTGGGTTACTCTAATAACCTTACAAGCATTATTCAGTAGAAAGTGTTAAAGTATGCTTAAATATAGTTACTACATTATTATCTTTTATTTTTTTAATATAAAATCCCAAACAATAAGTAAAATCTTAATTTTGGAACTATATTTGCTTATACTTTTTAAAATATAAGGAGTTAGTATGAGTATTGAAGTATCACGTGTACATGGATTAATTTCAGATGCCCTTGATTACAGAGCTATGAGACAAGATATGATATCTTCAAACATTGCAAATGCTGATACTCCTTTTTATAGACCAAGAGATATAAGTTTTGCAGATGCTCTCGCACGCAAGAAAGCTGACATCTTAAATGAAGGCAGTGACAAATTAGCATTGGCTCAAACTGATGGAGCACACATTCCACTACATAATGAAAAAGGTAATTACAAACCTACAACATTTTTTAGAGATGGGCATATGGCTAGAAATGACGGAAATAGCGTTGACTTAGATGTCGAGACAACAGAAATGAGTAAAAACTCAATTATGTTTAACGCTCTAATTCAAGCCAATAAAAAAGATAGCATGATTTTTAAAAGTGTTATTGACGCTTCAGCTAAAGTAAATTAAGGATAAAATATGTCATTTTTAAGCAGTTTTGATATTAGCGGTTATGGGTTAAGCGCTCAGCGTGTTCGTGTAAATACTATCTCTCAAAATATCGCAAATGCACAAACGACAAGAACTGAAGAAGGTGGTCCTTATAGAAGAAAAGAGGTTATTTTTAAAGCTATCGACTTTAATGAACAGTTCAACAAAGCACTTGGCAAGATGAGTGAGAGTGCCAAATATGAAGATCCTTTGAATGAAGGTAATTTTGGCCAAAAAGTAAATCCTGCTATAATGAGTGTTATAGTTGATAAGATTTCAAGAGATGACAGTGAGCCTAAGATGAAATTTGACCCATCACATCCAGATGCAGACGCAAATGGTTATGTTGCATACCCAAATATTAATCCTGTGATCGAAATGGCCGATCTAGTAGAAGCGACTCGTTCATATCAATCAAATGTAGCTGCATTTGAGAGTTCGAAAAATATGGCAAATTCTGCAATTTCACTATTGCAGTAAAATAAGGATATAGTATGAGTGAATTTGGAAAAATAAATGGCTTATCAGGAACATCAACAGCAGAGCTTTTAAAGCAAAAAAGTAAGCTAGATGGTAGTGGTAGTGAAGACTTCGCTGGTCATTTAAAATCCGCACTTAATGAAGTAAATGAACTTCAAGTTGACAGTGAAACTGCTATTAGTGATATGGCAACTGGTCAGGTAAAAGACCTACATCAAGCGGCTCTTGCTATAAATAAAGCTGAGACAAGTATGAAACTTATGCTAGAAATTAGAAACAAGGCTCTTAATGCCTACAAAGAACTAGGTAGAACACAACTTTAATTAATATATGATTGCTATTCACCTAAAGGCTTATGCAAAAACATATTGAATTATTTTCGTATAAGCTTTAGCTTTTTCAAAGCTAAGAATCTACAACTCTTATGATATAATCTGCATAAAAAAGTAACTGATTTGAAAAACCAAAATAAAAGTAAAAAAATATTTCTTCTATATGCGCTTATAAGTATAGGTTTTTTAATCTTTTTAAGCGTAATGCTTCTAACAGTTTTAAAATCACGCCACTTACCATCCCTTTACACAAAAAATTCTTCTAAAGCTCAAAGAGGATCAATTATTAGTGCAGATGGCTTTCATATTGCTACTACGAAAAAATTATACAAAGCTATTGTAAATACTCACTATATAGACCCTCAAAAGATGGAACTTTTCGTTGAACTCTTTAGCATCTACTCTGGGATAAGCTCAAAAAATATAAAAAAGAAACTCTCAAAAAGAAAAGGTGTTGTTGTTCTAAGCTACAACATTCCTGAAAAAAGAGCGCAGTATCTTAAAAAACTCGCTTATGAGCTTAGACGTTATAATGTTTTTGTAGAGAGAAAAAATCCTCGTACAGGCCAAACAACCCTACATGGGTTAAGTGTAATTGAGAGTGGAGAGAGTAGAGAATATCCATATGGTAATCTTATGACACCTCTTATCGGCTACCCACATAAACTAGAAGAGAATGGTTATACATACATAAAAGGTGTAAAAGGCTTAGAAAAAAGATTTGATATGGCTCTCTCAGCTAGACAAAATGAGCTTAGTCAAGGCAAAAGAGATGTAAATGGCTATATTATCTTGAATAAAGAGAGCTTTTCTAAACCAAATATCAATGGACTAGATATAAAAATAAATATTCCAGTAGGTCTTCAAATAAGAGTAGAAAAGATGCTTGACTCTATGAAAGAGCAGTTAAAAGCAAAGCAGATTATTATAGTTATTATGAACTCTAGAAATGGAAAAGTAATTACTATGGCTAGCTCAAACAGATTTTTTCCAAAGGATATCAAAAGAAGTGATTATCCATTTTTAAACAGTGCTATCTCAGAGTATAGTTTTGAGCCTGGAAGTGTTGTAAAGACTCTAACTTTTGCCCTACTTCTTGATAAAGGTCTTGTAAATCCTTACGACTTAGTAAACGGACATAATGGTCGCTTTAAGATAGGAAGAAAGGTTATAACGGATGAGCATAAATTTGATTGGCTAAGCGCTGAAAATGTTATTGTACATTCTTCCAATATTGGTATTGCTCAATTGGTTCAAAAATTGTCTGGTGTTGAGCTTAATGAAGGTTACAAAAGTTTTGGTTTTACAAAAAAATCCACTAATGATCTTATATATGAAAAAGTTGGTTCAGTCCCAAGTGCTAAAAGACTTAATAACGAAATATACAAAGCCACATCATCTTATGGTTATGGGATGAGAGTAAACCTTCTACAACTAATCCGTGCATATAGTGCATTTAATAATAACGGTAGAATTATTACTCCAAAAATAGTTAGTAACTTTATAGATGCAAGAGGTCAAAATATTCCTATAGAAAGTGAAAAACAGATACAGGTTATTAAAAGTTCCACGGCAAATAGAATTAAAAAGATTTTAATCAAAACAGTAAATGAAGGAACAGGTGAAAAAGCCAAAATAGATGGTTTAATCATTGGTGGTAAAACAGGGACAGCTCATATTGTTGAAAATGGCCAATACATAAACAAATATAATACTGCTTTTTTAGGTTTTACAAACGACAAGCGAAAGAAGTACACAATGGGAGTTGTAGTTATCCAACCAAAAAGTAGTCAGTTCGCAGCTCAAACTGCCGTTCCTGTCTACAAAAAAGCTGTAGACATTATGGTTGAGGAAGGTTATCTAAAGCCAGATGTTGTCGAGTAGTCTTGTGTCACCAACTTTAGCTTCTACTAAGATAACTGTATTTCCTAGCTCTACTTCTTTTATTATTTCAAAATCAAGATTTAAAATCTCTACATAAAAGATTTCGAGTGGATTGAGAACTTCTCTCATTTCTTTTATAATATTTTCTACATTTACTACATCTTTTAAAATCATTTTTGCAGCTGTTTGAAGTGAAGATGATATTTTTAGAGCTTCTTTTCTATCTTTTGTACTAAGATATACATTTCTACTACTCAGAGCTAGTCCGTCGCTATCTCTAACAGTATCTACTCCAACAATCTCTACATTCATAAAATATTGTTTTACCATAAGAGCTATTAGGTTTAGTTGTTGAGCATCTTTTTTACCAAAATACGCTTTTGTTGGATTTACTATGTTTAAGAGTTTCATAACAACTGTAAGAACCCCGCTAAAATGCCCTGGACGACTGAACCCTTCTAAAACAAATCCACGCACATTTGGTGCTAAAATACTTACTTCGTCTTTGCTATAGATGCTACTTGCATCTGGAAAAAAAAGTATATCAACTCCACTAAGCTCACAAATTTTTTTATCCGCCTCATCTTTTCTAGGATACTTGTCTAAATCTTCACCTTTTAAAAACTGTGTCGGATTGACAAAAATAGAGACTACAACTAATTCATTGGCTTTTCTTGCTTCTTTAATAAGAGTTATATGCCCTTCATGCAGAGCACCCATTGTTGGAACGAATCCTATTGTTTTATTAAAGTTTTTCAAATACTCTTTTAACTCTATTGGAGTAGATATAATCTTCATTTTAAGCCTCAATTTAATATAATCGCAATTATACAACATTGGAAGTCATTTATGGATAATTATGAATACACAGAACTATTAAAAAATTTAAATTTAAAAATGGACAACATTACTGGTGTTGTAGAACCTGAGAAACTTACTAACAGGCTAGAAGAGATCGAAGAGTTAGAAAATGACCAAGAATTTTGGAATGATGCTTCTAATGCTGCAAAAATTCAAAAAGAAAAAACTCAACTTCAAAGAAAACTAGATAAATTTTATGTAGCTAAAGATGCTATAACAGATGCTAAAGAACTTTATGAGATGGCAAAAGAAGAAAATGATGAAGAGACCATAGAATCATGCTTTAGTGAAAGCGAAGAGTTAGAGCAGCTTATACTAAATATGGAAGTTGCGGTTCTATTAAGTGGCGAAACTGATTCCAATAATGCTATTCTTTCCATCCACCCAGGAGCTGGAGGTACAGAGTCACAAGACTGGGCTGAGATGCTACTGCGTATGTATAAGAGATGGGCTGAGAGACATGGTTTTATTGTAGAGGTCTTAGACTATCAAGTTGGTGATGAAGCCGGTATCAAAGATGTATCCATAATCATCAAAGGTGAAAATGCTTATGGATACTTAAAAGTAGAAAATGGCATTCACAGACTTGTTCGTATCTCACCATTTGATTCAAATGCAAAAAGACATACTTCTTTTAGTTCTGTAATGGTTTCGCCTGAAATAGACGATGATATTAATATTGTAGTTGAAGATAAAGATATTCGTATAGATACATACCGTTCAAGTGGTGCTGGTGGACAACATGTCAACAAAACAGAATCTGCAATACGACTAACACACATAGAAACAGGAGTAGTAGTTCAATGTCAAAATGACAGAAGTCAGCATAAAAACAAAGCTACAGCTATGAAAATGCTAAAATCTCGCCTTTACGAGCTAGAGCTAGAAGCTCAAAAAGCAGAACTAGACGGGGTTGCAAAGAGTGAAATAGGTTGGGGACATCAGATACGCTCTTACGTTATGCAACCCTATCAACAGGTTAAAGACACAAGAAGCAATCAAGCCTACTCAAATGTATCTGGCATCTTAGATGGTGATATAGATAAGATGTTAGAGGATGTTTTAATAGCTCAGAATAAGGCATAAGTACCCTCAATTTTGAGTGCAGGGAATATTTTCAAAAAAAAATGTTCACCGAAACTCATAATAGAACCGAGGGTACTTAGGAATTATTCTTCTTTTTTCTTTATAAAACTATAACCTAAAAATCCCACACCTGATATCATAGCTATGATTGTTAAGTACTGAATCTGCTTAGCTTGAGTATTTTTAAGTTCTTCAACATACTTAGATGCATCTGGCTTTGATTTGCTAGAGCTAGAACTTCCAGAAGTCCTAGCTTCCATTCTTGCTACATTTGCTGCTGCAATTTCATTTTTACTGAAACCTTCTTTTGGTGTAACCCAAAAATGTACAACAAAACCTATAAGAAGCATAAAAACACCTGCACTTCTAAATACTAATATTTTATGTTTATTAAAAAATTCCAAAATTCACCTTTTTAGTTTACCAATTATAACGTTAATTATGTCAAAATCACAATATGAATCTACTTAAAGAATTTTCACTTGATGACAAATGTTCATATCTAAACGATGAAAAACAAACTACTCATTATAAGGTCATTGATGACTGTGATGCATATCAGTGTCAAGAACTCATAGAAAGAGGTTATAGAAGATTTGGTAAGATGTATTTCAGACCTATCTGCGCTAATTGTGATGAATGTAAAAGTATAAAAATTAATGTGAAAGATTTTAAATTCTCTAAATCATATAGAAGAGTTATAAAAAAAGCACAATTTATAAAAAGCTATATACAGATACCTACAATGACTCAGGCTCATTTAGACCTTTTTGAGAAATATCATCTGCATATGAAAGAAAGAAAAGAGTGGAATCATAGTAAAACAAGCCCTCAAAGTTACTATAACTCTTTTGTAAACGGTCATAATGGTTTTGGATATGAAGTATTATATTATGATGAGGATAAGCTCATTGGCGTAGATTTAATCGATATACTTGAAGATGGTATATCTTCTATTTATTTCTATTATGATCCTGATTATATGAAGTATAGTCTTGGAAAATTGTCACTTCTTTTTCAAATTAAGTTTGCCAAGGCACAAGATAAAAATTGGATATATCTAGGTTATTATGTAAAAGATTGTTCATCGCTATCTTATAAGGCAGATTACAAGCCATTCCTTACATTACAAGGAAGACCTAAGGAAGATGGAGCATTTATTTGGGTTTAGTCAACTCTTCTACTTGTTCTTTACGAATATCACTCTTTTTTTTAACCAGCTCATCTTCTAAAGTCTTTTGTATTGATTCTTGCTCAGCTTTATCTTTTTCGCGTATACGTTTTATCTTTGCTTCTTGAATATGTTTTTTACTTAAAGTAGGTTTCTTAGATAGAGTTTGCTTTTGTTTTAGCATCTCATTTTCATCTAAGTAATTTTGTATAACACCACTCTCATTCATGTCGTTGCAGTTTGCAAAATAGTACTCCAAAATCTCAGGTTTATACTTTTTAGTATCAATAAGTCCTGAATTGATAGTCTTAGAAAATAGTGTATTGTCTTGATTTGTTATTGAAGACTTATAAGAGCTTACTGTAGTTCTATAAAAAAAATCATTTGTTTTTGATAATTCTCTAATAGTTTGTAAATACTCTGTTTTATCTTTTGTTTTATCACCAGCTTCTATAGCAAAACCTACATCTTTAGCTTTATAAACTTCTTTAACATATGAATCAATTTTTTGATTAAACCGAGAAAACTCAGGTATCTTTTTTAACTTCTCAATATTATCTACGTTATCATATATAACATCACCTAGTGCGGAGTAAACTTTGGGATTTTGGGCTATTAAGAGTGTTGCTAAAAGAGATAAAACAGCTATTTTAATCATAAAACTTCCATAAATTTTATTTTTTTGTATTATATCAGAATAATAATGATAAAATAATCGCATGATTAATATATTAAAAAAAGAGTTTATTATATACACTGCGTTGCTTACGTTGCTAATATTTCTTATGCATCCAGATATGCTAAGTGATCCAGTTGCTAGACTTGGACTAATGCAAGAAAAGGCTAACTATATACATCCGTTGTTATATACATTATTTGTATATTTAGTACTTTTTTTTCTAAGAGCTGTTTCTGGCTTTATTGCTAAATTATTTGAAAAAAAATAAAAGGTGAATTTTTAGATGTAGGAGAAAATACTATCTCCATAATGGAGATAGTATTTAAAAAAGTTTAGCCGTTTCTCTTTTTCTGAATCTCTTCAGAAACATTTTTTGGAACTTCTTCATAGTGATCAAATTCCATAGAGTATGTAGCTCTACCTTGAGTTGCAGAACGAAGATCAGTTGAGTAACCAAACATCTCAGAAAGTGGAACAAATGCATCAACAATTTTGTTACCTGAACGGTCACTCATATTATTAATTTGTCCACGACGACGGTTAAGGTCACCGATTACATCACCCATAAAGTCTTCAGGAACTTCAACTTCAACTTTCATTAATGGTTCTAAGATAGCTGGACGTGCTTTACGACAACCCTCTTTAAATCCCATAGATGCTGCAAGTTTAAATGCCATCTCATTTGAATCGACATCATGATATGAACCATCATATAGAGTAATATCAATGTCTTCCATTGGATAACCTGCAAGAACACCATTTTGCATTGTCTCAGCACAACCTTTTTCAACTGCAGGAATAAATTCTTTTGGAACAGCCCCACCTTTGATTTCATTGTGAAATACGAATCCGCTGTCTGGAGCACCTGGCTTAATTCTAAGGTAAACATGACCAAATTGACCACGACCACCAGATTGCTTAGCATATTTGTACTCTTGCTCAACTTCATCTTTAATAGACTCACGGTAAGAAACTTGTGGAGCACCAACTTCAGCTTCAACTTTGAATTCACGTTTCATTCTATCTACAAGGATTTCAAGGTGTAACTCACCCATTCCTGAAATAATAGTTTGTCCTGTTTCTTCATCAGTATGAACTCTAAAAGATGGATCTTCAGCAGCTAGTTTACTTAAAGCAATACCCATTTTTTCTTGGTCAGCTTTAGTTTTTGGCTCAACCGCAACAGAGATAACTGGTTCAGGGAAGTCCATTCTCTCTAAGACAACTTTCTCTTCACCTGTACATAAAGTATCACCAGTAGTAGTTGATTTAAGACCAACAACTGCACCAATTTCACCTGCGTAAATCGCTTTTACTTCTTCACGCTTGATTGCATGCATTTTCACGATACGGCCGATACGTTCTTTCTTATCTTTAGTAGAGTTATGAACGAATGAACCTGCTTCTAATGAACCACGGTAAACACGAATAAAAGTTAATACACCAACAAATGGGTCAGTCATAATTTTGAATGCTAATGCTGCAAAATCACCATCATCAGTTGAAGGAACAGCTATTTCTACTTCTTCATCATCCATTAATGTACCCGTAATTGCAGGTGACTCTATAGGAGATGGAAGGTAAGCAACAACAGCGTCAAGTAAAGTCTGAACACCTTTGTTTTTAAATGCTGTACCTGGAAGCATAGGAACTATATGCATACCGATTGTAGCAGCTTTTATACCTGCAACAATCTCTTCATTTGCTAATTCTTCACCCTCTAGGTATTTCTCAGCTAGTTCTTCATTACCATCAGCTTCAGAGATAGATTCAATCATCTTTTCACGATATTCTTCAGCAAGTTCTACTAAATCAGCTGGAATCTCTTCTTCATGGTAATTTGAACCCATTGCAGCATCTATATCCCAAACTATAGCTTTCATTTTCACTAAATCTACAACACCTTGGAAGTTTTCTTCAGCACCGATTGGTAATTGAATAGGAACCGGGTTACCTTTTAACTTTTCAGTAATTTGTTTTTCAACTTCGTAGAAATCTGCACCAGTTCTATCCATTTTGTTAACAAAAACAATTGATGGAACTTTATAACGGTTACGTTGTCTCCACACTGTCTCAGATTGAGGCTGAACGCCACCAACTGCACAGAAAACAGAAACAGCACCATCGAGAACACGCATAGAACGCTCAACTTCAATAGTGAAGTCAACGTGACCCGGAGTATCAATAATATTTATCTGTTTTCCAGCCCACTCACAAGTTGTTGCAGCTGAAGTAATTGTAATACCACGCTCTTGTTCTTGTTCCATCCAGTCCATAGTAGCAGCACCATCATGAACTTCACCGATTTTGTGCTCAACACCAGTATAGAATAAAATTCTTTCTGTTGTTGTAGTTTTACCCGCATCAATATGCGCAGCAATACCAATATTTCTTACATCATTTAAGTTGTGACTTCTTGCCATAATTTATCCTATTACCAACGGTAATGAGCAAATGCTTTATTAGCTTCTGCCATTCTGTAAGTATCTTCTTTTTTCTTAAATGCATTACCTTTATCAGATGATGCATCCATTAGTTCATTTGCTAACTTTTCAGCCATTGTTCTTTCATTTCTCTTACGAGAAGAATCAATTAACCATCTGATAGACAATGATAGTTGACGTACCGGGCGTACTTCTACTGGAACTTGATAAGTAGCACCACCAACACGGCGACTTTTTACTTCAATAATTGGTTTAATATTCTCAATAGCTTCATTAAATGTATCTATACCAGTTTTCTCACCACGAGAGCTAATGATATCCATTGCACTGTAAATGATTTTTTCTGCTGTAGATTTTTTACCATCTAACATGATTTTATTTATAAATTTCGTTAAAACTTTGCTTCCATAAACTGGGTCAGGCATAATTTCACGAACGGGAGCTTTTCTTCTTCTCATTTAGAATTTCCTTCTTCTTCAATTTTTTCAAATTTACTCAAAATCAATCACTTAAGATTAATCCTGTAGCTAGCTTGAATATTTTGGCTTTTTGCCATTACATTTTTGCTTTCTTTCTTTAAAAAAGAAACTAGTCTCTTGGGCATACTGCCGAAGTAAACTTAGCGTTAGCGTAGTAAAACGGGCTTTTGCTCGTTTTTCGTACTAATCAGATAGCGGTACTAAAAAAATAATCAAAGATTATTTTTTTGGTCTCTTTGTTCCATATTTAGAACGAGCAACCATACGGTTAGCAACACCAGCAGTATCAAGAGCACCACGAACGATATGATACTTAACACCAGGTAAATCTTTGATACGACCACCACGAACAAGAACGATTGAGTGCTCTTGAAGGTTATGACCCTCACCACCGATATAAGAAATAACTTCAAAACCTGAAGTTAATCTAACTTTTGCAACTTTTCTTAAAGCCGAGTTAGGTTTTTTTGGTGTAGTTGTGTAAACACGAGTACAAACACCACGACGCTGTGGACACGATACAAGAGCTGGTGATTTTGATTTTTTAATCACTTTTTTACGCTCTTTACGAATCAATTGATTGATTGTAGGCATACAATTCCTTTACTTTATTTTTCCAGTAGAATTTAACTCACTATTTTTTATAGAGTTATAGACGCGTAATAATACAGAAAATGTAATTAAAGTTAGCTTATTTTAAGTGTGGATTAATAATCGTAGTTTGAAATGAGAAGTAAATGCTCCTACTTAAGTGAGTAGGAGCAAATAAGATTTTATTTATTGATCTGCGTCTTGAAAAACAACTTCTTGATCTTTATATATACCAGTTCCAACAGGAATAGTACGACCAATAATTACATTCTCTTTAAGGTCATTAAGATCATCAATCTTAGCTGAAACAGCAGCTTCAGTAAGAACTTTTGTTGTATCTTGGAATGACGCAGCTGAGATAATACTATCAGCTGCAACAGCAGCTCTTGTAATACCAACTAAGAATGGTTCAGCGATTGATGGACGACCGCCAAGACGAATAATCTTATTATTCTCAGCTTTAAACTTAGCCTTAGAAATCAAGTCACCTTGAATAAACTTAGTATCACCAGATTTTACAATTCTGATTTGTCTAAGCATCTGAGTAAAGATAACTTCGATATGCTTATCAGCAATGTTTACCCCTTGAGAACGGTAAACTTGCTGAACTTCAGATACTAGGTAGTTATAAAGTGCTTTTACACCCATAATACGAAGTAACTCATGTGAAGAGATAATACCAGTAGTTAAACGCTCACCTGAGTGAACAAAGTCATTTGCAGCAACAACTGCAACATGGGATTTATCTACAAAGTACTCTTTTACTATTCCATTTTCTGATGCAATAACAATACGAACTTTTCCACGTAGTGGTTTACCAAAGCTTACTGTTCCATCAATCTCTGAGATTAGTGCAGTTGCTTTTGGACGACGACCTTCAAATAGTTCAGATACACGAGGAAGACCCCCTGTAATATCACTTGATTTTTGAAGTGCTTTTGGTGTTTTAGCTATGATATCTGCTACTTTAACAGTTGCGCCATCTTCAACAAATAGAGATGACTTAGGACTAATAGCATATCTTAGTAATTCACCATCTTCAGTAGCAAGTACAATTGTTGGTTTATACTCAGCTGAAATATGATCATTTATCATAAGACGAGTTTTACCAGTTAATTCATCAAGTTGCTCTGTTGCTGTAGTACCAGCAATGATGTCTTCATATTTAACTACACCATTAGCCTCTGTTATTACTGGGTTAGAGTATGGATCCCATTCAGCAATAACAGTTGATTCATCACTTTTTGGTTTAGCAATAAGAGTTGCTGAATCTACAATTGCATCATCCTCAGTAACAATAACAGAACCACGAGCAATATAGTGTCTGATTGCTTCACGGTTGTTTGTATCTACTACTGTAGCGAATAAACCTTTTTCAACTACTTCATAACCAGATTTAAGACCTTCAAATCTCTCTAAATAATCGCCTTTAAGTAGGAAATACTTAACAGTACCCTCTTCTTTTGCTAAGATTTTTTGAGTTATTGGAGCACCATTATTAACTAAGATTTCTGATGCATATGGTATACGACTCGGTACATTCCAGCCATCTTTAATAGTCTCAACAATAGATTCTGATTCAGCTACTTCAGAGCCACTTTCATATGGGAAGTAGTATTTACCTTCGATTTGTCCAGCAATACCAGCTAATTCATTTGGTTTTGCAATCTCATTTTTACGAAGAGCGTAACGAACTGTTTCACTAGCAGAAGATACACTAATAATAACTTCATCATGAATAGTTTGAATCTCAAGCTTACCTGCAAACGGTGCTTTAATTTTAGGCTCAACTAAAAGTACAGCAGCATTTCTTCTGTTTGCAACTATATTTTTACCCTCTTTTGAAACGTAAGTTTTAAGATTGTAATAACGGATAAAACCTTCTTTTTCAGCTATAACTTGACGTTCCTGTGCAGTTGAACTTGCAGTTCCCCCGACGTGGAATGTACGTAGTGTAAGCTGAGTTCCTGGCTCACCAATTGACTGCGCAGCAATAATACCAACTGCTTCACCAGTACGAACAATATGACCTGTTGCAAGATTGACACCATAACATAGAGCACAGATTCCATTTTCACTTTTACAAGTTGTAGGAGTTCTAATATGTGCAGTTTTAATTCCAGCTTCTGAGATAACTTTTGCACTAACTTCATCAAGTAGAGTTCCCTCTGCATATAAAATTTCATTAGAGATTGGATCAATAACATCATCAGCTAAAACTCTACCATTAAGTCTATCTTCTAAAGACTCAATTAGAGTATTTTGATCAGATATATCTGAAATCTCAATACCTTCGTGAGTATGGCAGTCATGTTCAACAATCTTAACATTTTGAGCAACATCTACAAGTTTACGAGTCAAGTAACCAGCATTCGCTGTTTTTAGTGCAGTATCGGCAAGACCTTTTCTAGCACCGTGAGTAGAAATAAAGTACTCAATTACATTAAGACCTTCTTTAAAGTTTGAAACAATCGGCGTTTCAATAATATCTCCACTAGGTTTAGCCATAAGACCACGCATACCTGCTAACTGACGAATCTGTGCAGCAGAACCACGAGCACCAGAATCAGCCATCATATGAATCGAGTTAAATCCATCTTTATCAGTTTGAACAAGTTCCATCATCTGAGATGCAAGTGTATTGTTAGTATCAGTCCAAACGTCAATAATCTTATTATATCTCTCTTGTTCAGTTAAAAGACCTGCTTCAAATTGTTTTTGAATCTCAATAACTCTATTTTTAGAGTCAATAATTTTAGCCGGTTTAGTTTCTGGGATGATAATATCATCAATAGATATAGATACACCAGCTTCAGTTGCATGCTTAAAACCTAAATCTTTTAAGTTATCTAAGAATGTTGCAGTTATACCGATACCGCCATGCTTTTGGACATAATCAACAACTTCATTGATATATTTCTTCTTCATAACTCTATTCCAAAGCTCTGATGGAACAAAATCTGGAAGAACTGCTTTAAGAAGCATACGACCAGCTGTAGTGTGAATAATTCTACCATCAATTCTAGTTCTAACTTTTGCATGTAAATCAAGTGCATCATGCTCAATAGCAATTCTTACTTCATCAACATTTGCAAAAAGTTTATTTGAACCTTTTACACCATTTTTTTCTAAAGTGATGTAATAAAGTCCAAGAACCATATCCTGAGATGGTGTAGCAATAGCCTTACCAGATGCAGGAAGCATAATATTCATAGATGCAAGCATAAGTACTTTACACTCTGCAATAGCAGCAGAAGATAAAGGTACGTGTACAGCCATCTGGTCACCATCGAAGTCGGCATTAAATGCAGCACAAACCAATGGGTGAAGCTGAATAGCTTTACCATCAATAAGTTTGGGGTGGAAGGCTTGAATAGAAAGCTTGTGAAGTGTTGGTGCACGGTTAAGCATAACCGGGTAACCATCAACTATCTCAGCTAGACACTCCCAAACTTCGTTTGTTTTGTCTTCAATCATCTTCTTAGCAGCTTTAACTGTAGTAGCATAACCTTTGTCTTCAAGCTTTGCAATAAGATGCGGCTTAAACAGCTCTAAAGCCATTTTCTTAGGTAAACCACACTGATCCATACGTAAAGTAGGTCCAACAACAATTACAGAACGTCCAGAGAAGTCAACACGTTTACCAAGTAAGTTTTGACGGAAACGTCCCTGCTTACCTTTAATAATTTCACTTAATGATTTAAGTGGACGCTTGTTAGCACCTTTTACAGCATTAGCGCGACGACCATTATCAAATAATGCATCTACAGACTCTTGAAGCATACGTTTTTCATTACGAACAATAATCTCGGGAGCTTCTAGTTCAACTAAACGCTTAAGTCTTTGATTACGGTTAATAACACGACGGTAAAGGTCATTTACATCAGAAACTGCAAATTTACCACCATCAAGTGATACAAGTGGTCTTAAATCTGGTGGAAGTACCGGTAAAACAGTTAACATCATCCAAGCAGGATTGTTTCCAGAATTTAAGAAAGACTCAATAACTTTAAGTCTTTTTGCAATTGTTTTTCTTTTAGCTTCAGATTTTGTAAGTTCAATATCTTCTTTAAGTTGAGTAAATAAATCAACTAAATCAATAGAGTCTAGTAAATCACGAATAACTTCGCCACCCATACGAGCAGCAAAACCTAACTCACCAAATCTTTGAACTAAAGTACGATACTGCTCTTCGTTTAAAACATCATATTTTAAAACTGGTGTTTTTGCTTCTGCATCATAATATGCTTCTCCACCAGACTCAACGATATATGCTTCATAATAAAGTACACGTTCTAAATCTTTCATTTTGATACCAAGAAGAGTACCTATTCTTGAAGGTAATGAACTTACATACCAGATGTGTGCAACAGGAGTTACAAGTTCGATGTGACCCATACGGTTACGACGAACTTTAGTGCTAGTTACTTCAACACCACACTTCTCACATACAACACCTTTGTAACGCATCTTCTTGTATTTACCACAAAGACACTCATAGTCTCTTACAGGTCCAAAAATTTTCGCACAAAAAAGTCCATCACGTTCTGGCTTAAGAGTACGGTAATTAATAGTTTCGGGCTTTTTAACTTCACCGTGACTCCAAGACATCACCTTCTCAGGAGCAGCTAAACGAAACTGTATCTGTTTTATATCTTTTGGTCTTTTGTCTTCTGTTACTTCAATAGGTACTAATTTACTCATCGTCTTCAACCTCGTCAAAAATCTCTACATCAAGAGCCAATGCTTGAAGCTCTTTTGTTAATACAAAAAGTGTCTCCGGAATTCCAGAAGCTGGAATCAGCTCACCTTTAGTAATTGCTTTATAAGCACGAACACGACCATCAACATCATCTGATTTGATTGTCAGCATCTCTTTTAAAACTGCAGAAGCACCATAAGCTTCTAAAGCCCAAACTTCCATCTCACCAAATCTCTGTCCACCAAATAGTGCTTTACCACCAACCGGCTGTTGTGTAACTAAAGAGTATGGTCCAGTTGAACGAGCATGAATTTTTTCATCAACTAAGTGATGAAGTTTTAAGATATACATGTAACCAACGTTAACACGCTCTTTTATCTTCTCACCTGTTAAACCATTGTATAGTACAACTTTACCATCTGTATCCATTTTTGCTAATTCAAACAATTTAGCAAATTCTACAGCATTTACACCTTCGAAAATTGGTGTAGCAAATCTAACACCCTTTGACCAGTCACGAGCATAGTGCAAGAATTTCTCATCACTCATCTCACCGATTACTTTAGCTGCATTCATCAACTTTGCAACATCAGCAATCTCTATCATTTTAGAACGAAGGTTGTCAATAAAATCTTTTTGTTTTGTCTCAAACTGCTCTAAGATTTGGTTACCAAGTTCACGACCTGCCATACCAAGATGCATCTCTAAGATTTGTCCAATATTCATACGAGATGGAACACCTAGAGGGTTTAGACATACATCAACGCTTCTTCCATCTTCCATATATGGCATATCAACTTCTGGTACGATTATAGAAACAATACCTTTATTTCCGTGACGACCAGCCATTTTATCACCAACTTTTAGTTGACGCTTAGTAGCAATATAAACTTTTACATACTTAACAACACCATTTGCTAGTATGTCATCTTTTTCTAAAATAGTTAGTTTCTCTTCGTGCTCATCACGGAAAAGTCTCTTCTCTTTTTGGAAATAGTTTTTAGTTTTATTGTACTCTTCTTGAATCTCTTCACTAAACGACTTAACAATAGCATTCATTGCAAAACGATTTACTTCTACTAAATCTTTACCATTAATGATATCTCCAGCTTTATACTCAGTATCAGCAATTTTAATGGCACTAACTAAAGCCTCTTTTGTTAAGAGTTTAGTAATGCGAAGCATCTCTTCTTTATCTATCATAAGAAGACGATCATAATGTTCTCTCTCAAGATAATCACGTTCTTCTTTTTCAAGTTCAAGTGCACGAGGATCTTTGTCATAACCTTTTTTTGTAAAGATTTTAACATCAACTACTACACCTTCCATACTTGGAGGGCAGTAAAGAGATTTATTTATAACATGTCCAGCTTTTTCACCAAAGATAGCACGAAGTAATCTTTCTTCAGGAGTTGGTTTAACTTCGCCTTTTGGAGAAACTTTACCAACTAAAATCATACCACCACTTATTTGAGTACCAATTTTAACAATACCAGACTCATCAAGATGAACAAGCTCATCATCTCTAACATTTGGAATATCACGAGTAATCTCTTCAACACCATGTTTAAGTTCTCTTGCTTCAAGCTCTTTCTCATAAATATGAACTGAAGTAAATGCATCTTTACGGATTAATCTCTCAGAGATTACGATAGCATCCTCAAAGTTGTAACCATTCCAAGGCATGAAAGCAACCATTGCATTAACACCAAGTGCTAACTCACCTTGATCCATGTTTGGACCATCAGCAATAACTTGTCCTTTTCTTACCTTTTGTCCAACATTTACGATTGGCTTTTGAGCAAAAGAAGTATTTTGATTCGTACGAAGGTTTTTCTGTAATGGATAGTAATCTATATAGATTTCTCCGTCATCATCACCCATTACATAGATATGTTTACCATCAACTTTTTCAACTACACCAGATCTCTTAGCTTTTACACACTCCCAAGAATCACGAGCAACAAGTTTTTCAACACCTGTTCCTACCATTGGAGCAAGTGGACGTAGAAGAGGTACAGCTTGACGTTGCATATTTGATCCCATTAGAGCACGATTGGCATCATCATGTTCTAAGAAAGGAATAAGTGAAGCAGCAACGCCTACAACCATATGAGAAGAGAGGTCAGCATATTCACACTCAACAGGTGGGCGAAGTAAAATTTCACCGTCTATTCTTGTTGTAACAAGAGTATCAATAAATTGTCCGTTATCATCAAGTTTATTTGATGCAGCGGCAATTTTAACACCCTCTTCTTGAGTTGCAGTAAGATAAACTATTTTATCTGTTACTTTTCCCTCTTTCATAACTTTATATGGAGCTTCAATAAAACCATGCTCATTTACTTTTGAGTAAGTTGCAAGAGTATTTATAAGACCGATATTTTGACCCTCTGGAGTCTCAATAGGACAAATTCTACCATAGTGAGTCGGGTGTACGTCACGCACTTCAAAACCAGCTCTCTCTTTAACAAGACCACCTTCACCTAATGCTGAAAGACGACGCTTGTGAGTAACTTCAGATAGTGGATTTGTTTGATCCATAAACTGAGAAAGTTGTCCACCAGAGAAAAACTCCATGATAGTAGAAGTAATCATTTTTGAGTTGATTAAATCGTGAGGCATTAACTCTGCCATTGGTCCACTCATAGTAGATAATTTATCACGAATCGCTTTTTGCATCTTAATAAGACCATTATGTAACTCATTACCTAAAAGCTCACCGATTGAACGGATACGACGATTACCTAAGTGATCTCTATCATCAATATGACCTTGACCATTTTTAACTTTAATAACATATTTAACAGAGTTGATTACATCTTCATGAGTTAAAACTGTTACATATTCTGGAATATTAAGTCCTAGCTTATGATTCATTTTCATACGACCAACTTTAGTCAGGTCATATCTCTCTGGATCAAAGAAAAGTTGATTAACAAAAATTTTCGCAGCTTCTTTAGTAACTGGTTCACCTGGTCTCATAACTTTATAGATACGAATAGCAGCCAAGTCATTTTCGTCTTCTATCTCTTCAGTTTGTTTAAGAAGTTTTAGTGAGTCAGCATCTGCATTGAATGCATTGATAATAGATCCATCAACGCCTTCAGCTAAATCATTTGCAATTTTAAATTCACTTACACCTATTTCAGCCATCTTCTTAAGTTTAGTCTCATCAATGTGAGTCATAGTGTCAAAAAGAATCTCACCAGTCTCTGGATCGATGATAGGCTCAGCTAAATAACGGTCAATTAGAGTCTCAAGTGGATACTCTATCGATTTTAGTCCATCATCAATAAACTTTTGTGATTTTTTAGCTGAAAGTCTTTTTCCAGCTTGAACTAGTACTTTACCGTTTGTATCTATTAAATCATAAGAAAGTCTAGATGCAAAATCACTCGGATTGAAATCCATTGTGAATTTGTTATCTTCAAGACTAATAGTTTGAATAGGATAAAAAAGTTTTAAAATATCTTGCTTAGAGTAACCTAAAGCACGAAACATTATAGTTACAGGAACTTTACGACGTTTATTAATTCTCATATAAAGAATATCTTTTGGATCATATTCAAAATATAACCATGAACCACGATCCGGAATAATTTGACCAGTATATATAAGTTTATTTCCAGCTGTTGTTGACTGTTCTTCTTTAAAAATAACACCAGGTGAACGGTGAAGTTGATTTACAACAACACGTTCAACACCATTAATGATAAATGAAGTTCTCTCTGTCATAAGAGGAATATCGCGAACAAAAATACTCTGCTCTTTAATATCTTTTACACCAAGTTTCTCTTTAGTGTTTTCATCTCTATCCCAAAGTACAAGACGAGTTTTCATTCTTAAGCTAACAGCATAAGTAAGACCACGTTCCATACATTCTCTAACAGTATATTTTGGGTTTGCAACTTCACTACCAATATATTCAACAGTAAGTCTGTTTTGAGTATCATGAATAGGAAAAACTGATTGAAATACTTGTTCTATACCACTAGCCGCTCTATCTTTAGCATCTAGCATCAAAAAGTTGTCATATGAACTTTGTTGAAGTTGTAGTAAGTTTGGTACTTCTATCTGTTGAGGAGTTTTAGAGAAGTCTACACGAAGACGGTTTCCGGAGTATAAAGTGTTTAACATAGGCTACCTCGATAAGTAATTAGTATCATATTCAAGCGTCCTTGAATAAATTTTGTGGGGCTCTAACAAGAGCTTATTTTATAGTGCTTATAAACGACATAAGGGCACTTTTACAAAGAGACTAAATCTCGTTGTAAAAGCGCCCATAAATTTGCTAGTTTGCACAGGAAATAAATTTCCTGTACGCCCCAAAAGGGGCATTAAGTAATTACTTAACTTCTACTGTTGCACCAGCTTCTACTAAAGCAGCTTTTGCTTCTTCAGCAGTATCTTTATCTACACCCTCTTTGATTGTAGATGGTAAAGCTTCACAAGCTTCTTTTGCTTCTTTAAGTCCAAGACCAGTAAGAGCACGAACAGCTTTAATAACACCAATTTTTTTAGCACCAACATCAGTTAGTACAACATCAAATTCAGTTTGCTCAGCAGCAGCTTCGCCACCAGCAGCAGCGCCACCAGCAACCGCTACAGGTTGTGCAGATACACCAAATTTTTCTTCAAATTCTTTTACCAATTCAGAAAGTTCTAATACAGAAAGTCCTGAAATAAATTCTAATACGTCTTCTTTAGTTACAGCCATGTGTAATTCCTTATTTTAATTATATTTATAAATCAACTGCTTATGCAGCTTCTTCTTGTTCTTTTTTCTCTTTAAGAGCGTTAAGGCCAAATCCGATACATGTAAGTGGAGCCATCCAAGTAGCTGCAAGCATACCAAGTAACTCATCACGTCCTGGAAGTTTAGCGAATGCTTCAACTTTAGTAGCGTCTGATACTTCACGATCTACATATGCAGATTTGATAATGAATTTTTCATTATCTTTAGCGAATTCAGAAACAACTTTAGAAGTTGCAACAGAATCTTCACCCCAAACTAAAATGTTTGTATCTTTTAATTCAACACCAGTTAAATCAGCTTTTTCAAGTGCAATAGTTGCTAAAGTATTTTTAACAACTTGAACTTTTGCTTCTTTAGCACGTGCGATTTTTCTTAAACCTTCTAAATCAGAAACGCTTAAACCCTTGTAATCACAGAAGATTACAGCTTGTGCGTTTTTAAAATCAGTAGAAAGTACTTCAATAATTTCAGCTTTTTGTGTTTTTGTCATAGAATATATCTCCTTTCCAGACAACACTTCAATAGGTATACCGCATATGCGATAAATTAAGCTTTCACTCCTATATCTCTAGTCCATAAAATGCAGTTACCAAAGTAGTAACTTTATAGTGCCTTAATAAAATTAAGACACTAAAAATTACTAAAAACTATTTAACGTCTGCTAATTCATTAACATCAAGTTTTACAGCTGGACTCATAGTTAAACTAAGCGCACCTGTTTTAATGTAACGGCCTTTTGCAGAAGCTGGTTTTTGCTTGTTAATAGCTTGGATTAAAGAAGTTAAGTTCTCAGCAATTTGAGTAGACTCGAAGCTTGCTTTACCAATACCAGCATGAATATTACCTTTTTTGTCAACTCTAAAGTTAACTTGTCCACCCTTAACATTTTTAATAGCAGTAGCAACATCTGGAGTTACTGTACCAGTTTTTGGGTTAGGCATAAGACCTTTTGGTCCTAAAATACGACCAATTTGACCAACAAGTCCCATACAATCAGGTGCAGCAACAACTACATCAAAGTTGAAGATTCCCTCTTTAATTTGTGCAACTAAATCGTCAGTACCAACGATATCAGCACCAGCAGCTTTAGCTTCATCAGCTTTAACGCCTTTTGCAAAAACAGCAACACGAACAGTTTTACCAGTTCCGTGTGGAAGTACGATTGCACCACGAACCATTTGGTCAGCGTGTCTTGGGTCAACATTTAAGTTAAGAGCAATTTCAACAGTTTCGTCAAATTTTGCACTTTTTAAATTTTTTACAGTGATTGCTGCATCTGCAACACCATATGTTTTTGTATTATCAATTTTTTCTAATAATTGTTTATATCTTTTACTCATTTTCAAATTCTCCTATGTAATTCTGCCACAAAATTTAAAATCATTGTGGTTGATGATTGTGATTATTAATCTACTACTTCGATACCAATTGAACGAGCTGAACCAGCTAAAGTGTTAGCAGCCATTTCTTTATCATCTGTATTTAAATCTTCAATTTTAGCTTCAACAACTTCCATTAATTGAGCACGAGTGATTTTTCCAACTTTGTTTTTAAGTGGATTATCAGTACCTTTTTTAAGTCCAGCTGCTTTCATAAGAAGTGCAGAAGCCGGTGGTTGTTTTGTAACAAAAGTAAAACTTCTATCAGTGTAAACAGTAATGACAACAGGAACTTTAAATCCCATTTTATCTTTTGTTTTTTCATTAAATGCTTTAGTGAATTCCATGATGTTAACACCACGTTGTCCTAATGCTGGTCCTACTGGTGGGGCAGGGTTTGCTTTACCAGCTTCGATATGTAGCTTGATATAGTCCATAACTTTTTTTGCCATATTGTTTTCCTTTTTATCATTTAGTACGTAATCCGAACAAGTTTGGATTACTACGCTTTTAGCGTTAAAACGCAACTTAGTAAAAAACTAAATTTTTTTCTGAACGCTTAGTTCTCTTCAGCAGAGAGCTTACGCGACTTGTCGCTTTAGCTACGCTGACATTAAATTTTTTATAAAACCTAACATCAACGTAGAAATAAAGTTTATATTATCTTCTCAACCTGAGTATAAGAGATATCAACCGGTGTTGCTCTTCCAAAAATAGAAACATTAAGTTTTAGAGTACCATGTTCTAAATCATACTCGTCTACAGTTGCAGTGAAGTTTGCAAATGGACCATCAATAATACGTACAGTTTCACCATTATCAAAATAAACTTTAGGTTTAGGTGCAGCACGGTTGTTAACACGATCTAAAATAACATTAATATCATGCTCACTTAGAGGTGTTGGTGTATTTGCTTCACCAATAAATCCAGATACTTTTGGTAAAGCAGTAATAAGGTGCTGAACTTCAGTATTTAAATCTATATTTGCAAAAACGTATCCTGAATATAAAGAACGCTCAGTTATTTTCTTTTTACCATCTTTTACTTCTATTACGTCTTCAGTTGGAACAATAACTTCTTTTATAAAGTCCTGTAATCCCATCTCTTCTATCATATTAAGGATTGCTTCACGAACAGCTCTTTCGCTACCATATGTTTGGATTGAGTACCATTGATGTGCCATATTTTCTCCTTAACCTAAAATTGCTGACATAACAGATGACATAACTAAGTCAACTAAAGCTAAAAATGCTGCAATAACAGTTACAACTATTAAAACAGAGATATATGCTTGCTTAACCTGACCTTTTGTAGGAAAGATTACCTTAGTTAATTCTGATCTTGCATTTCTTATATGTGTACCTAAATTCATTAAACTTTCCTAAAAGTGCATTAATTATAAATAAAGCTCAAAGCTTCACTAATAATTAATGGAAGTGGCAGGCGTAGAGAGACTCGAACTCCCAACACCCGGATTTGGAATCCGGTGCTCTACCATTGGAGCTATACGCCTATTATTATACTAACGCAATTTGAACAAGTCCAAATTACTGCGTTAACACTAGGTTTTCTTCAGCAGAATACTCATGCAATTTATTGCATTTAGAATTCTTTGAAAGAAAACCACTTCGAAATAAACTGTTATTACAGTTTCATCTCTTTGTGAGTTGTATGTTCTCTGCAGAACTTACAATATTTTCTTACTGAAAATTTTTCAGTATGAGTTTTTTTATTTTTAGTTGTGTGATAGTTACGTCTAGTACATTTCTCACAACCTAAGTGAATCGCTTCTCTCATATTTTTTTACCTTTAAAAGGATTTTGCTTGCTTCGCCAAAGGCGAATTAAGCAAGAATCTCGTCAACGTTACCAGCACCAACTGTTCTACCACCTTCACGGATAGCGAACTTAGTACCTTTTTCCATTGCAATTGGGTGAATTAACTCAGCAGTAATTGTTACGTTATCACCTGGCATAACCATCTCTGTACCTTCTGGTAAAGTGATTGCACCTGTAACATCAGTTGTACGTACATAGAACTGAGGACGGTAACCATTGAAGAATGGAGTATGACGACCACCCTCATCTTTACTTAATACATAGATTGTAGCAACAAACTTAGTATGAGGAGTAATTGTACCTGGCTTACAAAGTACTTGACCACGCTCAACATCGTCTTTACCAATACCACGAACTAAAATACCACAGTTATCACCAGCTTCACCTTGATCCATTTCTTTACGAAACATTTCAACACCAGTAACAGTAGTACTTTGAGTATCACGGATACCAACGATTTCCACAGTTTCACCAATTTTAACAGTTCCACGCTCGATACGTCCAGTAACAACTGTACCACGACCAGAGATTGAGAAAACATCTTCAACAGGCATTAAGAAATCTTTATCAGTTTCACGAGTTGGCTCAGGAATATACTCATCAACAGTTTTCATTAGTTCTTGAATTTTTGCTGACCACTCACCAAGAGTACCAGTTTTTGCTTCTTCAAGAGCTTTAAGTGCTGATCCAGCTGTGATTGGAGTGTCATCACCTGGGAAATCATACATATCAAGAAGTTCACGAATTTCCATCTCAACTAATTCCATTAACTCTTCATCATCAACCATATCTTCTTTGTTCATGAAAACAACTAGGTATGGAACACCAACTTGCTTAGAAAGAAGGATGTGCTCACGAGTTTGTGGCATTGGGCCATCAGCAGCAGAAACAACTAAAATAGCACCATCCATTTGAGCAGCACCTGTAATCATGTTCTTAACATAATCCGCGTGACCTGGACAGTCAACGTGTGCATAGTGACGAGCGTCAGTCTCATACTCAACGTGTGAAGTAGCGATAGTAATACCACGTTCTCTTTCTTCTGGAGCATTATCGATTGCATCGTAATCCATAAGTGCTGCACCATTAGTTACTGCTAATACTGCAGTAATAGCTGCTGTTAATGTTGTTTTACCATGATCTACGTGACCAATAGTTCCAATGTTTACATGCGGTTTATTACGCTCAAACTTTTCTTTTGCCATAGTGTCCTCCGACTTTAATTGTGAATTGAAACGGGATTATACCCAAAAATCATTCAATTATTGCTTAAATTTAAACTATTATTTTTAATATGGAGCTCACGAGCGGATTTGAACCGCCGGCCTCTTCCTTACCAAGGAAGTGCTCTACCCCTGAGCCACGAGAGCACAGACAATAATAGTAAAAATACATACAAGCAATAATTGCATAATTTTTATTTTGGTATTAGTTTTTTTGATTAGATTTAAAGCTATATAGATATTTATATAATATTCTATATATGAAGTAATTTAAATTGAAATTGTACTTCAGCTTCCAGAAAATTAAAAGGTTTCAATGGAGCGGGTGAAGGGACTCGAACCCTCGACCCTCAGCTTGGAAGGCTGACGCTCTAGCCAACTGAGCTACGCCCGCATGTGCCATTGAATGGTGGTGGGAAGAGGAGTCGAACCTCTGAACCCATAGGGAGCAGATTTACAGTCTGCCGTCGTTGGCCACTTGACTATCCCACCATTTATAATATCTGGTCTAACACTGTTTCTAATATTCTATTTCAATGGTGCTGACACGAGGATTTGAACCCCGGGCCTGTTGATTACAAATCAACTGCTCTAGCCAACTGAGCTATGTCAGCATCGAAATTGAGCCAGAATTATAGTGCAAAAGTTTTTCTATGTCAAGAGTTTTTTAGAGAAATTTATAAAATCTTCATCTTTTAGTATAATTGGATCAAATTTACCACTATATTCATCTATTTCTTTGGCTATTTTATCTAAAAAGCTAGGCTTAATATGGTTTATGTATAGTCTTAAATCATCTCTTTTGATTTTTTTTATGCTTTTAAAAAGTAATTTTGGTGTTAAATGTTTACTCTTTTTTGCAAGTATTGGCATACTTGATGGGAAGGAACACTCTACTACAATAGAATTTATATCTTTTCTACTATCAATTATCTCTATGACATTATCTAAAGTATATGTATCGGCGGTAATTAAGAGTGAATCACCTTCTCTTTTAAAAATATATCCACAGCTAACAACTGTATGGTCTGTTTTAAATGCTTCTAAAGATTCATGCTCATTTAATGAATATTCTTTACCCAACTCTATTTCTGTATAAGAAAGTGCTGGAGTATCTGACTTAGCCAAAGTTATTGTTGAGAAGTCTGGCCATATAAGGTTGTTAAAGAAATGTTTTTTAAGAGTTTTAATAGTTCCAGGAAGTCCCATAATATTTAAAGTCTTAGTTCTCATAGAAAAATAGTTGTCTAACATATATGCAATATCGCTAATATGATCTAAATGCGAGTGAGTTAACCATATGTTTTCTATATGTATGCTCTCTTCATCTAAGGTAGCCAATATGTTTCCTGCATCTATTACATTACTTTTGTTTAATAAAAATGAACTTGTACCAAAACCTTTTGCTTTTGTTCCGTAAGCTCCAAGTATTTTAATCTCTTTCGTATTTACTTCTTTATCAACTTCATTTTCTTCGTATTCATCTTGAAAGTGTTCTCTTACTGCTAAAATTTCATCTAAATTCTCAAAAAACAGATCTATTAGTTTTGGATCAAAATGTTCACCTCTTTCTTCTTTAAAGAGTTTAAAAATTCTCTCATTATCCCAAGCCTTTTTATACACTCTGTCAGAACCAAGCGCGTCAAACACATCAGCTAGGGCAGTTATACGACCATATATATGAATTTCTTCACCCTTTAATTTTCTAGGATACCCAGAACCATTCCACTTTTCATGATGTTCATATGCTACGATAGATGCAGCTTGTAGAAGAGGTCTGTCTGAATTTTTTATCATACTGAATCCAAGTTCTGCATGAGTATCCATAATAGCTCTCTCTTCGTCATTGAAGCGTCCAGGTTTTTTAAGAACAGAGTCTGATATAGCAATCTTTCCAATATCGTGCATTGGACTGGCTTGTTTTAAAAGCTCTGCTTCTTTTATATCCATTCCACATGCAAGACCTAAGATTTTAGAATATTCCGCAACTCTCTTTACATGGTTACCTGTCTCTTTACTTCTACTCTCGCCTATCGCTCCCATAGTAAAGACAACTTCTTTTTGAGTATCTTCTATCTCATTAATTAGACGTGCAGACACAAAAGTCTCTGCGGCGTATGTACTTGCCAACATCAAACGTTCCATATCTCTTGTGTCAAAAACCCCTTTTTCACCTTTATGATTAATAACTTGAAAAGCACCGATAATATTATTGTCATTATCAAACATAGGAATTACCATCATACTTTTTGAACGGTATCCTGTTTTCTTATCTATTTCTGAGTTAAATCTATCATCGAGATAAACATCATCAATAATTATCTTTTTACCTGTTGTAATAGAATAACCGACTATTCCAGAATCTATTGGAAGTCTTATAGCTTCTATACCATGGGCCACCTTTGTCCATATTTCCTGTTTTTCTTCATCTACAACCCATACTGTACATCTATCAGAAAAAGTCAAAGCTCTGCCCATGTTAGCCAGAACCATTAGAATATCATTATATTCTCTTAAAGAAGATACTTCCGTCAGGTATCTGAATATCATTTCTAGAATTTCATTTGCACCTGGTTCTCTTCCTTGTTTCACTATAGTTTCCTTGCTATTTTGTTGTCATTCTATGAACACCCCATGGCTGTTCATCTCTGATATGTACTAAAAAATACTTTGATGGATTATCATCATACTCTTTGACTAAAGAAGTAAATAGGATCTCTGCTTCTTTAAAGTCTCCACTTTTATAAACACTGAGGGCTTCATTATATAATTTTTTAATTTTTTTAGACTTCTGTGTATTTGGCATCAGTTGATAAAGAAGTACTGCTTCATCCTTACCTTTAACTTTTACGCTCTCTATCTCTCTATATATGAACTTATTACTAATCTTTTCTACTGTAAATTCTGTAATAAGTATATCTACACCATAATTTTTTGTAAGACCTTCTACTCTAGATGCTAAGTTTACTCCATCACCGATAACTGTATAGTTAAACCTTGTGTCTGAACCCATATTTCCAACGACTACATCTGCTGTATTTATTCCTATACCTATTCTTATAGGGTCTATTCCCTCAAGTGAGAGTTCTTCATTTAGTGCATCTAGTTTTTCTATCATCTCTAAAGCGCATAAGCAAGAAGCATCTGCGTGATCTTTAATATCAACAGGTGCATTAAAAAATGCCATAACAGCATCTCCTATGTATTTATCAAGCATTCCACCATTGTCTAAAACTGCATTGGTCATGGGTGTAAAGTATCTATTTAACAGCTTAATCAAACTAACTGGATCCATAGATTCAGAGATGCTTGTAAACCCTCTAATATCACTAAAAAGGATGGTAAGTTCTTTACTTTCACCACCCAAAGCTAGTGCTTCTGGATTTTCTATAAGTTTGTTAAGCAAGTCAGCTGAGAGATAACTAGAGAATGCTCCACGCATAAACTTACCCCTTTGCTCTTGTAAAGTAAAGGCTATAGCTTCTACAGCTACAAAACTAAGAATTAAAGATATTAAAGGATAAAAAAGATCTATATATACCATGTCAGTTACAAATAAGTATCTGATGTACGCATATACTATTAGATAAATCACTATATTTATCACTACTCTATGAAGTATCTTTTTAAATATAAGTATTAAAATAAATGGTAAAAGAACCATTAAAACTATCAAAATTGAAGTTATGTTTTTTGGCTCTTTTATAAGATGATTTTCTAGTAGGTTAGATATAAAAGTGTAATGAAGCAGTGGTCCAGGCATAGAGCCAATAGGTGTACTTACAACATCCCCAGCTCCAACTTCTGTAATTCCAAGAATAACTATCTTACCTTTGAAATATTCAGGTTTGATTTCCCCGTTTGCAACATCTAAAAACGACACTATATTATAGAGCTTTGGATTATAAAAGTTAAGTCTTATAAAACCTTTATCATTTAAGCCAACTATATGCTCAGCTATTTCTACATGCCTTGCATCTACTCTTTTAATGTCTTTGTTAAATTTTAATCTCAAACCTTGTATTGCTAAAGATGGATATAAGATATTTTGAAAATAAACAGCTATGGGATAAGAGCGTAAAAGATGGTCACTCTCACTAAGAGTAGAAAAACTTCCACTCAACGAACATGATTCCAGTATAGGTACGATATTCATCTCTGCAAATGGAGCGCTAACAAATATAGGATTTTGAAATTCTGATATTTGTGATTGAAGCAAGTCCAGAGATGAATCACCAAGTATTTCTAACTCTTCATCTGTAATCTTCTGAGTTGATTTATCTCTTAAGAAGAAACCACATACACTAGCCTTTAGTCTTGAGAGTGATTCAGCCAAAGCAGAGTCTTGCACCTCTGAGGTTGGTTCTGAAAAAATCATATCCATCAAAACAACATCAGCTTCTTTGAGTCCGTCTACCCCTTGAGCAATTATTTCTCTATCCCAAGGCCATCTTCCAAACTCATTTACACTTGGTTCATCAACAGCTACAAAAACAACATCTTTACTTGGTTCTTTTTTCTGAAAGTCGAAGTTAATATCGTTATAACGAAGTGAAAAACTCTCAAACGGTTCTACTTTATACATATGCAATAATAGTGTTACTATTAGAATAGGTATTAAAACACCGAGGTAGAGAAGTTTTTCTTTCATTATTATCTGTCTCCTTGATTAAGGATTTGAAATAGATTCCATAAGTTTTTCAAAATATTCAAACTCTGCATCGTCTTCTTGCGTCCACGCTTTCTCGTCAACCTTTTGTCCATCAAAAGAGACAGTGTTTCCCGCTTGAAGATCAAACTCTTTGGTTATAAGAGCTGCTTCATTTTGTTGCTGAGACTTATATTTTTCAAATTCTGATTTTTGTTCTGAAACATATTTATTGAACTCTGCTTGAACTACTTTTCTATAAAGTTCAAACTCCTCTTTTATACTTTGAATACCAACAACACCCTCTTTTAGTTTTACAGAAGCTTTTTCGCCAGAGTCAACTATAAAAATAGTACCCTTAATCCCAATAATAGCAAAAGGAGTTTTTACCTTAAGAGCGTTCTTTGCATCTCTTGAAGTGATTTTATAATAAACCTTACCCATCTCTTGTTCTGCCATATTTTTAGAAGTAAAATGTAGAGTTGAATTTGAGTCTAAAACTAAAGTCGAGCCGTCTAAAAGTTTTATAACTGTATTTGCATTTTTAGAAGTAGTGATTAAGTCTCCTTTTTTTACTTCCAAGCCCTCAGTAACTTTACTCTTCATAAACGAATCTTCACTCTTAACTTTTACATTTCCATTGACTTGCTCAACACTTCCCAAAACCGTACCTGCACTTGCTACTTGCACAGTTAATAAAGCTATAAAAAGAGAGATTAAAAATTTCTTCACAATAAACCCCCATGTTCATTTTTAACTATTATATCATTTATATTGATACAATTAGATAAAAACTTAACTACCCAAAACAATAAGGATTGATATGCTAAAAGTACTGTTTTCACCATCAGAAGGGAAAAATAACGGTGGACAAGAATCACCAAAAGAACTTCTTGGATCTAATGAAGCGAGACAAGGGATATTAAATGAATATAACAAGATAGCAACTAGCGGTGATGAAGAGGCTGTAAAAAATCTTTTTGGTTTTAAAAAAATAAGTGATTGCGAAGCTTATGTTAATGATGTTTTTGATTCTCCTCTTATGTTTGCTATAGAGCGATACCAAGGCGTAGCTTATGACTACTTAGACATAAAGACTCTAGATGCCAAGCAAGTAGAATATCTAAAAAACAATACTATTATTTTTTCTAACCTTTATGGACCGATACTCGGTGGAGATACTATTGCTAACTACAAAGTAAAACAAGGCAATAATATTGGTTCCATCATACCAGACAAGTTTTACAAAGATAGATTTACATATCAGCTGGATTTGTATTTTAATAAAGACGACATCTTAGACCTGCGTGCAGGATATTATGATAAGTTTTATAAGCTAACAAAGCCATATACAACTCTAAAGTTTTTAAAAGGTGGCAAAACAGTTAGTCATTGGGCAAAAGCATATAGAGGTTTAGTTTTACGAGAGCTTGCAAAGAATAACATAAGCTCTATGGAAGAGTTTATGTCTTTAGAGATTGAGGGCTTAAGTATAAAAGAGATAAAAGTTATAAAAAACAAGACAGAGATTGTCTACAACATCACGCAGTAACAAGCTGTGCGTGCTTTATCATCCTGTCTTCTAAAAGAGCTTTGATAAGTTTTTGTTTTCCATAATAGTTATTTGTAGAAACAGAAACTAAGCCATCATGAGTTTTATAATCTAAATCGATTGCATTTCTAGAAAAATAATCTAATACATTCTCAACTCTGACTCCAACTTGACACTGCCTTGGTACTACAGATTTGCCATCTTTTATAATCATTCCATTAATTATACTAATCGTCATCATTTTAAACTCCTAAAAAAAGAACTATAGAAGAATAAAGTGTAAAAATAGTGTAAAATAGCATTTATAATAATATAATCTAGAAAAAAGACAATAATCTTTTCTCACCGCAAGGTGAAGCTTTAGTGAGAGGAATTTTTACTAACGCTTTGCTTTAGCAAAAAGGAGACCTAATAGTGAACGATTCACAAGAGTACAAAGATAAAAAAGCATATTTTGAAAAGATAATTACGCTTTATGGCAGAAATGTAGTTGTAGAAGTTTTACAAGACTCCAATATAGAAGTTCATAAACTGCACATGGCGTCTAGCAATAAGAGTGATGGATCTATAAAAACTATTTTAGCACTTGCTAAAACAAGAAACATAGAGATCACTTACCATGAGAAGAATTCACTAAGCAGAATCAGCAAAAATGCAAAACAAGACCAAGGTGTTGCAATAGATATAATCGCACAAACCTATAAAAATGCTCAGGAGATTAAGAATCTTAAAAGTTTCAGACTTATAGCACTTGATGGCATCCAAAACCCTCAAAACCTTGGTATGATAATACGCTCTTGCGCTGCTGGAAATGTAGATGGGATTATACTTCCTAAAAAAAGCTCAGCAAAAATATCTCCGCTTGTAATCAAAGCAAGCGCTGGAACACTTTTCAAACTTCCTATTTACTACTGTAACTCTCTTGATGAAATATTTCCAGAATTGGATGCTGATACGAAGATTTACTCTCTATCTTCTCATGCAAAAAAAAGCATCTATGATGTTGAGCCGATTGATAAGTCTATATTTGTTTTAGGAAATGAGAGTGATGGAGTAAGTCCTGAGGTTGAGAAACTTTGTAATGATTCAATAAATATACCGATGCAAAGAGGTGTTGAGTCACTCAATGTTGCAGTAACTGCTTCTCTTATAGCATTTATGAAGTAAGAGGCTAACTCTTTGTTAGCTACTCTTTTTATAACATCTTACGTAAAAGAGTTTATCCATCTTTTCTCTGTTAAATGCACCAGACAAAAAGTTTATTACAAATGCCTCTTTGCTTGTCGCATTAGCAAATGTTTTAGATGACCAGTAATTTTTAGATACAACATATTTGAAATTTTCTGAAATCGTAGGGTTGTACACTTTTGTATTTACAATTGAGAAAAGTTCCATAAAACCAGGTAGCTCCCAAGCCTTATGTCCATCTAGTTCTAGGTTTTTACAATAACCGACTGCTTCTTCAAAATTTCTTTTTGTTGTTGAGACATCTTCTGTGTCCTGCCATAAATAGTTTGTTTTAGTATCTTTGATAGTATTTTCAGAGTTCCTAACAATATCCGCATTTGCACTGTATGCGATAAACAGAGACAGGATAAATATATTTAATTGTTTCACAAATAATCCTTATAATTTACAGATTGTAGCGATATTGATTTAAAACATAACTTAAGTAAAAAATGAAAATTATGTAATGACTCAATAAATATACCGATGCAAAGAGGTGTTGAGTCACTGAATGTTGCAGTAACTGCATCACTTATCGCTTTTATAAAGTAGAGAGTTTAAGGACTTAAGATATAGTACTTAATATCACTTAACTCTCGTTTATACTCACTACTTTTAAAATATTTATGTGTACGTGATGAAACCTTAGTTTTATTATGTACTTCACCTAAAGTCACACTATCATCAAGCACCTTTTCTAACTTATAACTCTTATATTTTTTCACTATGTCCTTATTACTTCCATGACAGAGTCTACACTCATTTGCATAAACCCTTTTACCATTAGCAAATATTTTATTCATATCTTGTGTCACTCTATAGGTAATCTTATAGGCTTTATTTGAGTAGGCTTTACCATCACTTATCTTAAAAGAGAAACTTGCATAGTTTTTTGCATAACCACTAACTTCTGTAGAAAACCTAAGTTTTTTAGCATCTATATCTTTTTTAGATATTTTTTGAGCCTTTTTAACTTTTACCCATTTCTTACCATCAAGAAACTCTAAAGCTCCTCTTGTTGCTACTTTTGTAATCTTAATATTTTTGTATTGACTACCACTCTCTACATCTTTAAATCTAAAATCCGATGAGTCTACTATTTTTGAGCTCCCCTCTACTA
Organism: Sulfurimonas iocasae; assembly: GCF_047716755.1. Classification (GTDB taxonomy): domain Bacteria; phylum Campylobacterota; class Campylobacteria; order Campylobacterales; family Sulfurimonadaceae; genus Sulfurimonas. Next base: position 2,534,063 of record NZ_CP180409.1, read on the forward strand.
TTACTATTGTTTTACTAGAGGCTTTTGGCGTGTCATTAACTGAGGTAACTTTATATTTTATTGTATTAGCTACTTTAGAATAATCTTTTCCATCACTTACCATAAAAGCAAAACTTGAATATTTATTACCATGCGTATTTATAGCTGGTTTAAATCTCAACCTTTTAGCCTCTAAATCTTTTTTAGAAATGACTTGTTTTAAAGTGACTTTTTTCCATTTTTTTGCTTTTAAGTACTCTAGGGAACCTCTGTTTTGTAGCTTTGTGATTTTTATATTTATCAATTTATCAGAAGCATCTTTATCACTAAATGCAAAGTGGGCAGAATCAAGTATATGTGAACTATCTTCTTTTATTGTAACTATCTTATCGGCGGATGTTGGCAATATATTTGTTGGGGGTTGTACCTCAACTTCTACAGGTTTCACAATCTTTTGAACAGGAACTACTTTAGCTACGGGTTTTGGATAGGTTTTAGGAGTTTCAACTGGTAAAAAAATAAAATATCCCAAGAGGACAATTAATAGAGTGAGTAATATATTCATAAGTAAGCCATGTGTTAAATTTACAATAGATACTACATTAGATTTTCTTATATCAATATTAATTATTTAACAGTAGGGCATTTCTCTTTATTATCAGAATTTTTATCTCCATTTTTTGCAAAACGTAGAACAAAAGCTTTAATGTATTTAAACTTCTTTTTGTATCTCTCACTCTTAAAATACTCATTTACATCTCTAATCTCAGGGCTATTACTTTTAGCATGTATATCTATAAGTTTTTTGCCCTCATCAGCTATAATTTCATTCCAGCATTCTATAGTGTACTGACTCACAAAAAAACTACTCCTTTTATGACATGAACGACATTTTTTAAGATACTCTTTTTGACCATTGAAATATGGAACTGTTTTAGCAAAGATTGATGACGAAAAAACAACAGATAGTAAAACTGATATTAACATTAAGTTTTTCATCTAATTACCTTTTTTAATTTAGGCTAATGATATATTATAAATTCTAATAAAGTGCTTAAGATTTGTAATATTTACTATTGTTGGTTTAAATTATTTTACATGTACAAAATCACACCTAGGGAGAGATGAGTGCTATACTCTTTAAATAACTAAAAAATATTTAAATTTTCCTCAAAATTTTATCTAAAATGCTAGTAGATAAAACTCTTTTAAATCCACCAAGCAGATGAGTAGCAAAAGTGTTGTAGTATCTTGGTTTTGGTTTTTTAGCTTCAAGTGCATGAAGTATATTTTTTATAACAACATCAGAGTTTTTTGTAAATATATCGCTATCTTTCTCTTTTACTGTGAGTAGCTCTTCATTGTACTCTCTCTCAAAAACACTTCCTTTTGAGACTACATTTTTTTTAAACATCTTTATGGCATTTTTTCTAAAGTCTGAGCGAATTGGTCCTGTGTTTATAGTACAAACATGTATATCTGTCTCCATAAGCTCTAAGCGAAGTGTGTCACAAAGTCCCTCGATAGCATATTTTGAAGCGTTATAGGCTCCTCGAAAACGAAGTGAAATAATTCCTAAAACAGAGGAGTGCTGAATGATTCTTCCATAACCTTGTCTGCGCATGATTTTTATGGCTTGAGAGGTTAGCTCGTGAAGTCCAAAGAAGTTAGTCTCAAACTGCTCTCTTAAAACATCGGTAGTTATATCTTCCACTGCTCCAGGTTGTCCGTAGCCTGCGTTGTTAAAGAGTGCGTAAAGCACTGCTTCATCTTTTGTTATCTCATTTAAAACTCTTGAAATATCATCTGCAGAAGTCACATCAAGAACATAAGCGTCTAAACCCTCTTCTTGAAGCCTTTTTACATCCTCTGCATCTCTAGCAGTCGCATAAACCTTATAGCCATTTTTATGAAGGTAGTGAGCGGTGTCATAGCCTATACCGCTAGAGCAACCTGTTATAAGTATGTTTTTTTTCAAGAAGTCATTATCTCGTAAGGTCTTCTTATCTCGCGGATTACCTCATCCACACTCATATTACGTGATTTGCGAAAAAACTCTTTGCCATCTAGGTAAATCAATATAGTAGGAATTGCAAATACATTAAAATGTGGAGCAATTTCCTCACTTTGCGAGATATCAACACTCTCTACTTTAAAGTCGGGGAAGTTTGCATTTAAGGCGTCAAGAAGTTTAGGTTTTAGTGCGTGACATACATTACAGCTTGGTGCTGAGAAGTAAACCATTACAGCCATATTTTCTTTTATAGTATTATTTATATTTTCAATTGTTTGCATTGATACTAATCCTAGTGAAATACCACTACTTTAAATAAAAAATAAGCTATTAGCTACAAGGCAAATCGTTGCAGGACTAATTGATTAATCTAAAAAGATTTAACGATGCTAGATGATAGCTTATTTTTTACCCGAAGGGCGAACATATTGTATCATATTGCTTCGTTAAAAATCCTTGAAACTACTCGTAGTTCCTACGGAAGTTTGCCTTACACTACGACACAATATGCTCGTTTAAAGAAGTAGTATTTCGCTAGGATTAGTATGAAAATTATATTATAATTTGCTTATGAGTTCAATAATATTTTCAATTCTCGGTATATATATTTTTATTGTTATGGGCTTCATCGCAAAGATGAGTTTTAAAGAGCAGATTGACGATAAGACGATTACCCTTATAAATGTATATTTTCTTCAAGTGTTTTTAACTTTTTGGGGACTTCTTATCCGCCCTATAGACATCACACTTCTCTACGCTCCTAGCATCTACCTTGGCATTGTAGTCGTACTTTTGATAGTCTCAGCCTTAGTTGCTAAAAAACTTTTCTCATCCCAAAAAGAGTACTCTATAGCAACAGTTGCAGCGCTCATAGGAAACACAGGAAATCTTGGCATCCCGATAAATATAGCCATATTTGGCGAAGAGTCTATTCCCTATACGACCGTTGTAAACCTTGTTAATGTTTTTGTGGTCTATACTGTAGGTGTTTTTTACTACTCACGTGGAAGCTTTGATACCAAGACCTCTTTGCTAAACATCGTAAAACTTCCTATTCTTTGGGCAGCAATTTTAGCGATAGCTCTTAGCATCTATGGTTACAAACCATCAGGTGTAGTTCTAAATACTCTAATGATGGGAGCTTATGCATCTATGACTATGCAACTCTTTTTATTTGGCATCTATCTTTACGGAACAAAAATTCAAGAGATTAGTAAGACTTTGGTTATTTGGGTTTTAACATTTAAGTTTCTTCTACTTCCTGCTATCGCTTTTTTAGTTCTAATAAACATAGAACTCGACCCTATAATAAAAGGGATCATTTTTATAGAACTTATGATGCCCCTCGCCGTTGCAAATGTAAATCTTGCATCTCTATATGATTGTAGCCCGAGAGTTGTAACTGCTTTAGTCTTTATTTCATCTTTTGTTTTCTTGGGAGCTATATTTGTGGCTGTAGAAGTTTTGACTTATTTGTAAAGCTTAAAAATTTTAATCTTTAGAATCACTTATTTTAATTTCTTTTTCTGTATAAAAATCAACTTTATCAAGTCCTATTATTTTGATTTTTTTAGAAGAATTTAAATCTGTAAGTATTACTGAACTATTATTGTTTAATAATAAGCCCCAACTTTCATTTCCTATTTTCGCAATAGTTTTAAAATTACCTTTTTGCATATATTGTGCTTCAGAAAAACCAAACATAGATACCACAATTAGGAGATTTATAGGAGCTGAGACAATCCAAGTAATACTTGAAAGAATACTTTTTTTTTCTGATAAAGCTTGAACAATTTCTGATATTTCTAAAAAAAGAAACGATGCACTTGAAAGTATCAATACATAAAATAGAGATACTGAATATATTTCCTTATACTGGAAAAAAGCTATCGATAAAAACTCAATCATAATAAGGATTGAAAGATTTCTTTTAATGTTTTTTTGAAAATTATTTCTAAGTTTTATGTGGTCAGAAAATCCGAGAATAAATGCAATAAAAACAATACCTGATGTAGATAATCCAAAAGTTAACAATGTTTTATACTCTATATAGTTAATTAGCCATAAATTATCTATTGACCATAAAAATGTTGATATGCGTATATAGCCAAACAGTATAGTTATTGTTGTAAGGACAATTAAATATGAAAAAGCATTTTTAAAAAAGTCTAAAATTATTTTATAATTATTTGCAATACTATTATTTTCCATATACATTAGAGAGTGTAAATCTAACTGTGTAAACCTTAAAAATTAAATTTATTTGATATAGTCATCAAGTGAATTATTTATAAGGATTTACATATGAGTTTAATAAACCACGAAGAGCTAAAAAAACAAATTAAAGATGGTACATTTACATCTTTAGATGATATAACCAACGAGTTTAAGAATATACTTAGAGAAGTTATTCAGACAGCTTCTTCAGAAGAACTAACTTCACATCTAGGTTATGAAAAGCATCAACCCTCAGATACTCCAAACTACCGTAACGGCTACAATGATAAAAAAATAAACTCAAAGTATGGTCAATTTGATGTTTCTATCCCCAGAGATAGAGAATCTACATTTGAGCCACAACTGGTAAAAAAGAGAGAAGTACTTTTAGATGGCAGTGAAGACCTTATTCTTTCACTCTATACCAAAGGTATGAGTGTAAGAGATATACAGCATCATCTTGATGATTTATACGGCTATGAACTCTCTGCTCAGACGATCTCAAACATTACTGAAAAGGTTATTGAAAAAGCAAATGAGTGGCAGTCTCGTCCACTAGAACCTATTTATCCCATTATCTTTATGGATGCTACAGTGCTAAAGATAAGAGTTGATAGAGTTGTTAAAAATATAGCAGCTTATATAATGCTAGGAATAACGCTTGAAGGCAAAAAAGAGATTATTGGTATTTGGATCGGTGAGAATGAAACTTCTAAATATTGGCTTACGGTTTTAAATGATATCCAAAAGCGTGGAATACAAGATGTTCTAATCTTCGCAATAGACGGTTTAAACGGCTTCAAAGAAGCCATCCAAGCCGTTTATCCTAAAGCAGAGATACAAAGATGTATCGTTCATCAGATAAGAAGCTCTTTGAAGTTTGTTTCTTGGAAAGATAGAAAAGCAGTTGCTAAAGATTTAAAATCTGTATACTCAGCGCTCAATGAAGAAGATGCTCAATTAGCTCTTACTGAGTTTAATGATATCTGGGGTAAAAAATATCCAAATATCACCCTCTCTTGGACAAATAATTGGAATGAACTTTCTACTTTTTTCAAATATCCAAATTCAGTTAGAAAATTAATTTATACAACTAACCCTATAGAATCACTAAACGCAACTATAAAAAGAAAGACAAAATCTAAAGGCTCATTTCCTACTATAGAATCTGCTTTTAAGATGCTATATCTTGCTACTCAAGAGCAACAAGAAAAATGGAAAGCTAACAGCATTAGAAATTGGTATGAGATTTATCCTCAACTTAGTATCTTTTTTAGCGAAATTGTGTCAAAATATACTAAGTGATTTAGGAATAGAAGGTGGGTTTACACAGTTTATTTTACGGTCTCATACATTACTCCGATAAGTTGTTTTACTGTTAAATTTTTATTTAATTGTACTATATAATTATCGTAAAGTAATTTTAAAACATCTTCATATTTATCATCACCTATCTTGACAAGTTCCTGAAGCATCGTGACTGCCACCGCCATATTTATACATTAGCAGTATCGTAAAATCACAGTACAAACAAGACTATTATATCACTTCTTGTGATTAAACGAAACTTTTACTTATAGCTTATTGACTTCTAATTTATAATAATTTTAGTTATATTTCAATGTTATTAAAGTTAATCTGAATAAGTTTAATTCTTTTTCAAATCAATGTAGGCAAGTTTGCGAATCCAATCATTAAACTTGATATCATTTTTTATGCAATAAGTTGCAAAAGTCTTTAACTCTTCTGGAGTTACCATCAACTCTACTTCTACGAGTTTTTTATTTTCTTTGATTAGAGTTTCTATGGTTTTATACTCTTTCATGATGAACAACTTAACTTAATATTTTTAGATTCTATTGGAGCTAGTTTGCAAAGACGCTCTAACTCTTTATGTTCATCAAAAGGAGCAAGTGCTACAACTAAAAGCTCCTCTATCATAGTAAAGTCATGCTCTTGTGCTTTTTCTATAGCTTCTTGTAGGATGTGGTTTTTCAAAATATATTTCGGATTTACGCTTAGCATCTGAATGTGTCTTTCTTTATCAGAGAAACTCTCTTTTTTAAGTCTTTCATCATAAGCATCCAGCCATTCACTAAGCGGAGTTTGAAATACTGCCATTTCTAAGATGCTTTTTTTATCTCCATCATAGTGAGAGAGTGTTCTAAAAAAGAGAGTATAGTCTATAGTTGCACTCTCTAAAGAGCCCAGCATCCACTTAAAGAGTTCTATATCTTTCTCATCCCTCTCATAAATTCCCATCTTTTTGTACATAATGCTTAGATACTCTTTTTCATACGTAGAACCAAAAGTCTCCTCTAAAATTTTTAAAGCTCTATCATGATTTACTATGGACGATAGTGCAACTGCAAGTTTTTGCAAGTTCCAGTGAGCGATGCCTGGTTGGTTTTTAAAACTGTAGCGACCATCTACATCTGTATGGTTACAAACATATCCAGACTCATAATCATCCAAAAATGCAAAAGGTCCGTAATCTATAGTTCGCCCATCTATTGACATATTATCTGTGTTCATAACTCCATGATTAAAACCTACGCTCTGCCACGAAGCAATCGTTGTCGCTGTATTTTTTACTATCTCTTCATACATCTTCACATACATTCCCTCTTCATCTTTTAAATGTGGGAATGACTCATCTATAACATAGTCTGCGAGTTTTTGAACCTTGTCATGGTCGCCTCTAAAGTTAAAGTACTCAAATGTGCCAAAACGAACCCAAGTCGGAGATAGACGAAGAACTATAGCGCCCTTTTCTCTTTCCTGTCTTGCTACATCCGTTTCACTTCCAATAAGAGCCAATGCTCGTGAAGTAGAGATGCCAAGACCATGCATCGCTTCACTCATTAGATACTCACGGATAGATGAACGTAAAACTGCCCTGCCATCTCCCATACGAGAGTAAAGTGTAAGACCTGAGCCTTTAAGTTGTAAGTTTTGGCCATTTACCTTACCAAGATTTATAGCACGCCCATCTCCAAGCCTATAAACAAAATGACCAAATTGATGACCTGCATAACACATGGCAAAAGTATCTGAACCTTCCAGTTTATACGTTCCATTTACTATATCTACTAGATTTTCATCTTTAGTTATATCCTCATCTACTCCTAAGAGTTTTGCGGCATCCTTAGATGCAGAGATAAGAAAAGGATTTTTCAGTGGTGTCGGTTCTACTTCATCAAAAAATATAGAATCAAGTTCTCTGTATGGAGTAGTAAGTTTTAATTGTGATAGTTTCATACTTATGTTTTAACATTAGACTTATTAAAAAAACCTATGTAAAAAAAATAAACTTTTTTCTGTAGAGTGATTTAAGGAAAGTTTATTACACTACCAACATGAATAAATCACTACAGATGGTATATAATTACCACGAAACTACTAAACATGCACAACATCGTTATGCGAAATCTCTTGGCTTTATGGATTGGGCTACACAACCCGATCCATTTAGAGTTTACAATGGTGCAGAAGTTTTAAAGCTTCCTCTAGCAATAGAGAACAAAACTCCCCCTTATCATCTACTAGATGCACAACTACCCTCAGCTCCTATTGTAAAAGAGTCTATCTCTCAGCTTTTGCAGTTTTCTATGGGGCTTGCTGCCTACAAAGAATCAGGTGGGAGTTCTTGGGCAGTTAGATGTAACGCTTCTAGCGGTAATCTTCATCCGACTGAAGTCTATGTAATTTTACCCCCTCTTTTAAAAGAGCAAAATAAAAAGAGTTGCACTTTTCACTACACGCCAAAAGAACATGCTCTTGAGACTCTTGCAAGTTTTGATACTTCGTTTTGGGACAAACTGCCAGAACACAGTTTTCTCGTAGGATTATCTAGCATCTCTTGGCGTGAAGTTTGGAAGTATGGAGAGCGTGCATTTCGCTATACTCAGCTAGATGCCGGACATGCATGGCAATCTTTTGTAGTATCTGCGAAGATGCTGGGATGGAAAATCACTAGACTCGATAGTGTAAGCGATTCTGACATATCTACTCTTTTAGGACTATCTCAAGAGAAAAGGTTTTTCGAATCAGAAAAACCAGATATGCTTTTTGTAATCTCTACTCAAGAGGTTAATCCCTCAATATCTATAGATGGACTAATAGAAAGTGTTCCACTAAAGTTTGAGGGAATAGCAAACAAACTAAGTCCAACTATGCAAAAATGGGATATCATCCCAGCTATAGAAGACGCGACTTCAACTCCTCATATAGCTCAACAAACAACTCCAAAGAGCAGCCTTATCAGAACTCCAAGCAGGGAGTCTAAGGATGTAGTTCTTAGCAGAAGAAGCGTTCATATGATGCAAAAAGATATCTCCACTATTACAAAAGAGCAGTTTCATATAATCTTAAAAAGTGTAGTTTCATCTCAGGATGCAAAAGAGAACTCAGCTCACTTAGCAATCTTTGTCCATCAGATCGAAGATTATGAATCAGGTCTTTACATACTTATACGAAACGAGAGAGACAAAGAAGAGTTACGCAGACAGATGCATGATGAATTTAAGTGGAACCAAACAGAGTTAGAAAACTTATATTGTCTGCAGACTGAAGATTTTACGATGACTTCCAAAGCTATTAGTTGTAGTCAAAACATTGCCAGTGATGGGGCATTTTCTCTTGGTATGCTGTGTAATTTTTCACAGCAACTACAAGAGTACGGTGCACACAGATACAAAGAACTATACTGGGAGTGTGGAGCCATAGGTCAACAACTATATCTTGAAGCTACTTCTATGGGATTATCTGGAACCGGTATAGGATGTTTTTTAGATGATGATATGCATAGAGTATTGGGACTTAAAAACAATCGTTTTCAAATTTTGTATCATTTTACTGTTGGTCGTGGTTATGTGGATAGTCGAATTATGACCAAACCTGCGTATGAGAGCTAAACTACTTGTTAACTTTCCAAGAATATCCATATCTATCCATATGATATTCTTGATTTTGTTGTTCTAACACTTGACGTTCATTATCAACAAAAATCAAAGAGATAGAGAAGATAAAAAAATCAATCAATATTACAATTAATACAATTTTCAATCTAATATCTCCCTTTATTTAAATCATTATAATTATTTTATTTTCTCTAAAATAGAATCTACTGAGAAACCAAACTTCTCAAACAACTGGCTTGCTGGAGCAGATGCACCGAAGCTGTCCATACCAATAACAGTATCGGCAAATCTATACCATTCTAAACCACGAGCCGCTTCAATGGCTACAGTTTTAGTTCCCTCTTTTATGATAGACGAGATGTAAGATGCATCTTGCTCAATGAAAAGGTCATAACAAGGAACTGAAACAACATTTACAGGTACATCCATACCGTTTAGTGTCTCTTTAACTTTTAGAGCAAGTTCAACTTCACTTCCACTAGCCATAAGAGTAATAACTGCATTTTCATCAGTCGCAAGTAAGTAACCACCTTTTGAAATCTCACCAGCTACAGGTATTGGAAGAACTGCAAGGTTTTGACGAGAACATACAAATGCCGATGGAGATTTGCTCATCTCTAAAGCCACTTTCCAAGCCTCTACATTTTCAGCACCATCTGCAGGTCTCCAAACGTAGAAGTTTGGAAGTGCACGAAATTGAGATAAGTGCTCTATTGGCTGGTGAGTCGGACCATCTTCACCTACACCGATACTATCGTGAGTCCAGATAAAGAACTGTTGGATGCCAGTAAGTGCTGCGATGCGAGCAGCTGGTTTTAGGTAATCTGAAAATACAAAGAATGTAGCCGAGAAAGGTAAAAGCGGACCATAAAGTGCCATTGCATTTACAATAGATGCCATTGCGTGTTCACGAATACCGAAGTAGATATTTCTACCTTTTGGATAAACACCCATGTCATTTAGGTTTGTTTTGTTTGACGGACTAAGGTCAGCAGAACCACCTAAGAAACTTGGAACTCCTCTAGCAATAGCATTCATGATTTTTCCGTTTGTACTACGAGTAGCATCTGCTTTGTCAAACACAGGGTAATCAATACGAGAAAAATCAGGATTTTGAAGTGCTGCAAGAGCTTCGTTTTGCTCCATCAATGGAAGAGTCTTTTGTCTGTGAATCCATTCTCGTTCTAACAAATCACCATCTTCAATAGCGCATCTAAATCTAGCCATAACATCCGCGTCAACAAAGAACTTTTTCTCTGCATCAAATCCTGCATCAGTTTTAGCTTGAGCTATAACATCTTCACCCAACGGAGCACCATGAGAATGGTGAGAGCCTTCAAGTTTCCCAGCACCTTTAGCTATGATAGTGTTTGCTATGATAATAGTCGGTTTAGTGTTTGACTTTGCAGTAGTAATAGATGCATCTATCTCATCAAAGTTATGACCGTCACACTCTAAAACATCCCAGCCTTGAGATTCAAAACGCATACGGATATTTTCACTAATGCTTAAGTCAGTAGAACCTTCGATAGTAATGCGGTTTGAATCGTAGATAAGGATTAAGTTGTCAAGTTTGTTGTGTCCAGCGATAGAACAAGCCTCATAAGAGAGACCCTCTTCTAAATCGCCATCGCCACATAAACAGTAAACATTATGATCAATCAATTCTGCTGTCTCAGAATTTACCTGAGCGCCAACAAATTTTGAAGCCATAGAAAAACCAACAGCATTAGCAATACCTTGACCTAGAGGGCCAGTAGTAATCTCGATACCTGCTGTGTGACCATACTCTGGATGCCCTGGAGTTTTAGAGTCTAGTTGACGAAAGTTTTTTAAATCCTCTACTTCAAGACCATATCCCCAAAGATAATAAAGAGAGTAGATAAGACCTGTTGCATGACCACCTGAAAAAACTAATCTGTCACGGTTTAACCAGTTAGGATTCTTAGGGTTGTGGTTTAAGTGTTCACTTAAAACTACAGCAATATCTGCAAGTCCCATTGGTGCACCTGGGTGACCAGAATTTGCCGCTTGAACCATATCTGCTGCTAAAAATCTTATTGAATCTGCCATCTTTTGACGCATTACATTACTCATATTTGAATTGCCTTATTTTAGTTTTTATGTCTATTTATATATTTTATTAGTAGTGGAGACAACTCATTTTGTAAGTTCTCATCAAAACTACTCAACTCTTGTGTTAATTCATTCGCCAATGCGTTGGCTTCATTCATTGCCTCATCTAAACCTAAAATAGTTACAAAACTATTTTTATCTTCATCATTCCCTGTTAGCTTTCCAGCTTCTGCAGAACTTTGTGTGACATCTAAAATATCATCTTGGATTTGGAAAAGAAGCCCAAGTTTGATTCCAAAGTCGTAAAGCTTTTCACCTACTTCTTCTTTGCCAACTATGATAGCACCCATCTTTAGAGATGCTGCTATAAGTTTTGCTGTTTTATTTATATGAAGAACTTTTATATCTTCAATTTTAAGTGGTTTGTTTTCAAAATAACAATCAATTGCCTGACCTAAAACCATTCCGTTTAGTCCACCGTTTTTAGCTAGTTCTTGTATTAGCTTTACTCTTGTGTAGTCTGAAAAAGGTGCTTGACTTAAAACTTCAAACGAGTAAGTATTTAGAGCATCTCCAACAAGTATTGCTGTTACTTCATCATAAAGTACATGCAGTGTCGGTTCTCCACGACGAAGTGGCGAATCATCCATAGCGGGTAAATCATCATGAATCAGCGAGTAAGTATGTAGTAACTCAACAGCATAAGCAGCGTGTCTTGCACTGTCTAACATAAGTGAGTTATACGCACTGACAACACCTAAAAGAAGAGCAGGTCTAAACCTTTTTCCACCAGCGATTAACATCTGTGATAGAGCTTTTTCATAACTAGGATGAATACTCTTTGATGTCGGTAAATTCTCTAATAAAAAGGCTTCAAAATTTTGCATATGAAATTATATATATACTCTCGTTAAATGCTGATTAATCTTTAGAACTCTTTAGCTTGCCTTCAATATTTACAAAAAATTGAAAGCTATCTCTCTCAAACAAAAGAGACGCAAAATATTTAAAATCACTTATATGTTCTCTTATGTCAGCTATATTTCTTACCTTTTTACCATTTACTTGCATAAGTCTATCTCCAACTATAAGTCCATAGCCCTCAAACTCATTAGCAATTTTTAAAATACTCAGATTAGGACTAAAGTAAATCCCTTTTTGTTCTAAAAAGGTATCACTTATATGACCACCACCATATCTTTTTTTAGTCTTTACTTTAAAATTTAAATATTTTGATTTTCTTTTTAGTTTAACGCTGTGCTTAGTACCTATACTCGAGAATAATATTTTTTTCATTAAATCAGCAGAGTTATAAACTTTTTTACCATCTATACTTACAATAACATCACCTATTAAAAATGGATTATCTTCGATAAATGGATTTACTCTGTGTATAACAACAGCTTTGTTTTTATCTCTGACTCTTATTCCTATATCACCATAAGTGCTTCTCTTAGACTTTAAAAACCTCTCTATATAATCTTTTTCAATTATTCCCTGAGGTGTTACAATTCCCTCTAAAGCACAACAGCTGTTCAATAAAAGAGATGGTGTGTAAACTTTTTCACTAAATGTAGCAAAACTGTTCAGACCAATTTGTCTCTTTTTAATTCTGCCTTCTATTGCTCTATTTTTATCTACAGAAGCTACACCAAGCGAGAGATGATTATTTATTTTAAAGGGATATTTAAATTTTTTTCTATCTTCTATAAGATATAAGGAAAGAAATGGATCGTGTTTTATAACTTTTGCATTTGGAAGATATTTTGAATAAACAAGTTTTTTATTTTTTAAGATAGGAATTTGTATAGAATTATTTTTAATAGCTTGAGAATGAGTGATTTTAAGTTTACAAGAGTCATATCCACCTTTACAGGCAAATAAATTTAAAAGAAGAAAGTTTAGAGCTAAGAATAGCCTAAACATTTATTTTGATCCAAAAGGGTTCATTCCGCCCATTCCACCTAGCATGCCCATTGCACTATTTTGCTGGTTTTGTTGAACCATTTTATTGGCATCGCTTATCGCACCCATAAGTAATATTTGAAGAGAGTCTTTATCATCCATAAGCGAGTCATCAATTGTCAAATCAATTACTTCACCTTTTCCGTTAACACTCAATTCTATCATTCCTCCGCCACTTTTTACATTAAAAGTTTTAGATTCAAGTTCAGCTTGAAGTTTGGCAGCATTTTCTTGCATACCTTCAAGCATTTTACTCATATCACCCATATTTCCGAACACTAGATACTATCCGCAACATAATCAATATCGTTATTATCATCTAAGATAACAACTTTTGGTTTATAAGTTTCAAGGTCTTTCTCATCATAAGTCGCATATGCAACAATAATAACCTTATCACCTTTGTGAACTTTTCTTGCAGCTGCACCATTCAAGCAAATATCTCGTTTACCGCGTTCACCTAATATAATATATGTAGAGAATCTCTCACCATTGTTGACATTTAAAATCTCAACTTTTTGTCCAACCCTCATCTTTGCAGCTTCTAAAAGCTCTTCATCTATTGTAATAGAACCAACATAATTTAAGTTGGCATCTGTAACAGTAGCACGATGTATTTTGCTGTACAACATTTCTATAGTCATCTATTTTTCCTACATTCCCATCTGTTTTTTCATATCAGCTGGAGAAATTGGCTCATCCCACTGCTCTGAATCGATTACATATTCAGAAACTACATTTCCACCAATAATATGTTCTGCCACTATTCTATCAATTTTTTCTTTAGTAAGACCTGCATACATAACATGTCCTGGTTCAACTAGCATTACTGGACCTGAAGAACAACGATTCATACAAGAAGTACGAATTGGTTGAACTGTTCCCATGATTCCTTCTTGCATTAACTTAGTTGCAAGATGCTGAAAAAGGTCTTGAGTTTGTGGTGTGACACATGATGGTTTTGGCATACCTGGAGGAGCTGATTGCTCACACTTAAACATGTAAAATGCTGGTTGAGGAATTCCCATATAAATTATCCTTAGATTTTTAACGGAATTATAGCAAAAATATAAATATAAAACCTCATTCACAAAAACAAGTTTAAATATTTAAGCTTTGTAGCAACTATTTAGCTATAATTCAAACTATAAATTTAAACAATCATAAGGTCAATAATTTGAAAAAGATTTTACTATTTTCTCTACTAATTACATCTCTATACTCAGAATCTACACTATACATCGGTGTAGGCGCCGGTTATATGCACGAAACATTTTCAGACGTTGCTGGTACTACTAATACAGCTGAAATGGGAAAACTAAAGGTAGGTTATGGAGATAGAGAAGCTTACGCTATAGAGTTTTCGTTAGACTATCTTAAAAATGACACAAAGGTATTTTCAACAACAGGAAAAGATAGTGACAAGTTTGGGATGAATGTTGAACTGGTTAAAGGATTTGACTGGAATACTATTATAAATCCTTACTTTAAAGCTGGATTTGGTGCCGGTTATTTTGATGTAAATAGTGCTGAACAAAGTTCTATAAACTACAGTAGCTTTAATCTTGGTCTTGGTTTCTTTATTCCAATCAATGAAGATTTAGATATTGAAGTAGGTTATGACTACAAATATGTATCTTATGAAAAAGTCTCAGCAACAAGCGATGAAATAGACTCACACATAAATGGTGCTTATATAGGGATTAACGTAAGATTTTAAGGGGAGAATAGCAAATGAACTTGCACGATATCCAAGATAGAATTTTAATTCTTTGTCCATTTATAAAAGAGATAGTCGTTACTATAGAAAATGGGCATCCTTTTGCATTTATCTATCCTAACTTTCAAACATTAAAATCCGAACATATTATTAATATAGAGAGTGAAATCCGCTGGTACGGAGTAGAGCTTTATAACATGGAAGTAGAAGAATCTCAAAAGATTCGAGGCTATTTTATCTCTACTCATCCTTTGGAAAAAACAGCTTCTGGAGAATTTGATACAACTGCAATAAAAAAACTTTTGAATAAAACACAACAAAGTCTGCAAATTTCTGAAGATGAACCTAGTGACAATCTTTACCAAACTATAAAATCATATCTCTGCACAATGAGCGATGCGATTATTTTACCATCTTCACATCTAGAGCTAGACTTAAGACTAGATTCACTTGATTATGTAGAACTATTTGTATTTATTGAGCATAGTTATGGGGTTAAGATAGATGAGAAGGTATTCTCTAACATTATGACTATGCAAGAGTTATATGAATATATTAAAGAGCATAAAGAGTACATCACTCCGACTAAGATAGAGTGGGAAAATATATTAAAAGAAGAACATGATGAAAAGCTTATTTTCTCTCCTTTTATCATGTTTACATATAAAACTATTCTCTTGCCCTTTTTCAAACTCTTTTTTAGACTTGAAGTAAAAGGTATTGAAAATATTCCAGACACTTCTTGTATCATTGCTCCGACACATCAAAGTATGTTAGATGGTTTTCTTATTGAAGCTACTCTTCCCTATTCTATTTTGAGGAACACTTTCTTTCTTGCATTTAAACAAGTTTTTGGAACAACTTTTTTCAATCCAATCGCCAAATATGGTCAATCAATCCTAATAGATGCTAATATAAATTTAAAAAACACTATGCTGCACGCATCTCTGCCTCTGAAAAAAAAGAAAAACTTAGTAATTTTTCCAGAAGGTGCAAGAACCAGAGATAGAAAGTTACTGGAGTTTAGACCATTCTTTGCTATGCTCTCAAAAACACATAATGTACCTATAGTCCCCGTAATAATAGACGGTAGTTTTGAAGCACTTCCAAGTGGGAAAATCTTTCCAA
This sequence comes from Sulfurimonas iocasae, assembly GCF_047716755.1. Lineage (GTDB taxonomy): Bacteria > Campylobacterota > Campylobacteria > Campylobacterales > Sulfurimonadaceae > Sulfurimonas. The sequence continues at coordinate 2,550,084 of NZ_CP180409.1, forward strand.
GACCTAAAAAAATTAAACTTACATACCTAAAACCCATTTATCCTGGTAATATGAGTTATGATGAACTTACAGAGTTTGTAAAAAAAACTATTGAGGATGAGATGTGAGTTTCTTAGAGCTCTTTAAACGAGAAGGTCTCATAGGAGCGCATAGAGGTTCACGCTCAATTCGCCCTGAAAACACTCTTTCTGCTCTTAAAGAGAGCGTAGGACATTGCGACTTTATAGAAGTTGATGTACAGTTAAGCAGTGATAAAGTCGCCGTTATCATGCACGATGAAACGCTAGATCGCACTACAAACGTAAAAGAGAAAGAAGCTTATAAAACACGCGCTCCATATAAGCTTTCAGATTTCAGTTATGAAGAACTGTCAAATCTTGATTATGGAAGTTGGTTTTATACTAATGAAATAAAGCCTGAACCACTACTTACTTTAAAAATAGTATTAAAATTTATAAAAGAGAATCAACTATATCTAAATATAGAGATAAAAGATTTGCATAACTCTTTTAGTGATCAAGACGTTGTATCAATTATACTTGAGGAGATAAAAGCTTCTAAAACACAGAAGTTTATTCTTATATCTTCTTTTAGACATGAGTATTTGCAACTATTTAAAAAGATAGAGCCAAGTATACCTACAGCTGCACTAGTTGATAGTGAGCATCCAAAAGACCTTGTAAAGTATCTAAAATTATTGAATGTAGATGCTTATCACTTTAATGATAAACTTGTAGATAAAAAAATAGTTAATATATTAAGAGATGCTGGTTTTTACATAAATATATATACTGTTAACGATTCTAAAAGGCGTCAACAGTTATTTGATATGGGAATAAATGGAGTTTTTACTGATTATTTGTAGTAATTAGTTGATATGTAGAAGTTCTCTAACAACTTCTCTATCATCAAATGGCAATTTTTTATCATATATTAACTGAAAAGCTTCATCACCCTTTCCTAGTATAACAACAACCTCTCCCTCTTCTTGGTCATCAAGTGCCATCTCTATAGCTTTTCTTCTATTTAACTCAATACTAACGATACTTCTATCCTCAATACCCTCTAAGATATCATCGACAATTGCTTGTGGATCTTCATTTCTTGGATTATCACTTGTGACATAAACTTTCTTTGCTAAACTAGCTGCAACCCTACCCATTAAAGGTCTCTTTTGTCTGTCTCTATCTCCACCAGCTCCAAATACAACTAAAAGTTCTTTCTCTTTTAGAGCATTTAAAACCTGTTGCATACCATCTGGAGTATGAGCAAAATCAACTATAACATTTGGAAGCTCACAAACCTGCTCCATTCGACCACTTACACCAGCAAAGTTATCTACAACTTCAACTATCTTCTCTAACTTCTCTTCAACCAACAAATCAACCGCACCAATAGCAGCCATTAAATTATAAAGGTTGAAAAAACCATGAAGTGATGATGTAAATGGGACTACCTCTTGAAAGTGCTGAATAATACCACTAGATGCATCGTTCAATGAATATGCCATAAGTTTATATGATGCATTGTTTTCTATGCCGTACGTAAAAGTATTTTTGATATTGAATGCTGCTTTTGGCTCATCTTTATTTATAAGCTTTTTGCTTTCATCTTGAAAAAAACTATTTTTTACAGCGATATATTCACCAATAGTTTTATGATAGTCTAAATGGTCTTGTGTGATATTAGTAAGTATTTTTAACTCAAAATTCAGACCCTCAATACGCTCTTGAACTATTGCGTGAGAACTCACTTCCATAATAAAAAATTCACATCCTGCTTCTACTGCTTGGTAAATGTGCTTATAAGTATTTAATGCACTTGGGGTTGTAAGAGATTTACCCTCCACAACTTCATCGTTCATAAAAAAACCACGTGTTCCCTGCATCGCAGTTTTATGGCCTAAATCAAGCAAAAAAGAGTAGATTGCACTAGCTGTTGTAGTCTTTCCGTTTGTTCCTGTAATTCCAACTATTTTAATTTTATCAATACCAAATAGTGAAGCAATTTCTTTGATGTTAATTATTGAATGTGCATCATTGTCTTTGGCATCTTGAAGGTATTTTTTATTTTGAGCACTTAGAACAAATGCCGTATCTGCAGAGCACTCAGAAGAGTTTTCTGTTATGTATTTATACGCTTGATTTGGTAATTCAATTTTCACTTTTTTTACTCTTTGCCAACTTTTTAAGTAGTTTTCTTAGTAACTCGTCACTAGGATAAACACTAAGTGCATTTTCTAAGTAAGTAAGTGCCATTTCTGCAAAACCATGTTCAATAAGGTTTTCTAAAAAATCTATAAAATCTTCTTTTTGAGTAATTATCACACGTGTCGAAAACATGATATTCTCAAAAGTCTCTTTAAACCCTGCACCCTTATCTAAAATGGCTTTAAAATCTTGATAAAGTATTCCATCTTCAAATTCTAATTTTTCACGTAAAGGTTCTGCAAATATTTCACTAAGTTTATCCGTATTTCCATCCATAGTCTGTAAGATGTCTCTCATAATATTATCTGCTGATTCTTTATCTTCATCTTTTAATATTTCATAATAATCAAATAATGCTTCAGCACCACCCTCACCACTCAGAGCCATTTCAGAAAGAATCACACCATTATATGCCTCTTTTGAGTTAGGGAAGTCTTGCAAAACTACTGCAAACTTTTCTAATGCATTTTTATACTCTGATTTACTAAAGGACTCTTTAGCTTGTGATAGCGTTTTATGTTTACTGATAGCGTTCATTTTTTTCACTTGTTTTAAAGATTATCTATATCGTTTTCCATACCTGCAGGTACATTTATAACAATTAGTTCTGGATGTATATCCATTTTAAGTTGTCTTTCTACACCATACTTTAGTGTACTTCCGCTACTTGCACATCCTATACATGCACCTTTTAACTGAACATAAACATTTCCATTTTTTACAGTTATAAAGTCTATATCTCCACCGTCTAATGCTAATGAAGGACGAATTTTATCTATCGCAACTTGCACAGGATTCATTAACTCTTCGTCACTGAATGGAATCATCTATTCTCCTTTAAGTATTCTATGTACATAAAATATGACAAAATCGCTTAACAAGTCATAAAAAATCAAATTACCTTATTATTTTTAGTCTTTTAAGGATAAAACTTCATGTATATAGCTTGGTTTTCTCATCCCTACAAGTATATAGTCTATACTATCTATTTGCATTAGAAATCTTAAAGAACATTCTTGCATAGTTGAATCACACTCTTTGAAAAACTCTTTTAACTGAGTTCTTGTGTTTTTAGAACACTCATGAAGAACCATTTTTCTATACTCTATAAAAAACAGATCTATAAAGTTAAGCATAGTTTCTTTATTTTTATCATCTATAACATCTAAAGAAGTTCTCATATGGGGAATAATCTGAGCATAAAAGAAAGAGTCATAATCACCAATCCAACCAAACTTATGCTTTGAAGCATCTAACTCTTCTAGAAGATTATAAAGTGGTCTTAGCATCTCATTGTCACAAACTTCAAGCAGTTCATTTAAATGATGGTAGTACTCTTTTGGCTCATCATAGTCAGCTAATCTATACATTAGTTTTTCATGTTGGGCATTAAGTGGTCTGTTTACTAAAACTCTTAGTCCATTCTCTTTTGCCCATGAAGCACACTTTAGACCTTCATGCTCTAAAATATTAATCGGTAGCTGAATTGTTGTAAAACTATGTGTATCATTTCCAACTTCTTCAGATGCTCTATCTGCTATTGTTATAAGATCTTCATAAGGTAAAAACTCATCAGAGTTCTGATTTTTGGAAAAACTATTAGAGCTTATTCCATAAGAAGTTATTCTTGCATTTTTAACTTCCTCTTCAAGTGCTACAAAAGCTCTGTAGAGTCGTCTATACATCTCATCAAGTCTGTCATCTTTATCAACTTTTTTGTTAATAGCATCTAGGAGATAGTACTCCGGATTATGTAATAAAAAACAGTCTAACCTCTCTATTTCAAGACGTTTTAGAGACTCTGTCAATTGATCTTGTATAAAAGATTTTGAGATAGAGTGAAAACAATCTTTAGAAAATTCTACAACTTCTTCAAAAGGCTCATCTTTATGTCTGTGCATATTAACACCTTGGATATATCCAACCTTGCTAACTATCTCTACTCTTGTCTTTACATTTTCGTCAAACTCTCTAAATGCTAAAGCTATTGCTCTCTCAGCTCCACCATCCATATAGTTAGAGGATGTGTCTATCATCGTTATTCCAGCTTCTATAGCTTCTTTTAATGCTTCTATATGTTGAGGATTGTAATCACTTATTCTATAAGTTCCAAATGCGAAATTACTCATTTTGTCTCTCTTTGTATTTAAAGTATTTTAGAATTGGGAAGTTGAAGGATTTTGGGCGAAAGCCCAAATAAGATATCGAATGTAGTTGTTAAACTAATTCAATAAATGCCATAGTAGTTGCGTCACCACGACGAATACGAGTTCTAGTAATTCTAGTATATCCACCAGCACGATCAACGTACTTAGGAGCTATTTCGTTTACTAAAGTTTTAGTTGCTTCTTTACTTTGAAGCGCAGCGAATACTGATCTGTGAGCGTTAGAGTCATTCTTACCAGCAATTGTGATAAGTTTTTCAACGTATGAACGTAACTCTTTAGCTTTGATAGCAGTAGTTTCAATTTTACCATGTTCTATTAACGAAATACTAAGGTTCTTAAGTAAAGCAGCACGGTGTGCACTTGTACGACTTAGTTTACGGTATCCATGACGATGTCTCATCTCTTATTCCTCTGTTAAGCCTGTGCGGCTTCTATTTTCTTTTTTAATGCACTAATTACATCATCTGCAAGATCGGCTCCAACTGCAAAACCAAACTCTTGCAATTTATCTACGATCTCATCATATGATTTTTTACCTAGATTTTTAACATTCTTAAGGTCATTTTGACTCATTAATGCTATCTCACCTATTAGTTTAATACTTGAGCGATCAAGACAGTTAAAACTTCTTGCACTTAAACCTAAACTATCAATATGAGTTACTAGCTTTTTAAGATCAGGGTTTTCTTCAACACGTTCGATAGTTGTTGTAGCTTTTATACTAATCTCTGAATTAAATACAGCTAATTGAGCATACATAACTTCTAATGAGTTTTTAAATGCATCTAATGGAGAAATTTGTCCATCAGTTCTAATATTTAAAATTACTCTTTCAAAGTTAGGATTGTCTTCTACAAGAACATTCTCAATTTTGTAAGTTGCACTACGAACAGGAGTAAAATAAGCATCTAGTGCTATATATCCATCTTCTAGTTCATCGTGAGTATCTTCACTTGGAACATAACCGATACCTTGTGCAATTTTAATCACAAAGTTTAAGTTAGAGTCCTCATTAAGAGTTGCAAGTGGAGCGTCTGGTGTTACCACTTCAACTTCATCATTGCCAAGGTCTGCACCTTTGATAGTACATGGACCAGCAAAGCTGTAGCTTATTTCTGCTTCAGAAGCTTCATCTTTAAGCTTAAAGCGAATCTCTTTAAGGTTTAGGATAAAATCCGAAATATCTTCAAGCATACCACGTACAGAGTCAAACTCATGCTTAGCCCCTTCGATTTTAATAGCAATTGGTGCGTAACCAACTGAACTACTTAATAAAAAACGGCGAAGTGGATGAGCCAAAGAGATAGCATAACCTGTTTCAAAAGGGTATGCCATAATGTTAGCTTCATTCTCACTAATCTGTTCTACCTCAAATTCTTGAGGAGCAAGTGGAGTAGTTTTAATTTTTTTCATTCTCTAACGCCTTTTATTAACTATTATTTCGAGTAAAGTTCAACGATTAAACGCTCTTCTACAGGTATAACAACTTCTTCACGTTCAGGTAAACGAGTAAAGATTCCAAATACTTTATCAGCATCGATATCAACCCATGGAGCTAAACCAGTTTGATTAGTTAATTCCATAGCACGAACAATTTGATTGTTTTTCTTGCTTGATTCACGAACTTCGATTTTCTGACCAGGTTTAACGCGGTAAGAAGGAATATCTAGTTTTTTGCCATCTACAAGTAGGTGACCGTGAGTAACAAGTTGACGAGCAAAACGACGAGTTGAAGCAAAGCCCATTCTGTAAACTACATTATCAAGTCTGCTTTCAATTAAAGTAATAAGGTTAGTACCTGTATTTCCTTCTCTTCTTTTTGCTTCAACAAATAATGCACGGAATTGCTTCTCAGAAACACCATACATGAATTTTGCTTTTTGCTTTTCATTAAGTTGTAAACCATACTCAGAAACTTTCTTACGACGCTGACCATGTTGACCAGGACCATAAGGTCTTTTTTCTAATGCAGATTTACCTGCTAAACGACGTTCACCTTTTAAGTTAAGGCTTACACCGAATCTTCTTTCGATTTTTTCTACTGGACCTCTATATCTTGCCATCAGTAATCTCCTTAAACTCTACGACGCTTAGGTGCGCGACAACCGTTGTGTGGTAATGGTGTAACATCTTTCATAAATGTAACACGAATGCCTTCGATTGCACCAACAGCTTTAACAGCTGTTTCACGACCTGAACCTGGACCTTGTACTTTAATACCAAGATCTTTAATACCATGAACCTGTGCTTTTGCTACTGCATCTTCAACAGCTGCTTGAGCCGCGAATGGAGTAGATTTTTTAGAACCCTTGAAACCAAGGCTACCAGCAGAACTCCAAGCAATCATATTACCCATTTCATCTGTAATAGTTACAAGTGTATTATTGAATGATGCAGCGATATGAACGATACCACGTGCAATATTCTTTTTTACTACTTTTTTTCTAACAGCTTTTCTTTTTGCCATTCGTTAATCCTTATGCTGCGCCGACAGTTTTACGTTTACCCTTACGAGTACGCGCATTTGTCTTTGTTTTTTGACCACGACATGGAAGACCACGACGGTGACGAAGACCTCTGTATGAACCTAAATCCATAAGTGCCTTAATATCCATAGCAACTTTCTTACGTAAATCACCTTCAACCATATGGTTGGCACGGATTTCCGCAGTAATAGCTGCTACATCTGCTTCGTTTAATTCGAAAACTCTTTTGTTATAGTCAATGCCTGTCGCGTCTAAAATTAGACGAGAAGCATGTAAACCAATACCATAGATGTATGTTAGACCATACTCTACTCTTTTCTTTTTAGGTAAATCTACACCAGAAATACGAGCCATGGTTATCCTTGTCTCTGTTTATGTTTTTTAACTTTGCAGATTACTCTTACAATGCCTTTTCTTTTGACAACTTTACAGTCATCACACATCTTCTTTACTGAAGCACGTACTTTCATTGAAAGCCTTTATATTAATCTCACAAAATCGCAACTAAGTTGCGTTTTCGCTCAGTCACTAAAACTTCACGTTTCACGTGAGAGAACAACCTCTACTTTATGAATTTTAGTTTTGTCTTTGTCTTTGCTGCATGTAGGCAGTTCAGCATTATTCTCATAAAATTTGCATCTATCATCGAGAACAATTTAGCTTGCCAATACTTTTATCTATATATAGCATATACGGATAGAAATACTCTTGTTTTGTGTTAAAACAGCAAAGCGGATGAGGATTGTACCCAAATTAATTTAAAAGTTTTATTAATCCCATAAAACACTTACTCCATACTCTTGGTTTAATACTATATTTTTACTATAGTAAACTTTTTTGCCATATTTTTTACTTAGTAATTCTACTTCAACTGACTCATCTACTAGAAGTTCTCTTACCTCTTTGTATGAAAGCCATTTTCCGTATCGGGCTAATGCGTTTTGCCAAATTTTAAAGTCACAAGTAGACTCTTGGGTAAGTTCATACATCTCCCCATCTTCTGTTTTCCAATTTGCGTTTGAACAAGCATATAGTTTTACTTTTTTTCCACTCACTTCTTTATCTCTTACTTCAATCGATCCAGCATCACAGTATGGACATTTACCTAAAATCATTTTAAACTCCTAATAATTATAGTAATTTAAATATTCTAACTTATCTCATGACTTGATATTAAAAAAATGACACTTTGCAATATAATTTACTTCTTTAATCTAATCTTCATCAGTTACAGTTACAATTACAATTAGAGTCAACTAGTTAATAAATATTAATAGGAATATCTTATGAAAAAAGTCTTAGTTGTTGATGATAGTCAAACAGTTCTAACTATGCTAAAAGTAGAGTTAGGAAAACATAGTAATATAGAGCCTTTCTATGCTTCAAGCTATAAAGAAGCTGTTCATTTGCTAAGAGAACATAAAGGCGAGTTTCATGTTGCACTGCTTGACATTAGTCTTCCTGACGCTTTAGACGGAGAAATTGTTGGACTGGCAAATTCTCATCATATCCCTTCAGTTGTTCTCACAGGGACTATAGATGAAAAAGTACAAAACTCCATACTTAAAAAAGATGTCATTGATGTTATTTTAAAAAATGATCCTTTAAGTATAGAGTTTGCTGTTAGAGAGATATCTAGAACTTTAAAAAATTATGACACAACTGTTTTAGTTGTAGATGACTCAAAACTCTATAGACAGATTTTACGGGATAGTTTAGAAAAAATTAAACTTAATGTTCTTGAAGCTTCTGACGGTAAAGAAGCATTAGAAATACTATCAAATAAAGAAAACAATATTTCTCTTGTCCTTACAGATTATGAGATGCCAAAGATGAATGGACTTGATCTTACCTTTAAAATCAGAGAAGAAGCTAAAAAAGATCAACTTGGTATTATTGTTATTAGTTCTGCTGAAGCTCAAAATGTAATAAGCAAGTTTTTAAAGTTTGGTGCAAATGATTTTATAAACAAACCATTTACCCATAATGAAATAATCACAAGAGTAAACTCTAACTTGGAACTTTTAGACCTTTTTGGAAAAATCAGAGATATGGCAAATAAAGACTTCTTAACAGGCGCATACAACAGACGCCACTTTTTTGAGAATGGAAATTCTATATACTCGAAAAATAAAAGAAAAAATACTCCACTTGCAGTAGCGATGATAGATATAGATAAGTTCAAAAATATAAATGACACTTATGGACATGACATTGGTGATATAGCTATTAAAGAAGTGAAAAATATTCTCGATAACAATCTAAGAGCTTCGGATCTTATGGCACGTTTTGGTGGAGAGGAGTTTTGTATACTTCTTGAAGATATAACCCTTGAAGACACAAAGCTACTATTTGAGAAAATAAGAGAAAATTTTGAAAAAAATGTAATAGATGCAGATGGGACTAAAATATCATATACAGTATCTACTGGTATATATTTTGGTTTTTCAGATTCACTTGAAGATATGATTAGACTCTCAGATGAAGCACTTTACACTGCAAAAGAGAGTGGTAGAAATAGAGTTGAGATTAAGGAATAAAATAGTATCTATGAATACATACTTAAACAAATTTAATAATTCTATTAAAAACACTCTTTTTCTAAAGCTTCCTGCAGACGAACAAGAGTTTATAAAAAATAAATCCCTCGACTTAAGATTTTCTCATCAAGAGATAAAACAAATCGTAGATATTGCTAGAGACCTTAGCATCTGGGATGAAAAAAATATAACAGAAATTTTTCCTGCTCACGATCAAAAAAAGGTTGTTTTTACCAGACTTCGCAAAGCTTATGAAGATATACGCAACAAGCCAAATTCCTATAAGAACTTCGAGCTTAAAAATATACCTCAAGAACAAAAATTCACTTTTAAAACAGAAGCTAAAGATGGCTTTGGTCTTGGACTTTGTCCTGTTGCATCTGAGAAAACAAGGTGTTGTAATCTTTTAACTCTAGATGCAGTAGAGAGTTGTGGATTTGACTGCTCATACTGCTCTATTCAGAGTTTTTACAATCAAAATACCATCACTTTTGATAGCAACTTTGCAGATAAACTAAAGAACCTAAACCTTGATAAAAACAGAACTTACCATATAGGTACAGGTCAAGCGTCTGACTCTTTAATGTGGGGAAATCGTGAAGGCATTTTAGATGCTCTTTTTCTTTTTGCAAAACAAAATCCAAATGTTATCTTAGAATTTAAAACAAAATCAGACAACATAAAGTATTTTTTAGAGCATGATGTACCAAGTAATATACTTTGTACTTGGTCACTAAACACTCCAACTATTATTGAAAATGAAGAGCATTTAAGTGCTTCTCTTGAGAAACGTTTAGCATCAGCTAGGGCTGTAGCAGACAAGGGTGTAAAAGTTGGTTTTCACTTTCACCCCATAGTCCAATATGAAAACTATCTAAGTGATTATACGCAAGTTTATGCCAGACTTTTAAATGAGTTTAAATCTAATGAAGTCGCACTTGTTAGCTTTGGTACTCTTACCTTTATAAAACCTGTTATCAAACAGCTTAGAGATAGAGAGTTTAGAAGCAAGATAACTCAGATGCCATTAGAGGATGCAAGTGGTAAAAGCTCTTACCCAGATTCTATAAAAGTAGAGATGTTTAAACACGGCTTTGAGAGTTTTACTCCTTGGCATAAAGATGTGTTTTTTTATCTTTGTATGGAAGAGCATGAGATGTGGAGTAAAACTTTTGGTTACCAATACTCTACAAACAACGACTTTGAAAGAGCTATGCTAAGTTCATACTCTAAAAAACTAAATATGGAGTTTCTGATATGAAAATTTTTAAAATCACCCTAGTTTTGACACTGCTAATCTTCTCAAACACTTTAATAGCTAAAGAGTCAAAACCAATAAGTATAAAAGAAAAAAAAGCAAACTTTCGCAAACTGATAGTACCTGCTGTAGATGCTGTTTACAAAGAACTAAATACACAATTTAAAGATATATCTAAAAATCTTACTAATTCAAAGTACAAACAAAGAATAGCTAAACTTAAAAAAACTTATAAGGTTAAGAGTGATAAAGAGTTACTGATGGCTTTAAAACCACATCCAAGAAGTATAGCTATTGCACAAGCAGCGATGGAAAGCGCCTGGGCAACTTCTAAGTTTTTTAAAAAAGCTACTAATATTTTTGGTATTTGGTCATTTAACAAAAATGAGCCTAGAATTGCTGCAAGTGGGAAAAGGGGCAGTAAAACAATATGGCTTAAAAAGTATGCGAGTATTAAAGACTCTGTAAGAGACTACTATAAGAACTTGGGTCGTTCTCATGCATTTAAAGAGTTTAGAAAGTTAAAAATGCAAACAAATGATCCATATAAACTTGTAAAAAAATTAGATCGTTACTCTGAGATTGGTGCTAAATATGGCAAAGAACTAACTTCTATGATAAAATATAATAAGTTTTATCTCTACGATAAATAAATAAATTTAGAAGTGGAAAGTCTTAATGACTTCCACATCCACCACCACAACAACCGTTACTTGTTGACTCAGCAAATGCAATAACAAAATTATTGCCGGCCTCTTGGACTTTAAATTCGTGTTTACCACAGAACTCATCGTTCATATGGTCTCTCATTTCTATTGACTTCATAAGAGCATCATCTTTAGATGCTATTTCAACACCATTTTGAAAATCACTTTTTATAAAACAGTTACACTCTTTTTCTACAATAACTTTAAACATAGTTTATCCTTTAATATATATTCTCGTATATTATCGGAGTCAACTTTTTCTTAACTGATGTAAAAAACTAAGTTCTAAATTTAATCAAAACCATACCGGCAAATTTATTTTTGGTGTAATACTCAACTCTATAAATAGTACCTTTTTTATCAAGAGAGAAACGTTCTGGAATCTCTTTATTTTTTATCTCTATACCGGTCTCTTTTTTCTTGTTGTTTGTATAACCTATAACATTTACCCTATATCTACTATTCTCTTTTACTAAAAAATTGTCTTCTACATCTATAAGCGATCCAAACTTAACATCTTGTAGTTTTCCATCAATCTGTATTTCTACACTTTTAGTATCATCATCATACTCTTGGTAATCAGCTTTTAGTCTTGAGAGTCGTCTATTTCCATACTGAATAACATAAGTGTTGTCTTTTTTAATAATTGTTAGTAAGGGGTTACTAGCTTTAAAGTCTAAAACAGCATCTTTTTTAATAGGAAAATATTTTATTACATCTCTTATCCTAGAGAGTGGTAGCTTAATCTTCTCATCATATAAAGAGATGTAAATATCATCATTTATCGCTTTATAAACACCATTAGAATCCAGTGTAAACTTTCTCTTAAACTCTATTCCCATAATACCCATATATTTTTCTAAGGCTAGAAGATGATAGTAAACCCTTTTATGTGTAGGTAGATTTTTACTAGCTTCATTACCAAAAGCTGCTTTTCCTTGATTGATAGCAAAATAGGTAAGCGATTTTTCCATCTCTTTATCGCCCTCTTTTGTTCTAGTGTTGTGAACATGGTAAATATCTTCACTTATAATGAGATTATTATTTACATGCTTTACCACTTCTGTTGAGATTTCTTCAAGGTTTCCATACATAGGGATATCTATCTGCGTTTGATCTACAATAGAGCACTGTCCCCATCTATTTGGCGAATGCATATCGTCAACATGTTTTTTTCTGTAGTAGCCACTACCATCATGTAAATTAACTACAAGCTTTACGTCGTCATCTTTTATATAGTTTTTAATTCTTGAAACTGTCGCATACTCTGGATCTTGTTCAGATAACTCGGCAAATTTTCTGTTCATATCACCATAAGGACCTCTGCTTCTTTTAATAATACTATAAAAGTTTAGATTTGGGACTATCCAAACTGAACCTTTTGTTATTTCATAATGGGTTGTGAGAAGCGATGCTGATAAAAATCCGCCAGGCTCATCGCCTTGAATACCACCTATTACTAAAAGAGTATTCCCATCTTGTTTACCTTTTTGTATAAGGTTAAAATTAAAATTATTATTAGCACTTAAACATAAAGGCAACAAAAATAGAAAAAGTAGACTATATAACTTCAACATGCCACGGTTCAAATCGTACTCCATAGCTATTGTTTTTATTATATCTCATACTAATATAATCTAATTGTCTCATTTTTTTAAACTCTTGAGTTGAAGCGAAATCAGCTGTAAAGTTTTTATATCCCCACCCACGTCGACCAACATCAAAGTCACTAATAGTATGGTAAGAGTGTGCAGGCGGTGCTATCTCAACAGAAGCTTGGGTAATATTGCCGCCATTATTATATATTTTGTTACAGTAGAGGCTTAGCTGCTTTACAATATTTCTTACACCTGAAGTTAAAACCAATGTATCTCCAATATCTTTTTTTAGCTTTTCATAATCTTCTAGTGGTTTACCTTTAAATAGGTAGTGTCCAGTATAAGGAATCTTTACAACATCTTTTTTTGAAATCTTGTTGTTCAGACTAGAACATGTTGTTGCTCCGTAGAAACCATACTGTTTTGAGTTTTCAGAAAAAAGTTTATCAACTAAAGAAAGCTCCTCTTTTGTAAAACTACCAATTGCAGAGTAGTTTCGTCCATAAAACAAAGCATCATTGAATGAAACAATATTGAAATTTGCATAACCAATAAATCTACTCAATCTTTTTAGTCTTTTATTTAAATTCTCAAGTGCAATATATTCTTGATATGACAAGTAAATATCACTACTCTCTTTAACAAAGTTGCTGGCAATGAGTGGCGTAAGAGCCAAGGTTGATAAAAAAATTCTTCTATTCATAATAGCAATTATATCTAACTATTACTCTAATATAATATTTTATAAAAATATTTTAAAATATCTTAAGGATGATATAAATTATGAAATCGCTATTTATATATCAATATATCTTGATATATAAACTATATTCTGATATCATTACAAAATTATAAAAAAGGATGTTTTACTTATGGATATATTTCTCAAAACAATAAGTTCAATAAATGATGAGACAAGAGTTGAAATATTACATTTTATAAATACAAATGGCGAAGTATGTGTTTGTGATATAGAAAATTCTTTTAACATGATTCAGTCTCGTATCTCAAGACATCTTAAAATCTTAAAAGATGGTGGATTTTTAAAAGTAGACAGACGTGGAAGATGGGCATTTTACTCCATTAAAAGTCCTCTTGATGAGTTTAGACAATCAATCTTAAAAGAGATTAGTTTTTCTGATATAAAAATACCTAAGTTAAATAAAGGATGTAAAAGTGAATAAAAAAGTTCTTATATTGTGTACAGGAAACAGCTGTCGTTCTATTATTGCAGAAGCGGTTTTAAACAAATATCTAGATGGTGTAGATGCTCAGAGTTCTGGAGTAAAAGCAAGTGGAAAAGTAAATCCTAACGCTAAAAAAGTTTTACAAGAGGACGGTTCTTGGAGAGATGAGTACCACTCAAAGACTTTAGATAAAGTTATAGATGAAGAGTTTGATTTAGTAGTGACAGTATGTGACAATGCTATGGAAGCATGTCCAGTTTTCCCTAAAAATACTAAAGTCATTCATGTAGGGTATGAAGATCCGGATGGAAAAAACTACTCAGCATTTGAGAAAACTCTTAAACTTATTAAAATGGAACTTACACCAATAGTAAGAATGGAGTTAGGACTATAATGATTTTAGCATCTATCATATTTCTTATCACACTTGTTTTTGTTATCTGGCAGCCTCGCGGTCTGCAAATCGGAACAACGGCTGTCATCGGTGCATTAGTAGCACTAATTGCCGGAGTAGTAAGCATCAGCGATGTTGGAATAGTTTTTGACATCATTTGGGATGCAACTCTTGCATTTATCGGAATTATCATACTATCAATGGTTTTGGACGAGATAGGTTTCTTTGAGTGGGCAGCACTTAAGATGGCAAAACTCTCTCATGGAAATGGGCATCTGATGTTTGTTTATTCCATAATTCTTGGAGCTATTGTATCGGCTCTTTTTGCAAATGATGGAGCAGCACTAATATTGACACCGATTTTACTTGCTAAAATGAATATCCTTCGTCTAAACACAAAAACCATTTTAGCCTTTTTACTTGCAGGAGGGTTTATAAGTGATAGTGCATCTCTGCCTTTTGTATTCTCAAACCTTACAAATATCGTAACGGCTAACTACTTTGACATAGGGTTTGGAGAGTTTTTCTCAAATATGATTCTTCCATATATCGTTAGTGTTATTGCCAGTATGGCTGTTCTTTGGTTAGTGTTAAGAAAAGATATTCCAAAGACTGTAGATATTCATCTTCTTAAAAATCCTGATGATGTTATAAAACACAAGGGGCTATTTAACTTTAGCTGGTTATTTTTAGCTCTTTTACTTAGTGGCTATTTCATCGGAGATGCTTACGATATTCCCGTTTCTGTCTTTGCTCTTGGTGGAGGTATTTTATTTTTACTCATAGCATCAATAACAAAAACAGTAAAACCAAAACGCATCATAAAAGAAGCTCCTTGGCAGGTTGTATGGTTCTCTCTTGGTCTCTACATCGTAGTGTATGGTCTTAAAAATGCAGGACTTACAGACTACATAACTGAAATACTTGTCTATCTAAATTCTCAAAGCGAAGTTGTAGCTGTTGTAGGAACAGGATTTTTAGCAGCATTTTTAAGTGCTTTTATGAACAACATGCCGACTATTATGGTGATGGATATTGCACTTGTTGACATTGCAAATGAGGCTATGATTTACGCAAACATTGTCGGCTGTAACTTAGGACCTAAGATGACACCTTTTGGATCACTAGCAACTCTACTATGGCTTCACTCTTTAGAGAAAAAAGGCGTAAAAATTGGTTTTTGGCAATATAGTAAATTTGGACTGATTGTAACACCTCCTATACTCTTAGTAGTTTTACTGACATTGGTCTAGAGTTAAAATGGAAGATTTACTTATAGAGTATGTTCAAAATTATGGGCTATTTGCGATAGTAGCAGCATTTGGCATAGGTCTTTTGACGGCACTTGCCCCTTGTAGTATTATAACTTTACCCCTTTTAGTTGGTAGTTCTGTTACTCTAAGTAGTGATTTAGATGCTAAACAAAAAAAATTGTTTATATATAAATATTCACTTTTATTTGTTTTAGGACTAATTATTAGTTTCTCTATTTTAATGTTGATAGTTGCTAAAGTTGGAATGATGTTAAGTGCTGCTCCATTTTGGGCTTATGCTTTAGCTTCAATATCCACATTTATTGTTGTAGCTTTCTCTTTAGGATATATAGGAAGTTTTGATAAACAAAAGATAGCTAATAAATTTTTAAACTATAAACTTTATGGTGCTGTTATTATTGGTATTATTTTTGGTCTTGTAAGTTCTCCCTGTGCTTCTGCTCCACTTGTAGCAATTATAACAGTAGCTGAACAAACTGGATGGATTTATTCATATTTATTAGTTCTAAGTTTTGCCATAGGGCATGCAAGTCTACTTTTACTTGCTGGATTATCAGTAGGATTCACACAGAGTATAATCTCAAATAAGACACTGAATCATTTAAGTAAGTATATAAACAATATTTTTACAGTGATGTTAATAATTATAGGTTTCTACTTTGCTTATCAAACAGTATTGAATTTCTAATAGGATGGAAAATATGAAAAAAATAGTTTTAGCACTTGTAGTATTACTTACCCTAGTAACTGCTCTTTGGTTAGCAAATGATAAATCCAAAAAAGTTGATACTAGTGCAACATTAGTATCAACACCATTTAGTGAGTTTAAACATAAAATCGGGAATGAACCTTTGATGATAGAGTTTGGTTCCATCAGTTGTCATAGCTGTCAAGTAATGGGAAATATTTTATATAAAATCAAACAAAAACATCCAAAGTCAAATATCTACTTTATAGATATTTACAAAGATAGAGAAGTAGCCAAAGAGTTTGGCATTAGAATGATACCAACTCAAAAATATCTAAATAAAAATGGTAATATTGTAGATACACATATGGGTGTAATAGAACAAGATGAGCTAGTAGAAAAATTAAAACAATTAAAGGTCCTATAAATTATGTTCAAAGAATTCGTAGACTATCTTACATATGAGCTGCTAGGTTTAAGTGGGCATCTAGGTGAAGCAATAAACTTCTTCATCTATGACACTATAAAAATTTGGTTTTTACTAGTAACAATTATATTTGTAGTCTCATATCTTAGAACTCATTTTAATACCGAATACGTTCGAGCTCATCTCCAAGGTAAGTCACAGTTTTACGGAAATGTTGTAGCATCTCTATTTGGTATAGTCACTCCTTTTTGTAGTTGTTCTGCCATACCTCTGTTTTTAGGTTTTATCCAAGCTAGGATTCCTGTCGGTGTTACTTTCTCATTTTTAATAAGTTCACCAATGAACAACGAAATAGCAATAGCACTTTTGTTTGGTCTATTTGGTTGGAAAGTCACGGCTATCTA
The DNA here is from genome assembly GCF_047716755.1 of Sulfurimonas iocasae. Classification (GTDB taxonomy): domain Bacteria; phylum Campylobacterota; class Campylobacteria; order Campylobacterales; family Sulfurimonadaceae; genus Sulfurimonas. The sequence goes on from NZ_CP180409.1 coordinate 2,567,425, forward strand.
CATCGGCTTTGGACTTTTGGTCGCAATACTCGGTGGATACTTCATCGGTCGTATGAATATGGAAAAATACATTCTTATGGATGTAAAACAGATGGAAGGTGAACTCGAAGAAGTACAGATTAAACTCACTCAAAAAGAGAGAGCTAAAGAGGCCTATGACTACACTCTAGACATATTTAAAAAGATATATATTTATGTTCTTATAGGTGTCGGTGTCGGTGCAGTGATTCACGGTTATATTCCTGCTGACTTTATAGCATCTTACGCAGGAGCAGATAATCCTTTTGCAGTAATCATTGCTGTTATTATGGGAATACCCATGTACTCAAATGCAGCGGGTGTAATGCCTCTTGTAGAAGTACTTACAGGTAAAGGTATGCTTCTTGGAACTGCACTTAGCTTTATGATGGCAGTCACTGCACTTAGTCTTCCTGAAGCAATGATACTTAAAAGAATCCTCCATGTAAAACTAATAGCTACATTCTTTGGCATAGTCGGTTTAGGAATCATAGCTATAGGCTACATATTTAATTTTATACTATAAAAAAGGAAAAAATAATGAAAATTGAGATTTTAGGCACAGGCTGTGCAAAATGTAAAACATTAGAAGAAGTTGCAAAACAGGCAGTTGCAAAAATTGGCGGCTTTCACTCAGTTACTAAAGTTGATGATATACAAAAGATTATGGACTATGGTGTTATGAACACACCAGGACTAGTTGTAGACGGTGTTGTTAAAAGCACCGGTAAAGTTTTAAGTGTTGATGAGATTATAAATATATTACAAAACTAAAATACTCAATAAATAATATAATACAATATAAATTAATATTGTAAAAATAAAATAAAATAGTTTATATTTAAGATTACTTTTTGTTATTATTCATTATAATACATCTAGTTTAATAAAAAAGGAAAAGAATGAAAAAAATAATCTTATCAGCGGCTGCTATATTAATGGTAACAGCAAGTTTAAGTGCAGAACCCGTAAAAGGCGCTTATATTGGTTTAGGTTTTGGTGCTTCACAGTTTAATGATGATGGATATGGTGATGATTTCACTGCATATGCGACTAGGGTTAGCCCAGGAAATGGAGTATCTGTAGAAGATGGTTCTTCGGGTTATAAAATATATGGAGGATACCAATTCAATAAAATATTTGCTGTTGAAGCTTCATATACAGATTATGGAAAATCTTATTCAATAGAGATGACTACTGGATACTCTGAAGTATTAGAACCTACTTCATTATCAATATCCGCTAACTTGGGTTATAATTTTGGTAATGAAGGTGAATATAGACCATTTGCTACAATCGGTTTTGCTAATGTTAATTTTAATGAATCAGGTACTGGCACTGTTTATCAAGATACTTCTGCTACTGCTGTAAGATTTGGTTTAGGATTTGAATATACGCCTTCAAGTTTAAATGGATTCGGATTTAGAGTAGCCTATGAAGGAGACTCCTTCGAAACTACAAATACCTATGGAGCAGAGTTTAAAAGTTCATATAACCAAACGCTTGCTTTGTTTTACCTTGGTGCACAATACAAATTCTAAACCTTATTAATCTTCCCTATTTTACAATAAGGCTTTAAAAACTAAATAGCTATAGGACTTGAACACTGTAGCTATTTTATCACATCTCTCACTTTAACCATACTCACATACTAAAATAGATACAATGTCATCAATAATTTATGTATAGACGTACGTAAACTAAAATAACGGAATAACCGGAGAACACAATGCAACAAAGTGAATACCTAGAACTAGGTAAAATCAACACCCTATTTATAGACAGACTCACCACTCCCGGTGCATACTTGATGGCCAAAGATGGCAACGATGTACTTCTACCAGGTCAATACCTCACTCCCCAGATGAAAGAAAGAACATTTGTAGATGTCTTTATATATACAGATTCAGAAGATAGACTTGTAGCTACAACACTTACTCCAACTGCAAAACTTGATGAAATGGCACTATTTGAAGTTATAGATACTGCACCTTTTGGAGCATTTATGGATTGGGGTTTAAGTAAAGACCTTTTAGTACCAAATATGTTTCAAAAAACACCTTTTAAAGTTGGCGAAAAAAGATTTATAAGAGTAATTTACGATGAACGTACTCACCGTTTAGTCGGAACTGAAAAGCTTGGTGACTTTTTTGAGCGAAAGGTTAAGGGCATCAAAATAGCTGATGAAGTAAATATTTTAATCATCGCTAAAACTCCGCTTGGTTACAAGTGTATTGTAGAAGACAAATATGAAGGTCTTATCTATCACAATGAGATTTTTGAAAACATTAACCTTGGCGATAGAAAAAAAGCTTTTGTAAAAGATATTAGAAAAGATGGAAACATTGACCTCAACCTTAGAAAAGCTGGAAGTAAAAAAAGTGGCAGTTCTGCTGATAAAGTTCTTGAACTTTTAAAACAAAACAACGGAATCATGCCTTACAACTACAAAAGTGATGCAGAGCTTATCAAAGATATATTTGGTCTTAGTAAAAAAGATTTTAAACGTTCACTTACTGCCTTGCAAGATGCAGGAAAAATTGAAGTAAAAGATACTGGTATCTATATAAAGGATTAAGATATGGGAAAGAAAAAGAAAAAAAGCATAGAACTTTCAGACAAAAAAATAAACTTTACAGTTGACAAAATCTCTTATAAAGCAATACGCTACTATCCAACTGCAATGAGTCTAGATGCTATGGCTGCAGATGCAGATGGTGTAAAGTTAGGGATGCAAAACATCCCTTTTGCCCATATTCCTAAAGAGATAAAAAAAATTATCAAGCCAAATTAAGGGCACCTCTAAAAAAGAAACAACTCTTTGGGAAATTTAGAGGCTCTTTTATACCACTATCTTCTTGGCATAAAGTAAAAAAAGTATCCCCACAAAAACTATAGTGGCTGTTACATATAGAGTTGAATTATAGTTTCCAAAATACTCAATAAGAGCTACGCTGTATAATGGTGCTCCAACCTGACCGATGCCATAAGCGGCAGTCATTGCACCCATAAGAACAACAGGATTTTTGCCTGCAAGCTTTCCACCTAGGTGCATAAACAGAGCCACTAAACCAATAAAAGTACTTCCATACAAAGCACCGCTAAGCAAATTAAGATATATATTTGTAGTAAATGCTGGAATTAAAATACCCACAACTTGAAGTGCCATAGCTACAATGATAATATTAACACTTCCATAATTATGCGCTAATCTCATCCAGATAATAGAAGATGGAATACCGGCTATTCCTACAACAAGCCAACCAAGACTTCCATAACCATCAAGACCCTTTAAAGAGTTTATAATATCGGGTAAGAATGTTCCCTGAACCACAAAACCTACACCCTCTGTAAAGTATGCAAGTATTAGTAAAATAACATAAGTAGAAAATATAGACTTAGAGAGTTTATGTTTAACTGCTTCTTGTTTTAAGACCTTATCAAAGGAGAGAATATACATAGAGTAAAAAGAAACTACAAAAGCAAAAAGACTCAGAGTAAGCCAAGCATCTGCCCAGTTCCCACTCTTTAATACATATTGACTTATTAGCTCACTTACTACTATGGCAATACCGATTCCACTAAAGTGGATGCCCATTGCTTTCGTTTTATCTTTATAGGTTAGCTTTACCATAACCAGTGCCCCACCGACTATTAAAAGCATAGCCGAACCAAAACCTGCTACAACTCTTGAGGCTAACCATAAAGTCTCATTTGTTGTTGTTGCTAATATCAGTGTAGTTAGAACACTTAAAACTAGACCTATTCTAAAATACTTCACTTTTGTGTTGATATCTTTCATAAAGATGGTAAATATAGCACCTGTGAGATATCCCGCAAAGTTAAATGAAGCCAGCACTCCTGCATCTGTAATAGATAAAAAATCATCTAACATAGATGGCAGTAAAGATGTAAAAGCAAATCTTGCAACACCGACACCTACAAAAATTGCCAGTATTCCGGCAAGTAGTATTGCCGTATTGTTATTTCTATCTAATAAATTTATATTCATAATATTTTCTCTTTTAAAAAGCAGCCTACACCATAAGGTTTTTTAGAATAAAACTTTTTTGAGTGATTTACTATAAGTGCATGATACTCTTGAAAAACTACTACTCTTTCTTTCTCATCTTTTATAGATTTCTCTAAAGCTTCTTGCATAAGTTGTTTCATATCTTGGTATTTTGCTCTCTCATTTATAAGTCCAAGTTCTAAGAGTACTCTTTTTGTATATGCATCCACTTTAAACTCTGGCACATTATATCCATATAAAAGTATCGAGTCAGCAGTCTCTTGACCTATACCTAAAACTGACAAAAGCTCATCCCTTGAAGGAGTTCTTGTATCAAGGGCTTCAAAAAAAGAGATGAACTCTAAAATATATTTAGCCTTTTGATTATGATAACCCGATGGTTTTATAGCAAGTTTTAACTCATCAATACCAAGCTCCCTTATAGCTTTTGGAGTCAATGCATCTAAGCTTTTTAAATTATGCAGAGATTTTACAACAGAAGTAAAGCTGGTATTTTGAGTAAGTATCGAGCCTAGACATACTTCAAAAACTTCCAACTCATTTCTAGGAAAAGAATAGTCTAGTATATGATAACCCTCAGAGTTTCCATTTTTAGACTCATTTACTCCATCGTAGTTTATAAAGGGCCACCAACCTTGCGGGCCGTAATTTTCATAAAGAATTTTGTAAATCTTATATATTTTATCTGTTTTTTTCATCTATATTTTTCATAGCCTCGTATGCTAGTAAAATCCTCTTTCTTTCTATACCCCATCTGTAACCGCTCATAGCCCCTGACTTTCCTATCACTCTGTGACAAGGGATAAGATAAGCTATATTGTTCGAGCCGATTGCACTTGCAACTGCTCTGACTGCCTTTGGTTTACCAATAGAGTTTGCTATATCTTGGTAGGTTGTAAGAACTGCTTCTGGAATATTTAGAAGTGCCTTCCAGACATTTATCTGAAAGTTAGTTCCCTTTACAAATATATCCACTTTCTTGTTATCTAAAAATATACTTTTTAACTGCTCATCTATTTTTTCATCATCATGAATCAAAAGAGCATTTGTCCAACTCATTTGTAACTCAAAAAACAGTTTTTCTTCATTTTCATCAAAAGCTAAAAAACAAACTCCTCTTTTCGTAGATGCTAAAAGAGCTTTACCAAAAGGAGTATATCCATACCCATAAACTATTTCTAAATCTTTTCCAAGCTCTTTATACTCTTTGGGGGTCACTCCGACAAAGTTTACAAACATATCATGAAGTCTACTTGAACTTGTAAGTCCAAGTTCCAACGAAGTATCTAGTATACTTTTTGACTCTTTAAGATGTGTTTTTGCATATTCTAGTGTAGTGGCATGTAAGAATTGCATCGGTGTTACACCTACATACTCTTTAAAGAGTCTACTGAAATGATACTTGCTAAGTCCAACATGTTTAGCTATTGTATCTAGTGAAGGTTTTTCTTTGAAGTTTTCATCTATATAGTTTATAACTTCTTCTATCTTTTTATAGTTGTCGCTATCTATTTTAAAACTATTTTTCATCTCTAGCTCCTAACTTAAGCCAATTAAAAAAAGTATAACAAAAACAATAGTTACACACAATCCAGATATTGCTCAACAGCAAATAAAAATTAGTAAAATTATACCAAATACTAAGGCAAAATATAGGATAATAAGTCAAATTAGGAGAGCAAGATTGGTTTTAAGATTTATAGAGGGTATTGGCGATAAAACAATAAACGCAATATCTTCATTCTATGAAGTATTAAAGTTCACATCTATATGTCTACTCCACATGGTTAAACCAAATAGTTACAACCCTGCTATGAGAATGGTTCTTGTAAAACAGATTTATTTTACAGCGGTGGGTATAATCCCTCTCTTCACTACAATGGCTATTTTGTTTGGCTCTGTAATTATTGGTGTTGTCATTGTTCTTGCTACAGAATATGGTCTACAAGATAAAATAGGTTCTATTATTATTACCTTTGTTATTGATGAGTTTTCTCCATTTTTTACAGCTCTGCTTATTTCTCTTCGCTCAAGTACAGCTGTAAATACAGAAATAGCCGTTATGAATGTGAATCATGAGTTAAATACACTCAGACAATATAATATAGACCTTATTGACTATCTATTTTTACCAAGGATTATCAGTGGTATGATTAGTGTGGTCTCTCTCTCCATCTTATTTGCCGCGATTATGCTGAGTAGTGGTTATCTTTTTACTCTTTTTTATATGAATATGGATTTTCATACTTACAAATATCTACTTATCAATGCTATTGAAGTAAAAGACTTAGTTATTTTGCTAGTTAAGAGTATGGCTTTTGGATTTGTAACGATGCTTATTCCAATATACAGCGGTCTTAAAACTACAAGTGCATATACTGCAATTCCTATCTCCGTTTTAAACGGGATGGTTAAACTCTTTGTTGCATTATTTTTTATTGAGGTGTTATCATTACTACTACAATCACTGTAAAACTATTTGATCGCTACTATGAGATAGAAGACTACCTTGTCACGGCAGACGAGTACTCTCTTATATCTAATAAAACTCCGCTTATATCTAACCTTGATATGCTTGAGAATATCGCTCTCATAAAAGAAGTGCATGAGCATCTGCCGACTCTTCAAGCTCAGGAAGAAGCAAAAGAAGCTCTTAAAAAAATAGATTTGCAAAATATTGCTTTTTACAGATTAAATCAGTGTAGCTCTTATGAAATATTTTGTGTCTGTCTTATCCGTGCACTTATGACTAAAGAGATGAATGTTATAATAGTATCTCCATTTCATTTAATAGATAATCTTAGAGATATACAAACAATAGTATCAACGATAGAGAGGTTAGAAGTGAAGAAAAATATTTTAATTTTAGACACAATTTCAAACGAAACCCACTATAAGGAGTCCTCATGCAATATAGTAAAATAAAACTTGCTGTAGGTGTTTTTGTAATTACTCTTTTTATAACTATTATCACATTTCTCTACCTCGTCCTTGAAGATAAGGGAACCTTTAACAAAAGGTATAACTACCACTTTACTACAGACAGTGCTTCATTTTTCAGTGTTGGGATGCCTTTGAAGTTTTCTGGTTTTGATATTGGAGTTATTGATGATATTTCGCTAAATAATGACGGAACCGTTTACATGACATTCTCCGTTGATGAAAATAATAGAAAATGGATAACTGAGGGAACTGTTTTAATGATTATAAAACCTCTTATAGGTTCTGCTCATATAGAAGTATATTCAGCAATAGACAATGAAATCCTAGAAGAAGGAACAGGACTTCGAATGCTTAAAAATAATGATATCAATGATATGATCTCAAAACTAGAACCTGCTGTTGATAAGATATTAAGTATCATAAATAGCATAGATTCAATCACTTCTGAGATTGCAAAAGATGATTCCAATCTAAAACAAACTATGCAAAATATTAAAGACTTTACAGCAAAACTATCAAGTGATGACTCTCTTTTAACTAGTATCACCGGAGATAAAGAGTCAACAAAAAGTATTATTGCATCTTTGAATAAGACTACTGAAATTATGCAAGAACTTCATACTATAAGTAAAAATATATCTAACACAACATCTAGTCTTGATTCTGACATAATGAATCCAGCATCTTCTGTTATTAAAGAACTTGATGAAATAATGAAAGATGTGAAACAAAAGTTAGACGCTCTTGATGGCAGCGTAAAAGCAGTAGGTAGTTATGACAAGGATCTTATTGAGCTAAAAGAGCAAATATCAGTTAGTCTTCAAAAATCAAATCAGATTATGGATAAGGTTGATTCTCTGATGCAAGATGATGAAAAGAAGGAGGTTACACTTCCATGATTAAGACAGCCATTTTATTTATCTCTTTACTACTTCTCTCAGCTTGTTCTTTTAAATCTCCACCTAACCAGTGGCAATACAAAAGTGCAACAGCCTTTGACTCTTACACAACAAACTTTTTAAGTATCCACGATACTTTGGCTAAAAATGACCTTAGTAGAGCTATAAAACATGCCAAACAGAGTGCAGACTTAAGAATGCTTGCTCGTGTTTATTTAGGGGTGTGCGCCTTAAATATTAGTGTTGGTATTGATGATGATTGTAAAGATTATCTTCTTATTTCTGATTTGGTGCATGATAAATCATTAGATGCTTATTATAGTTTTATAACACTAAAGCCAAAGTATTTAGTAGAAAACCTAAGTAGTCAATATAGAGATTTTGCTTTAGCTATTAGAGACAAAAATTTTGCTAAAGCTAGCAGTGAAATACTTACAATAGATAAAGCAACTTCTAAACTTTTGGCAGCAGCACTTGTAAAAAATAAGCTCAGTGAGGCAACTAGAGATGAGATGATAAATATAGCTTCTTTTTATGGCTATAAGAAAAGTATACTTTTTTGGTTAAATGAAGCAATGCATAATACGGTAGATGAAGTTAAGCGTAAAAATCTATCTAAGAAAATTTCTATTTTAAATTCAGATAAATAAAACGACCCCAAGGAGAATGGGATCTATGTATAGCCTTAGAGTCAAGTTAAGGACATACATGAAGAATCGTAAAAGTATTATATATGCTAATAGTTACAGAAGTGTTAACAAAATCTTATCTCTTTTTAGATAACATTACTTACATCAAGTAATAAACCAAAATTGGCATAATAAATAAGGAAATATATATGGTTAAATGTAATTCGCTAGAAGAAGTTAGAACAGAGATAGACAAGCTAGATGATAAGATAGTAGAGTTAATATCTCAAAGAAGCCATTTTATTCGTCAAGCTGCAGCATTTAAAGAGAGTGTTAAAGAAGTAAAAGCTGTAGATCGTATAGATTTCATTATGCAAAAAGTTCGTCACAAGGCTATAGAACTTGATGTGTCTCCAAATATGATTTCTGACCTTTTTACAATTATGATAAATGAGATGGTTGAAACAGAAATATCAGAATTTAGAAATACTGAAACATTTTAAAATTATATGAAATTATTTTTATTACTAAGCATAAGCTTTTTCACACTTATTGCATCTGAGGCTTTTATCACTCCAAGTGAATTAAAAAACTTGCTTGAAGAAAAGAATTTAGTTATTATCGATGTAGCAGATACTGCCATATACAAAGCGAGTCATATCAAAGGAGCTATAAACTCTAATGTTAATAAGTTTATAAATCAAGATCCTAAAAATATATACTCCTTGATGAACGCAATTGATATCATCCAAAAAGAGCTAAGAGAACTTGGGATAAATGAAGACTCAAAAGTAGTTATATACTCTCACAACACAGATACAGGTATTTTAAATTCAAGTTATTTGGCATTTATTCTTCTTTATAGCGGTTTTGAAAATCTAACAATTTTAGATGGTGGATATATGGCTTGGGTTTTTGAGAATGAACGATTAACCTCCTCAATATCGCCTGACTCAAAAGATGAAGGAAATATTCTTGTTAAGCCACAGGAGCATCTATTAGTATCTCTTGATATGCTTCAAAATAGTCTTTCATCTGTTAAAATACTAGATGCAAGATCTCCACAGATGTACTATGGTGTAGAACGTTCTAATAAAGTTTTTTCTATCGGTCATATTTCACATGCTTCAAGTAGTTACTATAAAGATAAGTTTTTAAAAGACACAACACTAAGAACTCAACAAGAACTTGATGAAATCTACTTATATGGTCATGAGATTAAAAAAAATGATGAAGTTATAGTCTACGCTGATAATGTTTTTACTGCAAGCATGGAATTTTATATTTTATACAAACACATGGGATTTAGAAATACAAAGCTATATGAAGCTTCACTTTTAGAATGGGGAAATGCTTTAGATTTACCTATAACTAGGTTCAAATGGGAGTAGTAAAAAGAGGTTAAAACCTCTTTTTATTTGTAACGATAAGTAATACGTCCCTTATCAAGAGAGTATGGTGTTAACTCTAATTTCACTTTATCACCTGGAAGTATTTTAATATAGTGCATACGCATTTTACCTGCGATATGACATAAAATAATATGTCCATTTTCTAATTCAACACGGAAAGTTGCATTTGGTAATGCTTCAATAATCTTGCCGTCAACTTCTATAACATCAGCTTTAGCCATTTATAAGTCCTTTTTCTAACTCTTAAGCAAGAGATAATATCTTAGCTTTACCATTGACAACTGCAACAGTATGCTCATAGTGTGAACCGCGTAAATTATCGGCACTAACAACATCCCACTTATTTTCTAAAATAATTGGTTTTGATTCTTTTTGACAAATCATCGGTTCAAGACAAAAAACCATTCCATTTTTTATCTTTGGTCCAGATTTTGGGTTTTTACCATCAAGGTAATTTGGTATTTCAGGCTCTTCATGAGGTTTTTTACCAATTCCATGTCCACAAAAATTATGCAAAGGAACAAAACCTCTATCTTTAATAAACTCTTCCATAATAAGAGATAACTCTTTAAATCTCATGCCCTCTTTTATCTCGCTGATTGCGTGATAAAGAGTATCTTTAGCACATGCTATCAACTCTGTATCTTGTGCGTCAACTTTACCGACAGGCACTGTGATTGCAGCATCTCCAAACCAACCATCAAGCTCAGTTCCAATATCAAAACCTATTACATCACCCTCTTGGAGCTTATAATCTGTTGGAATACCGTGAATGATAACTTGATTAAGTGAAGTACATACTGCATTAGGGAAGCCGTAGAGACCTTTAAAAGATGGTCTAGCACCATGAGAGCGAATAAAATCCTCTGCCATAGCATCTAGTTCTTTTAAAGAGATCCCTACTTTTGTATTTTGGGCAAGAAGTTCTAATGCACCGCCAACAATCTTGTTGGCAGCACATAGTTTTTCAATTTCGTGGGGTTTTCTAAGCGCAATGGCCATTATTTATAGACCAACAGCACTTAGTGTCTCATATTTACTCATGTAAATTTGAGCCTCAATTTTTCTCATAGTGTCAAGTGCAACTTGAACAACGATTAAAACCGCTGTACCACCAAAGAAGAAAGGTACACCCATCCCCTTGATAATCATAAATGGCAGAGTAGCTACAAGACCAAGGTATAGAGCACCTGTAAAAGTCAATCTACTAGCAGTTTCATTTAAAAACTCACTTGTAGCATTACCAGTACGAATACCTGGAATAAATCCACCTTGTCTTTTTAAATTCTCAGCAATATCTTTTGCATTGAATGTTATCGATGCATAAAAGAATGCGAAGAAAACAACAAAAGCAAATGTTAAAAAGTTAAAAAAGTAACTATTAGGATTTAACAAGTCAGCAATCCCTTGAATTGTAGGGTTTGTACTACTTGATAAAACTGTCATAGGAAACATTAGTATCGCAGAAGCGAAGATAACTGGAATTACACCAGCTAAGTTTACCTTGATAGGAATATAGTTCATTACTCTTTTGTTTTGATTTTGCATCATAACTTTTTTAGCATATGTAACAGGTACACGGCGCTCTCCAAGTTCAACGTAAATAATAATTGCTACAGTACTTAGTATAAGAGCAAGTATTGCTATTACAGTTAAAAAACTCATAGCACCAGTATTTACCATTGTAATTGTTTGACCAATTGCACTAGGAATAGCTGAGACGATACCAGCAAAGATAATAAGTGAAATACCATTACCGATACCACTTTGAGTAATTTGCTCACCTATCCACATTAGCAACATAGTTCCCGCTAGCATTGAAACAGCAGAGAGAATTATAAATGTGTTGTGATCAGCTAAAATTGCACTGTTTCCATTTGGACCAGTTAAACTTTGAAGACCTACACTGATACCAATAGCTTGGATGATTGTAATTACAATAGTCGCGTAACGAATAATTTGCATATACTTAACCATTCCGTCACGCTCTTTTTTCATTTGACCAAGAGGAGCAAAAGTAGCAGCTAAAAGTTCCATGATGATTGAAGCAGTGATGTAAGGCATAATACCAAGAGCAATAATTGACATTCTCTCAACAGCATTTCCACTAAACATATTAAATAAACCTAGTGCATCGGCTTGATGTGAATCGAAGAATGAAGCAATAACAGCAGTATCTACACCCGGTACCGGCACGTAAGCCAGTAGGCGGTAGATAAATAAAAACCCGATAGTAATAAGTATCTTATTTACTAGATTTTTATTCACAACTATTTACCTGTTGTAGTAACGTTGTCATCTTTAATTTTTGATGCTAAATCTTTTGCAGACGCACCAACTAATTTAACTCTAGTAACAGAAGCACCAATTTTGTGAACACTACGGATAGATTCCATAGTAATTTCAGATAATTCAGCTACTGCTTTAATTCTTTCAACGTTTATAACGTAAGGTTTTACATTTCTTGAGAAGAATCCAATTTTAGGAAGACGTTTTGCAAGTTGCATTTGTCCACCCTCAAAGTTTCTTTTTCTCTTGTAACCTGAACGAGATTTCTGACCTTTTTGACCACGTGCAGCAGTCTTACCAGTTCCAGAACCTTGTCCACGACCAACTCTTTTACGGTTACTTGTTGAACCTTCTGCTGGTAATAAATTTTCAATACCCATTCTCTATCCTTTTATACGAGTAAGTGCTTCAACCGTAGCACGAACAACTGTTCCTGGATTGTTTGAGCCAATTGACTTTGTAAGTATGTCTTGAATACCTGCAAGTTCAAGAACAGGACGAGCTGCCCCACCTGCAATAACACCTGTACCTTCAGATGCTGGCTTCAGAAGAACACGACTTGCATTGTATTTATGCTCAATATCATGTGCTATTGTTGTACCTTTGATACTTACAGTAGTCAGGTTTTTAAAAGCGTTATCAACAGCTTTACGGATAGCGTCTGGAACTTCCTTCGCTTTACCCATACCATAACCTACAGTACCATTCTTATTACCAACTACGATAAGTGCAGTGAAACGAAATCTTCTACCACCCTTAACAACTTTAGTAACACGACCAATGTTTACAATTGATTCTTCAAAATCTTCTCTATTGATTTCCATATCAGCCCCTAAAACTTAATTTCGTTAGCACGAAGTGCGTCACCAAATGCAGCTATAACACCGTGATATTGGTAACCATTACGATCAAATACAACTTCAGAAATTTTAGCAGCTTTAAGTGTTGCAGCAAATGCCTCACCAAGGGCCGCAGCACCTTCTTTGTTTGATTTATGACCAGTCGACTTTGAGTTAAGTGAAACTAATGTTGTTGCTGTTGCATCATCAATAGCTTGTACACTTAAATAACGATTTGAACGAAATACAGAAACACGAGGAAGTGAAGCACAACCAGATATTTTTGCACGAATACGACGCTTACGCTTTAAACGGTTAGCAATTTTGCTTTTTAATACTTTAGCATTCATTTATACTCCTCCCTTATTTCTTGGCAGTTTTACCGGCTTTACGCACGATATGCTCTTCCATGTATTTAACACCTTTACCTTTGTAAGGCTCTGGTGGACGGAATGATCTAATCTCAGCAGCTACTTGACCAAGTGTTTGCTTGTCATGGCTTTTAAGAGTAATTACATTCTTCTCTACAGCAGCTTCTAAACCTTCTGGTAAATCATAATTAATATCATGAGAGTGACCAAGTTGAAGATTAAGTACTCTGCCTTTAACAGCAGCACGATAACCAACACCATTAATCTCTAATTGTTTAGTATAACCAGTAGTTAAACCAACAACGATATTTTGAGCTAATGCTCTATATGTTCCCCAGAATGCTCTGTGAGCTTTTTCTTGTGATTTTGTAGCAAAAGTTAAGATGTTTCCTTCTAGCGAGAAGTCAACATTTCCTTTTGTATCTAAATCAATACTATTTTTGCCTTTAGCAAAAGTTATAACATTTCCATTTGTACTAACACTAATGTCAGCAGCAAATTCTACAGGTAATTTACCAATTCTTGACATGCTATCTCCCTACCATACTGTACACATAACTTCGCCACCAATGCCAAGCTCGAAAGCTTTGTCATTTGGTAAAACGCCGCGTGATGTACTAATAATAATAGTTCCGTAACCATTTTTGAAACGTTTGATATCTTCTTTACCTTTGTAAACACGTCTACCAGGTTTAGAAACTCTTTTGATTTCATTAATTACAGTTTTGCCTTCTTCATTGTACTTAAGTACAACTTTGATAGTTTTTTTAACGCCATCTTCAACAACGTTACAACTCTCAATATAACCTTTATCTACTAAGATATTTGCTACAGCTTCAACACTCTTAGAGTGAACTAAAGTAGTAACTGGTAATCTTCTCATACCTGCATTACGAACACGTGTTAACGCATCTGATACTAGATCATTAATTGCCATTTATATATTCCTTATATATTGCAAGTCTTTCGACTGCTACTGTTAGGAGTTTCGAGCTGTTACCAACTCGACTTTCTAACACCTGGGATTAATCCCTCATTTGCCATTTTTCTAAAACAAATACGACAGATACCAAAGTCACGAAGAACTGAGTGTGGACGACCACAAATCTGACATCTTGTATAACCACGAACTTTGAACTTAGGTTCTCTTTTCGCTTTAGCGATCATAGACTTTTTAGCCATTTGTGCTCCCTTTAGTAAAAGGCATACCCATTTTCTCTAAAAGAGTAAGTCCTGCCTTATCTGAATCAGCAGTTGTAACAACTGTGATATTCATACCATGAATTTGCATGATTGAATCATAACTAATTTCTGGGAAAATTAGTTGTTCTTGAAGACCGAAGTTATAGTTACCACGACCATCAAAACCATTTCTTGGAACACCACGGAAATCTTTCACACGTGGAAGTGCGATAGATACTAGACGATCCAAGAAGTTATACATATTTTCACCACGAAGTGTTACACGGATACCAACTGGCATACCTTCACGAACTTTAAAACCTGCAACAGATTTCTTAGCGATTACTGTAGTTGCTTTTTGACCAGCAATTGTTGTAATTGTGTCTTCGATATTTTTAATAAGTTTATTATCTTTCATTGCAAAACCAGCACCAACAGAGATAATAATCTTCTCTACTTTTGGTGTTTGCATTGGATTAGCAATGCCTAAATCAGCTTGTAACTCAGATTTTAAACCTAAATATTTTTCTTTTAAACGAGCCATCTAATTATGCCTCCACTTTACGTACATTTGAAACATCTATAGGCATCTCTTTATTGATATGTCCGCCTTTAGTGTTATCTTCAGTTGGTTTGATAGCTTTCTTAGCAACTTTACAACCCTCAACTATTACCTTGTTTTTCTTAGATAATACTTCAAGTACAGTAGCTTTAGTTCCACGATCATCACCAGCGATAATTTCTACAGTATCGCCTTTTTTGAAATTAAATTTTGCCATTAAACAACCTCCGGTGCAAGAGATACGATTTTCATAAATCCAGCATAACGAACTTCACGACCAACAGGTCCGAAGATACGAGTACCAATTGGCTCTCTCTTGTCATCAAGTATAACAGCTGCATTGTCATCAAAACGGATAAGAGAACCGTTTTCACGGTGAACCTCTTTAGCAGTTCTAACGATAACAGCTTTTACAACTTTACCTTTTTTAACTTTAGCAGTTGGTGTCGCTTTTTTAACAGAAGCAACGATAACGTCACCTACTGAAGCATAACGACGCTTAGAACCACCAAGTACCTTAATACACATAATCTCTTTTGCACCTGTATTATCAGCTACAACTAAACGAGTAAAACCTTGGATCATTACTTAGCTCCTGATACTACTGTTTTAAGTCTAAAAGATTTAGTCTTAGAAAGTGGGCGACATTCGATTGCAATAATCTCGTCACCAACTTTTACTTCATTACGCTCATCATGTACTAAGTACTTTTTGAAACGTTTTACAACTTTGTGGTAACGAGGATGCATTACACGACGCTCAACAACGATAGATACCGTTTTTTCGCCTGCAATTGTAACTACTTTACCTTGAATTTCACGCTTATGTGTCATTATCAAGCCCCTAGTTTGCCACTGCAGTAAGAGCAGTGTTGATTTTAGCAATATCTTTTTTAGCAATACGAAGTTCACTAGTATTATTTAATTGCATCATCTTTTGTTTTATTTTTAAAGTAAACAATTCTGTTTTCTTTTCTTTTAGCATAGCATTAAGCTCTGCTGAATTTTTATCTGCTAAATCAGAATATTTCATTGCTCATCTCCGCAGTAATAATTTTAGTTTTAAATGGTAATTTGTGCATTGCAAGAGTTAACGCTTCACGAGCGATATCATGCGGAACACCAGCCATTTCAAAAATGATACGACCTGGCTTAATATTCATTACCCATTGATCAACTGCACCTTTACCTTTACCCATACGAGTTTCAAGAGGCTTAGCAGTTAATGGTTTAGCAGGGAATACACGAATCCATATCTTACCACTTCTTTTAATGTGACGAGTAGCTGAAATACGAGCTGCTTCAATCTGACGAGAGTTAATACGACCTGCTTCAACCGCTTTAAATGCGATATCACCAAATGCTAATGTATAACCCGAACGAGCGTAACCACGGTTACGTCCTTTCATTACTTTACGATATTTTGTTCTCTTAGGCATTAACATAATTATTCAGCCTTTTCGTTATTTTCGCGTCTTGGAGCACGTTTACGTGGACGCTCTTGTTTTTCTTCTTTTGCTTCTGCAGGAATACCTTTAGTAAGTACCTCACCTTTGAAAATCCATACTTTAACACCGATAATACCGTATGTAGTATGAGCTTCAGCAAAACCATAATCAATTTTTGCACGAAGTGTATGTAAAGGAACACGTCCCTCTAAGTACCACTCAGTACGAGCCATTTCAGCTCCACCAAGACGACCTGCAACTGCAATTTTGATACCTTTAGCGCCAGAACGTTGTGCACCTTGCATAACTTTTTTCATAGCACGTCTAAAAGCAACACGACGCTCTAATTGAGTAGCTACATTCTCAGCAACAAGTTGTGCTGAAGTTTGAGCTTTTTTCTCTTCTTTGATATTAACAGAAACTGTTTTACCAATTAACTTTTGAAGTGAAGTCTTAAGTTTTTCAATGTCCGCACCTTTTTTACCAATAATGATACCAGGGCGAGCTGCAACGATAGTTACACGAAGTCTCTTAATTGTTCTTTCTATAATGATGTTAGCAACACCAGCATAGTAAAGCTCTTTTTTCAAAAATGTACGAATCTTGTGATCTTCACCTAAAGCTGCCGGAGCAGTTTTAAAATCAGGGAACCAACGGCTCTCCCAATTACGGTTGATACCAAGACGTAAACCAATAGGATTAACTTTTTGACCCATATTATTTACCCTCTACTTCTACTAAGATGTGTGCGGTTGGCTTTCTGATTCCAGATGCCATACCACGTGCACGTGGTCTGAATCTTTTAAGAACTGGACCATTATCAATACGACATGATGTAATAGTACAATCTTCAGCTTCATTACCACTGTTAGCAACTGCAGAAGCGATTACTTTAGCGATAATTTTAGCTGCCTTGTTAGGAGTAAATTCTAAAGATGCTAATGCAAGTTCTGCATTCATACCTTGAACTTCTCTTGCGATAAGGCGAGATTTAATTGGTGATACACGGATAAACTTTAATAATGCTCTAGCCATGACTACACCTTCTTCTGAACAGAGCCCTTATGGCCCTTGAATGTACGTGTTGGTGCGAATTCACCAAGTTTATAACCAATATGGTTCTCTGATACATGAACAGGAACGAATTGACGTCCGTTGTGAACATTTAATGTAAACCCAACCATTGCAGGAATGATCATAGATCTTCTTGACCAAGTTTTAATAGGTTTCTTGTTGCCTTCAGCTTTAGCTGTTTCAACTTTTTTCATTAAATGGTCATCAACAAATGGACCTTTTTTTACTGAACGAGCCATTAGCCTACCCTTTTTGCATTTGGTTTACGGCGAGTAATAATAAGTTTATCACTAGCTTTCTTACGACGAGTTTTAGCACCCTTCGTTGGTTTACCCCATGGAGTAACTGGATGACGACCTGAGTTCGTTTTACCTTCACCACCACCATGCGGGTGATCAATTGGATTCATTGCTGAACCACGAGTTTGAGGACGAATACCTAAATGTCTTTGACGACCAGCTTTAGCGATAACTATGTTACCAAACTCTTCGTTACCAACTGAACCGATAGTAGCTAGACATTCGCCTAATACTAAACGCATTTCAGATGAAGGCATACGAAGTGAAACATATTTACCATCACGACCCATAATCTGAGCAGAAGTTCCAGCAGCACGACACATTTGTCCGCCCTTACCAGTTTTAAGCTCAATATTGTGAATCAATGTACCAACCGGAATATTTTTTAACTTCATTGTATTACCAGGTTTAATATCTAAACCAGACTCAGCAGAAGAAATTATATCACCAACGATTAAGTCTTTTGGTTGAAGAATATATCTCTTCTCACCATCAGCATAATTTACAAGTGCAATACGACAGTTACGATATGGATCGTACTCAATAGCACTTACAGTTGCAGGGATATCAAATTTATTTCTTTTGAAATCAACAATACGGTAAATCTTTTTAGCACCAGCTTGTCTATGACGAGATGTGATACGACCATTGTTGTTACGACCTGAATGAGTAGGTAACTTAACAAGTAATGAACGAACGCTTGCTTTTGCAGTAATGTCTGAACTATCAACATTAGTGTAAAAACGACGAGATGGAGTTATCGGTCTATAAGTTTTAATTGCCATCTTATACCGCCAAACTTTCTATTTGTGCACCCTCTGGTAACTTAACATAAAACTTTTTGAAGTCATTTTGTTTACCAGCAACACCACGGAATCTTTTAACTTTTCCGCTTTGATTAAGTGAGTTTATATTAGTTGGAATAATTCCAAAATACTCACGAAAAACCTCTTTAAGACCTGTTTTAGTCATACGTGGAGAAGTTTGTACAACGATAACGTTGTCTTCTTGCATACCTAAAGTCTTTTCTGTATATAGTATAGATTTAATATCTGTAATATCTGCCATTATTTAGCCTCACCTACAAGATTTTCCCATACCGCTTTTTCGATCACTATTGAGCGATAGTTAGCAGCTAAATAAGCATTTAATTCATTTGATTCAATTACATAAGTACTTGAAAGATTCTCAAACGCTAAAAAAGTATTTTCATCTAAAAGAGATTTAACTATTAGTACATCTCTTTGATTTAGTGCTTTAAACATTGCCGCTGCATCTTTAGTTTTACCAGATGCGATTTCAATGTTGTCAACGATGAAAAGACTACCGTTTTGTGCATGCTCGTTAAGAGCAAAGTTAAGAGCAAGTTTCTTTTGCTTCTTATTAACTTTAAGGTCATAATTACGATTGTTCTTAGAACCAAATGCTTTACCACCACCCACAAAGATAGGAGAACGACGTGAACCAGCACGAGCGCGACCGCCACCTTTTTGAGCCCATGGTTTCTTACCACCACCTCTAACTTCACTTCTACCTTTTGTAGTAGCGTTATTTGCACGTTGTGCAGCCTGAGCTGACTTTACATACAAGTATAAGTTATGAGGATTAATACCAGAAAAACTCTCCGGTAGTGCTAACTCAGATGCTTTTTCCATTTTATTATTTAAAACGATTGCGCTCATTATTTAGCTACCTTTACACGACCTAGAGCACCGTTAGCTCCAGAAACTGAACCAGACACCGCGATGATGTTGTTTTCAGCGTCGAAAGAAACGATCTCATTCTTAACACTATTTTGTGTATTTCCGTAATGTCCTGGCATTTTCTTACCTTTCATTACACGACCTGGCCATTCTGCCATACCGATTGAACCTGTTCTACGACCAAATCTATGACCGTGAGATGCAGGACCACCAGAGAAATTCCAACGTTTCATTGCTCCAGCAAAACCGCGACCTTTAGTAGTAAAAGTAGATTTTAAAACTTTAGCATCTGCTAAAGGTGTTAAATCTAAATCACCAGCTTCAGTGTTAGCTACTTCTAAAGTAACTAGACGGTTAAACTCAGATGAAAGGCTGTATTTCTTTTGCTGACCTTCAATTGACTTATTCATTTTTTTACCGCTGTTGTAAGCTACAATTGCGATGCCTTCATTAACTTCACATACTTTCGCATCTAAAACTCTTAATAGAGTAACAGGTTTACTTGGTACTGTGATTGTACGGCTCATACCGATTTTTTCAACAATATATTCCACGACCTACTCCTACTTATCCATAGAGCGAACTTCAACGTCCACTTCCGGTGCAAGATCAAGCTTCATTAGAGAATCTACAGTCTCTGGCGTAGCCGAAACAATGTCTATAACTCTAGCGTGCATACGAATTTCAAATTGCTCACGAGCTTTTTTGTTAACGTGAACTGATTTCAATACTGTATATTTACGAATCTTTGTTGGTAAAGGGATCGGGCCACGAATTACGGCACCTGTACGCTTTACAGCCTCAACGATTGATGCTACTGATCTATCTAATACACGATGATCGTAAGCTTTCAATTTTAAACGAATTTTTTCCATGTTTTTCCTTCTAAAGAACTCGTTAGGTCTTGCCTAACTATATTAAGGGAACGGAATTGTATCCAAACAAAAGCTGATATTCAAGGTTTTAGGGGGTAAAAAGTGAAATTCCTTAAAATTTGTTTCCTTTAAGTAAGGAAATGATAAAATTACTTTATGGAAATACTACTACAAGAACTATTTAAAACTGATATATCTTTAGATAAATTTCACTTTAGAAAAGTCTACTTGGAAGATTTAAGTTATCAGATAAACGGAATTACTCAAAGTGGAAAGAGCAAATTAGTCAAAAATTATCTTTTAGGTTTAAAGAAAAATAGCTACCTTTATATAGATTGCGATGATGTCAGAATAGATATAGAAGAACTGAACAAAACTCTTACAAGATTTTGTAATCAAAACAAAATAGACACTTTGGTTTTAGATAACTACAAAAAAGAGATTAAAATACCAAATGTAACTCAGCTCATAATATGCTCTGAAGTACATCTTGAAATAGAGTATTTAACTACTATACAGTTATACCCGCTTGATTATGAAGAGTTTTTGGCATATGAGCACAAGTATGATTCAACAGCACTAAACCATTTTTTTCAGCTTGGTGGCTTTGCTTCTATGCATAAGGTTCATAGCGATGAAAGGAATATATATATTCAAAAGACGCTAAAGTATGCTTTGGATGAGATGGAGTTTGATATACTCATTCTTTGCGCAAAGATGATGGCGCAGAAGCTGTCTCCTTACTCTATCTATGAAAGACTTAAACAGAGTAGAAAAGTATCTAAGGACAAGTTATATAAATCATATGAAAGCTTAAATACTAAAAACTACATACACCTTCTAGAGAAAAACAATCATCCCAAGGCTACAAAAAAGATTTACCTATGTGATATATCTCTAAAGCCAGCACTTAGTCTTGATAAACACTTTGGTAGGCTTTTTGAGAACATGGTTTTTTTAGAACTTTTAAAATCTGGTATTGAGTCCTATTATGATGATGGTATTGACTTTTATATTCCTTCAAGAGATGAAATTATACTTTGTAAACCATTTGCGGATGAAAGAACACTCTTTAAAAAGATGGAAGCCATAGAAGCATTTATTTTTAGTTACTCTATTAAAAAAGTTACAGCAATTACAATGAATAGAGAAGGAAGCGTAAGTCATCCATTTTCAAAGGTGGAGATGCTACCATTCGATATATGGGCACTAGGGGATTAAAGTATATTTATTTATACTTTCTCCAAACGGCTTCACTTTGGGTACCCCAAAATCATAGATTTTGACCCTTAAGTTGCAGGGGTTTGAAAAAAATATAACAAATTATTCAGAGGAAATATTAATGGGATTATGTGGAATTGATGAGGCTGGACGAGGACCGATAGCTGGAGATATGGTGATGGCTGGATGTATTTTAAACTCTCATATAGATGGGCTAAATGATTCTAAAAAACTTAGTGAGAGAAAAAGGGAAGCTCTTTATGAGCTTATAATTAAAGACTCTTTTTATCATATAGTAAAAATCTCTCCTCAGACTATAGATGCTGATGGAATATCACTTTGCATTAAGCGTGGGCTTGAAGAGATTATTAAGAACTTAAAGTGCGAAGAGTATCTCTTTGACGGTAACTCTAATTTTGGAGTTGCTGGACTTCCTACAATGATAAAAGCAGATGGTAAAGTTGCCGAAGTTAGTGCGGCATCTATACTTGCAAAAGTAACACATGATAGAGATATAGTTAAAGAAGCAAAAAAATACCCCCAGTATCAGTTTGAAAAACATAAAGGATATGGAACAGCTCTTCATGTTGAGATGATTAAAAAGTATGGTTACTGCGATATTCACAGAAGAAGCTATAAACTTAAGGCTCTACAAGCTTCACTATTTTAACTATTTTGAGTTGCGTTTAAAGCTAAAATTGCCATATTTTGCATATGAATTGTAATATCTTTTTTTGTCTCCACTGCTTTTTGAAGTTCCTCTAAAAAGTACTCTTTAGTTCTGTCATCAGCCATATTAAAGACATAAATAACCCATTCAGTATTTAGTTTGATATCTTCTTCTTCTTTTGTAACTTCAAATATTTTATATAAATTGATATCTGTATCTTTAATAAGATTTAATACTTGTCTATAAAAAGGTGTTACGTCATAACTAATAAGTGATTCTAGCTCATCTTTTAGAATACTTGCATCCGTATCAAACAAACCATCTTTACCTACAATAAGTGCATTTCCAACTATAAGTTGTTCACCTATAAAATATGGCTCCATATTTTTTGACACAGCATCCGCATCACTATGAATAGTATGTTTATTAAGTGTAGATAGTTCATCTGTTAAAATAGAGTTAAAAAAGCTATATACAGTATTAGCTTGCATCTCTATATCTATCTCTTTTACTTCTCGCGTAGTTGAGTCTATCGAATATGCTTTCATTTAAAAATTCTCCAATAAAATTACATTTACAAAAGTGCCCTCTTCCAGGTCACCATCTTCTTCTCCAGTTACCATCAATGCACTATTATTTAACATATTAGTAAGTATTGCAGAACTTCCAACTTTTTTATCTACGAAATTTACAAAATACTCACCATCAACAACCTCAACATTACATGCTGTGAATTCTGTTAAACGACTTCTTTTTGTAAATCTTTGACTTAGTTTTGCTTCTACTCTTTTATATGGTTCACTTTTGCCTAGCATCTTAGATATAAGAGGTAGTCCGTAAAGTATAGAAACTACGGTTGAAGAGTAAGCAAAACCAGGAAGTGCTAAAATAAACTTACCTTCCCTTTGTGCAACCATAATATGCTTTCCTGGCTTAATAGCTACACCCTTATAGATTACTTCAGCACCAAGACGTGGAACTATATCTTTTACAAAGTCATAATCACCCACGCTTACACCACCTGTACTGATAAGTATATCAGCAGATGCAAGAGCATTTTCAAAAGTCTGCATTATCTCATCTCTATCATCAGGAGCAGTTCCAAGCTGTATAGCTTCAGCTCCGGCTTGCTCAAACAAAGCACATAGAGTATAGTTATTAGAACTTCTAATCTGCGCAGGATTATCGCTCTGCTCACCAAGATCTAAAATCTCACTACCAGTAGAGATAACAGCAACTCTAGGTTTAAGAGCAACTTTTACCATCACTTTGTTAAGACCCGCCATAACACCAATCTCAGCAAAGCCAATTTTCGTACCTTTTTTTATAAGTACGTCTCCTGCTTTATATCCTTCACCAATAGGACGGACAGAAGATCCAAAATTAACTTTTTCATCTATATAGATTTTGTCGCTGTTCTCGCTTACACTAACATTTTCTATCTGAATAAGAGTATCTGCACCATCTGGCATCATAGAACCTGTAAAAGTCTTAATACACTCTCCCTCTACTAGAACTCTTCTTTCATCATTTCCTGCGGGATTATCTCCAAGTATCGAAATGCTATCCCTGTCTAAGTCAGTGTGTTTAACAGCATAACCATCCATAGACGCTGTTGGAAATTGAGGATCATTATATTCTGCTACGATATTATCAGCTAGAATTCTTCCTAGAGTAGAACTCAATGGTAAGTTTTCACTTCTAAAGCTGCCAATATCTAATAAATCTAACATGTTTTGGCTTGTTTCATAAGATAATAGTTTCATGACAATAATCCACTCCCTTTAATCGCTGTTGATCTCTCTTTAGCATAGATTCTTTTTCCATCTCTTAAGTCATACTTCCAAATAGGTGCAGATGCTTTAAAATCTTCAACAAACTCATCTATAAATTCTAATGCAACGCGTCTTTTTGGAGAAAAGACTGCAGCTATGTAAGATGATTCATGAAGCATAACATCTCCCTTAGAGTGTGCCATTTTTATTACTGCACCTTTTTCTTTTGCCTTTTCTTGCCACTCATTAAACCACTTTTGTAAAATAGGTTCGTAAATATCAAAGCTAAGCCCATCTATTTCATCTTCGCTTCTTACCGTTCCAACAAAAGGGATATAAGCACCATAGTTACTAGTAGTTTCCTGCTCATACCAATCTTTTAAAATAGTTGGCACATCTAAGGAACCATCAAAAAGGTATAGCATATATCAGCCTCCACAAACTGGAGGAAGTAGTGCTACTCTGTCACCATCTTTTAAAGTAAAATCTATACTACTGACAAGCGTATCGTTTACTGCAACCGCTGAGTTTTCTAACCACTCTTGCATCTGCGTATCATCTTGTAATATTATTGCTAATTCATTTAAATTTGTAATTTCCAACTCTAAAGACTCTTTTTGAATAGGACCTAAAAACTCTACTTTAACCATACCGTCATCTCCTTAATTTTATTCTATAAAATGAAGGCAACCTCCATTAATTAGTCCGTAAAATGAACAAGGTCCCTTTTACTTCGCTTGCACCGCTGAGGTGACTAAAGTGAAATTATTAGAGCGATTATATCAAAGATAAGTTAAGTCATGTATAATTTCACTCAATTTATAAGGGAGTTTGATTTGGTTTTTGGAAAAATAGAGTATTTAAACTTACTACCTTTTCATGTTTTCATGAAACGCTTTACTAGGAGTTCTCAGCAGAGTATGAGTATGCATTATAGGCGTGGTGTTCCAGCAGTAATCAATAAAAAATTCCTATCTCGCAGAGTAGATGCAGCCTTTATTTCAAGCATTCATGCAAAAAAATACAGATATGTAAACCTTGGAATCATCGCAAAAAAAGAAGTTCTAAGTGTTATAGTAGTCCCGGATGTGCAAAATGAAGCCGATATGGAGTCTGCTAGCTCAAATGTACTGGCTCAGATTTTAGATATCAAAGGTAAAGTACTTATCGGAGATAAAGCTCTTAAACACTATTTACAAAATAAGCCTTACATAGATTTAGCTGCTGAGTGGAACTCTAGATATAAACTTCCATTTGTTTTTGCTCTTCTTTGTTATCACAAAGACCAACAACTATATAAAAGTATTGAGAGACAATTTTTAAAACAAAGAGTTAAAATTCCTCAATACCTTCTAACTGAAGCTTCAAAAAGAACAGAAATTTCAAAAAAAGATATACTGAACTATCTCTCCTATATATCGTATGATTTAGACATTAAAGCACAAAAAGGTCTCTCTTTTTTTTATAAAAATGTCAAAAACTGACAATTTTATGTTAAAATGTCTTAATGATAAAGACATTTTTAACACTACTTATTTCACTGGCTCTTTGTGCAAGTGAACCGATTTCACCAATACCTACAGACATAAAAGTTAATTTAGCAAAAGCGAAATTAGGTCAAAAACTATTTTCTGACACTATTCTTTCTAAAGACAATTCAACTGCGTGCATTAGTTGTCACGATATTTTTAAAGGCGGAGCAGATGCAAATGTTGTCTCAAGCGGTTTTGCAAATAAAAAAGGCAATATTCAATCACCTACAGTTTTAAACTCCAGATATAACTTTAAGCAGTTTTGGAATGGACGAGCAAGAAACCTTACACAACAAGCTGATGGTCCTATAAATAACCCAGCTGAACACAACATGGATGCTAAAACTGTTGAAAATAGGATAAATGAGTCTCTAGAGTATAAAAAACTATTTAAGTTAGTATATGGAACTTCACATATTTCCTACGCTCAAATTCTTGAAGCTATAGTGGAGTTTGAAAATGCGCTAACTACACCAAACTCAAGATTTGATAAATTTTTAAGAGATGAGATTAAACTAACAAAAGATGAAAAAGAAGGCTATATACTTTTTAAACAAAATGGCTGTATAACTTGCCATAATGGCATAAATATCGGCGGTAATTCATTTCAGAAGATGGGTACATTCTTGGAGTATGAGGTTGAGAGTAATTATCCCGATAGAAGCAAGATTACTAACAATCCAAATCATAAGAATGTATTTAAAGTTCCAACATTACGAAATATAAACAAAACAGCACCATACTTTCATGATGGAAGCGCAAAAACACTAAAAGAAGCTTTGACTATAATGGCTAAGCATAATTTAGGGGTTAAACTTAAAGACAAAGAAGTTGAAAAAATAATAGCTTTTTTGAAAACCCTTGATGGCGAGAAACCTAAAATACTGGAAGAAAAATGAAACTAAAACAAATTATGTTTATAGTACTGGGTATTGGGATAATATCATCTATTGCCATCGTATACTTCTACATCATCCAAAAAGATTTTACCAAACATCACAGAGAGTTTCTTCTATCTGTAAACACACTAGAAAATTCTCATATTGACCTAGAACACCAAATACTTCAAAACTCAATCTATGCTTATCACAACCAAGATGAGATGTCATCCACTATAAACATGATTGAGAAAAACTATAGAGATTTAACAGGGTCTGAAATATTAAATAACCCTACATACATACAAACTAAGAAAAGTCTATTATCACTTAAAAAGAATATAAACCTTAATCTACAAAATATAGAAGAGTATATTATGTTAAACGCGGGCATAAAAAACTCTTTGATATTTTTAAGCAGGCATATAGATGAAGCAACTTTTCTTCAGAACAAAGATTTAAATCTTTTCATACATGCTTCAAAGATTTTAAAACACTTCAACGATACAAAAAAAATGCAAGATCTTGACTATATAAATCATAATGATTTTTTACTAACATCTAATTCAAGTGATGCTAATACCCAAAGTTTTGTTGAGAACTTCAATCTTCATTCCAAGTACCTTATAAACAGATATCCGATATTTATACAGACAACAAAAGCTGTTCTAAATAACGATATTCACAGCTATTTAGAGAAGTTAAAAAAAGAGTTTTCAATAGTTGCACTAAGTGATTTTAAAGCACTTGATATGTTTGCATTTATACTCTTTAGTGTCTTTATCTCATCTTTGTCTCTCATAATTGTACTCTTTGCAAAATACCTAAAAGAAAACAAAAAACTAAAGGAGACTACAGCTTCACTAGAACACTCACTCTCTTATGACCACTTAACAGACTTACATAATAGAAGATCATTTGAGATTCAGTTACAAAATATTAGAAAGCCTCACCTTCTTATTGTAAATATTGATGGTTTTAAATATATAAATGATATCTATGGAAATGATGTAGGTAATGTAATACTTCAAGAATTAGCGCAAATTTTAAAAGATGAATTTTCTAATCGTGATAATACTTGTATCTATCGTCTTGGTGGGGATGAGTTTGGAATTTTATTTAATAATATCTCAAATGAACAAGCATATGAGATTGCAACAATGCTAGAGAATAAGATATCAAACTATGACTTTATAGTTTATGACTTGACTCTTCATCTGTTAGTTAGTATTGCAAGCAACTCTATAGTCCCAATTTTAGAAAATACAGACTTAGCACTAAAACTACTTAAAAAAGACCATACAAAGAGAATTCTGGAGTATAACGACAACCTAAATCTTAAAACAGATGTAAAAGAAAATATGGATACTATTGAGCAGATTAAAACTGCCATAAAAGACGATAGAATAGTTCCTTTTTTCCAGCCTATTATTAATCTTAAGACATCTAAAATAGAAAAATATGAAGCTCTTGTTAGACTAAAACTTGAAGATGGAATATTTCTTCAACCATATAAATTTTTAGATATTTCTAAAAAAAGTTCATACTACCACTTCATCACTAAAACGATGATAGAAAAAACTCTCAAAATGGCACAAGAGTTCCCTCAATATAGATTTTCTATAAATATTTCTATGATAGATATACTAGATGCTAAACTGACAAATATGTTATTTGAAACTTTAAATGCAAACCCTGATGTAGCAAACAGACTAGACATTGAACTAGTAGAATCAGAGAATCTACAAAACTTACAAATCGTTCAAGACTTCATCACCAAACTTCATGTATTTGGCTCAAAAATTCTTATAGATGATTTTGGGACAGGCTATTCTAACTTCTCATACTTTTCAAACCTAGATATTGATTTGGTAAAGATTGATGGATCAATTGTTAATGAGATAGAGACAAATAATAAGAAACTTCATATGTTAACTAGCATCCATAAGTTCTCTAATGGAATGAATATGAAAAATATTGCTGAATTTGTTGAGACAAGAGAGGTAGCACTTTTACTTAAAGAGATTGGTGTGGAATATGCACAAGGATATTACTTCAGCCAACCAGTAGAGAGACCTCTAAAGGATGACAGAGTAGTTATATAACTACTTTAATATTTTAGCCAATTCTTTTTTGTAATCTTTAATGTTAAAGTTTTTCATATCTGACGCACCACTATCTACGGCAGCCTGTGCTACAGCACTAGAGATTTCTACTATAAGTCTTTTGTCAAACGGCTTAGGGATAAGATAGTTTTTACCAAACTTAAACTCTTTGCCATATAACTCATTAATATCTTTTGGTACTTCACTTCGAGCTAAGCTTGCCAGTGCGTGTGCAGCTGCAAGTTTCATCTCATCATTTATCTTTTTTGCTCGAACATCCATTGCACCTCTAAATATAAATGGAAAACCTAAAACGTTATTTACTTGGTTATCAAAGTCACTTCTACCAGTTGCGACAATAGCATCTGATCTAGCTTCAATAACATCCTGAGGAAAAATTTCAGGTGTTGGGTTTGCTAGAGTAAATACTATTGGCTCATTCGCCATAGTCATAATATCTGCTATTGTAAATGTACCAGGTCTTGAAAGTCCTACAACAACATCAGCACAATCAAAAACTTCTGCGTGAGTCATATAGCCTCCTGCACAAAACTCTCTTTTATAATCATTTAAATCACTTCTACCATTGTGAATAACACCTTTAGAATCAAGCATATAAATCTCTCTAGCTCCAAGTTTTCTGTAAAGTCTCGCACATGAGATTGCAGCGGCACCTGCTCCAACAACTACGATTTTCAGATCTTCAATCTTTCTATGTGTTACTACACAAGCGTTTATAATAGCGGCAGATGAAATAACTGCTGTTCCGTGTTGATCGTCATGCATTACTGGAATATCTAATTCTTCTACAAGTCTTCTTTCTATCTCAAAACACTCAGGTGCTTTTATATCTTCTAAGTTAATTCCACCAAAAGTTGGAGCGATTGCTGTTACAACAGAACAAAACCTGTCTATACTCTCAGTATCTACTTCAATATCAAAACAATCAAGTCCTGAGAAATTTTTAAACAATACTCCCTTACCTTCCATAACCGGCTTAGATGCTAATGCACCGATATTTCCAAGCCCTAGAACTGCTGTTCCGTTTGAAATAACAGCTACTAGGTTCTTTTTAGCAGTATATCTGTAAGCATCTTCAGGATTTGCCTCTATTGCCAAACATGGTACAGCTACACCTGGAGTATATGCTAATGATAAATCTTTTTGAGTAGCCATTGGCTTTGTAGTCTCTACTGATATTTTTCCAGGTTTTGGAAATTCATGATAATCAAGAGCTTCTTGATCCGTTGTAGGTGTTTTAGACATAAGACAAAATCCTAAATTTTATTTTTTCAATTATAGCTTAATATAAATTTATATACACTTTTGTATAAGTTATGATAATTTATAAAATAACTATTCCTAGTTTCTATAATATCACAATAATATGTTACAACTTATATCAAGAAAGTGAGCATAAAATGAGACATTTAAGTTTAAAAAAAATTAAAAGAACTTTTAATTAACAATTTGATAGAATCTAGTAATAAAAAAAATATATATATTAAAGAGGGTTGTATGAAATTCAATATTAATAATGATTTAATACTAAACTCACTGGAACAGAATATATTTGTTAAAGATATTAATTCAACTTATCTTTTTGTAAATACTGCTTATGCCAAACTTATTGGAGAAGAAGCAACTACTATTATGGGAAAAAATGATTTAGACTTTTTTCCAAAAGAGATTGCCGATAGATATCGTACTGATGAAGCTTTGGTTATACAAAATAAACAAGCCATAGAAAAAATAGAGTCTATTTTAATAGATGGTAAATATAGAACCATAGAAATTGTGCGAAAACCTCTCTACTCCAATGGTGAGATAATAGCTATACTTGGAGTAATCTGGGATATAACAGATTTTAATGAAGGAAAAGAGCACCTAAAAAAACTGGAATATGGTTTAAACAAAGCACAAGAACTTGCTAATATTGGTCACTGGGAACTAGACTTAATTACAAATCATCTATTTTGGTCGGATGAAGTCTATCGTATATTTGGACTAAAACCTAAAGAGTTTGATGCTACCTATGAAGCATTTTTAAAACATATTCATCCTGATGATATTAATCTTGTAAATTCAAGCTATACAGACTCTGTGGCAGATAAACGCGGATATCATGTTACACACCGCATAGTTCGTAAAAACGGTGATATTGGCTTTGTTGAAGAGAGATGCGAACATGAGTTTGATATAAACGGAAACGTTATTAGATCAATTGGAACTGTTCACGATATAACAGAACAAAAAAAGGCTCAAAATGAAGTAATGTTAGCATCTGAAGTTTTTTCTAAAATGAGTGATGGAGTTGTTATTACAGATGCTGATCAAAGAATTATCAAAGTTAATGAAGCATTTACAAAGATAACAGGCTACACAAATGAAGAACTAAAAGACAAAACACCAAAGGCTTTTAGTTCAGGTTGGCATGATAATGAATTCTATCAAAAAATGTGGGATGAAATTAATCATAATGGACAATGGAACGGTGAAATAATAGACCGTAAAAAAAGTTCTGAAAGATATACAGCAGAAATGCATATTATTGCTTTATATAATGATGAAGGCACTTTAACAAACTATATCTCTATAACAAACGATGTCAGCAAGAAAAAAGAGCAAGAAAACCTCATTCACAATCTAGCATATTTTGATGCGCTGACAGAACTTCCAAATAAAGCACTTTTTGAAGAACGTGTAGTCAGTAGAATGCCCTTCACAAAACGTCATGATAAAAAAATGGCTCTTATCTTTATAGATATGGATAACTTCAAAAATGTAAATGACATATTTGGTCATCTAATGGGTGATATATTTTTAATAGAAGTTGCAAAAACTATTAAATCTACTCTTAAAGAGCAGGACACTCTTGCGCGTTTAGGTGGAGATGAGTTTGCTATTTTAATAGAAGATGTAAGTTCTATTATGGATATGATTCCAATTGCTGAGAAAATTATTACCGCATTTAAAAAACCAATAATAATAGAAGAAAAAGAAGTATATACCGGTGCGAGTATGGGTGTAAGTATCTACCCTGATGATGGTGAAAGTTATGAGAAACTTGTACAAGCTGCGGATACTGCTATGCATCAAGTAAAAGCAAATGGAAAGAACAATTTTCAATTTTTTACACAAAATATGAATGAGAAAATCACAGAACGTCTCTTTTTAGAATATGGTTTACGTAATGCTCTTAGCAATAATGAAATATTTATAGTCTATCAGCCAAAAGTAAATCTAGAAACAAAGAAAGTTTATGGAATGGAAGCACTAGCACGTTGGAAGCATCCTGAACTTGGACTTGTTCAACCTGATAAATTTATTGCTATATCAGAAGAAACTGGACAGATATATAGCTTAGGACTCTGGATTGCAAAACAAGCTCTTATTGACACAAAAGCACTTCATCAAGCAGGTCATATACTAATAGTATCTATAAATGTCTCTTCTAAACAGTTAGAAGATGAACATTTTGTTGATGATATATGCTCACTTGTTGATGAAATAGGTATTGACAAAAGTTACGTTGAACTTGAAATTACAGAATCTCACATTATGAAAAATATAGATAAAGCTCTACTTATTTTAAATGAATTATTTTTTAAAGGCTTCAAGTTATCTATCGATGATTTTGGAACTGGTTACTCATCACTTAGTTATCTTAAAAAACTACCTGCCCAAACGATTAAGATAGATCGTAGTTTTGTACTAGATATTGATAAAGATGAAGATGACAAATCTATAGTAGCAACTATTATTGCTATGGCTAGTGCATTAGGTAAAGATGTTATAGCAGAAGGCTCTGAGACACAAGAACATATTGATGCTTTAAAGTATTTACACTGTTACAAAATACAAGGATACTTTTTCTCTAAACCTATAGAAATAGATGAATTTAAAAAGTTTGTTGATAATTTTTAATTCTCTAAAATATATCCAAAATGTAAGTCACATGATATTCAAAATAAAAAACCTGAACAACTTAAAAAAAGGATTGAAGAGAAAATTCATATAAATATTTTTGATTTAAATTGGTATAATACTTTCAGTACACAGTAGAAAGGATTATAGTGACAGACCCGAAAATCTTAAAAGAAATAACATCAAACCTTAGTATCTTATATGCTGAAGATGAAGAAAGTTTACGTAGAGGAATGGTAAAATCATTAGAGAGATTTTTTAAAAATGTTTATGTTGCAAAAGACGGATATGAGGGAATAGAACTTTTTAAAAATAATAAAATTGATTTGATAATGAGCGATATAAACATGCCCAATATAGATGGTGTTGAAATGTTTAAGACCATATTAACATTAGAAGAATCTCCTCCCCCTTTTATCACTTTAACTGCACATAATGAACCTGAACTTCTTCTAACACTTATAGACTTAGGTATTGATAAGTTTTTACTAAAGCCAGTAGATAGAGAAAAAATGATAGATTCTTTTTATAAGGTATGCTCTGTTATAAATGATAAGCTTTTGATTGAACAGTATCATGCGAATATAGAGGAAGCTTATGAAGAGTCTGAAAAACAAAAAAGGATACTTGAAAATAAGTTAAAACATATAGCGATAGATAAAAATATACAACAAGCTCAAATAAAGCCAAAAGAAACATCTGAACAAAAACAGATAAAAGAAGAGAAGAAACAGACTTACTTTGAAATGTTGGATAATGAAGATTCTGATGAGTTAAAAGACTTAAGTGAAGAAATGGACACTTATGTAGAAATGATGTTTAAATCTAAGGATATGGATGAGGAATATATTTTTAGTTTTACAGATGCTATACAAAAATATGCTTCAATATTAAACATGTACCCCCTTTTTATGGAACTAGCTATTCCTATGAGAATTTTGTCTGAAGACATTAAAAAGAATATAGACACAGTTAAGCAAAATCAAAATGAACTAGCTGAGTATTTTGAAAGTTTACACTTCACACTTGAAAATTTCAGAGTGAAAGTATGGGGAAATAAAGTTGATGACCCTACTTTTTTCAATAACTCTTTTATTAGTGATATAAATCTCATCATTATGGCTGTCTCTAGTTCAGATAGTAATGATAATGGCAATATAGAATTTTTTTAGGTCATAATAATGAATGAATTTGAACAGTTTTATAAACTTTGTGATTCTCAGGCTATGATGGTTGAGACCAACCTAGATGGAGATATTTTAAAAGTAAATAAAAATTATGAGGAATTTTGTGCTTACCCCCAAAGTGAATTGATAAAGCACGGTTTTTCTCTTATTCGTCATCCAAAAATAAAAGATAGTTTTTATAAAAAAATATGGGAAGAACTTAAAAAAAATGGTTTTACTATTAACATAATTTACAACAAATCAAAAGATAATAAAACTATAGTCTCCAGAAATCACATAGTTGCTTGGAAGGATGAGTCTGATAATATAGTTGGCTATAAATCTATGTCTATAGATATGACTTATGAGTATCATCAAAAATTAAAAATTAAAAAACAGTCTGAATTTTTCCAATCTATCTTAAACTTAATACCTGAAATGTTGGTAGTTGTAGATAACTTTAAAAATATTACAGTGAATACATCTTTATTAAACTTTCTAGGATTTAATACTTTAAATGAATTTTCACAAAAACATAACTCAATATGTGAGCTATTTAAAAAAGGGAGTATATATTTACAAAAAAGTGAAAACTGTATTCATGAAATTCAAATGGCTACTAAAAAGAAACACTATATTGAAATAAAGATAGATTCTTTCTCAGGGGAAGAACATATATTTAGTGTTAATGCATTTAGTATGGGGGAGTCTAATAAAGTACTAGTATTATTTCAAGATATAACAGAATCACTCCATGAAAAAGACCTCTTAATCGAAGCAGTTGATAATGCTGAGTTAGAATTACTTGATACTAAAAATGATTTTCATTCAAATAATGAACGTTTTGAGTATGCTATTAACTCATCAACAGACGGTTTCTGGGATATTGATTTTAGAACAAATGAACTTTACTTTAGTACTGCTTGGAAAAAAAGACTCGGGTATGAAGATAATGAAAAAATAACGTATGCAGATTATACTAAACTTATTGAAGAAAAGTGCTTACCAGAGCAAATAAATAAGATGTTGAATGTACTTAGTAGTGAAAAAATTAAAGGGAAGACATCTCATGCTTTTACAATAATTTATAAGATTAAGACAAAACACGGTGAACGAATTACGATAGAAGACAGTGGTGATATCCTTTTCAATGAAGATGAAGATCCTTATAGAATTTTTGGATTTCATAGAGATATTACAAGGAAGCTCCAAGAACAACAAAGGTCTATTCAACAATCAAAACTAGCTTCACTAGGTGAAATGATAGGAAACATAGCACATCAATGGAGACAACCAATCAGTGCTATCAATGGGATTGTAAATGATCTAGAATTTGAAATAGACTTAGATGGACTAGATAAAATTCCAGTATCAAGAGTGAAAGAGGTAAATCAAGATATAACAGAGTTTACTGCTTACTTAGGTAAAACTATAGATGATTTTAGAAATTTCATGAAAGAAGATAAGGAAAAAAAGATTTTTGATTTACATCTAAACTTGCTAAGTTCTATAAAAATTGCTGAACACTCCTTTTCGCAAGATTCTATTACTCTAACAAAAGAGTTTTTCCATGAAAAAATTATAATCAAGGGTTATCCTAGAGAATTAAATCAAGTTGTTCTAAATATATTAAATAATGCAAAAGATGCTTTGAAAGAAAATGAAATAAAATCTCCAATAGTTAAGATAGAGACACAAAGCGATGATGAAAATGTAAATATCTATATAAGTGATAATGCAGGTGGAATACCTGAGAAAATCATAGATAAAGTATTTGATCCATACTTTACAACAAAGCATGAATCTATTGGAACAGGAATAGGTTTAAGTATGAGTAAAAATATAATAGATAATCACTTTAATGGTCTACTTAGTGTAAGTAACAACAAGGAAGGTGCAGTTTTTAGAATAATGATACCAAAATAAAATGTTCATTGGTTTCTTAGAGATACTTATAGTCCTTGACAGTTTCACTTTCAATATGCTTCCAGATAAGAATCTCTTTTGTTTCAACATCCTTGAAAACTGAAGTACCAAGTTTATCTTTTCTTTTTCCATAAAATGTAGCATCACAATCCAGCTAATTGATCTAGTATATTTCTCTGAAAGTTGCTTTAGTGTTTGTCGTTTTAAAAAGCACTCTTTGAAGATAATTTCTTGTAGTTGTTCAGGTCGTCTTTTTGAACTAAATGAAGTTCTACAGTCTTTACAATAATATCTTTTAATCCCAATATACCATAGTTTGAAGTATGTTTAAGCACCCACTTTTACTATTAAGCCTTAAATCTTCAAGTTGTATATTTTTTAATCAATTATCTGTATATTTATACTATTCTTTAAGAGTATAATTTCTGCATAAAGCATTGAAAAATGTGAATTTAAGGAAATTATATGTCATATTTAGAACCGACAGAGTTTGTAACAAAAATGGTTGATTCAGGAGAGTCTAAAGTCTTTATGTCCACAAAAGACACATTAATTAGGGCATTTATGGCAGGTGCTATTTTAGCTCTTGCTGCAATATTTGCCATAACCGTAGCAATGAAAACAGGCTCACCTCTACTAGGTGCGGTGCTATTTCCTGTTGGCTTTATTATGTTGTACTTAATGAAGTTTGACTTACTAACAGGTGTTTTTATGTTGGTTCCACTCGCACTTATAGATAAACGCGCAGGTGTTACATTTGGTGGGATGATGAGAAACTGGGGACTTGTAGCTCTTGGTAACTTAGGTGGTGCATTAACAGTGGCGTTTATGATGGCGTTTGTCTTTACATATGGCTTTGATACAGATGGCGGTGCTATTGCTACTAAGGTTGCAGGTATAGGTGAAGCGAGAACTCTTGGGTACCAGTCACACGGTCTTTCAGGTTGGTTAACAGTATTTATCCGTGCTATGCTTTGTAACTGGATGGTTGCAATGGGTGTTGTTGGTGCAATGATATCAACATCAGTTACAGGTAAAGCAATTGCAATGTGGATGCCAATTATGCTCTTCTTTTTTATGGGTTTTGAGCACTCTATTGTAAATATGTTTTTATTCCCTTTTTCTTTAATTATGGGTGGTAATTTTACAATTCTTGATTACCTTTTATGGAATGAAGTTCCTGTTGCTTTAGGTAATGTAGTAGGTGGGTTGGCGTTTACAGGTTTAACTCTTTATTTTACACATGTAAAAACATCTCCTAAAAGAGAACTTTAGTAGTTAGGAAACATTATGACAAAAGTACAAATGACTGAGGCAATTATCCTCGCTAAAAAAGAATCAGGTATAAGTTGGGAAGAGATAGCAAATAAAGTTGGTCTCTCTCCTGTTTTTCTTACTTCAGCATGTTTGGGACAAAATAGTCTCAAACCAGAAAGTGCAAAAAAATTATGTACAGTCCTAGGTCTTAAAAAAGATATAGCACTTAGTATTCAAGAGTATCCAATGAAAAACTGGAACTTTACTATTCCACAGGATCCACTCATGTATCGTTTTTATGAGATTACTGGTGTTTATGGTGAAACAATCAAAGAGATTGTTTCAGAAAAATTTGGAGATGGGATTATGAGTGCTATTGACTTTTCTTTAGACATCGAAAAAGAAGAA
Organism: Sulfurimonas iocasae; assembly: GCF_047716755.1. Taxonomy (GTDB): domain Bacteria; phylum Campylobacterota; class Campylobacteria; order Campylobacterales; family Sulfurimonadaceae; genus Sulfurimonas. The sequence continues at coordinate 2,604,865 of NZ_CP180409.1, forward strand.
AATCCTCTTGGTGATAGAGTTGTTATCACAATGAACGGTAAATTTTTGCCATATAAAGCTTGGTAAAGTGAAAGAAAGCACTCAACTGCAAGTCTCCATCGGTCAATATACCGATAAAGGTGCTAAACAAACGAATCAAGATTTTCATGATATTTTTATACCAACAAACCATCAGATTACAACCAAAGGCATTGCAATTGCAATAGCCGATGGTATTAGTAGTAGTGATGTGAGCGATATAGCAAGTAAAGCTTCTGTAACTTCTTTTCTTATAGATTACTTTAGTACTTCAGAATTATGGTCAGTACAGAAGTCTGCACACAGAGTTCTCGCGGGAATAAACTCATGGCTCTATGCCCAAAGTGAAAAAGGAAAATTCCCACACGATAAAAACCGTAGTTATGTATGTACTTTTAGTGCAATGATTATGCGTTCGCATACAGCACATATCTTTCACATTGGTGATACTCGTATATATAGACTTAGAGATAATGCTATAGAACAACTTACTGAAGATCACAGAAGGTATGTATCTCAAGAAAAAAGTTACCTTAGCCGTGCTTTAGGGATTGAAAAAGAGTTAAGTATTGACTATAAAACAACTGAATTAAAAAAAGATGATATTTACTTGTTTATGAGTGATGGTATCTATGAACATATTGACAAAAGTGTGCTCATAGATACTATTTTTAATGAAGAAAACACCCTCCAAGATAGTGCCAAAATAATCTCTGATATTGCATATAACGATGGGAGTACAGACAATTTAAGCATTCAAATCATACAGATAGACAGGCTTCCAAATAGTGAAATTAAAGAGATAGATAAAGAGTTACTTAACAAATCTCTTCCTCCTATTCTTGAAGCACCTTGTATTTTTGATGGATATAAAGTCATGAGAGAATTAAGTGCAACAAGTAGAAGTCATACCTATCTTGCACTCGATACACATACTGACACAAGTGTAGTTTTAAAAATCCCCTCAATTGACTTAAAAAACGACCAAGCATACTTAGAGAGATTTTCTCTTGAAGAATGGATAGCAAAACGCATGAGCAATAATTATCTCTTAAAATCCTATAACCAAATACGAGAAAAAAACTATCTCTATAGTGTCACAGAGTTTGTAGAAGGAACCACACTCACACAATGGATGAGAGACAATCCTAAAGTTGATTTGCATATACTCAGAGATATTGTAACACAGATTGCAAAAGGCTTGCAAGCTATGCATAGACAGGAACTTATCCACCAAGATCTACGACCAGATAATATAATGATAAATAGCACCAACACAATAAAAATTATAGACTATGGTTCTGTTAAAGTATCTGGAATTGCAGATATAAATACTCTTATAGAACAAAGCAACATACTTGGAACTATGATTTATACTGCTCCCGAGTACTTTATTAACGAAGTTGGTTCAAGTAAGTCTGACATTTTCTCCCTCGCTGTAATAGTTTACCAAATGGTTTCAGGTAAATTTCCTTATGGTACAGATGTAGCAAAAGCAACAACTAAAGCACTTCAAAAAAAACTTGTCTATAAATCTTTGTACACTGATGAGTTAGATGTTCCCCTTTGGTTTGATGCAGCACTTAAAAAAGCCCTTAATCCAAACCCTAGAGAACGTTATGAAGAGCTCTCTGAATTTATCTATGATTTAAAACATCCCAATGAAGCATTAATAAGAGAGCATAGAGTTCCTTTTATAGAGCGAAATCCTCTTTTAATTTACAAAGGTATATCTTTTGTGCTCTCAATTATTATTATTTATCTTCTTGCTAAATAGTTAATCTGAATATAGAATAGCTTATCTATTGTTCTTTAGCTTTTGCTTACACCATCCTTTCTTCAATCCATAATTTTATTTACTCTTTAGTGTTGCACTTTAAACTTGAATTGGCGATCCACAGTGCCCATCAATACCCAAGTGTTTCTTAAATATAATTATATGCATGTAGTCGATCTTTTTTTTCAATACTTGGGTACTGTTTTGCTTGTATTAACTATGATAGCTCACAAACAGAATATTTACTTAACCAGACGCTTGATAATACGCCTATCAATTTTTTGAACAATGAAATTTGTTGGAGTGAGGAACAGGGTAATTATATAAGAAAGTCGTGGACAGTTACAAGAACTTGATAGAAGTTGACACTAGTAAAAAATAAAATAGTGTATTTTAAACTTAAATTGGCGTAGCTTCTTAAAAGTAACACATTTTGAGCACAGTTTTGGAATAATGAGTTTGAAAGAGTCTTTGAAGTATCATAATTTAGGGGTTTATAAAGGGATGGTGCGGATGAGAGGACTTGAAAAATAGTGTTTTTTCAAGTTTTTTAAAGTGACATCAATTACAGTCAAATAACGCCTACATAAGGCTTCTAACACGGTCTTTACTCTATCAAGTTTTTTCAATAATGGTGACTAATTAGTCACCCTTTAGTCACCTAAAAAATGCTATACTTTTTCTAATAAAATTTCTAAACTTGAACTTGTGTACTTATTATAAAAAAATTATTAAAATATTTAAATTTGTCGTAATATGTCGTAAATTAGTTATAATATTAAAAAAGTATTAATTACAATATTTTTGTCACTATATGTCGTAAAAGGAATGTTTGTCAAAATGAAACTTAATCAAACTGAAGAGATTATTCTAAATATTTTCACTAAGCAACAAGAAATAGTTAGTTCTGAGCTTATTGCAATGACACAGATGAATCCTAGAACTGTTCAAAGAGCTTTAAAAAAATTAGCTGAGTATGAACTGATTGAAGCATTGGGAACGACAAGAGACAGACGCTATAAGCGTATTTACAACAAAGATGAAGCACCTCACCAATATATTGTATTTAACAGTGGTGAAAAATCTGGAAAACTCTCTTTTGGGAATGGAGAATACATTTTTGTATATGACAAGAACTATAAAAGTGAAGAATTTGAAGGTTTAAAAAAAGGAATCATCAATACTAGTACAGAGTTATTTCCATTTTTTGAGAACCTTATACCCGAGTATGAACGTAGAGAAAAACTTTTACAAGATAAAGATGACTTGGGACTAGTTTTAGAAGAATTAAATAATTCTCATGGTGCTTTGGACTTTATACCAATTACTGAAGTACACAAGTATATATCTAATTATGGGAAAAGAGCAAGTTGGGTAAGTGTAAAAAATGAGATTCTGCAAGATAATGGTTTCCCAAATTTGCTTGGGTTCAATTTGTTAATTAGTGATGATATCCTTGATTCAGAGTCAAATACAGAACATTCCGATTTAAGTGGCTTTCAAACAAAAATCGATGTATCAATAGATTTTAAAAATGAGCAGATAGAAGAATCTGAAAATGCAGAGTATCTGTTAAAGCCACGCAATAAAAAGAAGCATAATTATTTTCATGTGGATGATGATGGGACAAAGAGACATTTTCCCTATATAGCGTTTAATGAGCATCTATTTATGAGCTTTGCAAAAAACGAGCTTGGCTTCAATGTGCCATATACTGCAATTGTGAAAGCAAAAGATATTGATTTTCATTATATAACAAAAAGATATGATCGCTACAAAGGCTTAAAGTACCCTCAAAAAGACTTTGCACAGGTGTTAAATGTACTAAGTAAAAATAAATATAAAAGTGATAGTCAAACTCTATTTGAAGCAATCGATAAAACATTGATGAATAAAGAGCAAAAGCTAGAAGCACTGCGTTTTTATTTTTACAGCTACCTAATCAAACATGCAGACTTACATCTCAAGAATATTGCTGCACTCAATATCGGAAATAATAAATACATACTCTCACCTTTGTATGATCTCATCTCAATAGGAATTTATAACGGTGATGCTTATGATATAGGTTTAGGTATGAAAAGCCCTTATAAAAAGCCAAAAAACTGGCATATTGATGATTTTTACAGACTTGGGTCTATCATAGGTATTACGCCTATCGCTTTTAAAAAAGAAGCCCGTAAAATCACTAAGATATTTCTTCAAAAAATGCCTGAGTATATCCAGAAAGTACAAGAGTTTGAAAAGATACACCCTTTACCAATGCAACAAACTAGAGACTCCAAAAGCAATGTTACATTTTCAAAACGCTTAACAAGCATGTTTGAAAATAAAATCATACAACTAAAGAAAAATGGAATTATTCAAGAGCTAGAGCTAGTTGAAGAGGCAGGTGGATTGCTCAATGCAGAAAAAAACTGATGGAACAAAATCTTATTATGGTAGCAAATAGGTTTAAATGAAAATTTAAATTTATTGGTTGAGTTCGCTATATAAGTAGTTTTGAGAGATTTAATTATTTGATGGTGCGGATGAGAGGACTTGAACCTCCACGCCTTGCGGCACCAGATCCTAAGTCTGGCGTGTATACCAATTTCACCACATCCGCATGTGATTGTTTAATAAGAGCAGAATTATAGTTAAAAATTCTTTATCTTACTTTAAAGTAGTCTAAAATGGTACCCCCTACACGATTCGAACGTGTGGCCTACGCCTTAGAAGGGCGTTGCTCTATCCAGCTGAGCTAAGGAGGCATGTAAGTCATAAATGACTAAATTTTTCTTGTATTTTCAATTTCTTGATTTTGTTAAAAATCAAAGCTTTAGTGCCCAAGCGGCTAGCGGAACAAAACGGACTTGTTCGTTTTGTGTATTCAATGGTGGTACGCCCGATAGGATTCGAACCTATAACCCTCGGAGCCGAAATCCGAAACTCTATCCAGTTGAGCCACGAACGCTTACAATTAATTTTATTAATTATTTTAAAAAGTTTTTATATTTATGATTATTGAATGGGGTGAGATACGGGATTCGAACCCGCGACCCCCGGCACCACAAACCAGTGCTCTAACCAACTGAGCTAATCTCACCATACGAAAGTTATAAATATAAAGGTGGTCGGGGTGAAAGGACTCGAACCTTCGGCCCCCTGGTCCCAAACCAGGTACTCTAACCATACTGAGCTACACCCCGACCTACACAAAAACCTAGCTTTACGCTGATTAATGAGGCGAAATTATAGTCAATAACTTCTGAAATGTCAATGCTTTTTTGACAATTCTTTCATATATTCTAATTTTCTAGTATAATTGCTTCGATTTAAGGGGATATTGCATATGAAAATAGCTAGATTTAGCAGGATTGGGTTTATTTTAGCAGCTGCTGGAAGTGCTGTTGGACTTGGTAATATTTGGAAATTTCCATATATTGCAGGTGAATATGGTGGCGGTGCATTTGTTCTAATATATCTTATTACAGTTTTATTAATCGGATTTTCTATAATGATAGCTGAGATGCTAATCGGATATATGGGAAGAAAAGATGGAGTTACATCTTTTGAAGATTTGGCACCTAGGAATAAATATATTTGGAAATATGGTGGCTTTCAAGGGCTAGCCGGTCTTTTTATTATGATTTTCTACTCTGTAGTTATTGGATGGATATTTAACTATATAGTAACATCCTTATCTTCTCTTCCTGCTACCGTTGAGGAAGCTGAAACGACATTTAACGCTATGCTTCATACAGACATCTGGACACAACTTTTTTATCATACAATCGCGTTTATATGGATAACTCATGTTTTAACTAGAGGGATTAAAGGCGGAATTGAAAAAGTAAATTTGGTTTTAATGCCAACTCTTATGATTATTCTACTTGGAATGTTTGCCTATGCTACTACGCTTGATTCATTTGGAAGAGCCGTTAGTTTTATGTTTGAGCCTGATTGGTCTAAAATAGATTCTGATGCTTTCGTAACTGCCGTCGGTCATGCATTTTTCACCCTCTCCCTCGGTATGGGTGCAATAATGACTTACTCAGCTTCAATGGAGAAAGACTCAAATCTTGTTTAAAATGCTTTTTGGGTCGTATTTTTAGATATAACTATAGCTATTGTTGTGGGGCTTATGCTCTTTACTTTTCTTTACCAATATGGAGCAGGTCCAGCAAAGGGTCCAGGTTTGGTTTTTATCTCGCTTCCTGCTGCTTTTTACGAGATGGGTATTCTTGGTAATTTCTTTGCGGTTTTATTTTTCTTAGCACTTGCATTTGCCGGTCTTACATCTTCAGTATCTCTAGTTGAACCTATGGTTCAGTACTTCATAGACAGATTTAGATGGAGTAGATTAAAGGCTTCTGTTGCAATGGGTCTGTTCTTTTATCTAATTGGTATCATCGCCCTACTCTCAAATATAGATGGATATAAAGAAGCTCTTACATGGGGTGATAAAAACTTCTTTGATTGGGTCGATTATTTTACAGCCGCTATTATGCTTCCTCTTGGTGGGCTTATTATGGCAGTTTTTGTCGGTTTTGTGATTGAAAAGCAAAGAGTAGAGTCAATCCTTAAACCTCAGCTTGGACCTACATTTGAGATTTGGTACTTCTCACTTCGCTACATCACTCCAGTAGCTATGTTTGTAGTTATGTTATCTTTAATGGGAATTTTATAATCATGAATCATATTACACAACAATGCAAACAGATACTAATAGATGAAGGTATAGATGCAAATTCAACTATAGATTTTGACGTAAACGGAGAAGTTCATACTATGACTTTTGAATATATTATAGATACATATATGCAAGCATCTGATGAGTCTCAACTTGTATTTATTACAGCTCTTCAAAAAGCAGTAGATGCTAAAGATATGGGAGTTGATAAATTCTTTGAAGGCATGGGGCAACTTCTACTAATGACACATTTATCAAAAAATATTGAGATTTAAGAAGAAGCAATTTATATATTTGTTAGAATTAGTCTAATGAATAATTTTTACAAATATATAGTACTTGTTACTCTTTTTATCATATCAATTTTCGCTCTATTCTATCCTATTGATGTTTTTAGCAAAAAAGGGATAGAACTACAAAAACAAATACTTATCAAACAGGCTCAAACACATTTTGAGAACCAATTAAACACAAGAAAGTGGAATGCTAGCTATGGTGGTATTTACGTCAAACCTAAAAAAGGTCAAAAACCAAATCCTTACCTAGAAGACAATATTCTAAAAGTTGATGAAAATTTAACTCTTATAAAAATAAATCCTGCTTGGATGACTAGACAACTCTCAGAAATATCAGATATAAAAAGTTTTCACTTCCGAATAACAAGCCTTATAACAATAAACCCAAATAACAAAGCAACTCCATTTGAAGAAAGAGCATTAAAATATATTGATAAAACAGGAGAAAAAGAGTATTACGAAATAGATAAAGAATCAAATTTTAAGTATATGGGAGCATTAATAACTACTAAAGCTTGTCTACCATGTCACAAATATCAAGGTTATAAACTTGGTGATGTAAGAGGTGGAATTAGCTTCAATTTAAGTAATACAGAATTTACAACTGTAACATCATCAATAAAAAACAGAGCAATAATTTTAAAAACATTTGTGCTATTTTTTCTACTAAGTATTACTCTTCTTATATACAAACAATTAAAACATAGCGAAAAACTACAAGGTGAGGTTAATCGTAGAACAAAAGAGATAGAGTCTACTAAACAACTTCTACAAAAGATTATTGACACTGATTCTAGCTTTATTGTCTTAGCTGATGGAAAAAAAGTCATCTACGTTAACAAAACTATACTTGAGTTTGGTGGTTATGCTACTCTTGAAGAGTTTAAAGAAGATCATGAATACTTATCTGATATGTTTGAAAAAGTAGAAAATGACACTACCTTTGTCCAAACATACAATGATGATATTTACTGGATTGAATATGTAAGAAGAGAACAAAGTTCTCAAAAGCTAAAAGTGTGCATAGAAAAAGATGGACAAAGTAGATACTTTAGGCCTTATGCTAAAGATATAAAAACAGATGATAAAGTGCTCTATCTAATCACTTTCGATGAAATTACAAATGAGTATGTAAAAATCAAAGAGCTTGAATATATGGCTTCAACTGATGTTTTAACAAAATTATTTAACAGAAGTAAGCTAAACGATGTTTTAAAAAAAGAGATTTCACTCTCAAATACTGTTTCATCTGCTTTATCTATAATTTTTATTGATATAGATCATTTTAAACTTGTAAATGACACTTATGGACATGATGTTGGAGACAGAGTATTAATAGATATCGCAAACATTATCAGTACCTCTACTCGCACAGGAGATATCGCAGCCAGATGGGGTGGTGAAGAATTTATGATTACCCTACAATCTACAGATACTCTTCACGCCTCAATCCTTGCAGAAAAGCTAAGGACTATCGTGGAAAATCACACTTTTTCCATTATTGGAAAGCTTACTATATCTATTGGTGTTACAGAGTATATCCATAATGAAAGTGAAGAAACTTTTATAAAGAGGGTTGATAAAGCACTTTATGAAGCAAAAGAGAGTGGTAGAAACAAAGTAGTTATTAAGTAAGGGAAATACTACTTGTTTCCTTCCTTTAGCCTACTAAAACTGTATCATTCCGTCTATTGGAGAAGATGCAGTTGCGTATGGACGTTTTGGTATTCTACCTGAGAGGTAACTCATTCTGCCTGCTTGAACTGCATGTTTCATAGCCTGAGCCATTAGCATCGGGTTTTGTGCCTGAGCGATTGCTGTGTTAGTTAAAACACCTGCTGCGCCTAACTCCATTGCGTAAGCTGCGTCTGAAGCACAACCAATTCCCGCATCTACGATTACAGGTACACTTACCGCCTCACGAATAAATACAATATTGTAAGGATTTTGAATACCAAGACCTGAACCAATAGGAGCAGCTAAAGGCATAATTGCATGAGAGCCTGCATCTTCGAGTCTTTTTGCCATTATCGGATCATCTGAAGTATAAGACATAATAGTAAAACCTTCTTTTGCTAAAATCTCACAAGCTTTGATAGTCTCTAAAACATCAGGATAAAGAGTTTTTTGAGTATCACCAATAACTTCAAGTTTAATCAAATCAATCCCAGTAGCCTCACGCATCAGACGAAATGTTGTAATAGCTTCTTCAGCCGTAACACATCCTGCAGAATTAGGCAGAAACTTTACATTTGTTCCAGCAAAAGTATCACGAAGATTTTCTTTATCAGGATCTGTAATGTTTAGACGACGAACAGCAACTGTGATAAGTTCACTTCCAGATGCTAAAGTAGCTTCTTTTGTAGTTTCAAAAGAGTCATATTTTCCACTTCCAACAATTAGGCGAGAACCTAATTCATATTTTCCAATTTTAAGTATATTATCCATGTAAGTTTTCCTATATTTGTAAAAAATTATTGTCGCATTTATAACATAAGCTATCTTATAGCTTACCTATCTCATCTATTAAATCATCTGGAGTAAGAGAAAAATCAGCACCCTTGTAACTTTGTGCTAAGCTAGTGTGTGCAAGTGAAGCATTTTTTGCTGCGTCTAATGGCTCATAACCCTGCGCTAAAAGTGCTCCAATGAGTCCACTTAAAACATCTCCGCTACCACCTTTTGCAAGAGCAGACGTTCCATGAGGGTTTATAAAAAACTCATTCTTTTGTGCAATAATTACATTTGCACCTTTTAAAAGAAGTGTTGCATCTGGATAAACTGTAGTAAAAATCTCTACATATTTAAAACGATTTTTTTGTAACTCTTCTACACTTATATCAGCAAGATTCACACGCTTTAACAGAGCTGTGAACTCTTTAGCATGTGGAGTTAAAACTACATTTTTTCTTTTTAATATCTTTATGATTATTGGCATATGAAAAATATCAGCATCTGCTATAAGAGGCAGAGAATTATTTAAAAATTTATCTAACTCTTTATCGCTAAATTCGGCACCTAGTCCCATACCGATAGCCAAAGCCGTTGTATTGTAAGGCAGTTCATGTGAATACATAATGCTGTAAGGAATCAGCTCATTTTCATAACCTACAAGCGTTACAAGTCCTACGCCAAACCTTAGTGCTGCTTTAGAACTTAAGATGCTAGCGCCACTCTTACTTCCACAAGCTAAAGCCAAGTGTCCAAAATTACCTTTATGAGTGTTTTTAAATGCTCTTGTTGGAAGTTTTAAATCATCAATATCTAGCAGATGCCAGGCAGTATCTCCCTCATAAATATCTCTTGCGATACCCAAGCCTAAAACTTCTACTTTGCCTACAAACTCTTTAGTTGCATCTAAGAACATAGACTTCTTAAGTGCACCCATAGTTAGAGTTACATCAGCGTAAAAACCAGAAGATGGAACATCGCAAGCTATCTTAAAAGCTTCAAGTGAGTTCATGTTCTTTACAAGTTCTTTTAAGTCCTCACTAAATTCACCGCTAAAACCAGTTCCAACAATTGCATCTATTAAAATATCAGATGCGACTATTTTACTACTCTCTTTAACCCCTATAGCATCTGCGCGCTTTTGCTGAAGAAGTGCCATTTTTGATTTTGGCTTTTTTGCGTAGTAGATGCTAACATCATAGTCACCATGAAGAAGTCTCGCACAGGCTATGCCATCAGCACCATTGTTTCCACTTCCACAGACAATAATAACTTTTGAGTTTTTAGCAAAATTCTCTTTAATATGAGTTGCCATACCTTGTGCAGCATGTTCCATCAAGATATCTTCACTAAGAAAGAAATCTTTATAACATCGTTTATCAAGTGAACCAACTTCATCAAACAGTTTTTGCATCTTAAAACTCCTAGTTTAACACCTTGACTATCGCTTGTGGCATTATTTCATATTCTATTTTTTTTATCTTAGCAGAAAAACTCTCTAAAGTCTCGTTATCTTCTCTGACAAAACTCTCTTGTAAAATGATTTCACCACCGTCAAGCTCACTGCTTACGTAGTGAACACTAATCCCACACTCTTTATCATCACTCTCAAAACTTCTCTCTATGGCTTTTGCACCTTTAAACTTTGGAAGCAGAGATGGATGCAAGTTTATAGCTTTCATATTTTCTGTAAAAACATCACTTAAAATTCTCATAAATCCACTTAAAACTACTAAATCTGGTTCATACGAGTTAATAAGTTTTACAAGCTGGGCATCAAATTCTTCTCTTGAGTTAAAGTTTACATGTTCTAAAACATCTGTTTTTATTCCTAAATTTTGAAGCTTATCTAGACCTTTTGCATCCCTTTTATTTGTAATTCCACAAGCAACAAAACACTCTTTATTATGTAGGCTTTTAACGATATTTTGGGCATTAAAACCATCCCCGCTAAATAATATTACTATCTTTTTCATATGCAAATTATATCCAATGAAGATAAGAAAAAAACTAAGTTACTAAAAAAGCTGTACAATTATTCAAAATAATTATAAAACAAAGGAGAAAACATGAAAGTTCAAAAGATAATTTTGATTTTAATTGTGAGTGCATCTGCCCTTTTTAGTGGGGATGTTGTAAAGATTGAACGTATGAGTATGGAGTTAGCAATGCAAGTTGCTAAAAAGTCAGTAGAGAGTTGTCGGAAAAAAGGCTATTGGGTTAGTGCTGTTGTAGTTGATAGAAGTGCAAATGTTCAAGTAGCTTTGCGTGACACACATGCAGCTCGTTTTACGATGGATATTGCCGAACAAAAGGCAAATCTAGTAATTATGTCAGGCATAAATAGCTCTGATTTTGTTCTAGCTCGTAGTGATATTCGTAATGAACTTAATAATATAAACGGATTGATAATGATGGATGGTGGAGTAGCTGTTAAGTCGGGTGATGTAATACTTGGAGCAGTTGGTGTTAGTGGTGCTCCTGGTGGAGATATAGATGCTGCTTGTGCACATGAAGCACTTAAATTACTTGAAGAGAGACTTGCATTTGCTACCATGAGTGAAGATGATTAGAAGAGCTATCTGCTTGTAAAAATGCCAATATAAGCTAAAAACGATATAATCACGTTATGAATTATAAAGAGATTGCACAAGAAACTTTAAATATTGAAGCACAAACACTACTACAAGCTGCTAAAAGTATAGGTGATGCATTTGAAGAGGTCGTTGAAACAATTCTTGCATGTAAAGGTAAACTTATAGTTACTGGTGTTGGTAAGAGTGGACTAATAGGTGCTAAAATGGCAGCTACTTTCGCATCAACTGGAACTCCAAGTTTTTTCCTCCACCCTACAGAAGCACTGCATGGTGATTTGGGGATGATAAGCGAGAATGATGTCGTAATTGCAATCAGTTACAGTGGGGAGAGTGAAGAGCTAAGTTCTATACTTCCTCATATCAAAAGATTTAAAACTCCACTAATTGGAATGACAAGAAATCAAAACTCGACTCTTGGACAATATAGTGACTTAGTTATTGATGTAATTGTAGAAAAAGAAGCGTGTCCTCTTGATATTGCACCTACGAGTTCAACTACTCTAACTTTAGCACTAGGCGACGCACTTGCAGTTTGTTTGATGAGAGCAAGAAACTTTAAAAAGAGCGACTTTGCTTCTTTTCACCCTGGTGGAGCTTTAGGAAAAAAACTTTTTGTAAAGGTGAGTGACCTTATGAAAAAAAGTGACCTGCCAATAGTTTCAAAAAATACAAAAGTAAAAGATGCTATTGTAAAAATCAGCGAAGGTCGTTTAGGTACGGTTCTTGTAGCAGATGATGACAATTCTCTTATAGCTCTTGTAAGTGACGGTGATATTCGTCGTGCACTTTTAAAAGATGACTTTTCACTAGAAGACAATGTTTTAAAGTATGCAACTCAAAATCCTAAAACTTTAGATGATGAGAATATTCTTGCAAGCCAAGCACTTGTGATTATCGAAGAGATGAAGATACAACTTTTAGTAGTAACAGACAAAAATAAAAAGATAAAAGGCGTACTACATATTCATACGCTGATTGAAAAAGGAATCTCGTAAAAATGAGACTAAATAAATACATTGCACACCATTCAAGCTACTCTCGCCGTGAGGCAGATAAAGTTATACAGGATGGTTATGTAAGAATAAACGGGGAGATTCAAGACAACCCCGCTACTCAGGTAGACGAAAAGAACGACATAGTCTATGTTAGCGGAAAACAAATCACTCCAAGAGACAAATACACAGTTATAGTTTATAACAAACCAAAAGGTGAGTTAGTTACAAAAACAGATCCTAGAGGGAGAAAAACTATCTATGATGGCTTAGAGAAAAAATACAAACACTTCATCCCTGTTGGCAGACTTGACTACGCTACAGAAGGTGTTTTACTTTTAACAGATGCTTCAAAAATAGCGACTGCGCTAATGGACTCTAACTTAGAGAGAATCTACAAAGTAAAGATAAAAGGTGAAGTGACTCCTGAAATGGAAGCGGCTATGATGAATGGTTTAGAGCTTCTAGATGCAACTGCTGGTGGGCACTCTCACTCAAAAGTGACTTCTATGACTTTTGCACCTTTTTTAGGTTACAAAATTCAAAAAAATGAGCATAACTACTCTATTCTAAAGATAGCAATTTCTGAAGGTAAAAACAGAGAAATTAGAAGATTTTTTGCACACTTTGGAACTGAAGTAGCTGACCTTAAGCGTATTAGTTTTGCAGAAGTTGAGTTAAATAACCTCCCAACAGGAAAAACTAGATTTTTAAGCAGAAGCGAATACTCTGCTCTATTTACATTTATGAAAGCTGAAGAAAAACTAGCAAGAGAGAAAGGGAAAAAGTAACTTGGACTTTACACATCTGCTCAGACCTAGTAAATTTGATGATTTAGTAGGTCAAGAACATTTAAGTGCAAAAGATGCTCCACTTAGAGTTTTGTGTGAAAAATACGCGCTAGGACATAGCTTTTTCTATGGTCCTGCCGGTACCGGTAAAACTTCCATAGCTAGAATCATCGCTAAAACAATGGATTTGCCTTTTTATGAGTTCAATGCAACTTCTCTAAAGATAGATCAGCTTAGAAAAATATTTGAACAATATAAAAATGCTCTTCAAAGACCTCTAATATTTATAGATGAAGTTCATAGACTAGCTAAAAACCAGCAAGAAGTTCTACTTCCAGTTATGGAAAACAACTCCGTTTTAGTCATAGGAGCTTCAACCGAAAATCCTTTCTTCTCTTTAACATCAGCTATTCGTTCACGCTCTATGCTTTTTGAATTAAAACACATCAATAACGAAGCATTATCAACTCTTCTAGATAAAGCCTTAAAGCATGCAGAGCTAAAGTGTGAAACAGATGCAAAGGAGTATCTTATAGCCAGCAGTGGGGGAGATGCTCGTGCAATGCTAAAACTTTTAGAGTTTGCTTCTAATATTGACACTGCAATAACTCTGAATATTTTAAAGTCCCTGAGACCAAATGCACTTAGTGCAGGAAGCAGTGAAGCAGGTGTTCATTATGATCTTGCAAGTGCTCTTATAAAGTCCATTAGAGGCTCAGATGCAGATGCGGCTATTTACTATCTTGCAAGGCTTATAGATGGTGGAGAGAGTGCTGATTTTATTGCAAGAAGACTCGTAATTTTAGCCAGTGAAGATGTAGGAAATGCAAATCCACAAGCTCTGACTCTTACAACTTCTGCACTTACGAGCGTCTCCAAAATAGGCTATCCAGAGGCTAGAATCATCTTAGCGCAAGCTGTAATTTATCTCTGTGCTTCTCCAAAATCAAACTCTGCATACTTAGCTATAAACTCAGCACTAAAAGCCGTAAATGATGGTGTTATGCTTGATATTCCAACAAGTATTACACAAAGAAATGAAAATTATCTATATCCTCATGACTTTGGTGGTTATGTAGAACAAACTTACCTATCTAAACCCTTGAAATTTGTAGAGTTAAAAGATATTGGCTATGAAAGCAAGATGAGAGAATGGATGCTAAACATTAAAGGTTTTATAAAAGATTAATCATTATAGTAATAAACTATGCCCTATAACAACCAGGAGTTCTACCTATGGAAATCACATCCTCTTCAAATACTATCGACATCACTGGAAATATCAAAAGCATTAATAATTTTTCTGAAATTAAGAAAGTAGTTGACAGTATAGTAACTCAACATAAGAACATAACTATAAATATTATAGATTCTCTTTCTATTACCTCTTCAGTTATTGGGTATTTTAACAAACTTATTTTAAAAGATAATGTAAATATAGAGATGCGAGTAGGAAACGATCAACTTATACATCTATTAGCTGATCTTAATCTAGCTTCGACTTTTAAAGCGAGGAAAGCATAAGATGAGTATAAAATTTAAACTAAATCTTATCGCTGCAATAGTTGTCTCCTTCGCACTTATTATTATTGCTATCTCTATAAATCAGGCAGTACATGATAGAGCTATCATATCTCAGGCCAAAGAATTAAATGTACTTTCTCAAAAATTATCATTGTTAATTCATGAGACACAAAAAGAGAGAGGTGCAAGTGCCGGTTTTATTGGTTCTAAAGGTAGAAAATTTGCAGACATATTACCTAAGCAGAGAGTTCTGAGTACTTCAAAAAATTCTGAGCTTACAGCTTATATATCAACTCTTGATTTAAGTTCATTTCCAAAAGAGCTACAAAAAGAGATATCTACTTTAAAATCTGATATGAGTAAAATAGACAGTATAAGAAGTAGAGTAGATTCTTTAAGCATAAGTATTAAAGATGTGGTTGCTTACTATACAAAAATGAATAAAGAAATCTTAAATATTGTTTCTTTAACTGCCAAGCTAGCTGATACTCAAGAGTTAGTTAAGTCACTCGACGCCTATACTAACTTTTTAAAATCAAAAGAGAGGGCAGGAATCGAAAGAGCTGTTCTTAGTGGAACTTTTGGAGCTGATAAATTTGCTCCTGGAATGTTTTCCAAATGGGTAACTCTTGTTGCTGAGCAAGATGCTTACATGGACTCATTTTTGGCAATGGCTACTGATAGTTCAAAAGAATTTTATAAAAATAAAATCAGCTCTCCTGTAGTTGATGAAGTAAATGCAATGAGAGCTATTGCAAGAAACAAAGCTATAACTGGTGGATTTGGAGTTGATAGTGTTGCTTGGTTTAAGACAATCACTAAAAAAATCAATCTTTTAAAACAAGTTGATGACGAACTTGCAAAACAAAATACAATACTCTTAGAAGAGGTAGAATCAGCTTCAAAGATGAGCACTACATTAACACTTACTAGTTATAGTATCTTTGCAATAGTTATATTTATAATTATCTTCATGATTTCTAGAGGAATTAATGTAAGTGTTAGAAGCTCATTAGAGAAAATTAGCTGTGTTTCTGATAACCTTGATTTAACTTGTGACATTATAGTTGAAGGAAAAGATGAGATATCTCAAATCTCAAAAGCTATCAACGTTATGATAATTGCTTTTAAAGCAAGTGTACACCAAGCAAAAGATGTATCTACTGCTACGACACAAGAAAGTCAAAAGTTGCACCTTGTGGTTGAGGATTTAACTAAAAATGGTGAAGTAGCAGATGCTAAAATTTCAAATATAAATGTTCTTGTATCTGAAGTAGGTAAAAGACTTGATGCTGTTGAAGAAGCTTCTATTACCGTAACAGAAGATTTAAATAAAACATTTAATGTACTAGATAGTTTTGTATCAAAACTAGACTCTGTTGTGTATGCAATTGATGAAGGAAGCGAACACCAACAAGATTTAGTTCAAAAAGTCTCTTCACTTACAGAACAAGCCAAAAACATCAAAGATGTACTTGCAATTATCTCTGATATTGCAGACCAAACCAATCTACTTGCTTTAAATGCCGCTATTGAGGCAGCAAGAGCAGGTGAGCATGGACGAGGGTTTGCAGTTGTTGCAGATGAAGTTCGTAAACTTGCTGAGAGAACGCAAAAATCTCTTAGTGAAATTAGTGCTAATGTAAATCTAATTACTCAAAATGTTGTTGAGATTTCTGAAGAAACTGATAAGACATCAAAAAATATGCAAAACATTTCAACCTCGGCTCAGGAACTTATTTCTGACTCACAAGAGACTAAAGAAAATCTATCTGTTACTACAGATAAATCAACAGATGTTATGCACCAGAGTACATATATTGTAACAAAAACAAAAGAGTTAATTGCTAATATGGATGAGATTATAGAACTCTCAAATGAAAACATACAACATAGAAATAAAGTGGAGAGCAGTGTTAATAAGTTATCAAGTGACTCAGACAGACTGCAAAATGAACTAAGTAAGTTCAGAGTTTAGTAGCAATAAAAACATGCAAAACGAGTCCATAAAAATAGACGAGAGTGTTTTAAAACATATGAAATCTTTGACACTTTTATGTGTTGAAGACAATATGGACATACAAAATTTATACAATGAAATCTTTAAACTCTTTTTCAAAAAGGTAATTAGTGCTGAAAATGGCGAGGATGGATATGAAAAGTATCTCTCTTGTAAGATTGATGTTGTAATTTCTGATTATATCATGCCTAAACTAGATGGTTTGGGTATGATTAGAAAAATCAGAATGTCAAACAAAGATATTCCTATTATCTTAATTACAGCATTTACAAAAGTAGACACAATAATAGAAGCACTTCAGTTAAATGTAAACAATTTCATAAAAAAACCCATAGAGACTAATGAAATAATAAATGCCATAACTAACGCTGTAAAGATAATAATTGCAAATAATTATTTGAATGATCAAAAAAATTTAAAAATGAAAGAATTAGAAGCCAAAGGTAAATACAGCACTTATCAAGAAGATTTAGCATTTGAAAAAGAGCTAAATATTCTTAGAAATGACTTCTATTATCAGATGCTAGATGCCTCATGTACTACTTTATTAGATTTTTCATATCAGCCTCTAGATACTTTAAGCGGTGATGCATACAGCGCTAGAAAAATAGATGAAAACAGAACGTTCTATCTCCTTGTTGATGGGATGGGAAAAGGTCTATCTGCTTCTCTTAGCTCAATGCTTATTACATCATTTGTAAATCACATCATAGATAAGATGCATGACTTAGATGACTTTGACCTATATAGACTTATAGATGAGTCACTCGAGTATATTAAACCTATACTTTTAGAAGAAGAAGCCCTTTCAATAGACTATATAATACTTGATTTTACGAATGCTAAGATGCAATATTCTAAATTTGCAATGCCTGAAATGCTACTGCAAAACAAAGAGAATGAAATAATAAAAATTAAGTCTAACAATACTACTATTAGTAAGTATATGAAAGACTTTAAAATCTCAGATTATGATATATCAGATATTACTAAATTTTTATTTTATAGCGATGGTATGATAGAAAATTCTACAAGATTCAAAGATAAACTATATAAAGAGTACATAGGAAATGATTTCTTGGATTCATTTACAAAAGATGGAATGAAAAAGAGACTTCTTTGGGCAATAGATAAAGCTGAAGATGATATTACTTTTATATTTATCAATAAGCTTAATCTAAAAAACAGTATTATTGCTCAAAAGAGTTTTAGTACAAGCATGAATGAACTTGATAATGCACATGACTGGTATCTAAATATTTGGAGTACATTAACAGACAACTCAAAAATAACTAATAATGCAAGTGTTGTATTTACAGAACTATTCATGAATGCTTACGAGCATGGTAATCTAGGACTTGATTCATATACTAAACACAAACTTATAGAGCAAGATACATATCTAAATACTCTACAAAAACAACAAGAAACCTGTAACAAACAGATACATGTCACAATAAATAAGATAGCATACAAATCATCAAATTACATAATCACTCAAATTAGCGATGAAGGCAAAGGTTTTGACACTCAAATATTGAGTAAGATATTTAGAAACGCTAAAGCTTTCAATGGAAGAGGTGTATTTGTTTCAAGAAGTTCATCATTGGGAATTTACTACAACGATAAAGGGAATTCAGTACTATTTTTACATAAAATATAGACTTCTAGCATAAAGCTAAAAGTCTTTATACTTAGCAAAAATTATTTGCTAAGTGCTGCTTTAGATGCTTCTGCAACTGCTGTAAAAGCTGCTGCATCATTCATCGCCATGTCAGCAAGAATTTTACGGTCAAGCTCGATGCCAGATTTGTGAAGACCATTCATAAAAGTAGAATAATTCATTCCATTTAAACGAGACGCTGCATTAATACGTACGATCCATAATTTACGGAAATCACGTTTCTTTTGCTTACGGTCACGGTGAGCATATACCCATGATCTTTCAATTTGTTCTTTAGCTTTTCTAAAGTGTTTACGACGACCACTATAGAAACCTTTTGCTAATTTTAATATCTTTTTGTGTCTTCTTCTACGAACAACACCTGTTTTTACTCTTGGCATATTTTTCCTTTTTCTTTACCCGGTCACTTTTTGTGATAAGGTGCCACATCAATGGTGGTCTTGCCCAATTAAATAATTGGAGATTTATAATAAATTATCCTAAATTCTCTCAAAAAAAACTTTTTGAAGCTTTAGGGGGTTGTAGGGATATTGTCCCTGCCATTATAATGGGCTTTTGCTCATTATAATGTTTGATTAATTTATCATAGCCTTAATGTTTGCTTCGTCAGCTTTTGAAACAACTTTTGGGCTGTTTTGCTCACGACGAGTGCTTGCATCTTGTTTAGTTAGAATATGACTTCTGTACGCTGTACCACGTTTAACAGAACCGTTTTTCTTAACTTTAAAACGCTTAACAGCGCCTTTTACCGATTTCATTTTTGGCATCGATGGCTCCTTCATAAAATTCTCATAAATTGAGAGTGGGATTATACCCAAAAATTTCTAAATTTTAGCTACAATAACCGAATGAATTCAATTAAACACATAAATAATGCACTAAAAGAGCTAGACGATGAAGTACAAAAAATACTTTTAAATTGGGACATTCCTCTAAATGAAAAAGACAATCTCATGCTTCCAATACTTCAACAAAAGAAAGTTTTATCGCAGACATTGGAAGACTTAACATACTTAAAAGATAATCCACCAAAACCAAATCAGCCCTGTGGGATAAGTAAGTATAGAGAAGATTAAAAAAAGCAACAATTACGTTTTGACATATAATTTGTTCAAGTTCAAGGCGAAATCTAGTTAAATTGAGGAGTTTACTTGTGTAAATGACGAGGTTTCACTCAATTTCAACGCGGAAATTGGATAAATTATATGTCAAAAAAGACCCTTCTCCAGATACCTGCGGCACATAACACTTCAGGGTGTGCTGCTGTATTCCTACCCTGACACATTGTCCTAAAACATCATTGCACAGGTCTAAAGAAGAGCGGTGGAATTATAGCCAATTTTTTTTAAATAGCAAAGCTTTTAGTAACCGACTCTCTAAAGAGTTGGAATTGTAGCCACTGCATCTTTTAAAGCTTGTAAATAAGCCTCATACTCAAAATCTTGATTTTCATCTGATGCGGCAGACTCTAACTCTTCTAACATCTCATATATTTCATCAAACTTTAAACTACTTGTAGTACCTTTAAGTGAGTGAGTTTGCAGTTTTATAGCCAAATAATCTTTTGAGTTAATTGCGTCTTCGAGTGTTTGCAAAATCTGAGGAGTTTCTTGTAAAAAACTGCTTATTAAGATAGGTATATGTTTTAATTTTAAGCCTATTGAATTTGCTATTTTTTCATGTGAGAGTATTGAGTAGTCAGGTGTTGAAATTGGCACGATTTATTTCCTATCTTTTATGTATAATTTACTACAATTTTAACATAGGAATCTAAATGTTATATATAATATGTGCTCTAAAATCAGAAGCTCAGGCTTTTGTAGATAAATACAAACTTCCAAAGAACAAGCAAAACTCACAAATCACGATAGTAATAAGCGGTATGGGTTCTGAGAGTATGTTTAATGCTACAAAGGATATTGTAACTAAGATGAGTAATAAGGACACAATTATCAATGTAGGCATCTGTGGTGGAGATAAAAAATTTGCAATTGGAGAACTTATAGATGCAAGAGAAGCAAATCTTACTTG
This sequence comes from Sulfurimonas iocasae, assembly GCF_047716755.1. Lineage (GTDB taxonomy): Bacteria > Campylobacterota > Campylobacteria > Campylobacterales > Sulfurimonadaceae > Sulfurimonas. Next base: position 2,625,721 of record NZ_CP180409.1, read on the forward strand.
TGTAGAGTCTGATATATCAGAGCATGGTAAGTATGAGCTCGTAGATATGGAGTCTGATGGTTTTTTAAAAGCTACGCAGGGTGTAGAAAATAAATATATGTTTAAAGTGGTCTCCGATCACTTTGAACCTCATAAAGTAACAAAAGAAAAGACTAAGTCTCTTATATTTAATGTTATAGATGATATAAACAATATAATAAATTTTAAGGTCAATCAATGAAATATATATTAATACTTTTACTTACTCTTTTAACCCTGGATGCCAATACTACAAGTGATCAAAAACTAAAAAAACAGATTGGTCGTATGCTTGTTATTGGGTTTGAAAATGAAAGCGTTAATAAAAACACCGAAATTGTAAAACAGATACAAAAATATGATCTTGGCGGAGTTATTTTATTTGATAAATTTTATCAAAAAAGAAGCATAACTAAGAATATACGCTCACCCAAGCAACTAAAAGAACTGACAAGCAAACTCAAAAAACTCTCACGCAAACCTCTTTTAATCTCTGTTGATCAAGAGGGTGGAAGTGTAGCACGACTAAAACATTACTATGGATTTGATAGATTTCCATCCGCCAAAGAAGTCGCACATCTTTCAACAACACAGGCAAAAGAGATATATGAAAAACAATCACAGATGCTTGAGAGAAACAGCATAAACTGTAATTTTGCTCCTGTTGTTGATTTGGATATAAATCCTAAAAATAGAGTCATCTCAAAACTTGAGCGCTCATTTGGAAGCTCCAGCCAAGAAGTAACTAAGTACGCAAAAATCATGATAAATGCTCAGACAAAGCATAATGTCATAAGTGTTTTAAAACACTTTCCCGGTCATGGCTCTTCACTCGGAGATTCACACAAAGGTTTTGTAGATATATCAAAAACTTGGACTAAAGAAGAGTTAGTGCCGTATCAGAACCTTATAGATGCAAATAAAGTAGATATGATAATGAGTGCTCATGTTTTTAACTCCCATCTTGATTCTAAATATCCTGCAACACTTTCATATAATATAAATACTAAACTCCTTCGAGAAAAAATGGGCTTTAAAGGTGTACTAATCAGCGATGATTTGCAGATGAAAGCAATCACAAAACACTTCACCTTAAAAGAGACAGTTACAAAAGCTATAAACTCAGGTGTAGATATTCTTCTTTTTGGAAATCAGTTAGAATCTAATGACGCAGATGAGTTAGTAAAACTAATTTACTCTCAGGTTAAGAGTGGAGCTATCTCAAAGAAAAGAATTCAAGAAGCAAACACAAGAATAGAGAACCTCCATACAAAAAATTCTATAGTTCAAAGACACATAGATTTTGGACAAGAGCGAATAGATATGACAAAAGCGTATATCAAACAGCATTACGCTCTAGAGACAAAAGACATAAAAATAGACCCTAAAATTATAGTTTTACACTGGACTGCTGTTATGGACTTCGAGGATTGTTTTAAACGACTAAAAGGAAACACTCTCTACAATGACAGAGGCGATATAGCAGATGCTGGAGCACTCAATGTATCTTCTCATTTTTTAGTGGCTCGTGATGGGACTATTTATCAACTGATGCCAGACAACTGGATGGCGAGACATGTCATAGGACTTAACTACTCAAGTATCGGCATAGAGAATGTTGGTGGAGAAGGAAACGAAAAAGATGATTTAACTCCTGCTCAAGTAGAAGCAAATATTAAACTTGTAAAATATCTAAAAGCAAAGTATCCAAATATTGAGTACCTCATCGGTCATCATGAATATCAAAAGATGGAGGAGAGTCTGCTTTGGTTAGAAAAAGATGCAGACTATAGAACACAAAAAGCTGATCCTGGTAAGAAGTTTATGAATAGTGTTAGAGAGAATGTTAAAGAGTTAGGACTTAAAAAACCATAATGCAAAGCTCGTTTTCTCTTCTTGATTGGTATGTATTTGGAGCTTATTTTCTAATCCTTGCGATTACTTCATATATTCTAGCCCAAACAAAAATAAAAACTTCAAGAGAGTACTTTATAAGTGCAAACTCTATGCCTATGTTTGCGGTTGCTATCTCGGTTTTAGCTACCACTCAATCAGCCGCAACTTTTTTAGGAGCTCCCGAGTTTTCATACAAACATGACTTTACCTTTATAGGTTTTTATCTATCAGCCTTAGTCGCTGTTATCTTTGTAGCCTATATTCTTATCCCAAAGTTTTATGCAATGCGGGCAATTACAGTTTATGAACTGCTAGAGACTAGATACGGAGAGTCTGCAAAGAAACAAGCTGGAATCATGTTTCTTATCGGTCGTGTTCTTGCAAGCGGAGCTAGGCTATACATAGGTGCATTAGCCATCTCTATGATTCTCTTTGGCGACATAATCTTTTTTCACGTCATGCTCTCTATAACAATATTAATGCTTGGAGCTTTAGTCTATACATATTTTGGCGGTATAAAGTCTGTCGTTTTAAGTGACATCATTCAAGCCATAACCTACGTTGGAGCTGGGATTGTCGTACTAGTTTATCTCTACTACTCTCTTGATAGTGCAAACATTATGCAAGTACTTAGTGAGAACAACAAACTCCGTTTTTTTGACACTTCACTAGATGGAAAGTTTAGTGTCATCGGGCTTTTAAGCGGGTGGTTACTTCTAAATATTGCCGCTTTTGGAATGGATCAGGATATGACTCAAAGAGTCCTCAGCTGCAAAAACAAGCAAGAAGCTGCAAAGTCTCTTATAGTATCAATCTTACTTACCATTCCTGTAGTTTTACTCTTTTTAGCCATCGGTGCCCTGCTCTTTGTATTTTACCACCAAGCCAATGTCGTTCAGAGTTTTGATGGAGAAAACATCACTATATTTATGTACTACATTTTAAATGAGATGCCAGACGGTCTTCGCGGTTTAGTAACTGTGGGAGCGATTGCCGCTGCACTATCAAGTACAAACTCAGTATTGGGGGCTATGGCTTCTGTAGCCATCGAAGACCTTTACAAACCTTGGAAACTAAGACAAGGCAAAATAGATGAGATGCACTTTGTAAAAGCTTCACGAAATGCAGTTGTATTCTTTGCTGTTGTTCTTTCTATCATGGCAGTTGTGAGTTACTTTTGGCAGAGATATAGTGACCTTTCTCTTATAAGCTTCGCCCTTGGGGTAATGGCTTTTGCATATACCGGTCTTTTAGGTGTCTTCTTCTCAGCTATATTTACAAGTAGAGGAAGTTCTAAACTTGTTCCTTTTGCACTTATTGGCGGATTTTTAAGTGTACTTTCACTTCAACCATACACCTTTGGCATCTCCCTTGGTTTTTCATGGCAGATAGTTATTGGGACGATTATTGCTTTTGGTATTATGCAATTAAAATCTTCTAAGGCTTAAAATGAGTGAGTTATATATCGGTGTAATGTCAGGGACTAGTATGGATGGCGTCGACATCGCTCTTTGTGAGATAGATGCTTCTCATTGCTCTTTGATTGCATCTGCTGAGTTTAAATTTGACTCTGAAGTAAAAGCTGAAATTTTAGAGATGATAAATGGCTCAACAACTTTAAAGCAAGTTGGTACTATTGACAATAAACTTGGAAATATATTTGCAGATGCAATCAACGCATTTATAAAAAAAGAGTCCATAGATGCAAAGAGTATCACAGCCATAGGTCTTCACGGACAAACACTTTGGCACGCTCCAGATGCTGAGTTTGGATTTTCGATGCAATTAGGCGATGCAAATGTTGTAAGTGCAAAAACAGAGATTCAAGTCGTAGCTGATTTCAGAAGAATGGACATAGCAAATGGCGGGCAAGGCGCTCCTTTTGCTCCCGCTTTTCATCAAGAAATCTTTAAACATCTAAGTAAAAAAACTGCTGTTTTAAACATTGGTGGCATGGCGAACATAACAATCTTAGGTGAAGAACTTAAAGGCTGGGATACTGGTTGTGGAAATGTTTTGATGGATTATTGGAGTTCTGTTCATATAGACAAAAACTACGACAAAGATGCCCTTTTTGCTCTTAGTGGCGAAGTTAAAGAAGAACTTCTTGAGAGTTTTTTAGAAGATGAATATTTTACTAAACTTCCTCCAAAGAGTACAGGACGTGAGTATTTCAATCCTACTTGGCTCTCAAACCATCTTCCACTTTTTGATACCATCAAAGCAGAAGATATTCAAAGAACTCTGCTTGAACTAACAGCTAAAAGCATTGCAAATGATGCCAACAATACAGGTGCAGAGCTTCTCATAGTTTGTGGAGGTGGAGCAAAAAATCCACTTTTGATGCAAAGATTACATGAACTTTGCAAAGCTGAAGTAAAAGTCAGTGATGAGTTTGGAGTTAGCCGTGAGTACATGGAAGCAATGGCTTTTGCTTGGCTGGCATACAAAAGAGTTCATAGAGAAGTTGTAGAGTTATCAAGCGTAACAGGTGCTACAAAAGATTCTATTTTAGGCGGGGTATATGGATAAGATAAAAGCGTGGTTAGAAACAACTCCATATAAAAATTACAAGATAGAGATAGCATCTGCAGATGCAAGTTTTAGAAAGTATTATAGACTTACAGACGCAGATAAAACACTTATACTTATGGACTCATCGTTGGAAAAAGATTCCCTTGCTCCTTTTATTGATGTTACTTCAAGACTTTTAGATGCTAATGTAAATGCCCCTCAAATTTTAGAAAAAAATCTAAAAGATGGATTTTTGATTATTGAAGATTTTGGAAATACTAACTACTTAAATGTGCTAGATGCCGACAATTACAAGAGACTATATTCAAAAGCGATAGATACAATCATAAAGATGCAAGATGCAGACGCAAATAACCTGCCTCTTTATGACAAAGCTTTTTTACATTTTGAAATGGACTTGATGAAGGATTGGTATTTAGAGAAAAATCTAAAGGTAACTCTTAATGAAGGTCAAAAAAGCATTATAAAAAATGCACTAAATTCAATCTCCGATGTAGTTCTTTGCCAGCCTCAGAATATCTTTGTTCATCGTGATTATCACTCTAGAAATATTATGCTTACATGTGATGATGAGTTGGGCATTATAGATTACCAAGATGCCATGAATGGGGCTATTACTTATGATTTGGTTTCACTTTTGAAAGATTGTTACATCGCTTATGAGAGAGAAGAAATAGAGCTTCTTGCTTTGGAATTTCGAGATAAAAAAGGTCTAGATGCAAGTGACGCAGAGTTCTTAAAATGGTTTGATTTTATGGGGATGCAAAGACACATGAAAGTGCTTGGCGTCTTCAGTCGTCTTTACCTTCGTGATGGCAAAGACGGCTACCTAAAAGACATACCTCTTACTCTAAAATACACTCTAGATGCAGCAAGCAGATATGAAGAGACAAAAGAGCTCTCATATCTTTTAAAAGAAGTTCAATGAAAGCGATGATACTCGCAGCTGGTCGCGGAGAGAGAATGAGACCGCTTACAGACACTCTTCCAAAACCACTTTTAGAAGTGCGTGGCAAGGCTTTAATAGTATGGCATCTAGAGAGACTTGCAAAGTGTGGGTTTAAAGAGGTCATAATAAACATTGCTCATTTTGGGTTTAAGATAACAGAAGCTCTTGGTGATGGCTCAAAATATGGAGTGAATATTACTTACTCAGATGAGCAAAATGAAGGAGCATTAGAGAGTGCTGGTGGAATTATTAAAGCTTTACCACTTTTAGGAGATGAGAGTTTTTTAGTTGTTAATGGCGATATTTTTTGTGATTATGATTTTAATCCTGATTTTGATTTAGGGGATAAGTTAGCTCATCTTATCTTAGTTCCTAATCCTGAACACAATTTAAAAGGGGATTTTGGTTTAAAGGATAATCTTGTTTTAAATGAGGCAGATAAAAAATACACATTTTCAGGCATAGGCTATTACTCCACTAAATTATTTTCTGATTTAGAGTGTAAAAAGTCTGCTTTAGCTCCACTTCTTAAAGAAGCAATAGCAAAAAATGAAGTAAGTGGCGAGTTGTTTAAAAAGATGTGGCATGATATAGGAACACCACAAAGATTGGAAAATATAAATAATGACTAAACTACTTTTAGCTGGGCTTATTGCAACTACACTATCAGCAAAATATACAAACTGTGAATTTCAGAACAAAGACTATATAGATGTCTGCGAAAAGGTTGTCAAAAATGGTGTCTCTTATAACTATGCAAACAAATTTCTGCTCTCTTATTTTAAGACAAAAAAGTATGATGAAGTCAGTTGGAAATATCTTCAACCCAAACATATTACCACTCACAAAAAAAGTGAGAAAAAAGCTAACAATGTCTTAGTTAAATACATACCAGAAATGCTAGAACATCTTAAAGAGTATAAAGAGGTTTATGACTATAGTGAAAAGAAGTATGGCGTAAATCGCGAAATTATTGCGGCCATACTGATGAAAGAGACAAGGCTTGGAAGGATAAAGCCGACTCATGATGCTTTTATAGTATTTAATACCCTCGTTGTTAGAACAGACCCAAAAACTTCAAGAGAGAAGTGGTTACTGAAGATGGGTAAAACTAACATGGTCTCTATCATCACACACTGTTATAAAAAAGATGTTAAGCCTGAGTCATGTAACTTACCAAGCTCTTATGCCGGTGCTGTTGGTATCCCTCAGTTTATGCCAAACAGTTTTATCTATGCAGATGGCTACAAATCTAAACATGTTGATTTGAGTAAGATGGAAGATGCCATTGTCTCAGCGAGTAAATTTCTTCATAAAAAAGCAGACTTTTCTAAACTCATAGAGTGGAACAAGATGCCAAATCTACCAAAAGTAGAATCAAAATGGTATGACTATGAGCACAAGTATGAAAATGCTTCTCTTGTTTACTCGAAGAACAAGCATGGGAAAAAGTATAAGTGCTTTACATGTGATAAAGAAAATCTTGCTTATCTCAAAGAGTATGCTAAAAAAATCATGAGGTATAATAACTCGTCAAACTATGCTATTGGTGTGATGAGACTCGCGTATGACTCAAATCTGCTTTTAAATCAAAACTAACTAGATAATCCAGTTAGTTACTCTAGCAGTTGCGTAGATATTTTCATCTCTATCTTTAACAACTACCTCAAAGACAAGTCGTCTTTTTTTACTCTCTGCTAGAAATGCTGTAACGTAGATATACTCCAAGTCCATCGTTATAGCCTTAGAAAGTTTTGATTCTATATTTCTTGTCATATTTTTTGGAGCTATTAAAAGACTAAGTGGACCAAGAGCATTGTCAATGGCAGCTATAATCATCCCGCCTTGCATAGTCGAATAGGGATTTAACCAAGATTCAAGAACTGGTATCTTGGTAGTAAGAGTAGAATTCTCTTTATCAAATGCTACTAATTCACACTTCATAATTGTAAAACTTGGTGGTGGTACAAGAAAGTCTTCTACACTATCTCCATGAACTTCACGTAAAAGCTCTTTTATATCTAAGGACTGATTCATATTTTTAATTACTCTCTTTCTTTTTAAGATATAACTGCTTTTAAAGTATGACTGTTTTTTGGCTTTATCTCTACAAAATCATCAAATGCATTGGCTGATTCGATGCAGACAAAATCATTATATGCCTCATCCCTCATAGCACTCATTCTTTTACCTTTTTCTATCCAAGGATTCCAAACTACTACTGAGGATGAGCCTTCATTTTTTATGCGGATAGTTCTATCTTTATCTTTTAGTAATATTTGCTCATTTACTTCTTGATAAACTCTATCTACTTCTTTTTCAAAGACAATATCTCCGTTTTGAGTCAGTTGCTCATTTGTAAGAGCATCTAGATATGGCTTTTTATCAAGACCTTTTACTCTTACATCTGAGATATGTGAGATAGAAAAATAAGTATGAAGAGCTTGTGTGATTTTAAAAGTCTTTTCATCCAAGTTTGTTGTTCTCAATTCCATAGTAAGCTTGTCTGAGACAGTTACTTTCAACTCTAGTTCAAACTTGTATGGCCAGAGAGCTAGTGTCTCCTTAGAGTGCTTTAAAACGAGTATAACTTCTGTTGTGTTGGCATCTATCTCATTTGTAGCTAGATGCTTAAACTCTGAAGTTCTTGCAAAGCCGTGCTGGGGCAAGTCAGAATTGTTCATGCCAAATGATGGCCAGCAGATAGGAACTCCACCACGGATGGCTTTTCCCACTTCAAAATCACTTATCTCACTAAGCCACAAAAGAGGCTTTTCATCTTTACGCGCGTAGTGAAAAATATGCGCACCTTGAAGTGCAATTTTTGCAGATGCTGAGTTATTATGAACTTCTATAAAGTCAATCATCTATAATATCTCATATAACCTGAACAAGTCCAGGTTATATTCAATCACTAAAGCTACGCCTTTGGCGAGAAACATCATATTAATTCCATGATGATTTTTTATGCCATCTTGTGGCGTAAAGGAGTATAAAGAGGTAACAAACAATTCCAACTAAATATGATGATTGCATATCTCCACTGATTTGTGCGACTTTACCAAAGATAAGTGGAACTATCGCTCCACCGGCGATTGCCATAATAAGAAGAGCGCTTCCCTGAGCTGTGTACTTACCAAGTCCTTCTAAGGCTAGAGGCCAGATAGTAGGCCAGACAAGAGCATTTGCAAAACCTAAAAGTGCTACAAATGTAACCGTGTCGGGAAGTGTAGGAACAGAACTCCATCCCCATAAAATCTCAGATATTTGATGCGAAGTGCTTGAGCTAAAAGCGACTCCTAGCAAAAACAAAATCCCCACAAGAGCAGAACTCATAAGTGCTTTTTCTTGTGAGAGAAATTTAGGTATAAATGCTACTCCTACAAGGTAACCAAAAACCATAAAGACCATAGTATAAGATGTCAGTGCAGTTGCATTTTCAACATTTAAACTTTGCGCGTAAAGCCCTATGGTATCGCCTGCAATCACTTCTATACCTACATAAAAAAAGAGTGCAACAGCACCTAATACAACACGAGGAAAGTGAAAAATCGTATCTTTGTCATAACTGTCCTCTTTTTCAAATGTAAGCTCAGCAATTGATGAAAACTTTACTAATGCCATAAGCCCACTGAGGACAACAGCCATAATTATGTAAGGTACGATAAGCCTAGACGCCAGCTCTTTTGTATCTATAGATGCAAGACTTTCTGATGAAAGGGAGGGAATATCTGCAAGGATTAAAGATGTAAAAAGTAGTGGAGCTAAAACTCCTGCACCTTTGTTTATAAGCCCCATAATAGATATTCTTGTAGCAGCACTCTCTATGGGTCCTATTAAAACCACATAAGGATTAGATGCGGTTTGGAGTATGGTAAGTCCAGTTCCAAGAGTAAAAAGTGCCACTAAAAATAGTATAAAATTAGCACTAAGAGCGGCAGGGATGAAAATTAAACTGCCCACAACCATAACTCCAAGACCAATAGCCATGCCGTTTTTGTATCCAGTACGTTCAAGTACAAATGACATCGGAAGAGCCATAACTGTATAGGCGATATAAAAAGCAAAAGTTACAAAGAGTGCTTGAAACTCATTTAAGTCACAAATAACTTTCAAAAATGGAATAAGTGAGCCGTTAAGCCATGTTACAAAGCCAAAGATGAAAAACAAAACACCTATAATCATCATGGCAAACAGACTATTTTTTCTATGCAAACTTCAGTCCATCAAGATATTTTGCCACAGCATCTTCATCATTTGTATGAGGGAGAATAATATCAGCTTCATTTTTAACTTCTATCTGTGCATTTGCTACAGCAACAGATGTAGATGCTAGTTCAAACATTCCCAAATCATTAAAATTATCACCAAATACAGTAAGTCCAGACAAATCAAATCCGCTGTACTCACTAACACTCTTGATTCCATGCGCTTTGTCAGCATCTTTATGAAGAATAGTTAAAAAATAGCAACCAACATAAGCCTCTGGAGCTAAAATAAATTTGAGTGAATTTCCAAATATCATCTGTAAAAGAGAGGCTAACTCTCTAAGTAGTTTCTCTTCACCCATATAGACTATTTTAAAGTTATCATCCATTGCTCTGATATCTTTGCACTCCTGCAAATTATCATCTTTTACGTAGCGAGTAAGGACTTCTTTTTGGTGCTCATTTAAAATACTTGAATATAAAAAAGCCTCATTTAGGTTTTGATCAGCCAAAGCTAAAACAAAAGGATAGATGCCAAATTTTCCTCCTTCATTTATAATAACATCTGCTACTTCTTTACTTATAAACTTGGTGTCTATTATCTTTTTGTCAATAGTCGCTACTAGCGCGCCATCAAGCAGTATCATAGGGGCATTAATATGTACATCTTTTAAAAACTGTGCTGTTTTTTTGTATGTTCTTGCAGTTGCAACGCTTAAAATCGAGTTTGTAGATTTTGAATTCCAAATAGTTTTAGTATAATCACTAATAGATAAATCAGTTTTCAAAAAAGTATGATCAAGGTCTGTAATATAAATATTTTTCATGTTGAGATTATAACCAAAATAGGAAGAAATGAATGAGAAGAGCTGTAATAACCGGTGCGAGTAGTGGGATTGGCAAAGAGATATGTAAAAGGGTTTTAGAGCTTGGCTACGAGGTTGTTGGGATTAGTAGAAGTGTAACAGATGAAGAGTTTAAAACTCCACATTTCACTTCACTTCAAGTAAATCTATCAGATGAAATCTCTACGCTTCAACTGTGCAATACTTTAAAAAATCAGAGTGTTGATATGCTTATAAACTGTGCAGGTTTTGGCAGATTTGAACCACATGAAGAGTTAAGTCAAAAGACTATTACAGATATGACTTTTTTAAACCTAACCGCACCGATGCTTCTTACAAATGCACTCTTAAGAACAATGAAAAAAAATGATGGATATCTTATAAACATAAACTCTATAGAAGCTATAAAGCGGAGTAAGTTTGCAGGTGTTTATAGTGCCACAAAAGCTGGTTTGAAAGCCTTTGGTGATTCTCTGTTTGAAGAGACCAGAAAAAGCGGGCTTAGTGTAACAAATATAAATCCAGATATGACTCAAAGCTCTTTTTATGATGAGTTGCGTTTTGATATAAGCGATAAAGAAGATGAAAGACTTCTAGCATCTGATATAGCAGATGCAGTTGAGCATATTTTGAGTATGAGAAAAGGTGCAGTTGTGAGTGAGTACACCATAAGAAGTTTAAAGTTTGGGATTTCTAAAAAGAGGTAAAAAGTAAAAACTTATAGTTTGATATCCAATTTTTTAAGGGAAGGTGCATGAGTCGATTTTAAAAAGTTTATATTTTTTTTGATTCGAGACATTGTCTCTGCTGTTTCATTTTTAAGAGATTGAACCAGCTCCATCGCTTCTTTTAGAAGATAAACTGCCTCTTCTATCTCATCCAGATTAGTAAGTTGGGGGATATTGCCAAAAAGTTTATCTAAAGAGTCAACATTTTCTTCTGCTATTGCTATTTTAACCTCAGTTAGCCACATCTGTAGTTTCTCTCCATGCTTCTAAAAGACCTTTAAAAACATTGCTAACTTCATCTATATTTTCTATTTTATCATTTAAAACAGCTCTTGAAAGTAACTGAATTTGGTAGGTATACAAACCGATAAGATAGTTTGAAACATCTCCACCTTCTTTTGTATCAAGAGTTGCTATAAGTTCTGTAATAATAGCAATTGAACGATTTGCCCAGTAGACTTTTTTTTCTACATCTTTATCTCTCATAGACTTTTTAGCCTGAGCATTAAAACGCAGAACCCCTTCATAAAGCATCTCAACAAGTTTAGCCGGAGACTCTATTCCGATGTTATTTTGTGCATAGATGCTATGTGCGTTATTACCGTACATTTTAATTCCTTTTTTCACGTCTTTCTTAATTTCTTTCATGTTTAATACATCGACATTTAAAAGAATTTATTTAGCAGTTTCTATCTAAATTCTACTATTTATTTGAAGCGGCTTCAGCATTAATCATCTGCCCAAACATATTTGACGCAGAGTTAAACTTACTAATCACAGTATCATAAGCTGAAAATCTTTTTCCCATAATCGCATATCTATCTTCTAGTCTCTGAATTGCTTTTTCTTTTTGTTCGTCTAGTGAATCAATTCTAGTGTTTATAGAGTTTTTAAACTGGTCTAAAATAGCATTATATTTACTATATTTATTTATTTCTGCTTCTACTTCGGAAAATGCACCTTTTAGTTCTACTTTAGAGCCATCAGGTTTTGTAAATTCACCACCAGCTAAAAAAGCCTTAACGTTGTCAGGATTTTCATCTAACATTTTATTTAACTTAGCCATATTAAGAGATAGTCTTCCACCTTTATCAGCTTCTATACCATATTCTTGAATTCTTCCTGCTCCCTGACCAACTGTAGAAAAAATATTTATGATACCACTCTCCATACCTCTTATTGTAGAGTTACTTGAAAAAACACCACGGGTAGATTTATCCTGACTAGTTCTAGTGTCTTCATTTAGTTGAAACAGGGTAGAATTATATTTATCTATAAAGTTCGTAATGCTAGTTTCAATATTTTCTCTATCTTGTTTTACGCTTACAGATGAAGTTCCAAGATCTTTTAGAGTTATTGTAAGTCCACTGGCAAGATCATTTATCATATTTGAACTACGTGTTATAGCAAGTCCATTAAACTTAAAAGTAGCATCTGCAGCATTCTGAACACTTTGAATACCGGTTGTAAGAGAGAGATTTAAATTACCAGCTTTAATTATCTTTTCATCTTTTATCGGATTACCATCTTTATCAAGTTTTACTTCTTCATCAAGCTTTGAATCAGCTTCAGTTGCCTCTTTGACTACTGTATTATCAGTAATTGACATCTCTTGTCCCGTACCGGTTTTTTCCGCTATTAAAAAGAGTCTATAATCATTTTTTGCTATTTGAACAATTGAGGCTTTCACGCTGTCTCCAGCCTCTTTATTAATCATATCTTTAAAATCGTTTAAAGTTGTTGTAGACTTATAATCTAGTGTATATTTATTCTTTCCTATAACTAAGTCCATGCTTCCATCTGCCGTAGCTATAGTAGATATTTTTTCAGAGAACGAAGCACTCTGACTTATCTCTTTAGTTGCCAAACTTGTCACATCAAGAGTAAAATCCTGCACATCACTATTTTTAGATGCAAAAACATCTACTACCTTTTCATCGCTGACACTTGAAACTCTAGATTCAAATATACCATATCCAGTCAGAGGAGCTAAACTCTGCCCCACAGCTTCCATATGAGCTTCTATAATTTGAAACGACTGCAGCTTAGAGTCTTCAGTTTTTAGTCTCTTTTCTACAGGTGTTACAAACTTAGATTCATCAGCACTTTTTAACTGGTCCAAAACATCTTGTGTAAGTATACTTGAACCAACTCCTAGTGATGAAATACCCATGACAAATCCTTCTTATATAATACTCTTTTGATTATTATAGCCTTTATGACTATAATATCGGCAAAAATCATTCTTTTTTTAACTAAATATACCTATTAAGTAATAGTTGTTTTTTTTGCTATAATTACAAGCAATTAGAATTCCATAATCCAAAGGAAATGCTTAAAAATGCTTAATGGGAAAAATATATTAATTACCGGGGGTACAGGCAGTTTTGGTAAACAATTTGTTCGTACTATTTTAAAAAGATATAAACCAAATAAAGTGATTGTATATTCCAGAGATGAATTGAAGCAATTTGAAATGGCTCAAAAATTCAATGATTCTTGCATGAGATATTTCATCGGCGATGTAAGAGATTTACCTCGTTTGCAAAGAGCTATGGATGGTGTAGACTATGTTGTTCACGCCGCGGCTTTGAAACATGTTCCTATAGCAGAATACAATCCTATGGAATGTATAAAAACGAATATTATGGGTGCTCAAAATGTTATAGACTCATGCATCGCAAATAATGTTAATTTTACTATTGCCCTCTCAACAGATAAGGCGGCTTCACCGGCAAATCTTTATGGCGCTTCCAAGCTCGTATCAGATAAACTTTTTGTAGCCGCCAACAACCTTACAGGCGGACATAAGATAAAATTCAGTGTTGTAAGATATGGAAATGTTTTAGGCTCACGTGGTTCTGTAATTCCATATTTTCAAAACCTTATCTCCGAGGGAGTCACTTCTCTTCCTATAACTGCACTAGATATGACACGCTTTTGGATAACTCTGCAAGAGGGTGTGAACTTTGTACTTAAAAACTTTGAGAGAATGCAGGGTGGAGAGATATTTGTTCCAAAAATTCCATCTATGAAAATGATAGATATGGCAGAAGCAATTGCTCCAGAACTCACCCAAGAAGTTATAGGCATCCGTCCTGGAGAAAAACTTCATGAAGTGATGTGTCCAGTTGATGACTCGCATCTTACACTTGAGTTTAGTGACCACTATGTTATTAAACCTACAATCACATTCTCTTCACCTATTGACTTTAGTCTGAATAATCTAAATGAAAAAGGTATAAACGTAGAGATTGGCTTCGAATATAATTCAAAAAACAATAATATCTGGCTCTCAAAAGAAGAACTTCTTCAAAAAATAAAACAGACAAAAGAAGATGAAAGTTAAATGAGCCGACTAGATTACTCAACTCAGCTGATAGAACAAGATGACATCGATGGGGTTATTGAAGTTCTAAAGAGTCCATATCTTACTCAGGGGAAAAAAGTCGAGGAGTTTGAAGTTGCTCTTTGCAAATACACAGGTGTAAAGCACGCCATAACTTTCAACTCAGCCACTTCAGCTCTTTTTGGTGCTTACTCAGTCGCTTGCATAGGACCTGATGATGAGATTATCACAACTCCCATAAGTTTTGTATCTACGTCAAATATGTTTGTAGAGCTTGGTGCAAAACCAGTCTGGTGTGATGTCAAGATAGACGGAAATATAGACGAAGTTGCCATAGAAAAACTTATAACTTCAAAGACAAAGGCCATAGTTCCTGTACATTTTGCAGGTAAAGCTGTTGAGCTTGAGAAGATTCATAAACTCGCTAAAAAGCACAACTTACTTGTTATAGAAGATGCAGCTCACGCTCTTGGTTCAAGCGTATCTGATAAAAAAATAGGTTCTCTCTCAGATATGACCATCTTTAGTTTTCATGCCATAAAACCAATAACGACAAGTGAGGGTGGAGCCGTTCTTACAAACAATGATGAGTATGCGAAGAAACTAAGACTTATTAGATCTCACGGTATGGTTAAAAAAGAGTTATGGCACTCTGATATGTTAACTCTTGGTTATAACTTTAGAATGACTGAGATAGCTGCTTCTCTTGGGATTACGCAGATTAAAAAACTAGATAGATTTATACAAGCAAGGCATAAAATAGCCTTATATTATAATGAAAGATTTAAAGACGCATCTCTTTTTCATGTCATCAAACAAAAAGAACAGAGTGTAACTTCGCATCATCTATACCCTATACTTTTAGACTCAAAAATCCACCCTTTTAAAGAGTCTATATTTAAAGAGCTTCAAGATAGAGGAATCGGAGTGCAGGTTCACTACAAACCCATCTATAAAAACAGTTTCTACAAAGAAACTTTCGGTGACTTTTCACTAGCTACAGCAGATAATTTTTACAACTCTGAGATATCAATACCTTGTCATCAGAAGATGAGTTTAGAAGAAGCTAAATTTGTAGCAGATACTATTTTTGAGATAATCAACAAATATAAAGAGCAAAAAAAATCATGAGTGCTGTAGCTATTATCCCAGCTCGTGGGGGAAGCAAAAGAATCCCGAAAAAAAATATAAAAGAGTTTTTTAACAAACCGCTCATTGCCTACTCTATAGAAGTAGCTCTAGAGTCTAAACTCTTTGATAAAGTTATTGTCTCAACGGATGATGAAGATATTGCTATAATAGCAAAAGAATATGGAGCAGAAGTCCCTTTTTTACGCCCAAAAGAGCTATCAGATGATATAACTGGAACTACAGATGTTACACTTCATGCAGTAGAGTTCTTAAAATTACAGGGTTTTGAATATAACTTTATCTGTACAATATATGCAACAGCACCTCTTCTTGAGAAAAAGTTTCTTATCCAAGGATATGAAAAGCTCAAAAATAGTGATGCAATAAATAGTTTTTCTGCAACTAGTATGCCTTTTCCTATTCAAAGAACCTTTAAATTAGACAAAAATGGCAGATGCGAGATGTTTATGCCCGAGCATTATGAGAGTAGAAGTCAGGACTTAGAAATTGCTTATCAAGATGCAGGTCAGTTCTACTGGAGTAAATCAAATCAAAACTCAAATGAGATAATGTTTTCTAAAGATAGTATTCCTATACTTCTTCCTAGACATTTAGTTCAAGATATTGACACACCTGAGGATTGGGAGCGAGCTGAAATCATCTACCAGTTAATGCAGAAGGTAAAAGTATAGTGACAAATATTCTTCTACGCGGGGACTCTTCTTCTAAAATCGGTCTTGGTCATAATATGCGTGATTTAGTTCTTGTAAAAGAGTTCAAAAAAGCCAAGATAAGTTTTGCTTGCCAAGATTTAAAAGGCAATATAAATCATAAAATCTTAGAAGCTGGCTACAACTTGGAACTTTTAAAGTCAAACTCTAAAGAAGAGTTACTCAAGCTTATAAAGAAACTAAAAATTGACTTGCTTATTATTGATCACTACAAAATAGACTACAAAATAGAGAAGTACATAAAAAAGAAAACTGGGATTAAAATCTTTGTTGTTGATGATACTTACGAAAAACACCAATGCGATATATTATTAAACCATAATCTAGGGGCTGATTTAAAGAGATATAAGCATTTAGTCCCCTCAAGCTGTGAGCTTAGATGCGGGAATAGATATACCCTGCTTAGAGATGAGTTTATCAAAGAAAAAAAAAGAAAAAGAGCCCCAAAAAAGAGAACAATTTTTCTTGCTATGGGTGGAACAGATGTTGAGAATATAAGTTTAATGGTTTTGAAGAGTCTCAAAAAGCTTACAGATATAGAGGTACACCTCGTTACAACATCTTCAAATAAAAATATATTATCTTTAAAAAACTATACTAAAAATAGAGCCTATTTGCATCTACATACAGATGCTAACAACATAGCAAAACTTATGGCTAAATCCTCCTTTGCAATAGTAAGCCCTAGTGTTATTTTAAATGAAGTATATTTTATGAACCTGCCTTTTATAGCAATAAAAACCGCTAAAAACCAAGATGATATGTATAAGTATCTAAAAAATAAAAACTATCTAACACTAAAGAAGTTTAATGAGAGAAAGCTTTTAAAATGTTGCCAACAACTACTAGGGAGCAAGAATGAAAATCTCTGAAATAAAAGGTCTGAAGTATCCAAATGAATCCTTTATAAAATATTTTTTTAATATGGGTTTTCAAAACTCTCAAAGTAAGAAATTTATAGAGTTTGGATCAAGCAATGGAAACAATTTAGCACTCCCGTATCAATACAACCATCAAGTAATAGGTATTGATATTGACCCAATTTTAACCCAGTTTGCAAATGATAACTTTAAACTTTATGAGGGAGAGAGTGATTTCAACTTTTATACTCAAGATATGATGAGTTTTATAAATAATCATAAAAACCTAAATGTTGATGTTTTTTTACTCCCAAATATCATCAACTATCTAAGCAAACTAGACTTTATAAGTTTTTTAAAGCTCTCACGAGAGAAAAATATATATAAAGACGGTGCAGATTTTTTTCTAAGAGCAAGATCCATAAAAGACTTTAGATTTGCAAAAGGGGAAAAGCTAGAAGAAAACTCTTATTGTTTAGATGATTCCATAACTGGAGAAGATGGAGCCATATGCACCTGTTATCAAGAGTTTGAACTTATAGATATACTAAGAGAACATCTTAATCTTAGCAGTTTTAAAGTTTTTTCTCATGAGAGTCAAAATCTTCACTCAGACATTATTGTTAATAATTCTGATATTGTTATCTGGGGAAATATTCATTGAAAATTGCAATAATGCAACCTACCTTTAATCCTTGGATAGGTTATTTTGAACTTATAGACTATGTTGATAAATTTATATTTTTAGATACTGTACAGTTGAGTAAAAGAAGCTGGCAGACAAGAAACAAACTAAAAATAGGTGCAAAAGAGAAACTCTTCTCTATTCCCATACTAAAAACAGATTCAAGAGATTTGCTAACAATCACAAAAGCTAAAATTTCTTATGAGCAGTATGACTTTAGAGATAAGTTATATGCACTTATAAAACAAAACTACAAACAAGCAAAATATTTTCAAGAAGTTGACCCTTTTATTAAAGATATACTTTATTTCAAAACAGACTCTTTAAGCCTCTATAATATAAATCTAATTACAAATATTTCCAAAAAAATCGGTATCAAAACTGAAATATCCACTCTCTCAAAAATCTCATACTCTTCTGATAAAACAAAGGGAGAACTGATTTTAGATATATGTGATTTTTTAAAGTGTGATACTTATGTTTCTGCACTTGGTTCTAAAAATTATTTGGAAGATTTAAGAGCTAAGTTTAGTGAAAAATCCATAAAACTTCTTTATCAAAACTATTCTCATCCATCTTACGAACAGCTTGGCGAGACTTTTTTAGCCTATATCGGAGTAGTAGATTTGTTGTATAATAATGGCTTCAAAAATGCTTTATCAATTATAAAAAGTGGGAGATGCTATGAAGATAGGTAACTTTAATCTTAGTGAGGGAAAAACTTATATAATTGCTGAATTAAGCGCTAATCATAACGGTAGCCTACAAAACGCACTAGATACTATAAAAGCGGCAAAAGAGGTGGGTGCTGACGCTATTAAACTTCAGACTTACACAGCAGACACCATAACACTAAATAGCGACAATGAAGACTTTATGATAAACGGCGGCACTCTATGGGACGGCGAGAAACTCTATGAGCTTTATGAAAAGGCATATACACCGTGGGAGTGGCATAAGGAGCTCTTTGAGTATGCCAGAGAGATTGGTATTGATATATTTTCCTCACCCTTTGACAAGAGTGCTGTAGATTTTTTAGAAGAGTTTAATCCATCTGCTTATAAAATAGCTTCATTTGAGATAACAGATTATGAGCTCATTAGATATACAGCATCAAAAAACAGACCCATTATAATCTCCACCGGAATTGCTACTATTGATGAGATTCAAGATGCAGTTAATATTTGTAGAGACTCTGGAAATGATGATATTGTTCTCCTTAAATGTACGAGTGCGTATCCCGCACCTATTGAAGATGCAAACTTAAAAACCATACCAAATCTTGCTCAAACCTTTGGTGTCATAGCAGGCTTTTCTGATCATACACTTGGTATTACAGCTCCTATTGTGGCGGTTACTTTAGGTGCAAAAGTTATTGAGAAACACTTTATACTTAAGAAGTCTATTGGTGGTCCTGATTCTGACTTTTCACTTGATAAAAAAGAGTTTAAAGAGATGGTTGACTCTATTCGAGATACTGAAAAACTACTAGGAAAAGTAGACTACTCCATGACAAAGAGTAAACTCAAATCAAGAAGATTCTCAAGAAGTCTTTATGTCTGCAAAGATATAAAAAAAGGTGAAAAATTTACTTTAGAGAATATTAAAAGTGTTAGACCAGGATATGGTTTGCATCCAAAACATCTACAAGAAATTATTGGTAGTGTTTCAACTAAAGATTACAAGTTTGCCCAAAGGCTTAAACTATAAATCTTTAGAAATACTTTTTTCATAAATATCTACAATCTTGTCTATATTTGTAATAAGTATTAAAAACCATTTATATTGAACTTTAATCCAGTTAATTCTTTTAAGCTTTTTACTATAGTCTGTATTTTCAAGCATTACAACAACACAAGCCGTATCGTACTCATGGTTTGCTATAGATGCACTAAGCAGTGGTGCATATAAGCTTGCAAAAGGTTCAAGATTATATTTTGCCTTAATCTTATCTATATCATCAATCAGTTTTTGTAGATATTTTAGATCTATTTTTTCTTCTATATCATCTGTGTTATAATCTTTGGTATCTAATAAAAAGTTGTCTAACTCTTGAAGAACTTCCATGGCGTCTAAAGCCATTTTTTTACCGATTTGTATTGCTTCAAGCTTTTTGGCATTTAGCTTTTTGGCATACTCTAGAGAGCTTTTAAGAGATGGTTTTTTTAACACTATTTTATTTTTAGGCTTAGTTTTATCTGTAAATCTATCTAAGACATCTCTAAAAGGTGCCTCTATTGTTCCATGAATTCTTGCTCCTCCCTCAGTAGAGTTGTAAGTAGTCGTTGAAGAGTCTTTAATTTGCATACTATAAAAGTCTAAAAACACTTTCCAGATAAAGGTAGTCTTTACATATTTATTATTTCCGCCGTAAGCTTCTAAATCACAATATATCTCATCAGTTGATACCTCATTTTCTCCAAAGAAATGCTCCTTTGAATGAGATGTTCCATCCTCTGAAAAAGAGAGATCTTGACCAATTAAAACAATATTATCAAAGTCGCACTTCGTTGCAAAATTGTATGCTATATTTGCAACACTTGAACCACCAGAGAGATAACCCCACTCATCCAGTTCAAAAAATTCATTGTAAAAATCTCTTCTCATATAGTAGTTTATCTCTGAACAAACGGCTTTTAATGCGTCTGGATGTGCTAAAGATGGAAACTCAAAGATTACATCTTTACATTTCTCAGGTGCAATATCTTTGAAAAAATCTTCAACAAATTTTATTCTCTCTAATGAAAAAACAATATCAGGTTTTATACCGTAATTTACCAATATCCTAAAACTAGCATCAAGAGATAAAATAGTTATGTGCTCTTGCATCTCTTTTAAAAGAGGAAGTTGTTTCTCCAAAGATGGACCGGTAGCTACTATAACTGCCAGTTTTGTATTTGCTGCTTTTTTAAAAAGCTCTTTTAATGTAGCACTTTTTATCATCTGTGGAAAATTATCTAAAGATTGTTTTAGACCCAGTAATAAATCATCAACATCATTACCAAGGGTTACAAGGGCTTGTTTGAGTCCATCTATAATTCCGCTGTTTATTCTGAGTATTTCATCTGTATATTTATCGTAAAACTCTGAATATATATGAAATTTATAGACTTTTAAATAAAACTTTGAGTTATTTAAAAAATTCTTTAACAAGTAAACCTTATCTGTTTTTGATGATATATTAATTACCAATCTTTTATCAACTATCTCCTTAGAGAAATCAACAAGATTTAGAGCTATATATATCAACTCAATTTCCGGTTCAAAAATCATAATGCATTGGTGGTTTTTATTTTTTAGAAGTTTTTTATAAAAATTTCCATTTCCAATACCGAAGAAATAAAGATATGGATAGTTCTCATACTCTTTAAACTCTTTAAGTTTTTCTGTTATCTCTGGGTTTGCTTGAGTTTTATAGAGGGAAGTGGTGTCTCTGAGATCAATTATATTAGCATAATCGGCAGTAGCATTCTCAGCTAAAAAGACTTCAAAATTACTATTTGTAGATATTTCTTGCAGTGCTTCTTCTAAAGCTTTATCACTCTTGGATAAAGCTAAAAGATTGTTTTCATAAATGCCCAAAACTTTATCCTAAAACCTCTAGCTATTGTAGAAGTTTTAGTACGTTTTGCTGAATAGCATTAGCTTGACTCATAGCGTACGAGCCTGACTGAGCTAAAATATTATTTTTTGCAAAGTTAGCCGATTCAGCTGCAAAGTCAACATCACGAATCTGAGATTCAGCTGCTGCAACATTTACCTGAGTAACAGATATATTACGTATAGTTGATTCAAGTTGATTTTGAGTAGAACCTATTTCTGAACGAATTGCGTCAAGAGCCTGAAGAGCATGATCCATAATCATAATAGTATTTTCTGCTGATTTTCTTGTAGTAACATCAGATTCATTTACAGGGTTACCGATACCCACTGACATAGATGAAGCAGTGTCACCAAAACCTGATGTACCTGTTTCACCCTCTTTAATATCAATAGAATTTGCGGAAGTAAGAGTTATCTTACCTGAATTATACTGGTCACCATCTATTACTTCTGCTTCTAAGCCTTCACGTAAACCTGTAATAGCCTCAGAATTATTTTCAGTTTTAATATTTATGATACTGCCATTTTCAGATGTTAGTACCATTTTTGAACCATTATGAGAAGCTGTTACTCCTGTCTCTTCTGTTTTAGCATTAATAGCCTGCATTAGATTAGTATATGTCCCAGACTGGTTATCTTCTCCTGCTTCATTAACAGGTGCTGCTCCGCTGTCACCTATAGCAATTGCCACTGGACCAATATCTACATCGTTAATTTTTAAATCACCTGCTGCTAAATTACCTGCAATAACATCTGAGTCACCTGTATATACGTTTCCAGCTCTACCTAAACCTGTAATAGCCTGAGACTTATTACTAGTTGCTATATGAACTTCACTACCATCGTTTGAAGTAAGCACCATTTTAGCACCATCATGAGTTGCGATTACACCTGTCTCTTCTGATCTATTGTTAATTGCATTCATTAGAGAATCACCAGCATCACTAACTGCTACATTAATATCTCCAATATCAATACCATTGATAACTAAATCGCCCGAACCGATTTTCCCGCCCTTAACATCAGCTCCTGTAACAACTGTCTCTGCCTTAGCATGAACATCTGTTGCATTTTCAACACTATTAATAGCAGCCGCTTTTGCCCATGCTGAACCAGCAGAGTGAGCTATAACATTAGCTCCATCTTCTGTACTAACTGAACTTATACCAGTTTTAACACCATTAATAGAGAAAGTGTTGTCAAAAGCTAAAGCAGCAGCACTAAGACTAATAGCTGAGTTTACAACACCATTATTAATGCCGCCTTCTCCTTCTTTATTTGCGTGAGCACCTATTGCATTAGTCCGTGTACTTGCAATACTAACATTTACTGTTTCATCTTTATATGCACCAATATGAAATGATTTATTTTGGTAACTACCGTCTAGTAGTTGCTGACCATTAAATGAAGTTGTTGTAGCAATATTTTGAGCCTCTTCAAGAAGTTTATCAATATCTCTTTGAATAGCAGCTCTAGAATCTGTGTTTTGACCATCAGAAGCAGCTTGAATTGCTTTAGTTCTAACAGTATTTACGATATTTTCATACTCTTCAAGAGCACCATCGGCGGTTTGAGTAACACCAATACCATCATTAGCGTTGTTAATCGCTTGACCTAATCCAGAAGCTTGGGCACGAAGGCTATTGGCAATAGCAAGACCAGAGGCATCATCTGCTGCTGTATTAATACGTAAGCCAGAACTTAAACTTTGTAAACTTTTATCTAAGTTTGCATTTGTTCGTGATGAATTCCGGTGGGCATTCATTGCCGCAATGTTTGTGTTAATTCTAAAACCCATAATAAATCCTTTTTTTGGATGTTTTATGAATTAAAGCAAAATGTATGCCAAGTTTTTTTAAAAAAATTAGTTGAAGTTTAAAATATGAGGAGGAAGAAGACACCAAAGAAGAAATCTTTGGTGCCAAAAAGATAAGAAAGTTTACTACTGTAAAAGTCTCATTACATTTTGCTGAACAGCATTAGCTTGACTCATAGCATATGAACCAGACTGAGCTAAAATATTGTGTTTTGCAAAGTTAGCAGACTCAGATGCAAAGTCAACATCACGAATCTGAGATTCAGCTGCTGCAACATTTACTTGAGTAACAGAAATATTACGAACAGTTGATTCAAGTTGATTCTGAGTAGAACCTATGTTTGAACGAATGTTATCTAAATCTTTAAGTGCATTATCCATAGTTAAAATAGTGTTCTCTGCAGCTTCTCTAGTTGTTACATCAGACTGATCAACAGCATTGCTAGAACTTACAACAAAAGAAGAAGATGGTGAAGCAAATCCAGCTGAACCAGTAGCTCCTTCTTGAACAATAACATCATCAGCAGAAATTAGAGTGATTTTACCAGCATTAAACTGATCTCCATCTACAGGAACTACTCTTCCCTCTTGATCACTTTTTAAACCAGTAGCAGCTTCAGAATTGTTAGCTGTTGTAATGCTAACTTCTTCACTACTTCTTAGTACCATTTTACCATTATCATGAGAAGCAGTTACACCAGTTTCTACTGATTTAGCATTAATAGCTTCCATTAAAGAATTTGTACTGTCATTCTCTGCAACTTCAACGTCGCCAATATCAACACCGTTGATTTTTAAATCACCTGCCTCAAGAGTAGCAGCAGTAACTTTTGATGTACCAGTATATTCATTAGCACCAGTTAAACCTAAACCAGTAACTCCCTGAGATTGATTTGCTGTTTTAATGTTAATTGTACTACCATCTTCAGCTGTAAGCACAAGCTTAGCACCATCATGAGTAGCAATTACCCCTGTCTCTTCTGATTTATTGTTAATTGCATTCATTAAATCATTACCAGCATCACTAACATCTATGCTAGCAGATCCAATATCTATACCATTGATAACTAAATCACCAGCTTTAATACTACCACCATTAATATCAGCACCTGTTACATATGTACTAGCAGTTGCACGTACACCTGTTGCAGTTTCGATACTATTAATAGCAGCTGCTTTTGCCCATGCAGAACCTGCAGAGTGAGCTATAGCATTATCTCCTGCTTCTGTACTAACTGAACTTATACCAGTTCTAACACCATTAATAGAGAAAGTATTATCAAAAGCTAAAGCAGCAGCACTAAGAGAAGGAGCTTCATTTACACCATTAGCAGCTTCATTATTTACGTGAGAACCTATTGCATTAGTTTGAGCACTAGCTATACTAATATCAACTGTTTCATCTTTATAAGCACCAATATGAAATGATTTGTTTTGGTAACTACCATCTAGAAGTTGTTGACCGTTAAATGAAGTTGTTGTAGAAATATTTTGAGCTCCCTCAAGAAGCTTATCAATATCTCTTTGAATAGCAGCTCTAGAATCCGCATTTTGACCATCAGAAGCAGCTTGAATTGCTTTAGTTCTAACAGTGTTTATGATATTTTCATACTCTTCAAGAGCACCATCAGCTGTTTGAGCAACACCGATACCATCATTTGCATTGTTAATAGCTTGACCAAGACCAGTAGACTGAGCTCTAAGCTGATTAGCAATAGCAAGACCAGAAGCGTCATCTGCCGCTGTATTGATACGTAAACCTGAACTTAAGCTTTGTAAGCTTTTGTCAAGAGAAACATTGTTTTGACCTGCATTTCTATGTGCATTCATTGCCCCAATATTTGTGTTAATTCTAAATCCCATAATAAATCCTTTTTTATGGAAGAGCCTTTCGCTCTTTAAAGTTTTTTATCTTGGCTTCCTTGCCTTGATGTAGACTAAATCGGCAGTGAAAAAAATAACTTTAGTAAATATGTAAATTCTTTATATTTTCACTATTTAATCTTTTTTTGATACACTTCCAAAACTAAAAAAGTCACTATACTATATATAGGAAAACTATTTGAACTTAATTATCGTCGAGTCACCGGCTAAAGCTAGGACTATCAAGAACTTCTTAGGCAAAGACTATGAAGTTATAGCTTCTAAAGGTCACATAAGAGATTTACCAAAATCTCGCTTTGGGATTACAGTAGAAGAAGAAACTAATCATCTTGTTCCAGCTTACAGTGTGGCTAAAGAGAACTCTGCCATTGTAAAAGAAATCAAGGCTCTTGCAAAAAAAGCTGATACTATCTATATCGCGACCGATGAGGACCGTGAGGGTGAAGCTATTGGTTGGCATATTGCACATGCTATTAAAAAAGATCCTGAGGAACTTCCTCGTATTGTTTTTCATGAGATTACAAAAACTGCTATAAACCATGCACTAGAGTCTGCTCGTAAAATAGATATGAATATGGTAAATGCTCAACAAGCTCGTCGGATGCTTGATCGTGTTGTTGGATATAAACTATCTCCTCTTTTAAGCTCTAAGATTCAAAAAGGTCTCTCAGGTGGACGCGTTCAATCATCAACTCTAAAACTTGTAGTTGATCGTGAGCGAGAGATAAAAGCATTTATTCCTGTTGAGTACTGGTCTATAGATACTATTTTTAAAAAAGACATTGAAGCTACTCTTATTACTCATAAAGGTGATAAACTCTCAAAATTATCTATTGAAAATAAAACAAGTGCAGAAGCAATTACAAAAAGTGTTAATGCTGATTCATTTATTATTTCAAAATTAGAGACTAAACAGAGAAAGACATCTACACCTCCACCATTTATGACTTCAACTCTTCAGCAGACTGCATCTAGCAAGTTAGGTTTCACCCCTAAAAAGACTATGATGGTAGCCCAAGCTCTTTATGAGGGTGTAAAAACACCTGATGGTACTTCGGGTGTTATTACATATATGAGAACTGACTCACTAAATATGGCGGCCGAAGCTGTTGGCGCAGTTCGCGGAATTATCGAAAGTAGATATGGTAAAAAATATCTGCCAGAGGAACCAAAAACTTATGGTAAAAAATCTAAAGGTGCACAAGAGGCTCACGAAGCTATCCGCCCTACCATGCTTCACTTCTCTCCCGAAGTTGCGCAAAGCTTTTTAAAAGCTGATGAGATTAAACTTTACCGTCTGATTTATGAAAGATTTATGGCTTGTCAAATGAATGATGCGCTCTTTGAGCAACAAAGTATCATCTTTAAGGGTAATGAAAATGAGTATAGAGCGAGTGGTAGAAAACTAATCTTTGATGGTTTTTATGCTGTAACGGGAACAGAAGACAAAGATAAACTTCTTCCAACTCTAAAAGAAGGTGATAAAGCTGAGATTCAAACTATCAAACCAGAGCAACACTTTACTGAACCACCTGCTAGATATTCTGAAGCATCTTTGATTAAAAAGTTAGAGTCTGAGGGTGTTGGTCGTCCATCGACTTATGCTCCGACAATAGCTACTCTTAGTGGTCGTACTTATGTGACTATTGAAAAAAAGCAAATCATTCCAACAGAGATAGCTTTTACTGTAACTGATATGCTTGAAAAGAACTTTGCCAACATCGTAGATATCTCTTTTACTGCGAATATGGAAGAAAAACTTGATGAAATTTCAGAAGGTGAAACTGACTGGCAAAAACTTTTAAGTGATTTTTACTTTCCTTTTATGGATCAAGTTGCAGAGGGTAAAGAGAAAATAGTATCTCTTAAACTTGCAAAACCACTAGGTCGTACTTGTCCGAAATGTGGAGAGCATGAACTACTACTTCGTTCAGGTCGTTTTGGTAACTTCATAGCATGTAGCGGTTTTCCTAAGTGTAAATATACAGAGCAGTGCGATGAAGAAGGTAATGCAGTAGAGAAAAAAGAAGAGACGGCAGAAGAAAAGTGTGATAAATGTGGCAACGATATGATAGTTAAAAATGGTCGTAATGGTCAGTTTTTAGCTTGTAGTAATTACCCTGATTGTAAAAACACTAAAAGTATAGATGTTGAGAGTCAAATAAGTGAAGTACCGTGTCCTGATTGTGGCGGTGAAATAAGTCTTAAAAATTCAAGACGCGGACCTTTTTGGGGATGTACAAACTATCCTGAGTGTAAGTTTATCTCTAAGTTTGAACCAACAACTATCAAGTGTAAAGAGAAGGGTTGTAAGGGAGTTCTTGCAGAGAGAACTTACCGAAACAAAGATGTTTACGAATGTGTAAAGTGTAAAACTCGTACACCAAGAGGCGAAGAAGAAGCTAAGTAAGTCATGAAAATAGGCATTATTTCAGATACTCATACTAAAGTCAAAATGGCAAAAGAAGCACTCAATCTGCTCATAGAAAATGGTGCTGAATTTATTGTTCATGCAGGAGATATTGTAGAAGTTGAGATACTTGAGATGCTTAAGAAGTGTGGAGTTAGATATATCGCGGTTTATGGAAACAATGACGCTCATCTTGCTCAGTATCATGGTAAATATAATCTAGTTCAAGAGCCTCACTACTTTAAACTTGCAAATTTAAAGTTTAAACTTATGCATATGCCTTACTATATGGCTCCAGATGCTGATATTGTACTTTTTGGTCATACTCATGAATTTGAAATTGATTTTAAGAATGGTACTCTTTTTTTAAACCCTGGTGAAGTGTGTGCAAGAAACAAATCTATCTCTGAGTGTGCTATGCTTGAAGTAACAGATGTAAACTTTGAAGTAACATACTATACTAGAGAGAAAAAAGAAAAGACTTTTAAACATCAAAAATTTTTATATGAGAGAGTAAAATCATGAATAAAGAGATTTTTTTATGTTCAATATGCAATATAAATAGCGGTACATGTAACGAAGACTGTAAGTTTTGTTCACAAAGCGTAAGATATAAAGCTGATATAGAACGTTATAAACAAAAAGCCATAGAAGATATTTTAAAAGAAGCTACTGCTGCTAGAGATAATGGTGCCCTAGGGTTTTGTCTAGTTACTGCTGACAAAGGTCTAAATGACAAAACACTAAACTTTGTATGCTCCATTGCTAAAGTCTTAACAAAAGAAGTTCCAGAGCTTAGACTTATAGCGTGTAATGGAACTGCTTCAATCGAACAACTTTTAATCTTAAAAGATGCTGGCATCAAGGCTTACAATCACAACCTTGAGACTTCAAAAGATTTTTATCCGAAAATTTGCACTACACATTCATGGGACGAAAGATATGAGACTTGTCAAAATGTAAATAAGGCTGGTTTAGTTCTTATAAGTGGAGGAATCTTTGGTCTTGGCGAAACAGAAGAGGACAGAGTATTTATGCTTGAAGCTCTAAATACTCTAAATCCAGCTTCTGTTCCTATAAACTTCTATCATCACAATGAAGCACTGGAACTAGAGCCAAATCAATTAGAAATAGAAGAAGCATTTTCACTTATAAAACTAACAAGAGAAACAATTCCTAATGCAGATAGAATCATGATAGCAGGTGGAAGAGAGTTAATGTTTGGAGATAGACAAAATGAGATTTTTAAATATGGTGCTAACTCTATTGTCATAGGAAATTATCTTACAACAAGCGGTAGAATTATGAGTAAAGATTTAGATATGCTACAATCTCTAAATCTAAAAGTTGCAAAAACTGTAAAATAAAGGAAAGTATATGAGTGACAACGTTGTTCTAATTATTACTATTTCACTCATTATCATCTCTACTCCGTTTTTTGCAAAACTTTTAAAGCTTCCAACTACCCCTATTGAAATTATACTCGGTTCGATTTTAGGATACATCGGTTTTTTACACACTGAGCATCTTTTTGACATAGTTGCTGAACTTGGATTTTTGTATTTGATGTTTATTGCGGGTACTGAGATTAACCTCAAAAAAGTTCTAAAAACACCTCCAAGCCTTATGAAAAAGGTTGCATTCTATCTGATAATTCTTTATGCCTTTTCTATAGCTATATCTTTATATCTTGACCTTGGAAAAATCTTTATGGTACTTCTTCCTCTTATTTCAGTAGGACTGATTGCAACTCTGTCTAAAGAGTATGGCAAGACTCCTTGGCTTGGTCTATCTATGACCGCTGGGGGCATAGGAGAAGTCGTAAGTATTGGGTTTTTAACACTTACCTCCGCAGCTCTAAGTTCTGGATTTGGAATGGGACTTGTTAAAACTATTTTTGCATTGATGCTATTTTTACTATTTATGTTTTTACTCTTTCGTGCCATGGAACTTCTCTTTTGGTGGTTTCCTGGAGTCTCAACTGCATTGATGCCAGTTGAGGACAACCAAGAGCAAGATATCAGATTATCTATGGGAATATTCTTTCTTCTAGTCGGTGCTATGCTTTATCTAAACCTAGAACTTGCCTTTGGAGCATTCTTAGCAGGTATCTTTATCCCGACCTTCTTTGAGCATAAAGACGAACTCCCTGAAAAACTCGCATCTTATGGATTTGGATTTTTAATTCCTATATTTTTCATACATATTGGAAGTTCATTTAACTTAGATGCACTTACTATGGAAGGTCTTATTTCAAAAGCTTTAATCATAGCGGTTATTATGATTGTTATGAGAGTTGTAGCTTCGCTGGTATTTATAAAAGAGCTTGGACTTATAGACTCTATCCTTATGGGACTCTCTCATTCGATGCCTTTAACACTTCTTATTGCAATGGCAACACTAGCTTATCACGCTTCTAGCATAGATACTCTGCACTACTATGCCTTTATCTTAGCGGCACTATTTCAGGTTATAAGTGTTATGATTATTATCAAACTTATTAACAACTTTAAGCTCAAAAAGGAGTTGAATGTCTAGATCTGTTTTACTACAACTTGCTCGTGATTCGATACAAGAAGTTTTAGAAGCAAAGAGGACTATAGACAAACCTGCCCTATTAAATGAGCATCCACTACTAAATGAAAAGATTGCTACAACGATAAATATTTATATAGAAGAAGAGTTAAGAGGTTCTTTTACATCTAAACAAGCTACAAAAAGTCTTTTAGAAGATATTATACATAACGCAAAAATGTCTGCATTTCAAGATAAAAACTTTACTCCACTCACAACCTCTGAATATCTTAGTTGTGAGATAGAATTGCTACTAAACACTCCTGATGGGGTGATGAGTGAAAAAGATCCTGCTATTTTAAAAGACTAATCCGCTAGAATTTGATCTCCACCTTGAATATAACAAGCTATGGCATAACCATGATTAAGTCCAAGAGCAATACTTCCACCTGACTCTTGAGTAATATCTCCAGCCACAAACATACCTTTTATATTTGTCTCATAGTTATCATCATGAACCGGTTTTCCATCGGCTTCTTCAATGCCTGATGAGCTAAGAAAAGCACTTGGAGTTGTTCCCCCGATTGCGTATATCACTCTATCAAAAATCTCAGCTTCAATCTCATTAAAAAGTACTTTTACTTTCCCATCAACATCTTCTAAACCATCGATGTTTGTTCCTAGGATTGGTCTAACTTCTTTATGCATTATCGCATTTGCTATGTTTGTCTGGTTGGTAGGATTGGCACGTCTAAAAGTTTCTCTTCTGTAAGAAATCGATACATCATTCTTCTCACTTAAATCAACTGCATACTCAACTGCACTGTCTCCACCACCTACTACAAGAATCTTTTCACCATCTGAACAATCATCTAATGTATAACCTATCTTCTTTTTAATGCCAGAAGGTATTTTGTAACTAGGCTTGTTGGGCTTACCCATTCTACCTATCGTTACAACTACATTTTTAGCTCTAATACTTTTACCTGCCATAAAAACTTCAAAGATATTATCCTTTTTCTCTATAGATTGGACTTCTACATGAGTTTGTAGCTCGACAGAATGGTTATTTAGTATCTCATCAAAAAAATCCAAAGTTGTTTCTTTTGTACCATCTACAAAGTAAATTCTACCGTCTAGTTCAACTTTTTGACCTTTCCAGTCCTTGTCTACTCTCTTATTATCTTTGTAATACTTACGTATAGTAGAGTTGTGGTTTTGATCTTTTTCAAGTAAAACAATATCTCTAATTCCTTGCAGGTAGCCTTCAACTGCAGTTGCGATTCCAGCTGGCCCTGCTCCAATAATTGCTAAGTTATATAAATGACTCATTGAAATTCCTTATATTATGGTGATTATTCTAACATAATTTAGTAATATTATTATATACTGATAGCATGTACTATGTAATCAAAAAACAACACACCGTGCCACCTGCTACTTTTATAAGTTTTCATGTGCTCAAATACATCGCCTCAAAGAATAATGAAAGTGTTATATTTGAATTTCAAAAAAATGGAAAAGCTTTAAGAAAATGGGTTAAAAAAGAAGATATTATTCTGCTTACAAATGATAAAGAATACTTTTTAAAGACTTTAAAACATTTTGAAAAAATTGAAGAGAATTTACAACAGGCAGTAGATGAAGCACAAAAACAACTAGACAACAGTATAAAGGTATTTTCAGAGACTATGCAATCTGAGATAGATAAATATTGTGAGATAAAAGCCTCTTCTGATATTCCTTGTATTCTTAAAAATTTATAGTGTAGGATTAATTCTTTGTACTATTCTTTAACTCTATCTTAAAACATGCTCCACGACTTGTATTTTGCACACTAATAGCACCATCACAATGCTCTGTAATAATAATTTGTGCTATATATAGACCAAGTCCTGTTCCATTTTTATCTTTAGTTGAAAAGTATTGATCAAAAATTTTAGAGATAATTTCATCAGGAATTCCTCCTGCATTATCTTCTATAGATATTACTTGACTTCCCGATTTACTTTCTTTTATATCTATGTAAATGCGCGGCTTTTTAATATTGTTTTGCATTAAAGCATCAACCCCATTGTTAAGAATACTTAAGATAACCTGCATTATCTCATTCTCAAAACTATTTATCTCAGAGAGATCTGTGTCATAATTTTTTATTACCTCTACGCGTTGAGTCTCTAATAAATGTTCACCAATATTAAGTGTTTTTTCTATTAATGCAGGGAGACTAAAAGAAGTTCGTACCTTATCGGGTTTAAAGAAGTTTCTAAAGTCATCTATAGTCTTAGAGAGATGTTTAACAAACTCATTTATTTTATATAGATTTTTTAGAGTGTATTCTTCCATCTCTTCTCTACCTTTTTGCGTAGTAAGGTCATAGATTCTTAGCTCAAAAATTTTAATCTGCATATTTATAGAGATAGCAGAGATAACACTCAGAGGCTGTCTCCACTGATGTGCAATCATAGAAATCATCTCTCCCATCTGTGCAAGACGAGACTGATTTAGCATATGCTCATCTTTAATTTTCATCTGAGCAAGCTTATTCTCCATCACTTCTTCTATTTTTACAATGTTCTCATTTACAACATTTGCCATAACAGCAATTTCATCTTTACTCTCTACATCAATCTGTTTTGCACTATTTTTTTGAAGATCTAAGTAACTAAAAAAGTCGAGAAGACCCGTTTGAAAATTTCTTATGACTTTAGAAATAGAGCGAGAAATAAGAGCACCAAAGACAATACCAAACAGAACCGTTAAAAAAGTCACTACAATAAGAACACCGACTATAAGTTCGCGTTTTTCATAGATATCTATCAAAGAGTTGTTTCTGATGCTAAGCGATTCTTGGATTATAATAGAGCTTAACTTGTTTGTATTTGGTATAACAACTGTTACATGTTCTTTGTTATACTCAATCCACTTGTATATGGCTTTTTCATAGTTTTTTGCAGAGGCAAAAAACATAGCTATTTTTTCATGCTCAAATACTGTATCAGACATAGTTTTAAGACGTTCTAATTCACTCATCATAAAAGTGTAGTTTTGCTTAAATTTATTAAGTAGTTTAGCATCTTGAGATAGTAGATAACGCTTTTCATCAGCACGAATCACATATGTATAGTGCCAAATATTTGATCCGGTGTTTATTTTTTCGATAGTATTTTGAGATAGTTCTAATTTTATATCAGCTCTCTTTGCTTCAACATATTGCTGAATCTCAAAGGTAATATTATCACCTTCTTTTTGAAGTATCTTGCTCTCTTTGTCAAGCCCTTTAAGCAGATATATTCCTCTTTTGTAATTTACATCATACTCTTTTATTGCATTTATTATCGCTTTAGTTGAGTCCCCATTCATCTTATCAAGCGTCTTATATATATTCTCCACTGCTCGTTGAGACTTGATGAAAGCCTCTTTTGCATACTCACGATTCACTAAAGAACCGTTAGCATTTAAAAGGTAGTTTTTATCTTCTAAAATTGCCCTATATGCATATCTTTCTATATTATTTGCACAAATAAGTTCATCTATCTGAGACTGAATAATATTTAATCCACTATTAGATACAATAGAAAGAGTGATGGCTACTAACACACTCAATCCAACGAGCATATAAGTCTTGAATTTGATAGAAAATTTATTTAAGAAATTCATTTTGTCCCCAAAATAAGTTATTATTAGATTCCATTATATTCCATACTTTATTTGTCTTTACTTATAAAATGAATTATAATACACTAATATAAAAGGGTTTGCGATGCCACGCATTGATAGTGAGAAATTTTACACATCAGCAATAGAGAAGCATGGAGTGACAGCCAAGGGTGTAAACTGGAATTCAAAAGAGTCTCAATTTACCAGATTTGACGCTATTATGCAGATGCTACCATCCAATATAGAAACATTTAGCATAGTAGATGCAGGATGTGGATTTGGAGACTTTTACCTATATGCTCAAAAGAAAAAAAAGTTACCTAAACACTATATAGGCATAGACTCTGTTGTAGATATGTACTCCATAGCATCTGAGCAAACTGGCTGTGAAATCCTTATAGCAGACATATGTAAAGATGAACTTCCCACTGCTTCTTACTATATATGTAGTGGTGCGATGAATGTACTACAGAGTTTTGAGACTCATCTCTTTATGAGAAACTGCTACGAAGCCTCTCAAAATGGATTTATCTTCAACATTTTACATGGCTCAAAGAGAAGTGAAACATATAACTATCTCACAACATCTCAGATAAAGAATATAGCTTCGAAAATCGGAGTAACTAATATAAAAATAAAAGATGATTATATGAAAAATGATATCACAGTAGGGTTCTTCAAATAATGTGTGCGATTTTTGGAATAATCGGAGAGTATGACGAGAAAAAAGCAAAAAGAGCCCTCGCTACACTCTCTCACAGAGGACCAGACTATTGTGGTATCACACAAAGTAATAATCTATTTTTCGCCCATCAGAGACTTAGCATCTTAGATCAGAACGTTCGTTCACATCAACCTATAAAATATAAAAATATTCTACTCTCTTTCAATGGAGAAATATATAACTTCAAAGAGTTAAAAAAAGAGTTGGCATCTGAGTTTGAATTTAAAACGCAAAGTGACAGTGAAGTCATCATTGCTGCATATCTAAAGTGGGGAGTAGACTTTGTTTTACATCTACGCGGTATGTTTGCCATTGCATTGATGGATGCTGAGACACTATATCTCTTTCGAGACAGACTTGGTAAAAAACCTCTTTTTTTTATGCAAACAGACAGTTTCATCTTTGCATCTGAGATAAAAGCACTGACTCCATTTCTAAGCAAAACCCAGATGAATGAAGATGCTCTTATGAGTTATCTATCCTTTTTAGCACCGACTCCGCCTCACACTTTTTTTAAAGGAATAAATAAACTTGCAGCTGGAGAGTATTTGGTTTTAAAAAATGGAAGCTATGAAGTAAAAAGATATTTTGACCTCCTAGATGCAAAACCAAATATCATAATAGACAGAGATGAAGCACTTCATATTTTGCAAAACATACTCCAAGAGTCTATAGCTATACGCCTAGATGCAGACCAGCCTATGGCATCTCTACTCTCTGGAGGAATAGATAGTGCGACTATAAACGCTTACGCTAAACTTCAAGGCATAAATCTTCAAACATATACGCTTGGCTATAAAAATTTCTCAAAGTATGATGAAAGAGCAAATGCAAAAGAGACAGCTGACTTTTTGTGTTTAAGCAACATAGATGTTGAGATATCACAAAATGACTTTATAGATGCAAGTGATAAAGTTCTCAACACATTAGATGAACCGCTGAATGACCCTGCATCTGTACCTCTATATTTATTATTTGATAGAATCAAACAAGATGGGTATAAAGTAGTTCTAAGTGGAGAAGGAAGTGATGAGCTTTTTCTTGGTTACAGACAATACTTCGAGTTTTTAGACATAGAGCAAATGTCAAAACTCTCAAACAAAAACTGGCTAAAAAAATATTTCCGTTCAAACTACTCACAAAACAGAGAGTGGGAATACTACAAAAGAATCTTCGATGACACTCTGCTCTTTCGCACCTCTGGAGAGACTTTTACAGACCTGCAAAAGAATGCTCTTATGAAGAAAAATGTAAAAGACAATCAAGCCCTAAAATACTTAAAAAACTATAGAGATAGGTTTGAAGCATCCCCTCACACAGATGAGAGCATCTGGTATAGCTACATAGACCTAAACATTTTTCAAGCTGAACATTTCTTGACAAAATTAGACCGCACTTCTATGGCTCATTCTATAGAATCACGCACACCATTTTTAGACCACAAACTTGCATCTGCAGTCTTTAGCATTGACCCAAAACTCCGTTATGAAGATCGAGTCACAAAGTCACTGCTAAAAGAGATAATGAAACCGCATCTAGATGAGAAAATTCTAAACAGAAAGAAAAAAGGCTTTTCAAACCCTTACATGGAGTACTTAATAGACTCTAAAAGATTAGGGCTTATCAAAGAGGTAAATTCTCAAACTGGAATGTTTAAAACTAAAGAGTTAGATGAACTGATAAGTAGTGCATCTACAGGTGGATTTAAACAGCACATATGGGGACTTTATGTTTTAAGTATCTGGATTAAGAAGTGGATATTGTAATTAAGCTATAATTCTTTTTAATATATTTAAGGGCTATTATGAAATCAAACTATAAAATTATTATAATTATTACAACTTTACTGCTTATGCTTTCTGTTATAATTTCTACAGCAAACTACATGGTTTCTCTTAAATCTACTCAAATACATCTAAAAACTCAATCTCTTCCTCTCTCTATTGACAACATCTATACTGAGATTCAAAAACATCTTATAGAGCCTTACTTAGTCAGCTCCATGATGGCACATGATACATTTTTAAAAGATTGGTTACTTCATGATGAGAAAAGTACCCACAAGATAGCAAAATATTTAGATAGTATCAAAAATAAGTATGAGATGCTAACAGCATTTTTAGTCTCACAAAAGAGTAAAAAGTACTATACTCACAACGGCTTTTTAGAAGAAATAAAAAAAGAAAATCCTACTAATAAATGGTATTTTGAGTTTAAAGATATTCCAAAAAGTCATGAAATAAATCTGGACTTTAATGAAAACTTTACAAATTCTCTTATCATGTTTATCAACTTTAAGATATACGATAACAACTATAATTTTATAGGTGTAACAGGCATTGGAATCGAGATCTCATATATTGATGAGATGCTACGTACGTTTAAAAAAGACTACCGTCTAAATGTTTACTTTTTAGATAAAAATGGGAATGTTGTCCTTACCAAGCAAGACAAAATCACTCCTAAACATATAGATGAAATGCAAGAATTAAAAGCATATAAAGATAAAATAATAGATAAAAATACAGATATAATTGAGTATGAAAAAAATGGCGAAAAGTACATAGTTAAAACTAAGTATATCCCTGAACTAGACATTTATCTGATAGTAGAAGCAAAATTAAATGACTTTTCAAAAGAAGCTAAAGAGGTTTTTTACATAAACCTTGGCCTTTCTTTATCTTTTACATTAATATTTTCTATTATCATTATGATTATTTTGAGAAACTACCATCAAAAGTTAGAAAGGCTAGCAGACTTTGATTCACTTACACAAATACCAAACAGACATAACTTTGACAAACAGTTTAAGCAGTTTTTAGCTTTACAAAAAAGGGATGAAAGACCTATTTGTCTAGTCTTTATCGATATAGATGACTTCAAGACTATTAACGATGAACTTGGGCATCAGATAGGTGATGATGTTTTAGTACAAACTGCAAAAATACTAAATAATGGCATAAGAAAGACAGATCTTATTGCAAGATGGGGTGGAGAAGAGTTTGTTATCGCATTTATAGATACACATATAAACGATGCTCATTCTATCACTCAAAAGATAAGAGAATCTATAGAAAAAGATGCAATACTCAAAAAAGCTATAGGTTATAGTCTAACAGCAAGCTTTGGACTTACCTCTTGTAATAAGTACGATACTATAGACACTGTTATTTCAAGAGCGGACAAAGCTATGTATGAAGCAAAACAACATGGTAAAAATAGAGTTGTATTGGCTCGTACACAGCCTACTGAGTAATCTTTCTAGCTGTTAGGAAAAGATAGTCTTTTCCTGTTATAGTAACTCTGTACTTCTTTTGTTGAAGATATTTTTTACAAAAATGAATATCTTTTAAAACCAGACTCATCTCAGAAAATGCATAATTTGGTGCTTTTGCACCATATATCATCTCTCCGTCAATCCATCTACAGTTTGGAAACCCAAGTATCACAGACCCACCTTTTTCCAAATGATTTTGATAAAGAGACATAAAGGTGGTGTTGAAGTTTATGTTTGTGCTTTGCAAAGTTCCTATAGAAATGATAAGATCAAACTCTCCTAATCCCAACTCATCTAGTGCATTTATATCATGGCATCTAAAGTCTACATTTGGACTTGGAAAATCTTTTTTTGCATACTCGATAGCAGATGCTGAGTAATCTATGCCTACAAACTCTTTTGCCATAAACTCATCTTCGGATAATAATTCTTTTATTACTCTAAACTCATCACCCCTATTTACACCAAGGTTTAAAATTCTTTTTTTGTTTTCTATATTTATAAACTTCAATGCTTGTCTATAGTGGTATAAAAAACTAAACTGAGCTGTTTTATCAATAGTGAAAAACTCACTACCCACTCCATACTTTTCACTGCTTTTATCAGCTTTATGAAAAGATGTTTCAAGGTTTAACTTCTGAAATCTCAGAGTCAAGCTTTCACTGTCATTTTCAATTGGAGTCAGCATCTTCATAAAAAAGATTTGTGCCAAGTCGACAAAACCTTTATAACCAATACGCTCTACATCATCTGCTAAAACTTCCAACTCTACAATCTCTGTAGCTCTAAGCTCATGACTTTCAAACCACTCCAATATATCTTTTGAACTTTTTTCTTTTAAGTTTATTCTCATTATCCTACCGTATTGTATGATCTGTCACCAGCATCTCCGAGACCCGGTATTATGTACTTATCATCATTTAGTTTTTCATCAATCTGAGCAATATAAATATCAACATCAGGATAAGCTGATTTGACTACCTTTAGCCCCTCCGGAGAGCCTATAATATTTAGTGTTATTATTCTAGATGGTTCTCTTGATTTTATAAGTTTAAGTGCATCTATCATCGAACCACCAGTAGCTACCATTGGGTCTACCAAGAGTATTGTCTTATCTTTACAATTAGGGAGTCTATCATAATAAAGAACACTTTCATGTGTAGTTTCATCTCTTTTCATAGCTAAAAATCCTGCCTGAGCCTCAGGTAAAAGTTCCATAACACTCTCAAGCATCGGCATTCCAGCTCTTAAAACCGTAACTACAATAATACTCTCTTCATCTATAGTTTTACAACTTAACTCTCCCGTCCATGTTGTTATACTCTTATCTAAGAGAGCAAAGTCATGAAGTGCTTCATAAACAAGCTGTTTTGTAAGTTCGGCTATCGTGTGTCTAAAACGAACTGCGTCTTGTCTTTGATCTCTGAGATGTGTCACTAAGGTTTTTGTTACAGGGTTTGTCAACTCATGAATCATTATACACCTCTATATTATTTCTTATAAGTAATCATACAATATTTTTTATGTCTCAAATATAAGATGCATATCCAAAGAGTATGAGTTTTTACTCTTTAGAATTAGTTTTTAAAAACTTTCCTAATTCCGTTGGAAATGGAAAAATCAGTGTATTTGTTTTATCGTTAGATATGTCGCTCATAGTCTGAAGATAACGCAACTGTATTCCCAAGTCATTTTGAGATAGTTTTTGAGCAGCTTCTAGAAGGTTTTGGCTAGCTTCTAGTTCACCTTTTGCATTGATGACTTTCGCACGGCGTTCACGTTCTGCCTCAGCCTGTTTAGCAATTGCACGAACCATACTTTCATCTAAATCAATATGCTTAATCTCAACATTTGATATCTTTATACCCCATGAATCTGTCTGCTTATCAAGTATCTCTTGAATATCAGAGTTAAGTCTCTCACGCTCTGCTAACATCTCATCGAGTTCATGTCCGCCAAGAACTGAACGAAGAGTTGTTTGAGCGAGTTGGCTTGTGGCATTGTAAAAATCTTCTACTTGAATAATGGCTTTTTGAGGGTCTAGCACACGAAAATATACTACCGCATTTACATGAACTGAGACATTATCATGAGAGATAACATCCTGAGTCGGTACATCAAGAACAATAATTCTCAGATCAACTCTAACCATCTGTTGGATAAATGGAATAAGTATGATTAGTCCCGGTCCTTTAACAGCTGTAAAACGTCCTAGTGTAAAAACAACACCACGTTCGTACTCTCGCAAAATTCGAATCGCCATCGCAAGAAAAGCAATTACAAAAACTACTATATAAATTCCTAAAGCTGGTGTATCAAACTGCATCTTTTACTCCTTAATTGGTTTAACTTCAAGTGTAAGACCCAATAGTTTCACAACTTCAACTTTCTGTCCAACACTTAACTCTGTATCACTTTTTGCACTCCAAGCTTCTCCTTGGCAATAAACATGGTAGGTATCACCCTCAGCCTCTGTAACCTGGGCAATCGCTCCTATGAGGTCTTCTACCCCTGAGACTATTTTTGCAGAGCGCGAACTCATAAAGAGTCTGATTACTAAGACAAAAAATGCAAGACTGACTATTGTAAATGCCAAGATTAGCGGTATTGAAACACTACTACCTAAAGTATCTGCATCAAAAAGTAGTAATGAACCAAAGGCGAAGGATATTACTCCTCCGATGCCAAGCACTCCAAATCCCGTTATAAAGATTTCTGCGACTATAAATGCAATACCTAAGATTATGAGCACTAGACCTGCATGGTTAAAAGGTATGATGATTATGGCATATAGTGCTATTACAGCAGATATTCCACCGATAACTCCCGGAAAGATAGAGCCTGGATTCATCAACTCATAGAAGATTCCATATATCGCGATAAGTAAAAATATATATGCCATGTTTGGATTTGTAATGACTGATAGAAAACCCATTTTAAAATTCGCTTCGTAGTTGATTATATTGACATCTTTAGTATTAAGGGTGACACTACTGTTAGAGACTTTAATGACCTTGCCATGAAGTTTACTAAGCAAATCACTTGTATTAAAGGCTATCAGATCAATCACACCTGAACTTAAAGCATCTTCAGCCGATAATCTCTTTGCATCTTTTACTGCTTCTATTGCCCAAGAGATATTACGGTCATTTATAGCTTTTTTGTCTAAAGTAGAGATATCAATACTGTTTGAGTAAACCATCTTTTGTCTGGGCATAATACTAACAGGAGTAGCTACGCTGAGATTAGTTCCAGGTGCCATTGCTGCTATATGAGATGCATATAAAAGATCAATACCAGCACTTACTGCTTTTGCACCCTTAGGGTAGACATAAGTAACTACTGGGATGGAAGAGTTTACAATTTCTTGAATCATCTCTCTCACAGAGCTAGAGAGACCTCCTGGAGTATCTAACTCTATAAGTATCATCTCAACATCATAAGAGAGTGCCGATGCCATCCCCTCTTTTAAGTAGCTACTAGTTGCAGGTCCTATAGCACCATCTACTTGAAACTTCATTACTGTAGAAGTGCTTGCAAGAAGTGATAAAGTTATTAGAAATAATAATAAAAGTAATCGCTTCATCTTGCATACCTCATATTTAGAGCACTAAAGAGCTTAGTAACAATAACTAATAATACCAAATAAATAATAATAAAGTCAAGATTACATCTTATTATATAATGAAAGAAATGTAAATCCATAATGCTCTATAGATTTGACTTTACCAAAGATATCTAATTTATTTCCATACTCCTTCTAATTCATAACTACAATAAGGACAGACTCCATTTTCATCAAGTTCGTTTGTCACAAACTGACCTATATTTCCACTTCTATCTATAACTCTTTTTTTACAGCTTGGGCAGTATGTAGATTCAAAGTCTTTGTTGTCAACATTTCCTACATATAGATATTTCAGCCCCTCTTCCTGACCTATTTTGTATGCACGAAGTAGTGTTGATTCAGGTGTACGAGATACATCGAGCATCTTATACGTCGGGTGAAAAGCTGATAGATGCCAAGGTATAGAGCTATCAATACGTGCGATAAACCTTGCAATAGAGCGAATCTCTTCATCAGAATCATTTTTACCAGGAATAAGCAGCGTAGTTATCTCTATCCATATCCCCTTTTCATAGGCGTACTTTACAGCTTCAAGAACTGGTTTTAGTCTTGCTCCACAAATCTCTTTGTAAAACTCATCTGAAAAAGATTTTATATCTATGTTCATACCATCTATATAAGGCTCAAGCAAATCTATTGCTTTATGTGTCTCATAACCACTTGTCACATAGATGTTTTTAAGCCCTTTTTCATGGGCTAGTTTTGCTGTATCATAGGTATATTCAAAGAAGACGATTGGTTCGTTGTAGGTGTACGCGATTGAGTCACAGCCATTCTCAGTAGCTAACTCAACTATACGCTTTGGTGGAAGTTCCTGACCTAAAATCTCATGATGATGTTCTTTTGGATACTGAGAAATATCATGGTTTTGGCAAAACTTACAAGAGAAGTTACAGCCAATAGTTCCAAGTGAAAAGGCTCTTGTTTTTGGCAGAAAATGAAACATTGGTTTTTTCTCTACAGGATCAACATTTAGAGCTGCAGCAAGTCCATATACAAGTAGTCTTAGTTCACCGTTTTCTACTCTTCTAACTCCACATATACCATATTCACCCTCACTAAGGACACATGCTTGTGAACATGCTTCACACATAACCTTACCGTTTTTCAGCTCTCTACTTAACCATGCTTTTTCTTTCATCTCTCACACCCTTTAAAAAGTATGTTATTATCTAATCATCTTTTATTCCTCTATGTCCTTTTTCTTTCCTTTAGATGTTTTAAAAATAATAAATCCCACTCCGAGTAAAACTAACAGAACTAAAACTATCTCAAAGATATAATCTTTTTCTTGCTCCTCTTTTTGTATCTTTTGAACTTGTGTATCTTTTTTCACTTCTACAAAATTATCTCTTTTTTCTGTTACTTCTTTTTTTTCTACTGTTTCTTTTGGTTTTGTAACTTCTTTTGGTTTTTCAATTTCAACTTTAACTGGCTGTACTGATTCTTCGGCTACTTTTTTACTAACTACCTGAGTTATAGTTAGCTTCTCTCCGCTGTCTAACACATACGCATCATCATAGTACACCTCAAGTGCTCTAAGAGTTCTAAGCAGCTGTACATAACTATTGAATGGATATAAAGATATGGTGTGATACTGCCC
Source organism: Sulfurimonas iocasae (assembly GCF_047716755.1). GTDB lineage: Bacteria > Campylobacterota > Campylobacteria > Campylobacterales > Sulfurimonadaceae > Sulfurimonas. The sequence goes on from NZ_CP180409.1 coordinate 2,668,775, forward strand.
TATCTTTTTAAGCTCTACTTCTATAGAATTTTTGTTTATAAGTCCTGCTAGTCTGTCATCACTTAGTATGTGGTTATTTAGTTTTACCAGACTATTTAAAGCATACTTCTCTTGTAAAAAACTCCCGACTATAATCTGTTTTTCACTTGAAAAAAGCATTGTTGTTAACATGATCATTAAAAATATTAATTTCATTTCTTACTCCTTGTGGGTTATTATAACGAAATACGTTTTACTTAAATATATAAACAGGTCATCTCTCTTAAGTTTAGCTCTACTTGTTTTTTGAATCTTCTCTCAACCAAAGATTCATCAATTCCAAATATCCGCTAACGTAGTGAGCAAAAAATATCATAAATTTTAAATCTTCTTTATCAAAACCTTCCTCTTTGTTTAAAAGTTGAATAACACCTATTATCTCTCTTTGTGAGTTAAAGACTGGTGCTGTTACTATATTTTTAGTCACATAACCGCTCTCTTTATCTATATCTGAAAGAAAGTGAGGATTTGAGTAAGGATTATTTTCTATAAGCGGTTCTTTCACTCTTATAGTGTGTCCGACGAGACCTTTATCTGAGGGAATTATAATTTTCTCTATGCCATCTGATAAAGGCGTCCATAGTTCACCTTTTTGCAAATCGTTTATAAAGATAGAACATCTATGCGCTCCAATAACCTCTTTTGCATACTTGGCTATTCTAGGTAAACCTTTTTCATAAGAGGTGTCATTAAGCAGGTCTCTTCCAAAATCAGCAAGTTTTTTATAAACATTATCGTATCTCATAATTGGCCTCATTATTTTCTTATAATAATTATAGTGTAAAATACGAAGAAAAAAGGAATATATATGATTCAGGTAACTATTTGGCACAACCCTAGATGTTCAAAATCATGCGCGGCACTATCTATTTTAGAAGAGAGTGGATGTGAAACAGAGGTAGTAAAATATCTCGAGACTACTCCCAGCAAAGATGAGATTACAACTGCACTTACTATGCTTGGGATGAATCCAAGAGAGCTTATGAGAACTAAAGAAGATCTATATATAGAGTTAAACCTAAAAGATACAGATGATTATGATGCGCTTGTAGATGCTATGGTTACAAATCCAAAACTTATTGAGAGACCTGTGATTTTTAAAGAGGGACAAGCAATCATAGGAAGACCTACTTCTATAATTGCTAAATTTCTAGCTAGTTAAAGAGTTAACTCTCTTTAACTTTTTCTACAAACTTACAGTCACCACTTGAGTATGGACAAGTCTTTGCTATACTCATCTCAAAGTGTTCCTCTTCTATACCCTCTTGCTTGCGGTCGAAGTGACGCATAGCAGCTCTAAAAGCAGTCAGTACCATATTAGCACTGTCTTGATGATCTGTTGAGATATGCTCTACCTGCTCGCCTTCTGGTTTAGTTGTATCTACCTTTGGCGGTGCTATATTTGCGTAAGCTTCTTGAAGATCTTGCTCTAGTCCAAGAACCGTTATAAGAACATTTACTATCTCATCACCTTTTATCATCTCTGTAAGGAGTGAGCCAAGAGTAGCCGCATCTTGAGTTGCAGAGTTTGTAGCAAACTTCACATCAAGAATATGACTGCTGTCTCTTTTAATGTACATAATCACATAAGTTTTTGTCGCATTATCAACACCAATACCTATACCATCCGCATCTTCAAGCTTGCCATAATTTTCCGGCTGCATCATATGTCTACCGATTTCTGCTTCTAACTCTGCTTGTTCTTTATCTTGAACCTCTGGCATCTCTTGCTCCTATATCTTGGGAGTAAGCTTTTCTATACTCACGCCGTTGTCTTTAATAAATTTTGAAATTGTATCTGAGTGGGTGTGCTCATACTCTTTTGCATAGACTATTCTTTTTATACCACTTGCAATAAGGTTCTTACTGCACTCACTACAAGGCTCTAGTGTTACAAAAATTGAAGCTCCCTCTATAGAGATGCCTTTTCTTGCAGCCCAGATGATAGCATTCATTTCTGCATGTATCTCGTAAGTCTTGGACCATTCATGGTGCTCATGGGTATACTTACCATCCCAGTAATCACAACAGTTTGTAAATCCTGCAGGAGTACCGTTGTATCCTGTACTTAAGATGCGACCATCTTTTACAATAACTGCACCAACCTGCTTAGACACACACTTTGAAGCTGTTGCAAGTTCAAGGGCTATATTTATAAAGTTTTCATCACTTAACATTTCTAATCATCTTTATATCAGCATTATGACGGAGTCTTGCGAAGTAGTCACTAAGAACTTGTTCTCTCTCTTCAGCAGCTATCATACTCATAATCTTGTTTCTAACACTCTCTAGTCCAGTCTCTTTAGCTGACCTTATCTCTTTTATGTAAAAGCTCATATAAGCGCCTTTACCATCAGGAACAGCAGCCGTAAAGGTACTTAGTGGAGTTTTTTCTAACATAGTTGCTAACTCAGGGGAGATTCTATCATAAGGAAGGTCTTGCTCGTTGCTGGAAATATCTGGCGAGTAGAACATTGGATTATCAATTTTTTCTTGAAGTTTTTGTTTATTTTTTGATTGATATATCACAACTTTAAATCCGCTTGGATGAGCAAACGAATCTTTATGTGTTTCAAAATATGCTCTTATTTCATCATCAGTCGGTTCTGTTACTCCACTATAAGCAATAGCAGCGTAAAGTTTTTGAGAAAGCAGTTTCTCTTTTATCTTCCCTTTTAACTCCTCTGATGTTAAACCGCTTGAATTTCTAACAGCTTCGTAAAACTCACTTACATTCAGGTTATTTCTAGCCGCTGTTTTTTTGATGTCATCATAGACTTCAGCACTACTAACAGATATCTTTCTATCATCAATTTCTTGTTTTTCAAGAGCTTTTCTGATTAAAACATTTGTAGCGGACTCAGCATCTATTTTTGAAGTCTGCATCTCTTTTTTAATGTCATAAAGAGTTATGGCATTCCCTTTAACAACAACTGCCACACCATCAACAATCTCGGCATTTAGTGTAGCTACAAGCATAATGGTTAAAAATATTTTGTACATTAATTATCCTATAAAATTAAAAAAGCATTTTACCTCTTTTTAGCCAATAATTGCCTAAAACAATCCTATAGCTCTGTGACAACTCTGTTTCTGCCGGTTTTTTTTGCTTCATAAAGAGCATTATCAGCTCTTTTAAAAGTAAGCTTAGTATCTTCTCCAACATAATATTTTGTTAAACCGATTGATGTTGTGATATTAATAGTATTTTGTACTTTTGTTTTCTCTATTTTAGCTCTTAACTTCTCAGCTATACTTTGAGCTTCTTTCAAATCGATATCTTTAAGCATAACAACAAACTCTTCTCCACCCCATCTAGCAACAATATCATCATCCCTGAGCGTATCTTTGAGAGTTTTTGCTACCTCTTTAAGTGCTTCATCCCCTACTTGATGACCATAAGTGTCATTAATAACTTTAAAATGGTCAATATCTGCAATCAAAATGACAAAATTAGTATCAGCTTTTCTTTGGTAAAGAGCTATAGAAGTCATCAGCTTATCAAAATAAGTACGGTTATATATTTGTGTTAAAGTATCTGTAATATAAAGTTCTTCTAGAAGTTTTTTATTTGTTATGTCTTGATAAACCGTATTAATCTCTATTAATTCCCCATCATCATTTATGATAGGTGTTATTCTAGCCTGAACCCATCTGCTCTCACCACTTGAAGTTATGTTTTCAATTTCACCGGTCCAAGGTTTTTCATATACTAACTCAGGTATATTTCCTGCTTTTAAAATAGAAGATGTTTTTCCGACGAGCTCACTTTTTTTATATCCAAAAAATTCACAAAACAAATTACTTGCATCTATAATAGTTCCGTCTATAGTAGTTTTCATTATCATGATATTTTTATCAATAATTTCTTTGTCATCTTCAAGTATTTTATTTAACTCATTTACTTTTTCTATTTTCTTTTGAAGTGAAAGTTTTATCTCATGAAGTTCACTGATATTGTAAACAGAAACCATAACCTTATTTTCAGATGCTATATAAGGTGAAATAGTGACTTGCTGCTGCATTAATTTCAATGCTGTTTTAGTAATTTTATTGCGTATGATTGGTATAAAAGTAGTCTTGGAGTTTGAGTCATAAAAAGTAGGTGTCTTTAATCTAAGTGCTGTTCTTATTTTACGCAACAGAATTTTGTAATTAATATCAGGGTAGAACTCTTGAAGACTTCTTCCTATAATCTCTTCACTTGTTATCTGAGTACTTACACTTAACCATCTATTCCAATAAGTTACTGTAAAGTTTTCATCTATTACAAAATGACCGTTTTCCAGAGAGTTTAACAAAATCTCAGGACACTGCAAGGCTTCCATTATAAATACAACTCTTCTATTTTTTTGTCTATCAAATCTCTTAGACTGGTAATGGCTTCATCTTTTGTAAGTATAAAAATATTTGCACATATACTATAGTCTCTAAACTCTAACTCTGTACTGACTACTATAATTTTTGAATAATTTGTGATTTCATCATTATCTATAATATTAGATGCATTTAAAAAATTAGACGTTGGAGCAAAAAACTGAACTTGAACATCTAACTCCTCTGTCAAACGACTTATAATAGAAGATGTCACAATATTAGTAAGCTCCATAACAGCATCAGTGATATCATCTTGCAAAGGCTCTTTTATATCATATAAGTGTGCTCCCAAGTTATTTGCTGAATCTTCACTTATAATAAATAAACACTCTCCACCAAATTTACCGGAAAAGAGCTGTTTCATCACATAATAATTTGAGGCTTTATCTATATTATCAATAATAACTTGATTCAATTCACTCATATCTTTAATAGATATTTGAGGTATATGCATAGTACCAAAAGCATCTAGAAGTTCAGCTACATGAGAAGTTGCCTGACCGATTGAAATATTTATAAACTCTCTTAAAGCGTCTATTTGATCTTCGTTAAAATTTATACTTTTCAAAAACCAACTACCTTCTCATATGATTAAATCATTTATGAAAATGTTTTGCATTTTTTCATCATTTATTGGTTTAGGACACATGTTTTTAGCACCCATGTTTAAAACTCTTTTTCTAGCTATAGGTTGTATGTCTGCACTAACAACTATAACTTGAGCGTCTGAGTCTATCTTAATAATCTCGGCCAAAGCTTCATAACCATCCATTACAGGCATAGTAAGATCTAAAAATACTACACGAGGTTTCTCTTTTTTAAATACTTCTATAGCTATAAGCCCATTTTCTGCTTCAAAAAACTCTGTAGCTGGTTCAACATTTCTCACCGTTTTTATTAATGATAATCTTGCAAGCTTTGAGTCATCTACAACTAATACTTTCAAATTTGTAAACTCCGTTTCATAAAATAATGATTTGAATTTTATTTATTTTATCATAATAATTATAATAATAATATTTTTCGAAGACTATATTGAAAAATTTAAATTAAAAAGTTTTACCCATCTTTAACAAATATTTGCCTAAAATTCGACTATTAAAATAAAAGGCTTTTTCATGGTTGTTACTCGTTTTGCTCCTAGCCCTACTGGCTATCTTCATATTGGTGGTTTAAGAACTGCTCTTTTTTCGTACCTTTGGGCTAAAAAAAATGCTGGAGAGTTTCTTCTTCGCATCGAAGATACAGATAAAGCAAGAAACTCACAGGAAGCTACTGATGCTATCTTAAAAGCGTTTGAGTGGTTAGGTTTAAAACATAATGGCGAGATAACTTACCAGTCTCAAAGAGATGAGATTTATGCAAAATATATCAAACAACTTTTAGATGAAGGCAAAGCCTACAAATGCTATATGTCAAAAGAGGAACTCTCGAAGCTTCGTGAGACTCAAATGGCAAATAAAGAACGTACCAAGTATAATGGAAAATATCGTGATTTTAATGGAACTCCACCTGTTGGTGTTGAGCCGGTTATTCGTATAAAATCACCTCTGACTGGGGAAATTTTAGTTAAAGATGGTGTAAAAGGTAATGTAAGTTTTCAAGCACAAGATATCTTAGATGATTTTGTAATTGCAAGAGCTGACGGTGCACCAACTTACAACTTTGTAGTAGCAATTGACGACCATTTAATGGGCATAAATGAAGTTATCCGTGGAGATGACCATCTCTCAAACACACCAAAACAGATAGTTATATATGAAGCTCTTGGATTTGATGTTCCGATGTTTTACCATGTTCCTATGATTCATAACTCTGCTGGGAAAAAACTCTCCAAGCGTGACGGAGCTACAGATGTTATGGCTTATAAAGAGATGGGTTACACTCCCGAGGCACTTCTAAACTTTTTGGTTCGTCTTGGATGGAGTCATGGAGATCAAGAGATCTTTTCAATGGATGAGATGATTGAGCTTTTCAATCCAAAAGATATAAACAAATCAGCATCTATTTATAATACAGAAAAGCTTGACTGGTTAAACGCCCACTACATCAAAAACACCTCAAACGATGAGTTGGCTCAGCTTCTTACACAATACGATTTAGTGCTAACTTCTCATGACAAAAAAGAGATTCTTTTAGATGCTATTAAAGAGCGTGCTAAAACTTTAAAAGAGATGGCAGAACTCGCACGAGAGATACTTGCAACACCAACTTCTTATGATGAAAAAGCTGTTAAAAAAGCTTTTAAAACTGATTCAGTAGCTATTATAAATGCTTTTGGAGCGAAAGTCGGTGCTTCAGATGAGCTTCGTCTTCCAAGTGATTACCACCACCTTATGGAGAGTGTTGTAAATGAGATGGAGATAGGTTTTGGAAAGATCGGACAACCTCTTCGTGTTGCACTGCTTGGAAAGATGAGTGGTCCAGGACTTGACGAAGTAATGGCTATCATAGGTAAAGAAGAGACTATGCTTAGAATTGCAAATGCAATAACTGCGAACTCGTAAAACTTAAACATGCTTTTGCAAAAGAGAATAATATCAATTCCCTTGTGCTACTCAAGCTACAAAGAAGTAAAATAGTCTTATGGAACTGATAACACAATTTTTTGCGGCACTATATGAACTTAGTAATGCGATGGCACCATACATTCTATTTGGTCTTGCATTTGCAGGAGTCTTGCATGAGCTTGTGCCTGAGACACTTGTCACTAAACATTTAGGTAAAGAGAGCATCGGGTCTGTTATAAAATCTACTATTTTTGGTATTCCGCTTCCTGTTTGTTCATGTGGAGTTATTCCTCTGGCTACAAGTATTAAAAAAAGTGGAGCTTCTAAAGGTGCTACTCTCTCATTTCTCATCTCAACTCCAATAACCGGTATTGATTCTATCCTTGCAACTTATGGAATGTTTGGTTGGGTTTTTACAATTTACAGAGTTATAACTTCAATGTTTATAGCTATGGCAGCAGGCATACTTACAAACATTTATGACAAAGAGATTATTGAAGATGTGCAAGAAGAACATGAGAATAGCTGTTGCGCCAATACTTGCTCAAGCACCTCTGAAGTAGAGCAGAAGTTTTCATTTTCTAAAGCGATGAACTATGCCTTTGTCACACTTCTTGGAGATATTGCAAAACCTCTTTTTTGGGGTTTGCTCATAGGTGCTTTGATAACAATCGTCATCCCTCAGAACCTAAGTGATATTCTTGTAGAGTACTCTTGGGTTTCATACCTCATAGCCATAGCGATTGCCGTACCGATGTATGTATGTGCCACTGCATCTCTGCCAATTGCTGCTGCGCTCATGTTAAGCGGAGTAAGTGCGGGAGCTGCTTTTGTGTTTTTAAGTGCAGGTCCTGCAACAAATACTGTAACCATCGGTGTAGTAAAAAAAATGCTTGGTACAACATCGCTCTATATCTATCTTGGAACTATTGTTTTTGGAAGTGTTCTCTTTGGTTTGGGACTTGATTTTATCTTTGACATAAACTCTATAGATGCAGCATCATTAATTCATATGCAAGAAGAAGCCGGTCTTTTAGAGATACTAAGCAGTATTGTTTTATGGGGCTTTATGCTCTTTTTTATAATCAAACCTTACTTTAAAAAGCTGCCCTAAACTACTTTATATTTATTGCAAACTGATTAAACCCGTCATCATAATGATATGAAAGTTTAAACTCATGTTTATCTAAAATTCTTTTCACTAAACTAAGTCCGAGACCATAGCCTGCTTGATTTCTTGAGTTATCACCCTGAGTAAAAGCTTCGCAGTAAAACTCTAATGGTTTATCTAACTTTTCACCTCTGCTTTTTACTACTATGGAGCCATCGTTTGCAACTATAAAAATAGGTTTTTTTACACTATATTTCAGTCCATTGTCTATTAGGTTTTTTAGCGCAATAGAGAGGTAGTTCAGATCCGCATATATCTCAAAATCTGATTCAATTTTTACATCTATAAGAGTTTCATCGTCAATGAAAAGTTTTGATAGTGACTCAGCTATAAGTGTCTCACTGCTAAACTTTTGCATCTGAAGTTTATATTGATTTGCATTTAATTTTTCTAAGTCTAAAAGCTCACTTGTCATCTCATCTATTTGTGATAATGCCCTTTTTAGTATGCTTTTGTATTTTGAGTCTTCTATCATCTCTGTAGCTAATTTAGACTTAGCAATAGGTGTTTTTAACTCATGTCCAATATCACGAAGAAGTGTTTCTCTTGAAGTAATCAACTCCTCTATATTTGTAGCCATAGCATTAAAAGTAGTTGATACTTTACCTATCTCATCTTTGGAGCTAGTTTTGATTCTTAAACTGTAATCCCCTTCTCCGAAACTCCTTATACTTTTTGATATTCCTCTTAGCGGGTATATCATTTTTAGAATTATTAAAAACAGAATTATTAAAATTGTTATATCTGCTAAAATCATATAGTTAAGTAGCTCTTTTTTTGCAAAATTTTCATTTTGAGATATATCTATAACTAAGATGTCATAATCCAAATACTTCAGGTACAGCAAATATTTATCATCTTCATGTTTTAAAATATTTATGCTAGAGAGCGTTGTTTCATAATTGTATACGATTTTTGATGAGTTTAAATAGTGCTTTTTATTTGCTATAGTTTTAAACCGTAACTCTCGAAGTTTTTTATCTAAAGCTGTTTGATTATTATTAGATAGATAGGTAAATAGCTCATCTGATACTTGGATGTACTTCTCTTTTAGTAATGATTCTATGGTGTTTTGAGTTAATTTATTTGTCTCGTTTGATACAAATATCATTAGAGAAAAACTTATTAAAAAAAGTATTAAAACTTTAAAAAAAATCGACATTTATCAACCTATAAATTTATATCCTATACCCCATACAGACTTTATATATTTTGGGTCTTTTGAGTCGTCACCTATTTTTTGTCTGATATTGCTTATGTGCATATCTATGGTTCTGTCTTTTGAGTTGTACTCTATGCCTGTCACACTGTTAGATATTGATTCACGTGACAAGACTTTGTTTTGATTTTGTAAAAACATATATAAAATATCATACTCTATTCTTGTTAGATCCAGTAAATAATCCTCTACCTTTATCTCATGCTTATCTTCATCTATTTCAAAGTCACCAATGGTTTTTGCACTGTTTGTTGACCTTCTTAAAATTGCATTTATGCGAATGACTAACTCTCTTGGCTCGTAAGGTTTTGCCAAATAATCATCAGCTCCCAAGTCAAAGCCTAAAATCTTATCGCTAAGTTCGCCTCTGGCTGATGAAATGATGATAGGCAGAGATGCCAGTTTTCTAATTCTTTTACACACATCAAAACCATCCATTTGAGGCAACATCAAATCAAGTACTACAAGGTCATAAAAGCTATTGTTATCCTCAAGATGTTCAAGTGCATCTATTGGCTTATCAAATGCTCTCACCTCAAAATCGTAGTTTGCGAGATAGTCACTAATAAGTGTCTGCATATCCAAATCATCTTCAATGAGTAAAATTTTCGTCATCAATCAACTTCCCAATCATCAAAATAGTGTATAAACCTTTTTCTTTGTTTCTTGCTTAAAATAGGGTATAACCTTTTTAATAGTCTGTTTTCTATTTCATGTGATTTTGTATCAAGTTCTTGATTCAATCTGTTTAACTCTTCTATGTCAAAAACTTCTTTTATAAATATCTCTTCTCTTCTCTTTTCAATCTCTTCTTTATACTCTCTAAACTCTTTTAAATCAAATCTAAACTCTTTTAAAATCTTTTTTATCTTTGTGTTTTGTTCTTTTGATAATTTTAGATGTGAAAGTTCTTTATTAATGTGGCGTTCATTATTATGCTCATCAGAGTCTGAAAATAGACTAGTAGTAAGCAGTAGCAACAATATAAAATATTTCATGATTTCTATCCTTGAGGTATTTTAATATCTTTATCATTTAATAAACCTTGTTCAATGTTTTTATGACAAGCTTTACAGTTTGATATATTTCCAACTTTTTTAAGTTTAAAGAGATTCTTATCTATCTCTTTGTGTCTCTTTTTCCAATACGGTGTCTCTGTGATAGCTAAAGTAGCATTTCCCTCCATACTTTTTAAGATTTTAAATGATGCTTCTTTAGTGGAGTCCTCACTGGAATTTTTTACTAGATACTCTTTTATAGAGTTTGTGTCTTTTTCATTCAGCGAAGCATCATCACCGAAATGGTTTTGCAAATTATCCATCATAGCTATCCAAGATTTTTTTGGAAGCAAGTGTGGAGGATAAAGAGTGTGACAGCTTATACACTCATCGTAGAACAGCTTATGTTCTACTTTGTAATCAATCGCTCTGTTATTATCTGCAATTAATATATTTGAGGGAGTGCTTAAAAGATAGAGCGTAAAGCCTATACTTAAACCTATCCATAAAACCCCAAACATTTTTTGCGATATTGTTAGTTCTAAACTTTTTGCCTCACCATCTTTATATCCACCTATCATTGAACCTACAGAATCTGACTTATGCAAAACCTTGTCTAAAGCAACTCCTGCAATATGCACAAAGATTACTGCCATAAAAGCATTTGCAAATAACTCATGAAGATCTTCAAATAAATCCATATCTTTAAAGAGTGAAGTATTTAAAAAAGATAAAACACCCATTCCTTCTTGTGTTCCATAAACAATAACCCCACTTACAACTGAGCCTAAACCTAAAATAATCATAGCTATAATTGCCCAACTAGAAGCTGGATTGTGACCTGTGTACTCTTTTTTTTCTCCAAATATACTAAACATATATTTCGTTAAATCTTTAATATTGAAATTGAAATCTTTAAATTTAGAGTATCTAACATCCATAAATCCCCAGATGATTCGAAACAAAAAGAGTAAGCCTATTGTATATCCAATTATCGCATGGTAACTAAGCAGGTTTTCAATCTCTGCGATTATAAATACTACTCCAACAGCAATAACAAGCAGTATATGAAAGAGCCTCGTAAAAAGACTCCATACATAGACCTTAGTCATCGTCCCAATTACCATAGTTTGGAATATTTATATCTCTTTCCCCATATAAACCTTTAGCTGCTGTTGTATGACATGCTGCACAATTCGCCAAAGAGCCAACCTCTTTTTGTATAATGAATTTCTTTTTAATCTCTCTATGCTTTTTTATAAAGTATCTTGTCTGTGATACTGCTATTGGAGTTTCATCACTTCTAATAGAGTTGTTTATTTTTTTACTTCTTTTGTAGTTTGTAAACTTCTCAGCTGAATTATTAACCAGATATTTCAATATCTTCTTGTTATCTTCAGGCGTTAAGCTTGCATCTGTATCAAAGTGATTATCTAAACCTCCCATCAACTTTACCCAAGATTTACCTGGAAGCAGTCCCGGCTGATATGCGAAGTGACAACTTGCACACTCTTTTTCATATAACTTATCGTTTACTGGTGCTACACCTCTTTTTGCACCCAAAAACGAACTGTCTGCGATTAAACTTCCTGTTACTAGCAGTGATAGTAATATTAATTTTTTCATGATTTATCCTTTATTTATTATGTAAGTGACTACGTCACCCTTTTCTTGGGCTGTACCTTCTCTATTATAAACATCATTAAAGTTTCTTCGTAACCACTTTTTTACATCTTTAACATTTGTAAATCTCTTAGCATTTGCAGATGGAGAGAGTGGCTCAATAACCTTATTTGTATGTTCATTCCTGCCTTTGTTTGACAAGTTACTTGTATGACAAGATACACAAGAGATTAGCTCGCCTTTTTTACCAATATGTTCGGTTGTAAAAATCTTCTCCCCTCTTGCATAATCAAACTTTGTAAAATTTGGATTATCTTTTTTCGCTTCTACTTTTAGAGTGTTCATAAACTCCTGCATCTGAGTATTTAACTCTTTTGCCTGAATCAGAGAAACCGCTACTAATGAAGCGAGTAGTAATTTTATCATCTTAACTCCTTTAACTTTTTAGATATCAAAAGTATAAAAGAAGAGTGTAAAGATTGCTTTGACTATCTATTTACAATTTCTTTACAATTGAGTTTGCTATAATTGCACTATGAACAACAAACCAATCACTCTAAAGACTATTTACAGGCTCATCCTAGAGAAGAAACCTGCTCTTATTTATGGGCAGATTATTACTCTTATTGCTATTCTTGTAAGTGTACCAATTCCACTGATGCTGCCAATAATGGTAGATGAAATTCTTTTAGACAAGCCTGCTCATTTTGTAGATGCTATTAATCTCTTTGTGGGCGGTACAACTGCATTTTACTACATAGCTATTGTGACTGTTGTAGTTATTTTACTGCGATTTATCTACTATTTTCTTGGTGTAATCATCACTAAAATTTTTACAAAAATATCTAAGCATGTTACCTTTATGATTCGTAAACGTCTCATAGAGCATCTTCGTATCGCATCTATGAATGAGTATGAAACACTAGGCTCAGGTGCCATTACTTCAAACCTCGTAACCGATGTAAATACTCTAGATGCTTTCATCATCACAAGTGTCAGTAAGTTTGTGTCTTCCATCTTAACTCTTGTTGCTGTTGGTATTGTGATGATTGTAATCGACCCTGTTTTAGGGATTTTGATTTTAATTATTCAGCCTCTTATCATGCTTATGAGTAAAAAGATGGCAAAAATAGTTGGTAATCTGAAAAAAGATGAAAACAATGCAATAGAGAAGTTTCAAGACAACATCGGCGAAACACTAGATTTGTACGGACAGATAAAAGCATCTAACAAAGAGGAGTACTTTTTTAGTGAGGCAATCTCTCATGCTAAAAAAGTTCAAACAACCTCAAATGAGTATGGCTATAAAAGTGTCGCTTACGAAAAACTCTCTTACACTATCTTCTTAACAATGTTTGAAATCATTCGTGCATCTGGGCTTGTTCTGGTTGCATACAGTGATCTAAGCATCGGTATGATGTTTGCAATGTTTGGCTATATCTGGTTTATTATGACTCCTGTGCAAGATATTTTGTCTATGCAATACAGCTATGCATCTGCGATGAGTGCAATAAAAAGAATAAATAAAATCCTTACTTTGCGTACTGAGAAAAGCGGAGAGAAAAAGATAGAGTCTAAAAATCTAGAAATATCTCTAAAAGATTTAAATTTCGCATACTCAAACGAAAAACCAATCCTTAAAAATATCTCTTTAAACATAGAAGCAGGATGTAAAATAGCCCTAATCGGAGCAAGTGGAAGCGGTAAAACAACTCTAGCTCAAGTCATCTCAGGCTTTTACGCAAAAAATGGCGGCTCGCTAAAATATAATGGAATAGACATAGAAGAGATAGACAAAAGCTCACTCAGAGAGAGGATATTTTTAGTCCTTCAGATGCCAATCCTTTTTAACTCTACATTGAGGTTTAATATAACTATGGGTGATGATAGTATAAGTGATGATGATATTTATAAAGCACTAGAAATTGCTCAGCTTACGGATATGATAGAGCAGATGCAAGAAGGTCTTGACACTATCGTAGGTCGTCACGGTATCAGACTCTCAGGCGGTCAAAGACAGCGTCTTAGCATCGCAAGGATGATTATCGCAAATCCTAGTGTCGTCATCTTTGATGAGTCCACATCAGCACTTGATGTTCACACTGAGGCAAAACTACAAACGACTATAGCACCGCTTTTAAAGGACAAAACAGTAATTACCATCGCACACAGACTAAGCACAGTTAAAAATGCAGATGACATCTACGTTCTAGATGGCGGAGAGATTGTTCAACATGGAACTCATGAAGAGTTAGAAGCCGAAGAGGGACACTATGTGGAATTTGTAAAGAAGCAGTTACTGTGAAGAAATTTCTTCTCTTTGACAACGACGGTGTTTTAGTCGAGACTGAAAAGTGGTACTACGAAGCAAATATAAAAGCTCTACGTGAAATAGATATCGAGCTGACATTTGATGTCTACATGGAGATAATGGCAAGAGGCGGAACTGCTTGGGAAGTTGCAAAGGCGCAAAATATATCTCAGTCTATTATAGATGCACAAAGAGCGAGAAGAGATATCTACTACAGAGAGTTTATAAGAAGTGAACATATCGAGATAGACGGTGTTGTAGATACTCTTGAAGAGTTAAAAAAAGAGTACAAGATGGGAATTATAACTACATCAAGAAGAGTAGATTTTGACCTTATTCACAACGAGCGAGACATCATAAAGTTTATGGACTTCTCTCTTTGTGTAGAAGAATACCCTCGTGCAAAACCCTACCCTGACCCATACTTAGCCGGTATGAAAAAGTTCTCTGCATCTAGAGATGAGTGTTTAGTAATAGAAGACTCACAAAGAGGTCTAACCTCTGCTGTAAATGCAGAGATAGAGTGCGTAATAGTTGAAAATGAATTTACTTTGACACATGACTTCTCAGATGCTACTTACCACATTGAAAAATTTTCTAAGTTAGAAAAACTGCTTCTAAATATATAAATTATTGAAAAAATCAAGGGACATATTGAAAAAATCAAGGGACATATTGAATATGTCTTTAATAATTATATTGGTAGTTGCTTGTGTTATAATGTTCCTTGAATAAATAGTTATCCGCTCACTGCGTGACCGGATAACGGGGGGCGCGGGTTGAACACCCACTGGTCATCTGTCGCACAGCGCCAGATAACAAGCGGGAGGAGCAAGCAACCATTGTAAAACCTAAAGGTTTCTCAACGGCAGTTACTCACCCGCGCCCCCGTTAGGAGTTGATTTTACAATGAACAAAATAGAGAAATTTTTAAATAAAATTTATAATCCTAAAGTTAATCCTAAAAAAAGAAAAAAACTATTTAAACTAAGTATATTCATTTTGATTATTAGCTTAACAATTGCAGGATTGCAGTTTTATTTTGAAAGAACCAAAGAGGGTCTTTATTTTTTATGTACTGTATTTGGAATTATGAGTTTAACTGGAATAGCTGTAGCAAAATATGGTAGTGATTTTTGGGTAGCATTAATCTATGGTGAGTGGAGTATTTAACTCCTAACAAGTACGAGGAACGCAATAATTTACCCTGCGGGAAAATTATCGCTCACGACAAACGTTATCCGCTCACTGCGTGACCGGATAACGTGGGCGCGGGTTGAACACCCACTGGTCACCTGTCGCACAGCGCCAGATAACAAGAGGGAGGAGTAAGCAACCATCGGAAAACCTAAAGGTTTACCAAAGGCAGTTACTCACCCGCGCCCCCGTTAATACTCTTTTACAAAAAAATTACTGATATTCAATTATTTTTGTTTATTAAAAATATTATCTGGTAAAGGTTTAATCTCATCATGATTAATATAATGATCTAAAGCATCAATTAATACACCTATCGGCTCATCTTCAGGCTGCATATTTTTTAAAATTTCATTTCCTTTTAATGTTAATGCAGTAGCATAAATAATCCAATCACCTGTACTCGTACCATTTAAATTATCACAAATTCTAACATCTACTTTTATTGAAAGGTCTTCCGATACACGTACGAACTCAATGACTCTATTTGCTTCAAAGTGAGAAACAACCCATGTTTCATCTATATTAAAATAGTTGGTTTTAAAAATTGCATTATATTCTTGATACAATGATTGTGAATATATTACTTCACAATGCCAACCATCAATCCAATCAAACTCTGCTGTAGGGCATAGTAATGGAAATAATTTATCGGGGGTTGTATTAAATGTTTGTGTATGCTTAATAATACCTCTTATATATATTGGATCTTCTTTTTTCCACTCTTGAACTTTTTTATCTGATAAAACAGTATTCATTTTTTATACCTAGTATTAATTTTACAAACAACTTTGATTTAGTTGATTGATACTTTCATTATAAAAGAATTTAAAAAGAAAAAATACTAGAACTTCTGCAATTTTTGTTGTTTCTTGTAACTTAAGCAAATATATGTTAATTTGCATAAAAATCTAGAGAGAAATATGGAATACTTAAATAAGATAATGCTAAATAAAAAAGAATCAGAAGAAATTTTCTATAAAGACTTATGTACTGTAAAACTATTTTTGAATGAACCATTTGAAAGTCACACTACAATTTTAAAAGATAACCTAATGATTATTTTGTTAAATGGGAAAAGAATCATGAAAACAGATGAAAAATCTTTTGAGGGTAATGCCGGGGATATAATTTTTGTTAAGAATGGGACTTGTATCTCAAGCAAAGTGTTTGATGATGTACAAAAATATGGTTCGTTGATTTTTAGATGGAGTGATAAGTTTATTCATGATTTTATTAAAAGCAATCAAATTGAACTATCAAAGGTAAAACAAAAAAATGAGAATATCTTTCAAATCATTCCGAACGAAATGTTAAAATACTCATCTGACACATTTATTCCTCTTTTTATCTGTGAAGAAAAAATTGACGAAAATATAATAAGACATAAACTTCAGGAAATGCTATTTCTTCTACTAAATAGTGATAGTGATGGAAGTTTTAAAAGCTTTTTAAAACTACTTTCAAATGATAAATATATAAATTTAAAATCTAAGATAGATGAACATCTAAATGCTTTTGGAAATGTCGAAGACATCTCAAGTAAGATTGGTATTCCATTAAATGATTTTAGAAAAAAATTCTCTAAAATTTATGGGACAGTACCTCAAAAGTGGCTTATTAAAAAAAGACTTGAGACTGCAAAAATACTTTTAACTTATGATAATAAAAATATATCTGAAGTATGTACGGAAGTTGGATATTCAAATTTATCTTGGTTTATTCAACAGTTTAAAAAAGAGTTTGGACTTACTCCTAAACAATATCAAAAGAAGCAAAATTTGTAAAAGATGATTATTGGAAAAATTAAAATTATAAAATCAAGATACTTCATTCCGATTTACAAAACAAGTTAGACTCAAAGATACCGTATATAGAACTGTACAAACCTTAAAATATGAACATATGATAAAATCTTGAAACTAAATTACTTACTATTAATAAAAATAACTAATTTAAGAATAAACTATGTATATAATATTTTTAATAGTGAGATACTATAAAAGACAAAAAAATAAATTGATTAATATTTTGATATACCACTTATCACTATATAAATTATAAATAAAACTTGTTAGCTGAATACTTATAACAAAACACAGGAAGAAAACAAGTTACACATCGGATTTTTAAGCCTCAAAAAGCTAAAATATAGTGGTTATAAAAAAGACTAAACGAACTGTCTGAGGGTAACTCGTTTTTCAGTTAGGTCGTTAGATGACTAAAAGTATAAAAATATCTAGTATATTATAGGAAGGAAAAATGCAAAATTATTATAAAAAATTTGACATTACTGACAAAGTGGCTGTTGTTACTGGTGCTTCAGAAGGGATTGGTCGTGATATGGCAATAGGATTAGCAGAAGCTGGTGCTAATATTGTGATTTGCGGTCGCCGTGAAGAAAAATTATTAGAAGTAAAAGCAGCCATAGAAAAGATAGGTAGAAAAGTAAATATATATATCTTAGACATTCAAAATATATCTGAAATTGAAGGATTAAAAACATTTCTAAAAACAAAAATTGGTAAAGTTGATATTCTAGTTAATAATGCCGGTTATGCTGTAACAAAACCTGCATGGGATGTCACTGAAAGTGATTGGGATTCAATGATTGACACAGGCTTTAAAGGTTTGTTTTTCTGCTCTCAAGCCATTGGTTCTATTATGAGTGAAAGTGGATATGGGAAAATTATTAATATTAGTTCAACTTTTAGTAAAAGTGTAGTGCCAGGACGATCTGTTTATGCCGGAATAAAAGCAGGTGTTGATCATCTTACAGAAGCTTTAGCTATGGAATGGGCTTCTCATGGTATCAGAGTAAATGCACTTGCACCAACTGCGGTAAATACAGCAAGTCGTCAAGTTACATTACAAGGTCCAATATTAGAAAAAGTGCTTTCTCGAATTCCTCTTGGAAGACTTGCTACACCGGATGATTTAATTGGAGCTTTAATATATCTTTCAAGTGAAGCTTCTGACTTCGTAACTGGACAGACATTATTTGTTGATGGTGGCTGGGTAGCCGCAAGTTAATATATAAAAAGCATCTAACAACACCTTTGAGCCAATAAATTACTCTAACGAGAATTTATTCGCTCTATTCAAACGTTAGGATAGCATAGTGAACTATTTTAAAATAACAAGGAAGTATTATGGAACATGATAATAATATTATAAATGAGATACTTGAAAAATATGAACAAGAACGATTAAGTGGTAAAGAAATTAATTGGAATGCAATTGACAATGACTTTAAAAAGAAATTAAATATTAGCTATCAATCTATAAAGTCAATTATTAATGAACAATATCAGCAAGGCTTATATAGAGAAATTTGTTACGGTTATGCTAAAGCATTTCAAGTAGTAGAATTTCATCCATTAATTAAAAACTATGAAAGTATAAAATAGTGCTCAGACCATAAATATTTGACTATTTAGTTTTATATATGCTATCCCCAGAACTTAAAAGGATTAATATTTGAATAGTAATTTAGAAAAATATTTGGAGTTATTATCTGAAATAAAAGGTAGAACTATAGTAATAGAGAAACTTCAATTTAATGGTAAAAAGAGAATTAATGATGTACATGTAGAGTTTGCATGCTTACAGATAAGAAAAATTCTTGAGTCAATAGCATTTGGCTCTTTAATTTCAAATATGGAACTTTACTCAAAAGAGTATGATAAATTTTCAAAATTTTGGAATGCAGAATTAATGTTAAAAGATATGGAAAGAATTAATAAGAATTTTTATCCAAAACCGTTACTTCAAGTAAATAGTGAAATTGAAGGTGTAATACATGATTTAATTCATGTCGATGAAATAAATTATTTAAATTCAAAGTTATTTATTAAGATATATAAAAAATGTGGGATTATCTTACATACTCAAAATCCATATGGAACAATAATAGATTATGAATATTATAGAAAAAATATACTTGTTTGGTTAGAAAAAATTAAAATGCTTATGAATTGTCATGAAATGCAATTAGTTGGTGATGAAAATTTATATTTATTTCAAATAGGGTCAAAAGAACAAGCACCTTTCTGCACAGAATTTAATTTTGTAAAAAAATTCTAAAAATTCTAAATACACTTCTGTGATTGAGTCTCCACTTTTAAGGTGCAAAAAACAAAAGGATATAACAAGATTTTGTAACTAATAAATGCCCTTGCGGTAATTTATTGGCTAAAGTAAAACGTTCCATCCCGTTAAATACATTCCCAATCTACTCAAAACTATTTCCTAAAAGTTCCTTTTTACTTTTGTTCGCTATACTTTTTGTATGAGACTAAGAAGCCTAACTACATTAGCGCTACTGTTTGTAATCAGTTTTTCTATCGTACATGAGTATGTTTATGCAGCTTATGATGATGACCACTGCAGTGCCATAGAATATATTAGTGAATTTGATACGCCACAATCTCATGAAGACCTTTGCGATATTCACTTTGAGTATCATCAGTCAATTCTACTATCTCAAAACTTAGTTCTACCAGATGTCGACTTCAAGGCTACTACAAATAAAATCCATAAAGAAACATACAACTTCAAAACCCATACAAATCTCTACAAACCCCCTACCGCTTAACCTGTAACACAAAAAATATAAACAATAAATTATTACAGGAACAATAATGATAAAAATATTATCAGCAGTTGTTCTAATCTCAGCATCACTATTTGCACAAGATTTTGATGCGTTTTTAGACAATGCACTAAAAAACAGCACCTACTTAAAGTCATCAAGCTTGGGACTCTCTCAAGCACGTGAACAAGGTTCTGTTATGACTAGGTACAAAAACCCTTCTCTTGAGTTAGAGTACTCAGAGTTCAGACCAGATAGCTCTAAAGATGACAATGGGTACAGAGCTGCTTTTACTCAGCCCATTAGACTATGGGGAGTTGGTAGTGATTCAGAAGCTTACGCAGATGCAACTCTAAATAAGGCTGCATCTAACTACTCACTCTCTTACGCGGAGTTTACTCGTGATATCTCACTTTTTTATACTGAGTATACAAACCAAAGAAAAAAGCTTGAACTAGCAGGCGAAGAGTTAGAAATTGCAAAGCATATATATGAAATCTCAAAAGAGAGAAACAGTGCTGGAACAATTTCTAGAGGCGAAATGCTTCAAGCACAAGTTGATTATGAGATGGTTGATATTAAGGCACAAACTCTTAACCTTGATATTCAAGATACTTACTTCAAGCTTCTAAAGTTCGCAGGCATTTCTAAAGAAATAGAGCTTGATTTTAAACATGAGTTTAAACTAGACTCAGATGCTCTCTCTACTAATAACCCAAACATAAACTATCTAAAAAGTTATAAGCAAGAAGCAAAGGCTTCCTCACAGATAAACTCAAACAGCGTTAAGTGGATAGACATAAGAGCTGAGTATGAAGATGAGCCTGATCAAAACATTATGAGAGTCGGAGCTTCTATTCCTCTTGCTATTTTTAACACTTCACGTGAAGAGATGCAAATAGCAAAACTAGAAGCAGATAAAACTGAGCTTCTCATAGAAAATGAGAATGCAAAAATATCTATTGAGAATATAAAACTCAAAAAACAAAGAGGGCTGTTACTGCTTTTAAAATCCAAAAACGAAGAAACTCTAAAGACTCAAACAAAACTTCTCAAAATGTTTGAAGATGGCTACAAGATAGCAAGTATAAATCTGCTTGAACTTCAAAACATTAAAAACAGAGTTATTAAGACGAAAGAGTCTCTTATCAAAATCAACACTGCACTAAATCAAAATGCAATCACGACTAACTATATTTCAGGAGCATATAATGAGTAAAATATTTCTACTAATAATCACTTTAAGCCTTACACTTTTTGCCACTCTGATACCGACTAAACATGCCAAACTAAGAGCATTTGGGAAGTCTGTAGAACTAAACGCGCAGATAGTCCAGCTCTCAAATGCTTCACAGTCTATCATGTCGCTTGTCAGCGGTCACATTGAAGAGTACTACGTAAGAGTCGGTCAAAGCGTTACAAAGGGACAAAAGATAGTCCTTATAGAGTCTATAATGCTATCAAAAATGACAGCAAATTTTATCTCTCAAAAGAAACAACTCCAAGCTCAAGAGAAAAACTACCAAGCTTCAAAAAGTCTCTATGAAAAGGGTATGACTTCGATGCAAGAGCTAAATGCCCAGAGCATCAAAAGAGATGAAGCACAAGCAAAACTTACATCGCTAAAATCTCAACTAGAGACTTTAGGAATCAACACAGATGCATTAAAAAAGGCTTCTTCGAACTTTATACTTTATGCTCATAGTGAGGGTGTTGTATCTGAGATACTTCAACCTCTACACTCTAGCATCAAAGAAGATACTCACATCATCTCTGTTACAAAAAGTCAGGCATTTTATCTGAAATCTTTTTTGCCTTTAGAGTATGCATCTAAGGTTAAGATAGGGCAGAAGATAGTTATAGAGACAAACACTAAAAACATCGTCTCCAACGTAACACAGATACTACCAAATGTAGATGAGAAGACTCAAAGAATAGTTCTACTCTCAAGCATTGATGAGATTACAGATAACCTCTACATAAATGCTTATACCTCTGCAACACTCTACTTTAACCCAACTAAAAAACATGTAGCAGTAGAAAAATCTGCTCTATCGTTTTTCAATAATGAATGGGTTTTATTTGTTCCAAAAGAAGAGGAGCATCAAGAAGATGCTCATGGTGATTTTGGTCATGAAGAAGCATATGAAGTTCGTGTTATCAACATAATAGAGCAAGATGAAGAGTTTGTGGCAGTTGAAGGTTTAGAGTTGGATGAGCAATACGTTAGTGACAAAAGTTATTACGTAAAATCTCAACTGCTCAAATCTTCTCTTGGCGGACACGGGCATTAGGGAGATATTATGTTAAATAAAATCATTGATATTTCTCTAAAATACAAACTCTTAGTGCTAACGCTTTTCATTGCCATTAGTGCGTTTGGTTTTAAAGCCTACCAAGATATACCCGTAGATGCCTTTCCGGACATCACACCTAAGCAGGTTGTGGTCTATACTGAGAGTCCGGGTAATTCTGCCGAGGATATAGAAAAGCTTATAACCTACCCGATAGAGTCAGCACTCTCTGGTATGGCAGGTGTAAAGAAGATAATGTCAAACTCAATTTTTGGCTTATCCTATGTGTCTGTTTTCTTTGAAGACGAAATGGACATATACTTTCTTCGTCAACTCGTAAGTGAAAGACTAACAAGTGTAGATATTCCAAACGGTTGGGGTAAACCTGAACTTGGACCAAATACTACTGGTTTAGGACAAGTATTTTGGTATAAACTCCAAGATGCAACTGGAAAACTCTCTTTAAAAGAGTTGCGAGAGATGCAAGACTACATCGTCACACCTCTACTAAAAAGTGTTAGCGGAGTTGAAGAAGTTATAGGTTGGGGTGGAGAAGAAAAGCAGTACAATGTACTCATCGACACTAAAAAACTTCAAAACATCGGTGTTACTTACGAAGATATAATCACTGCACTTGCTAAGAGTAATCAAGCCGCAGGAGGACAATACCTAGAGTTTAACCGTGAACAGTACCTCATCCGTGGAGCAGGTCTCTATAAGTCTCTTGATGACATAAGAAATTCTGTTATAAAGTCAGGTAAAGGTCAAGCCGTAACCATCGGTGATGTGGCAACAGTTGAGACTGGTTCGATGCCACGTTTTGGAGCGGTAAGTATAGATGGAAGCGAAGCTGTTATGGGAATGGTTCTCCAACGTACTGCAACAAATGCCGCAAAAGTTGTAGAGCATATAAAAGAAAAACTCCCTACCGTAAACTCTGCACTTCCAAAAGGTGTTAGCATTGAGACTATTTATGACAGGACTGAGATAACTCACAAAGCGGTAGGCACTATGACATCAGCACTGATAGTGGGTGTAGTTTTAGTTGCAATAGTTTTGTTTTTGTTTTTGTTTGAGCTTCGGAGTGCATTTATAGTAATCATATCTCTACCAATATCTCTGCTCATAGCCTTTTTACTTATGGACTATTACAACTTATCGGCAAATCTGATGAGTCTAAGCGGACTTGCCATAGCCGTAGGGATGATAGTCGATGGTACAATTGTCGTAGTTGAGAACACCTTTAGAAAATTACACGATGAAGAGGGTGATTCTAAAGTAAAGATTATTGCAGACTCGGCAAAAGAAGTCGCTAAACCTGTAACCTTTGCAGTTTTAATCATCGTTGCTGTATTTATCCCACTACTATCACTTGAGGGATTAGCTGGAAAATTATACTCTCCGATGGCATTAAACATTGTATTTGTAATGCTTGGCTCACTTTTTGTAGCTTT
Organism: Sulfurimonas iocasae; assembly: GCF_047716755.1. Lineage (GTDB taxonomy): Bacteria > Campylobacterota > Campylobacteria > Campylobacterales > Sulfurimonadaceae > Sulfurimonas. The sequence goes on from NZ_CP180409.1 coordinate 2,692,562, forward strand.
GATTTTGGTTCCTGTTTTAGCCTTTGTTTTACTAAAACCTACTAAAAATACTGACAATGCACTAATGAGTGGGCTTAAAAAAGTATATGCACCACTACTAGTATTTTCACTCTCAAATGCGAAAAAGCTTTTAGCATCTGTAACTGTTTTATTTTTAGCTCTAGCCTTTGTTCTCTCACAGCAGGGTCGTGAGTTTATGCCTGAGTTAAATGAAGAGTCCATTATGTACAGAGTGATTTCTATACCGGGAACAGCTCTTTCACAATCTGTAGAGAGTGCTTCTGAGATAGAAAAGCACATACTAAAAAATTATCCAAACGAGGTTAGCTCAGTTCTCTCCATGATAGGTAGAAGTGAAAAAGGCGAAACAGCTCAAGCTAACTATATGGAAGTTCTGCTGACGCTCAAAGAGGGAATCAAAGATTTACCTGCACTAACTCACAAGATGAATGAAGATTTAGAACACTCATTTGAGCATGTTGCCTTTGTCCCTACACAACCTATCGCTATGAGAATAGAAGAGTTGCTTGAAGGCGTAAAAGCTGAGCTTGCTATCAAGATATATGGAGACAACCAAAAAGAGTTAGATAGCATCTCCAAAGCTATTCAAGAAGCTATTGGCAATGTTGATGGACTAGAGAGAATGGAAGTCGAGACTCAACTTGGACAAGCTCAGATAAAGATAGAACCAAACTATCTGGCTCTTTCTCGCTATGGAATCAGCGTTGATGAAGTGATGCAAGTTATCCGCAACGGTATAGGAGAAGAAGAAGTTACCGAAATGTTAGAGGGAATCAGAAGATTTCCTATAGTTGCAAAGATAAAAGATGCAAAAAAAGACATTCAAGCACTAAAAGATGTAACTCTTCGCTCAACTAACGGCTCATTAGTTACTCTAGATCAAATCTGTGATATCAGCATTAGTCATGGTGCTTCATTTATTAAACGTGAAAATCTGAGCCGTTACATGGTTCTCTCTATAGAAGTGGACGGACGTGATGTTGCTTCGTTTGTAAAAGAGGCGAACAGACTTATCCAAGAGAGTGTTGAGATGCCAACTGGTTACTACATCGGCTGGGCTGGTGACTTTAAAAACATGCAAGAAGCTACAGATAAGTTGATGATTATCATCCCGATAACTATTCTTTTAGTTATCCTTCTTTTATATACTGCTTTTAACTCCATTTCAAAAGCGATGTTGATTCTTATAAATGTACCTTTTGGTTTTATAGGCGGGATTATTGCTCTGGTTATAAGTGGCATCTACTTGTCTGTTTCAGCAATTATCGGCTTTTTAGCCATCTTTGCCATAGCTATTTTAAACGGAATAGTTTTAGTCAGCTTCATAGATCAGCTTCGTGTCAAGTTCCCCGATGTTGATTTAAAAATACTGCTAAAAGATGCAGCCTTGCTTCGTCTTAGACCGGTTCTTATGACAGCATTTACAACTCTGTTTGGGATTTTACCACTTCTATATGCCAGCGGTGTAGGAAGCGAAATACAGTATCCATTATCAGTTGTTATAACAGGAGGAATCATCAGCTCGACTATACTAACTCTTCTTGTTTTACCTGCTGGTTATTACTTAATATATAAAAAAAGGAGTAGCATCTAGCTACTTCTCTTCACTTTCAAATACTATAACTCAATTCAATTTTTTAAACTTTTTTTTTTTGATTTAAAATTACATTTATAGTACTTGATAGCTGGGCTATGCTGATGGTGTTTTAGAAATAGTTCTACCAAAGCTAAAAGAGGCAGACAAAACAAAACCATTTAAGCAAACATCAATGTTCATAGTATTAAACTTTAACTATATTAGTTAAATGGAGTTACACTATGAATACAGTCACATCATATGGAGCGGCAGGAACTGTTACAGGTTCATGCCACTTAGTTAAACTTGGACCCATAAAAATACTTATAGATTGTGGAATATTTCAAGGTGAAGGAGTTGGTGGTAGCCACAGAAACTATGAGCCTTTTGAGTTTGATCCTGCTGAAATTGACTTTCTTATAATCACCCATGCACATCTAGATCACATAGGAAGAGTTCCAAAACTTATAAAAGATGGCTTTAACGGTAAAATTATTGCTACGAAACCAACAAAAGACATAGCTCAGATAATGTTGCTAGATAGTGCAAAAATCCTTAAAGAAGAGTATAAAACTCTTAGGAGAAAAGCTCGACGTAGGGGTGATGAAGATACTATTTCTGAACCTCTCTACACTGAAGATCATGTTAAAGAAGTGTTTTCAAAAAAATGGCATCTTTTAGAATACTTTGAAAAACACAAATTACCAAAAGGTATAAAAGTTACATTTGGAAATGCGGGGCATATCATGGGTAGTGCTTTTGTTATGATAGATTATTTTGATGAGAAAATCCCTAAACGTGTAGTTTTTTCAGGAGATATAGGAAGTAAGCATAGACTTATCCTCGACCCTTTAGATAACACTGAGATAGCTGATACCCTGTTCATAGAATCTACTTACGGAGATAGAAAACACAAACCTCTTCAAGAAAGTGTTGATGAATTTAAACAAACTGTAATTGATACGCTAGAGAGAAACGGTAATGTACTTATTCCCTCATTTGCACTTGAGCGTACTCAGGAAATATTGTGGTTGTTACATCAGATGTCTTATAATGGTGAGTTGCCAAAATGTCAAGTTTTTCTAGATAGTCCTTTAGCCATAAAAGCAACCAGACTATACAACAAATACCCTGTTCATCTTAGTGATGAAGTTGAATATCATACCTTAGACAATGGAGACCCTTTCTCATTTGAATCACTCAGCACCACCTCTACAAGAGAAGAATCTCGTATGATAAATAAAGTTAAACAAAGAGCTATAATCATAGCTGGAAGTGGAATGTGTCATGGTGGTCGTATTATGCATCATCTAAAACATCGCCTTTGGAATAGCAAGAACACAGTTATCTTTGTCGGCTTTCAAGTTGAGGGAACTTTAGGACGAAAAATAATTGACGGTGATGAGTATGTAAAAATATATGGAGAAGATATCGTTGTAAAAGCTCAGGTACAAACAATAAACGGCTTTTCTGCCCACGCTGATCAAGATGATTTAATAGATTGGATAAGTAATTTCTCAGAGTTAAAAAATCTATACTTGATTCACGGAGAAGCTAGTAAAATGGAGCCTTTTAGCAAAGCAATCAAAGAGAGACTAAACCAAGATGCCAAGGTAATGGAGTATGGAGTTTCTGTTACTTTATAGAAGAAATATCTACTTACTTCTTACCCCAAGTAAATTCAAACTTAGAGCCAACATCTGGCTCTGAACTTACATCTATCTCTATCTTAAACTCATCACATATCTGTTTTACTATGTTTAACCCTATTCCAAAACCACCTGCAAGTGTCGAACCACGCTTATACAGCTGAAAAATCTCGTGAAGTTTATCTTTGTGCATTCCAATACCTTCATCTTCGATGCTAAAGAAACCCTGTTTTAGTTTTACTCTTATCGTTGTATCAGGCATAGAATATTTTATAGCATTTGATATTAGGTTCGAGAATAGAAGTTCTATTCTAGAATCTATAGCTACTAACTCTGAGTCTTGTAAAGATGCTTCTATCTTAATATTTTTTGCATGACTTAATTCTGAGTAGTACTCTATACTTCTGAGTAAAATCGTTTTTAGGTTTAGTATCTCTGACTCTTGATTAACTCCACTAAAATTTAGGTAGGCTAGTGACTGATAGATGCTATAGAGCTGTTTTGTGGAAATAGAGATGTTTCTCAGTATCTTCGCATCATAAACCTTTTTCTGCATAGCTCTTGAAGTACTCATGCTAAGTGCTGTTATGGGTGTATTTAGTTCATGAGATATATCTTGTATAAAAGACTCTATCTCTTTTACTTTTTGTTGTATTGGACGCATAAACAGACGTGAAAGCACCCATGATATAACTACTATAGTTATAAATATCAAAGTCATAGCAACTATTACTTTTGTTTGTAAAGCTGACAACTTCTTATGATACTCATTAGTTTTTACCAGAACATACTCTATCGCCAAGTGTTCTTGCGGTGCGGTTGACACAAGGATTTTAAACCCATCCTTTTCAAAATACTCTTTATCAAAGATTCTATTATCTTTTGCAGGTATAAGCAGATACTCATAATCTTTCTCCGTCTTTGGAAGGATCAGAGGAGATGAAGTCATATGAGAATTTATAACAAGAGCGGAAATTTTATCTGCCAAGTGCTGAAGCTTATAATAAGTAGTATTTTCAAGTGAATTTTTCTGTGCGCTAAAGTACCAGTAACCTGAGAGTAGTGTAAAGAGTAAAGATGAACCCAAATATAGAGCTAAGAATGAATAAAATGATTTTTTTTCTAACTTATTCAAACCTATACCCCTCGCCCCTAATATTTAAGATATGTTCTTTTCCAACACTCTTTCTAAGCTCTTTTATAAGAGTACGAACTGCATCTGCAGATGGCATCTCATCATATTCCCAGAGGTTTTGCAGTATCTCATCTACGCTGACTACACGGTGACGATTTTTGTAGAGATACTGAAGACAGGCACTCTCTTTGTTAGTTATATGCTGTGGGGTATCTTCTTTTGTCACTATGTGATTTTGAGTGTCAAAGACTATACCTGAAGATATCTCCACTAAAGAGCTAAGTCCAAAATGTCTTTTAATATTTTCTATTCTCTGAGTTAGTTCTTCAAGGTCAAAAGGTTTTTTGATAAAGTCGTTTGCACCTGATTCAAAAGCTTTTTTCAAATGATTGGTATCATGATAAGCAGTTATAAAGATAGCGGGAGTCTCATCACTGAAACTTCTCAATTCTTTAAGTAGAGAGATACCATCACCATCTGGGACATTGATGTCAAAAATATACAAGTCAAATGAATTTTCTTCACTCAGTTGTAAAGCCTTTTTCATACTATATGTATGTGTTACACTATACTCTTCTTGTAAAAAATCAATTAAGACATCTGCTAAAACCGTATCATCTTCTAGAAGTAAAATTTTCATGAAGTATTATAACACACAAGATTCCTTTAAAAAATCACTATTTTTCTCATCTCACAAACTCCTCACAAATAATTGGTATAATTCTTACATAAACAACAAAAGGATTCAAAATGAAAACGATAGCAAAAATATTTTTAGCGGCTCTTTTGGCAGTTGGTACAATGCAAGGGGCAGCTTTTGAGAAGCAAGCAAAATCAAGATCTGTAAAAGTTCTTATTACTTCTGAAAAACCTCTAACTACGGGGAATAACAATGTTAATCTTGTTATAGATAAGAAGTATGCAGATGCAACAGTGAGCGTAAAAGCTTTTATGCCAGCTATGCCTGGTATGCCAGCTATGGAGAGTACAGCAAATGCTAAAAATCTCGGTGCTGGAAAATATAATGTTAACATAAACCTTTCAATGGGTGGTACTTGGCAAATTCATATCTTTATCACACCAAAAACTGGTAAAAAAATCAGAGTTAAAACGTCTGTAAATATCTAAGGATAAATCATGAAAGCTCTAGCCTTAATTCTTCTTCCACTTCTTCTAAGTGCAACTTCTCTATCAACTCTGATAGAGAGTGCAAAAGCAAACCATATTTCACTTGAAGCTATACAAAAGCGTCTAAGTGCCATTGATAATGAGTATGAAGTAAGTAGAAACTTTGCAGATCCAGAGCTTTCTCTAAGCATCAGCGATATTCAACTTGACGACACCACTAACCGCTCCATAGAACCTATGCAGTACAGTGCTATAAATGTAAAACAAAAGATTCCATACTTTGGAAAAAGAGATGCAGCTTCAAAGAAAGTAGATGCTAAAAAAGCAAAAGTAGCATTTACTCTAACTCAGGCAAAAGTAAACCTAGTAGAGTCTATAAAACTGACAGCTTATGGCATCTGGCAAGTAGAGCAACAGCTCAAAATTACAGATGATTACATTAAACTAACACGTCAAAACATTGAACTCTACACCGCTTACAGCACAAGCGATACAAAGGCTCACATGGGAATCATGTCAGCTGAGCTTTCACTCTCACAACTAAAAATAAAAAGAAGTAAACTCCAAAGCATACTTACAGGACTTTATAGAAAAATCAGCTACCTAAGTGCTATAAAAGTTGACTCTCTAGAAGTTGAGATGCAAGTAATAGAACCAAGAGAATTGGCCTTTTATATAGATGTTAGTCGTGATAGCAGCGCATACAAAATAAAAGAAGCTATGCTAAAAGAGGCTCAAGCTGATGTAAAAGTAAAAGAGTTAGCAGGCAATATTGACCCTTTTGTTCAAGTGGGTTATTTCTACCGTGAGTCTTTTGAGGACTACATAAACATAAATGTTGGATTTGCACTTCCCATCTATGGAACACAAGACTCAAAAGAAGAAGCATCAAGAAAACGCTCACTTGCTGCAAAGAGTGAAGTGGTTGATTTTGAAAACTCACTTCATACAAAAGTAGCAACACAGTACGCAAGACTTCAAGACTCATACAGAATATACAACATCATAGAAAAAGAGAGCCTACCTCAGATAGAACATATGTTTGACCTTACAAATACATCTATCAAAAGTGGTTCTGACCTTTTTATATATATAGAACTACTGGCTAAAAAACTTCGCCTTGAAGAACAAAGCATCCAAGCCGTTGCTTCATACTACAAAATAACAGCATCTTTAGATGCACTCACAGGAGCACAAAAATGAGACTTTTACTAATAATACTTATCTTTTTATCATTCTTAGATGCTAAAGAAAAAACGGTTGAGCAAGTCTTTAACGTTCAAACTACAAAGGTGAAACTTGTATCAGATGCCAAGAGTATAAAAAGCTTTGGCTTTGTAAAAGTTGATGAATCCAGAGTTTACGATGTTAGTCCTAGATTTGGTGGTTTTGTTGAGACTCTTTATGCTGACAAGACATACAAAAAAGTTACTAAGGGGGAGAGACTTGCAAAAGTATATTCTCCAGAAGTCCTAAAAGCAAAAGATGACTACTTAAACACCATCAACTACACAAGAAACAAAGCAAACAAAACAATGCTTGGTAGTGCAAAAACAAAACTCTCCCTTTTAAACATTCCAGATGCTGAGATAAAAGAGATAACAAAGAACAAAAAAACATCTTCTTTTACGACTATACTATCTCCAATTGATGGTTATATATTTAAAAAGTATCTTAACAATAACTCAGCTTTTAAAGCTAAAGGTGTGCTTTTTCAAGTGGTGAACTTAGACAAAGTCTGGGTCGAGCTAAAAATACACCAAAACCAACTATCGGCACTTGATAATATAGAAGAGTTCACACTCACTACACCTTCGATGAAACAAACATTTAAAGCTACAAGAGAAAAACTATATCCTGAGCTTGACCCAAAAGAGGAAAGCTTTACACTTAGACTATCTCTTGATAACATAAAAGGTATATTAAAACCGGGAATGTACACAAGTGTAAATATGAGTGGGGCTACAAAAAGCTACTTGACTCTACCTGCAACTGCAGTAATGAGAAAGAATGGAAAATTTTATGTATTTGTAGTTGGCGAATACGAGGGCGAATACGAACCTCTTGAAGTTGATGTAGAGGTTTTAAACCCAGATACTTACATAGTCAAAAGTGGGCTTAACGAGGGCGACGAAGTAGTAAACAACGCACTATTTATGATGGATAGTGATGCGCAAGTTAATGGGTTGTACTAATTAATACTCTATATATGAGCAAAGCCCATATATAGAACGCTAGCCGCTAAGGCACTAAAGCTAACTCCATTGGGAGTAGAGAAAAGGACAAATTGTGATTGAAAGTATAATTTCGTTTAGTATTAAAAATAAGTTTCTTATCCTAATGGCAGCCATATTTATAACTTTTGGCTCTTTTTGGGCTATTAAAAACACTCCTCTGGATGCTATACCTGACTTGTCACCTCCTCAAGTTATCGTAAAAATAAACTGGGCTGGACAATCTCCTGAAATTATAGAGGACCAAGGAACTTATCCTCTGGTTTCTCAGTTTCTCTCTATCGCAAATATTGAGACTGTTAGAGGTTTTTCAACTTATGAAAATGCTCTTATCTACATCATTTTTAAAGAGGGAACTGACCTTTACTGGGCTAGAACTCGTGTGCTAGAACAGTTAGCTTCTATTCAATCTGGGCTTCCTGAGTCTATGGAAGTAAACCTTGGTCCAGATGCGAGTGGTGTTGGTTGGGTTTATGAGTACGCATTGACTTCAAAGACTAAAAACCTCAGCGAGCTTAGAACTCTGCAAGACTACTATTACAAGTACGCACTTCTGGGTGTTGACGGTGTAAGTGAAGTTGCGTCTATAGGTGGATTTGTTCCGACTTATCAAGTAAGTGTCAGTAATGATACTTTAGTACGTTATAACCTCTCAATCCAAGATGTAGCAAAAACTCTAAAAGCCAACAACAACGACACAGGAGGACGTATAGTCATACAAAATGGTTTTGAGTGGATGGTTCAAGCAAAAGGTTATCTAAAAGACTTGGATGATATTCGTTCACTTGTTGTGGCTACAAAAGCGAACATCCCCGTAACCATCGGCGACATAGGAAGAGTTGAACTCTCTCCTGCTGCTCGTCGCGGTATGGCTGATCTAAATGGAGAAGGCGAAGTAGTCGGAGGAATCGTTATGGTTCGTTATGGCGAAGATGTCTACGCTACTATTAAGCGTATAGAGAAGAAAATGAGTGAACTTCAAGTAGATGGTGTTGAAGTCGTAGAGACTTATAACCGCTCAGACCTCATAGAAAAAGCGGTAGATACACTAAAGACTACACTTATAGAAGAGAGTATAATCGTCATCGTTATCATCGCTCTATTTTTGATGCACTTGCGTTCATCAATCATAGTTCTTATAGTTCTGCCCCTAACTATCGGTGCGACATTTTTACTTATGAAAATGTTTGGCATTGGCTCGAATATTATGAGTCTTGGCGGTATCGCTATTGCCATCGGTGCGATGGTAGATGCAACAATAGTTATGATTGAAAATGCTCACAAGACCATAGTAAAACAAGAACTGCAAAAAGGCGAGGCACTCACAAAACAAGAGAGATTTGATGCCATCAGCAGTTCATCTAAAGTTGTAGGTCGTCCTATATTTTTTGCACTTGCTTTAGTTGTGGTTTCATTTTTACCTATTTTTGCACTCTCAGGTCAAGAGGGACTTCTTTTTACTCCATTGGCTTTTACTAAAACATTTGCCATGATGGCAGGAGCAATTCTCTCGATAACTCTCGTTCCAGTTCTGATGCTCTTTTTTGTAAAGGGGAAAATCCTTAGTGAGAACAAAAATCCTCTAAACCGTTTCTTTATCTGGCTCTATCACCCTGTAATCATTTATGGACTTAAACTAAAGTACATTGTACTCATAGCAGTTGTTGTAGCTCTTGGATATATGTACCCGCTATACAAAGGTCTCAAGTGGGAGTTTATGCCTCCACTAAATGAGCAGAGTGTTATGTATATGCCTGTTACTCCTTATGGTATCAGTGTTGACCAGAGTAAAATGCTTACTCAAAAGACAGATGCCATCATCAAAAGTTTCCCAGAAGTTAGTATAGTCTTTGGTAAAGGCGGTCGTGCAAACTCTGCGACTGATCCCGCTCCGCTTGGTATGATAGAGACTATTATCACATTTAAACCACAAAGCGAATGGAGAGAGGGAATGACTCATGAAAAACTCATGGCAAAGCTTGAAGATGCTCTTAGAGTTCCAGGGCTTGTTAACTCTTGGACTTATCCTATCCGCGGTCGTATAGACATGTTACTAAGTGGAATCCGTACACCTCTTGGTATCAAGCTCTACGGTAAAGATGCCCAGGGCTTGCAAAAATACGCACTTGAAATAGAGAGTAAACTTAGAACTTTTGACAAGACTCTTTCCGTCTTTGCAGATCAGGCAAGTGCTGGTTACTACTTAGATATACAACTGGATGAAAAAGAGTTGGCAAGATACAATATAACAAAAGACTACCTGCTTGATTATGTGGCATCTGGTATCGGTGGGATGAAAGTATCTACTATGTACAAGGGTATAGAGCGTTATCCTATTGCCCTTCGTTTTGAAGAAGATGAAAGAAGAAGCATAGAGAGCATCAAAGACCTTCAGGTAAAAACTCCACTTGGTTTTGTACCTCTTGGAAACTTTGCAGAGGTCGCTTACCGTGAGAGTGCTTCTGTTATAAAAAGTGAGATGGCATCTCCTGTGACGTTTATATACATCACTCCAAATGTCGGAATCAGTGCTACTGAGTACAAAGAAGAAGCTAAAAAACTTATAGAGTCTGTAAAACTTCCGGCTGGTTACTACATAGAGTGGGCAGGTCAAAGTGAGTACTTAGACTCAGCGATGAAAAAGATAGTCTGGATAGTTCCGACTGTGCTTATAGTCATACTCATACTAATCTACTTTGCACTTAAAGATATGATACCTACACTTATAGTGTTTTTTACTCTGCCCTTTGCACTTTTAGGAGGTCTGCTCTACATAGACATACTAAACTTCAACATGAGTATAGCCGTAGTAGTCGGTTTCTTAGCACTTTTGGGAGTAGCCGCCGAGACAGCGATAGTAATGATAGTCTACCTTCAAGAAGCAGTAGATGAAGCAAAAGAGAAGTATAAAGAAAGGTTTGGACTTAAAGAGCTAAATGCAGCGATATACGAAGGAGCAGTCCAAAGAGTAAGACCAAAACTGATGACAGTATTTGCCATCCTAGCAGGACTACTCCCAATCATGTACACACATGGAGTAGGAAGTGAAGTGATGCAAAGAATCGCCGCACCAATGTTAGGCGGAGTTGTAAGTTCAGCAGTTTTAAGTCTTGTTATCATCCCTATACTTTTTGAGATTTATGCTAAGCGGGAGTTGGAATTTTCTATAAACTAAAATATTAACTACCTATTTTTGAATAAATAAAAAGTGTTAAACCTAATCCTAACCCGTAAGCAAGGTGTGTAGAAAATGGAGCGAGTATACTGTTTGAGTGAGGCTCTTTTTTTATACCAGCTATTCCCCATCCAAAAGAAGGCATCATCCATAACCAAGGGAATATATTGGTTAAAATACCAAAGATAGCACCTAGTAAAACATAGGATATATCACTCTCAACATTTAACACAGAAACAAAAAAAGGGTAGAGCAAGGCAATACCGATTCCAGCAATAATATAATGAAAAAATATACCCATATATTTTTCATTAGAAAATGATGCTACGTTTGCTATACTTTTATGTTTGAACTGACCTTTTAGCATGTACAAAAACCATCGTCCGATAATTTCATGACTTGTACCACTACTTATATTCCATCTTCGTAAATACCCTGCTACCAAATCCATGAAATAGGTTCCAACCAACCCACCAAATGCAGATACCATAAAAAATTCTATTGAAAGAGTGTTTTGCATTCTATTACTCCAAATAAATGATTGGCGAAGTATAGATAAACTTCAAAGTGAAGTATTGTATAAAATTAACATGCATTCAGATTGTCTTGATACTCTTTAGGTGTAATAGAAAAAACTCTTTTGAATGATTTATTGAAATGGCTTTGGTCAAAAAAACCACTTTCCAGTGCTATTTCTGATAGGGAGGAGTTGGTAGATAAAAGTTCTCTGGCTTTATGTACTTTTTTATTTAAGATATACGCATGAACGGGGATACCAAACTCTTTTTTAAAAACTCTAGTAATATGTACTGCTGAGAAATTAAAAGTGTTAGCAAGGAGTTGAAGTGTAATCTCTTTTTCTATATTTTCATCAAGGTAAGTTTTTATTTTCTGAGCAGTCTCAATATAAACTCTAGAGTGCTCTACATAAGTTCGCTCTTTTGTGCAATGTTCTAAAAAGAGTTTCGAGATAAAGTTAATCAACTCTTCTTCCTTATTTTCAATCGAGTTATCACTAAAGAGAAAAGCACACAATTCAATAAAATTATTGTAAAAGCTAACTTCATTTATTAAAACTTTTGCTACAGGTAGATAGTTTGTTGTTTCATTAAAGAGTTCTTTTTGAACATTTATGCACCAAGAAGTATCTAGATGCAGAACAAAATCGCCTTTTGCATCATCATTTAAGACCTCAAGACAATGAGCAGTATTTGGATTTAAATAGGCTAAACTCCCTTTACATAAGCGTAAGGTTTCATTATCAAGAATCAGGTTCGCAGCACCTTCTTCAATTGCAGTAATAGTTATAACTTCGTGTGTATGACTTTTACTGCAACCTCTTACATACTCACCATAACGTAGCTCAACAAAAGGTAATTTACTGTTTTTGTATATTTTATTTATCAATATGTAGCCTTTGTGAAATGTCGTGATGCTAAACTATTATTTTATCTAAATTACTGAATTAAAGTTTGTCTAGTTTATAGAGGACATTCCACATTCCATGTCGCGATAAATTAGAAACCACTTCTTTGCTATAATTTTCTAAAACAATTCAAGGCAAAATTATGGGAACACAATATAAAAGTTTAAAAGATGCAGACATAGCGTTTATCAAGCTTCAAAAACTTTTTTATCTTGCTAGTTCATCAGGGAAAGAAGTAAACCTTTCACCTAAAGGCTATGACTCCATTAGGGTCTTAAACAACTCGACATTAGTTTTTATGAGTTATCCGGGGAGTGGAAACCGTACATATAGAGATGCTGTAAATGATGGAGAGTTTACTCTGGTCTTTAATGCCTTTGAAGGTAATGCAAAGATACTTAGACTCTTTTGTAAAGCAAAAATTGTAGATGCTAAGAGTAAAAAGTTTGGTGAGTATCTAAAACTCTTTGAAGAAAAAGAGAGTCTTGTTAGAGACATATTTCAGTTTAGCATCTATGCTGTTGAGTCTAGTTGTGGAGAGTCCATTCCAATTATGGAGTATAAAGAAGATAGAAACTCACTAAGAAACTGGGCTGTTAAGATGGACAATAACCAAAAGCTCAAAGAGTTCAAAGAAAAGCATTTCACTCCACCAGACCTAAAAGATTAGTAATAAAAAGCTATAAAAAGATTATTATAATGCCAATTTTAATCAAAACAGTGCAAATACAAACTAAAATTACTATCAATAAATTGTGAGAATATAAGAATATAAGATTTTTGTTATAGTTTTGTAATTCTTTTATGATATTGTTTGTTACATTTATTCACATTCACACAAATATATCACATTTTTTATATTTTTCTAATATTATACTTTTCATCATTTATCATGTGAAAAACTTATAATAGTGGTCATAATATATATTATTATATTAATATATAATATTTTTTATATATATTCATTATAATAATTCTTTTTTTATTGCTAATGTGATAGATTACCATTAAACTAATTCTTATTTTTAAGATTCGGTTAAATTTTACTCTCCTATAATGCTTGGAGATGAAATAGTTTATCTATTTTAAATACTTATATTACTCGTAGGAGAGAAAATGAAAAAAACAATTAAGTTAGCTTTAGTAGCTGCATTAGCTTTAGGTGCAACATCTGCATTCGCAACAAATGGTTCAAATCTGATTGCTACTGGTGCTAAAGCACGCGGTATGGGTGGTACTGATATTGGTGTTTCTCATGGTGCTGAGTCAGGTTTAGCGAATGCTGCACTAATCACATCTGTTGAAGATACTGAAATTTCTTTTGGTGGTACTATTTTTATGCCAGATGTAGAAAGAACTATGCGTGGAAATACTGATAGCAGTGCTGCGGATATGAGTGTAATCCCTTCTGTATCTATAGCTAGTAAAGTTAATGATAATTTTTATTGGGGAGTAGGTATGTGGGGTACTGCTGGTATGGGTGTTGATTATCGTGATGATACAACTACTGGAACATACAATATGGTCACTAATTTACAGCTTATGCAATTCGGTGTGCCATTAGCATACACAGTAAATAACTTTAGTGTAGGTTTAACGCCACTACTTCAATATGGATCACTAGACATTGATTATAACAGTGCTAATAATAGACATGCAGGTGTATCACAAGATTTACAATTTGGATATAACTTAGGTCTTGCTTATGAAATTTCTGGTTTTACAATTGGTGCTATGTATAAATCTGAAATTGAAATGGAATATAAAGGTCAATTAACAAGTGCAGGTACTGACTTTGGTTTAACACTGAGTGACAAATTATCTACACCAGCTGAAATTGGTATTGGTGTTAGTTATAAGATGAAAGAACACACAATAGCTTTAGACTATAAACAAATTCAGTGGTCTACTGCAACTGGTTATGAAGATTTTGGTTGGGATGATCAAAGTGTAATTGCTATTGGTTATGAATATGCAACAACTTCTTGGGAAGCTCGTGTTGGTTACAACTATGCAGAAAGTCCAATATCAGAGCAAGATGTTACTCAAGCTGGTGGATACTCTAAAAATGTACTTAATTTACTTGGTTTCCCGGCAACTATAGAGTCTCACTTTACTCTTGGTGGTACATATATTGTAAGTAAAAGAACTTCAATTGATGTAGCTTATACATATGCTCCTGAGGTTTCTGATACATATGCTGGTGCTGACACTGGTGGTACTTTTAACATAGAGACAAAGCACTCACAAACAGCTCTAACTCTTGGTCTTAACTACGCATTCTAATTATTAGAATAACATAAATTCTTCTTCATTCTAAAATGTCGCCTTTTATGGCGGCATCCTGTTTATACATCCTAGGTAAATAATCTTTGTTTGACATGTGAAAATATACATATTTCATAACTTTTTGTGGTATGATATTTTAAATCTTTGTGATATTATTATGATAGGTATCGCTGATATTTCAATTAAGGAAACAAAATGATAAAAAGACTTATAAGAACTACACTACTATTATCAGTAGCAACAACCATTGCATTTGCTGCTCAAGCTGTAAGATTTAATGTTGTTGATGGTAATGCAGAAGAGCATTATAATAATTTGATTAATAAAAAGATAGAGAGTGTTGGTTATGTTTTATCTGATCCACATGAAAGAATCAATGATGCTTATAAAAAGAAGTATGGTACAAAAACTTTAGATGACGGTAAGCCAAATGATGGTTATGATCCAGCATGGAAAGAAACTCTAGATAATCTTGGTTTTTTTTCTATAGCTAATGACGTTGCACTTAGAGAGATACTAATTACAAATCCTGAAATTGGTGGTTTTTCTCCATTTAATCTTCATACATATAAAAAGAAAAATGAAAACAAAACATATGTTGGACATTTAGTTCCTGAAGTTATGCTAGATATAGTAGGAATTAAAGATGAAGCTGTTAGAACAAAATTTATAGCTATGTTCCCAGCACTTGATGATTTAGTGCAAAAAGAAATTGGTGGTAAAGTTCAGATAACTGAGTATACAGCTCTTCCTAAAAAAACAATGATGAACTTTGAGATTACCTTTGATAGACCAAAAGATTTAGGTGATTATATCGATGAATTTCAAGAAGAATTCGAAGCTGCATTTGAAGAAAAGAAGTATATTATTGCAGGATATAAAAACTTTAAAGAGTCATACAGTGATTTAGAACTAGAATTCGGTAAATATGACGCGTATTTTGTTTACTCCTTGTGTCACTTTACTTATTCATACAATATATTTAATAAAGGTCGTCCGGATGCTGGTGCACTTGCTCCTTGTTCAATGTATATGTATATAGAAAAAGGTTCTAATAAATTAATCATCGGAATGCCAACACTTGCCAACTGGACTGCCGTTTTAAATATGAAAGACGAAGTTATGAATAAATCAGCTGATAATTTAGACAAAGAGATTATTAAAATTATGATTGGTTTAGGAGCAAAAGAGATATGAAAAAGGCAATAGCAGCAATATTATCAGCAACGCTATTAATATTTTCAGGATGTAGTGGTACTTTTGGACCAGAGGCAGTAAAAACAGGATATGAAGGTAAAAAAATTAATGCTTACCTTCAAGGACCATATGTAGATATTGAAACTGTAAAAAGCAAGCTCGAGGCAGCTGGTTTTGAGATAGTTGCAACATATGCTTCTGTGAAAAAAGGCACTACTGTTATTTTTACAAATAACGAATTAAAAGCTCAAGCTGCTAAACCTAAAAGAGCTCAAGCTGCTATATTACGTCTTTTTATAGATGATAAAGAAAAAACTATTAGTTTTAACAATCCTGTTTATTTTGGTAAAGCATATATGCAAGCAGATTATAATCATGCAGTGTTTAATGCACAACTTGAAAAGATAAATACTGCATTTCCTGGTTTAGTAGCATCTGCTGATGAATGGGATTTTGATGATTTAGCCAATTACCACTTTATGGTGAGTATGCCTTATTTTGAAGATACAGATTTATTGGGTGAAGGTACAAATGAAGAGTTACTGGCTAAGGCCAATAACTATAAAAATGGTAAACTAAAAATATTTGAAATGAAACTTTCAGATAATAGCTATCTTTTAGGTTACAAACTTGGCAAAAGAACTTCTAAATTTACTAAAAAAATAGGTAGATCTAATGCTGGTTTACTTCCATGGACTATAGTAATTGAAGATGGTAAAGCTATGGCACTAAGTGCTAAATATCATATAGCACTTAGCTATCCATTATTAAAGATGAGTGGTTTTATGGGAATCATGACTGTACCGGGTGCTGTTACTAAAGATTTGCAAAAACCTTTCAAATAATCAATTAAGGATCAATTAATGAAAAAAAATGTTTCATCAATAGTTTACTCTATTCTTATGTTTGTTGGAGTAACTACACTTTCAGCAAGCGATGAAATTAGCGCTTATTTACTTGGCTCACATATAGAAGTAAATGTTGCAAAAACTAAACTTCAAGATGCAGGTTTTGAAGTTATTGCTTCATATACACCTGTAGAAAATGGAACTACTTTAGTTTTTACTAATGACGCATTAAAAGCACAAGGAGCTAAACCTAAAAGAGCTCATGCTTCTGTGTTAAGAATGTTTATAGATGATAAAGAAAAAACAATCAGTATAACTAATCCTATATACTTTGGAAAAGCTTTTATGCAAGATGATTATCAGGAGTCTGTATTTATTGATCAATATGAAAAGATTAATAGTGCATTTCCAGGTTTAACTGCCTCTAAAGATAAACTCGATGCAGATGATATTGCAAGTTTCCATTTTATGATGGGAATGCCATATTATGAAGATCAAGATGAACTGGCAACTGGTAAAAATGAAGAACTTATTGCAAAAGTAAAAGCGTACAAAGAAGGTAAGCTTTTAATCTTTGAATTGAAGCTTTCTGATAACTGTACTCTTCTTGGCTTTGATATAGGCGATAAGACAAAGGAATTTGTCAAAAAAATAGGTCGTGCAAATGCTGCTGTACTTCCATATTGTATATCTATTGAAGATGCAAAGGCAACGTCTTTAGCTGCTAAGTATTATCTCGCCGTATCCTACCCACAACTTTCAATGGGTCAGTTTATGACTATTTCATCAGTTCCAGGAGCTATTGAAAAAGATTTGAAAAAACCTTTTGAGTAAAGGTTCTTACATTAGAGAAGCAATGATTTAAACCATTAATGCTTCTCTAGCACCCTCTTTAATCTCTCCAATCAAATAACCATCAGTCTCTGCTAAAACTTTATCAACATTAGCATCTTCTACAACTAAAATCATTCCAACACCCATGTTAAATGCTCTAAACATTTCAGCTCTATCAATATGAGGAGCCATTAGTTCAAAGATAGGAAGAACTTTTATAGAGTCTTCTTTAACTTCAGCCATTAGGTTCTCTGGAAGAACACGAGGCAAGTTTTCAACAATTCCACCACCAGTAATGTGAGCCATTGCTACTATTTCATTTCTTAATTTTTTAAATGTTTTAACATAGATATTTGTAGGCTCTAGTAGAGTCTCAATAAGTGGTTTTCCATTGAAGTCATCTTCGAACTTCATTCCCATTTTCTCAAACAAAACTTTACGTGCTAGAGAGAAACCATTTGAATGAAGACCTGAACTTGGGAGTGCAATAAGTTTATGCCCAGCTCTTACAAGCGAAACTCTGTCCATTTCAGATTTTTCAGCAACACCAACTGCAAAACCAGCTAAGTCATAATCATCTTGGGAGTACATTCCTGGCATCTCAGCAGTTTCCCCACCGATTAGAGCGCACTCGCTTCTTATACAGCCTTCAGCGATACCAGCAACAACGTTAGTTGCTACGTTAACATCAAGTTTGCCGGTTGCGTAGTAGTCTAGGAAAAAAGAAGGAGTTCCGAAGTTACAAAGAAGGTCATTAACACACATAGCTACTAAATCTATTCCTACAGTGTTATGTATTCCACTATCTATTGCAAGTTTAAGTTTTGTACCAACACCATCAGTTGCTGCAAGCATAACAGGTTCTTTAAAACCTTTTGGAAGTTCAAATGCACCTGCAAAAGAACCAATCCCACCCATAACACCAGGAATTCTTGTAGATTTTACTAAAGGTTTGATATTTTCAACAAAACTATTACCTGCGTCTATATCTACGCCGGCATCTTTGTAACTAATTTGACTCATTATTTTGATTCCGATTTGGGCAAATCACATTTTTTTGAAATTATACAAAGTGGACAAAAATTAGCAATACCTGCAACAAGAGGAAGAACTCCTAGATAAAACCAGTAAATTCCTGTAATAAAACCTGTAGCTATTAAAGCCAAACCTAAAGCAATACGAAAAGTTCTACAAAAACTTCTTATTTTATTGAAATTCATTTTGATACCCTTAATTTTTTTGTAATTATATCTATATTAAGTAAAATTAATCATAATATGCTAAAATCGCCTTAAAATATACCAATTTCCACTAGTGACTACTATTTTAAACGAATATATATTCTCTTAGTGTGAGACAAAAGTGTGCAGGAGCTACTAGTAGCTTCAAATACTTTTAACGAAGCAATAAGTTAAATATATTCGCCCTTCGGGTAAAAGATAAGCTATCATCTAGCATCGTTAAATCTTTTTGAATTAAAAAAATTAGTTCTGCAAAGATTTGCCTTGTAGCTAATAGCTTATCTTTTATTTAAAACAGGAGTCTTTAGTGGAAATTGGTATAAAATAAGGAATTATTAAAATGAAAGAATTTATTTACTCTGAAATGATGGTGCATGTTCCAATGTGTACTAGTAAAAATCCACAAAATGTTTTAATCATTAGTGATAATGCAAATGTGCTTGCAAGAGAGATTTTAAAACATAGTGATGATATAAGCACAAAAGCGGTTGAGTGTTCTCTAGATGCAGTTCGTGACTTAGATGATTCAAGTGTAGATGTTATTATATGCGAGATGAGTTCAGATTCCGTGCTTTTAGCACATCTTAGTCGTATATTAAAAGAGGATGGACAACTCTCAATCAAACATCCTTCTTTAGATGAAGTTGAAGCAAATAAAACTATGATGAAAATCTTAGGAAATTACTTTAAAGTTATTATGCCGTATAATATCTCTAACGGTTCGACAGCTCTTTTAGCTTCTAAGGAGTATCACCCAACTGCAGACATTAATCTGCACCGTGCTGATATGCTTGATAACAATCAGTTTTACAACTGTGATGTTCATATAGCTTCATTTGCAATGGGTAACTATATTCGTAAAGAGTATTTAGGAATCATTAAAAACTAATATATAGGGTAATAAATGGCTTTTGAATATGCTATTGCACTAACAGGAGGAATTGCTACAGGCAAAAGTACTGTAGCTTCTCTACTTGCTTTAAACGGTATGAGAGTTATAGATGCAGATAGCATCTCGCATGAAATACTAGATGCATCTGTATCTTGGGTCAAAGAGACCTTTGGTGAAGAGTTTGTCAACGGCTCAAAAGTAGACCGTGCAAAGCTTGGAAATATAGTCTTTTCTGATGAAGAAAAAAAGAGAATCTTAGAAGAGTTTTTACACCCTAAGATTAGAACTGAAATAGAGAAAAGAAGCATCAAGCAAGATAGTTTCAAATTCCCATACCTTATAGATATACCACTTTTTTTTGAAAATGGTGCCTATGATATTAAGGAGAGTGTAGTTGTTTACACTCCATCAGATGTTCAGCTAGCTAGATTTATGAAGAGAAATGGCTACTCTCTTGAAGAGTCACTAAAGAGAATAAGCTCCCAGATGCCAATTGATGAAAAGAAAAAAAGAGCTACTTGGGTTATAGACAACTCAAAAAACCTAAAACATCTTCAGCAAGAAGTTGAGGATTTTGTCGAAAAAATAAAGGCTAAATACTTATGATGATATCAAAATACAGTGCCAATGGAAATGATTTTGTAATCTTTCATTCAGATGTTAAAGAAGATAGAACAGAATTGGCAAAAGAGTTATGTCACCGTCAAGATGGCATCGGTGCTGATGGTCTTATAGTTATAATTCCAAATAGTGAATATGACTTTGAATGGCAGTTTTATAACTCTGACGGAAGCCATGCTGATATGTGCGGAAACGGTTCTCGTGCTTGTGCCCATTATGCTTATATAAACAACCTAGCATCTAAGAAAATGAGCTTTTTAACGGGAGCTGGGGTTATAAAAGCTGAAGTTGATGCTGATATGGTTCTAAGTGAACTTACCCCACCTAAGGTTTTAGATAAAAATATAGAGTTTAATGGTAAATCTTGGTGGTTAATAGATACAGGAGTTCCTCACCTTGTTCATTTTACACAAAACATAGAAAAGTTTGACATAGAAGAAGCTAGAGAATTAAGACATAAATACAACGCCAATGTAAATATCGCTTTTATAGATGCAGATAAAAATATAAAAGTCAGAACTTATGAGCGTGGTGTTGAAGATGAAACACTAGCATGTGGAACTGGTATGGCAGCTTGTTTTTACAGAGCGTATAGTGAAGAAAAGATTCCTAATAGCATTGAAGTTTATCCTAAAAGCGGTGATACCCTATATCTTGGAATGAATGATAAAACAATTACTTTTAAAGGTGTAGTAAAAAATACTTTTAATACTGACTGGGATTCTATTAATTAGCACACTATACGAGCAAAGCCCATATAGTTACGCTCGCCGCTAAGGCACTAAAGCTTAGTCTCTTTAGAGACTAAAGTCCAGCAGCCTCAACAATTTTTGCTTGATGATCAGCGATAAGAGGTTCAATAACTTCATCTAGAAGTCCGCCATGCATGATTTCATTAAGTCTGTAAAGTGTAAGAGTGATTCTGTGATCACTCATACGATTTTGTGGATAATTGTAAGTACGAATTCTTCCGCTTCTATCTCCGGTTCCAACTTGAGCATTTCTTGCTTGGCTATCTTTAGCTTGAGCTTCTTGCATCTCAAGATCATAAAGTCTAGCTTTTAGAACCTTCATAGCTTTTTCTCTATTTTTATGTTGAGATTTTTGATCTTGATTTGTTACTACTAGACCAGTTGGCAAGTGAGTAATCCTTACAGCAGAGTCAGTTGTATTTACAGACTGACCACCACATCCAGAAGAACGCATTACATCGATCTTAAGATCATTTTCATTTATCTCAACTTCAACATCATCAACTTCAGGCATAACCGCAACCGTAATAGCTGAAGTATGAACACGCCCTTGTGATTCTGTAGCAGGAACACGTTGAACACGGTGTGTTCCACCTTCATATTTCAACCTGCTATAAACCTGATCACCTTTAATAAGTGCAATAACTTCTTTAAATCCACCAGCATCTGATGGAGACGTACTCATAAGTTCAACACTCCAGCCTTTTACGTCAGCATATCGGGTATAAGCGTCAAAAAGATCACCTACAAAGATTGCTGCCTCATCACCACCCGCTCCTGCACGAAGCTCAACAATAATATTTCTATCATCATTAGGATCTTTAGGTAGAAGTAGAAGTTTAATATCTTCTTCTATAAGTGATTTTTTAGGTTCAAGTTCTTTGAGTTCTTCTTTAGCCATTTCACCCATTTCAGCATCACTTAGCATTTCTTTAGTATCAGCAATATCTGAAATTAAAGTTTTATACTCTTTTGCTTTTTCAACGATTGGTAAAAGTGAAGATTGTTCTTTTGAGAGTTCTGTCATTCTTTTGATGTCAGAAGTTATGTCAGGTGAACTCAGCAGTTCGCTAAGTTCATTATAACGGTTGATAAACGGGGTAAGTTTATCAGAGAGCATAATTTTATGCTCTAATTATATAGCGTTTACAGATTTTTGTAGACGACTAACTTTTCTAGCAGCAGTTTCTTTTTTTAAGATACCTTTGCTTACAAATTTGTGAATTTGTTTGTTAGCAACTTTAAATGTTGCAGCTGCTTCTTCTTTATTTCCTGCTTCTATCGCAGTGTTTACATCTTTTACAATGTTTTTAAGACGAGTTCTGTAAAAACGATTACGCTCTGTACGAACGATAGTTTGACGAATTCTCTTAATAGATGACTTGTGATTTGCCATGCATGAGTCCTTCTCATTAATTTTTTAGTGCGCAATTTTAGCTTAAAGATAATTAAATTTAAGTTAAAGACAAGGTAAATATACAAATTTTATGTTTAAATGTAGATATCTTGCCAAGGCTAGAGCTTTGCTGAAATAAAATGAGATTGTATAGTAGGTATAATTATGTTAAAATACAGCACTTTAATATTATGGAATTATAATGAAATTATTTGGAACAGATGGAGTTAGAGGCGAAGCTGGCTCTTTTTTAAGTGCACCTTTAGCGATGAAAATTGCAATGGCTGCTGGGATATATTTTAAAGCTCACGCAACAACTAATAGAATTTTAATTGGAAAAGATACTCGCAGAAGTGGTTACATGATAGAAAATGCAATTGTAAGTGGTCTTACTGCAATTGGTTATGATGTTATAGAAATCGGTCCTATGCCAACTCCCGCAATAGCTTTTATTACAGAAAATATGAGATGTGATGCTGGTATTATGATTAGTGCATCTCATAATTCATATGAAGATAACGGAATTAAATTTTTTGACGGACAAGGAGATAAACTTTCTCATGAGGTAGAAGCTGAGATAGAAGCAATATATGCAGATGAAGAAAGACTTCTAGAAGCTCAAGTAACCGCTAAAAAAATAGGAAAAGCAAAAAGAATAGATGATGTGATTGGTAGATATATTGTTGCCCTTAAAAACTCTTTTCCAAGAGAACTTTCACTTAGCGGGATGAGAATAGTCCTTGATACGGCGAATGGCGCAGGTTATATAGTAGGACCTACCGTATTTGAAGAGCTTGGTGCCGAAGTTGTAGTTCTACACGATAAACCTGACGGATTTAACATTAATGAAAACTGTGGAGCACTTCATACAAAAGATCTTAGAGAGAGTGTTGTGAAGTATAGAGCAGATTTAGGAATCGCTCTTGATGGAGATGCTGATAGACTTGTAGTAGTAGATGAAAACGGTGAAATAATAGATGGAGATCAACTTTTAGGAGCTCTAGGTTCATATATGAATGACAGAGGTGTATTAAAAGGTGGTGGAATTGTTTCTACTGTTATGAGCAATAAAGGTCTGGAAGATTTTATGG
This sequence comes from Sulfurimonas iocasae, assembly GCF_047716755.1. Lineage (GTDB taxonomy): Bacteria > Campylobacterota > Campylobacteria > Campylobacterales > Sulfurimonadaceae > Sulfurimonas. The sequence goes on from NZ_CP180409.1 coordinate 2,716,067, forward strand.
CTTCAAAAGACTTGAAACTATTTCGCTCAAAAGTTGGCGATAAAAATGTTTTAGAAATCATGAAAAAAGAAGGTATAAACTTTGGTGGAGAACAGAGCGGTCATGTTATAATAAGTGATTTTGCTAAAACAGGAGATGGTCTTGTAAGTGCTCTTCAAACTTTAGCACTTTTAATAAATACAAAGACAAAAGCTTCTGTTGCACTACGTCCATTTAGCCTCTATCCTCAAAAACTTGTAAATATTAACATCAAAACTAAATTACCACTCAATAAAATTGATGGGCTAGATGCTAAGCTCAAAGAGTTAGATGCAAAAAATATTCGCCATCTTATAAGATATTCTGGAACAGAGAACAAGCTGAGAGTTTTACTTGAGGCTAAAGATGCCAAAGAGATGAATGCAAACATGGATGAGATGATAGAATTTTTTCAAAAAGCTTTAAATGCCTAACCCTACATTACGACTTAGTGCCATTATGTTCTTCTCAATGGCTGGTATTTTTATTGTTGATCAAAACATTAAAATGCTATTTGTAGATGGCTTTCGCTACTACACTGATTGTATTGATTTGATTTTGGTTTATAACAAGGGTGTAGCATTTTCTATGCTTGCTTTTTTAGATGAGTGGTTAAAGTACATCCAGCTTGTTTTAGTTAGTGGTATACTAATATACATCATAACTTTAAAAAAAATATGTTTTGCACTTCCAGCAGGCTTGTTGCTTGGAGGTGCTTTTTCAAATGTATATGATAGGTTTGTTCACGGTGGAGTTGTAGATATGGTTTACTGGCACTGCGGTTTTGACTTTGCAGTGTTTAACTTCGCTGATGTAATGATAGATGTAGCGGTTGTGTGGTTTTTAATTTTAAATTTTAAACCAAAACTATGCAAAAGCTAATTAAAAGCAGATTTTAGGTATTATTATCCAAAATAATAGTTAAAATACGACTAATAGATATAAGAAAAGGAAATTGATGGAAATCAAATCAAATAAAATAGATGGCGCTAACGCTATTATAGAGGCAACAATTTTAAGAGAAGTTATTGATGCTAACTTAGAGAAAATTGCTAAGGAATTAGCAAAAACTGCAAGTATTCAAGGTTTTCGTAAAGGTAAAGTCCCTATAGCAATTATTAAGAAACAATATGGTGAAAAACTTGTTCAAGATGCTGAAGCTGAAGCTCTTCGTGATGTACTTTCAAAAGGTTTAGAAGAATTAAATATTACAAATGATTCACTAATCGGTGAGCCAAATATTTCTAAATTTGATAAGTCTGATGATAAAATTGAAGTAGCTGTAAAAGTTGCAATGAGACCGCTTATTGAACTTGGTGATTATGCTTCAATGATTACAGAATTTGATAAGCCTGTTATTTCTGACGCTGATGTTGAAAAAAGAATCAAAGAGTTAGCAGAGTCACAAGCTCCACTAAAAGATATCGCAAGAAACCGTAAAATGAAAGATGGCGACACTGCTGTTATTGACTTTGAAGGTTTTGTAGACGGCGAAGCGTTTGAAGGTGGTAAAGCTGAGAACTTTGAACTACGTTTAGGTTCAGGTCAGTTTATTCCTGGTTTTGAAGATCAGCTTATCGGTGTTAAAAGAGATGAAGAAGTTGAAATTAACGTAACTTTCCCTGCAGAATACCAAGCTAAAAACCTTGCTGGCAAAGAAGCAATGTTTAAAGTAAAAGTTAACGGTATAAAAGTTAAAGATGAAGTAACGATTGACGATGAATTAGCTAAGAAAATGCTTCCAGGTCAAGATGACGCAACTTTAGAGGAACTTACAAAACAAGTTAAACTTCAAATGGAAAATGAAGAATTATCTAAACTTTACAATGACGAGTTAAAACCTGCATTGTTAGAGACTTTTGTTGCTGGAATCAACTTTGATCTTCCAGAGTTTGTTGTAGATCAAGAAATTGACATGGCATTAAACAAAAAAGCTCAAAGCATGAGCGAAGATGAAATTAATGTGCTTCGTGAGAATTCAGATAAATTAGAAAAACTTCGTGAAACTTTCCGTGAAGATGCGCAAAGAAGCGTTAGAGCTACTTTTATAATCGATGCATTAGCTGCTTCTGAAAATGTAAAAGTTGAAGAGCAAGAAGTTATGCAGACTATCTATTATGAAGCAATGCAAACTGGTCAAGATCCACAAAAAGCGTATGAGCAATATAAAGATTCTGGTTACCTTCCTGCAGTTCAGATGTCAATGGTAGAAGACAAAGTTCTTAGCCAACTTCTTAACTCAAAGATAAAAGAAGCTTAGTCGTGAGTTATATTCCTTATGTAGTAGAAAAAACCGCTCGCGGTGAACGCTCTTATGATATCTATTCTCGACTTTTAAAAGATAGAATTATTATGCTAAGTGGAGAAGTTAACGATGCAGTTGCTTCTTCAATTGTTGCACAAATGCTATTTCTTGAAGCTGAAGACCCAGAGAAAGATATTTATTTCTACATAAACTCTCCTGGTGGAGTTGTTACTGCAGGAATGGCTATTTTCGATACTATGAACTATATTCGTCCACATATTACTACAATATGTATAGGACAGGCCGCATCAATGGGTGCATTTTTACTTTCATCTGGCGAGAAGGGTAAGAGATATGCTCTTCCACATGCTCGTATCATGATACACCAACCATTAGGTGGTGCTCAAGGTCAAGCAACAGATATAGCTATTCAGGCAGAAGAAATTCTTCGTATGAAAGTTGAGCTTAATGCTATTTTGGCAAAAAATACTGGTCAGAGCGTTAAGAGAGTAGAAAAAGATACCGATCGTGACAACTTTATGAGTGCTAAAGAAGCTCTAGAGTATGGGATGATTGACGAGGTTTTAGTTAAAAACGATAAAGAGTAAGGGGTAAATATGGCCGGAGCTTTAAGAAGTAGAAATCATCGTCATGTTAGCGTAGTCAAAGAAGAACACGGTACTGCTAAACTAGATATGAATGAGCCTACTAGCGATTTAGAAATATATTCAAAAGAGGTATTAAGTGCTCTGATAACAGATAACTTACCACCTACTCCAAACAACTTCTCACTCTATTTCGATAGACTTCTAGAGGATAAGAGTGAGAACCTTCGCAAGCAGATACAATCTATGCTTGAGCTTGAAGAGAGTAATGATGATGAAAACACTATCATGCTTGAACAAAGCTTAAAGCAAGGGTTTGGATCTGTAAAGAACATCTTGAGTGTTGCTGCGAACCTTTACAAGAACATGTCTCTAATGACAAAAATACTTGAAAAGAGAAAAAAAGAACTCGAAGATAACACAGAGATTCAGGCTGCTGCTGGAATTGCTGCATCTTTAGAAGGTGATGTCTCAAAGCTAAATAATATTTTGAAAAAACAGAGTGCTCAGATAAAGACTCTCTATGATGATACTGCTAAAATAATAAAAAGTGTAGAGAACGAGACTATTTTTGATAATAAATACGGTGTTTATAACAAACGTTATTTATTGACTAAGATAGAGCAAGAAATAGAGCTTATTACAGAGTTTAAACACAAAAGTTCACTTATCATGATAGAGCTATCAAGAGAGTTAAAAGAGAGTGTAGACAACGAAAAAGCTATAACTCTTATGACGAGAACTATTGCTAGACTTCTTCTTAAAACATCAAGAAGAAGTGATACGGTTGCTCATTATAGCAATGGAGTGTTTGCAATGCTTTTAAAACACACCGATATCCCTAGTGCACTAAAAGCTAGTGAGAGACTATGTGACTTAGTTTCTAATTCTAACTTTTTCTTGGCAGATCGCGAGATACAATTAAAAATATCTATAGGTATTACAGACATTGCAACACTTTATTCTGTGGAAGAAATAGTTGTTAGTGCTATGGATGGAATCGAAAAAGCGTATAGTGATAAGAAAACAGATTTTGCTGTATCACAAAGAAATAGACCAGTACAACCAACACAAGAGTAAATATATATAGATGAAATTAAACATAGTAGAATATCCAGACAAAAGACTTAGACAGAAGTCCAAAAGAGTCGAAAAATTTGATAAAGAGTTACATACTCTTTTAGATAATATGTACCCAATTATGATTGGCACTAACGGAATCGGTCTTGCAGCTATTCAGGTCGCTCATGCTAAACAGGTATTGATATTAAATATTCCAGAAGAAGATGGTGAACAACCGGTAGATAATCTAATTGAGATGATAAATCCTATCATAACGCATAAAGATGGTGAAATTATTTATCAAGAAGGTTGCTTAAGTGTTCCTACTTTTTATGAGGATATTAAAAGATTTGAAAATATCACTGTTAACTTCCAAGACAGAGATGCGAACACAAAGACTTTAGAAGCTAATGGACTCTTAAGTGTAGCTATTCAACATGAAATTGATCATCTTAACGGTATACTTTTTATAGATAAGCTTGCATACTCAAGAAGAAAAAAGTTTGAAAAAGAGTATAAGAGAATGCAAAAAGAAAAAAAATCTCCAAGTAATTAGAGATAATTCATAGCTCTTACTCAAGAGTATCTATCTTTTAATTAATACCTATTTTTTATTTTCCACTCTACTTCCAATAGACTCTTTAGACTTGGTATAATTCTATTAATTAAACACAAACTAAAAGAGTACTATGATACAACTAAACAATATCTCTAAAAGCTTCTCTTCTCAGGAGCTTTTCTCAAACCTAAACTTTAAACTAAACTCAGGAAATCGTGTCGGTCTTGTTGGTCGAAACGGTAGCGGAAAATCTACTCTTTTTAAACTCATACTTGGCGAAGAGAGTTCTGACAGTGGTGAGATTATCATCCCAAAAGGCTACAGAATAGGTACTCTAAAACAGCATCTTACATTTAGCGAGTCAACTCTTAGAGAAGAAGCTGCTCTTGCACTTGAAGAAGAGATGAAGTACGATGTTTACAGAGTTGAGAAGATACTTTTTGGTTTGGGTTTTGCTCAAGAGGACTTAGATAAAAACCCTCTCTCTTTCTCGGGTGGATATCAAATTCGTATCAACCTTGCAAAACTTCTAGTAACTGAGCCAAATCTGCTTCTTTTAGATGAGCCAACCAACTACTTAGACATCGTCTCTCTTAGATGGTTAAAGAGTTTTTTATGTTCTTTTGAGGGTGAGGTAATTTTGATAACCCACAATAGAGACTTTATGGACAGCATCTCAACTCACACTATGGGAATTGTTAGAAAATCTTTAAAAATAATTCCTGGAGATACTCACAAATTTTACGAGCAACTTCAGGCAAATGATGAGCTTCACACAAAACAAAAGATCTCACAAGATAAAAAAGTAAAAGAGCTCGAAGAGTTTATCACTAAAAATAAAGCTCGTGCATCTACCGCAGCTCTTGCTCAGTCAAAAGTAAAACAGCTAGAAAAAATGGACAGACTAGAAGATTTAAACTTTGACAATTCTCTAGAATTTGATTTTAACTTCAAAGATACACCAGCAAAAGTATTGCTTGATGTAAAAGATTTGAAATTTGGTTATACACCTCAAAATATACTTTTTGACAAGATATCTTTTACCTTGCAAAAGGGTGAATGCCTTGGCATTATTGGTAAAAATGGTAAAGGTAAATCAACTCTTTTAAATACTATTGCAGGAGAGTTAAAACAACTTAGTGGAGAAATTAATTTTCACTCTACTACTTCTTTTGCTCACTTTGGTCAGACAAATATAGCTCACTTAAGTGATAAAAATACAGTTATGGATGAGATTTATGTAGGTAATCCTAAACTCTCTGAAGCAAGTGTTAGAAGCATCTGCGGTGGAATGATGTTTAGCGGAGATGCAGCTAAGAAGAAGATTTCGCTTCTCTCAGGTGGAGAAAAAAGTCGTGTAATGTTAGGGCAGATTATAGCTAGAGAAGTAAACACTCTCTTTCTTGATGAGCCGACAAACCACCTAGATATGGAGAGCATCGAAGCACTTACTAATGCTATAAAAAACTTTAAAGGATCAGTTATCATTGTAACTCACTCTGAAGAGCTTCTTCGCAGGGTTTGCGATAGACTTATCATCTTTGCAAAAAATGGTGCAGAGTATTTTGATGGTGGTTATGACGACTTCTTAGAAAAAATCGGTTGGGAAGATGAAGAACAGATTCAAAAAGTAAAAGCTGCTCCAAAAGGCAACCAAAAAAAGAACAAAAAACTTCGTGCTGAAATGGTTCGAGAAAGAAATAAAATAACTTCTCCTCTAAAGAAAAAAGTTGAGAAGCTAGAGAGCAAGATTATGAAAACCGAAGAGCTTTTAGAGCTTCACCATGAAGAGCTCATAGAAGTCTCAAACTCTGGAGATAGTTCTAAACTTATGGAGCTTTCAAAACTTGTATCAGATGAGGAAGCATCTGTAGAAGAGATGTTTCAAGAGCTTGAAATTGCACAGACTGAGCTTGATGAAATAAACGAAGAGTATGAGCAAAAATGGGATAAATAGTAAAAAATATCGATAATCATTTTTTCTTAGATGATTTTTACTAAAACAATGCTAAACTCTAAAGAATTAAAAGAAAACTATTAACAAGGTTACAAATTATGGAGATAACATTACTACTAAAATCAATTATGGGCTTAGTCGTAATTTTAGCCATTCTAATATTTTTGTTATTTTTATCTTCTAAGCAAAAAAAAGAAGAAGTTGCAGCTAAAAAAGCTACAATTACAGATAGAAAATCTCCTAACATAAACCTAGACTATCTTAGATCAATCATAAAAAATAAAAAATCAACGACTAAAGAACTAAAAGAAGCCTTAGAGCTTGTTATAAAGCATCATGGCAGGGTACATGAAAAACTCGGGCTTAGAGCGCACCCGGATTTTGATATTTACATGGATATTTTATTTACTATATGCAGGCATCCAAATACAAATAAAGACATAGTTATAAAGTTTGATAAAGAATTGGGAAGATTAAATCCAGACTATAAAAAAGAGATAAATGACGCTATTACAAAAGGACTAAACTCACGAAGAGTTTAGTCCTTGGCCTTATGTCTATAGGCTTTTTCTTCTTTAAGCATATTAGATAGTAATTCTACAACCTGTTGACTGGCTTTTTCTGCATCGTTAAAATAAGTCATTACATTTTGAGATTCTTGTGTGCATGTATTAGCTTTCACACACTCAACAGCTTTTTTGATATTATCATGAACTAATTTATGTGGCGCAGCCATTTTAGAGTAGCTATCACACTTGCCAAACTTATCTTTACCTATACCGTCAAAATACCATTGTCCAAGTCTACACTCAGTATCTTCCGCAAAGTGACCTTCTATTTCACCACTAAACACAGTCTTGTAGCCATTAGCTTTGAATATAAGATGATCAAGTTTACTAAGAACCATAAATATAGCGTAAGTAACATCTTGGTTTTCTTCAGAAATAACTTGTGAGTTTTGTGATAACTCTTGCATTCTACTTTGGAATACGTCCATCTGCTCGTTAGAGCTAGTAGAGAGTTCCTCCATCGCTTTAGAGTGCTCATGAACTTCTTGAGTATTTTGTTTTAAACTCTGCACAGTTATCTCTACTTCACTTGTAGCTTTTTGTGTTCTCTCTGCAAGTTTGCGAACTTCATCTGCAACAACTGCAAATCCACGACCATGTTCACCTGCACGTGCAGCTTCAATAGCAGCATTAAGCGCTAGAAGGTTTGTTTGATCTGATATATCTTTAATAAGACTGATAACATCAGAAATATTTCCAACATTTTCATTAAGAGTATTAACTTGGTCAAAGGTACTTGTGATATGTTCAAGCAAAGAAGTCATAGTATTGGAGAGTATATTGACATCATTAGAACAACTGTCAGTGTGATTGTTATTTGTAGAGTTTCTTACATCAATATCTTCAAGCGCATTAAGATTATCGCTTAAATCCTGTTGTAATATTTTAAGATCTCTACTACAGCCGTTTGTCAAACCATTTGTTAGTGATTTAATTAGCTCATTCATTTGATTAGCATTATCTGTATGGTTGACTTCTTTTTCTAGTTGAGATATCTTATTCTTAGCAATTTTCAGTTCATCTTGAAGGGAGTTTATCTCCTCTTCTTTTACTTTTAGCTCAACTTCAAGCTTCTTGTTGTCTCCAAATAGCATAATATCTCCGATTTCGTGTTGTTTTTGGATATATTACAACGTAGAATATTATAGAGATATTAAATGTACTAAATTTGTATTTATTAAAACTACGATAATTCAATAATCTCCGTAGCTCTACCTTGAATAATATGAATGTCTTTTTCATGAAGCTTATTAAGAGTTTCCATATTCATAACACCAGTCGCTATAAGAGAAATCCCAACAGTATCTGTAATAAGTCTAAGAGCAGATAGTGCTTGATCGCTTTGACTTAGGAAATAATCACTCTCACCTTTGATATATACAGGTCTTAAATCTTGTAGGTATTGATAATCAACACTTTCACCTATAAACTCAAACACACCCATGTCAATGTTATGTTTTTCAAACAGTGCTTTATATTTTTTGATAAGAATAGAGTTCTGACGAGCTAGTTTATCCGGAATCTCTATGATGAGTTTGAATGGAAGGCTCGAAGCATAGATATTAAATAGGTCATTCATGCTTTCGTATGTATTTTGTTTAGTCAGATAGTCAAAAGGAAGTCTAAGTGAACAAGTAGAACTTTTTAGAGTCATATCTGGAGTTTTAAACATCATATTTAAAACATTATCGTAGATATTAGAGCTAAGACCAGCTTGATTTGCAGGAGCCATAAATTGACCATAGTAGTAAGTTGTATTTTTATCAACTTTAAGCGTAAGACTAAGAACATTGTGTGCTATTTTTTTCCTTTTAGCATCTACAGCCGTCCATGAAACAAAGTTAAAAGCATTTTTTTCAATAGTATCGTTTATAATTTTTCTCCATGCTTCTTTACCCATAACTTCTACGGCATTTTCAGCTTTTTCAAGATGAATTCTGGAATCTTTAAACTTTGCCTGAGCGAGAGAATTATCAGTATGAGAAAGAAGCTGCCCAATATTTTCTTTAAAATTATACTCATAGAGTCCTAGTGCAATATATACTATACTGTCATCCAATTCATAAGACTTAATACTATTGCTAACGGCAGAAGAGATACCCTCAGCAAGGGCGAGCCCTTCTAAAGATGAACAATCAGGAAGTAAAATTGAGAACTCTGTACCATTCATTCTTGAAACGATAGAGTTATCAAAGTTTCTTGCATGAGCGCTAAAAATATCTGCTATATTCATAAATAGTTTATCAACATCTCTGTGACCTATTTTTTCATTAGCCTCTATTATACCGTGCAGTGCTATCATCATGTTTATACCACCTTTTGAAGTGGCATCTATTTTTAGATACTCAGGCAGTTTATCAATAAGATATTTTCGGTTTCTAAGTTTTGTAGATTTATCGATGTACTCAAGCTCTTTTTGTTTTTTAAGTTCTTCGTTACCTTTGTCAAACATAGCTTTAACTTTTGAAACCATGTTGTTCATACCAAGAACAACATCTTTAAACTCTTTTGTATAAGGAATTTTGTTTTGGATAATAAACTCATTACGTATAACTGCTTCAGCTTGTCTTTGAACCTCTCTAAGTGGTTTTAATATAGCTACAAGAAGCAGGTTTAAAATAATCAAACCCACAAAAGCGATAAGACTAAAAGATGCAAGAAGGTTTATCAAAATCGAGTATAACTGCTTATAAGCAAAAGTATCATCACTCTGAACGTTCAGTATACCTACTTGACTCCAACCTGCAGAAACATTTGCTGATGCTATAGGTGCTTCTATGTTTACAGTATTTAAAAACCACTCAGGAACATCTACTATATCACTCTCTCGTTTTCTATCAAATATAATATTCCCATCAACATCTAAAAGAGAAATATATCGATAGTTACCACTATCAAAATTGGCATTTATCATGGTTGACATCATTGAGATATCCCCATTTGTACTTCCTAGTGAGAGACTAAGAGAGCTTGCTGTATTCTTAGCATCTTCATAAAGTCTATCTTGTACTGATTCATTCGCACTTTGAAAGTTTAGTGTTAAAACGGTTGCCAAAATTATAATTAAAAATATGGATAGCATCAATGCTATTTGCTTAAAGAGTGTCATATTTTTTTCCTTTTCATATTTAGTTTTAGTTCATCCCATTTTTTGTGGGTTTTTTTATTTTTGAGTTTTTTCCCTGTACCTTTTTTTCCAGCTTTGTAGAGACTCTCTCCATTGAAGTTATAAATAGGAGTTAGGTCTTTTCTCTTAGAAGCCGGAAAAATTTTGCGGTTATTATTATCTAAAATAAGGGGTTCACTACGCGGTGTCTCAAAATATGTAAGAACCATGTGTGCAGCTTTAAATTTACTAGAACGTACATAAGTAAAAAAGAGTTTTTTAGAATCTACACCTAGATATCTAAGAGCAAAATACTTAGATATAACATAGTCTTCACAATCGCCCATGTCTTTACCTAGAAATTCCCATGGGGTTGCCCAGTAATCTTTCTTACCATAGACTTTTATATCAGACTTATATCTTACATCATTAAAAAAGGTGTTTACCTTATCTAATTTTTCTAAGTCATTTGCATCTTTAACTGAGTCTAATGTTTTTTGCAAATAATAGAATCTTTTTTTTGCAAATACTTTATATTTTTTACCTATTTTATCAAGTAGCTCTTTCTCTACGTATGGCTGAGCAGATGCATATGTAAAGTTTAAAAAAAATAGTAATATGAAAAAAAATACCTTAAGATTACTCATAAAGTGATTATATCTAAACTAATCAAACTTCATTCAAAAAATAATTATAAGAGCATGAGGATAAAAATCTTATACTCTAATAATATTTTGAAATTAGAATAGAAGCTTTTTTTTAATATACTCAATAAAAAATATTAAGGAAATAATAATGAGTGATAAAAACAAAGGCTTTTTGCAAAGAGCTGACGCACATATATCCCTTGCTAATGAACAACTAAACCAAGATACAACTCAAGGAGAGGTAAGTGCTTCATTTATGTATGGAGCTGCAAGGTTTAATGCATGGATGGCTGCTTCTTCAGTTGAATCAGCACAAGATTTACTTAAAGATAAAGATGAAATCGTAGAGTATTTTCTAAATGAATATAAATTGGCATTGGAAGAACATTTAATGAATCATATAGAAAATTTTGATTCAAGACAGTAAAATAAACTGTGTAAATGAGACTGTAAAATAAACTGTGTAAACCCACCTTCTATCTCTAAATCACTTAGTATATTTTGACACAATTTCGCTGAAAAATATACTAAGTTGAGGATAAATCTCATACCAATTTCTAATACTGTTAGCTTTCCATTTTTCTTGTTGCTCCTGTGTAGCGAGATACATAACTTTAAAAGCAGATTCTACATTAGGAAATGAGCCTTTAGATTTAGTCTTTCTTTTTATGGTTGCATTGAGTGATTCTATTGGATTAGTCGTATAAATCAACTTTCTAACAGCATCTGGATACTTGAAAAAAGTAGAAAGTTCAGCCCAATGGTTAGTCCAAGAGATAGTGATATTAGGATATTTTTTACCCCAAATATCATTGAAATATGTAAGTGCAAGTTGCGCATCTTCTTCATTAAGTGATGAGTATACAGATTTAAGATCTTTAGCAACAGCCTTCCTGTCTTTCCAAGATACAAACTTCAATGAGCTTCTTATCTGATGAACGATACATCTTTGTATCTCAGCTTTATGATAAACTGCTTTGATAGCTTCATTAAAGCCATTAAGACCATCTATTGCAAAGATAAGAACATCTTGTACTCCTCGCTTTTGAATATCATTTAAAACTGTAAGCCAATACTTACTTGTTTCATTTTCACCTATCCAAATACCTATAATCTCTTTTTTACCTTCAAGGGTTATTCCAAGCATTATATATGCAGCTATATTTTTAACTACTCTATCGACTCTTATTTTTAGAACTGTTGCATCCATAAAGATTATTGGATAGATTGCGTCTAATGGTCTTGACTGCCATTCATTGGCTTTTTCAATTACTTTCTCTGTAATATTTGAAATAGTTTGAGTGGAAAGTTCATAACCATACAGATCATCAAGATGAAGCTGTATATCTCTTACACTCATACCTTTGGTATAGAGTGAAAGAATTAAATCTTCACTTCCATCTAAAAGCACTTCTCTCTTTTTAACCAGTTGTGGTTCAAAGCTAGAATCTCTATCTCTAGGGATAGATACATCAAACTGACCATACTTTGATTTAATAGTTTTATCATTGTATCCATTACGAGAATTTGAAGTGGTTGACTCTTGATGTTTATCATAGCCTAGGTGTGAGGTTAGTTCTTCTTGTGATGCAGTCTGTATTACCTCTTTAAGTATATTTTTAAACTCATTGGTAATGTCATCAAGAGAGGTTAACTCTCCAGATGCTAATTGTTTTTTTAATTCTTCATGATTAATCAAACTCATGTGCAAATCCTTATAATAATTTACTTGATGACTATATCAAATAAATTTAATTTTTAAGGTTTACACAGTTATATTTACACTCTCGTGTAAATCCACCTCTTATTCATTAGACATTTGGTATATTTTGACACAATTAACTTTTTATGTTCTCTATTAAATTATTAGATTTAGAATAAGGTTGAATCATCCCATGCACTTGTATTTTTTACCCAAATATCTCTGTTGCAATAATATGAATGCATTCCTGATATAATGCTTATTCCATGAGAGTATCTTACACCTTCAAAAAAACAATCACATTTTGATTGTTTTATGCTTCTTTTTAATATTGGTGAAGTGAATTTTTTTATTGATTTACATGGTTCAGTATCAATAGTAACATTACTGCCATAACACTTTGGTTTTTTATTCTTCTTCAAAATAGTATTTTTAATTTTATTTTGGCTTTTACATACGCTTACATAGCAAATATTTTTATTGTACTTTTTAGTATTAAGTTTGTAGCTTTTTTTGGCTGTTTTTAATTGCAACTTCTCATTTGCTGTTAATACTTCTTTTTCAGTTAACTCCTCAATTCTTCTATAATCTGATTTTATATTATCTTTGTATTCTTTTGCTTTTTTTAGTGGACATTTCATTTAATTTTCCTTGTATTTTGTAAGCTAATAATTATCATATTTCCTCGTTTTAGTTAGACTATTTTAAGAGCCTTTAGTCTCAAGCGAACATAATCGGCAGTCCAACCATCTTTTTCTGAATATATTTTTGGTTTTAAAACTTCTCTTACTTCATCTTTAAATTGTTTTTGTTGTTCTTGTGTTAAGTTGGCAATGATACCATTTGCAAAAATATCTAGCCAATTTGAAATATCATCAATTTTTGTTGGTCTTGGTATGAGTTCAATATATTCTACATTAAAATTATTATTTTCCAAAAGTTTCTTATATTCACTATCTTTTGGAAAACTCCAAGGATTATTAAATTTACCAAACTCTTTATGCTTATTAAAAATCTCTTGCATCGCTTCCGTTAAGAATTTAATATTTCCATATCCACCAAACTCAGCAATTAATCGTCCATTCTTTTTAAGTGATATTGATATTTTTTTAATTGAAGTGTCAGCTTCTTTTACCCAATGCAAAACTGCATTAGAAAACACTGCATCAAATTCATTTTCAAAAGTCAATTCTGTAGCACTCATTATAGAAGCTTGAATCCCTTTCTCTTTGGCTTTCATAATCATGCTTTCACTTAAATCTACTGCTGTAACCTTTGAGTTAAATTTCTCAATTTCAACTGCTAATGTTCCATCTCCACAACCTAAATCTAAAATTTTTTCATTTTCTTGCGGGTTTAATAGTTCTATGACTGGAAATGCTAAATTTGAAACAAAATCAGCATGCTTATTGTATTTATCTGCATTCCATTTATTGGTATTATTCAACTATTTCTCTCCATGATTTTGTTATGAAATATTTAATTCCATCTCTATGTTTGCTCTTTTATATATAGGAGATTGTCCTATATTAACCGTCTTAAACCCGAATTTCTTATATAAACCAATAGCAGTTTCTAGTTTTGTATTTGATACAAGGCAAACTTTTTTAGCATTAATGCTTTTTAATTTTTTCAAGCAAGTTTCAATAAGCAAGGAACCATAACCTTTTCCTTGATATTGACTGAAAACAGCCATTCTAACAAGTTCATAAATACCATTTCCATTATTCATTAAAGCACATACCCCAATAACATTTTTATTATCAATAATACTAAAAATATATCCACCTTTTTCAACAATTAAATATGGATTTTTTGCCAAGTCCTTATCTATCTGCTCGATTTCAAAATATTTTTGTATCCATTCTTCATTTAATCTTATGAAGTCTTTTAAATAGATTTTTTTGTTTTCAACTATTTTCATGATTTTCAAGAGCCTCTTCTGAGCATTCTCGTTTTTGCATCTTGATGTAATGTAACTTCACCATTCTCTGCACGACTAATTCCATTTTTAATTTTTTCTTCTATTATGACATATTTGTTTTCTCAGTATAACGGACTGAATATAGCCAATAAGTTGCCGCTATGTAACTTATTGGCTCTTATGTTTTGTCATGTGTTAATCATACGCTTGCTGTCTATGCTTAAAATCAACAACTGCAATAATTAGCTTATCATTTTCTATAAGATAAAAGAGTCTATAATTTCCAATTCTATATCTGTAATATTCTTCAAGGTCATCTTTTAACTTTTTAATATTAGAGCCATAGAAAGGATTTTCTCTAAGTTGAGGATAAACAAAGTTTTCAATTTTTGAATATAACTTCTTATCTATTTTCGTTTTAACTTTTTCAAAAGTTTTAGTTTCAGCAATTTGGTACTTAGACAATGGTGTAATCACCATTTTTAAAGTCATCTAAACCGTTCATTAGATTTTTAACTAAATCTTTATCTTTTAAAATTTCAGTCATTTCATCATTTTCTACAAATTGAGATGATGTTAAATATTGAATTGTTGCAAATTCTATAAAATTAGAAAGATTTCTCTTTTGACCTTCAGCAGCAAGCTTAATCATATCGTAAACCGAATCATCTACTCTCATTGTAAGTGTTTTCATAATAGAAGTCCTTTGAATATTAATGTTACTAATTATATTCAAAATTATTCACATTGTCAATTAACTGTTTTCACATAACGTTTGTCGTGAGCAATAATTTTCCCGCTAGGGTAAATTATTGGTCTCCTCGTAGTTGTTAACTTGATTTTAATCACTGCACTCTCCTTGTTCATCAACCCAGTAGAGTGTGTTTCCAACAACAGCAATAGAGCCAGATATTACAGCAGTTGTTGAAAATATTATAGTTGCACCAACAACTTGAATTAAAAATTGACTTAAGCATTCTTCATTAGAGCAATGCCATGATTGAAAGTGTCCAACTTGCTCAACAGAAAGCTTAACTTCCCTTTTTAGCATTTGACAATCTTGATCATAATCACTTTTAAATGTTGGTTTTACAACACATGAAGAAAGAATAAGAGATAAAAAAACAGATAAGAAAAAAATTGATATTCGCATAAATGACATTCCTGTAAGTTGAGTTAACGGTTAAGTACAAAAATATGTTCCATATTCCCAAGTTTAACTTTGTTCAATTGACTACAAAATTTCTCAAACAAAACCAAATTAAAATGTCGGATGGAACATATTTTTGTTGTTACGTTTTGTTATATCTATTTTTCTTTGATATAGCCCTCTTTTTTCATGCACTGATTAATTTCTTTATTAAATTCTATTTCTTTTTTTTCGCTCGTTTCTTCCCATTGTTTTTTGGCATCACCCTTTAAATTTGCAGCACTAATCATATAAGAAATTTTATTTTGCTCTTCATTTAACTTATATTTTTTTTCATCTATTTTACATTTTTGCTTTGCAAGCTGTAGATTATCATTATTTATTTTACTTTTATTTATACTTGCCCAAGAGACCCCACAACCTGTTAAACTCACGACTATACTTAATCCAATAATTAGATTTTTCATTTCTTTCCTTTTGTTTATTAAATGTCTTTTTAAGATATAACGTTTAAGTTGAGAAATATTTGAGCCGCAGGGTCAAATATTTTTTTCCAATGATTTGTTATATTTATTACCCCACTGGTCTAAAATATTAATACTATTTTTAAAGTAGTTATGTTTTTTCCAAATATTTTTATCTCCAATTATATAAATCCTTTTTTTTGCTCTTGTTACAGCAACATTTAAAATATTAGGCTTTGATGATACCCAAGATTTAGAGTTTGTTGCAGTATTCCCACCCAGCAATAGAAAAACAACATCTGTTTCTTTACCTTGAAATGTATGTACTGTACCTACACTGTCATCTTTAATTTCAACTGCTTTATAAACAGACTTAAATGGAGATATAAGATAATAAGACCTTATATTGTACTTTGACACAAAATCATTCAAAGCTTTTAGTTCTTTAGTACTTGTGTTTTGTATGAAGTCTGAATTATTAGATTCAACATCTATCCAAGAACTTACTGGAAGATGAGATGATTCATCATTGGCTTTTAAAGAAGGAGTAGCTAAAACCATTTTATTGTTATAAGAAATATCATTTGAAATACTAAACATTGGTTCAACACATCTTCTATGTACTACAAGAGGCATACCTACCCATACATTCTCATTATTAACTTTATAATATGAACCATAACAGTTAGCGTAATCAGCAACCTGTTGAGCAGATGAAGTCAATGGAGAATGTATTTTAGAAATATTATATTTTTCAGCTAATATCTGAACTAATACTTCTGGTGCGGTAAAAACAGGCTCTACTTGCAATGGATCACCAACTATTAGTGCATTGTTTGCTCTATTAAGTAGTCCAACTAATGATTGAGGTGTAGCTTGTCCTGATTCATCACACAATAGTGTACCATAGTTGTCAATTTTTTTGAACATTTTATATGACGATGCTAATGATGTTGAAACAACTGGAAAAACAAATGATAAACAAGAGAAACTATTTTTAAATTGTTCTAATTCTTGAGTTGTCATAACTTCTTTTGTCAAGTTATCAATGTAAAATAATATTTGACTTGAAAAATTTTCAATATTTTGAGACCGTAAAATAAACTGTGTAAACCCACCTTCTATTCCTAAATCACTTAGTATATTTTGACACAATTTCGCTAAAAAAGATACTAAGTTGAGGATAAATCTCATACCAATTTCTAATGCTGTTAGCTTTCCATTTTTCTTGTTGCTCTTGAGTAGCAAGATATAGCATCTTAAAAGCAGATTCTATAGTAGGAAATGAGCCTTTAGATTTTGTCTTTCTTTTTATAGTTGCGTTTAGTGATTCTATAGGGTTAGTTGTATAAATTAATTTTCTAACTGAATTTGGATATTTGAAAAAAGTAGAAAGTTCATTCCAATTATTTGTCCAAGAGAGGGTGATATTTGGATATTTTTTACCCCAGATATCATTAAACTCAGTAAGAGCTAATTGAGCATCTTCTTCATTGAGCGCTGAGTATACAGATTTTAAATCTTTAGCAACTGCTTTTCTATCTTTCCAAGAAACAAACTTCAAAGAGCTTCTTATCTGATGAACGATACATCTTTGTATCTCTGCTTTAGGATAAACGGCTTGGATGGCTTCTTTGAAGCCGTTTAAACCGTCTATTGCGAAGATTAGAACATCTTGTATTCCACGCTTTTGGATATCATTTAAAACCGTAAGCCAATATTTAGAAGTTTCATTCTCACCGATCCAAATACCAATAATCTCTTTTTTGCCTTCAAGCGTTATTCCTAGCATTATATAAGCTGCTATATTTTTAACAACTCTATCAACTCTTATCTTTAGCACTGTAGCATCCATAAAGATAATGGGATAAATAGGTTCTAGTGGACGAGACTGCCACTCATTTGCTTTTTCAATAACCTTTTCAGTAATGTTTGAGATCGTCTGAGCAGAGAGTTCATAGCCGTATAAATCATCAAGATGATGCTGTATATCTCTTACACTCATACCTTTGGTATAGAGTGAAAGAATAAGGTCTTCACTGCCATCTAAAAGTACTTCTCTCTTTTTTACCAGTTGTGGCTCAAATGTAGATTCTCTATCTCTGGGGATAGAAACATCAAATTGACCATACTTTGAGTTTATTTTTTTATCATTGTAGCCGTTACGGTAGTTTGGAGTATCTGAGGGTTGATGCTTTTCATAACCTAGATGTGAAGTTAGTTCTTCTGAAGAAGCTGTCTGAATAACTTCTCTAAGTATATTCTTAAACTCGTTGGTTATATCATCTAAAGATGTAAATGTACCATCTTTAATTTGTTTTTTTAGCTCTTCGTGGTTTATTAAACTCATATGTAAATCCTTATAAATAATTCACTTGATGACTATATCAAATAAATTTAATTTTTAAGGTTTACACAGTTAGATTTACACTCTCAATATTTTTAAGAAACAGTACTTCATTTAACTGTAATGATGTTTTAAACACTTCTGCTTTTAGTTTTAAATAACTATCCTTTGCATATAAAGAACTTAGCTGTAATTCTTTTTCCTCTTTTGAAAAAAAGTTGTCATCACTTAGATAATATTTAATGCTTCCTTTTTGAGTTTCTATGTCTTTTATAATAGTTTTAATTGATTTAACTTGTTTTTCTATATCTAATAGTTTATTATTTAAACTAGATAAGTTACTTTTATATTCATGTATTTTCTTTTCTATATCAGTAACTTTTTGTTTGTAGTCTCTTTTTAGCTTCTTATGTTCTAATATACTTTTTTCTACAATAATCTCTTGAGTTTGTATATTTTTATATTGCTTACTTTTGAAAAGTTTTGAAAAGAATCCAAAACTTTTTAGCTCTTTTTGTATTATCACAAGTTCTTCATTTTTTAATGAAATTTCTTCATTATTTGAGTCTTTGCTTCTTTTGATACGCTCAAGTGCTTCTTCAGCAGTATTTGTTTTTTCATTTATACTAGTAATTTCATTTTTATTTTGTTTAAAATTTGACTCTTCCACAGTCAACTTATTATAGTATTTGTGAATATCTAGTAATCTTTTAAATGCTTCCTCTTCTTTTTTTAACTCTTTAAATAAAAGTTCAAGATTATGATTCAATTCATCTTGTTTGTTATTAAGAACTGTTGAACTTACTGGATTTAATTCAATGTGCTTTAACATACCCTCGAAGTTTGTTTTGAAATTTTTTATATTTGTACTATTTCCAAGAGTAGTAGCAATTAAAGTATAACAATCACTTTTATTATAAAATTTTTGAGATGCTTCATAAAGTAAGAAATCTTCAGGTCTAAAATTTAAATATTCAAAATCTATTTCTTTTTGTTGTGGCAGTTCCTTTGTAATATTTTCTACTGCAGCATTATTGTTAGATGTAACAATAATTTCATATTTTGAACATAGCTTTGAATCCAAAAGTCCTTTAGAATTAAAAACTTTATAGTTAAGCTGCTTACAATCTAAAATTTTTTTAGTAGTTATGTTTGCAATAATATCTTTTAGCAAAGTTGTTTTACCAGTACCAGGTGCACCATTTATACTAAGAAGATTATCTTGCTTGGTATTTAAATCAGAAATAAATATATTTATAGCATTTTGTTGAGCATAATATAAAGGATGTGGAGAAATCCATTTAGCATTTACATTTGAAAAGTATTCAACTTTATTTATATTTTTCCTAATATCAATGCTGCTATTTACATCTAATCTTTTTTGCTCTCCTTCGATATATTTATGTGTTAACTTTTTAGGTTCTTCTTTTAATGCATCGATGTAGAAACTTGTCATATTTAAATCTAAAACATTCTCAATACAGTTTATTTTCTGATTTTCAATTATTTTGGTAAAACAGTAATTGTTATTATCTGCATAAAATACTTCTTTACTCAAAGCTAAATATTTAACTAATATGTCAAATATGATATTACCTATATCTGTATTAAGATGTTTTTTTGATGTTACAGTTTTATCAAGCATGAATTCATCTTTTTTTACAAAAGTATGTAGGAATAGATTTGAAGGTATTTTATAAGATTGGTCATTTAAGCTAATTTTATTTTTAGTTACTAAATGAATGTTTGCATTTTTATTTGTATCTGCAATTAATATTGCATTATCTAATATTGATAAACTATTATCAAACCCATGTAAAAATAATGTACTATTATCTTCACGATCTAATAATGACATTATATCCTCTAGTGTTTTAGCACTATTATCGCTGGATGACTTTTTTAGTTTTGTGATATATTCTTTATCCATTAAACAGATAGATGTTTCAACATCAAAAGGTAAAAAATCAAAAATAGTTTTACCATTTTTAGCATACTTAGATAAATTAAGCAAATAATCTAAATCAGGTATATAAATATCAGTAGGAATTGATTGATCAAGGTTAAACTTTTCATAGAATAAGCTATTTATATCTTCTTGAAATTGTGTTAATTCTTCATTACTAAAGGGCTTATTATTTATTATTTGATGTAATACAAAAAATATTCGATTGATTGATAATACTTCACTATTGATACTTATTGGATAGAAGTTTGAATTTGTAAAGCCAGAAGCAAGGTATGTATAATCAGTGGCTTTTAACTTTTCTAGCTCTCGCTCTATTGCTTCATTGTTGGACATTTCATTTTTACTTTTTAAGACTGAGTATATATACTTGATTAGATCTTCACTTTTTATAAGTCCATAATATACTTTATAAATATTTGTGGTTTTAAATTTTATATCTGTATTTGAATTAGTAAGTTTTTTATATGCAAATTCATTTGTCAGCTTTTTAGTATTTGTACAATTTTCAATTTTTTTAGAAATGGTTTCAATTTTTTCTTTTGATAGATAAAATCTTTCAAAATCGATAATTTCACATAGTTTCCAAAATTCAAGTATATTTTTTTCTTTAATCACAATAGATCCTATCAATTTTTTAATATAACGTCTGTCGTGAGCGATAATTTTCCCGCTAGGGTAAATTATTGCGTTCCTCGTACTTGTTATGTACCTTATGTGTAAGTTTCTTTTCTATAAGACCTTTATACTATTGCTATGTATTATTAAACCTACAGAACTATTATTATCCACTTTTATATCTGGTAATATGTCATCATTAGTATATGGGTTGCCATCTATCCCTACGCCTAATAGATAGTAATGTGACTCATCCTTTAACTCATAGTGAAAATAACGTGGCTTATCTGTTAATGGTACACCTGTAGGGTCGTTAACGAAAACCATGCTATCTTTTGGGAGTGCTATTTGTAATGCTTCTAGCGACTTTGGATATTTTCCATTTTGTGTTTTGTAAAATTCAATTGCTTGAACTAATGATGTTATTGTTGTTACAGCTAATTTTTCTCTTAGCTCATCATAGAGACCGCCTCTTTGTATATTGGTGAAATAAAATAAAGTGCCATATAAAATAATGCTGAAAGCAATACCGCTTGAACCGATAATTGCAAGTTTTTTGCCTCCAAGTTTCTTTGTAATTAAACCCCATGTAATTGAAATTATGCCAAACATTATACCTATACCAGGTATGAAAGATGCTCCTCCAATTATAAATGGAAATGTGCCTAGTTTTTCTTGATTATTACTCATTTATGCTCCCTTTTTTGATGTTATATTTTAGTTGGTACATAACGTTTGAATAGAGCGAATAAGTGACCGCTAGGTAACTTATTCGCTCCTATGTTTTGTTAGATTTTTTAAATAACTAACAAGATACAGTGGAATAACTAATCCAATATATGTGGAAATAAAAAAACCGAATCCATTTCCAATTAATCTTATCAATGTATATTCTATGTGTTCTCTTAATAAAATTGGTAATGTTAATGTAAGTGCAACCAGCAATCCAATTATTAAAATATCACTTTGTTTATTGATTTTCGACATTTTAATAAGAATGCTACCAATTATTAATGAAGAAAAAAACAACCATGCTTCAGAAGGCAAATTATAATTTAAGATTCTTGGGAAAATCACTAACCCTGCAATAATAAATATTCCGCTACCTATGTGTATCATTATCTTCCCTTGTAATCTAACGTTTATCTTGAGAAATAGTTTCACCCGCTAGGGTAAACTATTTCTCTCCAAGGTTTTGTTAGCTTATTTGCTTGATTTTGATGGTTTCGCTTTAGGCATTGGTGGTTTTTTTTGTGTTTGAGGTAAGCTTCTCGCACTATCATTACTATAAACACTTCCATTATTTTTATTACTTTGCCCGTTTTTGTTTTTACCGCTTTGCTCTTTTGCCATTTTTTATCCTTTTTCTTTGTTAATTATAGTAATTATTAATATTTGCTTCAATAACTAGTTCTGCTTCTTCTAAATATTTCTTCTTAACAGGAAGCATATTAGTAGCAAAGTATTTTTGCATTATTTGTGATTTTTTTTCTTTCATCTCAAACCTTAATGTATTTGTTTCTTCAATTGTTTTTTGACCTTCTGAAATATAAAACCAAATCTTTTCGTAATGTATTGAAATAGATTCCATTTCTTTTAATACTTTGCTAATATTCTTTATTCTTAGATTATATGGTAAAAAAGTTTTTATTGCAGTAATAAATTGCGATAAAACAATAATTGAAGCCCATATGAATTGCTGTTCTTTCCATATAGCCCACCCTGCAATACTACCACTTGAAGCAACTGCTAGAAATGCATTTATAACTGTATCTATTTTTTCTGTTTTTAATAAATATATTTCTAAATATGCAGTATGAACTTTCAAATCATAAAGTTCTTGCCAATACCTCTTTTGATAATCATCCAAATTAAATACTCCTTATATAAGATAACGGTTGAGGAGAGCAATAGTTTTCCCGCTAGGGTAAACTATTGGCTCCTGCGTTTTGTTAACTTTTTAATAAAACTGCTACTTTCCATCATCTTGACTATTTAAAAAATCTGCAAGAATATCGCCATGACAAGATGATGGTTTACAAAAACAGCCTAAGCGTTTTCCAACAAGTTTACGCACTTCATCTTTCTTTTTATTTATAAACATATCTTTATCGAAATCATATTTAAATTTTCTTATTACTTCTTCTCTTGTATCACCATTTTCAAACATCGAATGTGGATTACCCCAGTATGAACCACGTCCAATATATTCATATTCTGAGTTATCTTTATCGTACTGGGTATTAGTTTTAATATTAATTACCCTAGTAATAAGTATTTTAATAAGTCTTAATGGAATATTTTTTGATTTAAAGAAACTTGTTTCTTTTTTAAATTCTTCTCCATCATCAAATATAATTACATGTGTTATGGTATCAATTTCATTACTTGTTATTTTTTCAGTTTTAACTTGAATAAAATACGAGGTAATAAAATCATTATAGTCATCTAAATATGAAATAGTATAATCATTAATATTTTTAGTAATACGAGAAACTTTACGCTCAAACTTATCTTTACTCTTAAACTCTTTAGGATATAAAATTAAAATATTATTCATATTAGTACAGATGTTTTACATCTAGCTTTGTTTTCCAATGTTCATTTAAATAGTCAACTACAAGTTTTCTATGACAGTTATGAGGTTCATGCTCACTACAAAGTAAACATCCATTTTCAAAAAAATCAGGTTTAAATTTATTTTGAATGTCACGTTCTGACATTAATTTTAAAAAATCTTTTTCATATTTTTCCCAAGTGATATCACCTTTTTTATATGCACTAAGCATGTCTTTAGTCGGAGCAAGTTCAGGAGTGTGTATATATTCAGCACCATTACACAATTCATTAAGAAAAAATTTTAAATCATCTTTCTTTGCAAACCCTGCTAATTGGGAAATATTATTAAGTCTGACATCAATCAATTTAGTTATTTTCGATTCTTTTAAAAAGTTAAAAAAAACCTTTGCATTCTTTTTGGTAAATCCGATAGTGTATGTACTCATTATTTTCCTTTAATTTATAAAATAGTTGCTATTATTTTATAGCAGTTATTGTTAAATTTTTCGCCTAGACTTATACAAAGTATTCCTGAAAGGCTTTTGCCTTCAGCCGTAATTTTATCAAAATTTGGGTCAGTTACAGGAAAATCATACTTTATGTTATTATAACTGAAAGAAGCACGTCTTTTATTTATCTCTGGTGTATATAAAGTTAAATCTTTTGTTTGAATCAAATATAAAGATTGTGAAATAATAACTTTTTTAGAAGCTATTAAGTTATACGGAATATGATTTGAGTTTCCCCATAATGAAGTTGGGGTATCTAAAAATTGACTGATTTCATTATCTTCAATTTTAAAACGTTGTTGCCATGAGCTATTATCTATGAGATAATTATCTGGCTGATGTAGTAAAGGTGCATGAGATTGAAAATTCATTTCAATTTTTTGTTTAGGTTTTACCATATATTGTCCATACTTATTAGTGTATGTACTTTGTTCATTTGATAATTCAGTTCCAGATATATCTGAAACTGGGCGTACCCATTGTCCAGTTTCTATACATTTTCCTGCTACACAATGTTTATGATGTTTAATTGAATTTGCAAAAATGACAATTATTTTTTTCATTTATAAGCCTTTAACTATAATAAGTAGTATATTTTAAATAGTGTTGATTCTGTGAGAGTTAACGGGGGCGCGGGTGAGTAACTGCCGTTGAGAAACCTTTAGGTTTTACAATGGTTGCTTGCTCCTCCCGCTTGTTATCTGGCGCTGTGCGACAGGTGACCAGTGGGTGTTCAACCCGCGCCCCCGTTATCCGGTCACACAGTGAGCGGATAACTATTTATTCAACATCATTATATATAGATTAACCTTAAATAAATAATTAACTATCATGGTTAATGATTGTTAATTAGGAGTATTTCTGTAAAAATATGACAAATTGTCATATTTTTACATTATTTTAAATATTTAACCTATTATTCTTAAGAACATGATGATTGTTAATTGTCTCAAGGACAAATAACAGCTTCAAATGAGTGTTAATTGTTCATAAATATACATAACATTCATAATGATACTTAATCCAAAGGTTGAAATATGGAAGTCAAAAAAAAATTATTAGACTTGGTTCGAGACAAGATTAGATTTAAGCACTACAGTTATTCAACAGAGAGAACTTATATTCATTGGATAAAGCATTATATTTTATTTCATCATAAGAAACATCCTATTGAAATGGGTAAGATAGAAATAGAGTTATACTTAACAAAGTTAGCAACAAATGACAGAGTAGCTCCAACTACTCAAAATCAAGCCTTTAGTGCATTGTTATTTTTATATAAAGAGGTTTTAGGTTTAGATATTAGTGAGTGGAATATACAAGCACTTAGAGCACAGGAAAGAAAACACATACCTGTAGTTTTGACTAAAGAAGAAGTTAGAGAGGTCTTGCAAAACATACCAAGTGAGTACAGTTTGTTAGTGCATCTTATGTATGGTTGTGGTCTTCGGATGAGTGAAGCTTTAAATTTGAGAGTAAAAGATATTGATTTTGGGTTTGATAAGATTTATGTTTGGGACTCTAAATCACTTAAAGACAGAACTATACCTCTACCACAAAAATTAAAAGCAAAACTACTTGAACAAGTAGAGAGTGTTAAACTCCTTCATAAACAAGATTTAAAAGATGGTTACGGAAATGTTTTTATACCTTATGCTTTAGAAAAAAAGTACCCACGCTCAAAGCTTGAAGCGAAATGGCAGTATTTATTCCCAATGAAAAGTATTTCTACAGACCCAAGAACAAAAGAAAAAAGAAGACATCATGTTATGGCGCAGACTTTAGGGAGAAACATAAAAGTAGCATCTCAAAAAGCAAATCTTAACAAACGAGTTACATCACATATATTTAGACACTCTTATGCAACTCATCTACTTCAAGCAGGCATAGATTTACGAAGCATACAAGAACTTTTAGGTCATAAAAGTGTTGAGACTACTATGATATATACGCATGTGGTTAGTGAAATGAATAAGGCTAAAGTTATCAGCCCACTAGATTTTTAAAGGAATACTATCATGAAAAAGGTTTCTTGTGCTACATACGAAGGTATAGACGCCAAAGTTGTGCATGTTGAATCAACTTTGACAAAAGGTCTTCCCTCATTTTCTATAGTTGGGATTGCTTCTGCATCTATTACAGAAGCTAAAGAGCGTGTGAAGTCGGCACTTTTAAGTAATGAGTTTTCTTTTCCTCCTAAACGCATCACAATAAACCTAGCTCCGAGCGACTTGAAAAAAGAAGGTAGTCAGTTTGATTTGAGTATTGCACTCTTAGTTGCGCTTGACTCTTTGGAAGATGATTTAAGTGAGTGGTTTGTTTTTGGAGAGCTTGGTCTTGATGGCTGTGTGAAAGAAAATATTCAACTCTACCCTTTAATGCTATCTTTAGCAAACCAAAAAGTAATCTCTAAAGCTATTGTTCCATTTGAGAGTTTGAAAAAATTATCTAAAATCCCTAATATCGAATTTTACGGTGTGAAAAATCTCCAAGATGCAATAGAAGTGCTAAAAAATCAAGAGACAGTTTCTCCAAGTATAGAACAAACTGAAATAGCATATCCATATTATGAGATAAAACAAGAGAAGTACTACTATGTAAATGATTATGACGAAGATTTCAGCGATGTAAAGGGGCAAGAAATTGCAAAGAGAGCTGCGCTAATATCATCGGCTGGATTTCATAATATTCTCTTTGAAGGTTCTCCTGGATGTGGTAAAAGTATGATAGCTTCAAGGCTTAGATATATACTTCCTCCAATGAAATCTGACGAGATACTTGATGTTGCAAAACTTCAAGCTTTAGAGCTGGTAGAACCTGACTTTAAACCTCATAGGAACATGCGTTCACCTCATCACTCATCAACCCTCGCCAGCGTGTTTGGAGGGGGTTCGCATAAAGCTATGATAGGTGAAGTTGGTTTAGCTCATAATGGTATTTTATTTTTCGATGAACTTCCACACTTTTCCAAAAATATACTTGAAGCACT
This sequence comes from Sulfurimonas iocasae, assembly GCF_047716755.1. Lineage (GTDB taxonomy): Bacteria > Campylobacterota > Campylobacteria > Campylobacterales > Sulfurimonadaceae > Sulfurimonas. Next base: position 2,743,063 of record NZ_CP180409.1, read on the forward strand.
CAGAGAACCGATGCAAGATAATCGTATTAGAATTTCTAGAGTAAACTCTAAAGTAGAGTATCCAAGTAATTTTCTCTTCATCGGAGCTATGAACCCATGTCCATGCGGAAATCTTCTAAATGAGCATCTAGAGTGTAGATGCAACGAACTTGAGATTCAAAGATATAAAAATAAACTCTCAGACCCATTCTTAGACAGAATAGATATGAATGTTGTGATGCAAAATGTCAAAGCAGATGATAAGCCAAGTTTCTCGTCAAAAGAGCTACACCGTAAAGTTGTAGAAGCACATATGTTTTCTAAAAAGAGAGGACAAAATAGCTTTAACGCAAAACTCAGTGATGCAGAAATTGAGAAGTTTTGTGTTTTAGAGAGTGAGGCACAAGATGTTTTGGATATGGCAGTTAGTAGATTTACACTTTCATTTAGAAGTATCAAAAAGATTCAAAAAGTTAGTCGTACTATTGCTGATTTAGATGCAAGTGAGGCTATACAAAAGAGCCATGTATTAGAAGCTTTGAGTTATAGAAGACGCTCTTAAATTTACTTACATTAAAAGCTCTCTTTTACTTATACATTGTAATAAGTTGCGTTTGGATGGTAAACGACCAATGCGCTTGTTGATTGTTCTGGATGGATTTGAAAAGTTTCACTCAGCTCAATTCCAAACTCTTCAGGTTTTAAAAGATCAAAAAGAGGACGGTTTAGTTCTAAGTCAGGACAAGCCGCATAACCAAATGAGTAACGACTTCCCTGATACTTGTTCATCTGAACATCGCTTAGTTTACTACCTTCACCCTCTGAAATATTCAAATCAAGTCTAATTTGTTTATGAGCTATCTCTGCTAAGGCTTCAGCTAACTCAACTCCGAGTCCATGAAACTGATAATACTCTGTATAATTTCCTTCATCGTAGATAAGACGCTCTGCATCACTTAGTTTTGCTCCAGCGCTCACACACGTTAATGCTATTACATCATGTCTGTCATGATGAAAAAAATCACTCAATGCACGATGCGGTGCTTTTGACTGTCTTGGGAAAGTAAACTGCTTTATAGCTCTGCCCATAACATGTTCGAGATGCTCACGGTTTACCTCGTCTTCAGAGTTATAGCCTTCGCTCTCATCAAAGATAAGAAGAGTATTATCGTCTGAACGACAAGGCCAATAACCATAGATAATAGTCGGCTCAAAAAGTTTCTCATCAAGAAACTGAGCTTTTAGTTTTTCATACGCAGGCATAATAACTTCATCAACCTGTTTTTGGTACTGCTCTTTTGTCATTCCCTTAGAGCTATAACCCCAACGAGATTTAAAAAGAATCTTATGGTTTATCCACTCAAATGCCATCTCTATTTGAACAGGTGTAAGTTTCATCTCACGTCTTCCCCAAAATGGAGGAGTAGGAACTTTAACATCTCGTGTTGGCATCTTGAGCTCTTCAAAAGGCGGGATGATTACTTCTTTTTTCTCTTTTACAACTTTCTCTTCTTTGTCTTTTCCGTGAAGATCAGTGTCAAAATTACCAGCTTCGATGCGGCTCATGGCAGTAACACCGTCAAAGGCATCTTTACAGTAAAAGATAGGACCCCCGTAAAAAGGACGGCAGAAGTCATCTACAAAACTACGAGTAAGTGCAGCTCCGCCAATTAACACCGGAATATCTATTCCTTCTTCTTTTAAAAGTTTAAAGTTTTCCTGCATTACCTGTGTTGATTTTACCAATAAGCCACTAAATCCGAGTGCTGAGATATGACCATCTTTCATGGCCTGTATAAACTTCTCAAGCTCTACTTTAATGCCTAGGTTTTGTACTTTGAAACCGTTGTTTGAGAGTATGATATCTACAAGGTTCTTACCAACATCGTGAACATCACCTTTAACTGTACCCAAGGCAAGAGTAGTATCTACAGTTTTTTCAACTTTTGGTAAGTATGGGTTTAGGTGATCAACTGTTTTTTTCATAGTCTCAGCACTTTGAAGTACAAATGGAAGCTGCATCTGACCTGAACCAAAAAGCTCACCGACAACTTTCATGGCATCTATAAGAATCTCATTTACAATTCTTTCTGGTGCTATTGTTTTGCGAGCTTCTTCTACAAGAGGAATCATTCTCTCTTTATCGCCATCCATAAGAAGTTTAGCTATTTTTTCTTCATCACTCATTGCCAGATAAGCTGCATCTTCTACATCGTTATCAATGGCTTCTTTAGTACTAAAGTGCTCTATGAAGCTAAAGAGAGACTCTCCGTTTGGTTTACGGTTGAAAATCAAATCATCACATATTTCTTGGTCTTCTTTGCTTATTTTGTTTATGGGAATGATATGTTTTACATTAATGATAACCGAAGTAAGACCTGCTTCGATGCAGTGGTGTAAAAACATAGAGTTTAGATATGGTCTAGCGTCTTTGTCAAGTCCAAAAGAGATATTTGAGAGTCCTAAAGTAGCACTGACTTCTGGATGTTTTTTACGAAGCCCACGGATAGCTTCTATGGTATTTATTCCTGCATCCCAGTACTCTTCATCGCCACTACCAAGTGTAAATGTTAAAACATCAAAAATTAAATCTTCTTTTTTGATACCATGTCGGTTAGTCGCCAAGTCTATGATTCTATCAGCAACTGCTAGTTTATTCTCAACTGTTTTTGCCATACCAACTTCATCTATGGTAAGACAGACTAAACTTGTTCCAAATTTTTTAGCTAGTTGACATACTGCATCAAACTTTGGTTCGCCATCTTCAAGATTTACCGAGTTTAAAATAGGTTTTCCGCCTATGTTTTTAAGTGCAGTCTCAAGTCCACTTGTTTGAGTAGAGTCCGGCATAAGTGGAAGTGCTATTTTTTGGTTGTACATTCCTATAACGGCATTCATATCTTTTGTCTCATCACGTCCTGCAAAACCTACATTTACATCTATTACGTGAGCACCGGCACGAACTTGTTGTTGTGCAACAGAGAGTGTTCCCTCGTAATTTTCTGCTAAAAGAAGTTCTTTAAAAGCTTTTGAGCCTGTTGCGTTTGAACGCTCTCCCATTAGAAGTGGAGCTGGTTCTTGCATAAGAGTTGTAGTGTTAAAGAGTGAAGCTATAGAGTTCTCATGTGAACCACTTGGTGCTTTAGGTACTCTAGAATTTACTTTATCAACCAATGCACGAATATGTTGAGGAGTAGTTCCACAGCATCCACCTAAGAAAGAAACACCATCATAAGCTAAAAACTTTTCTTGCTGTAGAGTGAATTCATCTGGTCCCATTGGATAGTAAGTATAACCGCCGCGGTTTTGCGGAAGACCTGCATTTGCATGAATACTTATTGGTTTATGCCAAACCTCACTTAGAGTTTTTACGTGTTTTAAAACTTGCTCAGGTCCAGTTCCACAGTTAAATCCAAGAGATAAAATATCAAAAGGCTCTAAAATAGTAGCAATCGTACCGGCATCTGTACCGATAAGCATAGTCCCACTTAGCTCAATCGTTACGGATATCATTATTGGAATATCTATATCTTTTTGTCTGCTTGCTTCTTGACATGCATGAAGAGCAGCTTTGATTTGAAGTGGATCTTGACAGGTTTCAAGTAAAAATATATCTACCCCACCATCAATTAAAGCTAAACAAAACTCAGTATAACCCTCATACATCTCATCATAAGTGATGTGACCAAGTGATGGAAGTTTAGTTCCCGGTCCAACAGAACCCAGACAAAAACGTGGATGCTCTGAAGTTGAGAACTTTTCACACGCTTGTTTTACAAGCTCTGCACCGGCTTTTGTTAACTCATAAGCACGGTTGCCAATTTGGTACTCATCTAAAACCCATGAGAATGAGCCAAATGTATTTGTCGTAATTAGGTCAGCACCGGCAGTTAAGTAAGCATCAAAAATCTCACTAAGAACTTCTGGAGCCGTAACATTTAGAAGCTCGTTGCAACCTTCGTTGCCTTCCCAAGCCTCTTTAGAAATTTTGTCGTCACGTTGCTGAAGCTGAGTTCCCATCGCTCCATCAATAATAAGCGGGCGTTTTTTAATTGTGTCTAGTATGTATTGTTTTGTTGTCATGATAATAAAAATCTTTTGTTATTAAAATATTGAGATATATTTTAGCAAACTTGAACATAAAAAAGGCTTTTTGTTTATTTATGGAACATAAGACTAAGCTGGAATTATAAAAGTTTCAAATATTTAACATGAAACAAATAATTTTTTCTTATTTAATGATATATTACTATGAGGGTATGTCTATAAAAGTACAAGAGTTTTTAATGGTAGTTGAGATAAGCTGAAAGCTTACTTGTTTACATTAGATATCATTATAACTATTATTATAATTAATTTTAAACTCAACTGTTATTTGATATACTTTGACAAAATCTTGACAAAATTAAGTAATAAAAAAGATATTAGCTAGGAGTTCGTATGAGTAAAGAGAATTCAGGTATAGAAATACCAACACCATGGAGAATTAAACGCTATTATTTATACATAATAGTTACAATCATAGCTTTAGTTTTACCTTGGATAACAGTAGATGGAAATCATTTTTTTCTACTTAGTTTTGACAAGTTGAAGTTACATCTTGCCTTTATACAGTTTGACATGCAAGAATTATATTTGATGCCATTTTTATTAATGTTTATGTTCTTAGGTATATTTGGCATGACAGTTGTCGGTGGTCGTGTTTTCTGTGGTTGGGTATGCCCTCAAACTGTTTTTCGTGTTATCTATAGAGATTTTATTGAGACAAAAATCTTAGGTCTTAGAAAACGTATAAAAAATAAGCAACTTGAACCTGATATGTCAAAGGCTGAAAATAAAGTTAAAAAGGTAGTTGCTGTTTTACTTTGGACTGCTCTTTCAATAGTGGCCGCTGCTGACTTTATGTGGTTCTTTGTTCCACCAGAAGACTTTTTTACTTATTTAGCTAATCCTACTGAACACTGGACTTTGTTTGGTTCAGTTCTTGGTATAGCAGCATTTTTAGTATATGACATAATCTTTTTAAAAGAAAATTTCTGTGTTTATGTTTGTCCATACTCTAGAGTTCAGTCAGTTTTATATGATGACCATACTATTATGGCACTTTATAATATGCATAGAGGTGGTCATATTTATGATAAAAATCACAATAAACTATTTACAAAACAAAAAGACATTCAAGTCCAAGAACCTCATGCAGAGTGTACAGCTTGTGAAAGTTGTGTAACAGTTTGCCCTACTCACATTGATATTCGTAAAGGTCTTCAGCTAGAGTGTATAAACTGCTTGGAGTGTGTAGACGCTTGTACGACAGTTATGGGTAAGCTTGGAAAACCATCTTTAGTTACTTGGTCAAGTGATTATGAGATAGTAGATCAAAAAGGTAAGACTAAGTACTTTCGCGCGAAAGTTTTAGCCTATATTGTTCTATTAGTCGGACTTATGGTTATTCTAGCAATGATGGGTAGTACAAAAGAGCATATGCTTTTAAATATAAACAAAGAGACTCGTCTTTACTCTGTTAAACAGATGCCAGATAATACGTTTAGAGTTGAAAATGCTTATGAGTTCTTACTACAAAATACTAAGAGCCAAAAGATGAAATTTTACTTTGAAGTAATTCCTCCCAAGGGCATGGAAGGCAAGATAACTATTATTAAACCTAGTAAAGAGTTTACAGTAGTACCAGGTATTATAAAGAAAAAAATTGTTGTTCTTAGAACCCAAGAGATGCTAGTTGATAATGACAGAAAAGATACTATTATTCCTATCACGATTCGTGCATATGCAATCGGTCATGAGCATAAAGTAGTTGTATTTAGGAAATCAACATTTGTTTTCCCTAGATCTGACATTATTGAAGATGAAGATGAAGATGAAGAAAATGATTAATATTTAAAACCTAAATGAAGTCAGAAGTAAAACAGTAATAGTTTTCTGATATAATTCAATTTTAATTTACCAAAGGATAGTCTCAATGCCGTTTTCTCCAACTAACCGTAAAGGTACAATGAGTGGTATAATATTTGTAGCAATTTTTGCAGCAGCATCCACAATGGTAGCCGGTTTGCCGGCTGTAAGTGCACTTGGAATATCTCCTCTGGTAATTGGTATTGTTATGGGTATTTTCTATGCTAATACACTTCACAACCAAACACCTTCTGAATGGCAAAGTGGTATTACTTTCTCTGCTAAAAAGATACTCAGATTTGCGATTGTATTTTATGGTTTTCGTATAACTTTTCAACAGATTGCTGAAGTTGGTATAGACGGCTTTATGGTCTCTCTTATTATGCTTAGCACTACCTTTATATTGGGTACATATCTTGGTATGAAAGTATTTAAAATGGATAGAGATACCTCTATGCTAACTGCATCTGGAGCAGCTGTATGTGGAGCAGCAGCCGTTCTTGCAACTGAACCTGTACTAAAAGCAGAAGAGCATAAAACTGCTGTTGCTGTTTCTATGGTTGTTCTTTTTGGAACAATAGCAATGTTCTTATATCCTGTTTTATATACATCTGGCATCTTAGATATGACTGCAAGAGAGTTTGGTATCTATGTTGGTGGAACTATACATGAAGTTGCACAAGTTGTAGCTGTTCCTGCATCTGTTCCTGGTGCTGAAGCTGAGATGTCTAACGCTGCTGTTATTGTAAAAATGACAAGAGTTATTATGATAGCCCCTATGCTGATTATTCTTGGCATCTATCTTTCATACTCAGCGAAGAAAAATGGAACAGCAGGTGGTGGTGTAAAACTTGTTATCCCTTGGTTTGCAGTATACTTCATAGGTATGGCTGGCTTTAACTCACTTCAACTAGTGCCGGAAAACATTGTTAGTGTTATAAATGAAGCAGATACTTTCTTACTTACTATGGCAATGACAGCACTTGGAATGGGTACAAGATTTGCCAAATTTAAAGGCTTGGGTCTTGCACCATTTTATACAGCGTTATCAATGTTTGTTTGGTTAGTTATTGGTGGGTACTTTATAACTAAATGGGTAGTGGCTACTTTTTAATAAAACTATTTAAGATAAAACTATATAATATGTAAAATCCTCATATTAGGAGTCCATAAGATGTCTCATTTACCAAATACTCTTAACTCTTTTTGGCTCTGGAGAGAAATATCTTCAAAACTAGGTGTATCAAATCCAGCCTACAAGTATTGGAAACATACACCAAATATCAAACTAAATAATAAGTATATTTTTATACAAAAAAACACCCTCCCCTCTAAGCATGAGTATGTAGAAAATATACTAACTGATCTCTCTGGACACCTGCCAATAAAATACGCATCTGACAGACTTCATGTGAATGAACATATCTTTTCATATGAGAGGATGAAACTATACAAAGAGTTTGAGTATAAGTTTGTAGAAGATGTGAAATTTGTAAATATCAAAAAATTCTTTACAGAGTTTGGAATCAAAGTAAATAAAAATTCTCTTATACAGCTAGGTAAGATAAAAGATCTAGAGTTTAGTGCAAATTCAACATTTTACAATCTAAAAAATGACTATGGTATCGTGGTTTACGAGTAGTTAATGAGTACTTTTTTTATAGAATTCAGGGACCCTCTTTTTGGAGTAATAATATTCTTTGTATTGATTTTCATAATCGCATTTCTATCTTATTGGCTGGCAAGGTTTAAAACAAAAGAGGATCATCGACACCTAGATAAATTTCTTAGGCAGTTTCGTTCTCTACCATCAAAAAATGAACTGAAAATTCTTATTACAAAAGGTGAGCTATCTGAAAAGTCTTGGCTTCTGCTTGCCCACTCATACTTTAAAAATGGTGATTATGAAAAGAGTATAGAGATATATAATGAACTTTTAAAAGTTGGAAACAAAGATAACTATAGAGATACTCTTTTTCTACTTGGTCGTACTTACTTTAAAGCCGGATTTTTAGAGCGTGCAAAAGAGATATTTTTAAAGATTCTACAAAATAATCCAAGAACGCCTCAGGCTCTGCACTATCTGCTTTTAGTTTATGAGCATATGAGAGAGTATGGGTTGGCTTTAGATGTTTTAGAACCTCTGTCTGAATTACAAAAAGACATACAAAGTGATAGCGCTTACCTAAAGATACAGGCTCTTTTAAATAACCCCAAAATAACAACTAATGAGAAAGTTGAGAAACTTATAGAGAGTTATAAAAAAGAGCATAAACTTACCTATATGGTTTTTGAGTATCTCTTCCGTGCAAACCCTGCTTTGGCATGGGAAAATTATGACAGCTCTAAAAGTGAACTTCTCACAGATATCCTCTGGCAGGTGGATAAAAAAGATTTGAATTTAGATATAATTACGCAGAATGGCTATTTAAGGGAACTATACACTGCTCGCGGTGATATTGACATGGCACAAAGTAGCTCCATTTTTGAGTTTGATGTTTTAATAAATTTAAATAAAAAAGTAAGTGCAACACTTAGTTTTGAATATATTTGTGACAATTGTAAGGTGGTATATCCATTTGCATTTAATAGATGTAGCAGTTGCCACGCAATAGACACATCTCGTATAGAGATGAGTCTAAGTAAAGATTACCATAGGGATTTTAATGAAGAAAATAACTCTTTTCAGTGATGGAAGTGCTTTAGGAAACCCTGGACCAGGTGGTTATGGAGTTATTCTTAGATATGCTGATAAAGAGAAAGAGATAGTAGGCTCTGAGATTCATACAACAAACAATAGGATGGAACTTTTAGGCGTAATAGAAGGCCTTCGTGCACTGAGTGAGAAATGTGAGATAGATGTTATCTCAGACTCTTCATATGTTGTAAAAGGGATTAATGAGTGGTTAGTCAACTGGATTAAAAGAGATTTTAAAAAGGTTAAAAACCCTGATCTTTGGAGAGAGTATATTGAAGTCTCACAAGGACATAAAATAAATGCTATCTGGGTCAGAGGTCATGATGGTCATGAGGAAAATGAGAGATGTGACAAGCTAGCACGTGATGAAGCAGAGAAAGTAAAAGCTTCACTTTAGTGACCAAGCAGTATCTGGACGTGTTTAGATGCTGAGAGATTTAATAAAAGGAGAGGAAATGAGTACGACTATTGAGCCTTTAGAGGAAACTTTAGGGTATAAGTTCAAAAATAAACAGCTCATTATCGAAGCGCTGACGCATAAAAGTTATAAACAGCCCTACGATAATGAGCGATTAGAGTTTTTAGGTGATGCTGTTTTAGATTTAATAGTAGGGGAATATCTATATAACAAGTTTAAAAAATCTGATGAAGGAAAACTCTCTAAAATTAGAGCCTCATTAGTTAATGAAACAGGATTTGACAAGTTGGCAAGATCTTTAAATCTAGGCGATTATATCTTTTTATCTAATGCAGAACAAAACAACGGAGGAAGAGAAAAATCATCTCTTTTATCAAATGCTTTTGAAGCTGTTATCGGGGCAATCTATCTTGAAGCTGGTCTTTCAAAAGCAAAAAATATTGCTATAAATTTAATAGAAAAAAATCATGAGGAGATATCATTAGATTCTCTATTTCGTGACTATAAGACAACTCTACAAGAGCTAACACAAGCTAGATTTGGGATAACTCCAGAGTATAAAGTTGTAGCTAGTCGCGGACCAGATCATAAAAAAGAGTTTGAGGTGGCTGTTTTGATTGAAGATAAAGAGTATGCAAGAGCATCTGGAAAAAGTAAGAAAATAGCTCAACAAGAGTCTGCTAAAGAAGCAGTTGAGATGCTGAAAAAGGAAGTATAATTGAATAGTTTTGGTATGAAATTACGTTATAGCACTTTTGGTGAATCACACGGAAAAGCAATCGGTTGTTTGCTTGATGGGGTTCCTGCGGGTTTAGATATTGATGAAGAATATATTCAGAGTGAACTTGATCGTAGAAAACCTGGAAAGAGTGAGTTTGAGACAGCAAGAAAAGAAGCAGATGCAGTAGAGATACTTAGTGGAGTATTTGAAGGTAAAAGCACTGGGACACCAATCGCTATGATTATTTACAATACAAACCAGAAGTCAAAAGATTACACAAATATCAAAGATGTTTTTCGTCCTGGTCATGCTGATTTTACATATTTTCACAAGTACGGCATTAGAGATTACCGCGGTGGCGGAAGATCTTCTGCAAGAGAGACAGCAGCTAGAGTTGCCGCAGGTGCAGTTGCAAAATTAATGCTTAAAGAGTTGGATATTGAAATTTTAAGTGGAATTAGTGAAGTAGCAGGTATTAAAGCTGAAACTTTTGATTATGCCAAAGCCAAAAACAGTATCATATATGCTCTGGACTCAGATAAAGAGCAAGAGCAAAAAGAGGCCATACTAAAAGCTAAAAATGACCATGATTCTGTTGGTGGCGTATCAAGAGTTGTAATCAAAGGTGCCCCAATAGGCTTAGGTCAGCCACTTTATTATAAACTTGATGGTGTGCTCGCAGATGCTATGATGGGACTAAATGCTGTAAAAGCAGTTGAGATTGGAGATGGTGTTCTTAGTGCTGCAACACTGGGTTCACAAAATAATGATGAAATCAGAGCGAATGGTTTTGAATCAAATCACTCAGGTGGAATACTTGGTGGCATCTCTAATGGTGAAGATATTGTTATGAATGTATACTTTAAACCAACTCCATCTATCTTTAAAGAACAACATACTATTACAACTACAAATGAAGAAGTAGACTTTTCTCTTAAAGGTAGACATGACCCATGTGTTGCTATAAGAGGAACTGTAGTTTGTGAATCAATGGCCGCATTGGTAATTGCAGATATGCTACTTTTAAATATGGGTTCAACTATGAGTGGAGTTAGCAAATATTATAAGAGTTAACAACTCTTTCTCACCAAAGGTGAAGCATCAAACTGTATAGATTTATATAACAAAAGGACAAATCATGAGTGTAACCAAGAGTGAAAGTTCGGATGAGTGGTTTTTTTCGTCTGATCAATATATACTGAGCGAAACTGATGACAAAGGTCTTATTGTGTATGCTAATGATCTTTTTTGTGAGATGGCAGCTTATAAGATAGAGGAGTTGATTGGTCAACCACATAATATAGTAAGACACCCAGACATGCCCCGCATTGCCTTTAAAAGTCTCTGGGATGATATAAAATCAAAAGGATTTTGGACCGGGATTGTAAAAAATCTTAGAAAAGATGGTGGATACTATTGGGTACATGCAACTGCTCTTAGAAAAATTCACAATGATGGCCAAGTTACATATCTATCAGTTAGAAGAGTTCCAAGCAAAAGAGAGATAGAAACTTGCATACCTTTGTATGCAGAGTTAAAGTCAAGCGAGCAATAGAGCTAGCTATAAAGTAACATTATATATCAAAATGCTTAGAGAGAAAGATACTTTTTTGCTAATTTAAGATTTATGTGTTATTATTATCACAAAAATCTTACAATTTAAGGGATAAATATGAAAAAAATCATTCTTAGTGCATTAGTGGCAAGCGCTACTTTAATAGCTGCTGATAGCGCTGCAGTGTATAAATCAGGTATGTTATTACCAGCAAATGGAGAGGCAATTTATAAAAAAGAGTGCATCCAATGTCATGCTGCAAATGGGAAACAAACTTCATATACTGGTTCTTCTAGAATTAAGTATGCTCCAATTAATGGATTAGATGCTGCTAAATTAGCAAAAGAGTTAAAAGACTACAGATATGGAAGTGTTAACAAATATGGGTATGGTCAATTGATGAAAAGCACACTAATTGATCTTTCTTACGAAGAGATAGATGCTCTTGCTGAGTATATTAGCACTAATATAAAATAACTAACTATATGCTGAGCTTTCAGCATATATTTTTATACCTACATGAAAAACACTTTTTTTTAAACTTCTTCAAAACATAAAATACAAGGAAATAAAATTATTAAAATTATTATAACAATAGCAATAATCTTAAGTGTAACTTTGTCAGCTGATCAAAAGTTAAAAGAAAATTGTGACAGTGGACAAATGCAATCTTGTATAGAATTAGGTATTCTATATCACACCGGAGAAAAAATAACCAAAGATATAAAGAAATCTCAAAAATTATTTAAAAAAGCATGCAAGAATAGAGTGGCAAGAGGTTGTTATTATCTTGGCTATATTTTTTTACGCGGGGGTGAAGGCATTGAAAAAAGCAATAGAAAAGCAATGTTAGCATTTGGTAGAGCTTGTAATATAGGAAGTGAACGCTCCTGTATTCAATACCGTAAGTTGAAAGATAAAGGATATTGATAATGCAAAATGAATTGACACAACAGCTTCAAAATGAACTAGATAAATATTTAAAAGATACGGGAGAATTTACTCCATACTATCCAGGTATGAATATTCTCTCATCAGAACTTTATAAAAAACAATTAAAAGATATCTTAGAATTACTAAAGAATCAAAGCGAAACTGATATAAGTAGTTTTAAGATGTATCTTGATACTATTATAGTCAACATGCATACGAAGGTTAAAAAGTATAAAAAATCTATTTATTTTCATGATGAAAATATAAAAAATATAGAAAACCAAGGCTGTACAATAACTTTTTACATTGATGAAAAAAATAATAGGTATATTCTATTAGGTATATTAAAAGTTAAAGCAGTATCTTAAATAGGTTTAGCATACAGTGTAGTGAATAAATGTAACAAAGTTATCACAATTTAGTTTATTTTTTTAAAATAGTTTTATTTAAATCTGTAATTTAAATGTTTTACGATAATGTACAGTTAATTATAAGTTAAAAGTATAAAAGGATAAGTATGGATTATAAGTATATTAATAATATGTTATCGGAGATGGACAAAGATTTATCCTCAAAGGGGATGACAAGAAGAGATGCTATGAAATTAGCTGGTATCTCAGGTGCAAGTTTCATGATGGGGGGCACCAATCTTGAAGCAATGGAAAAAGATCAAAAACCAATGGAAAAATCTGGAGCTGATGCTAAGATTGTAATCGTTGGTGGTGGACTAGCAGGTATGAGTACGGCTGCAAGACTAACTCTTAATCTTAAAAACCCAGATATCACTGTTATTGAGCCTAATAAGTTATCAGTATCTTATCAACCTGGTCAAACACTAGTTGCTGCTGGTATTTGGGATATTGATGATATTAAATATAATAGAGATGATTTTGTACCAGAAGGTACAAAGATAATCGAAGATAAAGTTATTGACTTTGATCCAATAAACAATCAAGTGACTACTGCTAAAGGTCAAGTTGTTGATTATGATTATCTAATCGTAGCTACTGGACTGCAGCTTGATTTTGAAAGACTTGAAGGGCTAGAGCATGCTGGTCGTGCTTACTCATCTGGAGACAACTCAAGACTTCATAAGGCTTTAGGTGATGACAGTGGTCTTTGTTCAATTTATACAGCTGAAGGTGCTACTAAAACTTGGGAGCAGATGCAAAAGTACATTGAAAAAGCTAAGAATGCTAAAGATGGTAAAAAAGTACAATTCCTTTTCACTCATCCAAGTACACCTATTAAATGTGGTGGTGCTCCAAAGAAAATTATGTACCTTACAAATGCAAGACTTAAAGAAGCTGGTGCTAGAGAAAATGCAGAACTTACTTTCTATCCAAATGGTGGAGCTATGTTTGGTGTACCTGAATACCACGATGCTATCCATGAGCAGTTCAAAAGAGAAGGTTTTAAGTGGCACTATAGAACTAACCTTATAGGTGTTGAAAAAGAGAACAAAATAGCTATCTTTGACTCTAAATGGCAAGAAAAAGGACCTTATGATCCTATTATGAAAGATTTTGAAGTTATTTCTAAGCATGAAAAAATAAGAGTTCCTTATGATTTTTTACATATTACTCCAGATGCTGTAGCTCCAAGAGAAGTGGCAGAATCTGATATTGGTTCAGCTAAAGGCTGGGTTCCTGTAAACAAAGAAACTCTTCAGCACATTAAATTTAAAAATGTATTTGCACTTGGTGATATCGCACAAGTTCCAATGGGTAAAACTGGTGGATCTGTAAGAAAGCAGTATAAAGTTGTTGTAGACAATATAATAGCTCAAATGGAGGGTAAAAAACTACCTTCAAAATATGCTGGTTATACAGTTTGTCCACTAATTACTGATATTGGTACAGTAATGTTAGCTGAGTTTGATTGGACAGTTAAACCTACACCATCATTCCCACTAGATCCGCTAGTTGAGAGATGGATATTTTGGTTAATGAAAGTCTATGCTCTAAAACCAATGACAATGTATGGAATGCTTTCTGGTAAAGCATAATCTATTAAAGAGGAAAATATTTTCCTCTTTAATCCCTTCTTTCAAAAAACAAGAGAATCACTTTTTGTTTTAACAAAAATGTTTCTTTAGAAAATTTAAACAAATATTTTTTATATTCAGGATTTTTATATGCAAGTAAAATTTGAGTTCGCTATCTATGATGAGACTTTAGATAAATTTGATTTAGATGAAAAAGTCTATTCTTTTGAGTTGGATGATGAGCAAGCACAGACTTATACTCTATTAAAAGATACAGATTTACATCTTTATAATTGGTTTAAAGAATCCGAATTTTTTCTAAACTGGATAAAAGAAGAAGTGTATCCAGATGAGATAGGTAAGAAAATAGCAATTTGTGATATAAATGATCTAAGTTTTAGAAGATATTACTTCTTTAAAGTCACAAGCGCTGACACTCATTACGATTATTTCAAAAAACTTTTCAATGTTCACCATGAATTGGACTGGCAAGACAGAGAAGAAGTTGGAGAAGAAATTTTACAACACCTAAAAGTTAAACGACAAGAGTTCATAATCGAGCTAAAAGACGATGTTGTTGAAGATGAAGTATCTGCATAAAAATTTTATGCCTTTTAAGTTTAACACCCTGTAAAAGCATTCCTAATATTCTAGAAAAAAACTCACTAGATTTGTAAATTACAAAGAAAAAAATTTTTCTCTCTATTGTAATATTATAAGTACCTATAATCTGCCTTATTAAAAAATAGTATATATCTATTTTTAGTTTTAAAAATCGTGTTCCTATTTGTAACAGAATGTATGCGAATATCTTCATATCCTTGATTCTTGATTTCAATAATGGCATTTAACTCCTGTAAAGATGTATAATCAGTTTTGTGCCAACTTTGTGATAAAAGATACACAAGGTAAACAGATTAATTTATTAAAAATAAAATAAGTAAAATTATACAAGGGGAAGATGTGGATAAAACATTTAATTCAAAAGAATCAACATCTGTTAGCAGAAGAGATTTCTTTAAAAGAACAGCGTCTGTAAGTGCAGTTGCTGCTGCAAGTATTTTAGCACCGGGTGCATTACTTGCTGACGATCCAAATATTATGCATCACACTAAGTGGGGAACTTCTTTAGGTGATGAATGTAACTCTAATCCTTATGGAGTGCCATCAAAGTATGAGCATAACGTAGTTAGAAGAACATCAGCTCTTATGTCATCAGCAGGTGATATGCATGCTGCTATATCAATGACACCATTACATGAGCTTAACGGAATAATAGTACCAAATGGTTTACATTTTACTCGTACTCACAACGGTGTAGCACACGTTGATCCAAATAAGTTTAGACTTATGATACACGGTCTTGTAGAGAAGCCGATAGTGCTTACTTTAGATCAACTAAAAAGATACCCAAGTGAAAGTAAAATTCTATTTTTGGAGTGTCCATCAAATGGTGCTGCAGAGTGGAAAGGTCCGCAATTTGGTTCTTTACAGTTTGTAAAAGGAATGATGAGTTGTTCTGAATGGACAGGTGTTCGTTTAAGTGTAATTCTAGAAGACCTTGGTCTTAAGCCTGAAGCTAAATGGATGTTAGCAGAAGGTAGTGACGGTTCAGAAATGGGTAGAACTTTGCCTATTGAAAAAGTTCTTGATGATGTTATGATTGCTTATGCACAAAATGGTGAAGCATTACGTGATGAGCAGGGTTATCCAGTTCGTTTAATCGCTCCGGGTTGGGAAGCTAACTTATGTGTTAAATGGCTAAAAAGACTTGAATTTGGTGATAAGCCTTGGTATGCAAAAGAAGAAACTTCTAAATATACTGCACTTACTGCAAGTGGTAGAGCTATTCAACATTTTTATGCTCTAGAGACAAACTCAATCATTACTTCTCCATGTCCAGAGGTTCCTTGGACTAATCTTAAAAAAGGTGACTTAGTTGAGATTGAAGGTTTAGCATGGAGTGGTCATGGTACCATCAGAGGTGTAGATATAAGTTTTGACGGTGGTAAAAATTGGGTAGAGGCTTCTCTTAAAGGTTTAGTCCTTCCAAAAGCTTGGACAAGATTCTCTTATATGTATAAATATGAAGGTAAACCATTATTACTTCAAAGTCGTTCTTATGATGACTCTGATAATGTTCAACCTACTGTTAATCAAGAAAAGAAAGTAGTTGGTGTTGAAGGTGTTTATCATAGAAATGCTATCTGTACATGGGCTGTAGATGCTAAAGGAGGGGTTACAAATGTTCAAGTTAGATCATAAATCTATTTTAATTGGTGTATCTGCACTAACTAGTACAGCTCTTCTTCTTACAGGATGTTTGCCTTCATTCTCTAATGAAAAAACTTCAGAAGTTCAAGGAAAAGCTCCGAGTGCTGTTGGAGTATATGCTATTAAGAATAAGACTGCTATTGATGGTGGTGTTACTTACCATAGAGCAAATGGAATTGAAACTGCATATCGTTACAATGAGCAAAGCACTAAAGGTGTTAGCTTTGGTAGACCTGCTACTGCCAATGAAATTAAAGCATGGAATCTAGATGCACTACCAGATGGTTCAGGTTTACCTGAAGGTGAGGGTTCTGTTGAAGAAGGCGATGCTCTTTATGAAGCACAATGTGCATCTTGTCATGGTGACTTTGGAGCCGGTGGTAGAGGGTACCCTCAACTAACTGGTGGTAATCAATCTAAAGATGAAAACGGTGTTGTTATTACTCTTAAAAATCAAAGAGAATATGGAAAAACAGACGCACCAAAAAGAACTGTTGGTACTTATTGGCCAGTAGCTACTACACTTTTTACATATATTAGAGATGCTATGCCATATGCAACTCCTAAAAGTTTAAACAGTAATGAAACATATGCTATTACAGCTTATATATTAGCACAAAATGGTATAAAAATTGATGGCGAAGAAATGGATGATGAGTATGTTCTAAATGCAGAAAAACTTGCAAAAGTAGTTCTTCCAAATAGAAACGGTTTCTACCCTAATATTGATGGTCCAACAGGTCCAGCTGATGTAAAAGCATTCTTTGCTGATCGTGCTAAGAATATTGGTTCGGGTACAAGATGTATGACAGACTGTAAAGATCCAGGTGGTAAAGATGGTAAAACTGAGGCTGCTGTTGTGAAAATCAAATATGAGATGACAAATGTAGTACCACCTTACGCATCTGCTAGAGATTTACCGCCAGAAGTAGAAGATGTAACTATTTCTAAAGCTGAAAAGATGTACAATGAGTCTTGTAAGCTTTGTCACGGAACTGACAAAATGGGAGCTCCAGCTCTTGGAGACGTAGCTGCATGGCGTGCAGTTACAGAAAAAGGTATTGATAAAGTCGTTTATAACTCTATCAATGGTATGGGTGGAATGCCTCCAAAAGGTGGTAATGAAGATTTAATACCATCGGAAGTTAAAGAAATAGTTGATTTTATGATCGATTCAAGTACAGAAAAACATTAAACTAAATAAAAGGAAAACAAAATGGATAGAAGAAAATTTTTAGGCGTAGGTCTTGCAGCTTTTGCTGCAATCGTTGTGCCAGGAACAGATTTAAGAGCAATAGATTTCAGAACTACTAAGCCAAAAGCATGGGAAGTAGAGAAAACAGTTGATGGTATCAAAGCACTTTATGGTAATGCAGGGCTAAAAAAAGCTACAGGTAAGCAATTAGAATTTAAAGCTCCAAAACTAGCTGAAAATGGTGGTTCAATTCCAATTACGGTTAAATCATCACTAGACCTAGAATCAATAGCACTTTTCCAAGATGCTAACCCAAGATGTTTATCTTGTGTATTCTCAGTACCTGCAGGTGCAATCATTGATTATGATTTCAGAATCAAAATGAGACAAACTGCTGTTGTAACAATTGTTGGTAAAGAAAGAGGTACAGGTGCTCTGTATACTGCTTCTAAAGAGATAGATGTATCTATTGGTGGTTGTGGAGGTTGATATACCTCCCCTTCGACAACGAAATATAAATAAAAAATAAAAAAATAAAAAGGTAATTAAAATGGCAAAGATGAAAATTAAAGCAAAAGAAAAAAAAGGTATTGTTAAAGTAAAAGCAATGTTTACAAGTTTAATGGCTGACAAAGAAGAAGCAATTAAAAAAGGAATCAGTCCTTCATACATCAGATACGTCGTTGCTAAAGTTAACGATGTTGTAGTATATGAAGTAACTATGAGTGGTTTCATGTCTGAAAATCCACTTGTTAAGTTTAAGTTCAAAGGTAAAAAAGGTGATAAAGTCACTTTTACTACAACAGATAACGAGAATAAAACGGAATCAGGCACTAAAAAAATCAAATAGGGATACCTTATGAAAATAAAAATTATTATTTTATTAGCGATAGTTGCATTTGTTGTTTCTATGCCGTTTATCTTTAATAAAAGCGTTACAATTACCAATCCAAGCGAGCTTGACGCAGATGATAACTTTATTCTATATGAGTGGGTTGAACCACGCACAGGCACTAACAAAGAGTGGGATTATAACTTAAAACCAGTACAAGTTAGTGACAGAGTATGGTGTTTCTTCGGTGCTATGGAAATGCCAACTAAAGAGAATGCAGGTGATATGTCTAACAGTTGTTACATCAAAGGTAAGGATAGCTGGATAGCATGGGATAGTGGTCCATCTTATATATTTGCAAAGCAAGCTCATGCAGCTATGAAAAAGATTGCTGATTTACCTGTTAAGTCAGTTATAGTAAGTCATGAACATGATGACCATTGGTTAGGTAATAATTACTATAAAGAGACTCAAGGTGCTGTTGTTTATGGTCCAAAGTCTGTTAATGTAAATTATCTTGGTTATGATGAGCATACTGGAAAGCCAAATGAAAACACTAGAGATGTTCCACCTCAAACTAGAATGATTAGGGCTCTTTACCAAAATGCAATCAGAGGCACAAAACTAGCCGCAGTTGATAAATCTTTTGATGAAACAACTAAACTTACACTTCATGGTGTTAAAATGGAATATGTAAAAGTTGGTTATGCACACTCTGAAGAAGATTGGTTTTTATATCTTCCAGAAGATAAAGTTGTGCTTGTTGCAGATGTTGTAATGAATGGTAGGGTAACTTCAAATCGTGATGGTATAGTTGTTGGTCAGTTAAATGCACTTAAAGCTATCAAAGCTAGAGATTGGAATCACTTAGTCCCAGGACATGGTTTTATAACTGA
Organism: Sulfurimonas iocasae; assembly: GCF_047716755.1. GTDB lineage: Bacteria > Campylobacterota > Campylobacteria > Campylobacterales > Sulfurimonadaceae > Sulfurimonas. The sequence continues at coordinate 2,762,461 of NZ_CP180409.1, forward strand.
TAAGACAGCTGCTGATGAAGCTGTTCAATACTTTACACTTTTAAAAGATAGAGTTCTTGAGGGTATTGACGAAGAGATACATCCGAGTTTTATTACTAAGCATGTAACTCTTGAAGAGTTTAGAAATAAAGAGTTATATTACCTTCTAAGTCCAGATAATGTTTTTAGATCTTATGAAGAACTAGAAATGTATGAAGGTGATGACGAATAATAGTCTATAATAAGACTATTATTCTTTTTCTATTTGTCTCTATTCTAAGCATTTGTAGTGCTGATAATTTTTAATAATATATACAATTTTAGGTGATACGAAGAAAGAACACAGCTTGTGTTCTTTCTTTTGTATATACTTAGTTGTAAATGTTGTTAAATAATGATTAAATTCACACTGCATTATAAAAAATCCAAAAAACTTTGTTTTTGTTAACATAGATTTTAAATATAAGAGAGCGTTACTATATGTCATTAGTACAAGCCGGAAAGATTTTAGAACTATTTTATTCTACAAATAATGGTAGAATAAATACAACTGAGTTGGCTCTTGATGACAAGGGTGTTATAGAAGATAAGTATTATAACAAAGATATACAAAGATCAGTTTTAATAACTTCAGTTGAGAGTTACAAACTTGCAGCCAGTCATGGCATAGATGCTCCATATAGTGCCTTAGGGGAGAATATTCTCATAGATTATAACCCTTACCACTTAAAACCAGGAACGAGACTTACAATAGGTGATCTTGAGTTAGAGATTAGTCAAAATTGTACACTTTGTAAAAGTTTAGCAAAAGTGGATGCAAAATTACCAAAATTACTTAAAGATGATAGAGGTGTATTTGCAAAAGTTATTAATGGCGGAACTATTCGTAAGGGCGATAATATTTATCTTCTAAAATAGATAGTAAAGATTTCACAACACTAACACAAAGGAAAAAAATGAAATCAATGATTAAAAGTTTAGTTCTCACAATGATGATAGTAACTGGAGTTGTAGCAAATGCTGCACAAGATATTCAGATATACACGGCTGATAATTCAAAAGGTCAAATCACAGGAGCTTCTATAGAGAAAGCTTTTGTGGATGCAGGGTTTGTAATCTCTGGACACAATGATATGAATATAGCATTTAAAGGAAAGTTTCAAAAAACTAACCATAAAATGTATCGTCTTTTTACTCTTTATAAGAAAGATTTAGTTTTAGAGTTAGTTAAAATTACTCCGGATGCTGCACTATTTGCACCTCTTAGTATGTCAATATATATGAACAATGGTTCTAATGACATCTCTATTTCATCTCTAGCAATAGACGGTATGGCTAAAGTTACTGGTATCCCTGCATCTAATAAACATATGGTTGAGTACTCTAAGTTAGTTCGCGCTACTCTTGCAAAAGCTCTTCCAAATGGTCATTTTGAAAAAACTTCATATAAAGTATTAAAGCCTAAGGGTGAATTGATTACTAGATTTGTTTACGAAATGGAAACTCAAGGCGATGATATTGACGCAATTGATGAAGAGTTAGAAGGTATTCAAGAGGAGCTAGAGAGTTCACTTGAAACGGTTGGATTTGTAATTGCAGGTTTCAATAAACTAGGGGATGAGTTTAAGGAAGCTGGCTATAAAAAATATGACTTTTTTGATGCATATTCTATTTGTAAACTACCAGTTATTTTTCCAGTAGCAAAAACTCACCCAGAAGCTGGTGCATTTGCTCCTTGTACATTTTATATGTATAAAGAAAAAGGTTCTCAACAAATTCAAATGGCATACCCATCGGTATATAACTGGTTAAGCTCTTTAGATATTACAGATGAACCATCTACAAAAGCACTAGAAGATGCTCAAAGACTTATGATAAAAGTTGTTAACGAAGTTACAGAGTAATAAATAGTTTAAAAAAGGATAATCAAATGGCTATATCAAGAAGAAAAGCTTTACAGTTTTCAGGCGTTGTTGCAGCTACAGCTGCGATAAGTGGATGTAGTAAATCCAAAAATCTAAAACCAGAGCAAACACTTAAACCTGAAACTACTTTTAAAGCACCTATTGCCAAAGCAAAAGGTCCTAGAGTAGTTGTAGTTGGTGGTGGCTGGTCTGGGCTCTCCATCGCAAAATATACAAAGATTTTTGCTCCAAATGCAGATGTAGTACTGGTTGAGCAGAGACATGAGTTTGTATCATGCCCTCTTAGCAACTTATGGTTAGTAGATAAAATAGAGTTAGAGTTTTTAACTCATGATTATCTTCAAGCTGCAAGAGAAAATGACTATACATATTTCCATGCAACTGCAATCGGTCTTGATAGAGAAAATCGTATTTTAGAAACTAGTGATGGTGATATTGCTTTTGATTATTTAGTTTTTGCACCAGGTATTGATTATGATTATTCTAGATGGACAAAGGATATAGCATTTGAGACTAGACTTAGACAAGAGTATCCAGCTGGTTTTATACCTGGATCTGAACACATTACTCTACGAAACAAAGTTCTTAACTTTAAAGGTGGAAACTTTATTTTAACAGTTCCAAGCGGAAATTATAGATGTCTTCCTGCTCCTTATGAAAGAGCTTGTGTAATTGCAGATTACTTCAAACAAAAAAAATTAAAAGCTAAGGTTATACTACTGGATGAAAATAATGCTATAACTATTAAAAAAGAAGGTTTTCAATCTGCTTTTAATGAACTTTATAGTGATTATATTGAATATATGCCTAACACAGTTATTAAAAATATTGACTTAGATAATAAAACTGTAGAGACAGAATTTGATGAAATCAGTTTTGAAGAAGCTGCTTTCTACCCACACGTTAGAGGGGCTAAGATTTTAGAAAGAGTTGGTATTGCAAAAGATGCAAAAAATATGCTAGAAGGTGATATTAACACTCTTACATATGAAGTTAATGGTGAAAAAGATATCTTTATTACAGGTGATTCTAGACCGATGGGCTTTTCTAAATCAGGAAATACTTCCAATTCAGAAGGACATCATGTAGCTAAATTAATAGCTACAAAGATAAATAAAACAAAAAAAATAAAATGGGAATCACCAACTACTGCTTGCTTTTCTGCCGTTTCTATTGCACCTGAGAGAGCCATATATATCTATACTCAATATGCTTACAATAAAACAGATTTAACATTTAATTTTACATCAACAACTAGCAGTGAAAATTGGCTTAAAGATGGGGCTGTTAATGCAAATTCTATTCATGATTGGGCAACTGCTCTATATGCAGATATGTTTGATAAGTAGTATTAATTAAAGTAAATATAGAATGGATATTGGTACTCTAGGAGACTTTTGCACCAATATCTAAAGATAAATCCTAATCAAGCTTTTCACCCTCTTTTGTTATCCATATAAATACGAGAGGAATGAAAACAAGAGTTAAGAATGTTCCAACAATAAGTCCACCAATAGCTACTGCCCCAAGAGGAGCTAAACGCTCTAAACCAATAGCTGAACCTAGAGCGATTGGTAACATTCCTGCTGATACTGCAAAAGCAGTCATAAGAACAGGTCGAGTTCTAATACGAATAGACTCAAACATCGCTTCTTTTTTATGCATGCCCGCTTGCATCTTCTCCATAGCAAAGTGAATAAGTAATATAGCATTGTTTACAATAATACCAGATAACAATATAAAGCCCATCATTGCTGGCATAGAAACATGATAGTTCATTATTAGTATCATCCATGATGCTCCTATGATGGTTAATGGAATAGAGACAAGAATCATCAAAGAAATTTTAATAGAGTTAAAGAGTGTGATAAGAGTGAAGAAAATTAATAATAAAGCAAATATAATCGCTCCAGTCATTCTTTGTGCTGATTCTTCAAACTGCTGTATATCTCCAACTTGTTCCATTGTAATACCTTCTGGTAGCACTACATCTTTGACTTGTTCTTCAAAACTACTCATAATATGTGAAATAGCAGCTTTTTCTCTAAAAGCATAAACATTTAGTGTGTATTTAAGCCCTTCTCTTGTTATAATTGACGGCTCTGTAATAGTTTTTACACTTGCTACTGCCGAAAGAGGTACTTTCCCCTTATCCGTAGTTAGAAGTACACTAAAGAGGTTTTTAATACTATTACGTTTTGCTTCATCTATCCAAACTCTCACGCCAAAATCTTTAGCATTTTGCAATTTAAAAGATGCTACTGTTTCTCCCTGAATATAAATTTGCATTTGTCTAATAATTTCTGCATTAGAAAGCCCGTAAAGTGTTGCTTTTTGCTCATCAATTATAAGCTCATAAACACGTTTATTGTTATGCCAAGTTTTAGAAACAGAGACTAATCCCTGTGTTTTATTCATGGCCTTTTCTATCATAAAACCAGCTTTATTTAAATCAACAAAGTTATTTCCAGATAATTTTACATCTATATTTGCTCTAATACTAGCAAGAGCTGTGGCTCCATAATCAACAACTTCAACACTCTTAATATTTTCAATAGATGCGAATTCTTTTCTTAACTTACGCTCTATTTCCCAGATACTATCTTTACGATGGTATCTATCAACGTAAGTAGCGGTAATAGATATCTGGTCAATACCACTTTCACTTCCTATACTCATAACACCAGCTTCTGAACCAATAGCACTAGATAGATATAAAAGTTCTCCATGCTTAGATATAATAGCATCTGCTTCTTTTACTATTTTCTCACTTGCTTGAAGAGGTAGATTTGCATCTACTGTTATAGAAATCATAACTCCTCCCGTATCCATAGGAGGCATAAGTTCTTGACCAACTGTAGGCATAACTTCTCTTATGCTTATAATAAAAAGAAATATCAGTAAGATAAAGTAGCTAAAAGCTACAACTTTACTTCTTAGAGCTGCTTTTACTACTAAAGAAAAAAAGTTTATGATAGCGCTATTTATACGATTTACCGTTTTTTCAAACAAAGCTTCAGAATTTAGTACCCAGGGGTGTTTAATAGTAAGTATTATGAGTGAAAGCAATGGTACTGCTGTGATAGAGATAATGTATGAAGCGCCCAGTGCAAGCAAAAGAGTTCCAACAAGCGGTTGAAAAATCGTTTGTGGATAACCTCCCACAAAGAGCATAGGGGCAAGAGCTATCATGGTAGTAATAGTACCAGATAAGTCCGCAAACATTATCTCTTTCGTTCCTTCAAAGACAGCTTTTTGTATATTATCATTCTTTTCTTTGTAGTGTCTCTCTATGTTTTCCATAACTACAACAGCATCATCGAGTAAAAGTCCAAGAGCTAAAATAATAGCGGTAAGTGTTACAACACTAAACTCTATACCAACTATCCACATAAGTGCTATAGTAGTTGCATAAACTAATGGAATAGTTACTAAAACAACAAGCACTTGTCTAAAAGAGGCAAGAAAAAAGAACACAACGAGCGTTGTCATAATAACAGCATCTCGTAGTCCTTCAAACATATTTATTTCACTTTGAACAATGGTGTCTTTTTGTGTATCTGTTACTTCAAAGCTAAGCTCTGGATAGTGCTTTTTTAGTTCTTCTATCTCTTTTTCAACAAGATTTATACTCCTTAAAACATCAGCGTTTAAATCACGCTGAACGGCTATGGCTATGGCTTCTTTTTGATTTCCAAAGTAAAGAGCACTGTTTTCATAATGTCCAAAATAAATTTTTGATACATCCCCAAGCGTAATATCTTGAGTAATATACATAGCTTTTAATGCAGCTATACTACTTCTTTTTGCATTAGATGCTAATAAATATCTATCTTTTTTACTTGTTATGAATCCTATAGCATAGTCGTTGTTGTTGCTCTCTATTGTCGCCATTACCTGAGATAAATCAAGTCCATATTGATCAAGTTTTTCTTTATCTATGATAATCTGAAGCTCTTTATCATAACCACCAAAAACATCTATATTTGCAATACCTTTAATTTGAATAAGCTTATGTTTTATCTCTGTTTGCGCAAGTTGTCTAATGTCTTCAAGTGCAACACTTTTATCTTTTGAACTAATAGCTATTGTTATAATTGGAGCTGTAGCAGATGTGATTTGTATTATTTTTGGAGGTAGTATGGAACTAGGTAATTCACCTTTTATCTTATCGAGTGAATTACCTACATCACTTGAAGCTGCATCTATACTCTTTGTGTATTCAAACTCAGCATTTATAACACTTACTTCATCAATAGTGGTCGAGTAAACACGACGAATCTTATTTAACGTGTATAGTTCTTCTTCTATGGGTACACTTACATTAGAAGCAATAGATTTTGCTGATGCCCCAGGATTGACTATGACAACGGCAATGGTTGGATAGTTTGAATCAGGAAAAAGCTTACGGTCAAGTTTTTGATATCCTATTATTCCTAAAACAATAAAAAGAACTAAAAAAGAGTATATAAAATAAGGTCGTCGGAGCAGTCTCTCAATCCATGAAGATGATTCTCTCATCTTAATTCTCCTTACTTATATTTACTAATCCTAATGTTGGAAGTATTGATAGTTTTGCTTCTGAAGCTACTGCCATTGGCTCTTTTGGACAACTCTCCAAGATGGCTTCTTGAGTATTTTCAAGTAAAACATTTATCTTTTGTGCTTGAAATTTATTATCTTTATAAAGCATAATCAATCTCTCATCTTTTTTGTTAAGTATAGCATTTAGTGGAATTGTACAACCGTTTTGTTCAGCCGTAACTACATCTATGTTTATAAATGATTTGTTTGCAAAAGCAAGAGGTGTTGAGAGTTTTATTTCGGCTACAAGTAGAGCATTTTTTGCATCATCATAAGTTTTCATTATTTCCCCAACTTCTTTGTTATCAACTAAGACTTTTTGTCCTTTGATTATGGGTTGGGAAGTAGCTGCATAAGAAAAAATAAGTTTTTGATCATTTGAATTTAAAGATATGATAGGCTTGGAAGGAGATGCTAAATTTCCAGCGTCTAAAAAGATAGTTCCTACACTGCCACTAAAAGGAGCTTTTATATGCAGATAGCTAAGTTGTGCTTGGGATTGTTTGATTTTTTCAACTGTTGCATAGAAGTTTGTTACTCTGTTTTGGTAATCAACATTTGCATCATCATATTTTTCTTGAGATATAGCCTTTATATCTAAGAGTTTTTTATTTCTTTGAAGTGAGCGTTTAGCATTTGCTACATCTATGTCTAATGTCTCTTTTTGTTTTATTAAAGTGGCAAGATTTGCACGAGTTTCTCTATCATCAAGGGCTATAAGCAAGTCCCCTTTTTCGACAATAGAATTTTCTTTCACATATATATTTTTTATCTCCGCTGAAAACTTTGAGGAGATAAGAGCACTTTTGTCTGCTAATAACTGTGCTAAAAAATGTCTTGTTTGACGCAAAGTTTTTGTCTTTGCCACTACGCTTTTCGTGCTATATATATATGTTTTAGGAGTAGGTAGCTCTAAAACCTCTTTTTGTTTTGCTAACAAAAACTTTGCAGCCACAAAAATCATAACGATTACAATTATACCTAATATAATTTTTTTCATTTTACATCTCCTTTTTCTAGTAGGTAGTCTAAGTAGTAGTTTGCTATTTGATAACTATATTTAGCATCTATTAATTGTGCATTAGAAAGTTCTTTTTTAGCACTTGTATCAAGTAAATCAGTAAGTGATAGCGCGTCATTTTCATAACTAACTAGCTCCATTTTATAAGTTTCACTAAGTAACTCATACTGAATACGTGAATATTTATGCTCTTCTGCAGCTAGTTTTATCTTGTTTTGAGCAGTTATAATCTCTTTTCGTAACTCTACCTCAACATTGTTACTCTTTAGTTTTGATTGCATATAAGATAGTCTTGCTTCTTCAGTAAGGGCTGAAGTTTCTCCAAAATCAAAGATATTCCACCTCAAGTGTAGGCCAATTTGATAATCCTCTTCACTGTTATACTCACCTTCTTCTATAAGTGTTTCTCCAGCAGTTGGCGCTGTGCTTGTCACGGGTACTGTGTTTGTAGTATCATTTGGACCAAAGATTTGAGCATAAGATGCACTAAAATCTATTTTAGGATAGTATGCAGCTTTTGCCTGATCTATTTTTCTTTCATTTGCTTGAACATCTAACTCAGATGCTTTGTAGCGTTTAAGAGAATTAAGCTTTTGAGTTTTTTCTTTAAATGATGGTTTTTCATCTATACTTATCTCTACATCCTCAGTTTCATCAAAAGTTTTACCACCCATCAAAGAGCTAAGAGTCGCTTTTAATATATCTATATTCGTTTCAAGAGTAACCTCTTGTAATTCACTTTCTGTTAGAGAGTTTTTTGCTTTAAGATAGTCAATTCTTGATTTACTTCCAAGTTTAAACTCTTGTGAGATTTTGTCTAATAGTCTATTTTGTGACTTAGTATAAAGTTGCTGTGCATCTAATCGCTCCTGAGATGCGAGCAAAGAAAGATAAATATTTTTTACATTATATATAAGTTCTTCTCTTTCAAGAAGACCTTCTATAGCAGTAACTCTGTATTGCAAATCAGATATTTTATAAGTATTTTGTTGCATAAATCCATCAAATAGCATTACATTATAAGCTATGCCTACACTAAACATATTTTGTGTAGTAGGAATCTTATAAGAACCATCAGGCGAGCTAGATATGGACATAGGGGTTAGTGACGTTAAAGTTCTTGCATTGCTATAGTAATCATAAGATGCTAAAGCATCAATTTTTCCAAACTTTTGTGCTTGCGTAGCTTCGCTCATACTTTTAGAGCGTTTTGTTGAGATATTTGCTTGTTTAATAATATTATTATGTTCTAATGCATATAAAATAGTATCATCAAGACTCATTGCCTCAAGGTACGTAAAAAAAGTAAAGTAAAGTAATAATAAACGTTTCATGTATCTCCTTTTCCATCATAAAATAATAAATTATACGAATTATATATTTTATGTGTTAGGTCTTTATTAAGAGAGTGATAAATGAGGCTTTTTTTTATAAAAAAAGAAGAACAAAGTGCCTATAATGCACTAGTTTAACTAGTAGTAAGTTTTCACAAGCTTAGCTTTTTCAAAGCCTTGTGAAGAGATAGAATAAAGAATTTTTACTTTTCTTTATTCTCTATTGCATCTTTAGCAGTTTTAATTGCACTGCCTAGAGCTGTTTTAGCCACTCCCCAAGCTTGCTTACCCATTCTCTTAGCTTCTTGTGCCGCTTCAGATTTAAGAGCCGTATCAGCTTTCCTAACAGCTTCTTTTGCAAACGAAGAGAACCTATCTCTCATAATATCTGCAGTCTCTTTAGAAATATGAACTAACTCTTCTAAATCGTAGTGCATATCTTTATTTATATCTAGGAGTAGTTTTCTTATTTCTTGAGTATTTTCACTTGCTTGAGTCTGAACAACTTGAGAGAAGAGAGTATCAGTCTGATTTAAATCTTCCATTATAGTGTCATAATCTTCTATTAAAATATGTTTTGCTTCAACGGGCATATGAGATAAACGTTTTTTAAATCTGTCAATAGAGCGAACAAGACCGCTTCTCATTCCGCGAAGAGTAGCATTTAATATATCATCAGCTTTTGTCGGAGTAGCTTCTGCAATATCTACCGCTGAATATAAAATTGTAGAGAGTATCTTTCTGATTCTAATGGTATTTAGTGAACCCTCTTTAATAGCTTCAAAAGTTATATCTTTAATAACCTCTTCAGTGCTCTCTCTTATATCACCATCTTTATCTTTTTCAAGAGCAGTAATAATCGCTGACTCAACCATCTCGCTTAAAAAATCATACAAGTCAATAGACTCTAATTTAACCTGATGAAGTTTAGATAGTGCACTTTGCTGATCTTTTAATTGAACTTCTATAGCATTAAAAACATTATATTTAGATTCTTGAAGTTCTTCGGATTTTTTCTCTAAACTTCTCTCAATCATCTCTTTTTGTGCTAAAAGAGATTCAACATCACTCTTTAGAGTTTTAGTCTCAATATCTAAAATAGTTGTAGCAATGCTTTTAAGCTCATGCAAATTTAACTCATTTACTTTTACATTTAATTCATCACTAATATGATTCATTGCGTGAGCTACTCTCTTATCGACACTTTTAAATCTATGATTGTAAGAGTCATTTAAATCGCCTGTTAATTTATCTAAATCCATTATTGCTATTCCTTGAATTTTATTTCATAAAATGAAGAGAACCTCCATTTAGTTAGTCAGATAAAGGAATAAAACTCCTTTACCTTCGCCTATATCCACTAAGGCGATTAAAGATAATTTCCTATAGTACCATTTTAATATTTTGATGTGCCTTTAGAGCTTCATATATAAAGTTTCTGTCATCTTCATTATGAACAAGAAGATCCAGATTCATACTTACATATTTTCCGCCTTTAGAATTTTTAGAGTGTGTGAGCTTGTGCTCTCTCTCGATTATAACATCATGTATAGCTTTTTCTAAAGCTTCTTTCTCCCCTGCAATTAGTTTATAAGACCAAGAACATGGGTAGGTAAGTTCAAGTTTGTCAGTTCTATCGTTTAAAATCTCCACTTTTGCCTCCTGATTTTTCCTCTAGTTGTACATTGCTTATTATCATGCCTTTGTCTATTGCTTTAACCATATCGTAGATTGTTAAAAGACCGATACTTGTTCCAGTTAATGCTTCCATCTCAACACCAGTCTGTCCTGTAAGTTTTGCAGTAACAGTTAGTTTAAAACCTGGAAGTTCTGCTAACTCTTCAACATCACAGTTGATTCCACTTAAATTTAGAGGATGACACATAGGAATAAGGTCACTAGTCTTTTTAACACCCATAATTGCTGCGATTACGGCAGTTTGCAAAACAGGACCTTTTTTAGTTTTTTCACTTACTATTGCATCGTAAGCATCTTGGCTCATTTGTATAATTCCAGATGCAACAGCTACTCTTGTTGTTTGATTTTTGTCAGATACATCAACCATTTTTGGTCTTTGATTTTCATCTAAGTGAGTTAAGTTCATTGCTATTCTTTAAATTGTATTTTTCTAATTATAGCAGAAGTAAGTAAGCTCTTTTATTGTTCATCTTTTTGTTTTCTAAAGAGGTGATATTTAGATTTTTTAAAAGCCTTTTTCATGAGTTCTTCTGGGCATTCATCTACATTTCTCCAAATACCAGAAGGACATTGTATTTCCAATGTTCCTTTTTCTTTATATTTTAATATTTGTTTTTCTGAAGGAATTTTGTGGGGAGGTTGGATGTCAATATCACTTAAATCTAAGTCTTGCACATAAAAAACAGTTTGGCGTCCTCCATCTAGATGGCTCCAATTAGGTAAGCCATCTACGGTGTAGTGTACTTTTTGCTTATTGCAATATTCTACAGCAAACACGTAAAATCCATCGAGCCTATGTTCTTTAGGTAGAGCAAAAACAACTCTTCCTTTTCCATATATAAGACTAAAAACTTCTTGTTTGAGTTTTACTTTAGAAAAGTAGCGCATTACACATCCTTTATTTTTCATATATTGTATTTAATCTATATTACAATAAAAATACATTGTTAAATAAGGCTTAATGCTTCTTTATATTCATGAGGATGATTGAGGTTTAAAAATGGCTTTTCATCATCAAAGTTTACAAAAGTAGTCTTTGAAGATTTTAGTAGAAACCCAAGTTTATGGTTGTCTTGTTCTAGCATTTTAGTGAATTTATTTTCAAGTGAACGATGATAGATGCCACACATGGGCTGAACACCAAACTCTGTTTGGGCTATAGTTGCATCTGAGTCTTTTGTATCTGCATCTATGATTTTTTTTATCTCTTTTTGGCTTACAAAAGGTGCATCTACGCTAAGAGCAAAAAAAGAATCCTCTTTTAACTCTTCAAAAATGGCGACAAACCCAGCAGTTGGAGCAAAAGTGTTTATGCTCTTAGTATCTTCTATAAATTTAGCTTCCTTGTTCTCTGTGAGAAAGTTAAACTTACTTTTGTCTTTACATGAGATATATACTGTTTTAAAGATTTTGTTTAAGCGGGAGAGTTGAAATTCAGTAAGAGTGCTAAAGCCTGCAAAAGGAAGAAGAGATTTATCTTCTCCCATTCTGCTGCTTTTGCCACCTGCGAAGATGACACATGGGATATCTAGCATTTAGTTTTTAGTTTTTAGTTAACACAGCTTCGATACGTCTGTTTTGTGCACGACCCTCTTTTGTAGAGTTATCAGCAATAGGATTTGATTCTCCCATTCCAGCTGAAGATACTCTATCAGCAGGTACACCTTTTTTCAGTAGTATATTTTTTACAGCATTAGCTCTTTTTTCAGATAATTTTTGGTTGTAGCTTTCGCTTCCTTTGCTATCTGTATAGCCAATTATTTCAGTACTGTATGAGTTATAGTTATTTAAAAAATTTGCATATTTTTGAATAATGCCATACGATTTTTGATTTATAACATCAGAGTTGTTTTCAAATTGAATATTAAGAGTTATTTTCAGAGGACAACCGTCACTATTTACTGCATCACCTACTGGAGTATTTGGACATATGTCTATAGAGTTTAAAACACCATCTTTGTCATCATCTCCATCTATAAAACAACCTTGAGCATTAACTCTCTTACCTGCTGGAGTTGTAAGACATTTATCAACAGAGTTTAAAACACCATCTTTGTCATCATCGCCATCTATAAAACAACCTTGAGCATTAACTCTTTTACCTGCTGGAGTTGTAGGACATTTATCAACAGAGTTTAAAACACCATCTTTGTCATCATCGCCATCTATAAAACAACCTTGAGCATTAACTCTTTTACCTGCTGGAGTTGTAGGACATTTATCAACAGAGTTTAAAACACCATCTTTGTCATCATCGCCATCAACTGGTGCTACTGGTGCGGCTTTTTGAGCTTTTGAACCAAACGCAATGTTAAGACCGGCAAGAACAGCTAAGTTATTGTCATTTCTACTGTCATTGTATTTTTGCATGTAAACAGCTTCAAGTTTTAAAGCTATCATATCGTTAAAAGGAATCTTAGCACCTACACCTGCATTTATAAATGCGCTGTCAGCGTTTCCAGTACTTGCTGTGTAACTACCTTCGTTCATACTCTCGTATCCAAGACCAATTTTAGCAAGAGGAATGATACTTCCAACTTTCTCATATTCATAAACGCCGTTTAGTGCAAAACGCCAAACATCTGTATCTGCATTGCTTGGAAGCTGCTTAGTATTGTAGTCAGCCTTAGAGTAAGAAAGAGAAAGCTCAGGCTTTATTACAGAGTCAAGTCCGTTGTATTGAAACTCAGCACCAAAAGTTGCATAGTCATCTAAATCGATATTCCCCTCAGCTATGTTGTAGCCGATAAGAGGAGTAATTTCGTAGTTGTAATCAGTAGCCATTGCTACACTACCTAGCAAAAGCGCAGGTATAAGTAGTAGTTTTTTCATGTTATTCCTTCATAAATATTGTTGAAATTATATCTTTATATATCTTAATTGTGCATGGTATGAAAAATTAATTTTTATCCTACAAATTAATTTTTATCTAGGGTCTGTAATATATCCAGTTATGGCAGAAATCGCTGCAACAGCAGAGTTTGCCAAATATACTTTTGAAGTTCTAGAACCCATACGACCAACAAAGTTACGGTTAGTTGTAGAGACAGCTACTTCATTGTCACCAAGGATACCCATATAACCACCAAGACAAGCTCCACAAGTAGGATTTGATACGACACCACCTGCATCTATGATGATATCCATATATCCAAGTCTATAAGCTTCTTTTAGAATTCTTTGTGTAGCAGGAGTAACGATAAGGCGAACATCTTCATGTACTTTTTTACCCTCAAGTATCTCTGCAGCAATTTTTAAATCACCTAAACGACCGTTAGTACAACTTCCAATGAAAGCTTGGTCAATTTTGATTTTATCACTTACAGCCTTAGTGATGCTATGTCCATTTGATGGTAAGAAAGGGTAAGCAATTACAGGCTCTAACTCTGCTACATTAATGTCTAAAGTCAAACAATAAGTTGCGTCTTCATCTGAATAATGAATACGAGGTTCACGAGCTAAGTTTTTGTCTGCTAAAAATTCTTTAGTAACATCATCATAAGCTACTATTCCACTTTTTGCTCCAGCTTCTATAGCCATATTACACATAGAAAATCTATCGTCCATGTTTAAATGCTCTATAGTGCTACCTGTAAATTCTAAAGTTTTATATAAGGCACCATCAACACCAATCATACGGATGATTTCTAAGATGATATCTTTACCTGTTGTATATTTGCCAGGTTTTCCACTGAGAACAACTTTGATAGACTCAGGAACTTTAAACCAGTTTCCACCGCTAATCATTGCAAATGCTAAGTCTGTTGAACCCATTCCAGTTGAGAATGCTCCTAAAGCACCGTGAGTACAAGTGTGCGAATCTGCACCGATGATTACATCACCTGGAACAATAAGACCTTTTTCAGGTAAAAGAGCATGCTCGATTCCCATATCTTTTTCATCAAAAAAGTTGCGAAGTTTATGTTTTTTGGCAAAATCACGGCTAATTCTAGCTTGGTTTGCAGACGCTATATCTTTTGCAGGGATGAAGTGGTCAAGAACAATCGAAAATCCATCCGGATTTGCAAGTTTTTTAGCACCACTTAGATTGAAAGCACTAATAGAAATAGGAGTTGTAATGTCATTTCCAATAACCATATCGATGTTTGAACGGACAATTTCTCCAGCAAAAACTTCTTTGCCAACATGCTCGGAAAATATTTTTTCTGTTATTGTTTGAGCCATAATAAACCTTTGTAAATATAATAATTCCGCGATTATACCATTTATGATTAAAAATTATAGTGAAACTAAGTTTATTGACGATTTAACACAACTAAAAACGATAATAATTGAGTACAATGCATCAAATGAAAATTAACGGTTATAATTAAATGATATATGATATTTTTTCTCCATCGCAAAAATTAGAAAGTATAGTTAAACAGTATGTTGTCATTAATTCACTTGATGGAGTGGAGAATTTACTATTTCTTCCAAACGGATGCAACTTTATAGTTTTTAATAGAGGGATAAAAGGATATACAAAGATATATACGGAAGATAATCACTTTCCGATCCCTACAAATTACTCAATAAGTATAAAAACAAATAAAGTAGAAAGTTTTGTCTTAAGTAACGAAATTGGCTCTAAAAGCATATCATTTCCTATGATTTTTGCTGAACTAACACCTATTGGTTATTATAAACTATTTAATAAAGAAGCGTCTGTGTTAAACACCTCCTATGAAGAACTAAACCCTAAAGTGATAGATATGTATTTTAAAGAACTTTATACTCACAACACTATAGAAGAAGAACTGGAGTACTTAAACTGGTCTTTAGAGCTAATCTATACGTCACAAGATAGTCCGCATCTTGCTATATACGATGTAATTGATAGGATATCAAACTCTTATCGCTTTGAAGTAACCGTTGAGAAGCTTACAAAAGAGTTTGGATGCAGTAGAAGTACTATAGAGCGAGAATTTAAAAAAGTTGTCGGTCTAACTCCAAAGAATTTTATATTTGCATCTAAATTTTGTAAAACCGTTCTTGCATACGTTGAAGATGAATGTACCTTTAAAGAGTTAGAGTATCTATATAGTGACAACTCTCACATGAATGCTGTATTTAAAAAGTTTTTAGGTGTAAGTCCAAGTGTTATAGTTAAAGAAGTTGCAAACAAAAAGATACAGATTTATCAGATGCAAAAGATTAAGTAAATGATAAGCTACCAAGAAAAAAAGCGCTTAGTCGCTAAAGTAACCTTTATACTTATCTCTACTTTGATACTCTTATCTATAATGCGCGTTTTAGTTTTACACTATGACGTGGTAAATATCTCTTTGATATACAATCTTTTTTTTAAAGAATTGTTCTTTTCTATTTCATCTGCAATTTTTATCATAGCTATTTTATATCTGTTTATTAAAAAAGAAATTATGAGAGTAAACGCTAAAGCATCTAAAGCAATGTCCTATGCATTTACAGATGCTTTGACAGGATTAAACAACCGTCACTATCTAAATGATTTTTTAAAGAAGTTTACAGCCCTTAACAAATATGATTCAGACTTTGCCGTAGTCTTTATAGATATAGACAGATTTAAATTGGTTAACGACACTCTTGGACATTTAACAGGCGACTGTATTCTAAAGGGTCTTGCTTTAAGTCTTCAGTCTCTAATTAGACCTGGAGATACACTTTGTCGTTATGGTGGAGAAGAATTTGTAATTATTTTCAGTGATATTTTCAAACAAGATGCTCTAAGTAAAGTAGAACAGATAAGAGATTGTATAGAAAAAAGGTCTTTTGACTGTAAAGAGCAAAAGATAACAATTTCAGCAGGTATTAGTTTTGGTTCAAGAGATAATGATATTAATGAAGTTATGGAACATTCTGATAAAGCATTATATATGGCTAAAGATGCAGGAAGGAACTGTATTAAAGTTTATAATCCAGATTAGTGTCTTCCTGATTTGAAGTTGTTAAGAGTTATGCTTTAAAGCTTTTTTCGTAAAATCTACTGAGCAAAAGAACATTGCTACAAAAATAGGATTTATTTTTACATAATCATCTTTTACTATTTCAAATACTTTAAAATTAAACTCTTCTGCAGTCTCTGCATTAAGTGGAGTTATAGTGAACTCTATGGGTGCTAAAGTTTTAACCATATTAAGGATTTTCTTTTTTTTCTTTTCACTATCATTTTCTAATATATTAAAATCATGATTTTCAGAACTTCTATGAGAACGTATGATTTCTTCTAAAATATCTAGCTTATCTTTGAAAACTATTTTGTTCCAACTAATTCTAGCCTCTTTAGACTCTATTTTGCAACCATTATGCATAAGCGCATTTGGTTTTTTATCCTTCATCGCTTCAATCAATCCTAAAAGAAAGTTTGAGCCACCTAAGGCATCAGCACACTTTGTCATAAATAGATGTATCAATGCTTTTGTCTCTTCGTTTTGTTTGTTAAAATTACACATGTTAAGCCTTTAAATGGAATTATACCTTAAATAAAGTAGTAAGTCAGTTTCGTTTAAGCATATCGTAATAACAAACGTATTATTATGTCAAAAGTAAAAGAAGACAAATTTTGTCTTAATTAAAAAAAGGGTGTTAAATAACCCTGATATTAAAGGTAAAAAATGCAAGTTTATTTAGATAATAATGCTACAACAATGGTAGATCCACAAGTTGTAGAAGTAATGCAACCATTTTTTAGTGAACTGTATGGTAATCCAAACTCACTTCATAAATTTGGGACAGCACCACATCCTGCTTTAAGCAAAGCAATAGACCAAGTTTACACTGCATTAAATGCAAGTGACAATGATGATATAGTATTTACATCATGTGCAACAGAGTCAAATAACTGGGTTTTACAGTCAGTTTTTACAGATCTTGTAGTAAACGGAGACAAAAACCACATCGTAACGACTGAGGTTGAGCATCCATCAATTCTTGCTACATGTAAATTCTTAGAAGAACAAGGCGCTAAAGTTACATATCTTCCGGTGAACGACCAAGGTGTAGTTGAAGCACATACAGTTAGAAGTTTTATAACTGACAAAACTGCTTTAGTTACAGTTATGTGGGCTTCAAATGAGACAGGTATGCTTTTCCCTATTAAAGAGATTGGTGAAATTTGTAAAGAAAAAGGTGTGCTTTTTCACTCAGATGCTGTTCAGGCTGTTGGTAAGATACCAGTAGATTTACAAGATGTTCATGTTGATTTTTTAAGCATGTCTGCTCATAAATTTCATGGGCCTAAAGGCGTAGGCGCTCTTTACATTAAAGACTCTCAAGAACTTACTCCACTCTTACATGGTGGTGAGCATATGGGTGGTCGCCGTTCAGGTACACTAAATGTTCCTTATATTGTTGGTATGGGTAAAGCTATTGAGCTTGCGACTACAAACATCCAAGAGACTGGTCGCAAGATTAGAGAAAAAAGAGATCGCTTAGAAGATGCTATCTTAGAGCTTAGTGATACATTTGTAGTTGGTGATAGAGAAAACCGTACACCAAATACTATTCTTATATCTATAAGAGGTGTTGAGGGTGAAGGTATGCTTTGGGACTTAAATAATGGTCAAATCGGTGCTTCAACTGGTTCAGCATGTGCAAGTGCAGAACTAGAAGCAAATACAGTTATGCTTGCAATCGGTGCAGATAACGAACTAGCTCATACTGGAATTCGTCTAAGTCTTAGTCGTTTTACAACAGATGCTGAGGTTGACTATACTATTAGTCATTTTAAAAATGCGGTTGGAAGACTTAGAGGAATTTCTAGTTCATTCGCAATTCAAAAACCAACTAAAGGTGGAGAAGTTCAAGAATGTGAACTTCACCATCACTAAAAATAAATAATTATTAAAAGGAGATAACATGGCTAAGGCAGATATGTTAGGCGAATCTTTATGGGACGCTTATTCAAATAAAGTAACGACATTAATGAACAATCCTCAACACCAAGGTGAGATTTTTGAAGCAGATGCAGAGGCAAATGGTCACAAACTTATTGTTGCTGATTTTGGTGCAGAATCTTGTGGCGATGCAGTTCGTCTTTACTGGGAGATTGACCCTAAAACAGATAAAATTGTAAACTCTAAGTTTAAATCTTTTGGCTGTGGTACAGCTATCGCATCTTCTGATGTTATGACTGAACTTTGTATCGGGAAAACAGTACAAGAGGCTGTAAAGATTACAAACATAGATGTTGAGATGGCTCTTCGTGATGATCCTGAGACTCCAGCAGTTCCACCTCAAAAGATGCACTGTTCGGTTATGGCTTATGATGTTATCAAAAAAGCAGCTGGTCTTTACATGGGTGTAGATGCTGAGAGTTTTGAAGAAGAGATTATCGTTTGTGAGTGTGCTCGTGTTAGTTTAGGTACTCTTCAAGAGGTGATCCGTCTTAATGACTTAACAACTATTGAACAGATTACTGACTACACTAAAGCTGGTGGATTTTGTAAATCTTGTATCAGACCGGGTGGTCACGAAAAGAGAGAATACTATCTTGTTGATATCTTGAGAGATACTCGTAAAGAAATGGACGAAGAGAAGATGAAAGCTGCTGCAGATGCTGGTGCATCTGGAGATTTTGCAAGCATGACTTTAGTTCAGCAAATCAAAGCAGTTGACGCTGTAATCGATGAGAGTGTTCGCCAGTTCCTAGTTATGGATGGTGGAGATATGGAAGTTATTGATATTAAATCTAATGACGAAAATATCGATATCTATATTCGTTACTTAGGTGCTTGTAATGGTTGTGCTTCTAGTTCAACTGGTACACTTTACGCTATAGAATCAACTCTTAAAGAGAAACTTTCTAAAAACATTCGCGTTTTACCGATTTAATAGTAGGAATTTCCTGCTATTAATATCTGCTTTTAATACTTAGCATCTCATTCGCACCTTTTTGAAACTCATACTCTGTTTTTATTATTTTAGTTTCAAAACCTTTATCTTTAAGTAACTCTAATATTTGTTCTAGATATTCTGATTTTTGATTTTTCAAATCAAGCAAAGGAAATATTCTAACCTCTTTTTTTGACACTCTACACATTTCAAATATAGAATTTATATGAAACTCCAAATCAAAATGTTCACTATATAAAAATAGAAAATGTGAGCTTAACACTAAATCAAAACTACTATCTTTAAATGATAATTTCGGCAACTCATTATATATATATCGCTTTTTATTTTTACCATTTTCGTAATCTTTGATAAAATTACTCATAGCACCCAATCTGATATCTACTAACTCATCAACAGACTTGATTTTCTTCCAAACAAAATCATCTTGATTCTTTTTTAGCTGTTCACTTACCACCGATGAAGTTGCATCTATCCTCGCTCCTATCTCTTTTTTTGTAAATTGATATATAGGATCTATTGAAGTTATATCGGTACCTTGGAGGGTAGCTTCATAGTTAAAACTTGAAGGTCCATCCCCGCATCCTAATATTTTTGATTCTAAATCTTCACTTGAGAGTAAGAACATGCTTTTATACTCTGAAAGATTCCTTCCCCATGGTACTACATTTTCTAGCTTCAATATATTTTCCTTATAGCTTTAGTAATTTAAAACACTATCTAGCATAATAAGAGATGATAGAACTCTTCTTAATCGTATGTGCATTTATCATATAACCAGCAACCGCTTGATTTGTTGTTTCATCAATCTTTAAACTATCGACATCTAAAGCGTAAACAGTGATTATATATCGATGATCTCCATCCCCTTTAGGAGGACATGCTCCACCAAAACCTATTGAACCGTAGTCATTTGTTCCCTCAACAGTTCCTTTTGGCAGTAGTTTTAAATCACTTGCATTACTAGCAATACTTGTGGTTGTTTTAGGTATATTAAATGCAAGCCAATGCCACCATCCACTTCCGGTTGGTGCATCAGGATCGTACATTGTAATAGCAAAGCTTTTAGTGTTTTTTGGAGCATCACTCCACTTTAGTGCTGGAGATTTATTTTCACCACTACAGCCAAAACCTTGATACTCTTGTTTTATAGTAAATTGACCCGTTATATCGTCACTCATCAGAGTAAAATTACCTGCATTTGAGATACTGTATATAAACAGCATTAAAATTATAATTCGCATTTTATTTTCCTTTTTGTGCTTTTAATTCAAATCTTAGCATATTTTTTGGTATTGAAGAGTTTCATGGCTTCAATCCATCTCTTTTGATTGTATTATAAACTATTAAATACTGACAACAGAAATAAAACTATCTGCATTAAATTCTATATGGTCATCATCAGATAATGTCTTTAAATGCTCTATGTATTCATTTTCAAATTTTGAATAGTCATTATTTAGTTGAGTGAGTAATCCTTGATAACCGGTACTGTTTAAGAGTTCCCACCACTCCTTAACACTCATAGGAAATCTTATATCTATATCATTAACGTCTAGATTTTTATATTTAACCTGGCATGAGAACTCTATTATCTCATCTTTTGAAGTTAGTTGTCTTTTTTCTATACTATTTGGTGGCTTAATCCCATAATTACTTTCTAACATATCTAAAAAGATTTTTGAATATGGCTGAAATGCATTTTCATTAAAAGTTGAAAATACAAACTTTCCACCAATCTTTAGTTTAGAGCATACATCACAAAACACCTTGTCCATATTTGGATAAAAAAACAATCCATACCCACAAGTGATAAGGTCAAATTGCATATTATCAAACTCAAGGTTTTCAACATCTTGAAGTTGATAGGTTATGTTTTTTAAATTTTCATCTTTTGTTTTTTTTCTTGCTATGTTTAGCATCTCATCAGAAATATCTACACCATATATATTTGCATTTGGGAACTTTTTACCAAGCTCAATAGCTATATTTCCTGTACCAGTTGAGAGGTCTAATATATTTATATTCTCATTATTTATCTCTATGAACTCCAGCATTTTTTTGGCAGATATAACAAACTGTTTGTTCTTGTCATAGCTCTTAGCAACATCATCAAACGTACTTTTTATTCCATCTTTTATTTTTTTATTTTCTTCGTTACTCATTTTATTTTGCCTTTGAGTGCTTTAGATGTATCATAAACCATCTCGTAGTAGTGATTATTATTATATTCAAACTCTTGGATCACTTCTAATCCTAGTTTTCTTTTGTGTGCTTGGTATGAGCGAGGATTGGTTTTATTCACAAAAGTAACTAAAATAGGAAATTTTTAGACATCTCTTGCCTTGTAAAATCAAATATTTTTTCTAAAATACCACTACCTCGAACACTCTTATCTATGCATACTGGTCCATACTGATAGGAGTTTTCTACACTTAAAGTTTTACCTAAATATGTAAGATTGTGTAAATCTTTTACCATATGCTCAAACATGGGCCAGATTGACCAAAAATGCCAGGATGCTGACATAACATAAGCTACTATCTTTTCCTCTTTGATGGCTATAAATAGACCTTGTTCTTCATCTATTAAAGAAGTTAATTGTTCAGCGGTATAAGCAGTAGTTACAAAACCGTCTACTTTGTCTTCTTCTTTAATAAAATCAACTTGATATTTATAATGAAGCTCTAGAACTTTATCTATATCATCTAATGTTGCTAATCTATACTTCATCTCCTTACCTTTGTGCTTTCATCATCTTTATTGTATCTTTATCTATGTCAGTATCTCTATTTTCTAAATGAGAGATAATCATCTCAAATCTTTCCTTATCTAGGTGCTGTCCAAATTTAAACTTAGCTCTTAATTTTTTTATATCTAATCTTAAAACTGCGGTTGCTTTTATCATCTTATCGTAAGATTCATCGTCAAAAGGTTTATAGCGCCCCTCCGGTTGTAATTTTTGCATCAGAAGTGTTAAGGCTTTAATTTTCTCATCTTTATCTTCAACGATTTTAACTTTACCATCAATACTAATAGACTTGAAGAACTGTGTAGCAGGACAAGCTAATTCCTCACTTGAGCTAAAATATGAAGCTATAATGGAGAAGTTTTCTACTATGCTAAATGAAACTTTAGGGTTAGCCTTTATGATTTGCATCTTACGTCCACTTTGCGAGCCGTGAAAATAGATGATACTATCTTCATGAACAAAATTTATAGGAACGCTGTAGGGGATGTCATCACTGCTAAGAGCAAGTGTGCCATACTCTGCATTTCTCATCATATTATTTATGATTACACTATCTTTTATCTCAAATATCTGCTTC
The DNA here is from genome assembly GCF_047716755.1 of Sulfurimonas iocasae. GTDB lineage: Bacteria > Campylobacterota > Campylobacteria > Campylobacterales > Sulfurimonadaceae > Sulfurimonas. The sequence continues at coordinate 2,785,166 of NZ_CP180409.1, forward strand.
ATAAAATCCCTTTTTAACTGTTAGTTTTAGATTATTGAGTAAAGTTTTTAATTCATCAAGTAATACTTTATCTATAATCTTTCCTTTGTTATCAATTTTTTTATTCACTCTAGATACGCATAAGCTTAATTCTTTACTTATATCTCCTGTTAAAACTTTAACTAAATTCATAAGAACAATATTTGCCTTATCTCCACCCATACCTGAAGTTGAAGCACTAATAACAGCTACAGGTTTATCTACAATCTCACCACTTGAAACTAACCAGTCAAGAGCATTTTTAAGTACTCCTGGTATCTCAAAAGCATATTCTGGAGTACTTATTACTATTGCATCAACTCTAGCAATATTTTTTCTTAACTCTTGTACTAAAACGGGTGAGTTATCTTCTTCTAATGTATGATTGTCAATGTCAGCATTAAAAAAAGGAAGTTTGTCCAAATCCTTGTAGATATCTATATTTGTATCTATGATTTTTAAAGCTCTGATTATTGCACTGTTGTATGATTTTGCTCTAAGTGAGCCAGAGATTGCTAATATTTTCATTTTAAATTCTCATCTATGGTTTTTGCAAAATCTTTTGCATATTTTTGTGACCATATTAGTATCTCATCTATTACAGGCTTTAAATCATTGCCGTGATTAGTTAAAGAGTATTCAACTTTTGGAGGAACTTGTGCAAACACTTCTCTATGGATAAGATTTAATTGTTCTAACTCTTTTAGCTTTATGGTTAAAGTTTTTTTTGTTATAGGCTGCATACACTCAAAAAGTTCTTTAAACCTAAGTGTATTATTTTTTAAATTCCAAATTATCATAAGTTTTAATTTATCATTAAAAATCTCAAAAAATATCTCGGATGAAGAGTTGTATTGTTTATTATTAAATTCAATCATAAAAAATTATATCTTATGGTTTCTTTAAACTTGCTTAGTTTACTTTAGTATACTAATGGAATTTTTAAAGCTTTATCTACATTTTTATGTCTGGAAAATTAGCAATCATTTCATCATAAGTTGTATTATTTTTCAATGCATTTACTACTACATCCAAAGGTTCACTATAAATATCAGGTAAATCTATCTCATCTTCTTGTAACTCAAAGGCTAATTTTTCTTTTGGTGGAATAAATCGAGCATCAACACCAGCTTTATTTCCTCTTGCATCAACCCTATACCATCCATATTTTTTCAAATAAATCGCATTTAATCCATGTAAACAATAAACATCTTTTACATACTCTGAACAACTTAATCTTTGGTAACAAAAACCTGTGGGAATATTATTGGCTCTTAACAGTGCAGCTAGTAAAATACTTTTCGCATAACACCAACCGGTTTTATATTTTAGAACATCACTAGCTTTATAGGTTGTTATTTTATCTTTAAAATCACCACTATGGTTAATTTCATCTCGTACATATAAAAAGCAGGCGTTAGCAATATCTTCATCTAAAAACAATCCATCTGTTAACTTAGAAGATAAAGACTTGATAGATGCATGGGAATAATCTACAAGTTCACTTTCTTTTAAAAATTTATTCATTGTTTCTACCTTATACCTTCACTTCATGATTTATCTTGAGTATGACAATATAGCTAAGACTAGACCCAGATATAAACTCAAAGGAGAAAAGTATCTAGTGTCATATATTGCGAACTTTGTTGATTTTATCTTCTTAAAAAATCCAACCGCATTAAAATCACCAACGGCTCTTAGAATAAAAATAGAAGATATTATCCATCCAAAATAAATATAAAGACTATTCATATCGCCAAATCTAAGTATATATGCAACATAAGCAAAACTCATCAAAATAATGCCCACTAAAAAAGTTAAAAATTTACCGGGATTTATTAACTTTTTACCATCTTTTGTTGGAAGAGCAACACTTAGTCCAATTTTACCGCCAAATGACCAGTAAAAATGTAATATTGCGATAAGTATTAAAACTACTATTGTCACTATTGAAAGAAAATTCATCTTATTTAATTCTCCTGTTTGTAATCTTTTCTTTTTTTCTATAAAACAAACTCAACAATACAGGAAGCAAAACCAAGTCTAATACAAGTGCAATATTTAAAGCACTGACTGTTACTATAGCAAAATTAACATTTGGTATAAAACTGCTTACTCCAAAGATAGCAAATGTAAATGAGAGTATAAAAGTAGTTAAAATCATTGCATTTCCACTGTGACTGATAATATAGTCAATACTATCTTCAAAATTTCTAGTTTTTATTGCCTCGAAATATTTTGAGAAAAAATGTATAGTGTCATCAACTGCTATACCTAAAATAACAGCAGCAGAGATAGCGACTCCCAAGTCAATATTTATCTCCAAATAGCCCATAATTCCAGCGACTAAAAATATGGGAGCAATATTTGGAAATATAAATATCCATAGCATCTTTAAGTTTTTAAATATCCCAAACATAACTATTGCAACAATAAGTAAGGTAACACTAATAGAGGCAATAAGTGTATTAGTAACACTTGATTGCATATAAGCAAAAATGGCCGTTTGACCTTGGACATCAGCACTATAGCCTGTATTTTCACTCCACCAGTTTTTTATCCACTCTATCATCTGTAAATCTTTTGAAGTATCAACTAAATCTACATTAATTGAGAGTCTTAAAAACTGTTCTGTTGTATCTATTTGGTCATTTATCTCCATACCCTGAGGAAGGCTCATTGAGTAAAGAAGTAGATATTGAGCCACTAAAGATTGCTCTTGAGGTATGATGTTTTGTGAGGTTTTATTTAACACTTTTTGCATCTTGACAACTATATCTTTAAGTGAAGTTGTAAACCTTACATTTTTAAACTTATCTCTTAAATCATCTTCAAACTTTACAATTGCATTTAAAAATTTTGGATTTTTTACACCATCTATCTCTTTAGCATCTAGAATGATTTCATATATCATGGAACCAGTTAGATTTTTCTCTATAAAGTTACTTCCACTTCTTACAACTGTATCTTGAGAAAAATATTTAATTGAATTACTATCTACTTTTATATAGTTTAACCCATAAGCGATGAAAACAAAAGTAGCAAAAAAAACAACCGCTATTTTTTTGTCATTTCTAACTATAAATGCTCCATAGCCTTTTGTATGTAAAAGATTAAAAAACTTTATCGGTTTGACTTTATAATCATTGTTTAAAGTAAGCAATATAGCAGGTGCAATACTTATGCTTAGCAAAAAGGCAATTATTGCTCCAGATGTTACAGCTATGCCTAATGTTGATATAGGCTCAATTGCACTTAATCCGAGTGAGGAAAAACCGACAGCAGTTGTAAAGGATGTCAATCCGATAGGTAAAATATTTGTCTTTAGTGCAATTGTAACAGCCTCTTTATTTTTATGCCCTTTTATTTTATAGTAGATCCAAGCAAGGTAGAGATGCATAGCATCTGCTATGGCTATAGCAGTTATAAAAGATGGAATATTTACTGTAAAGTTATTTAGCTTATATCCAAGCAGCATCTGTATGCTTAATACACTCAAGAAGCTAAGAACAATAACAACAGACGGGATAAGAATACCTATAAAACTTCTAAAAAACAAAAACAAAAATGTTACCACAACTACAACTGCTAGAGGCATTAGAATCATTGCATCACTTTGTGAAATAGTTACAAGAGATGCTGTAATTGCAGGAGCACCAGTTATGTGAAATTTATAATTATTTTTTAATTCCTCTGCTTTCAATATTTCCTGAATTTTCTCCATTACATAGATATTTACCTCTTCATTTGCACCAGTGGAATTTGAAAGTCTAATAGCTAACATAGTTGTTTGTGCATCCTCAGAAATTAGCTGATTAAGGATTAAAGAATCTTGTAGAGCCATAAGCTTTTTGGCATCTAGGTTTTTACTTTCATATATAAAGTCTTCAACTATAATATCATCATCTTCACTTCTTATATACTGATAGTTCGTCAAACTATCAACACGTCTAACACCATCTATATTTTTAAATGCACTTGTTAAGTCTAAAATAGTCTTTATCGCCTTTGGAGTAAATATCCCAGATTCTTCTTTAAAGGCGACTATAAATGTATCGTCTCCACTAAAAATAGTTCTGAAGTTTTCATAATCTTTTAAGATTTTTGACTCTTTATCAAACCAAATTTTATAACTTCCCTCATAAACCATATCTTTTAAAGAGATTGATAGCAGTGCTACTATAAGTGTAATAAAAATAATAATTTTATATTTTTGTTTATCTAAAAAATCTATGTACCTATCCATCTTTCAAGCCCTTAAAATGTATATGTTAAACCAAGAATCACTCTTGTTGAATAGCCTAGCTTGTAAAGTAGCGTGTTTTGCTCGCTCAACACTTGCAAATATTGCGCATCTACTACTAAGTTATCTATCACTCTTGATTTTGCCTCTACTTTAAAAACTTTCTCTGTATTTTTAAGGTCATATAAAATGCCACCTTTTATCTCGGAATTTCGTGTATCTGTAAGATCTAACTTCAGTGCTAGAAAAATATCATCATTATAAATTTCAGATATATCAACATTCTTTATTTTTTCATCTTGCGCATAAAGATAGCTGTAATATTCCAAATAAAAACCTATATCTATATCCAAAATGTCATAAAAATTATTTTCCAAACCAAAAGAGAGTTGAGCATAATTGCTCATGTTTTCATCACTTATTACATCAGTATAACTGGCTTCACACTTTAATATAGTCTCTTTATAGATTAAGTTTGAGAGAAAAAGGAGTTTGTTCACTCTGTATGCATATTGAGATAAAGTTGTCTGATTCTTTGGTATAAAATATCTTTTGTTGTCATATCCGTGAAGTAATATAAGTTTTGTTTCACTCTCAAAACTCTTATCTGTAGCAAAGCTATACATTAAATGTAAAGTTGGAGTATCTCTCTCATCGCTATAACTCAACTCTTTATCATAATTACTTATAAATGAATATTTTACATCTTGTTCATAAAATTTCACACCAAATTCTAAAGAATCTTCATCAAAATACTTAGTTACATGCAAGCCTATAGAACCAAGCTTTGCACTGTTGTCAAAGGCATCAAGCAGATGGTTCTTTTGATTATAGACATCAGCAATATTGAAACCCTCTAACTCTCCCCAATATTTGATTATTTTACCAAGAGTAAAACTGTAATCTTTGTACTCTTTGGTAACAAACAACTCATTTAAAATAATATATCTTCGCTCTTTATACTCATTACTATAGAGATACTCAACAGTTGCGTCTGCTTTAAATATATCATTATGCAGTTTTAATTTTGAATTACCTTTAACAATGGTCTCATCTGAAAACTTATCATAATTTATATGTTTTATGGATAGGGAGGACTTATTCTCAAATGCATTTAAAAGCATCGCAAAAAGAAGCAAAAATAAGATTACTTTCATTTTAAAGCTCTTTTAGAAAACTCATTTTTGCTAAGATTTGCTTTTATCTTATCTTCATCCCAAGTTAGCGTGCTTGTTTTTTTGTTTTGAATATTGGACATCTTCATAATTTTTATACGGTAAACATCATCAATTTTTTTATATTCTAAAAATGAAACCTTTTTGAGTAACCTATTCTGCTTGTCATAATACTCTCCAAATTTTGCTAGATAAGTTGTCGTATCTATGAAAACAATCTGTTTAGAGTAACCGCTATTTTTATCTTTTGGAACTCTAGTTATCTTAAAGTACTCCTTAGCATCTATTATAATTTTTTTAGCATCACCTTGGTAAGAATAATTTTTATAATTTTGAGATGCTATGTCTTCGTAGGAAAATTCACTAGCCATAAATGAGCCTGATTTATTTCGTGAGCTTATTCGTTTTATGCGTTTAAGTGCTGGCATATAGAGCCACTGTTTATCATCTTTGGCAATTTGCTCAAAACTTAAAAGCTTAGTTCCTTTAATATCTTTGGGATATACAAATGTTAATATGGATCTGTCTCCTTTTTTATCTTCGAGTTTTTTAATCTCTAGTTTTCTTATATTTTGAACACCTTGGGCATTTTCCAAAATCATTGTAGTTTTAGAACTGCTGCTCTCATATCCTGAGATAACCGAGTATGATTTTTTTGCAACTTCTAGTGAGGTTTGAGCAAACAAGCCTACAAGCACAGTAGAAATCAATAGCATCTTTTTCATATTATAAAGCCTCTTTGTTTTTAAAGTAAACAATGTTAACATAAGAAAACTTAAATGTAAACAATGTTTACTTTGTTTTATGCTAGAATACTGTTATGATAAAAAAAGAATACCATCACGGAAACTTGAGAGAGGAGTTTTTAAACATTGCCTTTGACTTTATAGCAAAAGAAGACATTGACAAGCTGACTTTAAAAATTCTCTCAGAAGCAACTGGCACATCTCGCTCAGCAATATACAAACACTTTAAATCTAAAGATGCTCTTGTTGAAGAGATAATAGAGATAGGTTTTATAAAATTTGACAAGGCTACCTCTCCAGTACTTACAAACAAAGAAATACCACTAGTAGACAGGTTTTATAAAAGTGGAAAATTATACATAGAATTTGCAAAAGAAAATCCAAATCTTTATAGACTCCTATTTGGTAAGAAATATTCTCATATTAGAGATGAAATACTAAGCATAAAAGAGGATGACTGTAGTGGTTTTGGAGCATTAAAAGCAACAATCCAAGAGGGGCATAATAGTGGCATCTTAAAAAAAGACAGCTCATATAAGCAGACTATTATTATATGGTCATCACTTCATGGTTTGTCATCATTAATCATTGATGGTTTTATGGATGTAGAAGAGTTGTATGAGGAGTTGTATGATGATATGTTTGAAACATTATTGGCTGGTATTATTGCAAATAAAGTAAAACTTTTATCATCTTTACCCTTTGCTAAAAAAATCTTAAAGCCAAATAATGTATAAAAAACTCTATTCACAAATAACAGATGCACTTGTAAAAGATGGGGTCATAGTTATTAAAAATTCTTTAGATCCGAAGCTATGAACTGAGCTTTTAGATTACGCAAAAAATGAGCCTGATTTTAATAGAGCCTGTATCTCCGGTTCGAATGACTTACATCTAGATAGCAGTAAACGAAAAGACAAAACACATTGGCTAGATGATGACAGTCAGTCTCAAAGAACATTTTTAATTTTTGCAAACGGACTAAAAGAACATCTCAACAGAGAGTTATATCTAGGACTCTCGTATTATGAAAGTCATTTTGCCATCTATGATAAGGATGATTTTTATGAGACTCACCTAGACTGTTTCAAAAACTTCAAAAATCGTATAGTAACCACTGTTTATTATCTTAATGATGAGTGGGGTGAAGATGATGGCGGTGAACTTATTGTTTATGATCAAAATAGTAACTTTTTAGAAAAAATAACGCCCGAAGCTAATACCTTAGTTGTATTTATGAGCGAGAAGTTTCCGCATGAAGTCTTACCGGCTAAGAGAAAAAGATATTCTATTGCCGGATGGTTTAGAGTGGATAAGGTTTAATAGCTACTCTTTACCGTTTATCATACTCGAAATCAAGCCTTTTTCATCTTTGTTTTCAGCAACGATAACGCCTATTATATGAAGAGGTACAAAATACATAACGATATTAAAAGTGAATTCATGAATCTCTTTTATGTCGTGAGCTGTCTCTTTTAATAGTCCCAAGTCTTGGTAAAAATAAATTGAAAGGCCACTAGCCGCCATAAAAAGAAGAGTTGCATAGATGATATAGTAAGAAAGGTGAACAGCTTTTTTATGTAGCGTTAAAGAGCTAAAACTCTCTTTTTTGCTTGTATCAAAAAAATAAAGATAGATTCTAAAAATAATCAAAAAAGCCAAAGCATAACCTAAAATGATATGCCACTCCCACATTCCGGCTCGAACTGCTTTTGCTAAAACTTTCGCTTGTTCAGCTGTTATTTCTATACTTATTTCAGATAGTTTAGTCATTAATATTTCTGAGTTAGTTCTCCAACTCAAAAATGTTTTTCGTAAAAGTACAGTACCAAGCAGTCCTAAAACTACAGTTGCATGAAGCCAATGCCAGATTCTAAATTGAATTGAGTATTTCATTGAAATTCCTTTGTTTATGCTATTATATCACATATGAATTATAAAAAAATAGATAATATAAACACTCCTGATTTAGCGATATATCATAAGCTAAGAGATAACGCTTTTAGTGCAGACAACAGCTTTATAGCCGACAGCCCGAAAGTTGTAAATATACTTTTAGAGAGTGATATACAAATCAAAAGTATCTTAGCAACTAAAGAGTATTATGAAGAGTATGGGGATTTGATAGGAACAAAAAATATTCCTAATCTTTTTGTTGCAAGTAAAGAAGAGATGCAAGGTATCATCGGACATAAAATTCATCATAATTGTATGATGCATGGTGTCAGACCGCCAGAAAGTTCACTAGATGACTTAGGAGATAATATCCTGATGCTAGATGCTATAACTTCAACCGAAAATGTTGGTTCGATTGCCAGAAGTGCTGCAGCACTTGGAGTCGGTTCATATCTGCTTCCTAAGCAATCTCCACACCCTTATGCAAGACGAGCACTAAGAGTCTCCATGGGTTATGTAAGCAAGTTGAAAGTTCATGTTTATGAAGATATATTTCAAACACTAAATGCCCTTAAAGCGAATGGATATAAAATATTTGCAGCCGAAGTAACTCCAGATGCTGTGCTTTTATCGAAGGTCAAAGTTCCGCAAAAATGGGTACTTCTTATGGGGCATGAGGGTAAAGGTATATCACAAGAAGTGCTCAATGAATGTGATGAAATTATAAGTATAGAGATGTCTAGTGATGTTAAAAGTTTTAATGTAAGTGTTGCAGCATCTATTATGATGTATCAGTTTAGTGTTCTTCTAAAATAATATAGATATAATTGCATCTTAATAAAACAAAATAAAGGTATCACTATGGACGGCACGCAAAGAAAAAATATAAAACATGGTAAAAGTGTAGCCATCGTTCTAAAACAAGATCAAGATAGTGGACTTCTTACAGATGGTATAGTTCGCGATATACTAACAAAGTCACCTTCACATCCTCATGGTATTAAAGTACGTCTTATGAGTGGAGAAGTTGGACGAGTAAAGGAAATATACTAGTTATATCACGCAAAAGGAAGTAATTCATTTTACTACGCTAACGCTTGGTTCTCTTCGGCAGAGAGCCCATTGCACTTGTGCAATTTTATATTTTACAAGAAGTAAAATACAATTTAAAAAGAAAAATATATGAAATTTTCAAACCTTTCTCTTTCAAAAGAGATGCTTCACAATTTAAATGAAATTGGCTACAAAGAGATGACACCCATCCAAGCTGAGTCACTTCCATATATCCTTGATGGAAAAGATGTAATCGCTCAGGCAAAAACAGGAAGCGGTAAAACAGCTGCTTTTGGAATAGGATTGCTTACAAAGCTACAAGTAAAAAAGTTTAGAGTCCAGTCTCTAGTCCTTTGTCCGACTCGTGAACTGGCAGACCAGGTTGCAAAAGAGCTTCGTATGCTTGCACGCGCTACTCACAATGTTAAAATACTTACTCTTTGTGGTGGAGCAGCATTCGGCCCACAGCTTGGTTCACTTAGTCATGGTGCACATATCATCGTTGGTACTCCAGGGCGGATTTTAAAGCATCTAAAAAAAGAGACACTCTCTCTTGAAGACCTCGATATGCTTGTTCTTGATGAAGCAGACAGAATGTTAGATATGGGTTTTAGCGAAGAGATAAATGAAGTTTTATCATTTACTAAAAAGAGAAAACAGACACTTCTTTTCTCGGCTACATATACAGATGAAGTCATGGATATAAGTAAAAATCTTCAGCATGAAGCAGTTAGTGTAAAGACTATATCTACTGAAGTTGCGAACAATATAACTGAGAGGTTTTACGAAGTAGACAGTAATCAGAAAATGGATACCATCATAAATATTCTTAGTAATTTCAAACCTGAAAATGTAATCATTTTTACAAATACAAAGATAGATGCAAAAGAGCTGGCAGAGAACTTACAAAAGAAAAAGATAGATGCCTTGGCTATTCACGGTGACCTTGAACAGTATGAGAGAAATGATGTGTTAGTCCAATTTGCAAACAGAAGCTGTCCGGTTCTTATCGCTACTGATGTTGCAGCTCGTGGTCTTGATATAAAAGAGATGTCTATGGTTATAAACTATGATCTTCCTCATGGTGAAGAGACTTACACTCACAGAATTGGAAGAACAGGTCGTGCTGGTCAAGATGGTTTGTCATTTACTCTTTTTAGTGAATATGAGGCTGATAAAGCTTATGAGTATAAAAATGATACTAGACTTTTTCAAAGTGCAGGTGAGCTTAAAACTGTAAACGGTTTCGAGATGAAACCTCAATATATAACGCTTGTAATTGAGGGTGGGAAAAAAGATAAAGTCCGTGCAGGAGATTTGCTTGGCGCTTTAACAGGGGATGCAGGTCTTCAAGGCAGCTCGATTGGTAAGATAGACATCTACGAGCGACAAAGTTATGTTGCTATAGAGGCTAAACTTATTGATGAGGCACATAAACAGCTAAAAAATGGAAAGATAAAAGGTAAGAAATTTTCTGTTTGGGTTTTGTAAGTTAAATGAAAGAGTTAAAGTACCTAAACCACTATCCCCCTCAGGTAAAAGAGCAGGTTCATAAACTTATCAAAGCAGATAAACTCTCTGCACATCTTCTAAAAAAATATCCATATTCACACGATAAAAGGAGTGATAAAACACTCTTTTCATATGCAAATGACTTAAAAAACCAACACATAAAAAAAGCAGCTCCACTCAATAAAGTTATATATGACGGGAAGATAAATGTTATTCACAATGCTTTAGGCACTCATCATTTTGTATCACGAGTACAAGGGGGTAAATTAAAAGCTAAAAATGAGATACGAATAGCTTCTATGTTTAAGAGTGTCCCTCAAGATTTCTTAGAGATGATTGTTGTACATGAACTCTCACACTTTAAAGAAAAAGAACACAACAAAGCTTTTTACAAACTATGTGAATATATGCAACCATCCTATCATCAAATAGAATTTGATTTAAGGCTCTATCTTACTCATATAGATATAAATGGCAAACTACAAGAGTGGAATTAATTGATTAAAATCAATAAACATTAATAATATAATCTTATAATATAATAGAAACATTTTATTGAGGAGATAGTTATGAAAGATTTATCAAGAAGAGCTTTTTTAAGATATATGTCCATTTTGGGTTTAGCAACATTTAGCGCAACTGCTTTGTATGCTAAAGGAAGTAAAGCCCAGTACAAGTACCAAGAGACACCAAAAGATGGTAAAACATGTCTTGAATGTATGCATTTTATTGCAGATACAAATGAGTGCAGAATGGTAGAGGGTAAGATTAGTCCTGATGGCTGGTGTGCTGCATACTATAAATTGCCTAACAAGGCAGTACCAAAGTAAAATACATCAAAGAGAGCTTAGTCATCTAAAGTTGTCTATGTTCTTGCTCTCTATATTCCATTGATTAAATAATATTGAAAGTAAACATAAATTAGTATCTTAGTAAATAAAGATAAAAGTAAAAATGATTAAAAGATAAAAAAGGGTAAGTAGTAAAAAATTGATCAACTAGGCAGCGACCTACATTTCCAATCCTGCAAGGATCAGTATTATCAGCGATGAGAGGCTTAGCTTCTGGGTTCGGAATGGAGCCAGGCGTTTCCCTCTCTCTATAGCCACCTAGACAATCAAGTCTAAAGACATCGAAATGTACTTAGACTTGACTGTATGAGTCAATAAAGGGGTATTAATGAGAAATCTCATTAAGTTATGATTGTTAAAGTCAACATGTTTTGTAAATAACTACTATATGTATTTGGTAATACACTAAACAAGGTAGTGAACGAATTGTGTTCTAATAAAAGAACTGTAAAAAAGACAAACGTACTATTAGTACTGGTCAGCTAAACACATTGCTGTGCGTACACATCCAGCCTATCAAGCTTGTAGTCTTCAAGCGTACTTCAGGGAACGTTCATCTTGGAGTTGGCTTCCCGCTTAGATGCTTTCAGCGGTTATCTCATCCGTACGTAGCTACCCAGCGATGCTCTTGGCAGAACAACTGGTGCACCAGTGGTACGTCCAACCCGGTCCTCTCGTACTAGGGTCAGCTCTCCTCAACGTTCCTACGCCCACGGAAGATAGGGACCGAACTGTCTCACGACGTTCTGAACCCAGCTCGCGTACCGCTTTAAATGGCGAACAGCCATACCCTTGGGACCTGCTCCAGCCCCAGGATGCGATGAGCCGACATCGAGGTGCCAAACCTCCCCGTCGATGTGAGCTCTTGGGGGAGATCAGCCTGTTATCCCCGGCGTACCTTTTATCCTTTGAGCGATGGCCCTTCCACACAGAACCACCGGATCACTATGACCGTCTTTCGACTCTGCTCGACTTGTATGTCTCACAGTCAGGCTAGCTTATGCCATTATACTCTACGAGGGATTTCCAACCCCTCTGAGCTAACCTTTGTAAGCCTCCGTTACTTTTTAGGAGGCGACCGCCCCAGTCAAACTACCCACCAGACATTGTCCTCGCACAAGATAATTGTACGGAGTTAGCTATCAGAATATTCAAGGGTGGTATCTCAAGGATGCCTCATCATAAACTGGCGTCTATGAATCAAAGGCTCCCACCTATCCTGCACATGAATATCCCAATAGCAGTGTCAAGCTATAGTAAAGGTGCACGGGGTCTTTCCGTCTTTCCGCGGGTAGGAGGAATTTTCACCTCCACTACAATTTCACTGGATCCATTGTTGAGACAGCTCCCATCTCGTTACGCCATTCATGCAGGTCGGTATTTAACCGACAAGGAATTTCGCTACCTTAGGACCGTTATAGTTACGGCCGCCGTTTACTTGTGCTTCAATTCAAGCCTTCGCCGAAGCTAAGCAATCCTTTTAACATTCAAGCACCGGGCAGGCGTCACACCCTATACATCCTCTTACGAGTTAGCAGAGTGCTGTGTTTTTGGTAAACAGTCGGGAGGGACACTTTGCTGCGACCTTGAACCGCTTCAGAGAGTAAATCTCTTTACAGTTTAGGCACACCTTATACCGAAGATACGGTGCTAGTTTGCAGAGTTCCTTAACAATGGTTCTTCCACGCGCCTTAGAATACTCATCTCACCCACCTGTGTTGGTTTACGGTACGGGCAACCGTTGTTCTCGTTTAGAGGCTTTTCTCGGCACGACAGTATCATTGATTCAAACCGCTCTCCGAAGAGATTGGTCTGCCTGTAAGATCTCGGTCTCATGAGAAGCGGATTTTCCTACTTCTCGACCTACATCCTTCGACCCGCTATTCCATCAGCGAGCTCAATTAACTCTATGCGTCCCCCCATCACTCAAACGAACAACGGTCGGTATCGGAATATTAACCGATTTGCCATCGTCTACCCCTTTCGGACTCGACTTAGGTCCCGACTAACCCTACGATGACGAGCATCGCGTAGGAAACCTTGGGTTTACGGCGAAGGGAATTCTCATCCCTTTTCTCGCTACTCATGCCTGCATGCTCACTTCCATCCGCTCCAGCACTCCTTACCGGTGTACCTTCAGCGCTGAATGGAACGCTCTCCTACCACTTATGATAAATCATAAATCTAGAGCTTCGGTGCTTGTCTTAGCCCCGTTATATTTTCGGCGCAGAATCGCTAGACCAGTGAGCTGTTACGCTTTCTTTAAAGGATGGCTGCTTCTAAGCCAACCTCCTGGTTGTCACAGCAACTCCACATCCTTTTCCACTTAGACAAGACTTTGGGACCTTAGCTGCTAGTCTGGGTTGTTCCCCTCTCGACATAGGATTTTATCACCCTACGCCTGACTCCCGAGGTTACACGTATAGTATTCGGAGTTTGATAGGGTTTGGTACCGCGGTAAGCAGCCCTAGCCCTGTCAGTGCTCTACCCCTATACGCTAATGCTCGAGGCTATACCTAAATATATTTCGGAGAGAACCAGCTATCACTGAGTTTGATTGGCCTTTCACCCCTATCCACAAGTCATCCCAAGAATTTTCAACTTCTACGGGTTCGGTCCTCCACTGGCTCTTACACCAGCTTCAACCTGCTCATGGATAGATCACTCAGTTTCGGGTCTGCAGCATCTGACTATGTCGCCCTATTAAGACTCGCTTTCGCTACGGCTTCTCGTTCGATTAACCTTGCCAGATACCACAACTCGCAGGCTCATTATGCAAAAGGCAGTCCGTCACACTTGTCTTGCGACAATAGTGCTCCGAATGATTGTAAGCCATAGGTTTCAGGTTCTATTTCACTCCGCTCACCGCGGTCCTTTTCACCTTTCCCTCACGGTACTTGTTCGCTATCGGTCTAGTAGTAGTATTTAGGGTTGGAGGGTGGTCCCCCCATATTCAGTCAAGATAACACGTGTCCCGACCTACTCGTTCCTTAGTCTAGTACCATATAAATGTTTTCGCTTACGGGAGTATCACCCTCTATGCTCACTCTTTCCAAAGTGTTCTGCTAACAAATATATTATCACTAAGTGCCCTAATCCCATTTCGCTCGCCGCTACTTTGGGAATCTCGTTTGATTTCTTTTCCTTCAGGTACTGAGATGTTTCACTTCCCTGAGTTCGCCCAACCTAAGTTGTAACATGATTCGCACCATGCTGGGTCGCCCCATTCAGAAATCCCCGGATCAAAGCTCTTTGGCAGCTCCCCGAGGCTTATCGCAGCCTAATACGTCTTTCATCGCCTCTACTAGCCAAGGCATCCACCTATGGCCCTTAATATCTTTTTTATTCTAATTTGCGTTCACTACCTTGTTTAATGTACTAATACATCATTCAAGACAGATCCTGTTGATTTTGTAGTTATTTAGTTAATATAATTAATAATAGAATAAATTCTCTTATCTCTTATATATGTTGACTTTAACAATTATAATTTAATGAACTTTTTGGTTTAAAACCAAATCTAAATACTTAACTTAAGTACTTGGATTTAGTTTGAAACTTGTTTTCTGATTGAAGTTGTGCTTGAAAAGGCAACGAAGCATACTAAAAGTATGTGAGTTTCTTTTTCAAGTGCAAATTCTTCAGAAATGGTGGGCCTACCTGGACTTGAACCAGGGACCTCACCCTTATCAGGGGTGCACTCTAACCAGCTGAGCTATAGGCCCTCTTTTTGGGGTGCTTTTAGCTCTACTTGGCGTTGGAACCTTTCGTTCATTCGTCACATACATAAGTATGTTCCTCACTCACTCAAGAACCCGCCTTGATTAGAACTAAAATCCCTCCCAAACCTAAGTCTGAGAGGCACTCCTGAATCAATATCAAATTAATGAACATAGATCACTGAAAACTAAGCAAGTAATAAACTAATAACTAACATCTCTTCGTGAGATTTTCTTTTGACAAGATAAACAAATGAATGTTTTCTCTTTACTCTAGAAAGGAGGTGATCCAACCGCAGGTTCTCCTACGGTTACCTTGTTACGACTTCACCCCAGTCGCTAATTCCGCCGTAAGTGGTAGCCTCCCGAAGGTTAGCTTCCCAATTTCGGGCGAAATCAACTCCCATGGTGTGACGGGCGGTGAGTACAAGACCCGGGAACGTATTCACCGTAGCATTGCTGATCTACGATTACTAGTGATTCCAGCTTCATGAAGTCGAGTTGCAGACTTCAATCCGAACTGAGAGACGCTTTATGAGATTGGCTCCACCTCGCGGTATCGCAACTCTCTGTACGCCCCATTGTAGCACGTGTGTAGCCCTAGCCATAAGGGCCATGATGACTTGACGTCGTCCTCACCTTCCTCCTCCTTGCGAAGGCAGTCTCCTTAGAGTGCCCAGCATAACCTGCTGGCAACTAAGGACGAGGGTTGCGCTCGTTGCGGGACTTAACCCAACATCTCACGACACGAGCTGACGACAGCCGTGCAGCACCTGTTTTCAAGTTCCCCGAAGGGCACCACTCTATCTCTAGGGTGTTCTATCAATGTCAAGGCTAGGTAAGGTTCTTCGCGTATCTTCGAATTAAACCACATGCTCCACCACTTGTGCGGGTCCCCGTCTATTCCTTTGAGTTTTAATCTTGCGACCGTACTCCCCAGGCGGAACACTTAATCTGTTAAGTGCATCACCGAGATGACAAGCATCCCGACGACTAGTGTTCATCGTTTAGGGCGTGGACTACCGGGGTATCTAATCCCGTTTGCTCCCCACGCTTTCACGCCTCAGCGTCAGTTATGTTCCAGGAGATCGCCTTCGCTTTCGGTATTCCTAGTGATATCTACGGATTTTACCCCTACACCACTAATTCCATCTCCCCCTCCCATACTCTAGGCTCGTAGTTTCAAATGCAGTTCTATGGTTAAGCCATAGGATTTCACATCTGACTTACGAGCCAGCCTACGCGTCCTTTACGCCCAGTGATTCCGAGTAACGCTTGCACCCTCCGTATTACCGCGGCTGCTGGCACGGAGTTAGCCGGTGCTTATTCATGAGCTACCGTCATTTTCTTGACTCATAAAAGGAGTTTACACACCGAAATGCGTCATCCTCCACGCGGCGTTGCTGCATCAGGGTTTCCCCCATTGTGCAATATTCCTCACTGCTGCCTCCCGTAGGAGTCTGGTCCGTGTCTCAGTACCAGTGTGGCGGATCATCCTCTCAAACCCGCTACCCGTCATTGCCTTGGTAGTCTCTTACACTACCAACTAACTGATGGGATATAGTCTGATCTCGAAGCGAAAAAACGTTTCCCGACTAAACTTGAGTTTAGAAGGTGTATCCAGTATTAATCATCGTTTCCAATGGCTATCCCGGTCTTCGAGGTACATTAACTATATATTACTCACCCGTGCGCCACTAATCCCCTAGCCTACCACAAGTGATAAGTTTCGGTTCATCGTTCGACTTGCATGTGTTAAGCACGCCGCCAGCGTTCACTCTGAGCCAGGATCAAACTCTCCATAATTGTTGTCCGAAGACAGATTATGTAAAGAACACATTGCTGTGCATTACTGATCTTTTGCCCAAGAATTAAAATTCATTGGCTTTGTTGCCATAAACCGCGTGAACAGTTTATGGACTTTTTTGTATGTATCTATTACTATAAGGGATCCAATAAATTGGATTCAAAATAGAATAGACGGTTGTTGTTAATTAGTTATTTCTAAGTAAACTTATTAATGAGCTAATTACTAACTGTTTCGTTAGTTATTAAGTCTATTTACTTGCTTAGTTTTCAATGATCTCAAACAATCTCAAAAGCTTCAACTCGAAGTCTCTCTAGCCCTCTTTAACAAGGTCTCTTTGTTTGTGGATGGGAATTATAGGGGGTTGTTGCTTAGAAGATTCTTAATCGGTTGGGAAGTTTGAGAGAAGTTTTGAAGTTGTTTATTTTTCTCAATCCTTTTTAACATAAATCATTATTAACTTTACATATAATATACAAACTATTATAGTTGTTGCTATGCATTAACTCTTTATATATAAAATTCTTACAAACAATATTACTATGAGGAAAAAACATGGGACTTTATGATCGTGATTACGCTAGAGGTAACTCTTTTGCATATGAGAGCACTACACGTAGTGACTCTCAAATCATCTCTTTTGTTAAAGAGACATATAAACTGTTCGCAGCTTCTATGATGGCTGGTGCAGTTGGCGCTTACGTTGGTGTTCCTTTTGCAGGAACAATAGCAGCTTGGTTTTTACCACTGTTTATTTTAGAAATTGGTCTTCTTATAGGATTACACTTTGTAAAACATAAGCCTGGGATTAATCTAATGGTTATGTTTGCTTTTGTATTTATGACAGGCTTAATGCTAGCTCCTTTACTTTCACAAACACTTGGAATGAGTGGTGGCGGTGCTATTATTGGTAATGCTTTTGCTATGACATCAGTTGTATTTGGAGCTATGAGCTTCTTTGCTATTAGAACAACAAAAGATTTTACTAGTTATGGTAAACCTTTAATGATAGCTCTTTTTGTAGTTATTGGTTTTTCAATTGTAAACTTATTTTTAGGTAACCCTATGCTTAGTGTTATCATCTCTGGTGCTGTTGTATTTTTATTTAGCATCTTAGTTGTATATGACACTCAAAACATTATGAAAGGTGCTTATGAAACTCCGATTGATGGAGCAATTGCACTTTACTTAGACTTTTTAAATATCTTTACTGCATTACTTCACCTATTTGGTTTATTCAATAGTGACGACTAAAGAAGAACTATCACCTGAACTTTTTCGGGTGATAGATGCAAACCTTAACCGCCTAAAAGAAGGCATACGAGTTGTTGAAGATATCATGCGGTATCGAGATAACAACAAAAACCTCTCCTCTAAACTCAAGCAACTTAGACATAAATCTCGTATAGATGAGATAGATAAACTTCTTACACATAGAGATAGTATCAATGATGTGCTTCGTCCAACTACAGAAAGTGAACTTAACCGTACAGGTATTAAAAGTATTATTATTGCAAACTTTAAAAGAGCGCAAGAATCTTCAAGAGTTTTAGAAGAGTTGTTTAAACTTCATAATGCTGCTTATAGTGAAAATTTTAAATATATTAGATATGAGCTGTATAACTTGGAAAAAGAAATAGTACTTCAAGAACATAGCTAGTTCTTCTCTCCAAAAGAGAAGCTTTAGTGACTAAGGACTTATTTAGTATGAATAAAGACTACTTCAAACTCTAAATACTTTAGAGGATAATCCTGCATAAGCTTTTTTGTTTGCTTATAATCCAAAACCTTTCTTGAGCCACTAACCCCACTGTTTTTTATATACCTAAACATATCTCTAGTAGATTCAAATTCCAGTTTATACTCAACTACTTCAAAATCTGCATCAAAATACTTCTTTTGAAGTTTATATATTTCATCTGTGCTTCTTAGTATCGGAGTCAAACCTGCTGTTTCATTTAAAGTTTTAAAAGTGTTTGAACTAAAAACAGCTAAAGATATAGGTGCGTTTAATGCTTTAATATATCTAAAAACCATATCCAAATCTTGGGCCCATTGCAAAGCAGATGCTGAAAAAACATGGTCGTATTTATATGTTATTAGATGCTCGAAAAGTGTTTTATCATTAAAATCACCGTAGATGCACTCACAGTTTTTTGCTTTTGGATGTAACTCTAACATCCCCGGAGCAAAATCTACACCTGTAAAATGTTTATACTTCCAGTCAATACTATTATAAAGTGCTCCGTTTCCACAACCAAGGTCTAAAATATTGTTAGGTTCATGTTTAACTTTTTTTAGCAATCTCTTTATTACTCTGTTTTGAATAACATTGTAAGAACCATAATGCAAAGCATGTTTTGAAAATTCGGAGCTTATTCTCATCGCTTATTAACAAACAGTGAGATTATAAAAATTACTAAAACAGAGATAACAATAGTAGCACCAGATGGGAGAGAAAAATAAAAAGAAAGTGTCATTCCAGATGCCACACTAACTAAGGCAAAGAATAGAGATAATAAAAGTGTTCTAACAAAGCCTTGTCTATATTGAAGAGCTGATATAGTAGGTATAACCATAAGCGCACCTATAAGTAGACTTCCAACTACTCTAATAGATAGAGCAATTATAATGGCTACAATACCAACAAGAAGAAAGTTAAGTAGTTTTACTTTTATACCGCTTGTTTTTGCCACCTCTTCATCATAAGCGATAAAATAAAACTCTTTTGAAAAAAGCAATAACACACTTAGACACAATGTACCAAATATTGAAATAACAACAACATCTGCACTACTCACAGAAAGAATAGAACCAAAAAGATATGAAAAAAGAGAGTTATTGAATGCTCCCCCTAGAGAGACTATTATAACAGCGATTGCAAGTGAACCTGAGAGTAAAATGGCTAGTACCGCATCTGAGTATAATGAAAAATTAGCTCGAAGGTATTCTATTAGCCACGCTGCAAGTATAGATACGATTACTGCCATCCAAAGTGGATTGAACCCTGCTACTAAACCTACTGCTACACCTACTAAGGCAGAATGTGCAAGTGTTTCACTAATCATAGAGTAACGACGCAGGACTATAAATGTACCACTAATAGATGCTAAAACGGCGATAATCATACCCGCTAAAAAAGCTCTTTGCATAAAATCATATTCAAACATTTCCAACATAAAAATCCCTAATGCTCGTGCTTATGGTTGTGAATCAGATGCGCTTCAATGCCATAAAGCTCACTCATATCTTCACAGCTAAGAGCCTCTTTTGGGTTGTTACAGACTATAGCTTTTTGGTTTATGGTAAATAGTCTTGCAATATCATCTGCTATTACGCCTATATCGTGAGTGATAAATACTATAGTAATTTTCTCTTCTTGGTTTAATTGTCTCAATAGAGCATAAAATCTTTTTTGAGAAACCATATCTACACCAGTGTTTGGTTCGTCTAAAATCAAAATCTCTGGTTTAGATGCTAGAGCTCTTGCACACATAACTCTTTGTCTCTGTCCACCAGAGAGAGTTCCTATCATCTTATCTTTTAGGTCGTAAACATCCATCTTATTCATTGCATCTAAAACACAAGCTTTATCTTCTGCACTCTGTCTTGAAAATAGTTTTCTCTTAGAAGTTCTACCCATATTTACAACATCTTCTACAGTTCCAGGAAACGAAGCATCTACAAGTGTTGCACGTTGTGGAACATAACCTATCTTATGCCACTCTTTAAAATCTTTTACACTCTTACCAAAGATTCTGACTTCACCTCTTGTTGGTTTTTCAAGACCAAGAAGAACTCTTATGAGTGTTGTTTTTCCGCCACCGTTTGGTCCAATGATTGCAATATACTCGTGAGCAAAAATTTCCAAAGAAATATTAGAAAGTATCTCTTGATCTCCAGCACTGAAGTATAGATTTTTTACATCAAAGATAGGAAGTGTAAATTTCATTCGCAAACCAAGGCTTTAGATATCTTTTTTAAATTATCTAGCATGATATCTTCATAGCTAAGATTTTTCTGTGCTTCATCGCGCGTAATATTTCCTAGTGGCTGAAGCACTTCAACACTTACTTTTGCTTCTTGGGCTATACTTTTCATAGCTTTATCATTAACAAAACTCTCAAAAAATATAGTTTTCACATCATGCTCTCTTACATGCTCTATCACTCTTACCATATCTTTCGCACTCGGTTGTGCATCTGGGGACAGTCCATTCAACGCTTCTACATGAAAGCCATAGTTACTACTTAAGTATGAAAAGGCATTATGATTTACAATTATTGTCTCTTTTTTACAGTTTGAAAGTGCTTTTTTGTATTTAGCATCTATAGATTTTAGCTTAGCTATATATTTTTCACTATTACTTTTATATACTTGTTTATTCTCTGGAGATATTTTTATAAACTCTTCACTTATAAGTTCTGTAGCGCTTATCATATTCTGTATATCCAACCAGTAATGTGGATCTACCGCATTGTGTCCATGATTATGAGCATGCCCGTCGTGCTTATCTTTAGGTTTTAGTAGTTTAACTGACTTACTCATATCTATAACTTTTGACTTAAACTCAAATGAAGAAGTCCATGGTTCAAGTCCTGCACCGCTGTATATAACGAGCTGACTCCGCATTATTTTTGCCATTAGCTTTGGTGTCGGCTCAAAACTATGAGCGTCTACTCCAAGTGGTAAAATCATCACAAGTTCTAAAGTATCTTGTGAAATATTTTTAGCAATGTCATACAAAGCAAATGTACTTAGGGATACTGTGAGTTTTTCATTCTTTACTTTTGCATCTTCTTTTGAAACATACATTTGCAAAAGAAAAGTAGCAATGATTAAAACAAATATAATATTTCTAAAATCTTTCATAGTTATCCAAATATTTTTTTGAAATTATACCTAAAATTGTATTATGATGTTTTTTTGGGTATAATTCGCCACTTTTCAAACTTAGGATATATAAATGACAACTAGTTTTTTACTTATTGTTCAGATAATTTTAGTTGTAATACTAGTAATAGCTGTACTTCTACAAAAAAGCTCAAGCATTGGTCTTGGCGCATATAGTGGCTCAAATGAGTCTGTTTTTGGGGCAAAAGGTCCAAGCGCTTTTTTAGCAAAAGCTACTTTCCTTATAGGTTTTTTATTTGTTTCAAATACAATCGCTTTAGGTTATCTTTACTCTAGCTCAGCACAGACTTCTGTAGTTGATAACATGGTGGAAACTACAAATGTTGTAGCACCAACTGCCGTTACACCAGTTACTGCACCAGCTAAAGACGAAACTCCAGCTACAAAATAGTTGCATTCTTGCAACTATTTTAAGTTCCTAATACTCCTTCTTTTCAACCACTTTTATATCATTTAAAAAAATTCTTGCTACAATATCGTAATTATTTTTCAAACAATCAAGGAAAACAAATGCTAAACGAAATATTTAACGCATGTGAGACAAAAATGAAGTCGAGCATAGAACATATGCAAAGAGATTTTAAAACACTTAGAACAGGTAAAGTTACAACATCTGTTTTAGACAATGTAAAAATTGATTATTATGGAACGCCTACCCCTCTTGATCAAGTTGGTTCAGTAATAGCCGTAGATGCTACGACTATAGTTGTAAACCCTTGGGAGAAAAACTTACTTTCAGATATTGAATCAGCAATTTCAGCAGGAAATGTTGGCGCAACACCAAATAATGACGGTGACCTTATCAAACTATTTTTCCCGGCTATGACAGTTGAGCAGAGACAAGAGTCTGTTAAGCAGATGAGAGGCATGGGCGAAAATGCAAAAGTTTCAATTAGAAACGATAGAAAACACTCAAATGACCAGATTAAAAAACTTGAAAAAGACAAAGAGATTACTCAAGATGAATCAAAGTCTGCTCAAGACAGCATTCAAAAAACTACTGATAAATATATAACAAACATCGACAGCATCTTAAAAGATAAAGAAGCTGAGATTCTAAAGGTTTAGACTACTATTTAAAACGCCAAAGGAAGTAATTCCTTTAACTACGTTAACACTAAGTTCTCTTTAGCAGAGGGCTCTCGCACCATTGGTGCTCTTAAATAATGACATTAGGAATTTAAATGGACGTTAGAAAAATATACATGGATGCAGATGCTCTTTTAGAGGGGCACTTTAAACTAAGTAGTGGAAATCACTCACAATTTTACCTTCAATCTGCAAAAGTTTTAGAAGACCCAAAAACAGCTAAACTACTTGCAGATGAACTAGCTTGTCAAATCAAAGCCAGTGGCCTTGAAATAGATACAGTTTGTGCCCCTGCACTTGGTGGTCTTATAGCTGGTTTTGCTCTGGCTCAAGCACTAGACGTTCGTTTTATATTTGCTGAGAGAGTTGAGGGAGTTATGAATATTCGTCGTGGTTTTGAAGTAAGCAAGGGCGAAAAAGTTTTAATGTGCGAAGATATCATTACAACCGGTGGATCTGCAATGGAAGCAGCAGCTGTTGTAAAAAGTTTAGGCGGTAAGATAGTTGGTGTAGCTGCACTTGCAAACCGCGGTTTTTGTAAACGTGAAAACAGCGATGTAGAAACTAAATCAAACTGTAAACTTCCACAAGATATTCCATTTTTTGCACTGGCTGACTTTACATTTGAAATGTACTCTCCAGATGCATGTCCACTCTGTAAAGATGGCAGCGAAGCCATTAAACCTGGAAGTCGTGGCAATTAATATACAAATTAAAGTACAGCTTCTAACTGTATTTTAACTGACATGTCATCATTCTCTCTACGAGCAAACGCCCTACTTCTAGTTTTGAATCTACAATAACAGTAATATCTAAACCACTAAGAGCCTCTTTTTCTTCTAATGTAGAAACTTTTACTATAAGGGTTATATTTTTAGTATGCGCTAAAACTGCTTCACAAATTGCACGTTTTTTATCAATATTGTCGAGGGTAACTATAATAGCTGCCGAACTCTCAGCATGAAGAGCTTCCAACATTGACAACTTAGACATATCTCCTAGATAAGCTTCTTTACCTTCTGCCAAAGCCTCTTGAACATGTTTTGGAGAGTTGTCTATTACAACATAAGGGGCGTCAATCGCATCTAGATATTTAGCAGCAAACTTACCTACGATGCTGTACCCACAAAGAATTACATGATCTTTTCTTGATACAAAATCAGATGTATCTAAACCTAAGTACTCATAGTGGGTAATACTAGTGACCAATCTATTTATCCTAGATATAAAAAACGGAGTTACTATCATAGAAAATATAACTACAAGAGTTAGAAGTGATTCTAGTTCTTTATCTAAAAGACCGCCCATACTAGCAACAGCAAAAATTACAAAAGAGAACTCTCCGACTTGAGATAGGGCAAGAGCTGTTTTAAGAGACAATACATGTGAGGAGGTAATACGAAGTAATAAGTACATAATAATACTTTTTAAAATCAACACAAGAATAAAAATACCGACAATCAAAGCAATATTATTTATAAAATATAAGACATCTATCTTCATTCCAACAACAATAAAGAATGTACCAAGGAGAATATCTTTAAACGGTGCAATGTCTAGCTCAACCTTATGATGATATTTTGTCTCTGCAATAATCATACCTGCCACAAAAGCACCAAGAGAGTATGTAAAACCCATAAATGACGCTAAAAGAGAGGCACTTACAACAATAAACAAAACAGAACCCATAAATAACTCATCTACTTCACTAGATGCAGAGAAGTGTAAAAGCCAAGTCATAACTCTTTTACCAACAACAAACATCAATACCATTACTACAATAGCACTAATTATTGTATCTTGCAATACTTCTGTGATTGAATGATTTCCATCACTTGTTAAAAATCCAAGCAAGATTAAGATAGGTATAACTGCAATATCTTGAAAGATAAGTATACCTGTTGCACGCTGCCCATAAGGGTTGTATATCTCTTTTGAACTTTTGAGATAACTTAGAACTACTGCTGTTGATGAAAGAGCAAAAGCCAGTGAAATTATAAGTGCGGAGATAGCATCTAGTGAAAAAAGATAATGAGTAATAGCGTAAACAACTAAAGCGGTAAATCCTACTTGCATAAAACCATTTAAAAATATTTCTACTTTCATACTATTCATTTTTCTCAAAGAAATTTCAAGTCCAATAGTAAACATTAAAAAAACTATACCAAATTCAGCTATATGTTCTAGTGTACTAGAATTATGCATATCTCTCAAATCAAAAGTGTAAACCATAATGGTACCAGTTAGAATATAGCCAATTATTTGTGATACACCTAAGCGTTTTAAAAAGAGGTTTAAAACGGTGGAAACACCTAGAGCCATAACGATATAAAGAAGAAGAGAGTCCATCAATAACCTTATTGATTAATTTATGCTTATTATATACTATATTTTCTAAAACCAACTATACAGATTTTAAGAGATTTTATATTATAATTCGCGATTATTAAAATATTTTTGGAGTTTATACATGACTAAATACATTTTTGTTACCGGTGGGGTTTTAAGCTCTCTTGGAAAAGGGATTACGGCTGCTAGTGTTGGTACTTTACTTAAACACTCTGGTAAAAAAGTGGGCATGTTAAAAATTGATCCATATATCAACGTTGACCCTGGAACTATGTCGCCATTAGAGCATGGCGAAGTCTTTGTTACTAAAGATGGAGCAGAAACTGACCTTGACATAGGAAACTATGAGAGATTTTTAGATAGTTCATATCTTAAGTCAAGTAACTTTACTACAGGTCAAGTTTACTCCTCAGTTATTGAACGTGAACGTGCGGGTGGTTATCTTGGTCAAACTATTCAGGTTATTCCTCATATTGTTGGTGAAATCGTAAATCGTATCAAACTAGCAGGTAAAGGTCATGAAATACTTGTTGTAGAGCTTGGTGGAACTGTTGGCGATATCGAAGGTCTTCCTTTTATGGAAGCAATCCGTCAGATGAAACATGATGAAGAAGTTGCCGGAACTTTTTTCATTCACGTAACACTTATTCCTTATATTAAAGCTGCCGGTGAGATGAAGTCTAAACCTACTCAACACTCAGTTCAGGAGCTTCGTCGTATTGGTATCACTCCTCAGATGATTATCGCAAGAAGTGAAAGACCACTTCCAAAAACTTTTAGGAAAAAACTTGCTATGAGCTGTGATGTACCAAATGACAGTGTTATCGAAGCACTGGATGCTGCGACTATTTATGATATTCCTGTAACTTTTTTAAGACAAAACATCCTAAAACCAATTTCAAAAGAGCTTGACCTTGGCGAACTTGATCCAGATATGGAAGAGTGGGACTCTTTAGTTAAAAAAATTGTTCAGCCTAAGAATCGTGTAGTTGTTGGTTTTGTTGGAAAGTATCTTGAACTAAAAGAAGCTTATAAATCTTTAACAGAGTCACTTATTCACTGTGGTGCGCATCTTGATACTAGAGTTGAGATTTGCTGGGTTGATTCTGAAGAGATTGAAGAGAGAGGTGCTGAGGCACTTCTTAGTGACTGTGATTCTGTTTTAGTTGCAGGTGGCTTTGGTTCTCGCGGTGTCGAAGGTAAAATTCAGGCTATCGAGTATGCTCGTGTAAATAAAGTTCCATATCTTGGCATCTGTCTTGGTATGCAACTCACACTTGTTGAGTATGCTAGAAATGTTCTTGGTCTTGAGGGTGCTAATTCTATTGAATTTGATGAAAACACCCCCCATCCGATGGTTTATCTAATAGACAACTTTTTAGACCAAAGTGGAGGGATGCAACTAAGAACACACAAATCACCAATGGGTGGAACATTGAGACTTGGAGAGTATCCTTGTGATACAAAAGAGGGTTCTATTTTAAGAGAAGCTTACAATGGTGAAAAAACTATTTTTGAAAGACATCGTCACCGCTATGAAGCAAATCCTGCATATCGTGAACAGTTAGAAAAGGCTGGTATGATTGTGACTGGCGAATCAAACGGTCTTATAGAGACTGTTGAAATAGAAGGTCACCCTTGGTTCTTAGGTGTTCAATTTCACCCTGAGTTTACTTCAAGACTTCAAACTCCAAACCCTTCTATTTTAGCATTTGTGAAAGCTTCATTGAGTGCTGAATAATATACCAAACTTAGATAAGCAAGCTCTTTTTGACTTGCTTTCTTCTCGTTTTGAAGACGAAGACAAGAAACTCTCACAAATTCCAAACCCTGCCCTACTTCAAGACGCACAAAAATCTGCTAAAAAAATAGCAGATGCAATCAGGGAAAATAAAAGAATAACACTTGTCGGTGATTATGACGTTGATGGTGTAAGCTCAACAGCTATAATGGTAGATTTTTTCAGACAAATTCCTTACCCACTAGATGCTATCATTCCGAACCGTTTTAAAGATGGTTACGGAGTTAGTCCAACTGTTTTACAAAGGGTAGATGCAGACTTAGTCATCACAGTAGACAATGGCATCTCCGCTCTTGAAGCTGCTAATATCTGTAAAGAGAGAGGAATTGACCTTATCATTACAGATCATCATACTCCCGGTGATACTCTTCCTGACGCTTTTTCTATAGTAGATCCTAAGCTTGCATCTTGTGAGTATCCATTTAAAGAAATATGCGGAGCGCAAGTAGCTTGGTTACTTTTAGGACTTGTAAAAAAAGAACTAAATCTATCCATTGATATGAAACAATTTTTAGATATCTTAGCAATAGCAATCATCGCTGATATCATGCCTCTCATAGATATAAATAGAACTCTAGTAAAAGAGGGTCTTAAAGTTTTGATGAACTCAAATAGACCTGCTTCCATAATTATTAGAGACTTTTTAAACAAGTCTATAATTACCTCCGAAGATATAGCATTTCAAATCGCTCCTAGAATAAATAGTGCAGGAAGACTAGAAGATGCTCATATAGCTTTAGAGTTTTTTACAGCTTGTGATACCAACAAAGCATACAAACAGTTTGAACTTCTAGGTAAATTGAACGACCTTAGAAAAGAGACAGAAGCAGAGGCGACTAAAGAGGCTATAGCATCTGCAAATCCAGATGCTGATGTAATTGTTGTCGCTAAAGAAAATTGGCATGAAGGAGTTGTGGGCATTGTTGCAGCTAGACTTGTGGATAAGTTTGGCAAGCCCGCTATTGTTTTAAGCATAAAAGATGGTGTGGCAAAAGGAAGTGCTAGAAGTATTGGAGATGTCAGCATCTACGAGCTTATAAAAGCAAATAAACAACTCTTAACTAAGTTTGGCGGACATAAAATGGCAGCAGGGCTAGGACTACAAAAAGAGCATATAGATATTTTTAGAGACGCCATAAATGAAAGTGCTTCAACTATAGATTCTAATGATTTTATACCAAAAGATAAAGTTATGGGGATACTTTCTAGCGAAGATATAGACTTTGAACTACTTAACCTGCTACAAAATTTTGA
Source organism: Sulfurimonas iocasae (assembly GCF_047716755.1). Classification (GTDB taxonomy): domain Bacteria; phylum Campylobacterota; class Campylobacteria; order Campylobacterales; family Sulfurimonadaceae; genus Sulfurimonas. The sequence goes on from NZ_CP180409.1 coordinate 2,813,593, forward strand.
ACCATATGGAGAAGCTAATCCTTTTCCATCTTTTTTACTTAAGCGTGCAGAAGTTCTAAGCATTAAGACAATGGGTAAAGACAAATCACACTGCAGAATCACACTAAAGCAATATCCACATGACAGAAAAACTTTAGAACTAGTTCTCTTTAGACAAGTTTTAGAAATGCCAATTGACAGAAAACTATCTTGTAGTTATACAGTTTCAAAAAATGAATTTAACGGAAGAGTATCTCTGCAACTCTTAATAAACAAAGTCTACTAATTTTATGCAAACTTTGGAGAGATTACGAGAGTAGCTATAAACTAAATCCTACTAAAACTCTACAAGATATTAAATAATGTTAAAGAGTCCTTGTTTGGCTCCTTATGTATTAGTTGTTGTAAGTTTTGATAAACTTATAATTATTATAATAATATTCCTCTCAATCTCCCAACCTAACACTATTTGAGCATTTTATATAAATTTATATTTTTGATACTATTGTATAAATAAATTTGCTAAACTTAAACATATTATCACCTTATTGTGATAAATAACACTAAACTTATCAACTTAAACAATTTTTAAAAAAAATTTAAGCCTCAGCAATGTACAATCATTACACTTTTATCAAAATACGGGGGAAGAAATATGAAAAAAAACGAAATATTAGAAGAAATTCTAGCTGAAGTTGATAAGCATCCGGAGATTATGTCACGTCGTGATGCTATGAAATATTTAACAATGTCTCCATTAGCTGCATCAATACTTGCAAGTGCAACTATTGGTACATCTACTGTAAATGCATCAAGTGCAAAAGGTAAAATTGTTATCGTAGGTGGTGGTTTAGCTGGTATGAGTACTGCTGCAAGACTTAACAACACTTTGTCAGATGCTGATATTACTGTAATTGAACCAGATCCATTATCTGTTTCTTACCAACCAGGTCAAACTCTTGTAGGTTCTGGTATTTGGGATCCTTCTGATATCGTATATAAGAGAGATGATTTTGTGCCAAGTGGCGTTAAACTAATCAAAGGTAGTGTAACTGCCTTCAATCCAGAAAACAACTCTGTTACTGTTGATGGTTCTCAGGAAGTTTCTTATGATCAAATGGTTATCGCTACTGGTCTTATGCTTAATTACGCTGCTGTAAAAGGTCTTGATGGTGTTATTACATCAGCTGGAAAAGATAACTCTGCTGTTAAAAATAGTGGTATCGGTAAAAATGGTCTTCACTCAATTTATTTCCAAGATGGTGCAGCTGCAACATGGAAAGGTCTTGAAGAGTTAGTGGCTAAAGCTAAAGCTCATAAAGGTCCTGAGAAAATACAAGCTGTGTTTACTCACCCTAATACACCAATTAAATGTGGTGGTGCACCTAAGAAAATTATGTATCTTACAAATGCTCGTCTTGAAGAAGCTGGTGTTAGAGATAAAGTTGAATTAACTTTCTATCCAAATGGTGGAGGTATGTTTGGTATTAAAGATTACCACACTGCAATTGTTCAACAGTTTAAAGATAGAGGCTTCAAATGGCACTATAACCATAATCTAGTTGAAGTAGACCCTGCAAATAAAGTTGCAGTATTTGATCATCATTGGCAAGAAAAAGGTGCATTTGATAAGGACTTAGAAGAGTATACTATGGTTACTAAGCATGAACGTGTTGAAGTTCCTTATGACTTTATGCATGTAACTCCTCCATGTAAAGCTCCAGATGTTGTTGCTGAATCAGCTGTTGGTTCTGCAAAAGGCTGGGTTCCAGTAAATAAAGAAACTCTTAGACATGTTAAGTTTGAAAACGTATGGTGTCTAGGTGATGTTGCTGCTGTTCCAATGGGTAAAACTGGTGGATCTGTACGTAAACAGTACAAAGTTCTTGTTGACAATGTAGTAGCTACAATGGAAGGCAAATCATTGCCGAGTAAATACGATGGTTATACAGTATGTCCACTTATTACAAGTATTGGTACTGTTATGCTTGCTGAGTTTAACTGGGCTTCTAAGAAACCAGGTAGCGGCGTAAATGCTGCTTCATTCCCACTTGACCCAACTAAAGAGAGATGGATTTGGTGGTTATTAAAAGTTTATGCACTTAAGCCTATGACTATACATGGTATGCTTTCTGGTAGAGCGTAACCATTTTTAAAGTGAAGCTCCCGCTTCACTTTAGTATTTTTAAAAACCTCAAAAATTTCATCACATAATGTTACAAAAAAAATAGATATTATATTTACTTTTACAATAAATGCCATTTTTATATTATCTTGGTTAAAATGTAAAATCTTAAAAGGAGAAACAATGAACAAAATCGTTAAAATTGCACTTGCTGCTATGTTAATGCTAAGTATGAGTTCTGTTGCACTAAGTGCAGATGTTGCAAAAGGTCAAAAACTTTACCTTAAAAAACTAAAAGGTTCTTGTAATATGAATGGTGCCAAAATGGCTTCTAAACATTCTCAAGCTGAGTGGCAAACTTTAAAAGAAAATGGTAAGCTTGCAGATGAACTTAAAAATATTTGTCCAGGTGTTAAAGATAAAGCCTTAAAAGGTAAATATCTTCCACATTACTTCGATTTCTTTTTTGAGTATGCTAATGATAGTGGTAACGTTCCATCTTGTTAATTTAACTCTTGAGCCACCTTTGTGGCTCAACCTTCTCTAATTTAAGTCTCTAAACTACTTTTTTTATCTATAATTGTATATGTCCATAATCAATGATTGTCAACAAGCTCGCTCAGAGATAACAGCCTTTACAAAATTTAATGACAACTCTTTTGCTTACTCAACTAAGTATCACGGTGCAAAAATCATTACAAAAGAAGAGTGTTCTGTTGAACTAAGTTACAAAAATGAAAATCTTAACTTTAATTCTACTGCTGTATGCTTCTCTCCAGATGCTAAATTTATTGCCTATGCTACAAAAACACACCTATATATTGCGAATATATCAAATAAAGAAGTTGTAAAAAGCATTATTCTTGATAATGACAATATAATTATTTTATCTTTCGACCTATCTTCTAAGTATATTGTTGCCGGAAATAATGAAGGTAGAGTTCTTTTGTTTAAGTATAACTCAAGCTCTCAACTAGCTAGATTATGTTCTTTTCCTTATCAAAGACCAAAAACAAAAGTTAAAAAGAATTTTGTAAGTGCAATTACATTTTATAGAAATCTTTTAGCAGTAAGTGGTTATGGTGGTGCAATCTTCATTATTGATATATATTCAGGTGCTAACAAAAGTGTGCTTTTACATGGTACTTCACGTAAAAATGCTCTATATTTTTTAAATGAAAATAGTATTATCAGTGGAGATAATGATGGTAATTTACAACTTATTTCTATCCCCAACAATAGTGTTATAAAAAGTATTAATTTACCATTTAGAAAAACTAACCAAATAATCTCTATACCTAATACAAAATATTTAATAGTTCACGCAAATACAAATACAATGATTATTATAGACTCTAAAGAGTACAAAATAATTCATAATAATTATATAGAGTTTGAAGATGATATCCATGCAATAGAAGCTCTTGATAGTAAAACTTTGGTGGTATCTCTAAAAAATCAAAGAATCCTTTATGTTGAGCTACCAAGTCGCGAGATGTTAAGTTCACTCATTCTTCATAACTCTCTAGATGCTGCATATGAACTTATCGCAAAAGAACCCATGCTACAAGAGACTCCAGAACATAAATCTTTAGAACAAATGTATAATAAGGCTTATCTAGGCGCGGTAAATGCACTTATAAATCAAAATAAAGAACTGGCCAATCAATTAATGCTCATTTACAGAGATATTGAGGTAAAACAAGAGTCAGTAAAACTACTATTTAAGTCTTTTGAGAACTACAACAGATTTAAAACCTTATACCTTGAAAAAAAATATGCACTTGCTTATGCAATGAGCATAAAGTTTCCTGCTCTAAAGATGACAAATCAGTATAATAGTATGGAGATAAAATGGAAAGAAACTTTTACAAATGCACAAAGGCATATATTAATAGGTAAGCCAGATTATGCGAAAGCTCTATTTAAAGAGTATATGACAGTGATAGCAAAGCGACCAATCATACAACTTATACTAAAACACAATGAGCTCTTTATAGAGTTTTTAAGAGCACTAGATAAAAAAGATTTTAAAAAAGTAAATGAGATTGCGCGTAAAAATATTTTATTTACTCAGATGCCAATTTATGAAACGCTTGAGAGTGATATTAAAAAGTCTTTAACTAGAATCGATGCCTATATAAAAAAAAATAAAATTAAACTTGCTAAAAAGAGTTTAGCAAAAATAGAAGGTACTCCGGGTTTTACTCAACAAGTAGAAATACTCTACTCAATGTGCGATGAGATGATTAAACTTCAAAACTTTTATGCAAGCAATGATTTTTACTCTTGTTATGAAATGATTGATCTTTTCCCGCATCTAGGTTTTAGTGAACTTGGTGAACTTTTACAAAAACATTGGCTTAAACTAATGAACGAATGTGAGGAGTATGCACTAAAAGGAAACATACAAAGTATCAAAGCTGTTCTAGGTGAATTAATCACATTAAATGCTAGAAAAGATAGAATCGGCGATCTACTCAGAGTTAGTTTCCAAGTACAGATAAAATATTTTTTGTCTAAGCAGAAATTTAAGAGTGCCCAGAACGTTATTTATTCTTATATAGACATCTTTACTAAAGATAATGAGATAAGTTCTTTAATGAGTAAGTATGAGTCCCTCACAGGTAAGAAATTAGCTATAACACTGTCTCAAGATAAAAGATTATCTAGAGACAGCTGGAGAGAGTCAAAACTAATTATGGATTAGTAGATACAAGAGCCATTAGCTCATCTAGACTATCTTCATAGCTTATTTGCTCATTAGCATATTGGGACATAAATTTTTCCATGTCATCTTTTTTATCTATTGCTTCATCAAGTTCTGAATCTGTTCCCTTAACGTAAGCACCTATACGAATAATCATCTCATTCTCTTTTAAAAGCGTATAGAGTCTTCTAAATTTCATAACTGCTCTCAAGTGCTCTTTAGAAATAATGTCATTCATAACTCTAGATGCAGAGTTTAAAACATGGATTGGCGGGTATATACCAAAGTCTGTAAGTTCACGAGAGAGGATTATATGCCCATCTAAGATAGATCTAGACTGGTCTGCAATGGGATCACTCATATCATCACCCTCTATCAAAACTGTAAAAAAGGCGGTAATAGAACCTTTGCCTTCCTCTTTTCCTGCGCGCTCCATAAGCTGAGGCAGAAGTGTAAGAGATGATGGTGGATAACCTTTTGAAGTTGGCGGTTCACCTAAAGCTAGACCGATTTCTCTTTGAGCCATAGCAAATCTTGTAACAGAGTCCATAATAAAAAGAACATCTAAGCCCTGATCTTTGAAGTGCTCTGCAACACTCATAGCAGCAAAAGCACCATACTTTCTCATAAGAGGAGAGTCATCTGAGGTTGCCACAATGATTACTGTGTTCTCCAAGTCACCGCCTAAGTTTTTTTCTATAAACTCTGGGACTTCTCTACCCCTTTCTCCAATGAGAGCGACGACTTTTATAGGAGCAGTTGAACCTTTTACTATCATACCCATAAGAGTTGATTTTCCGACACCACTCCCAGCAAAGATGCCAAGTTTTTGACCTTTACCGCATGTCAAAAGTCCATCTATACTTTTAACGCCTACACTAAATATCTCATCAATCATTCCTCTTTTCATTGCAGCTATTGGAGCTTTAATAATTGGTGACATTGTTGAATTGTTTATACTACCCTTTCCATCTATTGGGCGCATAAATGGATCAACAACTCTTCCAAGAAGAGCATTTCCAACAGGAATATTCATACCTGTTTGATCTAAAAAAACTCTATCGCCGGAGCAAAAGCCCTCTACAAAACTAAATGGTGTTATAAAAAAAGTGCCACCATCTATCTCTGTTACCATACCTATAGTCTCTTGCGCATTTGTATTTGATATGATTTTTACCATATCACTAATGCTTACACTTAGACCTGTAGCAGTAATAATAGTAGCATTGATTTTTACAACCTCACCAAATGCTACTGAGTAGTTTTTGGATGAGATTTTATCTTTAAGTGATTTAAATGGCATGAAAAGACACTTCTAGTATCTCGTACCATTAGGTGAGTTAATCAGGGAGAAAAATTCACTTCTTGTCTTTTCATCTTTTTTAAAAAGACCACGAAGTGCACTAGATGTAGTTGTAGAGTTTATTTTCTCTACACCACGCATCTCCATACACATATGACGAGCTTGAACAACAACTGCTACACCTTTTGGTGCTATAGCTTCCATAATAGCATCTGCTATCTGCTCTGTAAGTTGTTCTTGAATTTGCATACGACGCGCAAATACATTTACAACTCTTGGTATTTTAGAGAGTCCTACAACTTTTCCATCTGGAATATAAGCAACATGTACACGACCTATAATAGGTAGCAAGTGATGCTCACAAGTAGAGTAAAACTCTATATCTTTTAAAAGTACCATTTCATCGTTTGAACTTGTAAAGAGTGCTTTTTCTAAAATTTCTTTTGGGTTTTCTTTGTATCCGCCATAAATAAATTCATATGCTTTTCTAACCCGAGAAGGAGTCTCTAAGAGCCCTTCTCTATTTGGGTCTTCATTTACATGAAGCATCATTGTTTTTACAGCGTTTTCAAACTCTATATCTTCGTTTTTATTCAAAGTATTGCCTTTAAAGATATGTCCTACGATACTAAAACATGAGGAACTATCAATGGATATTTCTTCATTTTTCTAAAGATATGTTTTCGCACAATTTGACGAAGGTCATTCTCTAGTGCTCTTGGGTTTTCAATCTGTCCATCTTTAACATGCAGTAAGAAGTTTTCTAAGATATCTTCCATCTCTTTTGCAAAAGCTTTATCTTGTTTGTCTGCAACGATACCAAAGGTAGTAACTTTTGGTTTTGCAAGCATCTTAGTATGCTTACCATCAACCTGAGCAACAAGCATAACAATACCGTCAGATGCAAGTTTTTGACGATCTAGAACTATATCATCTTCAATTTGATGATTGTTTTGATTATCAATATATGTTTTACCAGTTTTAACTGTTTTTACCTTGCGCATATATTTTGGAGCAATCTCTATCTGATCACCATCAGTCATAATCATAATATTTCTCTCAGGAATACCACACATCATACCTGTCTCTTTATGTGCCATAACATGGTTATACTCACCATGCACTGGTAAAAAGAACTTAGGATTCGTAAGACGAAGCATAAGTTTTTGTTCAGGAATAGAAGCGTGACCAGATACATGTATATCTTTTTCTCTTGAGATTGTCGCTCCTGCACGTTGCAGGTGGTTTAACATACCAGAGATAGAACCCTCATTACCAGGAATTGCACGAGAAGAAAGAACAATTAAATCTGTCGGCTTAATTTTCACATGTCTGTGTTCACCGATTGACATTCTAAACAGTGCCGAACTTGGCTCACCTTGCGAACCTGTAGTAACTATCAGAACTTCTTTATCATTTAGGTGTGAAACCTGGTCTGGTTCTACAAATGCACTCTTTGGTAATTTAATATAGTCATACTGCATTGCAATCTCAATATTGCGTTCCATTGAACGGCCAATTACACATATTTTACGACCATATTTAATACCATATTGAATAGCTTGGAAAACACGGTGAATGTTCGAGCTAAAAGTTGAAAGTAAAACTCGGCCTTCAGCCTTAGCAAAAACTCTATCTAAAGCAGGTGCTACACTTAACTCTGAGGGAGTTGGCAAAGGATTATAAGAGTTTGTTGAATCACTCAAAAGACATAAAACACCCTTCTCACCATAAGCAGCAAGTCTATGTAAATCTGCCGTATAACCATCTATCGGCGTATGATCTATTTTAAAATCACCAGTGTGAATAATAGTTCCTGCCTCAGTAGTAATAGCCAATGAAGATGAGTCTAAAATAGAGTGAGTCATATGCATCCACTCAACTTTAAAATCTTCTCCAATATCATAAACTTCTCTTTTTACAACTGGGTTAAAGTATTTTCTACACTCTTTAATGTGATGCTCATCAAACTTATTACCAATCATCGCTAAAGGAAGTGGTGTTGCATAAATTGGAAATTGCATCTCTTTGTATAGATATGGCATTGCACCAATATGATCTTCGTGAGCGTGAGTAATTATCACCGCTTTAATTTTATCTTTAATTTGACGTAGATATGTAAAATCTGGTACTAGAATATCTACACCGTGCATATCTTCATCTGGAAAACTCATTCCGATATCAACTAAAATAGCTTCTTTGTCAGTTTCAAATATTGTAATATTTCCACCGATTTCACCAAGTCCACCAAGTGGAGTAACACGTACTTTTGACTTAGAGTTCAAATCTAGTTTATAGTGTGGGTTTAGTCTCTGTTTATGAGCTTCTTGATTTTTAGCTACAAATGCTTTTAAATTTTCATCAGTAGGCGTAGGTTGTCTACGATGACGACTACGATTTTTATTTTTATTTGGACTGCTTGGTTTAGCACCCTTGTTATCACTATTTTTAGCATTAGCATCTGGCTTAGCGGCATTGTTGTTTCTATTACTATTGTTATTCGGTCTTCTATTGTTATTTGGTTTGCGATCTGATTGAGGGTTAGTTTCCTTGTTCCCTTGATTCTCTTCTGCCATCCAAACTCCTTTTATTTATATTATTTTTTTATAGAGTTGGTGATAGTCTTGGGTAGATACTTGATGAGGGCGAATCGTTGGTGTAAGGTTAAGCTCAAGAAAAGCCACTTGAAGCAGATCTTTTTTATACATTACTGATAGATTTTTCATAAGGGTTTTTCTGGGTTGCTTAAATGCAACTCTAAGCAAGCCCTCAAAATTCTCATTATTTCTATCAGCATTTTTTCGTATAAGAAAAACAGCAGAGTCTATTTTTGGTGGAGGTTCAAAAGCAGTTGGGGGCACTTGCACAACAATATGTGCATCCGCTATACTCTGAGTTATTACACTCAAAGATCCAAATACCTTCTCGCCAGCCGTTGCACAAAATTTCTCTGCTACTTCAAGCTGTACCATTACAAGTATATTTTTACACATTGGATCTGCGAGTGCTTTCAATATGATGTTTGTTGCAATATAATATGGCAAATTTGCCACTAAATCATACGGCTCATCAATAAGGCTACTCTGCCAAGCTTGTAGAACATCCCCACAATTTATGTGGAGTCGCTTGGTATCAATCTCTTTTTTAAATGTACTTTGTAACAGTTTACACAAATCGGTATCGACCTCAAAAGCTTCTACGCTTTTGACATCAACTAAAAATCTAGTTAAATCACCTAAGCCAGGGCCAATTTCTACGATTTTATTATCGTTTTTGGGCATCGCTTCGATTATTTTTCTTAATACTGCTTCGTCTTTTAGAAAATTCTGTCCGAATTTCTTCTTAGCTACTACGCTATTTTTATTCATAAACGAGAGTATATAGTAATTTTACTTAGAATAAGTTAACACTTCCCATAAATTTTATTTATTTTTATAATGGTTTTATTTTAGAGGTTTAAATTTTATGTTTCATGTGAAACACTACAACTGATTAAGAGAGCTCTATTCTCTAAATATTATAGAATTAAATCCAATAACATACTTAACTATAAGTCACGAAGTGTATAATTGCGACATTATTATAAGAGGCTCTATATATTATGAACTATTTCGCTAAAAGAATTATTCCTTGTCTTGATGTTAAAGATGGACGCGTTGTAAAAGGTGTCAACTTTGTTGGTCTTAGAGATGCAGGTGATCCTGTAGAAGTTGCAAAACGATACAACGAAGAGGGTGCTGATGAGATTACATTTTTAGACATTACAGCATCTAGTGATAATAGAGATACCATAGTAGATATTGTGGCCCAAGTTGCACGTGAAGTCTTTATACCACTTACGGTTGGTGGTGGAATCAGAAAACTTAATGATATATACAGACTCTTAAATGTCGGATGTGATAAAGTAAGCGTAAACTCAGCAGCTATCAAACGTCCCCAGCTTATAGACGAAGGTGCTAAACGTTTTGGTTCTCAATGTATTGTTACAGCTATAGATGTAAAAAAGACAGGTGATAGATATAACGTATATTTAAATGGCGGCAGAGTCGATACAGGCATAGATGCCGTTGAGTGGGCAAAAGAAGTTGTAGAAAGAGGAAGCGGAGAGATACTTCTTACCTCAATGGACGCAGATGGTACAAAAGCCGGTTTTGAGTTAAATATTACCGAGCAGATATCTCGTGCTGTAAACGTACCAGTTATTGCTAGTGGCGGAGCAGGGACAATGAAACACATTAAAGAGGCATTTCTTCATGGTGCAGATGCAGCACTTGCTGCTAGTATCTTTCACTATAAAGAGATAGATATTATGGATTTAAAACACTATCTACACGATAATAACATACCCGTGAGACTTTAACAATGATAATTTGCGCAGGAAATAATGAAACTTTTGATTTTGCTCAACCTATGGGTGTAGGGCTTATTGAGACTGCTATGAACTTAACGAGACTATGTATGTTTGATAAACCTGAGTTTTTACTTTTTGTTGGTAGTGCAGGTAGTTATGGAAATCACAATATTTTTGATATAGTAGAGTCTAAAACTGCTTCAAACATTGAACTATCATTTTTAAATAACGATGCCTATACTCCTTTAGACAACGTAGTATCAACTAACATAGATAACAGTGTTAAAGATATTATAGTAAATTCATCTAACTATATTTCTACAAATGCAGAGCTTACTAAAAAGTTTTTAAACTTTGGTGTGGGCATCGAAAACATGGAATTTTTTAGTGTTTTAAAGATAGCAGAAGAGTTTAATATTCCTGCTGGTGGAGTTTTTTGTATAACAAACTACACTAACAAAGATGCTCATGAAGACTTTTTAAAAAACCATGAAAAGGCAAAAGAGCTTTTAGGTGAGCATGTAAAAAAAAGAATCAAGGAATTAACGAGATGACTACTAACATAAAACCATCTCTGTATGACTTTACAAAAAAAGAACTTCAAGCTTTAGTCAAACCTAGCTTTAGAGTAAATCAAATTTTTGGTTGGCTCTATCATCAATATGCAGAGAATTTTGATGATATGAAAAACATACCAAAATCTCTAAGAGAAGAACTTGCTCAAAAATATATTGTAAATCCTCTTACTATTATAAACAAAGAAGAGTCTAGCGATGGAACAATCAAGTATCTTCTTGAGATGCAAGATGGCAAAACTATGGAAGCTGTTTGGCTTAAAATGAAAGATACTCAGTGTGATGAAAACGGCGAAATAATCCAAGAAGCAAAATATACTATCTGTGTCTCAACTCAAGTCGGATGTAAAGTAGGGTGTTCTTTTTGTCTAACTGCTAAAGGTGGTTTTACAAGAGATCTTACAGCTGGAGAGATAGTAGCTCAGGTTGTAACTCTTAAGCGTGATAACGACCATAAGCACAACAGAAAAATTAATATAGTCTATATGGGAATGGGTGAACCGCTTGATAACCTAGACAATCTTGCAAAGGCTATAGAGATATTTAAAGAAGATGATGGCCTTTGCATCTCAGGTAAACGACAAACTGTTTCTACAAGTGGTTTAAGCAATAAGATAGATCAACTAGGACAGATGGATTTAGGTGTTCATATAGCTATATCTCTTCATGCTGTTGATGATGAGCTAAGAAGCGAGCTCATACCTATGAATAAGGCTCACAATATTAACTCCATCATAGAAGCGGTTAAACGCTTTCCAATAGATACTAGAAAAAGAGTTATGTTTGAGTATCTGGTAATCAAAGGCAAAAATGACGATATTGGCTCTGCTAAAAAGCTCGTGAAGCTTCTTCATGGTATAAAAGCCAAAGTAAACCTTATATACTTCAATCCTTACCCAGGTACAGACTATGATAGGCCTACTAGAGATGATATGGTAGCATTCCAAGAGTATTTGATTAAGCATGGCTTGCTGTGTACGATAAGAGACTCTAAGGGCATTGATATCAGTGCAGCATGCGGCCAACTAAAAGAACAGAGTAAGCTTTAATATTTTCTGGCTACTTATTTATTCTAAATAAGTGCTCATCAAAGAAGTTTGCACTGCATATGAATTAAGGAGAGATATAATGAGCTATATAGAAATATTTCAAATAGTTTTTTTAGTAGTAGTTTTTGCAGTTGGTTTAATAGGTTTCATAAAAGTTGCTACAAGTGATGACGAAAAAGAAGATTAGTAAACTTTTTGTAATCTACTATATGATAAAATGCCAATACAAGCATGAAGTTTTATATATAAACTCTACCTTTTAAAAAGGAAAGCTTCTAGGAATGCTAATCAATGGCATTCTTCACGTTCATTTTACAAAGCAAAATTAAGGAAAATAACAATGGCAGAAAATAAAAAAACTAATACAGACCGTATTAAAAGAATATATGACCTTTGTGAGCTACATTTTGGTGATGTTCGCTTTGTTGGTATTAAATACCATAAAAAAATTGGTTGGATAGCAAAAGCTCAATTTGATGGTGATTTTGAAAATTTAACAGCTGATGGTGCAACAAGTGTTGAAGCACTTCGTAATCTAAAAAACCGTGTGAAAAAAATTATAAAAAGATATAACGCGGTATAAGCAGTGTAAATCTCAAGATAGAAGTAAAACGACCAACACACCAGGGAGGTCGTTTATAAATGTAATAATACCCTACTTTTCTTATAGAAAAATAATCCTTAAAATATTTACTAAATTTCTTAAAAAAAATAAAAATAAAAAAAGAAATCCTTCAATTTCTTAAAAGTGTGAATTATTCACACATTGTTCTAAGTTGTGAATATCTTTTAGCTTTATGCTTTATAAATTACTAAATTCTTTATTTTTTTAAGAATTATTTTATATAAATTTATTCTTAATTTACGATGCTTTCACCTAGCTTAAAGCCCTAAATATAGGGATTTAGAAGTAAATCATACAATAATCAGATTTTGTTAATTGAATGTCTTTTAAATATCAAAGATTGTTATTCACATTGTGAATGGGTAGACAAGGATTCTTGGCATATTTGTTCAAAGTTATGTTTACTTTTTATATTGTATATACTACCATATAGTTCAAACTCCAATTCATTTGCATGAAGAAGCAACCTTGTAGCACCACTAAGTTCTATCCTTTTGTTAGCATCTAACTCTTTATCTAAAAACCTTACAATATTTTCTTCACTTTGTCCATAAATTGGATCACCAACTATTGGATGTTTCACATGAAACAAATGAACTCTTATCTGATGTTGTCTTCCTGTGTATGGAGAACACTCAACTAAAGTCATATTTCTATCTTCAAAATACTTCAAAGCCTTGATATCTGTTTTAGATGCTTTGCCTTCTTCGTGAACCTTTACAACCATTCTAACAATTGCACTCTCATCTTCTCTTCTAAGTAATGGTTCTTCGATACAAATAGTTCCATCAAGTTTTCCATGAACAAGTGCAAGATACTTTTTCTTCATATCTCTTTGCTCAAACATCATCTTGATATCTCTTTCACTCTCTTTATTTCTAGCACACAAAACAAGTCCGCTAGTCTCTTGGTCAATACGGTGAGCTATATTTGCATCTCGACCAAACTGATACTTTAGTTCATCTATAAGAGAGTAGGGTGTTTTTCTATTTTGAGGATGAATAAGAACTCCGCTTGGTTTATCAAAGACTACAAACTCATCATGAATGGCTGTTGGCTCTAATCCTTTTGTAATCGGTTCAAAATATATAAACTCAAACTCACCCTCTATTTCAGCAGCTGTTCTTGTCATTGGCTCACCATTTACAAATAAACGACCTTTAGCAATTAAACGCTGAGCTTCTTTTTGTGTATAGCCTAATTCTTCTATAAGATATAAAAAAGCTTTCTGCTTTTTTAATGCAAACATTTTTTTCAAAACAAATGGCAAAATTTAATCCTTATTTAATCAATTCTTTACAATAATTCTTGTAAAATGAATGACTTTAATTATGTCAATTTTAGCATAAAAACATAAGATAATAATCATAAGGAACCTATATAATGATAGATAGATATTCAAGAGAAGAGATGAGTTCAAAATGGACATATCAAGCAAAATACCAAGCATGGCTAGATGTAGAAAAAGCTGTTGTTAAAGCATGGGCAAAACTTGGAAAGATTCCTCAAGAGGATGCAGATAAGATTGTAAAAAATGCTGGTTTTGATATTAAGCGTATTGATGAGATAGAAGCAGTTACTCGTCATGACCTTATCGCATTCACAACTTCAGTATCAGAAACATTAGGAGATGAGTCTAGATGGTTCCACTATGGTATGACTTCTTCAGATACTATTGATACAGCTGTTGCTCTTCAGATGAAAGACTCTTTAGAATTAATCATAAAAGATGTTAAGATGATTATGGAGTCTATCAAAAAACGTGCCCAGGAACACAAGATGACTCTAATGGTTGGACGCTCTCATGGTATACATGGTGAGCCAATAACCTTTGGTCTTGTTTTAGCTGTTTGGTATGATGAGATGGCTAGGCACCTATTAAACTTAGAACAAACTATGGATGTTATCTGTGTAGGTCAAGTTAGTGGAGCTATGGGTAACTTTGCGCATGCGCCTTTAGAGCTTGAAGATTATACATGTGAAGAACTGGGACTCAAATCAGCTCCGGCATCTAACCAGGTAATCCAAAGAGACAGATACGCGAGACTAGCAACTGCTTTAGCATTGATGGCATCTAGTATAGAAAAATTTGCTGTTCAGGTTCGTCACTGGCAAAGAACAGAAGTTTACGAATGTGAAGAGTATTTTGCAAAAGGGCAGAAAGGTTCTTCTGCTATGCCTCACAAACGTAATCCTATTCTTACAGAAAACATTACAGGTCTTGCAAGAATGATTAGAGCCTATTCAATTCCAGCTATGGAAAATGTTGCTCTATGGCATGAGAGAGATATCTCTCACTCATCCACAGAGAGATTCTGGCTACCTGATGCGTTTATTACTACAGACTTTATGCTTCACCGTATGAATAATGTAATTGCAAACCTGACTGTTTATCCTGAGAATATGATGAGAAACCTAAACCTAACTGGTGGGCTTGTGTTTTCTCAGCGTGTACTTTTAGAGTTGCCACTTCAAGGTGTATCTCGTGAAGATGCTTATAGAATAGTTCAAAGAAATGCGATGAAAGTCTGGGAAGAGATTCAACAAGGTAAAGCAACTACAAATGAAGATGGCGAGAGCTTATATCTTAACCATCTTTTAGCGGATGAAGAATTAAGAAATAGTCTAAGCGAAGAACAGATTCGTGAATGTTTTAACTACGACTACTATACTAAAAATGTAGATGCAATTTTCAAAAGAGTTTTTAAATAATCGGAGAAATATATGATAACAATTATAAAAAGAAATGGTAGAACAGAACCACTAGATATAAGTAAAATACAAAAGTACACTTCTGCTGCAGTTAAAGACTTAAGTAATGTGTCTCAGAGTGAACTAGAAGTTGATGCACAGATTCACTTTCGTGACGGCATAACATCCGCAGAGATACAAAAAACATTAATCAAAACTGCTGTTGACAAGATAGACATAGATGCTCCTAACTGGACATTTGTTGCATCTAGACTCTTTATGTTTAATCTTTATCATCAAGTTAATGGTTTTACTGGTTATGACTCTTTGAAAAAATACTTTGAAAAAGGTGAAAAAGAAGGCAGACTTCTTCAAGGTCTAGCAGATATGTATGATTTAGATAGACTTGAAAAACATATCAAACCTGAGAGAGATATGCTATTTAACTATCTAGGTGTTAAAACACTATACGATAGATATCTAATCAAAGATAGAGCTAATAACCCAATAGAGCTTCCTCAGCACATGTTTATGGCTATAGCTATGTTCTTGGCTCAAAGAGAAGAAGATAAGCATGAGTGGGCTATAAAGTTCTATGATATGGTATCTCAGTTTCAAGTTATGCTTGCAACTCCAACTCTGTCTAATGCAAGAACAACTAGACACCAGCTAAGCTCTTGTTACATTGGTTCTACTCCTGATAACATTGAAGGTATTTTTGATTCTTACCAGGAGATGGCTATGCTATCTAAGTTTGGTGGAGGTATCGGTTGGGATTGGACTGGTATTCGTTCTATGGGTTCATTTATTGACGGACATAAGAATGCAGCTGGCGGAACAGTTCCATTTTTAAAAATAACTAATGACATCGCAATTGCCGTTGACCAACTGGGAACTAGAAAGGGTGCTATTGCTGTTTATATGGAACCATGGCATATAGATATCAATGACTTTTTAGATCTTAAGAAAAACTCTGGTGAAGAGCGTCGTCGTGCCCATGACCTTTTTCCTGCAATGTGGTTAAATGACCTTTTCATGCAACGTGTTCAAGAAGATGCAATCTGGACACTTTTTGATCCTTATGATGTAAGAGAGTTAGCTACACTTTATGGTGAAGATTTTAACAAACGTTATAAAGAGTTAGAAGAAGATGAGAGCATCGTTAAAGAGAAAGTAAAAGCCAAAAACCTTTGGAAAAAGATTTTAACTTCTTACTTTGAAACTGGTTCACCATTCCTTTGTTTTAAAGATAATGCAAACCGTGCAAATCCAAACAACCACGTTGGTGTTATTAGAAGTTCAAACCTTTGTACCGAAATTTTTCAAAACACTAACCCTAACCATTACAAAATAAAGTTCATTTTTGAAAATGGAGAAAGTGTCTCTTATGAAGAAGAAGAGATAGTAAAAGTAGATAGCGGTATGGAAAAACCTGCGAAGAAAGTTACTGCACTAGATTCTCTTGGCGGACTTCCTATCTATGTAGTTGAAAAAGAGAAAATAAATGGTGACACTGCTGTTTGTAACTTAGCATCTGTAAATCTTTCTCGTATAAATACTAAAGAAGAGATTGATAGGGTTGTGCCTACAGCTGTTCGTTGTTTAGATAACGTTATAGATCTTAACTTCTACCCTATAGAAAAAGTAAAGCGAACTAACATGAAAAGCCGTTCTATTGGTTTAGGTGTTATGGGTGAAGCCGAGATGCTAGCTGAGAAAAGTATAGCATGGGGAAGCCAAGAACATTTTGATAAGATAGATGAGATTATGGAAGCTGTTAGCTATAACACTATTTCAGCGTCTTCAGATTTAGCGCTTGAAAAAGGAACTTATCCAGACTTTGAAGGTTCACAATGGAGTAAAGGTGTTATGCCTATGGATCATGCTAACGCTGAAGTTAGAAATCTTGTTGATCGCGGTGGACTTTTTGCATCTACATACGAGTGGGATGATTTAAGAGCTAAAGTTAAGAGTCAAGGAATGAGAAACGGTTACCTTATGGCTATCGCACCTACGAGTTCTATTTCTATTTTAACTGGTACTACTCAAGCTATTGAGCCAGTATTTAAAAGAAAATGGTTTGAAGAGAACCTAAGTGGTCTTATCCCTGTTGTTGTTCCAAATCTCTCTCCTGAGACTTGGTCTTACTATACTCCGGCATATGATTTAAACCAAACTCTCCTTATAAAAGCTGCAGCAATTAGACAAAAGTGGCTAGATCAAGGTCAAAGTCTAAACATCTTTATTACTCTTGATAAAGCAAGCGGTAGATACCTCAATGAGATTTATATGCTGGCATGGAAACTTGGTCTTAAATCTACTTACTATCTACGTTCACAATCTCCAGAAGTTGCTAATGATGTTGAAGATAGAAGTATGGAATGCGTAGGTTGTCAATAAAAAATAATGATGAAGAAGAATAATATATGAGACCTATATTATCAAAAGAGTTACCAATATTTATAAAAAGATTTGGTAACTTTATAGATGCTGAAATACGCTGTGTTGAAATAATCTCTCAAACTACAATAAAAGTTATTATTGCCTGTCAAGATGAAGCAAGAGCTTTTGACTGGGTAACTCTAGACTTGGAATTTTCTAGCATCTCGGATGCTAAACTTTTAGATAATTCAAAGCTTTCCCTCCTAGATACAAGCTCAGGAATGAATATACTATATGCAAATAATAATTTTCATTTTTGTATAGGTAATTATAATAGTGAATCTGGAATAAAAAATGCTGTTAGCTATATAATATCTTCAAATATTAAATATGAAGAAAATTCATTTTAAGGATTTATAAATGCAAAAATATGAAATTGTAGGAAATATTTTAGGTTTTGAAAAAACTACAGAAGTAGAAATCAATGAAATAGATGACCTTTTTTCAACTATTAGAGATACGGAGAATAGTGATATATCTTTTACAGTATCAAATCCGTACATACTTAGAGAATACTCATTTGATATACCATCAGAAGTACAATCTAGTTTAGAAATTAATGAAAATTCTAATCTTAGTGCTTACAACATAGTTGTATTGCAAAAACCGCTAGAAAATTCTACTGTAAATTTTCTAGCACCTATTATTATCAATAACGATAATAATAAAATTGCTCAAACAATTTTAGAACCAGCAAGGCATCCTGAATTTGGAATGACTGAAGTTATAAAAACTTTCAGAGCGTAAATAAGACTTCGTTAATCCTTCGTAAATAAATTAGTTATAAACTTTGTTTATTAGACGGAGGAAAAAATGAAAAAAATACTTTTAATATGTTTAGTTGTACTAACCATGGTCTATGCCAAAGATGGTGTAGAATTCAAATATGCTAATGAAAATACAGAGCGGAAAAACCCTACTAGCCAAAACTTCATCCTATCATATAACAATGTTTTAAAAAATGTCAGAACAAGTGTTGTTAATATCTCTACTACAAAAACTATAAGTAGCGGTGGTGCTTATGGCAACCCATTTTATCAAGAACAAAGAGGTATTCCCCAAGGTGCTTCAGGAAGTGGTGTTATTATTTCAAAAAATGGTTATATCGTTACTAACAACCATGTAGTTGATGGAGCAGATCAGATAAAAGTCACTATTGCTGACGATAAAAAAGTATACGAAGCAAAACTTATAGGCAGCGATGCAAAGAGTGATATAGCAATAATAAAGATAGATGCAAAAGAGTTAAATGCTATTACGTTTTACAACTCCGATAAAGTAAAAGTCGGTGATGTAGTTTTTGCTCTTGGAAATCCATTTGGCGTTGGCGAAACTATAACACAAGGCATAGTGTCTGCAACAGGAAGAAGTGGAATCGGTATAGTAGAGTATGAAGACTTTATACAAACAGATGCTTCTATAAACCCAGGTAATTCTGGAGGTGCGCTTATAAATTCAGCGGGACATCTCATTGGAATTAATTCAGCAATCATATCAAGAAGTGGTGGAAATGTTGGAATAGGTCTTGCGATTCCATCAAATATGATTACTTCAATAGCAACTGGACTTATAGATACTGGAAAGTATACTCGTGCTTACTTAGGTGTGGGAATTTCAGATGTAAATGAAGATATGAGTAGTTTTTATGATAATAAATATGGTGGACTGATAATAAACATAGAAGAAAACTCTCCCGCGAGTAAAGCTGGTTTAAAAAGAGGTGATTTAATTATCTCTATAGATGGGAAAATGGTGGAGAGTGCAAGTGGACTTAAAAATATTATAGGTTCATTTCAGCCATTAAGAGTTGTAAATATTAAATTTCTTAGAGATAAAAAAATAGACATTGTAAATGTTAAGCTTGCTTCATTAGATAACAAAATAGCATCTGCAACTCTAAACTATAAAGGTATTGATGTTATACCTCTACCCTCAGAATTACAAAGGCTCCTGAGAGCTAATGCCAACATACGTGGTGGAGTCTTAGTTGATAAAGTACAACTTAATAGT
Organism: Sulfurimonas iocasae; assembly: GCF_047716755.1. Taxonomy (GTDB): domain Bacteria; phylum Campylobacterota; class Campylobacteria; order Campylobacterales; family Sulfurimonadaceae; genus Sulfurimonas. Next base: position 2,833,453 of record NZ_CP180409.1, read on the forward strand.
GAAGCACACTCAATAGGTATTATAAAAGATGATATCATAGTACAGATAGAAGATAATGAAATACTTAGTATTGATGATTTCAAAGCATCAATATCATCACAGAATAAAAAAAGAATTTATTTATTTAGAAGAGGCAATATATTTGCTGTAGTGCTATAATAATAAGGAGAAAAATATGCGTGTAGTATGTCCACATTGTAAAAGTGTTAATAACATTCCAGTTAAAGAGTCTTATAAAAAGGCTAACTGTGGTAAGTGTAAAAATTCACTTCTCGAGACAAAACCTATGGAACTAACGGATTCTTCATTCGATGAAGTTATAGTAAATAGTGACATTCCTGTTATAGTTGACTTTTGGGCTCCTTGGTGTGGACCTTGTAAAATGATGGGTCCAAACTTTGAAAGGAGTGCTGCAAATTTTGCTCTAAAAGCACTTTACACAAAGGTAAACACAGAGAATGAACAAAACCTTGGAGCTAGGTTTGGAATTAGAAGTATTCCTACAATCATAGTATTTAAAAATGGAAAAGAAGTTCATAGAGTGTCTGGCGCGTTAGATGAAGTTAGTCTAAATAATTTAGCTTCACAATTTATATGATATAATAATTTACAATAAAGTAATACGAAGGATTCATATGAGTAAAAATACAATGACACTAACAGATAATAGAAATGGAAAAACCTATGAACTTCCTATTTTAGACGGTACAGTCGGACCTTCAGTTGTTGATATATCTACTTTTTACAAAGATACGGGAATGTTTACTTTTGATAAAGGTTATACATCTACTGCATCTTGTCGTTCTGAAATCACTTATATAGATGGGGATAAAGGTCAACTTATGTATAGAGGTTATGATATATCATACCTTGCTAATAAAAAAACATTTTTAGATACTGCTTACCTTCTTCTAAACAAAGAACTTCCTACAAAAGAAGAGCTTGAAAACTTCACACAAGAGATGAAAAAACGATCATTTATACACGAAGGTATGAAAAAACTTTTTGATTCTTTTCCAGATAAAGCTCATCCTATGGCAATTCTTTCAGCAGGCGTATCTGCTTTATCAACATTTTATTTTGATCATTTAGATATGAACTCTCAACAAGAATATATGGAGATGGCAAATCGTATAGTTGCTAAAATTCCTACACTTGCAGCATTCTCGTATAGATATTCAAATGGATTACCAATTATATATCCCGATATAGAAAAAAGTTTTACGGAGAATTTTCTTTATATGATGAGGGCTTATCCACATAATTATGTTGATCTTCGACCCATAGAAATAAAAGCACTTGATACTATATTTACTCTTCATGCAGATCATGAACAAAATGCTTCAACAACATCTGTTAGAAATGTAGGTTCTACACATGCTCACCCATATGCAGCTATTAGTGCGGGAATCAGTGCTCTTTGGGGACGTGCTCACGGAGGTGCTAACGAGTCTGTTATTCGTCAACTTGAGATGATAGGCACAGTTGATAGAGTAGATGAGTTCATTGCCCGTGCAAAAGACAAAGATGATCCATTCAGACTTATGGGATTTGGGCATCGTGTTTACAAAAATTTTGATCCTCGCGCTAAAACACTTAAAGCTATCAGAAATGAACTTGTTGATGAATTAGGTATAAACAGCGAACTTATAGAAGTTGCAAACAAGATAGAAAAAATAGCATTGAGTGATGAATATTTTATTAGCAGAAATTTATACCCTAATATAGATTTTTATTCCGGTCTCATACTTCAAGCTCTTAAAATTCCAAAAGATATGTTTGCTGTTATATTTGTTATAGGAAGAGCACCTGGATGGATAGCTCAGTGGATAGAACTTCAAGAACAAGATGTCATAAAGATTGCTCGCCCTCGTCAGCTATACTCAGGTCCTAAAGATAGAACTCCAGAGCTTTAACTAATATTACACACTATAATGAGCAAAGCCCATTATAGTGGCAGGGACATAAGTCCCTACAACCCCCTAAAGCTACAAAAAAACTTTTTTTGAGAATTAATGTAATGTTACTTGATGTATGAACAGCAGTAATCTGTTACTGTTTTAACTCTAACATCAAAAGATGTGTTTGCTCCAACATTAAAAGTCTCTGGTGTGTTAAGAGTTTTCCACTCTTCTCCTGGAAGTTTAACTTCTAAATCACCACTTTGCATCTCCATAATCTCAGCTTCGTTAGTCCCAAATGTATATTCACCCGGCAACATAATACCTAGAGACTGAATAGAACCATCTGCTAACTCAACTGTACGACTCGTAACTTTTCCATCGTAATAGATATTTGCCTCTTTTACTACACTAACTTTGTCCAATTTTGCCATTACTTCATTCCTTAATTTTATTTTATAAAATTTTCATATTATACACTATTCCCAGTCAAGTAATCTTTGTTGACCTTCGAGTCCTCTAATATGAGTAACATCTTGAGAAACCTCAATAACACCTTTGTAGGTTCCCTCATCATCTCTAATTGCAAAATAACGAATGTGAATAAACTGACCCTTAAAAGTAATCCAAAATTCCGCTTCATCTCTACGACCTGCTTTGAACTCACGAAGAATCATAAGTACTTGATCAACAGACTTTGGCGGGTGACAAAACTTAACTTCACGACCGATGATTCCTGCACTTCTAGGAAATACTCTATTATCGCCACGATTATAAAAAATAACAATATCATTTTCATCAACATAAGTAATATCAACAGGCATAAATTTGAGTAACCAATTAATCTGCTCAGGTAACATATGACCTTGTTCTAAATCTATTCTACCATCTAGTGAGAAAGGAAGCTTTCTTTTTTTAGTGTCTTGTGAAGGGTGTATGTACTCATCTTTAGCATGTGCAGGATAAGCAGCAGGCGCTTCATCAAACATCCAACCTATCTCTTCATCTCCATCACGCATTTCCATCCAGTCTGATTCTTGTAACTTTTCCAAAGCTCTTGGAAGAAGTCTTCCCTCTTCAACTTGCATAATATGCTCTAAATTGTGAAAAAGATTTTGTAAAACCATCATTAATGATTGCATCTCATTTGTTTGAACAAGATTTCTAGCTTGCTTTATAATTGCACGAATATCATCATGAAAAGCCCACATATTTTGTGAAGGAGATGTCCACCCATACTGCTCTAAATATGGAAAAAGTTGGTTTTCTTTTCTTGCAAAGTGTTTTTCAACTAGACAAAGTCTTGCAAATTTTTCTTTAAACTCTTCATTGTTTTCAACTATGTTGATGCTGTTTATACTAGACATCAAACCACGAATTAGTTGATTTTCTTCTAAATATACTCTAACAGGATGACCTTCTGGTAAATTATTCATATTTTTCCTTAATTTAGTAACACATACTGCTACTTACTATAATGCAAAAGTATACTATCTTTAATTATTATTTTTTTTGATATACCGCAAGATGAGTCAAAGTATTTTATTTACGAAAACTAACTCTTTGTGAGTGTGTTATAGCAACTGCCATAGCATCTGAAATATCTAATGGCTTTATCTCTTTTTTAATATTCAGAAGTCTCTTCACCATAAAAGCAACTTGTTCCTTTGCAGCTTTTGCTTTTCCTGTAAGAGCTTTTTTTACTTGAAGTGCTGTATATTCATAAAATTCACCATGAACTTCTAAAAGTTTTAACATAATAGCTCCACGAAACTGAGCAAGTTTAATTGTAGTTGCTGGATTATGAGCATAAAAAATATCTTCCATAGCAACTTCATCTATCTTATGTTTTTTAAATATAGTATCTATACCTTCTGCCATTTGTGGAATCTGAAACTGCAAACTTTCAGCTTTCATCTTTATTAGACCAGCTTCAAGGAGAGAGATTTTTCCACGTTCTAAAGATATAAGTGCATAACCCATATTTCTTGTTCCAGGGTCAATTCCAAGTATTGTCATTTTTTTCCATTTATTAATTTTTATCATTATATTAAAAAGCTATGTAATATATACTTCAAACATATTAATTATGAGATATTCACATTAATATTTTTTAGTTATTCACATTACTTTAACCGCATTTTATGTAAATGGGTGGTAATATTCACATATAAATAATTAAATAAGGTTTTA